>CBDCBB010000010.1:0-3900157 GCA_965214155.1 Phycisphaeraceae bacterium
GGCGGACAGCGTCGTCAGGTCCGACTCGGCCGCGGAGCCGGCGTTCACCGCGAACCGGTAGCGCGTCGGCGGGGTGTCCGCGTCTTGCGTGTCCGCCGCCACCGTCACCTCGTACATGCCCGGCCGCTCCGGCACGTACGACGCCCGACCGTCCGCCACCGCCAGCGTCTCGACCCGCCCGGCCAACCTCGCCGTCGCTCCCGACCCGTTGCACGCGCACCTCGCCCCGCCGCGCCGCCGTCGTCACCGTCACCGGCACGCCCGGCCGGGCGTTGCTCGGCCGCAGCCCCGGCAGCTCGCCCCGCCGCCAGTCGATCAGGTTCCACACCATCACCGGCAACGACGCCGACCGCAGCAGCGTCGACCGCCCCGGCACCAGCCGCCACGTCACCGTGTGCGACCCGTCCGCCCGCGCCTCGTCGCTCACCAGCACCTCGTCCCCCGCCGACACGACCGGGTCGCCCGGCGGCGATGCGCTCCCTTCTCCACCCTCACCCGCCGCATCCCCCGCCCCGCTCGCCCCGCCCGGCACCGCCCACACCAGCCCCACCAGCGACACCCCCTCCATCATCGGGTGCCCGTAGTCGACCACGAACGGCCCGAGGAACGCCTGCACCCCCTCTTCTCCACCGCCCGACCCTCCACCCCGCCCCGCCGCCGACCGCATCCGCCGACCCGTCATCAAACCGCACGACCCACCGCTCACCACCCGCCCTCGCGTCTCGATCCGTGAACGTCAGTACCGCCTCCGCCGTCCCGCCGGAGGTCACCGCCTTGCCCGACGCCTCGACCGCCCGCTGCACCGCCCGCCCCAGCGCCCCGTCCGCGATGTCTACCGACACCGCCACCGGCTCGTCGCCCGCCGGCATCAGCACCGCCCGGTTGTCCGCCTCCAGAGCGTCGTCGCCCAGCGTCGCCACCACCGCCCGCCCGCTTACCGCTTCACCCGCGCCCCCCAGCCGCACCCACACCCGCTCGGTCTGACCCGGCCCGACCTCCACCCGCCGCGTCTCCAACACCTCCCCCGCCCCCCCGGACAGTGCCCCGTCTTCCGCGGTCAGCGTCAACGTCGCCGTCGCCGCGTCCTCACTGTAATTCGCCACCTCCAGCAGGATGATATCCCCGCCACCTACCGCACTCCCGGGGCTTCCGGGGGTGCCAGGGCTTCCGGCGCTTCCGGGGGCTGCCGACCGCACCGCGTTCACGACCCCCACGTTCGGCCCCGCCTTCCCCACCGCCAGCCACTTCACCCGCCCCCCGGAAGTCAGTCCCCCGCCCCCGGATGTCGACCGCTCGCCCCCGGAGGGCAACTCCCCGCCCGTCTCCTCCCCGGGATCGCCTGCATCTCGTTCCGCTTGCGGGGTGCGATCACTCACCACCAACACCCGCGCCCTGCCATCGCCGCCCGACACCTCCCCCGCCAGCGCCAGCCCCGCGTCCAAATCCGACGCCGACGCCTCGGGCCGCCACCGCTCCAACACCGCCTCCACTTCCGCCGCACCCCCGGACGACGTCGCCGCCTCGCCCAGCACCCGCGGCACCACCCCCGCCGCAACGAACCGCACCGTGTACCGCCCCAGCCCCGCCAGCTCCCGCCGCACCAGTTCCGCGCCGCGGTCCCGCGCCGACACGCCGCGATCATCCGCCGCCGTCATCGAGTACGAGTCGTCCAGCACCACGACCACCGACGGCGTCTGCCCCGCCCGCAGAACCCGCGGCGCCGTCGCCGCCAGCACCAGCAGCAGGATCGCCAACAGCTCGAGCAACAGCGCCAGCGGCGTCTGCAACCGGTTTTTCTTCCGCCCGCCCCCCTGCGCCTCGGCCGCCGCCTCCCACAACATCAGCGACGACACCGCCTGCCGCCTGAACCGCGTCCGCAGCCAATAAATCCCCGCCACCGCAGGCAGCGCGACCAGCCCGACGAGCAGCAGTGGCAGACCTAATACCGGCATGACAACCCATCATCCACACCCGCGACGGACCCACTGCCCATTACTCTACCCCGCCACACCACGCCCCCGCTTACGGTTAACGCACCCCGCGCTAACCGCAAGCGGCGGCGTAACGCCCGTCACCCCGCCCGCAACAACCCGGCCTCCGCCAGCGGCCGCAGGTCCCACCCCGCCACCACGTCCTCGGCGATCAACTCGATCAGCCGCCCGCCCACCCGCCGACACGCGCCGCGCCATTGCTCGCGCAGCCGGTCCAGCCGCTCGTGGTACCGCCGAAGCGCCGCCGCGTCCAGCCGCACCTCCCGCAGCGCCCCCGTCTCGCTGTCGATCAGCCGCAGGTCCCCGGTCCACCGCGGGTCGGCGTCCTGCCGCGCCAGCACCTGCACCACAAACACCGCCGCCGCCCCCCCGGCCCCCTCCCCCAGCCGCGACACGACCGACCACGGGTCGTCGGGGATCAACAGGTCGCTCACCAGCACCCGCACCCCCCGCCGCCGCAGCGGCACCGTGACGTGGTGCAACGCCCTCCCCAGCGACCCCCCTCCCCCCGGCGAGCCGCCGCGTGCCGCGGCGCTTTCCTCTAAAAGATCTCCGGACGCCCACCCCGCCACGTCCCCCTCGCCCCCCGCAACGGGTTCCAACCGCTCCCGGGCCGTGAACACCCGCCGCGTCATCCGCGCGTTGTCGCACGCCGCCGCCAGCGCCGCGGCCAGCCCCCACGTCGCCGCCCCCTTCGCCGTCCCCTCCAGCCGCATCGACCCCGACGCGTCCACCACCACGTCGCAGTGCGGCGAGACCTCCTCACGGTGCAGCTTCACCACCAGCCGATCCGTCCGACCGAACACCCCCCAATCCAGCCGCCGCAGGTCGTCCCCCGGCGTGTACTCGCGGTAATCCATGAACTCCACGGAGTTGCCCACCCCCGACCCGAGCTGCTCGCCCAGCATCCCCGCCGGCGTCTGCCGCGGCCGCTGCAACGTGTACCCCAACCCCGCCAGCCACCCGGCACCAAGCGCGGATTCGCGGGTTGTGTCATCCATGTCGGGAACCCGAGGGGGTGCCACACCTCGCCGCTTTGGGCGATGTGTGGGCGGCTTGCATCGTCACACCCGCACACATCGCCGCAAAGCCGGCGAGGTGTGGCACCCGACATCCGGCAGCCGTCATGGCGTTACTCATCTCCACCCCCCGTTGCCGCTTCGCCTTCCTGAGCCTCTTCCGCGGCCGGCGGGTGGAACTCTTTCACCTGCCGCCAGAACCACGGGAGGTTCACCAGCAGCATCACCGCCGCGAACGTGATCGACAACCCGAACGCGACGGTGCCGTACGTCCCCTCCCAGTCGCGGTCCTCGACCAGCACCGGCCCCAGCGGGTTAAGCGTCATCCACACCATGAGGTCCCGCTCCCACCGCTCGGGGTTGAGCGCGAACGCCAGGATCATCGGCAGCACGCTCAGCAAGCACATCAGGATGATCGCCATCACCCCCGTCGCCGCCCCCCCGGAAGCCCCCCCCGCATCCTTGCCCCGCGGCCCGTTTTTGAGCATCAGCGACCGCCGGCAAAGCAGCACCGAGAACAGCACGTACCCGTAGACCCAACAGAGCACGCAGGCGAAGCGGGGTAGCCAAGCATCAAAGAGCGGGTTGCTGGCGTTGTACATGGTTGTCCCGGACGCTCCGGCCCACAGCCGCTCGAAGTAGCCGAACGCGAGCCACGTCCCCCAGAGCGTCAGGAATAGCAGTATGGCGCACCACATCAGCCCGCCGGTGATGCCGCTGTAAAACAGAAAGGCCGGCACGCGGAGCAATTTATTGCGGGGCACGCTCCGCCGCAGGCGCGGGCCGAGGGTGTCGCGCTCCCCGGCGCTGACGATGACCGCCAGCACCAAGACCACTGTCGAGAACGCCATCCAGGACGCTAGCACCTCAATGTCGCCGACCCGCCACGCCAGCCACACGAACAGCCCGAACGTCGCCGCCCAGACGAAGGTGAGGAACGCCCGCAGCGGCAGGGCCCGGTTGCTCGTGGGCGGGGCGATGATCGCCACGCTCAGCAGGAACACCATCGTCACCCCCGCCAGCCAGCAGGCGACCGAGACGGCAAAGCCGACCCAGAAGTCCGGGTCGGCGAACGACGAGCCGATGCCGAACTGGATGAAACCGACCGTCGTGCCGACCACCCCGGTGAACGCCGACATGAACAGCCCACCGAGGATCAGCGCGAGGAAGGTCTTCACCGGCCAGCCGATGGGCAGCGTCCCGATGAAGATCGCCACCTGCGTCGCCGCCAGCACGACCAGCGCGTCCACCGCCAGCACGAACAAAATCGTCGGCAGGTCGATCCCGCGCAAGAGGTACGTGATCACCATGAACGGGGCGCACGCGCTGAACACCAGCGCCGTGACGACCATGGCCGCGAGCAGCTTGCCCCAGACGACCGACGCGGGGCGGATGGTGGTGACATAGAGCAGGTCCGACGCCGCCCCCTGCCGCTCGGCCGCGAGCCTCACCCCCGCGTACACCGGTACGAAGAACATGCACGTCGCCAGCAGGATCGACTGGAAGACGATGAACAGCGTCGACCCCGCGCCGTCGTCGAACGTGCCGGGCGTGTCCACCAGGCTCACCCCGAGGATGACCAGCAGCACCACGAGCATGAGGACGAGCACGCCGACCACCACGCGGGACTTCACCGCCTGGCGCAGCTCTTTGACGACGATGGGGTTGAGCCGGTCGTCGACCCAGTTGACGGCGGCGAGGGGGGCGGAAAGGAGGGCGTTCATGGGGCGGGTCTCAGGTTTTGCGGCGATCCCGCGTTCTCGTTCTCGTACTCGATCCCGGAGCGAGCGTCACGCGATCCGGGCCCGTGACGTCTCGGCTTGCGGTGGGGCAGGCTTCCAGCCTGCCATTGGCCCGGAGGGCCAAGTGCGTTGTCTGCGACTTCGGGCTGCGCCCGACGGCAGGCTGGAAGCCCGCCCCACTGCCGACGAGGGGATTCCGTTCTCGTCCTCGTCCTCGAAAGGTATCGCTGTGACACGGACCGCGCCCCCTCTCGAGTGGACGCTCGCTCCACTTGTCGAGTACGAGTACGAGAACGAGAACGAGAAGGCGGGGGTGGGGTCTGCGCTCACTGCACGTCTCCCTTCGTCACGTTCATGAACAGCCGCTCCAGGTCCGTCCGCACCTGCTTGAACTCCAGGATGCGGAAGTTGCGACGGAGCAGCTCCGCCAGCAGGTCGCACGCCTCGTCCTCGGCCCCCGCCACCTCGGCCTCGACGTACTGGCCCGCCAGCTTCACCTCCCGAACGTGCGGCATCTCCAGCATCGCCCGGTGCAGCCCATCCAGATCATCCCGCGTCCGCACTGCGACGTGCTGATACCGCTCGGTCTCGGCCCGGCCGTGGCGGCTGATCTGCTCGATGGTCCCGGCCCGCAGCAGCGACCCCTTCTCGATGATCACCGCGCCGTCGGCGATCTCCGCCAGCTCGGTGAGGATGTGCGAGCTGATGAACACCGCCTTGCCCTGCCCGGCGAGCGCCTTGAGCAATTCCCGCAGCTCCACCCGCGCCCGGGGGTCCAGGCCCGCCGCCGGCTCGTCCATGATGAGCAGGGGCGGGTCGTGCACCAGCGCGCGGGCAAGGGACACGCGCTGCTTCATGCCCTTGGACAGCGCCTTGAGGAGCTTGTCGCGGATGCCGTGGAGGTTGGTGAAGGCCTCGATCTGGTCGACGCGGGTGGTGCGGTCGCGGCCGCGCAGGCCGTAGGCCCGGGCGAAGAAGTCGAGGTAGTCGTGCACCGTCAGGTCGCGGTGCGTCGGCAGGTTGTCGGGCATGTACCCGATGAGTTGCCGCGCCCGCTCGGGGTACTGCAGGATGTCGAGGCCGTCGAACGTGCACCGGCCCTCGTCGGGGACGTCGAGCGTGGCGAGGATGCGCATGGTCGTCGTCTTGCCCGCGCCGTTGGGCCCGACGAAGGCGAAGACCTGCCCGGTCTCGAAGGTGAACGACAGGTCGTCGACGGCAGTGGTCTTGCCGAAGGTCTTGGTGAGGTTTAAGACGGTGATCAGCATGGGGCACCCCAGAAGAAAGGGGATGGGGGGTGCCACACCTTGGCCGCTTTGGGCCGAGGTGTGCAGGTGAGGTGACGCGCACACCTTGCCGCAAAGCCGGCAAGGTGTGGCACCCCACCGGCACTTGCTTCAGTGGGGCGGGCTTCCAGCCTGCCGTCGGGCGCAGCCCGAAGTCGCCGACAGCGCACTTGGCCCTTCGGGCCAATGGCAGGCTGGAAGCCTGCCCCACTCCGGAAGAAGCCTTCCCTGTTCCGCAAAGCTAGAAGCGGATATTTATTCACTCCGCTTCTCCCCAGTACCCCACCACAACGCCGGTGGTGTCGTGGTCGGTGAGGCCGGCGAGGCCGGGCTCGAGGAAGGAGGTGTTGTTGAGGACGGCGAGGTAGGTGGAGGGGGCGAGGCGGAAACGGGGCGGCTCGATGGCGAGTTGCGAAGCCATCATCCAAACCCCCATCCGCTCGATAACCTCCTGGGAAGGCATCGGGTCGTCACCCGTCGCCGCGAGCGGCTCGGGCTTGGCGACGGCCGACGCACCCGGGGCGAGGGCGGTAGCGAGGTACAGGTTCCCCTCACCGTCGGTCAGGCGGAGCGACTCGATGAGCTTGCCCAACCCGTTGACCACCCGCAGCCCGCCGCTCTCGGGGTCGCGGCTGATGTCGAGGCGCTCGCGCATCGTCCCGGGCTTGCGGAGGATGAAGTGGGCGGGGACGCGGGCGACGACCCAGCCGCTGGCGAGGTGTTGCCCGTTGGTCAGGTCGAGTGTGCGGGGGCGGCCGGAGCGGGAGTACCCGTAGCCGTAGGAGTCGTCGCCGTACTGCGGGGCGACGGAGGTGGCGGTGTCGAAGCGGAGCCCCCCGCCGGGGGTGAGCGGGGCGTAGTAGCCTGTGGCCCCGACGGTGACGGCCCGGCGGGTGGTCTGGTCCAGCAGCGTGACCGCGACGGTCTTGGCCCGCGGCGAGATGCCCTCGCTCAAGAGCGAGTAGAGCAGCACCGCCGCGGAGAAGGCAAACGCGATGACGGGGATGGTCCACAGCAGCCACATCCGCCGGTTGAGCCGGTTGAGGACCAGCAGGTTGACCGGCCCGATGACGAGGGTGAACACGAGCATGAGCGCGAGCAGGCCGCGGACGGGGACCTGCACGTTCTCGATCAGGGACAGGCGCGACTCGGCGTCGGCGGCGGGGGTGACCACGCGGCGGTCGGCGGAGGCGGTGCGCCAGCCGTCGAGCATGGATTCCCACGCGGCGCCGGGGAGGTCGGCGAGGCGGTCGGCGTCGGTGAGCGTGACTTGGCCAAGGCCGTAGGCGAGGTCGGTGGAAGCGCGCCCCTCCGCCAGCGTGCGGTTCCAGCCGGCCTGCCAGTCGGCGGGGAGGCCGGGCTTGGTGCCACCGTCGCCGATGAGCGTGACGATGCCCCCCGCGGCGACGTAGTCGCGGAGGGCGGCGGAGGCGGGCGGGGTCAGTTGTCGCGCCTCGTCGGCGGTGAGCATGACGCCGAGGTAGCGGGTGTAGAACAGCCAGTTGTCGCTCCACTCCGGGGCGGGGCGGTCGGCGCGGACGAGGGTGGGGGCGGGGTCGCGGCCCGAGCCGTAGAAGCCCGACCCGCCGGCGTCGTCGAGGCGTTGTTGCCACTCGGTGAGCCCGGCGTCGAGGGCGTTGCGGACCCCATCGGGCACGCCGCGGCCGACGAGCAGGAGGTCACCCTCGCCGTAGGCGTCGTGGTCGACGAGGTCGACGGGGAGGAGGTCGCGCTGCGGGGAGCCGTCGATGCCGACGCGGGCGTCCGAGCCGTCGAGGGCGATGGCGGGCTGGGTGAGGTCGGCGGCGGCGGTGCTGTTCGGGCCGACGCGGAGGGTGCGGGTGAGGCGTCGGATCGAGTCGCCGCCGCTGGAGTAGGTGGAGGCGGGGAGGGTGACGGTGACGGTGCGGGCGGCGGGGCCGCGGTTGGTGACGGTGAGGCGGTAGACGGCGTAGCCGTAGTTGGATGAATCGCCCGGCGGCGGGTCGAGGTTAACGGTGACGTCGCCGTAGGTCTCCGAGCCGGCGAGGGCGGGGGGGGTGAGGAGGAGGCAGAGGAGGAGCGCCGTTAGCCGCCGGGCTTGTCCCGGCGTGGTCAGCGCTCGGAGCGCCGGGACAAGCCCGGCGGCTAATGCGGTGGTGGCGGCGGGGAGGTTCATCGTCCCGCCTCCACCGTCACCCCGCGCGGGAGGTTCACGCCCGCGGCGTCGGTCGCCTCGAGCAGCGACGCGACCACGTCGTGGGCCGTCACCTTGTCGAACCGGGCGGGGTAGCTGAGGATCAGGCGGTGGTTGAGCACGTGCGGGGCGACGGTGTCGACATCCTCGAACCCGACGGTCGGCCGGCCGGCGATGAGGGCGACGGCGCGGGCGCTCTCGGCCATGGCGATAGCGGCGCGGGGCGAGGCGCCGTGGGTGACGTACTGCCGCACGGCCTCCGGCGCGGTGTCGCTGCCCGGGTGGCTCGACGCGACGAGCCGGGCGATGTACCGCGCCACCGGCCCGGGCAGGACGATGCGTTCCATCGTGTCGAAGAGGCTGTTCAACTCCGCCTCGCTGACGGCACCGGGAGCGCCGCCCCCGCTGGGGCTTCCCGTACTTCCGGGGGCGGGGGCGGGGGCTTCGCCGCGGCGGCGGGTATCGAGGATGGTTTCGAGCACGTCCACCCCCGGTTGCTCGACGTGCAGCTTGAACAGGAACCGGTCCACCTGCGCCTCGGGCAGCGGGTACGTCCCCTCCAGGTCGATGGGGTTCTGCGACGCGAGCACGAAGAACGGCTCGGCCAGCGGGCGGGTCTCGCCCATGATCGTCACGCGGCGTTCCTGCATCGCCTCGAGCATGGCCGCCTGCGTCTTGGGCGACGCCCGGTTGATCTCGTCGGCGAGGAGGATGTTGGTGAAGATCGGCCCCGGCTGAAACTCCATGTTGCGCGAACCGTCGGCGGACTGCTGCAGGATCGACGTGCCGAGGATGTCCGACGGCATCAGGTCCGGGGTGAACTGAACGCGGCTGAATTGCAGGGACAGGAGCTGGCCGAGGGCCTTGATGAGGACGGTCTTGCCCACGCCGGGCATGCCTTCGAGCAGGAGGTGGCCGCGGCTGAGGATGCCGGTGAGGACCAGGCGGTGCAGGGCGTGCTGCCCGAGCAGGACGCGGTCGAGGTCCGCGAGGACTCGGGCGGCGAGGTCGGCCGCGGGCTGCAACTCGCCGGGCTGGAGCAGTCGCGGCGGGGCGGTGGCGTCGGGCATGGGCGACTACGTTACCGCATCCTTGGCGTAGCGGGTGACGCGCCAGCGTCCACAGCCGGCGAGCTACGCTCGCCCGGGGTGCCGGGGACGCGTAGCGTCCCGGCTATTGTCGCCGCATCATTACTCTGCGCTCCCGTCGCCGCGGTCGAAGTACCGCTCCACCGCACCGCGGTGACGGGGCAGGACCACCGCCTCGGCGGCGCTGCCCCCGCCCGCCGCGGTGCCGGTGAGCGCCCCGCCCGACGAGCCCGCGGCCTCGCCGTCCGCCTCGGGCGCCTTGCGGCTGGTGCCGATCCGCTGCGCATCGTCGAGGTCGCGCGACCGCGACGGCGGGAGCAGCTGCGGGTCAAACTTCACGCCCTCCTCGGTCGACGGGTCCTGCCACACCATCTCGGCGTGTCCCGGCCCGCGGCTGACCCCGCCCCGGCCGGCTCCCATCTCCTGCAGCATCGCTTTGATCGCCTCGGCGTCCATCCCCTCCCCCGCCCCCGCACCCTCTAAAAACTCCCGCAACGCCTCCACGTCGATCTCCGCCAGCTCGCCATATTGGCTCGTCCCCTCGCCCATCCCCGCCTCCTTCATCGCCTCCATCAACTCCTGCAACTGCTCCTGCCGGCCCTCCATCGCCTCGGCGAGTTTTTCCAACATCTCCGGGCTGAGGGCCGCCCCGTCGAGCCCCGCCTGTTTCATCGCGTCGGCCAGCCCCTCGGGCAACTGCATCCCGTCGAGCGTCGGCTCGCCCGCCGCCTGCTCCATCAACTCCGACAACGCCCGCATCGACTCCGCCAGCCGCTCATCGGGGGGGTACTCGCCCCCGGCCTCCGGCAACTCCCCCGCCGTCGCGCCCATCTGCTTAAGCGCCTCCGCCAGCGCCTCGGCCCCGGCCGCGTCCGCCAGCCGCTGCTGCGCAAGCTCGTTCGCCTCGTCCGCCGCCCGGTCGATCCGCTCCGCCAAATGGTCGAGCGCCTCCCACGTCTTGCCCGGGTCCTCGCCCTGGGCCTCCTCCGCGACCTTCCGCATCGCCTCGCGCAACGCCTCGGCCTCGGGCGTGTCCAGCACCTTTTCCTCTTCCAACGTCTCGACCTGCCGGGTCATCTCCTCGAGCGAGCGGTCCACGTCCAGCGAACGCGACGCCACGGCGGATTGCGGCATCGGCACCAACATCGCCGCCGCCACGAAGCCCAGCGCCACCGCCAACACGCCCACACTCGGCCCGCCCCGCCAATGCACCCGCGGCACCCGTGCCGCACCCACCCGGTCCGCCCAGCCCTCGGCCCCGCCCAACCCGCCCGCCATCATCAGCCCGCCCGCCCGGTTCTCCCGGTCGAGGAGCGCCCGCGCCGCCTCCGCCGTCGGCACGCTCCGCCGCGACCACCACCCCGCCACCGCCCACACAACAACGAGCCCACACCCCGCCCACCACAGCCACGCCGCGGCATCGTCCATCCCCACCCGCACCACCAGCGCCGCCAGCCCCCACAGGAAGCAGTACCCCACGCTCAGGCGGACGCCCAGCCGCAGCCACGCCGCCCGCCACACCGCGTTTCGCCACTGTTCCGCCGCGGGGTCGTGCTGCATGGGGGGCCTCACCTGGTGAAGCTTCATCATACCCATTCCGGGTGCCACACTGCATCCCGGAGGCTGGGCGGAGGGTGCGGTGTGCGCGTCGGCGGGGGCGTGAAGCGATGGTTACCCGCACACCGCACCCGCCCCGAGCGGCGGGCTGCAGTGTGGCACCCGCGCCGTGCGGACCCCAATGTCACCCCGCCTCGACCGCCCGCTGGTTGTCCTCGTTGTACCTCCGGTACAGGTGCTCGGGCCGGCGGCCGAGGCGGTGGGCGATGAGCAGGCGCCAGTCGTGCAGGAGCTGGCGGATGATGCCGTGCTGGAGGAAGCGGCGCGGGCTGGTCGACAGCCGCTCGCGGCTGACGCACACCCTGCCCTCGCGCCGCAAGCGGCGGCAGAGCTCGACGTCCTCCATGAGCGTCACGTCCGGGATGCCGCCGACGCGTTCGAGCACGGCCGGCCGGACGAACAGGCCCTGGTCGCCGAAGTAGATGCCCGTCAGGCGGTAACGGCAGCGGTTGCAGAAGATGACGAACCGCAGGAGCCGGCGCTGCGTCCACGTCGGCGCGGCACCGCCCTCCCGCAGCACGAACCGCTGGGCAAACGCCCCGCCCACGGCCCGCGGGTCGGCCAGGGTCGACTCGATGACGGACCGCCACGACGCCGGCGGCGCGGTGTCGGCGTGCAGGAACCACACCGCGTCCAACGGCTCGCCCGACGCCGCCGCCCGTCGGACGTGCCGCCACCCCACGTCAAGCGCCGCCGCCCGGGAAGACAGCGTCGGGTCTGAAATGACCTCGACCCCGGCGTGACGGGCGCGGCTCACCGTGGCGTCGGACGACCCGCAATCGGCGACGACGACGAGGTCGGGCCGCCCCTGCGCGACCGCCGCCAGCGTCACGGGCAGGTGCACCGCCTCGTTGAGCGTCGGGATGACCACCGCGATCCGCATCACCATATGATAAAGCCGCGCCCCTCCCCGCATGAAGCGCCGCGGCTTTGCCGTGCCGTCATCCGCAAAATAGCGCGGCAAAGCCGCGTCGCTTCATGTTGAACCCGATGAGTCCATGATAAAGACGCGCCCCTCCGCATGAAGCGCCGCGGCTTTGCCGCGCCGTCGTTCCGAAAACCGCGCGGCAAAGCCGCGTCGCTTCATGTTGAACCCGATGAGTTCATGATAAAGACGCGCCCCTTCGCATGAAGCGCCGCGGCTTTGCCGCGCCGTCATCCGCAAAATAGCGCGGCAAAGCCGCGTCGCTTCATTTTGAACCTAATGCGTCAGCGCCGCGGGCCCGCGTTCTCCGGGACGTTGATCGTCCAGTCGTAGCCCATGAAGTTCTCGTCGTTGTTCTCAAGCGCCTCGAGCGTCGGCCGCTTCCGCGGGTCCCCGTCGTCGAGGTATTTCTGCACCACCGCCTCGAGGCCGCCGGTCTCGCGGAAGTCGTCGCGGTACCAGCTGAGGATGGCGGAGAAGTAGACCTTGCCGTCGTCGGTGACGTACAGCCCGTCCTCGGCCGGGCCGTTGAGCCAGGTGCTCATCTGGTCGTCGAGCTGCTCGTCGAGCCGGCCGCCCGTGAACGGCTCGTCCCGCAGCGGCGGGCAGCTCACCGCGCCGCAGACCAGGGCGGCGTGGACCCGCGCCTCCTCGTAGTCCGGCCGGATGAGGCGCTGTTCCAGGTAGTCCAGCGTCATGCCCCGCCCGTCGACCTGCCACCGCGGGACGGTGAACCAGGTCAGCCAGCCGACCTTGTCGTCAACGTCGGCGGTGCGGGCGCCCTTGTTCAGCCACAGCTTGATCATGATCGCGTTGTAGGCGTTGAGGTAGTAGGCGAGCTCGTCGTCCTCGGTCGGGAAGACGCCCGGCGTCTCGGTCGGGCCGAAGCGGCGGAGCGCATCTAGATAGATGTCGAGTCGCTGCTCGAGGCGCTCGTCGATGGCGGCGTAGTCGACCATGCCGCCCTCGACCGCGGCTTCGAGCACCTCGGCGTACGGCTCAACCGAATACGAGCCGAGCTGCTGTTCCTTGGGCACCGTCGGTGTCGAGCCGCAAGCGGTGAGGGTGAGCGCGGCGGCGAGGCAGGCGAGGGCGAGGGCGGGGCGGGGCATAGCGGCTCCGGGCGGGTGTTGAGGCGGAGTGACGTTAGTCGCACGGGGCGCTGAATGACGAAACTCGAATGACGAATGACGAAAAAGAAGCGGGGTTCTGCTTCGTTATTCGTCATTCTGATTTCGTCATTTCACATCGCCAGCCTTGTGCTGCGGCCGGCCGCGTCGCGGAGCGGGTCGAGCAGGGCCGACAGCTTGGCCGCGAGGGTGCGGCAGGCGCGGACCACGGCCGCGGGCTGGTCGGCGTCGGCCTCGAACAGGTCCAGCGACCCCGCCTCCACCGCGTCGCGGAGCGCCGCCGCCGCGTCGATCAGCTCGTGCAGCGTGTCGAAGCCCGCCGCCCGGTCGGCGTGGACCACCGTCTGCCGGGCGGGGGCGTCGAGCAGTTGCCGCGCGTCGTCCTGCACGAGGTTGAACGACGCGACGAACTCCACCGCCCGGGTCGACCCCGGTCGGGCCCGCCCAAGCTGACGCGTGAGCACCTCGGCCGACTGCAGCAGCGGCGCGGCGAGCCCGAGCAGCGCCTGCCGGGCGTGCAACAGACGCTCCCGCTCCGCCGGGGCCAGGTCCAGCCCGCCGCCGTGCCTCTCGGCCTCGACCGCCGACCCGCCGCTCGCGGGGTCGTGGGGCGGGGCCGAGAAGTCCGGGTCACCCGCCAGCAGGTCCCCCAGCGGCATCCGCAAAACCTCCGCGATCCGCTCGGCCGCGTCGCGGTTGAGCAGCACCTTGCCCCGCTCATAGGAGTAGATGGCGTCCCGCGTGAGGTCGCTGCCGCGGGTGCGGTCGTTGACCCGGTCCGCCAGCTTCTGGGCCGACAGCCCCGCCGCAACCCGCGCCGCCTTCAGCGCCCCGCCCCGCAGGTCACGCACCCGCTGCGCATGGTCCGCGGCGGGGGCGGCTTCCCGCGGGTTCGACCCGGACGGTGCTCTTGTCATAGGATGCATTTCGGACAGAACGCCGCGGATGCTAGCGTTTTGCCGCCCCGATGCGGTAGAGTTTGCCGATGTTCCGCGTTATCGGACAGGCTGCGGACGGCTCTCACGCCCGGTCCAGTACGCCAATTCCAAATTTTGTCAGATTTTCAACGGTTTGCGGTTGCATTACGGATAAGAGTCGGTAGAGTATGCCATCGTCGCAAGGAAGCGGCGTCGACTCCACGGGCGAGGCGGACAAGGATGTCCGGGCTGCGTGGAGATTTTGGACTCGAGGGTGCCGCACGGAACGCATGCCACGGGTCGGATCACGGAAGATCCGACCCCGGCGGGCACCCCCCCCCTTAAACCCCCGAAGGACCGGGGGTTTTTTATTGCGCGTTTCGCCTACGTGCCCCGTCACCACCCTTTCGTGTGAACCCGCCGCCCCGCCCGCGCCCCGTGCCGTTCGGAGGGATAGGCTGCTACGTCAAGAGGCTTCCGTGTTACTCGGACGCCGAATCGTGTCTTTCCTTTCGTCAAACTCACCTCGCAGCGGACGGGTGTTCGTCCGGCTGCAGCCTCTACCCCCGGCCCCAAGAAGGCCCATGACCAGGAGTCATCCCATGTTGCAGCAGATCAAGACCCGCCGGATCGTCACCGCCTGTGCCGCCCTCTGCGTCGGGGCGGCCACGCTCACGCTCGGCCCCGTCCTCACCGCGCAGCAGTCCGGCGGCGACCGCACCGCGCAGATGGACAAGGGCATGGACGAGAAACTCAGCCCCCAGCAGACCGACAAGCTCATGGCCGAGATGAAGGACATGCAGCAGTCGCTCTCCAGCGACGCGGACCGCAAGGAGCTCGAGACCGAGATCGCCGAGATCATGTGCCAGATGCAACTCGCCAAGGAGCTGATGAAGGAGCCCGGGTTCAAGCAGGCGATGAAGGAGACGATGGCGACCCCCGAGGGCAAGAAGATGCAGGATGAGATGAAGCAGCTGATGATGAACCACGAGCAGATCCACGCCGACCTGCTCGCGGACCCGGCCACCGTCCGCGGCACCGTGATCATGGCCAAAGCCATGGCCATCGCCAAGGATATGGAGAAGGGCTCGAAGAAGATGGACGACGGCAAGAAGAAGACGAACGAAGGCGAGATGGAGTAACCCCGACGGGGCTACGACCAATCACCCGACCCCCTCAGCGCGGCCGCTTGCGGCCGCGTTTTTCTGCGCACCTCGACGCGCCGCGGCCGCAGGCGGCCGGGCTGTCACGCTCCAGGCCGGGATGCCCCCCGCCTCTGACGGACCACGACAAGAGCTCGTGCGTCAAGGGTGCCACACCTCGGCCGCTCGGGGCCGATGTGTGACGGCTTGCATCGCACGTGACGCACACATCGCCGTAAAGCCGGCGAGGTGTGACACCCGCAACCGCAAAACGCGAGAAGCTGACGGAATGCGAATCAGCCCTCGTACTTCTGGAACAGCTTGTCCTGAACCGGGACCGTGTGGTCGAGGATGTCGTGCACGATCCGCGCCGGCGAGCCGATGGAATTGATCTCGACGACCATCTCCGGCGGGTAGTACCCCAGCACCGGGGCGGTCTCGCGTTCGTAGACCTGCCACCGCCGGCGGATGACTTTTTCGTCCGCGTCGTCGTGGCGGTTGCTCTTGAGCGCGCGGCGGCGGAGACGCTCGAACATCTTCGTCTCGTCGTGGCAGGCGAGGTGGATAATCTTGCGGACCTCGATGTGCTGGTCCATGAGCCGGGCCTGGTCGAGGGTCCGGGGGATGCCGTCGAGGATGAGCAGGTCCGCGTCGGGCTTGTAATCGCCCAGGATCGTGTGGGCCCGGATCGCCTGGGCCCACATCGCCACGGTGATCTCGTCGGGCACCAGCTCGCCGCGCGAGGAGTGCTCGTAGAACTTTCGGCCGAGCTCGCTGGTGATGTCGATGTTGCGGAACACGTCCCCGCATGAGCAGTGGTAGAACCCGGGTATCCGCCCGAGGATCGCCCCCTGCGTCCCCTTGCCCGCGCCGGGGGCACCAAAGAGCAGGACGGTCTTGAAGCGGGTCTTGCCGTTGGATTCAGACATGGCGGTGCTGGGTGAGGGAACGTGAGGGCGAGACATCTTACCCGATGCAGCGGGGGAGCTATGCAATGACGGAGAGCGACATCAACAGCGGCGGCCTAACAGGCCGCGCCGAACGGTATGCCGGGAGGTATCAAGACGAGGCCTGTCAGGCCGCGGCTATAGAGCTCCTGCTACGACGTTCGCGGGTCACGGCCGCCTAGGCGGACACCCGAACCAATCTCGACGCCCCGGCGCAACTTTCCTTGAAGCACCCCGCCCCCCCTCCTACCATCGCACGTCCCGCCCGACCCCGAACTATATATACACCATGGCCCTTTCCTTCCCCATCTACCTCGACCACAACGCCACGACCCCGATGGACCCGCGGGTCCTCGAGGCGATGATCCCGTACTTCACCGAGTACTTCGGCAACGCCGCGAGCCGCAACCACGCCTTCGGCTGGAAGGCCGAGGAGGGCGTGGACAAGGCGCGTGAGCAGGTCGCCGCGCTGCTCGGCGCCTCGGCGAAGGAGATCATCTGGACCAGCGGCGCGACCGAGTCGAACAACCTTGCTATCAAGGGCACCGCCGAGATGTACGCCCAGAAGGGCAAGCACCTGATCTCGGCGATCCACGAGCACAAGGCCGTGCTCGACCCGATGAAGCGGCTGCAGCGGCAGGGGTACGAGGTCACCTGGCTCGAGCCGGGCGAGGACGGCATCATCACCGCCGAGCAGGTCCGCAAAGCCATCCGCGAGGACACGATCCTCGTCTCGATCATGTGGGCCAACAACGAGATCGGCACGATCAACGAGGTGCCCGAGATCGGCAAGGTCTGCAAGGAGAAGGACGTCATCTTCCACACCGACGCGACGCAGTGGGTCGGCAAGCTGCCCACCGACGTCGAGGCCGCGGGCGTCGACCTGCTCTCGGCGAGCGGGCACAAGATGTACGGCCCCAAGGGCTGCGGGTTCCTCTACGTCCGTCGCCGCCGGCCGCGCGTCCGGGTCTCGCCCCTCATCGACGGCGGCGGGCACGAGCGCGGCATGCGGTCGGGCACCCTCAACGTCCCGGGCATCGTCGGCGTCGGCAAAGCGGCCGAGCTCTGCCTCCACGAGAT
Organism: Phycisphaeraceae bacterium; assembly: GCA_965214155.1. Lineage (GTDB taxonomy): Bacteria > Planctomycetota > Phycisphaerae > Phycisphaerales > Phycisphaeraceae > Algisphaera. The sequence continues at coordinate 17,061 of CBDCBB010000010.1, forward strand.
GTCCGACGACGCGATCCGCCTCGGCAAACTCAAGCAGAAGCTCGAGGACGGCATCACGTCGCAGCTCGAGACCGCCGTCATCAACGGCCACCCCACCAAACGACTCCCCCAGACCACCAACATCAGCTTCCCCTACGTCGAGGGCGAGTCCCTCATGATGGCCATCAAGGAGATCGCGGTGAGCAGCGGGTCGGCCTGCACCTCCGCCTCGCTCGAGCCTTCCTACGTCCTCAAGGCCCTCGGCCTGGGCGACGAGCTCGCGCACTCGAGCATCCGCTTCGGCCTGGGCCGCATCACGACGGAGGAAGAGATCGACTACACCATCGACAAGGTGGTGACCAACGTGAATAAGCTGCTCGACATGTCCCCCCTCTGGGACATGGTGCAGGAAGGCATCGATCTGGAGACCGTGCAGTGGGGGGCACATTGAGGTGGCCGATGCCGAATCCTGGGTGCACCAGGCCGAGGCGACGTTAAGCGCCGCCCGATCCCTGCTCAAGGAGCAGAGGAACCGGGATGCGGTCAGCCGAGCCTACTACGCCGCCTTTTTTGCAGCCACCAGCATGCTCTACACTGCGGGGTTGAGGCCCCCGCCGGCAGCACCGCATCGCCAGGGATCCGCTTGGTCGCACCATCAGACGCCCCGTCTGCTAAAGAAGCACGCCGACAGGTTGATTCCGGACGTCACGTACAAGAACCAACTGGTGAGAGATCTCGGAGCGCTCTATGATGTACGTCTAGAGTCGGACTACACGACAGCGCCGGTTAATGAAGCAGTGGCCCGCCGAAGCATTCGACAGGCGGGTTGGATATTCAAGGTTGCAGGACAATGCCTCAGCTGACGCCATCTCCGATCAGTCCGGATGAAGAGCGGGCGATCAATGGGCACCTGCGGGATTCGGCGCGGGCCTCGGGGTGGGACCCCGAGGCGCTGCATCTCTATTTCGCGGGGGCCAGGCTGCGTAGCGATGGATTGTATGTGCCGACGGAGGTTCCCGGCGAGGATGCCTGGCAGCGTGCCGAGAGGATGCAGGCCCTTGAGGACGCTTGGAACGAGGCCAATCCCCCGCCGGATCGTGATCTCATCCTGGTGCCCGTGGGTGTGAACCCGGATCTAGTCAACTAAAGAGGCTGCCGTGTCTCCTTGGGACCGAATCACTCCTCCTTCGGCCCGAGCCGCTCCACCGGCTCGGTGTTGAAACGCTTTTCCTCCGTCAGCAGCTTCCAAGGCTCGTCGTCGGCGGCGTCCCTGACCCGCCAGCGGACGTCGGGGCGGTGGTACTGCAGCGCGTAGGCCCAGCGGGGCTCGTCGGTGGTGTTGGGCCCCGAGCCGTGCACGGTCCAGCGGGTGAAGGCGACCGCGTCGCCGGCCCGCATCCGGAGGGGCAAGAGCTGATCGGGGTCGACCTTGACGCCGCGGGTCCCGTCGCCGACATCCGACGAATCGATCGCCCCGTTGCGGTGCGAAGCGGGCACGACCTGGAGGCACCCGTTGGCGGGGCTCATGTCGACCAACGCGACCCAGATATTGAGTGACCCCATTGCCGGGTCGTGCGGGGTGTAGTTGTTGTCCTGGTGGTAGTCGAAGGTCCCGCCGCCACCGCCGGCCTTGACCGCGGTGAAGGGCATGTAGACGATCGCCTCGCCGCCGATCAGCCGGCCGGCGACGGCCCGGGTCCGCTCGCCGTTGATCAGCTCCTCCAGCAGCGAGCCGGCGAGGTACTGCGTGAACTGCCGGAGCTTGTCCTTACCCTCCGAGGCCTTCCGCAGCCGCGCCTCGTCCAGGCCGTGTGCGCCCAACACCTGCTTCACCTCGTCCCGTAACGCCTCGATCTTCTCTTTCCTCACCAGGTTCGGCAGCGGCAGGAAGCCCTGCTCCTTGTAGAATATGACCTCGGCCGGGGTAAGGTCGTAGTCGTTGATGAGCGGGAGCGTGTTGGTAGCGGGCGGCATATCAGGTCTCTTTCTGAGGCACATTGAGTCGGAGCGGATGAAGAAGCGTATGTTGGTATGCCTGGCCGCGGCTGTCGATGGATTTGTTGCCCCATCTTTTGCACGATCCGATCGGTATGGCGAAGGACCTGGTCTTCCTGCACTGCCAGCACGCGCCGCGCTGCGACGCGGTGGTGGACAAGCGGTTTGACTACCACACGCTGCAGTTGATGACGCGGGGCCGGGTGGAGCTGCGGTACGGGGCGCGGCGGGAGGTGGTCGGGCCGGCCGCGGCGTGGCCGGCGTACCCGGGGCCACGCATCCGCTTCCGCGCCGCCGCGGCGGGGGGGTGGTGGGCGCACCGCTACGCCGCGTTCCACGGCCCGCGGGTCCGGCGGTGGCGTGAGCAGGGGCTCTTGCTCCAGCGGCCGGTCCGGCTGCGGGCTCCACGCGCGGCGGAGTTGGCCCGGATGATGGACGAGATGATCGTCCTCGCGGGGGGCAGCCGCCCGCTGGACACGCTGCGGGCGGGCAACCTCCTCGAAGCGATCCTGCTGCGTCTGGCGGAGCTTGCCGCCCGGGAGGCGGCGGAGGAGGGGAGCGGGCGCGGCGGCGTCGGGCCCAACGCCCCGGGCGATTGGCTGCCGCTTGTGCTGGCCCGGCTGGAGGATCTGAGCGAGCCCGACCCGGACTACGCCCGGCTGGCCGCCGAGCACGCAATGGCGTTGAGCACGCTGCGGCGGCGGTTCCGCCAGGCCGTCCACACCCCGCTTCACACCTACCGCCTCGCGCAGAAGATCGTCGAGGCCCGCCGGCTGCTCGTCGACACCCGCCTCACGCTCCAGGACATCGCCGACCGGCTGGGCTACCGCGACGTCTACTACTTCTCCCGCCAGTTCGACACCGCCGTCGGCGTCCCGCCCGGCCGCTACCGCCGCTCCCGCCAAGGCGACCATCCCCCGGGCCTACACCCGGACCAGCCCCGGCCAACCCCGACACCGCCCGCGATCGACGCCTATAATCAGTTGACAAAACCACACAGCCGTTGAAGCAAAGGAAGAGCCACCCATGGCCTACAGCGAAAAAGTCATCGACCATTACGAACACCCCCGCAACGTCGGGGCGCTCGACAAGAACGACCGGCTCGTCGGCACCGGCGTCGTCGGGGCGCCCGAGTGCGGCGACGTCATGAAGCTCCAGATCAAGGTCAACCCCGAGACCGGCATGATCGAAGACGCGAAGTTCAAGACCTTCGGCTGCGGCAGCGCCATCGCCTCGTCCTCGCTCGCCACCGAGTGGATGAAGGGCAAGACCCTCGCCCAGGCCGAGGCGATCAAGAACACCGACATCGTGCAGGAGCTCAGCCTCCCGCCGGTGAAGATCCACTGCTCGGTCCTCGCCGAGGACGCGATCAAGGCCGCCATCCACGATTACGAAGAGAAGAACGGCATCCACCACCACGATCACGACGACGACGAGCCGATCGAGGCCGAGCAGGCCGCCGTCGAGACCGCCTTGGGCCACGCCGCGGTGGCCGGGGACCGCTGACCCCGCCGCCCGCCGCCGATTCGTCTGATTTTACCCTGAACCCACCCGCAGAACGCTCACCCGAGAACACCCATGCCCACCGACACCGCCACGCCCGAAGCCGTTGCCGACACCGCCCAGATCACGCTGTCCGAGACCGCCGCGCGCGAGATCAAGCAGATCATCCAGCAGCAGGAGCTTGACGCCCAGAACATCCGCCTCCGCGTCGGGGTCAAGGGCGGGGGCTGCTCGGGCTTCTCCTACCTGCTCGACCTGACCGAGACCGCCCGCGACACCGACGAAACCTTCGAGCAGCACGGCGTCACCATCGTCTGCGACCCCAAGAGCTTCCTCTACCTCAACGGCACGAGCATCGACTTCAAAGACGAGGTCATGGGCCGCGGCTTCGTGTTCAACAATCCTAACGCCACCAGTTCCTGCGGCTGCGGCAGCAGCTTCTCGGCCTAGGCATAGCTCCGGCCGTTGCGGGTCCTACAGAGGTCAGGTTGAATTACGCGCGCCGACGATCCCGCCGCAGTCGTCGCTCCAGCAGGAGTCCGACGATTGCAAGCGTCACGATGAACCCGGTGCTCATCGTGCCCCAAAACTGAAGCTGAACATTGTACGCTCCCGGGCTCTGATTAATCCAAGCGGTGACCTGTTCCCAGTTTTCGTTCATGTAAGCCATCTGGGCACGTAACGCCATGTTTGCAGCTAGATAGACCGCGAGTGCCGCACCGAGGAGCAACGCCATCGGCGACCGTACCTTGCCGCATGACGTGGGCGGTGCCATTCCTCCCCGTGTGATCCACAGCAGGCTCCAACTCAAGCCGACGAACGTCAAGAGGGCGATGAAGCCGAACAGTGCGGCAGTGCTTTTGGTGCCCCAGTCCAGCGCGAAATTGTGATACATGCCCCAGTACGAGAGCACGTTCCACACCGACGACAGCATAAACACGATCAGCACGCCAACGATCATCCACAGCAGCCGCCGGCTCCAGACCCGCCCCCGGTTGTTCTCGATGTAGCGGGCGGCCAACTCCGCGGGCTTCCCGACCCGCCGGCCGGCGAGCAGCATTCTCTCTTCCGCTTTAAGTTGATCGTTCGAAATTGCGGCCAACTCACTGCGTAAGTGGTCCTCAAGCTCGTCAAGGGCGGCCGAATCGAACCCCTCGTGCGATGCTATGCCGTCACGCCAGTGGCGAACTAGAAGTTCGAGGTCCGTCGGAGAATTTGAGGCGGGCTTCACACTTTGCATGGTTCGATCCCCCAGAGAGTGGCGAGAGTGTTATGAACGTTGAGCCATTGATCTTTTTCGGCCTGCAATGCATGGCCGCCGTCGTCGCTTAGCTTGTAGTACTTCCGTTTGCGTCCCGTCTCCGCAACGTCCCAGCGGGCGGAAATCAGGCCCTCCCGCTCAAGCCGGTGAAGGACGGGGTAGAGCATGCCGTCGGTCCAGTCCAGTTCGCCCGCGGAACGCTGCTTGACTTCCTGAATAATCGCGTAGCCGTAGGACTCGCCCTGCTTGAGGATGGAGAGGACGAGCGGGCGGCTTGACGCGGCAACAAGCTCCTTGGTAGCCATGGAGCCATTATGCATTGAAGTGCAATGCATGTCAACAGAAAATTTGAGGGTGCTGCTTTTGGCTGCCGCTTCAGCGACCCAGCGTGGCATCTGCTGCGTAACCTTGTTTAGACAGCTTTCGAAGTTCATTGCTAAAGGTAACAGCATCATGATCGAGCGGCGAAGGAACTTGCCCGTCCTAGCGGCGGCACTTGGCTTAACTTTGGCATTTCGTGTCGCTCTACCCACTGCGGCGACAGCTGATCCGACATCTACGCAGACGCCGCGCAGCGTCGGCGACCTCAAGGTGATCCAGGACGACGTGCAACGCGTCACGGCGGAGGTTGGCCCGGCGACGGTGGGGCTGATCACGCCGCTGGGGGCGGGGAGCGGGGTGGTGGTCAATGAGGACGGGCTGATCCTTACCGCGGCGCACGTGATCGGCGAGCCGGGGCGGCGGGTGGGGGTGTATTTCCCCGACGGGACGGTGGCGACGGGGCGGACGCTCGGGGTGCACCACGGCTCGACGGACGCGGGGATGGTGCAACTGGTGAGCGAGCCGGGGCAGGAGCGGGAGTGGCCCCACGTCGAGCTCGCCCCGGCGGACGCGCGGCCGACGGTGGGGGACTGGGTGATCGCGCTGGGGCACCCCGAACGGTTCGACGCGGACCGTTCGACGGTGGTGCGGCTGGGCCGGCTGATCCAGGTGCGCGAGGGCAAAAGTTTGCGGAGCGACTGCACGCTCATCGGCGGCGACTCGGGCGGCCCGCTGTTCAACCGCAAGGGCCAACTCATCGGCATCCACAGCCGCATCGGCCGGTCGATGCGGAGCAACTACCACGTCCCGCTGGCGGTGTTCCGCGCCGAGTGGGACGACCTCGCGCTCGGGAAGCTGATCATCGACAACGCGGGGCCCGGGGCGCGGCCGGTGATCGGCATCGTGTTCCGCCAGACCGACGACGGGGCGCTGGTCACCGGCATCGTCGAGGGCAGCGGGGCGGCCAGGGCGGGCCTCCGCACCGGCGACGTCATCACGGCCGTCGATGGCGAGTCGACCGCGATCGACGGCGCGCTGCAGGAGTTCATCGTCGAGACCACGCCCGGCCGGTCGGTGGCGCTGACGGTCCAACGCGGGGAGGCGACGCTCAACCTGAACGTCGAGGTCGCGGAGGCGGGCGACGTGCTGCCAACGCGCTGAGGGATACCGATGTTTCTCTTAGCCCGGCCGCTTGCGGCCGTCGTGTCTGTTCAACGGTTGAAGAAGACTGCGGCCGCAAGCGGCCGCGCTAAGATCGCGGGTGAAGATCGTCATGGTTGATATGCAATCCGTTCGTTTGCTCGTCACCGCCTTGATCCTGGTGTTCGCCGCCGGCGCATCGGCGCAGCGGGCGTCGCTGCTGGGGAGTGACAGCGACACGGAGGGGCCGGCGTTGCGGGCGGTGTTTGAGCCGGTGGTGGCGGCGGTGCGGGACAGCGTGGTGGAGGTCATCGCCGAGGGGCGGCAGGTCGCGCTGGGCGCGGTGGTTTCGGCCGACGGCGGGGTGGTGACCAAGGCGAGCGAGGTGGCGGGGCACGACGCGGTGCGGTGCCGGCTGCCGGACGGGCGCGAGGTCGACGCGACACCGCTGGCGGTGGACCGGTCGAGCGACATCGCGCTCTTGCAGTTGGATGCGGAGGGGTTGACACCGGTGACGTGGGCGGAGGCCCCGGAGTTGACGCTGGGGCAGTGGGTGGTGACGCCGGGCTCGGGCGAGCTGCCGGTGGCGGTGGGGGTATTGAGCGCGCTGCCGCGGAAGGTGGCGGGGGTGCGGCTGGGTTTGCAACTGTTTGACAGCGAGACGCGGGGCGTGTTCGTGTCGGGCACGCTGCCGGGCATGGGCGCGGAGGTGGCGGGGGTCCGGCCGGGCGACCGGATCGTGACGCTGGCGGACCGGCCGATCCGGTCCTTCAACGACATCCTCGAGACACTCGAGAGTTTCAACGCGGGGGACCGCGTCGCGCTCGTGGCCGAGCGGCAGGACCAGCTCGTGGCGTTCGACGTCGAGCTGCGGCTGCGGCCGGTGGACCCGAGCAACCGGGCGGACAGCATGAACACCGCGGGCAACGAGCTGTCGCAGCGGCGTGACGGGTTCGAGCGGGTGTTCCAGCACGACGCGACGATCAACCCCGGCGAGTGCGGCGGGCCGATCGTCGACCTCGACGGCCACGTGATCGGGTTGAACATCGCCCGGGCCGGCCGGGTCGAGGCGTACGCCATCGCGGCCGACGACGTGCGGGCGGTGGTCGAGCGGCTGCAGAGCGAGACGCACGTGCGGCAGGACGCGGCGGCGGTGACGCGGTAGGAATGTCGTTTCCAAGGAAGCGACTCGGCTTTGCCGCGCTTGATGCGGAGGTTGTGCGCGGCGAAGCCGCGTCGCTTCGGGTGGATCAAACGGATATGTTTTCTCTGGCGTACGCCTCAATCTCGTCGGGCGTGACCTGGAGCCATTCGAGCATCTGCTCGTCGTAGAGGTCCTGGTGGGCGGGGTTGGAGAAGTCGAGGCGGAGCTCGTTGATAACCTTGGTGCCCTGACCGATCCACTGGTTCCAGGTGATCTGGCCGAAGTGGTCGTAGATGAAGCGGCCGGTGGGCCCGCGCATCGGCGGGCCGGCGAGCTTGGGCTGGGGCTGACCGGCGCGGCGGTCGAGCACCATCTTGCCCTCGCCCTTCGCCTCGACCGCGGCCTTCTTGGCCGCAAAATCCTCAACCTCCGGCAACTCCTCGCCCAGCCGCTTGAGCATCTCGGCGATCGACCGCTGGGGCATCACGTCGCCCCGCTCGGCCGCGACCTTGTACCCCTTGCGGAGCATCGGCTTGGCGTCCGCCTCCCGCCCGTCCTTGATCAGGGCCTTGCCGAGGAGCTGGTACGCCCGGCTCATGCCCTGGTTCTCGGCGATGGCCTGGCCGAACGCCTTGGCCGCCTCGCCGTACCGCTCGGCGTCCATGTAGGCGCTGCCGAGGCTGAAGTAGGCCATATCGTCCGGGGCCTCGGCGGCCATCTTTTCCCACTGCGCGATGCGTTCGTCGGCGTTGCTCATGGCGGTAGCGTAGAGAGCCGCACCGCCGAGTTCCACCGATGCGGGTCGATCAGTCGAACCCGCCGTAGCGCCTTACCCACGCCTCTTCGAGGACGGATTGGAGGGGGATACCCGCCTCGTCGAGGGTGCGGAGCCGGGCTGCGGCGGTGTAGCCGGTGGAGATGGCGTCGACCGCGGCGGCGCGGACCCACGACGGGTCGCGGGGGTGGGCCCCGCCCGGGGGCTTGTTGATCAGGCGGACGATGTCGCCGGTGAGCTGCACCCGGGCCGCGACGTTGGGGTGTGTGTGGTTGCGCTGGAACCAGTGCTCGGCGACGACCACGCCCGAGTCGTGCCAGAACGTGTCGGCCCGCTTCGGCCAGGTCTCGATGTAGGTCTTGACGCCGCGGGCCTTGAGCATCTGCACGAAGCGGTAGGAGTAGCTGTCGATCCCGGCGGTGCTGAACGAGTCGAAGGCGAGGCTCATCCCCGCCTCAAGCGGCAGGCGGACGCTCTCCTCGGCCCGGGCGAGCCAGGCGTCCCAGTCGCCCGCGTCCTCCAGCGGCATCATGTCCGGGCCGTAGTACGTGCCGAGGTAGGCGATGACCTCGACGGGCTTGCCATCGGTCAGGTCGCCGCGGGTAACGGGTTTCCAGGCGTCGACGAACCCGTCGGTGAGCCAGGCGAGGCCGGACTCTTTGGCGTGGATGTACTGGTCGAGCTCCATCGGCTTCATGCGGACGCCGAAGGGGTTGTGGAGCTGGACGCGTCGGACGCCGTAGTCGAGGCAGGGGGTGACGATCTCGGTAACGAAGCCGCTCCAGCCGAGCTGCTCGACGCCTTGGCCGACGTAGCGTTTGGAGGCGTCGGAGGACGAGTAGCCGATGGGGATGAACTCGACGAGGCGGCCGCGTAGTTGCTCGATCTCCTGCTGCTTGCGGTTGACGGCGCGGGGGGCTTCGGTGGGGGTGGCGTCGGGGCCGGGCGCGGGGGGTTTGGTGGGATCGGGTTTAGCGGGGGGTTGCGGTCGCTCGGCGGCGGGGGGCGGTGCCGTCGTCGGCACCCGGGCCTGGGGCAGGGCCGGCGGAGCGGAGAGCGGGGAGGCGTCGCTGGATAAATCGACGGGCTGCGGCTCCGCGGCGGACGGCGGGGGTGGGGCAACGGCGGGAGCCGACGCCGCTCGGGCGGTGGAGGTGGAGGCGGCCGCAGCGCCGCCGGGGCCGCGACGGGCCGTGCGGTTCCCGCCGCCCTCGGCACCCGATCCGGCCGAGTTCGAGGGCGCGACCCCGACGACGCCCCGGCGTGCGGAGCGGGTCGGCGTCTGCGGGGACGGGGGATCGCCCGTCGGTGCGGCGGTGGGGGCGGGATCGGGCGAGGATGGTGAGGGCACCAGGGCGGCAACGGCGGTGGATGAGCCGCCCGCGGGGGGTTTGCTGTGGGCACCCTCGGCGGCCGCGTCCCCGGGCCGGGTCGGCCGTTTGCGGGCATGGGCAAACTGGAAGAGGTCTTCACCCGAACCGTCGTCCGCGCCCATCGCCCGGTCATCCGCTGGCGGAACCGCGGGAGCCGGCACCGCGGCGCCCGCCGTCCCGACGGAACCCGACACCGCCGTCGCCCCCCGCGATGCGGCAAAGTTGACGCCGCCGGTCGCTTCGCGACGCGATGGGTCAAAGCTCATCGCCGGGTTCGGCACCGCGGCCTCCATCGGCCCCGGAGCGGGTGCCGCGGCCACCGCCCGCGCCGCCTGCGGCTCACCCCGCGTCAGGACCCCCACCGCCACCGCCGCCGCGATCAGCATCAACAGCACCGACTGCACCGGCAGCAACACGCGCCGCAGCCGGTCCGCCCTCTCCCGCCCGGTTGTCGATCTCGTCCGCCTCATCCGGCCTCCGCTCGTCGTCGTGGGGTTCCAAACCTAAGCGTCCGATTCAAGCCCACCCCGCACCACTCCATCCCGCGTCACCCCGGCCGTCGGCGTCCGGTCGTGCGGGTCGTGCGGGTCACGCTGATTGCTACGCGCGGCCTTCGCTTCGCCATTCGTCATTCGATTATCGTCATTCCCCTCAGTACCCCGGCGGCAGCGAGTCGTCGTCGTCCTCATCCTCGAAGTCGTCCTCCCGCGGAGGGGGCGCGTCGTGCGGGTGCCGGCCGAGCTCGACGGTGATGCGCGAGCGGATCCCGCCGCGGCCGCGCCAGTCAGTCACGACCTGCAGCCACACCGGGTCCATCGCCCCGTTCAGGTCGTTGGCGATCTGGTTCGTCACCGCTTCGTAGAAGATGCCCTTGTCACGGAACGACTGGTAGTAGAGCTTGAGGCTCTTGAGCTCGACGCACAGGTCGCCCGGGACGTACTGCAGGTTGACGGTGCCGAAGTCGGGGTGCCCGGTCTTGGGGCAGACGCTGGTGAACTCGTCATGGGTGTGCTCGATGACGTAGTGCCGGTCGGGCGACGGGTTGTCGAAAGTTTCGAGCATGAGCGAGGGTTCGGGGATCAGGGGTCTGGGGTCGGGGGTCGGGCCAACAGCGGGTGGAAAACAGAATATCCGACTCTATCGGCCTATGACACGACGACAAGCATCCGCGGCCGCAGCGTCTCGAGGGCGGCAAGCAAGGCGGGGATCAGAGGGCGGATGTCCGCCATCTCATTCGAAGCACACTCCAGCACCACGATGCTGAGCGGCAGGCGCTTCAGGTCGTGCTGAAAGCGAAGGCCCGCGTCCTTCGAAATCAGAGCGTCGAACCCATCGGCCGCCGCAAGGCGGAGCAACTCGCCGTTGTTGATCCCGGACCATCCGCGGTAGGCCACGGTGTAGCAGTCGTGCCCCGTCAGGCCATGGCGGAGGACGTGCGGGATATTTTCATCAAGCAACAGCTTCATCTTTCTGCGTCGTCAGCACTGCCTCTTGCGCCTGGATCAGGAGGCACACCGCCTGAGCACGGCTCACCGAAGGGAAGTCCAGCAGGAAATCATCTAATGAATGCTGTCCGCGGAGGTAGTCGAACAAAGCGGCGATGGGAACCCGGGTGCCGTTGAACACCGGGGTGCCGCCGAGGATCTGCGGGTCGACGTTGATCTGGTTGGTCATGGCATGTCTCAGCCGAACGAAAGCGGTCGCAGCAGGCTCGGGTGCCGGTTGGGATAGCGTATCCTACGCCCATGCCCCAACCCATCACCGAAGCGGACGTGCGGCACGCGGCGAAGCTCAGCCGGCTGGCGCTCACCGACGGCGAGGTCGCCCACTTCACCGGCCAACTCGCCGCGGTGCTTGAGCACATCGCGGTGCTTAACGAGCTCGACGTGGACGATGTCGAGCCGCTGGCGGGCGCGATCGACCGGCGAGACGTGACGCGGCCCGACCGGGAGTCGCCGGGCATGGACGTCGACGCCGCGCTGGCGAACGCGCCGCAGCGGGAGGGGGCATTTTTTAAGGTGCCGAAGATCTTATGAGTGCGGAGGGAACAGGGAACAGTACGCGTTGCTTCCAACGCACTGTTCCCTGTTCCCTCCGCACTTCGTTTGTCCCGCCACTATTCCTGTTCCCTCCGCACTTTCCCCTGCCTGATAAGCTCCGCCCATGGACCCCGCCACGGTCAGCCTCATCGCCCTGCGCGACGCCATCGCCGACGGCCGCACCACTGCGGCCGCCGCGACACGCGTGTTCCTCGACCGCATCGACACCCTCAACGAGGCGCTCGGCGCGTACCAGGAGGTGTTCCACGACCGGGCGATGCAACGCGCCGCCGCGGTCGATGCGGGCGACGTCACCGGGCCCCTCGCCGGCGTCGGCATCGCGGTCAAGGACGCGATCTGCACCGCCTACGGCCACACGACCTGCTCGTCCAAAATGCTCGAGCACTACCGCTCGCCCTTCACCGCCACCTGCGTTCAGCGGCTCGAAGACGCCGGGGCCATCGTCCTGGGCAAGACCCGCATGGACGAGTTCGCCCTCGGCTCGTCCTGCGAGAACTGCGCCTTCGGCGGGTCGCGCAATCCCTGGGACACCGCCCGCGTCCCCGGCGGGTCCTCGGGCGGCAGCGCCGTTGCCGTCGCCGCCGGCCTCTGCAGCGCCAGCCTCGGGTCCGACACCGGCGGGTCCATCCGTCAACCCGCCGCCCTCTGCGGCGTCGTCGGGCTCAAGCCGACCTACGGCCGCGTGTCACGCTACGGCCTGGTCGCCTGCGCCTCGTCCCTCGACCAGGTCGGGCCCTTCGCCCGCACCACCGCCGACGCCGCGCTGGTCCTCCGGGTCATGGCCGGCCACGACCCGCTCGACTCGACCTGTGCCGACGTCCACATCGACCGCGGCCTCACCGACCTCGACCGCCCGCTCGACACCCTCCGCATCGGCCTCGCGAAGCAGTACATGCTCGAGGGCGCCAACAACCCCGCCGTGCAGAAGGCGGTGGACGACGCGGCCGCTCTGCTCAAACGGCACGGGGCCGAGCTCGTCGAGGTCGACCTGCCCCACACCCGCTACGGCATCCCGACCTACTACATCCTCATGACCGCCGAGGTCTCGTCGAACCTCGCCCGGTACGACGGCATCCACTTCGGCCACCGCGCCACCCCGGAAGTTGGCAACGCCGTGGCGTCGATTCAAGAGCTCACCGCCGCCTCCCGCGAAGAGGGCTTCGGCGACGAGGTCAAACGCCGCATCATGCTCGGCACCTACGCCCTGTCCAGCGGCTACGCCGAGGCGTACTACGACCGCTCACTCCGCGTCCGCCGCCTCATCAAGAACGACTTCGACGCCGCGTTCGAACGCTGCGACGCGATCCTCTGCCCCACCACCACCGGCCCCGCGTTCCGCCTCGGCGAGAAGATCGACGACCCGCTGAGCATGTACCTCAACGACGTCTACACCGTCAACGCCAACCTCGCGGGCCTCCCCGGCGTCAGCGTGCCCGCCGGCCTCGCCGACGTCGACGGCTCCCGCCTGCCCGTCGGCATCCAATTCATGGGCCCCGCGTTCCAAGAAGCCACCCTCATGCAGATCGCCCGCCTCTACGAGAAACACGCCGGCCACGACGCCATGCGGCCCCCGCTCCCATGAAGCGACGCGGCTCCGCCGCGCCGGGCCCGACCTGCCGCGTTGCGCATCAATGATCCCCCACGCGCAGCGGGCGACGCCCCAGCGTCCCGCTCCCCGCCCTCGTGTAGCGGGCGACGCGCCGGCGTCCCGCTCCTCGCCCTCGCGTAGCGGGAGACGCGCCAGCGTCCCGCTCCCCGCCCTCGCGTAGCGGGAGACGCGCCAGCGTCCCGCTCCCCGCCCTTGCGTAGCGGGAGACGCGCCAGCGTCCCGCTCCCCGCCCTCGCGTAGCGGGAGACGCGCCAGCGTCCCGCTCCCCGCCCTCGCGTAGCGGGAGACGCGCCAGCGTCCCGAGTCTTGGATCGAGTTCGAGTTCGAGTTCGAGTGCGAGTCCGAGTGCGAACGGCGGAGGTCACCCCGCGGCAAGGCTCACGTTTCGATTACGAGTACGAAGTACGAGAACGAGAACGGGTACGATCTCACGGCCAACGGCCAACGGCCAACGGCCAACGGCCAACGGCCAACGGCCAGCCCCCAGCCTCCACCCCCCAGTACCCACCCCATGCCCACCCCCTACCTCGGCGTCGACCTCGGCGGGACCAACATCAAGTGTGCGCTCGTGCAGGGCGGCAAGGTCCTGGCCCGCGACGGGACCAAGACCAAGGCCGACGGCGGGGCCGAGACGGTCCTCAAACGCATCGCCAAGCTCGTGGACAAGACCCTCGACGCCGCGTCGGTGAAGAAAAAGGACGTCGCGGGGCTTGGCATCGGCGCGCCCGGCGCGGTGGACTTCAAGGCCGGCGTCGTGCTCAAGGCGGTCAACCTCGGCTGGGACAACTACCCCCTGGCCAAGGAGCTCGCCGACGCAACGGGCCTGCCGGTGGCGGTCGACAACGACGTGAACGTCGGGGCCTGGGGCGAGTACAAGGCCGGGGCCGGCCGCAAGCACGACGACCTGTTCGCGATCTTCGTGGGCACGGGCATCGGCGGGGGGTTCGTGCTCAACGGTGAGCTTTACCACGGCCCGCGCCTCACCGCCGGGGAGGTCGGCCACACCCTCCTCAGCGCCGACGCGGGCCTCGGCCGCCGCACCGTCGAGGACCTCGCCAGCCGCAACAACATCGCCCGCATGATCGTCCACCTCATTGAGTCCGGCCACCCCTCGGTCATCACCGAGCTCGTCGGCGGCGACTACACCAAGGTCCGGTCCAAGGTTCTCGCCGAGGCCCTCGCCCGCAAGGACCCGCTAACCGTCGAGGTGGTCAAGCGGGCCGCGTTCCACGTCGGCGTGACGTGCGCCAACGTCGTCACCCTGCTCAGCCTCCCGTGCGTCGTCGTCGGCGGCGGGGCCACCGAAGCGATGGGCAAGACCTGGATGCACTGGGTCCGCGGCGCGTTCCTGCAGCACGTCTTCCCGGAGGAGATGCGCGAGTGCGAGGTCGTCGCCAGCACCCTCGGCGACGACGCCGGCACCGTCGGCGCCGCCCTCCTCGCCGAGGCGCGGCTGGGGTGAGAGGAACGACGGATGAGATGGTGGGGATCGCACCGCGTCACGCGTGATCCACGACCTGCACCGCGTAGCGGGAGACGCGCCAGCGTCCCGCCCCCCGCCCTTGCGTAGCGGGAGACGCGCCAGCGTCCCGAGTCAAGGATCGAGTGCGAGTGCGAGTGCGAGTGCGAGTGCGAGTGGCGGAGGGCACCCCGCGGCAAGGCTCACGTTTCGATTACGAGTACGAGAACGAGAACGGGTACCATCTCGCGGCCAGCTGCCAACGGCTAACGGCCAGCTGCCAACGGCCAACGGCCAACGGCCAGCGGCCACCCCCCACCCCCCACCCCCGCCCCGCCATGACCCAGGACGCCGCCGACAACGCCACGACGGTGCAGCGGGTCCGCGAGGCGGCAGGGCCCGCCCACCCGCTGGCGGTCCTCCTCGGGCGCGGGCTCTTGCGGTCCAGCCGTCTGTCCCGCAAGCTCATCCCGGTGAAGAAGCAGCGGCAAAGCCTTACCGCTGCCGGTGCCGAGTGGTTCGGCGTTGAGGCGGACGACGGCGTCAAGCTCGAGGCCGTCCGCGTCCCCGCCACCGCCGACCGGCCGCACCGCCCGCCCGTCGTCTTCGTCCCCGGCTGGCTGGAGGTCAAGGAGCTGCACGCCCCGCTCGCCCTGCACCTCGCCGACGCCGGGCACGAGGTCGTCATCATGGACCTCCGCGCCCACGGCGGCAGCGGCGGCGACGTCTGCACCTTCAGCCACCGCGAGACCCGCGACCTCACCCTCGTCATCGCCGCCGCGCGCCAGCGCGGCTGGCTCGCCGACCCCCGCGACACCCTCATCACCGGAGGGGTCTCCACCGGCGCCGTCACCGCCCTCATCCACGCCGCCAACCCCCCCGAACCCGCCCCGGCGGAGCCCGCTTCAGCGGGCGGCTCGGCCCCAAGCGACGCTCCCGGCGGAGGGGGTGCCCTCGATTCCGGGGGCGGGGGCGGTTTGACTTCCGGGGGTGCCTTGAGTTCCGGGGGCGTCCTCGCCCTCTCACCCTTCTTCGACCTTGAAGACGCCGTGGTCTTTTTCCGCTCCCTCGTCGCCCCGAAGCTCTGCCAGCCCTGGCTGCTCCGCGGCATGCGCGAGGCCTCGCTCCGCGCGGGGTTCAACCTCGACCGCATCGACACCGAGGCCGCCGTCGCCACCCTTGAGATGCCCGTGCTCTTCGGCACCAGCGACCCCGCCAGCACCGCCTCCATGGCCGACCAGGTCCAACGCCTCGTGGCCGCTAAAAACCTCGGCTGGAAAGACTACATCGAGGTCCCCGACACCAACCACTTCACCGTCGCCCAGAACGCCTGGCCCCACATCGCCAAGCCGTTCGAGACGATGTGCGACGAGGCGACCCGCGCCCCCGCGTAGCGGCAGACGCGCCAGCGTCCCCGTTTCCGCCGCGACAGCTCAACATAAACGCCGACGCGCCGCCCTCTTAGCCCGGCCGCTTGCGGCCGCAGTGCTCTTCCACCCGGTGACACACGACGGCCGCAAGCGGCCGGGCTAAAACGAACAAGAGTCATATGTAGCGGCTACCGGTCCGGCGGTGCCACACCTTGACGGCTTTGCGTCAAGGTGTGCGGCAGGTCGCACACCTTGGCCCCGAGCGGCCAAGGTGTGGCACCCGCTACACATGAACTGGGTCTGATCTAAAACGACAAAACGCTCCGGCACCATCACAACCCCACCGCCGCCCGCGCCCGCGCCGTCACCTCCGCGACCACCGCGTTTGCGGCCGCGGCCCCGTCCCGCAGCACCCGCTCGACGTGCCCGGGGTCCTTCATCAGCTCCACCCGCCGGGCACGGGCGTCGGCGAAGTGGTCGAGGATCAACTCGTGCAGCGCCTGCTTCGCATGGCCATACCCGTAGCCCCCGGCCCGGTACTTTGCCGCCAGGTCCATCGTTCGTTCGTCATCCGGCCCCGCGATGGCGCTGAAGATCGCGAACGTCGCGTCCGTCTCCGGGTCCTTGGGCTCCTCCATCGGCGTCGAGTCGCTGACGATCTTCATCACCGTCTTCCGCAGCTCCTTCTCCGGCAGGAACGGGTCGATCGTGTTGCCGTAGGACTTACTCATCTTCTGCCCGTCGAGCCCCGGCAGCGTCCCCGCCCCGGCGCGGACCATGACCTCCGGCACCTTGAACACCGGCTTGTCTTCGCTGCCGTAGAGGTAGTTGAAACTCCCCGCGAGGTCGCGGGTGATCTCGACGTGCTGCCGCTGGTCCTCGCCGACGGGCACGAGGTCGGGGTCGACCGCGAGGATGTCGGCCGCCTGCAGCACCGGGTATGTGAACAATCCGAGGCTCGGCGACAGCCCTCTGTCGAGCTTGTCCTTGTAGGTCGTGGCCTTCTCCATCGCGGACTTCGGGCAGACGCACCCGAGCAGCCAGGCGAGCTCGGTCACCGCCGGCACGTCGTGCTGCAGGTACAGGTGCACGTGCGGCAGCGACGCATCGAGGCCGAACGCGAGGTAGTCGATGACGACCTGTCGGATGTTCTCGCGGAGTTGGCCGGGGTCCTTCACCGTCGTCAGGGCGTGGTACGACGCGACGAAGACGTACATCTCGTGCGTGTGTTGCAGGTCGACGAACTGGCGCACGGCCCCGGCGTAGTTGCCGAGGTGGAGCTGGCCCGAGGGCTGGATGCCGGAGAGGACGCGTCGCATGGGGTGCGGTTTTACAGGAAGCGCCGCGGCTTTGCCGCGTCCGCTCGGGAGAGACGGCGCGGCAAAGCCGCGTCGCTTCATGCGGAAGGGGGTTCGTCCGCGGCGTGGACCGCTTGGCAGAACGCGGCGATTTTGGCGGGGTCCTTCACGCCGCGGGAGGATTCGACGCCCGACGACACGTCGACGGCGAAGGGGCGGACGGTGCGGATAGCGTCGGCGACGTTGCCGGGGGTGAGTCCGCCGGCGAGGAAGAGGGGCGGGAGGCCGCGGAACGCGCCGTCGCGGAGGAGCCGGGCGAGGGCGTCCCAGTCGAAGGCGTGGCCGGTGCCACCGGTGAGGGGGCCCTCAGGGGGCGTATCGAGCAGCAGGGCGGCCAGCGGGGTGCGGGCCTCGCGCCACGGTTGCAGCCGCTCGGCAACGTGGCCCTCCTCGAAGGCAATGGCCTTGACCACCCGCAGCCCGTCGAGCCGATTGGCGAAGCCCGGCCCCTCACGGCCGTGGAGCTGCACCGTACGCAGCCCCGCCGTCCGCACCGCGTCGAGCACGTCCGCCACGCTGTGGTCGGCGAACAGCCCGACGGGTTCGACGCAGGCCGGCAGTTGCCGCACGATCGCCGCGGCGTCGCCCGGGGTGACGAACCGCGGCGACCGCTCCACGAACACGAGGCCGACGGCGTCCGCCCCGGCGTCGACCGCCGCCCGCGCCGTGTCGGGGTCACGGACGCCACAGATCTTGATGCGCGTGCGGGGCATGGGCAATGAACTCTTAGCCCGGCCGCTTGCGGCCGCAGTGTTTGCCAACCCGAGTCCTGCGGCCGCAAGCGGCCGAGCTTAGCCTAGTAACGGCGGCGCTACCCCACCGGCTCGAGCCGCGCGTACTGCAGGATCAGCGTCTTGACCCCTGCGGTGTTGAAGTCGATCTTCGCACGGGTGTGGGCCCCCGTCGGCGAGACGGTGACGATGCGGCCGAGGCCGAACTGCGGGTGTTTCACCAGCGTGCCCGGCGGGAAACGCCCCGCTTCCCGCGACGCGGCCGACCGCTGGGCGACCCCGCCCCCCGCGTACCGCCGGTCGGCAAACGCATCGTCGTCGAGCGAGATGTCGTCCGCTTCACAAGCGTCTTCGGGCAGCTCGCCGAGGAAGCGGCTGCGGATCGCCGGCATCGTCTGCCCAAACACCGTGCGCGACCTGGCGTGCAAGAGAAACAGCCGCCGCTCGGCCCGGGTGATCCCGACAAACGCGAGGCGCCGCTCCTCTTCCAGCTCGTCCGGGTCGTCGTTCGCCCGGCTGTGCGGCAGCATCCCGTCCTCGACCCCAAGCATCGCCACCGCGTGGAACTCCAGCCCTTTGGCGGCGTGCAACGTCATGAGCGTCACCGCCCCCTGCTCGGGGTCGATGGCGTCGGCGTCGCTGACCAGCGCGACGCGTTCCAAAAACGCCAGCAGCTTTTCCTCCAGCGTCGGCGGCCGCGCCTCGGCGTTGGCCTCCACGTCGTTCTCGAACTCGAAGAGGTACTCCTCCTCAAACTGCTGCGCAGAGCTGACCAGCTCGCCGAGGTTGGCGAGGCGTTCCTGGTCGGGGTCCGACTTATCGTTGGCGTAGAACTCGTGCAGGCCCGACTCGCGCAGCACGTCCTCCACGAACCCGCGGAAGGAGCATTTGGCGGAGGTAGCGTCGCCGCTGATTACCGCATCGTCAACGCCGTGCCCGAGATCAAGAGCTTGCTGTTTAGCGGGGCCTTCGTCGCCTTCTACCGCCGCCGTGACCGAGCCCTCGATGCCGGCCGTCGTCCGCCAGCCGTGCAGCATCTTCCCGAACTTCGCGACGCTGTTCTGCGCCCGGCTGTTGAGCCCCGCCACGACAGTGGGGTCGTCGAGCAGCGCGTCGACCGGGGTGTGGTGGGCGAGGGCGTGGGCCTGCAGGGCTTTGATCGACGCGGCCGAGATGCCCCGGGCCGGGGTGTTGATCACGCGGAGCAGGTTCACCTCGTCCGCCGGGTTGGCGACAGTCCGCAAAAACGCAACGGCGTCCTTGATCTCCTTGCGGTCGTAGAACGCGGTGCCCCGGGCGATGACGTACGGCACGCCCGCGTCGCGCAGCGCCTCTTCCATCACCCGCGACAGCGAGTTCATCCGGTAAAACACGGCCATCTGTGCCCAGGGCACGCCGCCGTCGTCGTGCAGCTTGCGGAACTGCTCGAGCACGTGCTGGGCCTCCTGCCGCTCGTCGACGCAGGTAACGACGCGGATCGGCTCGCCCGCCTCGTTCTCGGTCCACAGCGTCTTGTGCCGCCGCGCCCGGTTGTTAGCGATGAGCGCGTCCGCCGCGGCGAGGATGTGCTTGGTCGAGCGGTAGTTCTGCTCCAGCCGCACGACCGTCGCGTCGGGGTAGTGCGCCTCGAACTCGAGGATGTTCTGGATGTTCGCCCCACGCCAGCCGTAGATCGACTGGTCGGGATCGCCCGTGCACATGATGTTCGTGTGTTCACGGGCCAGCCCGTTCGCGATCATGAACTGGGCGTGGTTGGTGTCCTGGTACTCGTCGATCATGACGTACTGGTACCGCTGGCGGAGCTCGGCCAGCACGTCGGGGTGCCGCTTCATGAGCTGCACGGTCTTCATCAGCAAGTCGTCGAAATCGAGGGCCGCGTTTCTTTCGAGGATCTGCTCGTACTTTGTATAAACCTTCGCGACGGTGCGGGCGTGGAAATCGCTTGCGTTCTTGGCAAATGCGGCCGCGTCGAGCAGGTCGTTCTTCGCGTTGCTGATGGCCGCAAGCATCGACGCGGGGGGGAAGTTCTTGGCGTTGATCTCGAGGTCGTCGAGGGCCTGCTTGATGGCGCGTTTCTGGTCGGCGGTGTCGTAGATGGAGTAGCCCGGCGGGAGGCCGAGGCGTTCGGCGTAGCGGCGGATGAGCCGGGCGCACAGGGAGTGGAACGTGGCGACGGTGATGGCCCGGGCCTGCCGCTCGCTCACCAGCGCCCCGACGCGGTCGCGCATCTCGCCGGCGGCCTTGTTGGTGAAGGTGATGGCGAGGATGTTCCACGGCGCGATGCCGACGGCCTTGACCAGGAACGCGACGCGGCGGGTGATGACGCGTGTCTTGCCCGAGCCCGGCCCGGCGAGGACGAGCAGGGGGCCGTCGACGTGCTGCACCGCCTGGGCCTGCGGCTCGGTGAGGCCGTCGAGCAGTTCGGCGGGGTCGGTCAGGGGGGGCGTCGTCGTCGCGGCCATGGGGTGAGTTTAGCAGGCGGGGAACAGCCGCTGGCCGCTAGCCGCTGGCCGCTGGCCGCTGGCTCAAGGCAAACCGGCCAAGCCAGCGGCCAACGGCTAACGGCCACCGGCTACCATGCCTTGCACCAATGCCCCCCCTCGCCACCGCCACCCCGACCCTCGACCCCGACGCCGCCAACGCGCAGCTCGCCGACGCCGACGCCCCGGCGGCGGTCCGCTGGGCGGGCGACACGTTCGGCGACGGGCTCGTGCTCACCACCAGCTTCGGGGTGCAGTCGGCGGTCATGCTCCACCTCGTCACCCGCGAGCTGCCGGGGGTGCCGGTGATCTTCATCGACACCGGCTTCCACTTCCAGGAGACCTACCGCTTCGCCGACGAGCTCACCGGGCGGCTGGGGTTGAACCTGAAGGTGTACGCCGCGGCCGAGAGCCCCTCGTGGTTCGTGGCCCGGCACGGGCGGCTGTGGGAGAACGACCTTGACCGTTACGACCGCCTCCGCAAGGTCGAGCCGATGGACCGGGCGTTGAGCGAGCTCGGGGCGACGGCGATCCTCGCGGGGCTCCGCAAGCAGCAGACCAACCACCGCGCCGGCCTCCGCAAGGTGGAACTGCAGGGTGGCCGGCACAAGGTCAGTCCGATCCTCGACTGGGCGACCAAGGACGTGCACGGCTACCTGAAGGAGCACGGCTTGCCGTACCACCCGCTGCACGACAGCGGGTACGCGAGCGTCGGCGACTGGCACTCGACCCTGCCCGTCGCCGCCGGGCAGGACGAGCGGGCCGGCCGGTTCAACGGGCTCAAGCAGGAGTGCGGGTTGCACCTGCCCTCGACGCCG
Source organism: Phycisphaeraceae bacterium (assembly GCA_965214155.1). Lineage (GTDB taxonomy): Bacteria > Planctomycetota > Phycisphaerae > Phycisphaerales > Phycisphaeraceae > Algisphaera. The sequence goes on from CBDCBB010000010.1 coordinate 38,437, forward strand.
GACGAGGAGCACAGCCGCTACAGCAGCGGGCTGTGATCGACTGGCCACTCGGCCCCCGGTTCACTCCAATCGGCACGGGGTGATGGAGTGGAGCAGGCTCCCAGCCTGCTTTCGGGCGCAACTCGAAGTTATAGAGGACACACTTGGCCCTTAGGGCCAACGGCAGGCTGGAAGCCTGCCCCACTTAAGAATCACCTTCCAGCGATAAACCAAAACGTGAGCCGCACGCTCACCGCGTGCCGGTAGCATGTCCGCTCCACGATCCCGAGGAGCGAACCATGACCAGCCCAGCCGCACAAGAACGCATCCCCGTCGAGGTCTTCGACAACTCCGACGCCGCCAGCCGCTCGATCGCGGCCGAGATCGCCGGCATCATCCGCGAGAAGAACGATGCGGGGGAGTCGGCCGTGCTCGGCCTCGCCACCGGGTCGACGCCGGTGAAGGTCTACGACGAGCTGATCCGCCTGCACCGCGAGGAGGGGCTGTCGTTTGCGAACGTCGTGACATTCAATCTGGATGAGTACGTGCCGATGCCGCCGGACGAGCTGCAGAGCTACCGGCGGTTCATGAACGAGCACCTGTTCGACCACGTGGACATCGAGCCCGAGAACGCGCACGTGCCCGACGGCACGATCGCGATCCCTGACGTGCCGGCGTACTGCGAGGCGTACGAGCGGGCGATCCGCGACGCGGGCGGGCTGGACGTGCAGCTTTTGGGCATCGGGCGGACCGGGCACGTGGGGTTCAACGAGCCGGGGTCGGGGCGCGACAGCCGGACGCGTCTGATCTGGCTGGACCAGCTCACGCGGCGTGACGCGGCGAGCGACTTTTTCGGGATCGAGAACGTGCCCCGCCGGGCGATCACGATGGGCGTGGGCACGATCATGGACGCGCGGCGGGTGGTCATCATGGCGTGGGGCGAGGGCAAGGCCCCGATCGTGGCCGCCGCGGTCGAGGGGCCGGTGACGCCGAACGTCGCGGCGAGTTTTTTGCAGGAGCACCCGTCGGTGCGGTTCGTGCTCGATGAGGCGGCGTCGGCGGAGCTGACGCGGACCCGCTCGCCGTGGCTGGTCGGGCCGGTGCCGTGGACGCCCGGGCTGATCCGCCGCGCGGCGGTGTGGCTGGCGCAGAAGCTCGACACCCCGCTGCTCAAGCTCACTGAGGAGCACTACAACGAGCACGGCCTGCAGGAGCTCGTGGCCGAGCACGGCCCCGCGTACGACATCAACCTCGACGTGTTCCGGGCGTTGCAACGCACCATCACCGGCTGGCCCGGTGGCAAGCCCCCGGCAAACCGCCGGCCGGGCGACATCCCGCGCGAGCACGACGCGGTCTTCCCCAAACGCATCCTCATCTTTTCGCCCCACCCCGACGACGACGTGATCTCCATGGGCGGCACGCTCATCCGCCTCGTCGACCAGGGCCACGAGGTGCACGTGGCGTACCAGGTCTCGGGCAACATCGCGGTGTTCGACGCGGACGCGCTGCGCTTCGCCGACTTCGCCGGCGAGCTGAACCAGATGCTCGGGGTGAAAGTCGAAACCGCGAAAAACCTCGAGAGTGAAGTAGAGAATGCAATTCGGAATAAGCAGCCGGGCGAAGTTGATAATGAGCTGCTGCGGAACATCAAGACGGTCATCCGCCGCGGCGAGTGCCGGGCGGCGGCGCGGTACTGCGGGGTGCCCACGGATCGGCTGCACTTTTTGGACCTGCCTTTTTACGAGACGGGCAAGGTGCGGAAGCGGCCGCTGGGCGAGGAGGACATCCGCATCTGTACGGATTTACTGCAAGAAATCAAGCCGCACCAGGTGTACGCGGCCGGCGACCTCAGTGACCCGCACGGGACGCACCGGGTGTGCCTTGGCGCGGTGCTGGGGGCGATGGAGCGGGTGAAGGGCGCGGATTGGGCGGGGTCGACGCAGTTGTGGCTTTATCGAGGCGCGTGGCAGGAGTGGTTGCCGGAACAGGTGGATATGGCCGTCCCGCTTTCACCGGTCGAACTTATGCGCAAGCGTAACGCGATCTATAAGCACGAGTCGCAGAAAGATAAGGCGCCGTATCCGGGTTCGGACGAGCGGGAGTTCTGGCAGCGGGCGGAGGACCGCAACCGCAACACCGCGCGGCTGTACGACCGGCTGGGGCTGGCGGAGTACGAGGCCATCGAGGCGTTCGTCCGTTATGAGGTGTGACGGGATATGCTCGCGTCATGGCCTCGACCAATGCTGAGCTTGCCGCAATCTTCCAACAGATGGCGGACCTGACGCAGATCACCGGGGGGAACGGGTTCAAGGTCAACGCCTTCGCGAAGGCGTCGCGGGTGCTCGAGGAGTTGCCGCGGGACGTGGCGACGATTGACCGGGCGGCGCTGCCGAAGCTGGAGGGGATCGGGAAGGGCGCGGCCGACCGGATCGGCGAGTTTATCGACACCGGGGCGGTGGCGGACCACCGGGCGCTCCTGGCGAGCGTCCCGCCGGGGCTGCTGCACCTGATGGACGTGCCGGGGCTCGGGCCGAAGACCACGGCCCTGCTGTGGAAGGAGGGCGGGGTCGAGTCGGTGGGGGACCTGAAGGCGAAGCTGGAGACGGGGGAGCTGACGAAGCTCAAGGGGTTCGGGGCGAAGAAGATCGAGAACCTCAAGAAGAACCTGGCGTTCGCGGAGACGGCGGGGCGGCGGGCGCGGCTGGGCAAAGCGTGGGCGCTCGCGCAGGTGATGGTCGAGCGGCTGCGGGCGGTCGAGGGGGTGCAGCGGGTGGAGTATGCGGGGAGCCTGCGGCGGGGGCGCGAGACGATCGGGGACCTCGACCTGCTCGTCGCGGCACCCCCGGAAGCGGCGGAAAAGGTGTTCGACGCGTTCGTGGGGCAGGAGGTCGTCGCCGACGTGCTGCTGCGGGGCGAGACGAAGGCGAGCGTCCGCACGGTGGAGGAGGTGGGGGGGATGCAGGCGGACCTGCGGGTCGTGGAGCCGGGGCAGTTCGGCGCGGCGTGGATGTACTTCACGGGGAGCAAGGACCACAACGTGGACCTGCGTGAGCGGGCGATTGCGCGGGGGATGTCGTTGAACGAGTACGGGCTGTGGAGGCAAGGGGCTGAGGGGCTGAGGGGCAAAGGGGCAGAGGGGGCGGAGGGGGGGGAGTGGGTGGCGGGTGAGACCGAGGCGGAGGTGTATGGGGCGCTGGGGCTGGCGTGGGTGCCGCCGGAGCTGCGGGAGGGGCGGGGGGAGGTGGCGATGGCGGAGGTGGCGATGGCGGAGGGGGGGCTGGCGGAGGAGGGGCGGCGCGGTGGGCTGCCGGAGCTGATCGAGGTGGGGGACGTGAAGGCGGAGCTGCACGCGCACACGACGGCGTCGGACGGGCGGTGGAGCATCGAGGAACTGGCCCGCGACGCGGCGGGGCGGGGCTTCCACACGGTCGCCGTGACGGACCACTCCAAGGGGCAGGCCCAGGCGAACGGGCTGTCGGCCGAGCGGCTGGTCAAGCACATCGCGGCGGTGCGGGCCGTGGCGGAGCGGCTCAAGGGGACGATCCGCGTGCTGGCCGGGTCGGAGGTGGACATCCTCTCCGACGGCCGACTGGATTACCCCGACGAGTTGTTGGCGGAGCTGGACATCGTCGTCGCGTCGCCGCACGGGGCGTTGTCGCAGGACCCCGCCACCGCGACGAAGCGCCTGATCCGCGCGATAGAGAACCCGTACGTGACCATCATCGGCCACCCCACCGGCCGGCTCATCGCCCGGCGCGAGGGGCTGTCGCCCGACATCGACGCGGTGTGCAAGGCGGCCGCGGCCCGGGGCGTGGCGCTGGAGATCAACGCGAGCTACTACCGCCTGGACCTCCGCGACACGCACGCCCACGCGGCCGTGTACGACCACGGCTGCAAGCTGTCGATCAACACCGACGCGCACGGCCCCGGCGACGGGGACAACCTCCGCTTCGGGGTGATGACCGCCCGCCGCGCGGGGGTGCGGGCGGCGGACGTGATCAACTGCCTCGACGCCGGCGCGCTGGCGTCGTGGATCGCGTCGACGCGCGACGGCGTTTAGCGCCGCGACTTGTCGCGCTGTATCGGAACCCGCGACAAGTCGCGGCGCTAAACGGTGAACCCGGTGGATGCGCGGCGTTGAACGCCTAGGGTCGGGTGATGTGGGACGCCTTGAAAGATACGACCGAGCGGTGGCTGCACTCGCGGTGGATGATGCCGGCGCTGGGGGTGGCGTCGTTCCTCGAGTCGATCATCGTGCCGATCCCTCTGGAGGCGATCCTCGTGCCGCTGATGCAGGCGCGGCGGGAGCGGCTTTGGACCCTCGCGACGATCGCGCTGGTGGGGTGCATCCTCGGGGCGGTGGTGGGCTACTACGTCGGGTACGGGCTGATGAACAGCGTCGGGGAGTGGGCGGTGGGGCAGCTTGGGGCGCAGGACCAGATGGAGCGGGCACGGGAGGCGATGAGCGAGAACGGGTTCTGGTTCATCATGAGCGTGAGCGTGGTGCCCGTGCCGTTCCAGATCGCGATGCTCGCGGCCGGGGCGACGGGGTACCCCATCGGGCTGTACCTGCTGGCGACGCTGATCTCGCGGGGCGTGCGGTACTTCGGGCTGGCGGCGCTGGTGTGGTGGGTGGGCGACCGCGCCGAGCGGCTGCTCAAGGAGCACAAGGTGGGGGCGACGGTGGCGGTGGTGGTGGTCGTCGCGGTGGGGTGGGGCGTGGCGTGGTGGTTTTAGACCGCCGCGGTTGTCGAACCCGTTAGCCGCCGGGCTTGTCCCGGCGCTCCCGAGCGCGCGGAGCGCCGGGACGGGGCCGGCGGCTAATACGGATCACAGTGGATTCTCGTGCGTGACGGTGGCGGGTGCCACACCTCGCCGGCTTTGCGGCGATGTGTGCGGCATGTGCAATGCAAGCCGGCACACATCGGCCCCGAGCGGCCGAGGTGTGGCACCCGTCACTTACGAGGTACCAACTCAATCCGTATAACGGGCCGGCTGCACGGCGGCTTCGTCTGTTGGTAGTATCAACTCATGCTCGAACCCAACGTCCTCGACACCCCCGGCGACTCGTCGTGGTTCACCCGCGACCGCTTCGGGATGTTCATCCACTGGGGGCTGTACGCGCTGGCCGCCCGGCACGAGTGGGTCAAGAGCAAGGAGAAGATCGGCGACGACGTGTACGACCGGCGGTACTTCGACCACTTCGACCCGGACCTGTACGACCCGCAGCGTTGGGCCGACGCCGCGAGCCACGCGGGGATGAAGTACTTCGTCGTCACCGCCAAGCACCACGAGGGCTTTTGCCTCTGGGACAGCAAGCACACCGATTACAAGGCGACAAACACGCCCTACGGCAAGGACCTTCTGCGCCCGATGGTCGAGGCGTTTAAGGCGAAGGGGATGCGGACGGGGTTTTACTACTCGCTGCTGGACTGGAAGCACCGTGATTACGTCGTGGATTACAAGCAGCACCCGCGGCGGGACGCGCTGCCGAAGTTAGGGGACCAGTTCGAGCCGTTCGGCTCGGTGTCCCCGCCCGACGGCAGCGAGTACGACGGCAGCGACATCAACGCCGGCCGGGATCAAGCGAAGTACGCGAAGTACATGCGGGACCAGGTCCGCGAGTTGCTCACCGAGTTCGGCGACGTGGCGGCGTTGTGGTTCGACTTCTCGTTCGTCTTTGACAAGGAGCAGCCGCGCGACGACTTCCGCTTCAACAAGGGGCGCGAGGCGTGGGAGAGCGACGAGCTGATCAAGATGATCCGCGAGCTCATGCCCGACGTGATGCTGACCGACCGGCTGGACCTCGAGACGGTGCTGTCGGGCGGGGACTTCAAGACGCCCGAGCAGGCCCAGCCGCGGGAGTGGGTGCATATCGAGGTGGATGGCAAGCGGGTCCCGGTGGTGTGGGAGGCGTGCCAGACGTTCAGCGGGTCGTGGGGCTACCACCGCGACGAGTACAGTTGGCGGTCGGTGAAGCAGTTGTTGACGACGCTGATCGACTGCGTGAGCAAGGGGGGGAACCTGCTGTTGAACGTTGGGCCGACGGGTCGGGGCGAGCTCGATGCGCGGGCGCTCGAGCGGCTGGGGGGGATGGGCCGGTGGATGCACCACCACAGCCGGAGCATCTACGGGTGTACGCAGGCGCCGGCGGGGATCGAGACGCCCGAGGACTGCCGCCTGACGTGGAACCCCGAGAAGCGGCGGCTGTACGTGCACGTGCTGAACTGGCCGTACCGGATGATCAACCTCAAGGGCGAGGGCTTGGCCGAGCGGGTGGCGTACGGGCAGTTGTTGCACGACGCGTCGGAGCTGAGGCTGGGGCTGGACAAGTGGCACGCCTCGCAGATCGGCGAGTCGGGCGACGCCGTGACGATCAACCTGCCGCAGCGGGAGCCCGGGGGCATCGACGTGCCGGTGATCGAGTTGTTCCTGAAGGGCTGACGATGGCCGAGGCGCGGTCGAGCAACGTGACGTGGCACGGCGGGGCGGTGTCGCCGCAGGCCCGCCGCGCCAACATGGGGCAGGGCGGGGCGACGGTGTGGTTCACCGGGCTCTCGGGCAGCGGCAAGAGCACGGTGGCGGTGGCGGTGGAGCGGCGGCTGATCGACCTGGGCCGCCACGCCTACCGCCTCGACGGCGACAACGTGCGGATGGGGCTGTGCGGGAACCTGGGGTTCTCCGCGGAGGACCGCGACGAGAACATCCGCCGCATCGGCGAGGTGGCGAAGCTGTTTGCCGACGGCGGGATGATCTGCCTGTGCTCGTTCGTGTCGCCGTACCGGGCGGGGCGGGACCGGGTGCGTGGGCTGCACGAGGGGGCGGACCCGCCGCTGGTGTTTTTAGAGGCGTACGTCGACGTGCCGGTGGAGGTGGCCGAGTCGCGGGACCCCAAGGGGCTGTATGCGAAGGCGCGGGCGGGGGAGATCAAGGACTTCACGGGGGTGGACGCGCCGTTCGAGGCGCCGGACTCCCCCGAGCTGCGGTTGCCGACGCACGAGGTGTCCGTGGACGAGGCGGCGGGGCGGGTGGTGGATGAGCTGCGCGAGCGCGGGGTGATCTGAAGCGTTAGCCGCCGGGCTTGCCCCGGCGATCCGAGCGGTCGAAGCGCCGGGACGAGTCCGGCGGCAAACGCCCGCTTCCTCCGCGGCCCGCCTACGCTCGGCCATGACTGACCGTAACACCCCCGACGAACAGACGCTAAAGCACTGGATGGACGACGCGCTCGAGACGGCGCGGATGGCGATGGACCGTGGCGAAGCGCCCATCGGGGCGGTGCTGTACGACACGTCGCAAACCCTGCCGGGTAAGCGGGTCGCGCGGGGGTGGAACCAGCGGCTGAGCACCGGGGACATCACGCGGCACGCCGAGATCGTGGCGCTGGCGAACGCCAGCCAGCCGGGGCAGGAGATTGCCGAGGGGCTGACGCTGGTGTGCACGCTCGAGCCGTGCGTGATGTGCCTAGGCGCGGCGATGGAGGCGAAGGTCGGGCGCGTGGTGTACGGCCTCGAAGCGCCTTCCAACGGCGGGTCGGCGCGGGTCGACGACCCCGAGCGGTGCCCGCCGATCCACTCCGGGATCGAGCGCGACCCCTGCCGCGAGTTGTTCGTCGAGTGGTTGGAGGAGAACGAACGCCACGCCGGGGCGGAGTTCGTGACGAAACTGTTGGAACAGACGTGAGGCGTAGGGCGGGGCTTGCCCTGCCGCGTGCCGCGCTACGACAGCATGAGGCAGGGCAAGCCCTGCCCCACGGATAGACTCCGCTCATGCCCGCGGCCACCGCCATCCCCACGCCCGCGTGGGCCGACTTCACCGATGACGCGCTGCTGGACCTGAGGTTCTGCGACCTCAAGCTCACGATCCACGGCGAGCTGCGACGCCGCATCGACCGGCTGTACGACGAGCTCGCGGCCCGGGGGTTGACGCGGCTGCGGCCGCACTGCTGGCTGAGCAACGAGTGGTTCAGCCCCGACGGCGTGCCGGGCATCGCGGTGCCGTTCTACCTCGCCCACCCGCGGCTGATGAAGCTCGAGCAGGCGCAGATGCTCACCGTCGAGGGCGGGCCCGAGGCCAAATGCCTCCGTATCCTGCGGCACGAGGCGGGGCACTGCGTCGACACCGCCTACCGCCTGCACCGCCGCCGGCGGTGGCGCGAGCTGTTCGGCTCGTTCACCGAGCCGTACCCCGAGGCGTACAAGCCCCGGCCGAGCTCGAAGCATTTCGTAACCCACCTCGACGGCTGGTACGCCCAGGCCCACCCGGCCGAGGACTTCGCCGAGACCTTCGCGGTGTGGCTGCGGCCCGGGTCGCGGTGGAAGAAGCGGTACGCCGACTGGCCGGCGCTGCGCAAGCTCGAGTACGTCAACGAGACGATGGCCGAGGTCGGCGACACCGCCCCGCCGGTGCGGAGCCGGCGGACGGTCGAGGGCCTCGCCACGGATCGGCGGACGCTGCGCGAGCACTACCGGCTGAAGAAGCTCCGCTACGGCGAGGGGTTCCCCGAGTTCTTCGACGCGGACCTGTTCAAGCTGTTCTCGGCCGAGGACCGCTACGCCCACCGCCCGACCGCGGCCAGCTTCCTCCGCAAGCTGCGCCCGGAGCTGCGCGACGCGGTCGCGCGGTGGACCGGGGCCCACGCGTACACCATCGACCAGGTGCTGATCGACATGATCGAGCGGTGCAAGGAGCTGAAGCTGCGGCTGGCCGTCCCGCTCGGCCGGGCGCGGACCGAGGCGATGCTAATGGTGACGGTGCGGACAACCCACTACCTCGCGGGGGGGCACTACCCGGTGGCGATGTGAACGGGGATCGGGGATCAGGGATCGGGGTTCAGGAAAGACGGGGCGCGGGTGCCGTGCTTTATTCGTTCGGGCCCGATCCCTGAACCCCGGTCCCTGAACCCTTTCCTCGCACCGTCCGCATCGCCGGGCTGCCGTTGTCGATGAAGTCGGCGAGTTCCAGGGTCTTGTCGAACCGCAGGCCCAGCTCGTGGCTCTGGCCCTGGAGGTGGCGGGCCCAGACGGTGGTGGCGAGCAGCGCGACGCCCTCGCCGTGGCGGTTCTGCAGGATGACGGCGCAGCGCGTGCCGTCGTAGAGGTACCCGCCGTGGACCACCGCGACGCCGCTGACCGAGAGGTTGCGGGTGCGGACGATGTGCGTAGCGTTGCGGCCGTCCGCGTGCATGACCCGCATCGCCGCCCGCTTGATGAACGGGTGGCGGGTGCGGTCCTTGCTGCGGCGCTCGGCGTCGGCGTCGACGGCCGGGCCCTGCTCGGCCGCGAGCCGGTCCATCAGCCGCTGCCAGTCCGACTCGCTGAGGCTCAGCGAGCGGTCGAGGACCTGTTGGTTCGTCATCGTCACCCTTGATCGTTCACGGCCGCGACAGTCCCCCGGGGCACCCCGCTCCATCGGCCGCATCGGGGCGTGGCCTTGGCGGGGAAAGACGCCGCGGTACCGCCACGGGGGTGAGGCGGCATGACGATTACCATGACCGGCATGACCGGCCCGACCGTCACCGTCGACGACACGCCCAACCCCCACGCGCTCAAGTTCACCCTGCCCGTCACGGTCAACCCCGGCCCGACGCGCAGCTACCGCACCGCCGCCGCGGCCGACGCGGCAAATGACCCGCTCGCCCGCGCCGTCTTCGCCCTGCCGGGGGTGACGGGGGTGATGGTCCTGAACGACTTCGTTACGGTGACCAAAGCGTCGACCGCCCGGTGGTCGCGCCTGCGGCCGCGGGTCGAGGCGGTCTTGAGACAACACCTGGCCGGCGAGACCCCGTGACCCGTGGTGGCACCACCAAGCCGCAGGGGGCCTCCTCATCAGCCGGGCCGCTACGCGGCCCCGGGCCTCGCCTGCAACCAGAACGTATCGCAGCGCCACCCACGGGGTCGGTACTCGCGCTGGCGTGTCGCGCAACCGAGCAGCGCGAGTTAGAGCCGCTGCTTCACGACCCCGCAGCCGCGGCGTGGCTCGCGCGGCTCGCGCGACTCGCTACCCGAGCGACGATGCCGCCGTGCGACACGCTGACCCGCGTGGCCGTGGCTTCGCGGTCGGCGGTGATCGACCGGTGGTGCCGCGCGTGGCTCGACGACGAGCCACGCGGCGTGCTGGTCGAGCTGGGCGTGGGCCTGGGCACACGACACTTGCGGCTGCAACTCGGCCCCGACCGTTTCCTCGGCGTCGACCTCCCCCCGGCCCTCGCCGCCCGCCGACGCCTCGCCGACGGTGCCCCGGAAGATAACACCCTCGCCGCGGACGTGGCCGACCCCGCCTGGCGCGGCCCGCTGACCGAGCGGCTCGCCGGCCGGCCCGCCTGCTTCGTCGCCGAGGGGCTCCTGCCCTTCCTGCCCGCCGACCGCGTGCCGCGCCTCCTCACCGGCCTCGCCGCGGAACACCCCGGCCGCCCGCTGCTGTTCGACGCGTACACGCCGGCAGCCCGACACCTGCAACGCTTGCACCGGGGCCTGCGGCGGGCGGAAACGCCGGTGCGCTGGACGCTGTCGCCGCGCCGGGTTCCCGCGGCGGTGACGGTGCAAGCGTCACACACGCTGACCGATTCGCCCGACGCCATGCGGCACCTGTCGCCTTGGACGCGGACCGTGCTGCGGGTCTGGCCGGGCACCGCCCCGTGGACGGTCTACCGAGCGCTGCTGAGTAATCGCATGTGAGCCGAGGAGTTCGCTTACGGTCAGCCCGTCTGATGAGATGCGCCGACAAGTTAATTCCCCATCAGCTCGGGGTGCCACACTGCATCCCGGAGGCTCTGCGGAGGGTGCGGTGTGCCGGCTCCGCGCGACGTCAAGCCGTGGTCACACCCGCACACCGCACCCGCCCCGAGCGGCGGGATGCAGTGTGGCACCCTGCACGTAACTGGGGTTGCCACACTGCACCCCGTAGGCTTTGCGGAGGGTGCGGTGTGCCGGCTACGAGTGACGTCATCCCGCGGTCACACCCACCCACCGCACCCGCCCCGAGCGGCGGGATGCGGTGTGGCACCCTGCGCATCGGGCTGTGAAACAGGCTCTGACCGCAAGCGGAAGGTGCGTGTTGATGTGGCGTAGCGGTCATGCGGTGGAGCGGCATCCTGGCCGTGGAATCGCGCCCCGCACCGTTCTATGATCCCCCGCCATGAAGCGTAAATGCGACGAGTGCGAACGCCCGGCCACCCACCACTCGGTGGAGGTGATCAAGGGTGAGAAGATCGAGAAACACCTCTGCGACCTGCACGCCGCGGAGGACGGGATGACGATCAAGTCGGTGCACGCGCCGATCAACGAGCTGCTGACCAACTTCGTGAAGCTGCACTCGGGCGAGGCCGCGGCGGTCAAGGCGGTCAGCGCCGACGCCCCGTGCGAGGCGTGCGGCCTGACCTTCGCCGAGTTCAAGGAGTCGAGCCTGCTCGGCTGCCCGGTCTGCTACAAATCCTTCGAGAAGCAGCTTGGCCCGCTGCTCGAACGGGCGCACGAGGGCGGTACCCACCACATCGGCAAGGTCCCGCGCCGCGCCGGCGTCAGCGAGCACCGCCACGTCGCGCTGCAGCGCCTCCGCGGCCAGCTCGACGAGGCGGTCGAGGCCGAGGATTATGAACTGGCCGCGCGGCTGCGCGACGACCTGAAGGAACTTAACGAGGACGACGACTGATGAGCCTCCGCACCATTACCGAACACGCTGGCGAGTGGCTCCGCGGGGCCGGGCCGCAGAGCGACGTGGTCATCTCCAGCCGCATCCGCCTGGCCCGCAACCTCGCGGGCTACCCGTTCGTCAACAAGGCGAACCGGCGGCAGCGGTACGAGGTGCTGGACGCCTGCCGCAACCAGATCACCAACAAACGCCTTGCCGACCACACGATCTGGGTCCTGCTCCAGGAGGCGACCAAGACCGACCGGCAGCTGCTCGTCGAACGCCACCTGATTTCGCGCCAGCACGGCAGCGGCAAGAACGACATCCCCCGCGGCGTCGCCATCGGCGGGGACGAGACCTTCGCCATCATGGTCAACGAGGAGGACCACCTCCGCATCCAGGTCCTCCGCAGCGGCATGCAGCTCACCGAGGCGTTCGACCAGATCAACCGCATCGACGACGTGCTCGAGGAACAGCTCGAATACGCCTACTCCCGCCGCTTCGGCTACCTCACCGCCTGCCCGACCAACGTCGGCACGGGCATCCGTGTGTCGGTCATGATGCACCTGCCGGCCCTGAAGCTCACCGGCGAGATCGACAAGGTGAAACGGGCCGCGCGGGACATGCACCTGGCCGTCCGCGGCCTCTTCGGCGAGGGGTCCGAAGCCCAGGGCGACCTCTTCCAGGTCTCCAACCAGACCACCCTCGGCAAGAGCGAAAAAGAGATCCTCGCCGACTTCGAGCACACCGTCGTCCCCCGCATCATCGCCTACGAACAGCAGGCCCGGCAGGCGCTGCTAAGGCAGCGGCCCGACCAACTCGACGACAAGATCTGGCGCGCCTGGGGCCTCTTAACCAACGCCCGGGTCATCGGCACCGAGGAGGTGCTGCAACTGCTCAGCCACGTCCGCCTGGGCGTCAACCTCGGCCGGCTCGAGACCGTCGACATCCGCACCATCAACGAGCTGTTTTTGCTAACCCAGCCCGCCCACCTCCAGCGCCTCGCCGGCGAAGAGATGGACCCGCCGACGCGCCACATCGAGCGAGCGAAACTCATCCGCCAGCGGCTGGGGATCCGGTGATCCCGCCGACAGCGTTAAGTAAAACGGAGTTAACTGTACGATTGGAATGGAACAGATTATTCGGTTGGCCGTGTAAATACCGCCGAATGTACTTGTATCACAAGAATGATCCTACGCGAATCGTAGCGCAGATTTATCTCGTTACGAGGCGACCGCTCGAAGTTGGTATCGCACGCACAGTGGGCAGACCAATTCGTTTTACCGCTGATCATGGGAATACGATCATCCGCTTCAACCATCGAGACGATGCGGTGCCTGTGTTTCTCTTCAAGCGCACGAAGGATGAGATACCTGTTGATCCACCATGGCACGAAGACCTTAGTTGCGTCGTTCACGGGGTGGTCTTCGTTCTCGAAAGGGCAAGATTCTGGATGTGTTCCCGTCGCTCATTTTTTCAAACGCTGTATTTCGTCGATATAGAAGGCAACCCAGTGCTCGCCATCGGCATTGATGGGGAGATGTGGGTCAAACCGCAGGCCTGGTATGTGGAGGGCTGGGACGAAGCCATACTCGTTGCATGGTTGCATGCCATTCATTGGTCGAAACTTGGGTGAGCTTCGAGGGGTAGTGCTTCATGATCTGCTGGACATACTCGTCGTCCGCGATCTGCTCCGCCTCGATCGCCTCGCGGTGGTCCCAGTAGAAGGCGAGGGCGGCGTGGACGTCGGCGAGGGTGAGTTGGGGGAACTGCTCGACGATCTGCTCGGGGGACCAGCCGTCGCACGTCGTGTACGAGTAGACGTCGATCACGCGGATGCGGGTGCCGGCGATGCGCGGCTTGTTGCCGCAGGTGTCGGGGGTCTGGACGATGTGATTCTTGGGCGTGAGGGTGGTCATGGCCGCGGCTCCTTGGCTGATTTTAGCAGCAGGTCGACCGCGACCCGCTGCGGCTTGGCGAGGGGGAGGTCGTTGAGGTCGGTGAGTCTCCGCCAGACGGCGCGGCGGGGGGGCAGTCGGCCGGCGGTGACGGGGGCGTGGTAGAGGTCGAAGCGGATGGCGCGGTGGGTGGTGGCGTGGGTGAAGGACCCGCGGCACTCGGGCGCATCGACGGTGAGTCGGAAGCGTTGTCTCGCGTGATCGAGAAGATCACGCGGCGCTAGCCGGGCCGCTACGCGGCCCCGGGGACCATCTACCACCCCACCTTCCACCGTCGGCATCTGCCACATCCCCGCCCACAGCCCCGTGTCCGGGCGGCGCTCGAAGAGGTATCGACCACGCCGCTTAAGCGCGAGGATGGTGTGGGTCACCGCCAGCGGCCGCTTCTTCGGCGGCTTCACCGGCAGGGCGTTGACCCGCCCGGTGGCGGAGGCGTTGCACCCGTCGCGGAGCGGGCAGTAGAGGCACTTGGCGGCCCGCGGCGTGCAGATCAAGGCGCCCAGTTCCATGAGCGACTGGTTGAAGTCCCGCGGGTGGCCGCTGCGTTCGACGAGGTCGGCGGCCTCGTTCCAGAGGGTGCGTTGGGTGGCAGGTTGATCCAGCGGCGTGGCAAGGCCGAGGTAGCGGGACAGGACGCGGGCGACGTTGCCGTCGAGGATCGGGGCCGGGGCGTTGTACGCGATGGACGCCACGGCCCCGGCGGTGTAGCGGCCCACCCCCGGAAGCTCAAGCAGCTCGGCGACGGTGGCGGGTACACGGCCGGCGTGTCGGTCGACGATCATCCGGGCGGCGGCGTGCAGGTTCCGGGCGCGGCGGTAGTAGCCCAGGCCCTGCCAAAGCGTGAGGACGTGCTGCTCGTCGGCTTCGGCGAGGGCGTGGATCGTCGGGAACGCGGCGACAAACCGGGCAAAGTACGGCAGGACGGTGGCGACCTGCGTCTGCTGCAGCATCGCCTCGCTCACCAGGACGTGGTAGGGGTTGGCGGGCCTGTTGGAAGTCGGCCGCCACGGCAGGTCGCGGCGGTGGGCGTGGTACCAGGTGAGCAGGGCGTCGGTGGGCAGCGGGGGCATTGAGACGGGCGGGGACACGGGTGATGGTACGGGAGCCGCGACCACGCAAGCGGCGGGATCGGGTGCGGGTGGGAGATAGGATTGAGTGCGAGTGCGAGTGCGAGTGCGAGTGCGAGTGCGAGTGCGAGTGCGACGGCCGGGGCCGACGCCGCGGCAAGGCTTGCGTCCCGATTACGAGTACGAGTACGAGAACGAGAACGGGTGGGTAGGATTGGCCACCAGCCACCAGCCACCAGCCACCAGCACCCAAGCCGCCAACACCCAACACCCAATCAATGACCCGCCGCAGCCTCCCCGCCGACCGTGACTCGCTCACCCACAAGTTCCAGATCATGGGGCACGAAGGCTACCTCACCATCGGCCTGTTCGAGGACGGCACGCCCGGCGAGTTGTTCGTCAAGATGTCCAAGGAGGGCTCGACGATGTCGGGCCTGATGCAGGCCTTCTGCCGCGCGTTCTCGCTCGCGCTGCAATACGGCCTGCCCCTGGACGAGGCGGTCCGCCGCTTCAAGGACATGCGCTTCGAGCCCCTCGGCCCGACCGGCAACCCCGACGTGCCCGAGGCCAAGAGCATCATCGATTATGTCGCGCGGTACCTCGAACATAACTACTGCGAAGGGAAGCAGCCTTAACACAGATTACGCAGATGTCGCAGATTGGCGGACGCAGATTTAAATCCAAAGTTGTTCGGCCGTCGCAGGGTTGAAGAAACTAATGATTTGCCCTGTCTTGTAATCTGCGTTCTTGATCTGCGATATCTGCGGAATCTGTGTGAAAGGCTGCTTGCGTTGGAAAATGTGCTCAGGATCATCGACGCCAACGCGAACCGGGCGCGGGAGGCGTTGCGGGTGATGGAGGACGCGGCGCGGTTCCTGCTCGACGACGCGGCGTTGGCGGGGGAGCTCAAGGCGCTGCGGCACCGGTTGGCGGGGGTGATGGCGGAAGTGCCGGGGCTGATGGACGGGCGGGACACGCCGGGGGATGTCGGCACGGCGATCGCGACCGAGGCGGAGGGGCAGCGGAGCGACGCGGCGGCGGTGGCGCTGGCCGCGGGCAAGCGGCTGAGCGAGGCGCTGCGGTGTTTGGAGGAGTACGGCAAAACGCTGGGGCCGGAACACGCGGGCCTGCCGCGGGCGGTCGAGGCGATGCGGTACGCGGGGTACGAGCTGGAGCGGCGGCTGAACGCGGCGATGTCGAGCGCTCGGAAGCGGGCTACACGGTGGAAGGTCTGTCTGCTGCTGACCGAGTCGCTGTGCCGGCGGTCCTGGCGTGAGGTGCTGGACGCGGCGCTGGACGCGGGGGTGGACTGCGTGCAGGTGAGGGAGAAGGCGATGGAGGACGCGGCGCTGTTGGAGCGGGCGCGGGCGGTGGTGGAGGCGTGCCGCGCGGCGGATCGGCTTCCGGGGGCCTTGGATCGGCTTCCGGGGGCTTTGGATCGGCTTCCGGGGGGGGCGGATTGCATCGTGAATGATCGGCCGGACGTGGCGGTGCTGGCGGGGGCGGACGGGGTGCACCTCGGTCAGGGCGACCTGCCGGCGTCGGCGGTGCGGCAGATCGTCGGCGAGGGGATGCTGATCGGAGTCAGCACGTCGAACGTGGCGGAGGCGGCGGCGGCACGGGGTGCGGGGGCGGATTACGTCGGGGTAGGGCCGATGTTCGCGACGACGACGAAGGTCAAGCCGACGCTGGCGGGGACGGGGTACTTGCGTGGGTTTCTGGCGTCGGATGCGGGCGTGTTGCCGCACCTCGCCATCGGCGGGGTGTCCCCGGCGAACGTGCGTGAACTCGTCGCGGCGGGCGCGCGGGGCATCGCGGTGAGCGGTTGCGTGTGCGGGGCGGCGGACCCGGGGGCGGTGGCGCGGGAGCTTGTGGGGGCGATGGCGGCGGCGGGTGGCGTTGATGACTGACGAACGGGGGCCTTTGCACCCATCGCGACCGTTAAGGCTGAGGCCGCTTTAGCGGCCGTTGATCAACGACGACGGCCGCTGAAGCGGCCTAAGCCGGTGCGGAAGTGCGCGGTTTGGCTATCGGATCAGGTCGTCGTCGCGCAACACCCGGTCCGCCTCCACGGCGCGGGCGAGCGTGCGGCCGACGAGGGCGTCGAGGTTTGCCGCGGGGATGCCGGTGCCGGGGCGTTTCACGGCGAGGTCACCCCGCGTCAGCACGTGCCCCGCCGGCAGGTCCCGCGTGATGCAGACGCTCTGCCGCGACACGGCCGCCACGTCCCGCTCCACGTCGAGCCGCCGCTTCACCGTCGGCCCGAGCATCGCCTCGGCCCGCCGCACCGTCGCGACGTACCGCCCGAACCCCAAGGGGTCCAGGCTCGCCGCATGGTCCGGCCCCGCCGCGCCGCGGTGGTGGGTCAGGTGCTTCTCCAGCACCACCGCCCCGCAAGCCACGGCCAGCGCCCCGGTGTCCTCCGCCGCGGTGTGGTCCGAGTACCCCACCGGCACGCCGAATTGTGCGGCGAGCGCTGCGATCCCGCCGAGCGCCGCGTCGGCGTCGGGCGTGGGATAGGCCGAGACGCACTGCAGCAACGCCCCACCCGTGATCCGCACCGCCGCCGCCGCCTGATCCAGCTCGTCCGGCTCACACGTCCCGGTCGACACCAGCAGCGGCACCCCCAGCCCGGCCGCCGCATCGAGCAGCGGCGTGTTCACCGCGTCGGGCGAGGCGATCTTCACCGCATCCACCCCCACCGTCGCCAGGTCGGCCACGTCCGCCAGGCTGAACGGCGTGACGATGAACCGCAGCCCGCGTGCATGAGCCGCCCCCTTCAGACGCTTTAACGCATCGATCGACAGCGCCAACCCGTCCAGCAACGCCCGGGCGTCCGCCGCCTTCCCGTCCTGATACCCCGCCAATCGGGCGTCCTTCGACAGCAGCCGGTCCGGTTGGAAGAGCTGGAACTTCACCGCGTCGGCCCCCGCCTCCGCCGCCGCGTCGACCAGCGCCGCCGCCCGCTCCGCGTCGCCGTCGTGGTTCACCCCCACCTCGGCGATGACCATCACCCGCGGCGGGTGCTCGGCGTCCGCCGCTCTATAGAGATCCGTCATCGCCGTATCGTAATGCGGCCCTCACTAGAGCAGCCACAAGCCATCTGTAGCGGCTCGCGTCTTGGGTGCCACACCTTGACGGCTCTGCGTCAAGGTGTGCGGCTGCATACCCACCTTGGCCCCGAGCGGCCAAGGTGTGGCACCCGCTACAAACGGGTTGTATCCGCTCTAGAAACCACCGCTAGCCGCCGGGCTCGTCCCGGCGCTTCACCTCAGGCCAAGCGCCGGGACAAGCCCGGCGGCTAACGCATCACCGGTGGCGACCGCCGACACAAGCCCTGCGGCTTACCGCTCACTTCAGGTCCGACGGGTCGTACGCCCACTTGTCCAGGGTCTTGTCCACCTCGCAGAGCTCGCCGTCCTCGAACCACAGGGCGAGCTCGCGCTCGGCCGACTCGGGCGAGTCGCTGCCGTGGATGAGGTTGTACCCGCCGGACATCCCGAAGTCGCCGCGGATCGTGCCGGGCTCGGCCTTCTGCCCGTTGGTCGCCCCAATCAGCTTCCGGCAGACCGCCACCGCCTCGACCCCGCGGACCGCCAGGACCAGCACCGGCGAACTCGTCACGAACTTGATCAGCCCGTCGAAGAACGGCTTGCCCTCGTGCTCCGCGTAGTGCTTGCGGGCCAGGTCTTCGGGCACGTTCATCAGCTTCATGCCGACGAAGGTGAGCCCCTTCCGCTCGAAGCGGGCGAGGATCGTGGCGGTAAGCGTGCGCTGCACGGCGTCGGGTTTGAGGAAGATGAGGGTGGTTTGCATGGGGCTGGGTGTTGGGGGCTTGGGGGTTAGGGGCTTGGGCCGCTGACGGCTGGCCATCCTACCCGTTCTCGTTCTCGTCCTCGTGCTCGTAATCGAAACGCATGCCTCGCCGCGGCGTCAGGCCACGCCGTCACACCCTGTCGTAAGACGCCGGCCTTGCCGCGGCTTTGATCCTCCTCGTTGAAGATCCGAAACAGGTCCACGGTTATCGGCCAAACGCCCCGCTACCGCAACTGCGGCGGGCCGGCGTGCCTATAATGCTCGCATTAAGAAGACTCAGCACGATTTTTGAGGAACCGCATGTCAGCCATCGAAGAAGCCCAGGACGTCGCCGGTGTTTCACTTTTAGAGGGCGACACGGTCGCCACGGTCAACGGCCAGATGTCCGGCAAGGTGTGCGAAGCCCGCGTCGAGGACGGCATGGAGTTCGTGCGGGTGCGGCCGACGCACCAGCCCTACGGCAAGGGGATGTGGTACCCGGCGGACCAGGTGTTCCGCGTCGCCCGGCCGAAGGCGAAGGCCAAGGCCGAGCCCGCCCCGAAGAACAAGGCCGAGGCCGACGCCCGGGCCAAGGCGGCCGCCCCCCGCACCGAGCCCGCCAAGAAGAAGTAACGCCTGGGCCGGGTCCAACCCGGCGGTATCGGCGGCGGCGGGCCGACGACTTGAAATTTCTCGAGACCCCGCGCCGGCTCACGGGCGGTTTGCGGTATCATGCCGGTCCGACCGCGACGCGACCAGGGATGTATCACGATGATGGACGACTTTAACGGACTCCGCGGCAGCCGCCGCACCCGGCCGCTGGCGCTAGGGCTGCTGGGGATGGCGGTCTGCCTCGGGCTCATCGCCGTGGCCGCCGTCGCGTGGGCGGTGGCGTCGGGATCGGACGGTCAGACACGGGGGGTGAGCCTCATGGCCGTCGACTCCGAAGCAACCCATGCCGACGCCGACGCCGACGCCGACGCCGACCTGGCCCCCTCGCGGCCGGTGCCCGGCACCTCGGCCGCGGCCGCCGCCGGCGCCGCCTCGGTCCGGCCGACCCGGCCGGCCGCCGCTACCGCCGCCCCGGCCCGACCCGAAACCTCCCCCGCGGCTCTCGCCGCCCCCGTCGCCGACGACGGCCCCGCCCCCACCTTCGGCGGCCGACCCCTCCGCAAGGTCCAGACCCTCCGCATGCTCACCACCGCCTACAGCCCCGACGAACGCTCGTGCGGCCCGTTCGCCGACGGCGTCACCGCCTCGGGCTACAGCGTCTGGACCAACGGCATGAAGCTCGTCGCCGCCGACACCAAGCTCCTGCCCTTCGGCTCGATCGTCTCCATCCCCGGCTACCACGGCGGCAAGCCCGTCCCCGTCCTCGACCGCGGCGGCCGCATCAAGGGCCAACGCCTCGACCTCCTCTACCCCACCCACGAACTCGCCCTCGTCTGGGGCGCCCAACGCCTCGATGTCACCGTCTGGGAATACGCGGACGAGTGATGCGTCGCGTGACACACAGCATCACCGTAGCCGCGGATGTCAATCCGTCGGCTGGGTACGCAGCATCGTTCACCCCCCAGCCGATGGGTTGACACCCGTGGCTCCGAAGACACGTCGCTTCCGGACGTGGCGGGGAGCAGCTAGCCGCACGCCATGCTTTCAGTTATCGTGCCGACGGTCCATCCTTCGTCAACAGGAAATCTCCTCATGATCTGCCGCTTTCTCTCTCTTTCTCTCTCTCTCGCTGCCGCATTGACGGCTTCGGCTCAGAGCGATGACTATTCGGACATCGACCGGCAAATCCAAAGAGAGAACAGGGAACGCCGGAACTACGATTATTCCGACTTGGACCGGCAGATCGAGCGGGACGAGTACGCCTACAGCGAGTCACGTCGCACGAGCCCGTATTACGACACGTACTTCACCGTGGGAGGGGCTGCCGTCTTCGCCGGCGACTCAGACTTGACCCAGTTCAACGGTGTCGCCACCAACGGCGCGGCAACGCTCGAATTCGATACCGATTATGGCATCTTTGGCACACTCGGCAACAAGTCGGGAGCCTTCCGGACCGAAGGAGAATTTTATTACCGTGACCTTCAGGTCGACAGCATCGACAGCCCCGCTGGCGACCTGCTCCTCTCCGGCGGTCAGATCGAGGCGATCTCCTCGATGTTCAACGTCTATTACGATGCGCCAATCACTGACCGGTTGGAGCTTTTCGTCGGCGGCGGGTTGGGTGTCGTCTTTATCTCCGGCGACTTCACCGCCGGCGGTCCCGGTATCGGCTCGATCTTCCTCAGCGGAGACTCGGTCGAGTTTGCCTACCAAGTGATGCTTGGCCTCGCCACCCGCGTGGCGGATAACGTGTACTTGACGGCGGGTTACCGTATCTTCAGCTTCACCGACCCCGACTTCGACGGCAACGAATACGATGCGCCACTGGTGCAGAGCATCGACCTTGGGATCAGGTTTACGTTCTAAACTGCCGCTGTTTATGATGCCATTGCGACACCCATGAAGCCGCGGATGTCAATCCGTCGGCGGAGTACGCAGCGCCGGTCACCTTCCAGCCGACGGGTTGACACCCGCGGCTCCGAAGACACCTTGCGTCGAGCCGGTGAGGCGGCCTAGCGGTTTGGTAGGGGGCAGACCAGATGAGGCGTAAAATACGATCCGTGGGCTACGGCCAGGCGCGGGTGATCGGGTGGTTGCGTAAGGAGGCCAAGGCGAAGCGGCTGCTGCCCGGCGAGCGGCTGCCCAGCGAGCGGCGGCTGGCGGAGGCGGCGGGGGCCTCGCGGGACACGGTGCGTAAAGCCTTGGCATTGCTGGAGCGAGAGGGCCTCATCGAGCCGGTCGAGGCGGGGACGCGAAGCGGGTGGGTCGTCCGGCTCAAGCCCGGGCCGCCGAGGTGAGGCAGGCGCAGCGGGCATACGGCACCGAGCGGGCGGTGGCCGTCCCGCCCGGCGTCGCCACGACGCGGCGCCGGGGGGCAGGCCAGACCACCGGCCACCGGCCGCCACCCGTCTGCCGGCGCGGGTCGCATGATCTCCCGGTCAGGTTGACCCGGAGGCGTGGATTCGAGCGGTGGCCGGGGCTATGGTGTTGGCTACGCCGCATCGAGGCGGTGTCGCCTTTTCGGGTAACCATTCATGAGCAAGCCATCGAACACGGTGACGCCGCTGTGGGTGTTGATCGTCGTCGGGGTCGGGTGCCTCGTGCTGGGCGCTGGGGCCGGGTTCCTGCTCGCACCCCGGGAAGGTGGGGCCGAGCCGGGCGGAGCACCGGGGGGTGGTCCGGGTGGGCCGCCGCCGGCGCAGGTGCGGGTGGGCACGGTCGAGGTGAAGGAGCTGCAAAATCGCGTGCCGGTGATCGGCCGGCTGCAGGAGGTCCGCCGGGTGACGGTGACGGCCGAGGTCGAGGGCCGCGTGGTCGACGTCGCGGTGGACCAGGGCAGCAAGGTCACCGGCGGCGAGACGACGCTGGCGAACGTGGACCGGACGCTGATGGACCTCGCCGAGCAGTCCGCCGACGCCGCGGTGGCCGAGGCGGAGGCGAACCTGAAGCAGTCGCGGACCGACCTCGAGCAGTTGACGAAGCTGCGGGAGGCGAACTCGGCGATGGCGAAGGAGGTCGAGGACCAGCGGACCGTTGTCGCGGGCAACGAGGCGCGGCTTGCCGCCGCCGTCGCGGCGCAGGAGCGGGCACGGACCGAGGCACGGCGCACCACCGTCGTCGCCCCGTTCGACGGCGCGGTCACGCAGAAGCTCGCCGAGGTCGGGCAGTGGGTGACGCCCGGCGACCCCGTCGTCGAGATGATCTCCACCGGCGAGATCGACGCGGTGATCGACCTGCCCGAGCGGTACGTCGCCGGGTTGTCGATGGGCGACGAGATCGGCGTCCGGGTTGAGGTGCTCGAGGCCGACCTCAAGGGCCAGGTCGTGGCGATCCGCCCCGACGCGATGACCGCGTCGCGCACCTTCCCGGTCAAGGTCCGCATCGACGACCCCGGCGACCAGCTCCGCCCGGGCATGAGCGTCGTCGCCCACGTCCCGGTCTCGGAGATGAAGCGGTTCGCCACCGTCCCCCGCGACGCGGTGCTGCAAACCGCCGGCGGTGCGGTGGTGTGGTACGCGATGGACCCCTCCGCGATGGGAGGACCTCCGGCAGACTCGGCTTCGGGCGGTCCACCGCGCGGCGGCACGGGCAGACCCGTGAGCGATGACGACGACGACCGCGACACGTCACAACCCGGGGGTGGGGGCGCGGCTTCGGCCCCCGGGGGCGGAGCCGCTTCCGGGGGGGGCGGGGGCGCTTCCGGGGCCGGGGGCGCGGCCGCTTCCGGGGCGGGACCGATGGCGATGTCCGAACCCGTCAACGTCCTCTTCGGCGTCGGCGGCGACCGCTACGCCGTCGAGCCCCTGCCCGGTGCCCAGGGCCCGCCGGCTTTGGCCGAGGGGACGCAAGTCGTCATCGAGGGCGCCGAACGCCTCTTCCCCACCCAGCCGCTGATCCTGCTGAACGACACCCCCCCCGACCCCGCCGCCCAGGCCCGCTCGGAAACCCCGTAGGGCAGGGTTCACCCTGCCGCGTGTCGCCCGATGCGTCACGCTTCGCATCACCGCGGCAGGGCAAGCCCTGCCCTACGACCAATCGGCGTTCCGGCCGACCCCGCCGCCCAAGCGAGTTCGGCGGAGTGAGGCCGCACGATAGCCCGAGCCTCTCGAGCGAGATGCGCACAGGACAGTCGACCTTCCAATCACGAAGTACGAGAACGAGAACGAGAACGACCCCTCACCCCGACACCAGCCCTCTTGCTAAAGGCTAACGGCTAGCGCCTAGCGCCTACCCCATGGACATCATCCGCTTCGCCATCCAGAACCCCGTCAAGGTCGCCGTCGGCGTGATCCTCACGGTCCTGTTCGGGCTCATCGCGCTGTTCACCATCCCCATCCAGCTCATCCCCAACGTCGACCAGCCCATCATCACCATCGAGACCACCTGGGCCGGCCGCAGCCCCGAGGAGGTCGAGCGCGAGATCGTCGAGGAGCAGGAGGAGTACCTCAAGACCCTCTCGGGCCTCGACAAGATGACCGCCGAGGCGTCGACCGGGCAGGCGACCGTCAAGCTCGAGTTCCTCATCGGCACGGACATCAAAGACGCGCGGACCCGCGTCTCCGACAAGCTCCGCGAGGTGCCGGCCTACCCCGACGAGGTCGACGAGCCGGTGATCACCGACGCCGACGCCGACCCGAGCAAGGCCATCGCGTGGATCATCTTCGACGCGGAGAACGACGATTTCGACATGCCCTCGCTGTTCGACTACGCCGAGGATTATGTGAAGCCCGAGATCGAGCGGGTCCCGGGCGTCAGCCGGGTGAACGTGCTGGGCGGGCGCGAGCGGGAGGTGCACGTGCGGATCGACCCGCGGGCGCTGGCCGAGCGGGGCATCACCTTCAACGAGCTGCGCGACGCGCTGCGGCTCGAGAACGTGAACATCTCCGCCGGCGAGCTGACCGACGGCATGCGCGAGTACCGCGTCCGCACCATCGGGCAGTACGACGAGCTGACCAAGATCGAGAACACCGTTGTCCGCTACGACGAGGCCGGCCCCGTGCGGATCAAGGACCTGGGCGACGCGGTCGAGACGCTTGAAAAACCCACCCGCTTCGTCCGCGCCAACGGCCAGTCCGCCCTCGCCATCAACGCCATCCGCGAGACCGGCAGCAACGTCATGACCGTCATGGACGGCATCCGCACCGCCATCGACCACATCAACGACGACCTCCTGCCCAACTACGAGGGCGGCGTCCATGGCCTGCACCTCCGCCAGGTCTACGACGAAACCGTCTACATCTCCGACGCCATCGGCCTCGTGCAGTCCAACCTCGTCATCGGCGGCGTGCTCGCGGCCCTCGTCCTGCTCGTGTTCCTCGGAAAGGTCCGACCCACCCTCATCATCGCCCTGGCGATCCCCGTCAGCGTGATCGGCGCGTTCCTGGTCCTGTCCGCCGCGGGCCGCAACCTCAACGTGATCAGCCTCGCGGGCATGGCCTTCGCCGTGGGCATGGTCATCGACAACGCCATCGTCGTGCTGGAAAACATCGACCGCCACCTGCACATGGGCAAGCGCCCGATGGAGGCGGCGTACGACGGGGCCCGGGAGGTCTGGGGCGCGATCCTCGCCTCGACCCTCACCACGCTGGCGGTGTTCGTCCCCGTGCTCACCGTGGAGGAGGAGGCGGGGCAACTGTTCTTCGACATCTCGCTGGCGCTGTGCGCCGCGGTGACGCTGAGTCTGATCGTGTCGATCACGGTGATCCCCGCCGCGTCGGCGCGGTGGCTGCGGCCGGCCCCGGCCCCCGGCCCCGGAAGCGCGGGAGGCGGCGAGGACCATGTCGGGTGGTTCGCCAAAGTCACCGCCCCGTTCTCCGCCGCCGTCGCCGGGTTCAGCAACCTCGTCTACCAGCTCACCGAGCGCAACACCGCCGCGGCCGTCGCCCGCATCGTGATTATCGCCGGGTTCACCCTCGTCTCGCTGGGCGGGGCGTACCTCTTGATGCCCCCGACCAGCTACCTGCCCAACGGGAATCAGAACCTCATCTTCGGGATGATGCTGACGCCCCCGGCGTACAGCATGGAGCAGAGCCGGTCCATCGCCGAGCGGATCGAGCCGCAGATCGAGCCGTACTGGCAGGTGGACACGGTCGAGGAGGCGACGGCGATCCGTCCGGTGATGATGCCCAACCCCGACCCCACCGCCGAGCCCGAGCCGTTCGACGAGGTCCCGCCGATCCAGAACTACTTCTTCGTCCGCAGCGGGCCGCTCATCTTCATGGGCGCGGCGTCGAGCGATAAGGAGATCGTCCAGCCCCTCGCGCCGCTGCTCACCGGCGCGATGGCCAGCATCCCCGGGTCCTTCGGCTTCGCCCAGCAGCGCTCCATCTTCGGCCGCGGCGCGTCGGGCACCAGCTCCATCGACGTCGAACTCGTCGGCCCCGATCTCGACGCGCTCCGCCAGTCCGCCACCTCCGTCTTCATGGCGCTCATGGGGGAGTACGGCCCGCGGGCGGTCCAGCCCAACCCCATGAACTTCAACCTCGCCGGGCCCGAGGTCCAGTTCCGCGTCGACCAGGTCCGCGCGTCGGACCTCGGCGTCGACACCGCCAGCGTCGGGGCCGCCATGCGGGCCATGGTCGACGGGCTCGTCGTCGGCGACTACCGCCTCGCCGGCGACTCGGTCGACCTGCTCATCACCCGCAGCCCCGACTATCCCCTCTCGCCCGACGCGCTTGCCTCGGTCCCCCTGGCCGTCCGCGACAGCGACGGGCAGACCCGCGTCGTGCCCATCTCGGCGCTGGGCGACTTCGTGCCCGGCACCGCGCCCCAGCAGATCAACCGCATCGACGCCCAGCGCTCCATCAGCTTCTCGGTCACCCCCCCGCAGGAACAGCCCCTCGAGCAGGCCGTCGACGAGATCGAGGCCATGCTCGGCGGCATGAAGGCGAGTAGCGCCATCAGCCCTACGGTCCTGGCCCGCACCGCCGGGAGCGCCGACAAGCTCAATCAGGTCCGCGCGTCGCTGCTGGGCGAGTGGACCGGGTTCAACCTCGACTCGCTGCAGAGCCTCGCGTCCAGCCGCATGTTCCTCGCGGTGCTGATCGTCTTCCTCGTCATGGCGGCCCTGTTCGAGAGCTTCCTCTACCCCCTGGTCATCATGTTCGCCGTCCCCCTCGCCACCGTCGGCGGGTTCATCGGGCTCTGGCTGGTCCGGTTGTTCTTCCCCAGCCAGCAGCTCGACACCCTCACCATGCTCGGCTTCGTCATCCTCATCGGCGTGGTGGTCAACAACGCCATCCTTATCGTCCACCAGGCGCTCAACTTCATGCGCGGCTACGGCGAGTCGTCCGAGGACAAGATCGAGGCGATGCAGCCGAGGGACGCCATCCGCGAATCGGTCCGCACCCGCATCCGCCCCATCTTCATGACCACCACCACCAGCGTCTGCGGCATGCTGCCCCTCGTCCTCATGGGCGGCTCGGGCAGCGAGCTCTACAAGGGCCTGGGCAGCGTCGTCGTCGGCGGGCTGATCGTCGCGACGATCTTCACGCTCGTGGTCGTCCCCCTCCTGTTCAGCCTCGTCGTGCAGGCGCGGCGGCGCGTGCTCGGGACCGTCTGACCCCCTCTCCAACCCCTAGCCGGGACGCTACGCGTCCCCGGGGGTCCGCTTAACGCCGCGCTCCCCCCCCCACCTCCCCGGGGACGCGTAGCGTCCCGGCGGTTGCGCCGCGATGTGATGGAGAAGGCCCGCGGTGGCCGATGCTCGGTAGCGACACCCCACCCGGAGCGCCGCCGATGTTCGACCCCGCCGTGCTGCCCGCCCCCCCCGTGACCGACGGCCCGCCGCGCAAGCGGTTCAGCATCGAGGAGGCAAGGCGTTCGCTGGTGTACCTCGCACCGATTGCGCGGGACGTGGCGGAGGCTTACGCCGCGGTTGTGCGGCTGCCGGTGGCGGTGGATGCGGGTGGGGGGGAAGCCCTGCGTCCCGACACGGCGGCGTACCGCGCCGCGATGGGTCGGCTGGCGGGACTGCTCGACGAGCTGGCGGCCGCGGGGGTGGAGCTGCGCGACTTCGAGCGCGGCAGGCTGGCGTTCCCGGCGGAGAGGGACGCGGAGGATTGGGACACGGACGGGACGTACCACACCTGGCACCTTGGCGCCTCGGCGGTGGAGGCGGCGGCGCTCCACCGCCTCGCTCCGGCCCTCGCCAAGGGGACGGCGTACCGGGGTCTCGCCGCGTAGAGCGACACTCCCGAAGCCGTCTTAGCCCGGCCGCTTGCGGCCGCGGTGTCTCCCGCTTCGACGGGGTGGCCGGGGCAGAGTCTTCGATGCCCCGGAATCCTCGACAATGATTGTGTCGCGCGGTGACGCTTCCGGGGCTTCCCAAAGCGTCAGCCCCGGCCACTCCGGCCAAGAATGATGCAATCCGCTCTAGGCCGGTGCCGGGAAGATCGCGGTGTGTCCGCCCACCGCCTCGAACAACTCGTCGCGCTCCGCTTCGGTGAGCGGGTCAAGCCCGCGCTCCGCCAGGTCCAAGGCGAGGTGGAACAGGCCCGGGTCCCCCGGCGGGATCGCGGCGCTCACCGCCGGCGAGCCGTCCGCTCCCGGCAGGTTCAGCGTGTACCGCAGCAGCAGGTGGGCGATCTCCGGCCGGTCCTCGGGGTGGTACCAGCACTTCTTGTACGACCGCTCGTCGCCCCCGTCGACGCGGCCGCGGGCCATCGCCTTGAGGGCCATGACGCCCATGCCCCGCGCCGTCGCCGCGTCCAGCGCCGCCGGGCCGAAGCGGCCGGCCTCGAACGGCACGGCGTTCAGCGGGTAGAGCATCGTGTCGAACAGCCCGGTCCCGATCAGCCGCAGCGCCGCGTCCTCGCCGTGCGCGCTGAAGCCCACGAGGCGGACCTTGCCCGCGTCCCGTGCGGCGAGCACCGCCTCCATCGCGCCGCCGGGGCCGAGCACGGTGTCGACCTCGTCGAGGGTGGTCACGCCGTGCAGTTGGTAGATGTCGAAGCGGTCGGTCCGCAGCTTCCGCAGCGAGTCGTCGAGCTCCGCCGCGGCCTTGTCCGCCCTGCGCTGGGTGGTCTTGCAGGCGAGGGCGACGCCGTCGCGGTACGGCTCGAGCGCGGGGCCGAGCTTCTGCTGCGCGTCGCCGTAGGTCGGGGCGACGTCGAAGTAGGTGACGCCCCGGTCGACGGCCGCGGCGACCTCGCGTTCGGCGACGTCGGGCTCGACGCCGCTGACGACGATCCCGCCGAACCCGATGACCGAGAGGGACAGGCCGTGTTGTCCGAGGGGGCGTTGCTGCATGTCGGGTGTTCCGATGGGAAGAAAGAAGCGTCGCCCCATCGTATCGCGGGGCCGCACCGCCGGCGGGTGGGTTTGTGACGGCTGCCGAAGAAAAAGATCGCCATCGCCGACTTGCTTCCAAGAGTTTCGTTCGCCCGGCTGTCCGTGGATCGTCTACTTCAACCGTTCACGCCCCGCGAGGGATCGTGCCGGCACACCGGGTGCGGGCCGTCGCGGG
This sequence comes from Phycisphaeraceae bacterium, assembly GCA_965214155.1. Lineage (GTDB taxonomy): Bacteria > Planctomycetota > Phycisphaerae > Phycisphaerales > Phycisphaeraceae > Algisphaera. The sequence continues at coordinate 66,939 of CBDCBB010000010.1, forward strand.
GGCACCCCGGGCGAAGAGAAACACCATGAAAAAGCACCCCCTGACCACCGCACTGCTCGCCGGCCTGCTGGCCTTGCCGGGCGCGGCCGCCTCGGCCGACACGATCGAACTGACCGGGACCATCCGCGACTTCACTGTCGACCACCCGGACATGCAGAACCCCAACAAGAAGTTCGGTGTGGCCAAGCGTATGGTCGAGAACCGCCTCGATGCCGAGGGCAAGCCCGTCCTCCGCAGCGACCTTGCTGCCAACTACGGCATGGTCACCTCCGTCAAGACCCACCGGCAATGGTTCCGCGACGTGCCCGGGGTCAACATCGCCCTGCCCCACACCATCACGCTGGAGAACTCCGACCCGAACCGGCCGGAGGTGTTCATCTTCGCGCGTGAGAAGCAGATGCCCGCGCCGTACAACCATTTCTTCCCCATCGACGGCAAGGGCTTTGCCGACTGGACCGACGGGTCGGGCCGGCACAACTTCTACTTTACCTACGAGCTGCGGACCGAGTTTGCCTACACCGCCCCGGCCGACCGCGACTACGCGATGGCGTTCGAGTTCAAGGGCGACGACGACGTGTGGGTGTTCATCAACGGCCAACTCGCCTGCGACATCGGCGGCGTGCACAGCCAGGAGAAGGCCTCGGTCAACCTCGACCAGAACGCGGCGAAGTTCGGCCTCGAGCCGGGCAACAACTACGAGCTGGTGCTGTTCTTCGCCGAGCGACACACGACCATGAGCAACTTCCGCATCGAGACGACGCTGCAACTGGTGGAGATCCCCCCGACGACGATCAGCCCGCTGTACGACTGAGCGGGGCGGAGCACCATGTTCAACATAAAGACCGCCGCGTCGAGAGGCGCGGCGGTTTTGTTTCGATTGGAGCGGTTAGCGTATCTTTTGGAGCGGGGCGGCCGGGGCTGACGCTTGGGGAAGCCCCGGGAGCGTTGCCGTCCAGTGCGGGCATGGTCGAGGTTCCGGGGCATCGAAGACTCTGCCCCGGCCACCCGACGTTACGGGTGGCGGGATCCGGTGCGGCGGCGGGTGAGATAACGGTGTAGGCGAGTTGCGACGGCGGAGCGGAGGCTTAGTCGAGGTGCAGGGCCTTGGCGAGGAAGGCGGCGGGGGGGACGGGGCGTTGGGAGAACCCGCCGGCCATGTAGGTGAGGGTGAGATTGAGTTGCCAGGCGGCGGCGAGGAGGGTGAGGACGAGGGGCAGGGACCCGGGGGCGCGGGGGGCGCGGGCGGCGGCGGCGGGAGAGGGGGAGGGGAGGGGTCGGTAGAGCAGGGCGAGGCCGAGGGCGAAGAGGGGGGTGGCGCCGCTCATCATGCGGAGGCCCAGGGCGGCCCCCTGGTAGCCGTGGTGCCACGACGCGATGAGGTAGATTTGGGCGGCCAAGGGGAGGAGGAGGCAGGCGGCGAGGCGGGGGCGGGTGGTGAAGGCGAGGAGGAGGCCCAGCGTGGCGGCGGCGGTGAGGGGGTGCCAGAGGAAGAGGGGGCGCTGTCCGGTGAAGAGGGTGCCGAGGAGCGCGGGGTTAAGGGGGGTGAAGCCGACGGCGGACCGGTCGGCGTCGGGGCCGGGGGGCGCGGCCTCGGCGGTGTAGCCGAGAGGGGGGGCGGGGGCGGGGGCGGCCGGGGCGGCGTGGGTGCTCGGCGGGGCGGCACCGGCACGCTGGTGCAGGACGAGCAGGGCCTGCGGGGTGAGCACCGCCGCGACGGCGAGGGTGCCGATGAGGAGGCAGAGCGGGCGGGCGGCGGGGCGGGGCTGGGGTGAAGGGGGCGCGGGGGAGGGGGGCGCGGCCCGGTCGGCGTGGGGGTTGGGCGGAAGCGGCGGGAGGAGCGGGCGGAGCACCGCGGTGGCGGGGATGATCAGGCCGTAGAGGAGGTTCGGATACCGGACGAGCGTCGCCAGGGCGAGCAGCGCGCCCAGACCCGCGGCGGCGCGGATACGGTGCCGCCACCCGCCCCGGGCCCAGGCGTACACGAACGCCGAGACGGTGAACTGCGACACGGCGTGGCTCTGCCCCGGCTCGATGACGAGGTAGTACGTCACCGGCGACGCGAGCCCGACGCCCAGCGTCGCCCACGCCGCCGGCCACCGCCCCGTGAACCGCCGGCAAGTCAGGTACACCAGACCGAGGCCGACCAGCCCGAGCACGTGGTGCGTCGCACACCACACGAACTCGTACGGCCGGCCGTACCCCTCGATCCACTGCGGCGGGAGGCTCCCCCGGAACATCCCCGGGGACAAGGCGTCAACCCCCCGCACCGCCGCGTACACCCCAACATACGGCCCCGCCCCGAGCAGCGCCATGCCCGGCGGGTACTTCGAGTGCCGCGGCGTCCCCCCGCGCCACCGCGCCTGCTCCTTCCGCTCCACCGCCGGGTCGACGTAATGGGCGAACTCATCCGACACCACCAGGTCCCCGTCGACCACCGCCGACCGCAGCGGCACGAAGTAGGCCACCCCGTCGCCGTAGACCCCGTAGCCGACGCGGATGAAGTTGACCGTGAACAGCGCGAACGCCCCGACGGCCATGAGGGCGAACACGGCAACGACGGCGCGGCGGGGGTGCGGCACGGGGGCAGGGTAAACGACCACAAGCCGCCTCGGCGGAGCAAGAGCGATCACGATGTTCTGGTGGGGCGGGCTTCCAGCCTGCCATTGGGCGCAGCGCGGGGTTGTCGACAGCGTGCTTGACCCGTCGGATCAACGGCAGGCAGGAAGCCCGCCCCACCCGGAACCCCGAGGACGCCTATCGCCTATGCTGCACCGCGACCCCTCATGCCCGACCCCACCCCCCCCACCCCCCTCACCCCCCTCACCCCCGACACGCTCGCTCCCGGCACCCGCGTCACCGTGACCCAGCAGGTCCAGCTCAAGAACTGGACCGCCTCAATCACCGGCGTGATCCAGGAGGTCGAGCAACGCAAGACCGGCTCGTGGTTCGCTCACAGCAAGGACGACCGCCTCTGGCTCGACCGCCTGATCCTCCGCAAGGACGACGGCGAGATCGTCGTGTGCAACCTCGACGCCTACTCCCGCGTCGAGGTCACCGATGCCCCGTCCGAGGTCGGAGCCGTGACCCGCACCGGCGACATCTCGGCCGGGGCGTCGAAATACGGCGCGAGCACGCACCCCGGCGGGGCGGACGTGCACGGGATCGCGGAAGGCGCGTTGAAGGAGGAGCCGGATGCGTTTGGCTGAGCGCCCGCTGGACGGCCGGGGCCTGCCCGAGGGCTACCCGCTGCAGCCCGACTGGGAGGTCACGCCGCGCCAGGTCCGCGACTGGCGCGGGGGCGGCGGGGAGGTGGTGCTGCTGGACGTGCGCGAGCCGGCCGAGGTCGCCGCGGCGTCGGTCGAAGGCGCGGCCGTGGTGGCGATGGGCGAGATCAAGTCGCGCTTGAGTGAGCTGGAGGAACACGCCGATGATCGGGTGGTGGTGATGTGCCACCACGGCGCACGGTCGATGCAGGTCGCCGCGTTCCTCCGCCAGCAGGGCTTCGACGACGTGAAGTCGATGGCGGGGGGCATCGACCTGTGGTCCCGCGACATCGACCCCGCCGTCCCGCGGTACTGATCCCACCGCTCTTCTTAGCCCGGTCGCTTGCGGCCGCGATTTCCGCTCCCTCAACACCCCACCCACCCCACCCACCCCATGGCCCTGGTCAACTGGCAGACCGAACACGGCAACGCCTTCGTCGGCACCGCCGCCCTCGTCACCGGCGGGGCGGGGTTCATCGGCTCGCACCTCACCGAGGCGCTGATCGACCTGGGCGCGCGGGTGACGGTGCTCGACGACCTGTCCGGGGGAGACACCGCCAACTTTGACGCGTTCGGTGATCGGGCCGGCGAACGGTTGAGGTTTGTCGAGGGGTCGATCACGGATCGGGCGGCGGTGGACGACGCGATGGGGGGCTGCTCGCTGGTGTTTCACCAGGCGGCGATGGGCAGCGTTCCGCGGAGCGTGGAGATGCCGGGGCGGTACCACGAGGTGAACGTGGCCGGGACGCTGAACGTGCTGGAGGCGGCTCGGGCGCCGGGTAGTGAGGTTTGCCGGGTGATGTTCGCCGCGAGCAGCTCGGCGTACGGGGACACGCCGACCTTGCCGAAGGTCGAGTCGATGCCGGTGTTGCCGCGGAGCCCGTACGCGGCGAACAAGGTGGCGGGGGAGGCGATGCTGCGGGCGTGGGCGCTCAGCTACGCCGGGGCGGGGGGGGCGGGGGGGCCGGACACGGTGAGTTTGCGGTACTTCAACATCTTCGGGCCGCGGCAGAACGCCAACTCGGCGTACGCCGCGGTGATCGCGGCGTTCGCCGATGCGTTGATGCGCGGCCGGCACCCGCAGGTCCATGGCGACGGCGGGGCGTCGCGCGACTTCACCTTCGTCGACAACGCGGTGCATGCCAACCTCCTGGCCGCGCGGTACCGCGGCCGGCTCGACGGCGAGGTGTTCAACGTCGCCTGCGGCGGGAGCGTCACCATCAACCGCCTGGCGATGTACATGGCCGACCTGCTCGGCCGCCCGGGCCTCACGCCCGAGCACGGCCCCGACCGCGCCGGCGACGTCAAGCACTCCCTCGCCGACCTCACCCGCATCCGGCGCACGCTCAAATACGAGCCGGTCGTCGGCTTCGAGAAGGGCCTGGCGCAGACGGTGTGGTGGTACGCGGCGGAAGCGGGGGAGGGAATGGCGAAATCAGAATGACGAATGACGAATGACAAAGCGGAACGACCGGGTCCGTTCGTCATTCGTCCTTCGTGCTACGGCATTCCCGATTTTCCTTGCTTCCCCCGCGCCCCCTCCGCTAGCATCCACCCATGACCCAGGCCCCGACGGACGTGCAGACGGCCCGGAGTTTCGAGCCGCCGCGTAACACCCAGTTCAGCGTCTTCCTCGACAACCGCGTCGGCCGGCTGTCGGACCTGCTCGAGACCTTCGAGGGCCACGCCCTAACCCTCGCCGGACTGAGCGTGGTCGACTCGGCGGACCACGCGGTGGTGCGCCTGTTGACGAGCAAGGCCGAGCTCGCCCGGCGGCTGCTCAACCGCAACGAGCACGCCTTCAGCGAGGTCGAGGTCGTCGCGGTCGAGCTCGGCGAGCACGGCTCCATGCTCGGGCTGTGCGAGTGCCTCCTCGGGGCCGAGCTGAACATCCATTACGCCTACCCCCTGCTCGTCCGCCCGCGCGGCTACCCGGTGGTCGTGCTCCACACCGACGACACCACCATCGCCTGCAGCCTCCTCCGCCGCCACCACTTCACCGTCCTGGCCGAGAACGACCTGGGCGAGAACGCCCCCGGCAGCTCCCCGGGAACGCCGAACGACCCGGGCCTGCGGTGACGTCATGTAACTGCCACGCGCAACAGCCGGGTCGCTACGCGACCCCGGCACCCCGGGGACGCGTAGCGTCCCGGCTATTGGTCAGTCTGATACGGGGTCGACGTACCGCGTCTTGTAATACCGCCGCACGCGCCGCAGCAGCGGGATCAGGCGCGGCGGGGTGAGGCCGTACTTCACCCGGTTCGCCTCGCCGATGGCGAAGCAGAGTTTCCACTGCTCCGCGAGGGTGCCGTAGGCTTGGCGGAAGGTGAAGCCGGGGTCGTAGACGTTGGTCGATTCGCTGGTCACGCCGTTGACCTCGATGACGGCGAACCCCTCGCCGCGCTTGAACGCCTCGGCGTCGGCGTAGCGGATATCGAAGCGGCCGAAGTAAAAGCGGTCGAGGCGGCGGGCGAGCGCGTCGATCGCGGTTGTGAGCTGCGGGGTGATCAGGTGCGACCCGTCGGTGAAGCGCGTGCCCTGGCAGTGGTTGCCCGCCTCGGCGAGGCGGAGGGTTTCGCCGTCGGCGAGCACGCGGCCGAGCCGTTCCTCGTGGCGTTGCATGAACACGTGGGCCTGCATCAGGTAGCGCGGGTGCCGCCAGATGAGCTGTTCGAGCGTGTGCCGGCCGTCGCCGAGGATGACGGGGAAGTGCTTGTCGGTGACGGAGAAGATGCGGCCGGTTTCTTCGCACGGATGGCGGACGTAGAACACGCCGGCCTCGAAGGGGCCGGGGTGATACCGCTGGAGCAGGGCGGCGGTGGGGGTCGCGCTGGGCGCGGGGGTCGGGCCGGTGGGGTCGACGAAGAAGCGGTCGAGCTCGGCGTCCCTGCGGATCAGGCGGACGCCTACGCCGCGCTGCGCCGCGTCGGGCTTGAGGATCAACGGCAGCGACCAGCCCCGCGCGGCCATGACCCGCCGGGCGTCGGCGGCGTCGGTGACCAGGACACCGCTGAGGATGGTGGGCCGTGCGTCTCCGGTGGCGTCGGGTCCCCGCTCGTCACCGCCGGCCGCTGAAGCGGGCTCCGCCGGCTCCCCCTCCAGCTCCGCCAGGATCGCCGCCTTCGACTCGCCCACCACCCCGCCGTCGGGCAGCCCCGGGTCCGCCAGGGTCCACACCGTGAACGACCGGTACCGCACCGCCAGCCAGACGAGCACCGGCACGAGCGGCAGGTAAAACAGCCACGGCGGGCGGAACTCCCGCCGCGTGTACGTCCCGATCAACACCCGCAGCTTCTGCCGGCCGCGCGTCGAACCGAGGTACAACATCAGCCGCACCGCCACGACCAGCAGCACCAGCGCCGCGACGACGGCGAGCCACCCCTTGCCGAACAGCAGCCGGAACGGGCTGCTCGCCGCCTCGCCCACGACGACCACCAGCACCAGCATCACCGGCGCCCACACCGCCACCGCCAGGCACGTCCACAGCGCAAACCTCCCGGGCCTCCGCCCGATCGCGCCCGCGGCGATGTACAGCGGCGTCCGGCTGCCCGGCACGAACCGCGACACCAGCACCGCGCCCCACCCGTGCGTGTCGAACCACTCCGCCAGCGCGTCGACGTGATGCGCCGGCAGCCGCTTCGCCACCGGCTTCCACGACAGCACCCTCGCCCCAAACACCCGCCCCACCAGGTACAACGCCAGGTCCCCCGTGAAGATCCCCGTGAACAGCGCGAGCAACGCCAGCACCGCGTCGAGCTGCCCGTCCCGCACGAGCAGACCCACCGCAATTGTGGTCGGGTCCTCCAGCACGTAGCTGCCCACCATGATCGCCCCGATCTTCAGCCACGGGTTGCGGTACTTGTACAGCTCGAGGTCCACCGGCAGCACCGTCGGCGGCGGCTCCTCCGCCCCCGGCCGATACACCGTTCGACGCGTCGCTTCCGGAAGCTCGGCCGCCGATTCGCCCCGCGAATCCCGTTCCACAAACGGGATCATCTCCTCCGCAAGCTCCCCCGCCGTGTCCGGCTGGAACAGCATGAAGTGCGACGCATCGAACATCACCAGCTCGCTGCGCCGGACGATCTCGTGGTGCTCCTCCGCGGTCCGCGCCGGGACGAGCGGGTCGTGCCGGCCGTGCAAAATCAACATCGGCAGGCCCGCCGCGTCCACCTCGTGCAGGTAGCCGCGCATCGGCCGCTGGTCGGTGTCGTTGAAGTTGCGGAGGAAGGCGTAACGCTGCGACACCGTGCCGAGGAACCCGGTGTGCCCGAAGTGCGGCACGAGCTCGGGCAGCGCCACGAGGAACGGGAAGCCGAGGGTGTACTTGAGGTGCTCGAAGTGGTAGTCGCCCGACCCCTCGCCCTCCTGGATGCCCACGCCGCCGTAGAAGATCAGCGAGTCCACCCGACCCGGCGCGAGGTCGTTCATCTCGAGCGCGACGCCCGACCCGAGCGAGAAGCCCAGCACGTGCGGCCGACGGATGCCGAGGGTGTCGAGGAGGAACCAGACGTACCGGGCGTGGGCGCGGGTCGCGTAGCTCGGGACGAAGCGCGAGGAGGCCCCGAAACCCGGCAGGTCCACGGCGACGACGCGGAAGCGTTGCTCCAGAAGCGGGATCAGGTAATCGAAGTTGCCGCTCTCGCCGGGTGATCCGTGGATGAGCACGATCACCGGGGCGTCTGGACGGGCGAGCGGCGGGCCGGTGTCACGGTAAGCGAGTTCAGCGGTGCCCTTGGCTTCGACGCCGTTCCGGGTGAAGCGGGGGGTCTCCAGAGCGCGCCCGCCTTCCGGGGGAGGCGGTTTGGCGGCAGGGAAGAACCCCTGCCACGCCCACGACGCGGCCAACGCGACGAGGTACACCTTCCACCCGTGCCGCTTGGCCCACGTCCAGGCGCGGCGGAGCACCTTCAAGCGCGGGCCCCGGACACACGAGCGTCGCGGCGGTCAAGGTGCACGACGACCGCTTCAAGCTCCCGAGTCGGCGTGTCCTGCGGGTCCACCGCCCGGTACCGCATCGCCACCCGGTCGCGGCCGACGTACACCGTGGTCGTGCTCACCGTCCGCGCCCCGTCCCGATTCATCATCACGCTCCACTGCGGCCGGCCGTCCCAGCGGTGCCGGTGAAACGCCTCCTGCCGCTCGACCCACGCCGCGGCATCACCCCCGCCACCGCCCCCGGACAAGCTCCCGCCACCGCCCCCGGACGCGCCCCCGGACGCGCCCCCGCAACCGCCCCCGAACCACCCGTCGAACAACGCCCGCCGCGGCCCCTCCACCACGTGATCCCCCAGCCCGCTGCTCGTCCACATCACCGGCCGCACCGGCCGATTCATCTGCTCCACCCCCACCGAAACCCCGTCGCACCGCACCGTCGCCACGTGCCGGCCGTCCGCGATCACCAGTGTGAACGGCCGCGTCGCCCCCGCCCCCCCCGCCCGGTGTCCGTGCACCACGTCCACCGCATCGTCCGCCGAGCCGCAGTGCAACAGCCCCGGGATGATGCCCCCCCGCGATGCAAGCACCCCTCCACCCTTCCTCTCCCACCGCTCACCACCCCCGTTTAGCGCCGCGACTTGTCGCGCTCCCCCTCCCGGAAGATTCAGATTGAGCAGCGCCAACACCACCCCCGCGTCGTTCACCCCGACCCACGTCCCCCCGCTCTCCGGATCGATCGGCAGCAGCGCCCGCCGTCCGCCGAACGGATGCCCCCCCCGGGCCGGCGGCAGCGCCTCCGCCCGCGTAACCAACTCGTCGCGGTTCACCACCACCCGCGTGACGCAGGAGCCCGACGGCGGCAGCAGGGTCAAGGTGCACATGGTCAGCGGCTCGACAGCAACGGCGCCGTGGTCCAGGGCTCTAGCGGGTGCCGGGTCCCACACCTTGACCGGGTGCCACCCCTCGACGGCTCCGCGTCAAGGTGTGCCGTGTCCCATTGCCACACCCCTTGATCCAAAGCGGCCAAGGTGTGGCACCCAAGCCGCTAAGCCTAACCCCCCGGCCCCGCCCGCTCCCGCCGGTACCGCAGCGTCCCCGGCGCGACCCCGAAGCCCTCGGGCACCGCCCCGCCCATCGCCTGGACCATCCCCCCGATCATCGCGTGGTGATGGATCGTGTGGCTCAATACGAACGCCAACTCCCGCCCCACACTCGACGGCACCACCACCGCTTCCTCACCCGCCGCCACCAACACCACCACCCGCACCGGCGTGTCGTCGGTCAACCCCGTCACCCCCGCGAACGCCCCGAGCCGCCGGCCCAGCTCCGCCACCCGCGCCGCCGCCGCCCCCGGGTCCGCCTCCACCGCCGTCCCCCGCTCCCGCTTTTCGTAATCGATCACGCTTCCGTCCAACCCGTCAAGCAGCGCCGCCACGTGGTCAAGGCAGTGCCGCACATGCCCCCCGATGCTCCCCCCGAACGTCGCCCCCGGCCGCCGCACGTAATCCTCCACCCCGATCCCCCCGAGCAGATCGGCAAGCTGCCCCAGCACCCCCCGCACGGACCCCACCCCCCGCAGCAACCCCACGCCCCGCAACGCCGCAGCGTCGCCACCCCCGGCCCCCCGCCCGGGCGTCGACACTTCCAGATGGCTCACCGGTGTCTGCATATCGACCGTCAACCTCGCCGCCAACCCGCACCTTCCCGCAACCGCCCCCGACGTGGGGCCGACGCCCCGGAAGTCTACCGCCGCCCGCCTGCAGCGCCACGGTGACCGACCTTTCCGCCACCGAATTGAACCCATCGTTCACGATCCGCACCATCCCGCAGGCCCCCCAAGGTGAAGACATGGGTTCGGCGGAGGGACACCTGGTGGGACGGGCGTCTCGCCCGTCCCACCGTGCAAAGTAGATGTCCTTACCTCAAGGCCCCCCTGACGAGCCCGCTCCCTACCCCCAAAGCCGCGGACATCAACCCGCCAACTAGGTAACGCGCAACCGAGCCGACGGACGAATCCCTGCCGCTCCAACGCACCGTCGCATCCCAGGAATCGCAGTACCCGCAAGCCACCCTTGGCGTTACGATGAACACTCACACCCCCACCCCGGAACGAAACCCATGTTGGTCACCGCCCGCCTCGTCCTCGCCCTGGCCCTCGCCCTCGCCACCTCCGCCTCGGCGGGGTCCGTCACCGTCCTCTTCGGCGACAAGGACGGCGTCGGGAACGAAACCGACTTCGACCGCGCCTTCGGCCTCGATTCCTTCTCCAGCGAGCTCACCGGCCGGTCCTACACCCTCACCTACGACCTGCCCCGCGGCGAACGCCCCGTCTCCGCCACCGTCACCGTCAACGCCGCCCTCCTCGCCAGCGTCCTCAACGCCTACGAGGTCTCCTACAACGGTGCCACCCTCGGCTCCCTCTACGACGACGCCGCCGACCTCACCGGCAACGTCATGCCCTCCACCTTCGACGTGCCCGTCGCCCTCCTCACCGGCAGCGACACCTTCACCCTCAACCGCGTCGTCCCCGAGCCCGCCGACTCCTCCGCCGTCGGCGGGGCCGTCGACTTCGTCGAGCTCACCGTCCAGACCACCCCCATCATCCCCACCCCCGCCGCCCTCCCCGCCGGCCTCGCCCTCCTCGCCCTCACCCTAACCCGCCGCCGCGTCTGACCCGACCCTTCTGTCCCGCCACCCCCCCGTAGCCGCGGGTGTCCACCCGTCGGCCGAGTCCGCAGCGCCGGCCTACCCCCAGCCGACGGATTAACATCCGCGGCTCCAACTCATGGCCACGTTGATACCGCGGCAAACCTGAGTGTGAAGCCTCGACCCCTCATTGCCTGCTGGTATGATTGCATAATGAGCACCGCCGAGATCATCGCGGAACTGCCTCGGCTTAACGCCGATGAACTTTTACGGGTGCAGGACAAATTGCGGGAGCTTGCGAACGCCCCGCGGGAGACGGTGCCCCCGCCTCACCCCGCCCTGGGCATTTGGAAAGACCGAACCGACCTGCCGACCGATCCTGCGGACGCCGCGGATTACGTTGCCAAGGCGATGATGCAGCCGAAAGAGCCGCCGGCATGACGGGCCGGGACTCTGTTTCGGGAATCATCGATACCTCCGTCCTCGTTGACTGCTTCCGCGGCCACGAAGAGGCCATCGCCTTCCTCAACACCCGGTCCGCATCACAGCGCCCCCGCACCCACCTGCTCGTCGCGGCGGAGCTGCTAACCGGTGCCCGCGACAGCCGTGAGATCGCCTTGATTGACTCGTTCCAGCAAGGCTTCGACCTCACCATGCCCACGGAAGCCGACGGCCTCTCCGCCCTTGCCCTCTACCGCCGCTTCCGCCTCTCGCACGGCGTCGACTGGCCCAACTGCCTGATCGCCGCCACCGCACAACGCCTGGGCGTCGAAGTCTTCACCCAGAACCTCAAACACTTCACCGCCTTCCCCGGCCTCCGCGTCGTCCGGGCTTACGGTTGACCCACCGGGCGGAAACTAGCTCACCCAGCCCCCCGTAGCCGCGGGTGTCAACCCGTCGGCTTGCTTCCGCAGCGCCGGTCACCCCCCAGCCGACGCATTGACATCCGCGGCTTCAAAGACTCGCGTAGGGTGGGGTGAGGCTCGGCGAACCCCACCGCCGGTGCCAACCACGCGGTGCGGTTCGAAGACTCACCCCACCCTACGCATAGACCCCCGTCAGGGTGGCTGGGGCTGACGCTCCGGGAAGCCCCGGGGGGCAGCGCAGGGGTCAACGCACAAGGCAACGCGCTGGGGCATCGAAGACTCTGCCCCAGCCACCCGCCGCCACATTCCGTTTAAACAGGTACAATCGGAGCATGGAGCAGGTCAATAATTATGCAGATGATCGATTGCTTTCGGGATGTGTATATTGTGGAACTGTTGCTACAACGCGAGATCATGTTCCATCGCGTTGTCTTCTAGAGTCGCCTTATCCAGAGAATCTACCTGTAGTTGAAGCTTGCTTTAACTGCAACCGAGGCTTTTCGCAAGATGAAGAATATGTGATCTGCTTGATCGAGGCGGTCATAAGCGGTTCCGCTGATCCGGAGAAAGTAAAGCGGCCCGCAGTGGCACGAGCACTAAGACGATCTCCGGCTCTCCGTGCACGTCTAGAGGCCGCAGCGTTGACTGATGGGGAAGAAGTACGCTTCCGAGCGGAGGTAGACCGCATCGAAAACGTAATGTTGAAATTAGCTCGCGGGCATGCCGCATTCGAACTCAGCCAGCCGTTCCGCGGTGCGCCAGATCATTTTTGGTGCGGCCCCTTAACTGGACTTGATGATCAGAAGGCGAGTGATTTTAATGCGGCTCATGTGCAAACTTTTTGTGGTGAAGTGGGATCACGCAATATCAGTCGAATGCAGGTTATGGAAGTCACACTTGAATCTGACGACGGGAGTCAACACAAGAGGGTACTACTTGTTAACGATTGGATAGATGTACAGGAGAATAATTATCGTTATCTTGCTATAGATGATCTGGGGGGAGTTCGGTGATTCGAATTGTTATCGCCGAGTATCTCGCCTGCGAGGTGGTCTGGGACAAACGTTCATAGACTGACTGATTCCTGACGCTTGGGTAAGGCTTATATCTGCAAAGTCGATGATCTAGTCCGTGATGCGGCGGGTGACTAGCCGGGGCAGAGGCTTGGCGATGCCCCGTCAGGGAATGGATAGAGCTAAACGCCGATAACGGTCGAGTGTTTCCGGGGCTTCCATGGAGCGTCTTATAGCCATCGGGCAGTCCGCGGGGTTCTGCTCTTCGGTCCACTCGGAATGCGGCCGTTGGGGAGGATCGGATCAGACGTGGCGGGTGCAAAATTGATTCACGCATTGCCGTCGATTGTCAGCAGGTGACGATGTCAAACGTGGTGGCCCCGTCTTCACGGGCCTGGCGCAGCCGCTCGCAACAGGTCGAGTATGCGGTCCAGTTTGTCATTGATTCTTGCTCGGAATAAAAGTTCGGCATAGTCGAAAACGTCGTGATCGCTAATAGCTGCAATCCTACAGCGATTTGTTCGAGACCGAATTGAGCGCTTATGGGGCAGTAGTCGGAACCATCAGTGTTGGCCTGTACGGCGAAGTTCCCAATACTTCAATGTGTGGATAGCGTCTGTTTTCGAAGCCAAATCGCTGTAGTCGAGACCGAAGCAGTAGCTGGTAGAATGGCTAGATCAAAAATATCACTTTGACGCAGCTGAACTCCTTCTACAACAAGTCGGATTCTAAGATTGACTGAAGAGTAGCCTTAGGTTACAGGTTTCCAATGCGTGTACAAGCTACTCCGGAGTAAATTGTAGAAGTCGTCAAGGATGGACAGGCGATCAGCGAGATCCTTCTTCAGGATCACATAGTAAAAGTGATTCCAGCAAATCCGTGCTGCGGCAGCTCTGAAGGCGATTTCAGTTGGAAATCGTGTGAGGCGGCCCGCTTCACTTTTGCTATCCGATGTCACTAACTGCACCTCAGTCCAAACCACATTTGAGTCGGGCAGTCTGCCGACACCTTCGATATGAACTGTGGTCACTTGTCTTGCAGCGGGTGCAGGCGTGGTTTGTGTGCAGCTTGCTCCTCCCAAAAGGTTCAGCATAGTTATGACTGCAACATGAGTGCTTCGGATATACATTACGTTTTCCTTATACAGTTTCGAAGAATGCTGCTTCGATTTATATCTGAAAGTCGATGGCGTAGTTTGTGGTGCGGGTGGAGTCGGAGTTGCCGGGCTTGGATTGCCGGGGGGGGCGGGGGGGTTTTAGGCGGAGGTCGGGGGGGGGGTTGGTGACCATGTGGCCTGGGGGGATGGATTGGGTGATGAAGACCGAGCCGCCGATGGTGGCGCCTTGGCCGATGGTGGTTTGGCCGCCGAGGATGATGGCCCCGCCGTAGATGGTGACATCGTCTTCGAGGGTGGGGTGTCGTTTCAGGCCGCGCCAGTCCTGGCCGCCCTTGGTGGAGAGGGCGCCGAGGGTGACGCCCTGGTAGATTTTGACGTGCTTGCCGATGGTGACGGTTTCGCCGATGACGATGCCGGTGCCGTGGTCGATGAAGAAGGATTCATCGATGGTGGCGCCGGGGTGGATCTCGATGCCGGTCTCGTTGTGGGCGTATTCGGAGAAGATGCGGGCGAGGAGGTGGAGGTCGAGGTTGTAGAGTTCGTGGGCGTAGCGGTGGATGAAGATGGCGTCGATGCCGGGGTAGCAGAAGATGGTCTCGTCGGTGGAGGTGGCGGCGGGGTCGCCGTCGAAGGCGGCCTGGACGTCGAGGGAGAGCTTGCGGCGGACCTCGGGAACGGCGGCGAGGAAGGCGTCGGCCTTGGTGCGGGCGCGGGCGTCGCAGTCGGGGCAGTCCCCCGCCCCCGGAACTTTACTTGCGGGGGGGGCGTGTTCCTGGCGCTGGTTGAAGAGGTAGCGTTCGGTCTGGCAGATCTGCTCGTACAGGAGTTTGTCGATTGTGGCGAGGAGGTCGGCGGTGTGGGCGTGGATGGTGTCGGTGGTGAGGCGGGGGAGGGGGTGGGGGTCGAAGAAGCCGGGGAAGGTGAGGCGGCGGAGGGCCTCGATGAGCTCGATGCAGCGGGCCCGGCTGGGGAGGAACATCGCGTCGATGTGGCGGGTGCGGTCGTCGGCGGCGTACTGGTCGACGAGGGTTTGGGTGAGTCGTTCGAGGTGGTCGGAAGGGGGGGCGGGCATGGGGGGATGGTACGGGGCGGGGCGGGGGGTGGGTACGGATTGGGCGGGGGGAGAGAGTTGCGGGTGGGGTGCGCTAACCGCAAGCGGGAGGTGGGGTGGAGAGAGGGGGGAGTGGAAATGGGGTTGTGGAGGGGGAGTGGATTCGACAAACGGTTGGCGGGGCGTATACTGGTCGGCCCCATCGCCCGGATGGCGGAATTGGCAGACGCGCGGCGTTGAGGTCGCCGTGGGAGTAAAATCCCTTGCAGGTTCGACTCCTGTTCCGGGCAGTTTTAACGGTTGTGGGCCCGTGGCCCGGCCGCTTGCGGCGGCGGTTTTGGGTTGATGTCGTCTGCGCCGCTGGCAGCCGGGTTGTGAGTTCTTCTACAGCACGCCATGAGGGGTTTCCCGACACATCCCGCCGCTCGGGGCGGGTGCGGGGTATTGGTGTGACCACGGCGTGATCTCGTGGGCGGTCTTTACACTGCACCCTCCGCAGAGCCTCCCGGATGCGGTGTGGCACCCTGACATGGACGTGGCGTAACACTGCGGCTGTAAGCGGCCGGGCTAAGCGGGGAGACGGGGGGCGGTGGTGGTCGTTGACTGTGGCGGGGCGGGTCAGCGGTTGACGAGTTTGAAGAAGGTGCTGTCGCTGCCGTCGGCTTTCTCTTTTTGGTAGAGCAGGGCGAGGTTGTTGTCGTCGAACTTCTTGAACCACTCGTCCCAGGTGATCTCTTCAAATGTCTCGTCGCCGGCGCCGCCGGGCATGTCGATCTGGAGGAGGCCGGGGTCGTCGCCGCTGCCGGTGTCCTTGACGGAGACGGGCTTGCCGCCGTGGTCCTCGGCCCACTTTTTGATGGTGTCGTGGTCGGTGGTGGTGTCGGATTGGCTGGCCATGGGGGGTCCTTGTGGGGGTGGGGGATAGGTGAGGGTAGGGCGGCGGTTGCGGTGGGGTGCGCTAACCGCAAGCGGAAGGTGTTGGTGGATGCAGTGCCGCCATGTGCCGCGGCTTCAGCGTCAGGTGCGGTGCGCTAACCGTAAGCGGGAGGTGTGCTTAGAGAGGGGTCAGAGCAGTTTGGCGATGACGCTGTCGGCGACGAAGCGGCCTCGGCGGGAGAGGCGGAGGTGGGTGGCGGTGCGTTCGAGCATGGCGATGTCGATCATCTCGTTGATGGCGGTTCGGCGGGGGTCATCGGGGGTGAGGTGGGCGTCGAGCCAGTCGAGTTCGACGCCCTCGGCAAGGCGGAGGCGGAGCATGAGGGTTTCTCCGAGGCGGCGGTGGGGCGGGAGGAACTCGACGTCTTGGACCGGGGGCGTGGGGGACGCATCTATATAAGGGGTGAGGGCAGGGGCGTTGCGCCAGCGGTAACCGTCGAGGTGGGACGCGGCGGAGGGGCCGAGGCCCAGCCAGTTGCGGTTGTGCCAGTAGGCGAGGTTGTGGGCGCACCTGGCGGTGCGGGGTTCGGGGATTGGGGATCGGGGATTGGGCTCCGCGTCTTCTGTCTTGGTGGGGGAAGCTTTTGCCCAGTTGCTGATCTCGTAGTGCTGGTAGCCGGCGGCTTCGAGGCGGGTGATGAGGTGGTCGTACATGGCGCGTTCGGTGTCTTCGTCGACGGGGGTGACGCGGCCGAGGCGGAGCCGGGCGGACAGGGCGGTGCGGGGCTCGTAGGTCAGGCCGTAGGTGGAGAGGTGGGTCGGGGCGAGGTCGAGGAGCCGGTCGAGGTCGCGATCGAGCATGCCGAGGGTTTGGCCGGGGATGGCGAAGATGAGGTCGAGGGAGAGGTTGTCGATGCCCGCATCCCGGCAGAGGGCGATGGCCCGGCCGACGTTGTCGGGGTCGTGCCAGCGTTCGAGGGCTTTGAGCGAGGCGCGGTCGAACGACTGGGCCCCGATGGAGACGCGGTTGACCCCGCCGGCGGCGAGGCGTTGCATCAGGTCGGCGGTGACGGTCTCGGGGTTGGCCTCGACGGTGAACTCGGTGGCGTGGTCGAGGACGCCGCGGCGGTGCAGCGTGTCGAGCAGCCGGCCCCACAGGTCGGGCCGGAGGTAGGTCGGGGTGCCCCCGCCGGCGAAAACGGTGCGCGGGCGGAGCGGCACGCGGTCGGCGGCGGCGTCGAGCTCACGGATGAGGGCGTCGGTGAACGCGGCCTGGCGGTCGCGGTCCGGGGCGTCGACGACCGAGTAGAAGTCGCAGTAGTGGCACTTGTGGAAGCAGAACGGCAGGTGGAGGTAGAGCGCGTCGACGCGGGTGTCGGGTCCTAACAGGGTCCTAGGATCGAGCGCCGGCGAAGCGGGCGGGGCCGGGCTTTCTATTTGATCGCCCGCCGCACGTCGGGTAGACTCGCGGGGGGCTAAGGTGGGGGGGCGTCTTCGAGGAGTCAGATGCAAGCCTCTCTGGTCATGTTCAAGGCGGACGGCAACCGGCGGGACTTCCCGCTGCGCGAGGGGTCGCTTGTGGTGGGGCGGAAGACGAGTTGCGAGCTGCGGATCCCGCTGTCGAGCGTGTCGCGGCAGCACTGCGAGATCGTGGTGGAGGGCGGGTCGATCAAGGTGCGGGACCTGGGTTCGAGCAACGGGACGTATCATAATAGTGTGCGGGTGCAGGAGGCGGCCCTGGAGGCGGGGGACGAGGTGGTGATTGGGCCGGTGGTGTTCACGGTGGTGGTGGACGGCAAGCCGGCGGAGATCAAGGCGGTGCGGAGCATCGTGGGGGGCGACGGTCAGGCGTCGCGGAGCCCGTTCGACAGCGGGCCGCGGCCGATCGAGGCGGCGGTGGGCAGCGACATCAGCGAGGCTCCGGAGGGCATCGCCGCGCAGTCGTCGAGCCCGACGATCGACCTGGACGAGGACCCGATCGCGGCTCTCGAGGCGCTGGCGGACGAGGAACTGAGCGACGACGGTCCGGCCGGGAGCGACGGCATCGAGTTTGACTTCGATGAGCTGGTGGGGGAGGACGCGAAGCCGGGTGAGGACGGGGGGAAGGGGTAGAGGTGTGGAGTGCGGATGGCCGCGGCCTATCAGGCCGCGTTGTAATCCGACGCGGCCGGTTAGGCCGCGGCTACTGGAGAAACGTGAGTTGATGACGGGTGCAAGGTTAGGTTGTCGCTCATGCCCGAGGTGCCGCCGCCGACGTTTCATGCCCCGTCGGTGGTGGGGTTCGTCGTGGTGACGGCGCTGCTGGGTACGGGGTTGGGCGGGGCGTTCGGGTTCGTGGCGGGGTGGGTCGGGCCGGACCTGTTCAGGTACCTCGTGCCATGGGAGAAGTTTGAGCCGGTGGGGGTGGCAACGGTAATCGGGGCGTTCGGTGGGACGATGTGCGGCGGGGGGCTGGGTGTGTTTGCGGTGGCGGTGCAGCTTGCGGCGCGGTGGATCGAGCGGCGGGGGCGGGGGCGGGAGGGGTGAGCGGTGGTATCGGGGGCGGGCCGGCGGACAGACGGTACGCTGCACGGGTGAGCGCGTTACCTGAGGTTGATGTCCACGATGCGTTGCCTACGGCGGCGGCGTTAATCGAGGAGGGGGTAACGGCGGGGCTGCATCCGGGGGCGCAGCTTTGTGTGTGGCGGGGGGAGGAGTGCGTGGCGGACGCGGGGTTTGGCGAGGCGTCGCCGGGCGTGGCGATGACGCCGGGGACGTTGACGCCGTGGCTGAGCGCCGGCAAGCCGCTGGTGGCGGTGGCGGTGGCGCAGCTCGTCGAGCGGCACGGGGTGGACCTGGACGACCCGGTGGTGGAGTACCTGCCCGAGTTTGCCGCGAACGGGAAGGGGGGAATGACGCTGCGGCACGTGCTGACCCACACCGGCGGGTTCCGCGCGGCGCGGCTGCGGTACCCCGAGCAGACATGGGCCGAGGCGGTGGCGGCGGTGAGCGCCGCCCGGCTGGAGGCGGGGTGGGCGGTCGGGGCGGACGCGGGGTATCACCCGCACACCGGGTGGGTCGTGCTCGGCCGGGTGATCGAGGTGGCGGCGGAACAGCCGCTGAGCGGGTACTTGCGTGAACACCTGTTCGAGCCGCTGGACATGCACAACACGTGGGTCGGCATGCCGGGTGACGTGTACGACGGGTACCACGACGCCGGCCGCATCGCGGTGATGATGGACACGAAGGCCCACCCGCCCGAGCCGACGGGGTTCGACGAGCGGGCCTGGGCTACCGGCACGCGCCCCGGCGGGAACGGCTACGCCCCGGCCCACGACCTCGCCCGGTTCTACCGGATGCTGCTGAACGGCGGCAAGCTCGACGGCACCCGCGTGCTCGAACCCACGACCGTCGACCTCTTCACCGCACGGCACCGCGAGGGGGCGCACGACCGCACCTTCCGGGCGGTCGTCGACTGGGGCCTGGGCTTCATCCTCAACAGCTCGCGTCACGACAAGGAAAACGGCGGCCCCGCGCCCTACGGCTACGGGCCCCACGCCTCGGACGCCACCTTCGGCCACGGCGGCAACCAATGCGCCGCCGCCTTCGCCGATCCCGTCAACGACGTCGTCGTCGCCCTCGGCTACACCGGCATGCCCGGCGAGCCGAAGCACCAAGAGCGTGTCAACCGCACCCTCGCGGCGGTGTACGAGGACCTGGGGCTTGCAGGGTCGGTAGAATGATCCGATCAGATATGGCGAGGCGCGCGGTACAAAGGAATTAGCGATGGTGCAGTGGAACGTGGAAGTTTCTCCGGAGCTGGATCGTAGCGTCCGCAACATGCTGGGCGAGGGCCGTGCGGATGATGCGTTGCTGGCGGCGTTCGTTAAAGATGCGGTGAGTCGGGAGGTCCTACAGCAGACGCTGCGTGAGGTCTGGGAACGGAACAAGGACCTGTCGGCTGAAGATGCCCAGGCTCTGGCCGATGAGGCGGTGGAGTGGGCCCGTGCGCATCGTTCTTGATACAAATATCATTGTTTCCGGCTTTATCTCTCGCCACGGACCGCCAGCCACGTTGCTGAGGATGTGGCTGGAAGGCCGGTTCGTCCTTCTTGTCTCGCCGTTCCAACTCAACGAACTCGATCGGGTTCTCGGATACGTGAGAAACCGAAATCGTTGTGATCGCTCACAGATCGACCTTTTTCTCGAAAACCTCCCGGTGAGGGCTGAGCTAATATCTGCCTCGTCCAGTCGGCGAGCTTTGTCTCCCGACCCTGATGATACACCGATCCTCGCCGCCGCCATCGCCGGTCGGGCCGACCTGATCGTGTCCGGCGACAAGAAGCACATGCTCAGCCTTGGCCAGGTTGAGGGCATCCCGATCATCACGCCCGCCGAGGCGTTGCAGCGCCTCGGTGCTCGCTAGAGCCGGAGCGGAGCCGTCGTTCCCGCCCCCTCACACCCGCTGCACCATCCCCTATAATCGCCCCCCACCCGCACCGCGCGACCGCCGCGCGGCGCGATGCCGCAGCCCGGCCCGCCCCGTCGCGGGGCCGCGTTGCGGCACCCCGTCCGCCTGCTCACCCCCGCCCCCCGCCCCAAGGACCGCCCGCTCATGTCGTTTGACTCCACGATCCACCAGAAAGCCGTCGAACTCGCCAAGCTCAACTACGAGATCACCACCGCCGCCGGGTCCGGCCACCCCACCAGCGGAGCGTCGCTCGCCCACCTCATCGCCGTCCTGATGTACACGCATATGAGGTACGAGCCGAGCAACCCCGGCCACGCCGCCTCAGATCGTCTGGTCCTTTCCGAGGGCCACGCCGTGCCCATCGTCTACGCCGCGATGGCGGACCTCGGCGTGAACTACCGCGGCGACAACGACGAACTGCGCCCCGTCACCCGCGAGCTGGCGATGACGCTGCGGCAGCTCGACTCGCCGATCGACGGGCACCCCAACCCGGGCCTCGGCATGCCGTTCTTCGACGCCGCGACCGGCTCGCTCGGGCAGGGGCTCTCGGTTGCCGCGGGCCTTGCCTTTGCCGCGCGGCTCGACGAGCTCGACAAGCGGGTCTTCTGCATCATGGGCGACGGCGAATCCCGTGAGGGTCAGGTGTGGGAGGCGATCGACTTCATCAAGGACCACGACCTCAAGGCCGTGTGCCCGATCTTCAACGCCAACGCCTTCGGCCAGACGGCCAAGGTCTCGCACCAGCAGTCGGCGGACGTGCTGGTGAAGAAGCTCGAGGCCGCGGGGTACCGCGTGCTGGACATCGACGGTCACCAGCCCTCCGCGATTGCCGAGGCGCTGTCGACGCACGCGCAGCACCAGCACGACCCCGACGCCGCGCCCGTTGCCATCGTCGCCCGGACCACCAAGGGCTGGGGGGCCGAGAGCCAGCACGGCCCCGGCCACCACGGCAGCGCCGTGGACGAAGACAAGCTGCAGGGCGTGCTTGACGAACTCGACGCGAAGGGCCGCAGCCTCGGCGCGACCGCCGACACCGCCCTGAAGATCCCGCTCATGTCGCCCAACAAGCGCGAGCCCGCCACCGTCAAGGAGGCGATGACCTTTGCCGACGCGCTGAAAGCCTACGGCCAGGAGTCGGTGCTCGAGAAGGGCAAGATGGCGACGCGCAAGGCGTACGGCGTCGCCCTCCGCGCGGCGGGGCATGCCCGGTCGAACCTCGTCGCTCTCGACGCGGAGGTGAGCAACTCCACCGGGGCCGACGCCTTCCGCAAGGATGAGGCCCTCGCCCCTCGGTTTGTCGAGTGCAAGATCGCCGAGCAGAACATGCTCTCGGTGGCGCTCGGCCTCGCCGCCGGGGGCAAGCTGCCGTTCGCCTCGAGCTTCGGCAAGTTCCTCACCCGCGCCTACGACCAGATCGAGATGTCGGTCCTCTCGGGCAAGCACCTCAAGATCGTCGGGTCCCACGCCGGGGCGACCCTCGGGCCCGACGGCCCGTCGCAGATGGCCCTCCCCGACGTCGCGTGGTTCCGCAGCCTCTCGACCATGCGCGGCCACGACGGGTACCCCGGCATGGTCGTCCTCACCCCCTCGGACGCCTACAGCGCCTACGCGCTCGTGCAGAAAATGGCCGACTACGAGGGCTCGGTCTACCTCCGCACCCTTCGGCCCGACACCGAGTTCCTTTATGGCCCCGACGACACGTTCGACCTCGGCGGGCACGAGGTCCTGGTCAAGGGCCGCGACCTCTTGATCTGCGCCAGCGGCTACATGGTCCACGAGGCCAACGCCGCCCTCGAGCAACTCGACGAGGCCGGCATCGACGCCACCCTCGTCGACCTCTACTCCCTGCCGTTCAACGACGAGGCCCTGGCCGACCTCGCCAACGACAACAACGGCATGGTCCTCACCCTCGAGGACAACTACGGCAGCGCCATGGGCTCCGCCGTCGCCGACGCCCTCGCCGCCACCGGCGACGGCTTCACCGTCCAGCAGATGTTCGTCAAGCACCTGCCCAAGTCCGCGTCGACCCCCGACGAGATGCTCCGCTACTGCAACCTCTCCGCCGACCACATCGTGCAACAAGCGATGAACATGCTCGAACTCACCAGCGCGTGATCCCCGAGCCCGCGACAACCGTGGAGGTCAGCCTGGAGAAGCTCATCAAATATGCGCTCGATCCCACGCACCCCCGCGGTGGCGACAAGGCGCGGGTGTTTCAGGCAGCGCTGGGTCTCAACATTGAAGATGCGGCTTTCCTGAAGCAAATTGTGCTTAATGAGATCCAGAAGCCACACCGTGTTCCCGTCGCTCAACACCGTGACGAGTGGGGGCAACATTTCCGACTCGACTTTCCGATGTCGACGGATCAAGGCTCGGCTACTATTCGCACCGGGTGGGTGATTGATCCCGGCTCGACCGTTCTCCGCCTGGCCACCTGCTATATCCCAAGGAGATGAAATGGACAAGAGCGAAGCCCCATGCGATCTCGACGTTGTGGCGTTGATGGAAGCGCTGCCGGAGCATGGCCTGCTTCGGGGGCAAGTCGGCACCATCGTGCATATTTACAACGACGGCGAGGCTTACGAGGTTGAATTCTCTGATGATTATGGGCAGGCGGTCGCGATGGTTGCCCTGAGACCCAACCAGTTAATGGTCCTCCACCGATACCCGAACGAGAAGGCCAGGAGCTTGAGCACTTGGCTCTGATCGGCCCTAAACTCGCCCCATGACCGACCCGCGTCTTACCGCTTTGGCCCGTGTCCTGGTGCATTATTCGACCGGGGTGAAGCCAGGGCAGCTCGTTCGGATCAGCGGCGAACCCGTCGCGATGCCGCTGATCGAGGCGGTATACGAAGAGGTGCTCAAGGCCGGGGCCCACCCCCTGCCGCGGGTCAACCCCGCGTCGCTGGGCGACCTGTTCTACGCGGTCGCCAACGACGAGCAACTGAAGTACGTCAATCCGCTGGCGATGGAGGAGATGCGGACGGTCGATGTGACCATCGGCATGTGGGCCGAGGTCAACACCAAGAGCCTCAGCCGCGTCGATCCTAAGCGGCAGGGCCTCGCCTCCGCCGCCCGCCGCCCGATCACCGACCTGTTCTTTAAACGCGCCGCCGCCGGCGAACTGAAGTGGACCGGCACGATGTACCCCACCCAGGCCTCCGCGCAGGACGCGGAGATGAGCCTGCGGGAGTACGAAGACTTCGTCTTCACCGCCGGCCACCTCGACGCCGACGACCCCGTCGCCGCGTGGAAGGCCGTCCACGACCGCCAGCAGAAGGTCGTCGACTACCTCACCGGCAGCAAGGAGATCCGCTTCCTGGCCCCCAACGGGACGGACCTGACCGTCAACGTCGACGGCATGACCTGGATCAACTGCGACGGCCACGAAAACTTCCCCGACGGCGAGGTCTTCACCGGCCCGAACCTCGACGCCCCCGACGGCGGGGTCAACGGCGTCGTCCACTACTCCTTCCCCGCCGTCCACCACGGCCGCGAGGTTCACGACATCCGCCTCACCTTCGCCCACGGCCGCGTCGTCGACGCTCAAGCCAGCAAAAACCTCGACTTCCTCCTCGCCATGCTCGACCAGGACGAGGGCGCCCGACGCCTCGGCGAGATCGCCATCGGCACCAACTACTCCATCACCCAATACACCAAGAACACCCTCTTCGACGAGAAAATCGGCGGCACGTTCCACGCCGCCGTCGGCGCCGGCTACCCCGAGACCGGCAACAAGAACGAGTCGGGCCTCCACTGGGACATGGTCTGCGACCTCCGCCCGCCCCAGAGCGGCGGAAGCCACAACCCCGGGGGCGACGCGTCCGGGGGCGCTTCCGCGGGCACTCTCCGGGGCGGCGCTTCCGGGGGCGGCGTTTCCGGGAGCGGCGCTTCCGGAGGGGGCGTTTCCGGGGGGGGCACCATCACCGTCGACGGCGAAATCATCTCCCGCGACGGCCGCTTCCTCTTCGACGGCTGGCCAAGACCCGACTAAGCACCCCACCTCAAGCCCCGCCCGCACCGCCGAAAGGAAACGACCGGGGCAAAATTCGTTTTGACTCAGATCGTTTCGACCGTGGTATCCCGCTACCGCTAAGCGTGGTCCATCTTCAGACGGACGCCTCACCCGCTAGGTTGACGTGAAATACCACCGCGACAAGTCAGACCCCGTTCGATGGTCGGGGCGGCAGGAAGACAACGCCGCACCCGATGGGGCGAGGCCCCCAGCTTTTGTCGTTCCTCGGCGAGTAGGCACTTTCTCTTGGTGGAACGGCAGCCGCACGGATCGAACTGACCGGGCTTGAGGCCCCGGCCCAGGTCGCGACTCCGGTCAAGGTCGAGCGGCCCGAGCCGCTCCCGGAGACCGCAGAGCGCGCGCCAAACCCGGTGATCGAAGCGTCGGACCTAGTGGCGGCAAAGCGTCAGGCGGATCGGCTGGGGCTGCGTAGGATCGTGGATCGATCCTCGGCCAACGGCGGCCCCGCTCTGGTCACGGCGGCGGACCACCCCGCGGTGGCCAGGGCTCGGGCACGGGCGGAGCAGATCAATCTTGACCGCGGCGGGTTCGATGCGGCAAGCTACGTGCGTGATCCTCAGGCGTACCTCGAGCGGGTGGTTCCCGAGCGGGCGTACGAGTTGTTAAAGCACGACGCGGACGCCCCGTGGTCGCGCCCGGTGGGCCGGGAATCGGTGGATCCGGCGTCACTGGAGTCGGTGAGGTTTGCAATGCAGGGGCGGGCCGTTTACTGGGTGACCTTCACCACGGTGAGCGGCGGGGTGTTTGAGAACGGGCTGTCGAGCATCACAATAAGGTCGGCGATGACGCCATCAACAACGTCTACCGAGCCACCCCCCAGCCCGGCGTCACCCTGACGCTGTTCAACGCGTCGGGCACGGTGATCACGAACCAGTCGCAGGCGGCCACGGCAAAGGTGAGGTTCCGCGACGGGCGTGTTTGGACCTCCGAAGTGTTTTCGCCCAACCCGGCGCAGAACAAGCGGGCGGCGCGCCTGGTCGAGAAGGCCGACCGCAACGGCAACGCCTTGACCGAAACGCATGCGCATCCGCGCAGCGCGGCGTCCAGTCCGACCTTCGATCCGCTCCGCCTGTGGATCATGGGCGCGGTGACCGACGCGTACGGCCGCTCCGCCACGTTCATCGATTCCCCGGCACCGAACCGCGGCCTGGGGGGCTGGGCGATCAACACGTGGTCGAGCGGATCGACCTGCCCAACGGCGAGCACCCGGCGTACGGCGGCGCGGGGGGCATGCTCGCGACGGTGGACCACGCCGACGGGACCCGAAGCTTGTTCACCTACGCCAGCGACGCGGCGTTCCAGGCCGACACCATCGCGTTCGACGACGCCGCGGCGGGCGGGACGCACCGGCGTAAGACGGTTTACTCAACCCAGGGGCAGAAAACGACGACCTGGCTCGATGGCACCACGCTGCCGCGTACGGTGACGAAGGCGGGTGAGACCACGCTGTACACCTGCGACGGGTTGCAGCGCCGCGTGGCGGTGACGCGGAGCACCGACGGAAGCACCGACCTGACGCGGGCGACGGCATACGACGCCAGCCAGTGGGTCCGCTCGACGGCCGACCCCTACGGCCGCTCGACCTACTACGCCTCCGACATCAACAACCGGGTGGCCCACCCGTCCCTGAAACAGTCCCCGGAAGTATCACCCTGACGCACGACGACACGGCCAAGGTCGGGACCCGCGACAACAACGACAACCTGTTGAACCTCACGCCCAGCCCCAACACGCTTACCGGGGCGAACGCCGCAGACCTCATTGGGGACACGGCCTACGACGCCGAGGGCCAACTCGCTTCACGCACGGACGGCCGCGGCTTCACCACCACCTACACCTACGACGAGCGGGGCCGCCGCACCCCGACGGGGGAAGCGGCCACCACCACCGTCGCGGCGAAGACGCAGATGGACTACGACGACGCGGGCAACGTCGTGGAGGTGCGGATGCCGCGGTATTTCGCCCTTCCCGACCCCGCGGCGCCGGGGCACGATCCCAGCGGCAGCGGCAAGTCCCGCACGACGATGACCTACACCGGCCGCAACCTTCTCGCCACCCGCACCGAAGTCCCCGACGCCCCGGAAGCGGCCACCGAGAGCTACACCCACTTCCTCAACCGTCGCCCGGACACCACCATCGACCCGCGCGGCAACGCATGGTCCAAACTTTGGGGCGTCTGCTGCGCCCGGATCATGGCCACCGTCGACCCGCTTGCCGATGTGGATGGCGACGGGGACACCGAACGGCCGGCCACGATCACCCGGCACGACTTCTACGGCAACCTCACCCACCAGGGCCGCGTCGCGGACGTGGACCAGGTGGCGTTCCCCAGCGTCGCCGTCACCGGGAACCGCTCCACCGACCTGCCCAACGGCGAGACCCACAGCGAGACCACGACCCGCTACGACGCCCGGCACCGGCCCGTCGCCACCACCGCCTGGCTCGTGCCCCTTGGCCCGGTCGATCCCGACAAGGTGCCCATCGCGGGCGGCGGGCTTGCCGGCGATCCGCCGGTGACCGACGCACGGGGCGTGATCCGCGGCTTGACCACCACCTACGCCTACGACGACGACCTGACCGACGGACAGCGCCTCGACATCACCTACAACGCCACCCTCACCACCGAACCAGGCGGCGGCTTCTTCACCTCCACCGCCGGAAGCAGCAGCGACGGCTACGCCGTGGCCATGACCAACCCCGAGGGCGAGACCTCATTAACCTTCATGGACGGCATGGGCCGCACCGTGCTGACGGTCGACCCGGACGGCGACGCCTCCACGACCGACTACAACCGACATCGCCTGCGCCTTCGTCTACGACCTCGCCGGGCGGCTCACGGCCAAGGAGTACCGCGACGCCTCGGCCGCGGCCGCCCCCGACCCCGACCTGCTCGCCCACTGGCCCCTTCAGGCTAACGCCGACGACGCCTCGGGCCACGGCTACCACGGCCAACTCCACGGCGGCCTCGCTCCTACTTCCGGGGGAGGACCCTCTTCCGGGGGCGGCGGGGCCTACCCCGGTGCCCTCCAGTTCGACGGCACCGACGACTACGCCTCCTTCGCCAACCTGCCCGTTCTGACCGACGACTTCACCATCGCCGCGTGGGTCCGCTCCGACACCCCCAACTGGACGGGCGTCCGCCTCCTGGAACGCTTCGGGGCGATCCAGTTCCACACCTCCACCGCCTCCCCCAAGCCGTTCACGTTCCAGGTCCGTGTCGGCTCCACCTGGCGCAACGAGACGTTCTACCTCTCCAGCCTCCCCGGCGGCATCCAGGTCTGGCGGCACTACGCCGGGACCTACAGCACCGCCGACAACGCCCATTACCTCTGCATCAACGGCAACCTCAGCTCCACCGGCGCGGCCCCGGGCCCGGTTAACCCCTCCACCGGCGCCATCACCCTCGGCGGCTCGCCCGGCAAGCCGTTCCACCAGGGCCAGATGGCCGGGGTCAAAATCTTCACCCGCGCCCTGACCGCCGCCGAGGTCGCCGCCCTGGCCGACCCGGCCTCCGGGGGCGGGGGCGGGGGCCCTTCCGGGGTGCCCACCGACACCGACCGCTACACCTACGACCTCGCCTCGCGGCCCCTCACCGCCGAGAGCGAGCGCTACGCTAACACCGTGACCTTCACCTGAACCGACGACGGGCTGCTGGAGAGCGAGACGCTCGAAGGCACCACGTCCTTCCCCGGCGGGATGACCATCACCCGCGGCTACGACGCCGCGGATCGGCTCACCACGATCACCTACCCCCTCCAAGGTTCCAACGGCCCCAACACCCCCGGCGGCGGCCAGGTGATCACCCGCACCTTCACCCCCCGCAACCAGCTCGCGTCGGTCACGATGGACCCCGACGGTTCGGGCCCGGCGGCGGCCACTTCAGTGGCCGACTTCACCTACAACCCCGGCATGCGCGAGACCCACCGCGGCCTCGGCAACGGGTTGGCAAGAGACACCACTTACGGCCGCGCCGACAACCTCGTCACCGCGATGACCGTGCAGGAGGACGTGGCCGTCAACCCCGCGCAGCGTCCCGGCCTGTCGTGGTCCTACACCTACGACGCCAACAAGAACCTCGAAACCGCCACCACCGGCGGGCTGATGAGCAACTACAGCTTCACCATTGAGCAGGATGACGCCGACCGCCTCTCGAAGTGGCTCCGGCCCAACGGCGAGCTCAGTGAGTGGGCCCTCTCGCTCGTGGGCGACTGGAAAACCTACAGCGGCAGCAAGCTCGTCGGCAACACACCCTTGCCGTTCAGCCAGGACCGCACCCACAACCCCGTCCACGAGATCAAAACCATCGACTCGGCGGGGGCCGCTTCAGCGGCCCTGTTTTACGACCCCAAGGGCAACCTCACCACCGACGAGGAAGGCCAGACCTACACCTACGACTTCGACAACCAGCTCCGGGAGGTCAAGGACCCCAACGGCACCTATGAATACGACGCCCTCGGCCGCCGGGTGACGAAGCAGCTCTACGCCCCAGGAAGCGCCGCGACTACGTCGCGCATCGCCTTCATGTGGCTCACCGACCCCGCGTCCGGCCTTTGGCAGCTCCTCGCCGAGTACGAGCAGAACACCCTCGCCCGCACCTATTCCTACGGCGAATATGTGGACGAGCCGTTGACGCTGACGGTGCATGGTGCCGCCGCTAGCGCGGGGACGTACTGGTACCACCGGGACTGGCAGTACTACATCCTCGGCCTCACCAACGCTTCCGGCACCGTCGTCGAACGCTACGCCTACACCCCCTACGGCGAACGCCGCGTCCTCGCAGCCGATGAGATCACCGTGCGGCAGACCAGCGGATATGGCAATCCGGTGGGGCACCAGGGGTTGTGGCATGACGTAGAAGTCGAATTGGTTTATAATAGATTCCGGTATAGGAGCTGTACGAAGGGCCGATGGCTCACTCGGGACCACCTTCTATTTGCGGACGGGCTGAATCTTTACTTGTACTTGCGTGCTGACGTTTTAAACGGGGTCGACTATAGCGGATGGGAGTGGGAAGATATACCCGGAGATACTTGGGATGATGTAGTGAGAGCGCAGAAGGAAGTTGAGCTTGATGCAAGCGACGTAGATTTACGGGTTACTAGAAACGGAAGTTGTTACTTAGTGACCTATCGCATTACACACACGAAGAAGACACAGACCGTAAACGTCATGCAGAGGCAGATCGATAGAACTATATGGGATGATAATGGTACTGGTATGATAATAACCGGGCTCGCAACTGCTTATATTAGCGGTTATACCCCGCCCGTGGCACGTCCATTTGTTATGGGTGGAGGTCTTATTCTGGGCGGAACAGGAGCTGCTTTAATACGGTGGGGGCCGGAAGACGCGTTTCAAGTTATTAACAAACGTCAAGAAGAAAGATTTATTGGCTATGGTGGTGGGCAAGAAGAGGTATCAAGCGTGAAGATTAAGGACTGTCCTTGTGAACAGGATTGACGATATTCTCGTTTGGACTTTAAGAGCAACGTCACTAATACTTTTAGCTATTGCTGTTTTTGATCTGTGCTTCGGTTTAAAGAATCGGGATCTATTCTACAGTTTGGCGATGCCATTGTGGCTAGCCTTCGGGATATTGATGCTTGTGTGGTTTAGCTATACCGCCCGAATTTTGAAACGAAAGGAGAAGAAAAGGGGTCGGGAGTCGATTTCTGAGTGACGACTGATGGGCTACTCTCACACCACCGAGCAGGACGCCTCCGACCGCCTTACCAAGTGGCTCCGGCCTATCGGCGGGAGAAGAAAAGGGGTCGGGAGTCGTTTTTGCATCTGGGTGACCCGCTGGCTAAGCTGGGAACATGCTGCGAAGGCCACGGGCGCAGGATGCCGGGTATCTCTACCACGTGCTCAACCGCGGGGTGGGGCGGATGACGCTGTTCGAGGATGACGGGAACTACGCCGCGCTCGAGCGAGTGCTGGAGGAGACGGTGGGGCGGGGGCTCGGCGTGGAGCTGCTGGCATACACGCTGATGCCCAACCATTGGCACCTGGTGCTGCGGCCGACGCGGGACGGGGCGCTCAGCGGGTTCATGCGGCTGCTGACGGTCACGCACACGCAGCGTTGGCACGCCACCGCCGCTCCGCGGGCACCAAGCCGGTCTACCAGGGGCGGTACAAGTCGTTCATTGTCCAGGACGACAGGCACCTCTCACCTCCTGGACTACCCCCCATAAACGCCGTTATGTGTGGTAGTCTGGGGCATGGGAAAGGACTCCCCCGAGCATCAGAAACCAACGGTTGACGAAAGCGAAACCCCACGCGGGGACGCTTCTGTCAAGGACGGCGCCGCGGCGGGTGCGGTCCCGGCCGCCATCGCCCGGCTGGGCGAGGACGCGGGCCGGCCCCCCGGAAGCTTCGCCGAGTCCTTCGTCGTCTTCCTCCGTAATACCAACTCCCTCATTCGGCCGGTCTACCCGCTTCGCGTGCCGGGTCGGCGAGTGGTTTAGATTAACGGCGTGCCCGCCGTCCGCCGCTCCGGTTCCAGCCCCTTCAAGTTGCACCTGCACAGGGCGCTCAAGGGGGTGACGGTCAACGTTCACGCGGCAATAGGGGTGCAGACGCTGGTGGCGATGGCGGGGCCGCTGTTTGAGCTGGTGGAGGCGATGCGGTCGGGGGACTACGACGCGCGGCTGCCGCGGCTGCCGCGGCTGCCGGCCCCGGACCTCTGGAACGGGCTGTACCGGGACCACCGGGCGGTGAGCCGTGCGGTCTTCGATGCCGCGGGCGGGTTGGGCGGGGGCGGGGCCGGGGTACAGCGGACGCTGGACGAAGCGCGGGCGGTGTCGGTGTACGAGCGGCGGCACCCCGGCCGGATCAGCGGCGGGCTGGTGCGGGTGTACGGCCGGCCGACGCTTGCGGGCATGTTCTACAGTTGGCAGCGGGCGGGAGAGAAGATGTACCGCATCCACCTGCGGGAGCTGAGGCGGGAGATACGGTCGGGGTTCAGGGGCGACGACGGCCCGGACCTGGGGGAGCGGGTCGCGGCGGACCCGGCGTTGTACTTCTACGTGCGGGCCGTGCTGCCCGCGGGGCTGGCTTACCGCACGACGCTCCAGCGGCTGCTGCGGACGCTGCGGTCGCACCCCGACCCGGCGGATCGGGCGGACGCGGCGGAGAAGCTGGTGCGGCTGGACCCGCGGGCGTTGACGCTGCCGGACGTGGCGGCGTGGCAGAACGCCGCGGACGGGGCGGTGCGGGCGCAGCGTGAGGCGGCGGCCCTGCGGTGGCGCGGGCAGGGACTGGGGACGGGTCGGTTCGACCGGGCGGGGTTCAAGGCGGTGCTGGGGTCGGCGGCGCTGTCGCTGGCGCAGCGGCAGGGGCAGGTGCTGACGCTGCGGGGCACGTGGGATGCCTGCACGCTGACCGCGGCGGGCGTGCGTGGGCTGTTCCACGCGGCGGAGCGGGACCGGGTGGCGCTCACCGCGGTAGACCACCGGGTTCACTATCGGGGCGATTTCCGGGAGCGGGGTGTGTTCGATCCTGACCTGGGGGACATGCAGGCGGAGTCGTGGTCGCGCCAACTCCGCCGGTACCGCCCCGACACCGATGCGTTGTTCCCGGTCATCGGCCCGCCCCCTGCTGAAGACACCGGACAAAAGTAGCTCGCGGTTGAGTCCGGGAGCGGCGGCATGGCCCGCGGCATAATCGCCGGGGCTATGGCCGAGCGTTCCCCTGCCGCTAGCAACCGCAATCCTCCACGGGTGGTGCCGCGGTCGTCGTGGCGGGTCACCACCGAGCCAGCGGGCGACGCCCCGGATGCGTCGGGCGCGGCCGTGCGTGGAGACACGGCCAAGCGCCTGCTTACGCCCCTGCTGGCGATGAACCTCGGCAGACGGGCGACGCCGATCCAACGGCCGAGCGGGATGGCCGAGGTTCGTTCCGAAGCGCTGTGGACCGACGGCGTGGACGCCTGTGCGGCGCGGGTGCTGCACCTGGTCGAGTCGGTCGGCGGGGTGGTGGTCATGAATCAACTCAGCCGCGTTGATCCCCGCGTCGATGTGCTGCTGCCCGAGGCGGTCTGGCGGGCGGACCTGCGGGAGCGTTTCGTGATGCGAGCCACGAAGGCAGACCCGCACCTCGACCGGCGCAGGCTCACGGGCTTCAGCATCGGCCGAGGCGCGGTCTCGGCCCGGCTCTACGACAAGCCGCGTGAGATCATGGACAAGTCGAAGAAGTTCTGGATGTACGACGTGTGGGGCGTGGACACGGTATCCGAAGCTGAGCGCATAACCCGCGTCGAGTACCGAGTACGCTGTAAGTGCTCGCATCAAACGGATGCGGCACGCGGCGAAGTTCGCCGCCGCCGCTGGCGCGCGTAAGGCGTTGGGTACACCATTGAGGCGGAGGCCGCGACAAACGCCTCAAGCAGCAAAGCGTCACGGTCGAAGCGTGCACCGGGAGCCCGCAACGTGACACGGGTCATCGGGTACATCCGACGCTCGGCCGACCGGCAAGGCGAGTCTATCGACCCGCAGCGGGCGAAGCTGCAAGCCTATGCCGCGGTTCAGGGCTGGACCCTCACGGCCGTCTACGCCGACGATGCGATCAGCGGCGGCGAGCTAAATCGGCCGGGTCTCGAGTGGTCCATGTCTGACGCCACGGCGAGCGGGGACGTGGACGTGGTGCTGGCAGGGGATCGCACCCGCCTGGCCCGGCCCAAGGACCCCATCGATGCCATGATGCTGGAACGCCGACTGGTCGAAGCGGGCAAGCGTGTCATCTATGCCGCGACCGGGCAGGAGGCGGATCGTACCTTCGCCGGTGGCTTGCTCGGCTATGTCGAGCACTACCAGAACGGCGACTACCTGAGCGAGCTCTCGCGTGACACGATGCGGGGCCTGGTTGAACGGGCCAAACGCGGCCTCTGGCCCGGCGGCCCGATCCCCTTCGGCTACGACCGCTTGATCCTCGACGGCGACACGCCGAAACGGATCGTGCGTGACATGGACGATGGCGAGCAGCTCGTGATGAACGCTGCGGACGGGCAGGGACTCAAACGCCTGCCCAAGGGCAAGCGGTACGGCAAGCAGGACCACGAAACGGTGACGTTAATCCCGTCGCACCCCGCCCGTGTCGGTCTGGTGCAGCGGCTATTCGTGGACTATGCGGCGGGCAGGCCGACGCGGCTCATCGGTGACGAGGACAATGCGGCGGGATTTCGCACCGCGCGCGGAGGTGTCTCTACCGTGCAAACGCTCCTGCCGATGCTGGAACACCCCGCTTACGCCGGTCGATGCGTCTACAACCGCCGGACGCGCAGCAAGTGGCACCGCTACCGGAACGGGAACAGCGTCAAGCGGCAGGATGAAGCCATGGAAGCTCGCCCGTCGGACGATTGGGTGACGTGTGAGGACGCATGGGCCGCGCTGCTGGACGTGGCGACTTCCAATCAGGTGCAGGAACGTCGGCGGGTGGCGCTGCGTAAGCCGATGTTGGCGGCGATGGTGGGGGCGGGGGTTCAGGCGTGGCCGCGGATGTTTCAGAACCTTCGGTCGAGCCGTCAGATGGAGTTGGAGCGGACGTTTCCGGGGCACGTGGTGTGTGCCTGGATGAGCAACACGCGCCGGGTGGCGGAGCGGCATTATTTGCAGGTGACGGAGGATGATTTCGAGGCGGCGAGCGTGGTGGCGCTGTGCGGGGCGCTGCGGAATGGCGCGGAGCTTGGGGGAGTGGAGGCGGAGAAAATGGATTTTGAGGGAGTGGAGGGGAGTTGGGGGGAAGTTGTGGGGGGGGATAGTGACCGGGGTGGGATTCGAACCCACAACCAGCGGCTTAAAAGGCCGATGCTCTGCCGTTGAGCTACCCGGTCGGGTGGGGGGTGGGGGTTAGGTGCTTGAACGTTGGGGGTTCGGGCGGTCGAGTGACGAGATTGTATCGGGTGCGGCGGGGGCGGGGTATGGTGGGGGGGATGAAAGTTGAACGCGGTCGGGCTTCGGCGTCATTGGGGGGGGGGGCGGGGCGGTCGGTGCTGCTGGTGGGGGGGGGGAGCGGGGGGCATATATATCCGAACCTGGCGGTGGTGGAGCGGTTGCGGGAGATGGCGGCGGCGGGTGGGGTGGCGGTGGAGCCGCATCTCGTGGTGTCGGGGCGGGGGCTGGACGCGGAGATTGCGCGGGGGTCGGGGGTGGGGTGGACGGCGGTGCCGGCGTCGCCGCTGGCGCGGGGGCCCCGAGGGGTGTGGCGGTTCGTGCGGGACCATCGGCGGGGGGCGGCGGCGGTGGGGCGGCTGCTTGAGCAGACGGGGGCGGGGGCGGTGGTGTGCACGGGGGGGTTCGTGAGCGGGCCGGCGGTGGCGGCGGCGGCGCGGGCCGGGGTGCCGGTGGCGTTGGTCAGCCTGGACGCGCTGCCGGGCAAGGCGAACCGTTGGGCGGCGCGGCGGGCGGCGGCGGTGTTCGCGGCATTCCCGCCGCCTTCACCCGAATTGGGCCTGAAGGGGGCGGAGGTGGTGGGCTACCCGCTGCGGCGGGCGGCGGTGGGGGACCCGACCGCGGAGGGGAAGCGGGCGGCGCGGGAACACTTCGGGCTGGACCCGGCACGTGAGACGCTGCTGGTTTTCGCGGGGTCGCAGGGGGCGCGGACGATCAACCGGGCGATGGCGGGACTGGCGGGGGGCGGCGGGGCCGGGGGTGGGGGCGCGATGGCGGGGTGGCAGGTGCTGCACGTCGCCGGGTCGGAAGCCGGGGCGGCCGAGGCGTTGCGGAGCAAGTACGGGGCGGCGGGGGTGGCGGCGCGGGTGGTTGCGTTTTGCGACCGGATGGACCTGGCGTGGGCGGCGGCGGAGCTGGGGGTCACCCGGGCGGGGGCGGGCACGGTGGCGGAGGCGTGGGCGAACGCGGTGCCGTGCGTGATGCTGCCGTACCCGTTTCACCGGGATCGGCACCAGCGGCACAATGCCGCGCCGCTGGCGGCGGCGGGCGGGGCGGTGGTGCTGGATGACCTGGTGGCCCCGGCGGCGAACGCCGCGGCGTTGAGCAAGCACCTCGTCCCGCTGTTGCGGGATGCGGAGAAGCGGGCGGCTATGCGGGGGGCGTTAGAGGCGGCGCGGCCGGGCGACGGCGCGGGCGCGGTAGCGCGGTGGGTGGTGGAGCGGTTGGGAGCTGTTGCCGGTCGCACTTGAATCATTTGACCAAACCGGGGGTGACAGTTTGCCGGCCTTGCGGCGATGGGATTATGTGACCGAGGAAGTAGCCGCTTGGTGATGCTCACGCATCAGCTAAAGCCGCGAGGTTTAGCACCCATTCCGCTAGGTTCTAGCGTGACACACCTATGCTAACGCTTCCGGCTTAGAGCATGTTTCACAGCCTGATGCTAAGGGTGCCACACTGCATCCCGCCGCTCGGGGCGGGTGCGGTGTGCGGGTGTGATTATGGGTCGACGGATTCCATAGCCGGCACACCGCACCCTCCGCAAAGCCTCCGGGATGCAGTGTGGCACCCCAAACTGATTGTGAAACAGCCGGGCTCTATTAAAACCCGATTTCAGGGGTGGCACACCTCGCCGCTTTAGGCGATGTGTGGGTGCCGCCATCACCCGACTCGCCCAGGGACGCGGCACACACCGCCGCAAAGCCGGCGAGGTTTAGCACCCGCCGACGGCGATACGCGAAGTTCTAACAGAGCCAAACAGCTTCTAGACGAAGTTAGAAGACGTCGCCGGCTGTTAGCCGGCGGCTGGGAGCCTCTCTGCCGATCGGTGCTTCGATCAGGCGGACGCTTTGGCCAAGGCCGCGTGCGGGCGGGGCTGTGCCGGGCGAGCGGTACGGACGGAGGGGCGGGTGCGGCGGGCGGCGACGCCGTCGCGGGTGGCGACGCGGAGGAGGGCCCAGGCTTCGCGGGAGTGGGGGCGGAGTAAGAGGGCGCGGCGGGCGTACAGGGCGGCGGTGGCGTACTCACCGCTGCGCTGGGCCCACCAGCCGAGGCGGAGCATGAAACGGTGGCGCGACGCCCGGTCGCGCCCGGGGCGCCAGTGCTCTTTCTCCTTGAACTGCGGGGCGATGCCGCGGCGGGTGGCGGCCTCGATGGTGGCCTGCTGGCAGAGGTCCATCTGTTCGTCACGGCGTTTGGCGCTGACGGACGTGCCGTAGAAGCGGTAGCGTTGGAGCATCCGCGGCTGGTTCGCGAGCCGGCCGACCTCCCCGAGGCGGAGCCAGAGCTCGATATCCACGGCGGACTGGTAGCGTTCGTTGTACCCGCCGACCTGGCGGAGGGCGGCTGCGCTGATCATCGAGCCGGTGTGCCAGAGCGTGCAGTTGCCTTGGAGCAGGCCCGCCTGGATGTCCGCGTTGTCGGTAGGCGAGGCGATCGTGGTCAGCCGGCGGCCGTCACGGTCCATGTACTCGACATAGCAGCCGACGGCGACGGCCCCGCTCTCGACGGAAGAAAGGCGTACTGAACCTCGAGCCGGTCGGGCATCGCGATATCGTCGGCGTCCATGCGGGCGATGACCGGGGCCCGGCAGACCTCAAGCCCGCGGTTGGCCGACTTGCTGATGCCTTGGCGCGAGCCGTTGCGGAGGATGCGGAGGCGGTGGTCGGCCGCGGCATACCGTTCGAGGGTGCGGGGGGTGGCATCGTTCGACGCATCGTCAACAACCACCAACTCGAAGTCGGTGAAGGTCTGGTTGAGGATGCTGTCGAGGGCTTCGGTCAGGAACGGCTCGGCGTTGCGAGCGGTCATCAGCACCGAAAGCGCGGGTTTCCGCTCGATATGCGTGGAGGCCGGGCGGGGCGGGTGGCTGGCCAGGAACGTGTCCATGGCGCTGCTGTTCACATTGAACATCTGAATCGTCTCCTCTCACGGACAGAGTTGTTCACGAGCATACCTCATTGTCGGCACCCGCGTCAAGCTTAAAATAATGCGTGGTCCACGCTCTATAATCGCCATGATTATCGGTCTTTTTGGACGAGCACCTCGCTGTACTGCGTCAGGTAGGCGCGGGTGCAGGCGTCGGCGGTGAAGTCGGCGGCGCGGCGGTGGCCGGCCTCGGCGAGGCGGCGGCGGTCGGCGGGCTGTTGCAGCAGTCGGATCAACGCCCCGGCCAACGCCGCGGGGTCCTCCGGCGGGACGGTGACGCCCGCGGCATCGCCGACCACGTCCGGCACCCCGCCGACGGCGGTGGCGACGCAGGGGACGCCCGCCGCCATCGCCTCGAGCAGCGACAGGGGCATGCCCTCGCTCCGCGACGGCAGCGCGAACACCGCGGCGTTTCCCAAATGTTCCCGCACGGTTTCCGCGCTCGCTTGCCCGGGCAGTTGCACGGCGCGGTCCAGCGCGAGCGCGGCGACGCGTCCCCGTAGCGCCGCCTCGTCCTCTCCCCCGCCGAGGAGGACCAGCCGCGCCGCGGGCACCGCCTCGACGACGCGCCGGAACGCGTCGATCAGGACGTCGTGCCCCTTGACCGCCGTCAGCCGACCGACGGCGAGGACCGTCTGCGTGGCGGCGGCGCGTTCGGGGCTGTAGCCGCTTGACCAGTAGTCGAAGTCGATGCCGTTGGGGATGGTGGTGATGCGGTCGGGCGTGATGCCGGGGAGGCGGGCGAGGCCCTCGGCGACGGGGCGGGAGACGGCGGTGACGGCGTCGGCGTCGCGGACGAGGCGGGGCAGGTGCGGCGCGTCCTCCGGCCGGGTGCGGAGGATGTCGCTGCCGTGGAACGACAGGACGACCCGGTAGCCGAAGACACGGCGGAGGCGGAGGAGGTAGCGGCAGCCGGGGCGGACGAAGTGAACGTTGACGACGTCCGGCCGGTGGCGGTACAGCTCGCGCCAGAGGTAGTGGTGCATCCGCGCCGTCTCGCGGGCGGCCTTGCGGGAGGCGAGCCCCGGCGGGTAGTCGAGGTGCGGGAAGTACGCGTCCATCGCCGGCCGCTCCGAGCCGTAGTGCGGCACCGGCCAGACGCGTTTCACGTCGTGCCCAAGCGCGTCGAGCCCGACGGCGAGGCGGTTGAACACGGCCTGCACCCCGCCGGCCTCCATGGGCACCGTGGGCGTGTAGAGCATGACCTTCACGGCTTGCCCCCGGTCGGGCGCGGGCCGCGCCCCTGCCCGTGGAAGCCCGCGGTCGCCCACGAGGACAAAGCCCACTTGAGCGTGCCCCACGCCTCGCGCGACCCCGGCGAGAGCCGCCTCGCCCGGTCGGCGAGCCGCGCCGCCGCCGCCGCGTCGATCACCGTCGGGTGCAGGTACCGCCGCGCGGTGTCGAGCAGGAACGCCTCGGCCGCCCCGGCCCGCTGCATCGCCGCGGCGTGCTTGTCGTAAAACATCTCCCGCGCCCGCAAGTTCGCCGCCACCTGACGCGACCGCCGGCCCTCCCCCGCCGTCGTCGTGGTACACCGACAGCGGCTCGGGCACGAAATCCACCTCCACAAGCTGGCACACCCGCAGGAAGTAGTCGTAGTCCTCGATCGCCGGGAGGGTCGGGTCGAAGAAGCCCGCCGCCGCGAGCACTCCGCGGCGGATCACCGCGGTTTGCGCTCCGCCGAAGATCAGGTTCTCCCGCAGCATCGCCTCCGCGAGGTCCCCGCGGTGCGACGCGTCGGGGAGGTGCACGTGAACCGTCCCGGTGTCGTCGATGCGTTCGACGCCGCCGTAGACCAGCCCCACCCGCTCGGGCAGCCGCTCGAGCAGCGCCACCTGGGCGGCGAGCTTGCCGGGCTTCCACGCGTCGTCGGAGTCGAGGAACGCGATATACCGGCCCCGCGCCTCGCGGATCCCCCGGTTGCGGGCCTCTGCCACGCCGCGGTTGCGGTCCTGACGCAGGTACCGCAGCCGCGGGTCGCCCACCGCGCGGCACACCGCCTCGGTGTCGTCGCTCGACGCGTCGTCGACCATCAGCAGCTCAAGGTCGTCGAAGTCCTGGTCCAGCACGCTGCGGATCGCCGCGGTGACGGTGCCGGCCCGGTTCCACGTCGGGATGATCACGCTGACGGCGGGGCGCACAAGCGTTTCGCCTGTGGAAACCCTACCGCGTCGTGTCAACCGCACCTCCCGCTTGCGTGGTCGCGGCGTCCCCCCCCCCCATCACCCCCCCCTCCATCACCCCCTCCCTCATCACCCGCTCCGCCGCGTCCAGCCCCGCGTGGACCACCGGCAACTTCGCACCGGTCGTTTCGGCGGCATCCGTCGCTCGCTTGCGCCGCGTCCACCGCTTCATCACCCGGCTCACCCGCCCCGGGCCGAACGTCAACGCGAACGCCGCCGCCTCTGCCGCGAGGTCGTCATGCTCCGGCAGCGCCTCGCGCCGGATCAGCCACGCCGCCTCCGCCAGCGCCGCCCGGCGCGGCTGGATCCGCCCCGCCTGCTCCAGCCGCAGCGCGAGCTTATGCAGCACGTACAGCCGCGCCGTGAGCCCCGGCCGCGTCGACCGCTTGCCGCTGAGCGACACCTGCCCGCCCGGCAGCCGCCGGTAGTACCCACACCCCCGCTCCGCGAACGCCATCGCCGCCCCGTCCGCCAGCGCCCGCATCACCAGGTCCCCGTCGTTGTTCACCGTCGCCCGGGGGTCCCACCCGCCGGTCGCCTCGTAGGCCCCCCGCGACCAGAGCACCGAACACGGCGGGTGGTACCACCCCGTCAGCCACGCGCTCAGCGGGTCCTCCCCCTCCCCCCTCACCCCGGCACGACGCCGGCCGCGACACCCACCGCCCCCCCTCCGCACCCTCCTCCAGCCCTTCCTCCCGCTCCCCGTCCAGCTCCAGCCTCCGCCACGGGCATACCGCCAACCCCGCCCCCCCCCGCCCCCCCCTCGCCCCCCTCGCCCCCCGGACCGCCCGCTCCCAGCGCCTCGACCAGCGCCCCAAGCGTCTCGGGGTGCAGCACGTCGTCCGCGTCGAGGAACATCAACGCCCCGCCCCCGCCCCCGGCCCCGACCCGCTCGGCCCCGAGGTTCCGCGCCCGCGGCGCGTTGCCGCCCTCCGCCGGGCTGATCAACTCAAACCGATCCGGGTCGTGCGCCACGAACCGCGCCGCGACCTCGGCGCTGGCGTCGGTCGAAGCGTCGTCCACGACTACCACCCGCCCGGGCAACAGCGTCTGTTCCAGCAGCGAGCCGAGCGTCTGCGCCAGCCACTCCGCGGCGTTGTGACACGGGATGACCACCGACACGTCCATCACCCGCCCCCGCCTTCCAGCACGGCCGGCAGCGCCGCGTCGAGCTTCGCCACGTCGAACGCGAGGTCGCGTTCCAGCGGGGGCCCTTCGCCCACCGGCTCGGCGTCGAGCAGGAAATAGCGGTGCCCGCACGCCGCGGCGGTGGCGTAAAAGTTCGGGTTCGGGAAGCCGAGGTCCGCCACCTCCACCACACCCCCGCCGCCGGGCATGAACAGCATGTTCGTCAGCCCCGCGCCGTGGGGCCCGACCAGCACCGCCGTCTCCTTCATCAGCGCGACCTGGGCGTCGAACGACAGGTCCTCCATAAACACCTTCTCGAAGCCCGCGGCGGCGAGGCGTTCCCACACCGCCGCCTCGTCGAGCAGCCGCCGCCGCGTCGCCCGCTCCCGGCTGATGTAGACCCGCCGCGTCGGGGCCGGGCTCGCGCCGACGCCGAACGCTTCGGGCACGCGCCGCAGCAGGTCGCCGCGGAAGCGGTCGGTGACGATGACCGTCAGCTCACCGACCTCCAGCCGCTCGCCGGTGCGGTACTGCGGGTGCTTGGCCGGGTCGATGCCGAGCACGGCGAGCGACCGGTCGATGGCGTCGGTGCGCTCCGCGGGGAGGATCACCTCGCCGAGCCGGCCGAGCTCGCGCAGGCGCAGCAGCTTGGGCAGGTGGGCGGTGAGCCAGTGCGAGTGGTTGTGGTAGACCCGTTCGAGGAACCACACGCCGCGGCCGAGTCGGGTCGCCCCGCCGGCGTCCCGCATCGCCGCGGCGTGCGGCGGCCGCCAGCGGAGCTGCGGCAGGTCCGGGGACCGCCCGTCCGCGGTGAGCAGGGCCGGGTAAAAATCGTCCGCCTTCGCCGGGTCGCGGTAGCTGGTGACCGTCGCGTCGCGGAGCGTGAGCAGGAACGTCTCGCCGTCGAGCCGTTCGGGCACGTCGTGCATCGCGTAGCCCCACCACCCCGCGTCGTCGGGCAGGTCTCGACGTGAATCGACGTTGATCGGCAGCGGGTTGCGGGCGGTTGAAGCGGGATCAAGCGACTGCTTCCAGACGAAGCCGGCGCGGGCCTCGGCGATGAGGCGGTCGACCGCGACATTCTCGACGGTGCGGTAGCCCAACCAGCCCGCGGGCAGGCGGTGAGCCGCGCCGGCGACGGCGTGGCGCAGGTGCCAGGCCCCGCTGCGCCGCGCCCGGTCGGCCGCCGCGGTGAGCCCCGCCTCGGCCGAGCCCGCGGCAAAAAGCGTCGCCGCCGTCGCCCGGCCCGCGACCTGCCCCGCCAGCGAAGCCGTCGGCGCGTACCCCGCCCGCTCCATACCCGCCTTGCAGCACCCCTCGACCAGCGCGACCTCGGCCCCGCTCAACTGGTCCTTCCACTTCTCCAGCGACGCGGCGTTCACCGGCTCGACCGCCTTCGCGTGGTGCTCGCTCCGCCACCGGTCCAGCGTCGCGTCGCCCACCTCGCCCGCCGGCGCGGGGGCCGCGCCGCCGGCCCCGAGCAGCATCGCGTCGTCGAACGGCTCGCCCACGAAGTCGCAAAGCCCACGCAGCGTCGCCTCGGGCTCACGCGCCAGGTCCTCGTACCGCACGAACCTCACCCGGTCGTCGCCCCGCCACGGCGGCAGGTTCTTCTCGTAGGCCTCGCGCCACTCCTGCGCGTGGGCCGCGATCCGGTAGCGCCGCCGACGGCGCACGACGCTGGCGCGGCCGCTCCCCTCCTCGATCCGCCGCCGCGCCCAGGGGTTCTTCAGCTTCGACGCCACCACCGCCCGCGGGTCCCGCTTGATCGCGATCACCCGCGCCCCGGGGAACCAGTCGAACAGCGTCGGCAGGTACCCGTGGTGCCCCGGCGTCTTCTCGCCGATGCGGCGCTTGCCCTGCGCCTCGGCATACGCCCGCAGCACCGCGCGGAACACCGAACGCGGCGTCGGCTCGCCCTGCGCCTCGATCAGCGACCGCACCCGCTCCGCCTCAACCCCCAGGTCGGTGAAGGTCCACGCCGCCGTGTACCGCGTCCAGAAACCCTCGAAGTCGTTGATCAACCCAGCGTCGAGCAGGCCCTCCCGGTCGATCCGCTTCACAAAGTGCGTCTCGGGCGTGACGGCGATGTCGCGGTGGGCCGAGAAGAGGCTCCGCAGCAGCGTCGTCCCCGAACGCCCCGCCCCGACGATGAAGATCGGCCGGTCCACGTCGACTCCCCCCGCCCCCGGACCGTCACTCGGAACCGCTCCCACCCCCGGCTCGGCT
The DNA here is from genome assembly GCA_965214155.1 of Phycisphaeraceae bacterium. GTDB lineage: Bacteria > Planctomycetota > Phycisphaerae > Phycisphaerales > Phycisphaeraceae > Algisphaera. The sequence goes on from CBDCBB010000010.1 coordinate 109,544, forward strand.
TCGCTCGGCGCCTCGCTCATCGCCCGGCCCCCTCGTCGAGCGTGGTCAACTCCCGCCACACGTCGCCGGTCCGCTCCCCGATCCGTCGCAGCTCGGCCGTGTCGAACGCCGGGTCCTTCGTCGGCCGCGGCTCGAACGGCTTCAACCCCTCCACCCCGAGGAACCGCCCGATCCGATCCGACTCGCCCGCCGGGTCCGCCGTCAGCCGCTCGAACCGGCACACGTACACGTCGTCCCGCCCCGCGAATTCAACAATCACCCGCGCCGTCGCACACCAGTTGTCGATGTGCTCGTCGAGCGTGTACGAGCGGATCGGCCCGGCCACGAGGCTGTGCCCGTAGTCCCGCCGCGTCATCGACCACAGCGTCGCCACCGGGTCGCGGCTCATCATCATCGAGCTTGACCCCGGGGAACAGCCGGCGGACGTTAGCCAGGAACTCGCCGTAGTTGCGGTCGGGCAGCCCGATCGGGCCGAGCGGCTCCTTGTCGATCAACAGGCGCGGCCGCCGCCCGCCGGACTGCTTGAGGTAGTAGCCCAGCAGCATCCGCCGCAGCTCGCCGGTGATCTCGTCGCCGTCCGCCGCGAGCTTCTTGAAGCGTTGCACCTGCTGCAGCATGGCGTGGGCGGCCATGGTCAGCCGCGACTCGCTGAACCCCGCCGCGTCGTCCTGCCGCGCCAGCCAGTCGGCCACCGCCGTCGTGCCCGACCGGTACGACCCGCTGACGAAACAGAACGTCTCGGGCCGGTACGCCGCGCGGCGCCCCACCTCGACCAGGCCCTGCGACAGCCGCCGCTTCACGCCTCGGATCGGGTCGCTCATCGCCCACCCCCGTTCCGCGCCGCCGCCACGCCGCCGCCGATGAGCGTCTCCACCCGCTCCCACATCGCCGCGACCTTTGCTTTTTGGGATTCGGCCCGGGGCCGCAGCCGTTCCCGCAGCCCCAGGTTCGTCGCCTCGGACAGGAACGCGTCGAGCCGTTGCCGCAGCGCGTCGTCGTCGAGCGTCGGCGAGAGCAGCCACTCGGGGCAGGCGTACTCGTCGAACAGCTCGTCGTACTTGTGGGCCCAGGACGTGCCGAGCGTCGGGGTCGCCTGCCCGAGGGAGCTGACCAGCGAGTGGTAGCGCGAGCCGAGGTTGGCGTACGCGCAGCCGAGGATGCCCTTGGTCGTGACGCCGTCCTCGTCGACGACGCGGGGCTTATCGTCGAGGCGGTCGAGCAGGGCGGCCAGCAGGGTGTCGTCGTTGGTCTCGTGCAGGAGGATCACCGGCTCGAGCCCGCGCCGCCTCACCGCGCCGACCGCCGCGACGAGGAAGTCGAGGTACCGGGCCGCGACGGCGAGGTCGGTGCGGTCGGTCATGCGGGCGTTGGGCACGACGCAGACCCGCGTGGCCCAGGCGTCGGGGTCCGGTGGGGTCACGCCGTCGAGCAGGTGCGAGATGTCCGGGCACGCCGCGGCCCGGTCCGGCGACACGCCGCAGGCGAGCACGTGTTGCAGCGACGCCTCTTCCCGCGCGTAGATCAGGTCGAACTGGTCGAACATGGCGCGGGCGGCGTCGCGGACCTCGGGCTTGTCGAACGGGCCGAGCGCCTGGGGCAGCATGATGAGCTTCGTGCCGTGGCGGCGGACGCGGCGGAAGTAGGTCGTCCGCCGGGCGATGCGTTCGACGTTCCACTGATCGCCGTAGGCGAACCCCGACGCGTCGAGGAGGGCGGCCACGTCGCGGCCGGCGACCATCCCGCGGCCGCGCAGCCACGGCCGCGGCGCCGCGGGCAGCAGCACCGCCCGCTTGACGATGGACAGCCCGCACGCCACCGACCGCCGCCGCAGCGTGTGCCCGACGTCCTCCCGGTCCGGCGGCCAGACGATCCGCGGCATCGCCGGCAGCCCCGCGATGCCCCCGGCCTTGAGGTCGGTCGACACCGCAAGCGTCGCCCGCGGCCCCAGCCGCTCGACGATCGCGCGCAGCATCAACTCGTCCCCCTTGTTCATCAGCCAGGGGCCGAGCACCTCGACCGCGTCGTGATGGAGCGTCACATCGGGCATGGTTCGGTCACGTGCGGGGAGCGGGCTGTGGCATGGTTTAACGGGGGAGCGGCGGTCAGGTGCCCGACGGCACGGTCCAGCGGTGTCGCGGGGCGAAGACCGAGTCTTTCAGGGTCGGGTCCAGCGGCCGGCCGCCGAGCTGGCCGGGCTCGACGCGGAACTTGAACGCCGCGTCGATGCGATCTTCCAGCTCCGGGCCGCACTTGAGCACGAGGTTGGCCACGTACTCGTCGGGGACGAGCGTGAGCTCGGGGATGTCGCAGGTGAACGCGTCGGTGTCGGCCACGCGGTCCTCCTCGCCGATGACGCGGCTGGAGAAGCGGCAGACCGGGCGCAGCCGGCTGTCGTAGATGGCGAAGGTGCAGGTGAGGTCGGGCAGCAGCTCGCTGACCTGCAGCCGCACCGTTGCGTCCATGCCGTAGAGCAGCAGGCCCGGGCTGTCCTCGTGGCCGCGGCTGGCGATGGAGGCGCCGACGAGCCGCGTCCGCCCGCGGCCCCGGCGGTCCAGCCGCTCGACCAGCGGCACCTCGCTCTCCCCGCCCATCGACTGCAGGTACAGCTTCACCGCCTCCATCGGCAGCCCCTCGCCGATCACCCGCCCCTTGTTCAGCACGATCGCCCGGTCGCACAGCTCCTGGATCGACCCCATGTTGTGGCTGACGAACAGGATCGTGCGGCCCGACTCGGACACCTCGCGCATCTTCTCCAGGCACTTTTTTTGGAACGCCGCGTCGCCCACCGCCAGCACCTCGTCCACGATGAGGATCTCCGGGCGGAGGTGCGCCGCGACGGAGAAGCCCAGCCGCACGAACATGCCGCTGGAGTAGCGTTTCACCGGGGTGTCGATGAAGCGGCCGATCTCGGAAAACTCAACGATCTGGTCAAAATTTTTCTCGATCTCGCGGCGGGTCATGCCGAGGATCGCGCCGCTCATGAACACGTTCTCGCGGCCGGTGAGTTCGGGGTGGAACCCGGTGCCGACCTCGAGGAGGCTGCCGAGGCGGCCGTCGTACCACGCGTGGCCGGAGGTCGGGTCGGTGATGCGGCTGAGGATCTTCAGGAGCGTGGACTTGCCGGCCCCGTTGTGCCCGATGAGCCCGACGACCTCGCCGCGTTTCACCTCGAAGCTGATGTCGCGGAGCGCCCAGAGGTCGCGCCCCTCCGCCTCCTCGTTCGGCGGCAGCACCCCCCCGGTGAAGCGGCGGCGCAGCCCGCTCACCGCCGACCGCGCCGCCTCGCGGAAGTCGCCCTTGCCCGCGGGCCCCGCGCCGAGGCGGTAGTGCTTCGACAGGTTCTTTACTTGGATGGCGATGTCGGTCATTGGATCGGAAGCTTTTGAGCCGCCAAGGACGCCAAGAGCGCCAAGGAAGGCAATATTTGAAGTGTCAGATCATCCATAGTTGATCGCATTTGCATTAAATCACGTTGACAGTCAAGTGTTACATTTTGGAAGTTCTATTCTGTCTGCATTCCTTGGCGCTCTTGGCGCCCTTGGCGGCTAAATCCCCCGCCTTCACGACACGTCCGCGAATTGGCGTTCGATCCGGGTGAAGAGCATGATGCCCGCGAACAGCAGGGCCAGCGACCAGGCGACGGAGATCGCCAGGCCCAGCCAGTTCAGCGGGAGGTCCATGACCGCCGCGCGGTGCGCCTCGACGAAGCCGGCGATGGGGTTGAGGTACAGCAGCCAGCTCAGCGAGTCGGGGAGGAGCTCGACCGAGTAGATGACCGGGGTGACGTAGAAGAGCATGCTGACGGTGAAGGGCAGGATCGACTGCAGGTCGCGGTAGTTGACGGTCAAAGCCGCGGCGATGAGCCCCAGCGCGATCGCCGGCAGCAGCGAAGCGATCAGCAGCGGCGGCGAGAGGGCGAGCTTCCAGGTGAGTGCCACGTCGTACTTGGTAAAGAAGACGCACCACAGCAGGAGCCCGAGCATGAGGACCCAGACGACCGCGGCGTCCATGGCGGGCTTGCCGACCGACGCCAGGGGCAGGATCAAGCGGGGGACGTAGACCTTGCGGATGATGTTGGCGTTGGCCATGAGGCTGCCGCTGGCGCCGGTGAAGCTGGCGTTGAAGAAGTTCCAGGCGACCTGGCCGGTGAGGAGGAACAGGGGGTAGAAGTTGTTGCGGCCGGTGGCTTCGTTGACCTGCTCGCCGACCTTGAGCACGCGGCCGAAGAAGACGGTAAAGACCAGGACCTGCACGGCCGGGACGACCACGGCCCAGGCGTAGCCGAAGAAGGTTTGTTTGTAGCGGACCTTGATGTCGCGGAGCGCGATGAGGGCGAGCAGGTCGCGGGAGCGCCAGACCTCGCCGAGGTCGGCCGCCTGCCACCCGGTGCGGGCGCGGATGTGGGTGCGGCGCCGGTCGGGGCCGGGGCCGGCGGAGGGGGCGAGCGGGGCGTCGGGGGCCATGGGAAGCGGGCGGGCGGGGTACGGCGGGGTGGGGGGTACGGCGGGGGGTGTGGCGGGTCGAGCAAGGTATCGGTTATCGGGCGCGTACGCGCCAGTTTGTGAGGGCGGCCGCCGAGCGGTGGGACGAGGCGCGTGAGCCGCCGGAGTTGTTCCTGCGTTGCGGGCTGGCCGGAACGCCGGGGCGAGCCCGGCGGCTAACGGGTGTCCCCGCTACAGTTGCCGCTCATGGGAGGTGTCGATGCATCGCAGGGTTCGCGGGGGTTGGGGGCTGCGACAGTGGAAGGGGCTGCGGTGGTGGGGGGGGTTGCGGCGGTGGAGGGGGTGATCCGGGGGCATGTGGAGGGGCGGGGGTTGCCGGGGGCGTTGGCGGGGGCGGTGTTGTACGCGGGGCTGGGGCCGGGCAAGCGGGTGCGGCCGACGGTGGTGATGCGGGCGTACGGGGCGGTTTCGGGCGGCGGCGTTTTGCGGGATGGGGGCGCTTCCGGGGGTGGGGCGGCGTTGCGTGCGGCGGCGGCGGTGGAGATGGTGCACGCGTTCAGTTTGGTGCACGACGACCTGCCGGCGATGGACGACGACGACCTGCGGCGGGGCCGGCCGACGCTGCACCGCCACGCCGGCGAGGCGCTGGCGATCCTCGGCGGCGATGCGCTGCTGTCGATGGCGTTCGAGGTCGTCGCGGCGGTGGGTGAGGAGGGGGGGGATGCGGCGCTGGCGGCGGCGTTGACGGGGGAGCTGGCGGCGGCGACGACGGACATGATCGCGGGGCAGGTGTACGACACGCTGCCGGGTACTGCGGACGCAGCCGACGGGTCGACACCCGCGGCGTCGCCGGTTGAAGCCGCGGGTGTGGATTCGCCGGCTCTGTCGGCGTTGACCCGTACGCACCGGCTGAAGACCGGGGCGCTGCTCCGGGCCGCGGCGCGGATGGGCGGGCGGTGCGGCGGGGCGGACGCCGATCAACTTGACGCCTTGACCCGCTACGCCGACGCGACGGGGCTGATGTTCCAGGTGGTGGACGACCTGCTGGACGTGACGTCGGACGCGGCGACGCTGGGCAAGGCGACGCAGAAGGACGGGGCGGCGGGCAAGGTGACCTATCCCGCACTGCTCGGCGTCGACGGGGCGCGGGCGGAGGTGGCGCGGCTGCTCACCGAGGCGCTCGACGCGTTGACGGCGTTCGGCCCCGGGGCCGACCCGCTGCGGGCGCTGGCGGGGGAGTTGGCGGAGCGGGAGCGGTAGGGTAAAGCGTGCGGGGATGCGACAACGCTCGGCGCTAGCGAGTCTGTTGGCAGCGGCTTCAGGGTGCCACACTGCATCCCGGAGGCCCTGCGAAGGGTGCAGTGTGCCGGCTGCGCGTGGCGTCAGGCCATGGTCGCACCCGCACACCGCACCCGCCCCGAGCGGCGGGATGCGGTTTGGCACCCCTTGCGGCGTGGTGTAAAGCAGCGTCTCTACGGTGGAGCACGCCGCGCTAAACGGGGCAGCTTGGGGCGCGTAACATGTGCCGTGGCGGACACGCTTCCGTCGATACACCGGCTACCCGACCGCCACGCCATGACCGACACGCTCCTCGAAACCCTGCACGGCCCGGCCGACCTCAAGCGGCTCAACGTCGACGACCTCCCGCAGCTCGCCGACGAGATCCGCCACGCCATCTGCGAACAGGTCAGCCGCACCGGGGGCCACCTCGCGCCCAACCTCGGCGTGGTCGAGCTCACCATCGCCCTGCACTACGTCTTCGACTTCAGCCACGACCGCCTGCTCTTCGACGTCGGGCACCAGTGCTACCCGCACAAGCTGCTCACCGGCCGGCTGGGTTTGCTCGACCAGTTGCGGACGGCCGAGGGGATGGCGGGGTTCCCCGAGCCGCGCGAGAGCGAGTTCGACCTGTTCAGCGTCGGTCACGCCGGCACCGCGATCAGCACCGCGGTGGGCATGGCGCGGGGCGACGACGTGATCGCCGGTGGCGAAGGTCAATCCGACCGCCGCGCCGTCGCGCTCGTTGGCGACGCGTCCATCGTCAACGGGGTGGCCCTGGAGGGCCTGAACAACGCCGGCACGCTCGAGCGCCAGTTCCTCACCGTCCTCAACGACAACGGCATGTCCATCAGCGCCCCCCAGGGCGCGATGGCCCAGTACTTCGACCGCGTCCGCGTCAGCCCGACGTACCACGACCTCAAGAAGCGGGGCAAGGTCATGCTGCACCGGCTCCCGGGCGGGTCGATCCTCGAAGAGGTCTACCACCGCGGCAGCGAGATGCTCAAGGCGATGATCTCCGACGGGCACATGTTCGAGCACCTCGGCCACGTCTGCGTCGGGCCGATCGACGGCCACGACCTGCCGACGCTGATCCCCACCCTCGCCGAGGTCCGCGACATCAATCGGCCGGTGCTCCTGCACGTCAAGACGGTCAAGGGCAAAGGCTTCGGCTTCGCCGAGGGCGACGCGACGGCGTTCCACTCGCCTTCGGCGTTCGTGCGCGAGGGCTGCCGCGTGGAGATCAAGCCCAAGGGCCGGTCGTTCACGCAGGCGTTCTCGGACGCGATGCTCGACGTGATGGAGCGGGACGAGCGGGCGTTTGCCGTCACCGCGGCGATGGGTCCGGGCACCGGGATCGACCGCGTGATCGAGCGTTTTCCGGGCCGTTCACTCGACACCGGCATCTGCGAATCGCATGCGATGGACATGTGTGCCGGGCTGGCCAAGAGCGGGCTTAAGCCGTTTTTTGCGGTGTACTCGACTTTTGTGCAGCGGGCGGTGGACCAGGTGTTTCAGGAGGTCGCGCTGCAGGGGCTGCCGGTGCGGATTTGCCTCGACCGGGCGGGGTTCGTCGGCGGCGACGGCGCGGTGCACCACGGGTTCATGGACATCGCGTTGTTCAAGGCGCTCCCGGGGGTGGTGCAGCTTGCACCGTATGACGAGGCGACGCTGCGGGCGGCGCTGGACTTCATGCTTGGCTATGACGACGCGGCGACGGTGATCCGCTACCCGCGGGACGCCGTGCCTGCCGCCCCCGGGAGCAAGGCGACCACGCAGGCGGATCGAGTGGCGTTTGAGCTGGGCAAGGCGCATGTGGTGCGCGAGGCGCGGGACACGCCCGACCTCTACCTGCTCGCCTACGGCCACCCGGTCAACGCGGCGTTGGCGGCCGCGGATGAGCTTGCGGAGCGAGGCGTGGACGTCGCGGTGATCGACGCACGGTTCGCCGTGCCGGTAGACGTGGACCTGCTGGCGGAGTTGACCGAGTCGGGCGTGCCGATCCTGACGTTGGAGGACCACGCCCTCGCCGGCGGGTTTGGATCGTGCGTGCTCGAAGCGTGCAACACGCACGGCCTGCTGACCGAGAACATCCACCGCCTGGGCATCCCCCGTAAGTGGTTCTACCAGGACAGCCGGGCGAACCAGCTCGCCGCCGCGGGCATCGACGCGACGGGGATCGTGCGGACTACCGAGCGGTTGCTGTCGACGCGCACGACGCGGGTCGGTGGGTTCAACGTCCTGACGTCTTCCTCCTAGCCCGGCCGCTTGCGGCCGATGACGGGCGGAACGCCCGGCCCGAGGGAGTAGCATTGACGGGCGGGAGGCCTGTCGTATCAAAGCGCAAAGCGGCCGCAAGCGGCCGGGCTAAGATCACCTCTTCCATGACCGAAACCGCTTCCAGAACAACATCCCGCTCCCTCCCCGCCTGGGCACGGATTGCCCTCGCCGTCGCCCTTGTCGGCGGCGGTATCGCCCTGTGGGAAGAGGTCCTGGAGGACCAATTCGAGGCCAAACGCTTCGGCGTCGTCGAGCCCGGCGAGGTCTACCGCAGCGGGCAGATCGCCCCAGCGGTCATCGGCGACGTGCTCGACCGGCACGGCATTGAACTCGTCATCGACATGGCGGGCTACGACCCCGAGAATCCCGAGGACGTGGCCGAGGAACAGGCGGTGAAGGAGCGGGGCGTGCGGGTGGAGCGCGTGCCGATGGACGGCGACGGTGTCGGGACGCCCGAGCAGTACGCCCACGTCGTCGCCGAGGTCGACCGGGCGCGCCGCGAGGGCGTCCCGGTGCTGATGCACTGCGCCGCGGGCTCGCAACGCACCGGCGGGACGGTGGCCGCGTACCGCCTGCTCGTGCAGGGCCGCGACCCCGGGGCCGTGTATGAGGAGGCGGCCCGCTACGACTGGGACCCCGTAAAGGACACCGCCTGGCCCGACTTCCTCAACGCGAACATGCCCCGCATCGCCGAGCTGCTCGTCGAGCGCGGCGTCATCGACCGTGTGCCCGACCCGCTGCCGCGGTTCGGGCCGGGCTCGTAGAGCGCCGGACTTTACCGTCACACCTCCGTCCGTTGCTCAGAACTAGGCGTGGTCTGAGAACCCCATGAGTCGAGTTGTCGTAGTTGCGGCATGGACGACTTCATGCTCACGGACGAGCAATGGTTGGCGGTTGAACCGCACCTTCCCCGGTCGACGGCCAAGACCGGCCGGCCGATGGCGGACCGCCGTCTGATGTTCGAGGCGATGCTCTTTCAACTTACCACCGGCTGCCAGTGGCGGCACCTGCCGCGGGAGCGGTTTGGGCCCTACCAGACGGCCTACCACCACTTCAACCGCTGGCGGAAGCTGGGGGTGTTCGACCGGCTGGTCGGTCACCTGCGGCTCCAAGCCGACGAGCGGGGCCTGATCGACTGGTCGCTGCTGTGTGCCGATGGCACCAGCGTCCGGGCCGCGGCCTCGGCCTCCGGGGGCCGTCTTTCCCCCCGCCCGAAGAACCCGACGACCACGCGTTAGGCCGCTCCCGCGGCGGATTCGGCAGCAAACTGCACCTGTTGACCTGCGGCAACGGCGTCGTGCTGGCCGCGACGCTGACCGCGGGGCAGGCCCACGAGTCGAAGCAACTCGACCCGCTGCTGTCGAAGGTGAAGGTCGGCCGTCGCCGCCGCGGCCGGGCGGTGGCCTGTGACCGGGCGTACGACACGCCGGCGTGTCGCCACACGATCCGCCGCCGCGGGATGCGGGCGGTGATCCCCGTCAAGCGGCTGCCCGAGGGCCGGCGGCGACGCAAGCGCGGCCGCCCGCCACGCCTGGATCACCAGCAGTACAAGCGTCGCAACGTCATCGAGCGGGCCGTCGGCGGCCTCAAACGCTTCCGCCGCCTGGCCACCCGCTACGAGAAGCTCGCGATCAACTTCATGGCCTTCGTCCAACTGGGCGTCGCCATGCAAGTGTTAAGATTGCTGTTTTCAGACCACGCCTAGTCTCACAGTCGGGGTGAGGGGGTGCCACACCTTAATGGCTTTGCATCAAGGGGTGCGTGCCGCGGCACACCTTGGCCCAAAGCGGCCAACGTGTGGCACCCGAGTCCAGTTACCTATCGAATCTGAAATGAGCTCTCAACCCAGCCGCTCGCGGCCGCCGTGCTCGACGCTACTTGTGCCCCACCGGCCCGCCGCCGGTGTAATACTTCGCCCGCACCGCGGCGTCGAGGTCGATGCCGTTGATGTTCGCCAGCGTGCACAGCCACGCCAGCACGTCGGCGAACTCGCCCGCCGGGTCGTCGTCGCCGCTGGTCTCGCCCCCCTCGCCCGCCGCCTTGTGCAGCGCCGTCGCCAACTCACCGACCTCCTCGACCAGCCACATGAACGTCCCGGCCGTGCCCCGCTTGCTGTCGGTGGCAAAGTACCGCTCGTGGATGTGCTGCTGAAAGTCGCGGAAGGTCAGCGGGGCGGCGGGTTCGACCGGTGGGCTCATGCCGCGGAGTGTACGGCCTCGGTGGCACGGGTGTCCCGCCCTTCACGCGCCCCCTCGCCACACCCCGCCGCTTGCGTGGTGGGACCGAACCGCCGCCACAACGCCGGCAGCAGCAGCACCGCCAGCGCCCCCGCCCACAGGTGGTCCGCCCAAGTCACCGCGTGTTCATGCCCCTGCATCGCCCCCGCCGGCAGCCGCAACTGCTCCAGCGTGAACGCCGCGTCCAGTCCCAGCCCCGCCCCCACCGCGACGACCACCACCGTGGCCAGGTACAAGAGCCCCGTCGCCCGGCCCATCACCTTCCACGTCACCGCCAGCGTCGCCGCGTTCGTCGCCGGCCCCGCGATCAGGAACGCCAGCACCGCCCCCGGCGACGCCCCCACCGCCAACAGCCCCAGCCCCACCGGGATCGACCCCGTCGCACACACGTACAGCGGCGTCGAAAACGCCACCGCCGCCCCCATCGCCACCAGCCCCCCGCCCAGGTACGGCGACAACGCGTCGGCCGGCACCAACGCCGTCAACACCGCCGCCACCGCCAGCCCCAAGAGCAGCGACCCCGCGATGTCCGCCGGCAGCGTCACCGCCGCATACCGCAACGCCTTCTTCCACATCGGGCCACCCTCGCCGGAGGCAACCCCGGACCCGCAACACCCGCTTTGATCCCCCTCCCCGTGGGAGGAGCCAGGGGAGGGTGGGCCCCCCGTCAACTCCGCCCCCGCCGCACACCGCCCCGCCGCCTCCGTCGGCAACGCCTCATCCAGCGAACCGCAACACCCGCCCCCCGGGTGAGGTCCGGCCCCGTTCTGATCCCCCTCCCCCCGGGAGGGGTTAGAGGAGGGCCGGCCGCTCTGCACCGCGCCATCCTGCACCATCGAAGACGCTCCCTCAGCCCCTCCCTCGGGGAGGGGGGTCAAAGTGTTGCCGCCCCGCCCGATGGCAGGCGATCCCCCCGTCACCCGATCGATCAACAGCCCCCCCACGATCCCGCTCACCAGCGCCACCACCGGCCGCACCACCGCGAACACCGGCCCCATCAACGCATACGTCGCAAACAGTGAATCCACCCCCGTCTGCGGCGTCGACAACAAGAACGACGACGTCGCCCCCCGGCTCGCCCCGTGCCGATACAGCCCCGTCCCCACCGGGATCACCCCGCACGAGCACAGCGGCAGCGGCACCCCCAACACCGACGCCTTCACCACCGACCCCGCCCCGCGCCAGCCCGTACCGCCGCCGAGGTGTTTCTCGATCCACGCCGGCTTGAACGCCACCGACAGCACCCCCGCCGCCGCAAACCCAAACAACAGCCACGGCGCCATCTCCGCCATCGTCGCCCAGAACGCCATCATGATGTCAAGTAGCCATTGCATGACCCAAGTTTAGACCGCAATCCGCGGCAACTCTGCGGTGATAACACGGGAACCGCAGATAACGCAGATCAAGCAATCGCAGTCGGCCCGTCACGACGACGTCTCTTTCCCCCTCGTTTTATCATCTGCGTCATCTGCGAAATCTGCGGTTACGGCTGTTCCTTCCCCGCCCTGATGTTCCGTCCGCGAACCTTCGCAATCAGGCCCCGACCAGCTCCACCCACGCCTCCGGCAGCACCGTCAACCACCACCGCCCGTGCTCCCGCCGCACATACACCTTGCACCCGAACGTCCCGCTCAGCGACTCGGGGGTGATGACGCGCTCCGGCGGGCCCACGGCCGTGATCCGCCCGGCCCGCATCAGCATGACGCGCGACGTGCGGGGCGACAGCTCCTCGACGTGGTGCGTGATGAGCAGCACCGCCGGCGGGTCCTCGCCCGTCAGCAGCCGCTCGACCGTCGCCAGGACCTGTTCCCGCCCGGCGAGGTCGAGGCCCGCGGTCGGCTCGTCGAGGATCAACAGCCCCGGCCGGCGGATCAACGCCCGCGCGATCAGGGCCCGCCGCTGCTCGCCGGTCGACAGCAGCCCGAACCGGTGGTCGAGCCGATGCCCCAGCCCGACCCCTTCTAATAGATGGCGCGCCCGGCCCCGCTCCCCGTCGCTCGGCCGGTCGTACAGCCCGACGGTGGCGAACAGCCCCGTGCACACCGCCTCCGTCGCGGTCAGCCTCGCGTCGACCACTGCGCCGATGGCGTGGCTTTCCGCCACCGAGTCGACGGCCGGGTTGACCACGCCGACTTGCCGCCGCAGCTCGCGCACGTCGGTCTGCCCAAGGGTGCGGCCAAGCACGGTGACCTCGCCGCGGGTGGGGTACACCTGCCCGAGCAGGACGCGCGACAGCGTCCTTTTGCCGCAGCCGTTGGGCCCGAGCAGCGCGACCGCCTCGCCGCGGCGGATGTCGCAGGACACCCCGTCGAGGATGACGGTGCCGCCGCGTTCCACGTGAACGTCACGGACCCGCACCGCCGACGGGTCGGGCGTCGGGGCTGTGGAGGGGGGCGGGGGGTTGGAGGGGGGCGGGGTGGCCGGGGGGATCACCGACGCACGGTAACATCGCCGGTTATGCATGTGACCCGCCCCGACGACGACGCCCGGCAACGGTACGAACGTGACCTGCTTGCCCTGACGGGTCTGCCGACCGCCGCGGGGCGGGAGGGGCGAGTGGTGGCGTGGGTGCGGGCGTGGGCCGCGTACCGTCCGCACCTGACGGTGCGGGAGGATCGCCACGGCAACCTGCTGCTGCAACGCGGCGGCGCTGCCGAAGGGATGCCGATCATCTTCACCGCTCATATGGACCACCCCGCGTTCGTGGTGACGTCGGTCGACGGCGACACCGTCGGGGCCGAGTTCCGCGGCGGGGTGTACCTGCCGTTTTTTGAGGGGACCGGGGTGCGGCTGTGGCGGGGCGATGCGGAGCGGCCGCAGGTGGGCACGGTGGAGGGGGCGCGTGAGGCCGAGGGGGGCGGGTTCAAGACGGCGACGGTGTCTTTTGCGGGTGAGCTGGACGCCGAGCCGGGCGACGTCGTGACGTGGGACCTCGCCGCATCGAGGGTGGAGGGGGAGGGTGAAGAGGGGGGCGAACGGGGGGGGCGTCGGCTGCTCGCCCCGGCGTGCGACGACCTCGCGGCGGTGGCGGCGGCGCTCGCCGCGCTGGACGCGCTGACGGGGGGCGAGTCCGGGAGTGGTTCCGGGGGCGGTAGCGGTCCCGGAGGCGAGGCCGGGGGGCCCGACATCCGCGTCCTCCTCACCCGCGCCGAGGAGGTCGGCTTCATCGGCGCCATCGGCGCCTGCACCAGCGGCATCATCCCCCCAAACGCCCGCCTCATCGCCCTCGAAAACAGCAAGAGCTTCGCCGAGTCGCCCCTCGGCAACGGCCCCATCGTCCGCGTCGGCGACGCCACCAGCACCTTCGACCCCGCCCTCACCTTCGCCGTCGGCCAAGTCGCCCGCCGCCTCGCCCAGCACGACGACAGCACGGGGGCCTTCAAGTGGCAACGCAAACTCATGCCCGGCGGCACCTGCGAGGCCTCCGCCTACCAGGCCCTCGGCCACACCGCCACCTGCGTCTGCCTCCCCCTCCAGAACTACCACAACATGAACGACGACACCGGCCGCATCGACCACGAATCCATCAGCCTCGACGACTTCCACGGCCTCGTCCACCTCCTCATCGCCCTCGGCCACACCCTCGACAACCCCGACGCCAACCCACCCCTCACCGCCCGCCTCGCCTCCCTCTTCGACCGCCACCAACACCTCCTCGCCTAACCCTCCTCCTCTTCCCCCATGAAGCGCCGCGGCTCCGCCGCGCCGTCTCCTCCACCAACACCCCCTCGACCCCAACCGCGCACCCCCTGCGCGGTCCCGCACCCTCTTGCGCAATATCCCACCCCGCACCCCCTCAATCCCCCGCTCCACCTTTGGCACCCCCGTTGCGTTCATGCACATCGATGGCACCCGCACCGCAAACCCAGATCAACTGGCTCGAACTCGCCCGCCTCGCCGCCGGACCCACCGGCGACCTCAACACCGGCATCCAACGCCTCGCCACCCTCGCCGCCGCCACCCACCGCGCCACCCCCACGGCTGCCCCCCCGTTTAGCCCGGCCGCTCGCGGCCGCCGTACTCCGCCCTCCCCCACCCCCGCCACGGAGGCCGCGCCATGAACTACGGCCTCTACCTCTCCGCCGCCGGTGTCCTCACCAACTCCTACCGCCAAGACGTCTTCGCCAACAACCTCGCCAACGTCAACACCGTCGGCTTCAAACCCGACCTCCCCGTCCTCCGCACCCGGCCCCCCGAAGCCGTCGAAGACCCCGCACCCTTCGGCACGTCCAACGACCTGCTCCAACGCCTCGGCGGAGGCGTCCTCGCCGGGCAACAACGCACCAGCTTCGCGCCCGGCCCCGTCGAGCAGACCGGCCGCCCCCTCGACGCCGCACTCACCGACCGTCACAGCTTCTTCGCCCTCGAACACACCGACCCCCGCACCGGCGAAGTCACCACCCAGTACACCCGCGACGGCCGCTTCATGGTCAACCCCGCCGGCCAACTCGTCACCCCCGCCGGGCAACGCCTGCTCGACGCCAACCTCCAGCCCGTCACCCTCGACCCCGCCGCTCCCGCCACCCTCAACCCCAATGGCGAGGTCGTGCAATTCAACCAGCCCGTCGCCCAACTCCGCATCGCCCATATCGACGACGTGCAACAACTCGAAAAAATCGGCAACAACGCCTTCGCCTACCGCGGCCCCGACGCCCCGCCCCTCGCCGTCGACCCCCGGCTCCAGCCCGGCGCACTCGAAAACTCCGCCACCGACCCCATCACCACCCTGATGCACGTCACCTCCGCCGCCAAGACCGCCACCGCCAACGCCAACCTCATCAAGTACCACGACACCCTCATGGACGGCGCCATCAACACCCTCGGCCGCATCACCTGAACCTCAATATGAAGCGCCGCGGCTCCGCCGCGCCTTCTCCACGCCACCCCACCAAACAAAACCCATGGCCCTCCTCGCCCTCCACTCCGCCGCCACCGGCCTCAACGCGCTCTCCACCGAGCTCGACGTCACCGCCAACAACCTCGCCAACGTCAACACCACCGGATTCAAGGCCCAACGCGTCAACTTCGAGGACCTGCTCTACCAACACAAACGGCAGCCCGGCGTCGAAAACGCCCTCGGCGACCGAACCCCCGCCGGCCTCCAGGTCGGCCTCGGCGTCCAGGTCAGCAACACCCAGTACAACTTCGCCCAAGGTAGCGCCATCGACACCGGCCGGCCCCTCGACATCTATATCGAAGGCGACGGCTTCCTCGAGGTCGACGTCCTCACCGAGGACGGCGGCGGCATCGGCTATACCCGCGCCGGCAACCTCTTCGCCAACCGCGACGGCGACCTCGTCCTCGGCAACTCGCAGGGCCCCCGACTCGTCCCCGGCATCACCCTCCCCGCCGAACGACGCGCCGTCGGCATCGGGGCCGACGGCACCGTCAGCGTTACCCTCGAAGACGGCACCATCAGCAACGTCGGACAGATCCCCCTCGCCACTTTCGTCAACAAAGAAGGGCTGAAATCCATCGGCGGCAACATCTTCGTCGAGACGGAAGCCTCCGGCCCGCCCATCGAAGGCAACCCCGGCGAGGGCTCGCTCGGCACCCTCCTCAACGGCCACCTCGAAACCTCCAACGTAGACCCCGTCAACGAACTCGTCTCCCTGATCAAGACCCAACGCGCCTTCGAGATGAACAGCCAGACCATCCAGGCCGCCGACGAAGTGATGCAGGTCGTCGGAAACCTCCGCCGCTAATTCGATACTTCGAAACCGATGAAACTCCTGACTTCTATCTTGACGATATCTGTCGCTTGCGGCCTCGCGCCGCGACTTGTCGCAGATTCCATCCGCCTCCTCCCCACGGCCACCGTCGATACCACCCCCGTCACCCTCGCCGACGTCGCCGCCCTCGACGGCCCCGCCGCCGAAGCGTTCGCCACGACCCAGGTCGCCCGCCCCGACGGCTCCGCCGCCGGCGTCGACGTCGACCTGGCCGACCTCCGCCGCGTCCTGACCGACGCCGGCGCCGATTGGTCCGCCCTCACCCTCGCCGGCCACCGCCGCTGTGCCGTCACGTTCCAACGGGAGGCCCACGTCGCCAACGACGCGCCCCCGGCCGCACCCGCACACGCACACGGCATCGCCGGACCCCTCGCCGCCGAGGCCGGTACCGACCCGCGCCGCCTCGCCGACCTGATCCGCGACCGCCTCGCCGAGCTCGCCGGCGTCCCCGCCGACCGGCTCGAGATCACCTACCCCACCGACCCCGCCCGGGTGGCGATGCTCAGCGGGACCGTCGCCGACGCCCGCTACGAACTCATCCCGACCTCCCGCGACGGCCTCGGCCGCGTCCCCGTCCGCGTTATCCGCCACACCCCCGATGGCCGCACCGACGAGTCGCTCGTCACCGTCGATGTCGCCCGCCGCGCCGCCGTCGTCACCGCCGCCTACGACGTCCGCCGCGACGAAAGGTTCACCGAAGCGAACCTCAAGGTCCGCGAGGTCCTGCTCACCGCCGCGCCCGACGACACCTTCGCCGACGCGCACGACGTCATCGGCAAACGCGCTGAAACCCCGCTCCGCGAAGGGGCCGTCATCCGCGCCGGCGACCTCGCCGAGGACCTGCTCGTCGTGCGTGGTGAACTCGTCACCGTCACCGTAGTCCGCGGCCGCCTCGTCGTCCGCTCCGTCGCCCGCGCCACCCAAGACGCCGGCCTCGGCGAACCCGTCGCCCTCCGCCACGACGACACCCGCGAGACCTTTCACGCCACCGTCACCGGCCGCCGCGCCGCCACCATCCAGCCCGCCGTCACCCAAGCCGCCGCCGCCCGATGAGCCCCGCCATGTCCCGCCAACGCACCACCCTCGCCGCCGCCCTCGCCGCCGCCGCATCCGCCGCCTTCTCTACCGCGGCCACCGCTCAGGAACTGTCCTCCTCCCTCTACGTCACCGGCCGCGACGTCCTGCCCGACCCGTTCGCCGACGACGTGGACTTCCCCCTCCCCGCCGGGCGGCAGACCGACACCCGCCGGCTCAACCCCGCCATCGCCGCCGCCAGCTTCATGGCCGTCGAGGCTCCCGAGCCCCGCGTCTTCGCCGTCCACGACCTGCTCACCATCGTCATCCGCGAGGACATGCGCACCGACTTCCGCTCCAGCCTCGAAACCGAGAAGAAGAGCGACTACACCGGCGAGATTTCCGACTTCCCCAGCCTCAAGGACCTCCTTGACGGCCAGGTCCGCCCGACCCAGTTCACCAACGGCTTCGTCCGCGTCGGCATCGGCTACGAATCCGAATTCGAGGGCGAAGGCGACTACTCCAACCGACAATCCATGTCCGCCCGCATCCAGGCCCGCGTCATCGACGTCAAGCCCAACGGCACCCTCGTCATCGAGGCCCGCAAGTCCGTCACCTCCGACCACGAGCACTACACCCTCGTCGCCACCGGCACCTGCCGCGTCGACGACATCACCGTCGACAACACCATCCTCTCCTCCCAGCTCGCCGACCTCTTCATCGACAAGCAGCACCAGGGCACCCTCAAACGTGCCTCCGAGAAAGGCCTCTTCACCAACTTGCTCGACGCCATCTTCAACTTCTAAACGCACCGCTTCTGGCATCGCACTTGCGAAAAGATCAATAACATGAAGTTGTCAATCACTGTTCCCGTCGTCTCTTGCCTGCTGCTCATCGCCACCGCCGCCTCCGCCGCCAAGGTCGGCAGCGTCGTCCGCATTAAGGGCTCCGAGACCTCCGAACTCGTCGGCATGGGCCTCGTCGTCGGGCTCAACGACACCGGCGACGGCGGCGACTTCGCCCCCGCCCACCGCCCCCTTGTCGAGGTCATCGCCAAGCTCATCGACGATCAAACCACCCTCGGCGAGCTCGAGGACGCCAGGTCCGTCGCCCTCGTTGCCCTCTCCGCCACTATCCCCGCCGAGGGCGTCGCCGAGGGCGATAAGCTTGACGTCTACGTCTCCACCGTCGGCCCCGCCAAGAGCCTCGAGGGAGGCCGCCTGTTCCTCATCCCCATGGTCGGCGAGCAGGCCGGCTCCGACGTCCTCGCCCTCGCCAGCGGCGAGGTGACGCTCGAAAACCCCGATGTCCCCACCGCCGGACGCATCGCCGCCTCCGGCCGCTCGGGCGCAAAAATGACGCGCACGATCCGCGCCCAATACATCGACTCGCGCGGCTACGTCCAGCTCGTAATCAACCCCGCCAACGCCTCGTTCAGCACCGCCACCAACATCGCCAGCCTCGTCAACAGCCTCGTGGCCCCCGACGGCCCCGACGTCGCCCGCGCCATCGACGAGAAGAACGTCTACATCCGCGTCCCAGAGTACGAGCGGGCCAACCCCTCGGTCTTCGTCAACCTCATCCTCGACACTTACATCGACCCGTCGCAGGTCACCGGCGGGGCCCGCGTCGTCATCAACCAACGCACCGGCACCATCGTCATGTCCGGCGACGTCGAGGTCTCGCCGACGCTGATCTCGCACGACGGTTTAACCGTCAGCATGATCGAACCCGCGCCCCTGCCCGAGCTCGTCGAGCCACGCCTCGTCGACAACCCCGTCATCGCGATCGATCCGGCCGAGCGCGGCGGGGCCCGCCTCGCCGAGCTCCTTGAGGCGTTCAATCAGCTCAAGGTCCCGGCCGAAGACCGCATCCAGATCATCCGCCAGATGCACGACGCCGGCCAACTCCACGCGGAGCTCGTGTTGCAATGATCTCTATCAAGCCCGACACGACACCTCCCCTGCCGATCGCTACGTCGGCCGCAACGCAAATCGGCGATACCGACCGTTTCGCCCGGACCCTTTCCGGTGCGACCCGCTCCGCCGACGAGCTGCGCGAGGCGGCGGCGCAGCTCGTCTCGGCCGCGTTCCTCCGGCCGCTCCTTGCCGAGGCGCGGCAGGACCCGTTCAGGAGCGACCTGTTCCACGGCGGCCGGGGCGAAGAGATCTTCGGTGAGCAGTTCGACGGCCTCCTCGCCGACCGCATCACCGAGGCCGCGGACTTTCCGGTAACCGATGCCATCGTCCGCCGCTTCAGCTCACCTGATCCGACCCCCTCCAGCCAAAGGGTGAACGTCCTTGGATAACTCGATACCGCAACAACTTGCCCGTCTCGAAAAGACGCTGATTGAGTCGGCCCGCCAGCACGAGCGGCTTCTATCAATGCTCGTACGTCAACGCGAGGCGTTCCGCCGCGGCGATGCCGCCGCGCTCACCGAACTCTGTCGCGTGCAGAGCCTCTGCGTCGAGGCAATCAGCGATCTCGAACGCACCCGCAAGACGCTTGTGATCGACCTCAACCGGCTGGTCGCGCCCGACGCGACGCAGCCGCTGCGGATGGCCGAGCTTGCCGAGCGGCTGCCCGAGCCGGCGCGGGGCCGGCTGCTCGTACTCCGGTCTCGCCTCGTCACGTCGATGCAACACGTGCAGGAACAGTCTTCGGTCCTCCGCCGCGCCGGCGACGCCATGATCGGCCACGTCAGCGGCCTCATCCGCACCATCGGCACCGTCACCCGCGGCGGACACGCCTACGGCCTCACCGGCCGCAGCCATCCCCAACCCGCCGCCCTCCGCTCGATCAATCTCACCGCGTGACCGGGGATCGGGGACCGGGGATCAGGGTTCGGACAACGCACGCCAAGCTTCACGATTGACGCTCCCACTCCGTTTTACGTTCTTGTTGCTCGACCCCTGATCCCTGATCCCTCCTTCCATGGGCCTCACCTCCTCCCTCGAAATTGCCCGCTCCGGCCTCATCGCCCACCAGACGGGCGTGCAGGTCACCGGCCACAACCTCGCCAATGTGGCGACGCCCGGCTTCCACCGCCAGCAGGTCAACCTCGCCCCCGCCCGGTCCACCGACATCGGCCAGGGCCTCTACGTCGGCAACGGCGTGCGCGTCGATTCGATCACCCGCCACGTCAACGAGGCCCTCGAAGCTCGCCTCCGCAGCGCCGTCGCCGACGAGAACGCCAGCGGCGTCGACCGGGACCTGCTCGCCCGTATCGAGTCGATCCAGAACGAGTTGACGGATACCGATTTGTCCAGCCGAATGGGAGCGTATTTCGACGCCTGGAGCCAGCTCAGCACCAACCCGCAGGACCTGTCGCTGCGGACGCTGGTCACGGAGCAAGCCGACTCGCTCGCGTCGTTTATCAAGGATGTGCGTGGCGACTACGCGGACCTCGCCACCGAAACCGCCGCGGGTCTCGGCCAGTCGGTCGAGGCGGCCAACGGCCTGCTCACCCGCATCGGCACACTCAACGCCGACATCCAGGGCCGCGAGGGCCTCGGCGGCGAGGCGGCCGCCCTCCGCGACCAGCGCGACGGCCTGCTCGGCGAGCTCTCGAAGTTCCTCGACATCTCCACCGTCGAGCAGGCCTCGGGCGTCGTCGACGTCTTCGTAGGCTCGCTGCCCGTCCTGCTCAACGGCGAGTCGCGCGGCGTCGAGGTACGCAACCGCACCGTCGACGGTGAGCAGATCACCGAGGTTGTGATCACCGCCGACGGCAGCGCCCTGGACATCGGCACGGGCGAGCTCGGGTCCCGCGTCCGCTTTGAGGGCGGCCCGCTCAGGGACGCCGTGGACCAGCTCAACGCCCTCGCCAGTGAGCTGATATTTCAGACCAACGACCTGCACGCGCAGGGCCAGGGGCTCGAGTTGCGACGCGAGTACACCTCCGGCTACGTCGTCGCCGACGCCGCCGCGGCCCTTGACGACGCCGACGCGACCGGCCTGCCCTTCACCCCGCACAACGGCTCGTTCCAGGTGCACCTCACCTCCGCCGCCACCGGGCAGCGGACCAGCACGCAGATCGATATCGGCCTCAATGGATCGGGCGCCGGCACGAGCCTGGACGACTTGGCCGCGTCGCTCAAAGCCGTCAACGGCATCAACGCAACGGTCACCCCCGGCGGGCTCCTACAGGTCACAGCCGACGGTGCGGACGCGCGCGTCTCGTTCTCCGACGACACCTCCGGCGTCCTCGCCACGCTCGGGATCAACCGCTTCTTTGAGGGAGACGGCGCGAACAACATCGCCGTCAACGCCGAGGTCGCCGACGACCCGCGGCTCGTCGCCGCCGCACGGGAACACCTCCCGGGCGACAACCGCAACGCGCTCGCGCTAGCGCAGCTGCGGGATAAGCCGGTGGAGTCGCTCGCCGGCCGCTCGCTCACCGAGCACTGGGGCGACCACGTCGCCGACGTGGCGATCCGCATCGGCCAGGCCCGCGACCAGGCCGGGGCCGACGCCATCGTCCGTGAGAACCTGCAGAGCCAGCAAGCTGCGATCTCCGGCGTCAACGCCGACGAAGAGACCATCAACCTCCTGCAGTTCCAGCGCGCCTACCAGGCGAGCGCCCGCCTCGTCAACGTCGTGGACGAGCTTACGCAAACCCTGTTGAACCTCGTCTAATCCCGCCCTGCCAGCCATGCCTTCCATCGCCCCCACCACCGTCCGCACGTCGACCCTGCAGACCAGCCAGCAGGGCCTGTCGCGGCTGCAAAACACGCAGCGAGAGCTGTTCCGCTCGGAGGAGCAGATCGCCACCGGCCGAGCAATTAGCCGTCCGTCCGATGCACCGGAAAAGGTGGCGACGGTGCAGTACCTCGACCGTCGGCTGGCCGAGCGGGAGCAGGAGGAGCGGAACACCGCGGCGGCGTTGAACACGCTCAACACCGCAGACACCGGCCTCGGCGAGGCGAGCGACCTCTTAATCGAGGCGAAGACGATCGCGTCGAGCCAGGTCGGCGTCGGGTCGGATGCCGACACCCGCGCCGCCGAATCGCTGGTGATCGCGGCACAGGTGGACGCGTTGGTGGAAATCGCCAACGCCCAGTTCGCGGACCTGTCGGTGTTCGGCGGGCGGGACGGAGCCGAGGCGTCGGGCCGCGTGTTCGAGCCGTTCCTCGGCGGGGTGCGGTATACGGGGGCGGCGGAAAACCTGCGAACGCTCGTCGGCGCGTTCGAGCCCGAGGCGTTCACGAGCAACGGTGTCGAAGCGTTCGGCGCCCTGTCGGCGAGGGTGCGGTCGGGGGTTGACCTTGCCCCGGCGGCTTCCGCCGACGTACGCCTGGCCGACGTGGCCGGGGCGCTGGGGCGTGGTGTGCGGCCGGGGTCGTTGCAACTGATGGTCAATGGGGCGGCGGTGGACGTGGACCTGTCGTTTGCCGACACGCTCGGCGACGTGGCGGAGCGGGTAAACGCTGCCATCGCGGAGGCCGCGCCCGGCGCAGGGAGCTTGGCGGTTGGGCCTGGCGGGTTCGAGCTGACCGGCAACGGCGGGAGCACCGTTGCGCTGGCGGACGCGGGCAACGGCACCGCCGCGGCGGACCTCGGGCTCGACGGGTTGACCTCCACCGGCGGCGCGGCCGCGGCCGGTGGCGACGTGCAGACGAGGCTCACGCCGCTCACGGCGCTGGCCGACCTGGCGACGCCGGTCGATTTCGCCAGCGGGATCACCGTAACGCAGGGCGGGGTGACGCAGACGCTCGACTTCGCCGCGGCCGAAACGGTGCAGGACCTGCAAAACGTCGTGCGCAACGCCGAACTTGGCCTGCGGCTTGAGATCAATGCGGGCGGCAGCGGGCTCGACCTCGTGAGCGAGGTCGCCGGGCTTGAGCTGTCGATCGGCGAGAACGGCGGGACCACGGCCGCGGACCTGGGGCTGCGGTCATTCGGCGAGGCGACGGCGTTGAGCGAGTTCCGCAACGGCATCGGCGTGGTGACGCAGGAGGGCGAAGACGACGTGAACGTCACGCTGCACGACGGGTCGACCTTCGCCGTCAACCTCGACGGCGCGGAGACGGTCGGCGACGTGGTCGCGGCGGTCCAGAACGCGGCCGCCGCCACGGGATTAACACCCGGTCAGTTTGCCTTGACGCTGGCGGCGACGGGCAACGGCTTGGTCTTCACCGACAACACCGCGGGGGCCGGCGCGTTCACGATCACCAACGCGAACCAGTCGCTGGCGGGCACGCATCTCGGCATCGTCGGCGACGCCGGGCCGGGCAGCACCATCACCGGCACCGACGAGGCGACCGTCCGCGTCGAGAACGCATTCACCCACCTGATCAATCTGCGCGATGCGTTGGTGAATAACGACGAGTCTGGCATCACCGTTGCTGGTAGCAAGATCGAGAACGACATCGACGCCGCGGCGAGTGCCCGCGCCACCGTCGGTGTCCAGGCCAAGCGCCTCGAGGACCTGCAGACGCGGGCCGAGGACCAAACCCTGCAGGAGCAAAGCATGTTGTCATCGCTGCGGGACGCGGACCTGGCGGAGGTCATCAGCCGGTACCAGCAGTTGCAGCTGCAACTGCAGGCCTCGCTGCAGACTACGGCGCAGTCGCAGCGGCTGAGCCTGCTGGATTACCTGAACTAAATCGCGCAACCGTTGCGCGGCACCCCGGGGCAACGGCCGCCCGGGGCCGACCGCAAAAAGCGGTGGCAGGACGCCACCCCCCCGGCAAGCCGTCGGGGCAACAACCGCAGGACGCCCGGCCGTGAAGGAACCCGCCATGAAGATCGCCACCACCCGTTTTGGAGAGCTCGACATCGCCGAGGGCCGGATCATCCGGTTCGAGAAGGGGCTGCTGGGCTTCCCGAAGTATCAACGTTATGTGCTGATCGAGTCGGGGGACGCGGCGCGGCCGAACGACCCGAGCACGTTCTGGTGGCTGCAGTCGGCGGACCTGCCGGACCTGGCGTTCGTGGTGACGGACCCGACGCTGTTCGTCCCGACGTACCGCGTCCCGGTGCACGCCGAGCAGATGAGCGGGCTCGGGCTTGAGAGCCTGGACGAGGCGCAGGTGTTCGTCATAGTGAACAAGCGGGGCAACCTGCTGACGGGGAACCTGCAGGGCCCGCTGGTGGTGAACGTGGCCAGCCGCTGCGGCGAGCAGCTCGTGCTGTCGGACCGCCGCTTCACGACGCGGGTCCCGCTGGTGGAGGTCCCGTCGGCGGTGCCGCACGCGATCTCGGCGTGAAGTTTGAAGCGATCAAAGTATCAAGATAACCAGTGAGTTGCAGAACACGAACATTGTGATTCCCGACGCAGGGACGCGTCGATCAGACCCCGGGAAGGAGCCCGACCCATGCTGGTGCTATCTAGGCAACGAGACGAGACGATCATGATCGGCGACGACGTGGAGATCACGATCGTCGACATCCGCGGCGACAAGGTCCGCCTCGGGATCAACGCCCCGCGGACGATCTCCGTGCACCGCAAGGAGGTGTACGAGGCGATCCGCAAGGAGAACGCCGAGGCGGCGAAGGTGCAGGTGGACGACCTGCTCGGCATCGGTCACCACCTCGCCCGGCAGGGCGGGTGACCGTGACGGCGGCGGATCGGAAGCGGGAAAGCGGCGACGCCATCGTCGGCATCGACCTGATCCCTGACCCCTAGCGGAACCCGGCGACCCCGAGCTGTAAGGCCCCGTGAGGCCACGCCGACCCGCACCATTCCCCCCGGCGACGCCGGGAAACCGGCCTCCCCGGAACATCAAGGAGGATTGTCAATGTCACGCATCAACACCAACGTGTCGGCCCTGATCGCGCAGAACAACCTGCGGCGGACCAACGAGGACCTCGCCCAGAGCCTGCAACGCCTGAGCACGGGCCTGCGGATCAACCGCGGGGCGGACGACCCCTCGGGGCTCATCGTCTCGGAGCGCCTGCGCAGCGAGATCGAAGGCGTCGGCCAGTCGATCGAGAACGTCGAGCGGGCGTCGAGCGTGATCGCCACCACCGAGGGGGCGCTGCA
This sequence comes from Phycisphaeraceae bacterium, assembly GCA_965214155.1. Lineage (GTDB taxonomy): Bacteria > Planctomycetota > Phycisphaerae > Phycisphaerales > Phycisphaeraceae > Algisphaera. The sequence continues at coordinate 134,514 of CBDCBB010000010.1, forward strand.
GGAGGTCAACACCCTGCTCACCTCGATCAAGGCGCTGACGATCGAGGCGGCCAACACCGGGGCGTTCTCACCGGCGGAGATCCGGGCGAACCAGTTGGAGATCGACTCGGCCGTGGAGTCAATCACACGGATCTCCAACACCGCATCTTTTGCCGGCCTGAAGTTATTGAACGGATCGCTGGATTATCTGAATTCCGGGGTGACGGTCAGCCAGATCAGCGACGTGCAGGTGACGGGCGCGAACTTCGGGCTGGAGGACACGATCCCGATCAGCGTCGAGGTGATCAACTCGGCCGAGCGGGGGTCGCTGTTCCTGGCGGGTGACACGGCGGGGACGACGTCCGGCCGGCTGCTGTCGAGCGTGACGTTCGAGCTGCAAGGCAACAAAGGCGTGCAGGTGTTCAACTTTGCCTCGGGCGCGGCCCTGTCGGCCGTGGCGGCGGGCGTGAACCAGGTCGCCGACGCGACGGGGGTCAGCGCCGAGCTGGTGTCGGCGGGGGACCCGACGCTCGGGCTGACGTTCCGCTCCGACAACTTCGGGACCGAGGCTTTCGTTTCGGCGCGGAAGCTCAGCGGCGGCGAGTTCTTCACCACGCTCGACGCGGCGGGCGGCAACACGGTCAACCGCGACGAGGGGGAGGACGTGCTGGCGCTTGTCAACGGCAACCTCGCGCTCGGTGACGGGCTCGACGTGGTTTTGAACAACACGTCGCTGAGCGTGAACCTGACGCTGACGTCCGGGGCGGCGCAGACGCTCAACACGCCGTACGACTTCACCATCACCGGCGGCGGGGCGAAGTTCCAGGTCGGGGCTTCGGTCAACTCGCTGGAACAGGTGGGTTTCGGCATCGGGTCGGTCGCGGCGACGCGGCTGGGCAACGCGGACCTGGGCTACCTCAACTCGATCACGACCGGGGGCGAGAACTCGCTCGTCGCGGGCAACGCGCGTGAGGCGTCAGCGATCATCGACAACTCGATCAACCAGGTGACGAACCTGCGCGGCCGACTCGGTGCGTTCGAGCGGAACACGCTGCAGACCTCGGCCCGTTCGGCGTCGGTGGCGCTGGAGAACCTCACCGCCTCGGAGTCGGCGATCCGCGATACGGACTTTGCGGAGGAGACGGCCGAGTTGACGCGGGCACAGATCCTGCAGCAGGCGAACACGTCGACGCTGGCGCTGGCGAACAACTCGGCGCAGAACGTGCTGTCGCTGCTGGGGTGATGGGTGATGCGGGTGGGGTTGAGCGGTGGCCGTGGGCCCCGCGCCGGGTGAGCGGGGCCTGACGGGCTCCGCTCAACGTGTGATGGCATCGGTGCGATAGAGGCGGTGATGGAAGAACGGATGGAAAAGGTGCTTGCCGGGGCCGGCGCGGCGTTGCGGGCGGGGGAGTGGCGTGAGGCGGAGCGGCTGTGCGGGCAGGTGCTGGTGATTGAGCCGGGCTGCGGGCTGGCGGTGCAACTGCAAGGCTTGGCCGTGCTGCGTGGCGGGCGGGTGGCGGAGGCGGTGGCGCTGCTGCGGCGATCGGTGGAGTCGGACCGAATGCGGCCGGGGTGGTGGTTCAACCTCGGGGTGGCTTGTCACGGAGCGGGCCGGGTGGCGGAGGCGGCGGAGGCGTTGCGGGCGACGCTGCGGCTGCAGCCGTACCACGTTGGGGCGTTGTTCCGGTTGGGGCGGTGCCTGCGGGAGATGGGGTTGATGCATGAGGCTTGCGCGGCGTTCGCGCAGGTGTTGCGCCTGTCGCCGGATCATGCCGAGGCGCGGGCGGGGTTGGCGGGGGTGACCGAGGCGCTGCGCGAGGCGGCGTGAGGGGAGGCGCCGCGGAGCCGCGTCGCTTTATGGGGTTGGTGTGAGGCGTTGCGTGACCTGGTGGGCGGTGGTTTTCACGAGGTCGCTCTCATCGTCGAGGCATCGTCGTACCGCGTCACGCAGGGCGGGGTCGTCACGCTGCGCCAGCGTGTTGCCCGCGGCGATGAGGGCGTTGCGGCGGAACATGTCGAGCTTGATGCGCTTGAGGGCGGAGCCTTGCACCGCGGCCGCCCGGTCTTCCGCGGTCCAGTGGAGCACGTCCATCAGCTCGAGCCCCTCGGCCAACGCCGGCCGGGGCGTGTAGCGGTCGAGGACCGGCAAGGGGTGGCGTGCGGCGACGGCGTTGTACGGGCAGACCTCCTGACAGATGTCGCACCCGGCGATCCAGTCGCCCATGCCTTCGTGGAACGCCTCGGCGATGACGCCGCGGTGCTCGATGGTGAGGTAGCTGACGCAGCGCGAGGCGTCGATGGAGTAGCCGTCGGGGGCGATGGCGTCGGTCGGGCAGGCGTCGATGCAGCGGGTGCAGTGGCCGCAGTGGTCGGGGACGGAAGGGGCAGAGGGGTTAAGGGGCAAAGGGGCAGCGTTGTCGGGACCTTCGCCGACTTCAGCCGTTTTACCTTGCCCCTCTGCCCCTTTGCCCCGCTGCCCCTCCACGCGCAGCGTGGTTACGATCAGCCCGAGCAGCGTGTACGAGCCGTGCCGGGGGTGGATCATCATGGTGTTGCGGGCCTGCCAGCCGAGCCCGGCCCGGGCGGCGTGCTCACGCTCGAGTGCCGGGGCGGTGTCGACCGTGGTGCGGAACGCCTCGCCGGGGAAGCGCTCGGCGAGCGTGTCGGCGAGGGCGTGCAGGCGTTTCTTGATCACCTTGTGGTAGTCGTCGCCCCGGGCGTAGCGGGCGATCTTGCCCTTCGAGCGGGAGTCAGGGATCGGGGACCGGGGATCAGGAGAGTCGCCAGCGTCGTAGATGTCCGCCACCGCGATCACACTCTGCGCCCCCTCAAGCAGTCGGCCCGGGTCCAGCCGCAAGTCCAGGTGCTCCGCCAGGTACCCCATCGTCCCATGCTTGCCCGCGTCCACCCAGTCCCGCACCGCATCTATATAAGAGCTCGGCCCCGCCGGCGCGATGCCCGCCAGGGCAAAGCCCTGCTCTTTCGCCAGCCGCAGGATGTCGTCGGCCACGTCTTGCATCACCCTAAACTCTATCTCCGCTCGGCATAGCAACGCCGTACCGCCGCCCGTACAATCGTCCGCCGAGGCCGTGTCAGGTCGCTTCGCCTGGACCCCGATCCCTGTTCCCCGATCCCTCCCCCCATGCCCTACGACCTCAAACCCATCGACATCGACGTCGAAACCACGCCCTACCTCAACGACCCCGACCGGCCGGGCGGCTTGTCGGAGCAGGGCGACCGCTGGACGCTGAACTTTGGGCCCCAGCACCCCGCGACGCACACCACGCTTCGGATGGTGATGGAGCTCGACGGCGAGCGAGTGGCGCGGGTCACGCCGCACATCGGCTACCTGCACTCGGGCTTTGAGAAGCTGGCCGAGGCGCTGGACTTTAACCAGTACGTCAGCGTCGCCAGCCGGCTGGATTACTCCGGGCCGATCTACAACGACGTGAGCTGGCACCACGCGGTGGAGAAGCTGTTCGACATCGACATCACGCCGCGGTGCAAGGTGTTGCGGACGATCCTGGCCGAGCTCGGCCGGATCCAGAGCCACCTGCTCACCGTGGGGGCGGCGGCGCTTGACCTCGGCGCGTTTACCGGGTTCCTCTACGGCTTTAACGAACGTGAACGCGTCTACGACATTATGGACTTCATCTCCGGCCAGCGGTACCACCCCGACTGGACCCGCGTCGGCGGGGCGATGCAGGAACTGCCGGATGAGGGCGTCTTCGTCTCCATGGTCAAGCGGTTTATCCACGACCAGCTCCCCCCCGCCATCGACGACCTCGAGGGCCTGCTCAACAAGAACCGCATCTTCCGCGACCGGACCGAGGGCATCGGCGTCATCACCACCGAGGAGGCGATCAACTGGTCGCTGAGCGGGCCGATAGCCCGGGCGTCGGGGGTGAAGCGCGACATCCGCAAGGACGAGCCGTACCTCTGCTTCGCCGACAACTGGGACGACCAAGGTGCCCGGCCCGTCGAGTTCAAAGTCCCCATCGCCACCGGCGGCGACGTGCTGTCCCGCTTCCTCGTCCGTGTCGAGGAGATGAGGCAGAGCGTCCACATCATCAACCAGCTCATCGACCGCATCCCCGGCGGCCCGCTGAACACCTGGGCGGATGCGAAGCTGACCAAGCCGAGCAAGGCCGAGGTGTACGGCAGCATTGAGGGACTCATCGAGCACTTCGAGCTGGTGATGACCAACCGCAAGTGGAAGGCCCCGATCAACGAGGTCTACGGCTGCATCGAGGCGGCCAACGGCGAGCACGGCTTCTATATCGTCAGCGATGGCGGCCCCCACGCCTGGCGCGCCAAACACCGCCCGCCGAGCTTTTTGCACTTTGCCTGCTTCCCCAAGATGCTCGAGGGGCACCTGCTGGCCGACGCCGTCGCGGTGCTGGGAAGTTTGAACATTATTGCGGCGGAGTTGGATCGATGATTGTCAGCCCATTCAACTTCATGTTCGGCATCGTGTTCTGTGTGGCAGGTGTCGGCTCATTCCTGCTCATGCTCTTTACTGGGGGTTTGGCGGATACGAGTATCGTTCTGCTCTGCTTGGCCATATTGATGGCCGGTATAGTGCTTGGTGCGGGCTCCATTGAACCTCCGAAACAGTCTTCTCGCATACCGTTCGGTAATGAAACGTCCGAAAGGACAAGAAAAAATCTGGAGAAAGCAATACAGCAGAGTTTAGATAAGAACGTGAAGGAATAATCCATGGCCTGGCTCACCAAACCCTCCGGCACTCAGGACATCGAGCGGCGTGACGAGCCGTACCTGTCCGACGAGATGAAGCGTGACCTCGACGACCGGTACGCCCACCGCTACCCGACGCGGCGGGCCATGGCGCTGCCCGTGCTCCACGAGATACAGCACCATTACAACTGGCTGCCGTACCAGGCCATTGAGGAAGCCGCCGAGTTTCTTGAACTTGACGCCTCGGCCCTGCTCGACACGGCCACGTTTTATGAAGAGTTCTTTACCCAGCCCCGCGGCAAGCACACGCTCTGGGTCTGCCAATCGGTGAGCTGCGAGATTATGGACGAGGCGGCCATCACCGAGGCGGTCGAGGACAAGCTCGACATCGCCCCGGGCGAGACGACCGACGACGGCCGCATCACCTTCATGAAGGTCGAATGCATCGGCGCCTGCGGCGGGGCCCCGTGCGCCCTCGTGGATGAGACCCTGCACGAGAACCTGACGCCCGAGAACGTCGGCGACGTGCTGGACTCGTTGGATTGACACCGCCTTGGAAACCGCGACGCCATCGCTTGCGGTTTAGCGTGCCCCATGCCTTGGTTCCAAAGACTTTGTCGCAACGTCGGCCTCGCCGTCCACGGCGTGACCCACCCCGACGGTCAGCCGCAGAAGCGGACCGTCAGCAAGACCGTGGAAGAGGAGCGGGTCAATGATCAGGTCACCCTGCGGCGGACAACGATTGAAGAGGTTGAGGTAAAGCGGCAGCTCGACCGGGACCCGGGAGCATGAACCGCCCGCGTCACCCGAACAAGATGATTGAGGCGGCGCTACAATCAGCGGAAGGTGCGGGTTGGTCCATCACGCTTTCCCGAGGTCACCCGTGGGGGATCATGTGGTGCCCCGGGGGGCAGAGAGCCTGTCACAAGTCGATCTGGTCGACCCCTCGCCTACCCGAGCGTCACGCACAGGACCTCCGCCGATCGATCCGTCGGTGTACGCACGTCAGGAGTAGCCATGCTTGATCATGAACATTTTGTCGAGTTCGTCCTGGGCGGAGCGGGCGATTTCAGCGATGATGCGGCCGATAAATTGTTTGAGGTGTTCGATGGTGCGGTCGAGTACGGAACAAGAGACGCCCTCACCTACGTCGGCGTCTACGTCACGCGGCCTGACTGGTGGATGGACGTCCCGCGGGCGATCAAGATGATCAATGTGGTCTTCCCTGCCGCCCGCGTGATCCGTATCGATCTCCAGCAGGATGAACTTGCCGAAGCGGTCTAGCTTCCAACTTGGATAGACGTATGCCCCTCGACTCCCCCGTCCTCCTCTCCCGCATCCCTACGCCGCCGTGGGGCGACTTCGCCGACCGGCGGTACGTCGGGTACGACGACTACGTCGACGCCGACGGCTATGCCGCGCTCGAGAAGGCGGTGGCGATGGAGCCGAAGGAGGTGATCGACCTGGTGAAGGCCGCCGAGATCCGCGGCCGCGGCGGGGCGGGGTTCCCGGCCGGGATGAAGTGGTCGTTCCTCCCGCCGCTTGACGACGGGCAGCGGTTCCTCTGCATCAACGCAGACGAATCCGAGCCCGCCACGTTCAAGGATCAGGTGCTCATCCAGTTTGACCCGCACTCGATCATCGAGGGCATCGCGCTCTGCATGTACGCTTGCCAGCTCGACACGGCCTACTTCTACATCCGCGGCGAGTACCACCACCACCGCGACGCGTTCGAGCGGGCCATTGCCGAGGCGTATGACAAAGGCATCTTTGGCGCGGGCTCGCGGATGGGGATGGTGAACGGGCGGGAACCGAATTTGTACCTGCACCGCGGGGCGGGGGCGTACATCTGCGGCGAGGAGACGGGGCTGATCGAGTCGCTGGAGGGCAAGCGGGGCTGGCCGCGGATCAAGCCGCCGTTCCCCGCGGTGGCCGGGGCGTTCGCGAGGCCGACGATCATCAACAACGTCGAGACCCTGGCGTACGTCCCGCACATCCTCCGCCGCGGAGCCGAGTGGTTCCAGTCGCTGGGCAAGGGCCGGCCCGAGGGTGCCCCGCCCACTGCCCCCGCGTCCTTCGGCACGAAGCTCATGGGCGTGTCCGGGCCCGTCAACCGGCCGGGCGTCTACGAGGAAAACCTCGGCGTCAAGCTCACCGACCTGATCGACCTCGCCGGCGGGCCCCGCGACGGGGTGGACATCAAGGCGTACTTCCACGGCGGCATCTCCATGGGTGTCATCAGCCAGGACGAGGCCGAGCGCGGCGTCGAGATGGACTTCGACATCGGCAAGAAGTGGAACAACCTCGGCCTCGGGACCGCCTGCGTCACCGTCATCCCCGAGTCCGTGTCTATGGTTGCCATGGCCCGCAACTGCGCCCGGTTCTACAGCCACGAGTCCTGCGGCCAGTGCACCCACTGCCGCGAGGGCAGCAAGTGGATGACCCAACTGCTAACCCGCATCGAGGCGGGCGACGGCACCACCAAGGACCTCGACCTGCTCCTCGAGCTCGCCGGGTCCATGGGCTCGATGCCCGGCAACAACATCTGCGGCCTGTCCGACGGCGCGAACTGGGCGATCCGCACCATCGTCAACAAGTTCTGGTCCGAGTTCGAGGGCGCGGTAAACCACCGCCGGCAGGTCAGCCTCGCGGTGATGGCGTAACGCACATGCGTGTTTAACGCCGCGACTCGTCGCGCTGAATCCGCGCGACAAGTCGCGGCGCTAAACGTCATCGCGCCGCCGCCCTCATCAACCGATCGTTGATCGCTTCGCCTAACCCCTCGCCCGGCACACGCTCCGCCAGGATCAGGTCCAGCCCCGCCGCATCGAGGCGATGCATCGCATCGAAGAGGTTGGTCGCGGCTTCGTTGAGGTCGCCGGTGGGGGAGAGGGTCTCGACCGTTGTAACGTCATTGAGCGTCTCGCGATCACGAAAGCGAAGCCAGCCGGCGCGGGTGGAGGGATGCAGTGGCGGCAAAGGATCATCGCGTTCAACCAGGCGCAGCGGCGTGTTCGGCGCGTAGTGCCGATCAAGCATTCCCGGCGACGCCGGCGCGCTCGATGAGCCGGTCGGATCAGGCCGCAACAGTCTCATTTTGAATAGCGCCTCGATGGCTTCGCTCGCCGTCCCCCCCGGCCGCAACAGCACCGCCCGCCCGCCGCCGTCGAACCCGATCACCGTCGACTCGACCCCCGTCTCGCACGGCCCGCCGTCCAGCACCATAGCGCAGGGCACCGTGACGTGCTCGGCCCGCGTCGGGCTGATCCCGCCGAACCGGTTGGCCGACGGCGCTGCAACGGGCACTCCCGCACGCTCGATCAACGCCCGCGCCACCGGGTGCGACGGCACCCGCACCCCCACCGTGCCCAGCCCCGCCGTCACGATCCCCGGAACCCCCGGAACCCCCGGAACCCCCGGAACCCCCGCAAGCTCGACATCCCCGCCACGCTTCGGCAGCACCAGCGTCAACGGCCCCGGCCAAAACGCTTCCGCCAAACCCCGCGCCGCAGCCGGCACGTCCCGAACCAGTTCCCACGCCGCTTGCGTTGCCGCGACATGCACGATCAACGGGTCGAAGCTCGGCCGCGCCTTCGCCTCAAACACCTTCGCCACCGCCGCCGCGTCCAGCGCGTTGGCCCCCAGCCCGTACACCGTCTCGGTCGGGAACGCAACGATCTCGCCGGCGCGGATCAGCGCCGCCGCCCTGTCGATCTCGGCATCGCTCGCCATCCGCGGAAGTGTAGAGCCTGCCGACCTGCCGCAGGGGCGCTACCGTGCGGCGGACCCCCGGGGACGCGTAACGTCCCGGCTGATCGCGGTACTCCACCACGAAAGTTCGACATGCCCATCAACCTGACCTACCTCGGCCACTCCGGCTTCCTCCTCGCCGACGGGGACCACACCCTCTGCATCGACCCGTTCCTGACCGACAACGACCAGGCCGTGCATAAGCCCGGCGACATCACCTGCGACACCGTCGCCTTCACCCACGGCCACTTCGACCACTTTAACGACGACGGCCTCACCATCGCCAAAGGCAATGTGGCCACCGTGATCGCCGGCTTCGAGCTGATGATGTACTGCAAGCAGAGCAAGGGCATTGCCGAGGACAAGCTCCAGCCGCTTAACCCCGGCGGCCGCGTCGACACGGAATTCGGCTGGATCGAGGCGGTGCAGGCGATCCATTCCTCCTCCAACTCCGGCCAGTACATGGGCGTGCCGATGGGGCTGATCATCCACATGGGCGGCGTCACCGTCTACCACTCCAGCGACACCGCCCTGTACGGCGACATGAAGCTCATCGGCGAGATGCACGACATCGACGCGGCGCTACTCTGCGCCGGCGACGTTGTCACGATGGGGGCGAGGCACGCCGCAATGGCCGCGGGCTGGGTCAAGGCGAAGCTCGCCGTGCCGCACCACTACGGCACGTTCCCATTCCTCAAGAGCGACCTGAGCGGATTTAAGCCCAACGGCATCGAGACGAAGGTCATGAAGCCCGGCGAAGCGATCAGCGTATCGCACTGATCATCATCGGCACGAAGCGACGCGGCTTTGCCGGGATGATCATCATCGGCACGAAGCGACGCGGCTTTGCCGCACTGATCACCCTCGGCACGAAGCGACGCGGCTCTGCCGCGCTGTAGGGTCAAATCATTTGGCGCGGCAAAGCCGCGTCGCTCCATGGGGATTCTCATATCACACCCGGCGGAGCAGCGCGAGGTGTTCAAGGTTCTTGCCCTTGCCCCCGCGAATCGGGGACCGCATCCAATCCAGCACCGCGACGTCGAGCGTCGGCAGCACCTCCTTCACCACACGCCGCGTCGCCGCGTCCGCCTCATCGTCGCTCAGTCGGTGCCGCCCCGACTCGTAGTGCGGCTTGATCAGCGTGATGATCCGCGCCGCGTCGTCGTCCGCCAGCCACCGCAGTGCCGCGGGAACGGCGCGGTCCTGCTTCGTCCAGCCGAGGTCGATACTCACCAGCCCGCACCCGTGCTCGGCCCCCTCCGGCGGGTCGGCGTGCAGCGCGTTGGTCCGCTCCATTACCGTCACCCGCGGGTCCTGCCGCAGCTTCCACGCCAGCTCGCCGTAGGCGGTGTCGACGGCGAACACCCGGGCCGCCCCGCGTTGCAGGAGGCAGTCGACGAAACCGCCGGTGGAGCAGCCCAGGTCGGCACAGGTCCACCCGGCGACATCGACCCCGAAGCGGTCGAGCGCGGCGTCGAGTTTCAGCGCGCCGCGCGAGGCGTAGCCGTGTTCTTTATCATCCATGCCCTCATTGTGACACACGCCCCTCCGAAGGTTTCCGGAAGTACCGCCATGTCCGACCACATCGCCCACCTCGGCTTCTGCGACGACACGTTCCGGCTTGCGGGCCAGCACCCCGACGCCGAGCCCCGGTTCAAGTCGATCATGGAGACGCACCGCGAGCAGGCGCACCTCGGCGCTATCACCCGGTACGCCGACAAGTGGACGGTGCCGATGGTGCACTGGGCCCGCAGCGAGGCGGCAAAGCCCGCCGAGGAGCGGGACCCCCACCTCGACGACAAGATCGCGTTCATGCTCGGCTCGCTGACGCACCGCTCGGCCGACCGGCTGACCAAGCCGATCACTAAATGCTTCCCCGGCAAGGACGAGTCGGGTCACCCGATCCGCGACGAGCGGGGCGGCAACGCGAACGAGTCGAAGATCATGCAGGACCTCTTCGTCTACCGCGAGGTTTACGCGCAGGGCGAACAAGGCGGGGGCCTGTTCTCGCCGCTGGACATCGGCGAGTTCCAGACACCCGCGGCGAAACAGGCCGAGGACCTGTACCGCATCCTGCTCCGCCGGGCGTTCATCGCGATGCACACGATCAACCCCGACGTCGCCGACACGCACGACTGGATGGACAAGCTTTTTCAAGGGATGCAGAAGTACCCCAAGTCGCTGGAGGAGTACCGCGAGCTCAACCAGGCGTGGGACCCCGAGAAGGTGAAGCTGTACCTCACCGAGAAGAACTTTTACAACGGGGAAAACGAGTTGATCCGGCTCGCCCGCAAGCTGCAGCACGGGGAGTCGGTGACGCCGGGCGAGGTGAAGGCGGCGCATGACGCAGTGGACGCAGACACCGCGAGCGATCAGAGCCGCTACGCGAGGTCGCTGGCGAAGTCGCTGGATTATGTGCTCGCGGCGACGGCGGCGTTCCGCGGCGAGATCGACGAGGCCGAGACGGCCAGGCGCTTCGACATCGGCGTGCCGGAGCTATCGCTGCAGGCGTGAAGTTGACGCGAGCGGCGCGGGCCGTCACCCGAAGATCAGCCACGCCCCGAGGCCGAAGATCGCCAGGTCGGCCCAGACGTGGCTGACCCAGCCGGCGTAGATGTTGCCGTAGCGGAGGTAGAGCGTCGACCACGTCACCCCGCCGATGAACACGCCCAGCGAGGCGAGGGCGGTGATGCGCCAGTCGAAGTAGACGCTCAGCGCGATGATGTGGTGCAGGGTAAACAGCACCCCCGCCACGATCACGGCCAAGGTCACGTATCGTCGGCCGATGACATCCTGCAGCCGCCGGAACGTGAACCAGCGCCAAAAATACTCTTCAAGCAGCGAGTTCACGAAGCAGGCGTACAGCCCGAACCCGCCGTAGAGCCACCAGCGGTCGAGGCCGAGCTGCTCGATCTTGCCGAGCATAAGCGACGTGTCGATCCACCGCCGGCCGACGAGCAAGTAAGCGGCGAGGATGCCGAGGAAGATGACGATGCCGGTGGCGTGCCCGGCGATCATGCCGCGGTTGGACCAGCGCGGCGGGCGGAGCGGTTGCCGCTCGACGAGGCGCAGCCACAACAGCGGTGCCGCGAGCAGCCAGACCTTCGCCGCCATGAACAGCGCCTTGGCGACGGTGCTCTCGGGCAACGCGACCATGGCGAGCCACGTGCCGATCGACGGCAACGGAGCGGTGAGCAGCAGCGCGAGCAGGGCCGCACCCCGTCGCGGCGTTGTCTGCTCCCGGGGGCTGGAAAGGGTGTCGTTCATCACGCGCGTCACTGTACCGAAGCGCGGTGGGGCGTCGCGGAACCGACGGGCCGCGTCCGCTACGATGCGGCCGTGCTGCGCCCGTCCCACCTTTCAGTAATCCCGTTGCTCGCCATGCTGACCGGCTGCCTCAGCGCCCTGCCGCCGACGGCCCGGGTGACGGGGGCGCGGGTGCTCGCCGAGACGGACGAGGGCGCGCGGGTGGTCGTCATCCTGGAATTGCAAAACCCCAACACGGTGCCGCTGCCGCTGCCCGAGGCGTCGTACCGCGTCGTGGTCGACGGCGTCGGGACCTACGCCTTCGACGACCTGCCCGTGCGGGTCATCCCGCCCGGCGGGACCCAGACCGTCACGCTGCCCGCCGCCGTTGCCGCGACAACGGACGACGGGCTGCCCGCCGCCATGCCCGACACCGTCGCCGGCCGCCGCTGGCGCATCCGCGGCACCCTGACCTACCGCCCCGACAACGGCATCCGCCGTTTTCTGACCGAGACCGGCATCCCCCTCCCCACCGTCGCCTTCGCCGGGCGGGGAACTCTTGAAAATTGAAAAGGGGAAATAAGAATCTGAAAAACGAGGCTGGCCCGGAGGCAAGCAGTTCTTTCAACATTCTCAACTCCTCCTTTTCGCTTAGCGCTTTTCACCATGCCCCACGACCGCCGCTACCTCATCCCGTTCCGCGCCACGCTGCTGCCGCAGATCTTCACCGATGTCCTGGTGATCGGTGCCGGCGTCGCCGGGCTGCGGGCGGCGATCGCCGCGGCGGGGCGCGAGAGTGAGGCAGCGAACCGTGGGGGCAACGGCTCGACCGACGTCATCGTCGTCACCAAGAGCAAGCTCGAGCAGTCCAACACGTTCTGGGCCCAGGGCGGCATCGCCGCGGTGCTGAGTGAGGCAGACTCGATCGCCAGCCACATCGACGACACCCTCGTCGCCGGGGCGGGGTTGTGCGACGAGCCGGCGGTCCGAGCCGTTGTGACCGGCGGCCCCGTGCGGGTGCGTGAGTTGATGGACTGGGGCATGCCCTTCGACACCGCGGGTGACGGCGAATCACGGGGCATCAACGCCGAGCCCGCCACCACCCCCGCCCTCGGCCGCGAGGGCGGGCACTCGCACCACCGCATCCTCCACACCGACGGCGACGCCACCGGCAAAGCCGTCGGCGCGACGCTCGGCCGGCTCGTGCAGGACCACCCCGCCATCCGCTTCTTCGACCAGTGCTTCGTCCTGGACCTCATCACCGCCGAGACCAACGGCCACGGCCCGGGCCGCTGCCTCGGCGCGATCACCCACCACCCGCGCTTCGGCCTGCAGGTCATCTGGGCCGGCGCGACCGTCCTCGCCTCCGGCGGCGCGGGCGAGGTCTACCGCGAATCCACCAACCCCCGCGTCGCCACCGGCGACGGCATCGCCATGGCCTACCGCGCCGGGGCCACCCTCGCCGACCTCGCCTTCTACCAGTTCCACCCCACCACGCTCTACGTCGCCGGCGCCTCCCGCTCGCTCATCACCGAGGCCGTCCGCGGCGAGGGGGCCCACCTCATCGACAACGCCGGCCACCGCTTCATGCCCGACTACGACGACCGGGCCGAACTCGCCCCCCGCGACATCGTCGCCCGCGCCATCCTCGCCCAGATGGCCAAGACCGGCCACACCCACGTCTACCTCGACGTGCGACACCTCGGCAAACAAAAGTTCCTCGACCGCTTCCCGGGCCTCGCCGGCCTGCTCGATAAATTCGACATCGACGCCGGCACCACCCCCATCCCCGTCCACCCCTCGGCCCACTATATGGTCGGCGGCGTCCGCACGGACTTGCAAGGCCGCACCTCAATCCCCGCGCTATACGCCGCCGGCGAGGTCTCGTGCTCCGGGCTCAACGGGGCCAACCGCCTCGCCAGCAACTCGCTGCTTGAGGGCCTCGTCTTCGGCCAGGCCGCGGGCGAGGCGGCGCTCGAACAGCTCGACGGCACGGAACGCAAACCCACCCGCATCATCTCCGACATCCGATTGTCCGACCGCAGCGAACTCGACCTCGCCGACGTCCGCTCCAGCCTCCGCAGCGTCATGTGGCGGCACGTCGGCATCGAGCGCGACGGCCAACGCCTCGCCGAGGTCCAGGACATGTTCCGCTTCTGGGCCCGCTACACCATGGACAAAATCTTTGACGACCAGGCCGGCTGGGAAGTGCAAAACCTCCTCACCGTCGGCCACCTCATCACCACCGCCGCCCACTGGCGCGAAGAGACCCGCGGCACCCACTACCGCCTCGACCACCCCGACCCCCGCGACGACTTCCACGCCCACGACCTCTGGCAACGCGGCGCGGACGGCCCGACGACGTCGCCGGTAGTTGAGTGACCTCTCGTGCCGCGGTGGTGACGCTTCGTCCTTTTCCAACAGCCGCGGCTTAATAGGCCGCGCCGAATAGAAGCGGCCTGTGAGGCCGCGGCTATATTTTGGCCTGCACGAGTTCTTCAAACCGGCCGCTTCACCCGTTCGCCCCAGCCGATACGGCCGGTGAAGCCGCCATCGCGGGAGACGGTGCGGCCGCGGACGCTGACGAAGCTCGGGCGGCCGGTGATCTCCATGCCCTCGAAGCCGCTGTAGTCGGTGTCCATGTGGTGCGAAGCGGCGCTGATCGTGCCGCGGTATTCGGGGTCCCATACGACGAGGTCGGCGTCGGCGTCGAGCTGCACCACGCCTTTGCGGGGGTACAGGTCAAAGCGGCGGGCGGCGGCGGTGCTGGCGACCTCGACGAAGCGTTCGAGCGACAGCAGGCCGGTCGCCACGCCGTGGGTATACAGAAGCGTGACGCGGTGCTCGACGGATGGGATGCCGTTGGGGATGGTCGTGAAGTTGCCGCCGGGCGGTCGGCCCATCTCCTTCTGCCCGGCGAAGTCGAACGGCGCGTGGTCCGTCGCGACGGTGTCGATCACCCCGGAAGCGAGGGCGTGCCAGAGGTAGCGCTGGTGCTCGAGTGCGCGGATCGGCGGGCTCATCACCCACTTCGCGCCCTCGAAGTCGGGGCGCTGGGCGTAGGTGTCGTCGAGCGTGAGGTAGGGGATGACGGTCTCGATCTGCACGTCGACGCCGCGCCCGATGAAGGGTAACGCGGCCTCAACCGCGTCGCGGCAGGAGGTGTGCACGATGTAGCCCTTCGCGCCGGTGGCCTCGAGGAACGAGCAGAAGTGGTGGACGCCCTCCGCCTCTACGCGGGTCGGGCGGGAGGGTTCGTGCCACTCCGGGTCAACGTTGCCCGCGGCAATAAGTTCCGCCTGACGCTTCGCGATGAGCTCGGCGTTCTCGCAGTGTGCGGTGACGACGACGCCGAGCTCGCGCGCCAGCCGCAGGGTCTCGTACAACTCGTGGTCGTCCACGGCGAACGCGCCCTTGTAGGCGAGGAACACCTTGAACGAGGTGACGCCCCGTTTCACAATTTCGCGGAGTTGCGCCTCAGCCGAAGTATCGAACCGGGTGACGCCCATGTGGAACGTGTAGTCGCATGCCGACTTCCCCTCCGCCTTGCTCAGCCACAGGTCGAACGCCTCGCCCGGCTCGTCGTCGCGGCCGGGGCACACCATCTCGATCAGCGTCGTCGTCCCGCCCACCACCGCCGCGCGGCTGGCGGTCTCGTAGGAGTCCTTCGCGTACGTCCCCATGAACGGCAGGTAGATGTGCACGTGCGGGTCGATGAACCCGGGGAAGACGTACTTGCCCGTCGCGTCGACCACCTCGTCGGCGTTCACCTCCGCCGGGTCGATGCTCGATGCAATCCGCGTAATCGTCTCGCCCTCGGCAAACACATCTGCGCGGAAGCGGCTGCCCGCGTTGACGACCGTTCCGCCCTGGATCAACAACGACATCTTTACGCTCGATAGAAGAAGAGTTAAACACAGAGGCACAGAGACACAGAGATAACGGGAAGAAAAAGCGTGCTGTCGCAGATTCTTCTCGCTGTCTCTGTGCCTCTGTGTTTCACTTCCGCCCCCCGACCAGATCCTCAGTCTGCTCGACGAATTGGTCGCCCTCCCAGTTCTCGTCGCGGGTGATGCCTTCCTTCTCCGCCTGTCTTGCGGCGACGGCGGCGCGTTTCTTTTCCTGGGCTTCTTCCTGCATCCGTACGAGCTCGGCGTGGGTGGTGAAGTACGGCAGGGCTTTGCCTTTGAAGTCATCGAGGGTCTCGAAGCCGTGCTTTTCCATGAACGCGAGGAGTTGCTCGCAGAGCGGGCCGGCAATGCGGTAGCCGAACTTCATCACGCCGGTGCAGACCTGCACGGTGTCGGCCCCGAGGAGGATGAACTGCGCGGCGTCCTCGCCCGTCTCGATCCCGCCGATGCCGCTGATGGTCCGCTTGCCGTCGTAGTGGTCGCGGATGAGGGTGGCGACCTCCATGACCATACGGAGGGCGATGGGGCGGACGGCGACGGAGGAGTACCCGCCGGGGGTGGTGTAGCCCTCGACGGTGGGCATCGGGCGGAGGGTTTCGAGGTCGACGCCGATGACGCTGCGGATGGTGTTGATGAGCGAGATGCCGTGGGCCCCGGCGTCGAGCGCGGCCCGCGAGGGGTCTTCGATGTGGGTGATGTTGGGCGTCATCTTGGCCCAGACGGGGGTCTTCGCGGCGGCGGTGACCCAGCCGGTGACCTCGCCGAGGACATCGGGGTCCTGGCCCATGGCCGCGCCCATCTTGCGCTCGGGCAGGCCGTGCGGGCAGGAGAAGTTGAGTTCGAGCCCGTCGACGCCCGCCGCCTCGCACCGCTCGACGATCTCGACCCAGGCGTCCCGCTCGTACTCCTCCATGATCGACGCGATGAGGACGTGGTCGGGGTACTTGTCCTTGAGGAACTTGAAGTCGTCGAGCCAGTCGTCGAACGGTGTGGTGGCGATGAGCTCGATGTTTTCCCAGCCGAAGACTTCTTTCTTGTTGTCGCCGGTGAGCTTGCCGTAGCGGGGGGCGACGTTGTGGACTTTGGAGGCGTCGAGGCTGACGGTCTTGGCGATCATGCCGCCCCAGCCCTCATCGAAGGCTTTGCCGATGACCTTGCGGTTGGTCCCCGGCGGGCCCGAGCCGATGACGAAGGGGTTCTGGAAGGCTATGCCGTCGACGGTGGTTTGGAGGGTGGGCATGGTTTGTCACTCAGAAGAAAGGCAGGAACCGCAGATTTCGCAGCTTGCGCAGATTGGAAAAAGCAAACATACTGCTCGTCCAGAATCAGCCTTCCGCTGACTCTGTTCTGGTTTCTGGCGTTAAAATCTGCGTCATCTGCGAAATCTGCGTTTACGGCTGCTGGACTTGCACAAAACATTTATCGAGCACGGCGAGGATGAAATCGGCGTCATCGGTGGTGACGCACATGGGGGGTTTGAGGCGGATGGTGTTGCCGAAGAGGCCGCCTTTGCCCAGGAGCAGGCCCATCGCTTTCGCCCGTTCGACGACGGCGGCGCACGCGGCCTTGGCGGGTTCTTTCGTCTCGCGGTCGTCGACGAGTTCGACGCCGATCATGAGGCCCAGGCCGCGAACCTCGCCGATGAGGTCGTGTTTGTCTTGAAGGGCGAGGAGGCCATCTTTGAGGTAGCGGCCGACGGTAACGGCGTTGTGCTGGGTATTTTCCTCGTCGATGACTTCGAGGGTGGCGAGGCCCTGGGTGGAGGAGACGGGGTTGCCGCCGTAGGTGTTGAAGTGGATGCGGTTCGCGAGGGTGGCGGAGATGTCGGCGGTGGTGGTCATGGCGGCGAGGGGGGCCCCGTTGCCGATGCCCTTGGCCATGGTGATCATGTCGGGCTGGACGTTGAAGTTTTGGTGCGACCAGTAGTGCTCGCCGGTGCGGCCGAACCCGCCCTGCACCTCGTCGGCGATGCAGATGCCGCCGTGGTCGCGGACGATGTCGTAGACGATGGGGAAGAACTCGGGGGGAGGGACCACGGCCCCGCCGACGCCCTGGATCGGCTCGCCGATGAACGCGGCGATGTCGCCGCTGGTCTGGTACTCGATCACGCTCTTGATGTCCTCCGCACACTTCATCCCGCAGGACGGGTACGTGAGGCCGTAGGGGCAGCGGTAGCAGTACCCCGGGTGGGTGTGGTGGATGCCGGTGACTTGGTTCGTGGGGAAGCGCCACGTGCCGTGGGCGGTGAGGCCCATGGTGTTGGCGGTCCCGCCGTGGTACCCGTTACGCAGTGCGATGACGGCGTGGTTGCCGGTGTGTTCCCGCGCGGCGAGGACGGCGAGCTCGTTCGCCTCGCTGCCCGAGTTGGTGAAGTAGGTCTTGTCGAGCGGGGTGCCATCGGGCGTCGAGGGCATCTTGCTCGCGAGCTTCTCGGCGAACTGCCCGACGGTCGGGTGCAGGTAGATGGTCGTCGTGTGCTGGAGCGTCTCGTTCTGCTTCGCTACCTTCTCGATCACCTTGGGGTGGCAGTGGCCGACCGAGACGGTGACGATGCCGGCGAAGGCGTCGAGGTAGCGTTGGCCCTGTTCGTCCCAGACGTACTGCATCTTGCCCTCGACGACCATCAGCGGCTCGGCGTAGTACGTGATCAGGCCGGGGCTGAGGTACTGCTTGCGCAGCGCGATCGTCTCCTCGCGGGACGGGCCGGTGTAGGGGCGCGGCTGGTGGTCGAACTGCGGGAGCGGGATCGTGCGGGGTTCGCGGACGGGGGAGGCGAGGTGGCCGGGCTGGGTGGGGGTGGTGGAGGTGGTGGTGGTCATGGTCTTGATACTTTTGAAGCCGCCAAGGACGCCATGAGCGCCAAGGAAGGCAAAGTGACATTCGAGAGTTCCAAATTATGCCTTCCTTGGCGCTCTTCGCGTCCTTGGCGGCTAATGCTTTAGGGAGCGGTGATGGCGGCGTAGGTTTCGGGCCGCCGGTCACGGAAGAACTGCCAGACGTTGCGGACCTCGCGGATGACGTCGAGGTCCATGTCAGCGATGACGATGTCGTCCTCGGTGCGTTTGTCGCTCTGGGCGATGAACTTGCCGCGGGGGTCGCAGAAGTACGACTGGCCGTAGAACTCGCCGGTGCGCCACGGCTCTTCCCAGCCGGGGCGGTTAATCGCGCCGACGAAGTACTGGTTCGCCACCGCGTGGGCGGGCTGTTCGAGCTTCCACAGGTACTCACTCAACCCCGCGACCGTCGCGCTCGGATTGAACACAATCTCTGCGCCGTTAAGGCCGAGGCAGCGGGCGCCGTCGGGGAAATGGCGGTCGTAGCAGATGTAGACGCCGACCTTGCCGACACGGGTGTTGAACACGGGGTAGCCGAGGTTGCCCGGGCGGAAGTAGAACTTTTCCCAGAACCCCGGGTCGCAGTGGGGGATGTGGATCTTGCGGAACTTGCCGAGGTACGAGCCGTCGGCGTCGATGACCGAGGCGGTGTTGTAGTAGACGCCGGGGAGCTCTTCCTCGTACATGGGCACGACCATCACCATCTCGTGCTTCTTGGCGAGCTCCTGCATGAGTTTCGTGGTCGGGCCGTCGGGCACGGGCTCGGTGAGGCCGTACCACTTAGTGTCCTGCTCGGCACAGAAGTACGGGCCGTAGAAGAGCTCCTGCAGACAGCAGACTTGAGCGCCTTGATCGGCGGCCTGGGCGATGAGTTCGACGTGTTTGTCGATCATCGCCTGCTTGACCTTCTCGATGGGCGAGGTCACGGGTTCGCAGAGGGTGGCCTGGATCAGCGCACCGCGGACGGTTCGAGGCATGTCTCGTGCTCCGGCGTGGAATGAGGGGTGGGGGCGGGGCCGAGCTTGGCGGCGGCAGGCGGGACGAGACAGATTAACGTGTCGCGGCGGGTTTGCCTAGCGGGGTGGGGGATCGAGGGGGCGGGCAAACCCGGGGTCGCCACACGCCGAGGAATCAGATGCCATCTCGCAGCGGGGCCAGGCGTTGGATGTCACGCGGCGGCAGTTCCATCGCGTCGGGCCGCCCGGTGCCGCACCCCCGGCGGACCGCGACGAGCTGGGCGGCAATGCTCACGGCGATCTCGCCGGGCGTCACCGCGCCGACGTTCAGTCCGATAGGCGCGTGGACGCGCCGCAACACCTCCGGCGACACCCCGTCCTCGAGCAGCGACCGGTAGATCGCCAGCACCTTGCGACGCGAGCCGATCAACCCGACGTACCGTGCGGGAGATGGAACCACCGCCGCGAGGGCGTCGCCATCGTGGCGGTGGCCGCGGGTGACGATGACGACGTAGTGGTGTTCGCCGAGGGCGAGCCGCGCCAGCTCGCGGTCGATGGGCCCGGCGACGCGGGTCGCCCCCGGGAACCGCGCTGCCGTCAGCACGTCCGCCCGGTCGTCCACCACCGTCACGTCAAACCCCGCGCCCCCCGGCCCCGCCACCGCGCACAACGCCTGACCCACGTGCCCGCCCCCCGCGATCACCAGCGTCGGGGTCGGATGCTCCTCGTGCACCACCTCGGCCTCACGCCCCGCCTCGTCGACAACATGCAGCACCGTTCGGGCCGTCCGCCCCGCGGCCAGCTCCCGCGCCGCCGCCCGCCACGGCTCGGCGTCCCGCACGTCCCGCACCACCTGCACCGCCACGAACATCACCCCCCCGCAGATCAGCCCGTCGTCCCAGCCGTAGTCCTGGTTGAGCTCGAAGCGGAGGAGGGACGCTTGGGTGTTGGGGGCTTGGGTGTTGGGGGCTTGGGGTGGCGGCATCCCGTCGCCCGCACCTGCTTTTCGCAACCCGCAGGCCCCCATGCGCCTGAGCCCCCAACCCCGCACCTCCGCCTCGACGCACCCGCCGCCGATGGTGCCCAGCGTTTGGCCGTTCTCGAGCACCAGCATCATCGCCCCCGCCTTGCGGGGCGTGCTCCCAGCCGTCCGCGCCAACACGCACACCGCCACCGCCTCGCCCCGCTCCGCCCGGTTCACGATCTCGTCGAGGAGGCCCGCCATCAAGGGTCATCTTATCCGCCCCGACCCTCCGCTTGGCATCTCATTAGCGGGAGAGCGGACACGCGGCGAGAACGCCGCGGCTGGGAGACAGAGCCACCACGTCCCGGTCCGAGCCGGGAGCGCAAGCGACCGCCTGCATTATGCATGATCCGTTCTTCGTTCTCGTTCCTCGTTCTCGAGCGTGAGGTCGCTGGAGCGCTGCCGCCTTTGGGGCGTGGGGTTCGCTCCACCTTTCGAGAACGAAAACTAGAACGGGCCGTAGCCGTAGGGCAGGGTTCACCCTGCCGCGTGTCGCATCACCGCAGAAGGTTCCCCACCGTTCGCGGCAGGGTAAGCCTTGCCCTACAGACTGATGTTACTGGGGGGACGGGTTTCACCGCCAAGAACGCGAAGAACGGCGGAAGAGCTGATTGCCGCCGATGCGAAAACGGGGCATCGGAACGGCGAGCTTCACTAATTCCGTTGTTCTACGCGATGCAAATCTCAAGTTCCTTTGCAAGAACCCGACGCTTTGGATCTATCGCCTTTCTTAGCGCGCTTGGCGGCTTTGGCGGTCAACCGCCCTGGGTCGAAACGCCTGCTATCGTGACGCCCATGGACGAGCGGCTGCGGTTGTTAGCGGTAGCGCGGGGGGATGAGCCGGCGGACGTGGTGCTGACGGGGGGGCGGGTGGTGAACGTCTTCACGGGTGAGGTGGAGGAGGTGGAGGTGGCGTTGTGCGGATCGCGGATCGCGGGGGTGGGGGCGTACGGGATGTACGGCGGGGCAGAGACGGTGGAGCTTGACGGGGCGATGGTGGGGCCGGGGTTGATTGATGCGCACGTGCATATTGAAAGCAGTTTGTGTTTGCCGGGGGAGTTTGCGCGGGCGGTCTTGCCGCGGGGGGTGACGACGGCGGTGACGGACCCGCACGAGCTGGCGAACGTGGTGGGGGTGGCGGGGGTGTGGTGGATGGCGGGTGAGGGTAAGGAAGGGGTGGGGATGAACGTGGTGGTGATGGGGCCGTGCTGCGTGCCGGCGACGGGCCTGGCGACGGCGGGGGGAGAGGTGGACGCGGGCGACCTGCAACGGCTGTTCGACGGGGGGGTGATCCACGGCCTCGCCGAGGCCATGGACTTCCCGAGCGTGATCGGCGGCGGCGACGCGATGCGGGCGAAGCTGGCGGCGGCGGGTGATCGGCCGGTCGACGGTCACTGCCCGGGGGTGACGAACCGGGCGCTCAACGCTTATGTCGCCGCGGGGGTGGGCAGCGACCATGAGGCGGTGACGGCGGCCGAGGCGCGGGAGAAGCTGCGTCGGGGGATGTATCTCTTGATTCGGGAGGCGACGAACGCGCGGAACCTCGACGCGTTGCTGGGAGTGGTAACCCCGCAGAACGCGCGGCGGGTGTGCTTTTGCACCGACGACCGGACGCCGGGGGACCTGTTGCGGGAGGGGTCGGTGGACATGATGGTGCGTCGGGCGATCGCGAAGGGGATTGAGCCGGTGGAGGCGTTGCGGATGGCGACGCTGAACCCGAGCGAGTGGTTCGGGCTGCGGGATGTGGGGGCCATCGCGCCCGGTCGGTTCGCGGACCTGATGGTGTTCGAGGACTGGGAGCGGTTCGAGGCGCGGGAGGTGTGGTACCGGGGGCGGCGGGTGGCGCGGGGCGGGGCGATGGTAGAGACGGGGGCGCGTAGCGGGGTCGATGTGCCGCGGGGAAGGTGCGAGGTGGACGTGGAGGGGGTGTCGCTGGCGGTGAAGGCGGAGCCGGGGCGGAAGCTGCGGGTGATCAGGCACGTGGCGGACCAGCTCTACACCGGGGCGCTGGAGGTGGAGCCGACGGTCGTGGGTGGGGAGGTGGTAGCGGACGTGGCGCGGGACGTGTTGAAGATGGCGGTGCTCGAGCGGCACGGGAAGAACGGCAACGTCGGCGTCGGCTTCATCCAGGGGTTCGGCCTGCGGCGCGGGGCCATCGCGGGGACGGTGGCGCACGACCACCACAACCTCATCGTGATCGGCGCGGACGACGCCTCGATTCGGGCGGCCATTCGGGCGGTGGCGGCGATGGGCGGCGGGCTGGCGTGCTGCGACGGAGAGCGGGTGCTGGCGGAGCTGGCGCTGCCGGTGGGGGGGCTGATGAGCGACCGGCCGGTGGCGGAGGTGGCGGCCGGTTATGACGCGGTGGTGGCGGCGGCACGGGACGGTGAGCGGGGGTTGGGGAGCGTTCTGGAGGACCCGTTCATGGCGATGAGCTTCATGGGGTTGGAGGTGATCCCGGCCCTGAAGCTGACGGACCGGGGGCTGGTGGACGTGGAGCGGTTCGGGTTGGTGGGGTTGTGGGTTTGAGAGCGTGTTGAACCACGGAGGCACGGAGGCACGGAGATAGAAAGTGAACAGTGAAAAATGGGAAGCGGAAAAGGAAAAGGCGAAGTATCTAGATTGAGGTGGTGGTTTGGGGACGTGAGTTCTTCTCCGTGCCTCCGTGCCTCCATGGTTGGTCCCCTTGGGATGAAGCACTATGCGTGAGCCGACGGACATCGTGCACAGCCGGGCGCGGACGGGGGGGCGGTACGCGCTGCTGCCGCTGGAGGGATACCCGGCGTCGCGGCTGCCGGGGTGGGAGGGATGCGGGGTGCGGGTGCTGGCGTCGCCGGCGCTGGGGGCGGGGTTCGTGCAGATGTTGATCGACCTGCCGGCGGGGGGGGGCGGCATGTTCGCCGCTCGGGATGGGGTTGAAACCTTCCACTACATCCTCGACGGACGAGGGATGTCCCAGAACGGGCGGGACCACGAAATCCCGCTCCGGGCGGGGCACTACGGGTTAACCCCGCCGGGCCAAATGGTGCGACTCGATGCGGAGCAGGCGATGCGGGTGCTGATCTTGCGCAAGCGGTACGAGCCGACGGCGGATCATCCCGAGGTGACCGCGTTCTACGGTGACGTCCGAGGGGTGGGAGCAGAAGAATGGGGCGGCAACCCCTCGTCGCGGCTGCAGACGCTGCTGCCCGACGAGCCGGCGTTCGACCTCGCGATGAACATCTTCACCTTCGACCCCGGGGCGGGGCTGCCGGTGGTCGAGACGCACGTGATGGAGCACGGCCTGCTGTTCCTCACCGGCCGCGGGCTCTACTACCTCGACGGCGAGTGGATGGAGGTGAAGCGCGACGACTTCATCTGGATGGGCCCGTACTGCCCGCAGAGCTTTGTGGCGACGGGGCCCACGCCGAGCCGGTATATCTATTACAAGAACGTCAATCGCGATATCCCGCTTTGAGTGACCCCATGAACGACGAGAAAATTTATCGAGACGCGGACGTGGACCTCGCGGTGTTGGAGGGTAAGACGCTGGCCGTGCTGGGCTACGGGATTCAAGGCAAGGCCCAGGCGGCGAACGCGCGGGACAGCGGGTGCACGGTGATCGTCGGGTGCCGGGGCAGGAGCGACGGCAGCACGAGCCGGGACGAGGCGACGGCCGACGGGTTCGAGGCGATGAGCGTGGCGGACGCGACGGCGAAGGCAGATGTTTTGCTGGTGGAGCTCGCCGACCCGGTGCAGCCGGGGGTGTACCAGAGCGAGATCGGGCCGAACCTGCGGGCGGGGCAGACGCTGGTGTTCTGCCACGGCTTCAGCGTCTTGTACGGGCAGGTCACGCCGCCGAAGGACGTGAACGTGACGCTGTACGTGCCCAACGCGCCGGGGAAGTTTGTGCGGCAGAAGTATCAAAACGGCGAGGGGGTCTACGGCTGCGTCGCGGTGGACCACGACGCCACGGGCGACGCGCTTAACTTGGTTTTGGCCGTGAGTAAAGCGGTGGGCAGCACCCGCGCCGGGGTGGTGGCGATGACGTTCCAGCAGGAGACCGAGGGGGATAATTTTGAGGAGCAGATCTTGTACGGCGGGACGATCGCTTTGATGAAGGCGTGCTTCAACACGATGGTCGAGGGCGGGTACCCGCCGAGCTTTGCGTATGCGAAGGCGATCCGGTCGCTGCGGAGCGTGATCGACGTGATGGACGAGATCGGGATCGAGGCGTACCTGAGCGGCGGGTGCAGCCGGACGTGCGAGTTTGCGGCGAGGACGCGTGGGCCGCGGGTGATTGACGAGGCGGAGATCAAACGGGTGTTCGAGGAGACGGAGGCGGGGGTGTTTGCGCGGGACTGGATGCAGGAGTGGGCGCTGGGGATGCCGCAGCTGCACCGTCTGCGCCGGACGGGGCGGGAGAGCACAATGGAAAAGACCGGCACGCAGTGGCGTAAGGAGTTCGGTTCTTAGCCCGGCCGCTTGCGGCCGCCGTGTTCCGGGCACGACACATGATCGACCCCGCCCGCATCCAGGCTGATATCGACGCCGTCGCCGTGTGCACCGCGACGCCCGGCGGGGGCGCGACGCGGCCGACATTTTCGTCGGCTTGGGCCGCGGCGCGGGCTTACGTCGCCGAGCGGGCGGGGGCGGCGGGGTGCGAGACGCGGGTCGATGCCGCGGGCAACCTGCACGCCCGGCCGGCGGGTCTGGGGTGGGACACGCCGGCGTGGCTGGTGGGGTCGCACGTCGACAGCGTGCCGCACGGCGGGGACTACGACGGTGTCGTAGGTGTGGTGCTCGCGCTCGAACTGCTGCGTTCGGCGGCGGACGACGGGGTGACGGGCCTGCCGGTGGAGCTCGTGGACTTCGCCGAGGAGGAGGGCCCGACGTTCGGGGTCGGGATGCTCGGCAGCCGGGCGTGGGTCGGCGACGTCGGCGCGGCGGCGCTTGGGGAGCTGC
Organism: Phycisphaeraceae bacterium; assembly: GCA_965214155.1. GTDB lineage: Bacteria > Planctomycetota > Phycisphaerae > Phycisphaerales > Phycisphaeraceae > Algisphaera. The sequence goes on from CBDCBB010000010.1 coordinate 159,856, forward strand.
GGAACGCGGAGGGGCAGGCGTACCCTGAGGCTGGCAGGCTGCACGGCGTGGACGTGAGCCGGCTGGACGCGGACCGGATCGACCCGTCGCGCCACCTCGGGTTCATCGAGTGCCACATCGAGCAGAGCCCGGGGATGTGGCGGCGGGACGAGCGGCTGGCCGTCGTCCGGGCGGTGGCGGGGCGGCGGCAGTATGCCGTCACCGTCACCGGCGAGGCGAACCACGCCGGGGCGACGTCGATGGGCGACCGCCGCGACGCGCTCGCCGCCGCGGCGACGATGGTGCACGAGCTCACGGCTTTCGCGGCTAAGCTTTCGCCCGAGGCGGTCATCACCGTCGGCCGGCTCGACGTTAAACCCAACGCCGTCAACGTCATCGCCGGCGAGGTCAAGTTCACCATCGACTTCCGCGCCCCGCTCGACGAAACGCTCGGGGCGGGTGACGAGCGGATCGGCCGCACGCTCTCGGGCGTCGCCGACGTCCGCGGTGTCGAGGTCGAGGTGCGGGTGACGGAGTCGATCCCGGCCCGGCCGCTGGACGTGCACCTTGTCGAAGCCTTACGACACGCCGCCGGCGGCGTGCCCGTCACCGTCAGCGGTGCGCTGCACGACGCGGCGGTCCTCGCCCCGCACGTGCCAACGGCCATGCTGTTCATTCCCAGCCGGGGCGGCATCAGCCACAACCCCGCGGAGTTCAGCCGCGTCGAGGACGTCGCCACCGCCGCCCGCGCCGTCGAGCGGCTGGTCCGCCGCCCGACGATCGATCGGCTCAACGCGATGGACCGCGCCGCGTTCGTGGCGACGGTCGGCCATGCGTTCGAGCACTCGCCCTGGGTCGCCGAGGGGGCGTGGGGCCGCCTGCCGTTCGACACCCTTGACGGCCTGCTGGAAGCGATGTGCGCCGTGCTTGACGACGCGGCGGACGACGAGCGGCTGGCCCTGCTGCGGGCCCACCCCGACCTGGTGGGCCGCCTCGCCACGTCGGGCGCGCTGACCGCCGAGTCGACCGCCGAACAGCGGGCCGCCGGCCTCGACGACGTGACAGAGGACGAGGCCGCGGCCTTCGACCGCTACAACGCCGCCTACCGCGAACGCTTCGGCTTCCCCTTCATCATCTGCGCCCGCGAGCACCGCAAGGCCGCCATCCTTGACGCGATGCCCCGACGCCTCGAGAACGGCCCCGAGGCCGAGCGGCAGGCGGCCCTCGGCGAGGTGATAAAGATCGCCCGCCTCCGCCTGAAAGACGCCGTCTGGACGGGTACAACCGCATGAACGTGAAGCTGACCCACAACGCCTACGGCAAGTCCCGCGTCCGGTTGACCAAGGTGCTGCGTCCCCCCCGAAGCCCAAGCCACGGCAGACACGACGTGCTGGAGATGGCTGTGTCGATCTCGCTCGAGGGCGACTTCGCCGCGTCCTACACCGCCGGCGACAACCGCAACATCATCGCCACCGACTCGCAGAAGAACACCGTCTACGTCCTCGCCCGGGAGACGGAGTTCGACTGCATCGACGTGTTCGCCGTCACGCTCGCCCGGCACTTCGTCGACACCTACCCGCAGGTGGACGCGGCCGACGTCGCCATCGAGCAGACACTGTTCGACCGTATCCCGGTTAGCGGCGAGCCGCACGCCCACGCCTTCACCGGCGGGCGGGTGGAGCGGCGGACCGCCCGCTGCCGCGTGGCGCGCGGCGGCGAGGTGCAGCGGTGGGGCGGGATCGCCGGCCTCGTCGTGCTCAAGAGCGCGGGATCCGAGTTCCACGGCTTCGTCGACGACCGCTATCGCACCCTCCCCGACACCACCGAGCGCATCTTCGCCACCACCGTCGACGCGGCGTGGTCCTTCGACAACGGCGAGCATGACCCGGCCGATGCGACGGACACGTACGACGCGATCCGCCCGGCGCTGCTGACGACGTTCGCCACGCACCACAGCCTGGCTGTGCAACAGACGCTGCTGGAGATGGGTCGGGCGGCGCTTGACGCTTCGCCGATGATCACGAAGATCGACCTGTCGATGCCGAACCAGCACCGTATCCCGTTCGACCTCGGGCCGTTCGGGTTGGACAACCCGGCGATGGTATTCGTGCCGACCGATGAGCCGGCCGGGCAGATCACGGGTACGGTAGAGCGATCATGAGTATCACCCCCCTGCGGAAGAAACGGACTTCTCCCCCCGGCGCGGCCCCCGGCGAGGGCGCGTCGCCCGCCGAGCGTGCCGCGGCGTCGCCGGCCGACAAGCCCCGCAAGCCGCCGACCCCGCCGCCGGCAGCGGACGCGGGGGCGGCTCCGAACGGCGCGGACGAGGCCGACGACGACGGCCCGGGCATCTTCGACACCCCCGAGCCGTCGCCGTGGCGGCCGCGCGCCGGCGGGACGGTGAGCAGCCCGAAGATCACCTTCGACCTGGGCGGGTCCGAGGGCCGGCTGACGACGCACGTGCTGGACACCGCCGAGGGCCGGCCGGCCGCGGGCATGCGGGTGCGGCTGTTCCGGCTGCTGCCCCAGCCCGGCGGCGGCGAGGCCGGCCGCGAGCCGCTCGCCGACCTCCGCACCGGCGACGACGGCCGCACGAAGCGCCCGCTGTTGCAGGGTGGGGCGCTCCTCGCCGGGCCGTACGAGCTGCGCTTCTCTGTCGGTGACTACTACGCCGCGATCAACCACCCGCACGCCTGGCGGTTCCTCGACGAGGTGCCCATCGTCTTCCGCGTCGACGAGGCGTCGGGGGATTACCACGTCCCGCTGCTCGTCTCGCCGTGGTCGTACAGCACCTACCGCGGGAGCTGACCGTGCCGGCTGACCTGTGCATCCGCGGCGGCCGCGTCGTCACCGCCGACGGCGTGGCCGAGATGGACATCACCATCGAGGCCGGGTGCATCATCGCCGTCGGCGAGGCGCAGGCGGCGCGGGAAGAGATCGACGCGGCGGGGCTGCACGTGTTCCCGGGTGTGATCGACCCGCACGTGCACTTCAACGAGCCGGGGCGGACGGAGTGGGAAGGCTTCGACACCGGCAGCGCCGCCCTGGCGGCGGGGGGCGGGACGTGCTTCTTCGACATGCCGCTCAACAGCGACCCGCCGCTGCTTGACGGCGAAGCCTTCGACGCGAAGCTCGCCGCGGCGGAGGCGGCCAGCCGGACCGACTTCGCGTTCTGGGGCGGGCTCACGCCGCTGAACCTCGACCGCATGGAGGAACTCGCCGAGCGCGGAGTGGTGGGTTTTAAGGCGTTCATGTGTGACAGCGGGATCGCCGAGTTCCCCATGGCGGACGACCTCACCCTGCTGCGCGGGATGGAGCGGGCGGCGGCGCTGGCCCTGCCCGTAGCGGTGCACGCCGAGAGCGAGGCGATCACGTCGCGCCTGACCGCCGAGGCTCGTCAACGGGGCGGCAAAAGCTGGCGCGACTACCTCGATTCTCGGCCGATGATCGCCGAGGTCGAGGCCGTCTCCCGCGCCATCACCCTTGCCGCCGAGACCGGATGCAAGCTGCACATCGTGCATAGCAGCAGTTCGCGCGCGGTCGACATCGTTCAATCAGCACGGGAGCGCGACGGCGTGGACGTGACCTGCGAGACCTGCCCGCACTACCTGGAACTGACAGATGAAGACCTCGAGTTCATCGGTGGCGCGTGCAAATGTTCGCCCCCGCTGCGGTCGGCCGCGGCGGTCGAGCGGTTGTGGGACCACCTCATCCATGGCCGGTTCGCCTTCGTCGCATCGGACCATTCGCCCTGCCCCCCGGCGATGAAGCAAAGCGACGACGCGTTTGATATCTGGGGCGGGATCAGCGGCGTGCAGTCGACGTTGAACGTGCTGCTCAACCGTGAACCGTCGCTTGCGTTGCCGTTGGTCGCGGCGTTGACCAGCACCCACGTAGCCAAGCGATTCACGCTCGCTTCCAAGGGGCAAATCAAGCCGGGGTTCGACGCCGACCTAGCGTTGATCGACGTGGAGGCGGCGTTCGAGATGACCGAGGATTTGATGCACGATCGCCATAAGCTCAGCCCCTATCTCGGCGCGACGTTCTGGGGCGTGGTGCGGCGGACCATCGTGAGGGGACATACTGTGTTGCACGACGGACGCGTCGACGCCGACTTTCGTGGCCGGCTCGTCACGCCGCACCGGAGCGCGTCGTGAGCGGGCACCCGGCCGTCCGCGGCCCGCTGCTCATCCCCCGCGAGGGCGGGGCCGTCGACTACTTCCCTGATGGCCTGCTGGTCGGCGATGACCGCGGGGTGCTGAAGTTCGCCGGCGATGCACGAGCATTTGACGGGCTGGCGCACGTTCGGCCGCGCCCCGCCGCCGGCGTCATGCTCCCGCCGCTGCTGGACATCCACACCCATATCCCGCAGCACCCGATCCGCGGGCACTTCGTCGACGGCGTGCCCGACGACCCGCCGCCCCCGGAAGGCCGGCTGCTCGCGGGCCTGCAACGCAACGTCTTCCCCGCCGAACTCCGCTGCGCCGACGAGGCCTACGCCCACACCGTCGCCGAGGCGTTCCTCGCCGACACGCTGTCGCACGGCGTCGTCGGCGGGGCGGCGTACATGACCACCTCCGCCGTCGCCACCCGCGTCGCGCTTGAGGTGCTGCCCGACACCTGGAGCGTCGGGCTCGTGCTGATGAATCAACACTGCCCCGATGCGATCCGCACCGAGGAAGCGGCGCTGGAACATGATGTCGAACAGCTCGCCGAGCGTTTCGGGCGGCGGGTGATCGTGACGGACCGGTTCGCGGTGGCGGTGGACACGCCGCTGCGCCGCCGGGCCGCGACGCTCGCGCGACGCCTCGACCTGCGGACACAGACGCACCTCAACGAGCAGAAGGCGGAGAAACACTTCGTCGAGCGCGAGCTTTACCCCGGGTACGACAGCTACACCGACGTGTACCGCCGCGACGGGCTGCTCGATCACGCCTGTATTCTGGCGCACTGCGTCGAGATGCGCGACGACGAGTGGGACATCGTGGCCGCCACGGGAAGTGTGATCGCGCACTGCCCGACGTCGAACCTGCTGCTCGGGTCGGACGTGATGCCGCTGGACGAGGTGCTGGGGCGGGGCCTGCCCTGGGCGCTGGCGACGGACGTGGGGGCGTCACCAACGGTGTCGATGCTGGCGGAGATGCGGCGGTTCTTGCAAGTCCACGCCGGGCGATCTGCGGCGGCGACGGCGTGTGAATCGCTGTACCGCTCGACGCTCGCCCCGTCGACGCTGCTAAACTTGATCGACGTGACGGGCCTGCTTGAACCCCGTCGGCCGATGTCCTTTAGTGAAGTGCAACCCCGTGACGGCGCAACGCCGCCGGCCGACGCGACCGGCGAAGCGGTGGCCGAGTCGCTGCTGCCCGCCGACCCCGACCATCCAGCCGCGACGGTCAGCCGCGTGACCCTCGCCGGCCGCGTTGTGTTCGAGCGGCCCGCCTGATCCGTGATGCGAAACCACCTGTCCCTCTACCTCAACGGCCGCCCGCTGCGCGTCGCCGGCGACGACGCCTGGCTGATGCTCTCGACGTTCCTCCGCAAGCGGTCGTCCCTGCCCGGCACGAAGGTCGTCTGCGCCGAGGGCGACTGCGGCTCGTGCAGCGTGCTCGTCGGCCGACCCGTCGCCGGCCGCATGGTCTACCGCTCGGTCGCGTCGTGCATCGTGCAGGTGCTGCAGCTCGACGCGTCGCACATCGTCACCGTCGAGGGGCTGACGCCGCGGGGCGGGCTCAACCCGTTCCAGGAGGCGATGGTGCGGTGCCAGGGGGCGCAGTGCGGGTTCTGCACGCCGGGGTTCGTGGTGGCGATGCAGGAGGTGTATCAGCAGGACGGCGAGGTCGACGCCCACGCGGTGCGGCGCGGGCTGACCGGCAACCTCTGCCGGTGCACCGGGTACGACAGCATCGTGCGGGCGGCGATGGAAACCGACCCGGCCGCAATGCCGCACGTCGATACCCTCTACCCGCCCGGCCCGCTGGTCGAGGCCCTCGGCCAGGCGGCGGGCGAGGCGTTGTTGCTCGAGTCGGAAGAACGCCGGTTCTACAAACCGGTGACGGTGGAACAGGCGACGCGGTTCCTCGCCGACGAGGCGGGCGACGACGCCGACGTTGAAGAGGCCAGCGGCGGCGTCGTCTCGGCGGGCGCGACCGGCGGCGGCGGGGCGGTCGTCCTCGGCGGGGGCACGGACCTGGGTGTGCTGCAGAACAAGGGCCGGCTGGCGCTCAACGTCACCATGCACACCGGGGGCCTCGCCGAGCTGCACGGCGTGCGGGTCGAGGGCGACACGCTCGTCGTCGGCGGGGCGGCAACGCTGCGGCAGTTCGAGCGGGCGGCCGAGGCGCACCTGCCCGACCTCGCCGAGTTCCTCGGCTGGTTCGGCTCGCCGCCCATCCGAAACGGCGGGACGCTGGCCGGCAACCTCTGCACCGCCTCGCCCATCGGCGACACCCCGCCGGCGCTCTACGTCCTCGGCGCATCGGTCGAACTCGCCTCGGCCCGCGGCCGCCGCACCGTCAGCGTCGAGGACTTCCACACCGGCTACCGCACGACGCAGCTCCGGCCCGGCGAGCTGGTCGTCGCCGTCCGCGTCCCCCTGCTTGGCGAGAGCGAGTACCTCCGCGTGATGAAGGTGTCGAAGCGCAAGGACCTCGACATCTCCAGCGTCAGCGCCGCGTTTTGCTTCCGCCTGATCGACAACGTCATCAACCAGGTCCGCATCGCCTTCGGCGGCGTCGGGCCGCGCGTGACGCGGCTGCCGGGGGTCGAAGCGATGCTCGAGGGTCAGACGGTGACGCTCGAAGTTTTTGAGCAAGCCGCACAACTCACCGCCGACACCGTGACGCCGATGAGCGACGTGCGCGGCAGCGAGATGTACCGCCGCACGCTCTGCCGCAATGCGGTGCTCAAGCTCTGGCACGAGCTCGACGCCGGCCGCTTCAACGGCCACCCCCACCCCCGAAAGTCGCCGCCCCTAGACCCCACCGCCGCGTTCTACCCTGCCACGGCCGGCACCTGAACCCTGATCCCCGTTCCCCGGACCCCCCCATGCCGCCCGCCGTCGGACAAGACCTCGCCCACGACTCGGCCCGGACCCACGTCGCGGGCACCTCCGTCTTCCTCGACGACCTCGCCCCGCTGCAGGGCGAGCTCCTCGCCGCGATCGTGCCCAGCCCCTTAGCCCACGGCCGGCTCACGAAGCTCGACACCGACGACGCCGAGCGGGTGCCCGGCGTCCACGCGGTGCTCACCGCACGGGACGTACCCGGCCACAACCTCTTCGGCCCGTCCACCCGCGATGAGCTGCTGCTCGTCGAGGACGAGGCGGTGTTCCTCGGCCAGCCCCTTGCCGTCGTCGCCGCGGAAGATGCGTTCTCGCTCAAGCGGGGTGTCGCCTCGGTGGCCGTCGAGATGGACCCGCTCCCGGCCCTCTTCACCATCGACGACGCCCTCGCCGCCGAGAGCTTCCTCAGCGACACCCGCACCATCGAACGCGGCAACCTCAACGAAGGCTTCGCTAATGCCGACGGCATCCTCAACGGCTCGCTCGACATCGGCGGGCAGGAGCAGTTCTACCTCGAGTCCCAGATCTGCATCGCCATCCCGGGCGAGCAGCGTCAAATGCACGTCCACTCGTCGACGCAGCACCCCAGCGAGGTGCAGATGCTCGTCGCCGAGACGCTGGGCATCCCGTTCAACCACGTGATCTGCACGTGCAAGCGGATGGGCGGCGCGTTCGGCGGGAAAGAGACCCAGGCCGCCCCGCCCGCGATGATGGCGGCGCTGCTCGCCCGCGCCACCGGCCGACCGGTCCGGTTCCTCTACAGCAAAGACGACGACATGCGCTGGACGGGCAAGCGGCACCCGTTCAAAAGTTTCTATCGAGCGGGTTATACAAACGACGGCCGGCTCGTCGCGCTCGACGTGCGACTTTTCTCCAACGGCGGGTGTTCGACGGACCTGAGCTCGGCGGTGCTTGAACGGGCGATGCTGCACACGGACAACACGTCGTTCATCCCGCACCTGCGTGTGACGGGGCGGATCTGCCGCACGAACCTGCCGAGCAACACCGCGTTCCGCGGGTTCGGCGGGCCGCAGGGCGTCGCGTCCACCGAGCACGTCCTGCACGAGGTCGCCGTCGCCACCGGCCTCGACCCGCTCGACGTGCGGCGGGTCAACGTCTATTCAGATGAACCCCCTGAAGGGGACCTCCCGCAGGCCGAGCCGAGCGAGGCCAGGAACGTCACCCACTACGGCCAGCTCGTCCGCAACAACACGCTGCCCGAGCTGTTCGACTCGCTGCGCGAGGAGTGCGGGTACGACCGCCGCCGCGCCGAGATCGACCGGTTTAACGCCGACTCGGCGATGCAGCTCAAGGGGCTCGCGCTGTCGGGGGTGAAGTTCGGCATCTCCTTCACCCGCCGCGCGATGAATCAGGCCAACGCGCTGGTCAACGTGTACGAAGACGGCTCGACGCTGGTCAGCACCGGCGCGACGGAGATGGGCCAGGGGGTCAACACGCGGATCCGGCAGGTCGTCGCCGACGAGCTGGGCGTGCGGTACGACGACGTCTAATGGCGACGACGAGCACGGACAAGAACAATAACACCTCGCCCACGGCCGCGAGCAGCGGGACGGACCTCAACGGCGCGGCCGCGGCCGTGGCGTGTCAGAAGATCCGCGAGCGGCTGGCGGTGGTGGCGGCAGGGATGATCGGGGACCCCGACGCGGGGCTTGCCGCCGAGCCGGAGATGATCGTGTTCGCCGACGGCGCGGTGTACGACCACCGCCGGCCGGGCGAGCGGCTGACGTTCGCCGACGTGTGCTGCCGGGCGTACGAGGAGCGGGTGAGCCTCGGCGAGCGCGGGCATTACGTCACGCCCGGCGTCGACTTCAACCGCGACACCGGCCGCGGCTCGCCGTTCCTCTATTTCACCAACGGCGTCGCCTGCACCGAGGTCCTCATCGACCGCTTCACCGGCGAGATGGCCGCGACCCGCACCGACCTCATCATGGACCTGGGCAACTCGATCAACCCCGGCCTCGACCGCGGCCAGGTCATCGGCGGCTTCGTGCAGGGCATGGGCTGGTGCACCACCGAGGAGCTGCGTTACGACGGCCGGGGCAACCTGCTGTCGTACTCGCCGACGACGTACAAGATCCCGAACGTGACGGACGTCCCGCCGGTGTTCAACGTGCGGTTTTTGGACAACCCGCACAACACGATCAGCCTGAAGCGGAGCAAGGCCGCGGGCGAGCCGCCGCTGCTGTTGGGGCTGAGCGCGTGGCTGGCGGCGAAGGACGCGCTGCGGTACGTGCACGGCAAGTCGCTCGTGCCGCGGCTGCACCTGCCGGCGACGGGGGAGGCGGTGCTGATGGCGATGTCGGCGCGGTCCGGCGTAGCTGTCGGGGTGTGAAAGGCGGGGGTCACGCAAAGGCGCAAAGGGTCGCAAAGGACGCATTGGGGAGCGATTTCGTAAGCTACCGTACTGAGTGTTTGAAGAGAGTTTTTGTCGCAGTAAATTTTCATCTCTACGCCGTTCCACCTTTCGACGGGCAAACCCTTCTCTCCGACTCGACTTCACTCTTCTTCCTTTGCGGCTCTTTGCGCCTTTGCGTGACACCTCTTCACGCCGCGGCCCAACGGCGCAAGACCCACAGCAACACCGTGAACCCCACCACCCCAACCAGCGTCCAGCCGAGGACGACGGCGAGCGCCACGCCGAGCATGGCGGCCATCTGCGTGGGGCGGAGCCACGGGACGAGGCGGCCCTGCCACGCCAGCCGCGCCCCGGCGACGACGAGCAGGGCACCGAGCACGACGGGCGGGAACGCCGCGAGCAGCGCCCCGGCCGACGCGCCGAGCAGCACGCCCGCCGCGACCTTCAGCGTGCCCTGGATCACCATCGCCCCGCCGGTGCGGGCCCCGAGCGCGTGCTGGGCGGCGAGGCCCCCGGCCCCGTGGCACATCGGCATCCCGCCCAGCGGCACGGCGATCAGGTTCATCGCCCCCACGCTCACCGACATCCGCGCCGGGGTGATCCCCCGGCCCGGGTACAGGTCCGCGCTGAGCAGGCACACCGCCACCACCGAGTTCAGAAGCGTCAGCGGCAACTGGGCGGGGAGCAGTTGCACCGCCGCGACCCGCCACGCCTCCGCGTCCATCGCCATCCAATGCACCGGCAGCCCCGGGTGCAGCCCGACGCCCGACCGCCACCACGCCACGCCCAGCGCCGCCCCCACGACCAGCAGCGCCACCGGCACCCGCCGCATGGGCCTGCGCCACCGCCCCGGCACCGTAGGCAGCATCAGCAAACCCACCAACAGGACCAGGATCAGCAGCCCCGCCGATGCGTTCGATCCCGCCGTGTCACCCGCCGCCGCCATCTCAACCCCGACCCACGCCAGCTTCAACCCCACGCCCACCTGGAGCCCACGGACCACACCCACCGGGATGACCCGCGCGAGCCAAGCCGCCCCGCCCGTCACCCCGAGTCCGAGCACCGCCACGCCCATCAGCACCCCCGCCGCCGCGACCGCGTCGGCCCCGAGCCCCCCGGCGATCGCCACCGCCGCGAGCGCCTTCATCGGCTGCACCGCAATCGGCTGGCGGAACAGCACCCCGGTCGCCACGCTCATCAGCCCGGCCCAGAACAGGATGCCCGCCAGGCTGAGCCCGCACGTCGCCGCCAGCGCCACCGCAATGGGCAAAAACGTCCCGAGGTCGCCGAGCCCGCCCGACGCCTCGCGCAGGTTGAAACGGAGCCTCGCCGCGGGGGGCGGCGGCGCGGCGGCAGCGGTGGCGGATTCGGCGATGCTGACCATCGAGGGGCGGAGCGGCGGCGCAGAGCATAATGCACCTCCCCCGGGGCCGGCCTCCGGCCCGCCCGTCACCCGGAGTATCTTGAGACGGTGCAGCGTGAAGAATCGACCCGGCGACACCCGATGTCGCGGTTGCACTGGTTCGGCGGGCGCGCGATCACCGGGACCGGACACTGTTCGACGGTTCGGCAGGACTGATCTCCCCGCCCCGCCAGAGTCCATGGGTGGGTACGTGGCCGCGGCATCGCGCTTCAAGGCAGGGGCGGCGGTTTAGATCCAACGACGCAGATTCTCTCTATTAGCCGCGTTGCTAAGCAACGCGGTCCGCGACGCGTCGCGTCGCAATTAAGGCGGAAAACTTCAACACCTGCTCTAACCGTCGCTGCCCTCCCCCGGCCCCTCCCAGAGGGAGGGGGATAAGAGCCCTCCCCCAGCCCCTCCCGAAGGGAGGAGAGTAAGAAGCGTTGACGCCGTACCCCATATTCGTCAGATACCCCCCGCGTCGCCGTGGCCGTTGAAGTAGCCGTTGTCGACGGTGCCGTCGGCGTCGCGGTCGTCGGCCTGTCCGGGGGTCATGGCCTCGCCGTGGCCGTCGGCGAAGGAGAACTCGGCGGTCTGCTGGCCGCGGGCGACGGGGGCGGCGCGGTCGGCGGCGGCGGTGCCGTGGTAGTAGATCCCGTCGCCGCTGCCCACCCCGCGGGCCGGGCCGAGCGCCGGGTCGATGACGTAGGACCCTTCGGCCGGGTTGCTGGGCTGCCCGGCGGTGTCGCCGACGGTGATGGTTTGGCTCGGTGCGGTGACGGTCGCGTCGTCGCGGCGGAAAAAGACGCTCGTGCGGCCGTTGCCGAGGTACTGGTAGTTGTACCCGTAGCCTCCCCAGAGGGTCCACCCGGCGGCGGGGGCGGTTGCCGCGGTCCCGGACCAGTTGACGCCCGGTGTGGCCGCGGCCTCGGACGCGGAGGCGGTGCTCGTCTCGTGCCACCACTTGCGGGTGAGGGCCGGGTCGTCCGGCTCGATGTGCGGGTTCACAAAGACGTCGGTGTTGCCGATGTAGGGGTAGAGCAGGTCCGCCCAGCGCGGCTTGTTGCCGTTGGGCCGGTTAGCCGAGGGCATGTCCGCGGAGTGGATCGGGTAGCGGCCCTTCTCCTGCATGACGAAATTGGTCATCGCCAGCGAGCCGATCTGCCGTGCGTTGGACAGGCTGACCGAGTCTCGGGCGGCGGCCCGGGCGCTGCCCAGGGCCGGCAGAAGGATACCGATGAGCAACGCTATGATGCTGATCACGACCAGCAGTTCAATCAGGGTAAAAGCGGACGTGGCGAACGACGAACGGGACGGCTGACGCATCGGGGGCTCCGGGATTTCGAGATAGGTTCTCAGCACGATGGACGTAGTTGATACTGATTCTCAACGGCTGTCAACCCAGCCTCCGCCGCCGGTGCCCGCCGCGCCCAGCCGCAAGGGCGTCGGGCGGTTCCAGGCGCCGCTGCGGACCAAGCCGGGGCTGTTCATCACCGCGACGGACACGGACGCAGGCAAGACGACGGTGGCGTGCGGCATCCTCGCGGCGTTGCGGGAGCGGGACCGGCGGGTGCGGGTGGGGGTGTGCAAGCCGTTCTCGACCGGGTGCCGCCGCGACCGCGAGGGGCTGGTCAACGCCGACGCCGAGGCGTTGGCACACTTTGCCGACTGCCGGCTGCCGCTGGACGTGATCAACCCGATACGGTTCCGCGCGCCCCTGTCCCCCGCCGCCGCGGCCGAGGCGGACGGGGTGAAGGTGGACTGGACGACGCTGTACCGCAGCCTCGCCCGGCTGGACGAGGCGTGCGACGCGGTGGTGGTTGAGGGGGCCGGGGGCCTGCTGGTCCCGCTGGACCCGCGGCGGCCGCGCTACATGATGCGTGAGCTGGCGGTGGACCTGGCGTACCCGGTGCTGGTCGTCTGCCGGCCGGGGCTGGGTACGTTGAACCATACGCTCATGACGGTGGAGCTGCTCAACCTGGCCGGGGCCCACGTCGTCGGGCTGGTGATCAACGGCTACGACACGGACCCGGTGGTGCAGGCGGCGGACCCGTCGATGGCGAGTAACCCCGAATGGCTGGAACGCATGACGGGGGTGAAGGTGCTCGCCACGGTGCCGCGGACGCGGGGCACGTCGCCGGACAAGGGCCAACTCGATCCCGTGATTGTGGCCACGCTCGGGCAGGTGGACTGGTTCGGGTTGATGCAGCCGCCGGGGCGTTGAACCGCGTCGAAGTTACAATTTGTCATCCGGCGACGTCTCGTCCGGCCGGTCGAGGTGGTGTTGCACCGCCCACAGCGCGGCGTACTTGAGCTGGGTGCTGACCAGCGCCTTCTGGGCGATGAGCAGGCCGAAGGTGCCGTCGAGGAACCCGCGCTTGACGACGTAGAACTTGAAAAACGCCCCGAGCGGGCGGAGCAGGAGGCCGAGGAAGCCGACGCGTTTGCCCCGGCCGTGCATCTCGCGGGCCACGGGGAGCAGGCGTTCGTCCAGGCGGACGCCGCTGAAGTAGTCGGCGAAGCCGGGCGAGCCGAGGCGTTTGTGCAGGAGGTGGCCCTTAAGGCGGCGGACGCGCGAGGGGTGCGTCGGCGTGCGGGTGTCATGCAGGGCCTCGTCGCCCCAGGCCACGCGGCGGCGGTGCATCAGCCGCGACAGCCGGTCGGGGCTCCACGCCCGCACCGGCCGACCCATCACATAATTCAGCCGCGGGACCCAAAACAGGTCGACCCGCTCGAGCTCGGCTTCCGTCAACGCCTGCACCTCGGCGGCGAGCGCAGGCGAAAACTCCTCGTCGCCGTCGAGGATGAACACCCAGTCGTTGCGCGTCAGCTCGATGCCGAAGACCTTCTGCCCCGCGTAGCCCCGCCACGGCTCGGCGACGTAGCGGTCGGCCGAGGCTTGCGCGATGGCGGCCGTCGCGTCGGTCGAACCCGAATCGACCACCACCACCTCGTCCGCCCACGCCGCCGAGGCGAGCGCCGCCGGCAGCGTCGACGCGGCGTCCGCGCAGCAGATCAGGACCGACACCTTCGCCATCGCCGCAGTCTAAGGACAGATCAGAGCCGGGAGCGTGAGCGACCGCGACCCGGCCTCTGCGACACCTACCGGTCGCTTACGCCTCCGGCTCTGAACCGGAGCATGCGGCTGGCCCGGGCGGGGTAGGTAACCCCTGCCGCCCGCGGGGCGGCGCTGGTAAGATTGACGGCGTGGGGGCGTTGCCGCCGCCGTGCCGCTGGTGAAAAGGTGTACCCATGACCGCTGCTTATAAGATCGCCCTCGCCGCCGCCGCGACGCTGCTGGTGCTCGTGCTCGCCCTGTTGCTCCTCGGCGGCGACGGCGCGGGCGACGCGGCCGCGCCGACCGCCGATGGCGGAACGGCCGGGTCCGACGGCGCGGCCGGCCGCGGGATCCCCGACCTGCCGCGCAACGGTGCCGAGCCGCAGCGCGAGCCGACGGTGACGTTCGGCGAGGCGATCCTGCCGGGTGACGGCTCGGACACGCCCGGGGGCGGCGGGGGCGACACGCTGACCCTGGGTCGCACGGCCGCGGGCAGCGACCCGTTCGAGATGCAGGCCTCGCCGCTGTACGCCGACCCGCGCCCGCTGCCCGGTGCCGGGTCGCCACCACGGTCACGCGACGAGGCGATCGACGAACTTGAGCCCGACTCGCCCGACGGCCCCGACGTGGCGACGCCCGACGGCCGCGGCCTGGTGCTCGACGCCGCCGAAGCGGATGACCCGACGGCAACCGGCAGGACGCTCGGCCCGACCGACCCGGTGGACCGCATGAGCGTCTCCGACTTCGTTGCCGCCAACCCGATCCCGCCGATCCCCGCCGACCCGGTGCCGACATCGTTTCCGGTCCCCCCGCCGCCCGCCAAGCAGCCCCCGCCGAAGGACCCCGCCCCCGGTATCGCCGAACGCCCGGCGACCACCCATACCATCGCCTCGGGCGAGACCTTCAGCTCCCTCGCGGCCAAGCTCTACGGCGACCAGAAATACTGGGTCGCCATCTCCCAGGCTAACCCGCTGATCGACCCCGAGCGGCTCCGCGTCGGGCAGGAAATCCGCCTGCCCGACCCCGCCGAGGTCAGCGGCGATGCCGCCCCCGCAAAGTCGGACCTGCCCGAGGGCCGCACGAGCTACACCGTCAAGTCCGGCGACAGCCTCAGCGAGATCGCCCAGCAGTTCTACGGCAAGGCCACCCAGTGGCGCCGCATCCACGACGCCAACCGCGCCCTCATCGGCAGCGACCCCGCCGACCTCCG
The DNA here is from genome assembly GCA_965214155.1 of Phycisphaeraceae bacterium. GTDB lineage: Bacteria > Planctomycetota > Phycisphaerae > Phycisphaerales > Phycisphaeraceae > Algisphaera. Next base: position 174,942 of record CBDCBB010000010.1, read on the forward strand.
CGCCGGCATGAAACTCGTCATCCCCCCGCCCAACGAGGGCGCGAGATAGAACCGGGGCAGGCGTTCAGCCTGCCGTCGGGTGAAGCCAAAGCAGGTGGTGGTTCGGCTCGGCGTTCCGAGTTCGTGGCGGGCTGCAAGCCCGCCCCACCGATCTCGCCCCCTCACCCCGCCAGCACGTCCACGATCCCCGCCAGCCCCAGCACCACGCTGATCACCCCGTTTACCGTGAAAAACGCCACCTCCAGGTGGTTCGTGGCCGACCGCCACACGAGCGCGTGCTCTACGATCAACAGCACCGCGACCAGCCCGCACGCGGTGTCGAACCCGACGCCCAGCTGCCGGCTGATCGCCCCGCACAGCACCAGCAGCACGACGACCATGGCGTGCAGGCCCCGGCTGATCCACAGCGCCTTGACCGGGCCGAGCGACGCGGGCATCGAGAACAGGCCCATCGACCGGTCGAAGTCCACGTCCTGCAGCGCGTAGATCACGTCGAACCCCGCGACCCAGCACACTACCGTGACCGCGATCAGCCACGGCACCGGCCACGCCAGGAACCCCGGCTCGATCGCCACCGCCGCCGCCAGCGGGCTCACCGCCAGCGCGACGCCGAGGAACAGGTGACAGAACCACGTGAACCGCTTGGTCACGCTGTACATCGCCAGCACCGCGAGCACCGCCGGCGACAGCACCAGCGGCCAATGGTTGCCGTGTGTCACCCAAAACCCCGCCGCGCCGAGCGTGAACACGCCCGCCGCCCCAACGATCACCCACACCATGAACCCCCAGCCGAGCCGCCCGCTCGGCACGGCACGGCCGGCCGTCCGCGGGTTCTGCGCGTCGATGGCCGCGTCCATCAGCCGGTTCACCGCCATCGCGAACGTCCGCGCCGTGACCATGCATAGCAGGATCAGCATCAGCTCTGTGAGCGCCGGCCGCCGCCCGGCCCACCCCGCCGCGAGGAACGTCGCCAGCAGCGCGAACGGCAGCGCGAAGACCGTGTGGCTCAGCTTGATGTCCCGCCCAAGCTCCACCCACGGGGCCGCGACGCGTGCGGCCGACGGCGCGGTTTTGGTGGGGGTGACGGCCACGGCGGTCTGATCAGCGTAACTCACCTCACGCTCGGCCGCGCCGCCCGCGCCTCGGCCACCCGCGTCGACCACCGGATGTTCAGGTCGTGGTCCACCCCGACAAGGTCCAGGCAACGCCCGACCACGAAGTCGGCCAGGTCCTCGACCGTCCGCGGCAGCATGTAGAACCCCGGGTTCGCCGGCGCGACGATCGCCCCCGCCTCGGTCGCGGCCGCCATGTTGCGGATGTCCACCAGCGACAGCGGGCACTCGCGGTGGACCAGGACCAGCCGCCGGCGTTCCTTGAGCGTGACGTGGGCCGCCCGGTGGATCAGGTTCGCCGCCGAGCCGTGGGCGACGGCCGACAGCGTGTTGGACGAGCACGGGCACACGATCATCCCGTCGTGGCGGAACGACCCGCTGGCGAGCGTCGCGCCCACGTCCTTGTGGTGGTGGTAGACCAGGTGCGGCGGCGGGTCGTTCCCCGGCTCGACCCCCGCCAGCGTCGCAAGGTCCACGCCCTCCATGCCCAGCTCGTCCCGCAGCAGCCGCTGGCCCAGCGGGGAGACGACCAGGTGCGTTTCGACCTGCGCCGCGACGAGCAGTTGCACGAGCCGCGCCGCATAGAGCGCCCCGCTCGCCCCGGTGATGCCGACGACGATGCGTTGCGGGGAGTTCATGCCGGGGCATCGTAGCTCGGCGAGCCGCCGCATCGGCTCGCTCCGCCGGCGACCACGCAAGCGGAGGCCTGCCCCAAGAGCCGCCGGTGATGCTACCCCTAAAAAATTTCTAGCGCCTAGCGCCTAGCGCCTAGCGCCTAGCGCCTAGCGCCTAGCGCCTAGCGCTCCACATACCGCACCCGCACCGTCAACTCCACCGCCTCGGGCGTCACTGCCGCGTCCAGCAGCTCCGCCTCACGGTAAGCGTCCACCGGCAGGACCACCGGGCCGACCGCCTCGCCCGCCGCCACCGTCTCGAGCGCCCGGCGCAGCGTGTCGCTCTCGATGTCCTCCTCCGCGATCCGCTCGGCGAGCCACTTCGACGGCAGCGACCGCCTGCCCGCGGCGACGCGTTCCAGCCGCACCCGCGCCGGGCCGTCGTCCGGCGACTCCACGCCGAACGTCGCGCTGACGACCTGCGGCAGTGGGCCGCCCGTGTACTCCGCCGCCACCACCAGCTTGCCGTCCCGCCCCGCCATCATCACCGACCCAATCCCCGCCGGCAGGCTCCGCCCCTGGTTCGCCAGGTAATCCTCCAGCCGCACCGCCAGCCACGCGTTGACCTGGTCCAGCGGCAGCCGCACCGTCCGCACCCCGTCCCCGCCCCCCACCGGCCGCGTCCACTCCCGCGGCACGTCCAGCTCCAACGCCCGGCCCAGCTTCTCGAGGTCCAACGACGGCGTCCGCTCGATGAACTCCCGGTGCTCCTGCCAATACGCCGGCGTCGACCGCACCTGCCACACCGCCCACCCGATCCACCCGGCCACCGTCAGCACCGCGAGCAGCAGGCCCGCCACGACCCACCGCTTCCACCGACCCCGCCCCGGATCGCCCCGCCGCCTCGTCGGCCCCGCGCCCCTCAAGCCGTGTCCCGCATCGCCCGCGCCGCCGCGCCCAGCGCCTGGTGCAGCAGCTCGTGATCGCCCACCGCCGTAACCATCTGCTCGAGCTTGTCCACCCGCGCCTCGGTGCCAGGCGGCTCAAACACCGACGCGAGCGCCTGGTCCCCCAGCGTCTCGAACGCGTCGATGAACCACTCCCCCGCCCGCGGGTGCTCCGCCGGGTCCACCGCCCGGTCCAGCGGGATATCGCCGGGCGCTTCCACCGTACACATCACCTCCGGCCCGCGGTACGTCGTCAGCGTCCACAGCGGGTCCGACGACTCGCTGTCGCACAACAACACTTCTATATAAAGCTCCTCCTCAATCGCCCGCAGCGCCAGCTCGTTCGCGTCCTCGTGGTTGTGCGGCCGCGTGAGCACGATGCACCCCCGGTCCAGCGGCGCGAACCCCCCACTCGTTCCAAGCTGTACCGACGCCTCCGCCGCGATCATCCGCCGCTGCCGCCGGCACTCCTGCAACGGCATGAGGATCCGGGCGTAATAATTCCAGTCCCCCCGCTCCCGCGCGATCCCCAGGCCCAAGACGCACATCGCCTCGGCCTTCAGGTACCGCATCGACACCAGCTCGCGGCTCGCCCCCTCCATCAACTTGTCCAACTCGCTCGCCATGCGTGAAGTGTATCGAGCGTCGGTCAGCCCGCTTAAGCGGGATGGCCGGCTACAAAGGCGTTGTAGATCGCCCGCACCGCGGTCTCAAAATCGGCGACGTTGACGCCGGCGATGATGTTGAGTTCGCTGCTGCCCTGATCGATCATGCGGATGTTGACCCCCGCGTCGGCAAGGGCGCTGAAGAGGCGGGCGGCGGACCCGGGCGTCGAGGCCATGCCCCGGCCGACGGTGGCGATGAGGGCGAGGTCCGGGTCGACCACCACGTCGTCGGGCTTGCAGTCGGCGCGGAGGCTGGCGAGCACGGCGTCGAGCTTGCCGTCGAGCTGGTCGTCGCCGACGACGAGGCTGAGCGTGTCGATGCCCGAGGGCATGTGCTCGAAGCTGATGCCGTGCGACTCGAGCACGTTCAGCACGCGCCGGCCGAAGCCGACCTCCCGGTTCATCCCGGCCCTCTCGAGGGTGATGACGGTGAAGTCCTTGCGCCCCGCGATGCCGGTGATGGTGCCCGCGGCGACGTTGGCGGTGTCGGCCTGCCCGACGATGGTCGTGCCCGGGTCGTCGGGTTGCCGCGTGTTGCGGATGTTCACCGGGATGCCCGCCTCACGCACGGGGAACACCGCGTCCTCATGCAGCACCGTCGCCCCGGAGTACGACAGCTCGCGCAGCTCGCGGTACGTCAGCGTGCCAATGGCCCGCGGGTGCTCGACGATCCGCGGGTCGGCCATGAGCAGCCCCGACACGTCGGTCCAGTTCTCGTAAACGTCAGCCCCCACCCCCGCCGCGACGAGGGCCCCGGAGATGTCCGACCCGCCGCGGCTGAAGGTCTTGATCGTTCCGTCGGGCTTCGCGCCGTAGAAGCCCGGCACCACCGCCGCGTCCAGCGACGCCACCCGCTCACGGAGCGCGGCGTTTGTCCGCGGCTGGTCCAGCGCCCCCCGAGCGTCGAAATGCACGACCTCCGCCGCGTCGACAAACGGCACCCCGAGCAGGTCGGCGAGCAGCCGACCGTTGAGGTACTCGCCCCGGCTGGCGGCGAAGTCCGGGCCTTGCCTCTCCCGCCCCGCGTGCTCGATTCCCCCGCGCGTCTCCCGCAGCAGCGCGTCGATGTCGAGGCCAAGCCCCAGCCCGTCGCGGATCTGCCGGAACCGCTCGGCCACCAGCTCGAACGCCTCGCCGAACGCCACGCCCTGCTCCGCCGCCTCGTGGCACAGGTACAACAGGTCCGTGATCTTGCGGTCCCCCGGCGACCGCTTCCCCGGTGCCGAGGGCACGACGTACCGCCTCGCCGGGTCCGCCCGCACGATCTCCGCCACCGCCCGCAGCTCGTCCGCCCCCGCCAGCGACGTGCCCCCGAACTTGCAGACCTTGCTCGCGTTGGACCGGCTCATGGGGCGGACAGACTAACCGGATCGCCCCGCCGCGGCGCGGCCGCCGCCGCTCCCCGGGGCGGGTCCGCATGAGAACCCGGCTTTTTTTGCCGTGTTTCATGCCGTTTGCGGCCGGCGCTACCTAGCATTGCGTAGCTATGGCAGACCCGTCCCAACCCGACGCCCTACTCGATGCCGTCGCCCCGGCCCTTGCCGCGGGCGACGCGGAGGCGCTCGCCGCGGCGGTGCGGGGGCGCTGGTCGCCCCGGGCGCTGTGCACGATGCTCGGCCACGGCCGGGCCGAGGTCCGCCGCGTCGCGGCCCTGGTGCTTGGGGTCGTGGGCGAACGCCCGGTGGTCGGCTGCCTCACCCGCTGCCTTCATGACCGCGACGCCCAGGTGCGGCAGCTTGGCGAGGACGCGCTGTGGTCGATCTGGTTCCGCGGCGGCCGACCCGAAGCGATGGCCGACTTCGGCGAGGGGCTCGCCAACCTCGGGGCCGAGGCCTACGACGACGCCGTCGAAGCGTTCGCCCGGGCGACGCGGGCCGACCCCGATTTCGCCGAGGCGTACAACCAGTCGGCGATCGCCCACTACCTCGCCGGCCGGTGGCACGCCAGCCGGGCGGACGCGAAGCGGGCGCTCGCGCGGATGCCCACCCACTTCGGCGCCATGGCGGGCCTCGGCCACTGCGAGGCCCACCTGCAGCGCTACCGCGGGGCCGCCGATTGCTACCGTCGCGCCCTGGCGATCCACCCCGGCCTCACCGAGTTGCCCGCCGCCATCCGCGACCTGCAGACCAGGATCACCGAGCAGGCGGATCGATGCATGGACAGCGGTGCCGAGCTTGTGCACCACGCCCGGCGAGGCCACTTCTAGGTCGCGCTGGCTTTTGCGGATTAGGTGGGTATAATCGCGGGTTCAACTCTTTGACAATCGGGGCCGACTGGTATCGACCGGACAAGTAAGGTCGGTGGTCGCACGTCGAGGTGTACGCAGGCCTCGTTAAACAGCGTACAAAACACACAAATGCCAACGATGAATCCATCGCTGGTCGCATCGGCTTCGGCTCGATGCGGCTCGCTGCCTAATCTCGATTAGGTACCGAAACCCTCTTGCACGCTGGGCCCGTGGCAAGCTTGAGGGAACGACAACGGGCTCGTCCAAGCAAGGCGTCACGGCTTGTGCGGATCAAACAACACCGTGACTGGGCAAACCGCAGGCTGTCGGCAGCCGTCGGTAAGCCGAGAGCAAAGAACCGACTAAACGTGTAGAAGCTGCCCACCCACTGTCACGACACGGGGGTTCGAATCCCCCCGGCTCCACTGGTTCCAATTTTGGAAAACGCCGTTAAGTGCTTCGCTAAAAGCATTTCGCGGCGTTTTTATTTGTGCGGATGAGGCGCTAGATCGGCCCTCAACCCCCTCTGGTTCCGATTTGACGCGGGTTCGGGTTCCGATTCGGGGTGGCAAAGGTTCCGATCTTCCGACAGAGTGGCCGGATCCGAACTCGATTCCAAAACCCGTTTGAGGAGCCGCCGCCATGCCTGCCGGAACCATTACCCACCGAAGAAGAAAGGCTTCACCCGCGACTTCGGGTCGAAGCTGACGCCTGATGGTCGACGCATCCAGCCGCGATTCCTTCTTGGTCATGACCGGGCGACGGCGGAACTGGCCGACGCCAAGCTGACCGTGTTTTGGGAGAAGGTGGTCGAGCACACAGACTTCCGCAGCCGCCACGTCGACTTCGACGAGGAGCCTGAGCCGCCCCTCTGGGACGACCTCACCCTGAGCATCGCCGACGCGATCCGCAAGGGCAAAGCCTCGCTGACCGTCCGCCGGCCCCATGCCGACCAACTCGGCGGGCCGGCCGACGACGCCAGCTACGCGACTTAGCTCCACGACCTCCAGCACGACTACGGCCACCTCATTGCCATGGTGCCCGAGGACGCCGAGGCGATGCGGCGGGGTCAGGAACGTCACTTCGACTACGCCTACCACCGTGCCAGGCAGGCCCGCCGCAACGCCTCCATCGCCCGCGCCCCGACCCCGCCACCGGCATCCACCAGACGCTGTACCAGGCGATCGAGGCCTACGCGCAGCACGCCGAACACGCCAAGGCCGGCGGCAAGCACGAGCCGCGCGACGCCCGGGCCGACCGCAACGGCATCGAGGAGCTCACGCTCGACCAGTTTGGGTACGACGCCATCCACCGCCTCGGCGATCACTGGCGCGGCCGGCCACTCGTCAACCGGCCGGGGGCTAAGGGGGCACGCATGGCGATCGACTCGGTAAACAATCGCCTGAAGACAATCCGGCGTTTGGTCCGCTGGCTCAACCGCAGCGACGCCTGGCACTGGAAGGCCCCGGATGATTGGGAGCACGCCCTTCGGTTCAACCGCGAGAAGATCATGACGGAGGAGGAGAAGCTCGGGCAGGCCGAGGGGCCGGCGGCGTGGACCGACGACGAGCTAACAACCCTGTACAGCTACGCCACCGACCGGGAGCGGGTGCTGCTGCTGTTCGGCTCAACCTCGGCTTCGCCCAGTCCGAAGCGATCAGCTTCCGCAGGGCCGATATCCTCCGCGACGAGGCCCCTCCGCACATCCGTCGCGTCCGCCGCAAGACCGGCAAGCTGTTCAAGGCTTCGCTGTGGGCCGAGACGATCAAGGGCCTGGACTGGCTCGCCGCCTAGCGGCAGAGTGTGGAGAAGGACAACAACCCGTGGGTGCTTCTTACGGAGCGCGGGGGCCGGCCCGACTCCCAGCACCTGGCCAACCGCTGGAACGCCCTGCTCGACCGCGTGCAGACGGACCACCCCAACTTCCGCCGTCTGCCCTTCAAGCAGCTCCGAAAGACGGCCTACCAACTCGTGCTGGAGGCCAGCGGGTCCACCGAGGTCGCCGGCACCTTTGAGGGCCGTGGCCAGCTCTCCAGCGACGAGCAGGCTGACCGCTACGGCCAACACCAGCTCGATCTCGCAGCTCAGCTACGACGGGTTCGACGACCCGGGCAGCACCACCAGCACCCTCAGCCTCGACGCCCTCGTGTTCAACGTCAACCGCATCCGCGTGGGCTTCACCCAGGACACCTCGAACTTCATCACCAACGACGCTCAGGCGTTCTTCGTCGAGGTGCTTACCGGCGGCCAGACGCAATACTTCTCCAGGAACGGCGGGACCACCACGCAACTCGGCACCACCGGCGACGCCATCACGGCCGGGTCGAATCAGGTCGAGGTGAGCATCGAGCTGGTCTACGACTCGTTGAGCAACATCGTCAGCGGCAGCGTCACCAGCCCCACCGGCAACGCCACCCTCGCGCCGACGACGCTCGACTTCACCCCGAGCTTTGACAACCTGCAGATCGACTTCGCTTCACTGACCGGTACCGGGGGCAACTTCCCCTACTTCGACAACGTGCAACTGGATGTCGTGCCCGAGCCGGCGTCGGTGGCGCTGCTCGGTGTCGGCTCACTGCTGATCGCCGGCCGTCGGCGTGCGCGTTGAACCCGGGGTCGAACCCCTTCATGCCATTGAGCGGCGGCCGCGTTCATCTGCAGCCGCCGCTTTACCACTACTACCTCGTTTCATTGAGGTCGCTATGCGATACCTGTGCTTCGGCGTCCTATCCTTCCTCGCGGCTTCGGCCGCCCTCGCCGCGGAACCCGAACGGATCGACTTCACCGGCTTGAACGACCGTCAGGCGCGCGGTGATGGCGCTACCCTTGCCGACGTCGCCGGTTTCAAGGGCCTGACGCTCACGCTCAAGGCCAACGGCAGTCTTGCGGCCGGTAAACCCGCGCCGATGCCCGACGAGCCGCACCAAGTGGACAACCTCACCGCACCGCCCGACCGGGTTGACGAGGAGGTGATGAACACGCTCGAACTAACGTTCAGCTCGCCGGTGGACCTGGAGCTGCGTTCTGAGAACCCCCTGATCGATTCGGCGAGTTTTGAGGAGGCGATGACGTTCTCTGCGGATGAGGGGGCGACGCTGGAAGCCGGCGAAAATAGCCGGCCCGAGCCGCCGGTGAGCGTGGCCGCGACCGCGGGCCGGCCGATCAGCATGACGGGCCGGAAGGTCACGACGCTGCGGGTGGTGTATCGGTTCACCGACCGCAAGGGCCCGCAGGTCACCAACGGGCGGCAGCCGTTTGAGGTCCGTATCTTGGCGGTGGAGGGGGACGCCGCACCGCCGCCCGCCGAGCCGACCATGCACCAAGCCCCGCCGGACGTCTCGGAGCCCGATGCCGGCGCGGCCGCCGGGACCGACGGCGCGGCAGTCCCGGCCGCCTTGGCGCTGCAGCGGCCGGCGGACAGGAGTTTCGTCTACCGCACCGTCGGCGGGCGCGACCTGAAGATGTTGGTTTACGGGCCCGCCGACGCCGCGGCCGGGCAGCCGCCGCGGCCGGCCGTAATGCTCTTCTACGGCGGCGGGTGGAAGAGCGGGCAGCTCAACCAGTTCGCCCGTCAGGCGGCCTACCTGGCCGACCGGGGCATGCGCATCTACCTGCCGGAGTACCGCGTTGCTGACGTCGATCAAACCACCCCCACCGAGGCGGTCGAGGACGCGCTGGCCGCATGGTCCTGGCTCCAGGCGCGGGCCCAGTCCGAAGGCGTCGACCCACGACGCATCGCGGCGGGCGGCGGGTCCGCCGGCGGCCACCTCGCCCTCATGATCCTGCTGCACCCCGACGCCCCGTCCACCGCGCGGCCCGCCGCCCTGCTGCTCTTCAACCCGATCCTTGACGTAGGTCCCGACGGCTACGGCCACGACCTCTTCCCCGAGCAAGGCGAAGCCTGGCGCAACTACTCGCCGCTGCACCGTCTGCCAGATGCTCCGCGCGGCCTGCCCCCTGCCCTGGTCATGCTCGGCACCCGCGACGACTACGTCCCCGTTGCCACTGCCCGAGACTTCCAAGAAAAATACCACGGGCCTCTCGACCTGAAGCTCTACCCCGATCAGCCACACGGCTTCTTCAACCCCCGGCCGAACAACGACGCCATGTTCCGCCAGACCCTTCAGGACGTCGCGGCCTTCCTGCACACGCTGGACTGGCTCTGATGTGGCCTTAGCTCAGCAAACTTGCTCGAGGTTCTACGGACATCCGAGTCACTCCGGTGTGACTCCCGCCCCGCCGTGAAGCGGCTCACCCCGTGCGAATCTACATCGTTTCGTGCCCGGTCCACTTGCCGCCGTCAGAAGCCGTCGACGCAGACACAGGACGTCAACCGACGCCCGAGCCAACCTCGCGCCGCCGGGAGGTGAATCCGCCGCAGCGATAGCTTGGGGACGTGGGCCGTTCGCCCCTTCCCCTATGCTTACCACATGATGATCCGTGCGACCCTTGGCTTCTTCATTTGTCTGATTGCCGTCCAAACGTCCTCCGAAAGTTATCAATCGCGCGACACGCTGAGTCCCACCCCCGAGGCGCGGGAGGACGTGGCGGCGGTGTTGCTCACGCTGGCTTATGAGCCCGCCGACTTTGAGACGACGGTGGAGCCGGCGGCGGGCCGCGAGCACCGGGCGACCGTGACCTTCCCTTCGCCGCTACCCGGCGGCGGGGCGGTGCAGGACACGGTGACGCTGCGTTGGTTCGCCGCCAAGGCGGAGGCGTCCGCGGCGGGGCCCGCCCCTGCGGTGCTGCTGGTGCACTCGCTGCACCCGGAGATGCCCGTGGCCCGGGCGCTGGCCAAAGCGTTGGCGTTGCACGGGATCCACGGGTTCGTGCTGGAGATGCCCGGCTACGGTCACCGGCTCGACCCGCTGGACCCCGAGCCGCGCCCGACCGGCGTGACGGCGCTGCTCTACGGGCGGCAGGCCATCGCCGACACCCGCCGCGCCGCGGACGCCATCCGCGCTCTACCGGGCATTGACCCGCAGCGCGTGTCGATCCAGGGCACGAGCCTCGGGTCGTTCGTCGCCGCCGCGGCCGCGTCGCTCGACGGGACCTTCGACTACACCTTCCTGCTGCTCTCGGGCGGCGACGGGGCGGATATCCTGACGCACGGCGACAAGGACGCGTATCACGTCAAGAACGCGCTGGCTCACTACGGCTTCGCCGGGCCGAAGCTGGTCGACCTGCTCGCGCCGATTGAGCCGCTGACGCTGGCGCATCGGCTGGACCCCGCGACGACGTACCTGTTCAACGCCGAGAACGACAGCGTGATCCCGCGGGTCAATGCCGACCGCCTCGCCGCGGCCATCGGGCTGGATGACGAGCACCACCTCTGGCTTCCGGGCAACCATTACACGGCGTTTCTGTTGTTGCCGGGGGTGTTGGACAAGATGGTGCGTGTGATCGAGCCGGCGTCACCGTAGGGCAGGGCTTGCGCTGCCACGTCGCTCTTGACGCCAGACGACGGAGCGGTTGACCACCTCGCGGCAGGGCAAGCCCTGCCCTACGGTCGGCGGAGCGGGATAATTAGAAGATGGAGAAGGCGATATAGCCCATGATGCCGAGGATGGCGACGACGGCGGCGATGGCACCGAGGATCATGGCGACGATGCTGATGATCCCCCCGCGGACCCGGGGCGACGCGGCGCGGACGAAGCCGAACAAACCGGCCGGCTCGGCGACGATGGCGGCGACAAGCCCCCAGATCGGGTGGCCGGTGCAGGTCAACGCGAAGCTGCCCAGCGCGGCGATGATCGAGATGGTGGCGGCGGTGCCGACGACTTGTTTGGTTTGGGCCATGGCGGAGCGTAGGCGGGGCACCTCGATGTTTAGCGGCGGGCGTCAGCCCCCGCGTACCCGCTGGTGACGCGGGGGCTGACGCTCCTCACCGAGAACCTCTTTCGCAGCTTACGCGGGGGTGCCACACCGCATCCCGTCGCTCGGGGCGGGTGCGGTGTGCCGGTGTGATCGCGGGTGAACGTCACTCGCCGCCGGCACACCGCACCCTCCGCAAAGCCTCCGGGATGCAGTGTGGCACCCCGAACCGGTCGTGAAACAACTTTTGAACAAAATTGAGGGTCGGATCGGCGGCGATACGATGGCCCGTGCCCGCCATGCCCGAACGTACGATCTTCCACGTGGATATGGACGCGTTCTTCGCCGCCATCGCGGTGCTGGATGACCCGTCGCTGCGTGGCAAGCCGGTGCTCACCGGGGGCAGCGGCAGGCGCGGCGTGGTGACGACGGCGTCGTACGAAGCGCGGCGGTTCGGCTGCCACTCAGCGATGCCGATGGGTCAGGCGCTGCGGCTCTGCCCGCGGGCGGTATGTGTGAGTGTGCCGGGCGAGCGGATCCGGCAGAAGTCGCAAGAGGTCTTTGCCGTCCTCGACCGCTACTCGCCGCTGGTCCAGCCGCTAAGCGTGGACGAGGCTTTCCTCGATATGACCGGCAGCGAACGGGCCCTCGGCTCGCCGGAAGTCGTGGCAGAAAAGCTCAAACTTGAAGTAGCGGATGAGACCGGCCTCACGGCCTCCGTCGGCGTGGCGTTCAATAAGTTCCTGGCGAAACTGGCGAGCGACCTCGACAAGCCCGACGGGCTGGTCATCATCACCCCGGAAAACCTCGATGCGACGCTGCTGCCCCTGCCGGTGTCGAAGGTCTGGGGCATCGGCCCGGCGACGCAACGCCGGCTCGAACGCCACCGCATCCGCACGGTTGCCGACCTCCGCAAGCTCTCCGCCGAGCGGCTGACGCGCCTTTTTGGGGAGCACGGCGAGCGGTTCTACCGCCTCTGCCGGGGCCTCGACGAACGACCCGTCGTCCCCGACCGCAGCGCCAAGTCCATCGGCCACGAGCAGACCTTCGGCGTGAACCTGTCCGACCCCGACCACGTCCGCACGATCCTCCTCGATCAGGCCGAGCAGGTCGGTCGCCGCCTCCGCGCCCACGGCTTCATCGCCCGCGGCGTCACCGTGAAGATCCGCTTCGGCGACTTCCAGACTCTCACCCGCTCGCACACGCTGCACACCCCCACCGACCTCGACGTGGAACTGTACGCCGCAGGCCGCACGCTGTTCGACCGATGGGCCGCGTCGTCGTTTTCGCCGGTCCGCCTCATCGGCCTGAGCGCCTCGCCGGTGGTGCGTGGGGCGGGCCAGCAGCCCCTGTTCGCGCAAGCCGACCGGGAGAAACAACAGCGCCTCGACGCCACCCTCGACCGCATCACTGAACGCTTCGGCAAACGCACGGTCCATAGGGGGGCGGGGAACGGTTAGCCGCCAAGGACGCGGAGGATTAACCGCCAAGGGCGCCAAGGAAGGCAGAAGAAGAAGGGGTCCACAGACGGACAGAATTGGCAGGACCAGGAAAAAGACGGGTGAGGCGATCGGTGCTTGGCCATCGCTCTGAACGAGCTTTACCCAATGCAACAACACACTAAAAATCTCGCTTTAAATTCTGTTCATCCTGTCCATATTTGAATTCTCTGCCTTCCTTGGCGCTCTTGGCGACCTTGGCGGTCAACTTCCCCGCTCAATCCTCCGGATGGTGGTGCCCCGGGTCGACCTGGAGTTCGTGGCAGGCGCGGATGAAGCTGGCGGCGGACCAGGCCTGGTAGCGTTTGCCCATGACGCGGCCGGTCTCGCCGTGGGCCCACTCGTTGAACTCCCACTCGGCGCGGATGCCCTTTTGGTTCAGCTCGGCGAGGCGGTGCAGCTCCTTGCAGGCCACCTCGTGCTGGCCGAGGCGGTGGATGAACCGGCACCACATCCCGCCGACGAACGGCCAGATCCCGCCGTTGTGGTAGTGGTCCGGCAGGTTCAGGAGGTTCACCGTGTAGTAGCTGCGCCAGTCCGGGTCGCCGTGCTGCACGGTCGGGTAGAGGTTGCTGACCGGGTACGGCTCGTTGACGCCGCAGCCCCACATGAACGCGAAGGCGGTGCGGGCCTTCTCCGCGTCGATGACGCCCATGAGGAACGCCAGCACGTTGCCGAACACGTCGCAGCGCCAGTTGAAGGCGAACGGCGTGATCTCGGCGAGCAGGTACCGCGCATCGCCCAGCGAGTACTGGTTGTCGGCGAAGGTCAGCTTGTGCTCGGTGGTGTGGTGGTTGGAGTGGTGTTCGGACGAGGGCCAGAACGAGCGGACGATCTTGCCCTGGATGAACTGCGACCACTGGTGGTAATGGGCGGCGTGCTCGTGGTCGCCGAGGAGTTCGAGGATGCGGGCGTAGCAGACGTTGGCGCGGAACCACAGCACCTCGTCGTAAAGCACGTTGTACGACCGGCCGAACAGGTCGGTCCAGTCGGACGCCTCGGGCACCTCGATCAGGCCGTCGTTGTTCGAGTCGTGGGCGCTGATCCAGTCCATGGCGCGTTGGAGCTGGGTGCGGTACTGCTCGAGCAGCGTGTGATCCTCGCGCCGCACGGCGTATTGATACATCGCGATGATGAGCCAGAGGTTCGAGTCGATGGCGCAGATCCCGCCGACACCCGAATAGTCCGGCTGGTGCGAGAGCAGGCGGACGTTGGCGGGGAGTTGGCCGGCGGGGCTGATGTGCTCGAAGAGGGTGATGAGGGTGCGGCGCTGGGCCTCGACGATGTCGGGGTCGTCCACGTCGAGGGTGTTGATGGTGGTGATCGCGCCGTCACGGGCCCAGACCGAGTTGTAGTTCTCGTCGGTGCCCGTGACCTCGTTGTCGGGCATGGACGCGGCGGAAAAGCCCATCGGCGTGATGCACTTGCGAAGCGACACCAGCGCCTTCTCGTAAGCGAGCTGGATGAACGCCTCTTCCTCTTCGTCGAGCCCGGCCAGAGCCTCGGCGTTGAAGAGCATGCCTAGCTCGACGTCGGCGTTGGGATCATTGGCCGCCAACGCGGGCGCGGCGTCCAGCAGTTCGTAATGCACCAGCCCGTCGACGATCCCCTCGCTCATCACATACGGGCTGCGGTAGACCTTGACCGTGACCACGGCCTCGAACAGCTCGGGCTTGGCGTTCTCGACGATGATGCCCCGCACGCCCGGCAGGAAGTAGCAGCTCGCATCGTTGGCCGAGCTGCCCGCGACCAGCACGTTGTCGAGCTTGATCTTGAGTTGTTTGCAGAGCCAGCTCAGGGCGAGGCCCTTGTTGGTCCGCGCCGGGATGATGTCGAGGTAGCGGTAGGAAGAGTAGACGACCGTGACCTGCAGCCCGCGGCTCTTGAGCCGCTCACGCAGGAGGTGGACCGTTTCGCGGTCGGCGTTGTCGAGGTACCAACTGCTCTTGAGGGCGTTTTGGTTCTTGTCTTCCTGGCGGACCACGCCGGGCATCTCGCGGACGAGTTCGTTGATGAGGCCAAGGTCCCAGCCTTCGGCGAGGGCGTCGGTGTACTGGGTGAGCGGGCGGTCGGCGTGGGCGTCGTGGATCTGCGTGCCGACGCCGGCGATGATGTAGGCCGGCCGGGGCAGGGCCGTGTCGGCGATGATGCCGCGGATCTCTTCCAGCGACCGGCCGGAGTTGTACACGAGGATGGGGCGCTCGTCTTCGGGGATGGACTGCCAGGCGGAGCGGAAGTGTTGGGCCGCGCCCGGTGTGCCGATGAGCGTCGAGTCGAGGTTGGAGTTGAACAGCTTGATGGGCATGGGGCGGGAGTTTAGCGGATGGGGGGAGCCGTTGGCCGTTAGCCGTTAGCCGTTGGCGAAAGGCACTCCGGCGAACGGCCAACGGCTAGCGGCCAGCGGCTTCGGCCGGTAATCCCGCGCCTTGATCCCGCCGATACCACCCCCATGCCACCGCCCGGCCGCATCGTCGTCCTGTCCGACACGCACCTCGCGACGCCCGGCCGCGGCGCGGCCTCGGCGGCTGCGCTCCGCCCGCTGTGGCGCGGCGCGACCGAGGTCATCATCAACGGCGACGTCGCCGAGATCGCCGACCCCAAGGTCCGCGGGGCCGCCGCTCGGCAGGTCCTCGAGCTGCAGGACCTCACCGAGGCCGACGGCGTCAAGCTCACGCTCCTCTCGGGCAACCACGACCCGCTGCTCACCGACCGGCGATACCTCCGCCTCGCCCGGCGCGAGGTGTTCCTCACCCACGGCGACATCCTGCACCCGGCCATCTCGCCCTGGACCGACCACGCCCGCCAGCTCCAGCGCTTCCACGCCGACGCCATCATGTCGCTCGACCCGACCAAGGCCCGCAGCCTCGACGCCCAACTCGCCGCGTGCCAACAGGCCTCGGCCCTGCACTGGGACCACGACGCCCAACGCCGCCGCCACCGCGGATCAGAGCACCGCCCCAAGTCCGCGCTGCAGAAAAAACTCGCCCGGGCCCAGGTCATGGGCAAGGCCCTCTACTACTGGCACTCCATCCCCCGCCGCGCCATCGGCTTCGCCCGACGCTTCGCCCCCGAGTCCCGCTTCTTCATCTTCGGCCACATCCACCGTGCCGGCATCTGGGTCGATCGCAACCCCGGCCCCCCCAGCTCCCCGGGCGGCGGCCCGGACCGCCGGTTCATCATCAACACCGGCGCGTTCCAAAGCCCCCGCCGCCCCCGCGCCGTCGTGATCGAGGATCGCGCCCTCGCCGTCTGGCCCATCGTCTATAACGCCACCGGCCACCGCTTCGCCGCCCAGCCGCTGGCGTCGTACCTGCTGAACAACCCCGCCATCGCCGCGCGGCTCGACGGCATCGACGGCACCGCAATCGCGGCGTGATCAATCCAAATCATCGCCTACTTAGCCCGGCCGCTCGCGGCCGCAGTTTTAAAACTCTCGGATCACGACGGCCGCAAGAAACCGGGCTAAGCCGCCCGCTTATCCCGCTCCCTCACAACACCTCGTGCGAACTCGGGAACGACCCGAGCACCGTCAACTGCAGACAGTGACGCTTCGCCTCCGCCAACGCCTCGGCCACGCGCGGCTCGTCAACGTGGCCCTCCAGATCCACAAAAAAGTAGTACTCCCAGTTCATCCGCTGGCTCGGCCGCTCCGCCAGCCGCGTGAGGTTCAGGCCGTGGTTGCGGAACACGTTGAGCACTTCGGTCAACGCACCCGCTTTGTGCTCGGTGGTGAAGACGATGGACGTCTTGTCGTCGCCGCTGGCTTTCGCACCTTGCTTCGCGATCACGACGAAGCGCGTGGTGTTGCTCGGGTTGTCCTCGATGTTCTCGAGCAGGATCGGCAGGTCGTACAGCCGGGCGCACAACGTCGAGCCGATCGCGGCCGCGCCGCCCTCGGCTAACTCGTTCACGATCTTCGCCGCCTGCGACGAGCTGGCCGTCTGGTGCTGCGTCGCCTGGGGGAGCTGCCCGCTCAGCCACCGCCGGCACTGCCCGAGCACCTGCGGGTGCGAATACACGTCGGTGATCCGCTCCAGCGGCACCCGCGACAGCAGATTGTGGTGGATGCTCACCCGCACCTCAGCACAGATTTTCACGTCCGTCTCAAGGAAGGCATCCATCGAAGCGGTCACCCCGCCGTGCGTCGAGTTCTCGATGGGGATCAGGCCGTAGTCGAGGTGGCCCCGGGCAACCGAGTCGAAGATGGCCGGGAAGTCCGACGCCTCGTCGTACTCCACCGATGCGCCAAACTTCTGCCGCGCCGCGAGGTGGGAGAAGCTGCCCGGCGGGCCGAGGTACCCGATCCGCAGCGCCCGCTCCAGGGCGAAGCTGCCGGACATCAGCTCACGCCAGATCGCCTCGATACACGCGTCGGGCAGCGGGCCTGCGTTCGCGTCGCGGACCTTCTGCATCACCGCCTGCTCGCGGTCCGGGGCATAGATCGGCACCGCCTCGCCCGACTCCCGCTTAATCCGCCCGACCTCGACCACGATGCCCGCCCGCTCGTTCAACAGGTCCACCAGCCGCCGATCCAGCCCGTCGATCCGGTCACGCAGCGGCGCGAGCGCGGCGTGCGTCTCGCCCGGCGTCGGCGGGGGAGGCGAATCGTGATCAGAAGTGTCGGAGTCGCCCATCGGGCGGGCATTGTAACGGCGTCCGCACCGACACCACGCCCCGCACGTCGTGGATGTTCCGGGAAACAGCGGGATCGCAGTTGAACCCGCCCCGATCCGATATATCATTTCATCCGGATCAACGGATGAAGCAATACCATGAGCCTGTTCAGCCAACAACTTCAAAAGCGCGTCCTCTTCCTCGATGGGGCGATGGGCACGTCCATCCATAACCTCACGGACCTCGACCTCGAGCGGGATTACCTCGGCCGCGAGAACTGCACGGAGGTGCTGCTGCTCACCCGGCCGGAGGTGATCCGCCAGATCCACGAGGATTTTTTGGAGGCCGGGGCCGACGCGGTGGAGACCGATTCGTTCAACGCCCAGCTCCACACGATGGAGGACCAGGACCTGGTCGACCGCGTGCACGAGCTCAACGTGCTGGCCGCCCGAACCGCCCGTGAAGCGTGTGACAAGTACCAGCAGAAGGACGGCCGGCCCCGCTTCGTCGTCGGGTCGATGGGCCCGGGGACCAAGCTGATCACCCTCGGCAACATCGACTGGGACACGATGCGCGACAGCTACGCCGCCCAGGTCCGCGGATTGCTTGAAGGCGGGGCGGATGTCCTCTTGCTCGAAACGGCGCAGGACATCTTGCAGGTCAAGTGCGCCCTGACGGCGATTACGGACGTGCTGGAGGAAAAGGGCCTGCACCCCGACATCGGCGAGGACGCGGAGGGCGACGCTTCCGGGGTGCCCATCATGGTGCAGGTCACCATCGAGCAGTTCGGCACCACCCTCGTCGGCACCGACATCGCCGGCGTCGTCGCCGCACTCCGCGACTACCCCATCCTCAGCCTCGGCATGAACTGCGCCACCGGCCCGACCGAGATGGCCGAGCACGTGCAGTACCTTGCCAGGCACTGGCCCCGCAAGCTCTCGCTCCTCCCCAACGCCGGCCTCCCGTCGCTTGTCGAGGGGCACACCGTCTTCCCCCTCCAGCCCGAACCGTTTGCCACCAAAGTCGCCGAGTTCGTCAACTCGGCCGGCCTCAACGTCGTCGGCGGCTGCTGCGGCACCACCCCCGACCACATCCGCGCGCTGGTGCAACACATCGGCCGCGACACCCCGCCGGTCACCGTGGACAAGGCCGAGTACCGCCCGCAGATCGCCTCGCTCATGGGTGCGGTCGACTACCGCCAGGATAACTCGATTCTCAACGTCGGCGAACGCACCAACGCCTCGGGCTCCCGCAAGTTCAAGCGCCTCCTCGAAGAGGAAAACTGGGACGAGATCATGTCCCTCGCCAAGGAGATGGTCCGCGAGGGGTCTCACGTGATCGACGTAAACGTCGACTACGCCGGCCGCGACAACGCCGCGGACATGCGCAAGATCGTCGGCCTGCTCGTGCAACAGGTCAACGCGCCCCTCATGCTCGACTCCACCCAGCCCGCAACGATCGAAGCGGGCCTCAAAGCCGCCGGCGGGAAATGCCTCATCAATTCGGCCAATCTCGAGGACGGCGAAGACAAGTTCGCCGCCATGTGCAAACTTGCGAAAACCTACGGCGCGGGCCTCGTCCTCGGCACCATTGACGAGGACCCCGAAAACGCTATGGCCCGGACCCGCAGCCGCAAGCTCGCCATCGCCCAGCGCATGCACGACCTCGCCGTCAACCACCACGGCCTCGCCGAGGAAGACCTCATGTTCGACCCCCTGGTCCTCCCGGTCTCCACCGGCATGGAGCAGGACAGACGCTCGGGCCTCGAAACCATCGAGGGCACCCGCCTCATCGCCGAGCGCTTCCCCAAGTGCCAGCTCACCTGCGGGCTCAGCAACATCAGCTTCGGCCTCAAGCCCGCCGCCCGGCAGGTGCTCAACAGCGTCTTCCTCAGCGAGCTCACCGCCGCGGGCATGACCTCCGCGATCCTCCACGTCTCGAAGATCCTGCCCAAAAATCGCATCCCCGACGAGCAGTGGGACGCGGCGTTAGACCTTCTTGATGCCCGTGAATCCGCCACCCCGGTGACGCTTGAAGACGGCAGCGAAACCACCGACCCGCTGCAGATCTTTATCAACCTCTTCCCCGACGACGCCGCGGAGCAGTCCACCCGCGTCGACCTTGCCGACCTCCCGCTTGAAGAGCGGCTCCGCAAGCACATCATCGACGGCGAGAAGAAGGGCCTCGACGAGACCCTCACCGAAGCCCGCGACAAGTACGCCCCGCTCGACATCATCAACGACCACCTCCTCGACGGCATGCGCGTCGTCGGCGAGCTCTTCGGCTCCGGCCAGATGCAGCTCCCCTTCGTCCTCCAGTCCGCGCAGACGATGAAGGCCGCCGTCGCCGAACTTGAGCCCTACATGGAGAAACTCGAGGGCGGCGGCAAGGGCTCCATGCTCCTCGCCACCGTCCGCGGCGACGTCCACGACATCGGCAAGAACCTCGTCGACATCATCCTCACCAACAACGGCTACACCGTTTACAACCTCGGTATAAAAGTTCCTATCAACGTCATTGTCGAAAAGTACAAGGAGTTGCAACCCGACGCCATCGGCCTGTCGGGCCTGCTCGTCAAGTCCGTCAACGTGATGGAAGAGAACCTCAAGGAGCTCAACAGCCTCGGCCTCACCCCCCCCATGATCCTCGGAGGGGCCGCCCTCCAACGCAGCTACTGCGAGGGCCACCTCCGCAACACCTACCACGGCAAGACGTACCACGGCACCGACGCCTTCGAGGGCCTCCGCCTCATGGACCGCATCTGTGGCGGCCACTTCGACGAACTCGAAGCCGACATCGAGCGACGCAACACGAAGCGCGCAACGAAAGACGCAAAAGTCGCGGAACTCAAAGAACGCGCGCGATCCGACTCGGCGGAGCCCGCTTCAGCGGGCGGCACCGCGATTTTGACCCCCGCCCGCTCGAAAACCACCCGCCTCGTCGAAATCCCCACGCCCCCCTTCTGGGGCTTACGCGTCGTGGAACACGTCCCGCTCGACCACATTTACCCCTTCGTCAACGAGGCCGCGCTGTTCAAGACCCAGTGGCAGTTCACCCGAGGCAACCTCGACACCGCCACTTATGACCGCCAGCTCGAAGATGAGGTGCGCCCGATTTTCAACCGCTACAAGCGCGACATGCACGGCGTCCTCCAGCCCCAGCTTGTCTACGGCTACTACCCCTGCAACAGCGACGGCGACGACCTGGTGATTTACCACCCCGACGACCACGACGTGGAGATCGCCCGCTTCGGCAACTTCCCCCGCCAGCCCGACCGCAAGCGCTTGTGCATCTCCGACTTTTTCCGCGCCGTCGGCGACGGCAAGGACGTGCTGCCGATGCAGTGCGTCACCATGGGCCGGGAAATCAGCCGCCTCGCGAAACGCTACTTCGACGACAACAACTACACCGAGTACCTTTACGCCCACGGAATGGGCGTCGAGTGTGCCGAGGCCCTCGCCGAGCTCTGGCATAAACGCGTCCGCGCCGAGCTGGGCATCGGCAACGACGACAGCCCGAAGATCAAACAACTCTTCACCCAGAAGTACCGCGGCTCCCGCTACTCCTTTGGCTACGACTCCTGCCCGGACATGTCGGACCAGGAGATCCTGTTCGACCTGCTCAAGCCCGAACGCATCGGCTGTGAACTCACCGAGAACTGGCAGATCGACCCCGAGCAGTCCACCTCAGCGATCATCGTGCACCACCCGGACGCAAAGTATTTCAACGTCTGATCAGGACGTGCCGAACACCCGCTTGAGCGGGATTGTCAAGCCCTCGAAGGGCGGGAGGGCAATGTCAGCGTCTCCCGCGGCACGGCCGACGGTGTGGTACTCGCCGTCGCGGAGGGCGAGGCTTTCCAGCGACCGATCGGCGGGGTCCATCAGCCAGAAGAACGGTACGCCGAACTCGGCATACCACAACCGTTTGTTGACACGGTCGTGGTCCTCGTGGCCGCGGCTGATGGTTTCGACATTTAGCGTCGGGGGAACGATCACACGCCGATAACGCCAATCGGCACCGACCGGAACGGACGCGGCCGCCCGTTTGATGTCGTCCGGCAACATGACGGCGAAGTCCGGTCTCAAGACCCGCCGCGACTTGAGGATCAGGTCGAGCTCGGGCAGCACCTCGGCCTCCAGATTGCTGTCCCAAAAGTAGTTTTTGAGGATGGCAATCAGACTGCCTGTCGGGCTCGATCCTGCTGCGACTGCGGCGGCCATCTGTGTAAGAACTCCTTCAACGATCTCATAACGGCCGTTGTCCCAGGCCAGATCAATAGCAGGATCGTCCAGGTCCGCGGCGGTCCAGCCGGTGGTACCGACTTCGAAAGCTTTGGAGGGAGAAACCGGCGGACTTTTTGGTGCTAGAGCGGCAAACATCGTGGTTGATTCTACACCGGTACCGGCAACAACCAACAGATTAATCCAGCAGGTAGCGGCGCAGGGTTCGTGCCACGCCCTCGTCGTCGTTGGTGGGGCCGACGACGTCGGCGGCCCCCTGCGCCTCGAGGCAGGCGTTGCCCATGGCGACGCCGAGGCCGGCGAAGCGGAGCATGCCGCAGTCGTTGGGCCCGTCGCCGAGGGCGAGGACGTGCTTCGGGTCGATGCCGTACTTCTCGCAGAGGAACCCCAGCGCGTGGCCCTTGTCCGCCTCGATACTTGCAACTTGCGTGAGGTGGTCCTCGTTCAGGATCAGCGTCGCGGCGCTGGCGTACTGGTTGTCCAGCACGTTGCGGATGACGGCCATGCGGTCCGGGGGGGCCATGACCATCAACTTTGTGATCGGTTTTTTGAGCGGCTTGAGCAGCGGGCCGATGTAGTCCGGCTTGAACTTCTTGCTGGTTTCGGTGGTGAGGGTGGGGTCGTGGCGGTCGGTGTACCACTTATCGAGGATCTCGAGGGCGATGATGCAGGTTCGGTCGGTCTTGCGGGCGACGGTGCAGATGGCGTAGGCGAGGTCGGGGGCGATGGGCTGGTGGCGGAGGAAGGTGTCATGCTCGGGGTGCTGGATGAGGGCGCCGTTGTAGTTGATCTGGTGGGTGTTGAGGCCGAGGTGGTTGTATATCTCGAGGGTGGAGCGGGGCGGGCGGGCGGTGGCGAGGACGACTTTGATGCCGCGCTGACGGACCTCCTTGACGGCTTCGATGGCTTTGAGGCTGAGCCGCTTGTCGGAGGAGAGGAGGGTGCCATCGAGGTCGAGGGCGACGAGGTCGAAGCGTCGCCGGGCTTTGCCGTCGGCGGTGGTGGTGGAGGCGGACGCGCCGGCGGCGGGGCGGGCGGTCTTGGAGCGGAGGCGGCGGCCGCGGAGCTCCTTGTCGAGGTTGAACTTGTCGGGGGCGATGAAAAACTTTCCGGCTGATCGGCGATGCGGGGGAGAGCGGGACCCACCGCCTCAGAGATGATACACCGCGGCGTGGGCCCTAGACTCATCGCCATGGCCGAGCCGACCCCTCCAAAAGCAGCGACGCTCGACCCGGCGAACACGCTGGGCCTGGACTACCGGGCCCTCGCGGCCGAGCTGCCGTACCGGGGGCCGGTGATCGACGTGCACACCCATGTGGGGACACCGCGGGCGGCGGAGTTGTACCTGGAGGTGGCGGAGCTGTTCGGGGTGCGGCTGACGTACACGATGACGGGGCTGGACAACGCCCGGGTGCTGCACCCGCACTTCGGCGAGCGGATCAGGTTCATCTGCGTGCCGGATTACATGAAGCGCGAGACGCCGGGGACGTTCACGACGCGGTGGCTCAAAGATATCGAAGCGTTCCGGGCGGAGTTTGACAGCGACGTGATCAAATTTTGGGCAGCACCGCGGGGCCGGGACGTGGCGGAGCTGTCGAAGGACGCGGCGGAGGCGGAGGCGATGCGGCTGGACTCGCCGATACGGAAAGAGGGGATGCGGCTGGCGTATGATCTGGGTTACCGGACATTTATGACGCATGTCGGTGACCCGGATACGTGGTTCGGGACGGTGTACACCGATACCGAGAAATACGGCACGAAGGCGGAGCAGTATCCGGCGCTGGAGGCGGCGCTGGAGGAGTACCGGGATGTCACGTGGATCGGGGCGCACATGGGCGGCTGGCCGGAGGATATGGACTGGCTGCAGGCGTTTCTCGACCGGCACCCCAATTATGTTGTCGATACTTCCGCGGCCAAGTGGCAGGTCCGTGAACTATCGAAGAACCCGGCGCGGTTTCGCAGGTTCTGCGAGGCCAATCCGGGACGGGTGCTGTTTGGGACGGACATCGTCGCGAACGAGCACATGAACGACAGCATCGGTTTCGACCTGTTCGCCAGCCGGTACTGGGCGCTGCGGACGCTGATCGAGACGGGGTACGACGGGCCGTCACCCATCGTGGACCCGGACCTGCACAAGGTGGATGCATCGGTGCCCGAGACGGCGACGGCGCGGCTGCGGGGTGCGGCGGTGCCGGCGGAGTTGCTGCGGACGATCTATCACGACGCGGCGGCTGGGGTGTTGGGGATTGAACAGCCGTAACCGCAGCTTACGCAGATTTCGCAGATTAAGGACGCAGATGAGAGTTGATTGGAATGCAAGGCGATCGCGGAGGTTGGGAGCCACGAGAAGGGGGTGGAGCATTGAAGCGAATTAAGGAGATTGTTCTGCGGCGCAAGGCGGAATCACGTCAAGTAGAGTCGATTCCCGATCGTCCTTTACGGCTTAATTCAAATCTGCGTCTTCAATCTGCGTAATCTGCGAAATCTGCGGTTACGGCTGTTTCGCCGCCGTGAGACCTTGACGGCACGGCGTGACGCCACGATACTTTGTCATGGAAGCCAAGATCGTCTCCGACGGGATCACCTTTGACGATGTCCTGCTCATCCCGGCGGCGAGCGACGTGGTGCCGACGGACGCGGACACGTCGACGCAGCTCACCCGCAATGTCCGCCTGAACATCCCGGTGTTGTCGGCCCCGATGGACACGGTGACGGAGTCGGCTCTGGCCATTGCGCTGGCGCAGGAGGGCGGGCTGGGGTTCATCCACAAGAACCTGTCGATCGGCGAGCAGGTGCGGGAGGTGACGAAGGTCAAGCGGTCGGCCAACGGCGTGATCACCGACCCGGTGACGCTGCCCCCCGAAGCGCCCGCGGCCGAGGTGCGTCGGCTCATGCGGGAGCAGAACATTTCGGGCGTGCCAATCACGGTCAACGGCGGCCGTGACGGCTCGGGTTCCGGGGGTGAAGTGGTTGGCATCGTGACGCGGCGGGACATGATGTTCCTGAGCGACGACACGACGCCGATCCACGAGGTCATGACCAAGGACCGGCTGGTGACGGCCTCGCCCGACACGACGCTCGGCCAGGCCGAAGCGATCCTGAACCGCAACAAGGTCGAGAAGCTGTTGCTGGTCGATGGCAGGGGCCACCTCACCGGGCTCATCACGATGCGGGACATCGCGAAGCAGGACCAGTTCCCGCGGGCGTGTCGGGACGAGCGTGGTCGGCTGCGGGTCGGTGCGGCGGTGGGGGTGCACCAACTCGAGCGGGTCGACGCGCTCATCGAGGCGGAGGTGGACGTGATCGTGGTCGACTCGGCGCACGGTCATAGCGGGAACGTGGCGCAGTCGGTGCGGGATATCAAGGCGCGGTACACGATCGACGTAATCGCGGGGAACGTGGCGACGGCGGAGGGGGCGCGAGATTTAATTGCGGCGGGGGCGGACGCGGTGAAGGTGGGGATCGGGCCGGGGTCTATTTGTACGACGCGGATCGTGACGGGCGTGGGGATGCCGCAGGTGACAGCGATCATGAACGCGTGTGCGGCGGCGGATGCGGAGGGTGTGCCGGTGATCGCGGACGGGGGGATCCGGCATTCGGGGGACATCACCAAGGCGTTGGCGGCGGGGGCGTCGGTGGTGATGCTGGGGTCGCTGTTCGCAGGGCTGGACGAGTCGCCGGGGGACCTGGTGATCCACCACGGGCGGCGGTATAAGACGTACCGGGGCATGGGCAGCCAGGGGGCGATGCTGTCGGGGTCGGCCGACCGGTACGCGCAGAAGGGGGTGACGACGCGGGACAAGCTGGTGCCCGAGGGCGTGGAGGGGCGGGTGCCGTACCGCGGGCCGCTGAGCGACTTCGTGTACCAGATGGTGGGGGGGCTGCGGGCGGGGATGGGGTACACCGGCAGCGCGACGATCGACGAGCTGCGCGAGAACGCCCGGTTCGTCCGGGTGAGTGGGGCGTCGCTGGCGGAGAGCCACCCGCACGACATTTCGATCACGCGGGAGAGCCCGAACTACACGGTGGACGTGTCGCACGACGAGTAAAGCGGGGCGGTTGTCGGTACGGTGGTGGGGTCGGGAGCGTAGCTCAGTGGTTAGAGCAGGCCACTCATAATGGCTCGGTCGCGGGTTCGAATCCTGCCGCTCCTATTTGGAAGCGTTAGAAGGCGCGGCGGAGCCGCGTCGCTTCCTATCGAATTGTCATGGTCCGTCGAGCGGGTTGGAGGCACCGCGGGTTTCTGTGGGTGCGGGGATCTGGTAGATGGACCAGGATTGGCCGCGGTTGGAGAGGAAGTAGACGGAGCGGCCGTCGGGGGACATCTGGGGGTAGCGGTCGGCGGAGCCGTTGGTGGTGAGCTGCTGGGCGTCGGAGCCGTCGGGGCGCATGATCCAGACGTCTTCGTTGGGTCGGCCGTCGGCGTCGGAGCCCTCCATGGAGGTGAAGAGGATGCGTTGGCCGTCGGGGGTCCAGGCGGGGTGGGTGAACGGCCGGACGGGCACGAGGCCGAGCGAAGCGTTGGCGTCGTAGCGTTGGCGTTCGAGGGGGGAGAGGCTGTCGCGGTAGCGGTCGACGATGGCGGCGGCGTTGGTGGTGAGGGAGGTCTGGTTGGAGCCGTCGGAGGCGGTGACCCAGAGGTTGCCGTCGGGAGCGGTGTAGACGATGGAGCGGCCGTCGGGCGAGATGGCGGGCTCGGTGCCGCGGGCGATCTGGGTGGGGAACTCGTTGGGCCCGCCGATGGTCCAGACCTGGGTGTCGGTGAGGGTGGAGGTGGCGGGGTCGATGTTGGCGACGGCGAAAGCGATGGTGCCGTCGTCGGCGGCGGTGGGCCGGAGGACCATGCCGTTGCGGTGGTTGACGTAGATGTCGGAGATGCCCGAGCGGCCGGTGGCCTTGATGCGGAGGATGTCGAGCAGGCCGTTGCGGCGGCGGTTGGAGGCGAAGAGGATCTGCTCGCCGCGGGCGGTGAAGGTGGGAAACATGTCGCGGAAGTTCTCGGTGGTGAGGTGCAGGACCCCGCCGCCGTCGATGTTGATGCCGCGGAGGTTGGCGCCCTTGAGCCCGAGGATGCGGTCGGAGGAGAGATCGAGGGCGGTGTCGAGGCGGTCCACCGGCGGGTCAAGCACGGCTTCGCTGTAGACGATGCGCTCGCCGGCGGGCGAGAGGGTAAGGCCGTTGAGCCCGCGGTTCTCGCCGAAGTCGACGATGAGGCGGGGGGCGAGTCCGCCGACCTCCGTGATGTCTTTGTAAGACCGCGACCGGGTGATCAGCCCGACCCACTGGCCCTGGGGCGTGAGCATAACCTCGACGAGCGGAAGGTTGACGTAGCTCTTTTCGATCAGGCGGAACGCGAGCTGCTTGGTGGTGTCGGTCACGGTCTGCGCGCCGGGCAGCGCGGCGTAGCCCGACGCGGTCAGGCGGCGCGACGCGGGCAGGTAGAGCTCGGCCTGCTCGATCGTCGGCTCGACGTCCACCACGTAAAGCTCGTCGCCCTCGTCACTAAATTGCAGCGCCGCGTCGAGCGGCGACGGGCCGGATTCGACGACCTTGCCCTGTTCGTCCTTTACCGTCACGAGGGCGCCCGGCGGGTCGGTGGTGACACGCAGTTGGCTGGCGCAGCCCGCGGCGAGGAGCACGGCGCAGGCGAGTGTGGCAACGGGGATGAGACGGAGGTGCGACATAGCGACGCGACAAGCAGGGGGCCGGCGGTTAAGCCGGGCGGAGGGGGTACGCGATTGTACCCCGGTGGATGCGCGGGGGCTTAGTTAGCACAGTTTGCTCAACAGCCGTGGTCGGATAAACCGCGCGGATCTGACGCGGCCGACCAGGCCGCGGCTATTGAGTCGCAACGAGGTGTCAGCGGTCACGGCACGTCGTCGTCGCCGTGTTCTTGGTCGTACGCGGCGAGGTCGAAGCCGGTGCGGCGGGCGAGGGCCGGGCGGGAGAGGGGGTCGGTGATGGCGTCGGCTTCGGCCGTGTCGCCGCTGCCCGGGTTGGCGGCGGGGCGGTCGAGGGCGGCGCTGACCGCCAGGGCGCTGCCGCCGGCGAGCTGGCGGCGGTAGCCTTCCTGCGTCAGGGGGGTGTAGCCCCCGAGCAGGAACACCGCCAACGCGGTGCGGCCGGGCACGGGGACGACGGCGAGACGTTGGTCGACAGGGAGGCTGGCCACGTCCGTGTCGAACGGGAGGCCGTCGACGAGGGCGAAGGCGGCGTCGACGAACGGCTTGCTGCGGCCGACACCCGGCACGTCGGGGACCCCGCCGGCGAGGCCCGCCTCACGCTGGAACGGGGGCACGTCCTGCACGGGGGCGTCGACCGAGCCGGCGGCGGCGTCGAGCCCGTTCTCGATGACGCGCTGCCGCCACGCGTCGGCGGTCTGGATGAGCGCGTCGTAGGCGGCGACGGTCCTGGCGTCGCGGACGACCTGGTCACGGACGGCTTCGAGGGAAGCGGGGGGGTGGGCCGGCTCGGCGGCGGTGAGGCGGAAGAGATAGGAGTTGCCGTCGAAGTCCTGCAGGGGTTCGCTGGGCGTGCCGACTTGGAGCCGGAGGGTCCGGGGCACCTGCTGCGGGTCGGGCACGAGCGACTTGGCGAGGCCGGCGTACTGGGGGAAGAACACGCCGCGTGCCCCGCCGAGGGCGCTGAAACCGATGCCGGGCAGGTCGCCGAGCTCGCTTAGCGGCAGCCAGCGGTTGGGCTCGCCCATGACGTTGAGCTGGACGTTCAGGCGTTCCTGCACGCGGTCGGCGACGGTGGGGAGGGGGGTGGGCCGGAAGTCGGCAGGGAGCTGGGTGTAGCCGTCCTGCTCCGAGAGGCCGCGGAGGTCCTCGGCGAGGATGGAGCGGACCTCGTCGAGCACCCGGGCGCGGAGGCGTTCGATCTCGCGGCTGACGAGCTGGTCTTCGATCTGCTGCCGCACGACGTCGGTCGGCGCGTCGGGGGCTTCGGCGGCGTCGCTCTTGAACGTGCCCTTATTCTGGCGGTAGTAGTCGAGCACGTCGGCGTAGCCCACGTGGACGGCGGATTGCAACGCCTCGCGGGTGAGTTGAAGGTATTCGACCTGCACACGGTCGGGGATGCGGTAGCCAAAGGGGTACGGCCGCTCCCCGGAAGTGCCGCCGGAAGTGCCGGAGCCCGCCGCGCCCCCGCCGGGCAGCACGTCGTTGTACCGGTTGAACAGCTCGCGGAGGGTGTCGTCGGCGGGCTCGGTCGCGTCGTCGGGGTCGGCGGGGATGAGCAGGAGGCGGCCGCGGATGGTCGCGGCGTTGTCGCGGATGACGTGGGTGAGCAGCGAGCGGCTGAGGCGGTGGGAACCCTGCATCTCGAGCATGGCGAGCTGCGAGAAGTACTGCATCATCTGCGGGTTGTCGCGGAACTGCTCGGATTCGCGGGCGAACTGGTTATAGATCTCAAGGCGTTGGACGGCCGGGGACATGCCGCCCGAGCCGTAGTTGTTGTAGGCGATGCCGGCGACGAGCTCGCGGTACTGCTCGGCGATGAGCCAGTGGCGGA
Source organism: Phycisphaeraceae bacterium (assembly GCA_965214155.1). GTDB lineage: Bacteria > Planctomycetota > Phycisphaerae > Phycisphaerales > Phycisphaeraceae > Algisphaera. The sequence continues at coordinate 204,193 of CBDCBB010000010.1, forward strand.
CGGCCTGGCGGAGGAAGTCGGGGGTGACCTGGCGGAGGCGGGCCTGCTCGGCGAGGATGGCGTCGTCGAGGCCCCGCGCGGCGAGGGCGGCGTTGAGCTCGGCGTCGCCGGCCCAGACGCCCATCTCCCGCGCGTCGGCCAGGAGCATCAGCCACGTCAGCCCGTCGTCGATCGGCCGGCCGTCAGCCAAGGTCGGCAGGCCCGGCCCGAAGCCGAGGTTCTGCAGCACCGCCAGCTCGAACGACGCGGAGCGGACCTCGTTGCCCGTGACCTCGCGGCCGTGGATCGTGCCGAGTTCCACATCCCCGCCGCCGGGCGCGAACATCGTCACCGCCTGGGGCACGAGGAACGCGACCATGAGCACGCACCCGCCGATGATGAGGATGACCTTGTTGAACTGGCGGAAGAACTTGAACATGGCGGGGTGGGTGTTGGGGGCTTGGGTGTTGGGGGCTTGGGAGAGCGATGATAACGCTCGGGCATCGCCCCCGGTCGAAAGTCACGTTTCGAGCCAGCTTTTGCGCCTAACTCCCAACACCCAAACCCCCAACTCCGACTACACCACCTCGGACAGCGGGACGGGGCTGCGGTTTTTGGCGCTCTTGACCACCGCGGCGAGGACGCGTTGAGTTTCGTAGGCGTCGGCGAAGTCGGGCAGGGGGACTTCGGGGGTCTCGCCGCCGAGGGCGCGGAACATGTCGGCGGCCTGGTTGATGAAGCCGTGCTCGTACCCGATGGCGTGGGCGGTGGGCCACCACGCGGCGGCGTAGGGGTGGTCGGCCCCGCCGTTGCTCACGTTGATGGTGGTCCAGCCCTGCTCGCGTTCAGGCAGGGTGGCGTCATACCACTGCAGCTCGGTCATGCGTTCGAAGTCGAAGCGGAGCCCGCCGTTTTCGCCGTGCACCTCGATGCGGTTGCCGTTCTTGTCGCCGGTGGAGAGGCGCGACGCCTCGAAGGTGGCGATGGCTCCGCCGGTGAGCTCGGCGGTGAAGACCACCGCGTCGTCGACGGTGGACCTGCCCTTTTTCGACTCGGACGACCCCGCCCCGCGGCCGGAGATCTCCCCGCCGGACTTGCCTTCGAGCAGCGTGCGTTCCTTGATGAAGGTCTTGAGCACGGCCCCGTTGACGGTGTCGACCTCCTCGCCGGTGACAAAGCGGGCGGTGTCGATGGAGTGGGCGCACAAGTCGCCGAGCGCGCCGGACCCGGCGACGTCGCCCTGGAAGCGCCAGAGCAGGGGCACGTCGGGCCCGGCCCAGTCCTGGAGGTAGAAGCAGCGGACGTGGTACAGCCGACCGAGCCGGCCCTCCTTCACCAGCCGGTGGGCCAGCGCCACGGCCGGACAGCGGCGGTAGTTGTACCAGACGAAGGTTTGAACGCCCTTCTCCGCGGCCTTCGCCGCCGCGTCCCGCATCGCCCGCGCCTCGTCCAGCGTGTCGGCCAGCGGCTTCTCACACGCCACGTGCTTGCCCGCCTCGAGCGCGGCGATCGACTGCTCGCGGTGCACGTGGTTCGGCGTCCCGACATCGATCAGGCCGATCTCGTCGTTCTGGCAAAGCGACTCCCAGTCGGTGGTGTGGTTCTGCCAGCCCCACCGCGGGGCGAACTGTTTGAGGTCGGCTTCGTCGCGGGCGGCGATGGTGTGCATCACCGGCTCGACGGGCAGGTCAAAGAACTTCGCCACCTTGAGGTATGCGTTGCTGTGGGTGCGGCCCATGAACTTGGAGCCGATGAGGCCGATGTTGATTTCGGTGGACATGGGGTTGATCGTCCGGGGGTTCTTGGTCGTGCTCCTCGTCAACACGGATCGTTCGCCGCGGCAAGGCCCTTGTTTCGAGTACGAGTACGAGTACGAGAACGAGAAGAAAAGTCACATCGGCATGCCCTTGATCGTCGCCTCGAAGACGAGGTTGCCGTTGACGAGGCCCTGGGCCCGGCTGGTGCTGCGGCGGGGGCGGATCTCGTCTTCGTGGACGAGGAGCACGAAGCGGTCGCCGGGCTCAACCTGGCCGCGGAACTTGACCCCGTCGACACCGGCGAAGCCCATGAAGTGGGTGTCCTTCATCTTGCGGAGGCAGATGAAGCTGGCGAGCTGGGCGGCGGCCTCGATCATGAGCACGCCGGGGAAGATCGGCCGGCCGGGGATGTGTCCGGGGACCCAGAACTCGTCGTGGCCGATGTCCTTGCAGGCGATGTAGTCGATGCGGTCGTCGGACTCGAAGACGATGCGGTCGAGCATGCGCATGACCCCGCGGTGGGGGTTGACTTCTTCGATGACGTCGACGCCGTACGTGGTGGCTTCGAGGTCGATGCCGGTGATGTCGAACAATAGAGGCGGGGCCATAGCGGGTCGAGGTGGGACCGGGGGTTGACGCGCGGCGAGGACGGCGCGGCTGGAAAGGAGCGAAGGTTATAAGCCGCGGCGTCCCCGCCGCGCGGCGGCGGGTCAGGACGCCTCGCCCTCGCGGCCTTCGAGGATCTTTTTACGCAGGTCCTGGGCGAGGTTCTTGACGTCCTGCATCTCCTTGCGGACGCGGGTCCCGGCGGCGCGGTTGCCGCCGGCGGCCTTCTTCACGTCGTCCTCGATCGAGGCGATCAGGTTCTTTAAAGATTCGTAGGTTTCGATCATGGCGGTCTCCGTGGGGTGGGGCGGCCCGGAATAGCCCCGGCGTTGCGGGTGGGGCGTCGGGATCGGGGTGGATAGCCTACCGCTGGGGCCGAGCGGCCGCAAACGCTTCACGCGGTTCAGGGGGCCGCGGCGGACGCGCCCCGGACGAAGCGGAGCAGCGGCCGGTCCCCGGCGTAGAGGGTGAGCCGGTCCGCGTCGAGGCCGTAGAACCCGACGAGGTTGAGCGCGTCGAGGTAGCGGCGCTCCCGCTGCATCACCGCCGGCCGATCGGGCGCGGCCATCCGCGTCGACCCGACGATGCCGAAGGTCAGGTGGCCGAAGTCGTCCTGCTGGTAGGTGGCGAAGTAGCGGTTGACCCCGGCGTTGCCGACGGCGCGGGTGTCGTTAGAGAACGTTAGCGTCGGCCGGTCATCGCCGGGTGGGACGGCTTGCCCCGCCATCTCGACGAGGTGCCACGTATGGTCCGAGACGTCGGCCCAGTCGCCGCCGAACGTGGGCTGCCGCGCGGTGGCACAGCCGACTGACGCCGACGCAAGCATCAGGGCAGCCACCACCCCCGTGAGCAGCGGGCCGCGCGCCCGTCGCCCGGAGCGTGGCCGCGGGTGCGAGCTCGGGATGCGGGTGTTGCCGCTGAACAATGCGTACCTCGCCCTTCGCACGGGTGGGCCTAGTCGACAGGGATATCGCCGCCGCCGACGAGGCCCTGATCATACAGATTAACCGCGACGCGCTTGACCATCAGTCGGGCCACAGGGCGCGAGCCGAACCACCCGACGTTGATCTGGTAGCGGCAGAGCTTGTCGGTCTCGCGCCAGACCTTGAACTTGAACTTGTCCTCGTCCTCATCGATTCCGACGATCTGCCACTTGCCCAGTTCGACATCGCCGCTGGACGAGACGATGTCGAAGCCCAGGTCGTTGAACATGAACTCCCCGGCCCGGACGACCTGCTCGAACTGGGCGATCCACGCGGCGTTGACCTTGCCGGCGGACGACACGGACGACCCGGCCTGAACGCCCGACGCGGCTGCGCCGAGCAACGCCGGCTCAAGCCCGGTGCAGCCGGTCAATGTTGTCCCCGCCGCCATCATCAACGTCGTCAGACTCAGCCGCAAGCGACCAAGCTCCGTCCGCCGCGTGTTAATGGCGTACCGCTTCCTCAACAAATGCATCATGGCGGGATATTAAGTCAAGGCGACGCCGGGCGTCACGATCCCCCCTGCGGCCGACGCGCCCCATGGCGGAAGCTCTCAATCGTTACGGTGCGAGTCGATTCATCGACCCGGAAGAAGGCCAGGTAGCTCCCGATATTCATCGTCCGCAGCGGCGTACTGCTTTCAGGATCTGCGACGACACGGTACGCCATCGGCAGATCTTTCAGGGTTTCCAGCCGCCGATAAACCGATTCATGCCACGCGAACGCTCGATCCGGCGACTCTTCGCTGATGAACAAAGCCGCGTCAACAATCTGTATCTTCACGTTGGCCGGTACCTCAACCCGATAGCTCATGCTTCACTTTCCCCTCCGTGAGCTTCGCCAGAAGTATTTCGCGGATGTCGGCGAACGCTTCATCCAGCGGCTGGCATTTGCCCTCGGCACAGTCCCTCTGACTCTGCGCCACCTCCGCCATCAACTCCGCATGTTCCAGTTCGTCCAGCAGCTTGTTGTACGCCTGCACCGACAGCACCACCGCGGCGGGGCTGCCGTCGGCGGACAGGCTGACCGCTTCACCCGACTCGCGGAGCCGAGCGAGGAGCGTGTGCGGCTCCGCGGTGAATGAACCGAGGTCGAGCGTCGGGAGGGCCGGGGGCGGGACGTCTTGCATACCCGGATTCTAGCGAAAAGCCCACCCCGCCAGCGGCGGGGTGGGCTTGATCGTTGACCGTGAGTTATACGGCCGCTCAGCTCCCCGAAGGCTTCACCTCGTCGGCGAACTGCTTGCGGACCTTCTCCACCTTCGGCAGCGCGTTGATGCTGATGTACGGGTTGCCGGGGTTGTGCACGGCGTAGTCCTGGTGGTACGCCTCGGCCTCGTAGAAGTGGTCCAGCGGCTCAAGCGTCGTCGCGATCGGCTTGTCGAACACGCCGGCGGTGTTGAGCTGGTCGATGTACGCTTTCGCCACGCGCTGCTCGTCCTCGTTGGCGTAGAAGACCGCCGAGCGGTACTGCTTGCCGGTGTCGGGGCCCTGGCGGTTGAGCTGGGTCGGGTCGTGGGCGACGCTGAAGAACACGTGCAGCAGCTCGCCGTAGCTGACCACCGACGGGTCGTAGGTGATCTGGATCGCCTCGGCGTGGTCGGTGCGGCCGCCGCTGACGGCCTGGTAGTTGGCGCTCTCGGCGGTGCCGCCGGCGTAGCCGGAGACGACCGAGGCGACGCCCTCAAGCTGCTCAAACACGGCTTCGGTACACCAGAAACAGCCGCCCGCGAGCACGGCGGTAGCGCTGCTCGCCTCGCCGGCGTCGCCCTGCGGCGTGGCCAGGTCTTCGTCGGGGGCGGGGATCTCGGCGGCGTGGCCGGGGCGGCTGCACGCGAAGCCGGCGAAACCGAGGGTCAGCATGGCACAGGCTTTCAACAGGGGGTGGACGTTCATGAGGTTCAACAGGGTAGGCGTCGGTGCGGGAAAACGGTGGGTACGACGGGTCAAACCCGTGGATATCAACGTTTATTCCCGCCCGGCCCGGCGGACCGTGACCCGGAATCAGGCGTCCGGCTGCCGGTGGCCGGGGCGGGGGGTAAACTGCGGGCATGAATCCACGACGACCTTATTCCAATCGGCCGGGGGGCCGGGGCGGCCAGCGGGACGGCGGCTCGGGCGGTCCCGGCGGCGGCGGCGGCGGTGGGCGCGGCTTCGGCGGGGGTCGGCCCGGAGGGGGCGGGTTCGGCGGGCGCGGCGGCGGGCGTGGCGGGGGGGGGCGCGGCGGTCGCGGTGAGGAGCCGCCGATGCTGCTGGGCGAGCCCTCGCCGTCGCTGGCTAAGATCAACAAGATGAACATGGCCGCGCTGGCCGCGAAGATCGTCTCGCTCCGCGAGGAGCAGTCGCGGATGAAGGCCCGGCTCGAGCGGCTCGAAGCGCTCGACGACAAGCCCGAAGACCAGATCAAGGCCGGCAAGGAGCTGCTCGAGCGCCTCGCCGCGCTCGAGGCCGCCGCCACCGAGCGGCTCCAAGGCAAGGCCCAACGCAAGGCCGACCGCGAGCAGCGTGGGCGCTAAAGCACCCCGCATCGCGATCCGCATTACCCTCTCCTCTCGATGAAGCGACGCGGCTTTGCCGCGCCCGGTGACCGCGCGCGGCGGAGCCGCGTCGCTTCATGCGTCCTCGGCCCCGTCGACACCCCCATCCGGAACCCGCCCATGCGCTGCATCATGGTCATGTTCGATTCGCTCAACCGCCACATGCTCCCGCCCTACGCGGCCGAGCCGTGGGTCCACGCCCCGAACTTCCGACGCCTTGCCGACCGGGCCGTCACCTTCGACACGAGCTACGTCGGCTCGATGCCCTGCATGCCCGCGCGGCGCGAGCTGCACACCGGCCGGCCCAACTTCCTGCACACCGACTGGGGCCAGCTCGAACCCTACGACGATTCGATGCCCGCGATGCTCTCCGAAGCCGGCGTTTACACCCACCTCGCCACCGACCACCAGCACTACTTCGAGGACGGCGGGGCGACCTACCACGGCCGCTACGACTCGTGGGAGTTCTACCGCGGGCAGGAGGGCGACCCCCACATCGGCCAGGTCGCCGACCCGCCGATCCCCGAGAACATCAACGCCAAGGGTCGGCGGTCCGACTGGATCAACCGTCAGTTCCTCAAGAGCGACGCCGACTATTCGCAGACCAAAACCTTCGACGCCGGCGAACGCTTCATCGAGACGAACCACGATCAGGACCGCTGGTTCCTGCAGATCGAATGCTTCGACCCGCACGAGCCGTTCACCAGCGACGCGACGTGGCGCGAGCACTACCCGTCGCCCGACGCCCCGGACGCCCCGATGTTCGACTGGCCGCCCTACGGCGAGGTGACGCAGACGCCCGCCGAGGTCGAGCGGGCCCGGCGGAGCTACGCCGCGCTGATGACCAAGTGCGACGCCTCGCTCGGCCGGGTCATGGACCTCATGGACCGCCACGGCATGTGGGAGGACACCATGTTGATTGTCTGGACCGACCACGGCTTCCTGCTGGGCGAACACAACGCCTGGGCCAAGAACTGGCCGCCGCTCTACGAAGAGATCAGCCACACCCCGTTCTTCATCCACGACCCCCGCCGCCCCGAGACCGCCGGGCAGCGGCGCGACGCGCTGGTGCAGCCTGCGGTCGACCTCGGGCCGACGCTACTCCGCTTCTTCGGCCTCGAGCCGACCGACCGTATGCTCGGCCACGACCTCGCCCCGGTCCTCGCCGACGACGCCCCCGTCCGAGACGACGCCATCTTCGGCTACCACAACCACCGCCTGAACTACACCGACGGCCGCTACTGCTACTACCGCGTCCCCCGCGACACCGGGGTGCAGACCTTCGCCTACACCCTCGCCTGCACCACGATGCGCGGCTTCAAGGGCGACCGGCTGAAGGGGGCCACCCTCGCCGAGCCGTTCGATTTCACGCGCGGCCACCCGCTCCTGAAGGTCCCCGCCCATGACCGCAAGGTGTGGACCCACCCCGACCGCGGCGACCTGCTGTACGACCTGCAAGCGGACCCGGATCAGCAGCACCCGCTCGACGACGCGGCGCTCGTGCAACAGATTGAGGGACGTATGGCCGCGCTGATGGCGCGGGCCGAGGCACCCGATGAACAGTACGCGCGGATGGGGCTTGAGGAAGTGCGGAGGGAGCAGGAAACCGTGCGGCGCTAACGCATCGGGCACCGCGACCCGACCGATCCTTCCCCGGCTTCATCCGCCTGTTCCCAGTTCCCTCTTCCCTCCGCACTCCTCCCCATGCTCACCCGCTCGCTCGGCACCCTCTTCCGCGGCAAGACGACGGCGTTCGAGGTCGTCGCCGCGGCCACGCTCGGCACCGTCCTGGGGTTCATGCCGTCCTTCGAGCAGACGCCCGCCCTCTCGGTCGCGCTCATCGTCGCGCTGATGGTGCTCAACACAAACCTCTTCGTCGCCGGGCTCGCGGTGCTGTTCGGGACGGCGGCGTCGGTCGTGCTCATGCCCGTGTCGTTCCAGGTCGGCCGCGTGCTGCTCGACGGGCCGACGCGGCCGCTGTTCGAGGCGATGATCAACGCCCCGGTCCTCGCCCTCGCCGGGTTCGAGTTCTACGTCGTCCCGGGCGGGATCGTGCTCGGCGGGCTCCTCGGTGCGGCCCTCGGGTTCATCCTCCACCGCGCCGTCGCCGGGTTCCGACGGCGCATGGCCCGCGTCGAAATCGAGTCGGAGCGGTACCAAGCGTGGAGCCAGAAAGGCTGGGTCAAGGCGCTGTCGTGGCTGCTGCTGGGCGGGAAAGCGAAGGCGAGCTACGCGGAACTGGCCGAGCGGTCAAAGCTGGGCAACCCCGTGCGGCCGCTGGGCGTCGCGGCGGCGGCGCTGCTGCTCGTGCTCGTCGGGCTGGTGTACGTCTTCCTGTCCGAGCCGCTCGTCACGGCCATGGTGACGCGGGGCCTCGAGCGTGCCAACGGCGCGACGGTCGACCTCGACGCGGCCGACCTCGACCTCGGCGACGGCAAGCTCACGCTCACGGGCCTCGCGATGGCGGACCCCAACGCGCTCGACACCGACCTGTTCCGCGCCGCGACAATCCGCGCCGACGTCTCGGCGGCAGACCTGCTGCGCAAGCGGCTGGCGATCGACGACGTGGTGGTCACCGACGCCTACACCGGCGCCCCGCGCGAGCGGCGCGGGCAAGTCGTCGGCCGACCGCCCAAGGCGTCGGAGCCGCGGCCGGGCGAGAAGACGCTGGAGGACTACGTCGACGATGCGAAGCGCTGGAAGCGGCGGCTGACCCAGGCGCGGGAGTGGCTGGACCGGGTGTCGGGGCGGCCGGATGAGGGCGAGCCGGCGACGGTGAAGGACTGGCTGAAACAGCAGGTCGCGCTGCGGGGCTACAGCCGGGTGCGCGCCGATCATCTGCTGCAAGGGGCTCCAACGTTGTTGATCCGCCACCTTGCGGCCGAAGGGGTCGTGGCCGCACAACTCGACGGCGAGACGCTAGACATCGACGCGACGAACCTGTCGACGCACCCGGCGTTGGTGGACGAGCCGCCGCGGGTGACGGTGCGTTCGTCGGGGGACACGCTGAGTCTGGACCTGTCGACGCCGGTGCCGGCGCGGGGCCACGACGGGCGGCTGGATTTTGCGCTGCGGGGCCTCGACGTGGATCGGGTGGCGGGCGGCCTGAAGCTCGGCGGCGGTCGGCCGGTGGAGGGCGGGACGTACGACGTCAAGCTCGACGGCAACTGGTCGCCTTGGGCGCTGGATCTGCCCTTGCGGGTGACGCTGCGGGACACGACGCTGGCGGCGGGCGGCAAGTCGAGGAAGGTGAGCGAGCTGCCGCTGACGGTGGAGTTGTCGGGGCCGATGGACGCGCCGTCGCTGGGCGTGGACCGGGACGGGCTGGCGCGGGCGATGGTCGACGCGGGGCTGGGCGAGGCGGCGGACAAGCTCCGCGGCGAGGCGGGCCGGGCGATCGACAAGGCGACCGGCGGGCTCGGCGGCGACGCGGGCAAGGCGGTGGGCGAGGGGTTGAAAGGGCTGCTGGGCGGGAAGAAATCGAGCGAGGATGAATAGCCCTGGCATGAAGCGACGCGGCTTCGCCGCGCAGTCGGCGCGGCAAAGCCGCGTCGCTTCCTATGAATTTTTACCCCGTCACGGCGTGGTACACCGCTTCGCATCGTTCGGCGGCGCCGTCCCAGGTGAGGCGGCGGAGCTCGACTTCGGCGTGCTCGCGGAGCGTCGCCCCGAGCGGGGGGTGGCGGAGCACGGCGATGATCTTGTTGGCCATCTCGTCGGTGTCCCAGAAGTCGACCTTGAGGGCGTGTTCGATCACCTCGCTGACGCCGGACTGCTTGGAGAGGATCACGGGCACGTCGTGGCTGATGGCTTCGAGGGGCGCGATGCCGAAGGGCTCGCTGACGCTGGGCATGACGTAGACGTCGGCCATGCGGTAGACCCGCTCGACGTCGCGGCCGTGGAGGAACCCGGTGAAGACGACGCGCGAGCCGATGCCCGCCCGGGCGACGAGCTCGATCATCTCGGTGATCTTGTCGCCGGTGCCGGCGACGACGAACTTGACACCGTCCATCTTGTCGAGCACCTTCCGCGCCGCCTCGATGAAGTACTCCGGGCCCTTCTGCATGGTGACGCGGCCGAGGAAGAGGACGACCTTGTCGGTCTTTTTGATGGCGTCGGGCAGCTTGAGGTTGGGGTTGACCTTGCCGTTTTCGATGCCGTTGTAGACCACTTCGATGCGGCAGGCGGGCAGGCCGTAGCGTTGCACGAGCACGTCGCGGGTGCGTCGGGAGACGGCGATGACGCGGGCCGCGGCGTGGACCCCGTCGCGTTCGAGGTTATAGACGCGGCGGTCGATGTGCTCGCCGCTGCGGTCGAACTCGGTGGAGTGGACCTGCACGACCAGGGGCTTGCCGGTGGCGGCGGCGACGGCCTGCCCGGCGGGGAAGGTAAACCAGTCGTGGGCGTGGATAACGTCAAAGTCTTCGCCCTCGGCCAGGGCGACGCAGAGGCCGGCGTAGCGGAGCGCGTCGCGGTGGATGTCGCTGCCGTAGCCGCCGCCGGGGGCGGGCGGCCCCGAAGCCCCGGGTCCAACCTCGGCGTAGGCGCCGGTGTCGGGCCGGCCGCCCGATGTCGAGGGGTTGAGGAACCCGATGGGCCCGGTGCCCGCGGCCGGGCCGCCGCGTGAGGCGACGGCCGCGCCCGGCACGCCGCCGACGGGGTAGGGGCTGCTCAGCATCGAAGGCACGGCGCGGAACGAGACGTGGGCGAAGTCGGCGGACTGGCCGTAGGGCACCGGGTCATCGAGGTCGAACACGCCGGGGTCATTGCCCGACGCGCCGGCGGGGGTCGCGGCGGGGTCGGCGTTGCGGAAGCGGCTGGCCACCGCGTCGGGAGCGGTAGACCCCTCTGCCGCGGCGGGCGACTGCGGGGAGAGCAGCTTGACGTGGGCCGAGTAGTCGACGCCTACCGCCTTGGGCAGGACGAAGGTGACCTCGGTGCCGCGCTTCGACAGCGCGCGGGTCAGCCCGTAGCAGGCGGTCCCCAGCCCGCCGCTGATGAACGGGGGGAACTCCCAGCCCAGCATCAACACGCGCATCAACATCCCTTTACCGTTAACGTCGCCCCGACCCGCAAAGCCCACGCGGGTTCACGGCCGACTAGATTTGCAGGCCCCGTCTGATCGGTCCCCCCCCTCGACGGACGCCAAGATAGCAGCGTGTCATCCGGATGCAAGGTCGCCCGCCGCAAAAGGCAGCAGCCCCGGCGCCCGCGACGATTAACGATTAGGCAGCACGCTCCACCCTCAACGGATGAGGGAAAAGATTCGCCTAGCCCAAATCGTCCGCCTCGCCCGGCATGTCTCCCAGTTCGCGGAAGCAGGCCTCATACGCCAGCAGCACCTTGATCAACCGCTCGGCCGGCGTACCCCGAACCGCACCATCGAACGCGACCGGCGAGCGGAACACAAACACTTTCATGTCGTCACGGAAGTGCTGGACCTCCAGCTTCCCCTCGTACCCCTGGTCGACGAGCTCCTCTTCCAAAAGCTCCTCAAACTTGTCCCCCTGGTGCAGCACGTCCGCCTCGATCGACTCGCTCAGCCAGCGGTCGGGGGTGAAGATGCCCACCCAGACCCGCTCGCCCTCCACCGGCCCGACCTGGTACCACGCCTCCGCTTCGACGTCGAGTGCGTCGCACCGCAACAGCCCGTCGACGATATCGACCGACTTGAACCGTTCGGCGGAGCGGGCGGCGGCGGCGACGTCGTTCAACAGTTCATCGGCGGGGGGGTGAGGCATCACCGCACTTTAGCGGGTTGCGCCCGGCGGCACGGCGGCCCCGCGGGATCGGCCGATCACGCCTGATACGCTGTCCGCATGACCGTGCAAGACTCCAAGAAGCTCCTGGCCCAGCGCCCGTTCGAGCCGTTCCGCCTCGTCATGTCCAGCGGCGAGAAGTACGAGGTCCGCCACCCCGAGGTGGCGATGCTCACCCGCTCGAACATGCTGGTGGGCATCGATGTCGAGGACGGGGTAGCCGCCAGCTTCGAGATCTGCTCGCTGCTGCACGTGGCGACGGTCGAGAAGATCCGCGACCCGCAGCCCGCGGCGTCAAGCCCCTCGACCATGTGCCACAACCCGCGGATCGCCGCCCGCCGCTTGCGTTTTAGAGCCTGCATCGTACCCCGATGCATAGGGTGCCACACCGTATCCCGCCGCTCGGGGCGGGTGCGGTGTGCGGGTGTGAGCACGGCTCGACGTCACGCGTAGCCGGCCCACCGCACCCTCCGCCAAGCCTCCGGGATGCGGTGTGGCACCCCGGACGGATTGTGAAACAGCTTCTCAGCCACATGTGAAATAAGCACCGGGCAGACGCAGGAGCAACGGACATGGTCGTACTGGACTTCAAGCGGCTCCTGGACAAGCGCCCGTTTCAGCCGTTCCGATGGGTGATGTTCAGCGGCGAGAGCTACGAGGTGCGGCACCCGGAGATGGCCCTCGTGGACCGGTCCACGATGTATGTCGGACTTAACATGGGCGGTGGCATCCCGGCGCGTTACGAAACGTGCTCCTTGCTGCACGTCGCGACGGTCGAGCCGATTGATCAGCCCGAAGCGGCCTGACCCGGGGGACGTCGCGACAAGTGGCGGCGCTGAACATGTCGAGCCGTGCCGGAACCGGGCACCGTCAGTTCACCAGCAACTCGGCGATCTGCACCGCGTTGAGGGCGGCCCCCTTGCGGACCTGGTCGCCGCAGACGAAGAGGTCGAGGCCCTTGCCCTCGGGCTGGCTGATGTCGCGGCGGAGGCGGCCGACGAACACCTCGTCGCGGCCGGTGGCGTCGAGGGGTGTGGGGAAGCGGTTGCCCGGGCGGTCGTCCTGCACGATCACCCCCGGGGCCGCGGCCAGCGCCTCGCGGGCCTGGTCCTCGGTCAGCGAGCCGGCGAAGGTGAGGTTGATCGACTCGGCGTGGGCCCGCATCACCGGGACGCGGACACAGGTCGCGGTGATGGCCGTGCTCCCTTCACCCTCGGCGGGCTGGCCCCAGATCTTGCGCGTCTCCTTGACCAGCTTCATCTCCTCGGTGTTGTAGCCCTCGGGCCCGATGGGGGTGTTGTGGCTGAAGAGGTTGAAGGCGTACTGGAACGGGAAGACGGCCTTGGTCCGCACTTCGCGCCCGGTCGACTCGTCCAGGGCCTCGCGGGTCTGCTGCTCGAGCTCGCGCATAGCCGCGGCCCCGCCGCCGCTGGCCGCCTGGTAGGTGCTCACGACCATACGGCTCACGCCCGACGCGTTGCCCCCGGCCGCGCGGTGCAGCGGGGTCACCGCGACCAGGGCGATGATCGTTGAACAGTTGGGGTTGGCGATGATGCCCCGCCGGTCCCCGCGGCCCAGCCCGATCCCCGCGGCGGTGATGGCCTCGGCGTTCACCTCCGGCACGACCAGGGGCACGCCCGCCTTCATCCGGAACGCCGAGGAGTTGTCCACCACCACCGCCCCCGCCTCGACCGCCACCGGCGCATACCGCTCACTGATCGACCCGCCGGCGCTGAACAGCGCCAGGTCGACATCGGCGAAGCTCGCCTCGGTGAGTTCTTCGCAGGTCAGTTCCCGCTCGCCGAAGCGGAGCGTTTTGCCCGCGCTGCGGGCGCTGGCGAGCAGGGTGAGCTTGGCGATCGGGAAGCCGCGCTCGTGCAGGACCCGCAGAAACTCCTCGCCCACCGCGCCGGTGGCCCCGACGACGGCGACGTGCGGGCCCTGCAGAGCCGAGGAGCGGGCGGGGCGGGAACGGGTTTCGGTGGCGCTCATGGGGTGGGCCATCATAGCGGCGGCGGGACGGGGATCCCCTACGATACCCACCGAATGCTCCCCCTGATCCATACCCTCGCCCAGGCCAGCCCCGCGCCCCCTCCCGGCGTCGGCGGCACCGGGCAGTGGCTGACCTGGGGCATCGTCCTGCTCGGCGTCGCCCTGGCCCTGTTCTTCCTCGAGGTGTTCATCCCCTCGGGCGGGCTCATCGGCATCACCGCCGGCGTCGCGGCCGTGTTCGGCATCGTCTTCATGTTCCGCGTCGATACTACCCTCGGCCTCATCACCGCCGCCGTCGCGCTGCTCGCCCTGCCCTTCCTCGTCGGGTTCGCCCTCAAGGTCTGGCCCCACACCCCCTTCGGCAAGTGGGTCACGCTCGACGACGAACCGGACGACATCAGCGACCGCTCCCACCCCGGCGCACCGCCGACCCCCACCGCCCACCCCGACCGCCCCCGCATCGCCGTCGGCGACACCGGCAAGGCCCTCACCCCCCTCCGCCCGGTCGGCACCGTGATGCTCCACGGCCGCCGCGAGGAGTGCCTTGCCCAGGGCAACACCATCGCGTCGGGCACCGACGTCCGTGTCGTCGTCGTCGACGGCAACGAGGTCTACGTCCGCCCCGTCGGGCGCCATCCGACACCGCCCCCCGCCCCCCCCGCCCCGACGCGTAGCGGGTGACGCGCCAGCGTCCCGTCACGGATCGGGTGCAAACCTGGCATGCCGGCGCGTCTGCCGCTACGCGGTAAAACGGCCGATCCGCGATTGCGGTAGTCTGCGCCGATGTCCGCGGAAGTCCAGGTCTACCTCGTCGACGACGACGACTCGATGCACGTCCTGCACCGCTACCTCATCGGCGGCGAGCAGGACCTGGCCGTCTGCGGCGCGGCCACCACCGGCCCCGCCGCGTTCGAGGCCATCGGGGCAATGCCCATCCCGCCCGACGTGGTGCTGGTCGACTACACCCTGGCGGGGATGACCGGCTGCGAGCTCATTACGATGCTGCTGGAGCGCTGGCCGGGCCTCCGCTGCGTCGTCCTCTCGGGCTACCCCGGCTCGGAGTTTGCCGACGAGGCGAAAGAGGCGGGCGCGGTGGCGTACGTCGAGAAGGGCGACGACGAGGCCCTGCTCGCGATGATCCGGCGCGTTGCGGGGTGAAACCTTCCGCGTAGCGGGAGACGCGCCAGCGTCCCGCTGGCGGTGGTCGGCCGGGAAACCGGGACGCTATCGCGTCACCCGCTACGCGATACGTCTACCCCCCGGCTCCGCCCGGTCAGGCCGGCGATGAGCACGAGCAGCTCGTCCGCGTCGACGGGCTTGGCGACGTGCATCTGGAAGCCGGCGACCATGGCCTTGACGCGGTCCTCGACCCGGGCGTAGGCGGTCAGGGCGATGGCGGGGGTGCGGCCGTTGTGCTTGGACGGGAGCTTGCGGAGGCGTTGCATCATGGACAGGCCGTCCTCGTTGGGCATGCCCACGTCGCTGACGATCAGGTCGAAGCGATCGGCCCGGGCCGCGGCGATGGCGTCGTCGGCGGACGCGGCGTCGGCGACCTCGACGCCCCGCTCCTCGAGCAGCCGGCGGAGCAGTTGCCGCGCGTCCGCCTCGTCGTCGACCACCAGGACCCGCAGCCCCGCGAGGTCCGGGCCGACGCCCGCGTCGCGCCGTTGCCGCTCGTCGTGCCGCGTGGCCACCTCCTCCGCCGCCTCTGCCGCCGCGTCGCCGCCCGGCGGCAGCTCGACGATGAACGTCGCGCCGTGGCCCTCGCCTCGGCTGTCCACCGCGACCGTCCCGCCGTGCAGCTCGACGAGCTGCTTCACGATGCTCAGGCCCAGCCCCAGCCCGCCGTGCGACCGGGTCGAGCTCGAATCCGCCTGCCGGAACCGGTCGAACACGTGCGGCAGGAACGCCGGGTCGATCCCCCGGCCGCTGTCTTTCACCCGCACCGTCACGCCCGTCCCGGCCCGCCGCACGTCCACCGCCACCCGCCCGCCACGCGGCGTGAACTTGACCGCGTTGCTGAGCAGGTTCCAGAACACCTGTTTCAGCCGGTCCGCGTCGCCCTGCACCGTCTCGTTGAAGCCCGCCGCGTCCACCGCCAGGTCGACGCCCCGCGCCGCGGCCGCCGGCCGCACCGTGTCCACCGCGTCGTTGATCGTGCGGACTAGGTCCACCGGCCCGACCGTCAGCCGCACCTTGCCGGAGATGATGCGGCTCATGTCCAGCAGGTCCTCGATGATCTGCGCCTGTGAGCCGGCGCTCCGCTGGATCGTCTCGAGGCCCTCGCTGACCATCTCGGGCAGCCCCGACTGGCGGGTGAGCATCCGCGACCAGCCGAGGATCGCGTGCAGCGGCGTGCGCAGCTCGTGGCTGAGCGTCGCCAGAAACTCGTCCTTCATCCGCCCGGCCAGCTCGCTCTCCTCGCGGGCGCGGCGCTCGCGCCCCAGCAGCGCCTCGCGCTCCCGGTCGGCCTCGACCCGCTCGGTGATGTCGCGGACCACGCCGTTGAACTCCGGCGGGCCGGCCTGCGTCGCTCGGGTCACCGTCAGCTCGACGGGTAGGCGGCTGCCGTCCTCCCGCACCGCGGTGAGCTCCAGCCGCCGCCCGAGCACGACCGCCTCCCCCGTGGCGAGGTACCGCGCCAGCCCCGCGCGGTGCCGGTCCCGCATCTCCTCCGGGACGATCAACTCGCACAGCTCCCGCCCGAGCGCCGCGTCGCGGGTGTAGCCGAACATCGCCTCGGCGGCGGGGTTCCACTCGATGACGTGGCCGTGGCGGTCCATACAAATGATCGCGTCGAGGGACCCCGTCACCGTGTCGGCGAGGCGGTGCTGGCTCTCGACCAGCCGCCGCATCACCCGGGCGTGCTCGACGTAGCTCCACCCCCGCTCGAGCACCGAGCCGACGAGCAGGAGCTCGTGCCGCTTCCACCGCGTCGGCCCCCCCGCCTCGCGCAGGACCACGAGCATCGCCGCCAGGTCGCCCCCCTTGAGCAGCGGGCAGATCGCCAGCAGGTCCGCCTCCCACCGCCGCGGGACCAGCCCCTTGGCCGAGGGCAGGTCGCCCGGCCCGTCGCCGACCACCACCGTCTCCCCCGCCCGGATCCGCGCCAGCACCGTCGGGTCGAACTCGTCCCACCGGTAGACGCCCCGGATCGACGCCTCGCCCTCGGCCCGGTCCGCCTCGATCAGCAGCCGCGCCGGGTCCCGCGGGTCCGACTCCGCCAACGCGCAGCACCGCGTGCCCAGCCGCTCGCCGAGCATCTCCACCATGATCGACTTGATCGCGTCGGGGTCGGCCACGTCACGGGTGCTCTCGCTCAATCCGGCGAGGACGCGGGCGCGGCCTTCGCTTTCCCGCAGCGCCTCCTCGGCGAGCCGGCGGTCGTGGATGTCCGTGTCGGTGCCGAACCAGCGCACGATCTCGCCCGACGCGCCGCGGACCGGCATGGCCCGACCGAGGTGCCAGCGCCACGCGCCGTCCGCCCGGCGCAGCGGCAGCTCGAGTTCGTACGGCTCGCCCGAGGCGAGCGCGGCCGACCACCGCGCGTGGACCTTGGCCCGGTGTTCATCGTCGAGCGCGCCCTCCCACGCCGCGTCGCCCGTGACCCCCGGTGCTAGGCCGGTGTACTCGTACCACCGGTGGTTGAAGTAGTCCACGTGTCCGTCGGGCGTGGCGGTGAAAACGATCTGGGGCATCGCGTCGGCGAGCTCCTCGAACCGCGCCTCGCTCTCGCGCAGCTTCGTGGCGACGCGCCGTGACCGGGTAATGTCGGTCGTCGTGCCGACCACGCCGACGGGCGTGTCGCCCTCGCGGACTACGGTGAGGCTGAGCTTGAGCCAGACGACCGACCCGTCGGACTTGAGGTACCGCCGGTTGGCCTTGACGGTCTTGCCCTTGGCGTGGAGCAGCTTGTCGAGCAGGTGCTGCCGCGTCGCGGCCTCGTCGGGGTGGGTGAAGCGTTCGCTGGAGAAGCCGATGAGGTCGGCGGCGGGGCGGCTGAGCATCCGGCAGAGCGCCGCGTTGACCCGCAGCAGCCGGCCCTGCATGTCACACATGAACATGCCCGGCGCGGCGTGATCAAAGATCACCCGCAGCCAATGATCGGGCTCCGCACCCGCCCCGGAAAACGCCCCCGCGATCACCCCGGCAACCGCCTGCGCACCCCAACCCGCTCCCGGCTCCACCCCGTCCTCGTACCGCTCGAGATTGGAAGGATTCGGTGAGTCGTCCATGACACGGTTCAACGGGATCGGGGGCGGGGCCCGCCGCGGCGGGCCTCTATCCTAAAGCGTCGCCCCCGCCGTTGCGTCACCCGCCGCAACGATAATACCGACCTTCGCCGCGGGTGTGACACGGCCCGGGCGCGGCGCGGTCGGCTCACGCCGGCCCGAGGGGCCAGGTCCACAGCGGCGGGCTGAGCGGGTCGCCGATCTCACTCATCCACCCGCCCATCCGCTCACGGAGGCGGTGCAGCTCACCCGCGGCGGCGGGGTCGTCGACGCGGTTGTCGACCTCGCCGGGGTCGGCGTCGAGGTCGTACAGCTCGTCGGTGCTGACGGCGTTGTAGACGTATTTCCAGCGGCGGTCGCGGAGCATCCGCTGGCTGTAGAGGCCCTGGTGGGTGCCCTGGTACTGGGCGAAGACGTCGGGGCGGTCGAGGCGGTCGGGCTCGAGGAGGTCGCGGCCGACGAAGCTCTCGGGCGCGTCGACGCCGGCGGCGGCGAGGAGGGTGCGGGCCAGGTCGATCTCGTGGGAGACGAACGCGTCGCACGCCGCGCCGGCGGGGAGGCGGCCGGGCAGGCGGAGGATGAGCGGGACGCGCATCACGTCGTCGTACATGACAAAGTGCTTGTCCATCATGCCGTGCCCGCCGCAGAGGTCGCCGTGGTCGGCGGTGTAGATCACCAGGGTGTCGTCGGCGAGGCCGCGTCGGTCGAGCGCGTCGAGCAGGCGGCCGACCTGCGTGTCGAGCAGCTCGATCTCGGCGAGGTAGCGGCCGACGACCGGGGCCCACTTCTCCCACGGCCAGCCGTCGACACCCCAGCGTCGCCGGTTACGCCGCTGCACCTCGGGCTTGTTCTCGAGCGGGTCGGGGAAGCTCGGCCAGGGCGCGATGTCGGCGGGGCGGTAGAGGTCCTGCAGCGCCGCGGGGATGATGCACGGCAGGTGCGGCTCGGGCGGGTCCCAGCGCAGCAGGAACGGCCGACGTTCGCGGCCGCCGTGGGCGGGACCCGTCGAGGCGGTGGCGGCGAAGCCGTCGAGCAGGCCGAGCACCTGATCGCACTGCCAGTGCAGCGGGCTCTGTTGCGGGGTGATGTGCGGGTCGACCTCGCCGAGCAGGCGGTGCTCGCGGGGCCGGGGCGGCAGGCCCTGCTGCTCGCGCCAGCGGTGGTAGGCGGCGTAGGGGACGAACGCCTCGGCCCCGTGGTCGGTGGGGTCGCCGGTGGTTTCATGGTGGAACTTGCCGACGTGGGCGACGCGGTAGCCCGCGTCGGCGAGGAGGGCGGTCATCACGGGCAGGGCCGGGTCCGCCGGGCGGAACGCCTCGGTGTGGGGGATGGTGACGCAGCCGTGCCGCGTCGCCCACGCGCCGGTCTGGAGGCAGGCGCGGGCGGGGGAGCAGACGGGGTTGGGCGTGAAGGCGTGGGTGAAGTCGACGCCCCCCGCGGCGAGGCGGTCGAGGTGGGGGGTGCGGGCACGCGAGGCGTCGTGGCACGACAGGCAGTCGTAGCGGTGCTGATCGCTGTGGATGAGCAGGATGTTGGGGCGCGGGCGGTCGGGCATGCTGGAGGAGAGGCGGCCCGGGTGGCGCGGGTAGGCGGGGCCCCATGTAGACCGTGGCTCGTCGGGGCCCGTAGGGCCCCGGCTATTGCGAGTGCTGAAGTTCTCCGCTATAGCCGCGACGCTACGCGTCGCGGCCCGCGTTGCGTAGCAACGCGGCTGCTGGAGAAGATTCACATCAGTCGCTCTATTGCGGCTCGTCCGTGGGGGCCGCGCCCGGCTTCGGCAGGCCGTAGTGCTCGAGGAGCATCTTGTACTTCACCGCCTCGTCCAGCGGCTGGCCGAGGTACTGCATGTGGCCCCACTGGCCGTTGCGGCTCCAGCCGCTGACCAGCACGAACGGCGTGTTGGTCACCAGCCCGCTCGCCTCGTGCCGCTCCAGCCACTTCTCGTACAACCCCACGAACCGCTCGGTCCGCTCGACGGTGTGCAGGAAGTCGGTGAACTCGGGCATGAAGCTGTAGATGGCCACCTTCTTCGGGTTGCCCTTGGCGTCCATCTCGGGGTCCGGCGGGACGACCCGGCGGCTGGCGATCAGGTGCGAGTTGCCCTCGTAGCTGACCACCGGCACACCCGCCTCGGCCGCGTAGGCGTAGCTGAACGCCGGCGTGCTGTTGTCTTCCAGCGGCTCGTCCTCGCGCAACGGGCCGCTGCCCAGCCGCGACTCCAGCTCGTCCATGAACGCCTCGGGCGTCACCGGCCAGTGCTCCAGCGCCCACTCCTCCATGTCGTGCGAAAAGTAGGTCGTCACCGCCAGGACGTCGAAATCCCGGCCGGGCTCGGCGGCGGCGAGCCGCTGTTGGGTCCGCCACCCCTTGCCGTAGCCGGTCTGCGTCGCGATCACCCGCACCAGCCGGTCGGTCCCGCCGAACTCCTCCTCGAACGCCTTAAACAGCTCCACCGATTTAAGGGTGTACTTGTCGTCAAGCTTCTCACCCGGCAGATTGGTGTCGGCCCACTTGGTCTGCTTGAAGTTCCAGTTCCACACCTCGTTGCTGTACTCGATCCAGACCTTCAGGCCGTCCTCGAGCGGCTCGGTGGTCTTTTCGCCCGTCGCCCGGTCGACGCCGGTGTGGATCAGGTGCGCGAGGTTGGCGACGTACTCGTCCGTCGCCATGTGCGGGACCGTGACCCAGAAGTCCGTGTCCATCGCGTTGCAGAGCTCGATCATCGCCTCGTACGGGACGCGGCCCTTGACCGGCATCGGGGCCGAGTTCTGCATGTTGTCGGGGATGTAACTCGCCCAGGCCACCGGCGTGCGGTCGGACCACTCTTTCTGCTCCGAATGGTTCGTCGCGTTGAGGTCCATGAACCGCAGGTGGGTGCCGCGGAACGGCTCGATCGCCGCGAGGTACGTCGGGGTTCCACATCCCCCCGGCGTGCTCCCCGCCGGGGATCCAGAGGTGGAGGTCGGTCACGGGGAACGAGGGGACCTTGAGGATCAGCCCCGCGTCGCCCACGTCGGGGACGCGGTACACCCGGCGGTGCACGCCGTCGGCGGTCTCGTCGGAGATGAGCTCCGCCTCGCGCGGCCGGTCCAAGGTGACCTCTCCCTCGCCGCGCCAAGTCAGGACGTAGTCGCCGTCGGGCAGCGTGTCGCCGCGGTCGACCCCGGCGCGGCCCATGACGGTCTTGCCCTCATTTGCGGCGGCGGGGTATCCCTTCTCGTCCCACTCCGCCACGTCGATCCACCGCATCGTCTTGGTGACGTCGTTGAACGGGCTGTACGACATGTAATACGAGATGCCATCGAGCCCGGTACCCACCGGGTGGTCGGGGGTTGCCGCGTCGGCGCGGGACGGGGACAGGGCGGCGAGGCAGACGAGGGCGGCGGCGAGGGTGCGGGTCATGCTGGGAACTTCAAAAGGATCGGAAAAGCGGGGACGCAATCCACCGCAGAAGCGCGGCGTCTTGACAGGTAACGGCGGATAGATCGATCAATACGGGAACGGCGGGCGGGCGCCGTAGAGCGTATTTCGGACGAAGGGCAGGTCGAGGTTGCCCCAGGCCCAGGCCCGCAGGTCCTCGCGCATGATGTCGTAGTCGAGGGTGGCGGTCGAGCCGTCGTAGCGGGCGAAGTTGGAGGTGGTCTTGCCGGGGTGGGGGGCAACGAACTCGCTCGGGCTGTTGGTGCCGATGCCGAGGACGTTGACGTTTCGGACGCCGGTGAAGTGGCCGTAGGGCGAGGACCTGCCGTTGTACTGGGCGGCGAGGTCGGGCAGCTTGAGGACGCTGTTGTTGTTGCGTTCGGACAGGAGCAGGAGGCTGCTGGGGTTCTGCACGTTGTCCACGCGGTAGAGCGGCTCGCCGTGGGCGTCGCTGGGTCCGATGCCGCCGTTGCCGTTGCCGCCGGTCTCGAAGTCCGAGCGTTTGGCGTTGAACGGCATGGTGTAGCTGTTGTACATCCATTGGAACCAGTTGCGGCTGAGGCCCTGGTTGAGGGCGACGTAGCTGGGGCAGGCGAAGCCCGATTCGGGGTTGATGCTGCCGTCGGTGGGCACGTTCAGGTAGCCGCCGGTGCCGAGGATGTAGGACCACAGGTCGGTCCCCGTGCCGCCGAGCGCGTCGGGCGTCCCGTCGGCGGCGCTGATGGCCGAGTACTTGCCGGTGGGCAGGGCGTACTTGTTGTCGACCGTGTAGGCGGTGGTGGCGATGACGATCTGTCGCTCCTGGCTGGCGCAGGCGATCTGGCGTGCGGTGGCGCGGGCGCTCTGCAGCGCGGGCAGGAGGATGCCGATGAGCAGCGCAATGATCGAGATGACCACGAGCAGCTCGATGAGGGTGAAGGCGTGTGCGAGACGGGGGGCGGGGCGGTGACGGTTCATGATGGGCCTCAGGGGGGAAAGGGTCGATCAAGGCGTCGCGAAGCCGGTCGGCCGCGCGACGCCGGGGGTTGGGTGAGCAAGGCTCAGGCGTCGGCGCGTCGGCGGCGGAGCACGAGCAGCGTGCCGAGGCCGACCAGGGCGAGCGACCCGGGCTCGGGAACGACAGCGTCGACGCGCTCGAGCCGGGCGGCGTTGATGGCGCTGCCGCGGGAGAAGGCGTTGCCGCTGCCGTTGGCCTGGATGCTCAGGGTCAGCGACCCGCCGGTGGCGGTCTGGTTGTCGAAGTCGAGGAAGGTTTCGGTGGTCGGGTCGGTGCCGGCGAAGGTCTGGGTGCCGAAGGTGTAGTCGACGTCGGCGGTGAAGAACAGGCCCGAGTTGGCGAAGAGCTGCAGGTCGTACGCCGCGCCGGCGTCGAGGCCGGTGAAGGTGACGGTGATCAGCCCGTCGGTCGAGCTGTTGCCGTTACGGATGCCGTCGCCGGCGGCGTCCTCGACGAAGATCGACTGGCCGCCGGTCGAGGCGGAGGGGATCCTGGCGAAGCCGGCGGCCGAGCTGAGGGTGAGGTCGACATCCGTCGTGTTGCCGTCGGTATCGGTGAGGTCCGCAAACACGGTCGACCCGGCGGCGGCGGGTGCGTTGATGCTGTTGTAGCCGGCGGCGGTGGTCTGGTTCTGCTCGAAGTCGAGCAGGATGACCTCGGCCGAGACCGAAGCGGTGAAGGCGGCACAGACGGCCAGTGAGAAGGCGGGGAAAAGGAAGCGGGACAGTAACATCAGCGGTCTCCAGGGGGGTAAAGGGTGGGGAGGGAGCGGGGGTCAGGCAAGGTTGCCGCGGCGGCGGCCGAGGATCAGCAGCGACCCGAGGCCGACGAGCGCGAGGGAGGCGGGCTCGGGGATGGGCGTGGCGTCGTTGACCTCACCGTTGAGGACGACGGACGCGCCGGCGGAGTCTTTGAGCTCGAGCCCGCCGCCCGTGGAGGTGGGGGCGTTGTCGCGGGAAAACAGCACGCGGAACTCGATCGGGTCGGTCAGCCCGTTGAGGGTGGCCAGGTCGGGCAGGTTCGAGCGATGATGTCGTTGACGACCGCCGGGGACACGAGGTGGTGGCTGAGTCTGGCTGCCTTCGCTGAAGCCGGTGGCGCTGGAAAACAGCGTCGCCCGCTCGAAGCCGGTTGGATCCGTTGCCCGCGGTGCACGAAGCCGTTGAGCGAACACCACCGACCCGCCCGCGAGGTCGAGCGTGCGAGCCGTCGGCGGCGTCGACGGTGAAGCTAAGCGAACTCGTTTTGGGCAATGGCCTCGGCAAGCGCTGCCGTTGTCGCCGGCGTCGCTGAAGTCGAAGGCGCGGAACTGGCTGACGCCGTTGAGGCCGCGGAACCCCGGCCCGGCGACCAAGCCGGAGGTGATGTCGACGTTGTCGGCGGAGGAGGTGCTGCCCCCGGTAAAGGGCGAGTTCTCGTCGATCTGGTCGCCGGTGTCGAAGACGAAGGTCGTCAGCGGCGCGGCCGAGGCGGAAGCGGTGAAGCCCGCGGCGAGCGCGAGGCTGAGGGTCGTAGAAGCGGGTCGGGTCAACATGATGGATTCTCCTGTGAACGGAAGAGGGAAGTACAAGCGCTGCGGCTTGAGGTAGAGCCGGGCAACGGTACCGGGCCGGTGAAAAACGGGGGGAACGATTGTATCGGTCAAGGCGGCGGAACGGGTGGTTAATAAGGGAAGGCGTTGCGGGTGTTGAAGTTGTTGACCGTCGGGCCGGCGGAGAGGTCGCCCCAGTAGTAGGCGGTCATGTTCTGACGCATGATGTCGTATTCTTCGCCGCCGACCGAGCCGTCGTAGCGGCCGAAGTTGGAGAGCCGGCCGCTGTGGGGCGAGACGAAGGCGGAGGGGGTGTTGGTGCCAATCTCGTTGATGCCGCACTCGCGGATGCGGCGGAAGTAGGCGAAGGGGGCGGTGGTGGTGCCGTTGCCGATCTCGGCCGAGAGTCGGGGGAGTCGTTGGATCGAGTCGTCGTGCCACTCGTTGAGGAGCAGGAGGCTGCTGGGTCGTTCGACCAGGTCGACGCGGTAGAGGGGTGCGGCGTATTTGGAGTTGGGGGCGATGCCGCCGGCGGTGGCGAGCTTGAAGTTGTAGGCCATGCTGTAGGACTGGTACATCCAGCGGTGCCAGATCCAGTTGTTCGTGCCGTCACCCTTGACCGCCGCGTAGGAGGGGCAGGCCATCTGCTTGGCGCCCTCGAGGGTGAAGCCTTCGCTGGGCAGGTTAAGATACGCGCCGTTGCCGAGGGTGAAGGCCCAGTTGTACTTCCCGCTGGTGGCGTTGAAGACGATCGGCGGGGCACCGGTGAGGGCGCTGGTGGCGGAGTAGTCGGCGGTGGGCAGGGCGTACTTGTTGTCCTGGCTGTAGGCGGTGGTGGCGAGGATGGTCTGCCGCATCTGGCTGGCGCAGGCGAGCTGGCGTGCGGTGGCGCGGGCACCCTGGAGCGCGGGCAGGAGGATGCCGATGAGCAGCGCGATGATGGAGATCACCACGAGCAGCTCGATGAGGGTGAAGGCGGCAGTGTGGCGGTGGCGAAGCATCAGAGGGTTCCGAACGGGGTGATGGAACGTGACTCGGGAGAAGCCCACCCGGGGCCGTCGGGCCGCGGGCGGGGGGGGGTTGGTGTCGGGGTCAGGCGTCGGCCGTGCGGCGCCGGCCGAGGATCAGGAGCGACCCCAGACCGACGAGCGCGACGGAGGCGGGCTCGGGGATCGGGGCGACGGCGGTGACCTCTCCGTTGAGGCGGACGAACGGGTCGTTGCCGGTCAGCAGCGCGCTGCGGTAGCCGCCGCCCAGGGTGGTGGGCGGGGTGCTGCGGTAGAAGTAGACGCGGAACTCGACGCTGGAGAGATCGTCGAACCGGGCGTCGCTGGGGAGGTTGAAGATCAGGTCCTGCGCGCCGAAGCTGCTGAACGCGGTGCTGGTGGCGAGGCCCTGCGACGCGAGGGTGAACCCGTCGACGCTGGAAAAGAGGGTGGCACGGTCGGGGGCGCGGGTGCCGGCACCGGTTTTTTCAAAGTCGTTGAAGACGACACTGCCGCCGGCAAGGTCGAGCTCGAAGCCCGCGTCGGCGGAGGCGGTGAAGCCGGTGAACTCGGCCTGAGCCAAGGCCTCGGTGAGGGTGCCTTGGTCGCCGGTGTCGTTGAGATTGTTGACCTCATAACGATCCACGGAGTTGAGCGGCGTGACGCCGGCACCGGAGATAAGCCCGGGGGTGGAGACGTTGGTGGCGGTGGACGTGCTGCCGCCGGTGTAGAACGACGACTCGTCAATGTTGCCCCCCGTGTCGAAGCGGAAGTCGATGAGGGTCGCCGCCGACGCGGAGCCGGCGAATCCCGCGGCCAGGGCAAAGCCGAGGGTGGAAGAAACGATAGAATGCATAGTAAAACCTCCGTAAGGAACGAACAGATCAGGCGGGTGGGCCCGGGGTCGGTCGGGAAACGCTCCCGGTCCGGTGAAACTCAAAGGGTAGGACGACCGGGCGCCGCGGTTCGGCGGGGTCGTCGATGAGGGCGAGCAGCTCGGTGACGGCGGCGACACCCATCGGGAAGTACGGGACGAGGACGCGGTCGACGGCGAGGTTGTGGTCGGCCTGGGCGTGGTTATCGAAGGTGATGACCGACAGGTCCTCGGGGACGCGGAGGCCCAGCTTCCACGCCGCGGCGACGAGGGGCCGGCCGTAGTCGCCGCCGCAGACGATGGCGGTGGGGCGGTCGGGGTCCTGCAGCAGGGCGAGGCAGGCCCGGTGGATATAACCCGGCTCATACTCGCCGGGGTGGTGAGGCGGGAGCGAGAGGACCCGCGGGGTGAGGCCCGCCTCGATCATCTCGTGGGCGTAGCCGGCCTGGCGGTCGGCGACGCTGTAGTGGCGGTCCTCGGCAAGGTGAGCGGGGGCGGGGCGGACGGTGAGGAACGCGACGCGGCGGTGGCCGAAACTCAGGACGTGACGGGTGGCCTCGCGGGCCGCGCCCTCGTCGTTGGGGCGGACGCAGTTGGCGTCGCGCTTGCGGTTGATCCAGAGGGCGGGGATCTGGCAGCGGTCGATCAGGTCGCGGACGAGCGGCGGCGTGCCGAAGGCGTAGTTGACGAGCAGGCCGTCGACCGCGTCCTCGCGGACGATGCGGGGGGCGGCGGCACCGTCGTCGTCGGGGTTGAGGGGGTCGCCGATGAGGTCGCGGAGGAGGCACATGCCGCGCTGGTGAAGCGCCTCGTCGACGCCGGAGTTAAACGAGGCGGAGTGGACCGAGTGCGAGAGGCGGGCGCTACAGATCATGCCGACGAAGCCGGTGCGTCCGGTGCGGGTGGCGCGGGCGGCCTGGCTTGGCCGGTAGCCGATCTCCTCGGCGACGCGTCGGATCTCCCGGGCCCTGGCCGCGGCATCGCGGCGGGTGGAGGCGAGGCGGCCGTTGAGCACGTTCGACACCGTTGCGCGGTTGACGCCGACGAGGTCCGCGATGTCTTGCATGGTCGCCATGTCGGGAATCCGCGGGACGTGAACGCGGCGTCGGGCCGATCTGAAGCTGATCCGGGTCTGATCCGACGCGAGAAGCAGTGGGTGTCGACGACACCGACTCGAAGCGTGGGTAACAGTTAAAGTTTACACGATTGAACTTCTTTGTCAAGCTGCTAACCTGCGGGTGCCGGCGAGGCCGCATCGGCCCCGCCGGGGCCGCGTGCCCGACGGTCAAGATCGGTGTGCCCGACCACGACGATCGCCTCGTGGACGCGGGCCAGGCCACCGTGCGAGCGACGCCGTATCTATATATATAGTTCCGCTTCTTCCATCCCCGGTCCCGCCGATCGCCGCCACACCGCCGAACCTGCTGATCCTCTGCCCCGACGAGATGCGGGGCGACTGCCTCGGCGTGAACGGCCTCAACCCGGACGTGCGGACGCCTCATATGGATGCGCTCGCCGCGCGGGGCGTGAACCTGCCGCGGCACTTCACGATCTTTCCCAAGTGCGTCCCGGCACGGGTGAGCCTGGCGACGGGGCGGTACCCGCACACCGGCGGGTTCCGCACCATCAATCAGCACCTCCCGGCGGATCGGCCCAACCTGTTAAAGACGCTGCTGGAAGCCGGTTATGCCTCGGCCGTGTTCGGGCTGAACCACTGCTGGGAGCACCTGTTCGAGGCGAGCCAGACGCCGCCGGAGTTGGGGCCGGGGCAGCGGGGCCTGCGGGTGGACCACCACTCGTGGACGGCGGGGTACCGGGCGATCTACGCCGATTGCAAGGCGCGGATGCAGCCACCGGCGGGCAGCGGCAAGCGGGCGGACCTCGACCGCCCGCTCACGCCGGAGGTGGCGTACGACGGCGCGGCCGACCTGCACTGGGACAGTGAGGCGCTGACGCGGCAGGCGGTGCACTTCCTCACCGGGTCCGACGCGGCGGCGGGCGGGGATGGCGCGTGGGACGGGACGCGGCCGTTCTTCATGCAGGTGAATTGGAGCCCGCCGCACCCGCCGTACGCCGCGCCCGAGCCGTGGTACTCGATGTTTGACCCGGACCGGATCCAGGTGTTCCCCCACCGGCTGCCGGACGACGCGCCGCTGGCGCTGCGGGAGCAGCGCGAGCACCGCACGGGGATCGACGCGGACGATGGGCTGCTGCGTCGGATGCAGGCGGTGTACTACGGGATGATCGCCCGGGTGGACGAGCAGGTCGGCCGGGTGCTTGCGGCCCTCGACGCGCGGGGCGTCGCGGAGCACACGGTGGTGCTGTTGATCTCGGACCACGGCGACTTTGCGGGGCAGTACGGGCTGGGCGAGAAGTGGGACACGACGTTCGCGGACTGCCTGACCCACGTGCCGTGTGTGGTTGCCGGGCCGGGGCTTGAGCCGGGGCGCGGGTACGACGGGTTGAGCGACCACACGGACCTCGCGCCGACGCTGCTGGGGCTGCTGGGGTTGCCTGTCGGGTGGGACGTGCACGGGCACGACCTGGGCCCGGCGCTGCGGGGTGAGGCGGCGGAAGAGGCGAGGCATGAGGTGTTTGCCGAGGGCGGACACGAGGCGGCGATGCGGGCCCGGGTGTCGCGTGACATCCCGGAAAACGAGAGCGGCAAGCAGCGGACCTACCGCCTCGCCCCCGACTCCATGGCGCGGGCCCGGATGGTCCGCACCGCCGACCACAAGCTCGTCATCCGCGAGACGGGGGATCACGAACTGTACGACCTTGCCGCCGACCGTTGGGAGCTGCACAACCGCTACGCCGACCCCGCCCTCGCCGGGCCGCGGGCGGCGCTGATGGAGCGGCTGCTGCGGTGGTGCCTCACAACCGACCCCGACGAGCCGCACCAGGAGCGGGTCCATGCCTGACCCCCCCCGGAAGCCCCGGAACCCCCACCAGCCCTCGGCGACCGATGACGCCGCGCCGCCGCCCGCCCCCGGTCCCGACGCCCGGCCCAACGTCCTATGGGTCTGCACCGACAGCCAGCGGTGGGACACGCTCGGCTGTGCCGGCAACCCGTGGGTCCACACGCCCCACCTCGACGCGCTGGCCGCCGGCGGCGTGCGGTTCACCCACGCGTTCAGCCAGAGCCCGCTGTGCATGCCCAGCCGCGGCAGCTTCCTCACCGGGCGGTACCCCGTCACCAACCGGCTGCGTCAGAACGGCCAGACCTGCCCGCCGGACCTGCGCCCCCTGCCCCGCGACCTCCGCGACGCGGGGTACGTCTGCGGCCTCGTGGGCAAGCTGCACCTCAACCCCTGCGACAACCGCCTCGCCCTCGGGCCGGAGTGGTGGAAGCACGACCGCCGCGACTGGTTCCGCGGGGCCGAGCGGCGGATCGACGACGGCTACGACGTGTTCGAGTGGGACCACGCCGGCCGCAGCGACGACCCGGCGAGCGCCTACGCCCGGTGGCTGCGCGGGCGCGGCGTGTCGGTTCCCCTCGACAAGCCGGCCCGAGCCGACAGCGGGCACGTCCTCGTGGGCGCACCGGTAGAGCACCACCACACCACCTGGGCCGCCGACCGCGCGGCATCGTTCATCGAGGGCTACGCGGGCTACCCGTACCCCTGGATGCTGTCGCTGAACCTGTTCGACCCGCACTTTGTGTTCGACCCGCCGGCGGAGATGCTTGAACCCTACCTCGATCGGCTGGACGACATCCCGTTGCCGGTGGAGCACGATCGCGACCCGGCGAGCCACCCCCCGGCGAGGCGGCGCTGGGCCGAGCGCGACGCGGGGCGGAGCGACCGCGACCACCGCCTTGTCCGCGCCGCCTACTGGGCGATGGTCGACCTGATCGACGTGCAGGTCGGCCGGTTGCTCGACACCCTCGACCGCACCGGGCAGCGTGCCAACACCCTGGTCATCTTTACCAGCGACCACGGCGAGATGCTCGGCGACCACGGGCTGTACAAGAAGGGCCCGGCCCTGTTCGACCCCGCGGTCCGCGTGCCGCTGATCCTCTCGCAACCCGGTACGCTGCCCGCCGGGCTGGTGGTGGACGAGTTGGTCGAACTCACCGGCCTCGTGCCGACGCTGCGCGAGGCGTGCGGGATGGACCCCGACCCGGCGGTGCAGGGCCGCTCGCTCATGCCCCTGATCCGCGGCGGGGCCGACGAAGGAGGCGAGGTCACCAACGGCGCCGCCGCCCCGCGCGACGACGTCTACGCCGAGTACCTCAACGCCAACCCCGACAAGTCGCCCGCCTACCTCACGATGGTCCGCACCGCCGACGCCAAGCTCGTCCGCCACCACGGCACCGACGCCGGCGAGCTCTACGACCTCGCCGCCGACCCCGACGAGGCCCGCAACCTGTGGGAGGACCCCGCGGCGGCGTCGCTCAAGCTCGGCATGCTCGTGCGCCTCACCGACCGCCAGGCCCTCACCGCCGACCCGATGCCGCGGCGCGTCGGCGTGTTTTAACCGCACCGCCCCCCGCCCCCGACCCGTCGCACCGACATGCCCGAACCCGACCCCACCCAAGCCGTGTACGTCTGGCCCGACCCGCCGCCCGGCCGCCCGGGCCTCGACTGGGTCACCTTCCGCCGCCGCTTCGACCTCACCGCCGCCCCCGCCGCCGCGGTGCTGCACCTTTTCGCCACCCACCGCTACCGCCTGTCCCTCGACGGCGACGTCGTCGGCTACGGCCCGGCCCGGTACGTCCCCGGCACCGAGTGGCACGACACCTACGGCCTCCGCGAACGCCTCGGCCCAGGGCCGCACGACCTCACCGTCGAGGCGTGCTTCATCGACGCCAACAACTTCCAGCACGCGCCCGAGCCCCGCGGCCGCTTCCTCGCGTGGGGCCACATCGACACCGCCGGCGGCCCGCCGATCGACCTCGCCACCCCCGGCGAATGGGCCTGCCGCCGACCACCGCAGCGCTACCCCGAGGCCCCGCCGTTCTCCTTCGCCATCGGCCCGGTCGAGGTGGTGGACCAACGCCTCGCCGCGACCGGCGGTGACGACGCCGCGTGGTCGATACCGCCGCCGCTGCCCGACGGCGACGGCGCTATGCCCACGCCGCGCCTCACCCCCTACCCCACCGGCGAGATCATCATCCCGACGCCCGTCTTGCTCGCCGACCTTGCCGAGGACGAGCGCCGCGTCGGCTACCTCAGCGTCGCCCCATCCGACGCCCCCGGCGTGCCGCCGGATCGCGACACGGTCAAGGCCCTGCGTTCCCGCTATGCCGTGTGCCTGCACAGCCCCCGGGACCAAACCGTCACGCTCGCCCTGCACTGGGGCCCGCACTTCCTCAACGGCGAGCCCCTCCACCCCACGGATGTGCCCGGGCACGGCAACCGCCAAGCGGTGGAGGTCACGCTGCACGAGGGCTGGAACCTGCTCTGCGGCGAGCCGGCGCAGCTGCAGGCGCGGTACCCCGTCCTGCTGGGTTGGCCCCGCGACGCCGCGCTCACCGCCCGGTCCCGGCCCGACCCCGACGACCCCGCGACGCTCCGCTACACGCCGCCCCGCGCGGTCCCCGACGACGAGTCGTGGACCCGCCGCGCCCCCGCCACCCCCGCCGACCTGCCCGACGCCCCCAAGTGGTTGACCGTCCCCCGCGACGCGCCGCTCGCCCTGCCCGCCCGAGAGATGAGCTGGGACCGTATCGCCCCCGGCACCGCCACCGACAAACCGCGGCTCCCCGTCACCCGCCGCGCCGACGGGCCGCCGTTTACCCTGATCCTCGACTTCGGCACCGAGTACCTCGGCCACGTCCGCGTCACCCTCGACGCCCCCGCCGGCACGGTCCTGGACCTCGGCTACGACGAACGCCGCCGGGCCGACGGCTGCCTCGACTTCTTCGCCACCAACCCCTACGTCGACGCCGCCGACCGCTTCGTCACCGCCGCCGGCCGCACCACCCTCGAGACCTTCAACCCCCGCGGCGGGCGCTACCTCCAGCTCACCGTCCGCCCGCCCCGCGACGCCCCGCCCGACGCGACCATCACCCTCCACGCCGTCGACCTCCGCGACGCCCGCTGCCTGCCCGTCTACGACCGGCCGACGCCTGCCGTCGTCGACACCGACCCGCTGTTCGCCTGGGCCTGGCACACCGGGGCCGCCACCCTCCGCGCCAGCACCGAGGACGCCTACTGCGACTCGCCCTGGCGCGAGCGCGGCCTGTACCTCGGCGACAGCTACGTCCAGTCCAGGGTCGAGCTCCTGCTCACCACCGACACCGCCAACGCCCGCCGCGCCCTGCAATTGTTCGCCGCCGGGCAGTTCGACGACGGCCAGCTCCCCTGCGTCGTGCCCTCGTGGCTCGGCTTGCCGCACGGCGACTTCACGCTGATCTACCCGGTCTGGCTCCACGATTTTTACGCCGCCACCGGCGACGCTTCCATCGTCCGCGAGGCCCTGCCCGCCGTCGACCGCCTCCTCGCCAGCCCGACCTGGCAGACCTCCACGCACTCGATCCTTTGGGACGCGACCGAGGCCAACCGCCTCTTCATCGACTGGGGCGTGCTCCAAGACGCCCGCCGCTACGACGAGAACGCCACGCTCAACGCCTTCCGCGTCCGCGCCCTGCAGTGTGCTGCAAGCCTGCACGACGCCGCCGGCGACCCCGCCGCCGCCGACCGCTACCGCGCCGCCGCCGACCGAGTCGCCGACGCGTTCCGCGCCCGCCTTTGGCTCGACGGCCACGGCCGCTTCGCCGGCGGCACCGCCGACGGCCACCCCGTCACCCGCGACGTCCTGCACCCCAACCTCCTCGCCCTCGCCTTCGGCCTCGCCCCCCCGGAACAAGAACCCCGTCTGGCTGCGTACGTCCTGCAACGCCTCGAACACAACGCCGAACACGCCGCCCGTGGCGTGCCGCACGACGATTTCGCCGAGCTCTACTTCCTCACCTTCGCCTTCCAGGCGTTGCACCGGCTCGGCCGCCGCGACGCCGCCGACCGCCTCCTCCGCGACCACATGTCCATCATGCGCGACCACGCCGCACCGACGCTGTGGGAGTGCCTTCACCGCGGCGTCCGCGGCCGCGGCAGCCTCTGCCACGCCTGGTCCGCCGCCCCCCTCCTCCACCTCGCCGCCCCCACCCCCGCCGCCTCGACCTGACGCAACCCCCCTTCCCCCCACCCCCCGCGGCTCTCACCCCATCCAATACCCACGGCAGGGGTCGAACCTGCGACCTGCGGATTAGAAGTCCGCTGCTCTATCCAACTGAGCTACGTGGGCGGGAGAGCCGTTGGCCGTTGGCCGTTAGAGCCTAGCAAGACGCAAGCGGGGGCCGGGCGTGGCTCCGGATGCTTCTTTACTGACGGCTAACGGCTGACGGCTAGCGGCTACGCAGTGCCCGCGGCAGGGTTCGAACCTGCGACCTCAGCTTTAGGAAAGCCGTGCTCTATCCAACTGAGCTACGCGGGCGGTCTGGGGTCTGGGGTCTGGGGTCTGGGGTCTGGGGTCTGGGGTCTGGGGTCTGATTTTAGCGGTTGGGCAGATCATGTTTTGCCGTACCGTCTACCGCTTGCGTCTTCCCTGAACCGCAGCCCCGAGATCCCAGCCGCTACTCCTGCACCTGCGGCACCCAACTGGTGGTGCGGCCGCCGATCTTGTCGAAGGCGACCTTGCGGTTGGCGTGGTCGAAGATGTCGCCCTTGCGCGAGTCGCGGAGCTGCCAGCGGTGGTGGAACAGCCACGTGGCGGGGAAGCGGTCGTATTCGGCTTCGTACTCCACGGCTTTGTTGATCACGTACTTGGTCTTCTGGCGGAGCCCGCTGATTTCGGTGTCGGTGAGGGTGTCGGCCCGGCGGTGGGGGTCAAGGTGGGCCTGGTAGAGGACCTCGTCGGCGATCCAGTTGCCGACGCCGGCGAGGAAGGATTGGTCGAGCAGGAGGCTCTTAATGGCGACGCGGCGGGGCGGTACACGCTCGCGCCACCACGCCGGCGGGGGCAGGTCGGTCAGCGCGTCGGGCCCGAGGTCGGCCAGCGGCGGCTCGTGCAGCGGGTCGTTGCGGAGGCGGAGGCGGGCGAAGCGGCGTTTGTCGCTCATGGCCAGGCGGGTGCCGTCGTCCATAACGAGTTCGGTTTTGACCCACTTGACCCTCCCGCGGCCGTGCGCGGGGGCGTCGTTCGGGTCGGTGTAGACGTGGAAGCGGCCGGTCATGCCGAAGTGCAAGAGGGGGTGGGGCCCGTCGCCGGCGAGGTCGAACCACATCTGCTTGCCCCGGCGGCGGACCGCGTCGACCCGCCGGCCCTTGAGGGCGCGGCTGAACGCGGCGGCGGAGGTGCCGGCGAAGACGATGTCGTCGGTGTAACTGGTCACCTCGGCGATGAGCTTGCCACGGCAGGCCCGCTCGGCGACGCGGCGGCCCCAGCACTCGACCTCGGGCAGTTCGGGCATGGGGGGTGGGGGGTGGGGGCTTGAGTATTAGGGGTTGGGCTTCGATGTTAAGCGACAAACCGACCTGGATTTCACCAGTCCCTCGCGCTCATCGCCACGCTTCGAACTCCCCAACACCCAACACCCAACAGCTACCGTGGCCCGACCGGGCCGGCGATGACGTTGTCGCGGGAGGCGGGGCGGGCGCGGGTGGTGCGGAAGAGGTCGGCCCAGGTTTGGCGCAGGCCGCGGAGCGAGACGATGCGGGCCTCGGGCGCGGTAAGGGTGCCGCCGACGCGGAGGGTGACCAGCTCGTCCTTGACGAGGTTGACGAGGTCGGTGAGCGGTCCGAGGTGGATGGCCTGGTCGTCGCGGGAGGTGAGGACGAGGTCGAGCTCTTGGCCGGGGAGGGTGACGGTGCCGGTGCCGGACAGTTCGAGCCGGGGCCCGGCGAAGGTGATGGCGTCGAGAGTGACGAGCGAGCCGTCGAGCACGTAGCGGACGTCGAGGGTGTCGAGGGGCGAGCCGCTGGGGAGGGTGAAGCTGGTGGCGCGGAGGAGGGCGGTGGCGACGGGGCGGTCGTAGAGGGCGGCGTCGCGGAGGGCGATTGCGCCGCGGCCGAGGCGTCGGGCGGGGTCGTCGAGGGGCAGGTCGAGGTTGAGGCTGGCCGAGGCGACGCCGGCGTCGGGGTCGCGGTTGAGGTCGACGTAGGGGGTGCGGGTCGGGGCGTTGCCGGGGGGCGCGGCGGGGGGGGCGGCGGGGGGTACGGGCGGGGCGTCGGGGTGGAGGGGGTCGTGTTCGGTCGGCTTGAGCAGCGGGTCGACGGCCGCGCCGGTGAGGGTGAGGGCGAGGCGGAGGTGGCCGGCGGGGTCGAGCGGGACGGTGCCCTCGCCGACCACGAGCCCGCCGTAGACCCCGCCGACGAGGCCGCGGAGTTGCAGCCGGTCGGGGTCGCCGCCCGCGTTGTCGAGGCCGAGGCGGAGCGGCTGGATGAGGCGGCCGACGACGCGGAGCCGGTCGGCGTCGAGGGCAAGGTCGAGACGTGGGCGGGGCTGGTGGTCGTAGGAGCGGACCCCGACGCGGAGCCGGCCGACGAGGTCGGTGACGGCGAAGCCGGGGTCGGCGGCGAGGCCGTCGAGTTGCACGGCCGCGTCGAGCTCGAAGCGGGCGGGGCCGGCGGCGTCCGAGGGTGTCGTGTCGGTGTTGCCCGTGTCGGCAGGGCCCGCGTCGGCTCCCGCTCCCGGCGGTGGGGCGGGGGCCGGGGCGGGGGCCACCCGCCGCAGCACCCGGGCGTCGGTCACCCGCACCGTGCCGGTCACGTTCAGCCGCTCGAGCACCGCCACCACCGCCGGGGGCAGCACCGCGTGGGCGGCGGGGTCGGCCGCGTCGGCCTCGGCGGTGAAGCTCAACGCGGTGTCGGTCACGCCGTCCAGCCCGACCAGCCCGTCGACGGTGAACCCCGCACCCCCCGTACCCCCGGCCGCCCCCGACGCCCCGCCATCCCGCACCCGCCCGCCCAGCGCCTGCACGTCCACCCGGCCCGGCGTCACCCGGGCCCGCCCCGTCATCCCCGTCACGCCCAGCCGCCGCCCCCCCAATGTCAAATCCATCGCGTGCGGCTCCACCGTCACCTGCACCGGCTCAACGCGCGCCTCGCCCCCCGCCCCCGGCCCCGGCCCCTCCGACACCCGCAGCCTCGCGTCGAACGTGCCCCGCGGCTCGTACCGCCGCATCAGCTCCACCAGCCGCGCCCGCTCATCCGACCCCGGCTCCAGCAGGTCCACCAGCGCCGGCTCCACCGTCATCCCCGTGGCGTTCACGCTCAACGCCGCCGCCCGCGTCGTGCCCCAGTCGAAGCGACCCAGCACGTCCACCGACGCGTCGCCGTGCCGCGACGTGACGTCCGACAGGGTCAGCGAATAGCGGTCGACGATCGCCCTGCCCGTGATCCGGTCGAGCGTGAACCGCCCGCCGTATGGCGTCACCGACGCGTTGAGCACGTCCCCGCTGATGAGCCAGTCCGGATCGCTC
Source organism: Phycisphaeraceae bacterium (assembly GCA_965214155.1). GTDB lineage: Bacteria > Planctomycetota > Phycisphaerae > Phycisphaerales > Phycisphaeraceae > Algisphaera. Next base: position 240,268 of record CBDCBB010000010.1, read on the forward strand.
TGCGTAGCGCTGCGGAACACCCGCCCGCCGCCGTCAAACCGCCCGTCCAGGTGCAGGTCCGCCAGCCGCTGCCGCACCGGCGACCGGATCGAGTGCAGCAGCATCTTGTCCAGTGGCACGCTCACGCCGCCGAGGTCCAGGGCGATCAGCGGCATCTCACCCGCCGCGACACGGTCCAGCCTGCCGGTCACCGTGCCCGTGGCCCCGGTCAGCCCCGCCACCACCACCCGGTCCACCGTCACCCCGCCCCGATCGACGACGACCCGCCCCGACCGCCCGATCAGCGGGTACGGCCAGCCCCGCATCAACGCCCGCAGCCCCGCGACGTCCACCGCCGTCGTCACCTCCGTCTCGACATCGTGACCCGCCGGCCGCCGCACCGCCACATCCACCGACAGCTCACCGCCCAGGTCGAACATCGGCGGCGAGCCGTCGCCGCCGCCCGCGGTGCTCAACACCGGCTCGCCCTCGCCGCTGCGGATCACGCCCTCCTCCACCAGCTCGCGGTACCGCTCGCGGTCGAACAACCTCGCCACCGCCTCGCGCGGCTCGTCCCCCAGGGCCGCGAGCACGTCATCATCCAGCGGCACGCCCCGGGCGGTGATGTCCAGGCTCACCGCCGCGCCCTCGCCCGGCGGCGCGATCACGCCGTCGACGGTGATGGTCCCGCCGCCGGGCCCGGTGCAGCGCATCGACTCGATCCGCACGGCCGTGGGGTCGAAGGTGACCTTCCCGGTGACGTGCTCGAGGGGGTAGGGGAACTTCGCGTACCGGGCCGAGGCGCCAAGCGCCTCCACCACGCCGCTCGCCACGGGGTGCCCGCCCCCGGGCTTCTCGACCGTGAACGACGCCGTGAACCGCCCCGACGGCGACAGCCGCTGGAACAGCGTCGAGCCGACCATCGGCAGGGCGGCGAGGTACCGCGGGTCCTGATCGACCTCAAACGGCTCGGTCGACACCGAGAGCCGGCCGGGCCCGTCGGGCGCGATGGACCACCGCCCCTCGGCCTCGTACCGCACCCCCTCGATCACCCCGCTCAGGCCCTCGACCCGCAGCCACTCACGGTCCACCACGAACCGCCCCGACACCTCCCGCATCCGCGGCCGGTACGGCTCATCCACCGCCGTTCCCTGCACGCCCGACACCCCGGGCAGCAGCCCCAGGTCCCCGTACGGCGGCGTGATCGACAGGCCACGCAGCTCCAGCACCGCCCCGGTCAGCTCGAGCGTCCCCCGCGCGTTGGCCCGAAGCGTCAGCTCGAGCGCCGGCAGCTCACCTTCCGGGTCGAGCGCATCCCACACCCGGCGGAACGCCGTCGGCACCAGGTAGCGGTGCGGCCGCTCGACGCTGAAGCCCTCCAGCCGCAGCATCAACCCCACGTCCATAAGGTCCACCTCGCCCGCCAGCGTCGAGTCCACCGCGTCGGCGACGCCCAGCTCGCGCAGCTCAAAGCCATAGCGCCCCGCCACGCCGGGCGCGTCGCCCCCGCTCTCGCGCAGCTCGCCCTCCAGCCGCATCGTGTCGATCGTGTTTAGCTCCCCGTCGGCGAGCTGCTTGAACACCACCCGCGCCCCCTGCACGTCCACCACCGCCGGCAGCGTCACCGGCATCCCCCCGCCGCCCCGGGGCGGCGCAAGCAGCTCGAGGTTCAGCCGCCCCGCGTCCAGGTCCTCCACCAGGTGCAGACGCGGCGACTCGACCCCGAGCTCCCGCACCGCCACCCGGCCACGCCACCACGACGACAGCCCCAGCTGCACCGTCACCCGCTCCGCGTCGAACAGCCGCGCGTAGCCCCGCATCGACGCGGGCAGCCCCGGCACGTCCGCCGCCACGTCGTCCAGCGTCAGCTCACCGCCCCAGCTAAGCGTCGCCTTCCCCACCGTCACCGCCGCCCCGGTCGCGCCGCTCAGCCGCTCCGCGACAAACGACGTCAGCTGTGCCGGCCGGGTGAAATACACCGCCGCCGCGACCAGCGCCACCAACGACACGGCCAGCGCGATCAACCCCCGGCGGACCCACCGCCACCGCCGCCGCCGCGCGGCGGCCACGTCCGCGCCCTCGGGCGCGGCCGGCGGTGGGGCGGCGGGTTGCGGGGTAGGCTCGGGCATACGCATCGCGGCCTCGCCGCGGGTGGATCGGTTATCGTCCGCCCCCCGAACGAACCGCTCAAAAGAGAGTCAGCACCATGCCCCCGATCAAAGAAACCATCGCCTTCGACGACTTCGCGAAGCTCGACCTCCGCGTCGCCACCATTATAGAGGCCCAACCCCACCCCAACGCCGACCGCCTGCTCAAACTGCAGGTCGACCTGGGCACCGAGCAGCGCCAGATCTGCGCCGGGGTCAAGGCGTTCTACGACCCCGCGGACCTGGTCGGCCGGCAGATCGTCATCGTCGCCAACCTCGCACCCCGCAAGATCCGCGGCGAAGAGTCCAACGGCATGCTCCTCGCCGCCAGCGTCGACGACGGCGGCCAAACCACGGACGTCATCCTCCTCGCCCCCGGAAAAACCGCCCCCCCCGGGTCGACCGTCGGATAAACCGTCGCGCTCCACCAGGCGTCACCTCCCGCTTGCGGTTAGCGCACCCCACCCAAACCGTCAGCGTGCCGGTCCCGTGAACACCACCCCGACCTCACTCCGCCGCCGGCCGGTTCAGGTCCACCACCCCCTCCGGCTTCAACGCCGCGTTGAGCGTGTCGAAGCGGAACCACCGGCCCTGGATCTTGTCCGCGTCCGTCGTCGCGCTCGACAGCGTCAGCGTCATCCTCGACTCCTCGCCGATGGGGTACAGCTCGGCCGACTCCGCCATGACCGCGTCCTCGCCGCCGGGGTTCGTCACCGTGATTTCGCCCTTGAGCAGGCACACCGCCACGCTCCGCCCCTCGGCGTCGGTCAGGTCGATGCGGACGGGCCTCGCCGTCCGCGGGTTAAGCAGCATCTTCAGCCCCAACCCCGGCGGCTCGATCAGGCAGTACCCGTCCACCAGCTCCACCGCCTCACCCGCCGGCACCCGCGACGCGTCGATCGGCATCAACCCCAGCAGGTACGGCACCGCCTCGGGCTGCACCGGCAGCGGCAGCGGCTGCGCCAGCGGCCTGCCGTACTGCCCGTAGTACGCCACGTCCCCCTCGTGCAGGTCGAACACCCAGAACCCCGACCCGTCCGACCCGGCCCACAGCTTCGTGTCCCCGAGCACCTCCACCGTCATCGCCGTGTCCAGGGGCCGGCGGAACACCAGCCGCCCGTCGCCCGCCTCCCGCCTCGCCTTGCCCCGCTCGGTCCGCCACCGCATCTCCACCCGCGTCCGCGCCCACAGCCGCTCGATCCGCGCCGCGTTCGCGTTGTAACGCTCCACCAACTCCCGGTACTCCGGCACCTCCTCAACCTCGATCGCCGGCGGGTTAAAGCTCGGCGGCACAATCGGCTCACGCTGACAGCCCATTACGATCAGCAGAAGAACCAAGGCGGGAACCGCAGATTTCGCAGATTGCGCAGATTGAAGAAAATATCGAAGCATTGGATTTGTTTCTATATGCTTACGCCAAAGCATAAGGAGGTTCAGCGTTGCGATTTGGAGGCCACAGATTAGGCTTTTTCCAAATCTGCGTAATCTGCGAAATCTGCGGTTCCTGCCTCGAAGTTCCTCTACAACTCCGCCTCCAGCACCTCGCCCAGCTGCGCCGTCACCGCCTCGACCTGCTCCGCGTCGAGTTTCGGGTCCAGCACCCGCAGGGTTTCCCCCTCGTCCCACTTGCCCAGGTGCCCCTTGCTCAGGTCCCGCTTCGGCGTAAATCGCCACCACTCCTGCACCGGCCCGTCGCCGTTCGGGTCGTCCACGCGGTCGCTGCCGTCGTACCGCAGCAGCTTCTTGCGCATCAGGATGAGCGCGACGACGTAGCGGAACGCCAGCCGCTGCGGCTGCGTCGCGTCCTCCAGCCGCCGCAGCAGGTTCAACAGCACCGCGTCGTCCACAAACGTTTTTTTCTTCTCGTTCGGCTGCGGGACCTGCGTCTTCCAATAGCTGAAGAGGTGCGGCGGCCGAAACCCCTCGACGTCACCTCCGCCTTCCCATGCCGCGGCGCTCACGTCCACCCGCCGCATCCCCACGGTGTCCCCCACCTCCCGCTCCGCCTCCGGCACGTCCACCAGCGCCGAGTAACACGCCTCCCCCGGCTCCATGGCCCGCCCCGTCGCCACACAAACCCCCGAAGGCCGCTGAACGTCGTAGGTGGGGGTGGTCGTCATGGGAGTCGATTAACCGCCAAGGTCGCCAAGAGCGCCAAGGAAGGCAGGGACCTTTTGGCTGCAGACGGAGAAGGATGCGATTATCAAGTTAGTTCCGTTGCAATTAAGGTCTCAAAAAAAACTCCAACCTGTATCCAACCGAGTTGATCCGCGGCCGCTTCGTTTCCTGCCTTCCTTGGCGCTCTTGGCGTCCTTGGCGGTTAATGCCTTTCCGCCGCCAAAACCGTCTGCTCGATCAGCGTCGCGATCGTCATCGGCCCGACGCCGCCCGGCACCGGGGTGATCAGGGACGCCCGCGCCTTGGCCGCATCAAAGTCCACGTCCCCCACGTTGCCTTCGTTGTACCCCGCGTCCATCACCACCGCCCCCTCCTTGATCCAGTCGCCCCGCACAAAGCGAGGCTTCCCCACCGCCGCCACCACGATATCCCCCTGCCGCACCAGGTCGGGCAGGCCCACCGTCCGGCTGTGGCAGACCGTCACCGTCGCGTGCCGCGCCAGCAGCAGGCCCGCCATCGGCTTGCCGAGGATCGCGCTCCGCCCGATCACCACCGCGTGCTTGCCCTCGAGCGGCACCCCGTACGCGTCGAGCAGCTTCATGATCCCGCCGGGCGTGCACGAGGCAAAACCCGCCGTATCACCGTTATGAATCTCTAGCTTGCCTTGAACTTCCGGGGGGAGCCACATGCGGGCGAAGCTGCCGTAGGTCACGCCGTCGACGTCCTTAGCCACCGGGATCGCCTCGAACGCCGCCCGCTCGTCGACGTGCGGCGGGCAGGGGTGCTGCAACAGGATGCCGTGCACGGCGTCGTCGTCGGCGAGGCTCCGCACCGCGTCGATCAGCTCGGCCGTGGTGGTCTCCGCGGGCAGCTCGACCTTGCGCGAGAGCATCCCGATCGACTCGCACCGCCGCCGCTTCATCCGCGTGTACGTCACCGACGCCGGGTCGGCCCCGACAAGGATCGTCGCCAGGCACGGCAACACCCCGCGCCCCTTCAGCGCCGCCACGCGCCGCTCGGCGGCGGCCAGCATTTCCGCGGCGACGCGGGTGCCGTTTAGGGTCTGGGGGCTAGGGTATGGGGTCTGGGGTGCGGACGCATTGGGCATGGCGAGCCGGCAGCTTATACGGTTGTACCGCCGAAAGCCGGGACTACCACCAGCACCCAACTTCCCAGCCCCTAGCCCCCAAACCCCAGACCCTAGCCTCTGGCCCCCAAACCCCAGCCCTTAGCCCCTAGCCCCCAAACCCCAGACCCTAGCCCCCAGACCCATGCAAGCCATCCTCCTCTCCATCGGCGACGAGCTCGCGCTCGGGCAGACGGTCGACACCAACACCGCGTGGCTGGCCGCGCGGCTCGCCCGGCTGGGCATCCCCACGCTCATGCACGTCACCGTCGCCGACGACCGCGACGCCATCGCCCGAGCCCTCGACGACGCCGCCCGCCGGGCCGACCTGGTCATCGTCAGTGGCGGGCTGGGCCCGACCGCCGACGACCTCACCCGCGAGGCCCTCGCCGATGCGATGGGGGCGGACCTCGTCGAAGACGCCCAGAGCCTCGACCGCCTCCGCGGCTTCTTCGACCGCCTCGGCCGAACCATGCCCGACCGCAACCGCGTCCAGGCGACCCACCCCCGCGGCTCGACCATGATCCTCAACGAGCGAGGCACCGCCCCCGGCATCCACGCCACGCTCCACGGGGCCGAGGTCTTCGTCACGCCCGGCGTCCCCCGCGAGATGATGCACATGATGGAGGCGCAGATCGAGCCCCGCCTCGACCGCTTCCGCGGGGCCACCGGCGCCCTGCTCACCGCCACGGTCAACACGTTCGGCCTGGGCGAGTCCGACGCCGCCGAGCGGCTGGGCGACCTCATGCAACGCGGGCGCAACCCCACCGTCGGGACGACCGTCTCCGGCGGGCTCTGCCGCATCCGCGTCCGCGCCGAGGCCCCCGACGAACCCGCCGCCCGGGCGATGCTCGACGCCACCCTCGACCACGCCGAGGAGCGCCTCGGCGCGGCCGTCTTCGGCCGCGACGACACGTCCCTGCAACAGGCCGTCGTCGACACGCTCAAGGCCAACCGGCGGACCGTCGCCACCGCCGAGTCGTGCACCGGCGGGCTCATCGGCGCGATGCTCACCGACGTCGCGGGGTCCAGCACCGCCTACCTCGGCGGGTGGGTGACGTACACCAACACGATGAAGACCGACCAACTCGGCGTGCCGGCCGACCTGATCGAACGGCACGGCGCGGTGAGCGAGCCGGTGGTGCTCGCTATGGCCAAGGGGGCCCGCGGACGCAGCGGCGCGGACTACGCATTGTCCGTCTCCGGCGTCGCCGGCCCCGGCGGGGGCACCGACGCCAAACCCGTCGGCACCGTCTGGGTCGGCCTGTCCACCCCCGACGGCGACCACGCCCGCCTCGCCCGCCTCGTCGGCGACCGCGCCGCCATCCGCGACCGCTCCGCCAAATGCGCCCTGCAGTGGCTCCGCCTCGCCCTGCTCGGCGAGCCGGCCGACGCGATCCAGTGGTTCGCGAAGGCTAAAGTTCCCGCTTGACCGTGCCGGCTCATCCGGGGTGCCACACCACGCCGCTTTGGGCGATGTGTGCGATCGGCCCGCGGCGACACCCGCACACATCGCCGCCGAGCCGGCGAGGTGTGGCACCCATCAAATTGATCCCATGTCCGCACCCGCGCCAGACACCAACCCCATCGCCGCCGACGTCCCGCCGGGGATGGTCGACCTGCACGCGCACCTGCTGCCGGGCATCGACGACGGCTGCCGCGACGTGGAGGATTCGCTCGAGTGCATCGCGATGCTGCGGGAGTGGGGGTACGTCGGGACGGCGTGCACGCCGCACGTGTGGGGCCGGCAGTTCCCCCACATCAGCCCCGAGACGATCCGGGATTACGTCGCCGCGCTGCGGCGCGAGCTCGCGGCGCGGGGGGTGGACTACCGGCTGTGGACCGGCGGCGAGCTGCGCATCTGCCCCGAGGCGGTGGACTACATGAAGGCCTACGGCGTGCCGACCCTCGGCGACTCGCGGCACGTGGTCATGGACCTCTTCGGCGGGTGGAGCAAGCACATCGAGCGCACCGCCGACTGGCTGCTGGGCGAGGGGTACGTCCCGGTGCTGGCCCACCCCGAGCGGTCGGCGGGGACGAGTAACCCACGCGACAAGTACTTCGCCAAGATCGAGGCGCTCACGCGGCGGGGCATGCTCCTGCAGGGCAACCTGCGCAGCGTCGCCGGGGGCGAGGGCGGCGTGCCCCGCCGACTCGTGGAGCGGTGGCTGGAGGCGGACGCGTACGCCTACTTCGCGCTGGACCTGCACAAGCCCGAGACGCTCGCCGAGCGGCTGGCGGGGCACGTCACGCTGCGGCGGCGGTGGGGCCGCGACCTCGCCGAGCGGCTGACGGTCGACGCGCCGCGGCGGGTGCTGCTCGACCATCCCGCTTAAGCGGGATGGCCGTGTCGCTACCCGTCCTTCGCCGCGTCCGCCCCCGCGCTCTTGAGCGTCATACTCAGCCGCAGAAACCCCAGCCATGAGATCGTCGCCAACGCCGTGGTGATGAGGAACACGTTCGCCCCGATGCCGTCCCACGCGGGGAGGTGGCGTGTGACCGCGTTGTCCGGGCCCCACCCGGTGAGGAGGATCGTGCCGACGAACGGTGCGAACAGGCCGCGGACGCCGGTGAGGGTCTGGTGGATGCCCATGTACAGCGCCGTGAGGCGGTGGTCGGCAAAGTCGTTGTGGCCGAGCTGCCAGGCGATCATGCCCCCGCCGCGCATGACGCCCCAGATGGCCTGGGGCAGGAAGAACAGCGGGATGAACCCGGTGACGGCGGCGAGGTAGGCCGCCGCCTGCCCCGCGATCCACCACAAGCCGTGCGACACGCGGAACCGGGCGATGTGTCGGCGGTCCAGCAGGCGCGACCACAGCGGCACGGTCAGCGTCGCGAGGACCAGCGGCACGGTCGACGTGAGCATCATGCCCAGCGTATTCGCGTCGGGCCGGTCCTCGATCGCCTTGACCATGAACAGGACGATGGCGGTGGTGCCCGCCATGTTCGCGACCCCGGCGATGAACTGGCACACCATGTACGAGCGGAACATCCGGTCGTCGCGCAGGATCGACACGAACGTGTGCGGCCGGCCGTCGCCCTGCGTCGGCGTGTCGGCGGCCCCGTGCGGCGCGAGCTCGGCCCTGAGCAGCGACCGCTCGCCCCGCACCCGCACCTTCACGAACGCCACCGCCCCGATCACCCCCACCGCCGCCGCCGCCGGGTAGATCACCCGGAACAGCCACGGCTGCCAGTCCAGCACCGGCCCGATCCCCAGCGGCAGCACCGCCAGGATCAGCGACGCGAACAGCACGTACTTCCCCGTCACCCGGGCCCGCACGGCCCGGGGGTAGTTCGCCCGCCAGATCGTGCTCCGCACCGTGAGCATCCCCGCGATCAGGCACCGGCCGGCGATGACGATCCCCACCAACGCCGCCGGGCCCCACCCGCCCGTGGGGAGCAGCGCCACCGACGCGACCAGCACGAGAAGCCCCGCCATGATGAACCCCACCGCCCGCGCCTTGGCCCGGCCGCGCGACAGGCGGGTCCAGAGCAAACTCGTAAGGTTGGCGAACATCGGGGCCGCATAGATCGCCGCAAACCCCAGATCAGACGTGTCGAAGATCGTCTTGCTCAGCACGCCGACGATCCCGCCCTCGATCATCGCGATGGCGACGGGCATCGTCAGCGACGTGATCCGTTCCTGCCGGTACGCCTGCCGCGTGATCCAAGGCTGGCGCGAGACGTGGAGCGGGCTAAGCAGGCGGCGGATCATGCGGCGGGCATGGTAGACGGGGGTCGAGGCCGCGCTACCCTCGGCCGCTGGTAAAGGATCTTGGAGGTTCCGAAGGTGGCACAGGCGTCCCGCCTGTGTTCGCCGAAGGCGAAGCATGAGGTCAAGAGGGTCCGCTCCGGCCCATCTGCCGAACACAGGCGAGGCGCCTGTGCCACTCGAAATCGAAGCCGCTTAGCCCGGCCGCTTGCGGCCGCCGTGTTCTTTGATCTGGCACCACTGCGGCCGCAAGCGGCCGGGCTAAGAGCGGAACGATCCTCCCTCACCGCGGCGCGCCGAGGATCGGGCGCAGCTTCCCGCCGTGACGCTCGATCAGCGCCGCCGCCGACGCGGCGTCGAGGCCCTTGCGCTGCATTACCAGCGCGAGCTTCACCTGGCCGCCCGCATCCCCCAACAACGTCGCCGCGGCGTCGTGGTCGATGCCGCACTGCTGCTCGATGATGCGCAGCGCCCGGTCGGTGAGCTTGGCGTTACTCGCCCGCAGGTCGACCATGAGGTTGCCCCAGGTCTTGCCCAGCTGCACCATCGTCGTGGTGGTGATCATGTTGAGCACGAGCTTGGTGGCGGTGCCCGCCTTGAGCCGCGTCGACCCGGTCACCACCTCCGCCCCGACGATGACCTCGACCGGGTAGTCGACGCGGTACTGGTCCTTCGGGGGCGGGGGCAGGTCGACGGGCTGATTGCCCGGCACCAGCCCCGCCCGCGCCTGCGGCTCACGGAGCTGGCGGAGGCGGACGCAGGTGACGATCCCGGTGGGCGTGCCGCGATGCCGGGCGTGGTCGATCGCGCCCCACACGTACGGCGTCGTGCCCCCCGCGGCAACGCCCACCAGCGTGTCCCGCTCGGTCAGGCGGAGCTCGGCCACGGCGGCGGCTCCGGCGTCGGCGTCGTCCTCCACCCCCTCGGCCGAGCGGCGCAGGGCCGCGTCGCCCCCGGCGATCACACCCACCACGTCACCCGGGCCGGTGAAGAACGTCGGCGGGCACTCGCTGGCGTCCAGCACGCCCAGTCGGCCGGACGTGCCCGCCCCGACGTAGATCAGCCGGCCGCCGTCGCGCATCCCGGCGATGACCCGCTCGACCAGCCGCGTCAATGCCGGGACCGCCGCCCGCACCGCCCGCGGCACCTCCAGGTCCTGCGTGTTCATCAATTGCAACGCCTGGCTGACGCTGAGCGCGTCAATAGCGGCGGCGGAGGCGAGGCGTTTTTCCGTGTCAAGCTCGCCGCGGTTCACGTCCATCGGGGCAATGTAGCAGTCGATGCACACCAACCGAGTATCCGGGACATGACGCGCAAACAGCCGGGACGCTACGCGCGAATAGCCGGGACGCTACGCGTCCCCGGGGGTCCGCGGTTGCGCCACGGCGCGGAGCTGCGGCGGACCCCCTGGGACGCATAGCGTCCCGGCTAAGGGCTACGGGGTCTGTGGCGCGGGGTGAGGGTTCGCCCACACCCCCGCGACGCCGGGGTCGGTCGCGCCGGTCACCCGCGGCAGCGTGATGGGCACGCCGTCTTGCGACAGTGCCCCGAGCACGGCAAACGCCACCGCCTCCCGCGCTTCGCAGGGGATGCCCAGCTCGTCGGAGAGGCGGATGTCGTCGGTCTCGTATCCAGCGATCACCGCTCGGATCGCATCAACCAGCACGGGGTTGCGGGCACCGCCACCGGCGAGGATGACGCGGGCCGGCCCGTACGCATCGCACGCCGCGGAAATTCTTGCGGCCACCATGTGCAGTGCGGCGCGGATCAAGGTGGCGGGCTGGACGTGCGGGCGGCCCGCGATGATGGCGTCGAGCGTTTCGGCCGAACAGTGCTGGACGCCGAGCGATCCGGTGCCGTCACGTCGGCGGGGCAAACTGGCAGATAAAAAGCGTTCGGTCTCCAGGTCAGAGTCTCCCCCAGCGGCGATCATGCCGTCCATGTCGTAGCGCCGGCCCGGGAAGAGTCGTCGGACCAGCCCGTCGATCAGGAGGTTGCCCGGGCAGACATCCTCCGCGAGGGGCGCGTGTCGAGGACATTGCTCGTCGGCGTCCTGCCACGCCGTGAGGTTGACGATGCCACCGAGGTTGATCACGACGGTACGGGTGGGGCCGGGGTACAGGATCGGGTCGGCGATGGGCGTGATTGGTGCACCCTCGCCGCCGGCGACGAGGTCGGCCTGACGCAGGTCGTAACAGACCGGCAGCCCGAGCGTGCGGACCAGGGGCCAGGGGTCGAAGAGCTGCCAGCTCAGCCGGTCGGCGGGGGCGTGCCAGAGGGTCTGGCCGTGGGCGACGACGAAGTCGACCGTGACGGTGGGGTGCTGCGCGAGCAGCGTGGCCACCGCCCCGGCGTGCAGGACCCCGAGGTGCCGCGCTGCCCGCATGATGTCCAGCGGCGCGTGCGGCGTCCCCTCCGCCAGCGACCGCAGCGTCCTACGCAGCGTCGCCGGCAGGGGCACGCTGTGCAGCGCGACGAACTCCGCGGTCATGCCCAGCCCGGTGCCCCCGATGCGGGTCAGCGCCACGTCGAGCCCGTCGAGGCTGGTGCCGGTCATGCAGCCGACAACGTGGCGGACGCGGGTCGGGTCGGGGTCGGGCATGGCTAAGTTGTAGGGCAGGGCTGGCCCTGCGACGAACGGGTGAAGCTAACTCGGAGGGCAGAACTCGCCCTGCCACGACCGGGTGAAGCGTCGGCGGCCTCCGCGGCAAGGTGAGTCAAGACGGCCGCGGATCGGTAGGTTCAGCATGGGTCGAGGCAGGGCAAGCCCTGCCCGACGGTAGGATGACACGATGCTTGATACGGTTCACCCCGACGACCGCGGGCCGCGGCAGGCGGCGCCGCCGGTGCCCGGCAGCCGCGGCGCGGCGCGCGGCCGGCTCGTGACCCCGCTCCGCGTGCTGCTCGTCTTGCTGCTCGTGCCCGCCCTGGGCATGGCGGTGTACAAGGCCCTGCCCGACGCGCCGCCGGTCGGGCCCGGCGAGGTGGCGGCGGCGGAACAAGCCCTCCGCGACGAGGCGCTCCGCATGGTGCAGGCGAACGAACTGGCCCGGCCCGACGGGCGGGTCTACGCCGTGGACGTCTGCCAGCTCGCCACGTATGCCGCGCTGTCCGGCGACCGCGAGTTGTACGACCCGCTCCGCCGGATCATCCTCGACCGCCTGCTGATCGACCGGGGCGCGGGGGACGAGGCGACGGGCATGGTCGCGTGGGGCTACACCGAGGGCCGGCCGCTCGACGCGTCGGGCACGACCGAGACGCTCCGCGCCGCCGAGGCGCTGTGGCGTGGCAACCGCGCCTTCGGCCCCGCCTACGCCGCCGACACCGACACGATCCGCGCCATGCTCGACGCTTACGCCCGGCACCAGGGCGTCGACCAAAACGTCTGGATGATCCGCAACTACTTCAACCTCGGCACGAACACGTACAGCACCAACTCGTTCCTCATCGACTACGACCCCGACCTGCTCGTCGAGCTCGCCGCCGCGTTCGAGGACCCCGCCCTCGCCGAGGTCGCCGACCGCTCCGCCCGACTGATCGGGTACGCCCTGACCGACGCGGGGCTTTTGCACCAGAACATCCGGCCGGAGGTCGCGACGATCCAGGTCGTGCCCGACGGCAAGCCGCCGGGGTTCTACTCCATCGACGGGATCGAGCAGCTGAGCAACGTGCTGAGCACGGCCGAGCGGTGCGTCACGACCAACCCCGGGATCGCGCGCGGCGTGCTGGATTTCGCCGAGGAGCGGATCGGCGACCTGCACCAGCACTACCGGGCCGACACCGGCAAGCCGGCGTATGGCGTGTACGGTCCCCGGGCGAGCACCGAGACATGGGCCCCGCTGGTCCGCCTCGCGGTGAAGCTCGACCACCGCGACACGGCCGAGGCGGCGCTGCGCCACCTCGTCGCGCTGACCGCGGACTACCCGCGGCGGTCGGCCGCGACGTTCGACGTGAAGCTGTGGGCGATGGGCGAGGCGCTGCTGGCGCTCGAGGCGTGGGGGGACCGCGGGACCGAAGCTTCTGGCAGTGGCACAGGCATCTTGCCTGTGTTCGCCGAAGGCGAAGGTTGAGGTCGAGAGCGTCATCTTCGGCCTGCCGGCCGAACACAGGCAGGATGCCTGTGCCACTATTGATGCAAGCCGCCGCGCCCCCCGCCTCCTTCTAAGGTGCCGCAGTCACACCGGGTGTTTGTAGAACTCGGCGCGTTCACCGCTGTGGGGGGCGGCGAGGGCGATGAGGCGGGCGCGTTGCGTCTCGTCGAACGGCTCGAAGGCGCGGGCGGCGGCGGCGTTCTCGCGGGCCTGGTCGACGGTAGTGATGCCGCTGACGATGCTGGCGATGGGCAGCGACCAGGCGAAGCCGAGGGCTTCGCCGATGGTCATCTTCTCGGGGACGAGGGGGAAAGGGTCGCGGTTGTAGTTGCGGCCCCAGCCCTCGCCCTTGCCGACGATCTGGCCGTAGGCGAGGGTCTTCATGGCAAGGACGCCGTACCCGCGTTCGACGAGTTGGGGCAGGACCATCTCGATGAAGCTGTGGTAGCTGGGGTCGAAGACGTTGACGGGCATTTGCACCGTGTCGAAGTCGACGCCGAGGCCGTCGAGGCGTTCGAGCATGTGGAGGTGGGCCTTGGGCGTGTCGTGGCCGGTGAAGCCGAGGTGGCGGATCTTGCCCTGCTCGCGGGCCTCGAGCAGCGCGTCCACGACGCCGCCGTCGACCCGCTTGTCGACATCCCGGGGGTGGTGGATGGCGTGGACCTGCATGAGGTCAATGACGTCGACGCCGAGGCGTTGTCGGCAGCCGTCGATGTCGCGCCGCGCCCCCGCGGCGTCCTCGGCCTGGGTCTTGGTCATGAGGTAGATGGCGTCGCGATATCGGGGCGTGAGCAGCTTGCCGTAGCGTTCTTCGGACCTGCCCGAGCCGTATGCCTGGGCGGTGTCGAAGAAGCGGACGCCCTGCTCGATGGCGGTGTCGATGATGCGTCGGGCGTCGTCTTCGTCGACGTGGAGGACGTGGGACCCGCCGACGCCGAGGGCGGTGATGTACTCGCCGGTGCGTCCGAGCTTGCGTTGCGGCAGGCGTTCGCCGAAGCGGTCGCGGGTCGGCGGGGCTTCGCGCGTGTCGCCACCGGTGGGGTGGTCGGTGTCGGCGCGGGTGGCAGCAGTGGGGCCGAGGATAAGCCCGGCGGTGAGGCCCATCATGCCCTGGAGGAAGGTGCGGCGTGGTTGCATGGGCGGAGTGTAGCGCGGGGGAGGGCGCAGATGATTCCGGGGGTGCCACACCGCAGCCCGGAGGCTTGGCGGAGGGTGCGGTGTGAGGACCCGCCGCGGCGGGGGGACGCGTCGCTCACCGCGGGCACACCGCACCCGTCGCCGCTGCGCGTCGACCGGGATGCGGGTTGGCACCTACGCATATCTTCGTGTCCGAGCCTGCTCACCCGCCGTGGGAGAAGCTGGGGTAGGTGGTCATGCCACCGTCGACGAAGACCGTCGTGCCGGTGACGTATGAGCCCACGTCCGAGATGAGAGCGATGACCAAGTCGGCGACCTCGTCGACGGTGCCGATACGGTTCATCGGGATCTTGGTGTTGAGGTCGGCGGCCTTGTCGGGGTCGCTCCAGACGTCCTTGTTGATGTCGGTCTTGATCGCCCCGGGGGCGACGCAGAGGGTGCGGACGCCCGAGTCGGCGAGCTCCTGGGCCAGCGACTTGGTCATCATGCTGATGGCGGCCTTGGAGGCGCAGTAGGCGGTTTGCCCGGTCCAGGGGATCAACTCGTGGACGGAGGTGATGTTGAGGATGACGCCGTCGCCCTGCTTGCGCATGCGGGTGACGGCCTCGCGGGAGCAGTAGAACGTGCCGTAGAGGTTGACCGAGACGACGCGGGTCCAGTCGTCGGGGTCGATCTCGTGGAGCGGGGTTTTGTCGCCGTCCATCCCGGCGTTGTTGATGAGGACGTCGACGCCGCCGAAGGCGTCGTCCATCTTCGTGAAGATTTCGGCGACGGCGTCGGGTTTGGCGACGTCGGCGTGGAGGAGGACGGCCTCGCCGCCGGCGTCCTCGATGGTCTTTTTGGTGTGCTCCGCGCCGTCTTCGCTGGAGCGGTAGCCGACGCCGACCTTGGCGCCGGCCTTGCCGGCGGCGATAGCGATGCCTTGGCCGATGCCGCTGCTGCCGCCGGTGACGAGGACGCGTTTGCCGGTGAGGGTGATTTGCATGAGGTGGCTCGGGGTTGAGGATCCTGGGTGCCACACCTCGCCGGCTGGGCGGCGATGTGTGCGGGGTGACCATCCGCGGAGGGTGCTGCCGACCCGCACACATCGCCCAGAGTGGCGAGGTGTGGCACCCGCGTCCGGTCAGAAGATGCTCACGTCGATATTGCGGCCCTCCCACCACTCGCCGTGGCGGAGGGTGAAGGTCAGGGTCGCGCCGCTGTGGAGCGCGTTGCCGGGGACCTCAACGCACCAGAGGCCCGGGACGACTTCGGCGGCGTCGGTGTCGTGCTGGGTTTCCCACCCGTCGGCGGTCCAGCGTGCGGTGGCGGGGGCGTCGAGGACGAGGCGGAGCGGCCGGCCGGCGGGGGTGCGGTCGACGGGGTGGCGGCGCGTCCAGATTTCGGCGGCGGCGTCGCGCCGCTTGCCGGTGACGTAGCGGTCGTAGGCGGGGTCGACGCGGTCGAAGGGTTGGCCGTCGGCGGCGGAGCGGCAGAGGTTGATGTACTCGGCGTGGGCCCAGCACAGGGGCATGGCCGAGCCCGCGGGCCCGCCGTTCTTAAGCCCCTTCTCCGGCAGGTCGTCGAGGAACCAGAGCTGCTCGGGGAGCATGCCCCCGGCGTTGGCGAAGGCCTCCATCGCCTTGATGTAGGTGCCGGGTTTGCGGCCGGCGGCGACTTCGTAGACGCCCCGCTCGCCGGTAAGCAGGGGCCAGCACCCGCCCAGCCCGGTGCCGTCAAACGGCTCGCCGTCGCGCTGCTGGCCGTAGCCGTCGTGGTTGTAGCGTTGCCAGCCCGGGCCGGTGGGCATGTCGTGCTTGATCACCGAGTCGATGACCTTGAGGGTGTCGCGGACGGCGGGGTCGTCGGCGGGGCGGACGCCGTAGCGGACGAGGTGCAAAAAGTCGCCGCCCACGACGCGTCGCGCCGGGTGCTCGCCGCCGCCGTTCTTGAGGGTGACGACGGCGGTGTCGGGAGCGTCGGGCGGGGCGACCTCGCCGCAGCGGGCGGGGGTGATGCGGACGTAGTGGCGCGGCCGGCCCTCGACCAGGCCCGAGCGGCGGGCGACGGTCCAGTCTTCGATGTGCGAGGCGAGCCAGTCGGCGTAGTCGAAGATGAAGGCCGCGGCGTCGGCGTCGTTCCCGGAGGCGACGTCGGCGACGGCGCAGAGCGCGGCGATGAGGGCGGCGAGGGTGGAGGGGGAGTAGCCCGAGTTTTCCTCCCAGCGGTCCTGCCCGGTGACCGGGCCGGTGAGCATGATCTTGCGAGCCCCGCGGAGGAGCATCGGCCAGGTGTCCAGGCCCTCGCACCCGCCGTGCTTTTGGAGGTGCCAGGCGAGCAGGAGCGGCGCGGCGACCTCGTCGAGCTGCTCGCCCGGCCAGTAGGTCCGCCCGTCGATCCAGCAGTTCTGGGGCATGTCGCCGTTGGGCTCCTGGATCGTCGCGAGGTAGGCCAGCGTCCGCCGCGGCGTGCCGTGGTGCCCCGTCGCGAGCAGCGCCATGGCGCTGTGCAGCATGTCACGCGGCCAGACGAGGTGGTAGCCGCCCCGCTCGGCCGACCCCCGCGCCTCGCCCCAGGGGATGCTCAGCGACGCGACCATTGCGCCCTGGTAGGTCTTGTCCTCGTGGGCGAGGAGGACCTGCCGGCTGAGCTGCACCAGCGTCCCGCCGTCGCCGGTGACGTTGCTGATGCGTTTCTCGTCCGCCTCGCCGGTGCCCGATTCCCACTTGGCCACGCGCTTCCACTGATCTATATAAGCGTCCACCTTGCCGTCGAACGGCTCGGCGAGGCACTGGATCAGCGAGCAGGCCGCGTTGGACCGGCGGTCGCCGAAGCCGACGCCCACCACGACGCCGGCGTCGTCGCCCCGCCAATCAAGTTCGGCGGTGAGGGCGAGGTTGCCATGCTCGGCCCGGTCGAATTGCCAGTCCATCTGGAAGTTGTCGGACAGGTCCTGCCACCCGTCGCTGGCCCCGGCGAAGCCGACGGAGCGGCGGAGGAAGTGCGGCCGGGCCCCGAGGATGAGGTGGTCGTCGTCGCGCCAGGCGTGGATGAGCCGCTGCCCGGCGAGGCCGCATGTCGCGGCGCTGTTGTCCTCGCCCCGCCCGGCGAGGTGCGGCGCGAGCAGCACGAACACCCGCAGCTTGTCCCGCAGCGCGTCATCGTCTACCTCGACACGGACCCGCATGAGGAACACCGGCTGGTGCGGGTCGGTGATGATGTCCTTGATGATCGAGTACCGCCCGTCGGGATCGCGGTTGGTCAGGCGGTAGCCCAGGGCGTCGCGGTCGAGGCGTTCGGTGGCGTGTTCGAGGTCGCGTTTTTCTTCGTGGAAGAAGGATTCGCCGTCGGTGATGAGCAGTTGGAGGTCGCGGGTGTTGGGCCGGTCGATGGTGGGGTAGTACAGCTCATTGACGATGCCGTGGGAGAGGGTGAACCAGCAGCGTGCGGCGGTGTGATAGGCGGTGCCGAGGCCGACCTTGGCCGAGGAGGTCCAGCGTGGCGGGATGCCGGGCGCGCCGAAGGCTGCCTCACCTTGTCCGTCGTCGGCCATACGCGGCGAGTGTAGGGCCGCCGTTGCGACGCGACCGCCGGCCCCGCGGGTCGCCGCCGACGGTGGGGGGTCTTCCCGGCTTCGGCCGGCAGGTGAGCGGGCGAGACCCGCATCGACGACGGACAAATCTTGTTGGTAATGCGGTGGCGTGGCCGGTGAGGCAGCCAGCTTCGGCCTCGCTTCTGAATCCTGATTCTTCTCTCTTCCTACTCCGAGGAACCTCCCATGAAGCCCCGTGGACTTACGTTGATCGAGCTCCCGGTGGTCATCTCGATTATTGCCTTGCTGATCGCGATCCTCCTGCCGGCGCTCGGGGCCGCGCGGGGCGCTGCCCGCGCGACCGTCTGCCGGTCCAAGCTCCGGCAGGTCGGGCTCGCCCAGGTCATGTACGCCGGGGACTACAAACACTTCAGCCCGCCCTATATCCACCCGACCGATTCGGTGCACTGGCAAGCGCGGGTGATGCCGTACGTGGAGCTCGCCGGCAGCGCCAGCCCCACCGGCTCGGAGCTGCGGGTGAGTCCGAACTCGGTCTTCAACTGCCCGGACAAGGTCACCACGGATCGGCCGAGCTTCGGGATCAACCTCTGGATGGACGACCCGAAGTGGCAGTTCGACCGCGACGCGCCGCCCGGCCCGAGCCGTATCATCATCGTCGGCGAGGGCACCGAGAACATCACCGGCGGGTTCTTGACGAGCAACGAAAGCGTCTGGCACGCCGGCAACGCCCAGCGCTCCTGGGTCATGGCGCCGGGGTACCGCCACGGCGGGCAGACCGTCCGACCCGTCCCCGGCAACACCGTCGGGCCGCTGATGTTTGGCGAGGCGGCCAACATGGTCTACGGCGACCGCCACGCCCGCGGCCACCAGGCGGCCGAGCTTTCCCACACCAGCACGCCGCACGGACCTGGCGGCGGCTGGCCGAGCTTGGCCCGGGGGAGTTTGAGCAGTCCATGGCCAAACCCAACGAGCTCTGCGCGATCTTCGACGAGTCCCGCCTGGCGGTGAGCCTGGACCGGGGCGAGACGTGGCAGGACGCCGGGCAGGGCCTGCCGATCGATCCGGATGCCGCGGGGGCGTCGCACCTCAACCGTCACAAGTTCAAGGCCCTGGGTGCCGGGCCCGATGGGATGGCGCCTGCGTCGGTCGTGGGCGAGTGTTTCTACCGCCCGGCGGGGGCGTCCGCGTGGCAGCCACGCGAGGTCGAGCAAATTGAGCTGGGCGACTGGTGGGGCAGCCGGCCGATGGCCAACGGCTTCGAGCCGTTCGGCAAGGCCATCGGCAGCGTCGTCATCGATCCCCACGACCCGCGGCGGTGGTGGTTCACCGACTGGTACGGCCTGTACCGGTCCGACGACGCGGGCCGGGGCTGGGCCCTGTCGCTGAACGGGATCGAGCCGACCGTTCACCACACGCTGCTCGCCGACCCGACGGACCCGGCGGTGGTTCACCTGGGCCTGGCGGACCTGGAGTACCTGCGGTCCAAGGACGGGGGGCGGAGCTTTAACCGGCCCGGCCGCGGGGGGGGGCGAACATCAAGGGCTTGGCCGTGTCGCCTGCCGACCCGCGGCGGCTCTACGCGGTGGGGGCCGAGGGGCACGAGTGGGTGAGTAACGCCGTCTACCTCAGCGTCGACCGGGGGCAGAGCTGGCGGCGGTCGCTGATGCGCGGCCTGCCGGACATGCAGACGCACCGGGCCAACAGCATCGGGGCCGACCCGCGGCAGACTGGCGTGGCCTACCTGGCAATGTCCGGGACGGTGCAGCAGGGCGGCGGGGTCTACCGCAGCGACGACGGCGGACGGCATTGTGCTCAGCGACGACGGCGGGCGGTCCTGGCGGGACCTCGACCGCTCGCTCCCGGACCGGGTGTATCTCAACCCGTTGGCGTTCGCCGGTGAGCGGCTGCTGGTCGGCCGCAGCGGCAGCGGCGTCTTCTACCTGCCGCTGTCGGCCGAGGGGCAACGCGAGGTGCGGGCGACGCCGGCCCCGCCGGTTGGCGAGGCCCCGGTGCCCGCGGCGGCGCTGGATCGACCCGAGGCCACCCGGTTGCTGACCAATCTGTCCATGACCGACGGCGACCCGACGCCCGAGGGCTGGAAAATCTCCTGGACCGGCAAGAGTCAACTGAAACTTGCCCGGGACACCGACCGCTTCCTGGACGAGCCCACGTCGCTGCGGCTCGAGCACGTCGGCGGCACGGCGCGGGGCACCGCGTCGCTCGACCTCCCCGAGGGCCTCGAACGGTCTACCCTCGGCGGCCACGTGGCGGCCGAGGGGGAGCATTCCGCCTCGTTCGTCGCGGTCCAAGCGTTCGACGCACAGTGGAAGCAGCTCCGCTTCACGCCGCTGGTTGAGCTCGGCGAAAGGTTCAACAAGTGGCGGCCTTTCGAGCGGGAGGTGACGCTGCCCGAGGGGACGGCCCACGCGGTGCTGGCCGTGGTGCTGGAGGGCGACGGTAGAATTCGAGCGGGAGGTGACGCTGCCCGAGGGGACGGCCCACGCGGTGCTGGCCGTGGTGCTGGAGGGCGACGGAACAAGGCACCGTTGGGAGGGGGAAAAAACCGGCCCGAACCCCACGGAGAATCTGGCTGGACGCCCTGAGCCTTAATCTGCCGACGCCCGCGGACGACGAGCCGCGCTAGCCCGCGGCAGCCGGCGGCACCCCGTAGGGACAGACGACTGACTTAAACCGCCATCGCCCAAGCGCTCGGCCTCAGCCAGTACACCGTGTCTCAGGCGCTCCGCGGCGGCAGCGACATCGGCCCCGAGACCCAGCGCCGCGTGCGGGAGTTCTCCCGTCGCCACGGCTACCGGCCCAACGTCGCCGCGAGCAGCCTCAAGGTCAAGCAGACCCGCCTCGTGGGGCTGCTCGGGGCGCAGACCTGGCAGGTCTCGGTCCCCACGGCCAACGCGACGGTGATCCGCTTCGCCGTCGAGACGCTCGACGAGCGGGGCTTCAGCGTCGCGACCGATTTCCTTACCGGCGATCGGCCGCCGTTCGAGTTGCCCGGCTGGCGGGTGGACGGCTACCTGGCGCCGCCGGCCGCGCCGGCGTCGACGTGCCCGGCCGCCGGCTTAGAGAGATCAAGGTGAACTTTTTCCAGTAGCCGCGTTGCTACGCAGCGCGGTCCGCGACACGTAGCGGCGCGACTTTGGCGAAGAACTTCAGCACTCGCTCAGACACCCTCGCCCCGAGCCGTCCGCCCCCGGTGCCCCCGCTTCATCCGCGCCCCGGGCTCCCCCCCGGTTCCCCCGGTTCCCCCGGTTCCCCCGGCGTCACCCGGAACCCCTCGATCCGCAGGTGGTTCTTCACCGTGCGGAACGCGAAGTACCCGCTCGTGTACGGCTCGCCGTCGACATAATCAAACAGCACCTCCCCGTCCCGCAGGTACCGCGTCCGCCCGTTGCCGTACACCTCGATACGGATGTCCTGCCGCCGGTTCGGGCGCAGCAGCACGCCCTCCCCCGACAGGTCGTGCTCGGGCCGCAGCGGCCGATCCCCCTCCACCCCGATGTAGCGGCGGAACCGCGTGGTCGTGTTGTTGTTGCCCCCAAGCCCGACGTAGTACGTCCGCAGCCGGTCGTAGTCCCGGAAGTTGCCGCTCCGCTTGACCGCGAAGAGGTCGTCGGGGTTGCGGGTGTCGCGGGCCATCCAGAAACAGTTCAGGTCGCTCACCCGGTCGTTCTCGCCCCCGTCGTCCACCGCCATCGCCCGGTACTCGATCGTCACCGGGGCCCGCAGCTCCTGCCGGTACCACACCGTCGCGCCGCGGGGCACGTCGACCTCCATCACCCCATTCCCGACCGTCACCGACCCGCCCGCCTCGAGCTCGACCGACCAGGCCGACTGATCATCGAGCGGCCCCGCCGCGTCCGCCGCCTCGATGTGGAAACCGCCCGCCATCACGAGCAACGGTATCAGCCGGATGAGCCAGGGGTGCCGCATAAGCAGGAAGAAGGCCCAGCCGGCCGCCCGGGCCGCGGGCTGCCGCAAGTGGGGGTCCAAGTGGAGCAGAGGGGGGTCGAACCCCTGACCTCCGCGTTGCAAACGCGGCGCTCTCCCAACTGAGCTACTGCCCCGAGAGCGGCATCTTACCCCGCCACGGCGGTTGGGGCTCCGGGCGTATCGGCACGTATGAAGCGGCGCGGCTCTGCCGCGGTGCGCCTTGCTCCGTCACGTGCGCGGCAAAGCCGCGTCGCTTCTTGTGAAATGGGGTTAACGGCTTGCCGCAACGCGAGGCGGTGGGTGGTGTCGTGGTGGCGGTTGAGGGGGCGGCCGGGCCGGGGGGGCCGCGGCTAAGATTCGGTATGACCCGACGCTTGCTACCGGTCCTGGCCCTGCCGTTTGCCGCCGTCGGGTGGGGCGTCACCGGCGGCGGGTGCGGGGCGGTGGACGCGGTGATCGCCAACGAGATCTCGGTGCCGATGGAGGAGGTGGCGGCCCGGGACGGCGCGGAAGTGACGGGGCCGCACATGCTGATGACCACCCAGCCGCCGGAGCAGCCGGGCGACCGCGACCGGGCGGCGGAGTTGGCGGCGGCGCTGAAGGCGGGGGCGGCTCGGTTCCGCAACGTGGAGGACGCGGTGGCGGCGGGCTACGCGTCGTTCCCGA
Source organism: Phycisphaeraceae bacterium (assembly GCA_965214155.1). Taxonomy (GTDB): domain Bacteria; phylum Planctomycetota; class Phycisphaerae; order Phycisphaerales; family Phycisphaeraceae; genus Algisphaera. The sequence goes on from CBDCBB010000010.1 coordinate 262,724, forward strand.
AGGACCCGCCGGCGGACCTGCAGGAGATCCACTACGTCCACCGCAAGTGGTCCGAGGCGGAGGCCAAGCGGATCGACCCCGAGCGGCCCGGGGCGCTGCTGTACCGGCGGACGGACCACGGCGGGCTCCGCCTCGTCGGGGCGATGGTGACGGCCCCGGCGACCGCGAGCCTGGAGGAGCTCGACCGCCGCGTCCCGCTGTCGATGACGCGCTGGCACCTGCACACCAATATGAACGTGCCCCGCCCGATCTGGGACGAGGAACAGTGGGCCCGCACCACCGACGCCGGCGAGCCGCTGTTCGGCCCGGACAGCCCCATCGCCACCCGCGAGGAGGCCGAGGCCGTGGGCGGTCGGTTCCTGCCCACCGTCTTCGGCTGGATGGCCCACGCCTACGTTTTCGACGATTCGCTCCCCGACGACGCGCCGGTGACGAAGATCTGGGAGATGCCCGGCCACGGCCACGGTTCCGGGGGCGGTTCCGGTTCCGGGGGCGGTCCCGGCGGCGGCGGCGGCCACCATCACGGCGAGTAACGCGCCACCCGCCGCACGCCGTATCTGATTCACATGAAGCGACGCGGCTATGCCGCGCTTGCCGGGTTGCCGCGGATGAGACACGGCGCGGCAAAGCCGCGTCGCTTCATCTCTATTTTGAAACGTCGTGGTCGTTACCGCAGGGTGGGGCGGTAGACGCTGCCGTGGTGGCGGTTGGTTCCGTCGAGGCAGCGGCGGGTGACGCGTGCCCCGCCGCACGCCGTACACGATTCACATGAAGCGACGCGGCTATGCCGCGCTTGCCGCGTTGCCGCGGATGAAGACACGGCGCGGCAAAGCCGCGTAGCTTCATCGGGATGAGGATGGATGTTAGTTGTCACCGTAGCGCGAGGCGGTGGGTGGTGCCGTGGTGGCGGTTGGTTCCGTTGAGGCAGTGCCCCACCGCACGACGTATCTGATTCACATGAAGCGACGCGGCTATGCCGCGCTTGCCGGGTTGCCACGGATAAAGATACGGCGCGGCAAAGCTGCGTCGCTTCACATCTATATAGATACGTCGTGATCGATCACCGCAGCGTGAGGCGGTGGGTGGTGCCGTGGTGGCGGTTGGTTTCGTCCAGGCAGCGGCGGGTGAGGTGGAGGGTTCCTTCGGTGAGGCGGGCCTCGACGTAGCCGGGGGGCTGGCGGAACTGGAAGGCGTAGGCGGTGGCGGGCAGGCCGATGAGGTGCAGGCCCGCATCGACGCGGAGGTCGAAGCGGTGGAGGTGGCCGTAGAACAGCGCCTTGACCTGCGGGCGTTGGCGGAGCACGTGGAGGAGCGCGAAGGTGTCGTCGAGGCCGTCGCGGCGGCCTCGCTCGGGGTCGTCCGGCGGGTGGTGCACGACGATGACGGCCGGGCGGTCGGGGTTCGCGTCGAGGCGTTCGGCGAGCCAGCGGAGCTGGGGGTCGCCGAGCTCGCCGCGGGTCTCGTCGGTCTTGCGGAGCGAGTCGAGGCGGTACCAGTCCGCGTCGGGCCGCTCGACGACGCCGACGCAGCGGCGCAGCGGCATCGCGTCGACGCCGAAGCTATCGGGAAACGCGTCGTATGCCGCCTGCCGGTCGTCGTGATTGCCCAGGGTCAGGTGCACGGGCAGGCCCGCGTCTCGGAGCGGTTCGAGGAGGCGGGCGAACTGGACGTAGGAGCCGGGGTCGCCGTGGGAGTAGGCGCAGTCGCCGTTGACCAGCACCCCGGCGGGGCGGTCGCCCTCAAGGATGTGCGACACCGCCAGGCGGAGGTTGCCGCTGAGGTGGGCCCCACGGACCGTGCGGCCGGGGTCGGCGTCGATGTGCGGGTCGCTGAGCAGAACCATCATCCCCCCGGAACCCGCCGCCCCCCCGGAACCCGCCCCCCCGGAACCCGCCGCCCCGGAACGCGCGGCTCCCCCCGGGGACACCGGAGTCGCCCGCACCGCCGACGCCCCCGCGGGCACCGCCGGCAACCCCGCCGCCAGTGTCGCCGCCCCGGCAACAACCCGCCGCAGCGCCGCCCGGCGGGTGAGGGAAGCGGGCGGGTTGACGGTCCTCGGCTCAACGCTCGGCATGGGGCCCCTATCGACGCGATCACGCGGCCGGTGCAGGCGGTTCACCCTGAACCCGCCCCACGCCGCCCGCCCCGTCGCTACGCCGCCGGGTCGTAACGGTTGCGCCGCCGACTTTGCCCGGCCGCGCCGCCGCTCCTAACATGACACTCCCCGCCATCACCCCCTAAGAAACCCATGCCCAGCCTCAAGATCGACGGCCACGTCTGCGAATGGGACGGCAAACGGTCCATCCTCCAGGTCGCCCTCGACAACCACGTCGAGATCCCCCACTACTGCTACCACCCGGGCATGTCCGTGGTCGCGTCCTGCCGCATCTGCCTGGCGGAGGTCGCCTCGCCCAATCCTAAGAAGGACGGGGCGCTCGAACTCATCCCCAAGCTCGTCCCGACGTGTCAGACGCCCGCGGCCGACGGTATGGAGGTCTACCTCACCGGCTCACCCAAAACCATCGCCAACCAGAAGTCGGTGATGGAGTACCTGCTCATCAACCACCCGCTGGACTGCCCGGTCTGCGACCAGGCGGGCGAGTGCTCGCTGCAGGACTACAGCTTCCGCTACGGCCGGTCGCAGAGCCGGTTTGAAGAGACCAAGATCAAGCAGCCCAAGAAGGACCTCGGGCCGAACGTGCTGCTCTATTCCGACCGCTGCATCATGTGTTCCCGCTGCGTCCGCTTCACCCGCGAAATCACCGGGACCAACGAGCTGGGCATCTTCGGCCGGGGCCACCTCGAACAGATCGACGTCTTCCCCGGCAAGCCCCTCGACAACGCCCTGTCCGGCAACGTGATCGACATCTGCCCCGTCGGGGCGCTCCTCGACAAGGACTTCCTCATGTCGATGCGCGTCTGGAACCTCGAGAAAACCCCCAGCATCGACGGCATCACCGCGTCGGGCGACAACCTCTCGATCGAGACCAACGAGGGCAAGGTCTACCGCATCAAGCCGCGCACGAACATGGACGTCAACACCTGGTGGACCTCCGACGAGATCCGCTACGGCTGGAAGTTCGTCCACCACAAGGACCGCTACCGCAGCCCGCTGATCAAGCGGCAGGGTGCTCACGAGGAGTGCGACTGGAACGCGGCGTACCGAAAGGTGACCGAGGGGCTAGAGGTCACGGTGCTGAAGAAGGGCCCGGGCAGCACGGGACTCATGGTCAGCCCGATGCTGTCGAGCGAGGAGGCGTACGTGCTGGGCAAGTTCGCCCGGACCATGGACCCGCAGGCGGTGCTGGCCGTCGGCCCCGTCCCATTCAGCGGCGAGGACAACACCTTTCCCGGCGGGTACACCGTCACCGCGGAAAAGGCCCCCAACGCCCGCGGCGTCCGCCGCGCCCTTGAACGCCTCAGCGGCAACGTGCTGGACTTCGACGCGTTCCTCGAAAAGGCTTCCGGCGGGTCGCTGCACGCGATGATCCTCACCGGCAACTACCCCAGCGACTGGGCCACAAGCGACCTCGTGGAGGCGATGGGCCGATCACGTTCCGGGGGCGGGTTAGGGGGCGGCGGCGGCAAGTTCACGGTGCTGATCGACACGCTGCCGAGCAAGGCGTCCGACCACGCCAAGGTGATCCTGCCCGGGGCGACGTGGGTGGAAAAGTCCGGCAGCTTCGAGAACGTCAACGGTCGGCAGCAGCACTTCGAGCAGGCCATCCCCGTGATCGAACTGGCCAAGCCCGAGGGCCAGATCGCCCTGGACCTCCTCGCCGCCGCGGGCAAGGCCCCCCGTCAGCGTTACGCCCCCGAGGACTGGCGCGACGAGATGGGCGACGCCTTCACCGCCGAGATGCACTTCCCCGAGGGCGCGAGTGCGAAGCGGTCGGAGGTGGAATACGTGCAGTTGTGAGGCGGGGGATTGAACCGCCAAGGTCGCGGAGGACGCCAAGGAAAGCAGGAAGAAGTTGGACCGCGGATGAACGCAGATGAACGCGAATGATAGAAGTGATGTTTTACCGCCAAATCGTTTCCGGCCGTCATTTGCGTCCATCCGCGTTCATCTGCGGCTACTTCTCCCTTGCCTTCCTTAGCGTTCTTCGCGTCCTTGGCGGTTACCTTTCCCCGACCCCATGACGCCCCAGGACCTCGCAACCCGGCTCGGCGCGGAACTCCGCGGGCCGGGTGATGCGGCGATCAACCGCTGCGCCCCGCTCTCCGACGCGGGGCCGGGCGACCTGACGTTCCTCAACAACCGCCGCTACGCCCACCTGCTCCCCGGCACGCGGGCCTCGGCCGTCATCCTCCAGCCCCGCGACTTGCCCGACGCCCCCGCCGGCGCGGCCCTCCTCGTCACCGACGACGTCTACCTCGCGTTCCGACACGCCATGGCCGCCCTCCACGGCAACCGGCCCCGGCCCGAACCCGGCATCAGCCCCCTGGCCGTCGTCGACGAAACCGCCGAACTCGGCGAACGCTGCACCGTATGCCCCGGCGTCACCGTCGGCCCCCGTGCCGTCGTCGGCGACCGCACCGTCCTTTACCCCGGCGTCTACCTCGGCGAGGGGGCCCGCGTCGGAGACGACTGCACCCTCTACCCCGGCGTCTGCGTCTACGACGGCTGCACCCTCGGCGACCGCGTCACCCTCCACGCCAACACCGTCATCGGCCAGGACGGCCTCGGCTACGCCACGTCCCCCCGGAAGCCCGGGCAGGGCGAGGGTGACGCGGACCGCGATGGCGATGCTCCCGCGGATGAGGTCATCCACCACAAAGTCCCCCCGGCCGGAAACGCCGTCGTCGAAGACGACGTGGAGATGGGCGCGAACTGCTCGATCGACCGCGCCACCCTCGGCTCCACCGTCGTCGGCGCGGGGACCAAGTTCTCCAACTCGGTCACCATCGGCCACGGGGCCCGCATCGGGCGGCACAACCTCTTCGTCGCCCAGGTCGGCGTCGCCGGGTCCACCGTCACCGGCGACTACTGCGTCTTCGGCGGGCAGGTCGGCGTCGGCGGGCACCTCGTCATCGGGTCACGCGTCCAGATCGCCGCGTCCTCCAAGGTCATGCACGACATCCCCGACGGCGAGACCTGGGGCGGCACCCCCGCCCGACCGTTCACCGACATGAAACGCATCCTCCTGCAACAGCAACGCTTACCCGACATGGCCGCCGAGTTGAAGCGCCTCCGCCGCCGGCTCGACACGCTCGAAGCGGCGGCGTCGGTTCGGCCGGATTGACCGGCATTCCATTCCGGATCGTTCAAAACGACGAACCGCCCGCACCCGCCGCTCGTCTGAACCGTGGCACCGCCCCCGAGCCCGGCGGCTACCAAAGTTTCGGTAAAAACCCGTGACAAAAAGGTTTCCATCCGGCGGGGCCGCGGTATAATCCTGCTTCCAATCTTGGCAGGACGCCAGCACCCGGGCAGGCCGCCCGATTCCAGCCCAGATCCACCCTTACCCCCAGAGCCCCACGGGCCCCGAGGTCATGATGAGCGTTAGTCATAAGTCGCAGAACCAACTCGCTTTCCGCATGATGTTGTACAACCGGCCGCTCCACCCCGAGCTGTTCGACCTCAAGGCCCGACGCGCCGACCGCCACGGCGAGTACGAGGTCGAGTCCTGGGTCATCCCCTCGGGCCACGTCGTCCGCTTCGCCATCAAGGGCCAGCAGCTCAGCGAGTGCGTCATCGATTCGGGCGACCACCTGCCCGAGAACGGCCTCGTCCACGCCCTGCCCTGCCTCGGCGAGAAGGACTTCGAGATGGAGCCCTCCGGCCGGATGAAGTACTACACCACCGTCCAGTCCGAGACGCTCACCGACAACCTCTACCAGGCGACCTACCGCGAGATGGTCGAGTTTGCCGAGGAGACCGGCTCGCTGTCCCACGCGTTCGACACCGACGCGGGCCAGAACCTCTCGATCCTCGACGCCCAGAAGTACCGCCGCGAGTACCACGTCCAGAGCTACCACCTCATCGCCACCGGCGGCACGGTCCTGCGCACGCAGTCGATCTTCGAGATCCAGCGCTAGTCGCGGTTCCACCCCACCCCGCCCCGCTTAGCCCGGCCGCTTGCGGCCGCAGTCCTCCGCCGACCGGAAACCCCCGCGGCCGCAAGCGGCCGGATTAAGGGTGCGGTATAACCCGCCCATGCCCGACCCCCGCCACGCCATCGTCGAACGCATCGAGGCCGTCGGCCTCGTCGCCATCATCCGCGCCAACGCCTCGACCGGCCTCATCGAGACCTGCCGCGCCCTCGCCGAGGGCGGCGTCACCGTCGCCGAGATCACCATGACCACGCCCGGCGCCCTCGACGCCATCCGGGCCGCTAGTGAGCAGCTCGGCGAGCGGATGCTCATCGGCGTCGGGTCGGTGCTGGACGCGGAGACGGCGGACCGGGCCATCGACGCCGGGGCCGAGTTCGTGGTGAGCCCGGTGTTCAAGCCCGGGGTGATCGACGCCGCCCACGCCCGCGGCAAGCCCTGCTTCGCCGGGGCGTTCACCCCGACCGAGGTGCTCAACGCCTTCGAGGCCGGGTCGGACGTGGTCAAGGTCTTCCCCGCGAACCACAACGGCCCGAAGTTTTTCAGCGACATCCTCGCCCCGATGCCCCACCTCAAGCTCACGCCCACCGGCGGGGTCGACCTCGACACCATCCCCGCCTGGTTCAAGGCCGGCGCCCGCTGCGTCGGCGTCGGATCGGCGCTCGTGAAACAAGACCTCATCGCCGACGCCGACTGGGACGGGTTGACGGCGCTGGCGGAGCAGTTTGTCGATGCGGTTCAATCGGCGCGGGCGTAACGTCGTGGCAAATCAACGCATGAAGCGACGCGGCTTTGCCGCGCTCTCGCATCAGGCGCGGCAAAGCCGCGTCGCTTCCTTGTGAATCGGACCCACGTTTCACAGCGTCAACACCCGCGCCCCCTGCGCGGGTCTCGTCGCAAACGCCGTCGGCTCGACCCCCGTCGCCTCCCGGTACCCCGTGACCAACCGGTCCCGCACCGCGTCGACTTCACCCGCGCGGACCAGCGTGACGGTGCACCCGCCGAATCCGCCGCCGGTCATCCGCGACCCGATCACGCCGCCCGCCTCGCCGATGCCCTCGGCAAGGTCGACCAGCGTGTCGAGTTCCTCCGTCGACACCTCGAAATCGTCCCGCAGCGACGCGTGGCTGGCGACCATCAGCTCCCCGACGGTCGGCCAGTCGCTGGCTTTGAGCGCCTCGGCACACCGCAGCGTCCGGGCGATCTCGGTCACCACGTGCCGGCCGCGCCGGTGCACCCGCTCGCCGATCTCGCCCTTGACCGCCTCCAGGTCATCGAGCGTCACGTCGCGCCACGATGCCTTCTGCACCGCCGCCTTCGCCGCCGCACACGCCGCCCGGCGTTCGTTGTACTCGTTGCCCAACTCGTGCGGCCGGTTCGTGTTGACGATCAGCACCGCGACCTGCGTGTCGTCCAGCGGGACCGGCCGCGTCTCGTAGGTGACGCAGTCGATGAGCAGCGCGTGCCCCGCCCGGCCCATCACGCTGATGAACTGGTCCATGATCCCGCACTTCGCCCCGCCGTAGCGGTGCTCGGCCATCTGGCACAGCAGGGCCTTGTTCACCGGGTCGAACGTCACCCCGCCCATCGCCTCGAGCAGCGTCGCCGTCGCCACCTCGATCGCCGCTGAGGACGACAACCCGCCGCCCGCGGGGACGTCCGAGTCGAGCATCAACTCGAAGCCCGTGGGTGTGTAGCAGAACGCCGCGACCCCGCGGAGGTACCGCGACCACGCCGGCTCGCCCAGCGGGACCGGGGCGCTGTCCACGTCGAACGTCGCCTCGCCTTCCATGGCGGTGGACCGCAGCTTCGCGGTGGTGTCGTCGCGGGGCCGGCCGACGACGACGGCTTGACGTTCGATGGCCAGGGGCAGGACGTAGCCGTCGGTGTAGTCGATGTGTTCGCCGATGAGGTTGACCCGGCCCGGCGCGGCCGCGGCGTGCGTCGGGTCGTGCCCGAACGCCTCACGGAAGCGGTCGGCGGCGCGTCGGAGCTGTTCATCCATCACGTATCGGCCTCTAGCTGCTAGAGCCTAGAGCCTAGCAAAACGCGGGTCACCACCCCGGCCGCTGCCGGTCACGTTGGCTTTACGGATCACTAGGCTCCAGCGGCTAGCAGTTCACGGGCTGTTGCGGCCCCGCGCCCGCACCATTAGACTCCCCGGCCCGCCGGGACGTGCTCATGCGATTTGAACTCATCGATCAGGTCCTCGAACATTCGCCCGAGCGGATTGTGGCCGTGAAGGCCGTGTCGCTGACCGAGGAGTACCTGTGGGACCACTTCCCGGGGTTCCCGGTCCTGCCGGGGGTGATGATGCTCGAGACGATGGTCCAGGCTGCCCGTCGGCTGATCCGCCTCGCCGACGGGCCCGAGTCGCCCGGGCCGCTGGTGGTCACCGAGGTCCGCAACGTCCGCTACGCCGCGATGGTCCGGCCCGGCCAGCAACTCACCGTCGAGGTCCTGCTCCGCCAACGCACCGACGATGGCCTGGACTTCCAGGGCACCGGCACCGTCGAGGGCCAGATGGCCGTCCAGGGCCGCTTCACCCTCGCCCCCCAGGCCTACCCCGAGACCTACGCACAGGCCCGTTAATCGTTATCGTCTAGCTCGGCCGCTTGCGACCGCGGTGCCCGGTGACACGGCGGCCGCGACCGGCCGCGCCAAGCTCATCCCCCCGAGACGGAACTTCTCATGCCCATGACCTACGACGAAACCTACGCCAAAGTCCAGACCGTGCTTGAGGATGCGCTCGGCGTTGACGAGGACGAGATCACCCCCGACGCCACCCTCGTCGGCGACCTCGGGGCCGAATCCATCGACTTCCTCGACATCGTCTTCCGGCTCGAAAAAGAGTTCGGCATCAAGATCGACCAGGCCGAGCTGTTCCCCGACAACGTCCTGAACGACCCGCAGTACGTCCGGGACGGCAAGGTCACCGACGCGGGCATGGCCACCCTCCGCGAGCGGCTGCCCCACGCCGACCTCGACAAGTTCGACGGGTCCCGCGACGTGGAAGACTTCCCCAACGTCTTCACCGTCGACGCGGTGGTGAAGTTCGTGCAGGCGCGGGTGTAGGGCAGGGATCGGGGACCGGGGATCAGGGACCGGAAAGGGGTTCCTGCTGGTCCGGGTTCCTCTGCGTCGCTGCCTTAATCGCCTGATCCCCGGTCCCTGATCCCTGAACCCTAACCCATGCGATGGACCTGGCTTGACCTCATCACGGAACTGATCCCCGGCGAGCGGTGCGTGGCGGTGCGGGGGATCACGTGGGGCGAGGACGCGTTGCAGGACCACTTCGACCACGACCCCGAGGCGGGCCGGGTCGCGCTGCCGGTGATGCCCAACCCGCTGGTGATCGAGGGGATGGCCCAGTGTGCCGGCATCCTCGTCGGGCGGACCGGTGAGTTTGCCCACAAGGTCGTGCTGGCGAAGATCGGCCGGGCCCGGTTCGTCGGCCTCCCCGCCATGCCCGGGCACGCCCTGCGGCACACCGCCACCCTCGACCGCTACGACGACTCCGGGGCCGCCACCGTCGGCACCGTCGAACGCATCGACTGCAACTCCGGCGAGGTCGAGCACTACGCCGACATCGAACTCATGTTCAGCCACCTCGACCAGAACCGCAAAGGCTTGATTTTCCCCGAGGAAAACTTTGTCTTCAGCGAGCAGTTCCGCGACCTGCTGGTGCGGTCGGGGTACGCGGCGGATTTTTGATTCACCCCGCGATCCGAAAGTCGACGCGATTCGCTTCGGTGACACGGGTCGAGGCATCGAGGATCTCGAGCCCCACCAGCCGACCGCCCGCGTCGTAGTCGAGGATCACGCCGGGCTTGTCCTCATCGGACTCGGCGACCGGTGCATCGTTCAAAAGGACGGTCAAGGTGTCGGTCCGCGGGTCGTAGTCAACTTTCATCGGGCACCCGGTACTTGTCGAGCTTGCTGGTGAGATAGGCGGTGACGATCTCGGGCGGGGTGCGGTCGATGTCGACAAAGACCCGCAAGAGACGGCCTGCAGTCATCATACCCTGAGCGACCACCCGGCCGGGTCGCACCGGTAGCACCGTTTCGGGCTCGGCGAGGACGAGTCGAAGTTGCTCCTCGGAGATGCCCCGCTTCGCTAGCCCCTCCATGGCGTGGTCGGTCAGGATGGCTCGTGTGAGGTCCATGACGATGCGTGTAGGGCTATACCCTCGAATGGTGCGCCCGGTACGCGGCGGCGCCGCCCTTGCCCCAGTAGCGGTCGCCCACCGCCTTGGGCAGGGTCCGCAGGTCGACCAGGACGAGGCCGTCGACGACGTTGCCGAACTCGGGGTCGACGTTGAAGCCGAGGAACCGGCCGTTGAGTTTGAGGTACTGCCGCATGAGCACGGGCATGGTTTTGCCGTCCGCCTCGAGCTCGCCGATGAGGGCGTTGACCTCGTCGAGGTCGCGGACGATGCGGGTGAAGCGGGTGGCCTCCGCGTCGTGGCGTGAGCGCCCCCGGCGGCGGGGCGGGGGGTTGCGGGCGCGGATCTGTTTCGCGAGGCTGGGCAGGAAGCGGTGCATCTCGAGGAACTCGATGAGCAGGCGCTTGCTCATCGAGCTGTACTGGGCGCTGATGCTGACCGGGCCGAACAGGTGGACGTACCGGGGGTAGCGGGCGGTGTAGGCCCCGATGCCCTTCCACAGCAGCAGGAGCGGCTGGAACGACCGCTGGTCGAGCGGGTTGACGAACGATCGGCCCATCTCGATCGCGGGGCTGATCTCTTCGATGAGGCGGGTGCGGTAGTGGAAGAGCGTGTGCGAGTACAGGCCCCGCTTCCCGTGGGTCGCGAGGATGCGGTCGGTGAGCCCGAGGCGGTACGCCCCGACGACGCGGCGGTCGGTTCGGTGCCAGGCGATCAGGTGGAGGTAGTGGTCGTCGAAGCGGTCGAGGTCGCGGGGTTGGCCGGTGCCCTCGTGGACCTGGCGGAAGGCGATCTCGCGGAGGCGGCCGATCTCGCGCATGACGGCGTCGAGCTGGTCGCGACGGGCGAAGACGACGTCGTGGTCGGCGGTGGTGAGCAGGGTCTGGTCGGGGGGGAGGCGGGCGAGTTCCGCGGCCAGGGCGTCCGGGGACTCGGGGGGGGCGACGGGCTGGTAGGCGGAGCCGTCGGGCGGGGGGGGGAGGTCGGCGTCGTCCCGGGCGCTGCGGCCTTCGCCGCGGGCACGGGGGTCGAGGAGGTAGGTTCGGACGCGGAGGAAGTCGGTGAGTTCCCGCCGGTCGGCGAGCTTGGCGGAGCGTTCGGGGGGGATGGGTCGGCCGACGTGGACCGGGACGGTGGAGCGGCGGCGGCGGAAGAGTTCGCGCGGGAGCATGGCCGAGCGGAGCCGGGGGTGGATCAGCCCGGCGAGCTGGAACAGGGTGCTGTTGCGGCCGTCGAAGTACACGGGCAGGACGGTGGCCCCGGTGCGCTCGACGATGCGGGCGACGGCGGGGGACCAGGGCGGGTCGATCACGCGCCGCTCGCGGACGGCCAGGTGCGAGACCTCCCCGGCGGGGAAGACGCCCAGCGTGTGCCCGCCGCCGACCCAGGCGACGGCGCGGCGGAGGGCGGCGGCGTTGCGGCGGGTGGCGTCGGGGCCGGTGTCGAACACGTCGACAAAGAAGAACGAGTCGCGGAGCTCGGGGATGCGGCGGAGCATCCGGTTGGCCAGGAGTTTCACGTCCGGGCGGACGCGGCGGAGCAGCGAGGCGAGGATGAGGCCCTCGATCCCGCCGAAGGGGTGGTTCGCCACGACGACGAGCGGGCCGGTGGGGGGGACGCGGCCGAGGGCGTCGTCGGCAAGGTCGTAGCCGATGTTCAGCACGTCGAGGGCCGCGTCGGCGAACGGCGCGTCGCGGGTGACGCTGTCGGCGTAGACGCGGTTGAGGGCGGGCAGTTTCAGCGCCCGCCCGACGGCCGGCCCCGCGACCCGCAGCAGCGACCGGCGGAACGGGTCCGCGTCCGGGTCGGGGTCGAGGTGGAACGGCTCGGGCATGGGTGCGTTTTCAGGGGCTGGCGGTTAAAGCCTAGCAAGAAGCGCCGGGTCGCTTCGGGTGCCACACCCTGACGGCTTCGCGTCAAGGTGTGCGGCAGCGGGCACACCTTGGCCCCGAGCGGCCAAGGTGTGGCACCCCAACGCAGGGGGTGCCCCGCCGCGAGCCTCGCCTGCCTGACGTGAAGGCGGACACGCGGCGGGGTGAACCCCGGCCTACGGCTACGGCTCCATGGTGGGTCACCACGACGCCGGTGACCCACCATGGGCGGGGGCGAATAACGAAGCACGAATGACGAATGACGAAACATGAGAACACCGCTTGCTTCCGTCATTCGTCATTCGGATTTCGTCATTCCCCCCATGAAACGCCGCGGCTTTGCCGCGTCGGGCACTCGGTGCGTCACGCTGAGCGCGCGGCGGAGCCGCGTCGCTTCCTGTGATGCAGGGCGGTGGATGCCGCTACGCCATGAAACGCCGCGGCTTTGCCGCGTCGGGCACTCGGTGCGTCACGCCGAGTGCGCGGCGGAGCCGCGTCGCTTCCGGTGATGCGGGGCGGTGGAGTGACTCCCCCGATCCGTGCACAACCCGGCAAGCGCAAAAAAAACGGGCTGGCGGCCGGCTCGGAAGCCTGGCGGCACCAGCCCGCGGGGGGGGTGGTCGTCCTGTCGTCGGTGGGTTATCCCCTACCGACTTGCGGGTACTATAGCGTCAATTCAGGAACTCGGCCTCAAGGGTTCCCCTGATTTTTTCCAGGGCCTTGTTCTGGATCTGCCGGACGCGTTCCTTGGTGACGCCGATCATCTTACCAACCTGTTCGAGGGTGAGCGGCCGGGCCTCGGGGTCGGTCTGCTCGGGGCCGACGTTGAACCGGGCGGCGACGACCTTCTGCTCCACGTCCGACAGGTCCGCGGTGTTGGTGTGCACGATGCGGCGGATCTCGTCGACGCAGTCGTCCTCGTGGGCGGCGTTCTTCTCGGCCCCGTAGTTGCTCCGCTCGAGCTTGGGGTCGAAGTCCGTGGGGAACATCCCGCGGTACTTGCTGAACTTGATGCCCTGGCGGCTGAAGGCCTTGAGGATCGCCCGGCAGGCGTACGTGCTGAACTTGAACCCGCGGGAGACGTCAAACTTGTCCACCGCCCGGAGCAGGGCCATGTTCCCCTCGCTGATGAGGTCGGGAAAGTCGCCGGGGTTCATCCGCGTCCGCTTCGCCATCGCCAGCACCAGCGCGAGGTTGGTGTCGGCGATCTGGCTGCGGATGCGGTCGGCCTTGCCGTGCCAGTCGAGCAGCTCCCGCGCGAGCTTCGGGTCCGGGTCGGGCTGGCCGACCAGCACGTCCTTGATCCGGCACACGCGGTAGCGGCAGTAGTTGAACTGGCTGAAGATCACCCGCTCCTGCGCGGCGGTGAGCAGGACGCTGCCCTGGTTCCGCGCCATCGCGTTGGGGTCGACCGCGGTGGCGGTATCCATGAGCGGGCTGTACCAGCTCGTGTCGGGCTTGGGCACCTCGTCGGGCTCGACGAAGACCTGGTGGTAGGCCTCCGCGTCGTCGTCGATGTGGAACAGCTCGTGGTCGACGTACTCGTACTTGCCGGTGAGGATCAGCTTGAGGGTCGCCTCGTCGGCGGGGCGGAGGTTCAGGGCGTTGGACGACCGACCGACGCGGTGGCGGCGGCGGGCCTGGGCGAGGGGGGACGTGTCGTGGGTCAGCGTGGGCATGGTTTCACCTTTCCGGTCGGGGCCGAGGGCGGGCACCGGGCACGCGGGGCGGGTCCGGGGCCGCGTCGCGGCGGGTGGGTCGTGGGGGTCGGCGGCCGAGCGTCGGGCACCGGTCGGTGCCGGTCGTGGCCCTGCCGCCTCTCTATCTATGCAATACGCCCGAACAGCCGGTTTTGTTCCCGATTCCTCACGTTCCCGAACAAATCTACGGCATCAAATTCGGCCGGCCCACCGGGTCTTCCCGGGGGATGCCAAACTCCCCCCGTGGCCGGTTGCGCAACCGATCCTAACGGTAAGTTATTATCTTCGCAACGCCTACGGCCCCCGCCTGGTGGTGCGGGTTTCCCCGAAGTCGGTGGAATTCTGCCCGCGCGGCCCCTAGAGTCGGGGTTCATGCCCCGCCCGGGATGTTCCCCGGCGGCGTCGACGATCATAATATCCCCCCGAGGAGCTATGCCCATGCCCTACACCGCCCCCGACCTGCCGTACGCCTACGACGCCATCGAGCCCGCCATCGACGCCAAGACGATGGAGGTCCACCACGACAAGCACCACGTCGGCTACGCGACGAAGCTGACCGCCGCGGTCGAGGGCACCGAGCACGACGGCAAGCCGGTGAAGGAACTGCTCGAGAACCTCGACCGCCTGCCCAAGGACAAGCAGTCGGCGGTCCGCAACAACGGCGGGGGGTTCTACAACCACAACCTCTTCTGGAAGATCCTCAAGCCCGGCGGCGGCAGCCAACCCTCCGGCGAGCTCGCCCGGGCGATCGAGAGCGACCTCGGCGGGATGGACAAGTTCAAGAAGGACTTCAGCGACGCGGCCGCGACCCGCTTCGGGTCCGGCTGGGCGTGGCTGTGCGTGAACCCGCAGGGCAAGCTGCACGTCACCTCCACCGCGAACCAGGACGTGACCTTCAACCCCCAGGCCTTCGGCGGGCACGGCAAGGGCCACAACCCCATCCTCGGCCTCGACGTGTGGGAACACGCCTACTACCTCAAGTACCAGAACAAACGCCCCGACTACATCGAGGCGTTCATGGGCGTCATCGACTGGGACCAGGTCGCCAAGAACTACACCGACGCGAAGGCGTAAACCTCACGCCACACCCCCCCCGCATCACAGGAAGCGACGCGGCTCCGCCGCGCGCTCCGCACGTGACGCACCAAGCGCCGGGCGCGGCAGAGCCGCGGCGCTTCATGGGGCCATGGTGGGTCACCGGCGGCGTGGTGAACCACCATGGCGGGGAAATGACGAAGTACGAATGACGAATGACGAAAGGCACACCCCCCCGCATCGCATGAAGCGACGCGGCTCCGCCGCGCGCTCCGCACGACGCACCAAGCGCCGGGCGCGGCAGAGCCGCGGCGCTTCATGGGGCCATGGTGGGTCACCGGCGGCGTGGTGACCCACCATGGCGGGGGAAATGACGAAGTACGAATGACGAATGACGAAAGGCAACCCCCCGCATCGCATGAAGCGACGCGGCTCCGCCGCGCGCTCCGCACGACGCACCAAGCGCCGGGCGCGGCAGAGCCGCGGCGCTTCCTGGGGTAGCGGCATCCACCGCTCCGCGCTGCCATTCCGCGGCGCTTCATGGGGTAGCGGCATCCACCGCCCCGCGCTCCCGCGGCGCGGCGCTTCGTGGTGTCATGGTGGGTCACCGGCGGCGTGGTGACCCACCATGGCGGGGCGTGGCGGGGCGTGGTGGTCAGTGGCGGACGCGGCCCTCATCGTCGATCTCGGGCAGGCCCCCGAGGGTGGGGTCGTCGCCGCCGGGCAGGAACAGGAGGTGCTTACCCTCTGCCCCGAACCCCTCGCGGCGGTGCTGCACGTCGAGGTCGGCCTTGGCGCGTTTGAGCGTGGTGGCGGTGACCCCGGCGACGGTGGCGAGGGCGCTGACGCGGCTGGCGGGGACCGGGCCGTCGCCGAGGGTGTGTTTCAGGAAATCGGTCGCGGCGTCGAGCGAGGGGCTGGGGCGGTCGGGCTTGTCGCCGGCGGAGGCTTTGCCCAGGCGGGCGAGCAGGGCGTCGGCGGTGTCGGCGGTGGGGCCGCCGTCCCAGGTCAGGCGGGTCTCGCTGCCCTCGGGCCAGCCGCTGGGGTGGCTGTGGTCGCGGAAGGTGGTGGTGAGGGTGAAGCCCCAGCCGCTGCGGTCGTTGCCGAGGTTGTTCTTCACCGGCAGGACCAACCGCCTCTGGCCCGTCGCGTCGTCGGGGTCGCGGGCCAGGAGGTGCACGGCCCGGGCGGCGGCGGTGAAGGCGAGGCTGCCCATCGTGCGGTAGATGGCGTTGGACCCGCCCCCGCCGGTGGACGAGCCGCCCTTGTTCAGGTGCGTCACCGCGAGCACGGCACAGCCCGAGTGCTGCGCCAGCTTCGCCAGCGGTGCAAGCAGGTTGCGGACCTTGGTGTTGGAGTGGCCCTCGTCATCGCCCAGGTACGCCGAGATCGGGTCGATGATGATCAGCCGGCACTCGCCGCCGAGGCGTTCGACCAGCGTGCGGAGGTGGGCCAGGTCCTCGCCCAGCGAGAGGTGGCGGACCGCGTGCCCGGTGCGGACCCCGGCCATAAGCAGGATGTTATCCACCCTCGCCTCGGCGGCGTCGAGGCGGGGGCGGATCGTGTCGGCCGGGTCGTCCTCGGCCGACAGCAGCACGACCTTCCGCGGGGCCTTGCCGTGCGGGGCGACCTCCCCCGGCAGCGGCCGCCCGGCGCTCACCCTCGCCGCGAGGTCCAGCGTGAGGTAGCTCTTACCCAGCCCCGGGTCCCCCGCCAGCAGCGTGAGCTTGCCCAGCGCGATCCGGTCGGGCCACAGCCAGTGCACCCGCGAAGGAATGACCTTCGACAAATCCAGCACCTCGGGCCCGTGGTACACGCTGCTACGCTTCACCGGGTCGGTCGCGGTGGGTCGGTCTTCCGGGGTGGGTCGGTCTTCCGGGGTGGGTCGGTCATCCGCGGTGGGGCGGTCATCGTCTTGGATCGGCGCATGGGACATCGACAACTCCTTAGGTTGGGGAAGGAAGGGGGGGGGGGGGGAAGTAGGCGCTAGGCGCTAGGCGCTAGGCGCTAGGAACGTCGCACTCACACTCGAACTCGAACTCGCCCTCACACTCACACTATTTGCGTCTGCTCTATAGCGTCCGGTTCACCCCCGCCCCCGCCGCGACGTCTGTGCGCACGGATGACGCCGCCGACCGACCGGCCCATGGTGGGTCACCACGCCGCCGGTGACCCACCATGGCCCCGACCCCGCGCCACGGACCCGTGAACCGGGTTCCGCCCCCCCCTTCACCCCACCCCCGCCCCCGCCGATTTTTTGCGGGACCGTTGATTTTGCATCGCCGCGGCGGTCGAACCGTGCGCATGGATCATGCGCCCTCCCCCCACCACGCGGCCGGGGAGGGGAGGGGGGGGGGGGGGCGAGGACGCCGCGGCCGGTGTCACGGTGCGACCCCGTATCCGCATGAAGCGACGCGGCTCTGCCGCGCGCTCCGCATGGCACACCGTGCGACGTCCGCGGCAAAGCCGCGTCGCTTCATCCGCTTCATGGGGTGCCGTGCGACGTCCGCGGCAAAGCCGCGTCGCTTCATCCGCTTCAGAAGTGCCGTGCGTCGTCCGCGGCAAAGCCGCGTCGCTTCATCCGCTTCATGGGGTACCGTGCGTCGTCCGCGGCAAAGCCGCGTCGCTTCATGCGCTTCATGGGGTGCCGTGCGACGTGCGCGGCAAAGGCGCGTCGCTTCATCCGCTTCATGGGGTGCCGACCGTTTCACGCTCCCGTGTCGCGGCGTCGCGCTGCGACTTGGCCTTGTCGTTGCGGTTGAGGTTCAGGTCCGCGAGGTAGCCCGCGTCGATGTCGCCGGTGACGTACTCGCCGTCGAACACCGAGCACTCGAACCGCTCAATCCCCGGGTTCCCCTCGCGGGCACACTCGACCAGGTCGTCGAGGTCCTGGTAGACCAGCCAGTCGGCCCCGATCTCCTTGGCGATCTCGTCGACGCTGCGGTTGTGGGCGATAAGCTCGTCGGCGGCGGGCATGTCGATGCCGTAGACGTTGGGGTGCCGCACCGGCGGGGCGGCCGAGCAGTAGTACACCTTCTTCGCCCCCGAGTCGCGGGCCATCTGGATGATCTGCGAGCACGTCGTCCCGCGGACGATCGAGTCGTCCACGAGGCAGACGACCTTGCCCTTGAACTCCAGCCCGATGGGGTTGAGCTTCTTGCGGACGCTCTTTTCCCGCTCGACCTGCCCGGGCATGATGAACGTGCGGCCGATGTAGCGGTTCTTGATGAACCCCTCGCGGTACTTCACCCCGAGCTCGAGCGCCATCGCCAGGGCGGCGGTGCGGCCCGAGTCGGGGATGGGCATGACCACGTCGATGTCGTGGTCGGGGGCGAGGCGGAGGACTTTCTGGGCGAGTTTTTCGCCCATGCGGAGGCGGGCCTTGTAGACGCTGATGCCGTCGACCACCGAGTCGGGCCTTGCAAGGTAGACGTGCTCGAAGATGCAGGGCGTGAGCCGGGCGTCGTCGGCACACTGCCGGGTGAAGCGGTGGCCGTCACGGGTGACGTAGACCGCCTCGCCGGGGGCGAGGTCGCGGGCGGCCTCGAAGCCCAGCGCGTCGAGGGCGACGGTCTCGCTGGCGATCATGTGTTCGAGGCCGTGGAGCGTCGGGCGTTGCCCGAAGACGAGCGGCCGGATGCCGCGGGGGTCGCGGAAGGCGACGACGCCGTAGCCGTTGATGAGGGCGACCGCGGCGTACGCGCCCTTGCAGCGCCGGTGCAGCTCGGTCACAGCGGCGAAGACGCCTTCGGGCGTGGGGTGTCGCTCGCCGATTTTTTCCAGCTCGTGGGCGAAGACGTTGAGGAGCAGTTCGCTGTCGGAGGTGGTGTTGAGGTGGCGGAGGTCGGTCTGGTTGATGTCGTCGATGAGCCGGCCGGAGTTGGTGAGGTTGCCGTTGTGGGCCAGGGAGATGCCGTAGGGCGAGTTGACGTAGAACGGCTGGGCCTCGCTCGACGACGCGCAGCCGGCGGTGGGGTAGCGGCAGTGGCCGATGCCCATGACCCCGGCGAGGTCGTGCATGTGGTGCTCGCGGAAGACGTCGCGGACCAGGCCGTTGTCCTTGCGGAGGTGGAGGCGGCCGCCGTCGTCGGTGGCGATGCCCGCCGCGTCCTGCCCGCGGTGCTGCAGGACGGTCAGGGCGTCGTAGAGCTGCTGGTTGACGTTGGTCTTGGCGACCAATCCGACGATGCCGCACATGGGGGTTGGGGTTGGGGTTGGGGGTTGGGGGTTGGGGTCTGGGGTCTGGGTTCGACTCGCACTCGTACTCGTACTCGGTTCCGCCGTTCTCGTTCTCGTTCTCGTACTTCGTAATCGAAACGTAAGCCTCGCCGCGGGTGAGCCATCAAATCGCACTCGCACTCGGCTCCGTCATGCTCGTTCTCGTAGTTCGTAATGGAAACGCAAGCCTCGCCGCGGGTGAGACATTGTATCGCCTCGCACCCGCCCTCCCCATGGTGGCTCACCCCGCCGCCGGTGACCCACCATGGGCGGGGGCGAATGACGAAGCACGAATGACGAATAGCGCGGCGGCGTTCGCGTTCGTCATTCGTCATTCGTCATTCGGATTTCGTCCTTCGCACCCGCCCTCCCCATGGTGGCTCACCCCGCCGCCGGTGACCCACCATGGGCGGTTCGCTCTCCTTATAGCCGCGGCGTCCCCGCCGCGCGTCGCCGCGGCTCCACCCTCAAATCCTAGCCGAACCCCCCGCCCCCCGACGTTCCGCTTGGCCCCAACCCCCACCCCCGATCCGCTAAACTCCGCCGATGCCGCGACGCGTCTACATCACCGGGGTCGGCCCCGTCTCGGGGCTCGGCCTGGGCATCGACGAAACCTGGCGGCGCCTCGTCGCCGGTGAGTCCGCCGTCGCCCCGGTCCGGGCGTTCGACGCCTCGGCCATCGGCTGCCCCGTCGCGGCCGAGGTCGCCGCCGGCTTCGCCGTGCGGGATTACGTGCCCAAAACCTACCGCAAGGCCACCAAGGTCATGGCCCGCGACATCGAGCTCGCCGTCGCCGCCGCCGACCTCGCCGCCCGCGACGCCGGGCTCGCCACGCCCGGCACCGACCCGGCCCCCGACGCCCAGCCGTCCTACGCCCCGCCCCGCGTGGGCTGCCACATCGGCGCGGGCCTCATCGCCGCCGACCTCGACGAGCTCACCCCGGCCCTGGCGTCGTCGGCCGAGGGTGGCTTCGACCTCCACCACTGGGGCCGCGAGGGCATGCAGAAGCTCACCCCGCTGTGGCTTTTGAAGTACCTCCCCAACATGCTCGCCTGCCACGTCACCATCATCCACGACACCCAGGGCCCCAGCAACACCATCACCTGCGGCGAGGCGTCCGGCGGGCTGTCCATCGGCGAGTCGCTCCGCGTCATCCAGCGCGGCCACGCCGACCTGTGCTTCTGCGGCGGGGCCGAGAGCAAGCTCAACCCCATGGCCTTCTACCGCCAGGCCCTCACCGGCCGACTCGTCGGCGACGCCGCGCTCAACAACCCCGCCGCCGCGACCCGCCCGTTCGACCAGCACGCCCACGGCAGCGTCCTCGGCGAAGGCGGCGGCATCGTCATGCTCGAAGCCGCCGAGACCTTCGAACGCCGTGCCAACCACGGAGATGCCGGCGAACCCTACGCCGAGGTGCTCGGCTTCGGCGCATCCCAGACCGTCAACCGCGAGACCCGCAACCGCACCCCCGACCCCGACGGCCGCGGCATGGTCAGCGCCATCCGCGCCGCCCTCCGCGAGGCCGAGCTCGAACCCGACGCCATCGACGTCGTCATCCCCTTCGGCCTGGGCGTCCCCGAGTGGGACCAGGCCGAGGCCGCCGCCCTCCGCACCGTCCTGGGCGACCGGCTGCAACGCGTCCCGGTCTACACCCCCAAGCCCGCCGCCGGCAACCAGGGCGCCGGCTCCGGCGGCTTCGACCTCGCCGTCGCCGCCGCCATCCTCCGCCACCAGCAGCTCCCCCCCATCCTCAACCGAACCCACCCCCTCCCCGGTTTCACCGCCACCGAGGCCGAAAAACTCGACACCGCCCTCGTCTATGCAACAGGCCTCGGCGGGCAGAACACCGCCCTCGTGCTGCGAAGAATCGACAATTAACCCAAGCCTCGCCACGCCAAGAAGCAAGATGCCCACGTCCCGCGCGACCATCCCGAGAGAACTGCACCGGATGCTGCCCGGCATCAGCGAGCTATGCCGGG
This sequence comes from Phycisphaeraceae bacterium, assembly GCA_965214155.1. GTDB lineage: Bacteria > Planctomycetota > Phycisphaerae > Phycisphaerales > Phycisphaeraceae > Algisphaera. Next base: position 283,747 of record CBDCBB010000010.1, read on the forward strand.
CCTCGAAGATACGGCGATTGTCGCTGTTCGGCTCCGCAGCGCAGGATTGTTTCAACCGCTTCGAAAGCGATTTCGACTTCGTCGTCGATTACTCCTCGACCAGCGGACCCGAACGCTTCTGGGAGCGACTCGAGTTGCAGGGTCGCCTTGAAGAACTGCTCGGTCGCCACATCGACATGCTCGACCGCTCCACACTTCGGCGAACGAGCCTGATCGAAAATATCAATCGAACGCAGATCGTGCTGTTTGACGACGACCCCCTGGCCAGTGCCGGACCCGAACCCAATCCGCGAGATCCGACGCCTATGGACGAACAACTTTATATCCATCGGCGGACGGTGGCGGCCTTGTCGGACGTCCAAGCTGCGGCGGCCTATATCCTCAGACGCACGCACGGCCTGGATCAACCCACCTACGCCGCGGATGAGGACCTGCAACTCGCCGTCGAACGGCAGTTCATCACCATCGGCGAAGCTTTCGCCCGGCTTCGACGCCTAAGCGAGCAAACCGGACAAGACATCATTCAACACTTCACCGGGGCGCGGGGAATCATCAACTTCCGCAACGTCCTCGTCCACAACTATGACCTTATCGAAGAAGACCAGATTTGGCTCGTCATTAGTAAGCACTTGCCCGTTCTGATCCGCGAGATCGACAAGTTCCTTACCGAAAGCGCCGCCGATACGCCGTCCGAGGATGATCAATGACCACCCCCAAAATCGTTATCACCGGCATGGGCTGGGTCACGCCGCTCGGGCACGACCTCGAAACCGTCTGGTCGGCGCTGCTCGCGGCGGCGTCCGGCATCGAGCGGACGTCGCACTTTGACGCCTCGACGTTCCCTACCACCTTTTCCGCCGAAGTGAAAAGCTACGATTGGCGGCGCTTCGTCGACGACCCGGACCTGCACGAGGGCATCGGGCTCAACACCTCTTTCGCCCTCGGGGCCGCGGCCCAGGCGTGGAAACAGGCGGGCCTCGGCGGCTACACCGACCTCGACCCGCAACGGCTTGGACTATATCTCGGGGCCGGCGAGGGCACCATCGACTTCGATAGTTACGTCACCTCAAATCTTGCGGGTTGGGACGCGGGGGCCGGCACGCTCGACGGGGCGGCCTGGGCCGAGGCCGCGGCGAAGGCGTTCGACGCGACGCGCGAGATCGAGCAGGAGCCCAACATGCCCCTCTCGCACCTCGCCCTCGAGTTCAACGCCCAGGGGCCGGCGTACAACTGCCTCACCGCCTGCGCCGCGTCGACCCAGGCCATCGGCGAGGCCCGCGAGATCCTCATGCGGGGCCACGCCGACGTCATGCTCACCGGCGGGTGCCACACCATGATCCACCCCCTCGGCATGACCGGCTTCAACCGTTTGACCGCTCTATCTAACCGAAACGACGAGTACCGCACCGCCAGTCGCCCCTTCAGCGCCGACCGCGACGGCTTCGTCATGGGCGAGGGCGCGGGCATCATCGTCCTCGAGACCGAGGCCCACGCCAACGCCCGAGGGGCCACGGCCCTCGCCGAGGTCGCGGGCTACGGGTCGACCGCCGACGCCTACCGCATCACCGACATCCACCCCGACGGCCGCGGCGGGGCGGCGGCCATGCGCCAGGCCCTCGACGGGGCCGGCGTCAAGCCCCACGAGGTCGACTGGATCGCCGCCCACGGCACCGGCACCAAGGAGAACGATTCGATAGAAACCCGCGCCATCAAAGCCGTGTTCGCCAACGACGGCAAAATCGACAACGTCCCACCGGTAAGTTCGATCAAGTCGATGATGGGCCACCTCATCGCCGCCGCCGGCGTGGTGCAGGCCATCGCCGCGGTCCTCGCCATCCGCGACGGCAAGCTACCCCCCACCGCCAACCTCAACACCCCCGCTCCCGAGCTCGACCTCGACTACATCCCCAACCGGGCCCGCGACCTCACCGCCTCCGGCGGCGTCAACGTCTGCCTGTCCAACTCCTTCGGGTTCGGCGGGCAGAACGACACCATCGTGCTCCGCCGCGTCTGAACCTCCCCGCCGTTTGATGCGTATTCAACGCATCGGCACGTTGCCGTAACGCGACCCGCCGTCGGAAACCGCGCCGCCATCCCGCTACAGTCCGGCCCTGACCCACCCCCTTATCCCGCCCGCTTGCGGCCGCAGTCAATTAACCCCGGAACCCCACATGCGTCGACCCCTCATCCTCATCGCCACCCTCGCCCTTGTTGCCGTCCTCGGCTTTACCCTCACCCGGGCGGTCGCCCAGACCGGCTCCACCGGTTCCACCGGTTCATCGGGCATGGAGTCCCCCGCGACCCGGCCCGCCGCGGGGTCAGGAATGTCCGGCACGTCGGGCACCTCGGCCGACGACGGCTTCGCCAGCGAGGTCGACCGCCGCAGCTACGCCCTGGGCCTCAACATCGCCCAGTCGCTCAAGCGGGGCGACATCGAGTTCAACCAGGACCTGCTGGTCGAGGCGATCGAGACGTCGATGTCGGGCGGCGAGCCGCGGCTGACCGAGGAACAGGCGGTGGCCGTGCTCCAGCGTTTCCAGCAGGAGATGGAGATGAAGGCGATGCAGCAGCAGATGGAGCAGGGCCAGGCCCAGGCCGCCACCAACGCGGAGGAGGGCCGCAAGTTCCTCGAGGAGAACAAGCAGAAGGAGGGCGTGAAGTCGACCGACTCGGGCGTGCAGTACGTGATCACGGAGATGGGCGACGGGCCCAAGCCCGGGCCGCGCGACACGGTGACGCTGCACTACACCGGCCGGCTGGTGAACGGCGAGGTGTTTGATTCGTCCGAGGGTGGCGAGCCGGTGAGCTTCCCGATCGACCGGGTGATCCCCGGGTTCGGCGAGGGGCTGCAGATGCTGCCGGTGGGGAGCAAAGGCAAGCTGTTCATCCCCGGCAGCCAGGCGTACGGCCAATCGCCGCAGGGCCCCGGCGGCCCGAACGCCACGCTGATCTTCGACGTGGAGGTGCTTGACACCACCGCGCCGTCCGCCCAGTCCGGCACCGGCGGCGCCGCCACGCAACCCGCCGAGTAATAACTCGGCGTAGCCCGCTTCAGCGGGCGTCAACTCATCCGCAACCCCAAAGCCCACGCCACGACGGCGTGGGCTTTCTCATGCCACCCGTTACCATGCCGCGATGCGCGAGTTCTCCCTCCCCGGTCGGCTGATCCTCCTGCCCGGCGTGGGCATGACCCCCGACGCCTTCGCCCCGCAGCGCAAGGCGTTCGGCGACGGGCTGGTCACGCCCGATTGGATCACGCCCGAGCCCCGCGAGACGGTGACGCGGTACGCCCAGCGGTGGGGCGGGTCCATCGCCGAGACGCTGGGCGACGACGGGCGGCCGGTGTTCCTCGGCGGGGTGTCGTTCGGCGGGACGCTGGCGCTGGCGATGGCCGAGAACCTCACGCCCCGGCCGGCGGCGGTGTTCCTCATCGGGGCGGCGCGGCACGCCGACGGCCTGTCCGGCTGGGCCGAGGGCTTGGCCAAGCTCGCCGCCAAACTGTCACCCGCGGCCCTAAAGAAAGCTTCTCGCGTCGGGCTGTTCCCGCTGGGCCTCGTCGACGGCCTCGACGACGCGGGCATCAAGCTGTTCACCAAGATGGTCAACGACCTCAACCCCGATGTTCTGCACTGGACCGTCGCCTCCGTCGCCGACTGGGTCGCCGCCGCATCGCCCGACCACCCCGCGTCGGGCGATGCACGTGCCGGGTCACCCGGCGGCGGCCAACCCCCCATATTCCAGATCCACGGCCGCGACGACCGCTACTACCCCCTGTCGAAGCAGCACCCCGACGAGGTGGTCGACCACGGCAACCACCTCATCCACCTCAACCACGCCCGCACCGTCAACCGCTGGCTGTTCGACCACACGATGCGGATCGCCGGGTACGACCTCGACGCGACGCCCCGGGTCGAGGACCCGCGGGTGACGGTCTCGCGGGAGATGCAACGCTCCGCTTAGCCCGGCCGCTTGCGGCCGCGGTATTTCGGAACACAGCGGCCGCAAGCGGCCGGGCGAAGAGCCTGTTTCACGGCCCGATGCGGGGGGTGCCACGCTGCATCCCGCCGCTCGGGGCGGGTGCGGTGTGCAGGTGTGACCGAGACATCGACTCACTCGCGGCGGGCACACCGCACCCTCCGCAAAGCCTCCGGGATGCAGTGTGGCACCCGGCGTGGCCGCGGTATTTCGAACCACAGCGGTCGCAAGCGGCCGGGCGAAGAGCCTGTTTCACGGCCCGATGCGGGGGGTGCCACGCTGCATCCCGCCGCTCGGGGCGGGTGCGGTGTGCAGGTGTGACCGAGACATCGACTCACTCGCGGCGGGCACACCGCACCCTCCGCGAAGCCTCCGGGACGCGGTGTGGCACCCGGCGTGGCCGCGGTGTTTCGGACCACAGCGGCCGCAAGCGGCCGGGCTAAGCGGAGATAGTCACGCTCACCACGACGGCCACACCGCGTCGTTGCGGTGGTAGGACGCGCCGTCGAAGGCTTCGAAGAACTCGCCCATGAGCGGGTGGTGCACCGGGGCGGCCGCGGGGTCGGCGGTCAGGTTCGACTGGGCGACGTAGGTGCTCGACGCCGAGCCGTCCACGATGACGTGGTACCACGGCTGGCTCCGCTCGGGCTGCGTCTTGTTGGAGTGATACCACGTCTCGTCGGCGTGGCAGCTCACGTCGAAGTCGACCACGACCCCGCGGTACCCGTAGCGGGCGTGTTTCACCAGCTCGCCGAGGCGGAACTTCGGCAACGCGTCGTCGAAGAAATCCGGGACGTTAGTTGACTGCGGCAGGCTCATCGAGGGGCTCCTTTCATCGGGTCGGGCCATCATCTGCGCCGCATCTTACGCCGTCCGGCGGGCGGGGCGGGCGAGCCCGAAGTTTCACCACGCGTGAGCATGGCCAGACAACTCAGCCCCGCACGGAGTGCGTCGAGGTGGCGGGTGAAGTGGTCTTTGAGGATGTCGCGGTAGGTGTCGGGGTGGTCGGCGAGGCAGCGGGTGACGGCCGGGCCGAGCTCGGGGTCGGTCATGACCGAGCCGAAGGTGCAGTGCAGAATCTGCCGGCCCGGTTGGGTGAAGCCCATGCCCGCGGGCACGTCGTCCCAGTGTTCGAGGTACAGCCCGACGAGGGCGTGGTCGTCGGGCACGTCGCCGGGCGGCGGGGCGGAGCCGAGGGTGGCGTGGACGTGGTAGGTCGCTTTATCGGTGTCGTAGCGGCCACGGCTGAAGTCGATGATGCGGCGGAAGAGGGACGGCTCGTGCGTCGCCACGACACGGAGGGCCTCGAGGTAGCTGGTGCCGGCGGTTTTGACGTGGAAGAGGCCGCGCGTGGCGCGGGCGAAGGGGGCGTACATCGACAGCTTGTCGCTGCCCGAGTGCAGGCTGAGCTTGTACGGCCCGAGGTGGCGGGCGACGGCGGCGTGGTCATTGAGCGACCGCTGGAGCTCGTCGAGGTCGCCGATGAAGTCCACGCCTTTCTCGAACTCGCCGACGAACCGCGGCGCGAGGCTGACCAGCTTCACCCCCGCCTTGAGCAGCCGGTCGGCGAAGATGTAGTGCTCCGCGGGCGTGGTCGGCTGCACCGTCTCGTCCACGCTGATCTCGATCTCGTGGTCCTGACCCCGCTTCTCCGCCGCTTCCTTGATGTAGCGGGCGAGGCCGATCGCGTGCTCCATCGCCCGGCCGTATTTGCCCGCGGCGTGCTGGATGACCTTCGGGGTGAAGGTGATCGACGGCCCGCCGGGGATGTCGATGGTCTCGCCCACGTAGTCCCCGCCCCAGTCGGGGCCCCTGAACTTGGCGCTCATCAGGTCTTCGTCGATCACGCCGACTTCCTGGTTCACGTGCTCGGACGGGTCGATGGTGAAGAAGGTGAACCCCGCGTCGGCGGTGCGGTCCACGTCTTCATGCGTTTTGAGGTGGTCGGCATCCGCGCCCCACGGCTGGTCGAAGCCCGCGGCGGCAAGCGCGTCGGTTGCGGCCCGCATGACCTCGTCGGGTCGACGATTCGTGCGGGCCATCTCGCGGATGGACTGTTGAACGAAGATGCCCTTGATGTCGCCCCCGGAAGAAGGGGCTCCGGAAGCGAGGAGGGCGGCGAGGTGGCCCGGCGTCGCGGAGCCGAGCCGATCGCCGAACCCGAACGAGGGGGCCGTGCCGAGGGCGGTAGGTCGGATGTCGCTCATGGGTGGAGCGTAACCGACGGTTCATGCGGAGGTGGGGAAGGGTCACGCGAAGGACGCGAAGGGCCGCGGAGGAATTGAAGGTAAGTAAACTCAACCACCCTTGAGCGGGTTCAAGCGAGACAGAGACAGCGAGAACCAAGTCAACTGTAGATATCTTCCTCTGCCGTTCTTTGCGGCCTTTGCGTGACACCTGCCTTGTCCGCTGCGGAGTTGAAGTAACATCGTCTCAAATGCACCTCCTCGGCCTCGATCTCGGCAGTTCCTCGGTCAAGGCGTCGCTGCTCGATGCGGCGACGGGGCGCGTGGCGGGGTCGGGCCAGTACCCCGACGCGGAGATGGCGATCGACGCGCCGCGGCCCGGGTGGGCCGAGCAGGACCCCGCGGCGTGGTGGGACGCGGCGGTGCACGCCACCCGCGCTGCGATGTCGCAAGCGGGGGTGGAGGCGCGGGAGGTCGAGGCCGTCGGCATCGCGTACCAGATGCACGGGCTGGTGTGCCTGGATTCGGAGGGCGGGGTCCTGCGGCCGAGCATCATCTGGTGCGACAGCCGGGCGGTGGACATCGGGCGCGAGGCGTTCGAGAGCCTCGGGCCGGAGCGGTGCCTGTCGCGGCTGCTGAATTCGCCGGGCAACTTCACGGCGACGAAGCTGGCGTGGGTCAAGCGGAACGAGCCGGACCTATATAAGGATGTCGCGACGGTCTGCCTGCCGGGCGACTACCTCGCGGCCCGGCTGACCGGCCGCGTGGCGACGACGGTGTCGGGGCTGAGCGAAGGCATCTTCTGGGACTTCCAGTCGGGCGAGCCGGCGGGGTTCCTGCTCGACGAGTTGGACATCCCGCGCGAGGTGCTGGCCGAGACGGTGCCGACGTTTGGGACGCAGGGCGAGCTCACGGCCGACGCGGCCGAAGCGCTGGGCTTGGCCGTGGGGACACCGGTGACGTACCGGGCGGGGGATCAACCCAACAACGCGCTGTCGCTCAACGTGCTGAACCCCGGCGAGGTCGCGGCGACGGCGGGGACGTCGGGCGTGGTCTACGGCGTCGCCGACACGCCGCGTTACGACCCGCAGAGCCGCATCAACACGTTCGTGCACGTCAACCATACGGCCGAGGCGCAGCGGCTGGGCCTGCTCTTGTGCATCAACGGGACGGGGATCACCAACGCCTGGGTCCGCCGGCTGCTCGGCGGGTCGACGGGCTACGACGCGATGAACGAACTGGCCGCGGGGGTCGAGCCCGGCAGCGGGGGGGTCACGGTGCTGCCGTTCGGCAACGGGGCCGAGCGGATGCTGGGCAACGCCTCGCCCGGCGCGTCGCTCCTGGGCATCGACTACAACCGCCACGGCCCCGCCCACGTCGTTCGCGCGGCGCAGGAGGGCGTCGCCTTCGCCTTCGCCCACGGCATCGACATCCTCCGCGACACCGGCGTCGACGCCTCGGTCCTCCGGGCCGGCCGCACCAACATGTTCCTCAGCGAGCCGTTTCGGCAAACCCTCGCGACGGCGGCGAAGGTCCGCATCGAGTTATACGAAACCGACGGTGCCGCCGGCGCCGCCCGCGGCGCGGGGATCGGCGCGGGTGTCTATAAGGATGCGGCCGAGGCGTTCGCGTCGCTCGATCAAGTCGGCGTGACCGACCCCGACGACGCGGCCACGCCAGCGGTGGACGAGGCGCGGGAACGGTGGGAACACCGTCTTGCCGCGGCGCTGGGGTCCACCGCGTAGCGGCAGACGCGCCAGCGTCCCGGTCGAGTATGAAGTACGAGATCGAGTACGAATAGAAGTGCCGCTTTTCCGAACCCGACCCCTGATCCCCAATCCCTCATGCACTACTTCCCCGACATCACCCCCATCGCCTTCGAGGGCACCGACTCGACCAACCCCCTTGCCTTCCGCTGGTACGACGCGGACCGCACCGTCGCGGGCAAGACGCTGCGCGAGCACTTCCGCTTCGCGGTGGCGTACTGGCACAGCTTCAACGGCACCGGGTCCGACCCGTTCGGCCCGGGCACGAAGGTCTACCCGTGGGACGCGAAGAAAGGCGAGGATCCCATCGCCGCGGCGAAGGACAAGATGGACGCGGCGTTCGAGTTCATCACCAAACTCGGCGTGGGCTACTACTGCTTCCACGACTACGACCTCGTCGACGAGGCCGACACGCTCGCCGAGTCGGAGAAGCGGCTGAACGCGGCCGTGGACTACGCGAAACAGAAGCAGGCCGACACCGGCGTGAAGCTGCTCTGGGGCACCGCCAACCTGTTCAGCCACCCGCGCTACATGAACGGCGCGGCGACCAACCCCGACTTCGCCGTCGTCGCCCACGCCGGGGCTCAGGTGAAGCTGGCCATCGACGCGACCATCGCCCTCGGCGGCGAGGGCTACACGTTCTGGGGCGGCCGCGAGGGGTATATGTCGCTGCTCAACACCGACCTCAACCGCGAGCAGGAACACCTCGCCCGATTCCTGACCATGGCCCGCGACTACGCCCGTGGGCAGGGGTTCAAGGGGACGTTCTTCATCGAGCCCAAGCCCTGCGAGCCGAGCAAGCACCAGTACGACTACGACGCCGCGACCGTCATCGGCTTCCTCCGCCACCACGACCTCGAGGGCGACTTCAAGCTCAACCTCGAGTTCAACCACGCCACCCTCGCCGGGCACACGATGCAGCACGAGATGGCCACCGCCGCCGCGGCCGGCCCCCCGAACAACAGCCTCCTCGGCTCCATCGACGCCAACCGCGGCGACGAGCAGAACGGCTGGGACACCGACCAGTTCCCCATCGAGCTCTACAACCTCACCGAGTGCATGCTCGTGTTCCTCGCCGCGGGCGGCATCACCGGCGGCGTGAACTTCGACGCCAGGACCCGCCGCAACTCCACCGACCCGCAGGACCTGTTCATCGCCCACGTCGCCGGCATGGACGCCTTCGCCCGCGCCCTTCTCGCCGCCGACCGGATCCGCACCGAGTCGCCGTACCTGCAGATGCTCAAGGACCGCTACGCCAGCTTCGACGACGGCGACGGGCAACGCTACGAGCAGGCCGGCTTCACCTTTGAACAGCTCGCCGACCGCGGCCGCTCACAGGACCCGCCCGCCCAGATCAGCGGGCAGCAGGAATTGTACGAGGCGATCATTAACATGCATTTGTAAGACGCGTGAGATCGCGTTAGCCGCCGGGCTTGTCCCGGCGTTGGCGTCGTGCGGAGCGCCGGGACAAGCCCGGCGGCTAACTTTAAACCCCCCGCGCGATCGGGTCCCAGATCACCTTGTGCAGCTGCGTCTGCACCCGGACGGGCAGGCGGTCCGCCAGGACCCACTCGGTCAACGCCCGCAGGCTCAGCCCGTCGCTGCCGGGCACCCCACCCCCCTCGGGCGATGCATGGACGGCGCTGACGAGCACCTCCTTCACCCGCTCGTGCAGGCGGTGCTCTTCCAGCACGCCCAACATCCAGTCGTAGTCGTCCCGCGATGTGAGCACGAACTTCACCTCGTCCCGCGGGGTGAGGTGGTCGAGGTTCGCCCAGCGGTTGCGGTGCGACTCGCCGCTGCCGGGGGTTTTGAGGTCCATGATCCGGAACACGCGCGGGTCGCACACGGAGATGTCGCACGCACCGGAAGTTTCGATCAGCACCGTCTTGCCCGCGTCGCACAACGCGGTCATGAGCGGGTGCACCCCCGCCTGCAACAGCGGCTCGCCACCCGTCACCTCGACCAAGTCACACCCGCCCGCAGCCGAGGTTGCCCCCGTAGCCGCGGATGTCGATCCGCCGGCTGAGCGCACCGCGGACTCAGCCGACGGATGGAAATCCGCGGCTCCATGCACCGTCACCTTCTGCAACGCGCTCGCCCCGCGATAGACCACCCGTTCCACTTCCTCCATCACCCACCCCAGCGTCCGCTTCCGCCCCTCGTAAAACGCGTACGCCGTGTCGCAGTACGAGCACCGCAGGTGGCACCCGCGCAGTCGCACGAACACGCACGGCAAACCCGCCCAACTCGACTCGCCCTGCACCGAGTAGAACACCTCGTTGATGTAAACCGTCGGCTCGCTCACGCCCGCACCTCGGCCGGCAACGCGTCCAGCATCTCCCGCACCGTCCGCCCCGATACCGGGTGCACCAGCCCCGACGCGAGGTCGCACAGCGGTAACAGCACGAACCCCCGCTCCGCCAGTCGGGGGTGAGGCACCGTCAGCCCCGGCTCGTCGATCACCGCCTCCCCGTACAGCAGCAAATCCAGGTCGATCTCGCGCGGCCCCCAATGCTCCCGCTCCGCCCGCGGCGGCCGGCCCAGCCGCGCCTCGATCGCCAACAGCCCGCCAAGCAGCTCCCGCGCCGAAAGCGTCGTCTGCACCTCGGCCGCCGCGTTGAGGAAAGGCCCCTGCCCCGCCGGCCCCACCGGCTCGGTCTCGTACACCCCGCTCACCCGCACCGCGTCGACCCCGTCAAGCCGACGCACCGCCCCCACCGCCGCATCGAGATGGCGTCGCCGATCACCCAGGTTCGAGCCTAAAGCCACATACGCCGTGGTCATCTGTTCATGATAGAGCGGGAGGAAAGGCAGGTGTCATGCCAAGGTTGCGAAGGGGCGCAAAGGAAAAACGACTCGGGTTGAGCTTCTGATTGCCTCTCCACCCAATTCGCTTCGCGATGCGACAAAAGGAATGAACGATTGGAAACCTTGAAACCCTCTGCTTCCTTTGCGTTCCTCCGCGTCCTTTGCGTGACCCTTCCTCCGCCGCGTCCCTTCGCCTCCTTTGCGTGACCCTTCCCCCGATCACCAGCGACGGAAGCTATCCTGAACCCATGCGTGACCACTGGCCCAAGCTCGTCATCGTCGCCCTGCTGCTCGCGGTCGTCGGCGTGCCGTTTTTGCTCCGGCCCGCGGCGGAGGAGGCCGAGGGCAGCAGAACGGCGGAGCAGGCTTCCGGCGGCAAACTGATCATCATCACCCCGCACAACGAGCAGATCCGCGCCGAGCTCGCCCGCGGGTTCAACGCCTGGCGGGTGCGGCAGAACCTCCCGCCCGTCGAGTTCGACTGGCGGGCGTCGGGCGGGACGACGGACCTGCGCAAGGGCATCCTCGCCCAGTATCAAGCCAAGGCCGAGCGTGGCCGCGCCGACGACGGCATCGGGGCGGACCTGTTCTTCGGCGGCGGCGAGTACGACCACAACAAGGTCGCCCAGGGCGTGAAGGTCGGCGGGGAGACGGTCATGATCGCCGTGCCCGCGCCGCTGCCCAAGGGGCTGTTCGAGGTGGTGTATCCGAGGGCCGACATCGGCGGCGAGCGGCTGTACCACAAGGACCGGCTGTGGCTGGGCACGGCCCTGTCGAGCTTCGGCATCGTCTACAACCGCGACCTCTTGCTCATGCTCGGCCTCGACGCGCCGACGACGTGGAGCGACCTGACCGACCCGGCGTACTTCAACTGGGTCGCCATGGCCGACCCCGGGCACTCGGGGTCCATCGCCGCGACGCTGAGCACCGTGATTTCGCGGCTGGGGTGGGCCGAGGGCTGGCACGTGCTGCGGCGGGTGTTCGCCAACAGCCGCTACTTCGCGTCCGGGGCGAACAAGGTCCCGGTGGACGTGAGCAGCGGCGACGCGGCGGCGGGGATGTGCATCGACTTCTACGGCCGCTTCCAGGCCGGGGCCGTGCAGTCCGCCGGCTGGTCGGGGGACACGCAGCACAATGGGCTCAGCCGCGTGGGGTACAGCGACCCGGTCGTGGACGGCAAGAGCATGACCGCCACCACCGCCGACCCGATCACGCTGCTCCGCGGGGCGCCGAACCGCGGGGCGGCCGAGCAGTTCATCGCGTGGGTGCTGACCAAGCCGGCGCAGCGGCTCTGGCAGCTCGAGCTCGGCAGCGAGGCCGGCCCCGCCCGGTTCGAGCTCCGCCGCATGCCCGTCCGCGAGGACCTGTACACCGACGCGGAAAAGGCGCAATGGGCCGACCCGGAGATCGACCCCTTCGCCACGGCGACGCCGCTGCCCAAGGGCGTGCCCAACTTCTTCGGGATGGTCTCGCCGGTGTCGCACGCCCTGGCGATCGACGTGCACCACGACCTGCAGGAAGCGTGGCAGGCGATCCTGCGGACGCCGGACGATCATCCGGACAAAGCGAAGATGCTGGAGCTGTTCGACGCGATGCCCGCCGAGCTGACGATCCACTGGCCGACCGAGGCGATGGCGATGGATTGGCAGAGCATCCTTGCCGACGCGGACCACCCCCAGCACGACGAGGTGGCCGCGGTGCTCGAAGGCTTCGCCGAGGGCCTCGACGCGCGGAGCGACGACCAGAAGCTCAAGGACCAGCTCCGTTGGACGTTGTTTTTCCGGGAGAATTACCGGCAGGTCGCGGCGATGGGCGGGTAGTCCGTCAGCCGCCGGGCTTGTCCCGGCGCTCCGGGCGGTGGTGAGCGCCGGGACAAGCCCGGCGGCTAACGGGTTAGAGTCAACAAACATGTCGTCACGCACCGTCCTGATCACCGGCGCTTCGGCGGGCATCGGCGCGGCGCTCGCGCGGGAGTTCGCGGCGCACGGCGATACGCTGGTCCTCGTCGCCCGGCGGACCGAGCGGCTCGACGCCCTCGCCGCGGAGCTGCGCGGGGCGCACGGCACCGAGAGCGCCGTGATCACGCACGACCTGGCCGCGCCCGACGCCGCGGCGGGGTTGGTGGCGGAGCTCGACGGGCGGGGGTTGAGCGTCGACGTGGTGGTGAACAACGCCGGCTTCGGCGCGCTCGGCACGGTCGCGGGCCTCGACGCCGCACGCCAGGCGGAGATGGTGCGGCTGAACGTGTCGGCGCTGTTGGAACTGACCGGCCTCCTGTTGCCCCGGCTCATCGACCGGGCGGCGGCGGGCGACGGGGTGATACGCGGCGTGCTGAACGTCGGGTCGACCGCCGCGTTCCAGCCGGGGCCGAACATGGCGGTGTACTACGCGACCAAGGCGTTCGTGCTGCACTTCACCGAGGCGCTCGCCGAGGAGGGCCGCGTGAACCGCTGGGGGTTGAGCGTGAGTTGCCTGTGCCCGGGGCCGACGAAGACCGAGTTCGGCGAGGCGTCGGGGATGGAGAACGCCCGGTTCTTCCGCGCCGGGACGATGTCGGCCGAGCGGGTGGCGCGGGCGGGGCTCCGCGGCTTCGAGCGGGGCCGGGTGGTGGTGATCCCGGGCGTCGGCAACCGCCTGGGCAGCGTGCTCGTGCGGCTGGTCCCGCGGGTATGGGTGCGGCGCGTGGTGCAGAAGGTGCAGCGCCCCGGCGCGGAGGGCGACAGGAGATAGCCGGGACGCTACGCGTCCCCGGCGCGCGGTGACGACGTTCGGCATCGGTCATCGCGCGCCGGGGACGCGTAGCGTCCCGGCTGGCTGGTTGTTGCGTCCCTTATCATGATTGGGATCATCATGAGAAACTTATTCAACCGTTGCCGAAGCTTGCTTGCCGCCGTGCTGGTCGTGGTTGTGGCAGGACCCGCATCCTCCGAGGAGATCGAGCGGCCGTTCGCCATCGCGCTGCGTCCGGCCGAAGGCGAGCCGGTGCGGGGCAAGGCGACCGCGTTCGACGAGACGGGGCTGACGCTCGAGGGGGCGGACGGGTCGGCGACGGTGGTGGCGTGGGCGGACCTCAAGCCGCGGGACGTGCTGGCGCTGTACCGCAAGCTGCTGGACCGGGACGACGCGGCGGGTTGGCTGCGCCTCGGGGCGATGCTGCACGGGCGGGAAGACGGTAAGGAGGAGGCCGAGCTCGCCCTCCGCCGCGCCGTCGAGGCGGACGCCTCGCTCGCCGACGCCGCGGCCAAGGTCCGCGCCGGCGGGGCGGTGGACCCCGACCACCTCACCGGGGGCACGACGCCGCCCGGCGGCGAGACCGAGACGCCCGGCGGCGGGTTGACCCCCGGCGGCGGGCCCGCTTCCGGGAGCGGGCCGGTTACCGAGGGGCCGGTGCAGTCGCGCTACTGGGGAACTCTCTCCCCCGAGGTGATGGAGGCGAGCACGCAGGAGCTCATCGCCTTCGCCGAGGAGACCCGCCGCACGATGAACCTGCCGTCGCTCCGCGGCTACGACGACTCGGAGGTGTTCCTGTTCTTCAGCGACCTCGACCCCGCCGAGGCGAAGCGGTGGTCGGCCCTGCTCGACCGCATGTACGACAAGCTGTGCGAGACCTTCGGCGTTGGGCAGGGCACCAACGTCTTCCGCGGCAAGGCGCTCGTCTTCGTCTTCCAGAGCCGCGACGACTACGTCCGCTTCGAGGCGCTCATGCACCGCACCGACGCGGGCACCAGTGCCGGCCTGCACCACGGCTTTACCAACGGCTACGTCCATATCGCCTTCTACCGCCAGCCCAACGACGAGGACTTTGCCGGCATCCTCGTCCACGAGTCCGCCCACGGCTTCCTGCACCGTTACCGCGACTCGCCCCATATCGTCAGCTGGCTCAACGAGGGCCTCGCCGAGTACGTCGCGGGCCTCATGGTCCCCGGCCACCAGAACCCCGACGACGTGCTCGAACGCTCCAAGCGGCTCCTGCAAGAACGCGGCGACAGCCTCGGCGGGCTCTTCGGCGACGGGAAAATCGAGTGGTGGCAGTACCCCGTCGCCCAGACGCTGATCAACTTCATGATCGCCCAGGACCGCGAGCGCTTCCGCGCCCTGGTCGACGCGATCAAGGCGGGCAAGCCTGGCGCGACGCGCTGGAACAGGACTACGGCACAACCGTCGAGCGCCTCACCGCCGGCTTCGGCCGCGCCATCGGCATCCCCGACCTGCGGCCGTGAGAGCTGATCTGATAGGATCGGCGTCGATACTCTTATAGAAGGCGATGACCCTGATGCAGATCGAAATTGATAAGAAACACAGCCGGCTGGTTGAGCAGGCCGTCGCGGAGGGTCGGGCCCCGG
Source organism: Phycisphaeraceae bacterium (assembly GCA_965214155.1). Taxonomy (GTDB): domain Bacteria; phylum Planctomycetota; class Phycisphaerae; order Phycisphaerales; family Phycisphaeraceae; genus Algisphaera. The sequence continues at coordinate 298,828 of CBDCBB010000010.1, forward strand.
ACGCGCAGAGCTATGTAGCGTCGCTGATCGACGCGGACAGTGCGGGCGGTGTCGAGGATTGGCCGGCGGAGGACCGCGAGGCGCTTAAGGCGCTGCTGCTGGAACGGCTCAAGCAAGAGGCGCGGCCACGGCCGGACAATTGGAGGGAGCTGATCCGGCAGGCGGCCGCCGAGCGTATCGAGAGTCGGGTATGAGTCCTCGGCTGAAACTTGAAGAGGTCGACGCCGTTGATGCCGACCTTATCGAGCACTACCGGTATATTGTGAGCGAGGGACAGCCCGACGCGGCGGAGCGGTTGATCGACGCTTACGAGCGGATGGCGGATCAACTGCGTGAGATGCCGGAGGTGGGCCGCAAGGTGGAGGATGGCCCGGCGGGTTTCGCTTCGGTACGCTGCCGCGGGCTAGCGTCCCCGTTTTCGAAATATCAGATGTATTACGCGGTGATGCCGGGCGTGCTGCGGGTGTTGGCGGTGATCCACGGGTCGACCGGGTACCGGTACCGTACGCGGGTCCTGCAATCGCGTCTGGGGCGGGATGACCCGTGATTGCGAGCACAGCGGTCCAACGAGTGCTTGTCCTCGGCCTGCTGGGTGCGCCCGGGTCGGGCAAGAGCCACGTGGCTGCGGCGTTTGCGGGACACGGCGCGGCGGTGATCGATGCGGATGCGCTGGCGCGGGAGGCGCTGGAGGTGCCGGCGGTCCGCGAACAACTGCGGCAGTGGTGGGGCGACGGGGTCATCCAGCCCGATGGAACGACGGACCGGGCGGCGGTGGGGCGGCGGGTGTTCCAGAACCCCGATGAGCTCAGGCGGCTCGAGGGGCTGATCCACCCGGAGGTGAAGCGGCGGCGGGCGGCGCTGCACGAGCGGTACCGGGCGGACCCGGGGGTGAATTTGATCGTCGAGGATTCGCCGCTGCTGTTAGAGAGCGGGCTCGATTCGGGGTGCGACGCCTTGGTGTACGTGGAGGCGGACGAGGCGACGCGGCGGGCGCGGGTGGCGGAGCACCGCGGGTGGTCGGCCGAGGAGTTGACGCGGCGCGAGAAGTTGCAGTGGCCCCTTGACACGAAGCGGGGGCGTGCGGATTATGTCGTCGCCAACGGGGCGGGGCACCCCGACGTGTCGGCCCGGGTGCTCGCGATCATCGACCGGGTCCGTGCCGACCCCGCGCGGGGTGCGGCGTCCGGTGGGGGGGCGGCCGGGGGTTGAGTCGGTGGCGCATCCCCGGCGAAGGAGGGTGACGCCGGTCCGCGGGTGGGGCTAAGCTGGTCGTCGTTCCGTTTAGCCGGGGTGGATATTTTGGGGGCAGTAGGATTCTGCCGAGAACCTCACGCTTCGAGACCGTAAGATGAACCGCACGGGCCGGGTCCGACCCACCGCCCGCCTCTCCCGGGGCCGCTGACGCGGCCCCATCCCCCCTCCATCCTGCCGCCGCCTCGGCGCGGCACGGCCACCGATCAAGGACACCTATTATGCCTGCCGACTCCGATACCACGACAAAGAAGAAGCGCTCCAAGCGCAGCACCAAGTCTGACACCGAGGCCGCCGCCGAGACGGGCACCGCCACCGATACTACGGCCGCCGCCGACCCTGCGGATGCCGCCCCCGTTGACTCCCCCGCGTCGAGCGGGGGAAAGAAGCCCCAGCGCGTCCAAACCGACCAGGAGCTCGACGACGAGACCCAGGAACGTTTCGAGCAGGCGAAGAAGGAGGACATGACCGTCCGCGACCTCGACAAGATGTCGATGGATGAGCTTTACGTCCTCGCCGAGCGGGAGGGCGTCAAGAACTACAAGGACCTCAAAAAGCAGCCGCTCATCTTCCAGATCCTGCAGAAGCACAGCTCGGCCCAGGGCCTGATGTACGGCGACGGCGTGCTCGAGATTTTGCCCGACGGGTTCGGCTTCCTCCGCAGCCCCGACGAGTCGTACCTGGCCTGCCCCGACGACATCTACGTCAGCCCGTCGCAGATCCGCCGCTTCGGGCTCAAGGTCGGGCACGTCGTGGCCGGCACGATCCGCCCGCCCAAGGAGAGCGAGCGCTACTTCGCCCTGCTCCGCGTCGACGCGATCAACGGCGAGGCCCCCGACCACCTCAACGACCTCAAGGACTTCGACGACCTCACCCCGCTTCACCCCTACGAACGTTTCGTGATGGAGACGCCGGGGGACGACGCCAACTTCGAGATGCGCATCGTCGACCTCGTCTCGCCCGTCGGCAAGGGCCAGCGCGGCCTCATCGTCGCCCCGCCCCGCACCGGCAAGACCGTCCTCCTCCAGAAGATGGCCAAGAGCCTCATCCTCAACTACCCCGACTGCAAGGTCATGGTCCTGCTCATCGACGAGCGGCCCGAGGAAGTCACCGACTTCAAGAACAATACACCGGAAGAGGTCGAGGTCGTCGCGTCGACCTTCGACGAGAACACCACGCGCCACGTGCAGGTCTGCGAGATGGTGATCGAAAAGTCCCGCCGACTGGTCGAATACGGACACGACGTGATCATCCTGATGGACTCGATTACCCGCATGGCCCGGGCGTACAACGCCGAGATGCCCCACAGCGGCAAGATCCTCACCGGCGGCCTCGACTCCAACGCGCTGCAGCGCCCCAAGAAGTTCTTCGGCAGCGCCCGCGCGATCGAGAACGGCGGGTCGCTCACCATCCTCGCGACGGCGCTGGTCGACACCGGCAGCAAGGCCGACGACATCATCTTCGAGGAGTTCAAGGGCACCGGTAACAGCGAGCTGCACCTGGACCGCCGGCTGGTCGAGAAGCGGGTCTACCCCGCGATCGACATCGCCGCGTCGGGCACCCGGCGTGAGGAGCTGCTGATGGACCCGACCGAGCTCAAGCTGGTCTACCGTTTGCGGAAGGTGCTCGCGGACATGAACGTGGTGGAGGCGATGGAGTTATTGAAGAGCCGCCTGCTCAAGACGCCGACGAACGCGGAGTTCCTGCTCACGATGGGCAGTGACTGATGAGCGACGACGTAAAACATCCCGACGCGTCGCCGCCGGTGAAGCTGCTGCCCGACGGTCGGCCGGACCTGGTGTCGGGGTCGGGTAACGCGCTGGGGCAGTCTTGGCTGCAGACGGCCAAGCACTGGGACCGCGACCGCCGCCGGGCGAACCGCACGGCGAAGAACGATCCGCAGGAGAACCGCCGGGTGGCGGGGATCCTCCTCCACCACGCGTTGGATCGTTTCGCCGGTAAACTCCCGGTAAATGACCGAGAGCAAGCCGCCGGTGAACGAGTTGCCGCCATCCTCGGTGGCCGACCCCCTGCTCAAGCGTATCGTGGAGAGGTTTGAGGCCGAGTCGCTTCCTTACGTCGTGATCGGTGGGCAGGCCGTCATCATCCACGGCCACGTGCGCTACACCCATGACATCGACTTTACCCTTGGGTTTCCGATTTTCGAGCTAGACCGTGTGATCCGCATCCGCGATCAACTTGGGATCAAGCCCGCACAGGAAGACAGTGACGAGTTCGCGCGGTTGTCACACGTCCTGCATTGTCTGGACCCGGCAACCGGGGTGGGGATCGACCTCAGCTTTGTCGATTCACCTTACCTGGTTCAGGCGATTGAACGGGCCACGGTAGTCGAGGTGCTCGGCCAGCCGGTGCGTTTTCTCAATGTCGTCGATCTGCTGGTTCACAAGGTGATCGCTGGCCGCGCCCAAGATCATACCGACGTCGTCGAACTGCTCAACCACGGCCACGACGTGGACCACGGCGAGGTCAACCGCTGGCTCGAGCAGTTCGAGCAGGTGGTCGAGGAGGAGCTGCGCGAGCGGTACGCGGCGTGGCGGCGGGAGGCGGAGGTTTGAAGCGGGGCCGTTAGGTGGCCGATAAATCGCCGGATGCGCTGCCGCCGACTATTGCCGTTGATGGTGCTGCCGTGCCTGCTGGGCCTTGTCGGCTGCGACGCCGAGTCCGCCTCGGCGGGTAGCGGGGCAAACGGTTCGGCCGTGGCGGGCCGGGCTTTCACCATCGGCAGGATCGACGATTACCAGCGGCCCGGCGTCGACGAGACTTATGCCCGCAGCCACGGGGTCTACCTCGTGTCGAACCACGGCATGCTCGTCGCCCTTGCCGCCCAATGCACCAACCCCGACCACGGCTCCACGGCCGTGCGATTCGATGTCGTGGCAGGGATCTACCGCTGCCCCCGCTGCGGCGCGAAGTACACCCGCGACGGGCTCAACATCGGGCATTCGCAGACCGACCGGCCCCTCGAAAGGTGTCGGCTCCGCAACTCCGGGCCGATCTTCGACCCGCAGACGCGCCTGCGGGTCGACCCGGGCAAGCGGTTCCGGCAGGAGGACAACCAGTGGTCGATGCACACCTCATACTTCCCGCTGGACGAGGCGGCGGACGAGAAGAATGCCGCCCGACGGGAGCGGACGCGGGCACAGGAGTTGGCGCCGCTTAAGCGGGATTAGAGCAGACCCAGTTCATGTGTAGCGGGTGCCACACCTTGGCCGCTCGGGGCCAAGGTGTGCGACCTGCCGCGCACCTTGACGCAAAGCCGTCAAGGTGTGGCACCGCTGGACCGGTAGCCGCTACATATGACTTTTGTTCGCTCTAGAGCGGCTTGCACCATTGTTGGCCGGAGTGGCCGGGGCTGATGCTTTTTTAAGGAAGCCACGGAAGCGTCACCGCGAGAGACGGGTAGGGTCGAGGATCCCGGGGCATCGAAGAGTCTGCCCCGGCCACCGTGTTCGGACTCAACCGGCTCGCAAATGCGTGATCCGCTCTAGCGAAGACCGTGAGCGGTTAGACCTCGCCCGGCGATGAGCCGTTTGACGTAGTTGACAGACAGGTACGGATCACGTGAGTGACCTGTGCGTTACGGGTGCCACACCTCGGCCGCTCGAGGCCGATCTGTGTGACGGCTCGCATCGCACGTGCCGCACACATCGCCGCGAAGCCGGCGAGGTGTGGCACCCGCCACCATCACGCATGGGAGTCCGACGGAACCTGTTTAATCTCGCTCTCCGGACACGGGCTATTCTACTTCTTGCTCTCGGCCTTCTGCTCCTCGCCCGCCTTCGAGCTGTTGCCGGCCGAACCGCTTTGATCCCGCAGGCTCGCGGTGTCGATCAGCGAGGTTTTGCCGCTCAGCCCGGCCTTCTCAATCGAAGTTTGCCCGCTGCTATCGCCCGGTTTGGCACCGCTCTTCGGCTTGCTCCGGCTCGATGCTTTCTGTGCAGCGGGCCCCTTGGAGTCTTTTGCTTTCGCCGAACCGGTTGACGACTTGCTCCGCCCCGTCTTCTTGTTCGGGCTCGGCTTCTTCTTCTTCGGGCTCGACCGCTTCGGCGGGTCCGGCTCGTCGTCGTCGTCCGCACCCTCAAACCACGACGTGACTTTGGCCGCCCCGTACTGCAGGCCCATGCCGAAGAGGCCCTTGCGGACACGGCTGGACTTGAGCGCGAGGAGGGTTGCCCCGGTGCCCAGCCCGATGAGGTAGCTGCGGTAGTTCTCCTGCAGGTGGTCGGTCACGGTGTCGTAGAGCTTCCAGCCGAAGGCCTTGTCGTCGTCGTCGTCGTGCTTCGATGACATCGACCGACCGGAGCGGGAGGCGCGTGAACCCGACGGCTCATCGGTCCGGTCCGGCTGATCGAAGCCGCTTAGGCGGCGCTTTGCTTCGGTGAGGCGGTCGGAGGACGACGCCGGATCGGTCGAGCCGGTGCCGCCACGGTCCGGGGTGCCCGGCGAGGTGGCGTTGCCGTCGGCGGAGGGGTCACGTTTATCGGTGTGAGTTTCGGTCATGCAGCACACTAGGCCCCAACTTGCCGGATGGCCGCAAAAAAGTATCGGTATTCGCCGCCGCTGCCGCCGCCGCGGCGGATGGGGCGGGCGCGCCGGGGGGAGCGGCGGCGCCCGCGTCGACCACCGGTGGGGCCCCGGCGTCGACCGTCGTGGTGGGGCGTGCCTGGCCGGAGGCCGTTGTCGGCGTCGTCCTCGTCGGCGGGGGGAGCGGGTGGGGTGATGCGAGCGTGCCCGGCTCGGCCCCGCCCGCCAGCCGGACGAGCAGGTACACCCCGATGAACAGCAGCCCCGCCACGATCAGCAGCGCCACCGGCCAGGTCACCAGCCACGCGAGCAGCCAGATCAGCCCCGCCGCCAGGAACCCGAGGGCGACGAGGGACACGACGGCCGCCATCGCCCACATGATCAGCCGCTGGGCCAGCCGCGACACGTTGCGGCCGACCGCTCGGCCCTGGGCCTCCACCGCTTCACGCAGCACGCGCCCCTCGGCCTCGGCGAGGTCGGCGACACGTACGAGGAACTGGCTCAGCCGGGAGAACACCCCGCTTAATCGTCCAGGTCAACCGAGTCGGACGACTTATGCTGCGTCGCCGAGCGGCTGAGCAGCGCCTTGGTCGCCAGCCCCGCCCCGATCGCGACGCCGAGCGCGGCGAGGGGCGTGTCCTTGACCAGCTCGGCCTTGAAGAAGTCGAAGAGCGTTTCCACCGCGGCCGAGTACTTGTTCGTCTCGTCGGCGGCCCGCCGCTTGGCGACGGTGGCCTTGTCCTTCTGCACGCTGGACAGGTCCTTGATCCCGGCCTTGAGCTCGGCAAGCTCGGCGCGGAGCGCGGCCATCTCGTCGGGGGATGAGCCGGGCTGGCTGGCGGCGACGGGAGCATCGGAAGCGTTGAAGTCGTTGGCGATCTTGGCCATAGGAGGGTTCTCGGTGAGGCGGTAGGGGTGGAAGGCGGAGCGCCGGGCATCGCCGACGCGGCGACGGGTGTTATAGGCTAGCCCCGCGGAGCCGTCCAACGCTCCGTGCCGCGCGACGTTTGGTCACGCCTTCCTCTCGGAACCCAACCAGAGCATGAGCGTCTGTTCCAGTTCAGAGCCGGGAGCGTCAGCGACCGCACCCGGTGGCAGACGACACCACCGGCCGCGGGCGCTCCCGGCTCTGAACCCTCCGGCTCGGTGTCCGTCAGGATGCGTCGGGCCTCCCGTGCAAGCCCCCGCTTGATGAACCTGCCGCCGCTGGTATACTGCCCGGCCCAACCCGTTCAACCCCTGTATACCCCCGGCCGCGACGCGGCCTGATCCCGAAAGGCAGTCCAAATATGGCGATCCGACTCAAGGCCCGCAGCGGCGAATCCGCCGAGCAGATGATGCGGCGTTTCAAGAAGCTCTGCGAAAAAGAGGGCCTCACCAAAGAGATTAAGAAGCGGGCCTACTACGAGAAGCCCTCCGAACGCAAGCAGCGCGCCATGCGCAAGAGCGTCAAGCGGCGCGAGCAGCTCGCCAACCCCACGGCCCGGCCGCGCCGCTCCTCGCCGTCGTACTGATCGCCGGCCGACGTCCTCCCCGGGAGCGTGCGGTGATTTTTGCTGCGACCACAACCCGACCCTGACCGTTACGCCGGCGCGGCTCCCCGTGCCGGTTTTTCTTCGGGGTGATCGGCCTCACCCGATCCCGTCCGTTTCACTTCCCCTTGATCCCACGCCCCGCGGAAGCCGGGCAGCCCCGGAGCCCACCATGCCCGACCCGACCCTGACCCTCGCGGCGAGCCTGCCGCTGGCGTACTACCTCGCCCCGATGGGGGCGGTTGCCGCCCTTGTGTTCGCGGTCGTGTTCTACAAGGGGTTCATGAAACAGAGCGAGGGCGACGCGGAGATGGTCCGTATCGCCCAGGCCGTCCGCGACGGGGCGTACGCCTACCTCGGCAAGCAGCGCAACGTCGTGGCGGTTGTCTTCGTCGCGCTGATCGTGCTGCTGCTGGTCATGGCATTCGGGCTGCAGTTGCAGGAAAAGCTCACGCCGCTGGGCGTCGCCATCGCCGGCATCTTCTCGGGGATGTGCGGCTACCTCGGCATGAAGACCGCCACCAACGCCTCGGCCCGGACGACCCAGGCGGCCAAGCGGTCGCTCAACGACGGCCTCCGCGTCGCGTTCCGAGCCGGGGCGGTCATGGGGCTTTGCGTCACCGGCTTCGCCCTGCTGGACATCTCGGTGTGGTTCCTCGTGCTCACCGCGATGTACGACGTGGACGCCAACCCGGGCCTGCTCGTGCAGATCACCACGATCACGCTGAGCTTCGCGATGGGCGCGTCGCTGCAGGCACTCTTTGCCCGGGTCGGCGGGGGGATCTATACCAAGGCGGCCGACGTGGGCGCGGACCTCGTGGGCAAGGTCGAGGCGGGCATCCCCGAGGACGACGCGCGGAACCCCGCCACCATCGCGGACAACGTCGGCGACAACGTCGGCGACGTCGCGGGCATGGGGGCGGACCTGTACGAGTCTTACTACGGCTCGATCCTCGCGGCGATGGCGCTTGCCGCATCGGCGGCGCTGCGGCTGAAGCTCGACGCGGCGTCGTCGGTCGCGCTGGTCTGCGCCCCGCCCGCCCTCGCCGGGCTGGGCATCCTCTGCTCGATCCTCTCCATCTACTCGGTCAAGGCCAAGGAGAACGCCAGCTTCGCCCAGCTGCTCAAGAGCCTGCACGCGGGCGTGTGGCTGAGCTCGGCCCTCATCGTCGCGGGCTCGGCGGGCCTGCTGTACTGGATGCTCGGCGGGATCGAGAACCTCTCGTGGCTGGGCATCTGGGGCGCGATCGTCGTCGGCCTCGTCGCCGGGCTCGTCATCGCCTTCGGCACCGAGTACTACACCTCCTACGAGCACGCGCCGACCCAGCGTATCGCCAAGCAGTCCGAGACCGGCAGCGCGACGGTCATCATCTCCGGCATCGCCGAGGGCATGACCTCCACCTGGGTCCCCCTGCTCACCATCGTCGTCGCCATCATGGCCGCGTTCAGCCTCGCCGGCGGGCACGAGACGTTCCTCATGGGCGTCTTCGGCGTGGGCATCGCCGCGGTTGGGATGCTCTCGACGCTCGGCATCACCCTCGCCACCGACGCCTACGGCCCCATCGCCGACAACGCCGGCGGCAACGCCGAGATGACACACCAGCCCGCCGAGGTCCGTGAACGCACCGACATGCTCGACAGCCTCGGCAACACCACCGCCGCCACCGGCAAGGGCTTCGCCATCGGGTCGGCGGCGCTCACCGCCCTCGCCCTGCTTGCCGCGTACGTGATCACGGTCCAGACCAGCCTCAACCGCCTGATCGACGACCCCAGGACCCACTTCGCCGAGGTTGCCCCAATGGGTGCCGACGCGAAGCCGACGGTGAACTACCTGGGCAACCGGCTTTTCACGATCAACGACCAGAACGGCTTCGAGGCCGGCGTCATGTTCGAGCAGGACGCCGCCGGCCGGCTCGAGGTCCTCCTCGCGGGCAAGGGCGCCGACGGCCGCTTCGTCAGCGGCCGCTGGGACGAACAGGGGGTTTATCAAGGTAGCGTCACCGACGACCTGGGCGACCTCAACTTCCGGGTGACCCGGGCCCGGGACCTGACCCTGCCGCAGGTCATGGAGTTTTACAACGTGACGCTGATGAACCCGCGCGTGCTCTGCGGGCTGTTCCTCGGGGTGATGCTCGTGTTCCTGTTCTGCGCGATGACGATGAACGCGGTCGGCCGCGCCGCCTTCGCCATGATGAACGAGTGCCGGCGGCAGTTCGGCATCATGAAGCAGGGCTTCCTCGCCGACGGCACGCCCGAGGCGGACCTCGCCGACCCGATGAAGTGGCCGTTCGAGACCACCGTCGACGGGCACAAGTACCCCGACTACGCCAACTGCGTGTCGATCTCGACGGCCGGGGCGCTCAAGGAGATGGTCGTGCCGTCGGTGATGGCGGTGGTCGTGCCCATCGCGGTGGGGCTGGTGCTGGGCGTCGCGGGGGTGATGGGTCTGCTCGCCGGGACACTGGTGTGCGGCTTCGCCGTGGCGATCTTCATGGCGAACGCCGGCGGCGCCTGGGACAACGCCAAGAAGTACATCGAGTCCGGCCAGCACGGCGGCAAGGGCAGCGACAACCACAAGGCCACCGTCGTCGGCGACACCGTCGGCGACCCGTTCAAAGACACCTCCGGCCCGTCGCTGAACATCCTCATCAAGCTCGTCAGCATCGTCTCGGTCGTCTTCGCCGGCGTCATCGTCCGCTACAGCCCCTACGTCGCGGAGCTGCTGCACCTGGGGTGATCGGCGAGGCAAACAGTCGTAACCGCAGATTGCGCAGATGACGCAGATTGAAACCAGATTGTTTCACTTGGAGCCCAAGGCTTGAACCTGCGTCATCTGCGCAATCTGCGGTTACGGCTGTCCCACCGCGTTTCAGACGTATGATTGCTTGACCCCTAACACAACTTCCCCCCACTCACGGAGACCGCTGAACCCTTGCCCGACTCCACCACCGCCTTCGTGACCGACTCGCCCGACGCCTCGACCGGGGACGGCGACGCCCGCGAGTTCGCCATCGCCGCGGCGCGGCGGCTCAACGACTTCCAGTGCGAGGACGTGCTGGTCTTCGACGTGACGGGGCTGAGCCCGATGACGCGGTTCCTCGTCATCGCCACCGGCACGTCCGACAAGCAGATCAAGAGCCTCGGGGCCGAGGTCGGCGAGGTCGGCCGGGCGATGGGCTTTGACCGCTACGGCAGCGACCGGGACGGGTCGTCCACCTGGCTGGTCCTCGACCACGTCGAGGTCATGATCCACCTCTTCGAGCCTGCGACCCGCGGCCACTACGACCTCGAGATGCTCTGGGGCGACGCCCCCCGCGTCCCGTGGCGAAGGGCGTAGAGCCGTTAGCGCCGTCGGGCGACCCGTCCGCCTCGGCTTCGAAGTGATCTGAAGTTGGAAGCTGTCTGACCACACCACCGGCGTGTCACACTGCATCCCGGAGGCTTTGCGGAGGGTGCGGTGTGAGGACCGCACATGACGTAACGGTACGGTCACACCCGCACACCGCACCCGCCCCGAGCGGCGGGATGCGGTTTGGCACCCCGCGGATCGGGCAGTAAACCAGGCTCTCATCACGACGCGCCGCTTACCCGCCGAACAGCTCGTCAAAAAACAGTTTCATGTGCTCCCACGACCGGCGGTCCGCGTCGGCGTCGTACTTCACGCCGTCGAGGTCGGCCCCGGCCGACTCGTCCGTGAACGCGTGCACCGCGCCGCTGTAGATCACCGTGGTGACATCGACCTCCGCCGCCTGCAGCGTCTCTACCGCAGGAATCAGCTTGTCGAGCGGGTAGAACGCGTCGGCCTGGCCGTGGCAGATCAGTACCTTGCATGCCACCGCGGCCGCGTCCTCGTCCCGCACCGGCAGCAGCCCGCCGTGGAAGCTCACCACGCCCTTCAGGTCGGCCCCGCCTTCGGCATATGCCAGCTCCATCACCCCCGCCCCGCCGAAGCAGTACCCGATCGCGGCCAGCCGGTCGGGGTCCACGTTCGGCTGTTCCTTGAGCACGTCGAGCCCCGCGTTGGCGAGGGCGCGGAACCGGTCGCGGTCGGAGTAAAACGTCCCGGCCCACTGGCTGGCCTGCGACGGCTGGTCGGTGAGCTTGCCCTTGCCGTACATGTCCAGCGCGAACGCGACGTAGCCGAGCCCCGCCAGCATCTCCGCCCGCATCTTCGCGTTCTCGCCCAGGCCCCACCACGCGTGGATCACCAGCACCCCCGGCCGCGTCTCGCCGTCCGCCGCCGCGTCGTCATATGCAAGGTAGCCCTCGAGCTGCACCCCGTCGTGCTCGTACGGCACCGCCTTCGTCACGACCTCGGCCGAGAGCGGCGCGGCAACCAGCAGGGCGAGCAGGGCGGCTACGGCAAAAGTGGAACCGGTCATGGGCGATCCTCAGACGGTGGTGGGTGGCGGGGCGGACGCGTCGCAGCATAGACGATGCAGTACGATCTGCCGACGGTTTCACCGCCGTGTGCAAAGGGTGCCACACCGCATCCCGCCGCTCGGGGCGGGTGCGGAGTGCGGGCTTGACCAAGGCGTCAAGCTATTCGCCGCGGGCACACCGCACCCTTTGCAAAGCCTCCGGGATGCGGTGTGGCACCCTATGGTTGCTGGAAACCAAATGTTTTCGCACCCCGATGCGGAGCTTCGCATGACCCGTCGCCCGATGCCGTTGCTGATGCTGGCCGTGCTGTCGCTGGGGCTGGTCACCGCGTGGCCGGCACGGGCGCAACCGGCCCCGGAGGCGGACCCGGCCGGCCTCGCGTCGCTGATCCCCGGCGACGCGGTGGCGGCGGTGTACTGGGCGGGGATGAACGACGCCACGCCGGGCTACGCCGGGTCGAAGCTCGAGGCGGTGCTGGCCGACACCGGGCTGGGCCGGCGGATCGGCGACGCGGTGACGGCGGCGTTGACGCCGGCGGCGGCGCGGAACACCAAGGCGCGGGCGTCCCTCGACGGGTGGAACGACCTGAGCGTCGTCGCGTGGCGTCGGCCGTGGGTGGTGTATTTCCAGGGCGTGCAGTGGCCGGAGCGGGGCGTGCGGCCGCAGGTCGAGCCAACGGTCGAGCGTGACGGGGTCGTCGTGAAACAGGCACAGGTCCGGGTCGACGGGCCGCAGGGCGAGCCGCTGCCGCGCCTGGGCTTCGTCATCGAGCCGGGCGATGATGCGGCGGTGGTGCGGAAGTACCTCACCAAACTGGCGGACGAGATGCGGCGGAGCATCCCGGGCCTCACCCTCGAGGTGCTGGACGACGGCCGCCGGATGGGCCTGCTCGTCAACACGCAGTTTGAGACCGACCCCGCCGAGTCGCTGCCGCAGCGCGAGGGCTTCGGCCTGCCCGCCGGCGCGATTGGCCCAAGGTCGAAGGCGGCCTGGCTGTACGCCGACGCAAGGGCCATCGACGACCTCATCCGCGACGGGATGCAGCACGCGGGGGAGATCGACAGCCTCGCGCGCTACGGGCGGGCCGTCGAGGCGGTCGGGTTGGAAGGGCTGGGCCAGGTGTTTTACGCCGCGGGGTTTGACGGCACCGACTGGATGCAGGAGCTGTTCATCGCCGCCCCCGCGCCGCGGCGGGGCCTGCTCACGCTGCTCGACCGGCCGGCGATCAACCTCGACCAGCTCGCCACCATCCCCGCCGCGGCGACGTGGGTCCGCGCCGCGACGCTCGACCTCGGTAACGCCTGGGACACGCTGCACCGCCTCGTCGGCGACGTCGACGCCGACGCGGCAACCAAGCTCGACGACGGCATCGCGTCGCTCAACGACGCCGCCGGGTTCGACGTGCGGAGCGACCTCATCGGCGCGCTCGGCGACACGTGGCTCTTCTACGCCGAGCCCGGCTTCGGCGGGACGTTCGGCACCGGCGTCGTCATGGTCAACACGCCCCGCGACCCCGACACGCTCAACGCGTCGCTGCTGAAACTACAGGCAATGCTCAACGATCAGCTCCACCAAAACAACGCCGGGTTCACCTTCAACAGCCTCGAGCAAAACGGCTACACGCTGCACGCGATGGCGGCGCCGTTCGTCTCCCCCGCGTGGGCCGTCGCCGACGGGCGGTGGACCCTCGGCCTCACGCCGCAGGCGGTGCAGGTCGCCCGCGCCTTCGCCGCCAACCCCGGCAAGCCGCTGGTGGACGACCCGGACTTTGCGGCGATGGGCGGGCGGCTCATCGGGCCGGAGGGGCCGGATGATTCCGACGTGTTCATGTTCACCCGCGTCGAGCAATCCGCCCCCGCCCTGCACTCGGGCTGGTCCACGCTCGCCGGCCTCGCGCCGATGGCCGGGGCCGACCTGCCGTTCGACGTGTCGAGCCTCGTCCCCCCGCTCGACACGCTCGACCCGCACCTCGGCGAAGCCGTCGCCGCGGGCTGGACCGATGGCGCGGGCTACCACTCCCGGTCCATCTCGCCCTTCCCCGGCTCGATGCTGCTCAGCCAGGACTTCGTCTATCACGCGCTGACCTCCGGCGTCGTCGCCGCCCCCCTGCTGCTCCCCGCCGTCCAAACTGCCCGCGCCGCGGCGCGGGACACGGCCTCGCTCTTCAATGCCCGGCAGATCGGCGTCGCCATGTCGAGCTACGCCCAAGACCACGACGGGCAACTCCCGCCTGACCTCGGCACGCTCTTCACCGCTGGCATCCTCCCCCGCGAACCGTCGGTGTTCTTCCACCCCGCCGACCCCGCCCTCGACGGGGCCGAATCCGTAGCCGAAGCCGACCTGCCCGCGTACCTCAACCGGCACAGCAGCTACGTCCTCGTCCGGCCGAACGTGAAGCTCCACACGTTCAAGACCCCGAGCAAGGCCATCCTCTTGGTGGAGACTTTCAGTACTTCCGACAAGGTCGCGGTGCTGTTCGCCGACGGCCACGCCGAGCAGTGGCAGGGCCTCGGCCGCGCCGCCGACGCCGTGCAGGAACAGACCGGCAAGACCCTCGACCAGTGGCAAGCGGCGTTGGAGTGACCGGCGACGACGCCCGCCCCTAAGAAGCCGTTTTACCACCAGCTCGGGGTGCCACACTGCATCCCGTAGGCTCTGCGCAGGGTGCGGTGTGCCGGCAACGAGTGACGTGAAGCCGTGGTCACACCCGCACACCGCACGTTATTGGGGGTGCCACACTGCACCCCGAAGGCTTTGCGGAGGGTGCGGTGTGCCGGCGACGCGCGACGTCAAGCCGCGGTCACACCCGCACACCGCACCCGTCCCAAGCGGCGGGATGCAGTGTGGCACCCTGCGCGAGAACAAGGGTGCCACACTGCACCCCGGAGGCTTTGCGCAGGGTGCGGTGTGCCGGCTACGGGTGACGTCAAGGCGCGGTCACACCCGCACACCGCACCCGCCCCGAGCGGCGGGATGCGGTGTGGCACCCTGCGCGTAATTGGGGGTGCCACACTGAATCCCGGAGGCTTTGCGGAGGGTGCGGTGTGACGATTGCGAGCGACGTAACGCGGGGGTCACACCCGCACACCGCACCCGCCCCGAGCGGCGGGATGCGGTGTGGCACCCTGCACAACATCAAGGGTGCCACACCGCACCCCGGAGGCTTTGCGCAGGGTGCGGTGTGACGATTGCGAGCGACGTAACGCATGGGTCACACCCGCACACCGCACCCGCCCCGAGCGGCGGGATGCAGTGTGGCACCCTGCGCGTAATTGGGGGTGCCACACTGAATCCCGGAGGCTTTGCGGAGGGTGCGGTGTGACGATTGCGAGCGACGTAACGCGGGGGTCACACCCGCACACCGCACCCGCCCCGAGCGGCGGGATGCGGTGTGGCACCCTGCGGATGGGGCTATGAAACAGGCTCTAAATGATCAGGCGTCTTTCCCGAACGCGCTGCCCACGGGGAACGCGTCGCGCGGCTCGTAACCGAGCAGGCGGCGGCCCGGCTCCAGGTCGTAGCGCCAGCCGGGCTCGTCCGGGCCGACGCCCGGGCCCACGGCGTAGACCGTCGCCGAGCGGCCGGGCTCGTCCGACAGGTCCGCCCGGACCGCGGCGTTGAAGAACCGCGCGGCGTCGTCATGGCTGAGGTACGACGCGGGGCCGCCGTGGTGCTCGCCGATCCGCTGCATCTCCTCCGCCTGCCTTGCGAACCAGCCGATCCGCACGATCAGCACCGTGACGTCGTGCTGCCGCGCGAGCATGCGGCCGAGCTCCTCGGCCCAAACCTTGGTGAGCGCGTAGTCGTTCATCGGCGCCATGGCATCGGTGCGGATCGGCCGGCCATCGGAGGTGCGGGCACCGCCGATAACCTGCATGGTGGAGGCAAGGACGACGCGGGAGATGCCGTGGCGGACCGCGGCGTGGAGGGTGCGGTAAAGGCCGACGACGTTGGCCTCAAGCAGCGGCCCGAGCAGCGGCCCGGGGTGGGGGTGGGCCGCGAGGTGGACCAGCGTGTCGCGGTCGGCCATGGCCCGATCGAGCGCGGCCTCGTCGGTGATGTCGCCGACGACGTGCTGCGGCAGCGTCGGCGAGGGGGCGCGGTCGAAGCCGCGGACGTCGTGCCCCGCGGCGACGAGGGCCGGGGCGACGCGGCGGCCGATCGCGCCGGCGCTGCCGGTGAGGAGGATGCGGCGGGGGGGCTTAGCGTCGGGCATGGCCGAGTTGTAGCAGCCGATTTATGCGAGCAGCAGCGCGGCTCCGAGCGACAGCACGCTGAGCACGGTGCTGAGAGTAATGGTGCCGGCGGCGAGGGCGGGGTCGCCGCCGAGCTTCACGGCCAGGACGTAGGACGACACGGCCGTGGGCGTGGCGGCGAAGACGAGCAGGATGATCCGCTCGTCCCGCGGGAGGTGGAACACCGTGGCGAGGCCGAGCACGACGGCGGGGAGGGCGGCGAGTTTGAGGGTGGAGGCGGCGAGGGAGAGCGGGACGTGGCGGCGGATGGGGTAGGCGGTGAGGGCCCCGCCGAGGCTGAGGAGCGCGAGGGGCGCGGCGGTGTCGCCGAGGAGTTCGAGGGTGTGCTGCACGGGGGCCGGGGGGTGCAGGTTCGACACGGCGAGAGCGATGCCCAGGGCGCTGGCGAGGAGCAGCGGGTTGGTGACGAGGGCGAGGATGAGGCGGCCCGGGGCGCGGCGGTCGAGGCGGTGCCGGGCGAGGGTGAGCCCGGCGACGGCGAGGACGTTGTAGAGCAGGACCGTGGGCGCGAAGACCAGGACCGCGCGGCTGAGCACGGCCGCGTCGTTGCGGGTGGCGAGCTGCAGGACGGGCAGCCCGACGAAGGCGAGGTTGCCGCGGAACGCCGCCTGCGAGAAGACCCCGACGCTCGGCGGCGACAGCCGCAGCGCCTTGGCGACGGCGAGGCTCAGCGCCATGACCAGGACGGTCGCGACGCAGAACAGGGCGATCATGCGGAGCGAGCCGCCGAGGGCCGGGGCGTCGACCATGGAGGCGACGATGAGGGCGGGCAGCGCGACCCAGTAGACCAGCCGGTCAAGGCCGTTGCGGAAGCCGTGGTCGGCGAAGCCGGTGAGGAAGAGCGCCGCCCCGGCCGCGACGAGCAGGACGATGGGCAGCAGGGCGTTGACCACCTGGACCATCGGCGGAGCTTAGAGCGGATTGCATAATAGTGCACAGGCGTCTCGCCTGTGTTCGGCCGGCAGGCCGAAGATGACGCTCTCAACTCGGCCCTTCGCCTTCGGCGAACACAGGCGAGACGCCTGTGCCACTGCCAGAATCTACGCCAGTCGCTCTAAGCGATGCGGCGTTCCCGGCGACCGGGCCGCGCCGCTAGAGCCCGATGTCCTCGTGCCACAGGTCCGGCCGCTCCTTCACAAACCGCTCCATCAGCGCGATGCACCGCTCGTCCTGCAGCACCGTCAGCTCGACGCCCCGCTCGCGGAACAGGTCCTCGGCCCCCATGAAGTTGCGGTTCTCGCCGACCACGATGCGCGGGATGCGGTAGAGCAGCGCCGTCCCGGTGCACATGATGCAAGGGCTCAGCGTCGAGACGAGCGTGAGTTCGGGCCAGTCGCGCCGCCGCCCGGCGTGGCGGATGCACACCACCTCGGCGTGGGCGGTGGGGTCGCCGCTCTGCACCCGCTCGTTGTGCCCCCGCGCAACGATTTCGCCGTCGGCCGTGGCGAGGACGCTGCCGATGGGCAGCCCGCCCCCGTCGTAGCTCTTCTGCGCTTGCTCGTACGCGGCGGCGAGGAGGGCTTGGTGGTCGTGTTTGTTCATAGCCGGGGAGGTGCTCAGATACAGAAAGTAGCTCGAAGCGGGGAATCAGCTCGGATCGGTCGGATGAGTCGGATGAAGAGCAGAGAGGATGCCGGTGGTTTCAGGGTCTGCTGGGAAGGCTGGATACAGTTAGATACCGGGCACGTTAGTGGATGATGCGGCATCACGTTGTCGATCTCAATCAGGCACCGCCTGGACCCGGCACCTGAACAAGCCGCGGCCTCCTTCCGATCCGACTTATCCGACCCATCCGAGTCCCGGTTCGATCCGCTCCCACACCGCGCCGCCCTAAGCTGCACCCCATGCCCGGCCTGTTCATCCTGTTCGCCACCGCGTGGCTCGTGCTGGTCGTGGCGGCGGGGGTCGCGCTGGCGTGGAGGATGACCCACCCGCCGCGGCGGACGGTGGGCAACGCGGTGGCGGCGGGGTGTCCGACCGAGCCGGGCGAGCTGGGGCTGGAGGGAGAGGCGGTGACGTTTAATCTGTCGGACGGGTCGGCGTCGCCGGGGTTCATCGTGGAGGGGCACGACCCGGGGGGCCCGGTGGCGGTGGTGTTGCACGGGTACTCGGACAGCCGGTTCGGGGCGTTGTACCGGGCGGAGCTGCTGGCGCCGTGGGTGTCGCACACGGTGGTGTTCGATCTGCCGGGGCACGGGGACGCGGCCGCGCCGCTGGCGACGTTCGGGGCGCGGGAGCCGGCGGACGTGCTGGCGGTGGTCGATGGGTTGCCGCCGGCGGTGGTTCAGGGTCGGGCGGTGGTGCTGTACGGCTACTCGATGGGCGGGCAGATCGCGATCAAGTCCGCGGCGTTGCACCCGCGGTTTGCGGGGGTGGTGGCGGTGTCGCCGTACCGCTTCTGGGACGAGGCGCTGCGGCGCGAGCTGCGGCGGCGGGGGGTGCCAACGTGGCCGCTGGTGGCGATTGCGCGGTGGCTGCTCGCGGTGCGTTGGGGCCGGCGGGCGACGGGGTTCGACCGGGCGGCCGACGCGGGGGAGCTGCGTTGCCCGCTGCTGGTGATCCACGGCGACGCCGATGAACTGTGCCCCGTCGAGGCGGGCGAGGCGCTGGCGGCGGCCGCGCCCGACGGGCGGTTCGTCTGCATCGCGGGCGGCGGGCACCGCAACCTGCTCGGCGTCGACGGGCCGACGTTCCGCGACGCGCTCGCCGCGTTCTTCCAAAACCTCGGTGTCCCGCCGACTACCCGTACAATGGACGCACCCGACGCCCGCACCCCGCAACCCGCCGCCCCGGCATATCCCGCGGAACCCGCCCCGGAACCCTCCCCGTGACCACCCTCGCCCCCCCCGACCCCTCCTAACCTCTCGCACAGCCCGGCCATCGACCAGGTCGGCGTTGAGGAACGCGTCGCCCGCCTGTCCACCCGCAGCATCAAAAAAGCGTCGAAAATCGAGGCGCTCGAGATGGTGCTGAGCATGATCGACCTCACCACCCTCGCCGGCATGGACACCCCCGGCAAGGTGAAACAACTGTGCAACAAAGCCAGGCACCTGCACGACGCCGTGCCCGGCCTGCCTCACGTCGCGGCCGTGTGCGTCTACCCGACGATGGTCGCCGTGGCGAAGCGTGAGCTCGAAGGCAGCGGCATCCACCTCGCCTCGGTCGCCACAGGGTTTCCCGCGGGGCAGGTCCCGCTGCAGAACAAGCTCGACGACACCCGCCGGGCCGTGGACGACGGCGCCGACGAGATCGATATGGTCATCAGCCGCGGCGAGTTTCTGCGCGGCAACTATCAATACGTCATCGATGAAATCGTGCAGGTGAAAGAGGCGTGTGGCGGTTCCGGAGGGGCACATCTCAAAGTCATTTTAGAGACCGGCGAACTATCGACGCTTGACAACGTTCGTCGGGCGAGCGACCTTGCGATGCACGCCGGGGCCGACTTCATCAAGACCAGCACCGGCACGATCACGCCGGCGGCGACGCTGCCGGTGACGCTGGTCATGCTCGAGGCCATCCGCGACTTCTACCTTGACACCGGGAAGATGATCGGCATGAAACCCGCCGGCGGGATCAAGACCGCCAAGCTCGCCCTGACCTACCTCGTCACCGTCCGCGAGACCCTCGGCCAGGCGTGGCTGAGCCCCGACTGGTTCCGCTTCGGCGCGAGCAGCCTCGCCAACGACGTGCTCATGCAGATCGTGAAACAACAGAGCGGGGCCTACCAGGCGGCGGAGTATTTTTCGCAGGATTGATCAAGGAAGTAACAATGACCACAGTTCAACTCAAACGCCTTGCGGAAGCCAAACCCTTCCACCCTTTCACGATCCACCTGACCGACGGGCGAGCGATCAGCGTAAGCCATCCTGAGGTGCTCAGTGTCTCGCCGGGCGGCCGTACGTTTGGCGTCTGGACCGACGTCGATGCCATTGAGATCATCGACTTGCTGCTGGTCGTCACTCTTTCAGAGGTGCGCTCAACATCATCATCTTCGGATAACGCCGTATGACCACCGCCGCGCCCACCACCACCTCCCCCGCCCTTAATTTCGACACCGCCTGGTCCTACGACCCCGCGCCCGAGGCGACGGACCACGCGACCATCGACGAGCGCTACGGCCTCTTCATCGGCGGCACGTTCGTCGATCCCCGCGCGGGCAGGCACTTTGACACCATCAGCCCCTCGACCGAAAGGAAGCTGTCCACCATTGCCGAGGCGGGCGAGGCGGACGTGGACGCGGCGGTGTCCGCCGCCCGCAAGGCGTACGACGGGGTGTGGTCGAAGATGCCCGCCGCAGACCGGGGCAAGTACCTGTTCCGCATCGCGCGGATCATGCAGGAGCGGGCCCGCGAGTTCGCGGTGATCGAGTCGATGGACGGCGGCAAGCCGATCCGCGAGTCACGGGACATCGACGTGCCCCTCGCCGCGGCCCACTTCTTTTACTACGCAGGCTGGGCCGACAAACTGGACTACGCCTTCCCCGGCCCCCGGAAGCCTCGTCCGCTCGGTGTTGCGGGGCAGGTCATCCCGTGGAACTTCCCGCTGCTCATGGCCGCGTGGAAGATCGCCCCCGCCCTCGCCTGCGGCAACACGGTCGTGCTCAAGCCCGCCGAGACCACGCCGCTCACCGCGCTCAAACTCGCCGAGGTCTTCCGCGACGCCGAGCTCCCCGATGGGGTGGTGAACATCATCACCGGGGCCGGAAAAACCGGCGAGGCGCTGTTGAACCACGCGGGGGTCGACAAGGTCGCCTTCACCGGCTCCACCGCCGTGGGCAAAAAAATCATGCGTTCCCTCGCGGGCAGCAAGAAGAAGTACACGCTCGAACTCGGCGGCAAGGCGGCCAACATCGTCTTCGACGACGCCCCGATCGACCAAGCCGTCGAGGGCATCGTCAACGGCATCTTCTTCAACCAGGGCCACGTCTGCTGCGCCGGGTCGCGCTTGCTCGTGCAGGAGTCCGTCGCCGACCGGGTAATCAGCAAACTCAAGGACCGGATGCAGACCTTAATCGTCGGCGACCCGCTCGATAAGAACACGGACGTTGGAGCTATCAACTCCAAGGCCCAGCTCGACCGCATCAACCACTACCTTGCAGTGGGCGACGACGACGGCGCGACGCGTTGGCAGCCCGACACGGCCGTGCCCGAAGGCGCCGGGTTCTGGTGCCGGCCGACGCTGTTCCTCGACGCCTCACAATCGTCTCGCGTCGTGCAGGAGGAGATCTTCGGCCCGGTCCTGGCCGTGCAGACCTTCCGCACCGTGGAGGAAGCGATTCAGAAGGCGAATAACACGCCCTACGGCCTCAGCGGGGGCGTGTGGACCGACAAGGGGTCGAAGATCTTCAAGGTCACTTCGGCGCTGAACGCCGGCGTCGTCTGGGCCAACACGTTCAACAAGTTCGACCCCGCCTCGCCGTTTGGAGGTTATAAAGAATCCGGCCTCGGCCGCGAGGGTGGATTGCAGGGCCTGCGGGAGTATTGTTCGGTGACCTAAGGCAGGAACCGCAGATTCCGCAGATGACGCAGATTGAAGGCAGAAACTGTGGGTGACTCTTGTCAATCTGCGTCATCTGCGAAATCTGCGGTTAAAGGATTAAAGCTATGAACCCCACGCAAGAAACGACTGTTGAAAGTCTAGAGCAGGCCCAGCAGCAGGCCCCGCGGCTGAACGTGCTTAAGACGTACAAGCTGTACATCGGCGGTAAGTTTCCGCGGACCGAGTCGGGCCGGTACTACAAGCTGGAGGTGAACGGCGAGGCGGTCGCTAACGTTTGCCTGTCCACCCGCAAGGACCTGCGCAACGCGGTGGTCGCGGCGCGGGCGGCGCAGCCGGGGTGGGCGTCGGCGTCGGCGTTTCTGCGGAGCCAGGTCCTTTACCGTGCCGCAGAGATGCTCGAGGGGCGGGCGTCGCAGTTCGCTTCCGAGCTCGTGCAGATGGGGGCCGACCCGTCCGAGGCGCGGGCGGAGGTGACGGCGTCTATCGACCGGCTGGTCTACTACGCCGGGTGGTGCGACAAGTACGTGCAGGTGTTTTCGAGTGTCAACCCCGTCGCGTCGAGCCACTTTAACTTCTCGATCCCCAACCCCACCGGCGTCGTCGGCGTCATCGCGCCGGAGCGGTCGGGGCTGCTCGGGCTCGTCTCGTGCGTCGCGCCTGCCATCGCCGGCGGCAACAGCGTCGTCGCCCTCGCCAGCCGGTCCAAGGCGTTGTGTGCCGTCACGTTCGCGGAGGTGTTGCACACTTCGGACCTGCCCGGTGGGGTGGTGAATCTGCTCACCGGCGAGCGGGGCGAGCTGCTCGAACACTTCGCCTCGCACGTGGACCTCAACGCGGTGGTCTACTGCGGCGACGCGGCGGAGGAGCGGCGCAAGCTCCAGAGCGGCGCGGCGGCCAGCGTCAAGCGCGTGTTCGACCGCGGCGGCGAGGTCGGCGACGCGGACCCGTACCTCATCCTCGACACGCAGGAACTGAAGACGACGTGGCACCCGATCGGCCAGTGACCTCTCCGGAAAATAGCGAGCCGCCGGCGGACCCGGCGGGGGTGGAGTGGCACGCGCTCGGCGGAACGCTCCCGCCGCCGGGGACCTACGGCACCGTCTGCGTCGGCGGGCGGGACACGGCGGCGGCGGTCGCAGCGTTCCGAGGCACCGCCACGCGGGTATGCACCTTGGTGGATCACCCGCTGGGGATCGGCAAGCCGACGGTCCGGCAGATCGAGGCCGTCGCCGCGGTGAAGGACGGGTGCGACGCGGTGGAGGTCCCGGCCCACCGCCCGATGCTCATCCGCGGCGACCTCGACGCGCTGCGCGACGACCTGCTGGGGATCACGATCGCGGTGCGCGAGGTGTCATCGGCGGTGGAGGTCCGGGTTGTTCTGCAGACGGTTGATCTGATGCGGGACCCGCGGCGGATCGAAGCGGTGTGCAACGCGGTGCGGGAGGCGGGGGTGGATGGCATCACTATCGGCGCGACACACGGGGGGCCGGCCGACGTCGCGGGTGTTCAAGCTGCACGGGGTGCCGGCGAGACACTCTTGGTCAAAGCCTGGGCGGAAGCAGATGCGGCACTCGCGGCCGGACTGCTTGCGGCGGGCGCGGACAGGGTCGGTATGCAAGGCGACAACGGGTAACGCACCTCGCTGATGAAATCTCTTTTGAGCAAGTGGTCGCTTGGATCGTGCAGTCTTTCAACGCTCGGACGCGGCATGAAGTTGCAAATCGCGAACTTGGCCCTTCAGCCCAACGGCAGGCAGGAAGCCTGCCCCACTGCAAACGCCGATCCCGATCCTGAATAAGCTCCGCACGTTTTGGCCCGTATGCTGGCACCATGGAAACCATCCGGATCCAGAACGTGTCCATCGGCCCGGGCCGGCCGCTTGCGGTGATCGCGGGGCCGTGTCAGGCCGAGTCGCTGGAACTTTGCCTCGAGGTCGGCCGCGTGCTTAAGGCGCGGTGTTATGAGCTGGGCCTCGGCTACATCTTCAAGGCGTCGTACGACAAGGCCAACCGCAGCTCGATCCATACCGCACGGGGGCCGGGCCTGGACGAGGGGTTGAAACTTCTAGAGCGGGTGCGCGACGAGTTGAGCGTGCCGGTGACGACGGATGTGCACGAGCCGGGGCAGGCGGCGGCGGCGGGCGAGGTGGTGGACCTTTTGCAGATCCCCGCGTTCCTGTGCCGGCAGACGGACCTGCTCGTCGCGGCGGCGGAGACCGGCAGGGCGGTGAACGTGAAGAAGGGCCAGTTCCTCTCGCCGGCGGAGATGATTAACGTCGTCACCAAGCTGACCGAGGCCGGCTGCGACCGGCTGATGCTGACCGAGCGGGGGACGTTCTTCGGGTACCACCGGCTGGTCAACGACTTTGCCGGGGTGTACGACCTGATGCAACTCGGCTGGCCGGTGTGCTTCGACGTGACGCACTCGACGCAGAACCCCGGCGGGCGGGGCACGAGCACGGGCGGCCGGCCGGAGGTTGCTCCGACCCTCGCGCGCTGTGCCGTGGCGGCGGGGGTGCAGGCGCTGTTCCTCGAGGCGCACCCCGACCCGTCGGGCGCGCTGTCGGACGGCGCGACGATGCTCCCCCTGCCGCGTGCGACGGCGCTGCTGGGGGAGTTGGCGGGGTTGAACGACGCCCTGTGCTAATTCGGCTTCCCGATGCTATAGTCATCTGACCATGGTGAAGCCAGTCAAGCAGGTTGCCGCCGGTGAATTCAAAGCAACGTGTCTCCGTCTGCTCGACGAGGTGGCGGACGAGGGGCAGGAGTTTCTGGTGACCAAACGGGGGACGCCCGTCGCCCGGCTGGTCCCGCTAAAGAAGGCGAAGCGGCGGCCGCCCGAGGCGTTGAAGGGGTCGGTGATCCGATTTGATCGGCCCAACGATCCGTTCTTCGAGGTTTCCGAAGATTGGCCCGATGTTGTTGCTTGATACGCAGGCGTGGGTGTGGTGGACCGGGCAGCACAAGCGTTTGACGCGGGTCGCTCGCAACCGCATCGTGGAGGCGGACGCCATCGGCATCTCGGCCGTGAGCATCGCCGAGGCGGCCTACGCCGTGCGGCGGGGGCGGCTCAAGCTGGACCGTCCGCTGGACGAGTGGCTCGCCCTGGCTGTGGTCGCGGCGGACCTGCAGGTCGTTGCCTTCGATGCAGCTCTGGCACAGCAGGCGGGGTCGCTAGATTGGACGCACGGCGACCCGATGGATCGCGCCGTTGTGGCGACGGCCATCGCTCATCGTGCCGCTTTAATCAGCAGCGACGGCAAGATTCGCGGCTGCGAGCTATTGGAAGTGGTTTGGAAGTGACGCATGATCGCCGCCGCTACCGTCTGACCGTTGCGTACGACGGGTCGGGGTTCCACGGTTGGCAGCGGCAGGAGCCGCCGGGGCGTGAGGCGTTGCGGACGGTACAGGGCGAGTTGGAACACGCGCTGGTCCGGGTGCTGCGGGTGCCGCGGGACGAGATGGCGTTGCTGGGCGCGAGCCGGACGGACGCGGGGGTGCACGCGCTGGGGCAGGTGTGCCACTTCGACGCGGCGACGCCGATCCCGCTGGACCGGCTGGCGCGGGCGGTGGGGAGCCGGCTGCCGGGCGACATCGACATCCTCGACGCGGCGGCGGTGCCCGCCACGTTCGACGCCATCGCCGATGTCGAGAGCAAGCAGTACCGCTACCGGCTGTTCAACGCGGCGCGGAAGCCGCTGGGCGTGCGGCACCTCGTGCACCACGAGCCGACGGCGCTGGATGTTGGCCGGATGAACGACGCGGCGGGCCGGCTTGTCGGGACGCACGACGTCGAGGGGTTCGCCGCGGTGAGCCACGGCCGCACGACCACGGTGCGGACGATCCACGGGTCCGCCGTCGAGCGGGTCGGCGAGGAGGTGCACGTGACCGTCAGCGGCAGCGGGTTTTTGTATCACATGGTGCGGATCATCGCGGGCACGCTGGTGGAGGTGGGGCGTGGCCGGTTCGGGCCAGGCGTGGTCGATGAGGTGCTGGCGACGCGGGACCGGCGGCGGGCGGGCCCGACGCTGCCGCCGACGGGGCTGTGGCTGGAGTGGGTGAGGTACCGTGAGGGCGCGGACACGTTGCCGCCGGACGCGGGGTAGCGCCGTGGTTACGGGAAAGGTTGGGGCGGGCTGTGCCGCAGCGCCTCGTCCAGCCGGCGCAGGTACTCGTCGCGGGGCAGCTGGACGACGCCGAACTGCTCGAGGTGCGGGTTGGTGAACTGCACGTCGAGGAGCGTGTGTCTCGCGGCCCGCATCCGCTCGACCAGCGCGACGAGGCACGCCTGCGAGGCGTACGGCCGGCGGGAGAACATCGACTCGGCGAAGAACGCCCCGCCGAGCGACAGGCCGTAGAGCCCGCCGACCAACGCGTCGTCCGCCCACGCTTCGACGCTGTGCGCGAGCCCCTGCCGGTGCAGCTCGCCGAACACGTCGGCGATGGCGGGGTTGATCCACGTCCCCGACCCGTCGCCGCGGGGCTCGGCGCAGGCCGCCACCACCGCGTCGAAGGCGTTGTCCCACCGCAGCCCGAACGCCTGCCGCCGCAGCGCCTTGGCCAGCGACCGGCGGACGTGCAGCGCGTCGAGCGGCAGCACCGCCCGCGGGTCCGGGCTGTACCAGTCGACCGCTCGCCCCTGTGCGGAGCGGGCCATGGGGAACCACCCGGCCGCGTACGCCTCCACCAGCAGGCGCGGCGTCGGCGGGTCGGCCGTCACGCCGTCGCGGCCCGGGGGCCCGCCGCCCCCGCTCTGGCGAGGTCGTTGACGCACCGCAGCACCGGCGGGGCGACGAGCCGGTTCGCGTCCAGCGGCACCGGGCTGTCGAGGTGGAACGTGTGCGACTCGCCCGGCAGGAGCGTGACGCACGCGTCGTTCGTGCTCGCCTCGGGATGCAGCCGCTCGGGGAACAGGCACAGGTCGCGGAGCAGCGTGTGGGCCTCGACGGTCAGCGTCGAACCGTCGCCGCTCACCGTCGCCTCGAAGCGCGGCTCGGGGTACGCGATCTCCTTGTCCGGCGCGAACCACCAGAACGCCCGCACCCCGCCCGCGGAATCTTTAGCGTCTTTGCTGTCCACCATCTCCGCCACAAGGAACGTGTCGCCGTCCCGCTCCCCGCCGACGTTGACATCCACGTGCGCCGCACCGCGCGGCGCGACCTCGAGCGGCAGGACCTGCTCGTCGAGCACCCGTCCGTCGACGTGCATGTGCCGGACGCGGAGCGTGGCCTGCCAACCCCAGTCGTGGTCGTTGTGCACGTAAGCGCGGAGCGGGCCGTCGTACTCCCCCCACCCCGGGACGGTCGACGGGCGGGTCGGACCAATGTTGACCACGCGGGGCGCGAAGAAGCGCCGCGCCAAGTGGAGCAGCGGCTTAGCCCGGCCGTCGCCGTCGATGGCGGACCAGCTCGGGCACGGCCAGCAGTCGTTGAGCTGCCAGAACAGCGCCCCCTGGTTCCACGGGAACAGCGAGCGAAACCACCCCACGCCGACGGTCAGCGCCCGCGCCTGCATCACCGTCGCGAGGTAGAGCCAGTCTTCGAAACCCTCGGGCCCGTCGGGCACGGGGAAATCGTCGGCCATGCGGGCGGTGGCCTTGTCCTGCCCGTCGCCGACGACCTTGTCGATGCCGTTTTTGTTGTGCAGCCGCATGACGCGGCTGTCCCAATGCCGCTGGTCCTCGGGGACCGAGCGTTCAAGGGTGGGCCAGGTCGGCGGGCCGTGGAACCCGAACTCGCTGCAGAACCGCGGGTGGTGGCCGAGGTAGCGGAGGTAGTGCCCCGGCCCGTGCCACACGTCCCAGACGTGGCGGTTGCCGTGCGTGTTGTCGTTGGGGAATTGCCCGCTCTCGAACGTCTCGCGCGACACGCCGTTGCTCGGGCTGCCCGGCCAGTACGGCACCCCCGCGCCGAGCTCCGCCACCGCGTCGGGGAACGTCTCGTAGTAGTACCGCAGCCCCCAGCCCCGCTCGCCGATGAAGTCGGGCCAGTCCTGCCCCTCATAGTTCCACGCGTGGTAGCCCCACAGGTTCTCGTTGCACCCGTTCCACAGCACCAGCGACGCGTGGTGGGCCAGGCGGCTCACGTTGTCCCGCGCCTCCGCTTCGATCAGGCCGGGAAACTCCGCCTCCTCGGGATAGGCCGCACACGCGCACAAAAAGTCCTGCCACACCATGAGGCCAAGCTCGTCGCAGGCGTCGTAGAAGTCGGCCGACTCGTAGAGCCCGCCGCCCCAGACGCGGATCATGTTCATGTTCGCGTCGGCCGCCTGCTCGAGGCGACGCCGATACCGCGCCGCGTCGACGCGGTGCGGGAAGCAGTCGTCGGGGATCCAGTTCGCCCCCTTGCAGTACACCGCCTTGCCGTTGACGTGCAACGCCATCGACTCGCCCCGCCCCAGCTCCTCGACCGGCCACGACGCGTCGGACGGGTCCGCCTCCGTCACCAGCGCCACCGTCCGCAAGCCGACGCGGCACTGCTTCACGTCGAGCACCGACCCGTCGTTGCCGAGAAGTTCCACCCGCAGCGTGTACAGCGGCCGCACCCCGTCGTCCACGCCCCCCCGCGCCGACGGGTCGTGCCCCCGCGGCCACCACCGCTGCGGGTCCGTCACCGTAACCGTGTCCCCGTCCACCTCACCCGCCGCGTCACCCCCCGGCGACGTCAGCGTCAGCCGCACCTCACCGGCGCCCTCGACGTCCACGTCCACTTTCACCACCGCCCGCTCCGCCGTCGCCTCCAGTACCGCCGGCCGGACGTCCCCCAGCCGCGCCGTGCCCCACGCCTCCAGCCGCACGCCCCGCCAGATCCCGCACGTCGGCACCACCGGGCCCCAGTCCCACCCCATGTTGCACGCCATCTTCCGCAAAAAGTTGTGCGGCAGCGACGGGTTGCTCCCGCCCCCCGCACGCGGCAGATCCCCCAGCGCGTCACGCCGCGCCGCCGCCTCCACCAGCGGCGCCGCAAAGTGCACCGCCACCTCGTTCGACCCCGCCCGCAATTGCCCCTTCACGTCCACCCGCTGTCGCACGTGCATGTCCCGGCTCGACAGCACCTCCGCCCCGTTGACCTCCACCGCCGCCACCGTGTCCAGCCCGTCAAAACACAGCTCGACGTGCCCCCGCTCCAACGTCTCGGCCGCGACGTCGAACGCCCGCCGGTACGTCCAGTCGCACCGCCCGATCCAGATCGTGTCAAGCTCGTTGTCGTCGAGGTACGGATCGGGGATCAGCCCCGCCGCGAGCAGGTCCGTGTGCACGCACCCCGGCACCGTCGCCGGCACGTCCCGCCCCGCCAACCCGTCCGGCACGCCCGCCCGCTCCTGCGGCGTGTCCGGCAGCGTCGGGTGAACCCCGTCCAGCGTCAGCGTCCACGCCCCGTCGAGCGAAACCTCGGACACGGTCGATTCGGCAAGTCGTTGAAGCATCGGCGGACTATACGGCCATCCCGCTCAAGCGGGATGGCCGTGCGCCCTCACGCCAGCCCGAACACCGACCGGATCGCCTCGGGCACCCGGGCCTGCTGTTCGGGGCTGAGGTGGCCCGCCTGGCTGGAGGTCTCGCCGGACCACTTGAGCCGCATCGACTTTTCACCGTCCTCGTCAACCGGCTTGAGCGTGAAGATGTCGCGGAGTCGGTAGCTCGATTGGCCGTCGAGGGGCAGCACCTCGCTGATCTGCGTGACCAGCCGCCGCCCGCCGATCTGCCGGTTCATCTGCACCACCAGGTCGATGGCGGAGCTCACCTGCGACCGCAGGGCCTGCAACGGCAACTCGACCTTGGACATGAGCGCCATGGTCTCGAGGCGGTTGAGCGCGTCGGCGGGGGAGTTGGCGTGGAGGGTGCCCATCGACCCGCCGTGGCCGGAGGTCATGGCCTGGATCATGTCGAGCGCCTCGCCGCCGCGGACCTCGCCGATGACGATGCGGTCGGGCCGGAGGCGCAGCGACGAGCGGAACAGTTCGCGGATGCCCACCGCGCCCCTACCGAACACGTCCGCGCCTTTGGACTCGAGCGACACGACGTGTTCCTGCTGGAGCTGCAGCTCGGCCGAGTCCTCGATGACGACCAGGCGTTCGCCCTTGGGGATGAACGCCGACAGCGCGTTGAGCAGCGACGTCTTGCCGCTGCTCGTGCCCCCGGCAACGAGGACGTTCTGCTCGTTGGTCACCGCGACGCGCAGAAAGTCGCGCGCGTCGACGGTGAGCGTGCCCAGCTCGATCAGCCAGTCGATGTCGAGCATCATCTTGCTGAACTTGCGGATGCTCATCACCGTGCCGTGGCGGGCGCACGGCGCCTTGGCGACGTGGACGCGCGACCCGTCGGGCAACCGGGTGTCGACCAGGACGTCCTGGTCGCTGAGCGATTTGCCGGTGAACTGGAGGATGTTGTTCACCGCCGCCTGGTACATCTCCGGGTCGGCGAAGACGGCCTGGGTCAACACGAGTGCCCCGTCTTTTTCGACGTAGATCTCGCGCGGGCCGTTGATCATCACCTCCGACACCGCCGCGTCGGCGAGGTACGGCCGGATGGGCGCGAGGTAGTGGTCGATGGTGCGGGCGAAGATGTCCTGCTTGGGCATAGGGGGATGATACGCGGCGGTGGTGCGCGGCCAGAGCAGTTAATCTCTTAGCCCGGCCGCTTGCGGCCGCGGTCTCTTCCGCGGTTACGAGCACTGCGGCCGCAAGCGGCCGGGCTAGGAGGTTGTTTCACAGATTTACCCAAGGGGTGCCACACCGCATCCCGCCGCTCGGGGCGGGTGCGGTGTGCGGGTGTGACCGTGGCGCTACGTCACCCGTGATCCTCACACCGCACCCTCCGCAAAGCCTCCGGGATGCGGTGTGGCACCCCGCAGCTCGGGATGGCAACGCTTAGCCCGGCCGCTTGCGGCCGCGGTCTCTTCCGCGGCCGTGAGCACTGCGGCCGCAAGCGGCCGGGCTAAGTGGCGATCTGTCTGCGGCGTGCGCACACGGGGGCGGGGGCTTTGGCGGGATTTTATGGGCCGCTCCCGCGCGGTTGGACCCGCGGCGGCCGCGGTTTGGGTTGTGCGTCGCCGCCCGCCGCGGGGGCCGTGCGCACGGGCGGTGCGGGGTGAACCGGGTCATGCGTGCGACCTCGCCACCGCTTGACGACCGTGTGCACCGGGCGCTGCTCGAGGTTCTGGCGGGGTCGGCCGGGGCGCTGGCGGAGCGGGCGGCCACGGTTGGGGTCGACGCGGCCGACCTCGCGGCGTGGGCGTCGCACCCCGACACGCGGCGGGCGGTGGGGGGGCTGTGCGCCGCGGCCGAATTGCAACTCGCCTTGGCCACGGCCCGGCTGCGCGTGATGGCGGTGCATCACCTGGCCCGCCTCACCCTCAACGACGACGCCCCATATGAGACCACTCGCAAGGCGGCGACGACGCTGCTGAGCGGCGGCTGCCTGGGCGGGGGTCCGGCGGGGGCGTTGAGATCGTCACGGCGCGATCAAGGCAGGGTCACGCAAAGGGCGCAGAGGCGGCGAAGGAACGGCAAAGAATTTGGACTCTCTCGTGATTATGATTCAGTCTCGGACAGGTGCGGAGGACCGATGGGTCCCAATCAAGCTACTTCAGGGCCCGGGTCAAAATTCTTTGGTGCAGAATCGACAGTTCGTGCGTCGACGCCGACCGCCTCTGTTCTTCCTTTGCCGCCTTCGCGTCCTTTGCGTGACCCTTCTTCCGATACCGCAGCAACCGAAGCGCCGACCGCTCCTGTTTTTCCTTTGCCGCCTTTGCGTCCTTTGCGTGACGCTTCTTCGTCCGCCACGCCCGGCGCGGCCGCGTCTTATCATCCCCCGCGTGACCGAGCCGAACCCCCAGCCGACGCCGATCCTCCGTGTGCGGAACCTGCGGACGTATTTCCCGGTGAAGCGGGGGCTCTTGCGGAGCCACGTCGGGGACGTGCGGGCGGTGGACGACGTGTCGTTCGACATCGCCCCGAACGAGACGCTCGGCCTGGTGGGCGAGTCGGGGTGCGGCAAGTCGACGGTCGGGCGGACGATCCTGCGGCTGATCCCCGCGACTTCGGGGTCGGTCGAGTTCCGCGGCGAGGACGTGTTCGCTGCGTCACGCAGCCGCATGAGGGCGCTGCGGCGGGAGATGCAGATCATTTTTCAGGACCCGGTGGGGAGTCTGAACCCGCGGATGACGGTGGGCAACATCATCGGCGAGCCGATGGTGGTGCACCGGGTCTGCCCGCGGGACGAGGTGCCGGACCGCGTGGCCGAACTGCTGGTGAAGGTGGGTTTGCAGCCGGAGCATGCGCGGCGGTACCCGCACGCTTTTTCCGGCGGGCAGCGGCAGCGGATCGGGATCGCAAGGGCGCTGAGCCTCGGGCCGAGCTTCATCGTCTGCGACGAGCCGGTGTCGGCCCTGGACGTGTCGGTACAGTCGCAGGTGTTGAACCTGTTGAACGACCTGCAGGACGAGTTCGGGCTGAGCTATTTGTTCATCGCGCACAACCTGGCGGTGGTGGAGCATTTTTGCGACCGGGTGGCGGTGATGTACCTGGGGCGGATCGTGGAATTGGCGAGCCGCGAGGCGTTGTATCGGAATCCGCTGCATCCTTATACGAGGGCGTTGTTGAGTGCGGCGCCGCACCCCGAGCCGCGGCGGGCGCGTCGGCGGATCATGCTGCTGGGGGACGTGCCCTCGCCGGTGCACTTGTTCAAGGGTGGCGGGCGGAGGGGGAGCGAAGACGGGCGGGACGGGGAAGACGGGCGGGACGCCCGTCCCACCATGGGGGCGGAGGAGCGGGCCGAGTTGGAGGCGCAGCGGGAGGAGGGGGTGGAATATGTGACGCGTCACAGTTTGCTGCACCGGCCGGATTTGGTGGAAGCCGAGCCGGGCCACTGGGTCTCGCCGGGGGCGGGGGCGGGGGAGCTTCCGGGGGCGGGGGCGTTAGAATGAACCGCTATGACCGAATTACTTCAACGCGTCGTGGATCGGATGCAGGATTTGCCCGCGGAGCGGCAGGACCAACTGGCGCGGCAGTTCCTGTACGAGATCGACCACGGTTTAGGCCGTGACCACGACGCCGACGACGGCGAGCTCGGACCCGCGGTGGAGGCGCTGCTGCTCGCGGGGCTCGATGCACCGTATCACGAGGTCGGGCCCGAGCACCTGAACAACCTGCGGGCCGGACTGGGTGAGCGTATCGGAACGAAGGCGTCATGAGATTCACGGTTCGGGAGAGTGAAGTTGCCGAGCAATGCATCATCGAAGCGGCGGCTTACATCGTGTCACAGGGGCAACCCGCGGCCGCGGACCGGCTGCTGGTGAGCTACGCCGAGGCGCTGCGGTCGCTCGGGGAGTGGCCGCTGCTGGGTCACCCGCTGGAGTCGGATCATCCGCGGCTCGTGAACATCCGGGTGCTGCGGATTGCCCGGTACAACCTCCTCATCTATTACATGGTGCGTGAGCCGTACGTCGATATCGTGGCGACCTTTCACGCGAGCCGCGGGGTCGCGTTTATCGAGGAGATGCTTAGCCGCTTCACCTGAGCTTGCAAGAATGGTCCGAGGTTTCAATATGCTGTCAATATCCCCCGAACACCTGCACGTCGTCATCAATCACCTGCCGATCATCGGGCTGGTGGCGGCGGTGCTGCCGCTGGTCATCGGCGTCGTCGGAAAGAAGCGGCACGAGTCGCTGTTCATTGGGCTGGTGCTGGCGTTGGGGTTTGCGGGGACGATCCCGGTGGTGATGTGGTCGGGGGAGGAGGCGGAGGACGGGTGGGCCCACAGCCCCGCGGGGGCGGCGGTGCTGGACGAGGCGGGGATGCGGTGGGTCCACGAGCACGAGGAGCGGGCGGAGCTGGGGTCGAAGGTGATCTACGCGGCGGCGGGGGCGGCGTTGGTGGCGCTGATTTTGTTCAAGCCCCTGCCGCGGTGGCGGCGGGTGTGCGGGGCCGTGGTGCTGGTGCTGTGCCTGATGAGCGTGAGCGCGGGGTGGTGGATCGCGGCGTCGGGGGGGATGATCAACCACCCGGAGCTGCGGGACGGGGCGGAGCTCGTGATGCCGGTGAATGATCATTAGCCCGGCCGCTTGCGGCCGCGGTGTCGCGGGAGAGACGGCGGCCGCAGGCGGCCGGGCTAAGCGGGGTTTGGCTCCGGTAGAAGTTGCCATGGTTATCCGTATCAGATAACCTGCTCGGCTCGCCCTGGCGGACGTTCCGCCCCGGCACCTCATTCAGGTCACGCCTCGGCCTCCCCCACGACGGCTAAGGCCCCCCGGAGTATCGCCTCATGGTCCGTCTACGACTCAAACGCTTCGGCCGCACGCACCGCCCGTTCTACCGCCTCAACGCCATCGACCAGCGCTCGCCCCGCGACGGCCGGCCCATCGAGGAGCTAGGCCACTTCGACCCGTCGCACCCCGAGGTCGAGCAGCAGTTGACGATCAAGGAGGACCGCGTCCGCTACTGGCTGGGCGTGGGTGCCCAGCCGTCGCAGACGGTGCGGGACCTGCTGGCCAAGGCGGGCGTGATCGACAAGGCCACGGGCAAGGCGACTCCGGCCCCTTCCCCGGAAGGTGCCCCCGAGCCCGAACCCGCCGCGGCCGCGGGCTGATCCCGCGATGGCCGGCGTCCCCCCCGCCGCCGCGCCCCCGGCTCCCACCGAAGCCCGACGCCCGCCACGCCTCCTCCCGCCGGTCTACTTCCTGCTGTTCAACGGCCTGCTCATCGCCCTCGACCGCCTCGCGCCCCTGGCCCTGATCGTCCCCGACCCGTGGCACTGGCTGGGCCTCGTCCCCGTCACCCTCGGCAGCGTCGCGGCGGCCGTGGGCATCGGGCAGTTCCGCCGCCACCGCACCACCGTCGTCCCGTTCCGCGACAGCGACGCCCTGGTGACCACCGGCGTCTACCGTTTCTCCCGCAACCCGATGTACCTCGGGATGGTCACCGCCATGGCCGGCGTCGCGTGGATCAGCGGCTCCGCCTCCGCCTGGATCGTCCCGCCCCTTTTCGCCCTGACCCTGTACCGGCGGTTCATCCGCGGCGAAGAGGCGATGCTCGCGGACCGATTCGGTACGGCGTACGACGCTTACCGGGCGAGGGTGAGGCGGTGGATTTGATCCATGAGCGGGGTGCGGAGGGAAAAGTTTGGTGAAGTGCGGCGTGCGGAGAAAACATCTCGCTCCCGAAGCGCACTGTTCCCGGTTCCCCGTTTCCTGTTCCCTGTTCCCTCCGCACTTCATGCCATGCGTATCGACGTCCTCACCCTGTTCCCCGACATGTTCGCCGGCGTGCTCGGGGCGAGCATCCTGCGGCGGGCGGCGGTGCCGATAGCCGACCCCGCGGCCCCGGACGATCCTGCGCGGGTCCGGCCGCCGGTGGTGTCGTACCACCTGCACGACACACGGGCGTGGAGCGACGATGCGCGGCACCGCAAGGTGGACGCGTCGCCGTACGGCGGCGGGCCGGGCATGGTGATGCGGTGCCAGCCGATCTGGGACGCGGTGCGGGCGGTCGAGGCGATGGACGCGACGCCGCCGACGCGGGTGCTGCTGACGCCCAAGGGCCGCCCGTTGACCCAGCGCCTCGCCGAGGGGCTGGCGACGCGCCCGCGGCTGCTGCTCATTGCGGGGCACTACGAGGGCCTCGACCAACGCGTCATCGACCGCCTGCACGCGACCCCCCCCTTCACCCTGAGTGCCCCCCCCTTCACCCCGAGTGCCCCCCCCGCAGCCGCGGATGTCAATCCGTCGACTCAGTCATTCGACGGGAACGGCGCGACCGGCGCGGTCGGCGCGGTCGGCGACGACCACCTCCTCGAAATCAGCGTCGGCGACTACGTGCTCTCCGGCGGCGAGTTGCCGGCGATGACGCTGATCGACGCGGTGGTGCGGCTGCTGCCCGGGGCGCTCGGGCACGCCGACTCGGCGCGGGAGGACAGCTTTTCACCCGGGGCCGACCGCCTGCTCGACCACCCGCACTACACCCGGCCGCCCGAGTGGGCGGGGCTCGCGGTGCCGGAGGTGCTCACCGGCGGGGACCACGCCGCCGTCGCCGCGTGGCGGCGCGAGGCGGCGCTGGCAACGACGCGCCGCGTCCGCCCGGACCTGCTCGCCCCCGCCGGCGTTGCAGCTTCACCGCACCCCGGACCGGCGCTGACGGTCGTGCTGCGGGACGCGGCGGAGGCGGACCTGCCCGCGATCATGTCGCTGCACCGCGCCGCCTTCGGCCACGACGGCGCGGCCGACGCCACCCGCGCCCTGACCGAGAACGGCGACGACCCGATCTCCCTCGTTGCCGAGCTCGCCGGCCGCGTCGTCGCGCACGCCGTGCTGAGTGTGGTCAAGCTCGAAAGCGAGCCGGCGCTGCGGGGCCTGCTCGCCCTCGGGCCGGTGTCGGTCGAGCCGAGCCTGCAACGCCGCGGCATGGGGTCCGCCCTCGTCCGCGAAGCCATCCGCCAGTGCCACGACGCGCGGGTCCAACGCCTGTTCACCGTCGGCGGCCGCGCCTTCTTCGCCCGCTTCGGCTTCGTCCCCGCCGCCGAGCAAGGCTTCACCGCCGACCCCGGCCACACCCCGCTGGGGGTGCTCACCGTGCGGGACACCCGCCCGGTCGAGCCGGGGCGGGTCCGGTTGCACCCGGCGATGAAAGATTTGGCATGGATATAACTGCGGGCGTAACAGCTGCGCTTTTGAGATCTTTCACGGCTCCACCCAAAGGGTGCCACACGGCATCCCGCCGCTTGGGGCGGGTGCGGTGTGCGGGTTTGACCAACGGATGACGTCGCTTGTACCCGGCACACGGCGCCCTTTGCAAAGCCTCCGGGGATGCGGTGTGGCACCCCCGGGTTGTGGGGAAACAGCTTCTAGCAGGACCGAGAAGGTTTCCGCACCTGAACGCGGCCCGTTAGGCCGCGGGGCGTGAGCGGGGAGCATCCCCCGACCGCATCGCGGGAGCACCGATGGGTGCCCGGGCTGACTCACCGCGTCGGCGTCAATGGGCGGCATCCCGAGCCAGAGCGCGTAGTGCGGCGGCGTGGCGACCGACGGGCCCGGATCACCGATGAGCAGGGCGAACACCGGAGACACGCCGACGCGGCGGCACGCGGCGGCGAGGGCGGTGGCGGCGAAGGCGTCGGTGAATTTTGAGCCGCAGAGGTCGCTGGTGGCGGTGCGGCGGAGGGAGCGGAGCGTCGGCGTGGCGTTGACGCGGCCGGTGATCGCCACGACGTCGCCGGTGCGGTAGCGGATCAGGCCGCCGGCCGTGGTGATCGTCATCTCGTACCGGCCGCCGAATGCGGAGCAGGCCGTGCAGCGCGTCCGGGTCGTCGTCGAGGCTGGCAAGGTGCGAGATGAACACCATCGGCAGCGCCGTACCGGATGCGGAGTTACCGGGGCAACCGGCGCGGCGCAGCGTGGCGTTGGCGGGGCAACGCAACCACGTAAGCGGCGGGGCAAGCCTCGCGACGACGGTGGGTTTTGCGGGACGCCGGTCCCACACGCCGGCGCAGGCGTCGGGCCGTACCGTGTAGCGGGAGCGGCGCAGCCGCCCGTCCTGCCGCTGAATGGAAACTTCCCTGGGCACTCCGTGCCACCCGCTACACGCAAGCAACGAGTCGTCCCACACCGGCCGCGCCTGGTGCCGCCGATCATCCTCGTGCAGCAGCGCCGCCACCCCCGCCGCATCGACAGCCGCACCCGCCCGCCCATTGGCAGCGCGAGCAACTCCGCCAGCGGCGCGGCGTACCTGGCCACCAGCGTCAGGTGCGGCCCGCCCATCACCACCGTCACCCCCCGCCCCCGGAACCGCAACCGCCCCCGGAACCGCGACCGCCCCCGGAACCGCAACCGCCCCGGAAATTGAACCGCGCAGTACAGCGGGCTCGTGGGCTAGTGAACGCTACACGCCGCGGGCGATGTCGCGGCAAGGCCAAGGGTGTATCGTGTACCGGCCACGACGCCCGTCCCGCGGCAGCGAAACATCCACCGGGCCCGGTGCTACCGGCTTCTGAGGGGGCTACACTACCGGGTAAACGGTATTGCCCCCACGAGCGGGGGGCGCGTTTTTGAAAGTTGAATGCCCATGCCAGCCATCGACCCGCAGGTCGTCCGAGATCATCATGCCGTCATCGCCGCGATGCAGGGGGAGGTCGGCGCGAACCTTGACATGCTCGGCGACCCCGACGTGGTGTGGCAGCCGAGCGACTTCCTGCCGGACCTGACGCGTGAGGACTGGCCCGAGCGGCTGGCCGAGTTCCGCGCCGCGGCGGCGGGGCTTAGCGACGAGCTGCTCATCGTGCTCGTGGGCGACATGATCACCGAGGAGGCGCTGCCGGCGTACTCCGTCTCGCTCGGGGCGATCTCGGGGGAGAAGACCTTCGCCACCGACACGCCCTGGGGCAAGTGGTTGCGCGGGTGGACGGCCGAGGAGAACCGCCACGGCGACCTGCTCAACGCGTACCTCCGCCTCACCGGCCGCGTGGACATGCGGGCGATCGAGGTGACGATCCATCACCTGCTGATGAACGGGTTCAACCCGATGGCGGAAAACGACCCGTACACCGGGCTGATCTACACCGCGTTCCAGGAGCGGGCGACCAAGGTCTCGCACCGCAACGCCGGGCTGATCGCCCGGCGGGAGGGCGACGCCCACCTCAACCGCATCTGCCAACGCATCGCCGGCGACGAGTCGCGGCACGAGATGTTCTACACCAAGATGATGGGCCACGTCCTTGACGTCGACCCCGACGAGGGGATGGTGTCGATCCAGCGGCTGATCCGCAACCTGATCACGATGCCCGGCAAGCTGATGTACGACGGCAAGGACCCGGACCTCTTCGACCACTACGCGGTGGTCGCCCAGCAGACGGGGGTGTACACGACGCACGACTACGCCGACATCCTCGCGCACCTGGTGTCGGTGTGGCACCTGGCGGAGCGGTCGGTGTCGGGCGCGGCGGCCAAAGCGCAGCACTGGCTGTGCAAGCAGGCGGAGGTGTACCACAAGATCGCGGACCGTTACCAGGCGCGGATCGACGCGGAGCCGGTGGTGAAGTTCAGCTGGCTGGGCGGGTGCGAATCGGGCCCGGGCTGGGTCCGGGGCAAGGGCGGGGAAGCGGTGGCGGCGGGTTGAACAAACAGCTCTTCACGCAGATGGCGCAGATGACGGACGCAGATTGGGAATGCAACGACTGATCGGTCTTGATTCGCCTCATTGGTGCGCAATCTGATTTCGATCGGCGTCATCTGCGGAAACTGCGTGAAAGGCTGCCGGTTCCCGCCGTTGACTATCATGCTCGGATGGCGAGTGTGACGGACACCCTGGAACATGCCGCCGAGCGGCCGGTGACGGTGCGGGACCTGCGGCAGCGGGCGCGGGCGGGGACGAAGTTCGGGATGCTCACGTGCTACGACGCGACGACGGCGAGGTGGCTGTATCGCGGGGGGCTGGACGTGATGCTGGTGGGGGACACCGCCGGCCACGTCGTGCTGGGGTACGAGGACACGATCCACGCGCCGCTGGAGTTCATGCTGACGCTGACCGCGGCGGTGAAGCGGGGGGCACCCGGAGCCTTCGTGATGGGGGACATGCCGTTCATGAGTTACCACGCCGACGACGCGGAGGCGGTCCGCAACGCGGGGCGGTTCATGGTGGAGGGGGGTGCGGACGCGGTGAAGCTGGAGGTGGACGAGCGGTTCGTGGGGTTGGTGGGCAAGCTGGACCGGGCGTCGGTGCCGGTGGTGGCGCACATCGGTTGGCGGCCGCAGCGGACGCCGCGGACGGGCGTGCCGGTGGTGGCCGGGCGGACGCGGGAGAAGGTCAAGGAGATGGTCGGGTTGGCGAAGCGGCTGGTGGACGCGGGGGCGGCGATGTTGCTCATCGAGCAGGCGACGGCGGAGGCGAGCGAGGCGGTGATCGCGGCGGTGGGCGACGTGTCGTCGGGCGGGGTGCCGGTGATCGGGTGCGGCGCGGGGCCGGCGTGTCACGGGCACGTGATCGTTCTGCAGGACTGGCTGGGCATGACCGACTGGCAGCCGAGCTTCGCAACGCCCGGGGCGAACGGCGGCAAGGCGTTGCAGGACATGGCGCGTCGGTGGGTGGACCTCGTCGCGTCGGGGAAGTATTTGGCGGACGGGGGGCCTTATGCGATGCAGGGATCGGGGACTAGGAATCAGAGACCGAAAAACGGGGAACCGGGCAGATGACGACCCCCTGAAACGGGGGCATCGGTGGTCTTGGCCTGATCCCTGATCCCCGGTCCCCGATCCCTCGCCCGGGCCTTGCCGCACCGTTCGACGTCCTCGGAAATCTACGCCATGCGTTACGGTCCCAGCGTCATTTTGCTTGTCACCGTCGTCGGCACGATGCTGCTCGGGCCGGGGGTGGTGCGGCAACTGATGTGGACGCAGACGGAGGCGGAGCTGACGCGGGTGAGGGGGGACCTGGTGCACGAGCCGGGGCTGGCGGCCCTCTCCGAGGCGTTCGCGAAGGTCAGCGAGGTGGTCGAGCCGAGCGTGGTGCACGTGCAGCTCTACGCGCCGGGGGTCGGGGCCGTTCCGGGGGCGGGGCCGGGAGGCGTTTCGGGGGGTGGGGGGTTGTTCGGCGGGCTGGATTCGATGCTGCCCTTCGGCAACGGGTCGGGGTGGGTCTACCGCCACGTCCAGCGTGACGGCGGCGACGGCGCAAAGTCCGGCAACTACATCGTCACCAACGCCCACGTCGTCGCCGGGGCGGCCCGGGTCGTGGTCCGCTTCGCCGACGGCAGCGAAGATGTCGGCCACGTCGTCGGGGCGGACGTGCTGACCGACGTGGCGGTGCTGAGGCTGGACCGGCAGATGCTCCACCCCGCGGCGATCAGCGGCGAGCCGGTGCGAAAAGGCCAGATCGTTTTCGCCTTCGGCTCGCCGTTCCAGTTCGACTTCTCGGTCAGCCAGGGCATCGTCTCCGCGACGGGCCGGCGGCTGAACTACGCGCCCAGCGACCGGGGCAAGTACCAGGACTTCATCCAGACCGACGCGGTGATCAACCCGGGCAACTCGGGCGGCCCGCTGACGGACATCTACGGCCGGGTGGTGGGGATGAACACCGCCATCGCGACGAGTCGGCCGCGTGGGGCGGACGACCCAATCGGTTTTCAGGGCGTGGGCCTGGCGATCCCGGTGGGGATGGCGATCGACGTGGCGGACAAGCTGATCGACGGGGGCGAGGTGCGGCGGGGTTACCTCGGGGTGCTCATCAAGGACCTCACGCCGGAGCTGGCGGCGACGTTTGGGTTCGACGGGGATTCCGGGAGTTTCGGGGCTTCCGGGGGGGGGGTGCTGATCGAGCACCCGATGGGCGGGAGCCCGGGCGAGGCGGCGGGGCTGCGGCCGGGCGACATCGTGACGGCGGTGGCGGGGACGGCGGTGGGCGGGATGGACGAGCTGCGGCAGGCGGTGGCGATGCACGAGCCGGGCAGCACGGTGGAGCTGACGGTGTTCCGGGCGGGGCGGGGCGGCGAGACGTTGACGCTGCGGGCGACGCTGACGGAGCTGCCCGCGTCGGTGCTGGCGGGGGGCGGGATGGAGCAGGGCGGGGGCGACGGGCTGCCGGGGCCGATGGGGGCGTTCATCCCGGCGGAGGTGCAGGACGTCGGCGGGGCGATGGAGCGGCTGGGCATCGAGCGGGTGGCGCCTTTCACGGCCCGGGACGCGGCGCGGCTGGGGTATCCCGTGGCGGAAGGCGTGTTGGTGGTGGACGTGCGGCGGCGGTCGACCGCGGCGGCGGAGGGGGTGGCACCGGGGTCGATCATCACGGCGGTGGGCGACACGCCGGTAACGTCGCCGCGGGACCTGGACCGGGCGACGCGGGGCCGGGCGGCGACGGACCCGGTGCGGCTGACGCTGCTGCGGTGGGATTCGGCGGCGGGGGAGTACGTGACGCAGTTCGCGCTGCTGCGGGCGGTGGGGTACTGAGGTGGTGGTGAGGTGTGAAATAGCCGGAACGCTACACGTCCCCGGGGGTCCGCGGGGACTGCACGGCGCGGAGTTGAAGCGGACCCCCGGGGACGCGTAGCGTCCCGGCTTATGTCGCGGCTGTAGCGTCCCGGCTGTTGCGCTGATGCACAGGTTGCCGATGATGGGGGGATGAACGCTCGTGATGCTCAACGCGCCGCGGGGCCGCGGACCCTGCTCGTGGGCACGGCCCTGACGGTGCGGCAGATGGTGCACACGCTGCGGCTGGTGGACCCGGCGCCGCGGGTGCTGGGGTGCCTGCTGCCCGGGGCTTCGGCGGCGGCGGCCGGGGCGGGGGTGGACCTGCCGGTGGTGGGGACCTTCGAGCGGCTGGAGGCGACGGCGACAAAGCCGGAGGTCGAGCAGGTGCTGGTGAGCCTGCCCGCGGTGATGCACGGCGAGGTCCGGGCCGCGGCGGCGACGCTGGACCGGCGGGGCGTGCGGTGGCGGTTCATGCCGACGCTGGCGGACCAGCTCGCCGGCCATTCGACGCCGCGCCACGCCGGGCGGATCGACCCCGGTCAGCTGATCGACCGCCGGCCGCGGCCGCTGGACGAGGCGGCCATCGGCGCGTGCCTCACCGGCAAGACGGTGCTGATCACCGGGGCCGGGGGGTCCATCGGCGGCGAGCTCGCGCGGACCGTGGCAAGGTTTGCGCCGGGGAAGCTCGTGCTCGTCGAGCGGGCGGAGAACGCGCTGTTCGAAGTCGACCGCCAGCTCGGGCGGCTCCACCCGGAGCTGCCGCGGCAAGCGGTGCTGCACGACGTGACCCGCCGCGACCGGACGCTGGACCTGATGCGGGAGGTCCGGCCGGACGTGGTGTTCCACGCCGCGGCGCACAAGCACGTGCCCATGATGGAGGGCCACCCCGCCGAGGCGGTGGAGAACAACCTCTACGGCACGCGGAGCATCGCCGACGCCGCCGACGCCGCGGGGTGCGAGCGGTTCGTGATGATCTCGACCGACAAGGCGGTGAACCCATCGTCGGTGATGGGCGCGACCAAACGCCTCGCGGAGATGTACGTCCGCCACCTCGGCCGCACCAGCGCGACGCGGTTCTGCATGGTCCGGTTCGGCAACGTGCTCGGGTCGGCGTGCTCGCTGATCCCGATCTGGACCGACCAGCTCGCCCACGGCGGGCCGCTGACGGTGACGCACGCGGACATGACGCGGTACTTCATGACCATCCCCGAGGCGGCGGGCCTGGTGCTGCAGGCCGGGGCGTACGCCGGATCGGAGTGCGAAGTGCGGAGGGAACAGTGCGTTAAAGCAGAAAGCGCTAACGTCGGCAGCGCACTGTTCCCTGTTCCCTCCGCACTCCGAGCCCGGCGGCGAGGTCTTCCTCCTCGATATGGGCGGCCCCATCCGGATTCTCGACCTTGCCGAGCGGTTCCTGCGGCTGCAGGGCTTCGAGCCGAACGTCGACATCCCGATCCGCATCACCGGGCCCCGCCCCGGCGAGAAGCTGTTCGAGGAGCTGGCCTACGGTTCCGAGGAGATGGCCCCGACGCCCCACCCGTCCATCCGCCGCTGGCGCTGCGACCCGCCCGACCCGGCCCAGATGCACCAGGTCCTCCGCACCTTCGACCGCCTCCGCGACAAAAGCGGCGACGGCTCGCGCCGCTGGCGCGACACCGACCCCGCCGCCGTCGTCCGCGCCCTCCGCGCCGCCCTCCCCGAAATGGTCACCGCCCTCGCGGGGTGAGCCACCTTGGACGCCCGCCAATCCGATCAATGACGCTTGATCGATTCCTTCGCCGAAGTGGCCGGGGCCGACGCTCCGTGAAGCCCCGGAAGCGTCGCCCCGAGAACGAGGCCACCACATTAGGTTATGGGCTCGAGGGCATTACCTCGGCGGCCCTACGATCCAATTAGAGAAAAGACCCGAGAGCCCTTGTAAAAGCGGCCGATTAGGCCGTTTCGCGTCCCCTTCTCCACCGTCCGGATCGGCCCGGATAGGCCGCTCAAGCGGCTAGGACCGTCTGATAATAAAAAAATGTGAAATTGGGAAAGCCTTGCCCTTGATTCCGGACAGGACATGGAATAAAACTTAACGGCAGAGTCAGGCATGTTCCGATAGACTCTGCAATCAACCCTGCTTTCTCCCCTCCGCCCCGTTGTCGCTTCTGCGGCAGCGGGGTTTTTTTGGGGAAGGGATTGGGGAATAGGGATCGGGGGACGTACGCCGGAGGAACGCACGGCACGATGGTTCCGGTTCCCGATGCCTGGTCCCTGATCCCTGATCCCTCCGCTACTCCCCCGCGTATTCGGCGCTGTTCTGCGGGGTTTCGTGGACGCGGACGCTTTCGAGCAGCGGGACCGCGGGCTTGAGGCGGTCGTAGATGTACTTCGCCAGCAGCTCGGTCGTGGGGTTGGGCAGGCCCGGCAGGTCGTTGAGGTTCGCGTGGTCGAGGTCGGCCTCGAGCGGGGCGAGGTGGCGTTTGAGCTCGCCGAAGTCCATGAGGTAGCCGCGGTCGGGATCGACCTCACCGGCGAGGGTGACCTCGGCGAGGAAGGTGTGGCCGTGCAGCCGCCGGCACTTGTGCCCGTCGGGGAAGGTGGTGAGTGCGTGGGCGGCGTGGAAGTCGAAGCGTCGGGTGATGCGGGAGCGCATGGCGGGGCAGTGTATGCCGATACCGACGCTGCTTAGCCCGGCCGCTTGCGGCCGCGGTGGTCCGCCACGTCAAGCGCCTTTCCCCAAGGCTGCAGGGGTGCAACCCCGCATCCCGCAGACTACGCGGAGGGTGCGGTGCGATAGCCGCGGGGGACGTGACGCCACAGTCAAACCGGCACACCGCACCCGCCCCGAGCGGCGGGATGCGGTGTGGCACCCTTTGGT
Organism: Phycisphaeraceae bacterium; assembly: GCA_965214155.1. Lineage (GTDB taxonomy): Bacteria > Planctomycetota > Phycisphaerae > Phycisphaerales > Phycisphaeraceae > Algisphaera. Next base: position 343,096 of record CBDCBB010000010.1, read on the forward strand.
GCTGGTTGGAACAGGCTTGCAGCGGGAGGGGAGACTGCGGCCGCAAGCGGCCGGGCTAAGCAGCGGTGCACCGGCGCGTTCAGAAACTCCCGCTCATCGCGGCGGTGCTTTCCTTGACCTCGTTCTTCTGGAACGTCGATTCTGATTTCAGCTTCTCGATGAGGTCGGCGAAGGCGTCGCGGTCGGTAGGGAGGTTGACGGGTTGGCCGGTGAGGCCGGCCATGAGCATGGCGTTGCCGAGTTCGAGGCCGTGGATCATCTCCGTGCCCGGGGCGATGAGGTCGTCCTGGGTGCCGCCCGTGAGGAGGGTCTGGACGAAGTTGCGGGTGACACGTTCGTGCTCGGACCCTTTAGCGTGCGGCGGCTTGAGGTGGATATCGGTCGCGGGCACGTTGGCGAAGCGGTCCGGCGTGGTGCGGCAGAACTCGGAGACGGGCTCGCTGGTGCGGAGGAAGGTGAGGCCCTCGCCGCGGTGGCCGTCGGAGATGATGGTGCCGCGGTCGCCGACGATCTCGAGGCGGTTGATGCCGGGCGACTGGCCGGTGGAGGTGACGAACGTGCCGGTCGCGCCGTTGTCGAACTCGAGCAGGGCGGTGACGTCGTCCTCGACCTCGATGTGGTGGTACTTGCCGAGGCTGACGTTGGCGGTGACCCGGCTGGGCATGCCGACGAACCACTGGAAGAGGTCGAGGTTGTGCGGGCACTGGTTGATGAGGACGCCGCCGCCTTCGCCAGCCCAGGTCGCCCGCCAGCCGCCCGAGTCGTAGTACGCCTGCGTGCGGAACCACGTCGTGATCGTCCACGACACGCGGACGAGTTCGCCCACGCTGCCGTCGTGGCACAGCCGGTGGATCTCCTGCCACGCCGGGTTGGTCCGCTGGTTGAACATGCCCGCGAAGATCAGCCCGGGGTGCTTCTGCACGGCCGCGGCGTAGGCGTCGTTGACCTCGGCGGCGGCCTTGGCGGTGACGGCCACGGGCTTCTCGCACAGGACGTGGACCCCCGCCTCGAACGCCGCCATCGCGAACGTGGGGTGCTGGTAGTGCGGGCAGGCGATCAGCACCGCGTCGATCTCGCCCGAGCGGATCATGGCCTCGGCGTCGTCGAAGGCCTCGACCTTGTGCTCCCCGGCGATCTTGGCCAGCGGCTCGGCGACGACGTCGGACGCCGCCGCAAAGGTCAGCCCGTCGATGTCCTTGAAATACTTCTGGTGCGCGGTGGCCATGCTGCCGGCCGCGCCGATGACGCCGAGTCTGACCTGGTCCATATTGATCCAAACCTTTGCGGAGCGGGGTGCGTTCGCGGCAATGAGCACCCGACTTTATCAGCCGACGCGCGGTCTTGCCATCGGGGCGGGGGTTCAGTGCACGGTCAGTGGGGGGCACTCGATCCGAGCCGGGAGCGTGAGCGACCGGTGGGCGTTGCAGAAGACGCGGCTCCGTCGCTTACGCTCCGGGCTTTGAAAAGCAGATGCGTTCACCCCGCGGCGGGTCGCGGTGGAGTCGGCTTAGACCGCTCGCTCGTGGCCGCGGGAGCTCTCAAATCAACACCGACTCCAGCACTGCGGCCGCAAGCGGCCGGGCTAAAAGGGCGGGGTGATGGCCGGGCGGGGGGGCCGGGGGGGGCGGTCAGTCGTTGGGCAGCCGCGACCATTGGCCGCCGACGCTGGCGTACTGGGTGTAGGTGGGGAAGGCGGTCTGGCTGTAGGTGTCGAAGGTGCCCTGGGTGGCGGCGTGGCCGTCGACGAAGCCGAAGTTGGCGATGGCGCTGGTCTGGTTGTAGAGCATGCCGATGTCGCCGGCGTTCTTGCCGTGGGGCAGGGTGGTGACGATGTCGGTGCCGTCCTTGGACATGACCCAGCGGGGGTTGTAGAGCGTGGCCTGGCCGTAGCCGCCCTGGTAGTTGTTGACCGTGTGCTGCTCGGTCAAGAGCAGGGTGCCGGTAGAGTTGAGGATCTCTTCGAGCGTGAACTGGGGCGGGAGCTTGTCGTCCGCGGCGCTGAGGCTAAAGGTGTCGCCGGCGACGCCGGTGAGGGGGCTGAGCTTGCCGCGGTTCATGGCGTAGCTGCGGGCGACGATCGGCGAACCCGTCGCGAACGGGGCGCGGACCAACTGGTCGCTGGGGCACTGGAGGATCGACTTGGCCAGGGAGATCCGGTCGTTCTGCTCGATGAAGTTCTTCTCGAGCTGGGCCTGCGGCGCGGACGAGGCGGTGACGTAGCTGTAGAGCAGGTCGTCCCAGGAGTACTGCTTGTTGGCGGAGGTGCGGTAGGCGCCGTAAGGGAGCTTGCCCTTAGAGTCGGTGGCGTAGGCGTAGCTGGCGGTGGCCCACTGCTTGACGTTGCTGAGGCAGGCGGACTGCCGCGCGGCGGCGCGGGCGGCGCTCAACGCCGGCAGGAGGATGCCGATGAGCAGCGCGATGATGCTGATCACCACGAGCAGCTCGATGAGCGTGAAGCCCGCGGCACGGCGGCGGCGGGCGGACGGGGTCACCAATGATGACGGTGCGGTACGGGCCATTTCGGATCTCCTGGGAAAGGTGCGATCAACACGGTGAAGGAAGCGGTGCCCGGCGGCGGAAGGCCTTGACGGGCGAAGAAACCTGAGGGGCACGCTTGACACGCGGCCCGTCGGCGGATAGATTACCCGTGTAATCGGCGGGAGTCAAGCGCTTCCGTCGTGGATCGGTTCAAGATTCTGCGGCTCCGCGTCTGGGGGGCCGGGGGCCGGCGAAGGCTTGTGAGACTTTCCCATGGCGGTGACGATGCGACAGATCGCGGACCTGGCGGGCGTGTCGCGCCCGGTGGTGAGCGCGGTGCTGTCGCAGTCGAGCCGGACGGTGGGGGTTTCGGCGGACCGGGCGGAGGAGATCCGGCGGATCGCCGCGGAGCTGGGGTACCGCAAGCAGTGGAAGAGCAAGGTGCTCAGCGACGGGCGGACGCGGCTGGTGGGGATGATCGGGACGCACCGGCTGCACAACGCCGGGCTGCTGCACGGGCTGACCGACGGGTTCGAGCCGCACGGCATGGCGCTGACGCTGGTGCAGGCGGCCCCGGGTCACCACGAGATGCTGCTGGACGGGCGGTTCGACGGGTGCCTGATCGACTTTCTGGTGCAGCCCGAGCAGCTCGCGGCGATGCGTCGGGTGAAGCTGCCGGGGCTGATCATCAACGCCGAGCCCCGCGGGGGCGTCGGTGCGGTGCGGATCGACGAGGCCGAGTCGGTCCGCCTCGCGGTTGACCACCTCCTGGACCTGGGGCACCGGCGGGTGGGCTACCTCGGGCTCGACCCGGACACGGACGTGGTGCGGCAATGGGCGGGCGAGCTCGTGCTGCGGCGTGAGGCGGGGTGGGCCGGGGTTTGCGAGCGGCGGGCGGGGGCGCTTCGGGGCGAGGCGGTGCGGCTGCCCTCGAGCGTGTTCCCCAAGCCGGTGGAGGCGTTCGAGGCCTCGGCGCTGCCGGCGATGCTGCGGCGGGCGGCGTCGCGGCGGCCGACGGCGTTCATCACCTACAACGACCGGCTGGCGCTGGCGCTGACCGAGTGGGCCCGGACGCGGGGGCTGCGGTGCCCGCAGGACTTCAGCGTCGTGGCGCTGGAATATTCGGCGGTGCTCGAGCCGCTGCGGCCGGGGCTCACGGCCGTGGAGCCGGACTTCTACCGGGTGGGCCGGGTGTGTGCCGAGCGGCTGCTCTCGCTGGTCGAGGCGCGGCAGGCACCGGGGCCGGCGTCGCGGCGGCGGGTGTCGCGGCCGGCGGACATCCTCGTCCCCTCGCCGCTGGTCGTGCGGGGCTCGACCGGGCCCCCGCCGGGGTGACGTGCTGTTGGGCGGCCCGTTGACTCGGGACGCCCGGCTTCTTCGGGCGTGATGAGTGTCGGATCGCCCCGCTTCATTTTCCTTCCACCTTGGAGGTTCCCGTGTTGAATCGTTCACTCCTGACCTGCCTCACCCTCGGTGCCGTCGCCCTCGGCGGCATGTCCTCGGCGTCCGCGGACGTCGTGTCGTTCCGCGACGGCGTCAACGGCTACGCCGGCACCGCCGACACCTACGTCGCCGCCAGCGCGCCCAGCACCAACTTCGGCACGAACTTCGCCCTGCAGATCAGCGGCAGCGGCGGCACCGGCGCCAACGCCGGCATCCAGCAGTCCCTCGTCCGCTTCGACGATATCTTCGGCTCCGGGCCCGAACCAGATCACCCCCGGCTCGACCATCAACAACGCCACCTTCAGCGTCGTCAAGAGCGGCGGGTTCGGCAACGTGCAGCTCTACCAGCTCACCACCGACTTCACCGAGAACACCTCCACCTTTAACTCGCTGGGCAACGGCATCCAGCTCACCACCGAGACCACCGGCACCCTGCTCGGCTCGCCGACTTCGGCGGCAACGCCGGCCCCCGCATCTACGACGTCACCGCCACGCTCGCCGCCTACGCCTCGGGCGCCGCCGCCAACCAGGGCTTCCTCCTGCGGATGTCCGACTCGAACCCCGGGGCGACGGCCGTCGGGCTCTCCAGCGACGCCACGACCGTGACCGACCGCCCGCTCCTCACCGTCGACTTCACCCCCGCCGAGGTCCCCGAACCCGCGTCGCTGGCGCTGCTCGGCCTCGGGTCGGTGGCCCTGCTCGGCCGCCGTCGACGCGGCTAAACATCCGACCCCTAACCCGCCGGCGGGGGCGCGACCGCGCCCCCGCCGGCTTCACCCGGGCCGCCCCGGCCGCCGATCGTCCACGCCCCTGATCCCCCGCCACACCCGCCAATGAAACCGACTCTTACTCTGCTCGTGCCGCTCGCCCCGCTCACGCTCCTGATCGCCGCCACGGCCACGGGTGAGACCGCCGTTTTCCAGAACGGCGTCGACGGGTACGACGGCACCGTCGACACCTACATCAGCGGCCGCCCGGGCGAAGAACGCTACACCTTCGGCGACAACGCCAAGCTCATCCTCGCCGCCGAGATCGACCCCAGCCCCGACCGCGTCACCCGCCAGATCCTGCTCCGCTTCGACGGGCTCTTCGGCAACAAGCCCGGCCAGGTCTCGCCCGACGCGACCATCGACGCGGCCACCCTCATCCTCCACCGCGAGGCGGGCGAGAACGGCGGGTTCTCCAACCGCAACGCCCTGGCCGAGATGCGCAGCGCCTTCGATGGCGACAGCACCTGGGACAGCTTCGGCGGCGACGGCATCCAGCTCAACGGCCGCGAGGCCGCCGCCGAACCCATCGCCACCGACACCGTGTTCAAGAAGGAAGCGCCGCGGGTCGAGTTCGACGTCACCGCGTCGGTCCGCCGCTGGGCATCGGGTCGGGCCGACAACGACGGCTGGGTCCTGACCCACCGCGAGGGGCAGGACACCCCGCTCGGCTACCTCTCGCTCGAGGCCGGCGAGTCGGACCTCGCCGACCAGCGCCCGCGGCTCGAAATCCGCTACACCCCAACCGACGCCGCCGACCCCGCCGAGCCGCAGTGATGAACACCCTTGCGACCCCGACCCGGACGCAATCGACCGGGCCCCGACGCGCGGCCGCGGCCCTCGCCCTCGCCATCGCCCTCGCCCTCGCCATCGTCGCCCTGTCGCTGCCGATCACGGCGCGGGCCCAGACCGCGGCGGAAGCCGAGCAGACGGTGCTGGTGTCTGAAAACTTCGAGGGCGACTTCAAGCCGGTGGAGGCGACCGAGACGGCGGCCCTGTCCGGCACCTACCCCGGCGACACCCGCGTCACACTCGACAGCGGCTGGGCCGACGTCACCGCCGACTTCCGCCCCGTCACCGAGGCCGCGCCCGAGGGGCAACAGGCGCTCGGCTTCCGCATCAGCGACGTGCGCGGCGGGGTGGTGATGCTCCTGGTCCGTGGCCCGATCCCGCTCGACGGCGAGACGGAGCTGCGGCTGAGTTTCCTCGCCCTCGGCGGCGGGCAAGCCATCAAGGTCAACCTCCGCGAGGCGTACGACAAGGCCCGGCCGTGGACCGTGCTGACGAGCAAGACGGTCACGGCCGCGAACGAATGGACCCGCGCCGAAGTGACTTTTTCCCCGGTAGCCAACGCCCACGGCGGCGAGATCGAGCTCCGCTTCGCCGCCCCGGGCGACTACGTCATCGACGACCTGAAACTCGATCGCGGTCAAGCGAGACACCGCCAAACTGCGGGCCGCCCTCGCCGGGCGGAACCTGCTCTACGCCTCGAGCCAGCCCGCCGGGCACACCGCCGCGTGGAACTTCATGCCCGGCGTCGGCACCGCGACCGGTCAGGCCGGGCCCACCGGCGTCGCGCCGCTCCGCATCGACACGCCCGGCAGCGGCCAGGCCTGGCTTGTCGGCGGCGTCCCGACCGACGTCGGCGGCACCTTCACCCTCAGCTTCTACGCCAAAGCCGCGCCGCCGCCCGACGGCGATGGCGATGAGCAAACCTCCGGCCGGGCGACGTCCCTCCAGGCGCGCCTCTACCCGGTCGACGCCGACCCGTGGTGGGTTGCCCCATACGTCCAGGACGTCCCCGTCACCGGCGAGTGGCAGCGGTTCTCCCACACCGTCGACCTGCCCGCCGCCGCCGACGGATTCCACCTGTTCCAGCTCGTCGCAACCGGGCCGGGGCCCGGCGTCCTCATCGACGGCCTCATGGTCGAGGCGGGCGACGCCATGAGCGACTTCGCCCGGGCCGCGCCCGTCGAACTCGGCCTCACCAGCCCGATGCCCCTGGGCGTCTACGAGCAGGACGAACCGATCCGGCTCACCCTGTCGGCGTGGGGCGAGCTCGCTCGGCTGGACCGCGTCACGGTCCGCCTCACCGACGGCCGCGGCGACGTGCATGAACAGACGGTCCGCCCCGAGCGGGACGGATCGCTCGCCACCGCCGCCGTTACGGCCGATACCGACGCGCTCCCGCTCGGCCCGATCCGCGTCGAGGCCCGCGCGTTCGACGCCGACGGCAACGCCGTCTCACCGTACGAAGAGGTCGTCCTGCACCGCGTCCGCGCGCCCCGGCAGGCGGGTGAGCGCCTGCCCGACTCGCCCTTCGGCACGCACCTCTGGCTCGATCGACAGGACGACATCGACGCCGCGGCGAGGCTTGGCTTCCGCTGGGTCCGCCTCTTCGAGGGGCTCGACTGGCCCACCATCGAGCCCCGCGAGGGCGAGTTCGCCTGGGACGCGACCGACCGCCTGTTCCGCCAGCTCGACGCCCACGGGTTCAGCGTCCTCGCCATCCTCGGCACCACACCGCAGTGGGCCCAGCCGACCGACCGCGGCATCGAGACGATCAAGAGCGGCTACTGGCGCAAGAAAGCCGTGCCCCGCAGCATCGACGAGTACCGAGACTACGTCGCCCGGGTGGCGGAGCGGTACGCCGGCCGGGTGCAGGCCTACGAGCCGTGGAACGAACCGTTCTGGGCCCGGTTCTTCACCGGCCGCGTCGAGAACGGCCAGCCGGTGCGCGGCACGCCCGAGCAGTACGTCGCGATCCAGCGCGCCGCGGCCGAGGCGATCCGCTCGCACGACCCCGACGCGCTGCTGGTGTGGAACACCGGCAGCGCCTACGACCGGGAAGACGCCGTCGCCAACGACCGGGCCATCGCCGCGGCCGGTGGGCTCGACCCGGCGGTCGCCGACCTCGTGTCCTACCACGACTACGCCGGGGCCAACGCCCCCGCGGGCTTCCCCGGCGACCTCGCCTCGACGACGCACCCCGCCGCGGTGAAGCGCCTCCTCGCCGAGGCCGGCCGCCCCGACCTGCCCGTCTGGGAGTCCGAGTCCGGCAGCACCCCCGCCACCCCCAGCGGCAACTGGTACGACCACGCCGTCCCCGCCGGCCGCCACGCCGAGGCGCTCGACACCGCCGACCGCCTCGTCCGCCTCTACGTCTCCCGCCTCGCCGCCGGCGTCGACAAGTGGTTCCTCTACACCTTCTCGGCCCAGAAAGACTTCCGCCCGACCTACGACATGCTCGCCCCCGACGGCCACCTCCCGCCCTGGGGCCCCGCCCTCAGCAACCTCTTCTGGCACCTCGAAGGCAAAGCCTTCGACCGCACCGTCGAACTGCCCGGCCCCGTCTACGCCTACCTCTTCCGCAGCAACGACGAACAGGTCGCCGTCCTCCTCCCCCAAAACGGGGTCAACTGGACCCTCGCCGACCCGCCCGACGCCGTCGCCGTCCGCGACTGGTACGGCAACGACCTGCAACCCGGCAAGACGGACCCGCACCGCCCGACCTACCTCACTTTCCCCCCCGACGCCAACGCGGCCGCGCTACTTCCAACGCTGATCAAGGCACCCTGACCTACAAGGTTCCACCGCACCCGCTGCTTAGCTCGGCCGCTCGCGGCCGCAGTCCTCCGCTCAAACCGTCCTTTTAGTTTCTCGTGCGTGACAATGGCGGGTGCCACACCTCGCCCGCTTTGCGGCGATGTGTGCGGCAGGTGCCATGCAAGCCGTCACACATCGGCCTCGAGCGGCCAAGGTGTGGCACCCGTCAGGCAGGGGTTACCGACGTGCTCCGCCCACACCCCACGTACCGCAACCACAACCGGCCGGACCAAGCCCGGACCTCCGCTACGCCAACGTCACCACCGTGTGACAGGAAAACGGCGGCAGCTCAAACTCAACCCGCCCGTCCGCCAAAGCAAACTCCAGCTCGCGCCCGTCGAGCGGCTGGTGCACGCGGGTCACCCCGTCGGCGGCGACGCTCAGCTTCACCCCGTGCCGCACCGGCAGGTCCTCGATCACCTCGCACTCGCCCCGCTTCGTCGGCGTGGCATACGTCACGTGCAACACGCGGCGGCCCTCGTCCGCCTGGTGGTACAGCGTCACCCGGCCGCTGCTGCCCAGGTCGATGGCGCGGACCTTCGGCGTGTACCCGGTGGCCGCGAGCGCCGCGGTGAACAACTCACGGTGCTGACGCGCCCCGTGCCCGGTGTACATTCGGCCGAGCGGGTGCGCGAGCGTGACCACGCGGCCGTGGCGGATCGCCGCGACGTGCTCCGCGTCCTCCAGCCGGTACGGCGTGTTCTGGTGCGACGTGTAGTGCCCATAGGCCCGATCGAAAAACGGCTCGCGGATCGCCGCCAGCACTTCGCCGCCGGCAGGCTTCAGCCGCATCGCCGCGTCGTAGTTCAAAAACGGCCCCCGCCCCAGGTCGCCAAGCCCCCGCAGCTCCTCCCCGGCTAAGGGTGTAGTCGATTTGATACTTCGAGGGTCCGACTATTTCACCGCCAAAATCGAACACCGCCCCGTCCCCGTCGACGCGGCGCACCGCATCGCCGACCAGCACCACGCGCCCGCCCTGTGCGACGTACTCCCGCAGCACCACGGCGTCGTCCGCGTCGACGCACCGCTGCGTAATGACGATCGCGTCCTTGGATCTAAGCGCGTCAAGCCCGTCGGACAGGCGGACGCCCTCGAAGTCGAGCTGCGCCTCGAGGAGCATGACGCAGACCCCCTCGTCATCGAGGGAAGAGGACGTGCCGTGCACCGCGGTGTTCCGCGGCTGGACGCCGAAGACCACCCCGAGGTTCGTGTCGGGCGTGATCCCGACGTTGAACGGCTCGACCCGCTCGACGTACTCAAACGCGTGGCCGATGTTCAGGTAGGTCTGCTCGTCGAGCTCGCCCGAGGGGTGGAGCTGGTCGCCGAAGTTGCACCGCGCGTTGAACGCCAGCATGGTGGCGGCCTCGTAGCGGAGTGCGTCGCGGTGCTTGTACCCGCCGAACTCGCCCCACGCGGTGTGGAACTTGCCGCTCATCGCGATCACCTCTTTCCCGTCCCGAGCGAAGAAGCGGGCGCGGGGCGGCAGCTTGTCGTACCCGCCCCACACCGTGGGCAGATCCTCCAGCTCGTAGTGCGTCTGGTGGACGAGGATGCGCGGCGGAGTGATCATGTGCGTCAAACCGTTGAAGAACACCGACGCGGTGCGTCCGGGCCGCATTTCCTCGGCAATCACGCGGCAGTCGGCCATAAACGAGTCCCACTTGTCGACGCAATAGACCTCCGCCGCGTCGCGGTCGTCGGGGTCCATCCCGCGCTTCTTCATCCCCGCCACGCACCGCTCGCACCAGCACGTCTCCAGCGGGCAGATGTCGTACCACAGCCCCTGCGTCGGGTACATCTCGAGCACCTCGCGGGTGAGGTCCAGGAGGTGTTGGCGGTACACACCGCTGGGGCAGAGAAACTTCCAGAAGCACTTGGGGAACGGCGCGTCGGCCGGGGCGTCGAGGGCGGGGGGGTTCGGGTCGCCCGACCGGTTGGTATGAATCGTGCCGTCCTGCCGACGCACGCACCACTCGGGGTGCTCCTCCGCTTCGGTCGCGCTCCACCCGACCGTGATGTACGCGGTGGTGCGGATACCCGCCGCCTCGCACGCCTCGACCTGGCCGCCGAAGAGATCCAGCCCCGGCATGAGGTGGGGGTGCGGTCGGCCGACCTTCGTCGGGTAGTAGCACCAGCCGTGGTGCCCCTTGGCGAAGAGGTTGATCGCGTCGACGTGGCCGAGCTTGAGCGTCTCGACGAAACGGTCCGCGTCGAATCGGGCGCCGATGTCGGTCAGCTTCTCGGACGTGTGGAAGTCGAGGTGGACTTGACGGAAGTGGCTCTTGCCGAAGCGGGGCGTGGGGGAGTCGTCGGGCATGGGCGGTGTCGCGGGTAAAGTTCCATCTATCACATCCGAACTAAATAACTTAGCGGTCGACTATATCACACTCGTCGGGCTGAAACACCCGGTGCGGCGGGTTTGGCAAGAAAATCCCAGGCGGCGCGATGTACATTGGCGGAACCATCGTCCAATGCCGTCTCGCCCACTCGATAGAATCTCAACAATGGAAGTTATCAATCGTCCGCGCATCATCCTCGACACCGACCTCGGCGGCGACATCGACGACCTCGGCGCGGTGGCCGTGCTCCACGAGCTCGCCGACCGCGGCGAGTGTGACGTCCTGGGCATCGTCAGCGACACGCCCCAGCGCCACGCCATCGGCTGCATCGACGCCGTCGGGCTCTACTTCGGCCGCCGCGTGCCCGTCGGCCGCCCCGCCTGGCCCCTCGTGGTGCAGGACACCTACGCCGACACCGTAGCCCGCGTAACGCCCGGCGTCCTCGACGGCGAAGACGCCCCCGAAGCGGTCGCGCTCCTCGTCGAACTGCTCCACGCGGCACCCGACGCGTCGGCCGTCATCGCCACCATCGGCCAGCTCTGGCATCAACTGGCCCTCGTACAACAACACGCCGACCTCGTGCGCCGCAAGATCCGGCGTTACGTCGTCATGGGCGGGTACACGCCGCTGCCCCCGACCTCCGAAGGCGGCCCCCCAACCCGCGCCGAGACGAACTTCGCCGCCAACGGCCGGCTGCGCGTCACCGCCGACTTCCTCGACGCCTGCCCCGTCCCCGTGGTCTTCTGCGGCTTCGAGGCCGGCAACCGCGACTACGGCTACGCCACCGGCGACGCCATCAACGGCCTCCCCGACGGCCACCCCGTCAAACTCGGCTACCGCGACTTCTTCGCCCGCCCACCGCGGTGGTGCGCCGATGTCCCCTCCGATCGCATCGAAGCGTGGAGCATCTGGGACCAGATCACCGTCCTACACGCCGTCCGCGGCCCCGCCACCGACGACGCCCCGCTCACCGGCTCGGGCTTCCGTGAAGTCACCGGCTCCACCAACCACGCCGACCCCTCGGGCCACAACACCTGGCACCCCGCAGCACCCGGCGGCCCCGACCACGCCTACCTCGCGCCCCTCGCCCCGCCCGCCGACATCGCCGCCAAACTCATCGAGCCGCTCATGGTGGCACGGCGGAGCCCGGCCTGACCGCTCCGCACGACGAGGGCTGCAGCGTCGCCATCGGACGACCGCCGCCGATTGCCCCGACAACCGCCCGGTGATATGGTGCCGGGTCCCCCCGATCGCCCGCGCCGGGTGACGAAAGGCGTGCTCACCACCATGTTTCAGGATGTGACCCCGGCCCCGCCCGACGCGATCCTCGGGCTCAGCGAAGCGTTCAAGGCCGACCCCCGCCCGGGCAAGATTAACCTCGCCGTGGGCGTCTATAAGGATGCGAACGCCAAGACCCCCGTCCTCGACGCGGTCAAGGCCGCCGAGCGCCGCCTTGTCGACACTGAAACTACCAAGGGCTACCTCCCCATCGACGGCTCGCCCGCCTACGCCGTCCGGGTCCAGGCGATGCTCTTCGGCGACGGCCACCCCACCGTCGAGAACGGCCGCGCCGGCACCGCCCACACGCCCGGCGGGACCGGCGGCCTCCGCGTCGCCGGCGACTACCTCCAACAAAACCACCCCGGCGCCACCCTCTGGCTCAGCGACCCGACCTGGGCCAACCACCAGCCCATCTTCGCCGCCGCGGGCCTCGCCACCAAAACCTACCCCTACCTCGACCGTCAACGCAACACCCTCGACTTCGACGCCATGCTCGCCGCCCTTCGCGACATCCCCGCCGGCGACGTCGTCCTCCTCCACGGCTGCTGCCACAACCCCACCGGCGTCGACCCCACCCCCGACCAGTGGCGTGATATCGCCGCCGTCCTCGCCGAGCGCGGCGTCCTCCCCCTCGTCGACTTCGCCTACCAGGGCTTCGGCGACGGCCTCGACGACGACGCCGCCGGCCTCCGCGCCGTCGCCGACGCCTGCAATGAACTCCTGATCTGCTCGTCTTTTTCCAAAAACTTTGGCCTCTACAACGAACGCGTCGGCGCTGACGGTGGTGGCCAGGACCGCCGACGACCGCGAGGCGGTCATGACCCGCGTCCGCCGCGCCATCCGCGCCAACTACTCGAACCCGCCCGCCCACGGCGGGGCCGTCGTCGCCACCATCCTCAACGACGACGCCCTCCGCCAGCGATGGCGCGACGAACTCACCGCCATGCGGCAGCGCATCAACACCATGCGCCACCGCTTCGCCGACGCGCTCGATGAGCGTGGCGTGTCGCTGTCCCCCGACGGCAACGACTTCGCCCGCCGCCAACGCGGCATGTTCACCCTCTCGGGCCTCACCAAACAGCACGTCGAAAAACTCCGCGACGACCACGCCATCTACATCGTCGGCTCCGGCCGCATCAACGTCGCCGGCATGACCGAGCAGAACATCCCCGTCCTGTGCGACGCGATCGCGGGGGTGATGAAAAGCCATTAGCCGCCAAGGACGCCAAGAGCGTCAAGGAACTCAACTACATTTTTTGTAATTGATGCTGCTAAGTGACGGTGCCAATTTCTAAAATAGATTGAATAAAGAAGATCCTTGATTTCCTATTGCCTTCCTCGGCGCTCTTAGCGTCCTTGGCGGCTAAACCCATGCACGAAAACATTCCCGCGATCCTCGACGACTTCACCACCCGCATCACCGCGATGGCCGACTCGCTGCGCGTCGACGAGAAGGCCGCCCGCCTCACGGAGCTCGAGGCGAAGATGGCCGATCCCGCCTTCTGGAACGACCAGGACAAGGCCAACGGCGTCATCGGCGAGCTCAAGGCAATCAAGGCGCAGATCGACCCGCTCCGCGACGCCCGGCAGCGGGTCGAAGATGCGAACCTGCTCTGGGAGATGGCCGACGAGGCCGACGACGACGAGTCGAAGCGCGAGGTCGACCAGCAGATCAACCCGCTGGAAAAAGAGCTCACCCGGCTGGAGATGACGTCGCTGCTCGGCGGGAAATACGACGCCCGCCACTGCTACCTCACGATCCAGTCCGGTGCCGGCGGGACTGAGGCCGACGACTGGGCCGAGATGCTGCTTCGTATGTATCTCTACTACTGCGAAACCGCCGGCTACGACGTCAGCGAAGTATCGAAAACCCACGGCACCGAGGCGGGCATCAAGGAGGTCACCCTCTATATCAAGGGCCCGCTCGCCTACGGGTACCTCTCGGCCGAGTCGGGCACCCACCGCCTCGCCCGGGTCTCGCCCTACAACGCCGAGGGCAAACGCCAGACCTCGTTCGCCACCGTCGAGGTCGTGCCCGAGTTCCCCGACACCGGCAAGGTCGAGCTCGACGAGGAGAAGCTCGAGTCCACCCAGTTCGCCCGCTCCTCGGGCCCCGGCGGGCAAAACGTCAACAAGGTCGCCTCGGCCATCCGCCTCGTCTACCACTACGACAAGGAACACACCCTCACCGTCGTGTGCAGCGTCGAACGCAAGGCCGAGCAGAACCGCAAGCTCGCCCTCAACATCCTCCGCGGCAAGGTCGAGCTGCTCGAGGAACAGAAGCGTCAGGCCGAGATGGACGCCGCGACCGGCGGCGGGGTCGACCGCGGCTGGGGCAGCCAGATCCGCAGCTACGTCTTCTACGACAACCGCGTCAAGGACCACCGCACCGGCCACGAGGTGGGCAACCCGCAGTCCGTCATGGACGGCGACCTGCAAGGCTTCATCGACGCCGAACTCCAACGCCGCGCCAAAGCGAAACAGTCGGCGTAACGCTGCGGCCCCCGCGCCTGCCCTCACCCTGGGCAGCTCCGGCTGACGCCGCGTTGCCGTTCCACCTCTCGAGCATCCCCTTCCTCTTTCCAGCCGCGGCGGGTTACTTACTCGCAGCCGCTGATCGCTTCGACGAACCTATTCGTCGATGATGATTTCGACCAACTCGCCTCCTTCTCGATAATCCAACTCCTTTACGATAGTTATATGGTCGTCGTCAGCAACGAAGACTTGCCGAAATTTAGGGGAGCTGTATCTGCGGTTTCCAAGACGTTCAACCACGGGGTACACCTCGGCCCCCCAGGTCCCTGAAGGCGTCCCATCCGCATTGGGGATCGGGTATACGCTGTAGAGAGCATCGGAGCCGCTCGCAAGTTTGTAATGCGAGTCTACAAGCGTGATGACCCGCCGCTCGGCGTCAGACCAAACCCCGGACGAACGCAGCGTGAGTCCCGACTCGTGAACAATCCACTTCAGTGCTGGAGTTGCGGCAGAACGGGGCGGGGATGGTACAGGTGGTGAGGTGGCCTCAGCGCCACGCCGGTCACACGACAAGAACGTGACGAGGAGTATCGACAAGATGAGCAGTTGATTGCACACCGGAGCAACAGTCCTAGCCACACGCACCAACCAAAAGCCCCCGAAAGCCACGGCGGGGATGGCGACGAGTCAAGATCATACATCAGCCGCGGGCTTTGTCATATGTAAACCCTTTGAACGACGGAGGCTCGGAGGCACGGAGAAGAGATTGAGCCTGTTGGACCGGGTGCGGCACCTCGCAGGGTTGAAGGCTAGGTGTGCGGACGAGACCAAATGCGTTCTAGCCGCGGCGTGCTCGCCGCGCGTGATTGGCGACGCGAGGCGGGGACGCCGCGGGTGGAACGGCCGCGGGTAGGTGGCGCGTTGTGGGGCGCGGTGCGCGGCGGAGCCGCGTCGCTTCCTGCGGGATTTGTTGATCCTACTGCCTGTTCCCTGTGCCCTGTTCCCTCCGCACTTTCACTACAACCCTAAGAGGCGCTCGACGAAGTTGATGTCGATCTCGGACCGGCGGAAGTTGCCGTTTTTGAGGAGGCGGATGTGCAGGGGGATGGTGGTTTTGGTCGGGGCGATGTGGAACTCTCCGAGGGCGGCGAGGAGGGTGTTGATGGCCTGCTCGCGGTCGGGGCGGTGGACGATGAGCTTGCCGATCATCGAGTCGTAGTTGGGGGGGATGCGGTAGCCCGAGTGGCAGTGCGTGTCGAGTCGGACGCCGAACCCGCCGGCGGGGTAGAACTCTTCAACGAGGCCGGCCGAGGGCGCGAAGTTGCGGTCGGGGTCCTCGGCGTTGATGCGGACCTCGATGGCGTGGCCGTTGATCCTGATGTCCCGCTGGCGGAAGGGCAGGGGCTCGCCGGCGGCGACCTTGATCTGGGTTTTGACGATATCGACGCCGGTGATCATCTCCGTCACGGGGTGCTCGACCTGCACCCGCGTGTTGACCTCCATCAGGTAAAAGTTCTTCTTCGCGTCCATCAAAAACTCAACGGTTCCGGCCGAGTAGTACCCCGCGGCTTTAGCGAGTCGGGCGGCGGCTTTGCATAACGTTTCGGCCTCGCCCCTTGATAGAACCGGGCAGGGGGCTTCCTCGATAAGTTTCTGTTTGCGGCGCTGCATGGTGCAGTCGCGTTCGTAGAGGTGGACAACGTTGCCCTGGGTGTCGCCGATGATCTGGACCTCGACGTGTCGGGCGTGTTCGATGAACTTTTCGAGGTAGACCGTGCCGTTGCCGAACGCGGCCTGGGCCTCCTGGGCGGCGGCCTTGATCCCGGAGCGGAGGGACATGTCGTTGTGGGCGACGCGCATGCCCCGGCCGCCGCCGCCGGCGGAGGCCTTGATCATGACGGGGTAGCCGATGTCTTTGGCGAGCTTGATCGCGTCGGCCTCGTCCTCGATGGCGCCCTTGGACCCGGGGGAGGTGGGGACCTTGGATTTGATGGCGAGTTGTTTGCAGGCGACCTTGTCGCCGAGGGTGTTCATGGCGTCGACGGAGGGGCCGATGAACTCGATGTTGCAGGAGCGGCAGACCTCAGCGAAGTGGGCGTTCTCGGCGAGGAAGCCGTAGCCGGGGTGGATCGCGTCGACGTTGGCGATCTCGGCGGCGGCGATGAGGTGGGGGATGTTGAGGTAGCTTTCCGAGGGCGGGGGTGGCCCGATGCAGATCGCGTGGTCGGCGATCTTGACGTGCTTGGACTCGGCGTCGGCGGTGGAGTAGACGGCGACGGCCTCGACGCCGAGCTCGTGCGCGGCGCGGATGATGCGGACGGCGATCTCGCCGCGGTTGGCGATGAGGATGCGTGAGAACATGCGGTAGGGGCTGGGGGCTAGGGTCTGGGGTCTAGGCCGCGAATTCTTTGCCGCGGCAGTGGCATGGAGCTACTGGTTATCGTCTGGTAGAAAGGCAGGGCCAGGCCGCTCTTCTAGACCCTAGACCCCAGCCCCCAGCCCCTAGCGAAGCCGAAACAGCGGCTGGCCGAACTCGACGGCGTCGCCGCTTTTGATCAGCACCTCGGCGATGGTGCCGGATTGCTCGGCCTTGATCTCGTTGAAGACCTTCATGGCCTCGATGATGCAGACGACGGTGTCGGGGGTGACCGCGTCGCCGGGCTTGACGAACGGCTCGGCGTCGGGGCTGGAGGCGGTGTAGAACGTGCCGACCATCGGGCTGTCGAGGGTCGGGCCGTCGTCGTCGGCATCATCCCCTCCGTCCCCGGAAGCGCCCCCGGGAGCGGCCCCGGCCCCGGAAGGGGTGCCGCCGGGCGCGGGGGTGGAGGCGGGTTGCATGATGTACTGCATCGGGACGCCTTGACCTCCGCCGGGGTTGATCCCGGGGGCGGGGGTGCCGCGTTTGAGGCGGATCTTTTCGCCGTCGCCCTCGAGGTCGACCTCGGTGAGGTCGTGGTCGACCATGAGCTTGACGAGCTGGCGGATGACTTTGAGGTCGTTCATGGGGTCGGGCCTTGCGGGTCCGTGAGGCGGGGCGTCGGTCGGGGCATGAGCGTCGCAGGTTGCGGGTGCCACACCTTGGCCGCTTTGGGTCGAGGTGTGCCCGTCGCCGCGCCCCTTGACGCAGAGCGGTCAAGGTGTGGCACCCACACCACCGTCGGTGGAGCGTTAGATGATGGCGGACTCAAGGGATTTGGGCAAGTCGGTAAGCACCGTGTGCCCGCCCCCGGAAGCGGAAGCGGTGACAACGACGTCGTCCTCGATGCGGACGCCGCCGACGCCCGAAAGGTAGATGCCCGGCTCAACGGTCACGACGTGGCCGGGCTGGAGCTCGGCGTCTTCGTCGGCGCGGGGGGAGAGGACGGGGGCCTCGTGGATGTCGAGCCCAAGGCCGTGACCAAGGCCGTGGCCGAACCGTTTGCCGTACCCCGCGTCGTCGACGACCTTGCGGGCGGCGGCGTCGACGGCGCGCTGGTTCGCGCCCGGGCGGATCGCGTCGATGCCGGCCTGCTGCGCCTCGAGCACCACTTGATACACCTCGCGGAGCTTCGGCTTCATTGAGCCGAAGGCGACGACGCGGGTCATGTCGGAGCAGTATCCGCCGAGCTTCGCGCCCCAGTCGACGAGCATGATGCCGCCGGGTTTGAGCTTGCGTCGGCCGGGGATGGCGTGGGGGAGGGCGGCGTTGCGGTCGGCGGCGACGATGGAGCGGAAGCTCACGCCGTCGGCCCCGAGGGCGCGGATGCGGTATTCCAGGAAAGCCGCCACCTCGTATTCCCGCAGCCCCGGCTCGGCGTCGTCGAGCATCTCGAGGTACGCCTCCTGCTGGATCCGCCCCGCCTTGCGGATCAGCGCCACCTCGGCGGCGTCCTTGACCGACCGCTGCTCCAGCATCCCGTCGTCCCAGGGCACCGCCTTCTTCTTGCCGAGCTCGTCGCGGATCTTCTCGAGCTGCAGCGCAGTGATATACGCCTTCTGCACGCCGAGCTTCTTGATCTTGAGGTCGCCGACGACTTTTTTGAGCGTCTCGGCGAGGGACGTGTTCTGGCGGATGACGGCGGTCACGTGGGGAGCCTCGGCCTTGATCTGCTCCTCGAAACGGGTGTCGCTGATGATGTAGGTCTTGCGGCCGCCGGCCATAACGACGGTCCACGAATCGTCGCCGATGAACCCGGTGAGGTAGCGGGTGTCAGCGGGGTTGACGATCAGCGCGGCGTCGACGTCGGGCTTCTCCGCGTCCCGGAGGCGCTGGCGCAGGGCGGCGAGGCGGGACTTGTAGGGGTCGATGGTTTTGGCGGTGGGTTTCATCGGGGGTCAGGATAGGGACGCGACAAGTCGCGGCGTTAAACGGCTGCCGCAATGGTGCATGGGGGATGCCTCAAGCGGGTTGTCGAGGGCGTAACGCGGCGTGGTGCGCTCATTACGCGGCGTGGTGCGCTCATCACGCGGTTTGATGCGCTCGTTATGCGGCGTGGTGCGCTCATCACACAGCTTGACTGCTTTGAGCCAAGGTGTGGGGTTATCGAATACCTGCACACCTTGGTGCAGAGCCACCAAGGTGTGGCACCCGGCGTGATTGGGATCGGTAGGAAGCGACGCGGCTTTGCCGCGACAAGGCGCGCGGCGGAGCCGCGTCGCTTCGTGGGAAAGGGGGTGATCAGGCCGTAGCGGCTTCCTTGACGGGGACGAAGTGGCGGGCGGTGCGGATGACCTGTTGGGCGATGCCGATCCAGGTGAACTCGGCCCGGGCGAGGTGCGAGCCGTTCTTGGAGACGTTTTGCCAGACGCGTTTGTGTCGGAGGGTGTGATGGATGGCGGAGCCGTATTCGTAGGGGTCGAAGGGGTTGCCGTAGAGGCCGTCGTGTCCGAAGGTGATGCGTTCCCAGAGGCCGCCCTCGGTGGTGACGACGGCGGGGGTGCCGCAGGCCATCGCCTCGACGGCGGTCATGCCGAAGGGCTCGTAGCGGCTGGACAGGGCGAACACGTCGGCGAGGCGGTAGTAGTCGGGGAGTTCGTCGTCGGGGATGTAGTCGCCGAAGATGACGCGGTCGGCGATGCCGAGCTCCTTGGCCAGGTCCTTATATTGCTGCACCATGACCTTTTCCGACTCGCTGGGCTCGGTGGAGCCGATGGCGAGGAGGAGGCGGGCGTCGTCCTGGCGTTCGCAGACGGGGGCCATGGCGCGGATGAGCAGGTCGTAGCCCTTGTTGCGGGCGATGCGGCCGAGCGCGAGGACGATTTTGCCCTCGTAGCCGTACTGGGTCTTGAGGGTCTGTCGGGTGGCTTCGGAGACGGGGAAGAAGCGGGAGTCGTCGTAGCCGGGGGGGATGACGCGGATGCGTTCGGGGTTGACGCCGTATTCGGCGGAGACAAGGATCTCGCGCTGCTGGGGAGTGGTGGCGATGACGGCTTCGCAGTCGTTGAAGATGATGCGTTCTTCCTTGATGCGGCGGTTGAAGTTGTACTGTTTCTCAAGGGCGTCGGGGTCGCCGTCCATGTTTTCTCGTTTCCACCAGCCGATGGAGTGGGGGGTGTGGATGTGGGGGATGTCGAGGCGGCGTGACAGGCCGTCGCCGGCGAGGCCGGCGTCCCAGTAGTGGCTGTTGATGAAGAGGTAGTCGTGGCCGCGGTCGCGGATGTAGGCCTCGGCGTTGTCGATCCAGGCGGGGATGAAGTCGCAGAGGGTTTCCTTGGGGATGAAGGCGTCGCCGCCGCAGGGGATGCGGTGGATGATGCAGTTGTCGGCGACGTCTTCGGTCTGGGGCTGGTTCTCGAACTGTCGGGTGAAGATGTCGACGTCGTACCCGAAGCGGGCCATGCACTTGGCGAGTTCGAGGACGTAGACGACCTGGCCGCCGGTGTCGGGCTTGCCGAACTCGATGTCGGCCGAGACGTAGCCGTGGGTCGAGATGAGCATGACGCGGGGGTTGGCGGGCATGGGGCGGGTGGGGGTTGGGTGTTGGGGCTTACCGAGGTGGACCGTAGGCGGGGTGGGTGGGCGGTGCCAGTGTAGGGGGGCGGGGGCGTTGGGTCCGGGGGCGTTCGATCAGAGCCCGGAGCGTGAGCGACGGGCTGCTTTGGACGGGGTTCGGTTGTTCAAACGGTCGCTGACGCTCCCGGCTCTGATGGAGGCGACGGATCAGAGCCCGGAGCGTGAGCGACGCGTCGGGGGGGAAGAAATGTCGGCGTGGCAGAGGGTGGATGGCCGATGTTGCAGGGTGACCGTGGTGAGGGGGAGCGTTTGGCGAGCGTCGGGTGGAGCGGTTTTTTGAGCGGTATCTATATAGAAGGAAGCGTCATGCGAGAGCGATCAACGGTTTCCGGTGGCGGGGTGGGGTGGACGTTGGCGGAGGACGGGCCGGATGTGCGGCGGGTGATAGAGGATGGGCGTGGCCGGGTGAGTCGATTGGAAAAGCGGGAACCGGGCGGTCGGCGGTCGCGGTCGGATCAGTGGGGGGGGCGGTCGAACAGGGGGTCGAAGCGGGGGCCGGACCGGGGCAAGGCGGCGTCGCGTCGGGCGGTGGTGGTAATCCATGTGGTGCTGGTGGGGTTGGCGGGGCTGGTGGTGTGGGTGACGTTGGGGGGGGACCCGAAGGGGGTGGCGACGGGGGCGAGCCGGGAGGCGCCGGCGGTGCCCGGGGCTGAGGGGGGGGCGGGTGATGGGGTGGTGAAGGGTGTCGAGGGGCCGGTGACGGGGCGGGGTGAGGTGGCATCTGGGAAGCGAGCGGGGGCGTCATCGTTCGTGGTGGCGGGGGGGTCGGGGGCGGGGGCGTCGGCGCGGAGCGGGGTGACGGGGGTGACGGGGGGGGCGGGGGTGACGGCGGGGGTGGGTTGGGGTGATGGGGGCGGTGAGGCGGTGGTGCTGGCGTCGGCGGTGCCGCGGGCGGTGGTGACGTACGGCGAAAACGGTTTGGGAGCGGGGGGTGCGGCGGAGCCCGGGGGGGGCGCGGCCGTTGCCGGGGCGTCGCCGGCGGGGGGCGGAGCGTCGTTGGCCGCGGAGGTGGCGTCGGAGCGGCCAGCCCCGGTGCCGGCCGTTGCCCCGCCGCACGACGCGGCGGCCGAAGCATTCGCCGAGTGCGGCCAGCTCTACGGCCTGCCCGGTGCCGAGCGTGTCGTCTACCTCGTCGACGCTTCGGGGTCGCTGGTCGACACGTTCCCGTTCCTGCTCGATGAGCTCCGCCGCTGCATCACGAGCCTGCAGCCCGAGCAGTCGTACGCGATCGTCTTCTTCCGCGGGGCCGAGGTGGTTGAGGTCCCGCCGCTGGGTATGCACAAGGCCGACACGCACGCGCTCTCCCGCACCGTCCGCTGGCTGGACCCGCAGCGCAAGTCGCTCATCCCCCGCGGCACGGCCCGGCCGGACGCCGCCCTCCGCCGCGCCTTCGCCTACCAGCCCGACGCGATCGTCCTCGTCTCCGACGACCTCACCGGCCGCGTCGACCCGGAGGGCGAGCGCCTCCGCCTGCTCCAGCTCATCACGTCGGTCAACCTCAACCACACGGTGATCCACACCGCCCAGCTCCGCCACCGCGACCCGCTGGCGACGCCCGACCGCATGGGCACGCTCGAGCTCATCGCCTTCACCACCGGCGGGACGCACCGCTACATCCGCGAGGCCGACCTCGCCCCGGCGACCGACGTGACCGTGCCGGACGCGCCGCCGGCGATCCGGTTCTGACCGGCAGGTTTCGACAGGATTGACGGGACGGGGAAGGATCGAGAGCATCCGATCCCTTTCCCGTTCATCCTGTTCATCTTGTCGAGAACGTTGCACCCGCAACCGCGGCGTTGACGCCTCGGCACCTCGACCGATCCGTCCGCATCACCGAAGTCCGGGGCACCCGCCACCCCGCGCCCGCTGCGGTTATCATTCACGGCCCGCCGCCGCGGCCCCGCCACGCCCGCCGCCGCTCACCTGTTCCGCTTCGGAGTCCTGTTCCATGTTCCCCCTGGGTTTCGCTCAAACCCCCCGCCCCGACGAGCCGCCCCTGGAACCACCCCCGGCAGCGGCCCCGGAAGCGTCCCCGGAACCGAACCCGCAGACGCGACGGGACCGGCCCGACGCTTCGGACGCGCTTAACCCCGAATCCTTCGAAGACGCCGACGCCGCCGAGGACTACAACGACCCCGACCCGCCGGACGACGCCGCCTTCGACCCCGACGCCCCGGAGACCACCGCCCCGCCCGCCGGCGATCCCGGGCGCAACCCCGACGACGACGCCACCCCCGAGGACCGCGCCCTCGCCGCCGAGTCCGCCGCCCTCCACCGCCACACCGTCGCCGACGAGGTCGGCGACACCCTCTCACGCCTCCTGCCTTGGGGCGTCTCGCTCCTGGCCCACGCGGGCCTTGTCCTCATCGCCATCTTCATCGTCTGGTCCGTCCAGCAGGTCGCCGACGACGAGGAGGTCATCATCCCCCTGGTCAACCTCAGCGAGACGCCCGGCGTCCCCCTGCAAACCGTCGTGCAGGAACGCGTCGAGACCACCACCACCGCCCAGCAGACCCCAAGCCCCAGCCCCAGCGACGCCAACAGCCCCACCGCCGCCGAGGTCTCCGTCGCCGTCGCCCTGCCCGGCCTCGGCGAACCCATCGGCGGGGCCCCATCCTTCAGCGTCGACGTCGGCGACGCCGCCGCCTTCGAAACCAACTTCATCGGCTCCGGCGGCAACGCCCGCAACATCGTCTTCGTCATCGACGCCTCCGGCTCCCTCGTCGACACCATGCCCTTCGTCGTCGACGAACTTAAACAAACCATCCGCGGCCTCGACGAGAAACAACGCTTCGGCGTCGTCTTCACCCGCGAAGGCATCCGGGAACAACCGCTATCCAAAGCCGACAGCGAGCAGAAAACCCGCGTGCTCTCCTGGCTCGAGGACAACAAGTACAGCTTCGCCCGGGGCAACGACGACGTCGTCGCCGCCCTCCGCACCGCACTGCAGATGAAGCCCGACCTCATCTTCCTCCTCTCCGACAACATCACCGGCGTCGGCGAATACTCCATCGACCGCCAAAAGCTCCTCGATGAGATCAACCGCGCCAATACCAAAAACACCAAAATTAACACGATCCAGTTCCTCTACCCCGACCCCCTCGAACGCGTCGGCGGCCGCGCCACCCTCGATATCATCGCACGCAACACCGGCGGCATCTACACTTTCATGGACGCGCGGACCCTGGGGTTGGAGTAACGCTGAAGATGGAAATTGGAAAGCGGAAAGTGAAAATGAAGAAGCACCATCGCTCACAAGTTCGTAGCCGTGTCGCCGCCCGAAGCGCTCGGCTCCTCCTGCTTTTCATTCTCCCCTTTTCACTTTCCCCTTTGCAATCCGCCTCCGCCGACCAGGTCAAGGTCAACGGCATCTGGCAGCCGCAGGTCGAAATCGTCTCGGTCGGCGACGGGCGCATCCAGTACGTCACCTCCACCGGGACCGACGTGGAGTTGGCGCTGGACCAGGTCGAGGGTCTGCGGCTGGACAAGTACCCCGACTACGCCAAGGCGGTCGACCTTCTAAACGACGGCAAGACCGCTGAGGCGGTGCCCCTGCTCACGTCGGTCCGCCGCGCCGCGCGGGGCAGCGACGCGTGGGTCGCCAACGACGCGGGCATGAAGCTCGCCGTCGCCCAGGACGCCGCGGGCAACGCCGCCGCCGCCGTGGAGGCCTACGTCGAGCTCGTCAACGCCAAAGCCCCACCCGCCTACCTCGCCGCCCCCCCGGTCACCAGCGTCGCAGCCCTCGCCCCCGCCGACCGGGCCCGCCTCGAGCCCGTCGTCGCCCGCGCCCTTCGTGAGGTCGACCGCGACTCCCGCCCCCAGGTGCAGGTGCTCATGGACACCGTCCGCGAGGGCGCCGCCGCCGCCCCGGAGCCGCCCGCCGGCGGCACCCCAACCCCCGGCAGCCCCGCCACCCCCGGCCTCGGCGGCACTTCCGGCGGGGGGGCGGCCGGCATCGGCGCGACCGCCGGGCCCTATCCCGATAACCCCGACAATCCCCTGCCGGAACGCGTCGGCCGGTCCGAGCTCGCCGACCTCGTCGCCGCCGGCGAGTATCGCGAGGCCGTGACCATGGCCGAGGGGTTAATGAAGTCCCTGCCCCGCGCCGAGACCATCTTCCTCAAGGCCAAGGCCGAGCTCGCCCTCGCCGAGCAGTCTCGCGACGACAAGCTATTTAAGGATGCCGCCCTCGACTTCATGCGCGTCGTCATCTACTTCCCCGAGCCCTACGGCGGCCCATCGCTCGTCGAGGTCGCCTACATCCACGAGAAGCTCGGGCTGACTGAGAAAGCGGCCGAGCTCTATGACGCCGCCACCCGCGCCCTCGACACCGAAGCCGAACCCCGCTACGCCGCCCGCCTCCAACGCCTCACCGGCAACTGACACCCCGCCCCGCCCCCGTTTACCCCGGACCGAACCCGATGTTCAAGCCCACGCCCTCATTCCGAACCAAACCCCGCGCCGGGTGCCACACCTTGACGGCTTTGCGTCAAGGTGTGCCGAACACCGAGCAGGCTCGCCACGCCGAAAGCAATACACCCTGGCACCCCCTCCACGTGGCCACTGCCCTCGTCGCCCTCCTTCTCACCCTCGCCCCCGCCGCCCTGGCGCAGGACGACGCGGCCGCCGACGGCGGCGGCTCCAGCTTCTTCGAGGCCTTCTTCCTCTCCGACGACTTGCTCGGCCTCATCATCATCTGGGGCCTCATCGTCGCCTCCTTCGTCAGCCTCTCGCTCACCATCCTCTTCACCATGCGCTACCGCAAAGGCACCGTCATGCCCGAGGACACCCGCAACGAGATCGAGGCCCTCCTCGCCGACAAGAAGTACCGCGAAGCCATCAACTTCGCCAAGGATGACCCCAGCTTCCTCGGCAAGGTCACCAGTGCCGCACTCGACGAGGCGAGCAACGGCTACGGAGCGATGGAACGCGCCATCGAGGAGGCCGGCGACGCCGAATCGACCCGCATCCTCCGCCCTATCGAGATCCTCAACGTCCTGGGCAACATCGCCCCCATGGTTGGCCTCTTCGGCACGGTCTACGGCATGATCGTTGCCTTCCAACAACTCGTAGACTCCGGCGGCAGCGCTGACCCCGCCGCCCTCGCCGCGGGCATCTCCACCGCGCTCGTCACCACGTTCTGGGGCCTCGTCGTCGCCATCCCCGCCCTCGCCGCCTACGCCCTGGTCCGCAACAAGATCGACGCCCTCACCACCGAGAGCCTCCTCGTCGCCGAAGAGATCATCAGCCCCTTCAAACCCAGCGGCAAAAAACGCCGCTCGTCCTCCTCCTCCAGCGGCAAACCCACCCCCCAACCCGAATAACCCCCGCCTCCCCACGAAGCGCCGCGGCTCCGCCGCGCCGTCTTTTCTCCCCTTGAACCCCACCCGCAACTTCGCATGTCCAAAGTCGTCCAACGCGGAGCCGTCGCCCCGACGATGAACATCACGCCGTTGATCGACGTGGTGTTCCTGCTCATCATCTTCTTCATGCTCGTCAGCAAAATCGTCTCGGACCAGACGGTCGAGATGATCGTGCCCGAGTTCGACGACGCCAAGGTCCGCGAACTCGCCGACGAGACGCCGACCATCATCGTCAACATCGCCCCGCAGACCTACACCCGCGCCAACCGCGAGGGCAACCCCCTCGAGTTCGCCGGCGACCCCGCCTTCGTCAAGGTCGGCTCCTACCCCGACTTCGCCCTCAACGACCTCGCCGGCATCACCAACGCCCTCAAAACCGAGGTCGCTAAAAACGAAAAGGTCGAGGTCCTCCTCCGTGCCGACGGCGCACTGTTCTACGAGGCCGTGCAACCCATCATGGGCGCGATCACCTCCGCCGGCATCGAGACCGTCAACCTCGTCGCCTACCTGCCGGAGGAGTAGCGACGTTAGCCGCTGGGCATCGACCGCTGAATGATGGTGGGGACCGAACGCCGTGCGTCGATGACGAGTACGAAGTACAAGGACGAGTACGATCCACCCGATCCCCGATCCCCGATCCCCGATTCCTGATCCACGTGTCCGCCTTCTCCACCCAACCCGACGACCTCACCCCCGCGTCCGACGACGCGGACGCGCCGGTGATCGCCCACCACGAGTCGGTCCGCCACAAGCGTCGCCGCAGCAAGGGCAAGGCCGACGTCGGCGACCTGCAGCTCACGTCGATGATCGACGTGATCTTCCAGCTGCTCATCTACTTCGTGGTCACCGCCAGCTTCGCCATCGACGAGGGCGTGCTGACCGCCAAGCTGCCCCAGGGCTCGGGCACCGCCGCCGAGACCGACGAACTCCCCCCGGAGAAAGTGACGATCAACCTCACCTCCGGCCCCGGCGAGACCACCGTCGCTATCAGCCGCGGCAACGGCCAGGGCTACGCCTCCTTCACCGAACTAGCCCAGGACCTCGACCGCCTCCGCTACGACCCCGAGGCCGGCCAGATCAGCGGCATGTACAAGCCCGACAACCCCATCGTCATCGAACCCACCGGCTACGTCCGCTGGCAACACGTCGTCGCCGCCTTCAACGCCGCCGTCGCCGCGAAATACGAAAACGTCAGCTTTGCGGAGGCGAATCAAGGCAATTAACCGCCAAGGACGTGAAGAGCGCTAAGGAAGGCAGCGGAGCCGGCAGGATCAGTCCGAACTTATTAGCCTCTGGGCCGTAACCTTGATATCGATGATGAAAGTGGAAGAATCAAATTTGTCGTTCAGTCGCTTCCTTCTCCTGCCTTCCTTGGCGCTCTTGGCGTCCTTGGCGGTTCAATCCCCCGCCCAGCAAGTCACCCTCGACCAGTCCAAGCTCATCGACGGCCTCGCCGAGCGCAACCTCCGCGAGTTGCTCCTCCACCTCGCCGACACCGGTGACTTCGACGACCCCACCGAGCCGCGGCTGATAGAGATCGGCCAGTACCGTATCGATTACCAGGACACCGACAAGCCGCTCGACCAGCGGATCGAGGCGTTCAACCGGGCCCGCGAGGCATTGCAAAACCTGATTGACAACCCGCAGTTTGCGGACCACCCCCAGCGCCCGGTGTGGCGGACGGACCTCACCGAGATGCTGCTGGTGACGTACCTCGAGGGGTTCATGCGGGCCGCCAACGGGTTCTACGAGTTCGGCGTCCCCACCGCCGAGCAGGCCGCCGCCTACGACGACGCCGCCGCCGAGGCCCTCCGCCAGATGCTCCGCGCCGACGCGGAGTTTGCCGACCTCGACACCCGCCTCGCCCAGAACCCCGCCGAGCGTCAGCGGCTGGAACAGAGCCAAGCCTACTACCGCATCTTCGACGACTACCGCGACCGCAAGTCCGCCTTCTTCGGCGGCGAGGCGATGCACTACGGCGCCCTCCTTCCCGATACCCACCCCTACTTCCAGAACCTCGGCGACATCCCCGGCCAGCGCCAAAACCCCGCCGAGGAGCGACGCCGCCTCCGCGCGTTCGCCGTGCAAAAGCTCGAACCCGTCGCCGCCGGCGAGGTTCAGGGCAAGGGCCTGAGCACCCGCGCCCGGTCCGTCGCCGGCCGCGCGACCCTCTACGCCGGCAACCCGCAGGACGCGAAGAGCCGCTTCCTCGACGAGGCGGTGAAGTCCACCGACTGGAGCCTCGACCTGCTCGGGGCCCACATCGCCCAGGCCCTCGTCGCCCAGGCGCAGAAGCGCACCGCCGAAGCCAAGGCCACGCTCGACCAGCTCGCCAACGACTCGACCGTGCGACGCAACCTCCTGTTTCGCCTGCTCGTGACCGACGCGCTGCACAAGCTGCTGCTCGAACAGGCCGCGTCCGTGTCGGGGGCGGGCCGGGACGCGGCGATGAGCGAGGCGTATCAGGTGTACTTCGCGATGCTGGATGACCCGTCGCTCGCGGACCAGGCCGAGGGGCTGCGGAACCTGGTGTTCGACCGTTGGGCGTCGTCGGTGCAGCCGGGCGAGGACGTGAGCGAGCTGCCGCCCGCGGTGCGGATGGCCATCGCCGACATCTCTCGGCGCAAGGGCCTCGTCGCGCTGCAGTCGGGCGATCAGGCCGAGGCGCAGTCGCTTCTTCAGCGTTCGCTCGACGCGGGCCGGACGCTGAGCGACCCCGCCGCCGTGGGCGAGGCGGTGTGGGCCAACGGGCAGTACAACGCCGCGTTCTCGCTGTACGTGCTCAATCAGCAGTCGTTGCCGAAGGTGCTCGAGGCGACGGAGATGGCGATCGAGGTGGCGGAGCGGGCGCCGACCCAGCCGGCGGCGACCGAGGCGATCGCGTTCGCCACGGCGGTGCTCGAACCCTGGCACCGCGAGCCGCAGGCGCGGCAGGCCGTGCAGCCGCTGTTCGACCGGGCGATGGCGGCACTCTACGGCGGCAGCTTCGACGCGACGAAGCCCGCCGACGACCGCCTCGTCTACTACGCCTTCACGACGTACCAGGCCGCCGGCGACTACCGCCGCGCCGCCGACCTCTACGCCCGACAACTGCCCAGCCACCCGAACTACCTCGAGGCCAAGGCGCTGCAAATGTTCAGCCTCACGCAGCTCCTGGCGCAGTCGAGCGGCGACGACGCCGACGCGCTGCGCGACGAGCTGCGGCGGGTCGCCGACGAGGCCGAGGCCGACGCCCGCCGCGCCCAGTCGTCCGGCTCCGACGCCGCGCAACGGGCCTCCGCCGAGCGGGCTCTGGCCAACGCCCGGCTCGCCCGCGCCGAGGTCGCCGCGTCCACCGGCGACGTCGCCGCCGCCCTCGACGCGCTCGACGGCTTCGAGCAGCAGTTCGCCGACAACCCCGAGCTCGTGCGCTCGGGCCTGCAGCGCCGCATCCTCCTGCTCGTTGATGCCGAGCGGCTGGACGAGGCGAAAGAGGCCGCGTCGCAGATGATGCAGCGCTTCCCCGACGCGGCGGCCGGCGTGATCAACAGCGTGCTGAACAACCTCGAGGCGCAGATCGACACGCTCAACGCCACCGCCGAGGACCCCGGCGTCGCCGAGTCGGCCAAGCAGACGGCCCGCGGCGAAGCCTCCCGCCTCGCCGACACGGCCGCCGCAATGGCGCGGCTGCTCGTCGACTGGGCCGGGCAACAACGCTTCGACGCGGAGGCGATGCTGCCTTACCACCTCGTCTACCTCAAGAGCCTCCGCGTCGCCGACCAGCCGGCCGAGGCGCTCGCCTACCTCCGTGAGAACAACCTCGCCGAGCAATGGGGCAACAACGCGGACGTGCTCTACGAGCAGGCCCTGGCCCTTATCGCCACGGGCGACGCGGCCAACCGCCGTGCCGCGTCGGGGCTGTTGAACAAGGTGATCTCGAACCTCGCCGAGCCGTACCCCCCGCTGTACTGGGAGGCGTGGGCCGCGCGGCTGAACCTCAACCTCCTGCTCGGCGAGAACATCGACGAGGTCGTCCGCCGCGTGTCGCAGCTGCAAAACCGTTTCCCCGACCTCGGCGGCGAGCCGTACAAGAGCCGCCTGCTCGACCTGCAGGCGCGGGCGCAGGGAAGGCTGTAGCAGGGATCAGGGATCAGGGATCGGGGATCAGGGCTCAGGAGAAGACGCAAGCGGGACGCTGGACGCGCTAAAATAGTCCCCTGTTCCCTGTTCCCTGATCCCTCACCGCAATGCAACACCGCACCCTCCCCGGCACCGACCTGTCCCTCTCGCTCCTGGGCTTCGGCAACTTCACCTTCGGCGTCAACTGGTGGGGCGACTTCACCGACGAACAGGCCGTCGCCATCCAGAACCACGCCGTCGACCGCGGCGTCAACTTCTTCGACACCGCCCCGGCCTACGGCAACTGGCGGGCCGAGCGGTTGATGAAATTCACCCTCGACTACGCCGGCCGCGACAACATCGTCCTCTCCACCAAGTTCGGCTACAACCTCTTCCAGGACCCCGGTGAAGAGGGCAGCCACCGCGAACGCAAGCAGGACTTCTCCCCCGCCCACATCCGCCGCGAACTCGAACACTCGCTGCAACTGATGGGCGTTGACCACATCGACCTCTACCAGGCCCACAACCTCAAGCTGCCCGACTACTCGGACGAGCTATTCGCCACGCTCGACGACCTCAAAAGGGAGGGCAAGATCAGAGCGTGGGGCGTCGCGCTCGGCCCCGCCATCGGCTGGCGTGAGGAGGGCCACCGCGCCTTCGTCGACCACGGTGCCGACGCCGTCCAGACCGTCTACAACCTCTACGAGCAGGACCCCGGCCGCGAGTTCGCCGACACCGCCCTCGCCACCGGCCACGGCGTCATCGCCCGCGTCCCCACCAACTCCGGCATCCTCGATGAAGAGTTCGCCGACGAACACCACACCTTCGATCAACGCGACCACCGCAAGTTCCGCGACCGCGATTGGCTCGTCTACGGCCTTAAAAAGAACGACCTCGTCCGCGAGATGGCAGGCGACCTCGGCCTTACCGTCACCCAGTTCGCCCTCCGCTGGCTCGCCTCCCAGCCCGCCGTGGTTTCCGTCGAGCCCAACATCCTCGGCACCGCCGACGTCGACCGCTACGCCGACGCCCTCGACGGCCCCCCGTTGCCCGACGACGTCCTCGCCACAGTCCGCGAGCTCTACGAAAACGACTGGAACCTCGGCGACGCCGCCCACCCCTGCGACCTCAAATCCAGCGTCGCCGACGGCGGCAAAGTCCGCTCGTCCTACCAACCCCCAGTCGCGGCATGAGTTTGTAGCCGCGGATATCAATCCGCCGGCTGAGTCCGCAACGCTTTGAGCCGACGGATTGGCATCCGCGGCTTCACGGCTGGTGTAGATATTCCAGCGGGAGGTGGTGGATGCGGTCCCAGTCGCGGTTGACCCAGTCGAAGACCTCGGCGAGGCCGTCGTCGAGGGAGACCTGCGGCGACCAGCCGAACGCCTCGCGGGCCTTGGTGGAGTCAATGACGTAAGCCCGGTCCTGGCCGGGGCGCTCGTCGACGGTCTCGGTGGCTTCGTCAAAATCCTTGCCCGCGGCGTCGCAGATGGTGCGGACAATCTCGCGGACGGGGGTGCCCTCCTCGGGCGAGAGGTGGTACATCTCGCCGGGCGTGCCGTCGTGCATCGCGGCCAGCTCGCCGCGAGAGACGTCGCGGATGTGGATGTAGCTCTTTACGGCGTGGCCGCCGCCGTGCAGCTCGATGGTGCGGCCGGCTTTCAGGTAGATCGCCGAGCGGGGGATGATCTTGAACAGCTGCTGGTGCGCCCCGTAGACGTTGGTGGCGCGGATCGTGACGCAGGGGAAGCCGTACTGCTTGACGTAGGTCGAGAGGAACTGGTCGCCCGCCGACTTGCTCGCGGCGTAGGGGGTGGAGGGGTTGTCGGGGTGGCCCTCCTTCACGACGCCCTCGCACGTGCCGTAGGCCTCGGGGCTGGAGATGTGGACGTACTTTTCGAGTGTCGGCTGCTGGCGGAGGAAGTTGCCTAGGCGGGCGATGGCGACGACGTTGGTGAGGGCCCACTGCTCGGGGAAGTGCCACGACGGCGCGACCTCGGACTGGGCGGCGAAGTTGACGATGTAGCGGGGCTGCTCGACCTCGATCAGGTCGAACAGGGCCGGCCAGTCGTCGTTGAGGTCCATCTGGAAGAAGAGGTAGCGGTCCTCGAGCTGCCGGTGGTCGCGCGTCATGTACGAGAGGAACACCGACGACTTCTCCGGCGAGCGGCTGACGCCGATCACGCGGTAGTCGGTGGTCTCGAGCAGCAGGTCAACAAAATCCTGCCCGCTGAAACTGTTGGAACCCAAAACCATCACCGTCGGCATGATTCGACTCCTTTAACCGCCAAGGACGCGGAGGACGCCAAGGATACTAGAAAAATGCTGTCGCGATGCTTCTGCCTCCCTTGGCGCTCCTGGCGTCCATGGCGGTTAATCCTCCCCCATCTCGATCACGCAGCGGCCGGCGATCGCGCCGCTGCGGAGGTCTTCGAGGGCGGCGTTGATCTCGTCGAGGCGGTAGCGGTGGGTGATGAGCGGGGCGAGGTCGAGTCGGCCGGTGGCGAGGAGGCGGAGGTAGCGGGGGATGTCGCGGGGCGGGTCGCACTCTCCGCCGTGCGAGCCGGTGAGGGTCTTATCGAAGTGCAGGGGCAGGGTGTGGAGCGTGGCGTCGGCGTCGGCGCGGGGGACGCCGACGAGGATGGTGCGGCCGTCGGGGGCGGTCAGGTCGTAGGCCGCGCGGATGATGTCGGGCCGGCCGGTGTTGTCGACGACGACGTCGGCGAGCTCGCCGAGAGCGCCACGGGCGGCGGCGGCGGTGTCGCCGGGCCGGTCGTCGGGGTTGACGCGGATCGTGTGCGTCGCGCCGAGCCGGCGGGCCAGTTCGAGGCGGTTGTCGTAGAGGTCGACGGCGACGATAGGGTGGGCGTTGACCAGGGCTGCGCCTTGGATGATGTTGAGCCCGACGCCCCCGGCCCCCCAGACGACAATCGACTCGCCGAAGCGGAGCTTCGCGTTGTTTTCGACGACGCCGAGGCCCGTGGTGACGGGGCAGCCGAACAGGGCGGCCACGTCGAGCGGGACGTCGTCGGGGATGCGGGTCAGGCGGTTCTCGCTGACGACGGCGTGGCGCTGGAAGGTCGTGATGCACCCGGCGTTGAGGCGTTGGTCGGGGAGCGGGCTGGCGTCCCAGCGGTAGGTCGCGGGGGCGGCGTCGATGCCCGCGCCCTTGCGCCAGTGCATGACCACGTGGTCGCCGGGCGCGACGTGCCGGACGCCGGGGCCGACCTCCCTCACCACCGCCCCGCCCTCGTGGCCGAGCAGGTGCGGCAGCCAGCGGTCCGGCCCCTTGACCCCCGCAACCTCGCCGAGCTGCGACCCGCACACGCCCGAGTACTTCACCTCGACCAGCACCTGCCCCGCGTTGAGTGCGTCGGGCAGGTGCACGTCGTCGACCACCAGCGCCTCGCGCTGTTGATCCAGAATCGCGGCGCGGGTCGTTTTCAGCATGTTCCAAATCCATGAAGCGACGCGGCTTTGCCGCGCGCTGCGGGAAGCGCGGCGAAGCCGCGTCGCTTCCTGATGAAGTCGCTACTCAAAATAGATAAACGAGTAATCCCCCGTGTACCCGCAGTGGTTGAACCACCAGCGCCACTCGTCGGGGGTGTTGAACGCCTCGCAGGTCACCTGCCAGTAGAGGAGGTTGGCCTTTTCCACTTCGTTGCGGTAGCTCTCGACGCAGATGTAGCCGTTCCCGCGGCTGACCCGCTGCATTTCGCGGAGGGCCTTGTCGAGGTCGTGGCAGTGCAGGTTGTGGAACGTATTGAGCGAGTAGACGAGGTCGAAGCTGTGGTCGTCGTATGGGAGGTCGGTGCAGTTGCCGACGGTCAGGCGGTCGGCGACTTCGGGTTTAGCGTGCTCGATTGCATAATTTGAGATATCGAGGCCGGCGACATCGACGCCGGGGACGCTGAGGGTCCAGTCGTAGAGGAGGAAGCCCTTGCCGCAGCCGATGTCGAGGACGCGGTCGCCGGGTCGGATGCCGTAGTGGTCGCGCATGGCGTCGGCGACTTTTTGCCACCGGCCGGGCAGGTATCGGTAGCCGCCGTAGTTGATGCGGCGGTCGCCGTCCCAGTAGTCGTGGCCCCACCGTTTCGCGAGCTCGGCCGCCTTGGCCTTGGGGTAGTCCGGGTCGTTCACCCGCGCGAGGTAGTCGCGGGTCGTGGCCTTGTGGACGGCGGACATGAAGTCGATCTCTGGCATCTAGGGGCTGGGGTCTGGGGTCTAGGGGCTTGAGTTAGCGATACCAAACCTTCATCAGTTGCTGAGGTGGACTGTACGATTCAGCACCCAGCGGGCGCGCTTGACCAAGTCGTCGGCGGGGTGTTTAACGCCAGCGAAACTGCGGCGTTCGGCCCCGGCAGGGAGCAGGGGGTTGAGCACGATACACGCCCACTTCACGCCGAACAACGGCAGCAGCCGGCGGAAGCGGGCGTCGTGTTCGTCGTCGAGCGACAACGCCTTAACGACGCCGGTGACGAAGACGGGCAGGGCCGAGAGCGGCGCGGGGCGGCGGGGCTGGTGGAAGAAGTCGCCGATGAGCTTGGCCGGGTCGTCCCAGCCGGCGTACTCGAAGTCGTGGAAGGTGAGCCGGCCCGCGTCGTCGGCGAGGGCGTTGTGGAAGCCAAAATCCGAGGGTGAGAGGCACCGCACCCCCGCCCCCGGAAGCTCAGAAACGGGAGCATTGTGCAGTTCCGCCAGGAGCTCGTCCCACCGCGGGCGCAGCTCGTCGTTGACGAAGGCGGCGGCGGTGGGCTCGGTGATAGCGTCGAGGCGGGCGACGCGGTCGGCGATGAGTTCGATGTGCCGGGCGTCGGTGAAGCACGCTTCGGAGGCGTCGGGCAGGGAGGCCGCGTCGGGGTGTTCGCGGTGGCGATTGAGCTCAGTAAAGAGGTGCAGGGCCTGGTCGACGTGGTTTTCGGTGACGGTGCCTGGGGGGAGCATGGCTCCGGGGGCGAAGTGGTAGAGGGCGAGGCCGTGCGGGTCGTCGCGGTGGAGGGGCTGGGGGATGCGTTCGATGCCGCGGTCCCAGGCGAAGCGGGAGAAGGCATACTCGTGGTGCAGGCGGTCGCGGGGGTCGTCGGGGCTGCGGAAGTAGGCCTTCATGAGCACCGGCGGGCGGCCAGGCTCGGCGAGGTCGAGGCGGTAGACGCGGTTGTTGCGGCCGCCGGCGAGCTGCCGCACGGTGTCGACGCGGCCGAGCTCGGCGGCGGCGGCGAGGCGCTGCGCGTGCCCGACGGTCTGGCGCGGCGAGTCGGGGGTCACGGGGTGCTCCGCGCGGCGGCGGGGAGGAGGTGCTCGCGGATCGCGTCCCACAACATGAGCCGGGTATAACGCTCATCGTCGGGCAGCGCGTCGGCGGGGTCGTAGAGGATACGATGCGTCGCGGCGGGCCAATCGGGCTCGGTGAGGAACTCGGGCAGGTCGTCCACGAAGTGGGAAAACTTCCGTTCTGCGATGCGTTGTAGTTTTGCCTCTTTCGTCACCTCGAGAAATACGGGCACGTCGATGTTGTGAAGCGCGAGGAAGGCGTGGGCGGCGGCGTGGAGGTCGTGCGGCTCGCCGCGGTAGGGGTGGCGGGTCTTGTGGCTGACGATCTCGACGGCGACGCCGGCGCGTCGGGCGGCGGCGTGGAAGCCGAGGACGCCCGGGGAAGGCTGCGCCCGCAGGATCTCGGGGCCGTAGGCCAGGCCCTGCATCTCGGTCCAGTCGTCCTCGCGGCCGGTGGCGCGGAGGTGGTCGCGGATGGCGGTCTTGTCGGCGGGGAAGTCGGCGGGGAGTAAGCCGCGCTCGACGGCGAGGGTGTGGAAAAGTGTGTGGTAGGAGACGATCGTGTTATCGAAGTCGAGGCCGAGCATGGGGAGGAGTGGAAAGCGAAAAGTTAGGAGTAAAGGTGGAATCAACCTGCGGTTGCGAGGGACTTTCTGACGGAGTCGACGATGGCTTCGGCGTTGAGGCCGGTGATTTGGCGGGCGTAGTCCTGGCTGCCGGTGCGGTGGAGGAAGGCGTCGGGGGTGCCGAGGCGGAGGAGGCGGGCTTTGGCGCGGTAGGACTGTTTCTGCTCGGTGAGCCACTCGGCGACGGCCCCGCCGAACCCGCCGAGGCGGGAGTGTTCCTCGACGGTGACGACGAGATCGGACCGCGTGAAGCTTTCGTAGAGCGCGTCCTCATCGAGGGGTTTGACGCTGGGGCAGGAAAGCAGGCGGGCGTCGAGGCGTTGTGCGGCGTCGGCGGCGACGGGCAGGAGGTTGCCGGCGCAAAGCAGCGTCGCGCTGGCACGTTTGGCCTTCACGTCCCGCACCGTCAGCCAGTGGCCGAAGCGGACGGTGGGGGGGGCGTCGTGGACGGCCGGCTCGCCTTTCTTGCCGAGGCGGAGGTAGACCGGGCCGTCGTCGACGGTAAGGGCGGCGTCGAGGCAGGCGGTCACCTCCGGCGGGTCGCCCGGGCAGAGGATGCGCATGCCCGGGAGGCTGCGGAGCATGGCGAGGTCTTCGCAGGAGTGGTGGGTCGCGCCGAGTGAGGCGTAGGAGAGCCCGCCGCCGACGCCGGCGAGGATGACCGGCTGGTGGTGATAGCAGCAGTCCACGCGGATCTGCTCGATGACGCGGTAGGTGAGGAAGTCGGCGATGGTGTAGCAGACGGGGCGGAGGCCGGCCATGGCGAGGCCCGCGGCCATGCCGACCATGTTCGCTTCGGCGATGCCGCAGTTATAGAAACGGTTGGGTAATTCGTCCTTGAACTTATCGAACATCCGGTTGCCGATGTCGCCCGAGAGCAGGACGATTCGGTCGTCCTGTTTAGCAAGTTCGTGGAGGCGGTCTCGGAACGCGTTACGCATGGGGAGCAGCCTTTAACCGCAAATTGCGCAGATCGCGCAGCTTTAGGAAAGGGAAAAGACGACAGGCGGTCGGCATTGCTGCACCGTACATGGTAGGTCTTGGGTTGCTTTTCTGAATCTGCGTCATCTGCGAAATCTGCGGTTCCTGCCTCGTCACGCGGTGACTCTCAATTCCGCGCGGGCCTGATCGACCTCGTCGGCGGTGGGGATGCGGTAGTGCCAGTTGTTGTCGTCTTGCATGAAGGAGACGCCCTTGCCCTTGACGGTGTGGGCGATGACGGCGGCGGGGCGGTCGCGGGGAGCGGTGAAGGCGGTGGTGAGGGCGTCGAGGTCGTGCCCGTCGAGTTCGGTCGTGTCCCAGCCGAAGGCGCGCCATTTGTCGGCGAGGTTCTCGAGTCGGAGCACGTCGTTGCTGCGGTCGGTGGCCTGCCACTTGTTGTAGTCGACGACGACAAGCAGGTTATCGAGCTTGAACGCCGGGGCGGTCATGGCGGCTTCCCAGACGCTGCCCTCGTTGCACTCGCCGTCGGAGAGGCAGACGAAGACGCGGTAGGGTCGTTGTTGGATCTTGGCGGCGAGGGCGAGGCCCAGGCCGATGGGCAGGCCGTGGCCGAGCGACCCGGTGGCGGCCTCGACGCCGGGCACGCAGTTGGGGGACGGCTGTTCGGCGAGTTCCGCGCCGTCGTGGTTGAAGCGGTCGAGCACGTCGTCGGGGAAGAAGCCGAAGCGGTTGAGCGTGGCGTAAAGGGCCGGGGCGGCGTGACCCTTGCTCAGGATGAAGCGGTCGCGGTCGGGGTCGTCGGGGTGGCGGGGGTCGATGCGGAGGACGTTGCCGTAGAGGGCGGTCAGGATGTCAAGGCAGGACAGGGCCGACCCGAGGTGGGGGCACTCGGCGCGGTGGGACATGGCGATGACGGTAGCGCGGAGCTCGGCGGCCACTTTCGAGAGTGAAGCGGGAACCGCAGATTTCGCAGATGACGCAGATTCGGAGCGCATGGGTTTAGCTATCTTCTTCTTAATTCTCTTTACATCTGCGGAATCTGAGCAATCTGCGGTTCCTGCCTTTACGCGTTGCACTATGCAGACGCCGCGGTCTGCCCCTGCATGAGTTTGACGTTGAAGTAGCGTTCGTCGGTCATGCTGTTGGGCAGCTTGCCGGCGCGGAAGGCGTGGCAGAGGTCGCGGACGGCGTCTTGGACGGTGTGTTGCGGGACGAAGCCGAGCTCGGCGGCGATCTTGTCGCTGTTGACCTGGTAGCTGCGGGGGTCGTCGGTCGGCTCGGTCACGGCGTCGATGGGGGCGAGGTCGGGCATCTCTTCTTCGACGACACGCTTGACCATCGCGGCGATCTCGCGGACAGGGTAGTTCTGGTAGCCGACGTTGTACGTTTTTCCGGCGACGGCGTCGTCGGGGAGTTCGAGCAGTAGGTGGTAGCACGCGGCCATGTCGTTGATGTGCAGGTTCGGGCGGAGCTGGTCGCCGCCGAAGATGCGGATGCGGCGGTTGTTGACCGCGTGGTTGGTGAGGATGTTGACGATGACGTCGAGGCGTTGACGCGGGGAGTAGCCGCAGACGGTGGCGGGGCGGATGACCACCGGCACGATCGCGTCCGACCCCATTTTGAGCAGCACCGGCTCGCACATCGCCTTGTACTTGCTGTAGTCGGTGAGCGGGTCGAGGGGGTGGTCCTCGGTGACGTTGGGGCTGGTTGAGACGCCGTAGACGCTGGAGGAGCTGGCGTAGATGAAGCGCTTCGAGCCGGCGGCGATGGCGGCGTCGACGAGGGGCTCGAAGGCGTCGAGGTTGATCGACTTGCCGAGGTCGGGGTCGAGGTCGAACGACGGGTCGTTGCTGACGCAGGCGAGGTGGATGACGGCCTGGGGCGATTGTTGATTTTGGAGTGAGGATTGTTGATTGGCGGGAGCGTCGTCGGTTGTCCAGGGGCTGAGGGCTTCGGCGACGGCGCTGGGGTCGCGGAGGTCGCCCTGAATGAGGCGGAGGTTTCGGTGTTCGGGCAGGACGTCGTTGCCGTACCAGCAGGTGTCGAGGACGGTGACGCGGTAGCCGGCGTCGAGGAGGCGGGGGGTGAGGACGGCCCCGACGTAGCCGGCGCCGCCGGTGATCATGACGTGGGGGAAGCGATGTTCGCGGGTGAGGTCGGGCATGGGGCGGGGGGGGCGGGGAGCGAGCGGGTTGAAGCGGACCGGGCCGCTGAAGCGGCCCTCGCCGAAGGGTTTTTGGGGCGTTAGCGGGTGGGGTGGGGGACTTTGGCGTTGCCGTTGATGTGGATGTTTAACGCTTGCTGGCGGCGGGGCAGGTCGTGGACGGCGTAGTCGGTGAGGAAGTGGCCGAGGGAATGGTGGGCGACCTCGACCATGCCGTAGTGGTCCGAGGCGATGTAGAAGTTCAGGTCGCCGCGGGCGCGGAGGGGGTTGTCGGGGTCGAAGCCCGAGAAGGTGATGACGGCGCAGCCGTGGTCGCGGGCGGCGTCGACGGCGTTGAGGATGTTCTTGGATTGGCCGGAGGAGGAGATGGCGACGAGCACGTCGTCGGCCCCGGCGTGGAGGTGGATGAGCCGGGCGAAGGCGACGTCGTAGCCGTGGTCGTTGGCGAGGGCGGTGAGGACCGGCGGGTCGTTGAACACCTGGGCCCGCACGTCGGCGCGGTTGCACAGGTCCATCTCCATGTGCCCGGCGATGGAGGCGGACCCGCCGTTGCCCACGAGGATGACCTTGCCGCCCTCGGCGCGGGTGCCGATCATCAGATGGGCGGCTCGCTCGGCGGCGTCGTCGAGGCCGTGGGTCTCCCCGTCGCCATCGGTGACCTTGGTCTCGGCGAGCAGGGAGGCGACACGGTTGAAGTAGAGCGTGGCTTCTTTCATCATCCGCTTGAGGATACCGGATCGGGCGCGGGTGTTGTGCGGGTGGGGGGTTGGTGATTGGGCAACGCCGCGGATATGGCCGATAGACTCCCCGACCCGCGCCCCCCCCAACGTCCCGCCCCCGCCCCGCGAACCCCGCGAGCCCCGCCACCGCCGTGCCCACCTCGTGCCCGTTCATGATGTCTGCCCGCCGCGAGGGTGCGGCCGGGGGTTGCCCGGCCCCGCCGCGGGCGGCGCCGCGCTGCGGGGGTGCACCGTGAGCGATAGCACGCCCCCGCCGGTCCGCCTCGGCTACCTCGTGCCCGAGTTCCCGGGGCAGACGCATATTTTCTTCTGGCGGGAGATGCACGCGCTCCGCGCGCTCGGTGTCGAGCCGGAGGTGGTCAGCACACAGGTGCCCGACGCGCGGATCCAGTCGCACGACTGGTCGGAGGCGGCGCGGGCGCAGACGACGTACCTCTACCCGCCGGGCGTCGGCGACTCGATCAAGGGGGCGATGGCGGTGCTGGGTTCGGGGCCCGCGGGCTGGTGGCGGGCTTGGCGGTCGGTGAATGAGGCGGGCCGGGAGATGAGCCGCAGCCGCGCCACCGCGCTGGCGGTGATGGGCGCGAACCTTGCCGCCCTCGCCCGACGGCGCGGCTGGGCACATGTCCACGTGCATTCGTGCGCCGATGCGGCGCTGGTGGCAGTGTTCGCCCACCGCCTGTCGGGCCTGAGCTACAGCCTCACGCTGCACGGCCCGCTGGGCGACTACGGGCCGTGCCAGCCGCTCAAGTGGCGACACGCCGCGTTCGGCGTGATCATCACCCGCCGGCTGGTCGACTCGGCCAAGGCGCGGCTCCGCGGGGACCTGCCCGACGACATCGCCATCGCGCCCATGGGCGTCGACCTCGCCCGCTTCGAGCGGACCACGCCCTACGAGCCGTGGACCGGCACCGGCCCCGCGCGGATCGTGTCCTGCGGCCGGCTCAACCGCATCAAGGGGCACCAGGAACTTATCGAGGCTGTCCGCCTGCTCCGCGACGAGGGGTTGGATGTCCGCCTCACGATCTGCGGCGAGGACGAAAAGGGCGGCGACGGGTTCCATCGCGACCTGCAGCGGCAGATCGACGAGGCGAAGCTCGGCGGGGCCGTGACGCTGACCGGCGCGGTGTCGGAGACCCGCGTCGCGGAGGAGATGGACAAGGCGCACGTGTTCGCGCTGGCGAGCCACCACGAGCCGCTGGGCGTGGCGATCATGGAGGGCATGGCGATGGCGCTGCCGGTGGTGAGCACCTCGGCCGGGGGCGTGCCCGAGCTGGTGACGGACGGGGGGGACGGCGTGCTGGTCGAGCCGAAGTCGCCCGAGCGGCTGGCGGAGGCGATCCGGGGTGTGCTCCGCGACCCGGGCCGGGCGGCGGCGCTGGGGCAGGCGGCGCGGGCGAAGGTGGAGCGGTCGTTCCACTCGGGCGTGAGCGCCGCGGTCCTCGCGGAGCGGGTCAAGGGGTTGGCGGAAGCGGGGTTGAGATGAGCGGGCCGCGCGTGCTGTTGATCGCGGAGCAGGCGAACCCGACGTTCGTGAGCGTGCCGCTGGAGGGCTGGTCGCTGAGCCGGGCGATCGCGGCGCGGGTGGACGCGCACGTCGTGACGCAGGTGCGGAACCGGCAGGCGTTCTTGGATGCGGGACTGACGGAGAGCGACGCGGCGTGGGGTGGCGGACGTGGGGAGAACCGTGCGGCTAAGGGTGACAAGTCCGGGGCAACTACCGGGGGCGACTTCACGGCCATCGATTCGGAGCGGGTCGCGGCGAAGATGCACGTTTTGGCTGGCGCGCTGCGCGGGGGCAAGGGGAAGGGCTGGACGACGGTGATGGCGTTCAACGCGATCAGTTATGCGTACTTTGAGCGGCTGGTGTGGAAGCGTTTTGGCGGGGCGATTACGGCCGGGGCGTTCGACGTGGTGCACCGGCTGACGCCGATCAGCCCGACGCTGCCCAGCCGGCTGGCGGGGTGGTGTGCGAAGGCGGGGGTGCCGTTCGTGTGGGGCCCGATCAACGGGGGGGTGGCGTGGCCGCGGGAGTTCGACAGCGCCCGGCGGGCGGAGCGGGAGTGGCTGAGCTACATCCGCGGGGCACACCGGTGGATGCCGGGGTACCACGCGACGCGGCGGCACGCCGCGGCGATCATGGTGGGGTCGGCGGCGACGTGGCAGCAGATGCCCGGGCGGTACGGCGCGAAGTGTTTTTACGTCGCGGAGAACGCGGTGGACCCGGCGCGGTTCGGGTTGGGTGGCGGTGGCAACGCCCACTCCACCAAAGACGGCGATAGGGCCGCGGACGGCCCGGCTGGAAAAGCGGGGGGCGGGCCCCTCCGCGTCGCCTTCGTCGGTCGGCTGGTCCCGTACAAGGGGGCGGACATGCTCCTCGAGGCCGCCGCCCCGCTCATCCGCGAGGGCAGGCTCACCGTCACCCTCATCGGCGACGGGCCGGAGCGCCCCAGGCTCGAGCGGCTCATCGCCGACGAAGACCTCGACCCCGGCGTCGACCTCGCCGGCTGGGTCCCGCACGAACAGTTGCGGCACCGCCTCGCCGAGCACGACGTGTTCGGCTTCCCCAGCGTGCGGGAGTTTGGTGGGGCGGTGGTGCTCGAGGCCATGGCCGTGGGCCTGGTCCCGGTGGTCGTGGGCTACGGGGGCCCGGCCGAGCTGGTTGACGACGCGACGGGGTTCCGCGTGCCCATCGGCGACCGCGCGTCGATCGTCGCCGGCGTGCGGGAGACGCTGACGCACCTTGCCGACCACCCCGACGCGCTGGCCCCGATGGCGCAGGCGGCGCGTCACCGCGTCGCCGAGCGGTTCACGTGGGACGCCAAAGCCGCCGATGTCGAATCCGTCTACCGTTTCGTGACCGGTGCGGGCCCGCGTCCGACGCTCGAGCCCCCGCCCGCCTGATCCCGCACGCCCGCCATGCACCTAGCCGCTTCCACGACGCTGGACGTTGACGCCGATGACGCGGCGCCGCTGGCCTCGCCCGCGCCCGGTGCGCCCCCCGACGAGGCCGACCCCGGCCACGTCGCCCCCGACGAGACCCACCCCGCCGGCAAGGGGCCCGTGCAACACGCAGGCCACGGCCTCAAGCGCCGCGCCGCCTACGCCGGCGCCTGGTCCTCCGGCGGGTACGCCGTCAGCCAGTTCCTCCGCTTCGCCAGCAACATCGCCCTCTCTTACCTCCTCGTCCCCGAGCACTTCGGGCTCATGGCGCTGGTTAACACCGTCGTCACCGGGCTGCTCATGTTCTCGGACATCGGCATCGGGCCGAGCCTCATCCAGAACAAACGCGAGGACGCCGCCTTCCACAACACCGCCTGGACCATCCAGGTCTTCCGCGGGTTCGCGCTCTGGATCGTCGCCAGCCTCGCCGCCTACCCGCTCTCGCTCATCGAGGGCTGGGGGCCGCTGCTCTACCTCCTGCCCGTCGCGTCGCTCACCACCGTCATCGCCGGGTTCCAGTCCACCGCCTGGTTCACCGCCAGCCGCAACCTCGACGTCAAGACGCTCGCCCTCCTCGAGTTCATCTCCTCGGTCGTCCGCATCGCCGTGATGGTCGGGTTCGCCTACGCCATCAGCCGCTCGGCGTGGGCGCTGGTCGTCGGGGTCCTCGTGGGCAGCGTGATCCAAACCATCCTCTCCTTCACCATGACCGGCGGGCGCAACCGCTTCTTCTTCGAGCGCGAGGCCTTCGGCGAGCTGATCCGCTACGGCCGCTGGCTGTTCATCAGCACGATCATCACCTTCTTCGCCGGGCAGCTCGACAAGTTCCTGCTCGGCGGGCTCTTGTCCCCCGCGTTCCTGGGCCTGTACTGGATCGGGCTCCAGATGGCCGAGCTGGGCCCGCAGTTTTTCAAGAAGCTTGGCGGCGTCGTGGGCTTCCCCGCCATGTCCGAGCTCTACCGCCGCGACCAGGACCGCTACCGCATGCGGCTCAAGCACCTGCGCCTGCTGCTGGTCGTCCCCATCAACGCGCTGCTATTGTTCATGATCCTCTTTGGGCCCGCCGCCCTGGGTTTGATCTACCAGGGCAAGAGCGGCCCGTTCGTCGAGTCGGGCTGGATCCTTCAGGTCCTCGCGTTCAACTCCCTC
This sequence comes from Phycisphaeraceae bacterium, assembly GCA_965214155.1. Lineage (GTDB taxonomy): Bacteria > Planctomycetota > Phycisphaerae > Phycisphaerales > Phycisphaeraceae > Algisphaera. Next base: position 386,776 of record CBDCBB010000010.1, read on the forward strand.
GCCGGCATGCTCAACACCAGCTACGGCTACGCGTACATGGCCAGCGGCAACACCTTCGCCAACATGATCACCGTCGCCGCCCAGCTCGCCATCATGGTCGTCACCATGCTCGGGGGCTACTACCTCTACGGCGAGACGGGGTTCATCCTCGGCATCGGGATCAGCCAGTGGATCAAGTACCCCGTCGACATGGTCCTCGCCGACCGGATCGGCGTGTGGCAGGCTCGCCTCGACGTGCCCGTGCTCATCGGCAGCGGGCTCCTCGCCCTCGCGGCGGTGTGGGGGTCCGACATGATCGTGCGGAGCTTCATGCTATGACCCGCGACGAGCCCCCGGTCGTGTCGGTGCTGATGACCGCGTATAATACGCAGCGCTACCTCCGCGCTGCACTCGACAGCGTCCTCAACCAGACGATGCGCGACTTCGAGCTGGTCGTGGTCGACGACGGGTCGACCGACCGCACGCCCGAGATCCTCGACCAGTACGCCGCCGCAGACCGGCGGGTCCGCGTGGTCCACCGCGAGAACGGGGGCATCTCCGCCGCGGCCAACACCGGGCTCGAGGCCTGCCGCGGCGCGTACGTCGCCCGGCTCGACTCGGACGACATCGCCAAACCCGACCGCCTCAAGGCCCAGCTCGCGTACCTGACCGAACACGGCCTGATCGCCTGCGGGACGTGGCACGACCTCATCGACGAGCGCAGCCGCTTCCTCAAAACCCTCCGCCCGCCGACCGACGACGCGACGGTCCAGGACCTCTTGCTCAAGGGCCACGGCGCGATCTGCAACCCCACGTCGATGTTCCTCAAGCAGCCGTTCATCGACCTCGGCGGGTACGCGCTCGAGCTCGCCTCGGCGGAGGACCTGGACTGCTGGCTCCGGCTGGGCGAGGTCGGGAAGCTGGGCAACGTGCCGCAGAGCCTCGGGCGGTACCGCCTGCACCACGGCTCGGTCAGCGAACAGAAGTGCCAGACGCAGCGCGACCGGGCGAAGATCGCCTGCGAACGGGCGTGGGAGCGGCGGGGACTCGACGGCATGACGTTCGAGGCGGAGAGCCTGTGGCGGCCGGGCGACGACCGCGAGTCGCGGCACCGCTTCGCGCTCGAGTACGGGTGGTGGGCCTACAACAGCGGCGAACGCGCCACCGCGGCGAGCTACGGCTGGCGGGCGATCCGGCTGCGGCCGTGGCACAGCGGGGGGTGGAAGCTCGTCGGCGTGACGTGGCGCGGCCGCGTCCCCGAGCCTGTCCAAGAACCCGCCACCCTCACCGAGACCTGGCACCCCGGACGCCGCCCCTCGTCCTCGTCGTCGTGATGGACAGGGGCGACCCCCACCGCGACCGGCCGCGCGTGCTCTACGTCGGGCGCGGTGCGCCCTGGCGCGGCGGGGCGGGCTACCTCGTGCGGCAGGCGATGTGGCTTAGCGCCCTCACCCGCGTCGCCGACGTCACGGCCGTGATGTTCGACCTCGACCCGAAACATGCGGCGGGGGGCGTCGCCGACGCCGGGTGCGAGCGCGTCGTCGCGGTGCCGAACCCCGAGCGGTCGCACCCCGGGCGGCTGAGGCGGCGGTGGGACGACCGGTTCGGCTCGCTGCCCCGGTCGCTGCGGTACTTCGACACCGACCGGGCGCGGGCGGCGGTGGCGGCGCTGCACCCCGAAGGGTTCGACGCGGTGATGGCGTACCGGATCGACACGGCCCGGTGGGCGGGGCTGCTGGATCGGCCGCTTCCCGGAGAGGGTCTGCTGCTGGACATCGACGACCCCGAGCACGCGCGGACCGCCCGGCGGATCGAGACGCTCGGCGAGTCGCCCGACGCCGCGGCGAGGCGCGACCTGGTGAAGCTGCGGCGGTACGAGCTGGACGCGGCGGCGGGGGCGCGGGTGGCGTGGGTGTGTCAGGGGGCGGACGCGGCGCGGTTCGACGAGCCGCGGCCCCAGGTCGCGCCCAACGCGGTGGACGTGCCGGAGGAATGCCCGCCGTACGCGGCGGCTGCGGGGGGCGAGGGAGGAGAGGGGGGAACGCTGCTGTTCGTGGGCAACCTGATGGGCGGGCGGGAGAACCCGAACCTCGACGGGCTGCTGTGGTTCCTCGACGAGGTATGGCCCCGGGTCCGGGCGGAGCGGGGCGAGGCGACGCTCAAGGTCGGCGGGCGGATGGGCGACGACACCGCGGCGACGCTGGACGCCGCGCCGGGCGTCGAGCGGCTGGGGTTCATTGACGACATGGCGGCCGAGGTGCGGCACGCGGCGGTCAACCTCGCGCCCATCCGCTTCGGCACGGGCACGCGGATCAAGGTCCTCGACTCGCTCGCCCAGGGCGGGGCCGTCGTCGCCACGACCCTGGCATGCGAGGGGATCGACGTGGTCGACGGCACGCACCTCCGCCTCGGCGACGACCCCGCGGCCTTCGCCGCGGCCTGCGTCGAGCTGCTGGGCGACCCCGATCAAGCGGCCTCGCTCGGCCGCGCGGGCCACGCCCTGATGCACGAGCGGTACAGCACCGCCGTGCACGTCGAGCGGCTGGCGAAACGCTTCGCAGACCTGCTGCGCCGTTGACCGATGAACATGACACAAAGGTAGCCGGCGGGCTACGCCCGCCCGGGACGCGCCAGAAACGTGCTCGGCACGCGACGGGGACGCGTAGCGTCCCGGCTGTTGGGTGAAGATCGCGATGACCATGACCCCCCTCCGCATCAACTTTGTGCTCCCCGCGCTGAGCATGGCCGGGGGGTTCCGCGTCCTGGCGATCTACGCCGAGCGGCTGGCGCAGCGGGGCCACGCGGTGACGGTGGTGTCGGGGTCCCGCGCCATGCCTTGGGACCGGCGGGTCAAGGGCCTCATCCTGGGGCGCGGCTGGCACAACGTTATCCCGCCGGACCGCTCGCACTTCGATCACGTCACCGGCATCGACCACCGCATCGTCCGCCACGCACGGCCGATCGTCGATGCGGACGTGCCCGACGGCGACGTCGTCGTCGCGTCGTGGTGGAAGACCGCGTACTGGGTCGACAACCTCTCGTTGAGCAAGGGCGCCAAAGCGTACCTCGTGCAGCACGACGAGCGGCACGTCGGCGGGACGCACGACGAGGTCGTGCCGACCTGGCACCTGCCGATGCACAAGGTGCTCGTCGCGCAGTGGCTTGAGCCGCTGCTGCGGGAGCATGGCGTCACCGATGAACTGACGGTCGTGCCCAACGCGGTGGACGCGGCGCAGTTTCGCGCCCCGCCGCGCGGCAAGCAGGCCGCGCCCACGGTCGGGATGATGTACTCCGACGCCCACTTCAAGGGCGCGGACATCGCGCTCACAGCGTTCGTCGCGGCGAAGCGGGAGGTGCCCGACCTGCGACTCGTGGCGTTCGGCAAGGAGGCGGAGCTGCCCGGCCTGCCGCTGCCCGAGGGCACGGTGTACCACCGCGACCCGCCGCAGGACCGCCTCGCCGGGGTGTACGCGGCGTGTGATGCGTGGCTGTTCGCCAGCCGGTGCGAGGGGTTCGGGCTGCCTATCCTTGAGGCGATGTCCTGCCGCACGCCGGTCATCGCCACGCCCGCGGGGGCGGCTCCCGAGCTGGTGGGCGGGGGCGGCGGGGTGTTGGTGGACGCCGAAAACGCCGATAGCATGAAGCGGGCCATCGTCGACCTCACCCGCCTGAACGGGGCGGACTGGCGGGCGATGTCCGACCGGGCGCTGGCGACCGCGGCGGCGTTTAACTGGGACGCGGCGACCGACGCGTTCGAGGCGGCGCTTCACCGCACGGCCCACCGCGGCGGCACGGCCCCCGCCGACGCGCACCCCGCCGCCACCATCTGACGATCAGGACCGAGCAGGAAGTACGCCATGTACCAAATCGCCCAGATGGTGCTGATCCTCTGGCTGCCGCTGGTGCTGTTGATGTTCGTCGTCATGCCCGCGCGGCTGGCGGTGGTCATCGCGCTCATCGCCTCGTGGCTGTTCCTGCCCGAGCTGGCGTTCCCCCTGCGACTCATGCCCGACTACACCAAGTCCACGGCCACGAGCCTGGGCATCCTCCTGGGCGCGCTCGCCCTCGACCCCGGCGGCCGCATCTTCCGCTTCAAGCCTTCGTGGGTCGACCTGCCCATGCTCGTGTGGTGCCTCGTGCCGTTCCTCTCGTCGGTGAACAACGGCCTGGGCGCGTACGACGGCGTGTCCGTCACCGTCCAGCACTTTGTCATCTACGGCGGGCCCTGGCTCATCGGCCGGCTGTACTTCACCACCCCCGACGAGGCGAAACAGCTCGCGCTCGGCATCCTCATCGGCGGGATCATCTACGTGCCCCTGTGCCTCTTCGAGGTCCGCATGAGCCCGCAGCTGCACCGGATGCTCTACGGCTTCTCGACCATCCACGACTGGCAGCAGGTCCAACGCTACGGCGGGTGGCGGCCGTCGGTGTTCCTCAAGCACGGCCTGGCCGTCGGCGTCTGGATGGCCACCGCCACCACCATGGCGTTCTGGTTCTGGCTCACCGGCGCGAAGCGCAACGTCTACGCCGTGCCGATGTGGGTCATCTTCGGCGTCCTGCTGGTCACCACGGTCCTGGTCAAGTCCACCGGGGCGATCCTCATCATGGGCTTCATCATCGCCATCATGCTCAGCGTCAGGTACGTGCGGACCAACGTGCTGGTCACCGCGGCGGTGGTGGGGATGATCCTGTTCCTGGGCCTGCGGATCACGGGCGTGCATGGACGGATCCAACCTGATCGCCGCGGCGGGGAACCTGGTGGGCGAGGGGCGGGCGTCGTCGCTGGAGTACCGGCTGCTCAACGAGAACGCGGTGGTCGAGCGGACGGCGGCGCGGCCGATTATCGGCTGGGGCGGGTGGGGCCGCAGCACCAGCGTCTTCATCCCCGAGCTCGGCGGCTACGCCGTGCCCGACAGCCTGTGGATCAACATGTACGGGCGGCACGGCATCGTCGGGCTCGTGGGGCTCTACGGGTCGCTGCTGCTGCCGGCGTTTTTGCTCTTCACGCGGATGAGGCCCGCGGAAATGGTGGACAAGCGGTACGCCGCGATCCCCGGGCTCGCGCTCGTGTCGCTGGTGTACTCCATCGACGGGCTGTTCAACGCGATGATCAACCCGGTGTTCATCGTCACCGGCGGCGCTGTGTCGACCCTGGCGATCACGATGGCGAAGACGCGGGCGGCGGACCGGGCCGAGGCGCGGACGAAGGCGGGGGCCGGTGGTGGCGGGGCGGTGCCGGGGGTGAAGCGGGCCGGCCCGCCGCCGCTGACGGCGCGGCGGCGGCCGACGGAGGCCGGGGCGTGAGCGTGGCCGTTCCCTCCGAAGCAGCCGGGGGTGGCGGGGGCCTCCGGCGTCGGGCGACGGTGCGGGTCGTTATCGTCAACTACCGCACCGCCGCGCTGACCGTCGACTGCCTCGCCTCGCTCGAACCCGAGATCGCGGCGCTGCGGGACGACGGCACCGCCGAGGTCCGCGTCGACCTGGTCGACGGCGGCAGCGGGGATGATTCGCCCGGGGTGCTGCGGCACGCCATCGAGCAAACCGGCTGGGGCGGGTGGGTGAACCTGATCGTGTCGGAGCAGAACCGCGGCTTTGCGGGGGGCAACAACGTCGCGATCGTCCCGGCTTTGGCGGAGGCGGACCCGCCAGATTACGTGCTGCTGCTCAACCCCGACACGGTCGTGCGGCCCGGCGCGCTGCGGGCGCTGCTTGCGTTTATGGCGACGCACCCCGACGCGGGCATCGCGGGCAGCCGGCTCGAGGACCGCGACCCGCCGACGCCCCAGCGGTCGGCGTTCCGCTTCCCGTCCGTGGCGAGCGAGTTCGAGAACGTGCTGCGGCTGGGTCCCGTCTCGCGGCTGCTCCGCCGCCGCATCGTGGCCCCGCCGGTGCGCGACGACCCGCACCCGACACCCTGGGTCGCCGGGGCGAGCATGATGATCCGCCGCGCGGTATTTGAGGCCGTCGGCCCGCTGGACGATGGGTACTTCATGTACTTCGAGGAGACCGACTTCTGCCTCGCGGCGCAACGGGCCGGGTTCACCTGCTGGTACGTGCCGGACAGCCGGGTGGTGCACCTCGTCGGGCAGGCGTCCGGCGTGACGTCCAAGGCCGTGGCGGGGCAGGTGCGCAAGCGCCGCCCGGCGTACTGGTTCGAGTCGCGGCGTCGGTACTTCCTGAAAAACCACGGCCGCCTGTACGCCGCCGCCGCCGACGCCGCGTGGATCGCCGGCTACGCCCTCCGCCGGGTCCGCACCAAACTCACCCGCTACCCAGACCCCGACCCCGCCCGCTTCTTCCGCGACTTCGTCAGCCACAGCGTCTGGCGGCGGGGGTTTGGTCTGAGGCATTGAACCGCCAAGGACGCCAAGAGCGCCAAGGAAGGCGAAGAAAAAGGAGCCGCAGATGAACGCTGATAAACGCGGATCAAACTAGCCAATCCGACCATCAATTTTCCACGCTTTCATCAGCGTTCATCTGCGGCTATTCACGCTTTGCCTTCCTTAGCGCTCTTGGCGACCTTGGCGGTAAAACTCCGATGCCCGACCCAGAACCCCAACCCGGCCTCCTCGCCTTGATCCGTGAGGACTACGCCGCCCACCGGCGCGACTGGACGCGGCCGGGGTTCCGCGCCGTGGCGGTGCACCGCTTCGGCGTGTGGCGCATGACCGTGCGGCCGAAAGCGCTGCGGGCCCCGCTGAGCCTGCTCTACCGCATGATGCACCGCCGCGTCCGCAACCACTATGGCATCGAGCTGCCCTATAGCGCCACCGTCGGCCGACGCGTCGTGTTCGAGCACCAGTCGGGCGTCGTGATCCACGGCAACGCCGTCATCGGCGACGGGTGCGTGATCCGCCAGGGCGTCACGCTGGGCATCCGCCGCGAAGATCGCCCGACCGAGGCGCCGGTGCTCGGCCGGGGCGTGAGCGTCGGCGCGGGCGCGGTCGTGCTCGGAGCGGTACACCTCGGCGACGGCTGCAGCATCGGCGCGAACGCGGTGGTGTTGAAGGACGTGCCCGCCGGGGCGACGGCGGTGGGCATCCCGGCCAAGGTACTGCTCCCTTCGGCCGACACCGCCGGCAGCGTCGCCCTCCCTGAACCGGTCGCGGAGGTGGCGTGATGATTGACGAAACTCAACCGCAGCCGGAGCGGGCAGGCGTATCCGACGTGGCGACCGCGACGGCGCTGCAGCCGGTCGGCGTCGTCGCCATCGGCCGCAACGAGGGGGACCGGCTGCGCCAGTGCCTCGAGTCCGTCGCGGGAAGGGCCGGCGCGGTGGTCTACGTCGACTCGGGCTCGACCGACGGCAGCGCCGACCTCGCCAAGTCGCTCGGGGCGGAGGTGGTGAGCCTCGACATGGATCAACCGTTCACCGCGGCCCGCGCCCGCAACGAGGGGTTCGCCCGGCTGAGCCAACGACTGCCCGACCTCGTGTACGTGCAGATGGTCGACGGCGACTGTGCGGTCCACCCTGGCTGGCTCGATACCGCCGTCGCGGCGCTCGACGGCGACGAGCAACTGGCCGTGGTCTGCGGCCGGCGGCGCGAGCGCTACCCGTCCGCGTCGATCTACAACGGCCTAACCGACATGGAATGGGACACGCCCGTCGGCGAGGCCCGGTCCTGCGGCGGCGACGCGATGTTCCGCGCCAATGCGCTCCGGCAAGTCGGCGGGTACGACCCGTCGGTCATCGCCGGCGAGGAGCCGGAGCTTTGCGTGCGGCTCCGCGCGGCGGGTCACCGCGTCGAGCGGCTGGACGCGGAGATGACGGTGCACGACGCGAACATGCACACCTTCGGGCAGTGGTGGAAGCGCAACGTCCGGGCCGGCCACGCCTACGCGCAGGGGGCGGCGATGCACGGGGCGACCGACGGGCACAACGTGAAACAGGTCAAGAGCATCGTGTTCTGGGGCGTCGTGGCGCCCGCGGCGATCGTGCTGTGCACGCTGCTGAGCGGCGTGTTCTGGCCGTTTGGGCTGCTCGCGCTGGGGCTGTGCTGCGGCTACGGGTGGCTCGCGTTCAAGGTGTGGCGATACCGGATGAAGGCGCATGGCGACGCGGGCCGGGACGCGGCGGTTTATGCGCTCTTCACGGTCCTGGGCAAGCTGCCCAACGCGTGGGGGGCGTGGACGTACTGGAAAAACCACGCGCTGGGGCGGCAGGCGCGGATCATGGAGTACAAGGGGGCGGCCGCCAACGCGACGTCCGAGCCGTAGCCGTCTTTCAGTGGGGCGGGCTTCCAGCCTGCCGTCGGCCCGGAGGGCCGAGCTTGCTGTCGATGATCTCGGGCTGCGCCCGATGGCAGGCTGGAAGCCCGCCCCACGATAGAGGCCGCTCGTGTTGTCAAAGCCATGAGATCGATACCGATGCACATCCTCTACCTCGCCGCGGTGCTGCCCAAGCGGAGCGAGACGTTCGTGTACCGCGAGGTGCTCGGGCTGCGCGGGCGTGGGGTGCGAGTATCGGTCGCGTCGGTCCACGCCCCGGAAGCGGACCTGGGCGACGTGCGGCTCGACGCGCTTGCCGACGAGGCGGTGGTCGTCTACGGCCACGGCAGGCGCGGCAGGGTGAACGTCTTCCGCGACGCCCGGCGGCAGGGCCTCACCCGGGTCCCGGCGGGGCTGGGCGAGGTCCCGGTGCGGTATTGGCCGAAGTACGCGTTCCAGTGGGAGGCGGGCTACGCGCTGGCCTACCGCCTCCGCGATCATGGCATCACGCACATCCACGCGCACATGGCCCACGTCCCGACGACGGTCGCGATGGCGTGTGCCAAAGCGCTGGGCGTGCCGTTTAGCTTCACCGGGCACGCGGCGGACCTGTTCCGCGACCGCTCGGCCCTGCGGACCAAGCTCCGCCGGGCGGCGTTCGTGTCGTGCATCAGCGAGTGGCACCGTGATTTTTACCGTGACCTGGTGCCCGAATTGGATGAGGCGAAGCTGCCGGTGATCCGTTGCGGGGTGGACCTGGCGGAGTTTTCGCCGGTCGACCCCGGCGCCGCTGCGCCGGGGAGCATCCTGGCGGTGGGGCGGCTGGTGCCGAAGAAGGGGTTTGACGTGCTGATCGAGGCGGTGGCGAGGTTGAGCCATAGCCGGCGTGCTACGCACGCCGCCGGGTCGCGTAGCGACCCGGCTATCGCACCGCATGTGACGCTGGTCGGTGACGGACCCGAGGAGGCAAACCTCAAGGCGCTCGCCGCAAAATTAAACGTTGCCGATTGCGTCACCTTCGCCGGGGCGAAGAGCAACGCCGAGGTGCGGGAGCTGATGGGGAAGGCGGCGTTGTTCGTGCTGCCTTGCCGGGAGGCGGCGGACGGGGATCGGGACGGGATCCCGGTGGTGTTGATGGAGGCGATGGCGCGTCGGGTTTGCGTGGTGAGCGGGGACCTGCCGACGATCCGGGAGCTGGTGGCCGATAAGGTGACGGGGTGCATGGTGGAGCCGGGGTCGGCCGATAAACTGGCGGACGCGGTGGGTGCTCTGCTGAGGGACGACGCGCGGCGTGAGCGTCTCGCGGAGGCGGGACGGGCCCGGGTCGCCGAGGAGTTCTCACTCCGTGTCACGCTGGACCGGTTGCAGGCGGCGTTCGCCGCCGCGGCCCCGCGCTACGATGTGGGTTTACCCGGTCCTGTTCCAGCCCGTCACGCCCGTCATGCCTGACCGCCGCTACTGCCTGATCAGCCCGGCCCGCGACGAGGCGGCGTACGCCCGCCGCACCCTCGAGAGCGTGCTCAACCAGACCGAGCCGCCGACGCTCTGGGTCGTCGTCGACGACGGCAGCACCGACGAGACGCCCGCCATCCTCGCCGAGTATGCGGCCAAGCACGACAACCTCCGCATCATCACCCGCACCGACCGCGGCGAACGCAAGGTCGGCCCCGGCGTGATCGACGCGTTCTACGCCGGGTACGACACCATCGACCCCGCCGACTTCGACTACGTCTGCAAGATCGACCTCGACCTTGACCTCCCGCCGACGTACTTCGCGACGCTGATGGACCGCATGCAAGCCGACCCGCGGATCGCGACGTGCTCGGGCAAAGCGTATTACCCGGCCCCGTCGAACGTCGACAAGGGCTTCGACGGCGAGTTGATCAGCGAGGCGTGCGGCGATGAGATGTCCGTGGGGATGATCAAGTTCTATAGAACCGCCGCGTTCGAGGACGTCGGCGGCTTCGTCCGCGAGGTGATGTGGGACGGCATCGACTGCCACCGCTGCCGGATGAACGGCTGGGTCGCGGTGAGCTGGGACGACCCCGAGCTGCGGTTCCTGCACCTGCGTCCGATGGGGTCGAGCCACAAGGGCATCTTCACCGGGCGGATGCGGCACGGCTTCGGGCAGTGGTTCATGGGCACGAGCCCGGCGTACATGGCGGCGAGCGCGGCGTTCCGCATGACCCGGCCGCCCTACGTCGTCGGCGGGGCGGCGATGGGGTGGGGCTACCTCAAGAGCGCCCTCGCCGGCAAGCCCCGCTACGGCGACCCCGCGTTCCGCCGGTTCCTCAACCGCTACCAGTGGTCGGCCCTGTTCCGTGGCAAGGCCAAGGCCATCGAGCGGATCAACGACGAGCGGGCGGGGGACCGGCGGACTCCGCCGCGGAAAGCGGAGCCGGCGAAAACTCTTAGCCCGGCCGTTTCCGACCGATGAAACAGCGGCGCGGGCCGCGGACGGCCCGGCTATGCAAAACCTTGAACCGACGTCATCCCCCCGGGCTACGGCCATGATCAAGCGACCCATCCCCCCCAAGCGCGACGACATCGACGTGTCGATCTGCGTGCCGATCTACAACGAGGAGGGCAGCGTCGCCGAGCTGTACGCCGAGGTCCGTGACCTCATGGATGCGGGGGCGTACCGCTACGAGGCGATCTTCGTGAGCGACGGCTCGTGGGACCAGACCGTGCCGCGGCTGCGTGAGGCGGTGGGCGACGACGGCCGCGTGACCATCATCGAGTTGATGCGCAACTTCGGCCAAACCGCGGCGATGGCGGCGGGCTTCGACGCCGCCAGCGGCAAGGTCATCGTCCCGATGGACGGCGACCTGCAGAACGACCCGAACGACATCCCACGCCTCGTCGGCAAGCTCGACGAGTACGGCGAGGACCCGGGCAAGTGGGACATCGTCAGCGGCTGGCGCAAGGAGCGCAAGGACGGGGCGATCCTCCGCAAGCTGCCCAGCAACATCGCCAACCGCCTGATCAAACAGCTCACCTGGACGACGGAGATCCACGACTTCGGCTGCTCGATGAAAGCCTACCGCCGCGAGGTGCTCGAGGACGTGACGCTCTACGGCGAGATGCACCGCTTCCTCCCGGCGATCTGCAAGTGGCGCGGCGCCCGCGTTACCGAGCAGGTCGTCAACCACCGACCCCGCGCCCACGGCAAGAGCAAGTATGGCCTGAAGCGCACGTTCAAGGTCCTGCTCGACCTGCTGACGGTCAAGTTCCTCGGCGACTACGGGACCAAGCCGATCTACTTCTTCGGCAAGCTCGCCGCCGGCGCGTTCGCGATCTCGTTCGTCGGGGTGGTCATCGCGATCCTGCAGAAGCTCGGCTGGGTCTGGACCGAGGACGGCCACGCGGTGAACCTCAACCGCAACGTGTTCCTGCTGTTCGGGGTGATGACGTTTCTCATGGGGCTGATCCTGCTGATGATGGGCGTCCTGTCGGAGCTGATGGTGCGTATCTATTACGAGAGCCAGTCGCTGCGGCCGTACAAGGTGCGGCAGCGGTACCGCGCCGGTGAAGCGGTGGAGCGTCGGCGTCGCCCGGCGGTAACCCAGCCGGCGCGGGTCGCTTGAGCCCGCCGCGCCTCGTGGGTCGGGTGTGCGATTCGTCAAGAGCAATGGAAGAAGCGCTAACCGTCACCGTGCGAAAACCTTCCGCAGCGGCGGCCGCGCCGGCGTCGACGCCGCCGCGGTTCGCGACCGAGGCGTTCGTGGATACGCACGTCCACCTGTACCCGGCATACGACCCCGGCACTTTTTTCGACGCGGCGGTGCGGAACGTGCGGCGGGCGGCCGAGGGGGTGTCGATGGGCGAAGCGGGGGCGGTGGTGGTGTTGTGCCTGACCGAGCGGCCGACCGAACGGGCGTTCGCGGAGCTGCGTGACACCGGCGTGACCGGCGGCGGCGGTGCGGGGCGGTGGCGGTTCGAGGACAACGGCGAGGGGATGACGCTGCTGGGCGTGCGGGAGGGCGGGCCGGGCGACGGCGCGGCCGCGGCGGCGCGCGTGGCGGTGATCGCGGGGCGGCAGGTAGTGACGTCCGAGCGGCTGGAGGTGCTGGCGCTCGGGCTGGACGGGGACGTCGAGCCGGGGCTGAGCCTGGAGGAGACGGTGCTGCGGGTGCAGGGCCGCGGCGCGTTGGCGGTGTTGCCCTACGGCTTTGGCAAGTGGCACGGCGTGCGGCGGGACGCGGTGGCGCGGCTGATCGACCGCCAGCCCACCGGGACGCAGGCGCTGATGCTCGGGGACAACGCGGGGCGGCCGGGGTTCGGCCCCCGCCCGACGCTGTTCGATATGGCGGCGGCGAAACGCATGACGCTCCTGCCCGGCAGCGACCCGCTGCCGATCACCATGGCTCAGCGCCACGCGTGCACCTACGGCGTGATCCTGCCCGGGCCGTTCGACCGCGCCCGCGTCGGCCGTCAGGTGCTCGACGGCCTCCGCGACGTCGGCCCGGTCCCGCGCCGCTTCGGCGAACGCCACGGGCTCGTCAGCTTTGTCCGGCAGCAGGTGGCGCTTCGCTTCGCGAAGTAGTGCGGAGTGCGGAGGGAACAGTGCGCGAAAGGACGCTCATGCACTGCTGCCACCAGAACCGATCGCACTGTTCCCTGTTGCCTCCGCACTCCGATATGCTCACCCGCGACCCCCACGCCGCCGCCGCCCGTGACCACGGCCTCATCGTCGTGGGCGGGGGGATCTACGGCGTGTGCCTCACGCTCGAGGCGGCGCGGCGGGGGCTGCGGCCGCTGCTCCTGGAGATGAACGACTTCGGGTCGGGCACCAGCCAGGAGAGCCTGCGGATTTTGCACGGCGGGCTGCGGTACCTGCAGTCGCTCGACCTGCCGCGGTACCGCGGGTCGGTGGCGGAGCGGCGGTGGTTCATGGCGAACTTCCCCGAGCTGGTCGACCCGCTGCCGAGCCTCATGCCGCTGTACGGCGAGGGGCTGCGGCGGCCGGCGGTGTTCCGCGCGGCGCTCGCGCTCAACGAGGCGCTGTCGGTGGATCGGCACCGCGGGGTGCCGGCGGGGGCGCGGCTGCCGCGGGGCCGGGTGCTGTCGCGGCGGCAGGTGATCGAGCGGTTCCCGGCGGTGGACACGAGGGGCCTGCGGGGCGGGGCGCTGTGGTACGACGCGGTGATGCGGTCGAGCGAACGGGTGCAGATCGAGCTGCACCGCTGGGCCGCGGCGTGCGGCGCGGTGCAGTTGAACTACGTCAAGGCCGTCGGTCTGACGCGTGACGGCGGCGGCCGCGTGAGCGGCGTCGAAGCCGTCGACACCGCGGCGCGTAGCGAAACGTCGCCTAGCGAAACGGGGACGGACCCCGTTTTCCGGTTCCGCGCCCCCTTGGTGATCAACGCGTCGGGGGGGTGGTGTCGGGACGTGGTGGAGGCCTTTGAGGGGGCGGACGTTGCGGAGCTGTTCCCGCGGTCGCTGGCGTTCAATCTGTTGCTGGACGTGCCGGCGTTGAGCGACGCGGCGCTGGCGGTCGAGCCGCGGGGGCCGGGTGGAGGAGCCGTCCCGGGGGCGCGGACGTACTTCCTCGTGCCGTGGCGTGGTCGGCTGCACGCGGGGACGTATCACGTCCCGTGGGACGGCCGGGACGCCGAGCAGCGGCAACCCACCGAGACGCACGTCGCCGACTTCCTCGCCGACCTGAACCTCGCGGTGCCGGGGTTGGGTGTGCGGAGCGAACACGTGATGCGGGTGTACGCCGGCCAGCTCCCCGCGACGGCGGCGGGGGAAGCGGAGATGTCGCACGTCGCACGGTTCCACGACCACGGCCGCGGGCTCTACAGCCTCGCCGGGCACAAGTACACCACCGCGCGGCTTGAGGCGGCGCGGACGCTGGGGCGCGTGTTCGGCCGGGCGCTGCCGCGCGTGAAGCCCGGCACCCACCGCCCCGCCCGCCGCGGCGGCGCGGCGCTGGCGGACGGGGCGTCGCTGATTGGTCGCGACGATTTGGTTAGCCTGCTGCGTCGGGTGGCCGATGAAGAGGCTGTGATCTATCCCCACGACCTGATCGGACGCCGGATCGACACCGCCGGCCAACCCGCGGCCGAGGCCCAGCTCCTCGCCGCCGCCCGCGGGGCCCTCGCCCGGCCCGGCGCGGACGCCCCCCAACCCATCGAGCCCATCGTGATCGGCGGTGCCGCGTGAAAGTCCTCTTCCTCGCCCCCCACCCGTTCTACGCCCCGCGTGGCACGCCCATCGCCGACCTCGCCCTGCTCGAGGCGCTCTCCGAGCTGGGCCACCGCGCCGACGTGCTGTCCTACCACGCCGGCAGCGAAGTGACAGACGTGCCCCGCGTCCGCCACTTCCGCGCCGCCAAACCGCCCGGCGTCCGCGACGTGCCCATCGGCCCGTCGTGGCAGAAGGCCCTGTGCGACGTCAACCTCTACCGCCGTGCCAAGCAGCTCATCCGCGACGCCGAAGCGGCCGGCGACCCCTACGACGTCGTCCACGCGGTCGAGGAAACCGCGTTCATGGCCGAGCGGTTCAAACGCCTGTTTGAGCTGCCCTACGTCGTGGACATGGACTCGCTGATGAGCGAGCAGCTCCTCGAGAAGAGCCCGCTGCTCTGGCCGGTGTCGCAGATGTTCGCGGGCCTCGAACGTCGGACGATCCGCAACTCCGCCGGGGTTCTGGCCGTGTGCCAGTCGCTCGTCGACCATGCGATGCGGTACCAGCCCGGCGGCAACGTCGCCCTCCTCCCCGACGTGCCCAACACCGGCACCGCGCTCGGCCGCCTGCCCGAGCCCCTGCTCACCGCGCAGGGCCCGCCCCACGGCGTGCGCTTCATGTACGTCGGCAACCTCGAGGCCTACCAGGGCATCGACCTCATGCTCGAGGCGTTCCGCAACCTCAAGCTCGACGACATCAACGCCACCCTCCTCGTCGTCGGCGGGAACAACGCCCACATCGAGTACTACAGCGGGCAGGTCCGCGCGCTGGTCACCACCGGGCGTATCCGTTTCGTCGGCGCGCTGCCGGTCGAGCGGCTGGGCCGCGTGCTCGAGCACGCCGACGTGCTCGTGTCGCCCCGGACGCAGGGCCTCAATACGCCGATGAAACTTTACAGCTACCTGCAATCCGGCCGGCCGGTCCTCGCCACCCGCCTGCCGACGCACACGCAGGTCGTGGACGACACCACCGCCGCGCTGGTCGAGCCCGAGGCCGCGGCCATGACCGCGGCCATGCAGAAGCTCGCCGAGTCGCCGGCGATGCGGGAGCGAATCGGCGAGGCGGGGCGTCAACTCGTTGAGGAACACTACAGCCGCGCGGCGTTCATCGAGCGGGTGCGGGCGTTCTACGACCGGTTTCAGCCGCGGCGCGAAGAGGTCGCACCCCCGGCACATCTGCTCCACCACCACGCGGCGTAGCCCGTGCCGCGCCGAGTCACGGGAGCGACGAAGCCGCTTCACGTTTGATACTCGTGCGTTGTGCTTCTGGGTGCCACACCTCGTCGGCTCTGCGGCGATGTGTGCGTCACGTGCCGTGCAAGCCGTCACACATCGGCCTCGGGCGGCCGAGGTGTGGCACCCGTAACGCACAATGCCCCGACGGGGTCCGTACGAGCCGCCCGGGTGCCGCAGCGTCACCGCGGGAATAGCGTCTCGCGCAATACCGCCGCGTCCTCCTCCGGCAGGGTCAGCAGTTCCGACGGGCCGTCGGGCCCGGCGATGCGCCACCCTGAACCGGCCACGGGTTGAAGCCGGTAGCGCCTGCCGTCGCGGGCAACCACGTCGTAGTACGGCGGGCTCGGCTCCGCCCCGGACGTACCCGAAGCGCCCGCCTCCGCCGCGCCGTCCGCGGCGAACCGCTCGGCCCGCAAGCCGGCGAGCACATCCATCACCTGCGCCGCCTGCGCTTCATCCAGCCCGCTCGTACCCGGGTCGTACCGCCCGTCGTCGCCGCGGCGGATCACGCTGACCCCATCGGGGCCGCGCACCAGTTCCACCCGCTCCATCTCGTGCAGCGTCAGCGGGATCACCGTCCGCTCACGCAACTCGGCGCTCATCAATTCGACGACCTCGGGCGGCACACGGAACGTGCCCCGAAGGTCGCTGCGCGACGCGGCACCGGTGGTGGGGTCGATCCAATAGGTGACGTCCTGCGCGTCAACGTGCAGGTCCACCTGCCCGAGCGACTCACCTTCGCCGCCGTCGGTTAGCCATTGAGCCGCCACCGGATCGGCGAGCCACCGCCGCAGCCGCTCGGTGGGCTCGGCCTCGGCCGCGAGCCCGTCGGCCAGCGTCCAGCCGCCCCGCCCGTCCTCCACAAAATCGAAGCGCCGGCCGTCGAGTGCGATCAACGTCGCCCCCCGCGGCTCGCCGCCCTCCGCGCCGGGCGCGGCATTGAGCTTGCGCTGACGCATCGAAGCCCGGGGATCCACGCCCGTGAGTGCCGCGAACCGGTCGTCGCCGGTGAACGAGGCCGCCGGCTCGCCCTCCCGCGACGCCAGCAGGATCGGCCACTCGCCTCGACCGGCCGCCTCGTACAGCCGCACCGTCTCCTCCCGGCCGCCCGCGAGGCCGAGCGTGATCGTTGCCGTGACCGGCGCGTCCACCGGGACCTGCACCACGTCCCCCGCGGTCCGGGCTGCGGTGATGGACGTGATCAGTTGTCGGACCAACTCATCGTCGGGCTCGTACTCGGGCCGCGGCTCGGCATACGCCCAGGCGCCGGTCGGCCGCCGCTGCAGCGCCAGCGTCTCGCGCCCGTCGTTCGCTACCCGGAGACCACGGATCAACCCCGGGTCGGCGGTGAACAGCCGCGTCTCTCGGAATGCGGCGGCGTCGCGCATCAGCGGCTCGACCGCGGCGGCGTCCACCGTGAACACCACCGGCGACGGCGCGGCCGTGTCGCTCCACGTCGCGTACACCCGTTCACCGTTGAGGTCCGCCGCGCGGCCGACACGCAGCGTGCCCGCCTCCCCCGTCGCGGCGGTCCAGGTCGCGGCCGCCGTGGGAGCGTCCAGACCATAACGGTGCAGCACGCCCGGGTCGTCCGACTCGTACGACCGCAGCTCGAGCGCGCTCGGCAACGCCGCCAGCGCCTCCGCAGTGTCCGGGTCCGCCCGGGCCTCGCCGTCCTCACCCATGACCCAGCCGCCCGCTTCACGCTGCAATGTCGTGGTGCCGTCCCCCCCGCCGCCCCCCTCGCCGCGGTGCGACAGCCGGACCGACCGCACCGCGGCCGCCGGCGGGGCGGGCAGCACGCCCGGCCGCCACGCCGCCGGCCGCGCGTCCACCACCAGGTCCCACAGCCCGGCGTCCACCGTGTACGCCCGCGCCGCTTGACCCCGCCGCACATACGTCACCTGCGTCGGGCCCCGGCCGAGGTGCAGCGTCTGCTCCCCCGCGTCCCCGGTGAAAGCTAGCGTCGCCGCCGCCGGGTCCAGCCCCACCTCCGCCGCACGAGCCCCGCCGTCGCCGAGCTCCACCGAACCCCGCGGCCGCAGCGCGAGCGCGGCGTTGATGAGCGCCTCCACCGCCTCGTTCGCCACCACAAACCGCACCGGCTCGACCTGCCACCACCGGTCCCCGTCCCGCTCGAGCACGACCTCACGCTCCCCCTGCTCAATGCGGACCGTGTCAAACCGCCGCCCCTCAACCAGCGGCGATGTCAACCCCGCATCACCCTCGACGGCCGCCCCCGAGCCGTCCTCGCTGCCCGGTGACACCGACCGCACCAGCAGATACCCACCCCCCACCCCCGCGAGCAGCACCAACAGGATCAACGTCGAACGGAAGTTCACGCCGCGATTCTATCGGCCGGGAACTTCACCAAGCAGCCGCTCAAGTTGCTCGATCAGGGGCGGGAGGTGCACCCGCACCACCCGCCAGATCAACTCCGCTTCGACTTGGCCGTACTCGTGCGCCAGGATGTGACGCTGCGCGATGATCTTCCGCCACGGCACCGCGTCATGCGATTGACGAAACTCGGCGGAGACCTTGCGAGCCGCTTCCCCGATGATCTCGATCCGCCGCTCGGAGGCGAGCCGGAGGTTCTCGTCGTTGCGGTAGCCCCCAGGTCCGAGCCGCGCAATGCTTCGACCGCACCGCTCGCGTGTTTCAACATGTCCTGCAGGAACGACCGGTCGGCATCGTCAGGCCACGTACTGCACCCGAGCGTGGGAGAGGATCTCGCGACGCCGAATGGGGTTGTCGAGGCCGCCCTTCGAGACCAGGTCGACCTTCCGGCCGTACAGGTCGGTCAGCTCGTCGATCATGTCGACCCAGTCGAAAAGGCTGAGCCCGTGATCGGGTTCTAGTTCGACCAGCACGTCGACGTCGCTGTCGTCGCCGAAGTCTTGACGCAACACCGAACCGAACAGCGAGAGTTCGCGGACGCGCCACTTGCGGCAGAACACTTCCACCTTTCCCTGCGGGACGTTCGATAGCGTGGCAATCATGACGGAGCCCCGGGTCAGTTATCAAACTGCGCGTCGAACACGATGTCGCTCCGCGGGAAGTCCACGGCGCGGACGAACTCGGCGGCCTCGGTCGCGCCGTACTCGCGGTCCATGCGGCCGTCCTCCCACTCCACGCTCAGGGGGCCGGCGTAGTCGAGGTCGTTCAGGGCGACGATGATCTCCTCGAAGTCGATGTCGCCGTGGCCGAGGCTGCGGAAATCCCAGTAGCGGCGCGGGTCGCCGAAGGTGGTGTGCCCGCCGAAGACCCCGACGCTGCCGTCGCCGTGGCCCCACCACACGTCCTTCATGTGCACGTGGTAGATGCGGTCGGCAAACTCGTGGAGGAACTCGATGTAGTCGACGCCCTGGTAGCCGAGGTGCGAGGGGTCGTAGTTGAAGCCGAAGCGTTTGTGCCCCTTGACCGCGTCGACGGCGCGTTGGGCGGTGGCAATGTCGAAGGCGATCTCGGTGGGGTGGACCTCGAGGGCGAAGTTGACGTCCTGCTTCTCAAAGTCGTCGAGGATCGGGCCGAAGCGTTTGGCGAAGTCCTTGAATCCCTTGTCGTAGTAGGCTTGGCTGGTGGGCGGGAAGGCGTAGATCGCGTGCCAGATGGACGAGCCGGTGAAGCCGTTGACGACGGCGGGGTGTTCGTCGCCCTTGGCGCCCTTGGCTTTGCCGCGGCCGGGCCTGGCGTTCATGAACCGCCGGCACGCTTTCGCGGCGAGGCGCATCTGCTTGGCCGCGCGCTGGCGGACGCCCTCGGGGTCGCCGTCGCCCCAGACCTCCTCGGGCAGGATCGCCTGGTGCCGCTCGTCGATGTTGTCGCAGATCGCCTGTCCGACCAGGTGCATCGAGATCGCTTGACAGGTCAGGCCGTGCTCGCCGAGCGTCTGCCACCGGGCCTTGCAGTACTTGTCGCTCTTGGCCGCCTCCTCCACGTCGAAGTGGTCGCCCCAGCACGCGAGCTCGAGCCCGTCGTACCCGAACGACGCGGCCTTCTCGCACATGGTCTCGAACGGCAGGTCGGCCCACTGGCCGGTGAACAGGGTGACGGGGCGGGGCATGGCGGTCTCTCGGCGGGAGGCGAATCAGCGTAAACGTAGACCGCGAACAATACCCGCAGACGGCAGGAAGTGCAGTAGTGCAATACGTGGCGCGTGGTAAATGAAGACGCCGACATCCGACACCGCGGGCCCTCCCCCGGCCCCTCCCGGTGGGAGGGGGGTCAAACTCACCCCCCCCGCTCCCGGGCGTAGCCGTGCATGAGCAGGACCGCCAGCAGGTACGCCAGGGTCGACTCGGCCCCCTGGTTCTGGTTCGTGCGGCTGGGCTGCAACCCGTCGCGGCAGCCCCCCGTCGCCGGGTCCGCTAGCGGCGCGCTGAGGTCGTTGCGGCCGCGGAACCAGTCGAGGCACATCCGCGCGTCGCCCTCCCACCGCTCACGATGCTCGGTGTCAACCCGAGCCGCACAGAGGCACGCGTCCACCAGCGCGTACGCCTCCAGCGGCTGCTGGTCAAAGGGTGCCCGCTCCCCACCCCGCGGCAGCCAGCCGTCGTTGCCGATGATCGACAGGTGGCACCGCCCGCCGTCGCCCCCGGTCGTCTGCACGTCGAGTAACCACCGCAGCGTCTCCAGCCCCGCCGCGGTCATGTCGTCGCGGTACAGCGCCGGCCCCGCCAGCAGCAGCGCGTGCGGCAGCTTCGCGTTGTCGTACGTCACGAGGTCCTCCCACCACGGCCAATCGTCGCCCCGCCGCTCCTGCAACTTTTGATAGAGAAGCTCGGCGTACTTCACCCGCGCTTCGAGCGTCTGGCCGTGGTCGGGCACGGCCTGCAAAAACGCGTCCATTCCTTGCAGCGCGAACGCGAACGACCGCAGGTGGTCCTGCAACGCCAGCCCCTCGACCGCCCGCTCGTACAGCTCCCGCGCGAGGGACCGCAGCGCCTGCGTCGGGCCGAGCCGGACCGTCAGCCCGAGCGCCCAGACGTTGCGGCCCTGGCTGTCGTGGCTGCCCTCATCCTCGAGCCAGCGGCGGTCGTAGCCCATGAAGTTGCGGAACGTGCCGGTGTCGGGGTTGAGCGCGTACGCCACGAACCCGAGGTAGCGGTGCAGGGGCACGGTGTTGTCGTCGTGGCCGAACAGCCTGGCGTAGAGCAGCCCGGCGATGAGGCCGCGCGCGTTGTCGTCGATGCAGTAGCCGTGCGAGCAGTCGGGCGTGGCGTACAGCGCGTGCTGGAACAGCCCGGTGTCGTCGGTCATCCGCCCGAGGTGCCGCAGGTCGACCTCGGGCAGGTCGACGAGTGGCTCGGTCGGAGACGGCGGGGCGGTGGCAGGCATGAAGAGATGGGCTTTAGTGGGGCAGGCATCTTGCCTGCCGTTCGGGCGCAGCCCGAAGTCGCGGAGCACGCACTTGGCCCTGCGGGCCAACGGCAGGCTGGAAGCCTGCCCCAATCAGGAACCCTCGGGAGCGTCGACATCCACATTACTGCTTCACGACTCCACGTCCCCGAACAGCGCGCGGCCGAGGCGGATGACGTTGGCGCCTTCTTCGATGGCGACCTCGAAGTCGTCGCTCATGCCCATGGACAGGAGGTTGAAGTCGTCGCCGGCGAACTCGGAGGATTGGCAGTCGGCGAAGATCTCGGCGGCGCGGGCGAAGACCGGGCGGGCGGCTTCGGGGTCGGGGGCAGCGCCTTCGGCGGGGAATGGGGCCATGGTCATCAAACCGCGGGGGCGGACGTGGAGCATCGTGTCGACCTGCTCGAGGAGGTGGACCACCGCCGGGGCCGCGACGCCGCCCTTGCCGGGTCCGCCGGGCCCGCCGGTGGCGTTGACCTGGATCAGGATGTCGATGACGGTGTCGGTTTTCGCGCCGTAGTTGTGGAGTTCCTCGGCGAGGCGGAGGCTGTCGACCGAGTGGATGAGGTCGACGTGGGGGACGCACTGCTTGACCTTGTTGCGCTGCAGTTGGCCGACCATGTGCCAGCGGACGACGTCGGGGGTCTGCTCGTCGGGTTTGGAGCCGGCACCGGAGAGGGTCTTCTTGCGGGAGAGGAACTCGGCGAGCTGGGGGACGCGCTGGGCGAGTTGCTGGACGCGGGACTCGCCGAGGTCGGCCTGGCCGAGTTCGACGACCTGGCGGATCTGGTCGGGGGTGGCGTACTTGGTGACGGCGATGAGGGCGACGCGGTCGGCGGTGCGGCCCGAGCGGGCGGCGGCGTCGGCGATGCGGTCGTGGATCGAGGCGAGGGCGTCGCGGAGGGGAGGTACGCCGGCAGGCATGGGGGGAGGGTAGGGGGGATGGGGGAGGGGTGCAAGGGTGGGGGCGGGGCGTGGTCAGCGTTGGCCGGGCTGGACGACGCCGATGGTGAGCAGGAGGTTGGCGTAGATGCGTTGTTCGCCGGTCGCGATGAGGAGGCCGACGTCGGGCCCGCGGGCGGCGTCGTAGAAGGCGTGACGCTCGATCCGGTGCAGGTCGGTGACGCCGTGGGGCCCGAGGAGGTCGAGGAACTCGCTGAAGATGGGCGGGTCGCCCGGCATGGCGTAGGGCCCGTCGCGGAGCGGCTGCATCACGGCGGCGTGTTCGATGGGGACGGTGTGCAGCAGCGGGGGCAGGATGGCGTGCATGGCGACGACGCCGGGGGCGTAGTTGAGGAAGACGCGTCGAGCGTGGGGTGGGGTGGCGGTGGTGTGGGGGAAGTTCGCGTCGGCCAGGAGGACGCGGCTGCCATGGCCGAGGCGGCCGAGGGCGGCGAGGACTTGGGGGTGGGTGATGGGGGTATTTAGCATGGGGTGGGGCCGAAGTGGGGGGGCGGAGCGGGTTAGGCGGAGCGGTGTCGTGTGGCGATTCATGTAGAAGGAAGGCGCTGTTGCGCCCAATCGATGGCGGCGTCGCGGTCGGGGAGGCGTCCGTCGAGCTGGGCGTCGCGGGTTTGTTGGAGGAGTCGGCCGAGGTGCTTGCCGGGGGGGAAGCCCAGGGCGATGAGGTCGTCGCCGGTGAGGAGGGGGGGCGGGTCGAGGCCGACGCCGTCGTGGGCGAGGGCGTGGATGTCGCGGTTGATTGGGTCGGCGTGGCCGGGTGCATCTAAAAGGAGGAGGGCCTGGTTGAAGCCGGGGGCGGCGGCGAGTCGTTTGCGGGCGGCGGTGCCGAGGGAGGGCCAATCCGCGGCGGCGGCGAGCTGGCGGAGGGCGCGGCTCAGGGCGTCGCGGTCGTCGTTGCTGAGCGACAGGGCGCGGCGCCAGCGGGTGACGCGGGGGAGGAGCGCGGCGAGGTGGGTGGGGTCGAGGGGGCGAGCGGGCGCGTGTGAAGCATCTGCGGGGGCGGTTTGCATTGCGGGGGCGGAGGGGGAGCTTCCGGAGGCGGTGTGGCGGTCGAGGAGCCAGGCGGCGAGGGCGGTGGGATAGTGGGCGTCGGGGGGGAGGGCGTCGAGGGTGGGGGTGGGGCCGTGATTGGGGTCCTCGCTGAGCGTGGGGCCGTCGACTTGAAGTAATTGGAGGAGGTCGACGGCGGCGGCGCGGGCGGGGTGTGACAGCATGAGCCGCACCTCCTGCCCGATGCGTTCGCGGCTGATGCGGGCGAGGTGCGGGGCGGCGGCGCGGACGGCGGCGGCGGTGGCGGGTTCGAGGCCGAATCCGAGCCGGGCGGCGAAACGGACGGCGCGGAGGGTGCGGAGGTGGTCCTCGTGGAACCGCTCGGCGGGGTCGCCCACGGCGCGGAGGAGGCGGGCGGCGAGGTCGGCGCGGCCGCCAACGTAGTCGATGACGCCGTCGGCGTCGGCGTCGGGGTTGAAGCGGTCGGGGTGAAGCGGGTCCTCGAAGAGGGCGTTGACGGTGAAGTCGCGGCGCTCGGCGTCGTGGCGGGCGTCGGTGAAGGCGACGGCATCGGGGCGGCGGCCGTCGAGGTAGCGGCCGTCGGTGCGGAAGGTGGCGACCTCGGTAGCGGTGCGGGGGGCCGGGGATGATGCGGGGTCGGGTTTGGAACTTCCGGGGGGGCGGGTGTAGACGAGTGTGACGCCAAAGGCTTCGCCGACGGCGCGGCTGCGGGGGAAGAGGCGTTTGACGTCGGCGGGGGTGGCGTCGGTGGCGACGTCGTAGTCCTTGGGGGTGAGGCCGAGCAGGCGGTCGCGGACGCAGCCGCCGGCGAGGTAGGCGACGTGGCCGGCGGTGCGGAGGGTGGCGACGATGGCGATGGCGGCGCGGCGGGCGTCGTCGCCGGGTTTGGGGTTTGGGGTCTGGGGGCTAGGCTCGCACATGATGCCGTTACGTTTCGTTGGATCCTGCGTATTCTAAAGCCGCCCCGGTCATCACCGTGCACGCTGACGCAACCCGTTGCTGCTGTTCTCACCTCAGCCCCCAGACCCCAGCCCCTAGACCCTAGCCCCCAAACCCCAGCCCCCATGTCCGCCTTCCCCTCCACCATCCCCGTGCGGGTCGACGACGAGGGGCGGATCGCGTCGGATGTGTCGTGCCCGCGGTGTGGGTACAACCTGCGGATGCAGCGGGCGGCGGGGGCATGCCCAGAGTGCGGGGCGGCCATCGACGTGTCGGACGCGCTGCCGGCGGACCACCTGGACCGGGCGGATGCGGGGTGGCGGCGGCGGTTGGCCAGAGGGGCGGCGTGGCTGTTCTGGGGCGTGGTGATCCTGCCGCTGGGCGGGGTGCCGGGGCTGGTGGTCGCGGCGGCGGGGGTCTGGCTGTTGACGACGCGGGAGCCGGGGCGGGACGAGACGTGGTTCGCCCGGGGCACGCGGCTGTCGGCGCGGTTCGCGAACGCGGCGGCGGCGGTCGGGGCGGTGGCGCTGGCGGTACTGGTGTTGCGGCAGGGCCGGCCCGCATCATTTGGGCGGCTCCTGGCGCAGGACTTCACGTGGTTCGACATCCTGCTGAGCACGGTGGGGGCGTGCGTCGCGGTGGGGATGCTCGAGGCGTGGCGGCACCTGTTCAAGCTCGCGGCCCGGGCGGACGGGCCCAACGTGGCCCAGGCGTGCCGGCGGGCGTGGAAGCGGTACCTGATCGGGGTCGCGGTGCTGGTGGTGCTGTCGGCCGGCGTGACGGTGGCGGACCGGCTGGACCTCAAGTGGGTCGCGGCGTACTACCAGTATTTTGCCGGGGCGGCGCTGCTGATCGTGTTGGTGGTGCTGGCGTGGCTGTGGTGGGTGACGGTGGGGTTGACGCGGGAGTTGAAGGGCGTGTTGGCGGTGTAGGAGCACGGCCGCCGCAAGCGGCGGGGCTAAGCATCGAGGAGTTCGCGGACCCGGGCGGCGGCGTCGGCGAGTTTGACGACTTCGCCTTTGGGGCCGGTGCGGCCGTCGCGGGCCTTGATCTCGACGGTGGGGCCGCCGGCTTCCGGGGGGGTGGACAGGCCCTTGTCGCCGACGGTGATGCGGACGGGGATGCCGATGAGGTCGGCGTCCTTGAACTTCACGCCGGGGCGTTCGTCGCGGTCGTCGATGAGCACCTCGATCCTCTGCGGCCGCGGATGCAACCCCGTTGGCTCCGTATCGCTCGCACCCGCTTCCGGGGGGCTGTCTCCGACGGCGTCGGTGACGCTGCTCACGACCCGGCCCAGGAGGCCGGCGGCGTCGTTGACGAGCTCGGCGGCAATGTCGAGCGGGTCGGCAGTGTCGGCGGGCGTAGCCGACGGATTGACATCCGCGGCTCCGGGGGCGTCTGCGGTTCCGGGGACGGAGGCTTCGAGGGCGGCGGTGAGGTGGTCGACGGCGTCCTTGACGGCGCCCTCGTATTTGATGGGGGTGATGACAACGTGGTACGGGGCGAGGGCGGCGGGCCAGACGATGCCGTCGGCGTCGTGCCCCCCCCGGAAGCTGGGCCCGGTCCCCGTTTCGCCGCGGCTGCTTCCGGGGGCCGACTCGATGGCGGCGGCGAGGATGCGGTTCACCCCGATGCCGTAGCAGCCCATGATCGGGGTGACGGGCTGGTTGTGCTCGTCGGTGACGGTGACGCCCAGGGCCTTGGTGTACTTGTCGCCGAGCTTAAACACGTGGCCGACCTCGATGCCCTTGGTGGCGCGGAGGGTCCCGCCGCCGCGGGCTGCGGGGGCGGGGTCGCCCTCGACGGCGTTGCGGATGTCGGCGACGATTCGATCAAACACAGATCGTCGGCGTTCCCGCCTGTCGCTCTCGGTCCGAGCACGAGTTCTCGCACCCAGTTGAAGTGCTTGACATGATGGTCGGACCTCGTTCGCCCCGGTGACCCAAAACCCGCCCTGCGGCGGCGTCGGGATCGACCATGACATCAGTCACGTCGTTGCGGCCGATCAGCGACGTGCGGCCCAACGAAACCAATGGCGAAACCCCGCGTCCCTGGCTTCGGGTGCTTGCTCGTCGGCGAGTGGTTGTACCGAATCGAGCCCGCCTGCCGCCTTTGCAGCTTTGCCAAGGTTCAGCTCGTGGTCGCCGCGCACCACCGCCACCACCCAGCTCTTCGCATGCCGGCGCCCGTCGAACTCCGCGAACCAACGTTTTGAGCATGTTCTTCGGCGCCAGCTTTGAGCCAAGCTGCTTCTTGAAAGTAGATGCACACGTCGTCGATCCCGGGGCAGCCCGGCGTCTCCACCACCTCCAGCTCGCCGGTCGGCTCGCCCGGGGCCTGACGGCCGCCGCTAAACGCGGAGGAGTACTCCCGCTCGCCCGTCTCGCACTTCTCCACATTCGCCGCGTACCCCGCGCCCCCGGGGGCATCGTTCATCAGGATCGTGTCCTCGCCCGTGGGCGATGGGACCATGAACTCGTGCGAGGCGTTGCCGCCGATGGGGCCGGCCTCGGCCTCGACGATGAGGTAGGGGATGCCGCAGCGGTCGAAGATGCGTTGATACGCCGCGTACTGCTTGTCGTATTCCTCATCAAGCCCGCCCGGCCCCTCCAGCCCGAGGTGGAACGAGTAGGCGTCCTTCATCAGGAACTCGCGGGACCGCAGGACGCCGAAGCGGGGGCGGAACTCGTCGCGGAACTTGGTCTGGATCTGGTAGACGGTGCGCGGGAGGTCCTTGTAGCTGGCGAGGGTCGAGCCGACGAGCTCGGTGACGACCTCCTCGTGGGTCGGGCCGAGGGCCTGCTCGCGGCCGTGGCGGTCGGTGACGACGAAGAGGTTCTCGCCGTAGGCGGCGCGGCGGCCGGTGCGTTCCCACAGCTCGACGGGCTGGAGCGTGGGCATGAAGATCTCGCTGGCGCCCGCGGCCGCCATCTCCTCGCGGATGATCCGCATCACCTTGTCCAGGACCCGCAGGCCCAGGGGCAGGTAGGTGTACGACCCCGACCCGAGCTTGCGGACGTACCCCGCCCGCAGGAGCAGGCGGTGCGAGGGCACCTCCGCGTCGCCGGGTGCATCGCGGAGCGTGGGGATGAGGGTGCGTGTCCAGAGTTGCGGCATGGGGTACAGGTAGGGGAACGGTAGATGCTTGGCCCGGCCGTTTGCGGCCGCCAAGCGGACCGGGGGCCGACGGGTAATGTAGATAACCTGTCGCCGGCGCGTGCACGAGGTGTCGGCTCGGCACGATATTCCGTCGGCGTTATACTCAACTCTATGGATTGCATCAGGGTGACAGGCAAGGCTGCCTATCTGGTCGCGGCGCTGCCGCTGGTGATGGTCATGACCGGGTGTGGCGTCTCGCCGTTCGGCGAGCGGCAGCGGCCCCGCACCCCTTACGCGCGGTACCAGACGCT
The DNA here is from genome assembly GCA_965214155.1 of Phycisphaeraceae bacterium. GTDB lineage: Bacteria > Planctomycetota > Phycisphaerae > Phycisphaerales > Phycisphaeraceae > Algisphaera. Next base: position 414,071 of record CBDCBB010000010.1, read on the forward strand.
CCACGGCGAGGACCGGCCGCGCACCTACACCGACTCGTTTGGCCGGGAGCAGCCGGCTCTGCGTGCCCGCCTCAGCCCTATGGACGACCGTTAACCCCCACCCGATCCCCCCCCGCCCGACCCCCCCTTGTCCCCGAAGGGCCCGCGGGCAGCATACCCCGGACCACTCCTATCGGACCTTCAACCGCCTTTTTCACCCCGACGGACCCGTCGAACCGACGTATGTAGCACCCCGCTAACCCCCGCCGGCCGGATCGCCGCACCCCTCCCCACCATGCCCGACAAACGAACCATCACGGTGCTCGGCTCGCTGGTGGTCGGCATGGCCGCCACCGCGGGGGTCCTCCGCGTCCTCGAGCCCGGGGCCGTCCCGCCGATCGCCGGGATGACGCTCCTCTCCATCGAGAAGAACGCGGTCGAGCGGCCCGAGGACCGCCTGTTCAACACCGTCGGCAGCCGCGGCGAGCAGCACGGTTGGAAGGCCATCGTCATCCACGACAGCCGCTCGGCCAGCGGCTCCTACGACGCCATCGACAAGAGCCACCGCCGGACGGGCAAGGACGGCTGCGGGTACCACCTGGTGATCAACAACGGGACGGGAGCCGAGGACGGCCGCACCGAGATCGGCTACCGCTGGAAGTACCAGCAGGACGGCGACTACCTCCTCGGGCCCAACGCCGACTGGTATCACCGCCACGCCGTCGGCATCTGCATCGTCGGGGACGCCGATCAAAGCCCCTTCACCCAGGCCCAGCAGCGCGAACTCGTCTGGGTCGTCCGCCAGCTCCAGCGCGCCTACGGCATCCCGGCCGAGCACATCTTCGTCGACGTCGGCGAGGACCCCGCTCTGGCCGCTCAGCACTTCTCCCAGACCGGATTCCGCTCCCAACTACTCGGCCCCACCGCCCTCCGGTGAACGTTGTTCGACCGAGCTACGGTCGGCGACACATGCTTGTGGTGGAGCAGGCTTTCAGCCTCCTTCCGGGCGCAGCCCGAAGTCGGATAATGGCGGGCTCAAGCCGCCATATCGCTCGTCATCTCCGCGGTTGCCCCAAGTAGCCGCGACACGTCGCGGCTTTTTTCGCGAAATCTTTGCGCGGCTATTGCGTCCGGCGCGGGGTGTGCTAAACTCACGCCATACGTTATTCGATTATCCGGGCACATGACGAGGCTATCGCGAACGACCCCAGGGCGTCGGCTATGAGTATGCACTCAGCCGCCTAAACCCGGGGACCCGGCGTTCGTTGCGACGCATTGGCCTGCTCGCTAAAGCCTTGTCGGACCTTGACATGGCTGAATTTCACCAGATCGCCGGTTACGATGTGCTCACCACCCTCGGCCAGGGGGCCCGGAGCACTATCTATGCCGTGCGCGACAAGCACCGGCAGAAGCTCGCCCTCAAGCGGGTGGTGAAGGAAGGCGCGGCCGACCAGCGGTTTGTCGATCAGGTGCTGACCGAGCATGAAGTTGCCCGGAAAGTCGACCACCCCCGGGTCCGCAAAAGCCTCAAGGTGATCAAGCAGCGGAACGTCATCCGCGTCAGCGAGGTGTTCGTGCTGATGGAGTTGGTGGAGGGTAAGACCCTCGAGCAGCACCAGCCCGAGGGGATGCTCGCGATCTGCGACGTGTTTCGGCAGGCGGCCGAGGGTATCGCGGCCATGCACGAGGCGGGTTATGTTCACGCCGACATCAAACCCAACAACATCATGATCGTCGACGGCGACGGCGTGAAGCTCATCGACTTCGGCCAGAGCTGCAAGATCGGCACCATCAAGGAACGCATCCAGGGCACCCCCGATTACATCGCCCCCGAGCAGGTTCGCCGTGAGCAGATCACCGAGCAGACGGACGTGTTCAACCTCGGCGCCACTTTTTACTGGGTGCTGACCAAGAAGCATGTCCCGACGCTGATCCCGAAGAAGACGGCCGGCATCGCGATCAAGACCGAAGACCACGGCAAGCTGATCCCCCCGGCGGAGGTCAACCCGGAGGTTCCCCCCGCCTTGTCCAGCCTCGTCCTCGACTGCGTCCGCAGCGAGCCCCGCGAGCGGCCGCAGGGGATGGAGGCGGTCATCGAACGCCTCAAGATCGCAGCGTCCCAGATCACCCGCCAGTACGCCGGCCAGAAGAAGCGCCGCGAACGTAGCATCGCGGGGTGAACCAACCCTAGATTGAGTCGATGCTGGCGTACCGCGTTGAAGCCGGGCCGTTCAAGCGGATTTACGATCCTTCGCCGTCGCCTCGAGAAGCGTGGTACATCAATGACCACACTATCTATCGGGGGCCGGACGGACGCTGGCACCTCGTCGGGATCACGCACGCCGAACCCGCCGCCCCACTGGCCGAGAAGACGCTGGCCCACGCGACGGCGGCTGACCTCGCCGGGCCCTGGACCTCCCATCGGCCCGCCCTCCTCGCGGACCACGATGCGGGGGAGACGCACTTGTGGGCACCCCATGTCATCCGCCACGACGGGCGTTTCTGGATGTTTTACTGTGCCGGGGGGGAGTCTCACGCGGCCTATCGCCTCCACCTAGCGATGTCGGACGACGGGGAGCGGTGGGAGCGGCACGTGGCGAACCCCCTGATCGTCGACGGGTACGACGCCCGCGACCCGATGGTCCTGCGCGTCGGCGGGCGGTGGTTGATGTACTACACGGCCACGCTGGAGCCGGCCGGCGGCTCACATGTTGTCGTTGCGGCTGAGTCAGATGACCTGGTCCACTGGCATGGCCGCCACGTTGTGTATCAGGATAGCACCGTCGGCCGCTCGGGTGGCCCGACCGAGTCGCCGTTCGTCGTCGAGCTTGACGGATGGTATTACCTGTTCATCGGGCCGTGGCCTGGCTACCGCGGCACCCGTGTAATTGCCAGTCGCGACCCGCTACGTTTCACCCTCGATCAGGTCGTGGGCCAAATCGACGCCCACGCGCTGGAGGTTGTGATCGATGAGAGCGGCCGGACCTGGTGTACGCACTGCGGCTGGGGTCAAGGGGGCGTCCACCTCGCACCGCTGCGGTGGGAATCGCCGGGGTGATTGGCGTCGCTTGACCATGCAGCGGCAACTCACCGGGCACATCACCCCGCCTCGAGACGATATCCTGCCGCGATGCAGTCGCGGCAGGTGGCGGGTGATGCGGTGACGGGGGTGGTGGAGCGGCCGGGGGAGTCGGGGATGGGGGTGGGGGTGGTGGCGGGGTGCTTCGTCGGGGGGATCATGGCGGGGCGGTGGGCTGGGGCATTCTGGGTGTGGTGGGGCGTGCTGGCGGCGGCGCTGATAGTGGCGGGGGTAGGGATGTGGCGGGGGCGTGCGGGGCGCGTGGCGAAGTCGGGAGGGGCGGGGGAGCCGGGGGTGGTGCGGGTAGCGTTGCTGGTGGGGGTGGTGGCGTCTGGGGCGGCGTGGGTGGGGGCGCGGGCGGGGGGGTTGGAGCCGGGGAGTTTGGCGAGGTACGTTTGGCCGGACGGGGCGTTGGCGCAGGTGGAGGGGGTGGTGGCGACGGAGCCGGTGATCGTGTCGGCGGAGCGGGGGTATTTCGCGGGGTACGGGTACGAACCGCCGCCGACGCTGTTCGAGCTGCGGGTGGACCGGGTGCTGCGGGACGTCGAGGCGGGGGGCCCGGTGGAGGCGGCGGGGACGGTGGTGGTGAAGATCGAGGAGGCGGACTTGCGGGTGAGGCGGGGTCAGCGGGTTCGGGTGCGGGGGTGGCTGGGGGGGTTCATGGGGCCGAGCAACCCGGGGGAGTTTGACTACGCGGCGTGGCAGGCGGCGCGGGGGGTGGTGGGTCGGCTGACGGTGCCGACGCGGGCGAACTGGGACCTGTTGGCGGAGCCGGGGGTGGGGGCGTGGGTGTCGGGGTGGGGGTCGTCGTTCGTAGAGGGCAGGGGTTGGATCGCGGCGCGGGCGCGGTGGTCGTTGTCGCTGGGGCTGACGCCGGGGACGCCGGTGACGGGGCTGCTCGAGACGCTGCTGTTGGGCGAGACGGCGGCGGATATCGACCCCTTGCGGGAGCGGTTTCGGGACGTGGGGCTGGCCCATATCCTGTCGATTTCCGGGGCGCACCTGGGGATTTTGATGGGGTTGGTGTGGGTGGTGGCGCGGGGGTTGACGGGTCGTCCGCCGCGGGCGGCGGTGGTGGTGTTGGCGGTGCTGGTGATGTACCTGCTGGCGATCCCGATCCGGGTGCCGGTGGCGCGGGCGGCGGTGATGGCGGGGCTGTATTTCGCGGGGGTGGCGCTGGGGCGGAGGCCGGGGCCGACGCGGCTGTTGTCGGCGGCGGCGGTGATCGTGCTGATCTGGCGGCCGCTGGACTTGTTCGAGCCGGGGTTTCAGTTGAGCTTCGTGGTGGTGTGGGCGCTGCTCAAGTTCACGCGGCCGGTGTCGTTGTGGATCTGGCCCGAGCCGGTGATCCAGCCGGTGGTGCCGGGGGTGGGGGCGGTGCTGGCGCGGCGGGCGGTGGATTACGTGGCGGTGAGCGTGGTGGCGTTTCTCACGGCGTTGCCGCTGGTGGCGTACCACTTCCAAATGGTCAGCCCGCTGGCGCTGGTGCTGTCGGTGCTGAGCCTGCCGGCGTTGACGGCGGTGCTGGCGGTGGGGTACCTGAAGGTGCTGGCGGGGTTTGTGCTGCCGAGCGTGTCGCTGGTGCTGGCGGGCCCGCTGCGGTGGGTGGGCGGGGCACTCGGGGGGCTGGTGGACGAGGCGCACGGCTGGCCGGGCGCGGGGTGGGCGTTGGCGCAGCCGGTGTCGGCGGCGTGGGCGGCGGGATGTTTAGCGGTCGTCGTGGCGTGGTTCGGCGGGGGGTTCCGCGGGCGGGACGCGCGGTGGCGGGGCGGGGCGGCGGTGATGGTGGTAGCGGGCTGGCTGGTGGTGACGCAGACGGCCGGGCGGTGGGGCGGGGAGGCGCCGGCGGTGGTGCTGACGATGGCGGCGGTGGGCGACGGGTCGTGCTACCTCGTGCAGAGCGGCGGGCGGACGCTGATGTTCGACTGCGGGTCGCAGGCGTTGCCGCTGGTGGGGCGGCGGAGCGTCGTGCCGACGCTCAAGCGGCTGGGGGTCGGGCGGCTGGACGTGCTGGTGCTGTCGCACGCCGACCTGGACCACTACAACGGCACGCTGGACGTGCTCGACGCGGTGCCGGTCGAGCAGATTTGGGTCTCCCGCGACCTCGTCGAAGACGCGGCGCAGCACCACGCGTGGTCGACAGCCCACCTCATGCGTGAGTTGGCGGCGCGGGGGCACACGCCGCGGGTGGTCGAGGCGGGATTCACCGACGTGCTGGGTGAGGCGGGCCTGACGGTGCTTTGGCCCCCACCCGCGGGGGCGTTCGAGGCCGAGCGGGGCAACGATTTGTCGGTGGTGCTGCGGGTGGACGTCGTCGGCCGGCGGCTGCTCCTCAACGGCGACATCCAGGACGACGCGACGCGGGTGCTATTGCGGGACCGGGCGGCCATGGACGCGGACGTGGCGGACCTGCCGCACCACGGCAGCGTCGTGGACGCGAGCCCGGCGTGGCTGGCGGCGGTCTCACCCGGCATCGTTTTGCAGTCGTCGGGTCCGATGCGGCTCCGCCGTGACCGCTGGGCGGAACTGCTCAAGCCGCACCCGGGCGTGCGGCGGTACATCACCGCCCGCGACGGGATGGTGCGGGTCGAGGTCTCGCGTGAGGGGGCGGTCGAGGTGACGACGTTCCGTCGGGCGGAGCGGGACGGCGGCGGGCGGCACGGTCCGTGACCGATGCCGGGTTCACGGGGCGGGCAGGGGTGCGTCATCGGGCGGATCAACCATCAGCTGCGACCCGCGGGGCGGCTCGATCTTCAACCCCCGGAGTTGCCGTGACGGGTCCACGGGCTGGACGACCCACGGCAGCGGGCCGAGCAGCCACGACAGGTCGGGATAGATCGGGTGCGAAACGGTCGTACCGAAACCGTTCGCCGTGGCTTGGCCGGTGGGGTCAACGGCGGATCGCTCAAAACCCCACGGGCCGGCGTCGTCCCCGGCCACGGGGCCGGCCGCGGGCGCCGCCTCCGCGGCACGATCCGACAGCGCCGCGTTCCGCGCCCGGGTGCCGTCTCGCTTCTGCTCTTGCGGACGTGCCGCCGACGGTGCGGCCAGAGTGACCTCGCCCAATGTCACCGGCCGGGCGTTCCGCGGATCGGCGTCACCTCTCTCGGCCAGCGGCGCGGGTGCGGCTGGAGCCGGGGCCTTGGCCGGGGCGTCGGCATCCTTTGCCACCTCACGCCTCCCGGCGTAAAACGCATCACCCGCGGGTGTCTCAACCCCCCGTTTCGACGGTTCCGCGGCAAGGCCCGGCACGTCCGCCGGCTCCCGGTCCGCCTCCTCCTCGGCAGCCATTGGCGTCGCCGCCTGACGGGCTTCGGCTTGCGGCGACGGGCCCTCGGCAACCGTGTAGGCTTCGCCGTCATCTCCCCCGCCGCCGTTGCGCAACGAGATGAACACGACCGCTGCCGCCAAGGCAAGCACCGCCGCGAGGCCGGAGTACGCCAGCAGGGGCGTCAACCGCAACCGTCGGGGCGCTCGGGTGACATCGGGTGTTTCATCCAACAGCGACAGCCGCTCGAGCTGTTCGAGCGCCGGGTCGGTGAGCCTGGGCGGAGCCTCCGCGGGCGGGGTCTGCCGCAGGGCCGCCCGGTCGGCCCGCATCGCCTCGGCCAGCGACCGCAGCGCCGGGTCCGCCGCCAGCGCCGCCTCAACCGCGGGACGCTCCGCCGGGGCGAGGTCGTCCTCAACATAAGCGAGCAGGTGCAGGGGGTCGATAGGCACGGGTCGGTGGGGTCTTGAGTCTAGGGTTTAGGGTTTAGGGTCTGGGGGCTCGAGATCTCGGATCGGTGATCGGGTCAAGCGTCCGCGGTTGATCGTTCTCGTACGTCGTACTCGTACTCGTAAACCAAACGCAGGCCCTGCCGCGGGAGCGGCTTCTCCCTACGCTTTAGCCCCGGCCTGCGCCCCGCACTCTCAACCCCAATCTCGTTACGTGTCAGCATTCGTCTCACGGCTCGCTCCGTTCCGCTTGTCCCGTCGGCACCGCTCGCTCCAACCCGCCGCCGCCCGGAGCCTCCATCGCCCCCCGCAGGGCCAGCCGCGCCCGGAACAGCCGGCTCTTGACGGTGCCGACGGGCAGTTCCAGCGCCTCGGCGATCTCGCGGTAGTCCATCTGTTCCAGGTCCCGCAGCACGAGTACCGCACGGTGGTCGGGGTCGAGCCGACCCATCGCCACGTGCAGCCGACGGAGCTGTTCCTCCAGTTCGACGCGTTGCTCGGGCTGCGGTTCCCGGTGGTCCGCCAGCCGGTCGGCGAGGGCGGAGCGGCCGTCGAGGTCGGTGGGGTCCGGCCTGGCGTCGAGCGACACCGCCCGCCGCAGCCGCCGCTTGCGGAGGAACGACAGGCAGCCGTTCATCGCGATCCGGGTCATCCACGTGGTTAGCCTCGCCTCGCCCCGGTAGCCGCCGAGGTGCTGGACGATGCGGACCATCGCGTCCTGGGTCAGCTCGGCCGCGTCGTCACGGTGACCCACCATCCGCAGGCACACGTTAAACAGCCGCCCCTCATTCGCCTCGAGCAGCTCCGCCACGGCCACCCGGTCGCCCCGGGCGATGCGTGCGGCCAGATCGCGTTCGTCGGCTACGTCCATCGCGGCTCGGGGCTTCGCTGCGTCAAACGTCCGGGTACGGGGCCAATGTAGCATCCGGGGGCGGGGGGTAGGATGCGGCGGGTGCGAGCCTGGTGACACCGCAGTCGCAACGCCCCCGGCTGAGGGTGGGACGGGCGTCTCGCCCGTCGTTCGACCGGAGGTCGAAAGCAGCGACTTTGGCCCGTTGGGCCAACGACGGGCAAGACGCCCGTCCTACCGGTCGAGGGTAGATGCGCCTGCCCTGAATTACGAAGGCAAGTTCGTGTTCGAGTGCGAGTAACCGAGGTAGTGCCGCGGCGAGGCTTACGTTTCGAGTACGAGAACCAGAACGAGAACGACTCAAGCCCCAACCCTCGCCCCTTTGCCCCTCCGCCCCTTTGCCCCTCAGCCCCTTGGCTCTCAGCCCCTTTGCCCCTCCGCCCCTTTGCCCCTCAGCCCCCTCCCCCCCATGGACCGCTACGTCTCCCCCCTCGCCGCCCGCAACGCCTCGGCCGAGATGCAGGCGATCTGGTCCCCGCGCCGCAAGTTCACCACGTGGCGACGCCTCTGGCTCGCCCTGGCCGAGGCCCAGCGTGAGCTCGGGCTCAACATCACCGCGGAGCAGGTCGCCGAGCTCCGTGACCACCTCGACGACGTCGACCTCGACGCCGCCGCGGCCTACGAGAGCAAGCTCCGGCACGACGTGATGGCCCACGTCCACGCCCTCGGCGACCAGGCCCCCGCCGCTCGGCCGATCATCCACCTCGGCGCGACCAGCCAGTTCGTCAACTGCAACACCGAGCTGCTCCTGCTCCGCGACGCGCTAAGCCTCGTCGCCCGCAAGCTCGCCACCGCCGTCGACCGCCTCGCCACCTTCGCCCACCGCTACCGCGGCCTGCCGACGCTCGGCTTCACCCACTACCAGCCGGCCCAGCCGACCACCGTCGGCAAGCGGGCCGCGCTGTGGGCTTACGACCTGTCCCTCGCCCTTGAGGAGGTCGAACACCGCCAGGGCAACCTCCGCTTCCGCGGCGTCAAGGGCACCACCGGCACCCAGGCGTCCTTCCTCGCCCTCTTCGACCACGACCACGCCAAGGTCGAACGGCTTGACCGCCTCGTCACCGAGAAGATGGGCTGGCCCGCCGACCGACGCTTCACCCTCACCGGCCAGACCTACCCCCGCGTCGTCGACGGGATGGTGATCGCGTCCCTCGCCGCCGTGGCCGCGGCGTCGCAAAAGTTCGCGACGGACGTCCGCCTGCTCGCCAACCGCAAGGAGATGGAAGAGCCGTTCGAGGCCGACCAGATCGGCAGCTCCGCCATGGCGTACAAACGCAACCCGATGCGGTGCGAACGCATCTGCGGCCTGTCGCGCTTCGTCATCGGCATGACACAGACCCCCTTCGTCACCGCCGCCGAGCAGTGGTTTGAGCGTACCCTCGACGACTCGTCCGCCCGCCGTCTCACGCTGCCCGAGCCGTTCCTCGCCATCGACGGCGTGCTGGATTTACTGGTCAACGTCGCCTCCGGGCTGGTGGTGTACGAGCGGACGGTGGCGAAAAACCTTGCCGCCGAGCTGCCCTTCATGGCGAGCGAGAACCTGCTCATGGCGGCGGTGCGGCAAGGCGGCGACCGGCAGGCGCTGCACGAGGTGATCCGCACGCACAGCCAGGCCGCCGCCGCCGTGGTGAAGCAGGAGGGCAAGACCAACGACCTGCTCGACCGCCTGCGTGGCGAGCCCGCTTTCGCCGGCGTCGACCTCGACGCCGCGCTCGACCCCGCCGCCTTCGTCGGCCGCGCCCCGGAGCAGGTCGACGCCTTCCTCGCCGAGGTCGTCGAGCCGATCCGCCAACGCTACGGCGACGCGCTGCGGGGCGAAGTGGCGTTGAAGGTTTGAAAAGTGAAAAGCGAGACGCTGAAAAAGGAAACGGCCTGCGCACGACGTCATACCGTTTGACCTTCTCAATCACTTTCTTTCACTTTCCCCATTTCAATCTTCACATACCGTCGCCCCTTCCAGATCGACCCGCCGGTGTGGTACCGCCGAACGCTGCCGCACATGATCGCCAGGTACAGCGCCGAGCCCAGCGGCATCGTCCACGCGTACCACCCCGGCAGCCGCATCAGCTTCCGCGTCGTGTTGAGCGCCCGCGCTTCGAGCACCCAGACCGCGAGCCAAAGCACCAGCGACACCGCGGCCAGCCACCCCGGCGCGACGATCAGCCAGACGAGGCAGGTGATCGCGAGCACCGGCGGGAGCACGTTCCAGACGAGCACCGCCAGGGCGAGGCCGAGCGCCGCCCACCAGCGGTTGCCCAGGCCCGCGTAGACGTTCTTGGTCAGGCCCTCCCACATGTCCGCCCAGCCGTCGTACATGCGGCACCACAGCAGGCCGTCGCCGATCGCCACCGCGTGCCGCGCCCCCGCCGCCTTGATCGCCATGCCGAGTTTGAGGTCGTCGACCATCTCGCCCTTGACCGCATTGTGCCCGCCGATGGCGTCGTAGTACGAGCGTTTGACGAGGATGAACGCCCCGCCGGTGAGGGTCCACGGCGAGTCGGGGTCCATCGCCTTCTCGAACGGCAACATGAGCCCCAGCGCGAGGACCAGTTGCAGCTGCACGATCGCCTCCACCGGCGAGCCGAAATGCAGCAGCGGCGCGACGCTCACCAGTTCCGCGTCGTGATCCGCGGCGTACGCCATCGCGAGGCGGAGCAGCCGCGGGTCCCAGTGGATGTCGGCGTCGGTGAAGCAGATCCAATCGACCCCGCCCCCGGGCGAGGCCTCTCCGTCAGCCGCGCACAGCACCTCATACCCGCGGTGCAGGGCCCAGCACTTGCCGACCCAGCCCGGCGGCGGGGGGGCGTCGTTGCGCACCACCGTCAGGTGCGGGTACCGCGCTGCAAGCTCCGCCGTGATGGTCGGCGTCGCGTCGTCGCTGTCGTCGTCGACGAAAACCACTACATAGCTCGGATAGTCCTGCTCGCACAGCTCGACGAGCGTCGTCGGCAGGTGCTCCGCCTCGTTTCGGCCGGGGCTGATGATGGCGACTCGCGGGAGGGCGTCAGCGCCGTTAGCCGCCGGGCTTGTCCCGGCGCTCCCGTTGTCCGGCACCCCGTTAGCCGCCGGGCTTGTCCCGGCGTCCGCGTCGCCCGCAGCGCCGGGACGAGCCCGGCGGCTAACGCCATCGTTCCCCGCGGCGCGATCCTCCCCCGCGTCCAGGCGATACCGCAGACTCCGCCCGTACCGGCCGCTGAAGTTGATCCACACCCACAGCCCCGCCGCGGGCACGGCCAGGACGAGTTGCAACCACAAAAGTGCCGACAAAAAAACCTCCGGGTGGAGCCGGCAGCCCGTCCCCCGGGCTGCCCGTGCCGCGGCGGGAGTCTAGCTCACGCCGCGCCACGCCGACTCGTCACCCGAAGGTGTTCTCCCCCGTGTTTCCCCCGGCCCCCGTCCTCCCTGCACCACCCCGCCCCGCGGACCCAGCCCCCGGACCCAGAAAGCGGCCACACCGGGCGACGCCGGGTCAACCCCAGCCGCGCCGCTTCACGTCGCGCCGTAGAGATACGCCTCGAGCGCCCGGATCTTGCACTCCTGCCCGTCCAATTCCCAGGCGTTCAGGTCGCCGATGGAGATCATGCCGCAGACCCGCCCGTCGTCGTCCACCACGGGCAGGTGGCGGATGCGTCGCTCCTTGAACAGGCATCGCGCGTCGTCCGCGTCCGTGCCCGGCTCGCACACCGTCACGTCGTCGGTCATTACCTCCCGCACCCGCACCCCCGCCGGGTCGCGCCGCTCGGCCACGACCCGCCGCAGGACGTCGCGCTCGGTGAACATTCCCGCAAGCCGCCCCCGCTCCACCACGACCACCGCCCCCACCCGGTGCTCGTTCATCAGCAACGCCGCGTCCAGCACCGTCGCCGACGGCCCGACCGACAACACGTGCGAACCTTTTTGACGCAGAATGCTTGAGACGTCGGACATGATGACGCTCCGTCAGAGGGGAAAGATCGCGTCCGAATGAAGGGGACGCGGGAAGAACGAGAGGAAACTGCGACCAAGAGACGTTTGAACTCTGACGCATCAATCATACCCGCCCTCGACCGATCCTCCAAGACAAATCCGCCGCCGCGCCGCTTACATATACCGCGGGGCCGCGCCAAGAAGCTGTTGCCCAGCAACCTGCGGGTGCCACACTGCATCCCGCAGGCTTTGCGGAGGGTGCGGTGTGAAGATGCCGAGTCGTGTTGCGCCTTGGTCACAGCCGCACACCGCACCCGCCCCGAGCGGCGGGATGCAGTGTGGCACCCATAGGTGGGACCGTGAAACAGCTTTGAACCGCAAGCGGCGGGTGAAGCTTCAAAGGGTCTGCATCACCCCGCGCTCGACGCGAGGCCCGTCGCCATATCCGGCGCGGGGAGCATCGACTCGCCGGTGAGGTACTCGTCGATGCGGCGGGCGGCGCCGCGGCCTTCGGCGATGGCCCAGACGATCAGGCTCGCGCCCCGCCGCATGTCCCCGGCGACGAAGACGCCGTCGACGTTCGTGGCGTACTCGCCGTAGCCGGCGGTGACCGCGCCCCACTCGGTCGCGACGCCGAGCTTTTCCACGAGCGTCGGCGTGTCGTGCCCGGTGAAGCCGATCGCCATCAGCACCAGGTCCGCGGGCATCTGCTCGGTCTCGCCGGTGGGGGTGCTGACCCACTTGCCGTCCACCTTTTCCCAGTCGAGGCGTTCGATCTCGACGGCCCCGACGCGCGAGGGGTCGTCAGGGTGGGGCACGAAGCCCTTGGGCAGGATGCCGAACTCGCGCGGGTCGCGGTCGAACCTGGCCGCCCCCTCGGCGTGGCCGTAGTCGACGTAGAACGTCCCGCTGGGCCCGGGCCAGGGGTGGTCCTCGTCCCGCTCGTCGGGTTCGCGTTCGCGCCGGGTGATGTTGGTGATGCTCTTGCAGCCCTGGCGGATCGCGGTGCCGATGCAGTCCGTCCCGGTGTCCCCGCCGCCGATGACGACGACGTGCTTGTCCTTCGCGTCGATGAATCGCCCGTCGCCGAAGCGTGAGTCGAGGAGGCTCTTGGTGGTCGGGTGAAGGTACGCCATCGCCACCTCGATGCCGTCGAGCTCGCGGCCGGGCAGCTTGCTGAGGTCCCGCGGCTTGAGCGCCCCGCAGGCGAGCAGCACGGCGTCAAAGTCGCGCTGCAGGTCGGCGGGGTCAATCACCTCGGCCTCGGTCCCGGTGCCGTGCGCGGAGGGCCCGCCGCCGACATTGCAGTTGGTGCGGAACGTGATCCCCTCGGCCGCGAGCAGGTCGACGCGGCGCTGCACGTGCTTCTTCTCGAGCTTCATGTTCGGAACGCCGTACATCAGCAGCCCGCCGATGCGGTCGTCCCGCTCGAACACGATCACCGAGTGCCCGGCCTTGTTGAGTTGGTCCGCCGCGGCGAGCCCCGCCGGGCCGCTGCCGATGATCGCCACCGTCTTGCCGGTCCGCGCCGCTTCCGGGGGCGGGTTCGGCACGACCCAGCCCTCGTCGAACGCCCGGTCGATGATCGCGCACTCGATGCTCTTGATCGTCACCGGCGGCTCATTGATACCCAGCACGCACGCCGACTCGCACGGCGCGGGGCAGATCCGCCCGGTCCACTCCGGGAAGTTGTTGGTCAGCATCAGCCGGTCGTACGCCTCGCGCCACCGGCCCTGATACACCAGGTCGTTCCATTCGGGGATGAGGTTGTCGATCGGGCAGCCCGAGTCCGCGTGGCAGAACGGCACGCCGCAGTCCATGCACCGCGCCCCCTGCTCCTTGAGCACGTGGTCCTCGTGCCGCGCGTAGATCTCGTGGAAGTCGTTCAGCCGCACCAGCGGCTCCCGCGCCGGCATCGGCTGGCGGGTGTATTCCTGGAATCCGGTGGGTTTACCCATGTGACGCAGCCTTTAACCGCCAAGGACGCCAAGAGCGCCAAGGAGGGCACCTTATTGAATTGCAATCGGAAACATCAAAGATCAGTCGTGGATATCTGAACGGAACAGAAGACGCTTCAACTTCTGCCTTCAATGGCGCTCCTGGCGTCCTTGGCGGCTCCTCCGCATCACCCGTGACCTACTTCCGGCTCGGATCTGGCTGGACACAAGCGCCGCCTTTATTTGCATCAGCACGCGTCGATCTTTAATGAGCAGGAGGTTGACGAAACGGCCAAAAACCACAGCAAGATCAACGGCGTTATCAAGCCATCACTAAGCATCTGCTGTGGTGTTCACCGGTGTCAGCAGGGTCCGGTCATCCAGACCGCTGAGCGTCAGCTCCCGGTCCGCCAGTTGCTTAGTTAGATACCCCACGATGTGCTGCCGAGCGGTGGTCGCTTCCACATCGCCGTTGTCGATTAGTTCCTGCATCGCCTTATCTAACACCTTCCAAGCAGGGAGATGTTCATAGGCGTCGTAGGGATGGCTTGAGTTGCTCATGGCTCTTTTCCTTTGTGCTTCGGCCCGGCGGGCCAGAGCTGTCGTCCATCAAAGGTTAATTTCCCGGACCTTTCTGCCGGTCCGCGGGTCGGTCACGTCCCAGTGGTCCTTGTGGAGGCGGTCTTTCTTCCAGATTTTCCCGTAGTGATCCTGCCAACCTTGATCACGAGGAAGTCTGACCCAACCGTCGCCTTCGCCGGGTTGCGGGATTCTATCCATGTCTCGTGTTCGGATCGTGGGATGCCGACTCTATCCATGCCCCACCTCCGGCTCGGAGTCGGCAAGCGTCAGTGCCGCCTTTTGTTGCATCAGTACACGGCGGTAGTCGATCGGCATCACCTTCACGAACGTCGCGGCGGCGGCGTCCCAGTCGTTAAGGACACGGGCGGCGACGGGGCTTTCGGTGTTACGTAGGTGGTGGCCGATCATCGTGCGGCATTGCGCGGCGTCTTCCGGGTCGTCGAGCCGTTCGAGTTCGACCATGCCGAGGTTGCAGTGGAGGCTGAAGGTGTCGTGGGGGTCGTAGATGTAGGCGATCCCGCCGGACATGCCGGCGGCGAAGTTGCGGCCGGTCTCGCCGAGGATCACGACGCGGCCGCCGGTCATGTACTCGCACCCGTGGTCGCCGCAGCCCTCGACCACCGTCTTCGCGCCGCTGTTGCGGACGGCGAACCGCTCGGCGGCGACGCCGCGGAAGTACGCCTCGCCGGCGGTCGCGCCGTAGAGTGCGACGTTGCCGAGCAGGATGTTCTCCTCCGCCGGGTACGTCGCGATGCCGGGCGGGCGGATGATGATCTTGCCGCCCGAGAGGCCCTTGCCGACGTAGTCGTTGGCGTCGCCCTCGAGGTGGATCGTGACGCCGCGGGCGAGGAACGCACCCATGGATTGGCCGGCGTGCCCGGTGAGGTTGAGGCGGATCGTGTCGTCGGGCAGGCCCGCCTCGCCGTACTTCTTGCTGATGCGGTACGAGAGCATCGTGCCCAGCGAGCGGTCGGTGTTCTTCACCGGCGTGTCGATGGTGACGTGTTCGCGGTACTCGAGGGCGGGGCGGCTGTGACGGATCAGGTCGTTGTCGATGTAGTTGTCCAGCGCGTGGTCCTGGGCCATCTCGCGGCGGACGCCGACGTTGATGAACGGCCGGTGCGCGGGGCGCAGGATCGGGGTGAGGTCGAGGCCGTCGGACTTCCAGTGACGGATCGCGTCGCGGGTGCGGAGCAGGTCGACGCGGCCGATGAGGTCGTCGACGGTGCGGACGCCCAGCGTCGCCATGATCTTCCGCGCCTCCTCGGCGACGAGGAAGAGGTAGTTGATGACGTGCTCGGGGGTGCCGTTGAACTTCTTGCGGAGCTCCTTGTCCTGGGTACAGACACCGACGGGGCAGGTGTTGAGGTGGCACTTGCGCATCATGATGCAGCCGATGGTGACCAAGGGCGCGGTGGAGAAGCCGTACTCCTCCGCGCCGAGGCAGGCGGCGATGACGACGTCGCGGCCGGTCTTGAACCCGCCGTCGGTCTCGAGGCGGACGCGGGATCGCAGGTCGTTGGCGACGAGGGTCTGGTGAGTCTCGGCGAGGCCGAGCTCCCAGGGCAGGCCCGCGTGCTTGATGCTGGTGAGCGGCGACGCGCCGGTGCCGCCGTCGTGCCCGGAGATGAGGATGTGGTCGGCCTTGGCCTTGGCGACGCCGGCGGCGACGGTGCCGACGCCGACCTCCGCGACCAGCTTGACCGAGACGATGGCCTCGGGGTTGGACCGCTTGAGGTCGAAGATGAGTTGGCTGAGGTCCTCGATGGAGTAGATGTCGTGGTGGGGCGGGGGGCTGATGAGGCCGACGCCGGGCGTGGAGTGGCGGATGGAAGCTATATAAGGATCGACCTTGAAGCCGGGGAGCTGGCCGCCCTCGCCGGGCTTGGCGCCCTGGGCGATCTTGATCTGGAGCTGGTCGGCGTTCGCGAGGTAGTGCGACGTGACGCCGAAGCGGCCCGAGGCGACCTGCTTGATGGCGGAGCGGCGCGACTTAGTCGTCCCGTCGGGGTACTGCTCCAATGAGAAGCGGGCGGGGTCCTCGCCGCCCTCGCCGGAGTTGGAGTACCCGCCGATGCGGTTCATGGCGAGTGCGAGGGTCTCGTGCGCCTCGCGGGAGAGCGAGCCGAGGGACATCGCCCCGGTGCGGAAGCGTTTAACGATGGCGGACGCCGGCTCGACTTCGTCGAGCGGCAGGGGCTGAGGGGCTAAGGGGCTCAGGGGCTGAGGGTCGGAGCCCGCGCCGTTTTTCTGATTCTCTCGGTCTTCCCTTTGCCCCTCCGCCCGTTTGCCCCTTTGCCCCTCCGCCCCTTTACCCCTTAGCCCTTCCCCGGCGAAGCCGAGGAGCCCTCGCAGCGTGCACCGCTGCCGCGCGTCGTCGTTGCACAGCTTGGCGTAGGCGTCGTAGGCCTTCTGGTTGTTGCCGCGGGCGGCGGCCTGGAGGTTGGCGATGGAGGTGGGGCTGAAGGCGTGGGCTTCGCCCTCGGGCCGCCAATGGTACTCGCCGGGGTTGGTCAGCCCGCCGGTGCGGCCGGCGACGCCGACGCGGGCGCGGCGGGGGTAGGCCATCTCGTGCCGCCGGCGGTCCTCCTGGGCGATCACGTCGAACCCGACGCCCTGCAGGCGCGACGCGGTGCCGGTGAAGCAGCGGTCGATCACCTCGTCGCGGAGGCCGAGCGCCTCGAAGATCTGGGCCCCCTTGTAGGACATCAGCGTGGAGATGCCCATCTTGGACATGACCTTGCGGAGGCCTTGGCCGAGCGAGTGGATGTAGGTTTCGACGATCTCGGCCTCGCTCATGGCCGGGTCGAGGCGGGCGTCTTCGCGGAGCGAGTAGAGGGCCTGGTAGGCGAGGTAGGGGTTGACCGCGTCGGCACCGTAGCCGAAGAGGGTGCAGAAGTGGTGGGGCTCGCGGGCCTCGCCGGACTCGAGGACGAGGCCGAGCTTGGTGCGGCTCTCGGTGCGGACGAGGTGGTGGTGGACGGTGCCCACGGCCAGCAGCGAGCTGATCGGCACGCGGCCGGGCCCGACGGCGCGGTCGCTGAGGACGATGAGCTGGTCACCGGCCTCGACCGCGGCGGTGGCTTCGTCGCAAAGGCGGTCGAGCGCGGCGACCAGAGCGTCGCCGGCGAATGACGAAGCACGAATGTCGAATGACGGATGACCACGCTGTTTTTCGTCATTCGTCAGTCGGATTTCGTCATTACGGTCACAAGTAATATCGATCACACGCGACCGCCACCCCCTCGACGCGTCGCCCCCGTCGAGCGACTTGAGGCGCGACAGCTCGGCGTCGGTGAGGATCGGCTGGGGGAGGTGCAGCCGGCGACACCGGGCGGCGGTGGAGTCGAGGACGTTGCCCTCCGGCCCGACGTACGTGTCGAGCGACATGATGATCGTCTCGCGGAGCGGGTCGATCGGCGGGTTGGTGACCTGCGCAAAGAGCTGCTGGAAGTAGTCATACAGCAGCCGCGGCTTGTCGGACAGCACCGCGAGCGCCGCGTCGTTGCCCATCGATCCGAGCGCTTCTTTGGACTTCTTGCCCGCGTTGACCATAGGCAACAGGAGCATGTGCAGGTGCTCGGTGGTGTAGCCGAAGGCTTGCAGGAGCGCGAGGCGGCGGTCGGGACTCATCGCCGTATCATCCGTCGCACTCGCACTCGCACTCGCACTCGCACTCGCACTCGCACTCGCACTCGGCACCCGCGCCTCGCCGAAGATCGAGTCCGCGTTCGAGTTCGAGTGCGAGTCGTCAAAATCAGCGAGCTCCAAGCGGTTCTCGCTGAGCCACTGCCCGTACGGCCGGGCGGTGGCGATGCGCTGCTTGACCTCCTCGTCGGCGACGATGCGGCCCTCCTCGAAGTCGACGAGGAACATCCGTCCCGGCTGGAGCCGACCCTTCTTGACCACGTGTTCGGGGGCGACATCGACGACGCCGACCTCGCTGGCCATGATGACGCGGTCGTCGTCGGTGACGTAGTAGCGGGACGGGCGGAGGCCGTTGCGGTCGAGGGTCGCGCCGATGACTTTGCCGTCGGTAAAGCCGATGGAGGCGGGGCCGTCCCAGGGCTCCTGCAGGTTGGCGTGGTACTCGTAGAACGCGCGTTTCTGCGGGGCCATCGACTCGTGATGCTCCCACGCTTCGGGGATCATCATCATCATCGCCTCGGGCAGCGACCGGCCGTTCATGTAGAGCATCTCGAGCCAGTTGTCGAAGCTGCCCGAGTCCGACGCCTCGGGGTTGACGATCGGCAGGAGGTCGGCCAGGTCGTCGCCGAACGCCTCGGAACGCATGAGGCCCTGGCGAGCGCGGACCCAGTTGCGGTTGCCCTGCACGGTGTTGATCTCGCCGTTGTGGCTCATCATGCGGCAGGGCTGGGCGCGGTCCCAGCTCGGGAACGTGTTGGTGCTGAACCGCGAGTGGACCATCGCGAGGTGGCTGACGTAGTCCTCGTCGCGGAGGTCGGGGTAGAGCGCGGGCACCTGGTGGGCGATGAGCTGGCCCTTGTAGATGATGGTGCGGCTGCTGAGCGAGCAGATGTAGAAGGTGGACGGGTCGACCTTGCCGTCGATGACGGTGGCGTTGATCACTCGGTTGCGGGCGAGGTAGAGCTGGCGCTCGAAGGCGTCGGGGTCGAGGTCGTTGGGCCGGGCGGCGAAGAGCATCTGGATCTTCGGCATGGTGCGGAGCGCCGACGGGCCGAGGTCGGCCGCGTCGAGGTCCAGCGGCACGTCGCGCCAGCCGAGCAGCGGCAGTCCGAGGCGAGCGAGCTCCTCCTCATAATGATCCTTGCAGAGGCGGTACGGCTCGTCGTCGACCGGCATGAAGAGGATGCCCGCGGCGTAGCTTCCGGCCCCCGGAAGCGTGATGCCGGCGTCTCGTTGAGCGACCTTCACGAGCAGGTCGTGGGGCAGGGCGGTAAGGATGCCGGCCCCGTCGCCGGTGTTGGTCTCGCAGCCGCAGGCCCCGCGGTGGTCCATGCGGTGGAGCATTTCCAGCGCGTCCCGGACGATGGCGTGGGAAGGCTTGCCCTTGAGGTGGGCGATGAAGCCGATGCCGCAGGAGTCCTTCTCGAGCGCGGGGTCGTAGAGCCCGTGCTTGGGCGGGAGGGCGCGGAAGCCGGGGTGGCGCTTGGGGGTCGGGAGGCTGGTCATGAGCGGGCTCCGGCGGGGGCGCGGCGGGGGGGAGCAGTTTTAGCGCGGCTGGTGCGGGGCGCGGCGGCGGGCGGTGTCGCCGCGGATGCGGCGGCGTCGTCGCCGGGTGCGGGCACTTCCGGGGGCATTTCCGGGGCGTGCTGCAGGAGGTAGTCGACGAAGAGCGACACGGCCGGGGGCAGGGCCGCGTCCTTCGGGTGAGGCCGGTGGATGAGGCCCATCGGGCGGACCAGTCGGGGCGTGAGTTCGACGACGGCGAGCGTGCCGGCGGCCGCCTCGCGCAGGACCGTGCGGCGGGGCAGGATCGCGAACGAGTCGGTCACCGCCACCGCGCCCTTGAGCGTGTCGAGGTTGTCGAAGGAGTTGATGATCCGTGGGGCCGCGCCGTGTTCCCGCAGGTACGCGGCGGTCCGCCGGGCGACGGGCAGGTCCGCGTCAAAGCCGATCATCTCGTGCCCGTCGAGGTCGCCGGCGTTGACGGTGCGGCGGCCGGCGAGGGCGTGGTCCGGCGGGCAGACCACGGCCATGACCTCGTCGCGCAGGGCGATGCTGCGGACCTTGCGGAAGCGGTCGGGGTAGCTGAGGATGCCCACGTCGGCGGAGCCATCGACCACGGCCTCGTGCACCTCGTCGGGTTTGAGGTACGTGAGGTTTACCGTGACGTTCGGGTGGTCCCGCTCGAACCCGCCACGGACGCGGCTGAGCAGGTCGATGCCCGAAGAATAGATCGCGGCGATGCGCACGACGCCGGCGGGCTCTCCCCCCCCGGCAGCGGTGAGCGAGCGCTCCAGCCGGTCGTAGCGGCGGAGCACGTCCTCGACGCCGTCGAAGTACCGCCGCCCGACGTCAGTCAGCCCGAGCGGCCGGACCGACCGGTCCAGCAGCGTCACGCCTAGGCGTTTTTCGAGCGCCCCGATGCGCTGGCTCGCCGCCGATTGGGTGATGCCGTGCAGCCCCGCAGCCTGCGAGAAGCTGTGGCAGCGGGCGACATCGGCGAAGAGGCGGAGGGTGTTCATGGGCGAACGGCCTACAACAGTCCCGGAAAAGTATTAGCTTAGCTAATGCTTCGAAGGGGAGTTGAGTATTGTAGCTAATGAAAGCGGCGGAGTCGAGCATCAGAGCCGGGAGCGTCAGCGACCGGGGCGGGGGGGGTGGCATTGGTGCTGGACGGCGGTCGTTGACGCTCCCGGCTCTGATTCCGAGCGAGTCGGGCTATGATTGCGGCTACCCATCCGCCACCCACCGAGGCCCGCCATGAACCCGCCCTTCGATCCGTTCGTCCCGCTCTCGCTACTCGCTCAAAACGCCGGCAACCCGTACCCCGACCCGCGGGCCGCCTCGCCCATCGGCCGCTACCGCGAGATGACCATCGATGAGCTCTTGCTTGAGAATCGCGTCATCTTCCTCATCGGCGAGATCAACCACGCCAGCGCCATGGGCGTGGTGATGCGGCTCCTGCACCTGCAGAATCAGAAGCCCGGCATCGACATCAACCTCTACATCAACTCGCCCGGCGGGAGCGTCGACGACACGCTGGCGATCATCGACACGATGGACTTCATCTCGTCCGACGTCAACACCTACTGCATCGGCAAGGCGATGAGCGGCGGGGCTCTGACCCTCGCGGCGGGGACCAAGGGCAAGCGGTTCTGCCTGCCCCACGCGAAGGTCATGATCCACCAGCCCTACGGCGGGATCTACGGCCAGACGACCGACGTGCAGATCCAGGCCGAGGAGATCCTCAAGACCAAGCAGCAGCTCAACGATCTGCTCGCGTCCTACACCGGCCAGCCGCTTGAGCGGATCGCCGAGGACTCGGAGCGGGACAAGTTCTTCATGGCCCACGAGGCGAAGGAGTACGGCCTGGTGGACGA
Source organism: Phycisphaeraceae bacterium (assembly GCA_965214155.1). Classification (GTDB taxonomy): domain Bacteria; phylum Planctomycetota; class Phycisphaerae; order Phycisphaerales; family Phycisphaeraceae; genus Algisphaera. Next base: position 435,209 of record CBDCBB010000010.1, read on the forward strand.
GGTGATCGAGAAGCCCAAGGAGGCGATCGCGCCGGTCGGCGCGTCGCCGTCGGCGGCGTGAGGGCGGGTCGGTCTTAGTCCGGCCGCTTGCGGCCGCCAAAGTGCGGTCGATAGAGCAAGGTGCCACACTGCATCCCGGAGGCTCTGCGGAGGGTGCGATGTGCCGGTGGGAAGTGAGGTATATCCGCGGTCACACCCGCACACCATACCCGCCCCGAGCGGTCCATGATTAGGTCACGCTCAGCCCGGCCGCTTGCGGCCGCGGTGTCCGCGCGATTAAAGCGTACTGCGGCCGCAAGCGGCCGGGCTCAGAGATGATTTCACAACCGCTATGCGGTTTGGCGGTCCGGTTTGACGTCAACCCGCGGTCACACCCGCACACCGCACCCGCCCCGAGCGGCGGGATGCAGTGTGGCACCCATGATGCGATCGGTCCCAAAGTACTGCGGCCGCAAGCGGCCGGGCTAAGAAGTGGGGGCTATGCCGAGAGGGCGAGGGGTTCACCGTCGTCCTCATCAAATGGGCGGGGGCCGTGGGCGAGGTTGCGGGCACGTTCGAGGAGGTCGTCGGACACCTCGGGCATGGGGTAGAACTTCTGGAGGTAGAGGCGGAGCTGGGCCGACTCGGCGACTCGGAAGAAGGCGGGTCGGGTCAGGCGGTTGGCGGCAAACGCCACGGCCCGGGCGAGGCGGTCACGCGACGCGGCGATGAGCACCTCGCCCGATGTCTCGATGCGGATGGGCAGGGCCTGGAACTGCCACGCGGGGCGGCGCTTGATGAGGTCGCGGGCGGCGGGCTGGAAGTCCTGAACGGACAGGTCGATGGTGCCGGTGAAGCGGTGGTACTGCTCGACCCAGGCGTCCTCGACGGAGGAGAGGGTGACGTCGAACATGCGTTCGGCGAGGACGCCGAAGGGCAGGTGCTGGGACTTCTGGGCGCGGGCGACCTCGAAGACCTGCTGCTCGGTGAGCACGCCGTTGGCGATGAGGATCTGGCCGATGCGGATGGGTTGGGACAAGTGTTGACCTCCTGGATGCGGCGGCGGTATGGCCGGTACGGAAACATCGGAGGGATGCGGCGGCGTGATGAGGGGCGCGGCCGCCGATGGGGGCGGGCGGTGCGGGGCGGGGCGTTACAGATGGACCGGGCGGTGGAGACGGGGTCAGCCGTCGGGCTTGTCCCGGCGTGTCGGGTGATGTGGAGCGTCGGGACGAGCCCGGCGGCTAACGGTCGGATGGGGGGTGAGGCGAACGCCGATCGTGTGTGCGTTGCAGCGCGCGGGCGGTGAGGCTGGGGAACGCGGTGGCGAGGGCGGCGCCGTAGCGGGCCAGCGGACTGGGCCACACCTCGGGCCGGGGCCGGCGGAGGGCGGCGACGATTTTTTTGGCCACGAGCTCGGGGCTCTGGGTGAGCCAGTCCGGCTTCGGGGTATGGCTGCCGTCGCGGCCGGCGAGGTGGTCGGCCTTGGCGGCGAAGTCGGTGCGGGTGCCCACGGGGTGGACGGTGGTGACGTGGAAGCCCTCGGCGGCGACCTCGGCGCGGAGGGCCTGGGCGTAGGCGTCCTGGGCGGCCTTGGTCGCGGCGTAGACGCCTTTGAGCGGCGGGCCCATCTCGCTGAGGCTGGAGGTGCACACGAGCATGTGGCGGAGGCCGCCCTTGGTCTGGCTGAGGTAGGCAAACGCCTCGTGCAGGAGGTGGACGGTGCCGAAGTAGTTGACGTTGAACAGCTCGTGCTGGCGGGCGAGGGGCGTGTCGATGGCGGGCTGGTGGAGGCCGACGCCGGCGTTGGCGAAGACGGCGTCGACGCGGCCGAAGGTGTGGAACGCCTCCTCGCAGAGGTAGCGGACGTCCTGCCGGTTGGCGACGTTGCAGGTAAAAAAGTGGGCGCGGCGGTTGAGGTCGGCGACCTGCTTAGCGACGGTTTTGAGCTCGTCGGTGCGTCGGGCGGCGAGCGAGACGTGCATCCCGGCCCAGGCGCAGGCGAGGGCGGTGGCGCGGCCGATGCCCGAGCTGGCCCCGGTGATGAGGATGACTTTATCGCGGAGCGCCCGGGCCATGGGGGGAGTTTAGGGACTACCGGGTGACGGGGGTGTACTGCGGACACGCCGGTGAATGCGTGCCACACCGCATCCCGGAGGCTTTGCGGAGGGTGCGGTATGACGGTGCCGTCAAACGCGGGAGATGGTGAGCCCGGAGACGGGGCACACACCGCACCCTCCCCGAGGGGCGGGCTGCGGTGTGGCACCCGGAAGTGGCGTGCTGGGTAGGTCAGAACCGTCGGCTAAGCACCGCGTCGGCCATGTGGGCGAGGAGGTTGCGGGCGGGGCCGGGGGGGATCGCGTCGCGGAGGGTGGCCTTGGCCTCGTCGACGAGGCGGGCGGCGCGGGACCGGGCGTAGGCGACGCCGCCGGTGGCGTCGAGCGCCGCGTCGAGCCGGGCCATGGCCTCGGGGTCGTGGGGCGTGGCGAGGTCGCGCCGCAGCGCCGCCGCCTCGGACGCGGGGACGCCGTCGAGCATCCGGATCAGGGGCAGGGTGAGCTTGCCCTTTTCAAGGTCGCGGCCGAGGGTCTTGCCGACGACGCGGGGGTCGCCGGTGAGGTCGAGGACGTCGTCGACGATCTGGAACGCGACGCCGAGTTTTTCGCCGTAACGGTAGAGCGGGTCGGCGGCGGGCTCGTCGCCGCCGTCGGGCTCGCCGCTGGCCAGGACGGCGGGCAGTCGGCAGCACGTGCCGCAGAGGCTGGCGGTCTTGCGGCGGATAACCTCGAAGTAGGTCGCCTCGGTGAGGGTCCAGTCGTCGCGGTGGTGGAGCTGGAGGAGCTCGCCCTCGCAGACGGTGTTGGTGGCGGCGGCGAGGGCGCGGGACGCGGCCGAGCGGGGCAGGGACGAGCAGAGGTGGTAGGCGTGGCTGATGAGGTAGTCGCCGAGCATGACGGCCGCCTCGTTGCCGCGGAGGTGGTTGACGGTCGTGCCGCGGCGGCGCATCTCGGCCTCGTCGAGGATGTCGTCGTGGACGAGGGTGGCCATGTGCACCATCTCGGCGACGGTGGCGACGGTGACGACGGCGCCGCGGAACGCCCCGTCGTCGTCACGGTCGGGGTAGGCCGCCATCGCCGAGGCGAGGACGAGGGTGGGCCGGAGCATCTTGCCGCGGTAGCTCTCGATGTGGCCGGCGAGCGCATTGACGCAGGGCAGGTCGCTGTCGAGCTCGTCGGCAAAGCGGAGTTCGACGTCCGACAGCCGCCGGCCGAGCTCGGCCTGGACCACCCCGTCGTTCTCGGCGAGCTGAAGCATATAGAAGGATCGGCCGGGGCCCGGGCGGGTGCCGCCGGGGTCGGGTCGATGATATCCCGGCTTCACGGCCATGTCGGCGTGGCCGGGATTTCTTGGCGGCGGGGTCCGCGCCGTTGCCCGATGATCGGCGAATGGCGGGGGTGCTGTGCCCCGGGGCCGGACCCGCCGATCACTAAATTTCAGATTTATCGTGAATTTGTTGCCTCGTCATGGTAGACTACTTCTGATCCGGCTCTTGCCCCGCCGCCCCCCGCCCGGACCGTTCACGTTCCCTCTGCTGCCGAGACCTTGCACCCGCCCGTCAGACCGCTTCACCTCGATCCCCCGGCGGGACTCCCGACCCCATTTACCCCCCGTTATCAGCCCGCGCCACGTCGGCGTCGGCGTCCCCTGCACACCCGGTGTGCACGTTTTTTCACAAGGTTTGATTGATGAAGCTTTACGTTGGTAACCTCAACTTCCGCACGACCGAAGACGAACTCCGCGACCTGTTCGAGCAGTACGGGCAGGTCTCGGACATCGTGATTCTTAACGACCGCGAGACCGGCCGCTCCCGCGGCTTCGGGTTCGTCACCCTCGACGACGACGGCGGCAAGAAGGCCATCGACGAGCTCAACGAGCAGGACTTTCAGGGCCGCAACCTCGTCATCAACGAGGCCCGTCCGCGTGAGGAGCGTCCCGCCGGCGGCGGCGGTGGCGGCGGCTACGGCGGCGGTGGTGGGCGTGGCGGCGGCGGCGGTGGCCGCGGCGGCTACGGCGGCGGCAGCGGTGGTGGCGGTGGTGGTGGCGGCGGCGGCGGGTACTCGCGCCGCGACAACTGGTGACCTCCATCGGCCGACCCGCAACCGGGTCGGCCGACCTTCCCGGGCCCCCGTGGCCCATGAACCGGCCGGGCCTGTCCCCGCCACCCCCCGTGAGCCCGATCGGGCCGCGCCGTCGCATCGCGTCGATGCCCCCGGCCGACCCGCCCCGTGCCACACCGCCCCGGACCCCACGCTTATGAAGATCTACGTCGGCAACATGAACTTCCGCACCACCGAGGAGTCGCTCAGCGCCCTCTTCTCCAACTACGGCCAGGTCGACGAGGTCGCGGTTATCAACGACCGCGAGACCGGCCGGCCCCGTGGCTTCGCCTTCGTCACCATGGCCAACGACGATGAGGGCCGCGCCGCCATCGAGGCCCTCAACGGCAACGAGTTCGAGGAACGCACCCTCAACGTCAACGAAGCCCGGCCCAAGACCGGCGGCGGCGGGGGCGGCGGCTACGGCGGCGGGGGTGGCGGCGGCTACGGTGGTGGCGGCGGCGGCGGTCGTGGTGGCGGCGGCGGCGGTGGCCGCGGCGGCTACGGCGGCGGCGGCGGTGGCGGCGGCCGTGGTGGTGGCGGCGGCGGTGGCCGCAGCCGCGACGACTGGTGAGCCGGCCTCGCGCCTCATCCTTTTCCACACGGAACGAGCCCCGCACTCCGAAGGTGCGGGGTTTTCCGTTGCGCCCGCCGCGTCGCCCTCCGCACGGTCAGACTTATCTCGATCAAGCCGCCGACGCTTGCAGTTAGCTCATCCTGCCTGCACATTGACCGGGTTCTCTCAACGGCTTGAACGGACGACACCGCCACCGCCGTTAGAGCAGATTGCACATCCTTAGTGGCACAGAGATCTTGACCGCGTTCGCCAGTGGCACAGGCATCTTGCCCGTGTTCGCCGAAGGCGAAACACGCGGTCAAGAACGTCCGCTTCGGCCCATTGCCTGAACACCCGCAAGAGGCCTGTGCCACTTTCAGAACTGACGCAAGCTGCTCTAAACTCCCCCCATGCCTCCACGCCTCGCGTCTCTCACCGCCCCCCTCTCCGCCCTCCTCTTCACCCTCACCGCCTGCTCGACCCCGCCTTCCGGTGCCGGGGGTGACACCTCCGTCCTACTCTCCGCCCCGTCCGACGTTTACACCCCGGCCTATTCCGTCGCCCGCCCGGCGGACCTGCCCGACGACATCGTCCTGCAGCTCACCCGCCGCGGGGGCTACCTCTTCGTCCCCGCGTTCATCAACGGCGAGCCCGTCGGCCCGATGCTCGTCGATACCGGGGCCACCCTCGGCGTCGTCGCCCAGGGCGTCGCCGGCCGCCTGCGACTCCCCGTCGTCGACCGCGGCCAGACCGTCGGCGTCGGCGGGATCGAGCCGTTCGACTTCCACCGGGTCGACCGCCTCGCCCTCGGCAACCCCGACGACCCCGACGGCTTCCTCGGCCTCGCCTCGCAACGCATGGCGGGCCTCAACCTCGCCGCCGTCGGCGGGGCCGTCGGCTCCGGGACCGCCGGCATCGTCGCCTACACCGACTTCGGCCCCTGCCCCTTTACCATCGACCACGCCGCCGCCACCCTCACCGTCCACCGCCCCGACACCTTCACCCCGCCCCGAGACGCCACCGTCCACCGCCTCGAACGCTACCGCAGCCTCCCGCTCGTCCGCGCCGCCGTCGCCGGCCGCGACGCCCGCCACGACGTCTGGCTCATCCTCGACTACGGCGCGGACGCCCCGCTCACCCTCCCGGTGTCCCTGCTCTACCGCGACCCCTCCGTCCGCGCCGTGGCCGCCCACGGCACCGGACGCACCGGAGGCATCGGCGGCACCGTCAGCTCCACCCAGACCTGGCTCCGCCGACTCGGCTTCCTCGGCCTCGACCTCGAACAACTGCCCGCCAACTTCGAAGAGCCCCCGCCCACCATGCGCGACCCCAACCGACCCGTCGGCCGCGTCGGCAACTCACTCCTCCAACACTTCATCCTTACCTTCGACCCGCCCCACGGCCGCATCTACGCCAAATGGATCCCCGGCCGGACGCCTTGAATCCACGGCGAAGAGCCTGTTTCACAGTCCGACGGGGTGCCACACCGCATCCCGCCGCTCGGGGCGGGTGCGGTGTGCGGGTGGAACCACAGCATGACGTCACTTGTAGCCAGCACACCGCACCCTCCGCAATGCCTCCGGGATGCGGTGTGGCACCCCGGACCGTGGTGAAACAGCTTTTAAGCGCTAATTCATGATGCTGCCAGCGCCCGCCTTCCCCGGCGGGCCTACGCTCCGCCGCAACCGTCCCGTTTCACCCGCCACCGCCCGGAGACACCCATGGCCATGAAGATCAAAGACCTCAAGTCCCTGCTCGTCCACGAGCTCAAGGACCTTTACGACGCCGAGACCCAGGGGGTCAAAGCCCTGCCGAAGATGGCGAAGGCGGCGAACGACTCGAAGCTGAAGAAAGCCCTCGAAGCGCACCTCGACGAGTCGAAGGAGCAGGTCAAGCGGCTGGAGCAGATCTTCGCCGACATGGACTACGAGCCGACCGGCACCCACTGCAAGGGCATGGAGGGCCTCATCAAGGAGGGCGAGGACATGATCGACGAGGACGCCCCCGACGACGTGAAAGACGCTGGCCTCATCGCCTCCGCCCAGCGGGTCGAGCACTACGAGATGGCCGGCTACGGCTGCGCCCGCACCTTCGCCCGGCTCCTCGGCATGGACGACGTGGCGGACACGCTGCAGAAGTCCCTCGACGAAGAGGGCGCCAGCGACGAGAAGCTGACCAAGATCGCCGAGGAGGCCATCAACCAGGACGCGGTGGACGGCTGACCCGCCGCGGCCCGGCCCTACAGTTGCCCCATGATCGACTGCGACACGCTGATCGTCGGGGCCGGGCCCATTGGGCTGGAACTGGCGGTAAGCCTCCAGCACGCTGGCGTCGACTACCGCCACCTCGAGGCGGGGCAGGTCGCCCACACCGTCACCTGGTACCCCCGGCAGACCAAGTATTTCTCCAGCCCCGAGCGGATCGCCATCGCCGGCGTCCCCCTCACCACGCCCGACCAGTCCAAGGCGTCGCGCGAGCAGTACCTCGCGTACCTCCGCGGCGTCGTGCAGCAGTTTGACCTCCGCATCCAGACCCACGAGCCGGTGACGCAACTCACGCGGCTCGACGACGACACCTTCATCGTCGAGACGACCAAGGCGACGTACCATGCGCAGCGGGTCGTGCTCGCCATCGGCGACATGCACGCGCCGCGCCGGCTGGACATCCCCGGCGAGGACCTGCCGCACGTCAGCCACTACTTCGACGAGCCGCACAACCACTTCCGCCGGCGCCTGCTCATTGTCGGCGGGCGCAACTCCGCGGTGGAAGCGGCCCTCCGCTGCCACCGCGCCGGCAGCCGCGTCGCCCTCAGCTACCGCAAGGCCGCCTTCGACGAGGACTCGATCAAATACTGGCTCCTGCCCGAGATCAAGGGCCTCATCAAGCACGGCGAGATCGACTTCTACCCCGAGACGGTCCCGGTCGAGATCACCCCGACCCACGTCCGCCTCGCCCCCGCTCCGTCGGCGGAGGCCGCTTCAGCGGCTGACTCTTCCGACCTCACCCCCGTCCCCGCCGAGTCGGTCCTCCTCCTCACCGGCTACACCCAAGACCGCTCGCTGTTCCGGCAAGCCGGCGTGACGCTTGAAGGCGAAAACCACGCCCCGACGTTCGATCCGGAAACGATGATGACCGACGTGCCGCACCTGTACATCGCCGGGACCGCGGCGGCGGGGACGCAGAACCACTTCAAGCTGTTTATCGAGAACTGCCACCGCCACGTCACCCGCATCACCCGGTCGATCACCGGCGAAGCGGCGCGGCCGCACCTGGTGAACTCCGCGGTGGAAACGTTCGGCCTGCCCGAGTCGTGAGGCATCGGGTGCCACATTGCATCCCGCCGCTCGGGGCGGGTGCGGTGTGCGGGTGGGACAGCGGTGCTACTTCACTTGCGAACATCAGACCGCACCCTCCGCAAAGCCTTTGCGGTGCAGTGTGGCACCCGGCCCTGCCGCGCCTCGCCAGAAAACTTCACCCGCATCCGACGCGCGGCGGAGTGCACCCTGCCCTGCGGCGGCATCTGTCATACTGCCGTTTCATGTCGCGGCCGTTCCACATCCTGCGGGCGTCGGCCCGGTCGCCGGTGCCGCCCGAGCGGCTCATGCAAGCCGTTCTCGCCGACGACGTAGAGGTGCGGCAGGTGTTTAAGCAGGGCGCCCGGTCGCGGGTGCGGTGGGTCGTCGCGGCCGACGCGCAGTGGGTGGTGAAGGAGATGTGGGACGTCCCGGGCCGGGCGCTGCTGTCGTCGGCGGTGCGGGCGACGCCGGGCTGGCGGCAGTGGTCCGGGGCCGAGCGGCTGGCGGCCGCGGGCCTGCGGGTCAGCCGGCCGGTGGTGCTCGCCGGGCACGGCTTCGGGTCCGTCGCCGGACAGACGCTCGTCTTGCCGTACCACGACGGCCCGGCGATGTCCCGCGCCCTGCGCGAGGCCCCGCCGCCCGAGCAGTTCACCGAGGCGCGGCGGGAGCGCCGCCTCCGCCTCGCCGCGTCGCTGGGGCTCCAGGCCGGGCGCATGATCCGCGCCGGGTACGTCAACCGCGACCACAAGGCCTCGAACCTCATCCTCGACGCGGTGGCCGAGCACGGCGGCGAGCCCCTGCTGATCGACCTCGACGGCCTGCGCCGCCTCCGCGGGACGGGCCGCCTCGCCCGCGGCCAGATCGAACGCATGATCTCCACCCTCTACCGCAGCGCCACCGACGACGGGGTCATCCTCCCCGAAGAATCAACCGCGTTCGTCGAAGCGCTGCTGCAGGAGGCCCCGCGGCTGCGCGAACACGCCCCGCGCCTCGCGGCGTTGTGCGGCGGCATTGAGGTGTCCTGATCGCATCAGCAAGCGGTGAGGGCGGCGCGGCAAAGCCGCGGCGCTTGGTGGGAGAGGGGGCCGTGCAACGGCGGTCAGGGGTTGGACCAGTGCGCCTCGGGGCTGCCGGCTTCGACGGTTTCGAGGTGCTCGGCGAGCCAGCGTTCGGCGTCGATCGCGGCCTTGCAGCCCATGCCCGCGGCCGTCACCGCCTGCCGGTACACGTGGTCCGCCACGTCACCCGCGGCGAAGACGCCTTCGATCGCGGTCGTGCTCTTGCCCGGGTCCTCCAGCACGAGGTAGCCCGCGTCGTCCGTCTCGAGTTGCCCGTCGAGGAACGCGGTGATCGGCGTGTGCCCGATGGCGATGAACAGGCCGCCGAGGTCCATCTCCGACTCCTCGTCGGTGGCGTTGTTGTGCAGCTTGACGCCGCTGATCTTCTCGTCGCCGAGGACGTCGGTGACCTCGGTGTTCCACATGATCTCGATCTTGTCGCTGCGATGGGCGCGTTCCTGCATGATCTTGCTGGCACGCAGCTCGTCGCGGCGGACGAAGAGGACAACTTTCTTGGCGAACTTGGCGAGGTGGGTGGCCTCCTCGATGGCGGTGTCGCCCCCGCCGACGACGCCGAGCACCGCGTCGCGGAACATCGGCAACGCCCCGTCGCACACGGCGCAGGCCGAGACGCCCCCGCCGGACTGCGCCAGCCGCTGCTCGTTTTCGAGGCCCAGCCAGTTCGCCTTCGCCCCGGTGGCGATGATGACCGAGTGGGCGAGGGTTTCGTACCCGCCGTCGCCGACGACGTGGAACGGGCGCTGGGACAGGTCGACGGACTTGACGTTCTGGAAGGTGTTGAACAGGCCGTAGTCCATATTGAGGTCCTCGGCGGTCTTGACGCCGTTGTCGGTGACGACGCGGGTGTCGAAGCGGAGGGCCTGTTGGAAGAAGGCGTTCATCATGTCCGGGCCGGTCTTTCCCTCGGGGTATCCGGGATAGTTCTCGACGTCGGAGGTGAGCATGAGCTGGCCGCCGGGCATGAGGTCCTTGCCCGAGGCGCGGCCGGGGAAGACGAGCGGGCTGAGGTCGGCCCGGGCGGCGTAGATGGCGGCGGTCCAGCCGGCGGGCCCGGAGCCGATAATGACGAGCTTTTCGACGGGCGGGCCGTCCTGTGATTCGGGGGTGGGGTTGGCCATGATGCAGTTTAGCCGGAGGGTGGTGGGGGGGCGGGGCGGGAGTCGGCGGCGGTGGCGTAGGGTTCGTCGTCCTGTTGCAGGAGGTGGTCGAAGGCGACGCGCCCGGTGCGGTAGGCCCGGCGGAGGTAGGGCCCGCACATGGAACAACACGCGGAGGCACCGGTTTCTTCCACGAGTACAGCGAGGCTCAGCCCCTCGTCCCGCGCCTGCCCGACAAGGTCGGCGAAGGTGCGTTCGGTGCAAATGCAGCGGTCGATGTACATGGGGCAGGCGGCTGAACCGGTCGGACGGCGGCGCAACATTATCCTGTCGCATGCTCGTCGTGCGGGTCAAGACCGAGATTGCGGCCGTTCGCGAGCGGTGCTTTGACCTGGCGCGGAGCGTGGATGCTCACGTCGCGTCGGCGGGGCGGAGCGGCGAGCGGGTGGTGGGCGGGCGGGTGACGGGGCTGCTCGAACTCGGCGACGAGGTGACGTGGGAGGGGCGGCACCTCGGCGTGCGGCAGCGGCTGACCAGCCGGATCACCGCCTTTGACCGGCCGACGTACTTTCAGGACCGCATGATCCGTGGCGCGTTCGCCAGCTTCGAGCACGACCACCGCTTCGTCGCCGAGGGCGCGGGCGTGACACGGATGGTGGATGAACTGCGTTTCACCGTGCCGCTGGGCCGGCTCGGGGGGATCGTCGGCCGGTGGATCATCGCGCCGCACCTGCGGCGGTTCCTGACCGAGCGGGGCGAAGCGTTGAAGTCGATGGCGGAAGACGCGGAAAGTCGCGACGCCTCGTGAGCGGCAGCGTTATCCTCGGGCCGATGCGGGTCGCTTTGGTTCACGAGTGTCTGGCGGGGTATCACGGCAGCGAGAAGGTTTTGGCGGCGCTGGCGGAGCTTTGGCCGGACGCGCCGATCTTCGTGACGTTGCGGCGGCCGGGGGCGGTGACGGGGACGCCGCTGGCGAAGCGCGAGTTCCGCGAGACGTGGCTGCAGGGGTTGCCGTGGCTGCGGGACCGTCATCGGCTGCTGTTGCCGCTGATGCCCGGGGCGGTCGAGTCGCACGACCTGCGCGGGTTCGACGTGGTCATCAGCTCGCACCACGCCGCGGCCCACGGGGTGCTGACGCGGGGCGATCAATTGCACGTGGCGTACACGCACTCGCCGGCACGGTACGCCTGGGACCTCGTGCACGAGCAGTTGCCGCCCGGCAAATCCGCGCCGCTCCGCCGGCACCTGCTGCGCCGCTTCCGCGCGTGGGACCAGCTCGCCGGGCAGCGCGTCGACCGCTTCATCGCCAATTCCCGGACCGTCGCCGCCCGGGTGCGACGGGTGTATCAAAAGGATGCGGATGTCATCTACCCGCCGGTCGAGGTCGAGCGGTTCCGGGCGGATCGGGGCGAGGGGGGGCGGGAAGCGTTTTACGTTTCGCTGAACCGGCTGGTGCCGTACAAGCGGACGGCGACGGTGGTCGAGGCGTTTAACGAGTTGGGGTTGCCGCTGGTGGTGATTGGGGACGGGCCGGAGTTTGGCCGGCTGAGCAAGCTCGCAGCGCGGAACGTGAAGCTGGTCGGGGCGCTCGGGGACGAGGCGGTGGCGGACCATTTGGAGCGGTGTCGGGCGTTGGTGTTCGCGGGGGAGGAGGACTTTGGCATCGCGCCGGTGGAGGCGATGGCGGCGGGGGCGCAGGTGGTCGCGCTGGGGCGTGGCGGGGTGGCGGAGACGGTGACGGACGGGGTGACGGGGGTGCTGTTCGACGAGCCGACGGCAGCGGCGGTGGCCGCGGCGGTGCGGCGGCTGGAGGTCCGGGCGGCGGGGGGTGGAGGGGGGGGTGAAGGGGAGGTGGCGCACGGTCCGGCCGGGCCGTTAGAATCGCGACGGTCGGCCGAGCGGTTCGGCAAGGCGCGGTTCCAGCGAGAGGTGACAACCTTGATCGATCAGGCATGGACGCACTTTTCGGGGGGGCGGCGATGAGCAGCGCAGCCTTCCCCTCAACCCCCGGCCTGCCCGCTGCGGTCAACGACGCGGCCACCCGGCGGCGGGCCCGGCGGCCCGCGGCGACGATGCCGGGTGATGCGCCCGGTTTCGCCGATGCGGTAGATGTGCAGGCTTCGGCCGATGCCCGGAGCCATGCCGGGTCCGGGGCCGGTGGAGGGGGGGAGCGCGACCCGCGGTGGAAGCGCAGCCTCGACCTCGCGGTTGCGGTCACGGCCTCGCCCCTGTGGCTGCCGATGCTCGGCGTGCTCGCCCTGGCGGTGCGGCTGGACTCCAGGGGCAAGGCGGTGTTCCGCCAGCAGCGCTTCGGCCGCGGCGGGCGGGTCTATACCATCTACAAGTTCCGCACCATGGTCGAGGACGCCCACGAGTCGCTCAACGACCACCTCCTGGCCAACACGCAGCACCGCTGGGAGTGGTACGAGTCGGCCAAGCTCCGCGAGGACCCGAGGCGGACGCGGGTGGGGCGGTGGCTGCGGCGGACGTCACTCGACGAGCTGCCGCAGTTCTGGAACGTGCTCAAGGGCGACATGTCGCTGGTCGGGCCCCGGCCGATCCCTCTGGCGGAACGCGACCGCTACGGCGAGGGGTTCGTGGAGTACTGCCGCGCTACGCCTGGGCTGACCGGGCTGTGGCAGGTGTCAGGCCGCAATGATTTGCCGTACGAGGCGCGGGTGCTGCTGGACAAGCGGTACGTGCGGACGCGCAGCCTGCGGGCCGACCTGCGGGTCCTGTGGGCGACGCCGGGCGCGGTGCTGAAGCAGCGCGGGGCATACTGACCGTTGGCTTGCCGGGGGGGTTTGGTGGTGTGCAGCAGGCGTCCAGCCTGCTTTCGGGCGCAGCCCGAAGTCGTACCGAGTGGTCTTGGCCCTTCGGGCTAACGGCAGGCTGTAAGCCTGCCCCACTGAGAACCATCGAGAGCGCGGGGTTGGCAACCCGCAACTTGCATCTCCCCCCGCACCCGCTACGATGTGCGGCTCGAAAGGCCAGGCCATGCCGAAACAAAAACCCCACAAGGGCCTGCTCAAGCGGGCCACCATCACCGCCACGGGCAAGGTGAAGTTCTCCAAGCCCGGCAAGAACCACATCAACAGCCATATGGATGGCACGACGATCCGCAACAAGCGCCGGTCCATCGTCGCCAAGAAGGGCGACATCAAGCTGCTGCAACGGCTCGTCGCCGGCAAACGGCTGAGGCCGGCGGATTGAGGCTATTTCTGATGTTTGAGTGAAAAATATTGATTGGCGGACGCAGGCGGCGACGTCATGTCGCTGCATCAGTCAATCAAACATCCTCACTCGACAATCCGACATCACACCAGCGCGAGCCGGGCCTAAAGCGGAGAAGCCGGGACGTTCCCACCCTTCTCTCCCCGCCATCGCCAACCAGGAGACGCGCCATGCCGCGTGCACAAAAAGGCGCTGCCCGTCGGCAGGCCAAGAATCGTTGGTTCAAGAAAGCCAAGGGCAACCGCGGCGCCCGCCGGACGCAGTGGCGTCGCGTGCAGGAGGCCGTCATTCGTGGCGGCGTGTACCAGTACGAGCACCGCCGGCTGGTCAAGCGGGACTACCGCCGCCTCTGGATCACGCGGATCAGCGCGGCGGTCAAGATGCGGGGGATGAACTACAGCCGCTTCATGGCCGGGCTCAAGGCTGCCAACATCGCGCTCAACCGCAAGATGCTCAGCGAGATCGCCATCCACGACCCCGCCGCGTTCGACGCCATCGTCGAGCAGGCGAAGGCGGCGGTGGTGTCCGAGCCTCAATCGGCGGCCGCTTGACGACTAGGGATCAGGGATTGGGGTTCAGGGATCAGGCCAGCCCTGACCTGTATCCCACGGTGGTCGTATGTCGGTCTCCGGCCCTGATCCCCGAACCCTGATCCCCGATCCCTCATGAGTGACCGTGACCGACAGGACGAAGCGCTCAGCCGCGAGAGCTGGCGGATGTTCCGCATCCTGTCCGAGTTCGTCGACGGGTTCGAGGCGATGGCGACCGTCGGGCCGGCGATCAGCGTGTTCGGCTCGGCGCGGACCAAGCCCGGCGACGCGGCGTATGAGCAGGCGGTGCACTGCGGGCGGCTCATCGCCGGGCACAAGCTCGCCACCATCACCGGCGGCGGGCCGGGCATCATGGAGGCCGCCAACAAGGGCGCCCTCGAGGCCGGCGGCGCGTCCGTCGGGCTCAACATCGACCTGCCCCACGAGCAGAAGCCCAACCCGTTCCAGACCCACGAACTCCACTTCAAGTACTTCTTCATCCGCAAGGTGATGTTCGTGAAGTACGCCGTGGGCTTCATCATCTACCCCGGCGGGTTCGGCACGATGGACGAGCTGTTCGAGTCGCTCACGCTCATGCAGACGGCCAAGACCCAGCGGTTCCCCGTCGTCCTCGTCGGCAAGTCGTTCTGGGGGGGGCTCATTGATTGGGTCACCGACCAGATGAGCAAGACGATGTGCACCATCAGCCCCGGCGACCTCGACCTCTTGCACCTCACCGACTCGACCGAGGACGCGGTCGACTACGTCATGCGGCACTACGACCACGGCATGTGGAAGAAGATGGTCCGCCCCGCGATCCCCGGCCCGCGCCTCGACACCGTCCGCGATCCTAACGCGGACGAGTGAACCCGCGACCCGATCAACCGCAACCCGCCGCTTGCGGTTAGCGGGTCGGCCTTGCCATTACACTGCCGTCCATGCCGCTGCTGAAGGTCATTGGCGACACCGTGGCCGAGCGGATCGCCGCATCGGGCTTGCGACGCGACTGGCAACTGATCCCCATGGCCGCGGTCATCGGCACGCTCGTCGCCGGGGTCGCCATGGGGTTCGACTTCCTCGTCGAGGGGTCGGGGCAGTTCTTCTTCGGCGTGCTGGGTCGCGAGACGTTCACCGGATCGGGCCTGCTCCTACTCGTGCTGCTGCCGGCGCTCGGCGGGCTGGCGGTCGGGGTGATCCGGATGGCGGCCCACCAGACCCGTCCGGACCAGGGCATCCCCAACGTCGTCGAGGCGCTGGCCCGCAACCACGGGTCCATCCCCGCCCGCACCGGCTTGATCAAGGCCGTCACCGCCTCGCTCACCATCGGGTCGGGCGGGTCGGCCGGGGTCGAGGGGCCCATCATCACCATCGGGTCGGCGTTCGGGTCGAGCGTCGCACGCTGGCTCCGCATCAGCCGCGAACACATGCAAACCATGGTCGGCTGCGGCGCGGCCGCCGCCACCGCAAGCATCTTCAACGCCCCCATCGCCGGGGTCATCTTCGTCCTCGAGGTCCTGCTCCGTGACTTCTCGCTACGCACCTTCATCCCCATCGTCGTCGCCAGCGTGTTCGGCACCGCCACGACCCAGGCCGTCCTCGGCGAGAACGAGGCGGTGTTCTTCGTGCCCGAGGCGGTCCGCCTCGGGTACCGCTTCGTCGTGTGGGAGATCGGGCACTACGCCGTACTCGCGGTGCTGTGCGGCCTGCTCGGCGCTTCGTTCAACGTGCTGCTCCGCCGCAGCGAGCGGTGGTGGGACCGCCCGGGCCTGCCGTTCTGGACCCGGCCGGCGTTCGGGGGGGTGGCGCTCGGGCTCCTGGGCGTGGCCTTCGTGCTCGTGGGCTACGGCGAGCCGGTCGTCGGGCACAGCCCCCCGCCGTTCTTCGGCAACGGCTACCCCGTCATCGAGGCCCTGCTCAACCCCGTGTCCTACACGCCCGGCCACAATGTCGTCGAGGGCGCGTTCGGCCGCGCCACCGTCCTGCTCCTGTTTGTGATCCTCGCCCTCAAGCTCGTCGGCACGCTGCTCACCGTCGGGTCCGGCGGCAGCGGCGGGATCATCGCCCCGAGCCTGCTCATGGGCGCCGCGCTGGGCGGCGGCTTCGCCCTCGCCTGCCGGGGGATGGGCGTCTTCCCGGGCGACACCCCCGCCACCTACGCCCTCGCCGGGATGGCCGGCGTCATCGCCGCCACCGCCCACTGCCCCCTCACCGCCTTCCTCCTGGTCTTCGAGATCACCGCCGACTACCAGGTCATCCTCCCGGTCATGCTCGTCTCGATCCTCGCGACCGCCGTCGCCCAGGTCTGCCTCCGCGACTCGGTCTACGGCGCCTGGCTCCGCGACAAGGGCATCCGCACCGGCACGTTCTCCGACCTGACCCTCCTCCGCCGCATGACCGTGCAGGAAGTGCCCCTCACCCCCGCGGTCATGGTCCTGCCCGAGGACCCGGCGCAACGCCTCATCGAGCTGGCCGAGGACTACGCCGTGGTCGACTACGTCGTCACCGACGAGAGCGACAAGTACGTCGGCATGGTCGTCGGGCAGGACGTGCGGGCCACCCTGCTGCAGCGCGACGCGGTCCCGCTGATGATCGTCGCCGAGCTCATGCGGACCAACCTCCCGGTGGTGAGCCCGCAGGAGACGCTCGATGTGGTGCTCGAACAGTTCAGCCGCCACGACGTGAGCAGCCTCACCGTCGTCGACGCGGGGGACCGGGTCAAGGGCATGATCTCGCGGTCCCGCCTCATGCGGCAGTACCACCTCGCGCTCGATCGGCCGGGTTGAGGCAACGCCCCGGTAGCCGCGGATGTCAATCCGCCGGCTGAGTCACCCGTCGCCTGAGCCGGCGGATTGACATCAGCGCCTACGGTGTTGACGTGTTCTACAGACCACGTCAGGAACTCGTGCGTCACGGGTGCCACACCTCGGCCGCTCGGGGCCGATGTGTGACGGCTTGCATTGCACGCGACGCACACATCGCCGCAAAGCCGGCGAGGTGTGGCACCCGCAACCACGACGCACGAGAACCAGACGGAATACGTATTGGAACAACTGCTGAAGTTCTTCGCCATAGCCGCGACGCTACGCGTCGCGGACCGCGTTGCGTAGCAACGCGGCTAATGGAAAAACTTTGCGTCGTCCGCGCTAACGCGGCACGGGTTCGACGCTCCGCAGCGTGATGAGCTGCAGCGGCATGACCGTCACCGTCACCCGGCCGTCGACCATCAGCACGGCCCCGCGGTCGCGGTTCTCCAGCAGTTGCCCGCCGCTCGGCCCGCTCGTGTGCACCTGCATCGTCCGTGTGCCGGTGCCGGTTAGCTCCTCGATCACGAGCGTCACCTTGAACGCCTCGGCCGCGTGCCCGGCGTTGTCACGCTCGAATGCCGTGTTGGCGACAACTCCGTCGGAGGTGTAGTTCACCACCGCCACCGCCCACGTCTTGTCGGGGTTGCGGGCGACGCTTGCCACCACCCGCGGCTTGCGGCCGTAGGTCCATCCCATATCCCCCTCCAGCGAGCTGTCGACTTTGCGGAACGTCGAGCCGATGTCGAACGTGCCGGTGAGCTGCTGGAAGTAGTGGTACTTGGTGAAGGTGGTGAGCCAGGTGTCGGCCGGGTCGTCGGGGTCGTACTTGAGGATGCGGGTGCCGTTGTCGGCCGGGTCGTCGTCGTGGAAGCCGATGAAGTGGAACCAGTGGGTGACGCCGTGGTTCACGTCGTTGAGGAAGCGGGCGGAGAGCGACGCTCCGCGTTCGGCGTCGCCCGCCGATTCAAAGCCGACGGTGCTGGCCTCGGTCTGCCAGTACTCCTTGGGGGCCGCGCCGGTGCCGCGGCCGGTTGCGTCGTACATCGCGGCGTTGGCGGCCATGTTGTACGAGTGGGTCGAGATCCCGGCGAGCGCGTCCCACGCCTCCGCGTCGGCGCGGGCGGCCCCGAGGAACCGCTCGGCGACGCCGTCGGCGTTGGCGACCTCGGGGCCAACGACCTTCACGTCCGTCAGCCCGCGCCCGTCGAGCGCCGCCCGCAGCGCCTTGACACCCTCGACGAACAGCTCGGGGTTGTAGAACAGCCGGTTCTTGCCCGGCTCGACGGCCGAGACGTGCGGCTCGTTCTGCAGCGTGACCGCTTCGATGGCGATGCCGTGTCTGTCCCGCACGTCGCGGACGTAGTCGGCCACGGCGGCGGCGTGGACGCTGACCATCTCGCGGCGGAGCACGTTTTTCTCGACGAGCTTGCCGTGCCCGTCGCGGACGGTGCGACGCTCGGTCATGTAGGCCGGGGCGGTGTCGCCGCTGACGATGATCGACGTGACGCCGCGGGCCTGTGCCCCGCGGACGAGGTCGAGGTACGGCACGGTGAACGCACGATCGACGTTGCGTTCGCCCTCGGCCGCCGTGTATGGCTCGAGCGGCAGCCACAGCCGCAGGGCGTTGAACCTCAGCCCGCACCACAGGCGGTCCTGCACCGCGTTCTTGGCGTTCGGGCGAGAGGCGGTTAAACACCTCGTGCGTCTCGAAGTTCTCGCCGACGCCGACGCCGAGCAGGCGTTGCCGCTCGCCCGCCGCGGCCGTAACGGTGACGGCGCGGGGGCCCGGGGCGTCGGCTTTGGCGTCGGTGACGGCAAAACTGAGCGGTGCCGCGGCCAGCGCCGCGACACGGAGCGTCGCCGCACCGAACGTTCGGCAGGTGTGGATCGGCATCAGTCAAACCTCCTGATCCACCCCGGAGGCGTAGGGTATCGGGCTTTGATGCACATCGTATCGGCACCCGGCGTGACACCAAAGCAGATGCTCGGCAAACTCGCGGGCATCGCCTCTGCCGTTTCAGAGCCCCGAGCGTAAGCGACGGGGACGCGTCCTTGGGAATCTACCGGTCGCTCACGCTCCCGGCTCTGATCGGCCGTCGTGTACGTTCATCCCGTCGGCGAAGTTGCCGGAACGTCGGCGGCTTCGCCGATAGGTTGAGCACCCCCGGACAAGTCGGGGCCGGAGCACGTGCAATGACTTGGTGGCAGGCGATCATCCTGGGTGTCGTCGAGGGGCTGACCGAGTACCTGCCGGTGAGTTCGACCGGGCACCTGCTCGTCGTGCAGGCGATGCTGGGCATCGGGGTCGAGTCGCCCGAGGCGCGGGAGGCGGCCAATGCGTACGCGATCTGCATCCAGGCGGGGGCGATCATCGCGGTGCTCGGGCTGTACTGGCGGCGCGTCCGGCAGACGTCGGTGGGGTGGGCGGGGAAGCTCGGCGTCGGGCCGGGCGACGAGGCGGGGTTCCGCATCGGGCTGAACATGCTCGTGGCGTTCATGCCCGCGGCGGTGATCGGGCTGCTGCTGGACGACGTGATCGAGGCGAAGCTGTTCGGGGCCTGGCCCGTCGTCGTCGCGTGGTTCGTCGGCGGGGTGGCGATCCTGGCGACGGCGTGGTGGAAGAGGCGGCAGGCCGGGGACCAGCACGAGGGGCGCGAGCTGGAGATGATGACGTGGCGGATGGCGCTATTGATCGGGTTGATCCAGTGCCTGGCGATGTGGCCGGGGACGAGCCGGTCGCTGGTGACGATCGTGGGCGGGCTCCTGGTGGGCATGTCGCTGGCGGCGGCGGTGGAGTTCAGCTTCCTGCTCGGCGTGGTCACGCTGCTGGCGGCGACGGCGTACAAGGCGATCGACGCGGGGCCGGTGATGCTCGAGGCCTACGGCTGGTGGCCGATGATCGTCGGCTCCGTCGCGGCGTGGGCCTCCGCCGTCGCCGCGGTAACGTGGATGGTGGCGTACCTGAAAAAGCACGGCATGGAATTGTTCGGCTACTACCGCATCGCCATCGCCATCGTCGTCGCGGTGATGCTGTTGACGGGGTGGTTGGACCCGGCCGTCGGCAAATGAAAGAAGCGACGCGGCTCTGCCGCGCTTCTCGCCCCCCGCGGCAAAGCCGCGTCGCTTCATCGGGATGGGTCACCCGAACAGTCCGACCATCAGCCGCCAGATCTCCAGGTACGCGTTGCCCCACGCCTCGGCGCGGAACAGCCGCACGTCCAAGCCCGGCGCGCCGATGAAGGGGCGCAACACCCACGCCATCTGGATGCCGACGAACGCGTAGATCACCAGCCACGCCCGCAGCATCGTGCGGTGCCGGCGGTCGCGGCGGATCAACGGCGCGTACGCCCGCTTGAGCATCACCTGCCCCGCGCCGCTGGCGAGGGCGAACATCACGGCGTTAAACAGCTTGGCCGACCCGTAGTCCGGGACGCTGAGGTACCACACGGCCGTGAACGGCGACAAGGACGCGAGCACCACCGTCAGCCCCGCCTGCGTCGCGGCCAGCGCCCGGATCGCCTCGACAAAGTCGTCCCGCAGCCCGATCAGCGTGTTGAGCACGAAGAACGTCGGCAGGCCCAGCGCGAAGGTGCACGCGAGCAGCAGCGGCACCTTGGCCGCGGAGATGGCGACCTGCACGAGGCGGTCGGGCGACACCCCGCCGAAGGTGCCCATCACCGCGCCGTAGGCCACGCCGAACAGCGTCATGATCCCTAAGAGCCGCAGCACCGGGATCGGCCGCTGCACCCGCGCGGCGAACGTCCCCCGCAGCAGCCCGTCGGCGTCAAAAAGCAGGCCCTGCATCTCAGCCCCCAAGCAGGCGCACCAGCGCCTCGAACACGTCGACGAAGAAGTTGCTCTCGCGTTGGCGGAACCACGCGAACGGCAGACGCGGGTCGCCGATAAACGGCCGCAGCACCCAGCTCATCTGCGCCCCCACCAGCGCGAACACCACGACCCAGATGCGAAAGATCGCCTTGGCCCGGGCGTCGGTCCGGTCGCCGATGAGGTCGAGCGCCCCGTCGCCCTTCGCTCGTTCTCCATGCTCCTTGTCATCGCCAATCACTTCACCTTCCACTTGCGGTTTAGCGCTCTGCGCCTCGACCACCACGTCCCGCAGCACCAGCCGATGCAGCGTCCGCAACAGGAACGCCAACCCCAGGAACCCCGCGACCGTCGCGGCCACGACGTTGAGCACCTTCATGAACGGGTAGCTCGTCGTGCTCAGACCGAAGAACGCGACGATCGGCCCGAGCGACGCTAGTACGGCCGTGATCACCCCGAGCATCCCCACCATGAGCCGCACCACCGACCGCAGCGTCAGCCGCGAGCCGACCAGCGCGTTGAACACGTACAACGACGGCAGCGTCACGATCAGCGTGAGGAAGAACAACAGCGGTAGCTTCACCGCGCTGGCGAGGACCTGCATGTACCCGCCCGTCCCGCCGTGACGGACCACCGAGTACGACCCCATGCACACGCCGTAGCACGCGGCGAGGACGATGACGGCAACGACTAGCCCTCGGACGGGCGTGCGGATCTCCCCGCCGGTGAGCGAGCCGATCCGCGTCGCGTCGCCGCGCAGGATCTCGTCGAGCTGCGTAAACCACTTGAACATGACCGCGTGCTCCGGGGGAGATGAAGGAGAGGTGACGAGAGTGGTACGCTTGAAGTCGGCGCTGGTTCAGGCGGGTGAAGCAACAACCCTGGCGGAGGCCGCTTCAGCGGCCGCTAAAGCGGCCGACGCCGATGGATCGGGGTGCCGTTCAGACGCGGTTGATCGGCACGAACGTGTCGAGGGCGATCTCGGCGCTGCGCTTCCAACTGTTGTCGAGCGCGTACTGGCGGCAGGCTTGCGGGTCGAGGTCGAGGGCGGCGACGGCGGCCTTGGCGAGGTCGTCGTCGAGAACGCCGGTGACGCCTTGCTGGACCACGTCGATGGGCCCGGTGACGGGGAAGGCGGCGATGGGCAGGCCGCAGGCGTTGGCTTCGAGCATGACGACGCCGAAGGTGTCGGTGAGGCTGGGGAAGACAAAAACGTCGGCCGAGGCGTAGTGCCGGCCGAGGTCCTCGCCGTGCTGATATCCCGCCCAGTGCACGCCGGGATACTGTTTTTTCAGGCGTTCCTGCACCGGGCCGTTGCCGACGACGACCTTGCTGCCGGGCAGGTCGAGGTTGAGGAAACCCTCAATGTTTTTCTCGACCGCGACGCGGCCGGCGTAGAGGAAGATCGGCCGGGGCAGGTCGGCGAAGAGCGTCTTCTCGTACAGCCGGAACTGCTGCGTGTCGGCCCCGCGGGACCACACCTTGGCTTTGGGCAGGCCGTTGGCGTGGAGCTGTTCGACGACGGTCTGGGTGGGCGCGAGCGTCGCCTCGGCCTTGCCGTGGAACCAGCGGATGAAGCGGTAGGTTGCCCACGGCGGGATGCCGAAGTAGGCCTTGAGGTAGTGGGGGAACTGCGTGTGGTACGACGTGGTGAAGGGGAGCTTGCGGCGGAGGCAGTAGCGACGAGCCGCACGGCCGATGGGACCTTCGGTGGCGATGTGGATCGCATCGGGCTCGGAGGCGTCGAGGGTCTGGCGGATCCGGCCCGCGGGGGCGATCGCGAGGCGGATCTCGGGGTACTTCGGGGCGGGGATGGTCTTGAACTGGCCCGGGTGGACCACGGCGAACTCGTGGCCCATGAGCCGCGACTCGTGGATCACCTGCTGCCAGGTCCGCACGACCCCGTTGATCTGCGGGGACCAGGCGTCGGTCAGCAGGGCGATCTTCATCGGCGGGGGGCTGGGGTCTGGGGTCTAGGGGCGGGGAAGACGCGAGCGGCACCATGCTCGCGGCGGTCTTCGCTCAGGTCGGCGTGCCCGTTCTCTAACAGATTACCCCCGCGTCTCACGGCTGCGCCGCCCAGCGTCACGCGCCACTGCTGGTCCAGCTCGAGCCCTCGGTCGGAACGGATGAGGTCGGCGAACGCTAACGGATCGGGTTGGCCCGCCGTGTCCTGCGAAGCGGCGAGCATGTTGTCCACCGCGGCGACGGCGTCGATCACCTCCATGCGGCCGTCGTGGTGCTCGACCACGGCCGTGCAGTTCTCGATCCAGTCGCCGCAGTTGTAGTAGAGGGTGTCACCGTCGGAAGCACCGCCGCCCGCTGCGACGCCGCGCGCTTCCGGGGCGTGGATGTGTCCGCAGACGACGCCGTCGAGCCCGCGGCGGGTCGCCTCGTAGATCAGGGTCTCCTCGAACTTGCTGATGAACATGCACGCGGACTTTACCCGGTTCTTGATCGACTTGGACAGCGAGTGGTACGGCAGGCCCAGCCGGCGACGCACCGCGTTGAACGGGCGGTTGAGCCGGATCAGTCCGTCGTACGCCCACGCCCCCGCCATCGACACGAGGCGGGAGTGCTTGACGACCATGTCGAACTGGTCGCCGTGGATGACCAGCAGCCGCTTGCCGTCGGCGCGGACGTGGACGGCGTAGGGGAGGATGCGGACGCCGCCGAAGTTGGTGTGGAGGAACTGGCGGGCGCCTTCGTCGTGGTTGCCGGGGACGAAGACGACGTCCGTGCCGTGGCGGGTCTGGTTGAGGATGCGGCGGAGGACGTCGTTGTGCTCGCCCGGCCAGTACCATTTTTGGCGGAGCCGCCACATGTCCACGATGTCGCCGACGAGGTAGAGGCGTTCGCACCGCGCGTGCTTGAGGAAGCGGGACAGCGCGGCCGCCCGGCACCCGCGGCTGCCCAGGTGCGTGTCGCTGATGAAGACGGTGCGGTAGTCGAGGGTCATGGCGGGGCTCCGATCGGCCGTGGCGGGAAGATGATGCTGCCGTGACTATCGGGCGTGGCGGTGAAAAGGCTGTGGATAAAGGATGTGTTTTGTGTGAGCGGTGTGACCGCCCCGAGGGGAGGGAGCGAGCGGCGCGGGGGCTGTGGAGGCGCTATAATAAACAGGCCGGTGTGTGAATCACGGACTTCTTCGATTCCTCGCCACATTCAGGTGACCGACATGAGTTATGAGTTTGCCGCGGCATCCCCGTCCCGCTCCGCTACGCGCACGGTCCTGGTGTGCGTGCTGTCGGTGCTCCTGCTCGGCGGGTGCGCGGTGCAGCGGCAGGTCGACCGCGGCCGGGCGGCGCTCGACCGCGACGACCCGGTGGCGGCCCGGTACTACCTGAAGGACGCGGTGCAGATGGACCCGTCGCTGAAGCGGTCGCGGTCGTTCGCCCGGGACTACGACCGGGCCAGGGTCGGGGCGGCGGTGGTGGAGGGGCGGGAGGCGTTGGAGGACGGGCAGCCGCGGACGGCTCTGGACGCGTTTGAGTCGGCGGTGCGGATCAGCCCGGACGACGCCGCCGCACGGCGCGGGCTGGCCGAGGCGCGCGATCAGGTGGCGGGGGACCGGTTCGCCGCGGCGCTGCGGAAGGCGGACGTGGGCGACCTTGACGCTTCACGCGGGGCGTTGCAAGAGGCCCTGCGGCTGGACCCGGACCACGCCGCCGCACAGGAGGCGCTTGATAGCTTGGATCAACCGGAGGCGGCGCAGCCGCCGGCGTACCGCGAGGCGGTGGCGGCCGCGGAGGCGGGGCGGTGGGACGCGGCGGTGTCGGGGTTGTCGCTGGTGGTGGCGGAGCGGCCGCGGTTTTTGCCCGCGCGGGCGGCGCTGCCGCGGGTGCTGGACGACGCCGCCGACGCGACGGCGGACCGGGCCGAGGCGGCGCTGGCGGCGGGCGAGCTCGACGCGGCCGAGGCCGCGTTCGAGCGGGTGGGGCGGTACCGCTCGGACCACCCGGCGGTGGACGACGGGCTGGCCCGCGTGCACCTGGCCCGGGCGCAGCAACTTGAACAGGACGACCGCCCCGGCGCGGCCCTGCTGGCGTACCGCGAGGTGCTCGAACGCCGGCCCAGCGCTGACGCCGCCGAGGCCGTCGCCCGCCTCCGCAACACCGTGCGGGACCGTTACGCCCTCGCCGTCGACCTGCAACCCGCCGACGGCGCGGACGACGACACGCAGGCCCTCGTCCGCCGGACCCGCAGCGAGCTGCAACGCCGCGCCGCGCCGGGCCTCCGCGTCGCCGGCAACGCCGACGCCGCGCCCGACGCACAAGCCGTCACCCTCGCCGTCAACACGCTCGACCCCGGCCAACCCACCGTCACCACCGAGCGGCAACAGCAGCCCTACGACGTCGCCTTCCAGGTGCCCAACCCCGACATCGAACGCCTCGAGAGCCGGGCCTCCCGCCTCCAGTCGCTCATCTTCGACCTACAACGCCGCAGCTACTACTACCGGCCCACCGTCACCTACGGCATCGGCTACGGCGTGGGCACCGGGTACGGCTACGGCCACCGCCGCGGGTACGGGTACCGCGGGTTCGGCGGGTTCAACTTCGGCAACGACCGCTTCCGCGGCTACGGCCGGCTCGGCTTCGGCGGGAGCTACGGCTACGGCTACCGCGGCGGGTACGGCTACGGCCGGGGGCTCGGCCTCGGCGTCACCTACACCAACACCTACCGCTACAACGACGACTACCGCGAGCTCCGCCAGGCCCGCGACGCCTACGAAGACACGCTCGACGCCCTCGACCGCGCCCCCGACTACGTCACCCAGACCCGCACCGAGTTCCACCCCTTCGTCCTGAAGCGCCACCAACGCACCGGCCGTATCGAGGCCGCCGCCACCGTCGCCGACGGCCCGAGGTTGACCGTCACCGAGGGCCACACCGCCACCGATACATCGGTCCCCGAGCCCCGGCCGGAGCTGGGCCTCGAGGCCGACCCCGAGACGCTGGCGTCCGACGACGAGATGAAGGGCATCCTGCTCGACGAGGCCGCCGCCACCCTCGCCCAACGCCTGTCCCGCACCCTAATTCAGGAACGCGTGGCCGAGCTCCGCCTCGGGGCGACCGAAGCGACCGACCCCGCCGCCGCGACCGAGTCCCGCGTCGCCGCCGCCGTGCTCATGCAGGGTATCGACCCGCAGGTCAGCGACCAGCTCCTCGACGCCGCGGATTAGCGGCCGCCACCCGCGTCACACGCGCGGCCGAACGCCACCACGTCCCCTTGTCTTCCGCAAGTTAACGTTCCAGACAGGATGTGCATGGGGCGGTAGCCCTGCGGACAATCATGGTGGACAAGATGCAGAAAAACTTTGCATCGGCGGCAGATGACGCTATAGTGATCAACTGTATACGCATTCAGCTTCATGTTTGGTCCACGCTCCCGTCTCTGATCATGACCCCTTCCCCCGCCTGCTACAGTTTTGCGGCAGCACCCACCGAGGACATGTGGGAACAGCGGAAGTTCATGCCTCAGCCGTCACGCCACCACAACCCGGACCCGGGGGCGCCCGCGAAGCGGATCCATGGGCAGCGGGCCGCCCGCCCCACCCAGGCCGAGCTAGCTCGGCACCTGGGCGTCAGCCAAGCGACGCTTAGCCGCGTGTTCAGCGGCCAGGGTCCAGTGTCGAAAAAGCTGCGCGACCGGGTCAACACGGCGATCGTGGACTTCGGCTACAAGCCGAACCTTTACGCCCGCGGGCTGGTGTCGCGCAAGACGCGGACTATCGGCGTGCTCGCGACCGCTACGACGGTGCCGGCCCACCTCATCCGCCTCACGGCGCTGACCTCGCGGCTGATCGGGTCGGGCTGGACCGTGATTAACGCTCTGACCGACGGCCGCGCCGAGACGGAGCAGGACGCGCTTGACGGTCTCGAAGGCCGTATGATCGAAGGGCTGATCTGCCTCCACCGCCACCACGTATCGGACGCGGTGCTAACCGAACGGTTCGGGGCGCGGGGCGTGCCGGTGGTGGTGTATTCCTGTGAGCTGATCCCCGGGATCGACACACTGGCGGCCGAGATCGCCGGGGGCATCCGCGACGTGGTGGCGCACCTGGTCGAACGCGGGCACCGGCGGCTGGGGCTGATCCTGATGGCGTCGTCCTCGCCGGAGATGCAGCGGCGGGAGATCGGCTTCCGTGAGGCGATGGCCCGAGCCGGGCTGGAGGTGCACGAGCCTTGGGTGGTGCGGCAGCGGATGGATCGGTCTTCGGGGGCGGCCGCGGCGGGGCTGCCCAACCTTGACTCGGTCAGCGACTACGACCTGGGTCAGCTTGCGACGCGGCGCTTGCTGGCACAGGACCGTCGGCCGACGGCGCTGGTGTGTGCCTCTGACTGTATGGCTATCGGGGCGCTGCACGCCCTGCGGGAGGCCGGCCTGCGGGTGCCCGAGGACATGGCCGTCACCGGGTACGACGGGCTCGACCAGTCGCGATTCAGTTCGCCGCCCCTGACGACCGTCGAGATCGACTACACCGGCCTCGGCCGTGCGGCGGCCGAGCGGCTACTCGCCCGCATCGAGGACGACGACCCGACGCCGCCAACCCATACGACCGTGCCCGGCCGCTTTGTCGCCCGCCGTTCATCTGACGCTTTGTTATGACTTTTTGCCCCTCGGCCCGGCGTGTTGCTGGTTGCCGTTTTAACCCCGTAGCCGCCCGTCGCGGCATCCCCCTTTTCACGGAGAACCCCATGTTGAACAAGCTCGTCATCCTGCCCGCCCTTGGCCTGACCGTCGGCCTCACCACCGCCGCTTCCGCCGTGCCGTATACGTATTCAGAAGACTTTGAGTCCACTCCGGTCGGCACCAACCTGCCCGCCGGCTTCAACGAGAACAACGGCGAGTGGGACGTTGCCGCCCTCGCCTACGCCGGCGGGACCAACGCCGCCCGCAGCGTCAACGGCGTGGCCGGCCTCGAGATCGCCAGCTATACCGGCGACTCCGACAACGGCATCCCCGCCTCCAACTGGGTCGACTACACCGTCACCGGCCTCATCGGCGCCGAGACCTACACCGACGCCAGCAGTTCGCTGTTCGCCGGCAACCTCGCCCGCCTCCAAAGCGACGGCTCGGGCTACGGCTTCCGCGTAGGCGCCCTCGCCGGGTCCGCCCCGCAACTCATCCGCCTCACCGACACCGGCGGCGTCGCCGTGCTCTCCTCGTCCACCCAGTCCACCACCACCATGGATGCCATGGAGCGGTTCGCCTACACCTTCAGCGTGATCAACGACGATGCCAACAGCGAGATTGACCTGTCTATCTCCATCACCACTGAGAGCGGCACGGGCATCACCCTGAGCACCGCCACCAGCGTCGCCTACAGCGACGCCACCGCGATTACCGGCCCGGGCGTGTTCGCCCTGCTTGCCCAGAACAATGCCGCCCGCTTCTGGTCGTACGACGACATCCAGATCACCGGGGACGCCGTGGCCGTGCCCGAGCCCGCGTCGGTCGCGCTGATCGGCCTGGGCGGGGTGTGCCTGCTCGGCCGCCGCCGGCGCGTTTGATCGGCTTTCGGACCTCACCCCGCGACCGGGCCCGACGGCCCGGCCGCGCTTTCTCGACGCTGCCGCCCCACCCGCACTCTCACCTCCACCGCCAGGAGCCGCTCATGCACCCCGCACCCCGGACCCCCTCGCTGATCCCGACCGCTGCCCTCGACCGTCAGACCCGTGGCCGTCGCCGCGGCTTTACCCTGATCGAGCTGCTGGTGGTCATCTCGATCATCGCCCTGCTGATTGGGATCCTGCTCCCGGCCCTCGGGGCCGCCCGAGATGCCGCCCGTGCCTCGGCGTGTGCGAGCAACGTCAAGCAGATCGCCACCGCCATGTACACCTACGCCGTGGACAGCAAGTTCAAGATCCCCAGCACGCAGATCAACGGCGAGACCGGGCGCAAGCAGTTCTGGCAATGGAAGCTCGCCTAC
This sequence comes from Phycisphaeraceae bacterium, assembly GCA_965214155.1. GTDB lineage: Bacteria > Planctomycetota > Phycisphaerae > Phycisphaerales > Phycisphaeraceae > Algisphaera. The sequence goes on from CBDCBB010000010.1 coordinate 463,699, forward strand.
AACGGGTACTTCGGGGATCAGACCTTCGCCCCCGGGGCCACGGACACCCTGCAGATCGGTGCGTTCTACTGCCCGTTGGCCACGCCGTCCAACGCCGGAGAGGCCAGCACGCTCGGCACCCAGGGCGGCTGGGAGTTCATCTACGGGATGAGGGTCTGGACGCCGCCGGGCGTCAACTACGCAAGCACCGCCGCCCGCTTCGCGTACCACCCCTTCGACACCATCAAGCAGACGAGCAGCTTCTTCCTGTTCGCCGACTCGGTCTTCGTCAACCCCGCCAGCGCCGCCCACCGCCGGTCGTATTTCTCGCTGCCGGCGGGCAGCAGCGCCGCCAACTTCCGCGTCGCCACCCGGCACAGCGAGGCCGCCAACGGCGGGTTCGCCGACGGCCACGTCGAGAACCTCACGGGCGCCTACATCGAAGAGGTCGACAACATACAGCCGGAGTATTCCCGCGGCTCCGGCGGAGCCGTCTTCGCCTACGGCTGGTACGACGCGGTGCGGAACATCGGCTCGCCGTGACGTACCGCCGATCCTTTCCCCGCCCCGTGTATCTCGATGATCGCCAGTCCGCACCCCTCCCGTGAATTTCATGAATCACCGCATGCGTCTTGTGATTTTCACCTTGCTCGCCCTGCTTTTCGGGTCGGCCGTGGCGTCCACCGCAGCGGTGGTCGAGTTCCGCGACGACGGCGTCATGCTGCTCGACGGTGAGCCGACGACGGTCTACGGCACGTTCCGCGACCCGTCGGACGAGCGGATGGAGTTTGACGGGATCAAGGAAGCGGGCTTCAACCTGACGCACGATTACGGCTTTGAGCAGTTCAAGGTCGGGTCGCCCGAGGACGAGGCCCGGTGGATCGCCGACGCGCGGGAGTATCTGCGGGCGGCCGAGGGGCACGGCCTGGGGGTGTTTATGGGGCTTCCTCGGAACTTGGTCTACGCCGGAGACACCGGGGCCCTCGGGCGGCTGGTCGAGGCGGTGCGGGACGAGCCGGCGCTGTGGTTCTGGTACACGCTGGACGAGCCGCTTTTGCAGAAGGCATCGTTCGCGAGGGCGAGCCCGGGCCGGCAGTGGCACGAGGTGCTCACCGACGTCTACAACACGATCAAGCGGCTGGACGGGGACCACCCGGTGGTGGTGGTGGACTCGGGGCCGCGGATCCTGGAGAAAAGCACGCCCGAGGAGTTAGAAGCGCACCGGACGCTGTGTGACGCGATCTGGGTCGACACCTACGCCGTGCCGTACAGCGTGCTGGCGGTGGGTCGGGACGTGGCGGAGCTTCGGGAGCGGCTGCCGGGGGTGACGGTGTGGGCGGTGCCCGAGGGCGGGGCGCAGTTCCCGATCACGCAGTGGCACTTCAACGCCCGTCGTAAGCCCGGCGACAAGGGGTACGACGAACAGTGGCAGTTCCCGCGGCCCGAGTTCAACGACCGCCTGGCGGAGATGGAGTTCACGCCCAAGGCGGTGGCGGCCCAGTATTTCGGGGCGTGGGCGATGGGCTGCCGGGGCGTGGTGTTTTACTGGCCGCCCAAGTGGACCCTGGACATCAAGGGGCAGACGCCGGCGATCTGGCGGGCCTATGTGGAGTTAGGCGCGACGCTGGAGGAACTCGGGCCAATGCTGCACGAGGCGCAGCCGACGGACGCGGTGCGGGTGGAGCACGACCGTTGGGGGCAGTTGGATCGGCAGCGGTACCTGCTGCCCGAGGGGGTGGACATCAGCGGCGAGGACCTGCGCAAGTCGCCCACGGCCGCGACTTGGGCGGGTGAGTGGGACGGGAGCTATTGGGTGGTCATCGCGGTGGATTACGCCCCGGTGCAGTCGTTTGAGGTGACGCTGCCGGGGCCGATCCGCAAGATCACGCAGTACCCGGGGGCGAAGGTGGTGGCAGAGGCGGGGGAAGGTGAGGAGGTGCTGGATTTCGAGTGGGACGCCATCGCGGGTTACGTGCGCAAGGTGCGGCGGGACGGCACGGCGCTGCAGTTGATCGTCGGCGAGCTGGACGTGGTGGTGTGGCGGATCGACACCGCGGGCGGGGGCTCGGCCGGGGACGGGGCCGCGAGTGCCGCGCCGGCACCCGGGGCGGCCGGGGGAGCGGCAAACCGTCCGCCGGCAGTCGGCGACAACGACGACGCCAACGAGCGGTAGACCCGAGTGGAAGGCACCATTGGATTAACCATGCCGAAGCTGGAAGCCGAGCTTGAGTCGCTGGAACGCGCCTACGACGGCCTGTACGCCTGGCTGGGCGGGCAGTTCGACCCGCTGAGCGGGGGGTTTTACTACCAGCGGAGCAGCGTGGCCTCGCCGCGAGAGTTTGCCCCCGACCTCGAGTCGACCGGACAGGCGGTCAACGTGCTGCACCGTGCGGGGCTGGTGCCGACGCTCAGCGGGCCGCACCGGCGGGCGATCTTGAGGTTCGTGCGTCGTCACCAGGACCCCGACGGCTACTTCCGCGCCTCCGGCCCCGGCGGCGAGCCCCACACTTCGGAGCGGATGCTTGGCCGCTACCTCGGCTTCTCCTTGAGCATGCTCGAGGCGCTCGGCGGAGAGCCGCGGTTCCCGCTGCCGCAGTCTTTCGCCGGGGACCCGACGCACCGGGTGCTGCGGCCGGGGGCGATGCTGGCGTGGCTGGACGGCCTGCCGTGGCACAACCCCTGGCGGGCGATCGACGAGGTGGCAACGCGGGCGCAGATCCTCGAGCAGCTTCCCGGCGAGACCGCGGCGGCGGCGCTGGAGCTGCTGCTGGACGAGCTGGAGCGGCGTCAGGACCCCGGCGAAGGGCTCTGGGGCGGCGGTGAACCGTACGTGCGGATGTCCGGCGGGTTCAAGGCGATCATGGCGTTCGGGCGGCGGCGGCCCTTCCCCCGGCCCGAAGCGGTCTACGCCTCGTTGCGCCGCTGCGTGCTGGACCACCGTGCGGACCGGATGACCTTCATCTCCAACGCACTCAATCTCTTCTTTGCGGTTCACGACGGGCTGCGGGAGCCGCCGCCGCCCGCGGAGCGCGAGGCGATGTTCCGCGTGCTGCTCAAAGACTTGTGGACGCTGCGGCGGGACGACGGAGGGTTTTCCATCGAGTCGTCGGGCTCGTGGCCGGCACCCAACGAGGGGATCGTGCTGGGCCGGGGCCGGGTCGAGGGCGACATGAACTCGGCCGGCCTGTCGAGCCAGGTGTGGATCAACCTCCGCCGGCTCGTCGGGGCTCCCGCTCGCCCGCCGCGGGGCGCCGCCCGCTTCCACGAAACTGTCCCCCCGATCCGGCGTGAGCCCAAGCCGCTCACCGGAAACGCCGCCTATGAAAACGCTTCCGCTTGATCGTTCCCTCCGCTGCATGCTGGTCGCGGGCTTGGTCGGAGCCGTCGCCGGCATGGCCCCGGCGGCCGAGCCCACGCTGACGGCGGAGCTGGACAACCCGCCCTGGGACGCCGCCGGTGGCGACGGGCAGCCCCGGCCGCAGCGGGCCACGGGCGATGCGGGCCCGACCGCCGTCAAGGGCCGCTTCGGCCGGGCCGCACAACTTGGGAAAGCGGCCACCCTGGAGTACGACGCGGACAACCTCTTCAACCGCAACTCCGGCACCGTCACGTTCTGGCTCCGCCCGTCGTTCGACCGCAACGCACCCGCCGACCTGTGGGAGTGGCGTAGCGACGGGGGCACGACGCTCAAGCTGTTCAAGGGCAGCGCCCCGCGGTTCTACTTCCTTGTGGAAGGCGGGGGCGGCGACAACCGCACCGTCACCTTGACCCCCGACCAAGCCTTCGACTACGGCCGGTGGCACCACTTGGCGGTGGGCTGGGACCGCGGCCGCGGCGACGACGGGCAGGTGATGATCTGGGTCGACGGGAAGGCCGGGTCCAGCGGCGGCTGGCCGGTTGACACGCTGCGAGACATGCAGCCGGTGGTGAGGTGGGTCGGCGGCGGGGCGGTCGACCGTGTCCGGGTCTACCCCGTGATGCTCAACACCGCAGCGGTGCGGAAGCTCGCCGACGAGCCGGCGTCGCCACAGGCCGAGCCGAAGCCCCCCGGCGCGACCGACCCGCCCGAGCCCACCGGCGGCGGGACGCTGCAAGAGCAGGACGACCCCGCCCTGCTCGGCGGCACCAAAGCAGCGGCCGATCAACCCGACGCGACACTGAGCGGACTGCTCCTCGGCGAGCCGGCGGTGCGGCGGCTGGAGCAGCTCGAGGCGCGGCAGGACGTGTGGACCGTTCTGCCGCGGGAGGACCTCCAACCGGCTTTCACCGCCGACGCCGCGCAGCGGTTCACGCTGGACCTGAACGCCGTGGGGCGGCGGGATATCGAGGTCGAGGAGTGGTCGCTCAACGGCGAGGAGCTGCCCGACTCGGCGTGGCGGGTGCGGTCGGGCACGTTAGAGGTGGCGGCCGCCGACCGGGTCAAGCTGAAGCCCGGGTTCAACGAGTTTGAGCTCCGCTACCGCCACCCCCAGAAGCCAGGCAAGCCGGGCGAGGTGCTGCGGTTTTCGTTCCCGGTGAACTATCAGCCGGACCACGGCACGGTGGCTTACCGCGGCGACGGGGCGCTGCTGGTTGACGGCCGGCCGACGTTCGCGGTCGGCGGGTTCCGTAGCGGGCAGACCGACGACGGCATCAATGCGCTGCCTACGGCGCGGGAGGCGGGCCTGTCGTTCGTGCACGACTACGCCAACGACCGCGTGCCGGACCTCAAGCGTCTGGGGCTCGATGCGATGATCGAGCGGACCCGGGCGTACCTGCGGGCGGCGGAGCGGGAGGGGCTGGGCGTGGTGCTGGCGCTGCCGCGGCAGGCGGTGGTCCAATTTGATGAGCCGGTGCTGGCGCGGTGGGTGAGCGAGCTTTCGGGCGAGCGGGGCCTGTGGTTCTGGTACCTGTACGACGAGCCGGACCCCAAGATCGTGCCGCCGCTCGCGGCCTCGCGGAGCTACCAGCTGGTCACGCGGCTGGACCCGAACCACCCCGTCGTGGTGGTGTGCAACCGCGAGTCGAGTACCGCTATTTATCACGGCTTCGCCGACGCGGTCTGGCCGGACAAGTACCCGGTCACCGCGACGGGGCGGGAGATGATCTCGCTCTCCCCGCTCTACGCCGACCTTCGCGGCACGCGGCAGGCGGTGGGCCCGGATCAGCCGATCGCGCCCGTGCTCCAGCTCCACGACAACCGCGGGATACCGTGGCTGCGCAAGGACAACCCGGACCTGGCCCGGCCGTCAGATCACGACCACCGCCCGACCGCCGACGAGGTGCGGGCAATGGCGCACCTGTCGCTGGCGGCGGGGGTGCGGGGGCTTAGCTTCTACTGGGCCCCCGAGTCGTGGTACTCGATGAAGAGCAACGCCCCCGGGCTCTGGCGGAGCTTCGGCGGCGTGGTGAGGGAACTGCGGGAGCTGGAGGCGGTCGTGCTGGCGGACAGCCCGGCGGAGCGGACGGAGTTTTCTTTTGATCCGCAACGCAAGGTCGCGGCGTGGTCGCGGGTGCTGGAAGGCGAGCTATGGCTGGGGCTGGTCAACCCCGACGTTGAACGCGACGTCGAGGTGGCGCTGTCGCAAGAGGGCTGGTCGGTGCACGCGGCCCACGCGGGCAGCCGGCTGGATTCGGACGGCCGCGCCACGCTGGGGCCGGCAGGGGTGCTGGTGCTGCGTCATGGAGGTGGTGATGACTGAAGTGCTCGGGCAAGAGGACTCGCTGCGGTTCGATGCGATTGACGGCGAGTGCTGGTGGGGCGGACGGGTGGTGGACGGGCATCTGGCGCCGTTCCACGGCGGCCGGACATACCGGGCCGACCTGAGTTTGGCGGGCGGCAACCAGGTGATGCCGCTGCTCGTGTCGAGCCGCGGTCGGGTGTTGTGGTCGACCCTGCCGTTCGTGATCGGGTTTGACGGCGCGGGCGGCATCACGGCGCAGATCGACGCGGCGGTGCTCGCGGTTCGGCCAGGCGGCACGCTGCGGCTGGTGCAAGCCGGGGACACGCTGGCCGACGCCTTCGGCTACGCCCGTCGCGAGGTATTCCACCCCGACGGGACGCTGCCCGCGGAGCTGCTGTTCACCCGGCCGCAGTACAACCTGTGGATCGAGCTGCTGTACGACGCGACGCAGGACCGCGTGCTGGGGTATGCAAAAGACCTGCTGGCCGCGGGCTTCCCGCCGGGCGTGCTGATGATCGACGACGCCTGGTGCCGCGACTACGGCGACTGGGACTTCCGCCGCGACCACTTCCCCGACCCCGCGGCGATGGTCGAGGCGCTGCACGGGCTGGGGTTCAAGGTGATGCTGTGGGTGTGCCCGTTCGTCAGCCCCGACGGCAAGCCGTTCCTGGACCACCTCGGCGCGGGCCGGTTGCTCCGCGACGCCGGCGGCGAGCCGGCGGTGCGCCGCTGGTGGAACGGGTACTCGGCGCTGCACGACCTGACCGATCCCGCGGCGGTCGGGTGGTTCGTCCAAGCGATGCAGGACCTGCAGCAACGCTACGGCATCGACGGCTTCAAAATCGATGCGGGCGATCCGTCGGCCTACCGCTTGGGCGACCTGACGCACCTGCCTCACGCGCTGCCCGTCGACCAGACGGAGGCCTTCGGCAAGCTCGGGCGGCGGTTTAGATATTGCGAACTCAAGGCGGCGTTCAACGCCGCCGGCGCGGGCGTGGCGCAGCGGCTCCGCGATAAGCACCACAACTGGACCGGCGAGAACGGGGTGGCGTCGTTGATCCCCCACGCGCTCGCCGCGTCCATGACCGGACACCCCTACATCTGCCCCGACATGATTGGCGGGGGCGAGTGGCTGGAGTTCACTGGGCGGACCAACCCGCTGGACCCCGAGCTATTCGTACGGTACGCGCAGGTCGCGGCGTGCATGCCGATGATGCAGTTTTCCGCTGCGCCTTGGCGGGTGCTGGACGCGCGGCACCGTGATCAATGTCGTGCGGCCGCGGAGCTGCACGCGGAGCTGGCGGAGGAGATTGTGGCCCTCGCCCGGCTCGCGGCCGACACCGGCGAGCCGATCCTCCGCCCGCTTGAGTACCAGTTCCCCGGCCACGGCCTCGAGCGGGTGAACGACCAGTTCTGCCTCGGCTCGGACCTGATGATCGCCCCCGTCGTCGCCGCGGGGTGCGCCACCCGCCGCGTCCGACTGCCCCCCGGCCGCTGGGTCGACGACCGGGGCAACGCTGCCGAGGGACCGGCCGAGGTGGAGACGCCCACGCCCCTTGACCGCATCCCCCGCTACCGCCGCGGCTGACCCCGCCCGTAGCCCCGCCGAGTGATTTCCCCCTCGGCCGAGGAACTTCAAGCAGAAATTGCATAAACAGCCCGTTCGTTACGGGTGCCACGTCTCGGCCGCTCGGGCCCGAGGTGTGACGACTTGCGTCGCACGTCGTCCCCACATCGCCGCAGAGCCGGCGAGGTGTGGCACCCGCCACCGCGACTCACAAGGGTCCGACGTGATCCGTACGAGGGTTCGGTTCTGGCGGAGAAAGTCGGGCATGATTGCGTTTAAATATCCGCGGCTCCGCTTCCAGCACCCCGCCTAGGCATCAGCGGGGGGTTGTGCAGCAGACAACTGGTAGGTACAATTCTGGCGGCTGCGTCCCGGTTGTAGCGATCACGATTCGTCGCGCTGGAATCCACAAAGGTCGTTTCATGTATCTGCCTTTCATACTGCTGATTGTTGCCGTTCTTGTTACTGCCACGTCGGTGCGGGCCGACCAGTGGGACCCGCCGAAGGTCGAGAAGCCGTTTACGGGCACCGCCAAGGGGACGGTGCTCTGGGTGCACGACAGCACCTGGTGGTTCATGCTCGACGTGGACGAGCTGGAACCCAAGGACGGCGGCGATGCGTCGACATGGCAGTCGTGGATTGACCGAGAAGGAGGCATCAAGGTCGGGCTGCAGTGGGCCGGCCCGAACACGCCGAAGCCGGACCAGCACGCGTGGCTCAAGTCCCTCAAGGACGGCCAGGAGGTGACAATCCAGCTCCAGCCGGGCGGCAAGCCTTTGGAGAGCGTCCGCCTTGCCGCGGTGCCCGCGGGGGGCGACGGCGTCGGCGATGACGGGGCCGAGCCCAAGGCGAACAAACAGGGCGGGACGAAGTTTGGTCCGGGCAAGCTCGTTGCCCCCGAAGACCGCGGCGCGAAGCTCGATGAGTCCGTGATCGAGAACGTCATCCGCATCGACCCCGACGACCCGCAAGCGTTCGCTTCGCTCGAAAAGGCCCTCGGGGAAATTGAAAGAAGCCTCAGGGCCGGCACGCCGACGCGGGTCGAGCTGTCTGCCGGGACCCACCGCGGGACGCTCGGCCGGATCGACGCGACCTAGGGTCGGGCGCTGGACACGCTGCTGGTGATCGAGGCGCGGGCAAGGGCAAGACGGTCCTGTCGGGATCGGACGCGGTGCCGGCCGCCGAATGGGAGGACCTCGGCGACGGCCTCTTCCGCACCGACTGGGCGTACGACTGGGGCAACCACGCGGCGCAGTGGGAGACGCCCAAGGTCCTGGGCCACCGCGCCGAGATGGTGTTCGTCGACGGTCAACTGATGGACCAGGTGTTGATCGAGGCGTACGACTACAGCATCAGCGGCGAGCTGATGGACCACGGCAACCGCAAGCAGCAGTGGGAATACCGCGGCTTCACCGACCCGACCGAGCACCCCGAGGTCATGCCGCCCGGCACGTTCGGCGTGGCGGAGCGGGACGACAGCGGCAACAAGCTCTACCTCCGCCTGCCCGGGGGGACGTCGATCGACGACGCTCTGATCGAGGTCTCGACCCGGCGGCAGCTCGTGCGTTTCGCCGGCGGGGACTGGTCGGCACCGGGCAAGAACAACCTCGACATCGAAGACCTCGTCTCGGTCCTGAACTACCAGACCGGCCTCGACCTCGAGCTGGCCCAGGGGCCGTTCACGGTCAAGCGGGCGCTGCTGGCGGGCAACCGCAGCTACGAGTTCACGATGAGCATCGTGGGCGAGTTCGTGCTCGAAGACTCGATCCTCTACGACAGCAACAGCCCGCCGCAGGCGAAGCTGAAGAAAGAGCGGGTACCCCACGCCGCGGTGAACCTGCAGTGGTACGTGCGCAACGACGAGCACGCGAAGCAGCGGCCCATGGACCCCAAGCAGTTCGGATCCGCCACTGCGTGATCGCCACGCCCAACGAGAACGCCGGGCTGATCCTCGAGCACAACGGTTACGACCGTAAGAAGCCCGAGTACGAAAAGATCGGTCGGGCGTACCGCGGCGAGGGCAACCTGGTGTATGCCGAGGCCGGCGTCCCGGTGTTCACGTATGTGAAGGCGGACTACCAGCCGGAGACGGTCGAGCTAACCGGCTGGCAATCGTGGACGCGGGAGGCCGACGCGGCCGTGGCCGACCCGGGCTTCAGCGACCCGACTAACTTCGACTTCACGCTGACCAGCGGCAGCCCGCTGCAGGGCCGGGCGTCCGATTTGCCGACGATCCGGGTGGACCCGGCGAAGATCGCCGAGGCCGAGCGTTTCCTGGAGTGGCACAAGCGGGCGAAGGAGCTCAACGGCGACAAGCGGGCCGAGCAGCTGAAGGACGCGGGGGTGCCCGAGCCGCAGTAGACTCATCGTGGGACGGTGGTGCGCGTCAATGATGAAGCGACGCGGCTTCGCCGCGCCCCACTGCGCGACAAAGTAGCGGCGCTTCATATGGGAGACGCTACATCTGATAAGTTTCCGCTATCGATGAAAACCCGTTGACCGACCGGCCCAACATCATCCTCATCACCGCCGACCAGCTACAGGCCTTCGCGCTGGGCTGCTACGGCAACCCGGACGTGCAGACGCCGCACCTCGACGCCTTGGCCGCGTCGGGGGTGCGGTTCGAGGTCGGCATCTCCAACGCCCCGGTCTGCATGGCCGGGCGATCGTCGCTGATCTCCGGCCAGCCCAACCGGGTCTGCACCGGCGGCGTAAGCAACGTCAGCTACCCCTGCGGCAAACGGGGGTCGTACCCGATGCCTGAGTACCCCCCGCCGACGCGGATGCACTTCCCCGACCCGACCCTGCCCGAGCACCTGCGGACGCTGGGCTACACCACCGCGGCCATCGGCAAATGGCACCTGTACGCCTGGCCGGACCAAGTCGGCTTCGACCACTATGTCATCCCCCGCACGCACCACGCCCACTCGGCGCAGCCCTACGTCGAGGACGGCGGCCGCGAGTTCGTACCCGACGGGTGGTCCGTGGAGTTCGAGACGGATCGGGCGGTGCAGTACCTCGACGCGCACGGCGGCGGGGACGAACCGTTCTTCCTCTACCTCAACTACTCGCCGCCGCACGGGCCGATCTCCGACTGCCCGAATCGCTACGCTCAAATGTACGACCCGGCGTCGCTGACGCTGCGGCCCAACGCGGACGAGCAAGCCTTCGATGACCACACCGTCCGCGTCTACCGCTGGGACTACCGCTACTACGAGTTGCAGTTGCCCTACACGATGAAGCCCGGCGACTTCTCGCTGCGCGACATCTACGCCGCGTACTACGGCAACGTGACGTGGGTCGACGACCAGGTAGGACGCCTCGTGGCCGCGCTCGAATCCAGCGGCCGACTGGGCGACACGCTGATCGTCTTCACCGCCGACCACGGCGACAACCTCGGCAGCCACGGCCGTCACGGCAAGGGCCTGCCCTACGACGAGTCGCTGCGCGTCCCGATGATCTTCAGCCGCCCCGGCACGCTGGAACCGCGCGTCGAAGCGGGCTGCACCGCGGGGCTGACCGACCTCGCCCCGACCGTGATCGCCGCGGCGGGCGGGTCGGCCCCGCCTCACATGACCGGCAGCGACGTGCTCGGCGGCGACCAACCGGAAGTTCAAATCGTCGAGGTCACCCCCGGCGACCTCGCCCTGCGTTCCACCCGGTACAGCGCTCACCTGCGCCCCGACGAGAACCCTTGGCGCCTGGCGTTCTACGATAACGAGGCCGACCCGTATCAGACCCGGAACCTGGCGGGGCGGGACGCTTTTGCCGGGGAACAGGACCGGCTCTTCGGCCTGCTCGAAGCGTTCGACCGCGACACCCCCGTCACCCCGCAGCCCGACTACGGCTTCACGGCCGAGACGAACCGCAACACCCCCCGCCGACCCGCGACCCCCGGGAAAGGAAGCTGATCATGCAGGCGCTCGTGCTCGAACCCGACCTGGAGTTGAACCTCCGTGAGATTGCGGTGCGGGAGGAGCTAGGCCCGCAGGACGTGCGGATCGGCCTGCACACGGTGGGCGTGTGCGGGTCGGACGTGCACTATTACCAACACGGGCGGATCGGGCCGTTCGTGGTCAACGAGCCGATGGTGCTGGGCCACGAGGCGTCGGGGACGGTGCTGGAGGTCGGGCCGGCGGTGACGCACCTGGCCGAGGGGGACCGGGTGTGCATGGAGCCGGGCGTGCCCGACCCGATGGGCCGGGCCACGCGGGAGGGGCGGTACAACCTCGACCCGGCGGTGCGGTTTTGGGCGACGCCGCCGGTGCACGGCGTGCTGCGTCCGGAGGTGGTGCACCCCGCGGCGTTCACGTTCAAGCTGCCCGAGTCGGTCGGCTTTGCCGAGGGGGCGATGGTCGAGCCGCTGGCGGTGGGGATACACGCGGCGAACAAGGCGCAGGTCAAGCCGGGCGATGTGGCGGTGGTGATCGGGGCCGGGCCGATCGGGCTGGTCACCGCGCTTGCTGCGCTGGCGGGGGGCTGCGCCCAGGTGGTGGTGACCGACGTGAAACAGCCGAAGCTCGACCTCGCAGCCTCGCTGAAGCCCGGCGCGATCAGCACCGTCAACGTCGCCGACGCCGACGTGGCCGAGCACGTCCGCGGCCTGACCGACGGCTGGGGTGCGGACCTGGTGTTCGAGTGTGCCGGGAACGCGAAAGCGGCGGCCGGGGTGTTCGACCTGCTCTGCCCGGGCGGGGCCGCGGTGTTCGTCGGGATGCCCGGCTCGCCGATCGCCTACGACGTGGTGGCGGGCCAGATCAAGGAAGCGCGGATCGAGCACGTCTTCCGCTACGCCCACGTGTACGGCCGGGCGCTGCGGCTGATGGGCTCGGGCCAGCTCGACGTCAAGCCACTGATCACCGACACGTTCGACTTCGCCCAGTCCCGCGAGGCGTTTGACTTCTGCGTGGACATGCCGGATACCAGCGTGAAGGCCCAGATCAAGATCGCCCGTGATTGAGCACTTTTTAGCCGAATGACCATCGAGAACGGACCGAACAATGCCTGAAACAACAACGATGCCGCAAGCGACGATCCCGCCCGTCCCGAAGCCGCACGGCGTGCTGGGGCTCGGCTGCTGGGCGTTTGGCGGCGCGGCTTGGGGCGGGCAGGACGACGACCGCTCACGCGGCGCGATCCAAGCCGCCTTTGACGCCGGGATGAACCACTTCGACACCGCCCGGGCCTACGCCAACGGCAAGAGCGAGCGGGTGCTCGCCCCGTTCCTCGCCGACCACCGCGACGCGGTATTCCTGGCGACCAAGGGCAACGCCGCAAACGCCGAGGCGTCGGAGATCCGCGGGCAGCTCGAGGCCAGCCTCGGCGACCTGGGCGTCGACTCGGTCGACCTCTACTACATGCACTGGCCCCGCAGCGGCAAGGACATGAAGCCGGTGCTCGAGGAGATGGAAAAGGCCCGCGGCGAGGGGCTCATCAAGGCCATCGGCGTGTCCAACTTTTCGGTGCAACAGATGGAAGACGTCAAGGGCGTGGCGAAGATCGACGCCCACCAGCTCTGCTACAACCTGTTGTGGCGGCCGCTCGAGGACGAGGTGATCCCGTACTGCCGCGAGAACGGGATCGCCGTCGTCACCTATTCGTCGATCGCCCAAGGCATCCTCACCGGGAAGTTCGGCCGCGAGCGGCCGGAGTTTCCGGAGGGCGATCAACGGGAGAAGAACACGCTGTTCGACCGCGACGCTTGGCCGCACGTCGCCGCCGGCGTCGAGCGGATGGAGGCGGTGGCGGAGCGGGAGGGCCAGCCGCTGGTCCACCTCGCGATCCAGTGGGTGACGCGTCAGCCGGGGGTCACCTCGGTGCTGCTGGGGGCACGCGACGCGGAGCAGGCGGCGCAGAACGCCGCGGCGTGTGCGACGCCGGTGAGCGACACGGCCATCGACGAGCTCACCGCCATCAGCGACGACGTCCTGCCGCACATCCCGGCGACCGGCAACATCTTCCAGTACTACCCCTGACTCGCCGCGGGGCCTGCCGGCTCCCGCCCGGCATCGACGCACCCATGGAAGAAGTCCGCTATCGCCAACATTATCTGGACTTGCATATCTCGCCCGAGACCTAGGGGGTGGGGGCCGCGTTCAAAGTCGAGCACGGGACGGCTACGCTCCGGGCGGGGCACGTCGCTTCGGTGACGGTGTTCGTCACCTGTCACCTTGGCTATGCCTTTTGACCAGGGTTCGGCTTAAACAGCCAGCAGCAGCGGCTGAGGGCCGGGCGGGTCGAGGTGCAGCGACGGCTGCTTGGCGTAGTCGATCAGGCCGGCGAGCAGGTGCGTCACGGAGTCGGCCGGGCTGCGGTGGCGGCTGTGCTCCACCGAGCAGACGTGCTTGAACAAGCCGATGACCGTGTCGATCCGCGACCGCTTACGCAGCAGTATCTTCTCCTCCAGCGGCAACAGCTTGTTCTTCATGTTCTTGCGGATCGCGACGACCCGCTTCAGGCCCCGCTGCTCTACGTGTTGCGCAAATCTATTGCTGAATCCGCCCCTCATCTTCGGCTTTACCCCCGCGTAGCCCGGCCTCAGAGCGGCTGCCGCGACCAAGATATCGCCTCAACACTCATTCGCGTCTAGGTGCACAGTCCCGCGTTATCGTGGTGCGTCGCTCCGCCTCCGCCCCGTGCTCATGACCGCCGTCACCGCCGCGCTGGGCCTGGCCCCGCTGCTCATCGCCACCGGCACCGGCAGCGAGGTCCAACGCCCCCTCGCGACCGTCGTCCTCGGCGGCCTGTTCACCTCCACCGTCCCCGCCCTCCTCGTCCTCCCCGCCCTCTACAAGTGGTTCGCCTCGGCCTTCCCGCTGCACGTGGCCGACTATTTAAGCGAACACGGCGGCATAGTGGCGGTACCAGTCGCTGCGGCAGGGACCGTCGGCGTTGCGGAGCAGCCCGGGCAGTTGCGGGTAGGCGGCAAGCACCTGATCCGGGCGGGCGAAGCGGTGGTAGGCGAGGTAGTACGACCCGCCACGGGCCAGCGCGGCGTCGAGCACGGCCCGGAAGGCGGAACGGACGGTGGCGAGGCCGGCCTCGTTATGGTCGACGTGAAGGTTCATCACGACGCAGGCCGAGGGGCCCGTGGCCCAGGGCAGGGCCGTCTCGGTGTCGGGCTCGATCAGGCGGACGTTGCCGTAGATCATGTTCGCCTGCGTCTGGCGGATCGCGGCGGCCGTGTCGGTGAGGAACCCGGCGAGCTGGTCGCGGGGGACGTAAAACTCGCTGAGCACCTCGGAGCCGCGGACACCGGCTCCGGTCGCGGCGTCGACGGTGGCGTGATAACTCGGCACGTACTCGGCGGCCTGCCAGGCGTCGGACCAGTCCACCGGCGGCACGGCGTCCAGTAGCTGTTGTCTGTAGGCGGCCCAGGCCCGCGGCTTGTCGAGGTGGGCCAGCGTCGCGAACTGCTGGAACCGCCGCAGGTCCGGCGGCGGCCGGGTGATCGGCTCGGCCGCGTCGGCCGGCTCGTAGGTCAGCAGCAACCCCTCGCGGAGAAAGGCGTCGGCGGTGTCGTCGACGTTCAGTTGAAAGTCGCCGTAGGTCGCCCCGGCGGCGGCGGCTTCGTCAAACAGTCGGACGGCATCGCCGGTAGCAACCCAACGGACGATGCGGCGGAGCTTGACGCGCGGGACGAGGCGGAGCGTGACGGTGGCGATGGTGCCGAACAGCCCGTAGCCGCCGACGACGCGGCGGAACCGCTCGGCATCGTTGGCGCGGTCGCAGCGGGTGAGGCGGCCGTCCGGGTCGAGCAGTTGCAGCGATTGCACATCGGCGACGATGGGCGGGGCGGCGAGGCAGCGGCCATGGGCGTTGACGCTGACCGTGCCGGCGAGGCTGACCGCGTCGGCCCCGCTCTGCTTCTGGCGGATGGCCCACTCGGGGGCGTGGCGGTTGAGGTGCTCCACCAGGATCGGCCAGCGGGTGCCGGCCAATGCGGTGAGATGGCCATGCTCGCGGTCGACGTGGAGCACGCCGCTGAAGTGTTGCAGGTCGATGAGGCGCTGGTCGGTCAGGAACGGCTGCCCCCCGGAGGTGTAGCGGCCGCCGCACACGCTGGACGGTTGACGCATCGCCTCGGCGAGGTCGTCGGTCGTCCTCGGCATCGCGATGTCGCTCACGGTTGTCCGGCTCAACCCCGCGTGGACATCGTTGACCACGATGCCCTCCCGCTCGGCCGCCTCCCCGATGCGGCCACCGGCGGCGGTCGCGGCCAGCACGGCGAGGAACTGCCGTCGGTTCAAGTCCATGTCGTTACTGTAACGGGCAACCATGCCCGCACGGCTCGACCACGGCGACGCGGAGACCTGGCCCATCATTACGGGCGAGGATGAAGCGGAGGTGCTGCGCGTCTTGCGGAGCGGCGAGGTGTCCTGGCACCCGGTGATCGGCGAACTCGAGGCGGCGCATCGCGAGCGGCTTGGCCGTCGACATGTGATCGCCCACTGCAACGGGACCGCGGCGCTGCTGGCGGCGTTCTTCGCGGTCGATCTGCAACCGGGCGACGAGGTGATTGTCCCGACCGCGACGTGGTGGTCGAGCGTCTCGCCGATGCTTTGGCTGGGCGCGGTGCCGATCTTCGCCGACTCGGAGATGGACCGCCTGGGTCTGGACCCGGCCGACGTGGAACAAAAGGTCACCGGCCGCACCAAGGCGATCGTGGTGGTCCACCTGTGGGGGCTGCCGTCGAAGATGACGGAACTGCTTGACATAGCTAAGCGGCACGGGCTGAAGGTGATCGAGGATGCCTCCCATGCGCACGGGGCGACGTGGCGGGGTCGGCCGTGCGGCACGCTCGGCGACATCGCGGTGTTCAGCCTGCAGGGCCAGAAGCTGGCGCCCGCCGGGGAGGGCGGCATCTTCCTGACCGACGACGACGGCTATGCCGAGCGGGCGGCGCTGCTCGGCGATGTGATGCGGATCGGGGCGCTCGACACGCCGGCGAAGCGGGTCATGGCGACGGGCTTCGGCATCAAGACGCGGATCGCGCCGATGAGTGCCGCCCTGGCGCTATCGCAGTTCCGCCAACTCGACGCCCGCAACGTGGAGCGTAACGCCAACGTCCGCCACCTCTCGCGGGAACTGGAAGCCTTGGGTTTCGACACGTTCCTCGGCCCGCCGCACGTCGAGCGGGTCTACTTCGCGTTCCTCGTCCGCAACCGACCTGACCGGACGGGTGTGGCAACGGATGCGCTCCTCCGACGCCTCCAGGAAGCCGGCTGCCACGTAACGCCGGCCCGGTATCCGTTGCTGCATCAACAGCCGTTCTTCACCGAGGGCCACGCCGCCCGGATCGCGCGGCAAAAGCTTCCGCATTACGGCAAGACGGCGCTGCCGACGGTGGAAGCCGCGGCCGATACGCTGATCGCGCTGCCGTCGTTCCATTGGGCAGCCCCAGCACTGCTCGACGCCTATGCCGAAGCGTTTCGAGATGCTTGCACGTGACGAGCTTCGCCAACGATTGATGACAGGGCCCCGAAGCGATAGACATACCCCCGGTGGGTGTCTAGAGTGGGGGTGACGATGTGGGTTGGTCGCTCCATGACGTGGCTTCTTTCGCTGGTGCTGGCGGTGCAGACGCCGCTGTGGTGCTGCTGTGCGGGTGCGGAGGGTGCGGCGAGTGAGCAGCATCAGGCTGCGGCGGAAGCGGCGGTGCCCGGGGCGGAGTTGCCGGCTTGTCACGTGCAGGCGTTGGCGGAAGCGGGGGCGAACTTCACGGATCAAGAGGATGAGTCGGTGCCGTGCGAGGGGTCGTCGGGGCTGTGCGACGGGGACTGCTCGCATCCGGATCGGGTGCTGGAGGTTGAGCCCGCGGCGGTGATGACGCCGGCCATGGTGGCTTGTTCCCTGCCGCTGCCGGTGTCGGCTTTTCATGATTCGACGTTCGCCGCGCTCCTGGTGAGCCGTTCGTGGGTTCCCGCGGCGGCGCAGGGTCCTGTCGCACCGCTGCGCTCGCTCTGCGCGCAGCACGTGCTGCTGACGGTCTAGCTCTCTACCTTTGCCGGCCGCGTTCGCGGCCGACGCACCACTACGTTCGCCGCGGCATCCACCCGCGGCGAGCGGGGTCTGCACGTTCTTAGAGTCGCACGCTTCGTTCCGCTCCTGCGGGCCGCGTCGCGGCACGTGCTACGCCGCGGTGTTCATCGTTGTGTCGGTCTCCCGTTGCACCATCCTTCTAAAACCGAAAGCTTTCACATGGCTGACGCCCAGCCCCAAAACAGGTGTGGTGCCTCAATCGCTTGTGCCTGCGCGGTGGCCATGGCGGTGACGGGCGGTTGCTCGTCGCCATTGCGGGACCGGCCGTTCGCCGACTGGGACGGGAGCGGGGCCCTGATGGAAGAACCGGGCGGCGGGGGCCGCGGGGTGGGACGGGGAGCGTGGGGGGATGATCGGCAACCTGGACGGGCTGTGCTTGCGGGCGAACCGGGGGCGGTTCAGGGGGCGGGGGCACTTCCGGGGGCGGCGGCGGGGGTGGAGGATTACGTGGCGGCGGCGGTGCGGCGGAATCCGCGGGTGGTGGCGGCGAGGCGGAATGTCGAGCGGCTTGAGGCGCGGCTGCCGCAGGTGACGGCGCTGGACGACCCGATGCTCAGCGTCTCGCCGGTGGGGGAGATGGCGGAGACGGCCGCGGGGCAGGTGGGGCTGATGGCGGGGGTGAGCCAGCGGCTGCCGTGGCCGGGCAAGCTGGACGCGCGGGGCGAGATCGCGCGGCAGGACGTGGCGGTGGCGTGGGCGGAGCTGGAAGAGACGGTGCTGGAGGTGCGGGCTCAGACGCTGCGGGCGTACGGGGCGTTCTACGCGGCGGACCGGTCGCTGGGGGTGACGCGGGAGGGCCGGGCGTTGCTGGAGCAGCTTCGGGAGGCGGCGCTGGCGGGGTATCGGGCGGGCACGGCCGAGCAGGGCGACGTGCTGCGGGCGGGGCTGGAGCTGGCGGCGGTGGAGCAGGAGCTGAACACGCTGGCGGCGGAGCGGGCCTCGGCGGAGGCGATGCTGAACCGGCTGATGGGCCGGCCGGTGGATACCCCGCTGCCCGAGCCGGCGGAGTTGAACGTGGAGGCGATGGGGGACGAGCTCGACGGCTTGCTCGCGGCGGCGGCGGAGCGGAACCCGCGGCTGGCGGGGCTGCACGGGCGGATTGAGCAGGACCGGCAGCGGATGAGGTTGGCCCGGCTCGGCCGGGTGCCGGACCTGACCGTCGGGGTGAACTATGCCGCGGTCGACGACGACGGGCTGGCGGTGAGGGCCAACGGCGACGACCAATGGTGGCTCTCCTTCGGCGTCAACCTGCCGCTTTGGGGGCGGAAGTACGACGCGGCGGAACGGGAGGCGTACCGCGGCCTGCAGCAGTCGATCGCGCGGCTACGGGCGGCCGACGACGAGGTGGCGTTCGTGGTGCGGGACGCGTTCGAGCGGGTCCGGGCGAACCACGCCAACGTCGTGCTGTTGCGGGAGACGGTGATCCCGCAGGCGGAGCAGACCGTGGAGGCGGCGCTCAGCGCGTACCGCGCCGGCGCGGGCGGGTTCGCGGGGTTGATCGAGGGCTGGCGTCGGCTGCTGCAGTTCGAGCAGATGCAATACCGCAACGAGGCGATGTGGCAGCAGGCGACGGCGGACCTGCGGCGGGCGGTGGGGGTTGACGCGGAAGAGTTTCAGCCGCGGGTCAACGCGGATGGACGCGGATCAGATACGCAGACCACCCACGAGGTGCAACCATGAATGAGATCAATGACTCGAAGCAGGATGCGGCCGCAGCCGTAGAAAATCCGAAGCGGAGCGTTGCCTCTCCCGCCGCGTCGAAGAAGCGGCGTTGGGCTTCGCCGACGGCGATCCTGGGGGTAGCCACACTCTTCGCGGCGGGTCTCGGGATTTGGTGGGTTGTCGCGTCCGACTCGCCGGGTGACGAAGCCGATGGAGGGGCCACTTCCGGGGGCACTTCCGGGGGGGGCGTGCAGTTGTATCAGTCGGGGATGCATCCGTGGATCATCACGACCGAGCCGGGGAGTTGCCCGATCTGTGGGATGAAGCTTGAGCCGATTGATGCGTCGAAGCTGACGGGGGAGCTGGCGATTGATCCGACGGTGGTACAGAACATGGGTGTGCGGACGCAGGCGGTGACGACCGGCCCGCTGACGCAAACGATCCGAACGGTGGGGAAGGTGAGCTACGACGAGGCGGGCGTCCGCACGGTCAACACCAAGATCGACGGCTGGATCGAGGAGCTGTTCGTCGACGCCGAGGGCGAGCGGGTGGAGGCGGGGCAGGCGTTATTCAGCGTGTACTCGCCGCAGTTGTATGCGGCGCAGGAGGAGTACCTGGCGGCGTGGCGGCGGGGGCGCGACGGGCCCGCTGAAGCGGGCCTCACCGAGGGGGGTGCTGCGGAGTTGCTCGACGCGGCGCGGCAGCGGCTTCGATACTTCGACTTATCAAACGAGCAGATCGCGGAAATGGAGCAACGGGGCGAGCCGCGGAAGGCGGTGACGATTTACAGCCCGTTCAGCGGGGTGGTGACGCGGAAGCACGCGAACGAGGGGATGCGGATCGACCCGGGAATGCCGGTGTACACGCTGGCGGACCTGAGCCGGGTGTGGGTGCTGGCGACGGTGTACGAGCGGCAGTTGCCGTTTTTGCGGGAGGGGGCCGCGGCGAGGATGACGCTGGACTACCTGCCGGGGCGGGAGATTGAGGGGCGGGTGGAGCGTGTTTATCCGTACCTGGAAGACCGCGGGCGGGAGGTGAAGGTGCGGCTGGTGTTTGAGAACGCTGAGGGGTTGTTGAAGCCGGGGATGTTCGCGACGGTGCGGATTGAGGGTTCGGTGCCGGGAGCGGGTGCGGGTGGTGAAGCGGTGCTGGTCCCGCGGTCGGCGGTGATCGATACGGGCGAGCGGCGGGTCGCGTTTGTAAGCCTGGGCGGGGGGCGGTTCGAGCCGCGGGAGTTGGAGCTGGGGGTGAGCGTGGATGATGATCGGGTGCAGGTGCTCGCGGGCCTGGGGCCGGGCGAGGCGGTGGTGATCAGCGGGCAATTCCTGCTGGACAGCGAGAGCCGGCTGCGCGAGTCGCTGGCGAAGATGGTGAGCTCGACGGTAAAAGCCGACGCGCCCGGTGCCGCGGTGGATGAGGCGGCGGTGGACGCCCCGGCGACCGATGCCGCCGCTGCGCCGCTGCCCGTCGAGGAATTGCGGGCACTGCTCGGGGCCCAGACGCACTGCCCGATTACCGGCGAGCCGCTGGGCTCGATGGGCCCGCCGGTCAAGGTCGGCTACCGCGGCGAAACGGTTCGGCTGTGCTGCGACGGGTGCGTCGGCGCGTTCAAGGATGATCCGGCCGGCTACATCGCAAAGCTGCGGGAGGGTGTCGAGTGATCGCCCGACTCATCGAACTCTGTGTCCGCAACCGCCTGCTCGTGCTGCTGCTGGCGGGCTTCGTTGTCGCCGCCGGCGTCTGGGCGACGCAGCGGATCACTATCGACGCGATCCCCGACCTGTCGGACGTGCAGGTGGTGATCCGCACCGAGTACCCCGGCCAAGCCCCCGGCATCATCGAGGACCAGGTGACCTACCCGCTCACCACCGCCATGCTCGCGGTGCCGGGGGCCGAGACGGTGCGCGGCTACTCGATGTTCGGCACGTCGTTTGTCTACATCCTCTTCGACGACAGGACCGACCTGTACTGGGCCCGCAGCCGCGTGCTCGAGCAACTGTCGACGCTGCAGGGTCGGCTTCCGGGTGACGTGAACCCGCAGCTCGGGCCCGATGCCACCGGGGTGGGCTGGGTGTTCCAGTACGTGCTGACGACCGGGCGGTATTGCCCGCAGCACCCGGACGGATTGTGGCACGCCCCCGCCCCCGCTCTAGGGAATGAAGAGGCGTGGTACGCGGATCGGGAAGATGCTCCGGAGGCGGTGCGCGAGCGGCTGGTGCATCGGCGTGTCTTTCCGCATCGGCAGACGTGCCCGCTCAGCGGCGAGCCGCTTCAACTTCCGGAGATCGACCTCGCCGGCCTCCGCTCGCTGCAGGACTGGTACCTGCGCTACGAGTTGACTGCGGTCGACGGCGTGAGCGAGGTCGCCCCCGTTGGCGGGTTTGTCAAGCAGTACCAGGTCACCGTCGACCCGGTAAAGCTGCAGGCGTACAACCTGCCGCTGTCCGCGGTGTCGCAAGCGATCCAGCGGGCAAACGTGGACGTGGGCGGCCGGGTGATCGAGCAGAGCGAGACCGAGTACATGGTCCGCGGCTTGGGGTACCTCGGCACCCGGCCATCCCGCTTAAGCGGGATGGCCGACGACCAAGACACCACCCGAGCGGTTTTGGAAGACCTCCGCCGCATCGGCCTGGCCGCGACGCCCGAAGGCTCGCCCATTACCCTTGCCGACGTGGCAGTCGTGCAGACCGGCCCCGACATCCGTCGCGGCATCGCCGAGTGGAACGGGCAGGGCGAGGTTGTCGGCGGCACCATCGTCATGCGCTTCGGCGAGAACGCCCGGGCCGTTATCGAGCGGGTCAGAGACAAGCTGGCCGACCTGGAACGGGGCCTGCCCCCGGGCGTCGCCGTCGAGGTCGCGTACGACCGAAGCGACCTGATCGAGCGGGCCGTGCACACGGTGAGCGAGACGCTGATCGAGGAGGTGCTCGTGGTCTCGCTGGTCACGCTGCTGTTCCTGCTGCACGCCCGCTCGGCGCTGGTGGCCGCGTGCGTCCTGCCCGCCGGGGTGCTCACGTCGATCCTCATCATGTGGGCGCTGGGCGTGAACGCCAACATCATGTCCCTTGGCGGGATCGCAATTTCCATCGGCGTCATGGTGGACTCGTCGATCGTGATGGTGGAGAACGCACACAAGCATTTGGAAGAGGCACGAAGGCACGAAGGCACGGAGGCACGAAGCGGAAAGCCGCGTCAATCTGCCGACCCTTCGTGCCTGCGTGCCTCCGTGCCTCCGTGCCTCCGCATCGAGACCATCACCGCCGCCGCCAAGGAAGTCGGCCCGACGCTCTTCTTCTCCCTGCTGATCATCACCGTCAGCTTCCTGCCCATCTTCATGCTCCCCGGGCAGTCGGGCCGGCTGTTCACGCCGCTGGCCGTTACCAAGACCCTGGCCATCGCCGCCGGGGCGGTGCTGGCTGTGACGCTGATCCCGGTGCTGATGACCTACTTCATCCGCGAGGGCGGGATCGGTTTAGCGCCGCGACTTGTTGCGTCTGACGGCACAACGCCACAAGTCGCGGCGCTAAACGTGATGGTCAACGTCGGCATAGTTATTGGGCCGGCGGTTGTTCTTGCGTTTATTCCCCTCGGCGACCTTGATCCTTGGCGCTGGTGGCTTGCACTCGGCTACGCGATCCTCGGCGCCATCATCATCCTGCCCCAGCGCATCGTCTCCGAAGAACGCAACCCCATCAGCCGCGTCCTGCAACGCCTCTACGACCCCGCCTTCGCGCTGGTGATGCGGTTTAAGGCCGTCACCCTCCTGCTTGCCGCGGGGCTGCTTGCCTCGACGCTCTACCCCTGGTCGCAGCTCGGCAGCGAGTTCATGCCCCCGCTCGACGAAGGCGACCTGCTCTACATGCCCACCACCGATCCGGGCCTCTCCGTCACCAAGGCCCGCGAATTGTTGCAGCAGACCGACAAGCTCATCGCCAGCTTCCCCGAAGTGAACACCGTCTTCGGCAAGATCGGCCGAGCCGAAACCGCCACCGATCCCGCGCCTCTCACCATGATCGAAACGACCATCACCTTGCATCGCGACACTGCAAAGTGGCGGCAGGTTCCGATCGAACGCTTCTATACAAACTGGCCGGACTGGCTGACGTGGTTGCCCGGCCTCTTCCTCGACGACACCCGGCCCATCACGCAGGACGAACTGGTCTACGGCTACACCATCCCCGCCTCGCTCGCCGGCACCCCCGGAAGCAGGGCCGATCGCGACATCCGCGTGCCCGGCCTCAACGACGCCATTAACCTCCCGGGCGTCGCCAACGCCTGGACCATGCCCATCAAGACCCGCCTCGACATGCTCTCCACCGG
Organism: Phycisphaeraceae bacterium; assembly: GCA_965214155.1. Classification (GTDB taxonomy): domain Bacteria; phylum Planctomycetota; class Phycisphaerae; order Phycisphaerales; family Phycisphaeraceae; genus Algisphaera. Next base: position 486,931 of record CBDCBB010000010.1, read on the forward strand.
CATCAAGACCCCCGTGGGCGTCAAGCTCATGGGGGAAGACCTGAGCGTGCTCGCCGACCTGGCCGAGCAGGTGAGCCTGGCGCTCCGCACCGACCCCGCCACCGCGTCCTACACCGCCTCCGCCTTCGCCGACAAGACCGTCGGCGGCCGCTATCTCGACATCATCCCCGACCGCAACGCCATCGCCCGCCACGACGGCCTGACCCTCGGCGACGTGCAGGACACCGTCATGTCCGCCGTCGGCGGCATGAACGTCGACACGACCGTCGAGGGCCTGCAGCGTTATCCCATCAACGTCCGCTACCCCCGCGAACTCCGCGACAACCCCGGCAAGCTCGGCGACCTGCTCGTCACTTATCGAGATGCGGGGGGCAACTTCCGGGGGTTGCCGCTGGGCCAGCTCGCCGACATCGGTATCACCGCCGGCCCGCCGATGATCAAGAGCGAGAACGCCCGCCGCACCGCGTGGGTTTTCGTAGATACCAACAACATCGATCTAGGCACTTACGTCGACAACGCGCAGCAAGTCGTCCGGGATCAGGTCGATCTTCCGCCGGGCTACTCCCTCGCCTGGTCCGGCCAGTTTGAGCACCTGGAGGAAGCCCGCCCCCGCCTGCTCGCCGCCGGCGGGCTGGCCGGCGTCATCATCCTCCTCTTGCTCTACGCCGCGACCCGCTCGTGGCTGCGTGTCGGCATCGTACTGCTCGCGGTGCCGTTCTCCCTGGTCGGCGGGCTCTGGCTGGTGTGGTTCCTCGACTACGAGATGTCGATCGCCGTCTGGGTCGGCATCATCGCGCTGGCCGGCCTCGACGCCGAGACCGGCCTGGTGATGCTCCTTTACCTCGACAACAGCTACGACCGCTTCAAGGTCGAGGGCCGCATGAGGTCCGCCGCCGATCTATATCAAGCCGTCCACGAAGGCGCGGTGAAGCGGATCCGCCCCAAGACCATGACCGTCGTCACCACCTTTGCCGGCCTCCTCCCGCTGATGTGGGCAGACGGCGCCGGGGCCGACACCATACGCCGCCTCGCCGCCCCCATGATCGGCGGCCTCACCACCAGCTTCCTCCTCGAACTGCTGCTCTACCCCGTGCTCTTTTACCTCGCCAAACGTGCGGCGATGTGGCGTGAGCAGCACCACTCATCGGCCAGCGCCGACCGCCTGTCGTCCGATGTCTCGGCCGACCCTACCGCGTGACTTATGAGGGTCGCAGAGGCGTTCTGCTAGGTGAGATTTCTCTTCTCCTCGCCCACCGCGTGTCCGTCATCATGCGTTTGCCTGCTTCGCATCGCCGTCTCGAAGATTGCCGCCTCATTGATTGGGTATACGAACGGCGACCCTGACTTCTACAACCGCACCGCAAAGCGAGCGGTTGACGGGTTCGCGGCTGCGGCAGCGGGTTGCGCGTTGCGCGCACACCGTGACGATCTTCCGCGCCGCGGCCTGGCTGATGGCGACGCGGTCTCGGGCGGCGTACTACCGTGAGGTGACGTGGCGCTGCCGCGGGAGGCGGCCCTCGTGGCCGAGGCGCAGCTGCAGTACAACGCCATGACAACAAGCCCCATCGAGCTGTTGATTGCCGAGCGGCAACAGATCGGGTCGGGGCTGGCGTGGATCCACGCGCTGCCCGGGTACCGGCACGCGCCGGCGGACCTGGAGCAACTGCTCGACGGCAGGATGCCGCCGAGTGCGACGATGAGTGCGGTGATGCACGACGGGGAACGATGGATTGACGTCGACATGAATCGCCGCGGCTTTACTGCGCTGCACCTGGGCGCGGCAAAGCCGCGTCGCTTCGTCCGGACCAATAACGACAATCGACCCCCGATCCCGCGCGACGTGATCCCGATGAAGACGGATGAAGATTGCCGGGGCAAGATCAGCGTCGCGGGCATGGCGAACATTGTCAAAGTTCGCAAGACCCTCAGCGACGGCAACCTGAACCGCAACGCCAACCCCGCCCGGTACCGCTCGCCTACCGAGAAGATGGCCCTGCCCATCGACGCCGCCACCGCGGCCCTCGACGGCATCCGCATCTGATCCAGTCCCGCTCCTAATCCGCTGAAGCGTCTTCTGCGGGCAGTGGACTTGAGTCTGACCACCGGAAGAGGGTCGGCGGTCCAGAGGACGCCGCACCGTTCGAGGGCGGCTCGTATCTGGGCCTGATCCAGGACTAGCTTCAAGCCGAAGCTGAGGATAATTCTGATCCGACCGTAGAGCTGCTTTTTCGTGCCGGCGGAGGTGAGGCCTGAGTCTTTCTCGATCTTGCTACGCCAAGACGACAGCTGCGCCTGAGCGAGTTCATCGAGGGTCGAAGCCTCGGCGAACTCCGCCAAGCGACGGAAGGTGTGGACGACCCTGCGTTCGGTGGCTGGGCGCTGCTGTCATCCTGTTCATATGCCTCAATCAAGCGGTTAATGGTGATCGGAGGCTGGGGGAGCGGGAGGTGTCGCAGGTGGGCAAGTTCGGGGATGCCGACCATCTTGGCGATATGTTCCGGCTTCTCGACGGATTGTTCTCGCGACCACCGCTAGACCTCAGCGGCGTCGGCGCGAGGTGTCAGGAACAGGCGGCTGGTGAGACCCTCGTGCCCCTCCGCGGGCTCTGCTACCGAGTCGATGCGACTCAACACTTTCACTTGATTCGGCTGATGCTCGGCACGTAAGCGGGCGACGGCTCGGCGTTCGTCAGACTCCGCCAGCCTCTTGCTATGGTCGACGAACCTCCAACGGCCATCGGTGTCGCGGGCCCGGCCGGGAACACCGTCGTTTCACGGGGTCGCCTACCCTTTTGCGGCCGTCCGCGTCGGGACCGCGTTGCCACCGCGCATCACGTTGGGTATGATGTCCGCCGTTAGATAGAGCGGGAGGCCGGCAGGCAAGGCCGATGTCGCGGATCGAAGCCCGCTTGACCTGATCCCAAGTCGCTGTAAGATCCAACCCCCTCCCGCGGGTGTAGCTCAGTGGTAGAGCGTCACGTTGCCAACGTGAATGTCGAGAGTTCGAATCTCTTCACCCGCTTCAAAGCCCCCCTTGGCCGATCGGCTGCGGGGGGCTTCTTGTTTAGGGGCTACGGTTTGGACCCGGCGGGCGGGGCGAAGCCTAGGGCGTCGCGCCTCGTCCGGAACTGGGGCAGCGCCGTGGCGTAGCGGGGTTCGGCGATCAGGTTCCGCCGCTCCGACGGGTCCGCTTCGAGGTCGAACAACACCTCGCGGTGCCCCCCGCACGCAGATTCGCCGTACCACTGGTACTTCAGCGGGCCCCGCTTGATCATCAGGTTGACCCCGCCGAACTCGCTCGTCACCTCGTCATCCCCCGGAAGGGCATCCCCCGCGCCCTCCCCCCGCATCAGCGGCAGCAGCGACCGGCTCTCCAGCCCCGCGCCGTTGACCGTCTCGGCGGCGTCGGGCAGCGGCACCGACGCCGCGTGGCAAAGCGTCGCGAACAGGTCCAGCAGCGAGACGTTTGCCGACACCCGCCGCCCCGTGCAGCCCCATTGCTCCCGCAGCGCCCGTGGCGGGCGGATCAGCAGCGGCACCCGCACGCTCGCCTCGAAGAATTTCTGCTTCTCCCAGATGCCGTGCTCCCCGAGCATCTCGCCGTGGTCCGAGGTGTAGACCACCCACCAGTCGTCGAGGTCCTCGCCGAGGTGTTCAAGCCGCTGGACCAGCCGGGCGTAGTCGGTATCGATCTCCTCGATCATGCCGTAGTACGCCGCGGTCGCGCGGCGGAGCTCTCGCTCGGTCACCTGCCCACCCGGGCCGACGCCCACCGCGTGCTGACGGAGGAACGCGTGGTCGAAGACCGGCTCGTCGAGATAAACCGGCACCCGGTTGAGGTAGTAGGTGAACAGCTGCTCGGTGGTGAAGTACGGGTAGTGCGGCCGGACGAAGCTGAGCTTGAATAGCAGCGGCGTCGGCGCGGCGGGGCGGTCGTAATAAGGATCGGCGAAGTAGTGGTCGACGAACCGCAGCGCGTCGTGCAGGGCCGCCTCGTCGGTGGCCTGCGTCGCCGGGCCCCGTCCGACACCGGCCCGCTTGATCTCTTTGGCGTCGGACCACTTGCCGTCGCTCCGCCCGTGGCCGAACGCGTCGCCGGGCTCGACCTTCAGGTCGCGGTACGCCGTGCCGATGGTGAGGTCCAGGCCCATGCGGTGCGTCCAGCCCTGCATCTGGTCCGGGCCCATGTGGTGCAGCTTGCCCGCACACGCCGTGGTGTAGCCGTAGCGGGCGAGCTGCCGGGCGAAGGTCATGCTGAACGGCGGCAAATCCTGCCCGTACCGCTCGACCCCGCAGGTCCGCGGCCGCTGCCCGCACGCCATCGCCTGCCGGCACGGCACGCAGATCGGGCTCGGGCAGTACGCCTTCTCAAACGTCACCCCCGTCCGCGACAACACATCGAGGAATGGCGTCCGCACGACACGGTTCCCCGCAAATCCCGCCACGTCCGCCCGGTGCTCGTCGGACATCAGGAACAGAATCGACGGCGGGCGGTCGTTCGGCATGAGGGGATCGTATCGCACCTTTCCCTGCCCCTGCGGACGGAACATCCCCCCACGCAGATTCCGCAGACGACGCAGATGACGGACGCAGATTGAAGAAATCGACCGCCGCCGGGTGCCACACCTTGGTGGCTTTGCACCAAGGTGTGCAGGTCATCGGCAACATCACACTTTGGCTCAAAGCGGCAAAGGTGTGGCACCCCGCAACGCATCAGAGCCGGGAGCGTGAGCGACCGGGCGGCGAGCTTAGCGACACCCCCGGGTCGCTTACGCTCCCGGCTCTGAAGCAGTTCGGGGGTTCATCGCTGGCGCGGCACCGCTAACATCACGTCGCATGTCCGCCGCCCCGCCCCCTCCTTTGGATGCCGCTCCCCGCGCCGGGTTCGACGCGGCCGGGCCGGCTGGCGATGCGGCGCCGCTTGAGGCTCGTTGTGAACAACACGGCATCGCGCGGGTCGAGCTCGATGAGGTGACACCGTCGAAGGAGGCCCTCGCCGCGGTGCCGGCCGAGGTGGCGCTGCGGCACGAGATGATCCCGATCGGCCGTGACGGCAACACCGTCACGCTGGCCATGGCCGACCCGTTCGACGACGCGGCCTTGGCGGTGGCGCGGATGTTTGCCGCGGGGCGGATCGAGCGGCGGGTCGCGCCGCGGGAACGGGTCATCGAGGCGATCGGCCGGCACTACGGGTCCAACGTGTCCCGCCTCATCGCCAACTTCGGCGGCCAGGAGCAGGACGCGACAGACGAGAACGGAGGCGGGCCGGAGGGGGGCGATCTCGCCACGCACCTGCAGAACCTGGCGCGTGAGCCGACGGTGGTGAACCTGTTGAACCTCATTTTGCACGAGGCGGTGGAGGCGCGGGCGAGCGACATCCACCTCGAGCCGTTCGAGAAGACGGTGAAGGTGAAGTACCGCATCGACGGGATGCTGCACGAGGTGAGCCCGCCGCCCAAGCATTTGCAGCAGGCGCTCACGTCGCGGGTGAAGATCATGGCGGGGATGAACATCGCCGAGCGGTTCGTCCCGCAGGACGGCCACATCGACTTCAACACCGCCCGCGGCCCGGTGGACCTCCGCGTCTCGACCGTCCCGACGGTCTACGGCGAGTCGGTCGTCCTCCGCATCCTGGACCGGGCGACGGCCCTGATCGGGTTGCAAAAACTCGGCCTCCCGCCCCGCGAACTCGAGGACCTCCGCCGCGAACTCGATTCGCCGCACGGCATCCTCCTCGTCACCGGCCCGACGGGTAGCGGCAAATCCACCACGCTCTACGCCGCGCTCAACCACCTCTACCGCCCCGAGCTGAAGATCCTCACCATCGAGGACCCGGTCGAGTACCGCCTCGACGGCGTCAATCAGATCCCGGTGAACCCGAAGCGTGGCCTCACGTTCGCCGGCGGGTTGCGGTCGATCCTGCGGCAGGACCCCGACGTCATCATGGTCGGCGAGATCCGCGACGGAGAGACGGCCGACATCGCGATCCGCTCGGCCCTGACCGGGCACCTGGTGTTCTCGACCCTGCACACCAACGACGCGATCGGAGCGGTGGCGCGGCTGATCGACATGGGCGTCGAGCCATTTTTGATCGCCTCATCGCTCCGCGGCGTGCTGGCCCAGCGGCTGGTCCGACGGCTGTGCCCGCACTGCCGACGGGAGGCGCAGCCGAGCGAGGCGGTGGTCAAGCGGCTGGGGCACAAGCTGTCGGAGCACCACACGTTCTGGGCCGCGACGGGCTGCCGCGAGTGCCGCGACACGGGGTACCAGGGGCGGATGGGCATCTTCGAGCTCATCACCGTGGACGACCGCCTCCGTGGCGCGATCGGCAACCGCGCTTCGACGGGCAAACTGCTGGAGGTGCTGGGTGAGCGGCACGTGCCGATGTGGGAGGATGGGTACCGCAAGGCCGCGGCCGGGCAGACGACGCTGGAGGAGGTGCTGCGGGTGACGCAGGATGTGTAGGGGAAGGCACGGAGGCAATGAGGCACGGAGGCACGGAGGGAGGCAGGAACCGTAGATTTCGCAGATGACGCAGATTAAAGGCGAAGGCGTGAGGCCCCGGCGACCCGCCGCATTTAACGGCTGGCCCATGCATTTTGTCTTAGTCCATCAGTCCGTCACTTCGTCCCTTCGTCCCTTCGTGCCTCTCTGCTGAGTTCCCCATGCCCGAGTTTAATTACAAGGCGTTGACCACCGCCGGCCGCGCCGAGGCCGGGGTAATTAATGCGCCGGACCGAGCGCAGGCGGTGCGGGTGTTGACCGAGCGGGGGAGTTTCGTCACCGACCTGGACACGGCGACCGGCGGGGGCCGCGAGGCGTCGCGCCGGGGAGCGGTCGAAACGGGGGGCTCCCGTTTAGCCGGCTTCCGGGGGGGCTTCCGGGGGCGGGGGGGGTTCCGGGGGCGGGACCGGGTGGCGTTGCTCCGGCAGTTGTCGGTGGGGTTGGGTGCGGGGTTGCCGCTGGTGACGGCGTTGGAGGTGGTCGGGGAGCAGGCGGAGCGGGCGGGGGTCAAGGCGTTGATCGACGACCTGATCGCGCGGGTGACGGCGGGCGAGTCGCTGTCGGACGCGATGGTGGCGAACGGGGATGGGAGTGGAAGGGGGGCGTTCAACATGATGCAGGTGAGCATGACCCGCGCGGGGGAGACGGCCGGGGCGTTGGACACGATCATGGTCAGCCTCGCCGAGTTCGCCGAGCGGGACCTCGAGCTGCGGGAGAAGCTGCGGTCGGCCGCGATCTATCCGCTGATGGTGCTGGGGCTGGGGCTGGTGTCGATCCTGGTGATCATGCTGTTCATTTTGCCGCGGATCATGACGGTGGTGACCGAAACGGGCGGGGCCCTGCCGCTGCCGACGCGGGTCCTGATGGGGATCACGGCCGGCCTGCGGTCGCCGGTCGGGATCGCCGCGGCGGTCGGGCTGGCGGCCGGGGCGTTCGGGCTGTGGCGGTGGTCGCGGACGCCGGACGGGGCGCTGGCGGTGGACCGCGTCAAGCTGAAGCTGCCGGTGGTGGGCACCGCGGTGCAGCGCGTGGCGGTCTCCCGCTTCGCCCGCACCCTCGGCACGCTGAGCGCGGCCAACATCCCCATCGTCGAGTCGATGCGGATCGTCCGCGACACGCTGGGCAACGAGGCGATGGCGCAAGAGGTCGACACCGTCGCCGAGGGTATCGTCAAGGGCCAGGCCATCGCCGACGAGCTGCGGGCGACGGGACGGTTCCCGACGCTCTTGGTCCAGGTGATTGCGATGGGCGAGCGGACGGGCAAGCTCGACAGCCTCTTGATGAACACCGCGGACAGTTATGACAAGGAGACGAGCGCGGCGTTGAGCCGGGTGATGACGATCGTGCCGGTGGTTTTCATCCTGGTGCTGGCGCTGTTCGTGGCGTTCATCCTGGCGGCGGCGCTGCTGCCGATCATGGGGATGGACCTGGCGGCATAGGATCAACCGCCAAGGACGCGGAGGACGCCAAGGAAGGCAAAGCGCTTTGTGCTTAAGATGTGTCCTTGGCGCTCTTGGCGTCCTTGGCGGTTCCAACACGAAGTGAGAAACTTTATGAAGCGAAGCGGCAGAAGCGGTTTTACGCTCGTCGAGATCATGGTGGTGGTGATCATCATCGGTGTGATCGCGGCGTTGGTCTTGCCCAATCTATTTTCGCGAACCGGTCAAGCGAAGGTGTCGGTGGCGAAGCAGAAGGTGGCGACGCTGGAGAGCTCGATCCAGTTGTTTCAGCAGGACTACGGGCGTTTCCCCGAGTCGCTGGACGAGCTGGTGAGCCCGCCGACGGACGTGGAGGGAGGGGGGGCGGCGACGCCACCGTCGGTGAAGCCGAAGGATTTGGTGGACCCGTGGGGCAATGAGTTTGTGTACCGGTTCCCGGGGCAGAACTGGGCGTTTGATATCGTGAGTTTGGGGGCCGACGGGCAGGAGGGCGGCGAGGGGGAGAACGCGGATATATCGAACTATCAGTGATCTTTCCCCGATAGCCGGGACGCTATGCGTCCCGGGTCTTCCGTTCCTCCAACCCCGGGGACGCGTAGCGTCCCGGCTATTGGGATGAACATGACACGGCGCGGCTTCACCCTGGTCGAATTGATGGTGGTCGTGGTGATCATCGGGGTGTTGTCGACGCTGGCGCTGCCGTACCTCGGCGGGGCGTACCGGGCGGCGGCGCTCGACGCGGCGGGGGACGACCTCACGCAGGCGATGCGGTACCTGCAGCGGCAGGCGGTCCTGCGGCAGCGGGCGTACCGGCTGGTGTTGGTGATGGACGATCCCGAGATGGGGAAGTCGGGGTGGCGGGCGGAGGCGGCGTCGACGGAGCTGGACGCGGCGGAGACGTGGGCGGCGGTGACGGAGGGGGTGGGGGGGGCGGTCAAGCCGACGTGGCTGGACCCGGCGGTGACGGTCGGCGACCTGATGCGGGAGCAGGACACGCTCGACCCGACGCCGGCGGTGACGTTCCGGGCGGACGGCACGGCGGACGCGGCGGTGGTGGTGCTCGTGCTGGGCGAGCGGGCGGTGTCGGTGGTGGTGTCGCCGACGGACGGCCGGGTGACGCGGGTGGAGGGCCGGGCGGACACAGTGCCGGGGTGGCGGGAGGATTTGGATGATTGAGGTTGCGACCGGTTTCGGTAGGAAGCGACGCGGCTTTGCCGCGCCGGAGCGCGGCAAAGCCGCGTCGCTTCATAAGGAGGGGCGTGGTGGGTTTACCATTATCGAGTCGCTCGTGGCGGGGATCATCCTCGCGATTTTCGCGGCGGCGATCGCGGGGGCGGTGGCGCGGTCGAGTCAGGCGGCGGCGCGGGCGGACGACCGGCGTCTCGCGGCGGGGTGGCTGGACGAGGTGTTCACGCGGATCGACGTGATCGGGCCGGCGACGCTGGCGACCGAGGGGCCGGTGGACGGTGAGCTCGACGAGCGGTTCTCGTGGTCGGCGGCGTTCACGCAGGTCGACGCGCCGCCGGACCTGTACGACGTGGCGGTGACGATCCGGTACACGACCCCAAGCGGGAGCACGGCGGCGGTGCGGGGCTACACGCGGCTGTATGACCCGCCGGGGCTGCGGGCGGCGACGGTGACGTGGGAGGGATTGAGCGAGTGAGGTGCGTCCCGTACCACACCGAGCCGGCCTTTACGGGGTGCCACACCTCGCCGCTTTGGGCGATGTGTGCCGTGCTGCCATCGACCTGCACACAACGCCGCAGAGCCGGCGAGGTGTGGCACCCGGCCAGGCGCGGCGGAGCCGCGTCGCTGCGTGGGAGCGGGGGGGGCGGGTTTACGCTGATCGAGTTGATGGTGGCGGTGGGGCTGGTGGCGATGGTGCTGGTGGCGATGTCGTCGCTGACGTGGCAGGTGACCGGGGCGCGGGCGCGGGTGCAGCGGCTGAGCGTGCACCACGCGGAGGCGGACGCGGCGCTCTCGGCGGTGGTCGAGCCGCTGCGCGACGGGTTCCGCAACGTCGGCGAGGACGTGCCGGTGTTCGAGGGGACCGACGAGGAGCTCGACGGTCGGCCGGCGGACCGGCTGCGGTTTTGGACGGTGAGCGAGCGGGTGTTCCGGCCGGGGCAGGCGGAGTCGGACGTGCACGAGGTGGAGTTCTGGCTGGAGGCGGTGCCCGACTCGCCGTGGCCGGCACTCCTGCGGCGGACGGACCCGACGCGGAACGCCGAGCCGGACCGGGGCGGGGTGGTCGAGCGGGTGGCGCAAAACGTCGCGGCGTTGGACGTGTCGTACTTCGACGGGACGGCGTGGGTGCCGGACTGGCCGGAGTATCTGGGGGCGTGGCCCGAGGCGGTGCGGGTGCGGGTGGCGGTGGTGCGGGACCCCGAAGCCCCCGCGGAAGAGGCCGCGGTGCGGACGTACAGCCGGCTGGTGTACTGGCCGCTCAGGCCGGAGGCGGAGCACGGCGCGGGCGAAGGGGAGGCACCCGAGGCGGCGACCGAGAGCGGCGGGGGGGAGCCATGATCGAGCTCAAGCTATCTTGGTGGAGCGGGCTTCCAACCTGCTTTCCGGCGCAGCCCGAAGCCGGTCACCGCGAATTTGGCCCTTCGGGCCAACGGCAGGCTCGATGCCTGCCCCACTGGGGACGCCCGGTCCTTTTCGTGAAACAGCCTCTTGGCGACCCGACCCGCCATGCCCGCCGCCGCGGCGCGGTGCTCATCATCGTGCTGTGGACCCTGCTGATCCTCGGGCTGCTGCTGCTCGGGCTCAACCGTGCGGCTCAGGTGACGGCTGCGCTCGGGCAGGGCGAGCTCGAGCGGGTGCAGGCGCGGTGGGTGGCGCGGGCGGGGGTCGAGCAGGCGCTGGCCGCGCTCGGCGACGACGGGAAAGATGTGGACAGCCGCGACGATCTGTGGTTCGAGGATGCGGCGTATTTTGAGAACGTCGAGCTTGCCCCGCCCGACGGCACGCCCGGCTTCGTGTTCCGTGTCGTGGCCCCGCCGGTGGAGACCGCGGACGAGGCGGTGCCCCGATTCGGCATCACCGACGAGGCGAGCCGGCTGAGCCTCAACGCCGCCCGGCCGAACCAACTGGCGCTGCTGCCCGACATAACGACACAGCAGGCCGACGCGGTCTTCGACTGGATCGACACCAACGAGAACGCCCGGCCCGGCGGCGCGGAGCGGGGCTACTACAACGACCTCGACTTCCCCTACGACATCCGCAACGGGCCGATGCGGACCCACCGTGAGATGCTGCTGGTGCGGGACGTCGACGCGGCCGCGTTCTACAGTGAGGACGCGGACCTCGACGGCGTGCTGTCGCGCAACGAGAACGACGGCGACGCGACGTACCCGCCCGACGACGCCGACCGCACCCTGCGGAAAGGCCTGGCCGCGTTCACGACGGTGTATGCTTACGAGCTCAACCAAGACCCGGCCGGCTCGCCGCGGGTCAACCTCAAGCAGCCCGACACCGCCGTGCTCACCAGCCAGTTCAACATGACGCCCTCGCTCGCCGAGGCGGTGCGGGACAAGGGCGGCGACGCCCGGTCGCTGTTCGACTTCGTCGGCGTGCGCGGCGAGGACCCGGCTGAGAGCGAGGACCAGATCGAGGAGGTCACACTCGACTGGCTGGCCGAGCGGTGGGAGAGTTTCTCGCTCAGCGACGACGAGCGGCTGCCGGCGAAGCTGAACGTCAATACCGCGTCGCGGGAGGTGCTGCTGACCGTGCCGGGTCTGGACGAGGCGGTGGCGGACGACATCATCAACGCCCGGGCGACGGGCGGGGCGTTCCTGGGCGTGGGCGAGCTGCTGTCGCGGAACGTGCTGGACGAGCGGCAGTTTCGCCGCTTCGCGCCGTCCTTCACGGTCCGGTCGAACGTGTTCAGCATCATTTCAAAGGGTGCCGCACCGGGCGGGACGACGCGGACGCTGCGGGTGGTGGTCGACCGCGGCGGGGACGTGCCGGTGATCGTCGACTGGCGGGAGGGGGGCTGATGGCGCGCGGCGGCTGGCGGATCGGCGGCTTTGGGAAGGGCACTCCGACGGGGGTGGGGCTGTACCACGACGGCGATGCGACGCACGCCGTGCGGGCCGCCGCGGGCAAGGACGGCTGGCGCTTCGAGCGGCTGCCGTCGCCGCCGGACGGCAAGGGCGCGGCGGTGGGCCTGGCGGCGGACCTGCCTTACGGCATCTTCCGGCGGATGGCGCTGCCGGCCGCGGACCGGGCGACGACGGCGCGGGCGGTGCGGATGCAGGTCGAGACGATGCTGCCCGGGCAGGAGGACCGCCTGCGGTGGGGGTGGAAACGCGCCGATGCCGACGGTGAGGCGGCGGTGCTGCTGTTCGCGGTGACGGGGGACGTGCTCGGCGCGGCGGTAGGTCGGGCGGCGCCGGCCTCGCCGCCGGGTGTGGTGACGCCGACGGCCTTCGCGCTCGACGCGCTGCTGACGGCAACGGCGGGGGAGCAACTGAATCGCCCGCTTTGCGTGGTCGCGGCGGGGCGGTCGCATGTGGATGTGCTGCAGTACCGGGGCGGGTCGCTGGTACAGGTCGAGGCGCTGGACGCGGCGGCCGGGGGCGGCGACGCGTGGGTGAGCGAAGCGGCGGACACGGCGCGGCGGCTGGCGGGCGACGGGCGCGGCGCGGCGGTGTTGTGCCTCGGCGACGCGGCGGGCGTGGCGGATGACCTGGCGGAGCGGGCGGGGCTGGTGCGGGTTGGGGCGGGGGACGTGCTGTCGGCGGAGGCGCTGCCGGACGTGTCGCTGCCGACGCTGTACGCCGCGGGCGCGGCCATCGCCGCGGCGGAGCCGACGGAGCACCTGAACCTGCTGCCCGAGGCGGAGGACGCCTCGGCCGCGGCGTCTGCGCCGTCGTGGCGGGCTTGGGCCGTCGCCGCGGCGTGGCTGGTCGCGGCGTTGGTGGGGTTGTACCTCGTCGACACCCGGACGGCCGCGCGGTACGACGCAGCGCTCGCCGGCGGCGGGCTCGATCCCGCTGCGACGGCGCAGTTGCAGACCCGCCTTGCCGCCGCCCGCTACCTCGAAACCGCCGGCCCGTCCCCGCTGGCAATACTGGATGAACTCAGCCGTTCGACCGACGGCTTCGTGATTGACGAGCTCCGCTACGAACGCGACGGCTCGCTCACGATCCGCGGGACCGAACGGTCCGGCGAGCGCATCAACGCCATCGCCGCGTCGCTGGCGAAGATGAAGACGCTCGAGGCGGTGCAGGTGCGGAACCAGGACGTGAAGGACCGCGACAAGGTGGAGTACACCATCGTCGCGCGGCCGTCGCCGCGGTTTGTCGAGGCGTTCGTGCCGGCGGCGGGGAGCGTCACAAGTGGCGGCGCTAAACGGGAACGACAATGATGATGTTTGAGATGTACCGCCCATGCCGATGACGACGCGCGACCGGCGGGCGGTGGTGGTGTGCCTCGTCGTGGTCGCGGCGGCGGCGGGATATCGGCTGGGCCTGGCCCCGGCGGTGGCGCGGTGGCAGGGGGCGCGGGCGTCGGTCGGGGCGGCCGAGGCGCAGATCGACACGGTAGAGAACCGGCTGGACCGGCTCGACGGGGTGGAGCGGCGGCTCGAGGCGCGGTACGGGCCGGGCGTGGGTCGGCCGCTGTCGACGGTGGAGGCGCTGCGGGTGGCGTTTCCGGAGGCGGTGCGGGGCGCGGTGGAGGCGGCGGGGGCCGAGCCGCGGCAGGTGGAGGTGCAGGGCGTGCGGAAGCTGCGGGACGTGCCGGGCGTGTCGTCGCTGTCGCTGCGGGTGCGGGCGGTGGCGGAAAACGATGCGGTGCCCGAGCTGCTGCGGCAGCTCGCGGCGGGGCCGTACCCGACGGTGGTGGAGTCGCTGAACCTGACGATGGACGAGCCGGGCGGGCGGGACAAGTGGGAGGCGGTGCTGGTGGTGTCGACGCCGGGGCTGGACGCGGGGGAGGTGCGGCGATGAGCGTGCATGTGCAAGCTCATCAATTGGGTAGCACAGGCATCCTGCCTGTGCGGGCTTGTGGTTTGAGTGGCACAGGCATCCTGCCTGTGTTCGGCCGCAGGCTGAAGCGCCTTGGGGGTGACCCCAGCGTGGATCATGGCCTTGTCGCAGGTTCCCCGGAGGCGCGGCGATGAGCGGCCGCATCCCCTGGCAGCGCGTCGGGTTGCTCGTCCTGCTCGGCGGTGCGCTGGCGGTGACGGTGCTGGCGGCGCAGGGGTACACCGCGGAGGACGACGCGGCGGACCGCGTCGCCGCGGTGGCGGGGCGGCTGGCGCTCGCGCAGGCACCGCCATCGCAAGCCGAGGCCGAGGCGGTGCAGAGCGACGGGGGCGGGGAGGATCTCGGCCGGCGGGGCGATCGCCCGTCGCGGGGCGGCGGGTCGGGCGACAACGCTTCCCCCGCCGGGCAGGCCGTGGCCCGTATCCGTGAACGCCACCTCTTCGCCCCCGCTCCCGCCGAGGCGTTCCGCAACGTGCAGGGCGTGCTCGGCACCCGCGTGCTGTACCCCGGCGGCCAATCCTTCACCGTCGGCGACAACGCGATGGGCGCTACCATCACCGCCGTCGGCAGCGGGTGGGTCGAGTTTGAACACGACGGCGAGGCCGAGCGTATCCACGTGTTCGAGGGCGGCGGCTCCGGGGGCGGCGGTGGTCATTCCGGCGGCGGCGGCGGGGGCGGCGGTGGACCATGGTCCGGGCGACGCGGCGGCGGGGGCGACGCCGGGCCTTCCAACGGCGACGGCGGCGAGGGGCGGCCCCGCCGCAACCGTTCGCGTCGCAACCGCGACAACCCCGTTCCCCCGGAAGCCGCCCCCGAAGCAGCCCCCGCCCCCGGGCCCGCCGCCGCCGAGTAAAATCATCACCCCGTCTGATGCTAAATCCACCTCATAACCAGTCGCCCCACAACTCCGCGTTAGCCGCCGGGCTCGTCCCGACGTTTACATCGCCCGGAACGTCGGGACGACCCCGGCGGCTAACGCCGATGCTTTGGCTGGCATACCTCCTACTCACGGCGTCGCCCGTCCACGCCCAGGACGCCGAACCCGCCGCGACGCAACCCGACGACGCCGCGGTGATGATGGACGGCCAGCCCGTCACGCAGCCCAAAATAACCGCCGACCCAGACGCGGAAACGGGAGACGATACGGACGGCCCGCGCCGTGATCGAGACCGCGACGCGGACCGCGGCGAGAACCCCGACCGCCCCCGCACCGTTGCCGTCTCCTTCCGCAACGCCGAGATGTCGCAGGTCGCCCGCTTCCTCATGGACGAGCTAAACAAGCCCGTCATCGTCGACGACCGCGTCGGCGAGACCCGCATCACCATCATGTCCGACGAGGAGATGCCCCTCACCGCCGCGTTTGAGCTCATCGGCAACGCGCTGCGGCAGAAGGGCGTGCTCATCGTCGAGTCCGCCCGCCAGATCGACCTGCTCCCGCTCGACCAGATGCGCCGCATCAACCGCCCGGTTATCGGCGACGACGAATCCGTGGCCGACCTGCCCGACCAGTCGACCATCGTCGACAAGGAGTTCGCGGTTGAGCACTACGACGTGACCCGGCTGAAGGACCTGGTCCTGGCGATGCTGCCCGAGTACGCCTTCCTCGTGGCGGACCCGAACCTCAACCGCCTGGTGGTCACCGCCGCCGCCGCGGACCTGGCCCACATCGAGCGCCTCGTCGCCGAGCTCGACGTGCCCCGTGCCAACCAGACCGTCGAACGCATCATCGAGGTCGAGAACGGCGACGCCAGCGAGATCGTCGCCCTCGTCCGCACCCTCATCGCCGCGACCCTCGGCATCGAGTCGCAGGACGTTTTCACCAGCCCCCGGCCCGACGCCCGCAACACCAACAACCGGGGCAACAACAACCGCAACAACCGCGGCGGCAACAACCAGCGCGGCGGCAGCAGCACCACCCCGCCGGAGCAGGCGCTGTTCATCGAGCGGAGCGAGGCACCGATCCTGCTCCAGGCCGACCTGTCGCGCAACTGGATCATCGCCGCGGCTCCGCCGCAGGTGATGGACGAGATCGAGCGGTGGGTCGAGGAGCTCGACCAGCCCCGCGACCAGGACGAACCCTACGAGCTGTTCGACATCACCCACGCCGACGTGGAAGAAATCGCCGGCCAACTCAACGAGACGATCAGCTCGATGCCCGACCGCGAGATGTCGTCGAGCCTGCGGGTGATCCCCTTCACCAAGTCGCGGCAGCTTTTGGTGTATGGCTCGCAGCGCGGCCGGGCGCTGGTCCGCTCGCTGCTGGACCAGCTCGACGTCGAGTCGAGCCAGTACCGCCTCATCCGCGAGATCAAGCTCGAGCACGACGACGCCGAGAACGTGAAGGCCAAGATCGAGGAGCTGTTCAGCGGCGGCGGGGCGTCGAGCGGGTCGGGCAACCGCTACTACTTCTTCGGCCGCGGCAGCCAGTCGTCGCAGGAAGACGAGCTCACCGTCACCGCCGACACGCAGCGCAACACCGTCACCATCATGACCGACCCGCAGCGGATGCAGCGGATCGAGACCATCATCGAGGAGCAGTGGGATGTCCCGCTCGACCTCGACGCGGTCAAGCCCAAGGTCTACTCGCTCGACTACGTTGACCCCGTGCAGGTCAAGACGCTCTTGGAGGACATGTTCACCAAGAGCAGCTCGACCTCGTCGTTCAGCTTCCGCAGCTTCTCCAGCCAGACCGAGACAAGCACACCCGTCGGCCGGCTGTTCGGCGAGTTCAGCTTCGTGGCGATGCAGGACAGCAACAAGCTGATCGTCTCGACGAAGAACCCGGCGAACTACCAGGTCATCGACGACCTGCTCGAGGAGATCGACGTCCCGCAGGACGCCGGCGTCCCGGTGGTGATCGAGCTCAAACACGCCAACGCCGAGGAGGTCGCCGAGCAGCTCAACGCGATGTTCTCCGAGCCGGGCACCCCCGCCAACATCACCCGGACCGAGCGGGGCCTGAGCGACGCGATCCGCGACAGCAGCACCTCCAGCGACCGCGGCACGTCCACCACCGCAAACCAGAACGCCAACAACGCCAACCGCAACCCCAACTCGGGCAACACCCGCACCGCCGACACCGACCCCGGTCAGCTCTCGTTCTGGTGGAGCCAGTCGCGCCCCAACCTCACCGAGCAGCCCACCAGCAACCTCATCGGCAAGCCCCGCGTCGTTCCGGTCAACCGCCGCAACGCCCTGATGGTCCTCGCCCCGCGGGCCCACATCGGGCCGATGCGCGAGCTCATTACCGACCTCGACAAGCCCGGGGCCCAGGTCGCGATCCACGCGATCATCACCGAGATCCAGCACAACGACGAGTCGACTCTGGGCGTCCGCCTCGCCTCGGACCCCACCATCTTCAACGACTCGCGCCTCGCCGACCAGGCCATCGGCGGCGGGATCAACGCGAACTACGCCGAGTCGATCTTCCGCGGCGACGGCATCCTCAACGCCAACCTCAACGTCAACGTCCTCATCCAACTGCTCATCCGAAACCTCAACCTCAAGGTCCTCAACGAGCCGCGGGTCTACACCGCCGACAACCAGGAGGCCCACTTCTTCGACGGCCAGGACGTCCCGGTCATCATCAGCGACTTCAGCGGCGGCGGGAACAACGACAACGTCAACCTCCGCCGCACCTTCGCCTACGAGCCGGTCGGCACCCGCCTGCACGTCCGCCCCCACATCACCCAGGAGGGCGAGGTCGACCTCGAGATCAACCTCGAATTGTCCCGCATCGTCAACGGCTCGTCGGTCTTCGGCAACTTCATCTTCGACCGCCGCGAGACCACCACGCACGTCACCGTCCTCGACGGGCAGACCATCGTCATCAGCGGCATCGTTCAGCAGGAAGACTTCGACGAGGTCCGCAAGCTGCCGATCCTCGGCGACATCCCGCTCATCGGGTTCCTGTTCCGCTCGACCGACCGGGCGGTCCGCAACCGCGAGATCATCGCCTTCATCACGCCGCACGTGGTCCGCAACGTGAACCAGCACGGCGAGATCGACCGCCGCAACAAGGAGTGGCTGGACCGGGTCCGCGACACTTTTGAGCCGCTGGACGTGGAGGAAAATCCTGACCGGCTGCTGACCGACCCGGCGCTGCGCGAGCGTCAGGAGCGGTTCGAGGACGACGAGATCGAGGGCCCGGTCGCCGACCCGGCGGGGCCGTGATGGGGCGGTTGCGATTAAGGCTGCTGTATTTGAAGTGGGGCAGGCTTCCAGCCTGCCGTCGGGCGCCGCCCGAAGTCGCAGACAGTCGACTTGGCCCTGCGGGCCAACGGCAGGCTGGAAGCCTGCCCCACCACCGATCGACCGCTGAGCTAAGAGCGGTCATCGCGGCTCTGTGGTTTCTCCTCTTACCCGCCTGCACCACCCCCCAACCCCCCGCGTGGGAACAAGCCAACGCCGAACCCCTCCCCCGCGGCGAGGGCTCGGGATTTGAGGCGCTGGCGCAGGCGGCGCTGCCGCAGCGGTCCACTGGCAGCGTGACCGCCGTCGCCTCGGTCCGCCCGCCGGTGCCGAACGTGGGCGTGCAGCTCCCCGCCGTCTCGCCCGACGGGCGGTGGATCGCCTTCCTCGATCAAGACGACGCGGCCGCCCCGGTCGAGCCCGACGACCTCGTCACCGGGCGCAACCTCGGCGGCCTGTCCCTGTGGGTCCGCGCCGTCGACGCCGACGGCCCGGCCCGTAACGTCGCCCTCGGCGGCGCCGCCTGGCCGACCTGGTCGGCCGACTCTTCGACGCTGCTGTTCATCGGCTACGACAACCTCGGCTGCACGCTCGGCCTGCACGACGTCGCCACCGGCACGACCCGACGCAAGGCGGTGGGCCTGCGCCACATGATGATGCCGGCGATGAGCCCCAACGGTCGCCGCGTCGCCGTCGCCGCCTACGGCTCCGTCCCCGACCAGGCCCTCATCTTCACCCTCGACCTCGCCACCGACGCCGCCCTGCCCGGCCCGCCCGCCACCCTGCCCGGGGCGCAGATTCTGCCCCGCTGGCTCGACGACGACACGCTGGTCTACGTACAACTGGGGGCGGTCGGCGGCTCCGCCGGCCCGGGCGCGGCGCTGATGCGGTGGACCCTCGGCGGCCCGTCCGCCACCCCTATCGCGCCGCTCAACGCCCCGGTTTCGGTCTTCGACGCCCAGCACCTCTTCGCCGCCATCGCCCGGCCGATCTCCCCCGACCGCGCCTCGCTCGCCTACCTCGACCTCACCCGCGGCCGCATCGAGCTGGTCAACCTCACCGACGCCAGCTCGACCGCGCTGCCCGGGGGCTACCGCGCCGGTGCATGGTGGGGCGGCCGCTGGTTCGTCGCCGCCGACGACCGCCGCATCGACTTGGTCGAACGGCCAACCTCACCCCCAAACGGTCCGTCCAACCCACCGCCCCCGACCGATCCGTCCACTCCCCCTCCTTCAACCATCCCACCTCCTTCGACCACCCCGCCGCGCCTCAACCTCCTCGACGGCCGCTGGGTCCCCCTCTGGGCCGACGCCGACCAGCAGTCCATCCTCCTGATCGGCGAGAGCGACCGCCCCGACCGCTTCAACGTCCTGCAACTCTGGGTCATCGCCAAGCGCGACGCCTCCCGCTGACCCCACCCCCCTCGGCGTCGCCCGCTCCAGCGGGCGTCCACTGATCCGCCCCCACGGTTGACAACTTCCCCGCCCCGGCTACCCTATCCCACCCGACCGCAAGCGTCGGCCCCCAGCGTCGGAGCCCGGACCCCAATCCCCGGACCCCGACCCCTGAAACGGGGGTGTAGCTCAATTGGTTAGAGCACCGGACTGTCGATCCGGAGGTTGCGGGTTCGAGCCCCGTCACCCTCGCTTGCTTCGCCTCCCCTTCCCCCGTGTCTTAGCCCGGCCGCTTGCGGCCGCCGTCTCCCCCGCCCCACATCCCATCCCGCAGCGGGGCCGACGGCCCGTAACGCCACTCGCAAACCTCGCTCCCGTGCAGCGGGAGACGCGAACGATCGCGCGCTTCTCCGCGCACCCTCCGACACGGGCGGCTTCGCCGCCCCGCGAAGAGCCTGTCTCACGGCCCGATGCGTAGGGTGCCACACTGCATCCCGCCGCTCGGGGCGGGTGCGGTGTGCGGGCATCCCCACGGCTTTACGTTGTTTGTGCCGGCACACCGCACCCTCCGCAAAGCCTACGGGATGCAGTGTGGCACCCGGAATGGGTTGTAAATCAGCTGCGGAGCGGAAACGGGACACGTCCTCAACGGTACCGCAATCGCCAGCATCCCAGCCGGGGTTATGGCCGTGCTTCGCCGGCGGGGACGGGGTCGAGGAGGAAGACGTGGTCGGTGCCGTCGCGGTAGCGGGCAACGTCGAAGTATTCCGAGGTGTCGGGATCGACGTAGACGGCCCCGCCGTCGTCGATGCCGTTCAGGCCGAGGCTGTAGACCACGGCCGGGCTGCCGTCACCGCCGGCGGGGAGGATCAGTTTGGGCGTGCCATTTTCCGGCAGCGGCCACATGAGGGCCCCGCCGGTGGGGAGGTAGCGGATCGGGCCGGCCGCGGGGTCCCACGGGTCCATCGGCACCGCGGGGAGGTAATCCGGCACGAGCTCCGCCAGCCGCCCGGGCCGCCGGCCGCGGTCTGCCTCGTACAGCTTGATCGCCAGCGCCGCGGCGGCGAGGCGCTGCCTGGCGAGCTCCTGGAAGTGGGTGCGGATGGAAGCGTCGTACGCCGCCAGGAACGTCCGGCTGACGAGGTGTCGGTAGGGGTGTGCGTCGAGCTCCGCCCCGATACCCCCGGGGTAGGCGGAGGTGATCGCCGCCTGCATCTGCGGCTCAGTGTCGGCCGACTCGGCCGCGTCCCGCAGCGTGTTGAGGTACTCCACCATGAACGCGGTGTCGTGGAGGATGAGCGGGCTGATCCCCAGCCGCAGCGGCCCGGCCGCCCACGGGGGGAGGTTGTAAATCACTTCCAAAACAAAGGCGTCGCCCTCCAGCCGCCCGTCGGCGACCGCGAGGCCGGTGTCGTGCACGGTCATCCGCTCGCCGACGAACGCCTGGATGTGGCTCTCGCGGAGCGGCCCGTCGTCGCTCAACCACGCCAGCAGCGCCTCCGCCTCCCGCCGTGTCGGATCGGTGGCGTCGGCGGGGATCACCATCCGCGGCAGGCTTCCCTCCAGCGGCTCGAAGACCATCGCGTTGATCGAGATGTATACGAGGTGTCCGATGAGCGTCGGCGGCGGGCCGTTCGTCGCCGGGGCGGTCTGCAGCGTGAGCCGCATCAGCTCAAGGGCGAGGCGGGTATCGCCGAGGTCCAGCGCACGCTCCGCCGCGTCGGCGATCAGCCGCACCACCTTGCGACGCCAGCCCAGGTGCGGCAGCAGGGTTTCGAGGGCGGTCTTGCCGAGGACCACATCCCACTCCGCGGCGGGTGCCGCCGCGGCTCGGCGTAACGAGTCGATAGCGGGAGCGAGGCTATCGAGGTAGGCGCGGTTGTCGGTGATCGGGTCCGGCGGACGCTCCTCGTCGTTCCTCGTCGAGGAGTAAGTGAACCAGTCCGTCTCGGTGATCAGCACGCCGCCGTCGATGCGGGGCCAATTCGCCTCCGCCTGGCGGAGGTGGTACGCGGCGTTGTCGGCGTTCGCCAGCGTCGGGCGGTGGGCCGTGCCCGGCTCGAAGTCGCTCAGGTGGATCGGCTCGCCCCGCGCCTCGACGCCGCCGACGACGGCGTCCAGCCGCCGCTGCGCCCCGACCCGCCACAGCGCCCACGCCGTGCCCAGAGCGGTGACGAGCACGAGCGCCAGCACGGCAAACGCCCGCCACCCGCGGAGCCAAGCGTAACGGCGCGCCGGTGCGTGGGCGGGGTCGGGCATCGATTGAGTTTACGTTTAACGGGCGGACCCTGAGTGGCACCGGCATCCTGCCGGTGGTCGGCCGGCAGGCCGATGGTCCGATGCATCTTCGCCTGCGGCTAACCACCGGCAGGATGCCGGTGCCACTGAACCCTTTTTGCACCCGATGTACTGCTCCGGGGGCACGCCCGTCACCCGGCATCCGCGAAGGCCTCTTCGAGGATCTTTTCCTGCTCGATGGCGTGGGCGGCTTTGGAGCCGGTGGCGGGGCTGGCGCTGGGGCGGCGGGAGACGCGGGTCATGGGCCAGCGGTGCAGGAGTTCGTAGCCGTAGCCGCCCTTTAAAAAGTGCCAGGCGCCCATGTTGGCGGGCTCCTCCTGGACCCAGGTGACCAGCGCATCGTCGCCGTAGGGCTCGAGCGCGGCGGTGAGCTCGTCGACGGGGAAGGGGTAGAGTTGTTCGAGGCGGAGGATGGCGACGTCGGTGCGTTCGAGCTTGTCGCGGCGTTCGAGCAGGTCGTAGTACACCTTGCCGGTGCAGAGCAGGACCTTCTTGCAATCCGGGGCGCAGGGGGCCACGGGGTCGGGGATGACGCGCTGGTACTTGCCCGAGGCGAGGTCGTCCAGCGGGCTGACGCACTTGGGGTGACGCAGCAGGCTCTTGGGCGTCATGATGATCAGCGGCTTGCGCCAGGCGCGGACGACCTGTCGGCGGAGGAGGTGGAACATCTGGGCGGGGGTGGTCGGTTGACAGACCTGGATGTTGTCCTCGGCGCACTGGTTGAGGAAGCGTTCGAGCCGGGCCGAGGAGTGCTCGGGGCCCTGGCCCTCGAAGCCGTGGGGCAGGAGGAGGGTAATGCCCGAGAGGCGTCGCCACTTGTCCTCGGCGGAGGTGATGAACTGGTCGATGATGACCTGGGCGCAGTTGACGAAGTCCCCGAACTGGGCCTCCCAGGCGATGAGGCCGTGGGGGAAGTCGAGGGAGTAGCCGTACTCGAACCCGAGGACGCCGGCCTCGTTGAGCGGGGAGTTGTAGATGTCGACGGGGGCCTGGTCCTCGCTGAGGTGTTGCAGGGGGGTGTACTGGTGGGCGTCCTCGACGTCGTGGAGGACGGCGTGTCGGTGGGAGAACGTGCCGCGCTGGGCGTCCTGGCCGGTGAGGCGGACGCGGTGGCCCTGCACGGCGAGGGTGGCGAGAGCGAGCGACTCGGCGGCGGCCCAATCGAGGGGGCGTTTGCCGTCGGCCATATCGCCCTTGACGCGCATGAGGCGCTTGAGCTTGGGGTGGACGTGGAAGTCCCCCGGAAGCTCTAGCTGCTTGTGGAGGAGGTGGGCGAGCGTATCGGCGGCGACGCCGGTATCGGGGTCCTCGGCGTTTTTTTCGAGCCCGCCGATGTACCCGGCCCACAGGCCCTGGGGCTGGGGCGCGGCGGGTTTATAGGTGTCGCTGCGGGCGGCGGTGAGCTCTTTTTCGAGGAGCTCGGTGCGGCGGGTGACGATGCGTTCACCGTCGTCATCGCTGACCCCGCCGAGGTTCTTGAGGCGTTCGAGGTACGCCTGGCGGACGGTCTGGCGTTTGTCGATCTTGGCGTACATGAGCGGCTGGGTGTAGGACGGCTCGTCGCCCTCGTTGTGGCCGCGGCGGCGGTAGCAGTACATGTCGATGACCACGTCGCGCTTGAACTGCTTGCGGAAGTCCATAGCGACGTTCACCACCTGGGCGACGGCCTCGGGGTCTTCGCCGTTGACGTGGAAGATGGGGACCTGGAGCATCTTGGCGACGTCGGTGGCGTAGCGGGTGGAGCGGCCGTCGTGGGGCGCGGTGGTGAAGCCGATCTGGTTGTTGACGATGACGTGGAGGGTGCCGCCGATCTCGTAGCCGTCGAGGTTGGACAGGGCGAGGGTCTCCATGACGATGCCCTCGCCGGCGAAGGCGGCGTCGCCGTGGATCAGCAGCGCCATGCCGATGTCGCCGCGGGTGTCGCGCTGGGTGCGGTCCTGTTTGGCGCGGACCCGGCCGAGGGTGACGGGGTTGACGTATTCGAGGTGTGAGGGGTTGAAGCACAGCGAGAGGTGGATGTTCTTGCCGGCGCGGGTGCGCCAGTCGCCGGAGTAGCCGAGGTGGTACTTCACATCGCCCCCGCCGAGGTAGAGCTGGGGGTCGACGTCCTCGAACTCGCGGAAGATGCGCTGGGCGGACTTGCCGAGGATGTTGGCCAGCACGTTGAGCCGGCCGCGGTGGGCCATGCCGATGACGATCTCCTTGACGCCCTGGGTCCCGGCCCGCTCGAAGGCGAGGTCGAGCAGGGGGATGAGCGACTCGCCGCCCTCGAGGCTGAACGATTTCGCGCCGATGAACTTGCGTTGGATGAACTCCTCGAAGATGACCGCGTCGGTCAGCTTGGTGAGGATGCGGATCTGTTCCTTGCGTTTAAGCTTGACGGTGTTCTCAGTGGATTCCATGCGGGTCTGGAGCCACTGTCGGACGGCGAGGTTGTCGATGTGCATGAACTGCACGCCGATGCTGCCGCAGTAGGTGTGGCGCATCTGCTCGATGATTTCGCGGAGGGTGCGGACGCGGTCGCCCGGGACGGTGGTGGAGAAGGCGAAGGGCCGGTCGTAGTCAGCGTCGGTGAAGCCGTAGAACGCGGGCTGGAGCTCGTCGGGGACCTCGGGGTCGCCGGCAAGGGGGTTGAGGTGGGCGGTGATGTGGCCCCGGACGCGGAAGTTGCGGACGAGCATGTCGACGCGGTGCTGGAGGGACGAGGCGTCCGAGCCGACCGACGGCGGGGGGGTGGCGTCGGGGTGGCGGTCGGTAGTGGTGAGGGTGGTGCGGCTTCCGGAGGCGTTTGCGGGGCCACCGACGGAGGGGTTGAAGAGGCTGCGGGGTCTGAGGGTGGTGCCGACGCGGGTGTGGCCGTTCATGCCCCAGCCGTGGAATGCGTCGTGCCACTCGGCGGGGACGCTCGACGGGTCGTGTTGATACGCCTCGTAGAGCGATTCGATGTAGGCGAGGTTGTTGGCGTTCATGGTTAGGGTCTGGGGGCTAGGGCCTGGGGTTTCGGAAAACCAGAACCGCAGAGGACGTGTCGAGGCTTCGCGTGTAGATGTCATTCATGTTACCCCGCCGGGCGAATCGACTGGTACGCTTTTCCAGCCCCCAGCCCCCAGCCCCCAGCCCCCAACCCCCAACCCTCTTGCTCGGCTACACCCTCCTGCAACTCACCGGCGTCGGCGTCCTCGGCCTCATCGCCGGGACGCTCGGCGGGCTGCTCGGCGTCGGCGGGAGCGTCGTGATGATCCCGGGGCTCGTGCTGCTGCTCGGCCGGCCGCACGGGGTGGAACAGCACCTCTACCAGGCGGTGGCGATGGTGGCCAACGTTGCGGTGGCGATCCCCGCAACGCTGCGCCACCGCCGGGCGGGCACGATGGTGCCCGAAGTGATCCGGTGGATGCTGCCCGCGGCGGTGGTGTGCATCGTGCTGGGGGTGTGGCTGAGCAACCTGCCGGTGTTCGCCGGGCGCACCGGGGGCGTCTGGCTGGGCCGGGTGCTGGCGGTGTTTCTCGTATACGTCGCGGTGGTGAACGTGCTGAAACTCCGCACGCCCGCAAAGGCAACGTTGAGCCCGATCGCTTGCGACCGGAGCGTGGGTTCGCCGGCCGCAAGCGACCGGGCTAAGCATGACGGTGACGGTGACGGGGGCGACGGCGGGGAGGCCGAAGGCCGCGTCACCCCCGCCCGCAGCGTCCTCGTCGGGACGATCATGGGCACCGCCGCGGGCCTGCTCGGCATCGGCGGGGGGGCCCTTGCCACCCCGCTGCAGCAGACGCTCATGCGCCTCCCGCTCCGCCGGTGCATCGCCAACTCCTCGGCGGTCATGTGCGGCAGCGCGTCCCTCGGGGCGGTCTACAAGAACGCGACCCTCGGCCAACACGCCGTGCCGACGGTGCCGCTCGACTGGCGCGTCGGCCTCACGCTGGGCCTGCTGCTCGCTCCCACCGCGTGGCTGGGCGGCCGCCTCGGCGCGGGGCTGACGCACCGCCTGCCGCTGCGCACCGTTCGGGCCGCGTTCATCGCCCTGATGCTCGTCGCCGCGTGGCGAATGGCGGCGCTGTAACCCGGTGCCCCCCAGATCGTTGAAGATTTAACGAAGAGCCTGTTGCAAAACCCCACGCAGTGGGTGCCCCACCGCATCCCGTCGCTCGGGGCGGGTGCGGTGTGCGGGAGTGACCGCGGGGTGACGTCACTCACCGCTGGCACACCGCACCCTACGCAAAGCCTCCGGGATGCAGTGTGGCACCCACTGGCGGGTTTCAACAGAACCAGGCGGCTTCCAATCGGCCACCCGCCGCTTTGCGATACCATCTCCGGCCGACGGCCAACGGCTAACCACCCGCTCCGCCCCATGCAAGCCCTCCTCGCCCATCTCCTCGACGGTCAACCGCTCGACACCGAGCAGGCGACGCGGGCCTTCCACCTCATCATGACCGGCGAGGCCGAGCCGACCCAGACCGCGGCCCTGCTCGCCTTCATCGCCCGCCGCGGCCCGACCGTGGACGAGCTCGTCGGGGCCGCCACCGTGATGCGCCGCCTCATGGTCCGTGTCGAGGTCCCCCGTGGCGTCACCGTCATCGACACCTGCGGCGCGGGCGGGACCGGGTCGCGCTTCTTCAATATCTCCACCACCGCCGCCCTCGTCGCCGCAGCCGCCGGGCGACCCCTCGGCGTCGCCGTCGCCAAGCACGGCAACCGCTCGGTCACCTCCCGCTCCGGCTCGTCCAACGTCCTCGAACAACTCGGCGTCAACCTCCACGCCACGCCCGACACCCTCACCCGCTGCCTCGACGAGGCGGGCATGTGCTTCTGCTTCGCCCCGGCCCACCACCCAGCCATGAAGCACGCCGCGCCGGTCCGCAAGGCGCTCGGGTTCGCCACCATCTTCAACCTCGTCGGCCCGCTCACCAACCCCGCCGGGGCGAAACGCCAGCTCATCGGCGTGCCCACCCGCGACGTCGCCAAACTGATGGCCGCCGCCCTCGAACGCCTGGACGCCGAGCGGGCCATCCTCGTCCACAGCGTCCTGCCCGACGGCCGGGCGCTGGGCGAGCTCACCACCTTCGGCCCCGCCACCGCGTGGGAGCTCAACCACGGCATGGTCCACCACTACCCCATCGACCCCGCCGCCGTCGACCTGCCCTTTGCCGTGCCCGACTCGGTCACCGTTGAGTCGCCCCAGGACTCGGCCCGGATCGTCAACCGTGTCCTCGACGGCGAGCACGGCCCCGCCCGCGACATCATCCGCCTCAACGCCGCCGCCGCGCTGCTTGTTGCCGACGTTGCCGACTCGCTCACCCACGGCATCGACCTCGCCACCGAAGCGATCGACAACGGCGACGCCCGCCGTGTCCTCGACCAACTCGTCGCGCTTACCAACTAGATGCACCGCTTGCGCGATCGCCGGTGCCGATGATGAAACGTCTGCTGCGTAACCTTGCCAAGGCCCCATCTCGCACGGCAACTTCGTTACGCCGCCGGATCGACCCCGACCACCGCCTCGCGTGGCGGCTCGACCCGGTGCTGCGTCGCCTCCACCCCGACCCGCCAGTGCCGTCGCGGCGTCCGGTTGATCTCGATGATCTGGACGATCAACCGATGCCCGAGCGGGTCGACGCCGACGTCCTCCTCATCGGCTGGTACGGCAACGAGACCACCGGCGACCAGGCGATCCTCGGCGGCGTCCTGCGCCGCCTCGACCCGCAGCGGGTGTGGCAGACCACCAGCAACCAAGCCGTCAGCCGCGCGACGCTCGACGCTACCGGATATTCGGGGGTGCGGCTCATCGGCGACGATGACGCCGCCATCGCGGGCGTGCTGCCGCAGGTGGACGCGGTGCTGATCGCCGGCGGGCCGGTCAAGGAGGGCGATATCACCGCCCGCTGGGCCGACACGTTCGCCGTCGCGGCAAGCCTGGGCAAGGCGCGGATGATCTACGGCTGCGGGGTCGGGCCGGTCAAGTCGCCACGGTCTGCCGCAGCCGTCCGCCGTCTCTTCGCCCTCGCCGACGTCGCCACGCTACGGGACGAGGAGTCTCTCAACCTTGCCGCTCGACTCGGTGCGGACGTCTCGGCCACCCGCGTCGCCGCCGATCCCGCGGTGGCGTTCCATGTCGACGCTCCACCCACCGGGCCCCCGCCCGCCGACGGCCCGGTCGGCGTGTCGTTCCGCTACCTCCCGCGCGACTACCACGTCCCCTCCGGCGGCCGCTCCGCCGAGCGGGTCGAGGCCGACGCCCTCGCCGCCTACGTCGCCCTCATCGACCACATCCATCTCCACCACGACCGCGACGTCGTGTTACTCCCGATGCAGCTCGACGGGCCCCGCAACGACCGTGTACTCCTGACCGCGCTGCGGGAAAAACTAACCCGGCCCCACCGGGCGACGCTGCTGGATTACCACGGCCCCCACGCCCTCACCGCCGCCCTCCGCGGCCTGTCCTTCACCGTCGGCATGCGCTTCCACAGCGTCCTCATGAGCTGGCTCGCCGGCGTACCCACCCTCGGCATCGACTACGACATGCACCGCGGCAAGGTCACCGCCCTCCTCCACCAGATGGGCACCCCCGAGCACCTGATCCCCATCGCCGACCTCACCGGCCCGCGCCTCATACAAAAGTTCGATACCGCTTGGGCAGAGCGCGAGCGGATCCTTCGCCAACAACAAGACAAGCTTCGCAACGCACAATGCCGCGAGCTACGCAGCACCAAGCTGTTGAATCGCCTGTTGCCGAACTAGATAGTAAGTCGGCGGTTGTTATCGCTCGGATGCTTCGGATCAAGCAGCGAAAGCATTAACAAAATGCAGCGGCATATTCCCGCTATTCCGTTCCAATCCGACAAATCCGACCCAATAGAATTATCCCTTCTTCCGCTGCTCATCCGAAGCATCCGACCCATCCGAGCTACTGCTTCGATCTCGTCCGGATCGCCGCCTGCATCACCTCCAGGTACCGCGCCGCGATCACCGACCACTCGAACGCCCCGCACCGCTTGCGGCTAACCGCCCCCATCGCGTCGAGGTCCATCGACTCCATCCGCCGCATCGCCTCCGCCAGAGCCGCGGGCTCACGCGCCGGCACCCGCAGGCTGTTCTCGCCGTCGATGAACATCTCATTGAACGACGGGTTCGTCGAGCAAACCACCGGCTTGCCCACCGCCATGAACTCGAGCCCGACGATCGGGTGCCCCTCCTCGATCGAAGGCATCAGCCCGTAGCGGCAGTGCTGCATCAGCCACCGCTTGCTGTCGCCCGTCCGTTGGCCGAGCAGGTGGACGTGCCGCTCCAGCCGATGCCCCGCGATCTTCCGCTCGATCACCGGCCGCATCTTCCCCCGCCCCACGATGACCAACGCCACGTCGCCCAGCGCCGGCCGCGCCAGCGCAAACGCGTCGACCGCATCATCAAATCCCTTGAACTCGGTGAGGTTGCCCAGGCACAGCAGGAACGGCCGGCCCTCCGTGAAGTCCGCGGGCCGCGCGGCGGGGGCGTTCATCGCCGCCGCGTCGACCCCGTTGGGTATGCAGACCAGCGGCCGGTCCGCCGGCCTGACCTCGCGGATCAACGCCTCGACGTGCGGGCTGATCGCGATGGCCGCGTCCGCTTCCCGGTACGCCTCGACCGTCCGCCGGAACACGTGAGGCCGCCCGCGGTCCTCCGACTCACGGTACAGGTCCCCCCCGTGCGACACGATCACCGTCGGGACCCCAACCTGCGCCGTCAGCCGCACCGCCGCGATCCCCGTCGGCCGCCCGTAGTTCGCGAGGAACACGTCAAACCGCTCCCGAGCGTGCAGCCGCCGCAGGTGCCGCACCACCCGCTCGGGGTACACATGCGGCCACCGCATCTTCGGATACCCCGTCACCGGGTACGGCAGCCCTAGGTATGCCCGGTCCCGCTTCCCCCGCGCCAGCACGTGCACCCCGTGCCCCGCCTTCACAAACTCCCGCGCCAGCGCATCGGTGACATATTCCGCGCCTCCGACATCGGGCAAAAACACCGGCGTGAAGTAGGCAATTTGCAACGTCAGTCCGCCTCGCGGGCATACAGCGCCCGCTCAACCGCCTTGAGCAACGGCCGGACGTGCTCCGTGATGATCAGGAAGATGATCCACGGGTCGACTTCGTAGTAGTCATGCACGAGGCGGTGGCGGAGCCGAATGATCTTGCTCCACGGAACGCCCGGCACGGAGGCACGTCCGATGTCGCTCATCATCCTCGCCGCCTCGCCGATGTTCTGCAGCCGCGTCAGGTAAGCATCGAGCTTGAACCTATCGCGAGCAAAATCGTCGAACGATTCACCGTGATAGCGTTCCAGCACCATCCGCGCGTCAGCACGGATGTGGCGCAGCCGATCCGTGTCATCGAGATCCATAAATGGTCTCGGCCCGGCTGAGGATCTGATCGAGTCGGGCCGGCTCCAAAGCAACCGGCCGCCGCATAGTCACCCGTTGCCCGAGGAGCGTCTCCAGGTCCATCTCGTAGCCCATGACGTCAATCATGCTGACGTCGCGATCGGGGGCAAACTCGAACAGCAGATACACCTCGTCCCGCCCATCGGGTGATCGGCCGCCTTCATCCGAAACGCTTGCCAGCCAACTCAACCCCCGCTCGCGGCAGAAGCGGGCTACCAAGCCTTGAGATTCCTCAACTGCGGCGACCATGGGGCTACCTCCCTAGCTGAGGTTACTTCGGGTTCTGAGGCCGATGCTCCAGACGCAGGATCATCGATGTGGGGCTGCCAGCCTTCGGCTGCAACAACACGCCCCGAAACTCGGCGTCGAGGTCTGCTTCATGATAGACCTCTACAGTCTTGCCGGTATCGGTCCGGAAGCTGCCGCGAAGCGTTTCGCCTCTTCCCGCGGCTATCCCCACCGTGAGCGACCGGTATGCACCGCTGGGCTTTGGCGAGGTCACAACCTTCCACTCGGGCAGGTTCTCCATCATCTGATCCACGGTCTGGTACTCCGAGGCCGTTTGGGAACAGCCAAGGACGACCGAACACAGGATGATGTACCCGAGCTTGTTCATTGCGAGAGGCTCCCGAACGCCTTCATGATCCCCTCGGGGTCGAGCCCCTGGAAACCCATCTGTCGCCAGAGGCCGCCGGAGCCCTCCTGGTGGGTGCCGAGGTGGTCGTATCGGCCGGTGAAGCCGCGGCGGAGGAGTTCGGTGCCGAAGCGTGAGCCAAGGCCGGTCTTGACGTTGAACGACTCGGCGACGAGCACCGCCGGGGCATTGGCCAGCTTCGCCATCACGTCCTCGTCGTACTTATTAAGCGTCGCTTTGCAGATCAGCCCGACATCCTTGCCCTCTTCCTTCATCGTGAGCACCGCGTCCCAGGCGCGGTAAAGCGTCTCGCCGAAGCTGACGATGTAGCCGTCTTTGCCTTCGCGGATGACGTCGTCCTTGCCCGGCTTGAAGGTGTACCCGTCGCCGAAGTAGAGCTCGCCGCTCTCGGTGAGGATATCGGGCACGGCCGAGCGGGTGCTGAACAGGAACCGCAGGCCCTTCATCGGGAAGATGGCTCTGAGGCACTTGGCGAACTGGTGCTGGTCGGCGGGGAAGTAGAGGCGGGTGGTGTCGGCGTGATCGTCGGGGCTGTAGTCGGTGTCGGCCGGGGCACCGGGCAGCCCGCCGTCGGCGTACATGTTGTTGATCCCAAAGTGGCAGGTGTTGTCGGCCATGTCGTCGCACCCGGCGTGGCTGAAGTGGGCCAGCACGTTCGACTGGTTCAGCCTCGCCATGGTGATCTCGCTGACCACCATCTCGAGGAACGCGCTGAAGGTGGCGAAGACGCCCTGCTTGTCGTGGTCGTAGCCGAAGCCCGCGGCGGCGGAGTAGTTGCCGCGCTCCATGATCCCGCCGCGGATAAAAATCTCGGGGTGCTTGTCGCGGATGACGTCGAGCCCGCAGGACCCTTCGAGGTCGTTGTCGAAGACCTTGACGGTGCGGACCCGCTCCGCTTCGCTCATCGCCCCGACGATCTCGTTGAAGACCTTGCCGAAGAGGGCGCGGTTCTTGCCGCTGCCGGTCGAGCCCTTGTAGTCGGGGGCCTTGGGCGGCTTCTCGATGTTTTGGAGGTAGGACACCGCCTCGTCGCGGCCGCGGGACTTGAGGTAGTCGACGGCGAGCTTGACCTTGATGACGTCGTGCCCGTGGGCCGAGCCCTCGAGCCCGTCGATGCCCACGGCCATCTTGCGTCTGTTCATCAGCGCGATCGGCCCGTCGCGGGTGACGGCCATGCACATGCGGCGGTAGAGGTCGTCGAGGTCCTCGGCGTCGCCGGTGTCGGTCGCGAGGCCGTGTCCGGCCAGGGTCTGGGCCACGTCGAACCCGGGCATGTAGTTGCTGGGGTGCCCGGCGATGGTGACGTCGTTGTCATCGATGAGGAGCTTGACGTTGAGCTGCTGCGACACGGCCAGGCGGGCGGCCTCGGCGTCGTTGCCTTCCATCTGCGAGCCGTCGGACCCGAGCATGAAGACGACCTTGCCCGGGTTCGCCAGCGCGACGCCGTTGACGAACGGCCACATGTGGCCCAGCCGGCCCGACGAGAACTTCACGCCCGGCGTGAACCCGCGCTCGGGGTGACCCGGCAGGTGGCTCATGTACTCGCGGTAGTGCAGGAGTTTCTCGGCGGGCATGTCGCCCTCGAGCACGGACATGAGGTACTGCGTCGCGACGCGGTGGCCCGCCTCGTCGAAGAAGATCGGGACGATGTGGTCCTTGTGCGGGCCCTGCATGAAGCCGTAGGCGATCATCACTTCGGGCACGGTGTCGTACGGCCCGCCGGTGTGCCCGCCGAGGCCCTTCGCGTCGGCGACGGCGGTGAAGAACACGATCGCGTCGCGGCAGAGGTCGACGTTGAAGCGCAGGGCCTTGCGCTGCTCGTCGGTAAGCGTCGGCGTGTGCGGGTCGAGCTCAAGCCGCTTGAGCGAAGACAGGTCGAGAGGGAAGGTCTCGTTGGCGGTGGCGTCGGCGGTCGCGGTGGTCATGGCGGGTTCCCGGTGGAGGGGGTGCGAAGTATCGAAAACGTTGCAAGAGCAGGGTAACAGGCGCGGGGTTAGCGGGCTGGTTCGAGACGGCCGACGATGCGGCGGAGCAGGCGGGCCTCGAGTTGCGGGTCGCGGCCGACGGGTTCCCAATAGCCCGGGGCGATGCCGCGGCGGGCGAGCTCGGCGGGGTTGTCGTTCAGGTTGTAGAACACCGAGCCTTGTGTCGCGCCGCTGAGCCGGCGGGTGGGCGACTGGTAGCGCTCGATCAGCACCTCCACCGCGAGGTCGTAGCGGGTCGGCTCGGCCGGCCGCGTCGCGGCCGGGGCGTCGGGTGTCTCCCGGGCATCCGGCGTGTCCGGCGTCAGCGTGACGCGGACGGTGCGTTGCAGGTTGCCGAACGTCGATGCGACGGCCCGCGTCGTGTTGACGTTATCCCCCCGCCACGGCTCGAAGACGGTGGGTGAGCCCTTCGGCTCGGTGGTGAGTTGCCCGAAGCGGGCGTCGCGCCGGTCCAAGGCGAAGCCCGCGTCCCGGAGGACGGCGGCGGCGGCGTCGAACGTAGCTTGGTAGTCGGCCGGGTCCACCGGCGCGGGGTTCGACACCGGCGGCGGGGCGGAGCAGCCGAGGCCGAGGGCGGCAACGCACATCACAACGAGGAGGCGGGCGGCGGTCATGAGGGCCGATGGTATCGGCATCACGCACCGCTGCCCCCGGAGCCACGGATGTCAATCCGCCGGCCGGGTCGGTCACCGCATGAGCCGACGGATTGACATCCGCGGCTTCAACGGTGTTGATGGCTGCTAGTAGCGATTGCGTTTGCGGACCGGCACGGTGTCGGCGTCGAAGGTGGCGAGGTGTTGGGCGATGCGGGGGCCGGTGTCGCCGCGGCCGTAGGGGTGACACAGCGTGGTCGGGTCCAGCGCCATCGCTTGCGTGATCGCGGCGACGAGGGCGCGGCGATTGAGCTCGCTGTCGATGACGTTGCCGGGACGCTCGCGCCCGGCCTGCCGCGCGCCGACGTTGACGCACGGCACGCGCAGCACCGCCGCTTCGATCAGCCCGGCGGAGGAGTTGCCGACGATGGCTTGCGTGCCCGCAAGCAGCGAGAGGAACCGCAAGCGCGGGAGGTGGTCGACCGCTTTCATGCCCGCGTCAAGGATCGCCGCGACGATGCCGCCGCGGCCGGGGTCGTGGTTGGGCATCATCACCAGCGGGTCGTGCGGCGCGGCGGCCGCCAGCACCTCCGTCATCCGGGCACGCTCGGAGGCGTCATCGTCGCCAACGGGGTGCATCATGACGATCAGCCGCGGCGCGTCGGCGGCCGGCTCGATGTCACGCAGGCCGTCGACGGCGGGCGAGCCAACGTTCCACACCGCGTCTGGATCCTCGCCGAGGCGGAGGATCCGCCGCCGGCTCTGCGCCGTAGCGGGGAGGTGCAGGTGCGCGAGCTTGGTGATGGCGTGCCGCATCGCCTCGTCGGCGATGCCCTCGGCCCGATCCCCCCCGTGCACGTGCGCCACCCGCAGCCCCATGACCGACGCCGCGCTCGCCGCGGCGAACGCCTCGATCCGGTCGCCGAGCACGAGCACGACGTCGGGCTTCATCTTGTTGAACAGCGTCGCAAAGCCCGACACGCCGCGCCCCAGCGCCGCGGCGTCGGCGGCGCGGCCGGTCTCGCCGTCGCGCTGCATCTCGACGCGACCGGCGAACGGGAACGTGATGTCGTCGACGCTGCCGGTGGTGAGGTGTGTCCCGGTGACGACGAGGTTCAGCGTGAGGGCAGGGTGGGCCTTAATGGCGTGCAGGACCGGCACGAGCAGGCCGTACTCGGCGCGGGTCCCGGTGACGACGGCGATGGTGCGGGTGGGCATGAGGTCTGTCGTAGGGCAGGGCTCGCCCTGCCGCGTTGTGGTGTGACCACGGGGCTGGCCCGGCGTCAAGGGACGTGCATTGGAGACGCTTTTGGGCGACGGCCAACGAGCATGATGAGCGGGACATGGCAGATCAAGCCCTGCCTACGGATGCCGCCGCCGCAGGACCGTCTCGGCGAGGAGGAGGTCGAAAAGTTCGTCGACGTCGATGACGTCGCCGGGGCGCGTAAGGATGGCGCGGCGGTCGGCGCCGAGGAAGGCGTGGGGTTGGCCGGGTGCGACGGAAAAGAGGCTGTCACGGGTGACGGCAATGACCCCGCCGTCGAGTGCGTAGGCGGGGGGCAGGTCCTGGCGTCGGTAGACGGTGTTGGGCTGGTAGGCGTCGAGGCGGTCGCCGGCACAGCCGGCAAGGGTCTTCATCCAATAGGGGTGGTGTTTGCCGACGGGGCAGACGGACTGCACGCTGTCGCAGCCGGTGTCACGGATCTTGGCGACGGCGCGGTCGGTGAGGTCGGCGGGGCGGACCGGCACGTTGCCGTAGAGGAGGACGATCGCGTCGTCGTCGGCGGCGGGGTCGAGCGTGGTCACGGCGTGGCGGGCGGCGGCGTCAACGGTGGCGGTGTCGTTCGCCAAGTCGGCAGGTCGCATCACCACCTCGACGCCGGCGTCGCGGCCGATGGCGGCGAGCGCTTCGCCGTCGGTGGTCAACACGACGCGGTCAACGGTTGCAGAGCCGAGGGCGTGGTCGAGGGTGTAGCGGAGCAGCGGCTTGCCGAGCAGGGGCACAGCGTTCTTGCCGGGCAGGCCCTTGCTGCCGGCGCGGGCGAGGATGAGGGCGAGCGTCTTCAAGGGACCGGGGACCGGGGATCGGGGATCAGGGGGCAGGAGGCAACCGGACTAGGCGGCGGTCGTGGTGGCGGGTTGGCCAGCGCCCTGCGGCCAGGTGCCAGCGGCGGTCACGTGCGTCGACCACCAGTCGAAGCAGCGGCGGCAGACGGGGGCGTCGTCGGGCGAGCAGCGGTGCAGGTCGAGGCGCGGAGCGCGCCGCCAGCAGTCGAGGAGCGGGGTGTCGCGGACGTTGCCGAGCGGGGCGCGGCCGAGCCAGTCCTGCTGGCAGAGCGTGACGGTGCCGTCGGAGAGCACGGTGAGGCGGTGCTTGCGTTGCAGCGGGCTGGGCAGGCGCCACGGCGGGAGCATGGGCACGGGGCTCAGGTCGGGCATGAGGGCGAACCGGCCGGACCCGCCGGTGGGTGGGCGGTCGATCACGGCGTGGCCGGACACGAGACGCCAGCGGTCGAAAAACGACTCCATGTCCGGCAGCGTGTCGGCGATTTTGATCATTCGCGGCACGATCCAAGGCACACCGGGACGATCACCCCGCGCCTGCCGCAGGTCGAACAGCGTTTGCAGGTTGCGGATGACGTGCTCGAAACGGTCGACGCCCATGACCCGCCCGTAGGTCGCAGCGGTGTCGGCGTTGAGGCGGACGCTCACGACGTCGACGGGCAGGTCGATCAGCGGGGCGAGCGTTTCGGGCTCGCCCAGCAGGTCGGTCTCGACACAGACGGCGGCGGCCCCGGTGTCGTGCAGCGACCGCACGGCGTCGGTCCAGCCGGGGTGCAGCATCGCGTCGCCGAGGCCGCCGAGGGTGACGGCGAGGCCGGCGCATTGGGCGGCGAGGTCGCCGATCAACGCGGGGTCCATCGGCGGGCGGTCGAGGGTGACGTGGTGCTGCGGGCTGATAGGGCCGGCGGCGTCGCGGCGGGGCGTAAGCTCGATGACCAGCTCCGGCGGGAGGGTGTCGAACAGGCGTTGGACGCCGCGGGCGTCGGCCTCGAGTTCGCGGCAGGCGGTGGCGAGGGTGAGGGCGTCGGCGGTGGCGAAGGCGGGGCCGAGGCGTTCGGCGAGGCGGGTGAGGCGGTCGCGGCCGTCGGGGTCGTCGAAGACGAAGCGTCGTGCGACGTCGCGGACGGCGGCGGGGATGGGGTGGTTGACCTCGCGGCCGATGGGGTCAACGGCGGGGCGTCGGGGGTTGTACGAGAGGGCGTGGCCGAAGGTGGCGTGGTTCGTAGCGAGGTCGTGGAGGACGGCGCGGCTGGTGACCATCGCGCCGAGGCCCGGCGGGGCCTGGGTGAAGGCGAGCTTCATCGCATCGGGGGCGGCGAGGTGCAGGTCGAGCTGGGCGTCGGCGTAGGCGGGGTCGAAGCCGCACCAGTCGGCGCCGACGAGCACGGCCGCGTCGGCCCGGTAACGGTCCATCGCCGCGGCGAGGGGCGCGGCGGAGAGGAGTTCGTCCCACGCGGTGGCGCCGCCGAGCCCGCCGCGCCACGCGGCGGGGGACCACCGCCGCGCCACGCGGAGCCGCGGGGTGAATGCGTCGCCGGCGGCGTCGGGGTGGGCGAATGCTTCGACCGGCTTCGCGAAGCCGTCCGGGTCGAGCATCGCCAACGGGTCCTGCCCCGGCGGGTGGACGAGGACGATGCGGTCGACGCGGCGGATCGCCGCGGACCGGGTGACGGTGTGGTGCAGCACCGGGCGGCCGGCGAGGCGCGTGCGCAGGTCGCGGGGGTGGCCGAGGCGGCCGTGGTGGAGGTCGGTGACGAGGAGGGCGACGACGGTCACGCGGCGGCTCTTTGGGGACCCCGGGGACGCGTAGCGTCCCGGCTGTTGCTGTGCTCACGCTGCAGGCGTTGTGACAGCCGTGCCCGCGACTCGGCGAAGATGGCGAGCGCTTCGTCGCACGCCTCGATGATCCACTTGATGTTGTCGCCGTCGCGGGTGAGCTGTTTCGATAACTTCGTGTAGCGGTCGGTGGGGGCGGAAACGTCGGCGGAGGCGATGCCGCGGTCGGCTCGGCTGCGGCGGAACGCGCCGATGGTGTTGAGCTGGTTCACCAGCGCGAACGCCTCGCGCAGGTCGCCCTCGACGCGCTTGCGGTTGCGGTCGAGCTGCGTAAAGAGGCGGTCGAGTTTCTTCTGGTCGGCGGCCTCCACCGCCCGCTGCATCCGGCGGACGAGGTGGAGCGATTCGTTGGACATCTCCCGCAGCGCGGTGACCTCGGCGACGCGTCGTTGCAGCAGCGCGTCGAGTTTTGACAACCGTACGTTGTCGAGCTCGGTTGGCGGGACGGGCAGCGGGGGCACCGGGCGCGTTGCGTGCTGCGCCAGCGCCTCGGCGAGGGTGATGCGGGTGGTGTGCTCCTTGAGCATACCGCCCTCGGTGCAGTCGAGGACGCGTTGGCCGGCCCGCTCGGCCTCGGCGAAGTCGCGCTCGAACTGGCGGAGGTAGGTGACCATCTGCTCGTCGCTGTAGATGGGTTGGCCGTTGGCGTCGTCAAAAAGGCGGAGGTTGCCGCGCATCCGCGCGACACGCTGCCACTCCATCATTTCGAGGGTGTTGAACGCGTTGAGCTCGGGGTCCCAAACCTGGTGGACGGCGGTGCCGGGGGCGTAGTAGAGCCCGTCGGAGAAACCGAGGTCCTGGCCGATGAACATCACCGGGTCGCAGCCGAGGTGGCGGGCGAGGTAGTACGAGAGGTGGGCGACGGTGGCCCCGCCGCGGATGGGGGTGATGCGTCGGGCGAGGCCGCCCTGCTCCGGGTGGCCGAGGAGGAGGTCGTTGAAGTTGTTTTGGATGATGCGGACGGGGCCGGGGAAGGCGTCGAGGATGGCGGCGTTGGCCTTGGGCTCGGCGACGAGGGTGACGTCGGGCAGGTCGGGCAGGCCCTCGTAGAACCGGGCGCAGATGGGCGAGTAGTCGAGGGCGGTGACGAAGTCGGGCCGGATGCCGCGGTCCAGCAGGGGCTTGAGCGTGGTCTGCACGGCGATGACGACGACGTTGCGGCGGACCGCCGGGTCGCGGAGCAGGTCGACGTTTTTGACGAGGCTGGGCCCGGCCCCGACGCAGACGGCGGGGTAGCCCGCGGCCGCGCCGAGGAGGTCGTCGGTGGTCGCGCCGGCGGCGTAGACGTCGAGGTTGGCCGCGAGGTTGCGGCAGGTGCGGGCGGCGTTGACCAGGGCGGTGGCGACGTTGGTGCGGCAGTAGGCGGTATGGTCGGCGACGAGCTTGCCGAAGGCGTCGTAGGCGGCGGCGAAGCGGCGGCGGCCGGCGGGGTGGGCGACGAGTTGAGTGCCCTGGGTGACGAGGTGGCTGAAGCGTTCGGTGTGCTGGGTGAGGGCGGCGCGGCCGTCGCCCTCGCCGAGGAGGACGGTGGTTGGTCGGGCGAGCAGGGCGGTGAGGTCGAGGCGTTCGAGGACGGCGCGGAGGGTGGCGGTGTCGGGCTCGTGGACGATGAGCAGGCCGGCGTCGCCGAGGCGTTCGGCGGCGAGGGTGGCGTGGTAGCCGAGGCCGAGGCCGAGCAGGACAACGCAGGCGGTTTTTGCGAAGTCGACGGGGGCGAGGAACTTGGCGGCCTCGGCGGCGGGGTCGAAGCGGCTGGCGAGGGTGATCGCGCCCCCGGTGCCGGGGGGTAGCGAAACATCGGCGGGGAGGGTGGCGGTGGGTTGGCCGTTGCGGGCGTCGGCCCAGACGAGGGGCGCGGGAGCGGCGGCGGCGAGCCGCTCGGCGAGCGCGGGGTGGCGCAGACGGATCGCGTCGAGGTTACGGGCGAGGGTGTCGGGCGGGGGGGGCACGTGATGGTTGCATCGGCGGGAGACGGCGCGAGGCTTGATGAATGTTGCGCGGGGCGAGGGTTGGAGGTGGTATGGGTGTCATGCCTGAAATGGCCGACGAGCGGGTTGGTCGTACCTTTTCGCCTGCGGCGAAACACAGGCAGGATGCCTGTGCCACTGACTGAACACAGGCAGGATGCCTGTGCCACTGACTGAACACAGGCAGGATGCCTGTGCCACTAACTGACCGACGGGCGCGGGTACGATCCTTCTGATCCCCGATCCCCGATCCCCGATCCCTTCCCCTCATGTCCGAACTCCTCCTCGAAAACCCCTGGCCACTCGTCGTCGTGCTCGTCGGGCTCGGGGCGGTGCTGCGGGTGGTGGGGCGGCGGCGGGGGCAGGGCGGGGCGGTCACGGCGTCGTGGGTCGCGTTCGCCCTGGCCGTCGGGGTGAACCTGCTGGCGTACTTCGTGCAGACGACGCGCGAGGCGTTGATCGAGCGGAGCGGGGATTTGGTTGAGGCGACGTCGCCGCTGGATGCGGCGGCGATCGGGCGGCTGGTGGCGCCGACGGCGACCTTGCTCGGGCCCGACGGGACGTACTACGACACGCTCGACGTGGCGGGGATCACGCGGCGGCTGGAGCGGTACGACCTGCCGGTGAACAAGCTCCGCGAGGTCGCGGCCGAGGGGCGGTCCGCGACGGCGGGGACGAGCACGATCGACGTGAGCAGCCAGCTCGGCGGGTACCCCAACCGCACGGTGTGGCGGATCGAGTGGCGGCGGGATCCTGCCGGTACGGACGGGGCGGACGGGGGGTGGCGGGCGGTGTCGTTCACGTGGTTAGAATGGAACCGCCAGCCGCCGCCGGCGGACCTGTTGCGGTGACCCGAGGCCGTCTTAGCCCGGCCGCTTGCGGCCGTCGGGTTAGGGTTGAGAGATGGCGGCCGCAAGCGGCCGGGCTAAGCGGGCGAATTTCTTGCGACTTGCCATGAACCACCCTCTCCGCTTCATCGTGGTCGCCGCGTGGCTCCTCGCCGCGGCGACGCTCCACGCGCAACCCGACGCGCCCGCCGCCGTCGACCTCCGCCCGCAATGGGAGTCGGGGCAGACGGCCCGCTACGAGTTCTGGACCAAGGTCGAGCAGTCCGCCCGGGTGTCCCTCGGCCAGCGGACGCAGGAGATCGATGCGACGCAAACCTTCACTGGCGAGCTCACCTGGACGGTGGACCGGGTCAAACCCGATGGCTCCACCGTCAGCAAAATGACCATCGACTGGATCGCGGTGACGTCGGAGCGCACCGCGCCCACCGCGATGTCCACCACGACCGACACGCGGCAGGGGCCCGGCGACGCGCCGCCTCTGCACGAGATGCTCTCGGCGATGACCGGCACGCCCGTCACCGTTGAGCTCGCCCCCGACGGGCATGTCACCAGAGTCAACGGCACCGCCGCGATGCGGAGCAAGACCAAGAACCCTGACGCGCTGCCGGAGGATATCGAGTTCGAGGAGACCGCCTCGGACGCGGCCGCCATCGCCTTCGCTCCGGCCTCGGTCGTCCCCGGCGAGAAGTTCAGCGCCGCGTTCCGCTGGACGCACGAGCTGGGCTTCATCAACCAGGACTGGACCTACACCCTCGACGGCGTGCAGGACATGCACGGCATCCCCGTGGCCACGGTCACGGGCGATGCGAAGCTCCGCCTCGAGGTCGACCCGCCGGATATGCCGCCGGGGTCGCCGCCGATCTCGGCGAGGATGACCAACGGCTCTCTGTCGGCCGAGGTGCTGTTCGACCTGTCGCGTCACGAGGTGCTCGCGCGGACGAGCCGGGGGACGCAGAACATCGTGGTGAACGTGAAGCTGCCGGAGAACCAGACGTTCACGCGGACGATGGAGCAGACGATCACGAGCCAGATGCTGCGGATCGCGGAGCAGTGAGGAGCAGGGACCGGGGATCGGGGACCAGGGATCAGGGGCGGACGCAAGCGGAGGGATCGAACGAAAGATCGGTTTCCTGATCCCCGATCCCTGCTCCCTGATCCCTTCCGTCACGGCCGGGGGTGAAACTTGTTCAGCACTTCCTTCAGCCGGCTGCGGTCGACGTGCGTGTACACCTCGGTCGTCGCGATGTTCGAGTGGCCCAGCAGCTCCTGCACGACGCGGAGGTCGGCCCCGCCGGCGAGGAGGTGCGTCGCGAAGGAGTGACGCAGCGTGTGCGGGTGCACGTCGTGCAGGCCCGCCCGCTTGGCCTGACGCTTGACAATCTGCCACACCACCACCCGCGTGATCGGCTGGCCGTTGCGCGATACGAAGACGTTGCCGCCGGGCTCGTCGTCCCCCACCAGGTCGTCGCGGAGGCAGTCGAGGTAGCGGCTCACCGCTTTAAGCGCCGGGGCGCCGACGGGCACAATCCGCTCCTTCGCGCCCTTGCCCATCACCCGCAGCACGCCCAGGTCCAGGTGCACCCCGTCGATGCGGAGCTCGGCGATCTCGCTGGCACGCAGGCCCCCGGCGTACAGCAGCTCGAGCATCGCCACGTCTCGCAGGT
Source organism: Phycisphaeraceae bacterium (assembly GCA_965214155.1). GTDB lineage: Bacteria > Planctomycetota > Phycisphaerae > Phycisphaerales > Phycisphaeraceae > Algisphaera. Next base: position 528,771 of record CBDCBB010000010.1, read on the forward strand.
ACAACTGCGACTCGGGGTCGGGCGCGGCCAGCAGGCGGTTGATCTGATCCTCACTCAAGACGTTAGGCAGGCGCTGCCAGGTGATCGGCTGGGTGAGCTGCTCGGCGGCGTCGGCTTCGGTGAGGTCGTTGGCTTTGAGGAAGCGGCAGAAGACGCGGACGGTGGCGACGTGCCGGGCGATCGAGCTGACGGCCAGGCCGCGGGCCTCGAGCCACTTGAGGTGGTCGGTGAGGGTGGCGGGGGCGAGGTCGTCCCAGGAGCGGTGGCCGTGCTCGACCATCCAGACCCACAGGTCGCGGAGGTCCCCGCCGTAGGCCGCGAGGGTGGCGGGGGAGAAGCCGCACTCGATCTTGGTGTAGGTCAGAAAGTCACGCACGGGCCCGTCGAAGCGTGAGACGGGGCGTGGCCGGTCGGCGTTCTTGCGGGGCCGCGGCGGGGTCGCGTCCCGCCACGGTGAGGCGGACCGGCCGGCCGAGGTAAGCGGGTGCGGCCGGGTTGAAGTCGCCGGGGGCGCCGTGGTTTTGGCGGTGATGGTCCCGGGGGTCTTGATTCCGGGTGGTTTGATTCCGGGGGTCTTGATTCCGGGGGGTGTCGTCGGCTTCACGGGCTTGCTGCTCCCAGGACATGCGGTGGTACGCCGGGCAGGACAGGAACCCGCCGAGGCAGTAGGTGTAGGCCTCGTCGAGGGCCCGCAGGGTCAGCCGACCGCCGCAGCGCGGATCATCCGCGTTGATGAACGGGCAGTGAGCGTCCGACCGGTTTCCGATCCATCCCATGTGAGCACCTCCATGTGTTCACCACCCCCTATCGGGAGGGGAGCGCGGCGGCCGTGAAAGAATGTGGCGGGGCGGTTCAACCCGGGCGAACGCCTGCGGTCAGCGCGGGGTGCACTGACCGCAAGCGGTGATGTTGTGCAACGACAGCCGTAGGGCAGGGTTCACCCTGCCGCGAGATGACCGTCGCGCCGTGTCACCGCGGCGGGGGAGGCGACGCTGAGTCGGCCGTGACAGGGCAAGCCCTACCCTACAACTGTTCCACAGCCTAGCGGTGGGTGCCACACCGCATCCCGAAGGCTTTGCGGAGGGTGCGATGTGACGTGTGCAACCCGCACCACGTGGTGGTTAAACCATCACACCGCACCCGCCCGATGCGGCGGGATGCAGCGTGGCACCCCCTCGATGGAGCAGCAGTGATTCCAGCGTTTAGCGCTTCGAGAACTGGAACCGGCGACGGGCCCCGGCCTGGCCGTACTTCTTACGCTCGACCTCGCGGGGGTCGCGGGTCATATAGCCCTGGTCGCGGAGGGTCTGCTCGAGGCTCGGGTCGTAGCCGACCAGGGCGCGGGAGACGCCCAGCAGCACGGCCTCGGCCTGGCCGGTGATGCCCCCACCCTTGACGGTGACGATCACGTCGAGCTTGCCGAGCGTGTTCGTGTCCTCCAGCGGCGCGGTGCAGGCCTTGCGGTGCTGTGGCTCGCTGAAAAACTCGTCGACGGTCTTGTTCTTTGACTTCGGGCCCGACACGAGGAACTTGCCCTCGCCCCCCTCGGCGGCGGGCTTGAGGCGGACCCGGGCGATGGACGACTTGCGGCGGCCGGTACCCCAGACGAACCCGCCGGCGTCCGGCTTGGCCGGCTCCCGCAGCGGGCGCGGCTCACGCTCGGGCTGGTCCTGCCCCATCTCGTCGGAGGTCTGCGGGTCGAGCGTGGCGGTGGCGTTGTCTTCCATAGCGGATCAGCGGGAGCGGGGGGAGCGTGACGGACCGGCAGAGGCGGGATACAGCGCGATCAAGGCGGCGGCAACTTCCGGAAACATCCGGGTGCTTCCGGGGGGGGTTAGGCGGTCTGCAGTTCGAGCGGGCGGGGGTTCTGAGCGGCGTGCGGGTGCTCGCCGGCGGGGTAAACCTTGAGCTTCTTGAGCATCGCGCTGCCCTGCTTGCTCTTGGGGAGCATGCGGCGGACGGCCTCGAGGATCAGCTTCTCCGGGGCCTTCTCGCGGACCTCGCGGAGGCTGGTCTTTTTCAGGCCCGACGGGTGGCCGGAGTAGGACTGGTGGTACCGCTGGTCGAGCTTGTTACCGGTGACGCGGACCTGGGCGGCGTGGGTGACGACGACGAAGTCGCCCACATCGTGGTGCGGCGTGTAGGTGGGCTTGTCCTTGCCCATGAGGATGACGGCGATCCGGGTGGCGAGGCGGCCGAGCACCTGGTCGGTGGCGTCGACGTGGACCCAGCCGCGTTCGACTTCGCCGTTCTTGGCGTGAAAGGTTTGACGGGTCATCGGGAGCAATCGGGGTCGGGGGGACAACGGGCGACGGCACCACCGGGGCCGAAGCGGGCCCGGCGACGCCGAACGGGAGAGTGTACCGCGGGGCGGGGCGGTGTCAAACCGCGGGTTTGGCCTCCTGCATCGATCAGAATATTCCGGAGACCCTTGCCAAGGGTGCGACACCGCATCCCGCCGCTCGGGGCGGATACGGTGTGGGGGTGTGACCGCGGCGTCACGAGACCCGCAGCGGGCACACCGCACCCTCCGCAAAGCCTCCGGGATGCAGTGTGGCACCCTCCGCAACTCTCGAAGCAGTATAAGCCCGTAAGCTCACGCCGGACCCTCGGCCCGCACCGGCGACCACGTCGCGGGCTGATCCAGCGTCCGCAGGATCGGCGCTTCGCCCTCGTCCAGCACCCGCTTCGACCGCGCCAGGCTCAGCCGCAGCACCAGGCTCGCCAGCAGCGCGACACCCAGCACCCCCGCGAACGTCGCCGCGGCGTACGTCACCGTCTGGTCCCGCACCGGCTCGGGGTGACGCATCGCCTTCTGCAACACCCGGGCCGTGTCCGGCCGGCCGGCCTTGCGGTCCACCGTCATCTGGTAGCTCAGGATCGCCTGCCCCAGCGCATCAAGCGTCGGCACGGCTTGCTCCGCGTCGGTCGTGGCGTAGTGCAGCTCGACCCGCGACGGGTCCCCGGCAATGGTCAGCTGCTCGCGGAGGTGGACCGCCAGCGCCTGCGGACTGGTGAACAGCCGCAGGCCCGCCTTGTCCATCACGTTGAGCGCCTGCAACATCACCGGTTCCGAAAGCACCGTCTGCTCGAACTGCTGCACCCACGCCTCGCCCGTCGACCCCGGGGCCGCGGCGTCCGCCTCCGCCGTTGCGTCCCCGGCCCCCTCGGCCTGACCGTCGGCGACGAGCCGCGGGCCCTCTGCGTCGGGCATCTTCGCCGGTGCGACCGACAGCGCCAGCGACGCCTCCCACCGCGGGCTCGCAAGCTGACGCCCCACCGCGAAGCTGAACCCCGCGGCACACACCAGCGCCACAATCCCCAGCGCCACCACCGTTGCCGTCGTCTTGGTTGCCCACTTCTGCACCATCGCCGCCTCGCTGGTCTCGAGGAACTTGCGGACTTCCACCAGCATCCGCCGCTCCTTTTCCAGCCCCGCCGCCTGGTGCCCGGCCTTGCGTCCCTCGGCCAGCTCGGCCTCAAGCTCGCCGATCTTGCGCCGCTGCTCGGCCCCGTCCGGGTCGTCCGCCGCCGCCCGCGCCTCACGCTCGGCCAGCTCCGCCGCCCGCAGCTCCAGCGCCTCGGCCTTCGCCGCGAGCTCCGCCTCACGCTCGGCCCCCGCCGCGTCCGCCAGCCCGTCGATCCCCGGCCGGTCCGCGAGGCTCGCCGCCTGACCTTCAAGCTCCGCCTGCCGCGCGTCCAGCGCCGACTCCCGCTCGTCCAGCGCCGCCGCCCGCGTGTCCAGGTCCGCCGCACGGCGACGCAGCGCGTCGCGCTGCTCGATCAGCTCGGCCTTCATCCGCTCAAGCTTCTCGCGGAACGCCTGCTTCTTCTCCCGGAACGACGCCTCCCGCGCCGCCAGGTCCGCCGCCAGTTCACCGTGGTCCACCGGGGCGTCCGCCCCGCCGCGGTCGAAGGCGAACGGGGCCGGCTCGTAACCCGCCACCGTCTCGGCCGCGTCGCTGCCGTGGTCGAAGTCGCTCCGCAGCCGCTCGAGCTCGGCCCGCTCGGCGTCCAGCCGCGCCTGCTCACGGTCGAGCTGCGCCCGCCGCGCCTCGACCTGCGAGCCCGCCTCCTGCAGCTCCGACTCGCGGTCGGCGAGGTGGTGTGACAGCTCCTCCAGCTCGGCCGCCCGCTCCTGCACCGCCTTCCGCTCGGCGAGCACCTTGTCCTTGCTCAGCCGCAGCGCCTCGCGAAAGGTGTGCTCCTTCTTCGCCAGCGCTGTTTCCCGCTCCCGCAACGCCGTATCGAGCGCCAGCGGCCCGGCCGTGTCGTCGGGCGAGACGTCGGCCTCGTCGATGACATCGGCGTGCACCGGCCCGCCCGACCCGCCCGGGGCCGCGGCCTCGCCCGCCAGCATCGCCGCCTGGGCCGCCGCCCGGTCCATCCCCCCCTCAAGCCCCGCCTCCCGCTCGGCCAGCTCCGCCTCCCGCGCCTCGAGCGACGCCAGCGTCGCGTCCAGCTCCGCCCGGTCCGCGTCGATCTGCTCCCGCTGCGCCCGCAGCTCCGCGAGCGCCTCTTCGGTATCCACGCCTCCGCCCGGCACGGTCAAACCGCCGGACGCCGCGGCTTCCTCCGCCGCCACCGCCTGCTCGGCGAGCGCGGCCCGGGCCTTGTCCAGGCTCGCCTGCTGCGCTTCGATCGCCTCGCCCCGCAGCCGCAGCTCGACCTGCGTCCGGCCCACCGTCTTCCGCTCGTCCTGCAACGCCGAACGATCACGCTCCAGCGCGGCGTGACCCTCAGTCAGGTCCTCCGCCCGAGCATCGAGTTCACCCCGCAGCGCCTCGGCCTCGGCCTTCGCCGCGTCGAGCTTGTCCCGCTGCTCGTCAAGCTCCGCCGCCCGCGCCTCGAGCTGCTGCTGCCAGTCCGCCAGCTCGCCCGACTGGCGGTTCAACTCTGCCTGCCGAGCGTCGAGTGCCGCCGCCCGCCCGTTCAGCTCCGCCTCCCGCGTCCCAAACGCCTCTTCGCGTTCCTTCAGCCCCCGGTCCTGCCGGTCCAGCTCGGCCCGCGACCGGTCCAGTTCGCCGGTGCGGCCGTCCTGCTCCGCCTTCTGCGTATCAAGCCGGCCGCGCAGCGCGTCGAGCTCCCCGCGCGTCGCCTCCAAGGTTTCACGCTCGGCAACGGCGGCGGCGCGTTCGCCCTCCAGGGCCTGCCGGGCGTCGTCCAGCTCCTGCCGCTGTTGGTCAAACGCCTCCTCGCGTTCGGCGATGTCGCGGGCCTGTTCCCGGACCGACTTGGCCTCGTTGTCGTTCTCCGCCTGCCACTGCTTGAGTTGGCCGAGGCGCTGTTCGAGCTCGCCGAGCAGGCCCAGCGCGTCGTGCGGGTCGGTGTCGCCGGCGACGGCGGGGGCGTCGGGCGTCGGCGCGGTGTCGAGGTCAACGGCGGGGGCTTGGGGCGTGGGGGCGTCGGCGGCCATGTCGGCGTCTCGGGAGGGGGTGAACGGCTGGATGAACGGGGGCGGCGGGACCCTCTTCCTCATCGGCGAGGTGCCGCGGGGACGTGAGCGCTGAACCGGACAAGCGGGATCAGGAATCCGCGGCCGGCGGCGCGGCGTGGGCGGTAACCTTGCGGCGGACCTAGCAAACCCGTCACAGCCGATGCCAACCGCACCACCCGACACCGCCGAGCCGCACGACGACGCCGCCGACGCCGGCGACACGGGGCTGGCCGTGCGCGGCCTCGTCGCCGGGTACGACGCCGGTGACCCGGTGCTGCACGAAATCAGTGCGCGGCTGACCCCGGGCCGGCTCACCGCCCTACTGGGGCCCAATGCGGCGGGGAAATCGACGCTGCTCAAGGCGATGCTCGGGCAGGTCGCGCCCTCGGCGGGGTCGGTGACGCTGGACGGGGTGCCGGTGGGTGAGCTGGCGGGGCCGGCGTTGGCGCGGCGGGTAAGCTACGTCCCGCAGCGGGGCGAGGCGTCGTTCGCTTTCACCGTGCGGGAGGTGGTGGCGATGGGCCGGTACGCGCACGGCGACCGGATCTATATAGATGCGGCCCTGGAGCGGTGCGGGTTATCGGGGCTGGCGGATCGGCCGGTGTCGGCGTTATCGGGCGGTCAGCGGCAGCGGGTGCTGATCGCTCGGGCGTGGGCCCAGAGCCGGTCGGGGAAGGGGCGGGCCGCGGCGGCGGGTCAGCCGGGTTCGGAAGGAGCGTTTTCGGGGGGGGTGCTTCCGGGGGCGGGGGGGGGCGTGGTGCTGGCGGACGAGCCGGCGGCGGGGCTGGACCTGAATCACGCGTATTCGATGATGGGGTTGCTCAAGGCGATGGCGGGCGAGGGGTTGGCGGTGCTGGTGGTGCTGCACGGGCTGGAGCTGGCGGGCCGGTGGGCGGACGAGGTGTGGCTGATGGACGCCGGCCGGCTGGTGGCCCGGGGGCCGGCGGGGCAGGTGCTGCGGCGTGGGGTGCTCGAGCCGGTCTACGGCGTTCGGCTGGCGGAGCTGGACCACGCGGGGCAACGGGTGTTCACGGTGGAGGGCGTGACGGGCGGAGCGGGCTTGCCATCAGAGCCGGGAGCGTGAGCGACCGGGCGTTGTGGCTGAACGGATCTACCGGTCGCTGACGCTCCCGGCTCTGAAGCGTTGAGTACGTGTGCGATGAGAAGCAGGGGCCGCGGGCTCGGCGGGGTGATACGATGTCGCGATGCCGGTTCTTGAGGTCCATCTCGCCGGGGGGCTGCTCGCTCAGGCGGCGTCGACGCAGGACATCATCACGTGGGCGATCATCATCATCCTGGTCTGCGGCGGGGCGGTGTTCAACTGGATCAAGAAGCAGATCGAGGAGAGCAACCGCCGGTCGGGCAAGGGGGGCGGCTCGGGGGATCGAGATGTGCAGGGGGGTGCGACGGGGAGGGGGGGGAGCGGGGAGAGGGGGGGGAGGCCGAGCCTGGATGAGGTGACGGCGAGGCGTCGGGAGCAGTTGCGTGAGCTGTCGCGTCAGCGTGAAGCGGACGGGGGCCGCGCGGCGGGTGCGGGTGGCGCGGCACGCGCGGGGGTGGGGCAGGACGAGCCGTCGAACCTGACGATGGCGGAGCGGATCGCGCGGGCGCGGGCGAAGCAGCAGTACGAGCAGCGGCGGGGCGGGGGCGGGGGGGGCGGCACGTCGGAGGGTCAACGACCCGCCGCGCGGACCCCGCAGCGGCCCGAGCCCGCGGCGGACGACGCGGCGTCGGCGGAGCGTGATCGGCTGCTTCGGCAGGCGGACGAGGCGCGTGAGCAGGAGCTGGCCGCGGCGCGGGCGCGGCAGCGGGTGGCGGACCTGGAACGGCAGCGGGAAGCGGCGCGGCAACGCGTCCGGCAGCCGGCGCAGGGCCAGCGGGGCAACGCGCCGCGGCCCCGGCCCGGGGTGGGCCAGCCCCGCCCGGCCCCGCGGCCGCAACCTCAGGCCCAACGCCCGCAGCCGCCCCGCGCCCGGTCCCCCCGGCCGATCCCCACCCCCGTCGCCGACCGCCGCGTCACCGAGCCGGTCGCCCCGACGCAGGCCGAGGTCGGCGCGACCGAGGTCGGCCTCGCCGGCGCGGGCACCGTCCGCCAGCGGTCCACCGGCAAAAGCCTCATCGACTTCAAGAAGCTTTCGCGGAGCGATCTACGCCGCATCATCATCCTAAAGGAGGTCTTCGACAAGCCCATCGCGCTGCGTGAGCAGGGCGGGCAGAGCGGCCCCGGCGGGAAGACAGGTTGACCGTGCCGGACCTGCCGCTCGGCCAGATCGACGGGGCGCAACGTGAGCTCGACCGCCCGATGGGCCGCATCCGCGTCGTCGTCGGCGACCTCACGCGGCCCGACCCGGCGTGGGGCCTCGACACGATCGTCAACGCGGCGAACGAGTCGCTGCTCGGCGGCGGCGGCGTCGACGGCGCGATCCACCGGGCGGCGGGGCCACGCCTCCTCGCCCACAACCGCACCCTCGGCGGCTGCCCGACGGGCCTGGCCAAGGTCACCCCCGCCTTCGACCTCGAGGCCCGCGGCATCAAGCACATCATCCACACCGTCGGCCCCGTCTGGCCCGCCTCCGCCGACGCCGACGCGGGCGGGGTGCAGTACGCCATGCCCGGCGCCCCCGTCGGCGAGGCGGCGGCGCTCGGCTACACCCGCGAGGACACGCTGCTCGCGAGTTGCTACGCCAACTGCCTCCGCCTCGCGGTGCAGCACGGCTGCCGCGGCGTGGGGTTCCCCGCGATCAGCACCGGCGTGTACGGCTTCCCGAAGCAGCGGGCCGCCCGTATCGCCTTCGCCCACGTCTTCGGCCACTTCGCCACCCGGCCCGCTCCGGCCCTGCCCGAGCGGGCTGTGTTCTGCTGTTTCAGCGACGCCGACGCCGCGGTCTACCGCGACGTCATCGCCCGCCGCGCCGAGTGGATGACCAACCGCCGGCGGGTGTGACGGCGGGGTTGCCACACCTCCCGGCGTAGCGGGTGACGCGCCGGCGTCTCATATTGTGGTGCGATGGAGACCCGGGGACGCTGGCGCGTCTGCCGCAACGCGATGGGGGTTATGTCAGCGCTCGGCGGGTGAAGGCGGTTTCGAGGTGCTTGAGGTGGATGCGCACCCTCTGGCGGCGGGGCGGGTCGAGGGGGGCGTGGCCGAAGCGGACCTCGTAGAACACTTCGGTGAGGGCGATGACGGGATCGAAGCGCAGGGGGTTGGCCTCGGCGAGTTCGCGGGCGAACTCGGAGGGGGTCTGCCAGGCGGGGCGGGCGTAGCCGTGGCGTTCGAGCATGTCGATCATGGTGAGGTAAAAGGCCAGGCGTTTGACGAGGCCGCGGCGTTGGGCGCGGGGGAGGCTGGTGAGCTGGAGGGCGGCGAGGCGTCGTCGGCGGAGGGTGACGAGGCGGAAGATGGTGAAGACGGCGAGGACGAGGCCGAAACCGATGAGCGTGACGCCGCCGTAGCCGAGGGTGTCGAGGCTGAGGTTGCGGGGGAAGGCGGTGGCCCATTCCTTGACGGTGGCGGTGAGAGACTTGCCGCGGCCGCTGGCGGCGTTGAAGGTGGCCTCGACGTTCTGGAGCACGTCCTTTTGTGTTTTTTGGTCGAAGGCGACAACGGACTTGATCCAGGCGAACTCGACGTGTTCGTAGAGGGCGCGGAGGCCCGAGAAGAGGCCGCCGGAGACGGCGTGCTCGGCGGCGACGGGGGCGGGGGGGGTGGAGTCGAGGGTGTGCCAGCCAACGCCGGGCCCGCCGTCGACCTCGGTCCAGGCGTGGGCCTGGGTGGGCCGGACGACGTAGTACCGGCCGATGCCGTTGTATTCGACGGCCATGAAGCCGGTGACGAGGCGGGCGGGGATGTTGATCGAGCGGCAGAGGGCGGTGAGGCCCGCGGCGAACAGCTCGCAGTGGCCGCGTCGCGTGTCGAAGAGGAAGGCGACGACGGGGTCCTGCTGGGGCGGGGGGATCGGGTTGTCGAGGGTGTAGGCGTAGGTGGTGCGGAGGTGGTCGGCGAGGGCGGCGGCGAGGCGGAGGTCGTCGGGGGTGTGGCGGGCGTCGGGGTCGCGATCAAGGCCGGCGTTGCGGAGGATGCGCAGCGCGTAGCCCCGGACACGGTCGTGCTCGGGGGCCCAGCGCCTCGCGTACGTTTCGGGGTCGGTGCGTCGGCGGGAGGGCCAGTCCAAGTCGAAGGCGCGGTGGTCCCCGTCGTCGCCGAAGGTTTCGATCAGGGGCAGGTCCTCGGGGGAGAGCTCGTCGAGGCCGGGCACGTGGGCGGCGTCGCCCGCGGCCGGCCAGCGGAGGCGGTAGACGGGGGCACCGAACCCGGCGCTGGTGGTGCCGAGTTGCTGGTCGACGGGGCTGTAGGTCAGGGCGTCGAGGCCTTCGGAGTGGAAGCGTGAGACGACGGGCCCGGCCCCGTGGCCCCCGGACGGCAGGGGCACGACGGTGAAGATGGTGTTCTGCCGGCTGTCACGGAGCGTGACGGTCGTGTCTAAACCGAGCGCCGACTCGCCGCGGGGGTTGATGTCGGCCACGCCGTCTTGGAGCGACAGGGCCCGGTCCGACGCGCCGGCGAAGTGCGAGCGGTGCCAGCTCCGCGACTCGGGGTTGTAGTGGTCGAGGGCGGCCCCGCGGACCAGCCACGCGCGGTCGGAGCCGCCCAGGTCGTGCTCGCCGCTGCGGACGGTGAAGTTCAGCACCGGCTCGCGTGAGCCGTCGCCGAGGGGCTGCCCGTCGAGCCGCACGGTGTTGGAAAACCCCGTCTGCTTGACCGGACTAATCGCGACCTGCTCGAGGGAGAGGCGCGACTCGCCGGTGCGGGGGAAGACGACGAAGACGGCGACGGCGATGGTGGCGCAGGCGACGCCCAGGCCCAGCGCCGTGAGGCGGAGCTGCCACGCCCAGGTGCGGCCGGTGGTGTGGGGCGGGCGGGGCACAGGCGCGCTGGCGGGGGCGGCCGATGCGTTGGCCTCACGGACGCGGTCGGCGCTGGCGGCGAGCTGGAAGTACAGCAGCGTGAGCAGGGCGACCACGCAGTACGCCGCAAGGAACAGGCCGTAGATCATCGAGATGGACAGGACGCTCGCCCCGAGCATCTGCAGGAGGCTGAGCACGAGGATCTGGGCGTACTCGCGGTAGTTCTTGTGGGCGTAGAGCATCAGGAGCTGCAGCGCCATGGTGAAGTGCGCCATCGCGACCAGGAGCGGGCTGCGTCCGCTGAGCAGCTCCATCGCCAGCAGCCCGACCGCGGCGAGGGCGCCGAGGTTGACCCCCCAGCGCGGCAGCGTGCGGCCGGCGGGCCCCTCAGTGACGTACCACGACAGCGCCCCGACCGCCCCGGCGACGAGCAGCAGCCCGGGGTTGCGCTCGGCCATGCACGAGGCGACCAGCCCCAGCAGGACCTGCGTGTACACCAGCCGGCGGAAGATCAGGCGGAGGTTCATGGGGTGCCCCCCTTCACCATCGGCGACGCCGCCGACCGCCGCGTCCCGCCCCGCCACCGCGCGCGGGGTGCGGCCCGGCCGGCCGCCTCCGCCAACGGCAGCGCCCGCGACGGGTCCACCACGTACCGCTCGAAGTCCGCCGCGCCCAGCACCGTCACCCCCGGCGACGCGGCAAACCCGCCCCGCGCTTCCCCCGCCCCGCCCGCCCCCCGCGCCCCCGGCACCGCCGCGGCCGTGCCCGCGCCGGCCCAAATGATCACGTTGCTCCGCGCCACGTCCCCGCCCCGCTTCGCGTCCCGCGCGATCAAATCCAGCCGCGCCAACGCCTGCAGCAGCGTCGTGCGGTGAACGACCGAGTGCATCGCCGGCAGCGTCGGGCACGCCGGCCCCGCCACGCTCAGCCCCACCCGGTACCCCATCTGGTACGCCTCACACACCAGCGACGCCGCCAGACAGATCGCCCGCTCCTCCAGCACCCACCCCCGCACCATCTCCGCCTTCCCGCCCCCGCCCGCGCCGTCCAGCGGCGGCTCGCGCAGGTCCAACAGGATCGACACCACCGGCGGCCGCGGCGAGGTCATCTCCCGCGCCACCAGCGTCCCGGTCCGCGCCGTTCGCTTCCAGTCGATCACCCGCAGCGCGTCGCCCGGCCGGTAGTCACGCAGCCCGAAGAACTCCTCGTGCCCGCCCGGCCGGTCGATCGCCCGCGCCCCCTCCCCCGACGCCGCGGCGAGGCTCTCCAGCAGCGACCGCTTCACCCGGTAGATCGCGGGGAAAACCAGCACCTCGTCCCGCTGATAGAACGTCACCGACTTCTGCACGATGCCGAAGGGGAACCCCGTCACCGCCTCGACCCGCTCGAACTCCAGCCGCCCCCGCACCCGCGGCCAGCACGGCGCCTCCGCCCCGATCCACCGCCCCGGGCTCACGTGCGACGCCCAGGCATACGGCACCCCGCCCAACTGCCGCGGCCGCTTCGACACCGGCCCCGAACGCTTCCACCCCTTGCTCCCCCGGCCCCACCCTTCCCGCACCGTCAGCCCAAACACCGGCAGCCAGTTGCGGTTGCGCAATTCATACCGCAGCACCAGCGGCTCGCCCACCGCCGCGTGCCCCGGCACGACCCGCGTCACCTCCAGCCCCCGCAACGCCGCGACCGACCACGCCAGCGACAACACCAACCCGCCGACGGTAAGCCCGAAGCCCCAGAACAAGAGGTTCGCCTGGGTGTAGATCGCCGCGCCGAGGATCAGCCCGCTGACCACGAGGTACAGCAGCCCCCCGGTCCCGACCTGCACCCTGGCGCGAGCGTTCGGCATACGTGCATTATGACGTGTCGTGCCGCGGTGCGACGGCGATCATCATGAAGCGACGCGGCTTTGCCGCGCCGGGTTTGTTCTTGCAGACGGCGCGGCAAAGCCGCGTCGCTTCATGGGGACGGGGTGGACCCGAGGTCGGCGAGGAGGGCGGCGTGGACCTTGCAGCCCAGGAGGAAGCGGTCGAGGCCCAGGTGTTCGTCGGGGGAGTGGATGTTGTCGGAGTTGAGGCCGAAGCCGATGAGCAGGGTGTCGATGCCGAGCTTGTTCTTGAAGTCGGCGACGACGGGGATGGTGGCCCCGGAGCGGACCAGGGCCGGGGCGACGCCGGCAACGCGTTCAATGGCCCGTGACGCGGCTTCGACCCAAGGCGAATCGGTGGCGACGGCGACGGGGTGGGCCTCGCCGTGGTTGGTGATCTCCCACCGGCAGCCGCCGGTGTCGTGCTGGTGGAGCCAGTCGGTGAACTGCCGGGCGACCGTGTGCGGGTCGAGGTCGGCGGGGATGCGGAACGACACCTTCGCGCCGGCGAACGTGGGGATGACGGTCTTCGCGCCCTCGCCCATGTAGCCGCCGTAGAGCCCGTTGACGTCGACGGCGGGGCGGGTCCAGCGGCGTTCGAGGGTGCTGCGGTCGCGCTCGCCGACGGGTTGACTGCCCACCGCGCCGGTGAAGTCGTGCTCGCTGAAGTCTAGGCGTCGCCAGGCGTCGTGCTCGGCGGGGGTGGTGTTGGCGACGCTGTCGTAGAAGCCGGGGATCGTGATGCGGCGGTCGTCGTCGAGGAGCTTGCCCAGCACGCGGGTAAGTTCGGTGGCGGGGTTGGCGAGGGTGCCGCCGTAGACCCCCGAGTGCAGGTCGCGGTCGGGGCCGTGGAGCTTGACGTCGAAGTAGACGAGTCCGCGGAGGGCGTAGGTGATGGCGGGGAGGTAGCCGCAGGGGTTGTCGTCGTTGGGGGGCGTTTCCCACATGGACGTGTCGCTGACGACGCAGACGGTGCGGTCGTCGGCGTGGAGCAGGTCGGCGTGTTGGTCGAGGAAGGCGGGGAGGCTGACGCTGCCGCACTCCTCCTCGCCCTCGATCAGGACGGTGACGTGGCAGGGCAGGGGGGTGTCGGTATCGTGGTAGGCGCGGAGGGCTTCGAGGAAGGTGGCGACCTGGCCCTTGTCGTCGGAGGTGCCGCGGGCGTAGAGGTTGCCGTCGCGGACGGTGGGTTCGAATGGGGGGTTGGTCCACTTGTCGACGGGGTCGGGCGGTTGGACGTCGTAGTGGCCGTAAAACAGGACGCGGGCGGTGGCGTCGGGGCTGACTTGGCGTGGGGTGGAGGTGGCGACGACGACGGGGTGGCCGGTGGCGCCGTCGGGGGACGGGGGCTGCAGGGTCCGGACGCTCATGCCTAGTTCCTGGCAGGTGGTGGCGACAAAGCGGGCGGCGGTGTGGACGTGGGGGGTGTAGGCCGGGTCGGTCGAGACGCTGGGGATGCGGAGGAAGGTATGGAGGCGGGCGACGGCGTGGGGGTGGTCGCGGTCGAGGTGGTCGAGGAGGTGCGCGGTCATGAAGGTGATCTATATAAGGAAGCGACGCGGCTTTGCCGCGTGGGATCGGGAGCACGGCAAAGCCGCGGCGTTTCATGGGGTGGGGAGTTGAAGTTGGACGGTGCCGTCGGCGACGCGGGCGGGGTCGGGGCCGAGGGGGGGCGTGGTCATGGGGTATTTCATAGGAAGCGACGCGGCTTTGCCGCGCGGGATCGGGAGCGCGGCAAAGCCGCGGCGCTTCATGGGGTGGGGAGTTGGGTTTGGACGGTGCCGTCGTGGGTGCGGGTGGGGTAGACGGTGGCGGGTTGGCCGTGTTGGGGGTCGTCGAGGTCGGTGCCGTTGGCGATGTGGTAGGTGTAGGCGTGGTAGGGGCAGGTGATGGTCATGCCGCGGCGGTCGCCGTCGCCGAGGGGCAGGCCGGCGTGGGGGCAGACGTTTTGCATGACGTGGAATGCGCCGTCAACGTGGAAGACGATGAGGGGGTGGCCGGCGTGATCGACGCAGGTGTGCGACTCGACCGGGAAGTCGGCGGCGGAGCCGAGGTCGGTCCAGGGGGCTTGCGGATCGGGGTCGGGGTGGGGGTCGGGTTGGGGGTCGGGCATGGTGCGGGTCGGGCGGTTGCCGCGGATGTCGTTGCGTCGGCTGCGGGGGGGTAGGATGCGTCCGTGTCGACGCAGTCTACCCATCACCGCGAGATGATCCGTGCGCTGGCGGAGCGGGCGCTGTCGGCGGCGGCCGACGCTTCGCCACACCGCGCGCGGGAGGGCAGGGGGGGCGGGGGGGGGGAGGTGCGGTGGAGCCTGATGGGGTCCGTGCCCGCGGCGTGGCGGCTGCTGGGTGAGGACAAGGGCGAGCCGCGGTTGCCGCCGACGGGGGACGCGGCGGTGCGTTTCGTTGATGGGTCCGGGCACTCGCGGCCGGTGTACCGCTACCTCGCGGCCCACCTGCACCGGGCGGCGACGGAGCGGGCGGAACGGGCGGAGGGGGAGCCGGGGGAGCCGGGGGAGGGGATGGAGCTGCCGCGGGCGATGGGTGCGGTGGAGATTGAAGAGGCGCTGTGGCGGCAGTGTTTGACGGTGTGGCGGCCTCGCGGGGGCGTAGGTGCGATGCTTGGAGGCACGGTCGAGGATGAGGCGGCGGCGGAGGCCCCGCTGCACCCGCAGGCCGTCGACGATGCCCCCGACCACTGGACTTACGCCGAGCTGGCCGGGCTGCACGCGCTGCACCTGACCGTCCGGCGGACGGGCGACCCGGCGCTCGCCGCCCGGGTCGCCGCGGCCTGCCGGTACCACCAGACGCACACGCAGCCCGACTACACGACGTACCAGCCTTGGGCCATGGCCGCGTTCCTCGGCCGGCCCGAGACGGTGCCGTTTGCCGAGCAGCAACTGCACGACGTCGAGAGCCACCTCGCCATCGCCGGCCCCGGCGGGGCCCTGCTGCCGGGCCTGCTGCTGGCCGACGCGTACGCTGCGTTAGCCGTTAGCCGTTAGCCGTTAGCCGCTGTTTTGCGACCCTGATGCGGGGTGCCACACTGCATCCCGCCGCTTGGGGCGGGTGCGGTGTGCCGGTGTGACCGCGGCGTCTAGTCACTCGCAGTCCCCGCACCGCACCCTCCGCAAAGCCTCCGGGATGCAGTGTGGCACCCCCGCCCGGGAGCGGTAGACCAAATGTTCAACCGTTAGCCGTTAGCAACTAATATCTGCCAGCCCCAAGCCCCAAGCCCCAAGCCCCAAGCCCCAAGCCCCCAGCCCCAAACCCCCATCAATGCGCATCATCGCCGGCGAACACCGTGGCCGCTCCATCCTCGGCCCCGCCGACGCCGAGACCACCCGGCCGATCACCGACCGGGTCAAGGAGAACCTCTTCAACCGCCTGCACACCCTCGGCGTGCTCGGCTACGGCCGCGTGCTCGACGTGTTCAGCGGCACCGGGTCCATGGGTCTCGAGGCCCTCTCCCGCGGGGCGGAACACTGCACCTTCGTCGACCGCGACCGCGACGCCGTCCGCCGCCTGCAAGAAAACCTCGACACGCTCGGCGTCCCCGCCTCCCGCTACCGCATCCTCCAGGCTGGTGCCCTCTCGCCGGTCTGGCCCCTGCCGCTGGACGACGGGTCGGTCACCCTCGCCCTGATCGACCCGCCCTACGCCCTCACCGACGTCCCGGGCCCGCTGCTCGGCCTGCTCGACGAGCTGGGCCCGAAGTTCGAGCCCGGCGGCGTTGCCGTCCTACGCACCCCCGTCGGCGTCGCCTTCGACGAACGCCCCGGCTATGACGGCCCCGCCACCGTCACCTACGGCCGCATGGCCCTGCACTTTTTCCAGACCCCGTTTGAGGAAGACGCCGACGCCCCACCCGCCGGTGACGCGCCACCCGGCTCCACCCTGTAGCGGCGGTACCGCCTGTAACGGTTGAAATCGGCAACCACGCGCACCTCCGCGGGATCTGTCTTGATCCCCGCCACGGGGATGTGACGCTTCAGATCGATCCAGACCCAAGCGTGAGCCATCGCATGAACCCGACCGAACAGCGCATCACCATCACCGCCGTGGGCGAGCCCGACTCGATCTTCCTCGATGCGGTCAAGCCACGCGTCATCCACGACGCCCGCCGCGGCACCCCGACGCCCCCGCCGACGCCCGACGCCTCGCCCATCACGTTCCTCGCCCCCGACGATGACGCGTCCGACGAACCCGACGCGTCACCCGCTCCTGCGTAGCGGGAGCATCGCAGCCGCCCGTCTCGGGGTGGTTTAGTTCCAGAAATCCGACGCGACCGCGCAAGCGGTCGCGCTGCGGTTTAGATCGCGTTACGCAAGATCCCTTCGCTTGCGTGGCCACGGTGGTGGCGCAAACACCCACGCCCCGCTTCCCCACCGCCTCACGCCACCCGCCGCACCGCCTGCTTCAGCGGCGGGGCGTCGATGAGCCCGCGGATCAGCCCCGGCACGTCGGGGTGATCTATATATAGGTCCCCGTGCAGCGGCGCGAGCGTCCCCAGCGGGTCGCGGTGAAACGCACGCCAACGGTCCAGTTGCCCGCGGTCCCCCTCTTCTGAAGCGACCTTCGGCCGCACCAGCGGCGGCGTGCCGTCGGGCTGCATCGGGCCGGGCCCCACCGCCGCGTCCCCCGTCAGCAGCACCCCGCCGTGCTCCGGTGTGTACAGCATCACCGACCCCGGGCTGTGCACCGGCCAGTGGATCACCTCCACCGGCAAGCCCGTCAGCGCCCCGGCTGGGTCCCGCCAATCGATGCCAATCCGCTCCGCCCGCGGGTCCCTCTGGTCCGCCGGGTGGAGCATGAACGTCATGCCGAACTCCTCCCGCAGCGCTCCAAACCCGTCGCCGGCCGTCAGGTCGGCGTGCGACAAGAGGCAGCCGACCGGCGTCACCCCCTCATCCAGCAGCTTCCGGACGCCCGGCAGACAGTGCAGGTGCGGCGCGTCGAACAGGACGCAGCGTTCGCCGAAGACGAGGGCGTAGGCGTTAAACGGCCGGTGGGTCCCCCCGCTGGGCGAGCCGAACTGCGGCAGCAGGATCAGCCCCGCGCGAAGGGTGACGCTTCGGGACTGGTAGAAGTCGAACAAGGTCACCTCGGGGAGCGGGGCCGGCGGCGTTGTGGATAAACGCCGTACCGATTAATTGTGAGCGCAGCTTAAGGAAATCTCAGATAGGATGTCTACGGTTCAGATTCACGCCGGCACCCGGGTTTCCGCGGCACGCGGAGGGGTGGCGGATGACTTTGCGGGGTCACGTCGACGTGAGCGTCGCCCCGCCTCCTCGATCCGAAAGGGTTTCACGATGAAGAGCTTGCTGAAATGGTCGCCGCTGGTCTGTGGTCTTTCGCTGTTCGGGGCGACCTCGTCGCTCGGGCAGTACGAAGATAATCAGTACAACGACACCGTCGTTGTCGAAGACGAGCCGGTCTACACCGCCGACCGTGACCGTGAACGCGTCAGCGTGGAGGACCGCAGCTGGTTCGGCCCGGAGCAGGGCGACGTCGAGATCACCCTCGCCGGGTCCGGCAGCAACGACAAGGATTTCGAGAACGGCTCGTTTAACATCTCCGCCGACGTGTCGACCTACCTGACCGAGGCCCTCTCGCTGGGCGTGCGGCAGACCGTCGGCTTCGCCGACACCCTCAACGGCTCGTCGTGGACCGGCGACACCAGCATCTTCGCCCAGCTGCACCTGCTCGAGGGGCCGTTCCGCCCGTTCATCGGCGCCGGCGTCGGCTACCTCTACGGCGACGACGTGAACGACTCGCTCTTCGGCGGACCCGAGGCCGGTTTCCGCTACTACGTCAAGCCCGAAGCCTTCCTCTTCGGCCGCGCCGCGTACCAGTTCCTCTTCGACTCGGGCGACGACCTCACCGACCAGTTCGACGACGGCCGCTTCGTCTACACCGTCGGCGTCGGCTTCACGTTCTAAGCCCGCCGCGACAACCCGACCCTCCTTAAAGCCCCGGCGTCCGCGCCGGGGTTTTCTTTTGTGTCCCCGACCCGCTCGGAGCGTGTTTCACAGCCAGATTCGCAGGGTGCCACACTGCCCCCCCGCCGCGCGGGGCGGGTGCGGTGTGCGGGTGTGACCACCGCTTGACGTCACTTGTAGCCGGCACACCGCACCCTGCGCAGAGCCTCCGGGATGCAGTGTGGCACCCGGTACTGGTGGTGAAACAGCTGCTTAGCCCGGCCGCTCGCAGCCGCCGTATCCTGCACCGATGACCCGCCCCCTCGCCGACGTGCTGGACGCTTTGCGGGAGGTTGCCCCCGAGCACCTCGCCGAGCCGTGGGACCAGGTCGGGCTCCACGTCGGCGACCCGTCGCAGGCGGTGTCGGCGGGGCTCTTGTGCATCGACCTAACCGAGGCGGTGGTGGACGAGGCGGTCACGAAGGGTTGCGGGTTGATCGTTGCGTACCACCCGCCGATCTTCGCGCCGCTGGAGCGGCTGACCGACGATGGGCCGTGGACGCAGCGGCGGATCGTCGAGGCGGTGCGGGCGGGGCTGGCGGTGTACTCGCCGCACACGGCGCTGGACGCGGTGCGGGGCGGGACCAACGACTGGCTGTGCGACGGGCTGGGCGAAGCGAGCACGCGGCCACCGATCGTGCCGCATCGTGAAGGTGAGCAACTGTACAAGGTGGCGGTATACGCACCGCGGGACGAAGCGACGCGGCTCCGCCGCGCCATGAGCGACGCCGGGGCTGGCGGCACCGGGCGCTACACCGAGTGCTCTTTCAACGTCGACGGCCTCGGGACGTTCCGGGGCGATGCGACGACGCACCCGGCCGTGGGCGAGCCGGGCCGGCTTGAGACGGTGGAGGAAACGCGGGTTGAGATGGTGTGCCCGGCCGATGCGGTGACGGCGGTGCTTGAAGCGGTGCGGGCGGCGCATCCTTATGAAGAGCCCGCGGTGGACGTGCTGCGGCTGGCCGACTCGCTCGCGTCGGCCGGGGAGGGCGAGCGGGCGGGGGCGGGGCGGGTGCACCACCTGGTCGAGCCCGTCACCGCCGCGACGCTCGCCGAGCGGGTGAAACAACGCCTCGGCGTGGAGCGGGTGAAGCTCGGCGTCCGGCCCGACCTCGCCGGCGAAGCGACCGTCCGGCGCGTGGCCGTCTGCGTCGGCTCGGGCGGGAAGCTGTTCGAGCAGCTTTCGGGAACGGACCCCGATGCGTACGTCACCGGCGAGATGCAGCACCACCAGGCGCTCGACCTTGTGCAGCGTGGCAAGGTGGTCGTGCTCGCCGGGCATACGAACACCGAGCGGCCGTACCTGCCGACATACCGCGAGCGGTTGATAGGTGCCGTGGGCGGCGTGAATTTGATCGTGAGCGAGACCGACCGCGCCCCGCTGACTTGGCCCTAACCCTCCTTAGCCGGGCCTTAGCCGGGCCGCTACGCGGCCCCGGGAGCCCGCCGCAAACCCCGGGGACGCGGAGCGTCCCGGCAATTTCAGATCATCCGCCGCACGACCCGCCCCGCTCACGCCGCCTTCCGCCCCTCGCTTGGCGAAGATGCTGCGAGGCTCGCCACCGTCCCCGCCATCCGGTCCACCAGCGCCGCCGCCCGGTCGCGCAGCTCCGCGATCACCCCCCGCGCCTGCCCTTCAAACCCCTCCGCCAGCGCCGTGATCCGCTCGTCAAGCCCCGCGGCCAACTCGCCCAGCCGCGCCTCGGTCTCCGCCACCGCCGCCTGCATCCGCCGGTGCTGCGCGTGCTGTCTCTCAATCACCCGCTCGTCAAACGCCGCCCGCACCGCGTCCGCCCGGGCCAACGCCGCGCCCGCCGCCTCCTCCACGGCCCACGCCGCTCCCGCCGCCGTCCGCCGCGCGTGCTCCACCGCTTCCCCGCTCCGCCGCGCCACCTCGTCGCTCACCCGGCCCAACTCCTCATGCGCCGCCGCGAAGTCCGACGCGATCCGCCCGCCGCACGCCCCCCGCTCCGCCTCGACCCGCTCAGTCAGGTCCCGCAGGAACGCGTCGCGCTGCGCGTTAAGCCGCTCCATCACCGACCGCTCGAGCTGCGCCGCGTGACGCTCGGCCCGCTCGGCAAGCCGCCGCGCGACCGCCGCCTCGCCGTCCCGCTCGGCCGCGGCGTCCAGCTCCTCCAGCCGCGCGAGTTTTGCGTCGATCCGCGCTTCGAGTTCCTTCATCGCCTTCATCCGCTCGGCCTGATCCGCCGCCGCCGCTACCGCCACCGGAGTCACCCCCGGCACCGCCCCGGCCACCTGCCCCCGCGCCTCGCCGAGCATCTTCAACAGCCGCAGCCGCTCGTCCTGCGCCCTCCGCACCAGCCCCGCCAGGTCCGCCCGCGCCGATTCGCTGGCGCTCGACCCCCGGGATGAACTCGAAAACGGCGGGCTCGATGCAGGCATGATGAACCTTTCGATAGCGACCGGTCCCCGTCCCATCGACGCACCCCCCGCGCCCCCGCAAGCCCCGGTGACCCGCCACGTTATCGGTACACTGCCCCCCGTTATCGGGCCGACCGCGACATTTTCCGCTTAGCCCGGCCGCTTGCGGCCGCCGTACGCTTTCGGTCCCGGACCACCGCGGCCGCGAGCGGCCGGGCTAAACCCCCCTCCCCGCCGCACCAGGAACCTCCCCGTGGGCCCCTTCGAGATCGCCGGCCTCCTCGTCACCCTCGCCGCGGTGCTGGCCTACCTCAACCACAAGCTCCTCCGACTCCCCGCCTCCATCGGGCTCATGCTCCTGGCCCTGCTCGGGTCGCTCGCCCTGCTCGTCCTCGGGCTCTACCGCCCCCAACTCGTCGAGCCCGCCCGCCACCTCGTCGAGTCGATCGACTTCAACGAAACCCTCATGCACGGCATGCTGGGCTTCCTCCTCTTCGCCGGCGCCCTGCACGTCGACCTGGCCGACCTCCGCGAACGCACCTGGGTCATCCTCACCCTCGCCACCCTCGGCGTCGTCACCACCACCGCCCTCGTCGGCGGAGCCACCTACGCCATCACCCACCTCCTCGGCCTCGACCTGCCGCTCATCTACTGCTTCATCTTCGGCAGCCTCATCGCCCCGACCGACCCCATCGCCGTCCTCGCCATCATGAACAAGGTCGGCGCCCCCGTCGGCATCGAAACCAAACTCGCCGGCGAATCCTTGTTCAACGACGGCGTCGGCGTCGTCGTCTTCTTGGCGCTGCTGGGTGTGGCGGGGTTGGAGGCGCACCCCGCCGACGACGTTGACACCGCGACCACGCATGCGGCGGTTGCGGCTGCGCCTCACGTCGAACCGGGCAGCCGGGACGCTACGCATCCCTTGGGGTCCGCCGAAAGCCCACCCCAAGCCGAGGAACACGCCGCCGAAACCGAGATCGACTGGCCCGAGGTCGCCAAGCTCTTCGCCCTCGAAGCGGGCGGGGGCCTGCTCTTCGGCCTCGCCCTGGGCATCGTCGGCTACCTCATGCTCCGCTGGTGCGACGAGTACAAGACCGAGGTGCTCATCACCCTCGCCATGGTCGCCGGGGGTTACGCGCTGGCGTTCGTCCTGCACGTCAGCGGCCCGCTGGCGATGGTCGTCGCGGGCCTGCTCATCGGCAACCACGGCCGGGCGCTGGCGATGAGCGAGACCACTCGCGTCAACCTCGACCTGTTCTGGGAGCTCGTCGACGAGGTGCTCAACGCCGTACTCTTCGTGCTCATTGGGCTCGAGGTGCTGGTGCTCTCGCTCAACACGACGTACCTCGTCGCGGGGGCCATCGCGGTCCCCGCGGTGCTGCTCTGCCGCCTCCTCGCGGTGGGCGGGGCCATCGGGGTGCTGCGCAACGTCGCCGGCGACGACTTCACGCCGCACTCGGTGAAGGTGCTGACCTGGGCGGGCCTCCGCGGCGGGATCAGCGTTGCCCTCGCCCTCGCCCTGAAACAGCAGCTCGACCACGTCGCCCCCCCCGCCCCCGGAGCCGACGTGGCCGCCCTCGCCCCCGCGGCCATCGGCGAGCTGATCCTCACGATGACCTACCTCGTCGTCGCCTTCTCCATCATCGTCCAAGGCCTCACCGTCGCGCCCCTCCTCCGCGCCTGCGGCCTCGCCGGCCAAGGCTCCACGCCGCTGCATT
This sequence comes from Phycisphaeraceae bacterium, assembly GCA_965214155.1. Lineage (GTDB taxonomy): Bacteria > Planctomycetota > Phycisphaerae > Phycisphaerales > Phycisphaeraceae > Algisphaera. The sequence goes on from CBDCBB010000010.1 coordinate 551,057, forward strand.
GAGCGCCGGAGGAAGTAGCCGCCCCCGCAGCCGCCCGATTGATCCCCCGCCGCAAAACCGCTACAACCCTGCCCCGTTCCGCACGATCCCGCCTCCCCCGCTCCCCCGCACCCCGAGAAACGCCATGGCCCGCAAGCTCGAATCGACCGCGAACTACTTCTTCACCTCCGAGTCCGTGTCAATGGGCCACCCCGACAAGGTCAGCGACGCGATCAGCGACGCCATCCTCGACAGCCTCCTCGCCCACGACCCCATGGCCCGCGTCGCCTGTGAGACGTTCTGCACCACCGGGCTCGTCATCGTCGGCGGCGAGATCACCGTGCACAACGACCAGGCGATCAAGGCCCTCAACAACGCCGAGGAAACCATCCGCGACACCATCCGCCGCATCGGCTACGTCGGCGACATCGGCATGAAGTTTGATGCCGACACCTGCGCCGTCATGCGGGTCATGCACAGCCAGTCGAGCGACATCGCCATGGGCGTTGACCGCGAGGGGGCCGGCGACCAGGGGCTGATGTTCGGCTTCGCCTGCCGCGAGACCCCGGACCTCATGCCCCTGCCTATCGATCTCTCGCACAAAATCGTTCAGCAGCACGCCAAGGTCCGCACCGCCAAGAGCCCGAAGATCACCGGCCTCCGCCCCGACGCGAAGAGCCAGGTCACCGTCGAGTACGACGCGGACGACAAGCCCGTGCGGATCGACACCGTCGTGCTGTCGACCCAGCACACCGCGGACTGGAACGGCGAGAAGCGTCAAAAGGAACTGAAGAAACAGGTCCTCGAGCACATCATCGAGCCGGTGCTGCCCCGAAGAAGCTCTACGACGCGAAGAACATCACCATCCACGTGAACCCCACGGGCCAGTTCGAGGTCGGCGGGCCGCACGGCGACGTGGGCCTGACCGGGCGCAAGATCATCGTGGACACCTACGGCGGGCGCGGCCGGCACGGCGGGGGGGCGTTCTCCGGCAAGGACCCGTCCAAGGTCGACCGCTCGGCCGCGTACATGGCCCGGTACATCGCCAAGAACCTCGTCGCCGCGGGGCTCTGCGACGTCTGTGAGGTGCAGCTTTCCTACGCCATCGGCGTCGCCGAGCCGACCTCGGTCCACGTGGACACCGCCGGCACCGCCGCCATCGACGAGACGAAGATCAACGAGCTGGTCCGCGAGCACTTCCCCCTCACCCCGCGCGGCATCCTGGACCACCTCCAGCTCCGTAACCCCATCTTCAGCCCCACCACCTCGCACGGCCACTTCGGCCGCAAGCCCGGCAGCGTCGAGGTGAATGGCAAGAGCTACGAGACCTTCACCTGGGAAAAGACCGACCTCGCCGACAAGCTCAAAGAGGCCGCGGGTCTGTGAAGAAGCGGCGACGCTCCGCGTCCCGCGATCCGCGTTCTCAACCATCAACGGCACGTCGTGCCCGCTGATCCCGCTAAACTGGCGGGCCATGATCGACCTGCTCGACCAAAACCGCGACGCCATCGCCGACCTCTGCCGCAAGCACCACGTCCGCCGCCTCGACGTCTTCGGCTCGGCCAGCACGGGGGCGTTCGACCCGACTCGCTCGGACGTCGATCTCATCGCGGATTTTGATCCCGCGTTCGATGAACCCTGGATCGCCAACCGCTTCAGGTTTGAAGATGAGTTAGCTGAACTGCTCGGGCGGAAGATTGACCTGCTGATGAAGTCAGAGTTTGACAACCCCTACTTCGCACGAAGCGTTCAAGAGAGCCGGAAGCTTCTATATGCCGCGTGACCCTCAGAAGATTATCTGGGACATGCCCGGGGCTGCGGAACGACTCTCCGACTATGTGAAGGGCATGACGCCGGAGCAATACAGACACGATCAACGGCCGGTCGATGCCTTCGAGAGGTGCTTCACGATTATCGGCGAGGCGATGGGCCGACTGGTCAAGGACGCCCTCGACGTGGCCGGACGCATCGACCAGCAGCGGGCAATTCGTAGCTTCCGCAACGTCCTGGTGCATCACTATGACACCATCGACCCGGACCGCGTCCTGCACATCGCGCAGAACGACCTGCCGGACCTGATCCGACAAATGCGCGTCCTGTTGGGGAAGGATGACCGGCTAGACGCCTGATCGGAGCCCACCAGAACCCATGTTCATCAAAAAAGGCATCCCGGTCTCGCCCGGCGTCGCGATCTACCCGGCGGTGGTGGTCGACACGCAGCTGCAGCGCATCCCCCGCCGCCTCGTCGGCAGTTCGGGCGTGGACCGACAGCTCGAACGCCTCAACCACGCGATCGATACCTCGACAAGCCAGCTTGCCGAGCTCCGCAGCAAGACGGCCGAGGCGCTTGGTGACGAGCTGGCGAAGATCTTCGCGTTCCACCTTGGGATGCTGCAGGACCCCGCGCTCACCGACCAGTTCCGCGAGATGGTCCGTGAGCAGCGGGTCACCGCCGAGTACGCGGTCTACGCGGTGATGCAGAAGCTCGCCGACACGTTCACCTCCAACAGCGACCGCTACTTCCGCGAGCGGGTCTCGGACATCTGGGACCTCGAGCGGCGGGTGCTGCAGCACCTCGCCCCGACGGGGGGGAGCGACCTGAGCAAAGTCGGCGAGCCGTCGATCGTCCTCGCCCACGACCTGACGCCCAGCCAGACCGCGGCCCTGGACCGCACGAAAATTAAGGCCCTCGCCACCGACGCGGGCGGCCGCACCAGCCACACCGCCATCCTAGCCCACGCGCTGGGCATCCCCGCCGTCGTCGGGCTCGAGGACCTCAGCCGCCGGGTGACCAACGGCGACGTCATCATCATCGATGGCTACCGCGGCGTCGCCATCGTCGACCCCGACGCGGACCAGCTCCTCGAGTACCGCCATGAGATCGACCGCCTCGCCGAGCTCGACGCTGAGCTCGCCAAGCTCCGCGACGAGCCGGCGATCACCACCGACGGCGTCGAGGTCGAGTTGTTGGGCAACATCGAGTTCCCCAGTGAGGTGCCCGAGATGCTCGAGCGCGGCGCGGTGGGCGTCGGGCTCTACCGCACCGAGTTCCTCTACCTCTCGGCCGACCACGAGCCGGGCGAGGACCAGCAGTACGCCGCGTACCGCGAGGTGCTGGAAAAGCTTGACGGACGCATCCTCACCATCCGCACGCTCGACCTCGGGGCCGACAAGGTCGCCGAGCACATCCCCCTGCTCAACCGCTCGGCCCACGAGGCGAACCCGTTCCTCGGCTGCCGCTCGATCCGCCTGTGCCTGCAGAACCTCCCCGTCTTCCGCACCCAGCTCCGCGCGATCCTCCGCGCCAGCGTCCACGGCCCGATCAAGATCATGTTCCCGCTCATCTCCAACATCATGGAGATGCGCCAGGCCCGCATGATCCTCGACGAGGTCATCGACGACCTCGAGGACCAGGGCATAGCGTTCGCCCGCGACATCCCCGTGGGCATGATGATCGAGGTCCCCTCGGCCGCGCTGCAGGTCCGCGCCTTCGCGAAGGAAGCGGACTTTTTCAGCATCGGGACCAACGACCTCGTGCAGTACACCGTGGCCGTCGACCGGGCAAACGAGCGGATCGCGAACCTCTATTCCGCGGCCAACCCCGCGGTGATCTCGCTGCTGCGCGACGTGATCCGCAGCGCCAATCGGCTGAACACGCCGGTGAGCCTGTGCGGCGAGATGGCGGGCCAGCCCGAATTCACTATGCTGCTCCTGGGGTTGGGCCTGCGGACCTTCTCGATGACGCCCCCCGCGATCCCGGAGATCAAGAAGCTGATCCGCAGCGTCAGCGTGCAGCAGTGCGAACGCCTCGCCCGCCGCGTCGCGGGCCTCGACTCGGACCGCGGCGTGCTCGCCTACCTGAAGACCGAGACCAACAAAGTCATGCCGACGGCATTCGATGGGCGTTCCATCGGGCTCTAGAACCAGCCGCCGTCAACCACCAAAACACCGCGACGCGGTCCGATCGCCGGGCGAACCAGGCCCGAGGCTGGAGCGGAAGCGTCCACAAGAAGGAAGTGAAAAGTGCAACGCGAAGCGTGGAACTCCAGATCACAGTCGGGACCGTGTCGTCAACGCTGACCGACATAGCCCGCTGTTTCTGATTTTCACTTTCCGCTTTTCGCTTTTCCTTTTACAACATTGTCCAAAACCGAAATGCTCATCAACCACGTGCCCGGCGAGGAGTCTCGCATCGCGGTGGTCCAGGACGGCAAGCTCGAGGAGTACTACCAGGAGCGGGCGTCGGCCGAGTGGCACGTCAGCAACATCTACAAGGGGCGAGTGACTAACGTCGAGCCCGCCATCCAGGCGGCGTTTGTCGACTTCGGACTTAAACGCAACGGGTTCCTGCACATCACCGACGTGCACCCGAAGTACTTCCCCGGCAAGGACCGCGAGGAGTTCGAGAAGGTCGGCAGCCGCACCGCACGGCACGAGCGGCCGCCGATCCAGAGGTGCTTCAAGCGCGGGCAGGAGGTGCTCGTCCAGGTGCTCAAGGAGGGCATCGGGACGAAGGGCCCGACGATCACAAGTTACCTGTCGATCCCGGGGCGGTTTCTGGTGATGATGCCGGACATGACGCGGCTGGGCGTATCGCGCAAGGTGGAGGACGACGACGCCCGGCGGGAGATGAAGGACATCCTCAAAACCCTCGACCCGCCCAAGGAGTTCGGGTTTATCGTGCGGACCGCGGGGATCGGGCAGACCAAGACGGACCTGAAGCGGGACCTGTCGTACCTGCTGCGGCTGTGGAAGGACATCGAGCGGAAGCGCAAGAGCACGCGCCGCGTCGGCGAGCTGTACGCGGAGTCGGACCTGGTGATCCGCACGATCCGCGACGTGTTCAACAGCGACATCGACCGGATCGTTTGCGACAACCTCGACGCGGCGAGGCGGGCGCAGGATTTTCTGAACGTGGCGAACCCGCGGAGCAAGTCGCAGGTGTTGTTTTACGACGACCCGGTGCCGCTGTTCGACCGCTTCGGGGTGGAGCGCCAGATCGAGCACATGGGGGGGCGGGAGGTGCCGCTGCCATCGGGCGGGGCGCTGGTGATCGACTCGACCGAGGCGCTGGTGGCGGTGGACGTCAACTCCGGCAAGAGCCGCTCGGCGCGGGACTCGGAGACGAATGCGTACCAAACCAACTGCGAGGCGGTCGACGAGATCGCGCGGCAGCTCCGCCTCCGCGACCTCGGCGGGCTGGTCGTGCTGGACCTGATCGACATGCGGCCGATGAAGAACCGCAAGGCGGTGGAGACACGCTTCCGCAACAACCTGAAGAAGGACCGCGCGCGGACCCGCGTCGGGCCGATCTCGCAGTTCGGGCTGCTCGAGCTGACGCGGCAGCGGATGCGGCCGTCGCTGAAGAGCTCGATCTATCTCGAGTGTCGGCACTGTGCCGGCCGCGGTTACAGCATGAGCCCCGAGTCGGTGGTGCTGAGCGTGATGCGGCGGCTGGCGCTGGTGATGCACCGTAAGGAGGTGGCGCGGATCGAGTTGACCATCAGCCCAGACGTGGCGTTCCACATCCTCAACCGCAAGCGTGGCGAGTTGGTGTCGCTCGAGAGTCAGCACGGCAAGCCGGTGATGGTCCGGGTCGGCGGGACGACGATCGACCACATCCACGTCGCGGGCTTCGACGAGCGGGGCGGGCTGGTCACGAGTGACGAAGAGGTGGACACGCCGAAGCTGAGCGCGGAGACCGAGACGACGTACCGTTCGGTGGACGACCCGTCGCTGCCCGAGCCCGAGGAGCCCCGTGCGGTGGTGGACTTGGACGACGAGGATGAGGACGCCGAGGGGGCGGAGGGCGCGGGGGAGCGGGGGGGTGATGCGCGGGATAATGGAGATGCCGCGGCGGCGGTGGCGGAGTCGCGGTCGGCATCGGCGAAATTGTCCGGCGGTGACGGTGACGGTGACGGTGACGAGGAAGAGGACGGCGACGGGGGGACGACGAAGCGTCGGCGTCGCCGGCGGCGGGGCGGGCGCGGCCGGCGGCGCGGCGGCGGGTCGGACGACGGGGGGGAAGGTGACGCGCGCGATGATTCGGGTCGCGCTTCGGGTGATGGTGATGATGCGGCGAACGACGGGCGAGAGGACGACGACGCCGCGGCCGACGGGGTGGAGCGGGAGGGGGTCGCGACCACGCAAGCGTCGGATGATGGCGGAGGTGAGGACGAGCATCCGAAGCGTCGGCGTCGTCGTCGGGGTGGGCGTCGTCGTCGCGGCGGGGGTGGGGGTGACGATGAGGGTGGCGGTGAAGGCGACGACGGGGCCGAGCGTCAGGGCGCGGAGAAGGCGTCGAAATCGAGCGGCGACGGCTCCGACGAAGACGCGGCCGAGGAGGCGACGGATCAGGACGCGGAGGTTGCCGAATTTGAGGAGGTGGAGGCGGTCGAGGGTGCCCGCGCCGCGGGGGAGGACGTCGATGAGTCCGAGCCCGAGCCCGAGGTGGAGGAGAAGCCGAAGCGTCGCCGGCGGCGTGGCCGGGGGCGGGGCAAAGCGTCGAGCGGGGCGGGCGACGGTGACGGTGACGGCGGCGATGCCGCGGCCGACGCGTCGGGTGATCCCGACGAAGCCGACCGCAACGGCGACGGTGCGGCGGCAACGGGCAAGCGGTCGTCGGGTGACGCGGACCAGCCGGCGGTGTCGGGCGGGTACCGCAACCGGGTGATCGGGCGAGGGGAGTGACCAGTGGTTGCCGCTTCTTACCCCCCTCCCTCCGGGAGGGGCTGGGGGAGGGCGGCCCCCCCCGGAAGTGAGCCTTTCCCTCGTAAGCCCCCCCGGTAGTCGGCCGCTGCGAGGGGCTACGGTGAAGAGCGGCCGACCCTTCCCTAGCCCCTCCCGAGGGGAGGGGGACCGGACGCAAGCGGAGCATTGCAAGCATGGATCACGCGATGGCACACTCCGAGACTGATGCGGCTGCTCGGCCGGTTCCCACTTCCGAGGGCGGGGATGGGGCGCGGCGGCTGATCGTGTTGGGCAGCACGGGGTCCATCGGGGTGAACACGCTGGCGGTGGCGGAGCACCTCACCCGCGCCGGGCGGCACCCGTTCGCGGTCGTCGGGTTGGCGGCCGGGCGGCGGGGCAAGCGGCTCGCGGAGCAGGCGGAGCGGTTTGGGTGTCGCACCACCGCCCTCGCCTCGCCGGGCAGGGCGTCAAACCGGCGCGACGGGCACCGGCATCACGTAGGCCAAGGCGCGGCCGAGGCGCTGGTGCGGGAGACCGAAGCGGACCTCGTGGTCTCCGCCATCGTCGGGATCGCCGGGCTGCCCGCGACGCTGGCGGCGCTGGAGGCCGGGCGTGACGTGGCGCTGGCGAACAAGGAGACGCTCGTCGCCGCGGGTGAGCTGGTCATGCCCCTAGCGCGGGAGCGTGGGGCGGCGTTGTTGCCGGTGGACTCGGAGCATTCGGCGGTGTGGCAGTGCCTGCGGCAGGGTCTAGGGTCTAGGGTTCGGGGTCTAGAAGAGGGAGCAGGCGGTTCTACCCAGACCCCAGACCCCCGACCCCAGACCCTAAAGAGGATCGTCCTCACCGCCAGCGGCGGGCCGTTCCGTACGGCTTCTGCGGCGGCCATTGCCGAGGCGACGCCGGAGCAGGCGTTGCGGCACCCGACGTGGGATATGGGGCCGAAGGTGACGGTCGACTCGGCGACGATGATGAACAAGGCGTTGGAGGTGATCGAGGCGCACCACCTATTTGGGCTCCTGCCGGAGAAGATCGACGTGCTGGTGCACCCGCAGTCGGTGGTGCACGGGATGGTGGAGTTCGTTGACGGGTCGGTGGTGGCGCAGCTGGGGCCGCCGGACATGCGGACGCCGATCCAGGTGGCGCTGACGTGGCCGGACCGGGCGGGGGGGTGCTCGGACACGCTGGACTTCACGCGGCTGAGCCGGCTGGACTTCGAGATTCCCGATGGCGAAAGGTTCCCGGCGTTGCGGCTGGCGTACGACGTGATCCGGGCGGGCGGGACGGCCGGGGCGGTGTTCAACGCGGCGAACGAGGCGGCGGTGGCGGCGTTCCTCGAACGCCGCATCCGCATGGGGCGTATCGTCGAACTGGTGGCCGACGCGCTCGACGCCGTGGAGGTGGTGCCGGTGCGTGAGTTGGCCGACGTGCTGGAGGCGGACCGGCGGGCGCGGGAGTACGTCGCGGAGCGGTTGGAGGCGGCGAAGGTCGCCGGTTGACGATGAATAAGGGACGCGACAAGTCGCAGCGGTAAACGTGTGAGATACAAAGACGGCGCGGCAAAGCCGCGTCGCTTCGTGAGTTGATCCTGATCCCTGGTCCCTGAACCCCGATCCCTTGCCGTATGACCGCCATCTTTAATCATCCCGCCCTTGCCGTGGCCGCCCTGATCTTGGGGTTCGGCTTCCTCATTTTTGTTCACGAGCTCGGGCACTTCGCGGTGGCGAAGTGGGTGGGGATCCGCTGCACGCAGTTCGCCATCGGGTTCGGCACGGCCATGGGGTCGTGGCGGCGGGGCATCGGGTTCCGCGCCGGGGGGACCGAGGGCGAGTACACCCGCCGGGCCGTCGCGGCGCTCGAGGACGACGGCGAGTCGCTCGAGGGGTTGTCGGACCACGCCCGCAATCGGCGGATCATGGAGAAGGCCGACGAGATGGGGATGGGCGAGACCGAGTACCGGCTGAACTGGCTGCCGCTGGGGGGTTATGTGAAGATGCTCGGGCAGGAGGACATGGACCCAAACGCCCAGAGCGACGATCCGCGGGCGTTCAACCGCAAGCCGGTTTGGGCCCGGGCGGCGGTGATCTCGGCGGGGGTGATCATGAACCTGATCTTCGGGCTGATCTTCTTCATCATCTGCTTTCAACTCGGCGTGGAGTTCCCCGCGGCGCAGGTCGGCGGGGTGGTGCCCGGCTCGCCCGCCGCGGCCGCCTACGCCCGGGGCCACGACGGCGACGGGGCCTACCTCGGCCTGCAGACCGGCGACCGGATCACCCACATCAACGGCAACCGGGCGCAGGACATGGCCGACGTCAAGATCGCCACGGCGCTGGGCAAGGGCGGCGACTCCGTGGAGGTCACCGTCGAACGCGACGGTGAGCCGGGCCCGCTCACCTACGACATCACCCCGGTGCCGAGCCCGAACGACCGGCTGCTGTACATCGGTGTCGAGCAGCCGTCCACGCTGACGATCGGCGAGACGCTCGAGGGCAAGGCGACGGCGAGCGAGGTATACCGGCGGGCGGGCGTCGAGCCGGGCATGACGCTGACGGCGGTAAACGGGCAGGCGGTGGACGACACGGGCGACGTCAAGCGGCTCATCGCCGCGGCGGACCGGCCGGGGCTGACCCTGACGTTCACAGCGGCGGACGGGGAGGACACGGTGACGGTGGAGTCGGAGGCGTCGCCGCGGCTCGAACCGGAGTTTGGGGAAGGGGGGGTCCTCCTCAAAGAAATGGGGTCTCTGTTCGGGCTCAGGGCCGCGATGTCGCTGACGCCTCTGGACGGCTCGCCCGCGGCGGAGGCGGGGGTGGAGCCGGGCGACGTGCTGGCGCGGATCGGCGAGGCGGATTGGCCGACGTACAAGCAGTTGCAGGAGACGCTGGCCGACGCGCCGTCGGGCGGGGTGGACCTGCGGGTGTGGCGGGGCGGCGAGGGTGATGGGGGCGGGGGTGCGGTGGTGGACCTGGGCAAGGTAACGCCCGACGGCGGGAAGCTGGGCGTCGGGGTGAACCCGGCGGTGGAGACGAACCACATCGCCGGCGTCGTGTCCGACTCGCCGCTGGCGGAGGCGACGCGGGGCAATCCGCTGCCCCCCGGGTCGCGGGTGACGGGGCTCAACGGCAGCGGCGTCGGCGACTTCGCCGAGTTGCGGTACGCGCTGCATGAGGCCGCGGCCGGGCGGGACGCGAACGAGCCGCTGGAGCTGGCGTTCACGTTCGAGGTGAACCTGGCGGGCCAGCCGGTAGAGACGTACACGGTGACGCTCGATCCGCAGGCGGCGTCGGTGCTGGCGGCTGCGCCGCGGTGGGAGGTCCCGGCGGGGCTTGGGTTCGAGCCGCTGTTGACCACGCTCAAGGCCGACTCGGCGTGGGGCGCCACCAAGATCGGGCTGGAGAAGTCCAAGCAGTTCATCCAGCAGACCTACATTACGCTGCTCCGCCTCGCGCAGGGGACGGTCAAGCCGTCGCACCTCCGCGGACCCGTCGGCATCGTGGACGAGGGATCGAAGTTCGCCCAGCAGGGCATCGCCTACTTCCTGTTCTTCCTCGGGATCATCAGCGTCAACCTCGCGGTGATCAACTTCCTGCCCATCCCGATTGTGGACGGTGGGCTGATGGTGTTCCTGTTGATCGAGAAGATCAAGGGGTCGCCGGCGAGCCCGAAGGTGCAGACGGCAGCGTTGCTCGCGGGGCTGGTGCTGATCGCGTGCGTGTTCCTGTTCGTGACGTATCACGACATCGCCCGGCTGGTGACGGGGTGAGGCGACCGAAGCCGCGGATGTCGATCCGCCGGCTCACGCGGTGGGCGGCTTGGCCGACGGATTGACATCCGCGGCTCCGGAACTACAACAGGTGGTGAAGTTCCCCGCCATAGCCGCGACGCTACGCGTCGTGGACCGCGTTGCGTAGCAACGCGGCTAATGGAGAAAGTTTGCGTCGTTCGCTCTACGGCACGTTAACGACGACGGGGGGTTCGTTCTCGCCGGCGGGTGCGCCCTGTCTCGGGATGGGCTGGCCGTTGCGGAGGATGGCGGGGAAGCGTTCCTGTTGTTCGCGGATGCGGGGGCCGTAGGTGTCGACGCCGTTGACGGCAACGAAGTCGTCGTAGGTGAACAGGCCTACGGTGACGAGCGACTGGGAGGGGCCGTGGTAGTAGTACGCGTCGGCGGGTTCACGGTCATCGGAAGCGGGGCCGCCGTCGCGGAGCTGTTGGGTGTAGCGTTCGGCGGCGACCTGTCGGTTGCCGTCGTAGCGGTCGTCGAAGATGGCGACGAGGAGGGTGCGGAGTCCCGAGTGCTGGGCGAGGTCGAACTCGCTGACGGTGCCGCCGGCGGAGGTGATGGGTTCGAGTTCCGCGTCTCGGTAGGGGCGTCGGCCGCCGATCTCGGCGTCGCGGACGGCGGCGAGGCCTTGCTGCGCCTCGGGGTCGGTGGTGGTGCGGTAGCGGCCGACGTTGACCCGGGCGGCGTCGGCGGTCTCATCGAACCAGACGTCGGCGAGTTGGCCGGTCTCGCGGAGCGACGCGGCGAGGCGGTAGGCCTGTTTCAGCCGGTCGTCGCCGGTGAACTCGGCGACGGGGATGGTCCAGCCGCGGGGCGCGGCGAGGCGGTCCTTTCCGGCCTGCGTCGGCTCACCGGGCTTGGGGTCGGCGAGCTTGTCGAAGTCGTCCCAGGTGCTGGTGCGGTTTTCGACGACGCATCCGGCGAGGGCGACGCATCCGGCGAGGGCGGTCAAAACGGCGAGGGCGAGCGGAGCCGCGGCGAGGCGACGAGCCGGCGTGGTCGTGGGGTGGCGGGTCGGAGACTGGGGAACGTGAGGCATCCGGTCACCGGGAGTCGGGGCGGAGCGGGGGACGGGGCCGGGGTCGTCACCGACGTCACGGTCGGGCGGGGGCCGGGGCGGTGCCGGGGTGCGGCCCGCCGAAGTGATGATAGTCGGACAAGTCGAGCCGCCCGGCGGGCCGGGTGAAGGCGAGGCGGCCCGACTCGTGGAGCATGAGGCCGTGGTCGGCGGCGTGGCGGAACGCCTCGAGCAGCCCCGGCACAGCGCGGACGAGACCTTGTTCCACCGGCGCCTCCTCGATGAACTCCCCGAGGATCGGGTGGACCGGGGCCGCCTGCGACGCGCCGTTGACCACGACCGTGTGGGCTCGGGCGACCTCGAGCGTGGCGACGGCGGTGCGTTGGTTCGCGGCCGCGGATAGCGCGGGTGAAGGCTTCGAGCATGCGGGGGCGGAAGTCGTCGTCGCCGCGGAGGGTCTCGGCGTTGCCGGCCCGGTGGACGTTGAAGTGGCGAAAGTCGCGCTCGAGGGTGCCCCCCCCGCCGGTGAACCGCATCAGCGGCCCGTCGGGCGTGGCGGTGGCATGTGACATCAGCACGAGCAGGCTCGGCCCCGCGTCGAGGTGCACCCGCAGCGATGCGGTGTCGTAGTTCTCGATGTCCGCCGCCCGGTACAGCTCCGCCTCGATGCCGGTCACGGTGGCGCTGCGGTCCTCGGTCGGGCCGAGGAGGAACAGGGCGAGGTTGACGAAGTGGGCCATCGCGTTGTTGACCGGGCTGTCGAGGGTCCACGTGCCGTGGCGTCGCAGCGACCCGGCCCAGTCGTTGCGGCGGAAGTACGAGTCGGGCCGCGGGCTGCAGAAGCGGAGCGTGGCGGCGGAGAGGGGGCCAAGCTCGCCCGCCAGGAGCCGGCGCTTCATCGGCAGCGTGCTCGGGGCGTAGATGTCCTGGAACCCCACGAGCACGGGCAGCCCCGCCGCGTCACGGGCGGCGATCAATCGGTCCACGTCGTCGACGGTGCCCGCCACGGGCTTCTCCACCATGACCGCCACCCCCGCCGCCAGCGCCCGCTCGGCGAACGGCACGTGCAGCGCAATCGGCACCGGGAGCCACACCCCGTCCAGCCCCGCCCCGGCGAGCATCGCGTCGTAGTCGTCGTAGAACCCGACCCCCCGCTCCCGCAGCTCGGCGATGCGGGCCGAGTGCGCCCCGGGCTGGGGGTCGCACACCGCGACGAGCGCCGCCGGCGGATCGACGCCTGCCCCGGAACGCAGGACAAGCTCCGCCATCTGGTACGCGTAGCCCCCCAGCCCGGCCACGCCGAGCCTCGCCGTTTTCGCCTCATCCATGGTCGACCGTCGCTGGTGAGGGTTTAATCATGGTGTGCCACCACGCCGCCGGTGGCTCACCATAGGAGGCATGCCGATCCTGGCCCGCGGCGGCATCGTAACGCGCCCGGGGGGCGAGGGATCGGGCATTAGGGATCGGGGATCGGGAAACAGGGATCGGGGTTGGGGATCAGGGCCCCCGTCCCTCCGCCTCCCCATCTCTCCGTCTTTTCGCCGCTCCGCCGGTCTACTTGACCCCGGCCAACCACCCTCTATCCTATCATCCGGATTAACGGATGATCCAGAACACCACTCAACCCGACGCGCTCCTTAATTGGATGACCAGCCTCGCCGACGCGGCACGGGTGAGGGTCCTGCGGCTGCTCGAACGCGAGGAGCTTGGGGTGGGCGACCTCTGCCGCGTCGTGCAGATGCCCCAGAGCACCGTCAGCCGGCACCTCAAGCGGCTGGTTACCGAGGGCTGGGTGTCGCACCGGCGGGTCGGCACGACCAACCTCTACCGCCTGTTGCTCGACGAGCTGGACCCGACGCAGCGCGACCTGTGGGTGCTCACCCGGCGGCGAGCGGCCGACTGGCCGGCGACGAGGCAGGACGAGCTCCGCCTCACGGCCGCTCTGGCGGAGCGGGACGCGGATGCCCGCAGCTTCTTCGCCGGGGCCGCGGGGCACTGGGACCAGACCCGCCGCGGGCTCTACGGCAACGCGTTTCCCGTTGCCGCGATGCTCGGGCTGCTGCCGCCCGAGTGGGTTGTGGCGGACCTGGGCTGCGGCACCGCGAGCCTCGCCGCCGACCTCGCCCCGTTCGTGCGGCAGGTAATCGCCATCGACAACAGCCCCGAGATGCTCGACGCCGCGGCGGCGCGGGTGAGCGGCCTCGACAACGTCGAGCTCCGCAGCGGCGAGCTGACCGACCTGCCCCTGCCCGACGCGTCGTGTGACGCGGCCCTGTGCGTGCTCGTGCTGACCTACCTCGACGACCCTGCCGCCGCCCTCGCCGAGGCGGCGCGGGTGCTCAAGCCGGGGGGACGCCTCGTCGTGGTTGACCTGCTCCGCCACGACCGCGACGCCTTCCGCCGCGAGATGGGCCAGCGCCACCCCGGCTTCGCCCCCGACGCCCTGACCGACCTCTTCACCGCCGCCGGCCTCACCCCCCGCGGCGTCCGCCCCCTGCCCCCCGCCCCCGACGCAAAGGGCCCGGCCCTGATGCTCGCGACGGCGGAGAAGCATGACTCGAGAGGGGCCGCATGAATGCCGCGGCCCGACGACCCCGACGCCCGCCGCTACCTCCGCGTCGCGCATCAGCGGCTGGAAGACGGCCGGCTGATCGTCGAGCAACTCGACCGCCCGCAGGCCGCGATCTACCTCACGGGCTACGCCGTGGAATGCGGGTTGAAGTCGCTGTTGATCGAGCGGACGCCGCCGGGCCGGCGAGGTGCGATACTCGATACCTTTCGAGTAAAAGCCGCACACGATCTCGTAGCGTTGCGCCATCGGCTCCTTCAAGTCGACGTCATCCCGCCCCACCCCATCGGCCTCCTTCTGATCTACGTCTCCAGTTGGTCTACCGAGTTGCGCTACGATCCCCCGCCGGGGGACACCGCGGTCGCCGATCAGTTCCTCGCCTCAACGCGAGATATCGTCGCCTGGGTCGACCGGAGTATCTAACCATGGCCACCCTCATTCATCCGACCACGGACCAGCACGTTGCGCTTTTCAAGCGCGCTCTGGATCACTACGAGAAGGAGCACCCCGGGAGTGCCGCATCCCTCTACGGGGGCGGCGAGGATATGGTCCGCATCAGGATCATCGACCCTGCCTTCGCGCCCTTGACCAAGTGGCAGCGGCATGAGGCCTTGTTTGATTACCTGTCCTCCGAGGTCGGCGAGACGCCAATCCATCACCTCGGCGTCTTGCTGTTGCTTGCCCCTCATGAAGTCAAAAACTCGGAGACGAGTCGAGACTTCGATCTACCTGCTGTAACCCCCGAACGCTGACCCCGAACCCCCGTTCCCCATCCCCCGGACCCCTTGCTATGACCGCTACCCTCACCGCCCCCACCCCCGGAACTTCCCCGCTCCACACCGTCGATTCGGCCAACGGCATCGACTACAAGTTGAAACCCGGCGCGTCGCCCGAGGAGTTGCAACAGCTCGCGGAGTGGGGCCGCAAGGAGATCGACCTCGCCGAGCAGGAGATGCCCGGGCTGATCGCCTGCCGCGAGGAGTACGGCGACAGCCAGCCGCTCAAGGGCCAGCGGATCATGGGCAGCCTGCACATGACCGTGCAGACCGCCGTCTTGATCGAGACGCTCGTCACGCTCGGAGCCGACGTCCGCTGGGTGAGCTGCAACATCTTCAGCACGCAGGACCACGCCGCCGCCGCGGTCGTCGCCGGGCGAGGCGGCACGATCGACAAGCCGAAGGGCGTGCCCGTGTTCGCGTGGAAGGGCGAGACGCTGGCGGACTACTGGTGGTGCACCGACACCGCCCTGGCGTGGCCCGATCAGAGTGGCCCGACGCTCATCGTCGACGACGGCGGCGATGCGACGCTGCTCATCCACAAGGGCGTCGAGTTCGAGGACGCCGGCTCGGTCCCCGACTTCGACGAAGAGAACGACCCCGAGGAGTGGGGCGAGATCCTCAACATCCTGCGTCAGAACCAGGAGCACAACGCCGGCCGCTGGCGCAAGGTCGCCGACGATTGCCAGGGCGTCTCCGAGGAGACAACCACCGGCATCAAGAACCTCGTGAAGTTCCAGAAGGAGGGCAAGCTCCTCTTCCCCGCGATCAACGTCAACGACAGTTGCACCAAGAGCAAGTTCGACAACCTCTACGGCTGCCGGCACTCGCTCATCGACGGTCTCAACCGGGCCGCCGATGTGATGATGTCCGGTAAGGTCGCGGTGGTCTGCGGCTACGGCGACGTGGGCAAGGGCTGCTGCCAGAGCCTCCGCGGCCAGGGCGCCCGCGTCATCGTTACCGAGATCGACCCCATCTGCGCCCTCCAGGCCGCGATGGAGGGATACGAGGTCACGACGCTCGAAGACGTCATCGGCGAGGCGGACATCTTCATCACCACCACCGGCAACTACAAGATCATCACCGTCGAACACATGGCCAAGATGAAGGACAAGGCCATCGTCGGCAACATCGGCCACTTCGACAACGAGATCGAGATGGCCAAGCTGGCGAAGGTGGCGAAGCGGATCAACATCAAGCCGCAGTACGACATGTGGACCTTCCCCGCGGGCAAGTCGGCACATGACGACGGGCACACGATCCTGATCCTCGCCGAGGGCCGGCTGCTCAACCTCGGCTGCGCGACGGGCCACCCGTCGTTCGTGATGTCCGCGTCGTTCACCAACCAGACCATCGCCCAGATCGAGCTCGCCACGCACAACGACCAGTACGAGAACAAGGTCTACATCCTCCCGAAGATCCTCGATGAAAAGGTCGCCCGCCTGCACCTGGACAAGCTCGGCGTGAAGCTCACGAAGCTCACCGAGGAACAGGCCGACTACATCGGCGTCCCCGTCGAAGGCCCGTATAAGCCCGAGCACTACCGGTATTGATGCGGGGGCCGGGGATCGGGGATCGGGTTGGAACCTTCGCACCTATTGCTAAAGCCCACGCCGCGAGGCGTGGGCTTTTTTGATGCAGCCGCGGATGTTGATCCGCCGGCCAAGCCGCTCACCGCGTGAGCCGGGGGGATGATAAAATTTAAATTCGAACGACAAATGACGAATGACGAACATCAGCAGCACGTCTTACTTCGTCATTCGTGCTTCGTCATTCGCCCCCGCCCATGGTGTGCCACCCCGCCGCCGGTGGCAGACCATGGCCCCATGAATCGCCGCGGCTTTGCCGCGCCCGGCGTTCGGTGCGTCACGCGGAGCGCGCGGCGAAGCCGCGTCGCTTCCTGTGATGCGGGGGGTGTGCCTTCGTTGTTCGTCATTCGTGCTTCGTCATTCCCCCGTGCTTCGTCATGCCCGGTGCATCGCATCACGCCGACCGCGACATGCCGGCGAGGGCGCGTTCGTGGTCGGGGACGACGACGGGGAGGGTGAGGCTGAACGTCGCGCCGCGGCCGGGTGAGGAGACGACCGACAGCTCGCCGCTGAGCATCTCCGCCAGCTCGCGGGAGATGGTGAGGCCCAGGCCCGTGCCGCCGTGGGCCTTGGTGACGCCGGGGTCGAGCTGGGTGAACTTGTCGAAGATGCGCTGCTGGTCTTCCTCGGCGATGCCGGGCCCGGTGTCGGTGACGGAGAAGCGGACGCGGCCGCGGTCGGGGACCTCGGCGCTGCCGTTGCCCCACGCCGGGCCCGTCGCCCCGGGGCGGGGGCGCTGCCGCGGCAGCTCGGCGGCGAGGGTGACGGTGCCGCCGTCGGGGGTGAATTTCACCGCGTTGGCGAGGAAGTTGAAGAGGATCTGTTGCAGCTTGCCCGGGTCGGTCTCGACCAAGGGGAGGCGGGGCTCGACGCGGACCACCAGCTCGACGCCGCCCTTCTGCGCCTGCGGCCGGATGAGGGTGACCAGCCCCTCGACAGTGTCGGCGACCGAGACGCTCGACAGGCGGAGCTCCATCTTCCCCGCCTCGATCTTGGCCAGGTCCAGCAGGTCGTTGATGAGTTCGAGCAGACGCCGGCTGGAGGTGATGATGTTAGCGGCGTAGCGTTTGCGTTTGTCGTCCATCGGGCCGGTGCGGTCGGCGAGGGTCTCCTGCATGATCTCGGCGAACCCGATGATCGAGTTCAAGGGCGTGCGCAGCTCGTGCGAGACGTTGGCGAGGAACTCGCCCTTCATCTTGTTCGCCTCGAACAGCGCGACGTTCGACTCGGCGAGGCCAACAAGTTTGAGGTCGAGGGTCTTGTTGGCGGATTCGAGCTTGTCCTGCTGGGCCTTGAGGGATTCGAGCATGGTGTTGAACATGTCCGAGAGCTGCTCGAATTCGTCGCCGGTGTTGATATCGCTGCGGATGGACAGGTCGCCCTCGCTGACGCGTTCGGCGTAGCCCTTGAGCACGCGGACCGGCGAGAGGATGATGCGGGTGGTGATGAGGTAGAACACGGCGATGGCGAGGAGCCCGGCGAAGAGCCCGGCCGCGACGATGTAGATGCGGTTGAGTAGTTGTTGCGTCGCCGCCTCGTTGTCGCGGAGCTGGATGACCAGGACGCGGCGGAGCGGGTCGGCGACGGAGGCCGCGTCGATGTGCGCGTTGAAGCCGCCGGTCATGCGGTCGAGGTCGGACTGGCGGACGGCCCGGGCGTAGCGGTAGTACGGCCGGCCCTGCTCGTCGGTCGCGGCCTCGAACAGGGGCTCGGACGGTCCGGGCCGCTCGAAGCGGTCCAACGCCTCGGCGAGGAAGGGGTCGGTGTCGGCCTGGGTGTCGAATTCGTCCCCGTGCACCAGCGAGAGGACCACGCCGGTGGTCGGCGGCGGGGCCTCCGCGCCGTCGTCCACCAGGCGGATCGGCTCGCCCAGCTCGATCTGCCCGGCGAGCCACATCTCCGCGAGGTCCTGCGCCCGCCGCTCGGGGCTGCGTTCCACCAGCGTCTGCATCCGCCACCCCACCACCGTCAGGGCCGCGGTCATCACCAGCACGACGGCGAGCCCGAACAGAAGTTGGCACTTGTTCGCGAGGCTGATGCGGATGCCTTTTAACATCTCGGTTCAGTGTACGAGACGGCGGTGGGGGGATGACGGGATCCGAAGGGCAAATGACGAAGCTGAAGGACGAAATCCGAATGACGAATGACGAAGCCGAACCGGCAATTTGTCGTTCGTCATTCGTCATTCGTGCTTCATCATGCGTCATCCGCCCGCCCCATGGTGTGCCACCACGCCGCCGGTGGCACACCGTGGCCCGATGAAGTGCCGCGGCTTTGCCGCGCCCGGCGCTCGGTGCGTCATGCGGAGCGCGCGGCGGAGCCGCGTCGCTTCCTGTGATGCGGGGGGGTGTGCCTTTCGTTATTGGTCGTTCGTGCTTCGTCCTTTTTCATCCGCCCGCCCCATGGTGTGCCACCACGCCGCCGGTGGCACACCGTGGCCCCATGAAGCGCCACGGCTTTGCCGCGCCCGGCGCTCGCTGCGTCATGCGGAGCGCGCGGCGGAGCCGCGTCGCTTCCTGTGATGCGGGGGGTATGCCTTTCGTCATTCGTCAATCGTCGTTCGTGCTTCGTCATTCCCCCGTGCTTCGTCATTCACCAGGTGCCGCCAGTACCGTTCGGGGTGTTCGAGGATGCCGCGGGTGACTTGGTAGTGCGGGGTTTCCTGGAGCGTGACGCGTTGGAGGCGGCCGCCGTCGAAGCTGATGATCGTCGCGCCGGGATAGGTCATGAGGATGGGCGAGTGGGTGGCGATGATGAACTGGCTCATGCCAGTCTGGACGCGGTCGTGCATGAGGGCGAGGAGGGCGAGCTGGCGTTGCGGGGAGAGGGCCGATTCGGGCTCGTCCATGAGGAAGAGGCCGGTGTCGATCTGGGACTGGAGGATCTCGAGGAAGGCTTCGCCGTGGGACCGCTGGTGTAGGGACTTGCCGCCGTAGCGGGCGTAGGCGTTGCCGGCAAAGTCGGGGTCGGCGGAGCGTTGGTCGAGGAGGGAGGCGAAGTGGGCGGCAAACTCGGCGCGGAGGAAGAACCCGTCGTGGGGCGGGTGGGGGAAGCGGGGCAGGAGCAGGCGGGCGAGGGGGCTCTCGGCCTCGGGGCCGTGGGTGGAGGCGGCCGCGTTGCGGGACCCGCCGGAGACGGGCAGGCGGGCGAGGTCGGCGATGGCCTCGATGAGGGTCGACTTGCCGGTGCCGTTCTCGCCGATGAAGAAGGTCACGGAGCCGTCGAAGCGGAGCGGCAGGTCCGCGAGCCAGGGCAGGTTGGCGGGGAAGTCGCCGCCCGGCACGAGGGGCCCGGCGCGGCCGGCGATGGAGTAGAGGTACGGCGGCCCCTCGTGGACCGGCAGCGGCGAGCGGGTGCGGCGGGGCGGCATGGGCACGTTATTCATAGCGCGGCCGAGGGCGGCCGCGGAGGGATCGAGCCGCGCTTAGCCCGGCCGCTTGCGGCCGTCGTGGGATTAAAGCGGAGCGGCCGCAAGCGGCCGGGCTAAGGGGCGGGTTTGCGGTTGAACAGCCAGCCGCCGTAGACGAAGTATTTCAGGATGAAGGTGAAGCCCTGCACGCCGACGATGACCAGCAGGTAGTGGACGCCCAGGCGGTGGTACAGGGCGACGAAGGCGAGCCACTCGAACCCGCGGAAGGCGACAGAGGTGGCGAAGAAGGTGGCGAGCTGGCGGCCCGGCGAGCCGGTCCGCCCGTCGAAGACGTAGTAGCGGAACAGCAGGAAGTTCATCACGAACACCGTCACCAGCGAAGCGGCGTAGGCGTAGGCCTCCCGGACGGCGAACGCCTCGTGCAGGAGGTAGGTGAGCCCGAGGTTGACCACAAAGCTCAGCCCCGTGTTGACGAGGTAGCGGACGAGCTTGCGGTGGGGTGGAAGTTCTGGCACGGGGGTCGGCGCGGGCACCGTACTGGAGCAGACGCGATTGATTTGTAGCGGCTCCCGGTTTTCGGGGTGCCACACCTTGACGGCTTTGCGTCAACGTGTGCTAGAGGTCGCACACCTTGACCCCAAGCGGCCATGGTGTGGCACCCGCTACAGACCGACGGGTCCTGCTTTAGGTCGGCGATCGCGGGGTGCCGCGATAGTAAAGCGTGCCGGGGAAATGGAAATGCGGGCGTTAGCCGACCCGCCGGACCAGATCATCGGGGTGATGGTGCAACGGCGATGCCGACGGCGGCGGCCCCTACGGTGCCCCGTCAGGCGAGCGCTTCGTCGGCGATGCGGCGGGCTTCGTCGAAGAGCCGGTCGACGCGCTCGTGGTCCGCGGGGCGAACGCTTCGTAGGGGCTGATCATGTGGCCCGTGCCGATGCCCGAGCGGGCGAGGCCCCGCTTGACCGACTTGATGAACGACGAGGGGTGGCGGCCGGCGCGGTAGAGGGTGGTGGAGATGGACATCACCGCACGGTGCAGGCGGCGTGCGGCGTCGAGGTCGCCGCGGCGTGCGGCGTCGTAGAGCGCCACGAAGAGGCGGGGGAAGAGGTTCGCCCCGCCGGCGACGCCGCCGTCGGCGCCGAAGAGGACCGCCTCGGCGAGGAGCTCCTCGGGCCCCACGAGCACGCGGAAGCCGGGGCGCCGCTCGTCGCGGATGAGGATGGCTTCGTGCAGCGCGACCATATTGCCCGAGCTGTCCTTGAAGCCGATGCACGGGTCGATTTGCATCGCGTGCCGCAGGGAGTCGCGGTGGACGGCCCCGGTGCGGGAGGGGATGTCGTAGAGGAACCACGGCAGGGCGAGCCGCTCGGCGAGGCGGTCGAGGTAGCGGTTCATCTCCGGCACGTCGAGCGGGCTGTACGGCGGCGGGGCGACGACCAACGCGGCGGCCCCGGCGTCGGCGGCGTGGTCCGCGAGTGCGAGGGTCCCGGCGAAGCTCGAGGCGGTGACCCCCACCAGCACGGGCACGCGGCCGGCGGCGGCGTCGACCGCGACCGTCACCACGCGCCGCTGCGCGTCGGGCGGGAGGGCGGGGCCCTCGCCGGTGGTGCCCAGGACGAACAGGCCGTGGACGCCGCCGTGGATGAGCGAGTCGATGAGGCGTTGCAGCCCCGCCTCGTCGAGCGTGTCGTCGCCGGTCCAGGGCGTGACCAGCGGCGGGATCACACCGGTGCCGAGTAATATGGTCGGGGTGGCGGGTGCGGCGTCAGGCATCGTCGGGGTCGGCGGCGGGCGTGGCGGGTTTGGCGGGCGTGGCGGGGGGCGTGGCGGGTTTGCCGGGGTCGGCCGCCTCGCCGGGGGCGGGGACGGTCGGCGGCGGCGGGTCGTCGGGATTGGTCACGCGGCGGCTGGGCCAGATGAAGCTGAACGCGTAAGCGAGCACCACGAGTATCACGTTCGAGACCACGCCGACCCAGTAGGTGTGGATGGGCAGTTGCCAGCTCTCGGGGTACCAGCCCAGCAGCCCGACGCCGTAGTAAACCTTGACCCCGATCGCGAACGGCAGGGCGGTGAGCATCGCCCGGGGCCCGACGCGGCGGACGAAAATCGCCAGCAGGAAGATGCCGCCGACGACCCCGCCGAAGATCGAGAGCACCTGGTTGGACCAGTCGACGATGCTCTCCATGTCGTCGAGGTTGGCGATGAGCAGCGCGATGCCGATCATCGCCAACCCCGCGACGGCGGAGATCGCTTTGGCCCAGAGGAGGTAGGCCCGCTCGCTGGCCCGCGGGGCGAGGTACCGCCTCACCACGTCGGTCGTGCCGGCGGTGGAGATCGCGTTGATGCTCGAGTCCAGCGAGCTCATGCTCGCGGCCATGATGGCGGCGATGATGAGCCCGACCAGCCCCGTAGGCAGGTAGTGCACCGTGAAGTAGGGCACGATCTCCTCGGGCGTCATCGCCGCCAGGGCCGGGTCGGTCTGGTAGAGCGCCCACAGGGCCGTGCCCACGAGGTAGAAGAACGTCCACGTCGGGATCGCCAGCATCGACCAGCCCACGGCCTTACGTGCCTCGCGGGTCGAGCGGGCGGCGATGTATCGCTGCACCACCGTTTGGTTGCTGGCGTTGTTGGTGATCGCGTTGAACGTGCCGATGGCGAACATGGTCCAGAACGTGCGTTCGCCCATGTCCCAGCGGAAGTCGCCGAAGCTGAACTTGTCCGCCTCCCACGCCCGGCCGAGCCCGCCCGCCAGCCCGTCGGGCATCGCGATCCCCACGTACACCAGCACGACCACGGCCCCGCCCCACAGCACGATCGTCTGCACCACGTCGGTCCAGATCACCACCTCGATCCCGCCGAACACCGTGTAGAGCAGGATGAACAGCCCGCCGAGCACGATGACCCAGGTGATGTCGATGTCCAGCAGCAGCGCGACGGTGACCGACACGAGGAACAGCACCATGCCCAGCCGCAGCATCTGCGCCATGATGAAGGTCAGGGCGCAGTACAGCCGGCTGAACCGCCCCAGACGGTCCTCGAGGAACTCGTAGGCGGTGGTGTAGGGCAGGGCCCGGAACAGCGGCACGAAGACGATGATGGCAACGACAAAGCCGATGATGACCGTGTAGTTGCCCACGAGCAGCCGCCAGTCCAGCGCAAAGGCGGCGGCGGGCAGGGCGAGGAACGAGATCGAGCTGATGGACGTGCCGATGAGCGAGAGGCCCACGGCCCAGCCGGGCAACTGACGCCCGCCGAGGAAGTAGCCTTCGGTATCCTTGTTGCGGCGGCCGAAGTAGACGGCAAAGGCCGCCATCGCCACGAAGTAGACGGCGATGACGACGACATCGGCCGTGTGCAGCATGACCGCGGGGACGAGTGGGATCATGCGTCAGTCGTCGAGGCGGCGGACCCGGTCACGGCGCGTGGCGGAAGTGACTCAGCGGAACGGCACGAGGTATCTCTTGAACGCGACGTTGGGCCGACCCAGCGGCACCAGGCTGGTGCCCTGGTCGCTGCCGGCGAAGCCGGTGACGCTGCCGTCCTTCATGACGTAGTTCGCCCTGGCGTCTCCGTAGCCGTTGGGATAGGCGGCGACGATGCGAAACGTGGTCTCCCAGAAAGGCCCCGTGGCGTAGATCTCCTGGATGATGCCGGCGACGCCACCGATGTGGTTCGCCTTCACCGGGGCACCGACGAACACGCTGTCGAGCAGGAACTGGTCGCCCGCGAGAGCCGTGAACTTCTTGTTGTCGATCTCCCATTCCTGATCGGGGCCGGTCCACAGGCCCGCGGCGTTCGAGTCGCCCTGCGGGAACGGCCCGGTGTTGACGTTCGCGGCGTTGCTCCAGTACCCCGGCGTGGTGAAATAGTCCATGTAGATCCGGTCGCCGCTCGTCTCGGGGATGGCCCCGAAGCCGCGGTCCAGGTCCTCGACCATCGGGCAGGTCAGGAAGTTGATGTCGGTGAGGTAGTCGCGGTACTGCGTGCGGGTATCGTTGACGGCGTTCTGCTTGACCTGAGTGGCCCAGATATCGGCGGTGGTCAGTTCCTGGAGGTGACGGGGGTAGCGGCGGTTGTCGACCTCATAGGTGGAGAACGCGATGCCGACCTGGCGGAGGTTCGAGAGGCACTGGACGTTGCGGGCGGCCTCACGCGCGGCGCCGAGGGCGGGCAGCAGGATCGCGATGAGCAGGGCGATGATCGAGATCACCACCAGGAGCTCGATGAGCGTGAAAGCAGAGCGGGACGTTCGGGGGGAGGATGTCACGGCAAGACTCCTGGAGATGTAGCGGGACCGGCGGAAGAAGGCCCGCGGCCGGGGTGAGCCGGCCGCGGACGGGGAAGCGGGGTGAGGATCAGCCGCGGCGACGGGCGGCGATCAGGAGGCCGCCGAGTCCGAGGAGCGCGAGGCTGCCCGGCTCGGGGACGGGTGCCGTGATCGCGTCGAAGTGGGCCTCGATCTCGGCCGCGGTCAGCGTGCGGTCATAGATCGCCAACTCGTCGAAGTCGCCGCTGAACTCGCTGCCCGCCCCCGCGGCCTGGCCGAGGAACTCCTCGGTGGCGCTGCCTGAAACATTGTAGGTGGACGAGCCGAACGTGTTCGTGTTGCCGCCGTCGAACGTGCCTCGGCTGGCACCGGTGCTGGACGCCGCCAGGCTCCCATCGACGTAGAGGCTGATCGTGGTGGTGGAGTAATCCACCGTGAAGACCACGTGCCTGACCCCCTCAAAATTCGATGCGAACCGGGACACGAAGCTATCGGAGTCTTGGCTGCGGCCGCCGAAGACGATCCGGTTCTCGAAGTTGGCGACGCCGACGGTGATCCCCGCGGATGATCCCTGTGGGATAAAGAAAATGCTGTCGATCGGGTTGCTGTTCCCGGTCGAGGAATCAAGATCGACAAGGAACTCGACCGAAGCGCCCGCCGCACCGTTCAAGTCGTTGGTGAGCGAGCCGGCCGCGTTCGACGCACCGAGGGTGACGAAGCCGCTGCCGTTGGTGTCGGCGAACTGGTTCAGCGAGCTGTTGAACGTGGTCCCGGCCGGGCCGAAGGGGATGCCCCCGTTGGCTGCGGTGCCGTCGTTGTTGCCGCTGCCCGAGTCGGTGTAGTCACCGTCGAACTGGAAATAAGACACCGGGTTCGAGGCGTTGACGGCGTCGGAATATGGCGAAGCGGCGGCGGGGAGCGTCAGCCCCAGAGCGGCGACGGCGGACAGGACGGGGAACGATCTGTTCAACATGGGGAACCTCCGGTCGGGGGAATCGGTACAAGAATCACGTGCGGCCACCAACGCGGCGGCGGGTCTCAGGGATTTAGTCTGCCGCATCGGGCGGCCGGTTTGATGTTCGAAGCTCCAGTCGCTCCCGCAGCCGCAGCCAATCCAGCGCCCCGTCGCGGGAGAGCTCGATATGGTCTGCCATCGCCCGGGCGGCGGCGTGCGGATCCCCCGCCTCGACGGCGGCAAGGACGCGGGAGTGGAAGCGGTAGACGCCCATTACGGTCTCGAAGGTGATGGTCGAGTGCCGCCGCACCGAGTGGATCTGGGCGAACAGCCGGGCGTCGCCGACCAGGGCGAGGAAGCGCTGGTTGCCGCTGCACTCGAGCAGCAGCCCGTGGAACCGCTCGTCGAGCCGGAAGAACTCGTTAATCAAATCGTCGCGCGCTCGAGCCCCGTCATCCGGCGCCGACCAGCGCCTCGGCCACCTCCCGCAGGGCCCCGCACAGCCGGCGGAGTTGGGCTAGGTGTTCCCGGTAGCGGTCCGGCGGGGTGGTCCGCAAAGCGTGGGGCTCCAAGGCCGCCCGCAGCTCGTACGCCTCGGCCACCTCGTCAACACTCGGCTCCCGCACAATCGTGCCGTAGCGGTGGACCTGCTCGAGATAGCCGTCCACCTGCAGCCGCTTGATCGCCTCCCGCACCGGCGTGCGGCTAACCCCGAGCTCCTCGGCGAGCGATTGCTCCGACACGCGGTCTCCGCCCCGTAACACGCCTTCGGCGAGTCGGGACCGGATCTGCGTGTAGATGTCGTGGGTCTTGGCGGGCATGATCGTTAAAAATTGAGAAGCCGTAGCCGGGCGCGGGACGTGTCTTGCCGCAACTCGTCGTAGTATACTACAAGCACTTGGAGCGCTTGTCCAGTGCTATCTTCGGTTTGATCGGCCGATTCAGCGGAGCGACAAAAGGGTGCCGCTCCCCGCCGCTTATGAGACATTGACGACGGCACGGCCGCTTTCCTGCCTCAGACCCCGATGCCCGCCATGACGCATCCGCCCCCGCGCCGCCCGAACGTGCTGCTGTTGATGGCCGACCAGATGCGGCACGACGCAATGGGGTGTGCGGGTCACCCGGTGGTGAAGACGCCGCACCTCGACACGCTGGCGGCGGGGGGTGTGCGGTTCACGCAGGCGGTGACGCCGACACCGATCTGCATGGCGGCGCGGTACAGCCTGTTGACAGGCCGCCGCGCGGCCGAGACGGGGGTCACCGCCAACGCCGTGCTGCCGGGTATGGCCGCGATGCCGCTTTGGCCGACGCTCATGACCGTCCTCGCCGAGGCGGGGTACCAGACCCACGGCATCGGCAAATTCCACTTCCACCGTCGGCCGTTCGGGTTCGAGCGGCAGGAGCTCATGGAAGAATGCATCGACTGCCTGACCGACGACGACTACCTCCTGCACCTGCAGGCGGCGGGCGTCCCGGCGCGCTACCCGCAGGGCTTGCGGGACCTGCTGTACTACCAGCCGCAGACCAGCGGCGTGCCCGAGGCGTATTCGCAGAACCGCTGGGTCGCGGACCGGAGTGAGGCGTTCCTGCGGGAGCACGCGCGGTATCGGCCGGGCCGGCCGTTTTTCCTGTGGTCGTCGTGGATCGCGCCGCACCCGCCGTTCGCGCCGGTCGAGCCGTGGGACACAATGTACGACCCGGCCGACATGCCGCCGCCGGTCTACGCCGACCGGCCGCTGGCGACGCTCCCCGCGCCGGCGTGGGCCCACCGCGGCCGGCTCGACGGGGCCCACCTGGACCCCGCGCGGATGGCGCGGATCAAGGCGCTGTACTACGGCCAGGTCAGCCACGTTGACGACGCGGTCGGGCGGGTGCTGCGGGCCCTCGACGAGCTGGGGCTGGCGGACGACACGGTGGTGGTCTTTTGCAGCGATCACGGCGAGATGCTGGGGGACCACGGGCTGTCGCAGAAGAACACGCCGTACGAGGCGTCGGTGCGGGTCCCGATGCTGCTGCGCTGGCCGGGGCATACCAAACCGGGGCGGGTGGCGGAGGACCTGGTCAGCCTGACGGACGTGATGCCGACGCTGGTCGAGGGGCTGGACCTGCCATACCCCGCGGGGCTGCCGCCGCTTCCGGGGGCGGGGGCGAGCCTGGTGGGGCGGGAAGGTGGCGGGCTGGCTGAGCCGCGGGAGCACGTAGCGATCGACTTCGGGCACGGCGCCGGGCGGTGGGTGGGCCTGCGGAGTGCGGGGCGGAAGTACGTGTACTGGGCCAGCGGCGGGCGGCAGGAGGCGTACGACCTCGCGGCCGACCCCGACGAGCGGGTGAACCTGGCCGAGGCGGGGGACCCGCCGCCGTGGGTGGAGCGGTGGCGTGATGCGGCGCTGCAATGGGAGCGTGAGCGGGGCCTGGGCGAGCGGTCCACCAATGCCGGGGGCTTCATAAGCTACGACGAGCCGGACCCGCCGAGCGAACCGTTCGGCCACGTCACCATCAATGACGGCCGCTGGGCCGAGCACCTGCCGGCGGACCACCCGCATGCGGTGGAGACCGTCGCCGAGGCATTCGACCGCGCGATCCTGAAGGAGACGACGCTCGCCCCGGACAAGCTCAGCGTCGGGTCGTACCTCGAGCAGGGCGGGACGCTTGAGGGGACCGCTTGGGCCAACGCTTCATGAAAGCGTTCGGAGGCATCTGTATAAATAGACCGAGATGCCTGAACCGACCCGCCCCAACATCCTGTTGATCACCTCGGACCAGCACCGGGCGGACACGCTGGGTTGTGCGGGTCACCCGAGCGTGCACACGCCGCACCTCGACCTGTTGGCTTTTCAGGGGACGCGGTTCACCAACGCCTACGTCGACTGCCCGGTGTGCATCCCGGCGCGGACGACGCTGATCACCGGCCGCCGCGCCCACGAGAACGGGATGCCCGATTACGCCGAGCGGTTCCGGGTGGACCGTCGGCGAGAGGACTTCCTCGGGTCGCTGCTAACCGCGGCGGGGTACCAGACCGAGCTGGTGGGCAAGACGCACTGGCACACCGAGCCGGACTTCCGCGGCGGGTTCGAGCACGTGACCTGGCTGGCGGAGCTCAAGCGGCAACAACTCATCGAGACGGGACGGGCCGGGACCCTCACCGGCATGGGCTTCAACGAGGTGACCCCGACGCTCAGCGCGATGCCGCGCCACCTCCACCCCACCGACTGGTGCGTGGACCGGGCGGTAGATTTCTTGGCGACGCGGGAGCGGGGCCAGCCGTTTGCGCTATGGGTGTCGCTGCTGGACCCGCACCCGCCGTTGACGATCCACGAGCCGTATTTCAGCATGTACCGCGGCGCGGAGATGCTCGACCCGGTCGTGCCGGAATGGGTCGGCACGGATGCGGAGCCGTTCGACGTCTACTGCAACCGCCTGATGTACAACAAGCGGCCGTTCACCGCGGCGCAGGTCCGCCGGATGCGCGAGGTCTACTGCGGGATGGTGTCGAACCTGGACCACCAGCTCGGCCGGGTGCTGGGTCAACTGCAGGCGATGGGCGACCTTGACGAGACGCTGATCGTGTACAGCTCGGACCACGGCGAGGCGCTCGGCGACGCGGGGAGCTTCGGCAAGCGGACGTTCCTCGAATGTTCGGCGAAGGTGCCGCTGATCGTGCGGCCGCCCCGGGGCTGGGACGCACCGGTCGGGCAGGTGTCTGGGGGGCTGGTCGAGTGGGCGGACCTGCTGCCGACGCTGTGCGACGCGGCGGGGGCGCGGGTGCCGGGCGAGGTCACCGGGCGGTCGCTGCGGCCGGCGGTCTGCGGCGAGGCGATGGGCGAGCACCTCATGCACGGGCAGATCGGCGGGACGCACATGCTCCACGACGGCCGCTTCAAGTACCTCTACTGCACCGACGACGGGTCGTCGCTGTGCTTCGACACGCACCGCGACCCGCACGACGAGCACCCCCTCGACGGCGACGAGCCGGGTAGGATGCGCGGCCTGCTGATCGACCACCTCGCGGCGGAAGGTCACGAACACCTGGTCGACGGGGCGCTGCTGGACCGGGGCTTGGACCGCCCCCCGGCGGCGGAGCTGCGGGCGCGCGACAACCTCGGCCTGGGTGCGGCCCAGTACCTCGCCGACGCGCACCGCGGCGTGATCCATATCCACTGACGCCGCTCGCCACGCCACCCGGCCCCGAACCGCCCACCGTGATCGATCCACCCGCCCGTCGCCGATCGAACGTGATCTGGGTGCTCAGCGATCAACACCGCGGGCAGGCGATGAGTTGTGCCGGCGACCCCAACGCGCGCACGCCCAACCTCGACCGCCTCGCCGCGGAGGGGGTGTGGTTCCGCCGCGCGGTGAGCGGGTTCCCGCTGTGCTGCCCGGCCCGGGGGTCGATCCTGACCGGGCGTTACCCGCACCACGCGGTCCCGGGTCACGAGCGTCGGCTGCCCGGGGCCATGCCGACGCTGGCGCACGCCTTCGCCGACGCGGGGTATCGCACCGCCTGGATCGGCAAGTGGCACCTCGACGGCTTCCACGAGCAGAGCGGACGGGCCGCGTTCCACCACGTCCCGCGCGAGCGGCGCGGCGGGTTCGAGACCTGGCTCGGCTACGAGAACAACAACGCCCAGTTCGACTGCCACGTCCACGGCCACCGCGGCGACGCCGAGGTTGACCGCTACCGCCTGCCAGCCTTCGAGACCGACGCGCTGACCGACCTCCTGCTCGGCGAGGTGACCGAGGCGGCGGAGGGTGACCGCCCGTTCTTCGCCGCGCTCTCGGTCCAGCCGCCGCACGACCCGTACACCGCCCCCGCCGAGTGGATGAGCCGCTACCGGCCCGCCGACATCACGCTCCGCGGCAACGTCCCGCCGATCCCACGCATCGAGGAGCGGGCCCGCCGCGAGCTCGCCGGGTACTACGCCCTGATCGAGAACCTCGACCACAACCTCGGCCGCATCCGCGGGCGGCTGGAAGAGCTCGGCCTGACCGATAGCACCTACATCATCTACGCCTCGGATCACGGCGATCAACACGGCAGCCACGGCCACTTCCGCAAGATGACGCCGTACCAGGAGTCGATCCACGTCCCATTTATCATCGGCGGGCCGTGTGACCGGCACTACGGCCTCGCCCACGAGACCGACGCGGTGCTGAACCACGTCGACTTCGCCCCGACGACCCTGGGCCTGTGCGGCGTTTCGGCGCCGGAGGCGATGGCGGGATACGACTACTCACCCCTCGCCACGACCGGCCGGGCCGCGCCGGCCGACCCGCCCGACGCGGCGCTGCTCCAGTGCGTCGAGCCGACCGGCCACGGCCCGAGCGTCGACCTGCCGTGGCGCGGCCTTGTCACCCGCGACGGGTGGAAGTACGTCGCCTTCGCTGGTGCCCCGTACCTCATGTTCGACCTCAACGAGGACCCGCTGGAACTGTGCAACCTCGCCCACCACGTCCACGCCGCGGGGCGACGCCGGGCGCTGCAGGACCGCCTCGCGGCGATGCTGAAGACGGTCGGCGACGGATTCACGCTGCCCGACCTGCCGTAATTGATGACCTCGAGCGGCACCTGTTAGGTCCGCCATATCGGGTGGTAGCGCGGGGCTAAAGCGATCAATATGAACTTTCTTTAGTAGCCACGTTGCTACGCAACGCGGTCCGCGACGCGTAGCGTCGCGGCTACGGCGGAGAACCTCAGCACGCGCTCTAACGCCCGCTGCTAGAGCGGACTCACTTCAGCTGTAGCGGCTGGATGCCACAGCGTGGCGGCTCTGCGTCAAGGAGTGCGGCAGTGGGCACACCTTGGCCCCGAGCGGCCAAGGTGTGGCACCCGCTACATCTGGAGTGAATTTGTTCTAGATGCTGCCCGGATCGCGCAACGCCTCGCCACGGTTTAGCGGGCAGCCGCGAGGGCCGTATGCACATCCACGCCGCCGCTGCCGAAGGGGTTCACGTGGCGCAGCACGTGCGGCTGGCGGAGCGGGTCGAGCGTCAGCGGGCGGCCGCCGGTGAGCGTGAACGTCACTGATTCGCCCGGCAGGAGGTTGACGAGTTGGCGGTCGACGTGGACCTCCGGGTCGAGGCGGTCAGCGAAGAGGCACAACTCGCGGACAAGGGCGTCGGTGGTGACGGTGAGGCGTCGCGAGCCGCCGGGGCCGTCGTCAAGGGTGCAGCGGAGGTTGGCGGGGGGGTAGTCGATGTCGCGGTCGCGGCCGAAGAACCACCAGGCCCGGTCGTCGGGATCGCCGTCGGCAAGCTCGGCGACCAGCACATCGCCGGCGGTGCCGGTCCAGCCGGCGGGCAGCACGAAGCGTCGGGTCCCGCGTGGCTCGACGTCGGCGGCAAACTCGGCGGTGTCGAGCGTGCGGCCGCTCACGTCCAGCCGCCGCACGCGGACCGTGTCGTGCCACGGGTCGGCATCGTCGTTGTGCAGATACACGGCCATGCCGTCGGGCTCGGTGCCGGCGGGGGTGACGGCGGCGGGAAGGATCGTCAGCAGCCGGGGGCGGAAGAAGCGGCGCGTCGCGTACCACAGCAGCTTCGGCCGGCCGTCTCCGTCGATCGCGGCCCAGCTCGTGACGGGCCAACAGTCGTTGAGCTGCCAGTACAGCGCCCCCGAGCACCACGGCGAGAGGGCGCGGAACCACTCGCACCCGAGCGTCAGCGCCCGCGCCTGGTTCACCGACGCGAGGAACCACCGGTCGTCGAAGCCGCCGGGCACCTCAAAGGAATCGCCGATGCGGTCGAGGGCGCGTTGCTGGCCGGCGATCTGCTTGTTGTGCTGGTGCGAGGTGGCGGAGAGCCACTGCCGCTCGTCGGGGGGGACGGCACGGGCAAGCGTCGGCCAGGTGGGCGGGCCCTGGAACCCGAACTCGCTGGCGAAGCGGGGGTAGTGGCCGAGGTAGTTTTGGTAGTCGCCCATCCCGTTCCACACGTCCCAGATGTGGCGGTTGCCGTACTCGTTGAGGTTCGGGTGGCGTTCCATCGAGCCGGAGTAGGGGCTGCCCGGCCAGTACGGCCGTGTGTCATCTAACTCGGCGAGCACCTCAGGAAAGAGTTCGAGGTAGTAGCCGAGCCCCCAGGTGAGCTCGCCCGCGGTGCGGATGTCGCCGAAGGCGGACCAGTCGAACGTGCCCCAGATGTTCTCGTTGCAGCCGTTCCAAAGCACCAGCGACGGGTGCGGGCTCAGCCGGGCGACGTTGTCACGCGCCTCGGCCTCGAACTGCGACCAAAGCGGCTCCTCCTCGGCGTAGCAAGAACAGGCGAGGCAAAAATCCTGCCAGACCAAAACGCCCATTTGATCGCAAACGTCGTAGAAGGCGCGGTCTTCGTAGATACCGCCGCCCCAGACGCGGAGCATATTCATGTGCACGGCGGCGGCCTGCTCGATGCGGCGGCGGTAGCGGTTGGCTGTTACCCGGTGCGGGAAGCAGTCGTCGGGGATCCAGTTAGCGCCCTTGCAGAACACGCGTTCGCCGTTGACGTGCAGCGCGAACGACTCGCCGCGGGTCAGGCCTTCGGGGCTGTCGGCCAACCCGCCCGCCGCGGCGTCCGCTTCGATCACCAGCTCGACGGTCCGCAGCCCGATGCGGTGCGACTTCCTATCGAGGACGGACCCGTTGTCGGCGACCAGTTCGACGTTGAGTTGATAAAGCGGCTGGCCGCCGTAGCCGACGGGCCACCAGCGCCGCGGCCGCTCGACCCGCAGTTCCAGGGGGGTGTCATCCCCCGGGCCGGCCGCGTCGGCGACCTCTGCGCCGTCGGGATCGGCAAGCATGCAGCGGATACGGTTCCCCGACGAGCCGGCCGTTTCGAGGTCGACGTGGACTCGGACGATCGCCAGGTCGGCGGTGGCCCGGGTGACGAGCGGGCGGACGTCGCGGATGCGGGCGGTGGACCACGCCTCGAGCCGGGCGGGCCGCCAGATGCCGCAGGTGACGAGCTGGGGCCCCCAGTCCCAGCCGAAGTTGCACGCCATCTTGCGGATCATGTGGTGGGGGAGCTGCGCGTTGGCCCCGCCGCCGATGTGCGGGCGCGGGCCGACGCGCTCTTCCACGGAGCGGGCGTAGGCCAGCGGCGAGGTGAAGCGGACCTCCAGCTCGTTGGCCCCCGCCACGAGGTGAGGCTTGGCGTCGAAGCGGTGGCGGACGTGCATGTTCGCCGCGTCGCCCAACGGTTGCCCGTTCAGCATGACGGTGCAGGCGGTGTCGAGCCCGTCGAACGCGAGGTCGACGCGATCGTGGACTAGTAGCGCGGCATCGACGTTGAAATGGGTGGCGTAGGTCCAGCCACAGGCGCCGATCCAGTGCGTGTCCGGCTCGTTGAGGCCGAGGTAGGGGTCGTCGATCAACCCCGCCGCGAGCAGGTCGGTGTGGACGCAGCCGGGCACCGTGGCCGGGACCGTCGCGTCCCGCACCGCCCGCGGGACGTCGATGCCGTGAGGCGCGCCGTCGAGCTTCAGCGTCCAGTCGTCGGGGAGCGGCTGGGCGTGCATGAAGGTCCTTGGTTCAGGTAAATCGGCTCGGCCTCGCCAGGCCCGGGCCCCGCCAACAGGCCTCAGAGCCGATGGTATACCAGAACGGCCGCACTAGCCCGTACGGCGGGAGGGCGGGGAAGTTCGGACCACCTCATCGAGAAGGAACGAGTTAATTGCTCGAAGCAGCCGCCGTTGCGGCTCACCGGCTTCGGGCCGATCGAACAGGTTGACGAGCTCAAGGGGGTTGGCGGTGAGGTCAAACAGTTGGGCGTCTCGGAGTGACGTTGCCGCGTCCGGCGGCGGGTTGTGGTAGACGCCGAGCTTCCAGCGGCCGTCGGTGGCCATCGTGCCGTGGATCGGCGGGTCGAACGGGACGTGGCCACGCGCCAGGCCCGAGTTGCGGTAGGCGGTGACGGCGATTTCACGGCCGTGGGACGAGGGGTCGAGCAGGCGGGGCGTCGGGTCGATGGCGTCGGGCAAGTCTTGCCGCAGCGTCGTCGGGTCGAGGCCCGCGGCACCGAGCATCAGGGCCGTGAGGTCGTTGAGCTGGATCGGCCCCGGGTGCCGCACCCCCGCGGGCAACCGCCCCGGCCAGCGTGCCAAGGCCGGTACACGCACGTTCGCCTCGTACCACACCGCGCCCTTCACCATCAGCCCGTGGTCGCCGAGCATGTCGCCGTGGTCGGAGCAGAACAGCACCAGGGTCTCGTCCAGCAGCCCGCGCCGTTCGAGGTCGCCGACCACGCGGCCGACGAGCTCGTCCACCAGGCCCACCTCGGCGTGGTAACCAACCCGCATCGCGTGCAGCCGCTCGCCGTCGATCTCCCGCGCGTCGCCGAAATAATTGTCCGCCGCCTCGCGACGCACCTCCTCCGGCCACGCCCCACGGTCATCGGGCGGCGGGATCAACGGCGGCAGCCCGCCCGCATCCACACGCCGCGCCGCTTCGGGCGGGTGGTCGTCGTAAGGGTTGTGTGGGTCGAAGACGCTGACCATCAGGAAGAACGGGCGCGACGCGGGCCGCGCGTCGAGGTACGCCCCGGCCCGCTCCGCCGCCCACGTGTTCATGTGAACTTCAAGCGGGATCGGGCCCGCCGCTTTCTCCGACTCGACCAGCCGCCGGTACACGTCCGGCCGCCGCTCCCGGACCCACGGTGCGTAGGCGTTCAGCGGCGAGTGCATCATCGCGCCGCCGCCGTAGTAGAGCTCGTACACGTCGAACCCGTCGTGCGGGTGACGGTGCTGAGCTTCAATGCCGCCCGCCTGCGCGTGCAGCTTGCCGATCAAGGCGGTGTGGTACCCGAGCCCGCGCAGCCGGTGCGGGAACATGACGTGCGCTCCGCCAGGGGCGAGTTCAGCGCCGTAACGCCGTGCCGCGGCAGGTGGTGACCGGTCAACAAAGACGCGCGGCTGGGCGTGCAAATCGGGTTGGTGCAGTACGCCCGCTCAAACAGCACCCCCTCCGCCGCGAGCCGGTCGAGGTGGGGGGTCGCCACGGCCTGTCCGCCGTAGCAAGCCAGCGAATCCGCCCGCTGCTGGTCCGACATCACGAGCAGGATGTTCGGGCGTTGAGGCATGATCAAATTGCGTTATCCGCCGCCACCCAGGCCCCGCGACCGCACCCTTGATCGCACCACGGACCCCGTAGTATACTAACGTTGAATCGCCTCGACCCGTTTATCTTCACCCTGGAGTCTGCTGATGATTAAGCCGCTGTTCAAGCTTTTGGCACCCGCTTCTGGCCTTATGCTTGCGTTGGCCCCTGCCGCGGCCGGGGAGTTGCTGGTGCAGGATGACTTTTCGCAGAGCGACGCCAACCGCGCCGCCGGCTGGGCCGCGCCGTGGAAGACGCAGGGCTCACTCGCGATCAAGCCCGATGAGAAGCAGATGGTCGGTCAGGGCTGGGCAACGCGGCCGATGGTGAAGCCGATCGATTTTGGCGCCGATGGCACCTACTTCTTCCGGGTCACCATCGAGCGGACCGGTCTGAAAACCAAGGGCAACTCCTACGCCGCTCTGCAACTGTTTAATAAGGACACCGAGGTGGAGAACCGCCCGCTGCGGATGGGCATCGACAGCGGCGACCGGCACATGTTCGGCTTAGGCGAGAACGGCCGCGTCGAGCGGAAGACCGAGGCGGATCGGCCCTACACGCTGATCGCGAAGCTCACGACGCGGGCCGACGGCCCTGACCGCCTGGAGGGTTGGGCGTTCGAGGGGGCGGAGGTGCCCGAGCGGCTGCCCGCCGAGCCGGACGTGGCCTCTGAACTGGATTACGCCGACGCGGCCAGCGATCTGCGGCTGCAGACGGGCACGGGCGATGGCTACGAGGCGCATTTCAGCGACCTGCGCATCGGTACGACCTATGAAGACGTCGCGGCCGAAGCGTCGGAGATGCCCAAGGCCGAGCCGTTCAAGCACGGGTTCCGGGAGCTGCCGCGGCTGGAGGTCGCCCCGGCCGGGACCCACGCGATCCCGATCCAGTGGTCGAACGTGAGCGTGCTGCCCGGCGGGTCGGGCCAGCCGCCGAGCCTGCTGGTGCAGGGGGATTCTCCGTGGATCGAGCCCAACAGCGTGGTCTACCGGCCGGCCGATGCGTCGACCCGCCGGCAGGCCACGCCCGCGCCGAACCCGCAGCTCCCGCTGTACGCCGCACCCGTGCCGTTCGAGGCCCTGCCCAGGGCCCAGTATCAGGCGGTGCCGCGCCCCGACGGCGAGGGCCACGACCTCTACAACCTGAAAATGCTGCAGCGGGTAGCGACGATCGACGCGGACGGCAAGCTGGAGGTGCTCGAGCGGCCTGAGCCGCTGCTTTCCGGCGATTTCGAGGCGCCCGATGGGATCAGCACCCTGGCCGACGCCGACGGCGACGGCACCCCCGACCTGTTGGTGGGTATCGCGGTGGACCCGGGCGAGAACCGGTCTTACTGGCCCCGTGGCGAGGCGGTGTGGAGCCTCACGCCCCTGCCCTACGTCGGGCCCCACGGCGACCTCGAGGTGACCGACGGCTTCCGCGGCTACGATATCGACGGCAACTGGCTTGGCACGATGCGGACCAAGGAGCTGCACTGGCTCAAAGGCACCCGGTCCGGCGACCGACTCAGCCTCGGCCAGCCGCAACCGGTGTACCTCGGCCGCGACGACTACGCCGTCCAGTGGCGCAACCCCGGCCGCAAGATGGCCCCCACCGTCATCACCGCCACGCCCCCCGAGGGCGGTCAAGAGCGGCGGTACATCGTCCTGTTCTCGGGCGACGCTCAAGCCAAAGCCCTGCCCGTCCTCGACACCCCCGACCTCGACGGCCTGCACGTCGGCCGGGCCGACGACCTGCTCGACCCCGACACGCCGACGCGGGACGTGTTCCTCACCGTCGTTCGCGACACCGTCGACCTCACCGGCGACGACCGGCCCGAGATCGTCATCGGCACGGGTGCCAACGGCCGGGCCATCGTCCTGACCGGCGACACCGTCGGTCAATACCGGGTTTTGGGCGCGTTGGAAGCGGTCGGCGGGCCGCTCGGGGCCGACACCCTCACCGTCCCCGCCCGCGCCGACTGGGACGGCGACGGCACGCCCGACCTCATCACCGGTGACGGCACGGGCTACTACCTCCTCTGGGCGGGCACCGATGACGCACTGGTGTACGCCGGCTCGCGCACCTTCCAGCGCACCGACGGCTCACCGGTCCTCTACAAGGGCACCCGCAACCTTCAGGGCCCGCACGAAACCGGCTGGTCCTACAGCCAACCCACCGTCTTCGACTGGGACACCGACGGCCGGCCCGAACTCATCGGCAACGACAACACGAATACCCTACGCCTGCACCAGCGGAAGCCCGACGCCGAGCCCTGGGTGATCGGCTCGTCCGAGGTCTTCACCTACCAGGGCCACAAGCTCGGCGTGGGCTGGCGCTCCCGGATGGCCGGCCTCCCCGGGTCCTACCGCCTCGCCGGCGACGAGCGGCCGGTCCTTCTGTTTATCGCTCTCGACAGCACCCTCAACCTCGCCGTCCCCGCCTCCGTCGGCTCGACCGAGATCGAGCGGATCGTCCCGCTCACTTCGACCGACGGGACCCCGATCATCACCGCCGGCTCGGCGGGGATGTCCGGCCGCACCCAGCTCTCGGCCCCCGACTGGGACGGCGACGGCACGTGGGACATCATGTTCAACGTCCCCGCCAAGACCGTCGAGGTGATCGAGCAGGACCCGAAGCTCGCCGCGTTGACCGATCACCTCAAGACCAGCGCCATCTATTGGCTCCGCAACGTCGGAACCAACGCCGAACCCGAGTTCGAGGCCGCCCGCCGCGTCACCTATCAAGACGGGGGCGTCATCCGCACCGAGACCCACTCGATGAACGTCGAGCCGACCGACCTCGACGGCGACGGCCGACTCGACATCCTCTTCGGCGACGGCCCCGGCTTCGTCTACTACCTGATGCGCGACCAGCTCGCCTGGTGAAGGCGGTACCGGCTTGATCGAATGCAAGGTGCGGCGGGTCCCCGTCCCGCCGACGCTTGCAGCGTGTTCGGCTCTTTCGAATCCGTCGCGCACCGTTTGGTGGGTGCCACACCCCGCCGCCTTGGGCGATCTGCGGGCCTCACTAGCACCGTTTGGGGCCCGGGACGAGGCCCAAATCTTTGCAAAGTCGGCGAGATGTGGCACCCCAGTACCAGAAGATTCAACGAACTAGGCTTGATTCAAGGCCCGTGCCAGTGCCCGGGTGCCGTTGATCGTGGGTTGCGCCGGCTTCTCGTGCATCGCGGTGGCGGGTGCCACACCCTCGCCGGCTCTGCGGCAATATCGGTGGGACGTGCACCGTGTGGCGTCACGCCTCGGCTTCGAGCGGCCACAACGCTTCGATTCCCGCCTCCCTGGACGCAGGTCCGTCAAGGTGTGGCCCCCAGCCGCCACAAACGAGCCGAGTCCGCCCAAGACGCCGTGGCGGCTCGTCGTCGTCGCCATGATTATCACCGTCGTCGGCGGGCCGCCCCGGGATCTCCGACGGGTCTGCGGAAATGCCCCCTGGACCGTCATCGTTGGCCCCAAAAACGACCCCGCGCCGGGGAGGGCGCGGGGTCGGGTGATGGGGGTGCGGGATGTGGCGGGCCGGGGTTAGGCCCGGCGGCGGAGCAGCAGCCCGGCGACGGCACCGGCGAGGAGCAGCCCGGTGGTCGGCTCGGGGACGACGCCGCGGGGCAGGGCACCGGTGGGCAGCTCGTCGGGCAAAGCCGGCGGGGCACCGGGGATCACCGCGGCACGGTCGTGGAAGACGCCGAGCTGGCTGGCGAGCGCGAGGCTGGCGAACGCGTCGGCACGGTCCGCGGTGGGCTCGCCGAAGACGTCGATCAGGGCCTCGTCGACGAACGCGATGACGTCCTCGAGGGAATCCACGTCGTCGCGGCCGACGGCGGCGATGAGCTCTTCGGCGGTCAGGCCGTCCGAAGAGGCGGGGAGGATCGCGAGGAGCTTGAGCTTCTGGGTCGTGGTGAGCTCGACCCCGAGGTAGCCGAGGTAGTAAGTCGACAGCAGGTCGTTGTAGGCCTGGGCGTTATCGTCGGCGTCGAAGTTGTCGGCGATGGGATCGAGGAAGACGCCGCCGCTGTAGGCGGGGATGCCGACCGCGCCGGCCCCGGGGTTGGCGTCGTTCTCGGCGAGGAAGACGATGCCCTCGATCCACTCGGCCCAGGGGTCGATGGCGACGAAGCCCTGGGAGAAGGTGAAGAACCCGCCGAGCGCCCCGCCGTTGGCCTCGTCGGTCCCGATGACTTCGCCGTAGGAGACGACGCCGGCGAGGGCGTCGTCGCTGATGATGGCCCCGCCCGAATCGCCGGCGGTGATCGCGAACTCGTAGGGAACACGGAAGTCCTCCCGCGGGTTCTGGCGGGGCTCCACGCTGCCGCTGTCGATGAACTCGCCGAAGTTCTTGAGGATGTAGTAATCCTCAACCGCGGGGTTATAGAGCTCGTCGTCGGGGTCGACGTCGAAGTCGGTCTCGAAGATGAAGCCGGAGGCGTCGCCCTGGCCGTCGAGGCGGTTCTGACCGGAGCGTCGCCAGCCGTCGAAGTTCACATTGCCGGTGGCCCCGGTACCGGTGGACCCGAACCCGGCGAGTTCGACGGTGCGCTCCTGCAAGCCCCGGAACGAGTCAAGCGTGCTCATCTCCGGGCGGTTGTAGAGCGAGAGGCTCGGACCGGTGTACTCGGCCCAGGTCGTGTCCAGCCGGGCCACCGCGATGTCGTTGCGGGTCACGACCGTGCCGTCGTAAGCCCGGGGCAGGTACCACTCGGTAATTTGGTGGACGTCGCTGGTGAAGAAGTTGTTGTCGAGGGAGAAATCAGCGAACCCGGGAAGTTTCAGATCGGGTTCATTTTCACCATCCCCAAGGATCCCACCACCGCCACCACCGCCACCACCACCCTCAGACGTCAAGCCGACCTCGGCGAGGACGTGAGCGGCGGTGACAATCCAGACGTTCTCGTCGGGGTTGCCGGAGTTGACGTTGATGACGGTCCCCGAGCCCGAGCCGGCCACGTCGCCGAAGAAGTTGGCGAAGGAGATGGACCCGACGGCGCGGGAGAGGCCCTGCTGCGACTGGTTGATGTGCAGCGGGTCGATGTCCGGCTCGAGGACGGTCCCCGCCGTCGCGACGCCGGCGGTGGCAAGGGCACCGAGCGCGAACGCCGCGGGGGACAGACGGGGAGCGGCAGGGCGGCGTTCCGACCGCCGGGGCGGGTGCTTCGATGACATGGCGGGGTCTCGGGGGGTAATTCAGGAGAGGAAGAAGGTACAGACTAACGAGTATCGAGAGCCGATTCCAGCGCTACGGCGGTGGATCGGGAAAAAATTTAATCGTTCGGGACGCGGGTCCAGATGCCGTACGGGTTGGCGATGTTGGGGGTCGGGCCACCGGCAGGCCCGGCCCCGATGGTGTCGTTGGGGGAACGAAGGTCGGCCGAGCCGTCGGCCATGAGGTACATGCACCGCCGCTCGGCGTCGCTGCCGTGGACCGTGCGGGAGAACACCGGCTGGGTCTGCTTGAACACCGAATCGACGTAGCACCTCTGCCTGCCCTCGCCCTGGTGGTTCGGGCTGGAGGCCTTGGCGGCGAACTCCGTGACGAGCAGCGTCGCCGAGGGCGCGGGCACGTCGGAGAAGCGGATCGGCCGGCCCTGGTTGAAGTCCGAACGGTAGGCGAGGCCCAGCGGCCCGGGCGCGAGGTTGTCGTCCGCCGCCATGCCGCCCATGGCGTAGGTGCGGATCGCCTCGGTGTTTAGCTCCGCGGCGACGGGGTCCTCCGGGCAGACGAGCAGGTCCGTGCCCTCCCCGCCGGCGAGCTGCGGGGCCGCGATCTGAGCCGGGGTGCGGAGGTGGCCGAGCTGCGGGGCGATGGCGTCGTCCCAAGACAGGTCCCAGTTGCCGCTCACGTCCTTCTTCGCCGCGAGGACGATGTTGTCTTTCACCTCGGCGGCGTAGGCGACCATCGCCACGCCGATCTGGCGGACGTTGCTGGCGCACTGCACCTGCCGGGCGGTGGCGCGGGCGCTGCCGAGCACCGGCAGCAGGACGCCGATGAGCAGCGCGATAATCGAGATCACCACGAGCAGCTCGATCAGCGTAAAGCCGACGCGGGAACCGCGGGTTGGTCCGTGCGGGTGGAGCATGGGAGCAGGTTCGGGTCCGACGCGTCGGTTCCGGGGAAGATTGGCGACCCTCCAAGATACCGGCGCGGCGGGTGGATGTCGAGAGCCAGCCGTCGTATTTACGGCTTCTTCACACGAGCGGATGCGCAGGGCCTTCGTCGGTGAACCCATTTTGTTACCGATCCGTATCATCGGGTGGCATGATTTGGCAACCGATGCCGCCGTCACGACGACCCGACGCGGCATATAATTTGTTCAGGTAGCACAGGAGGGTCGCCGCGACCCGGCAGTCAACCGCAACACCTAGCCCCCGGACCACCATGACCCGATTCGTCAACAACATGAAGACCGTCCTGCTCCTGGGCGGGCTGATGGGCATCGTCCTCTGCGCCGGCCAGCTCCTGGGCGGGACGCAGGGCCTCGTCATCGCCTTCGTCCTCGGCGGGTTGATGAACATCGTCGCCTTCTTCTTCAGCGACACCATCGCCATCAAGTCGATGCGCGGCCAGGAGGTGGACGAACAGTCGGCCCCGGACCTCGTGGAGATGGTCGGCCGGCTGGCACGCAACGCGAACCTGCCGATGCCGCGGGTGTACCTCTGCCCACAGCAGGCACCAAACGCCTTTGCCACCGGGCGTTCACCGAAGAAGGCCGCCGTCGCCGTGACCCAGGGCGCGATGCAACTGCTGTCTTACGACGAGCTTGAGGGGGTGATGGCCCACGAGTTGGCCCACGTGAAGAACCGCGACACGCTGACCAGCACCGTGGCCGCGACCATCGCCGGGGCCATCTCGATGCTCGGGTACGTGTTCATGTTCGGCGGGCGGGACCGGGACGTGCACCCGGGGTTCGCGCTGCTGTTCATCATCGTTGCCCCCATCGCGGCGGGCGTGATCCAGATGGCGATCAGCCGCTCGCGCGAGTTCGTCGCCGACCACGACGGGGCCGAGATCGCCGGCTCTCCTAACGGCCTCATCGGCGCGCTGCAGAAGCTTGACGCCTACGCCGGCCGCATCCCGCTTCGCAACGAGAACCCCGCCCAGAACCACATGTTCATCGTCCAGCCGCTTAACGCGGCTTCCGGCGGCATCGGCGGCGGGTTCAAGAACCTCTTCAGCACCCACCCGCCCACCGAGCAGCGCGTCGCGAAGCTCCGCGAGATGGCGTAGAACCCGCCGCGTAAGACCGCGGATGTCGATCCGTCGGCTGCGTCGCTCTTCACCGCTGCGGACCCAGCCG
The DNA here is from genome assembly GCA_965214155.1 of Phycisphaeraceae bacterium. Taxonomy (GTDB): domain Bacteria; phylum Planctomycetota; class Phycisphaerae; order Phycisphaerales; family Phycisphaeraceae; genus Algisphaera. Next base: position 593,409 of record CBDCBB010000010.1, read on the forward strand.
GCGGATTGCCATCCGCGGCTCCGGGGCTCGTGCAAAGCTACGAGTTTCCGACCGTCTGCTGACGCGGCAATGGTCCCAGATCCGGCTACCCACTTCGGGGGATTTTCACCAAGGGGAAGCGTCGCTTCCCACCCCGTCGTCGCGGCGGCCCTAGCTTCCGTGGTATCCCCCACCACGCGAAGCGAAAGGCCTCTCCATGTTCTATCACGACGGCGGCAAGCTCCAGTACCAGGTCAAGGTCGACACCCCCAACCCGGTGTTCGCCCGGGCGTTGCAACAGGCCATCGGCGGGATCCAGGGCGAGATCCGCGTCGCGCTGCAGTACATGTTCCAGGCGTTCGGCAGCCGGGGCCCGACCAAGTACCGCGACATGCTGCTTGAGACGGCGACGGAGGAGCTTGGCCACATCGAGATGCTGGCGACGGCGGTGGCGATGAACCTCGAGGGGGCGCCGGTCGAACAGGAAAAGGCGGCGAACGACCCGATGGTGGCCGCGGTGATGGGGGGGATGAACCCCCAGCACGTGCTGACGACGTGTATGGCGGCGATGCCGGTGGACGCGAGCGGGGTGCCGTTTAACTGTTCGCACGTGTACGCCAGCGGGAACGGCGCGGCCGACATGCTCGCCAACGTGATGGCCGAGTCGACGGGGCGGATGCTCGCGGTGCAGCTTTACAAGATGACCGACGACGCCGGGATGAAGGACATGCTCAAGTTCCTCATCGCCCGGGACACGATGCACCAGAACCAGTGGCTGGCCGCGTGGGAGGAGATGGGCGGGAAGGAGAACCACCCGATCCCCAACAGCTTCCCGATCGAGGACGAGCTGACGGAAGTGAGCTACATGTTCGCGGTGACGGGCAAGGACTCGTCGGTGCCAACGCCCGAGGGCCGGTGGACCTCGGGCGAGAGCATCGACGGCAAGGGCACGTTCCGTGCCGAGCGGATGCAGCCCAAGGGGGAGAAGCCCGACCTGGGCTACGCCTCGCCCGACGCGGCGGTGCAGAAGGGCCAGCTCGGCTGAGCCGGGGCGGCCCGCCGCCGCTGCACGCCCGGCTTTTTCTCCGTTAGCAATTTGTGTCGATCCACCTTCGTGTCAATCCTGTTCACCATTAACAACTCCCTCCGGACCAAGCCCAATGTTGCCGATCATCCCCTCCAAAGTTCACGCCGCGCTGGATTACCTGATGGGCATACTGCTCATCGCCTCGCCTTGGCTCTTCGGGTTCAGCGAGGTGCCGGCGGCGATGTGGCTGATGGTGATCCTGGGCGCGGGCGCGATCGTGTACAGCCTGATCACCGACTATGAGCTCGCCGCGCTGCGGTCGCTGCCGCTGCGGGCGCACCTGGCGCTCGACGCGATCAGCGGCGGGCTGCTGGCCGTCGCACCGTGGTTGTTTGGCTTCGACGAGTACGTCTTCTGGCCGTTTGTGATCCTCGGGATGACCGAGCTGATCGTGGCGAACCTCACGGTGACGGTGCCCGACGACAAGCGAGCACTGGCCGCGGTGGCGTCGAACCCGTCGCCGGTGCCGCAGTGAGCAATGGAAGTCGATCGCGGGGTGCCGGGGCCGCGTAGCGGCCCGGCTAGGGGGCTAGGGGGGGGTGAAGTCGGGGTGTGAGTGCAGCAATTGGAGGAAGCGGGCGCCGCGTTCTTCGTAGTTGGTGAACTGGTCCCACGAGGCGCAGCCGGGCGAGAGCACCAGTACCTCGCCGCTCCCGTCCCCGCCCCCAGAGGCGCGGGCGTCGTTCAAGGCGCGGCTCACGGCTAGCTCGAGTGTGTTGCATCTATAAAACGGCGACGGACCCTGTTTCTCCCCCGCGTCGGCGATAGTGTCACCGGTCGCGCCGATGGTGTAGACCCCGGCGCAGCGTTCGGCGGCAAGGGTGGCTAAACCGGTGAGGTCCGACCCCTTGTCGTACCCGCCGAGGATGATCCGCAGCGTGCCGGGACTGAAGGTCTCAATCGCGAGTCGCGCCGCCTCGGGGGTGGTGCTTTTTGAGTCGTTGTAGCACCGCACGCCGTGGACCTCGCCCACGGGTTGGAGGCGGTGCGGCAGCCCGGCGAAGCCGTTGAGGTGTTCGAGGTGATTGAACCATTCGTCGCTCTCGCCGCCGAGGGCGGCGTCCGCGGCCAGGCACGCGAGCCGCGCGTTCCAGCGGTTGTGCCGCCCCGGCAGCGGGGGGTGCACGTTCTGGATTGCCGAATCGTCGTCGTCACCCTCCAAAAACGCACGGTCGTGGTGGACCCGGGCGTCCAGCACGTCGTGCGTGCCCGGCCCGCCGAAGGCCCAGTCGCCGTCCTCGTCACGCTGGAAGTCGAGGATCGTCTGCTTGGCTGCGGCGTAGGCCTCCATGGACCCGTGCCAGTCGAGGTGGTTGGGGGCGAGGTTGGTAATCACGGCGATGTGCGGTGACCAGAGGTCCTCGCGGAGGCCCTCGAGCATGAAGCTGGACAGTTCGAGGACGACCCAGTCGTCGGGGGCGATGTCGTGGACGCGGGGGAGGAGGGACCCGCCGAGGTTGCCGCCGACCCAGACGCGGGGGGGGCGGGGGTGGTCGGCGGAGGGACGGTGTCGGGTGGGGCTAGCGAGGAAGCGCGGCGGAGCCGCGTCGCTTCCTGTCGATCCACTTCGTGCCTCCGTGCCATCGTGCCTCCGCAGCTTCTCCAGAATGTGGCCGATCATGGCGGTGACGGTGGACTTGCCGGCGCTGCCGGTAACGCCGATGGTGCGGAGGCGGGTGGGGAGGTGCCGCACGAGCAGGCGGACCTCGCTGGTGAGCGGGACGCCGGCTTCCGTCGCGGCATGGACGAAGGGGTTGCCCGGCGGCACCGCTGGGTTGACGACGACCAGGTCGGCGGCGGTGAAGTCGTCGGTGCGGTGCCCGCCGAGCCGGTAGCGGACGCCGGGGAGGTCCGCCAGTTGATCGAGTGAACCCTGCAATGCCTCTGCCGGCAGCGTGTCGGTGACAAGCACGTCCGCCCCCCGCCCGGCCAGGAATCGGGTGACGCCGACGCCCCCGCCGAAGCGGCCCAGGCCCATGACGGTGACGCGTTGGCCGGCGAGGTCCATACTTTTCACGTTTAGCGGCGGGCGTCAGCCCCCGGGTCGAGGCACCGGCGAGGGCCGGGAAACGGGGGCTGACGCCCGCCGCTAAACGGAGGATTCTACTTCACCTCGAACCCGATCGGCTGCGTCGCGGGGCCGATGTGGTACCGGTCGATGACGATGTTGGGCGGGAGGCGGAAGTAGATGTACAGCTCGTCGCCGTTGTCGAACTCGCTGAGGGGCAGTTGCTCATTGTTACGGAACATGACGGTTTCGATGTTGACCTTCTGGGTGCCGTCGGCCTTGAACAGGACCCAGGCGAAGGGGTAGTACGCCTCGCCGTTGGTGTCGGTAAGGAAGATCTCCTGGATGTTGGCGACCGAGCCGCGGCTGGCTTCGCCGACGAAGGTGTTGAGCTGGACCGGCCGGACCTGCAGGCGGACGGGGCGGAGGCTCTCGCTCACGAGGATGCGGCTGAGGTTGTTGTCGCCGCGACCCGAGCCCTTGCCGAGCACGCCGGACCCGCCGCGGATGCCGCCGCCCTCGGGCTCGTAGTCAAAGCCCTGGGCCTTGTTCTTCGACACGCCGGCGGGCAGGTCGCTGGTCGGGGCGATGTAGACCGCCTCGTGCTTGCTGTACTGGGAGGGCGGCTCGGTGATGGCTTTGCCGTCGGCGCTGATGTTGACGCGTGGTTCGGGGGGGGCTTCGCCGTCGCCGTCGCCCTCGGCGGCGGGGAGCGACCCGAGGAGCTGCCCCATGCGGGCAGCGTCGACGGGGATGGGGTCGGGCAGGGCGAGGCGGGTGTGGCGGAGCTCGATGAAGACGGGCCGGGCGCGATCGGGCACGGCGAAGGCCCAGCGGACGCTGGCCTCGGTGGTCAGGGCCGAGGCGTAGGGCTGGGCGGTGTTGCCGGTGATGGGGTAAAGGGCCGCGTCGCCCGGCTGCTCCTTGGAGAAGGCGACGGGGGGGAGCAGTTCGAGCGGTCCCGGCTGGCTGGGGTCCGGATCGACCGCGAGGCGGACCTGGGTCGGCGGGACGCGGAGGATGCTGTCGGTGTCGTAGGTGGCGGTGCCCTGGGCAAGCTTCCAGAAGGTCTCGACCACGGTGAGCTGCCGGCCGAGTGAGAGCTGGGCCTCGAGGAACGCGGCGGCGGTCGCGTCAACGCCGCTGACGTTCGGCTCGGAGAGGACCCACACGTCGCCGACGCCCACGGTGCTGGGCGAAGCGACGAGCGACTGGTTGATGTCGTAGTGCCGGGCGAGGCGGAAGCTCGCCACCTGCTCGGGCAGGTCGGGCATGTAGTAGGCGAGGGGGGTGGAGGTGGAGAACGCCCCGGCGGAGAGCCGGCTGAAGAACGAGGCGGCGACGGACTCGACCGGGACCCAGAGCGACGACCCCGCGCGGGGGGCGACCTCGCCGGTGCTCACCACCTCGTAGGGCTGGTAGCCCGCGAGGCTGGGGCCCAGGGGCAAAAAGCCCAGCCCGATGACGGCGACGCCGGCGGTGAGCGTGCCGCTGGCCGCCCCGCACGCGCCCCCGCCGATCTGGTCCGCGAGCCGGGGCACCTGCACGTTGCCCTTGATGAGCTTGTCCGCCGCCACCCGCAGCGCGATCAGCCACACCACGAACGGCCCGAGCAGCCCGACCGACCAGGCATAGTACGGCATCGTCCCCATCAACAGCTTGTAGACCCACAACTCCCAGAACGCGAACGCCAAAGCCCCGGCCACGATCACGACGACGAGGTGGATCAACGCCGAGAACAACCCATAGGTCGCCCACATGACGGCCATGGCGAGGACGAAGGCTAGGACGAGGAGGTTGAGGATCATGTGAGGTCTCTAAGGCAGTAACCGCAGATTGCGCAGATGACGCAGATTTTAAGCCGGGTGTCCCGTTTAATCGCGGATACGCACCGACTAACGCAAGCCCCTCGATGTCGTTCATACGAAACGCGGACACCGAACCTTCTTTAACGTCTTTTGATCGTTCTCAATCTGCGTCATCTGCGAAATCTGCGGTTCCCGCCTATCACTTCGCCGCCATCACCCGAGTGACTTCCTTGATGTCCGTCGTCCCCGCGACGACTTTGGCGAGGGCGGCTTCCTGGAGGTAGTACATTTTCTGCTTGCGCAGGTGCAGGCGGAGGGCGTCGAGCTCGCCCTGGGCGATGAGTTTGGCGGCGGGGCCGTCGATGGTCATGACCTCGAAGACGCCGACGCGGCCGCGGTAGCCCAGGCCGTGGCAGTCGGGGCAGGACTCTTCCTGGTCCTTGACCAGGACCTTGCCCGAGGCGCGGTAGAGGGTGCCGATGCGGTTGCCCGGGAGGTTGAGCTTCTGCAGGGCGGCGGGGTCGGGGGTGTACGGCACGCGGCAGGTGTGACACAGCCGACGGACGAGCTTCTGGGCGATGACGGCCCCGAGGCCCTCGGCCACCAGCTTGGGCTTGCCCACCGCTTTGGACCACGCCTTGAGGGCCGACATCGTGTCCGCCTCGGTCATCGGCAGGTACAGCCGCACCTCCGCGGCGTAGTCGGCGAGCAGCTTGACGATGTCGCTGCTGTACAGCTCATCCACCATCGCGGCGTTCGGGTCGGACCGCAGGAGCGTTGCGAGCTTCTCCTTGATCTCAGGCGGCTGGGCGTTGGGATCGATGATGTTGTGGTCGATCCCCTCGAGCTCGTGCGGCGGGTCCTTTTCGAGCGTGATAATGCTGGAGGTGTACGGGTCGTGCTGCTGCAGGAAGGCGTAGAGCGTGGTGGGGATGCCCTGCCGCGGCCCGCCGGTGACGAGGATGGCCTTGCCCTTGGCGTCGAGGATGGGCTTGAGCTTCTCGAGCTGGTTGGCCTCGAAGCCCAGGTGCGACAGGGGGATGGTGGCGGCGGGGCCAGTATCGATGTCGAGGCGGACCTGCATCCCCCGCGTGGACCCGGCGGTGATGAGGTCGATCTTGTGCTCGCCGTAGTCCTCCATGGCGACCTTGAGCTTGCCCTCCTGCTGGCGGCGGCGGTCGTCGGATTCGACGCCGGCCTTACGCTTGAGGTAGTCGAAAAACTTGACCGCCTCGGCGGGTTCGGGCGCCGGCCGGGCGTAGCGGACGCCGTCGACTTCGACGCGGTACTTTGCCTGCTGCGGGTCGACGGCCATGTCGATCAGGCTGGCGCGGCGGGGCAGGGCGAAGTCGAGCAGCTCGTCGAGCTGGTGGAAATAGGCGTGGTCGGGTTCCTGGGCGTCGGGGATGGGGACCCGCTCGCCCCCGGGGCCGAAGACGGTGAGGGTGGCGCGGCGTTGGTCGCGGGCCTCCTTCTTGTTCTGGTACTGCTGGCGGTAGGAGGCGATGTCGAAGGTCCAGCGGCTGTCGGCGGGGACCTGCGGGTTGCGCCAGACGACGTAGCCGATGATCCCGCCGGCGAGGATGAGCAGGCCGAGCGGGAAGCCCAGCCAGAAGATGGGGATGAACAGCATCGCCGCCGCGCCGAGCAGGCCCACGGCGATCTGGGCGAGGCCGAGGCGTTGGCGGGGGAAGTTGTAGAAGTCCGCGTCTTTGTCCAGCTTGCTCGCACACCAGGCCCAGCCGCCCAGGGCGAGGACGAAGAGGATCGGCTTGACGAAGCTGACGAGGAACGCGGGGAGCGTCTGGCCGTAGGCGGCGTTGGCGGGGGGGGCGGCGGCGGTGGCACCGGCGGCCCCCGCGGCACTGGCGGGGTCGGTGGCGGCGTCGTCCTGACCGAACGCCACCGCGGCAAGCAGGCACGACGCGGCCAACACCGGCGGGATCGAGACGCGGAGCACGGCGGGCAGGCGGGGCAGACGCATGAGGCAGATCATCGCGGGGGCGGCGGGCGGAGGATCATGGATGATACCGACTGGCGTCGACGGTGCGTCACCACCTCCCGTTTAGCGGCAGACGCGCCGCGTCCCGCGGGTTCGGCAACCACGACGCGGGACGCTGCGCTTCTCCCGCTAAACGGGCATCATCGCAGGGGTAGAGCCTTTAGTCACCCGGTGGAGATGCCCCGCAGCCGCATCTTGATCTCCTCGGGCGACGGCGCGTTGGCCTGGGCGACGCGGGGGTGGATGTACCCCGTCTCCACCAGTTCGACGAGGCTGTCAACGTAGCTTCGCATGCCGTCCTCGCGGCTCTGCTTGATCACGCCGTCGAGCTCGTCCTCCCGGCCCTCGAGGATGTACTTCCGCGTCGGCGGGCTCTGCAAAAGCACCTCCACCGCCGGCACGCGGGCCATATTCTCCTTCAGCGTCGGCAGCAGCTTCTGATAGACGAACGCCTGCATCTGGTAGGCGAGGACCGCCCGGATCGCGTCGCGCTCCTCGTGCTCGAACAGGTCGTAGATGCGGTTGAACGCCTGCGACGCGGAGGAGGCGTGGATCGTGCCGAAAACGAGGTGGCCGGTCTCGGACGCGTGCAACGCCGCCTCGAACGTTTCCTTGTCCCGCATCTCGCCGATGAGGACGACGTCGGGGTTCTCGCGGACCATCGCCCGCAGCGCGATGGTGAAGTCGGGCACGTCCAGCCCGATCTCACGCTGGTTGATCATCGCCTTCTTGTCCTCGAAGAGGTACTCGATCGGGTCCTCGATGGTGAGGATGTGGCAGGCCCGCTGCTTGTTGATGTAGTCGAGCATCGAGGCGATGGTGGTCGATTTGCCCGAGCCCGTGACGCCGCACAGGAGGACCAAGCCCTGCCGCACCTCGGCGATCTTTTTCATCACCGGCGGGAGGTGCAGGTCCTCGAAGTCGTAGATCTCGTTGCTGACGAGTCGGGCGGCGATGGCGCTGCGGCCGCGGGTGAGGAAGATGTTGACGCGGAAGCGGTGGCTGACGCCGTCGATGACGAAGTCGCAGCCGAGGTCCAGCGAGCCGTGGTCGGCGTACTGCTGGACCTGCTCGGGGGTGAGCCCGTCGTGGATCCAGTCGTTGAACTCCTTGACGGTGGGGGGGGTGACGTCAAGGGCCTTGAGCTCGCCCTTGAGGCGGAGCTTGGGGGCCTGCCCGCCGCGCATGATGAGGTCGGATGTGCCGAACTTGACCGCCGCGCGAAAGAATTTCGCCAGGGGCGTATCCGCGAGCGTCGCGTGGACCTCGAGCGGGTCGCCGCCCATCAGCGAGTCTTGTGAACTGTTGTGCTTGCTCAAAATGGGACCTCACGAGACGGGCGGGGGCAACCGGGCTGTCGTGACTCCCCGGTAGTTCTAGTTATAGTCGCTCGGCCTCGGCTTCGCGTCAAGGCCCGGTGCCGGGCAAGGCAGAACACGTACCGCCGCGGTGCCCACCGGGGGCGGCTTTTAGATGCTGGGGCGAATACACCAACCGAAGTTATCTTGATTCAAAAAAAATTTGAGAAATGGCATCTGAAAGTGGCTGCTTACCCGTATACTGTTGTATCGTACGGAGTTGACCGCTTGTGAGCGGCTGCTTCAAGTTTTACCTAAGTCTTCTCTGGGAAGGTGGATATACTACATGTTGAGTCCTTGCATTGAACGTTTTAAGGTGCCGACCGGTCCGCGCTCCGGCTTCTTCTCGGCTGTGGCTGCGGCCGCGCTTGTCCTGCCGGCCGGCCTAGCTTCGGCGAACCACATCGACTTCTTTTCCGAGGGTGACACGCTGCTCGCCCTGATCCCCCCGGCCACGACGACCAGCTCGACCGTGAGCGATCCCGACGGCGACACGATCCTCGGCAACGACCGCTTCGCCCGGGTCCAGATGTCCGGCACGACCGGCCCCATCAGCGGCGTGCAGATTGGCGCTCAGTTCGAGTCCGGGCCCAACGGCGAAGGCCTCTTCACCTACAGCAACGACCCGCTCAGCTGGGGCATTCTTACCCTCCGCTACGGCGACTCGGCCGACTTCAACCTCGTCAGCAACGACGACGGCCCCGCCTACCAAGCGCTCGGCATCGACGTGTTCGCGGTCGACCAAGGCATCGGTGGTGGGTCGGCGTTTGAACTCGACATCACCGCGACCGACACGTCGGGTGACTCGGACACCGTCACCACGTCCATCTTCTCCGCCGGGCAGATCCTCGTCGGATATGACGCTTTCGCCGGCGTCGACTTTACCTCGATCGACAGCCTGACCTTCGACTTCGTCTCGCAGAACTCCGGGGCCGACATCACCCTGAACGAGATCACCCGTGAGGTCATCCCCGAGCCCGCGACCGCCGGGCTCCTCGCCCTCGGCGGCCTCACCCTGCTGGCCCGCCGTCGCCGCTGACCCGGCCCGTTCATACCGCAGCCATTACCCGAAGCCGCCGACCCGTGTCGGCGGCTTTTTCGTGACCGATGTCAGCGTAAGCCGCCGGGCTCGCCGCGGCTTCCCGCGACGCTGGCAACGCGGGGGCTAGAGCGGACTCAATTCACCTGTAGCGGCTGGGTGCCACACCTTGACGGCTTTGCGTCAAGGTGTGCGGCAGTGGGCACACCTTGGCCCCGAGCGGCCAAGGTGTGGCACCCGCTACGTTTGGAACAGTTTTGCTCTAGTCCTTCGGCTAGAACAAGTGTTGAACTTTCCGCCCATCGCCGCGACGCTACGCGTCGCGGGCCGCGCTGCGTAGCAATGCGGCTAATGGAGAAAGTTCGCCTCGTTCGCTCTGATGCGACCGGATCAAACCGGCCGCACCGGCAGCCCCGCCGCCGCAAGTTGCCGCTTCGTCTCGGCGATGCTGTACTCGCCGTAGTGGAAGATGCTTGCCGCCAGCACCGCGTCCGCCCGGGTCTGTTGCAGCACATCGATCATGTCCGCCGGGCTACCGCACCCCCCCGACGCCACCAGCGGCACGTCCACCGCGTCCCCAATCAGCCGCGTCACCTCCAGGTCGTACCCCGCCTTCGTCCCGTCCGCATCCATCGACGTCAAAATAATCTCCCCCGCCCCCAGCTCCACCATCTTCCGCGCATACGGCAGCGCCTCAATCCCCGTCGGCTTCCGCCCCCCGTGGGTGTGGACCTCGAACGTGTAGGGTCTGGGGTCTAGGGTCTGGGGTCTAGCCGAGGGCTCTTGACCATCCCCCGAAGCCGCGGCGTCATCAACTGTCCCAGACTCCAAACCCCAAACCCCAGACCCAATACCAACATACTCCGGCTCCCGCCCCATTCGCTCAACGAAATCACTCACCAAAACCCGCTTCGGATCGATGTTCACCACCGTCGCGCACCGCCCGAAACGCCGCGCCGTCTGCCGCACGATATCGGGGTCCAGCACCGCCGCGGTGTTGATGCTCACCTTTTCCGCCCCCGCCTGCACCAGGGCAGTCACGTCGTCGAGCGTCCGTATCCCCCCACCCACCGTGAACGGCATGAAGCACCGCTCCGCCACCTTTCGCACCATCTCGTACGTGATCTCCCGCCCCTCGTGGCTGGCGGTGATGTCCAGGAACACCAACTCATCCGCCCCGGCCGCATCGTACTGTGTCGCGATCTCCACCGGGTCCCCCGCGTCCCGCAGGTCCACAAAGTTCACCCCCTTCACCACCCGCCCGTTCTTCACGTCCAAGCACGGGATGACGCGGTGCGTGAGCATGTTCGGATGCTAGCAGACCCCGTTCCAAGACCTGACACGGCTGCCGCGGTAGATTGTGACGCATGCCCGCACCGGCTCTGCCCCTCATCGGCCGCCCCCCGCACCGCTTCCGGGTTGATCACGGCTGGGCCCGCCTGCCCGACCACCTCCGCTGGGGCAACACCCACGCCGCCGCCTGCGATGGCCGCGACCGCGTCTACATCGCCCACACCTCCCGCCCCGACAGCCCTTGCCGCGACACCGTGATCGTCTTCGACCTCGACGGAAACTACATCCGTTCCTGGGGCGAACGCTTCTTCGGCCATGCCCACGGCCTCGTCCATCGGGTCGAAGACGGTCGCGAACTCCTCTACCTCGTCCACGACCGCGAGGGCATCTTCCGCTGCACCCTCGACGGCGAAATTCTGTTCCACTTCCCCAAGCCCGCGTGCTACGACGAGCAGGGCCTCAAGTTCGGCCCCGCCAACCTCGCTTTCGCCCCCGACGGGACCCTCTATATGGTGGAGGGTTACGGCTCGTCCTTCGTCCTGCACCTCAATCCCGACGGCCGCCTGCTCAACCGCTTCGGCGGGTGGGGTGATGAGCCGCGCCACACCAGGTGGGCGCACGGCGTCCTCGTGGCCGAGCACGACGGCCGGCCGATGGTTCACGTCGCCACCGATGAACCCTCGGCCATCAAGCGGTTCGAGCTTGACGGGACGTACCACTCCGACCTGCCCGGCGAGTGGCGGCACCCCCGCAACATGATCCCCAGCGCCGACGGCCTGCTCTGGGCCATCCCCGAGATGCAGGGCCGGCTCACCCTGCTCGACCGCGCCCGCGGCGAGACGTACCGTCTCGGCGACTGGGGCCGATCGATGGCCGACATCTTCAAACTCCGCACCGGACCCAGCAGCGGCTTCCCGCCCGGGGTTTTCGCATCCGCCCACGGGGCCGCCTTCGTGCCCGGCGGCGGGCTGATCGTTACCGAGTGGGTTGAACACGGCCGTGTCAGCCGCTTGTATCCAGACCCCGATTGAAAATCTAATGGGTCGGCTCGACCCGATACCGCTCACCCCTCCCGCACCGGCTCGCCGCCCGTTGCCCGCCGCGGCGTCACCCACCACAGCCGACCCAGCGTCGTGATGATCTTCACCCCCGCGCGGAGGCTGCCCGTCACCGACCCGCTGATCTTGCTACGACCCGCGTGCCGCCGGCGGTAGGGCACGTCCACCTCCGCAATCCGCAGGCCGTATTTCACTGCTTTGTACTGCATCTCCACGGTCCAGCCCCACGTCCGGTCCGCCATCGCGATGGTCTGCAGGCTCCGCCACCGGACGACCCGCATCGGCCCAAGGTCGCGGTAGCCGTGCCCCGTGATCACCCGTAGCAGCGTGCACGCCAGCCGGTTGCCGAACCGCTGGTGCGGGTCAAGCGCCCCGGGCTCCGCCAGCGCTTGGCGCTGACCCAGCACCAGGTCGGCCCGGCCCTCGGCGAGGGGGCGGATCAACGCCGCGAGGTGTGCGGGATCGTCCGCCAGGTCCGCGTCGAGAAACGCTACCGCCTCCGGCGGGTCGGCTTCCAGCGCCGCCAGCCCGGCGAGGCAGGCCGCGCCGTAGCCGGGTTGCCCCTCGCTCACCACCTCGAAACCCGCCCCCCGCGCCAGCGCCGCGGTCCGGTCCGTCGACCCGTTGTCCGCCAGCACCACCCGCCGGATCAGCCCCGGCGGCAGCGCCGCCAGCGCCGCCGCGAGCGCGGGCACGTTCTCCTCTTCGTCACGGGCGGGGATGATCAGGTCGACCAGCATCGGTGCAACGGCTCGGGGGTGTCACCACCATAGACCGCGTGCCGCGGCCGGGGGAACGCTTCGCGTAGAATCGCCGCCATGCACATCCGCGACATCTTCGACCGACACACAACCACGTTCAGCTTCGAGTTCTTCCCGCCCAAGTCCGAGGCGGCCGCGGCGTCGTTGTACGACACCATCCGCGAGTTGAACACGCTGCGGCCATCGTTCGTCTCGGTCACCTACGGCGCGGGCGGGACCACCCGCGAGCTCACCCACGACCTGGTCGAACGCATCGGCACGACCACCGACATCTCGGCGGTGCCTCACCTCACCTGCGTGTGCCACAGGCGGACGGAGGTGCGGGAGATCCTCGAACGCTACGCCGCGATCGGCGTGAGCAACCTTCTCGCCCTCGGCGGCGACCCGCCCCGCGGCACCGACGGCTACCGCAAGGCCGACGACGACTTCCAGCAGGCGGCCGACCTCGTCCGCTTCATCCGCGGGTTCGACGGCCACCCCGACTCGCGGGGGTTCGGGGTTGGTGTCGCGGGCTTCCCCGAGGGCCACCCCGGCACGCCCAACCGTCTCACCGAGATGGACCACCTCAAGGCCAAGGTCGACGCCGGGGCCGACTACATCTGCACCCAGCTCTTCTTCGACAACCGCGACTTCTACGACTTCCGCGAACGCTGCGAGCTCGCCGGCATCAGGGTGCCCATCATCGCCGGCATCATGCCCATCACCTCCGCCAAGGGGATGAAGCGGATGGCGGAGCTCGCCCTCGGCGCCCGCTACCCCGCGTCGCTGCTCCGCGCCATCGCCCGCGCCGGCGACGATGACGACGCGGTCGAACCCGTCGGCGTCCACTGGGCGACCGAGCAGTGCCGCGACCTGCTCGACCACCAGGTCGACGGGCTGCACTTCTATACGCTCAACAAGTCTAACGCGACCCGCGAGATCTATCGCAGCCTCGGCGTCGCCGACTCGGCCGCCCTCGAACGTGTCGCCGTCTAGCATCTATTTCAAGGCCGCACGCAGGGGGGTGCCACACCGCATCCCGCCGCACCGTGCGGGTGCGGTGTGCGGTGTGCGGGTGCGAGCCGGGCGTGCCGCCACTCGCGACTTGCACACCGCACCCTCCGCAAAGCCTCCGGGATGCAGTGTGGCACCCCGTGGCGCTTGTGAAATAGCTCATCCGCGCCGTCACCCGCCGAGGTCCTCCACCCGCAGCAGGAACAGGTACTGCGTATCGTCCGGGGTACGGCCTGAGGTCAGTAGTCCCCGCCCAAAATCGAGCGGGAGCCGACCCGTTGCCGGCGCAGATTCGATGTCTCCGAAGAACCCGTCCCCCTCCGACTCCCCCGCCCCCGTCTCCCCGTCCGCCGGCGCTTCGGGGGGCTCGTCACGGTAGAGCCCCAGCACAAGCACCTGCTCCGGGGCGAGCGAAACGTCCACGCCGAGCTCGTCGTACACCCGCCCGTCCAGCTCCTTTTCCAGCACGTTGCGTGGCGTCAGGCTGAAGCGGTGCTTGTAATGGTGCGGGGTCAGAGAGAATTGCGCCACTCCCGCCGCGGCGGGCCGCACCGCGGCGAGCAACTGCAGCCGGCCGCCCTCCATCTGCTCCCGCCGCACCAGCGTGCCCGGCCTCGTCAGGTCCGCCGTGAAGGTCGCGTTCAACGGCGGCGAGACCCGCAGCGGCGTCGGCCGGTCCGACGCCGTGAACGCGATGTCCGTCTGATCGACCACCGGCGCTAACGCCTCAAAAAACTCGTCCCGGTCGCCCGGCTGAAGCACCCCCAGACGCAGCCCGTTGCCGTTCCAAACAACGCGGCTCACGTCCGGCAGCACCGACTCGTCCAGCAGCGACCACAGCCCCCGCGTCGAACGGTCAAGCGGCAGCTCCACCCGCAACACCCGGAACGACACCTTCGCCGATTGAGCAATCACCGGCGGCGGGACCCCCACGTCGGCCGGGTCCCGCTGGCGCACCTTGAACCCCGCGTCGACGTCCGGCGGGGCCGGCCTGCACCCGCCGACCGTCACCGCCACCGCCACGGCCAGCAGCGTCAGACGACGGCCCCAACCGACGCTGTGATACTTCCGCCTCATCACGACCCCGCGATCACCTTCTCGAGCAGGTCCAGGCCCTCGTTCATCTCTGCCGTGGTGATCGTCACCGGCGGGGCAAGGCGCAGCACATGGGCACCGGTGGCGTTGATGAGCAGCCCCCGGTCGAGGCAGCGGTTGACCACGTCCGCCGCGGCCGCGAACCACGCGCCCTCGCCCTCGGGGTCCAGCTCGATACCGATGAAAAGCCCCCGCCCACGCACGTCACGCACCGCCGGGTGCGCTTCGGCGAATCGCCGCAGCCGCTCCATCGCCTCCTCCCCGACCCGCGCGGCATGTTCTGCCAGCCCGTCCCGCTCGAGCACGGCAAACAGCCGCGCCGTCACCGCCATCGACAGGCAGTTGCCCCCGAGCGTTGTGGCGTGCTTCACCGCGCCCTGCTTCCGCGCGTCGTACAGCTCCGCAAGCTCGGGCCTGGCACACATCACCCCGACCGCAAGCCCGCCGCCGACGCCCTTGCCCAGCGTGATGATGTCCGGGCTCGTCCCGTCGTCGAACCAGTGTTGGTAGCCGAAGGTGCGACCCGTGCGGCCGCACCCCGTCCAAACCTCGTCGCAGATCAGCAGCACGTCCCGCTCGTCGCACAGCGCGCGGAGCCGGGGGAAGTACTCGGCGTCCGGCACGTTGATCCCGCCCTCGCCCTGGATCGGCTCGGCGATCACCGCCACCGTCTCGTGATCCATCGCCGCCTCGGCCGCGGCCACGTCGTTGTAGGCCACGTTCGTGTACCCAGGCAGCAGCGGCGCGAATCCCTCGCGGACCTTCGGGTTGCCCGTCGCACTCATCGTGCCGAACGACCGGCCGTGGAAGCTCTGCGTGCACGAGATCACCTTGTACCGCCCGTCTTCGCCGGTGCTGTTGCCGCGGCGGAGCTTGCCGTAGAGCCGGGCGAGCTTGATCGCCGCCTCGTTCGCGTCCGCGCCGCTGTGGCAGAAGAAGCTGCGCCCGCCGAAGCCTTGCCGCGCGATCGCCTCGGCCGCGAGCGTCTGTGGCTCGGTGTGGAACAGGTTCCCCACATGCCACAGCCGCTGCGCCTGCTCCGTCACCGCCGCGACCAGGTCCGGGTGACAATGCCCCAGCACCGGCGCTCCGAAGCCGGCGAACAGGTCGAGGTAGACGTTCTCCTCCGCGTCCTTCAGCCGGCATCCCTCCCCGCTTACTAAGACGACGGGGTAGCGCGGGTAGTTCGCTGACATGAATTCGTCATGCCGGTTCACGATGTTCTGGGTGTATTGGTTCAACTAGGAATCTCGCTCGGCTACGAGGGCTGCCTGCTCCCGTTCGACCACTTCCACCCACTCAGCATCGATGAAAAGCGTTTTCCAGTTGGAACTGATCAGCCGACTGTTGGCACCGTAAGCCGCATAGTAAGCTCGCATGGAGTAGTCATCTGAAGCGGGGTCCGGGATACAGTTTCGGGGCATGGATGAGCATCCGACGTAGCGGGTTCAGGCCGTTTATTGTAAAGCAAAACCCCCGGCACACCGCGGGCCGGGGGCTCGATCTTCGTCGGGCTGGAACAAGGAGGGGCCGTCGGTGCGGATACAGTTTCTAGTTAATCATTTCCTTCAGATTCTTCAGCGGCCGGATCCGCACGTTCTTCGAGGCGGGCTTGGCCTTGAACATCGTCTCCTCGCCGGTGAAGGGGTTTTTGCCTTTGCGGGCCTTGGTGGCGGGCTTCTTCACCACGGTCATCTTCGCGAGGCCCACGAGGTTGAACACCCCGTTGTTCTTCAGGCTCTTCTTCATCTCGTTGCCAAGCGCATCCATCACCTCGGCAACTTTCTTCTTCGGCAGGTCGGTGTCTTCGGCGATCTTCGCAAACACTTCGCTCTTGGTCGGGGCCTTCTTCGTAGCGGCTTTCTTCGTGGCCATGCTGACTTCTCCTGACGGGGGTGACGGGGCGGGTCCGGGCGGGGTGGGTCATCCGGGAACGGGCGATGACGGGTGCCCCGGCTCCAAGCCGGGAACCCGCGGATCGGATTCTGCCGGGGGATACTGAACGTTTCTGCCGTCGGCGTCAAATCGCCCGGGAAAGCAAGCGTTCCGCCGCTTGCCAGTTTGACAGCCTCCCCCGCTTGCCGCTCCACGGTGGCAGCCCGCGAAGCCGGCTAAACGGCCAAAGCCGCGAGAACTTTTGTGTCCATGGCATCGGCTTTGCAATCCAGTTCTATATCGAGCAACGAAGACCGCAGATCGATTGCGTTCTTAGCTCTACATCCCTACTACCTAACACTCCATCCATAAGGAAACACCATGTCCAAAACCATCGGCATCGACTTGGGCACCACCAACTCCGTCGTCGCGGTGATGGAGGGCGGCTCGCCCAAGGTCCTCATCAACAGCCAGGGCAACCGCACCACGCCGTCCATCGTCGCCTTCACCGACAAGGGCGACCGCCTCGTCGGCCAGCCCGCACGCCAGCAGCAGATCACCAACCCCACCGGCACAATCTTCTCCATCAAACGCTTCATGGGCCGCCGCCACCGCGAGGTCGAGTCCGAGCAGAAGATGGTCCCCTACGAGGTCACGGGTGCGCCCGAGGAGCTCGTGAAGGTCAAGGCCAAGAACAAGGAGTACACGCCGCAGGAGGTGTCGGCAATGGTGCTGCAGAACCTCAAGAAGACCGCCGAGGACTACCTCGGCGAGAAGGTGGACAGCGCCGTGATCACCGTGCCGGCCTACTTCAACGACAGCCAGCGGCAGGCGACTAAAGAAGCCGGCGAAATCGCCGGCCTCAAGGTCGAACGCATCATCAACGAGCCGACCGCGGCCGCCCTTGCCTACGGCCTTGACAAGAAAACTAACGAGAAGATCGCCGTGTTCGACCTCGGCGGCGGCACGTTCGACGTGTCCATCCTCGACGTCGGCGACGGCGTCTTCGAGGTGCTCGCGACCAACGGTGACGGCCACCTCGGCGGCGACGACTGGGACCAGCGCCTCATCGATTTCCTCGCCGACGAGTTCAAGCGGAGCGACGGCATCGACCTTCGCAAGGACCCCATGGCCCTGCAGCGCCTCAAAGAAGCCGCAGAGAAGGCCAAGATCGAGCTGTCCAACGCCCAGGAAGCGTCGGTCAACCTCCCGTTCATCACCGCGACGAACGAGGGGCCGAAGCACCTGCAGATCAATGTCACCCGCACGAAGTTCGAGCAGATCTGCGACGACTTGTTCAGCCGGCTCCGCGGGCCGTGCGAGACCGCGTTGAAGGACGCCGGGTTGAAGGCCGGCGACGTGGACGAGGTTGTCCTCGTCGGCGGGTCGACGCGTATCCCTAAGGTGCAATCCATCGCCAAGGAGATCTTCGGCAAGGAGCCGAACAAGTCCATCAACCCCGACGAGGTCGTTGCGCTCGGCGCCGCGATCCAGGGCGGGGTTCTGCAGGGCGACGTGAAGGACGTGCTCCTGCTCGACGTCACGCCGCTGAGCCTCGGCATCGAGACGATGGGCGGCGTGATGACCAAGCTCATCGAGAAGAACACCACGATCCCGACGAGCAAGAAAGAAACCTTCTCCACCGCGTCGGATAACCAGACCGAGGTGACGATCCACGTGCTGCAGGGCGAGCGCGAGTTTGCCAAGGACAACCGCACGCTCGGCCAGTTCAACCTCGCGGACATCGCCCCGGCCCCACGCGGCATGCCGCAGATCGAGGTCGAGTTCGCGCTCGACGCCAACGGCATCCTGAGCGTCTCGGCGACAGACAAAGGCACGGGCAAGAGCCAGAACATCGAGATCAAAGGCAGTTCCGGCCTGTCGGAGTCCGAGATCGAGAAGATGAAGGCCGACGCCGAGGCCAACGCCGAGGCGGACAAGAAGCAGCGTGAGCTGGTGGACCTGCGTAACCAGGCCGAGGCCGTGGTGCACCAGACCCGCAAGCAGCTTGAGGAGCACGGCGAGAAGGTGTCGCCCGAGATCCGCGGCAAGATCGAGTCGGCGCTGTCGAACGTCGAAGACAAGGTCAAGGGCGACGACGCCGCGGCCATCAAAGCGGCGCTCGAGTCCCTGAACAAGGAGACGCAGGAACTTGGCAAGGCCGTGTACGAAGCCACCGCCGGTGCCGGTACCGGCGGGGCCGGCTCCGAGCAGCCCGCCGGTGCGACGGCGGGTTCCGCGGCCGACGACGATATCGTCGACGCGGAGTACGAGGTCAAGGGGAGCTAACCCCGCGCCTGGACAACATGACCCTCCCCCCGCGGCGGCTCCCGGTCTCACCGGGTGCCGCCGCTTTTCTTGCGTCGTTCGAGTTGCAGATAGCCGGGACGCTACGCGTCCCCGGGCGCGCCGCCGGGGACGTGTAGCGTCCCGGCTATCGCTCGACACGTTTGCGCAACGCGTAGAAGCGGCGCATCTGACCCGCCGTAACCCGTTCCGCCAGCGTTGCCTCTTCGATAGTTTGAGCCTTGACGATCTCGCTGATGTCGTAATCATCCTGTGGCCGCCCGGCCCGCAGTTTCATGGCGATCAGGTCGTGCGGCTCCGCGACCCTCGCAAACTTCGAGCCGAGCTTTCGCCGCACCGCCCGCGTCACAATCTCCGCGGCGTGATCGTCCTTCCACAGGTCGATGTCGATGCCGCTGCGGTGGTACAGCTTCCACGTGCACGACGGGTCGAACCCGTGCCGCCGCATCATATCGGGGTGCTCCGCCAACACCGCCTCGTGCCCCGGCTCCGCAACGAGGTCGACGTCCTCGGTGTACCTCGCCCGCCCGTGCACCATGGCCGCGAGCCCGCCGACCAGGGCGTATTTCAGCTTCAGTTCCCGCATCAGCGCGATCGCGTCGTGCAGGGCGGAGGCCAGGTCCGGCGGGGGGGCGTCGTCGTTCATCCGCAGGTGCCGCGTCGTCCGCCGACCGCGGGCTGACTGTGCGACGGCTCGGGCAAGTGGAGCGGGCATGGGTTCACCAACCCATTCTAGATACCGCCCGCACCGGCAAGAGCGATCACCGAAAGTCGATATCGAATCGGATGCTCCCGTCCACGCCGCGGGACCAGCGGAGCGTCGGCTCGGGGTCGAGCCCCGGCGCGGTGATGCGCGGCGGCAGGCCGTACTCCGTCGGCTCGAGGAGGAGGAAATCGACCGCGTACCCGTTGGGGTGGTCGTAGGTGAATACCGCGTCGTCGAGCGCCCGGGTGGTATGGCTCCACCCCGGCAGGGTGCGGGTGACGGTAAAGGCGCGGGCCTGCAGGTCGTCGCGCAGCCGTTGCAGCCGGTCCGGGGCCGGCTCACGTAGCGATGCCTTGTACGCCAGCGCGTTGCCGAGGAACGTCATCCGGTCGACCGCAAGGCTCACCGCGTCGGGCTGCAGCGTCTTGAGGTAGTCCCGCCAATGGCGCTCAAGCCCCGCGATGTTGCGGCTGCCAAAGCCCCGCGCGAACGCCACCTCCGCTGCGTACCCCTCGCCGAGGTACCGCAGGTACCGCTCGAACGCCGCCTGGTAGCGGCCGCCGTGCCCGTGGATGAGGAAGTAGACGATGGACCACGACTGGGCGTACAGCGTGTGGGAAAGGTCCGGGTCGTCGCGGAGCGTGCGGGACCATCCGGCCGCGGTCATGGTCATCAGTTCCGACAACGCGAGGCACCGCCCAGCGTCGGCGTCACGCCGCACCGCCTCGATGCGCTGCCTGTCGCGCAGGCCGACCCGCATCCGCCGGTCGAGCACCACGGCGTCCTCGAAATACTGCGCCAGCCCCTCGTTCACCCAAGTCGGCAGCCGCGGCCCGAGGTGGGCCCACGCGAACTGGTGGAAGCCCTCGTGCTGCAGGACCGCGAACGTCTCGGACCGTGTGCGGCCGTCGACCCAGGTGGCCAGCCCACGCAGGCCGTGCTTGACGAAAAACACGCCGCCCGACCGCTCCGCGTGGATGTCGTGCCGGCGCAGGAACGCTTCATAGTCGCCTTGCGTACGGAACAGGTACAGCGGCATCGGCTCGACGTCGCGTCGCTTGAACGAGCTGAAACGCTGCCGGTACTCCGCGTACATCGCGTCGAGGTGCCGGCCGAACGGGATGGTTTCCCGCCGGGTCAGGTCGGTGTGGATTTCGTAGTGCGCGCTGACGAACACGCTCAGCGGCGCGGCCGCCCGGACGGGGCCGGCGAGCGCAACGAGCCACAACGCAGCAAGCACGAGAGCGGCAGAACGGCAACGCATCGGTGCGGATTCATCGACCAACCCCGATCGACGATCAAGTACCGCGCCGAAGGAGCGAGCGACACCGCGGTCCGCCGCTGCTGCTCGACCGCGTGCCGGGCGTGCCGGTGCGGGTGAGGAAGAATGAGCACAAAGGAACGGGGGAACCCGTACCACCCACTACCCGTTGACGATCCGGCTACTTCCCCGCGTAGTCGATCAGGCGGCTGATCTCGCTGCGGAGGTCCTTGCGGTGGACGACGCGGTCGACGAAGCCTTTCTCCAGCAGAAACTCGGCGCGCTGGAAGCCGGGGGGCAGTTCCTGGCGGACGGTGTTGGCGATGACGCGGGCTCCGGTGAAGCCGATGAGGGCCTTGGGCTCGGCGAGGATGACGTCGCCGAGCATGGCGAAGGAGGCGGCGGTCCCGCCGGTGGTCGGGTCGGTGAGCAGGGCGATGTAGAGCCCGCCCGCGTCGTCGTGCCGCGCCAGCGCGGCCGACGTCTTGATCATCTGGGACACGGCCAGCGTCGCCTCCTGCATCCGCGCCCCGCCGCCGGCGCAGACGATGATGATCGGCCGGTCCAGGTCGGTGGCGAGCTCGATAGCGCGGGTGATCTTCTCGCCGACGACGCTGCCCATCGACGCCATCATGAAGTCGGGGTTCATCACCGCGAGCACGACGCCGCGCCCCTTGACGAACGCCTTGCCCACGAGCACGGCGTCCTTGTGCCCGGTCCGCTCCTGCTCCCGGGCGATGCGGTCCTTGTAGGCGACGCGGTCGACAAAATTGAGCGTGTCCTTCGGAGCGAGGTTCTCCCACATCGGCTCGAAGCTGCCGGGGTCGACTAGTTGGCGGATCCGCTCGTCCGCACCGATGCGGTAGTGGTGCTCGCAGTCGGGGCAGACGTGCAGGTTCGCTTCGACCTGCTTGCGGTAGCTCATCACCTCGCAGGCGGGGCAGCGGCCCCACAGGCCCTCGGGCACGTCGCTCTTGCGCCGCCCGGCGGTGACGGACGGCCGGCGGTCCTCCCATGTCGACGCGCCGAGCGGGCGCGGCGGGCTGCCGTTGCCGCGGCGGAGCGTCGCGGCGACCGAACCCGGCGGGTCGGTGTCGCGACGGGGTTCGCCGTTGCCGTTGTTCGGGGTCGGGGTGGTAGATTCGGCCAAAGCGGGTCCGAAGGCGGGAGGCATGGGTCGGGGCCGCGGATTATAACGGGCCGTCCCCACCGGAGACAACGCATGCGCATCGCCCGCTTCGTCCACCAAGCCCGGCCCCGCTTCGGCATCGAGCGCGGCGACGGCACCGCCGACCTGTTGCCCGACACGCCGCTGCCCGAGCTCGATCATCCCACCGGCGAGGTCGCCGAGGTCACACGGCGTCTCGCCCCGGTCCCGCCGAGCAACATTTTTGCTATTGGGCTGAACTACCGGGAACACGCGGCCGAGACCGGGGCCGCGCTGCCCGAGCACCCGGTGGTGTTCATGAAGCCGACGTCGGCCGTGATCGCTACGGGTGACGCGATCCGTCTACCCGCCAGCCAGATGAGCGGGCCAGAGTGTGACAGCGAGGCGGAACTCGCGGTAATCATCGGCCGCACGACGCGCAACGTGAGCGAGGCGGAGGCGCTCGGGTTCGTCCTCGGCTACACGTGCGCCAACGATGTCTCGGCGCGGCGTTGGCAGAAGCGGGGCGGCGGCGGGCAGTGGGTCCGCGGCAAGGGCTTCGACACGTTCTGCCCGCTCGGTCCGGTGCTGGTCACGCCCGGCGACGGCGGCGACAGCGTCCCCGACCCGCAGGACCTCGCAGTCACCGGCACGATCAACGGCAACGTCATGCAGTCCAGCCGCACCTCGGACATGATCTTCAGCGTGGCCGAGATCATCGCGTTTCTCAGCCGCGACACGACGCTGCTGCCGGGTACGGTGATCCTGACCGGGACGCCGCCGGGCGTGGGGTACGTGCGGAAGCCGCCGGTGTATCTGCAGCCGGGCGACGAGGTGGTGGTGGAGGTCGAGCGGATCGGGGCGCTGCGGAACCCGGTGGAGGCGGCGAGCACGGTCGACGCTTAGCCGGTCCGTTTGCGGCTGCCGCCTCTTCACACTTTGACACTGCGGCCGCAAGCGGCCGGGCTAAGGACAGCATTGAGTCGGCGCTACTCGATGTCGCCGACGGTGGTCTCGCCGGTGGTCGCGTCGACGGTGAGGGTGACGGTCGCGCCGTCGGCGGCGAGGGTGACGGTCGCGTCGGTTGGCTGGTCGAGCTGGCCGTAGACGCCGAAGCCGAGGGTCCGGTCGTCGCCGTCGCCGAGCCCGACGGCGGACAGTGTGACCGCCGTCAGTGCGGCGGCGCGGCCGCTGCCGAACGTCACCGCGTACGGCTTTTTGTCCATCGGGTTCGTGAACGGGACCGTCGGGGCCGACGAGGCGGCGAGGTGGTAGCGGTTCGCGTCGAGGTCGAACACGACGACGCGCGGGTCGTCGCCGTGGGCGAGCGACTCGATCCGGGCCGCGTCGAGGTCGGCCGCGACGAGGCGGGCGGCCGAGCGGAGCTGCGTCGAGCTGGCGTTGCCTAGCCGCGGCACCGCGAGCGCCGCGGCGATGGCGAGCGTCAGGATGACGATGACCAGCTCGACCATCGTGAACCCGTCGGCGGGGCGGTAGCGTCTCGGCATGGGGTGGTTATCGACCGGTTGCGCGGGTCGTTTCACTTAACCGGGCTCCGGTGCGGACCGATAGCGGGATCAGCGGCAACGACGCTGCGGGCCACGGGGCGGAGCCGGGAGAACGACGTGATGCGGGAGAAGATGCGGCAGCGCGGCGGCGGGTTCACGCTGGCCGAGGTCCTCCTCGCCAGCGCGATCCTGGCCGTCATGGTTACCGCGGTGACGTCAGCCATTGTCGCGGGCCAGGCCCAGAGCTACGACGCGCTGCACGAGGAGCGGGCGATGGCGCTGGGCGAGGCGTTGCTGGAAGAGGTGCTCTCTCGGCCGTACCACGACCCGGGCGGCGAGAACACCTTCGGGCCCGACGGCGGCGAGGACGCGGCGGACCGCTCCACCTTCGACGCCGTCGACGACTTCCACGGATACGCCGAGGCCGCGGGCGGCGTCAACGATCCCGCCGGTGTGATGTACCCCGACCTTTACCAACGCTTCGGACGCTCGGTGCAGGTCGCCGCCGACACAGTGAGCGTCCCGGCGTTCGGCACGACGCAGAACGTGCTGGCCGTGACGGTGACGGTGGCCGAGCCCGGCGGGCGGGCTTGGACACTGACCCGACTCGTGCCGGAGGCGCTTGAGTGAAGCATCGACATCCATCCCACTACCGAGCCCGCCGCGCCGGGCTGACCCTCGTCGAGTTGATCATCTCGCTGGCGATCATGGCGCTCATCGGCGTGACGGTTGCGTCCATGCTGTCGGCCGTGGCGTACGGCACGGACTCGGATCGCGACGTGCGCTCGCTCATCGCCCGGGGCAAGATGACCACTGCCCGCATCGACGCGGCGATCTGCGAGTCACGCAGCGTGCTGTCGACGTCGCAAGGCGTGCTCGTGCTGTGGATGCGGGATGAAGACGGCGACGAGACGGTCGACGCGGACGAGGTCCGCCGCCTCGCCTTCGACGGCGACGCCGGCACGCTCACGTCCTACACCGCCGCCGCGATGACCGAGGCGGACGAGGACGCGGGCAGCGGGTCCGACCTATCCGCGGCGCTGCAGACCGGCACGGGCCCCGCGATGGCGCAACTCGTCGCCGCCCGCTGGGCGGAGCGGGTCGAGGGCTGGAAAGTCTCGACCGACGACGCGAACCCCGTGAAGTCACGCCTGGTGAACTACCGGCTCACGCTGCGGTCCGGGGGTGAAACGCCAACGGTGATCGGTGTGGCGGCGCTACGCAACGTGACGGAGGAACCGTGATCGACAACTCAATCGATAAGTCCGTGTCAAGCAGCCGGGACGCTACGCGTCCCCGGCCCGGGACGCGCAGCGTCCTGGCTGTTGCGTCTCGCGCCCGTGGCGTCGCCCTTGCCCTGGTGCTGATCACTCTGGCGGTGATGGTGGTGCTGAGCCTCACGTTCCTAAGCGCGTCGAGCACGTCGACGGCGATGGCGAGCAACCTGCGGGGCCTGCACCGGGCGAAGGCGGTGGCCGAGTCGGGGATGGCGCTCACGCTGGCCCACCTCGGCGGAGGGGCCGACTGGCGGGGGGACGCGGCCGAGGGCCGCTGGGTCGCGGAACAAGCCGCGGCCGACGGCACGTTCGACGTGTTCTTGTACGACGGGTTCGACGAGGACGGCGACGGGGTGATCGACTCGGACGGCGACCTCAACGACGATCCGGCGGACGCGGTGACGGTGGTGGTCATCGGCAAGGCCGGCGGCGTGTCGCACCGGGTGCAGGCGCGGGTGTATCCGGGCAAGCACGACGGGCCGCGGCTGACGCTGGTCACCGGCTCCTCGCCGCCGGACGCGCAGGACGCGATGAAGAAGGCCCTCGCCGAGGGCTGGGGCTGGCGGGTGACAGTGCTCGAAGACGCGGCAAGCGACGCCGCCTATGCGGCAACGCTCGCCGACACCGACGTGGTGTGGGTATCAGAGAACGTAGATTCCGGCGACATCGGCGACGCGCTGACCGGTTGCAGCGTCGGTGTGGTCAGCGAGGAGCCGGCGCTAATCGATGACCTGCTTATCGCGTCGAGCGGGTCGACGTCGACCGGCTTGGCCATCGACGTGACCGATGCGACGCACTTCATCACGGCACCCCTCGGGCTCGGCCGTGTCACGCTAACCACGGCCGAGACCGACCTGATCCGCGTCGGCGGCGGGCTGGCGAGCGGCGCGCAGCCGCTCGCCACGCAGGCCGGCGGGTCGGGCGTCAACGTGGTCGCGGTCGAGGCTGGCGCGACGCTGACCGACGGGTCCTCGGCCGCGGGCCGGCGCGTCGTGCTGCCCTTCGGCGGGAACAACTTTGACATCGGGCTGCTCACCCCCGCGGGCAAGGCGCTGCTGCGTCACGCGCTCGCCTGGGCCGGTCCCGCGACGGGCGGCCCCGAGCCGGTCGCGCACTACCGCCTGGAGGAGGCCTCGGGCGTCCGCGTCGCCGACGCCGCGGGTGGTGCCGACGGGATCTACGTCGCCTCGCCATCGCTCGACGCCGCCGGGATCAGTGGCCGAGCCGTCACCCTCGACGACAGTACCGACCGCGTCACCGTGCCGATCGAGGTGCTCCACGGCAAGACCGACACCACCTTCGCCACCTGGTTCAAGACCGGCAAGAGCGGGTCGCAGGCGCTCCTCAGCGGCTCGCGTGCCAACAACAGCAACGCCGACTTGATCTTCTTCGCCAACTCCAGATCGCTCCTCTATTACTTCGGAGAAAGCAGTGGCGGGTACCGCGAGTGGTCGGTCCCCAGCATCGCCGACGACCGCTGGCACCACCTCGTCCTCGTCCGTGACCAGACCCGCAGCCGAGTCACCGCCTACCTCGACGGGGCCTCGCTGGGAACTCAAAGCCAGGCCCTGTTGCCCGTCAGCATCGAACACCTTGTCCTCGGCGAAGAACAGGACACAGTCGACGGCGGCTACGACCCGGGCCAAGCGTTCGTCGGCACGCTTGACGAGGCGATGTTTTTCAGCCGCGCACTTTCGGCTGAAGACGTGGCGGAGTTGTACGCGGCGTACGATCCGGGCGGCGAGCTGCCGCAGCGGATCGCGATGTACGAGTTCAGGAAGCCCGACCCGGTGACGCCGAACCTGGTGGGGCGTTGGACGCTCGACGAGCCGCCGCACCAGCCGATCGCCGGCGGCAGCTCGTGGATCCGCGTCTCGGACACTGCGCTGGTCCTGGGCTACGACTCATCGCACGGTGCCTCGGCCGCGCCGCTCCCGGCGCGGCTGGTGACGCTGCGGACCGACCCGTCTTCGGTGCTGATCTCGGGGGACGCCCAGGTGATCGGCCACGCCTACGCCGGGCCGGGCGGCGACCCGGCCACCGACGTGGTGGTGTCGGACCGGGCGAGCCTCAGCGGCCGCGCCGACGCGACCCTCGAGCCGCTGTGGGTCAACGTGCCCCGGCCCCCGACCATGTCGCAGACGGGCACCGCCCTCACCCTCGACGGCGGCGAGCACACCCTCAGCAGCAACGTCAAGTTCGAACGCATCATCGTCCGCAACGGGGCGAAAGTTACCGTCTCGGGCCACGTCCAGGCTTGGGCTACCGACCGCATCTCCATCGAATCCAACGCCCTCATCACCATCCCCGAAGGGTCATCGCTGAAGCTCTACGCACAGAACCGCGTAGACGTCAAAGGCGGCGCGCGGCTAAGCGCCAACTACTTCGCGCCCGGGCGGCTGTCGGTCACCGTGCTTGGCGGCAACTTCAACATGACCGACAACTCGATCACCTGCGGCAGCGTCTACACCATCGGCAACTTGGAGGTGGCGGGCACGTCCTACCTCTTCGGCAACGCGTTCGCCTCGGGAAACCTGATGGTCAAAGGGAGCGGCCGGCTGATCGTGGACCGTTACACCAACACGCTCTGGACCACCTTCGCCGACGACGCGGCCGGCACGTCTCACGGCTTCTACCGCAACGGCCCGTCCGCCGGCGTCGCCGGCCACGCCGCCGGCCGCACCGCCGCCGCCTTCGACGGCGTCAACGACTTCCTCGAGGTGCCCCACGAAAACGCCTTCCTCCTCGACTCGGGCAGCCTCGCGCTTCGCTTCCGCGCCGACGATACCGACAGCTTCCAGGTCCTGGCCAGCAAGGACTCGCAGGGCTACGACGAGGGCGGGCACATCACCGTCGGCCTGTACGGCAACCGCCTCGTCTACTGGATCGAGGACAAGGCGGGCAACGACCACCTCCTCGTCGACGGCGGGACGGTCACGCCCGGCACGTGGTACCACTGCGTCGTCACGTTCGGCCCAGGCGGGCAACGCCTCTTCGTCAACGGAACACTCCGCGCCTCGTCGGTATACGAGGGCGGGCTCGGCTCGACCTCCGGCGGGTCGGGCAACACCGAGCCATGGACCTTCGGCGTGAGCCAGCGCGATTCGTCGCCCGACGGGTCCAGCAACGGCTGGACCTACCCCTTCGCCGGCCGGATCGCGGACGTGTGCCTGTACGACCAGAACCTGACCCTTGAGCAGGCGGGCGACCTCTACGCCGACGCCGAGCCGCGTGCGGTGTCCCCCTCGATCGTCGAGGACACGGCCACCTACGGCGGGCCGCTGGACCTGCGGATCGCCACGCCCGACCACGCCGAGTGGGTCGGCGGCGGCGGGCTGATCCTCACCGGCGACAACTTCATCGCCAGCCCCGGAGCCGCGACCAAGCTCCACGACGCCCTCACCGCGAGCAACGCCTACACCCTCGAGCTGCGTTTCACCCCCGCCAGCGAGAGCCTCGCCGGGCCCGCCGAGCTGCTCGCCTACGGCAACGGGAGCGCCGACCGTGCGTTCGCCGTCGGCCAGGTGGATCGCGGCGTGGTCGCCCGCCTGCAGACCTCCGCCACCACGCGCAACGGCTCACCCGATGTCGAGCCGGGCGACCTGCTCACCCGGGGAACGCCCGTGCACCTGCTCGTGAGCTTCGACGCCGAGAAGCAACGGGTCCGGGTGTACCGTGACGGCCGGCAGGTCCTCGTCGAAGAACGCCTCGGCGACCTGTCGACGTGGTCCGATGCGATCCGCCTCGTGCTCGGCAACGACGAGACCCGCAACAACCATTGGCGCGGGACGTTCTACCACGCCGCCATCTGGGACCGTGGCTTCAACATCAACCAGGCGAAGAACGTTTATCGGGGCCAACCGCCCGGCGACGGCACCGGCGCGTTCCGCGCGATGTGGTACGAGAACCCTTGATTCGTCTTATGAAGCGTCGCGACTTGTCGCGCTGTACCGGGGCCCAACAAGTCGCGGCGCTTCATGCGCCCATCATCCCAGCCGATCCGTCATCACGTGGTAGTGCGGGTCCTCGCTGATGTTCGCCTCGACGAGGTCGCCGGCCTTGCCCAAGAGCGCCCGGCACTCCTCGCTCAGGTGTGTCAGGTGCACCCGCTTGCCGACCGCGGCGTAACGCTCGGTGATGAAGTTGATCGCCTCCAACCCGGACTGGTCGTAGACGCGGGTGAAGTAGAAGTCGATAACCACATCATCCGGGTCGTTCACGACGTCGAAGAGCGTCTTGAACGACGCGGCCGAGGCGAAAAACAGCGGGCCGTGCAGTTGGTACACCTTGCTGCCGTGCTCGTTAGATTTGCTGTCGGCGATGAGGTGGGTGGACTTCTTCCAGGCGAAGGTGAGGGCCGCGAGCACAACGCCGAGGATGACCGCCGTGGCGAGGTCGTGCATGAAGACGGTGTACCCGGCGACGAAGACCATGATGAACAGGTCGGACAGGGGGATCTTGTGCCAGGTCTTGAGCGTGACCCACTCGAAGGTCCCGATGACGACCATGAACATCACGCCGACCAGGGCGGCCATCGGGATGCGCTCGATCAGCGGCGCGAGCAGGAGGATGAACAGCAGGAGGCACACCGCGGCGGTGACGCCCGACAGCCGGCCCTTGCCGCCGGACTTCACGTTGATGAGCGACTGGCCGATCATGGCGCACCCACCCATCCCGCCGAAGAGGCCGCAGACGATGTTGGCCGTGCCCTGCCCGACGCACTCGCGGTTG
The DNA here is from genome assembly GCA_965214155.1 of Phycisphaeraceae bacterium. Taxonomy (GTDB): domain Bacteria; phylum Planctomycetota; class Phycisphaerae; order Phycisphaerales; family Phycisphaeraceae; genus Algisphaera. The sequence goes on from CBDCBB010000010.1 coordinate 622,702, forward strand.
CCCCGGCCGCGCGTCTCGGTCAGCTCGTCGATCAGCGACAACGTCATCAGCGACTCGATCAGACCTACCCCGCAGAGCACGAGCGAGAACGGGAGGATGATCCACAGCGTCTCGAGGTTCAGCGGCGGGAGCAGCGAAGCCGCGGAGGTCGATCCGTCGGCTGCGTCACTCTCGTACTGCGAGTCCAAAAAGAACGGCACCGGCAGCCCGCCCGACATCGTCACCTGCTTCGGGTCGACCGACGCGACCGCCGCCCGCACCTGATCCTCGGGTAGGCGCTCGATGGCGTGGGTGATGCCGTGGTGGTCGAGCACCGCGCCGCCGGCCTGCTCGGCGCCCGGGTCGTTCAGCCCCGCGTCGGCGACGAGGGCCGCGGCCGCCTCCACCCGCGAAAGCTCAGATGATTTCGCCACCGACGCCACCGCCGACGCCTTCGCCCCGTCTACGAGCATGTCCTTGACCGTCGGGACCGGGTCACCCGCCGAGACCGCGTTGATGCCTGCACCGATGAGGCTCACCGTCAGGATCGCCGCGAGCGACGACGGCACCGCCTTGGTGAAGCGTGGTAGGAAAAAGATGATCGCCATAGTCAGGCCGACCAGCGCGAGCATGAGGGCGAGGCGGGTGCCGGTGAGGTAATGCATGACCCCGTCGTCGCCGAGCGCCTTGAAGCTGCCGAGCTGGGCGAGCCCGATGACGATGGCGAGGCCGTTGACGAAGCCGAGCATGACCGAGTGGGGGACCATGCGGATGAGCTTGCCCAGGCGGGCGACGCCCACGGCGATCTGGAGGATGCCGCAGAGGATGACCGCGGGGAAGAGGTAGCCGATGCCGTACGTCGCCACGAGGGCGACGATGACCACGGCCATGGCCCCGGTCGCGCCGCTGATCATGCCCGGCCGCCCGCCGACCACGGCCGTGATGAGCCCGATGAAGAACGCCGAGTACAGCCCGATCATCGGGTCCACCCCGGCGACGAAGGCGAACGCCACCGCCTCGGGCACGAGCGCCAGCGCCACGGTGATGCCCGACAACAGGTCCGCCCGCGGCGAGGCGGGCAGCATCGACCGGATGGCCACGAGCGGCTTGTACTCGCTGACAGCTTGGGCCATCCTGGCCGGGGCGGAGGTCATCGTCGTCTCTCGGGTCGGTGTACGGCGGGGGGGTACGGCGGGGGGAGCGGGCAAACTAACACATGCCCCACACAACCGCACCACCCCCGTTCAGCGCCGCGACTTGTCGCGTCCCCGGCCCCCGCGACAGGTCACGGCGCTAAACATCTATTCCGTGGCGTTACCATCAGGCGATGAATGACGCCAGCCCCCTCCGCTACGGCGTGCTCGGCACGGGCAACATCGCCGGGCAGTTCACCCGCGACGTCGCCGGGGCGGAACGCTCGGCGGTCGTTGCCGTGGGGTCCCGCACCGCCGCTTCGGCGGCGGCGTTCGGCGAACGCTTCGGCATCCCCTCCGAGCACTGCCACGCTAACTACGACGCCCTGCTCGCCGACGATTCGGTGGAGGCGGTGTACGTCTCGCTGCCGAACCACCTGCATCGCGAGTGGTCGGTCCGGGCGATGGAGGCGGGCAAGCACGTGCTCTGCGAGAAGCCCCTGGCGATGGACGCGGCCGAGGCGGAGGCGATGTTCGACGCGTCCCGCCGCACGGGCATGACGCTGATGGAAGGGTTCATGTACCGCACGCACCCGCTGACCGGCGCGGTGCTCGACGCCGTCCGGGGCGGGGCCATCGGCGAGCTGCGGATGATCCGGGCGAGCTTTTGCTACCACACGAACAAGGTCGGCGGCAACGTGCGCTTCGCGCCCGAGATGGGCGGCGGGGCGCTGATGGACATCGGGTGCTACGGCCTGAGCTTTGCACGCCTCTTCGCCGGGGCTGAGCAAGACCGGGCCCACCTCGTCAGCCACCGCCACGCCGCCGGCGTCGACGACTACGGCTGCGTTGCGCTCGGCTTCCCCAACGGCGTCACCGCCGCGGTCACCTTCGGCATGGCGGTCCAACTCGACAACACGGCCCACCTCGGCGGGACCGAGGGCTATCTCGAGGTGCCGATCCCCTGGAAGCCGCCGCAGCGCGGTGCCACCTACACCCTCGCCGGCCAGCGCCCGCCGAAGATGGACACGCCCGGCACTCCCGGCACCCCCGGGAAAGCCCCGCCGCCCGAAACGGTGACCATCGACGCCCCGACCCCGCTCTACGCCGGCGAGGCCGACGCGTTCGCCGCCGCCGTCCGCGGCGACGCGCCGCTCCCCGTCACCGAGGCCGACAGCCTCGGCAACATGAGGCTGCTCGACCGCCTGCGGTCACAGATGTCACCGTGACGGCTCGACCCACGCCCCGCGGATCACGTCGCGCATCGCGTCGTACTGCAGGATGAACTCGTGCTCGAGCTGCAACAGCGGGTCGGCCGGGAACCACTTCCACAGGAACACGCCGACGATGGCGGGCTCGGTCTCAATCGCCCGCAGCGCGATCCTCATGCACCGCAGCTTGAGCGCCGCCGCCGCATCGGGCTCGCCGACGTGGTCGTCCTTCCACGGGTGCTTCGCCGTGGCCGTCGACTTGGCGTAGCCGAGCTCGGTCAGCAGGATCGGCTTGCCCACCGCTTCCGAATAATGATGCAACTTAACCAACACCTCCGCCCACCCCGCCTCCAGCTCGAGGTCCGTCGGCTCGTCCGCCTCGCTCAGCGGGAAGTAGCTCTGCACCCCCACCAGGTCGAGCGCGTCCCAGAACGGCACGTCCTGATACACGTCCCAGTTCGCCGCGTACGTCAGCTTGCCGGAGTACACCGCCCGCACCTGCGAGATGATGTCGCGCCACTCCGCCTCGCGGTGCAGGGTCTTGTGCAGCTCGGTCCCGACGGCGAACACCGTCGCGCGCTCCGCCTCGGCGAGGCGGGCCTGGTCGAGGATGAAGGCGGTGTACCCGCGGAAAAAGCGTTCCCACCGCTCCTCGGCGTCAAAGGTGATGTCGCCGCGCCAGGCGAAGGGGCTGCGCCAATAGGCGAGGTGGGGCTTGAGCAGCGTCGTCATCCCCCGCTCCCGCGCGAGACGCAGCGGCGTCGACGTCGCGGGGCCGACGGGCCCTGGCCGGTAGGTGACGGTGCCGTCGCCAGCAATCCCCGCGTAGGGGTGGATCGCCACCGCATTCACCCCCATCAGCCCCAAGTCGTTGAGCGTCCCGGGCATCCACGGCCCGTCCCACTCACCCGGTCCCCAGCGGAAACAACTCACCGTAACGCCCCGCCAGAACGCTTTCCCCCCGTCGCCGCCGCCGAGGTTCCGGTCGGCGGCGACCGCCGTTGGCACGCAACCCACTAGCAGAAAGAGGATGGTCGGCAGGAAAGGCACCGCCGGATCATAACCGGCCGCGCTTATACTCTCGTCCCGCCCCGCCCACGCCCCCCCGACCCCCGGCCCCGCCCCCCCCCTCGGCTTCCCCCCGGCTTCCCCCGCCATGCCCTACCGCCGCATCGACCTGATCCTCTCGGCGGGCAACGACGCGGACATCGCCGAGACCCTCGGCGGTCGCAACCTCCTCGACGTGGTGGAGTATCACGACGAACGGAACGGCCGGCGGCACGTCAGCCTGCTCACCAGCGAGGACAAGGCCGAGCCCATCGTCGACCGCCTGCAACAGGCTCTTGGCCACGATGACGCCTTCCGCGTCATGGTGGTCAAACTCTCGGCCGTCGTGCCTAATCCCGAGGACGATGGGGACGGCGGCGAGAACCCCAGCGGCGAGGTTGATGGCAGCGACCAAGAGAAGCGTTCGGTCAACCGCGTCAGCCGCGACGAGCTGCTCAACGATCTTGATGCGGGGATGCGGATCACCCTGCGCTACCTGATGCTGGTGCTGCTGTCGTCGGTGATCGCGGCGGTGGGGCTCATCCGCGACAACCCGGCGCTGGTGATCGGGGCGATGATGATTGCGCCGCTGCTGCTGCCGAACATGTCGCTGGCGCTCGGCACGACGCTGGGCAGCCGCAGGCTGATCGGACGGTCGGTGTGGTGCAACGCCGCGGGGGTCGTGCTGTGCATCGCCTTCGCGGCGGCGGTGGGCGCGGCGGTGGGGATCGACACCGGGGTGAAGGAGTTGAAGCTGCGGAGCGAGGCGACCTACAGCGACGTGGCGGTGGCGCTTGCGGCCGGGGCGGCGGGGTGCCTCGCCATCACCTCCGGCGCGTCGGCCAACCTGACGGGGGTCATGGTGGCGGTAGCGCTGCTCCCGCCGATGGTGGCGTTCGGGCTGCTGCTGGGCCGGGGCGACTGGGCGCTCGCCGGCGGCGCGGGGCTGCTGCTGGCGGTGAACCTGGCGTGCATCAACCTCGCGGCGGTGGCGACGTTCCTGCTCCAGGGCGTGAGGCCCGGGACGTGGTACGACGCGGACCGGGCGAAGCGGGCCTCTTACGCCTCGCTCGTCGCCTGGTTCCTCGCGGTGAGCGGGACGGTCGCGTTGATCTGGTGGACGCAGTCGCGGGGGTGACACCTTTGCACAGGCTGCCGAAAGGGGATCAAAGCAACGTCTCGTCCCCCGACCCCACCGCCTCGGGCAGGTCGGCCGCCGCCAGGTCGTCCGGGTAAATCGCGGTGGTCTGCTTGATCTCGATCAAAGCGTCGACGCTGCCGATGCCCTCGGAGCCCCCGGAAGTGCGCGGCACCTTCACGCCGCTCGCTTCCAGCCACCGCGCCGCCCGCTCGGTCTGGATCTGCTTGCTCGACGCGGGGCTATCGGTCTCCAATTTGCCGTCAACATCGGCGTTCTTGATCGGGGCAAACTCGTCGACCCGGTCCGTCTCGTACACGATGCTGCTCTCGCACAGCGGCAGCGCGTCGAAGACGAACGTCTCGAGCTTCACCGCGTTGGGCTTCTCCGGCGACACCTGCTCGCCGGTGTCGAGGTCGACGTGCGGCACCTTCTTCTCCGCCCGGTTGAACGGCAGGCTGAACCCCTGCGGCGACGTGTTGATCGACTCGACGAAGTCGACGCGGATGCAGTGCAACGCGATCGACCCGGCGCGGAAGCGCAGCTCGTCATCGTTAGTCGTCTGCTCCGCAAGCTCGTCGGGCAGGTTCGAGTACTCGATGACGGTGACCTTGCCGTCGACGAGGCAGAAGTTGCCGAGCTTCTCCTTGGCGAAGCTCTTGGGCAGCATCTTGCTGGACATCTGGGCGTCGGCGAGGGCGTGGAGCCCGATGAACAGCGGGTCGACCATGCGGACGATGGGGTTGTCGACCTGGGTGTAGCTGATCTGCTCGACGCCGCGTCGCTTCATGTCGGCGATCGCGCCGCTGGTCCACAACGCTTTGAGCGACCCGCCGTGGCCGTTGGGCGACAGGGCGAGGTTGGCCTTGTCCGCGAGCAGGACCTTGTACGTCTGCATGTCGATGGCGGGCATCATCGCCTGCGGGAAGATCATCACGTCCTCCTTCGGCAGGCCGAAATAGCGATGTTCCTCGAAAAAGGCGCGGGTCGCGGCGTCGTTGATCGGGCTGGTCATGACGTACCACGGCACGTTGACGCCGAACTTGTCCTTGACCTTGAGCAGGTACTCGGCGAAGCAGGCGAACAGCGGCAGGCCACGGATCGGCGTCGCGGGGAAGGTGCCCTTGGGCCCGTCCCAGCCGAGGCGCGTGCCCTGGCCCCCGGCGACGGTGAACGCGGCGACCTTGCCCTCCTGCACCAGCCGTTCGCCAAGCGTGCGGGCCCGCTGGTACCGCGGCCGCAGCTCCGCGGTCGGCTCGTAGGGGAACCACGGCGCCGGCTCGATGTTGTCGGGCAGCTCAAACTCGGGCTTCCGCTTCACGTGCGTCCCGATCAGCCGCGACACCTCCGGCCAGTCAATGTCTTCAATCTGCTTGAGCAGGCTCTCCTTTTCGTCGTCGTCGAGTCCGTCGTAGTAGTGCAGGACGTGGCCCTGGTTGTGCGCATCGAGGGTGCTTCGTGCGGCGGCGTGTCGTTCGGTGAGGTTGGGCATGGGGGGGATCCTTTAGCCGCCAAGGACGCCATGAGCGCCAAGGGCAGGCGGGGCATGGTGGGTTAATGCGTCTGACGCGCTCTTTATAACCGAGCCTCCCCGAGTGCTCATAACGGGCTTCGCTCAAGGCCACTGCCCCGCATCATTCAGCGACGACGTCCACGATCAGCTCAGGCAGCTCCAGGTCCTCGGGCAGGTCCCTGAACATCTCCCGCGTGATCCGCAGTTCGCCCGCTTCACGGGCGGTGAGGGTGAAGGTATGGCTGGAGTTGCGGGCCCGACGATTGTTGTCGAAGGAACTCGAACTCGACGACCGGTTGCCGTCGATCGTCAGCGGGCCCTTGTTGTGCCAGTACCCGTCGGCGACGTTGAGGTTCACCGTGCCGTTGTCGCCGAACGTCCGCTGCCGGACAGTGAGGCCGAAGGGTTGGCCGACCTTCACCGTCTCGTCGGACAACTCGAAGCGGAAGCCCGTCTCGTCGGGTCGCCAGGCAGGAAAGACCTGCATCTCCACGGCGTTGGACGTCACCGCCTCGCCGTCGACCTCCATCTCGAACGGGCCAATCTCCGTGAAGCCCTCCTCTTGCGCTGTGAAATAGTCGTCCATGATGAAAGCGTTCGGGCCCGTCGTCTCGTCGTTCGCATAGGTGCGTGAACCGGAGCGGGTCTCCGGCTGCCCCTTAAAAAGCTCCGCCGCCCTCGGGAGTTCAAGCACCAACTTAAGCTCGACGCTGTCGCCGACCTGGGCCGTCCACTCCTGCGAGATCAGGCGGAGGCGCGGAGCGTCGGCCGGCTCCGCCTCCTGTGCATGGAGCGGAGGCGCGAGCAGGACGATGAGCAGCGGGATCAGGACGGGGAGGGTGTTGCGGTGCATGAGGTGCTCGAAGTAGGACGGACGCGGATGAAAAAGGCGTTTAGCGGCCGACCTCAGCCGCCGAGCGCGGGGCCTGACGGCCGCCGCTAAACGGGATTTTGGCGGAACCCGTTATCATTCGCCGCCGCTCTGATACACCGCCCGGCCGATGAAGAACGGGCCGAGGTGTTCGAGGTACTGGGCGGTCTGGGTGGTGGAGCGCATGGTCTGGACGAGCTTGGACAGGGGGGTGAGGTCGCGGCCGACGAGGCCGATGACGAAGTCATTGTCGTCGGTGGAGAGGCCGTGGCAGGCGAGGCGGATGTCGTGGGCGAGGTCGTTTCGGCCGAACGCTATGCCGATGGTGCCGTGCTCCTTGAGGATCTCCATCTGGCGGTCGCGCGGGAGCTGCTCGAAGGCCCCGCCGCGGCGGAGGGGGTACCACACCGCCCACGGCCAGGCCGGGTTAAGCGAGGTGCGGGTGGGGCGGTCGATCAGTGCGTCGGTCAAGTCGGGCTCGTAGCCGAGGCTGTACGTCCGGCCGAACATCGTCATCTCGGGGCGCGGCGTCAAGTCGGCGAGCGGGCCACGCTGCACGAGGCGGCGGGTGTGGGTAGCAAAGTCGGCGGGGTCGGTGGAGAAGGTGAGCAGGGCGACCCCGTGGGGGTCGAGCAGGTCCTCGTAGACCACGGCGGGGGTATGTGCGGCGCGGGCGTGGGCGACGACATGGTCGGTGTCGCGGCAGCCGGTGAAGGCGAGGAGCTGCATGAACAAGCGGGTGTCGGAGCGGGCGTCGCCACGGCCACGCTCGGCCATCTCTGGTGCGGGGGGAGCGGGAGGCGCGGGCGGGGCGGCGGGGGAGCCGGGGGAGCCCGGGGAGGTGTCGTGGGTGGCCGTGGTCGCGGGGTCATCTGGCATGGTTGAAGCTTACCCGGGCGGCTGGCTGGGGTGGTCGTGGTGCGTGTCGTGACGGTGGTAACGGTCGCGGCGGCGGGTTCGCTTTGGACGCGCGGGCGATGGATGAAGCGGACCGGTCCGGCGGTCGATAGGGGCGACGGAGGAAGCAGGCCGCCCACCCAGCGCGGCCGCGTCAGGAAATGGCAACCGCGGCAACCTCACAACTTGACGCCGCGTCGGCTGATGGATTCGATCTCGGGTCGGGGTTGTTTGAGTCGGTCGAGGCGGTCGCGGCGCAGGCGGCGGCGGGGGCCGCGCCGGCGGACGATGCATTTGCTGAGGTGGACGATGCGGAGCGTGCGGAAGACGAATTATTGAAGCAGATGCAGGCGCTGGTGGACGAGGCGGGGAGCGACCTCGACGCGATGTTTGAAAGCCCGCGGGAGGTGGCCGCGGCGGCGGACGGCGGGGCCGACGGGGCGGGGCGTGAGCCGGAAAGGGCGAGCGTTGGGGCGGCAGATGAGCCCGGGGCAGCCGAGGCCCAAAGCATCAGCGACCTCGACGCGGCGCTGGCCGAGGCGGGTGACGACGGCTTTGACGGCGAGTTTGAGACGGTCGATCAAGCGGCGGAGGCCGTGGTCCCGCAGCGGTCCGAGGTGTCGCAGTCACAGCTTGCCGCGGCAGCCGTCGAGACGGACCACGACGCGGTGGACGAGTTCGTCGGCGATTACGTCGCTCCCGGGGACGTCGCCGCGTCGGGGTTGGGAACGGGTGAACCGGCCGATGGACTCGTCGGCGGTTTCGATTCGCCCGAGGAGGTGGCCCAGTCGGCCGGGGCGGACGGTGAGGCGGAGGAAGCGGTGAGCGGCTTTGAGCCCGACCCGTTGCCTGACGCGGCCGCGGAGGCGGTGGACCCGCCCGCGCCGGCTCCGCCCGTGGAGCTGGCGAAGCGGGCCGCCGGCGAGCAGCGGGCCGCCGACTCGCTCGGCCCCCGGGCCCGCAAGAAGCCAAGTGACTCGGCATCGGCGGAGCGCGGCACCGCCCCCGGCGAGGCCTACCGCGTCGTGACGCTGCGAGTGCCGACCTTCCCGAACGCGCTGCGGGCCGCCCGGCCCTTGGCCCGCCGCGGCGCGGACCTGTCGCTGTGGGCGCTGGGAACGGTCAACCGCCCGGCCCGGGGGCTCGACCCCGACCTGCAACGTTGCGTCGGCTGGGGCGCCCTCGCGGTGGCGCTGCCGGGGGTGATCCTGCTGGCCTACGGCCTGATGCTCTGATCACCGTTAACCGCCACCCGGCTCGACGCCTTCCGCCCGCCGATCCAGGTAATCACGCAGCACCGCCGCCGCGGCGAGCGCGTCCCGGCGCTGCTTCTTCTGGCCGTAGGTCAGCCCGCTCCGCGACATCTGCTCGTCCGCCGCGGCCGAACTCAGCCGCTCGTCATGCAGCATCACCGGCAACCCGAACCGCGGACCCCATGCGGCCGCCAGTTGCCGCATCGCCCCCGCCGCCGACCCCTCGCTGCCGTCCATGTTCAGCGGCAGCCCCACCACCAACATGTCGGGCCCCTCGTCCCGCACCGCCAGCGCCAGTTGCCGGTCCCGCTCCACTGCGCTCTTCGTCTCGATCACGTGCAGCGGCGACACGATCCCCGACCCGTCATCCCCCACCGCCAGCCCGGTCCGGCGGGTGCCAACATCGATGGCGAGGTAACGCATGGCGGATAGTGCGGAGTGCGAAGGAAACAGGGAACAGTGCGCAACGGGAAGCAGCGCACTGTTCCCTGTTCCCTCCGCACTACTTCTTACAGGTACTCCTCCCCCAAAACCTCACCAACCTTCGCGTGCAGCTCCTTGATCCGCTGTGCATCGTCCTTGCGGCAGACCAGCGTCGCCCGCGGGGTGTGGATGATGATGAGGTCATTGCAGCCGATGGTCGTGATGGCGTGGCCCGACTCGCTCGACGCGGCCAGGACGTTGCGGCTGTCGAGGTGCACGGTCCTGCACCCCGAGCTCGTGTTGCCGTCTGAGTCGGGTTCGAGCGTGTCGGCGAAGCTCGGCCAACTGCCCACGTCCAGCCACTTCAGCGGCATCGGCACCGCCGCCACCGTCATCTCCGCGTCCGTCGATGCGGGCTCCATCACCGCGTAGTCCACACTCACCTTCTTCAGTGTCGGGTACACCTCCGCAAGCTTCGCATCCCGCTGCGGCGTGTCCCACGCCTCGGCCAGCTCGTTCAGCTTCGCCGCGTTCTCCGGGGCGTACTGCTCGATGCAGTGCATCACCGCCGCCGCCTTCCACACGAACATGCCCGAGTTCCAGAGGTACTTCGACGGCCCGTCCTGGTAGTACCGCTCCGCCACCTCCTGCCCGGGCTTCTCCTTGAACTGCTCGACGAGCGACGCCCCCCCCGCATTCGTCCCGTTGATCTTCTCGCCGAGCTGCAGGTAGCCGTAGCCCGTCGCCGCGTGCGTCGGCGTGATGCCGAACGTGACCAGCGTTCGCTCGTCGCGCTCGGCCAAATCAAAGCCCCGCGCGACCACTTCGAGAAACTCGTCCACCGGCGTGATGATGTGGTCGGCGGTGAATATCGCCACCGTGGCGTCGGGGTCCTTCTCCCGCAGCACGGCGGAGCCCAGCCCCACCGCGTTGAGCGTGTCCCGGCCCATCGGCTCGGCGATGAATCGGTCCTCGCTCAGCCCCGGCAGCCGCTCGAGCATCGTCCGCTTCGTCGACTCGCCGGCACAGACGTAGATCTGCTCCTTCGGCAACAACCCGTCCAGCCGCCCCATCGCGATCTGCAACAGCGACTCGCCTTCTCCCGAATCGCTACCGACGAACGGGATCAACTGTTTGGGTAGCTCTTTCGTCGACATCGGCCACAGCCGCGTCCCCGACCCGCCCGCGATAATCAATGCGTATCTCATGCCCGCAATATAGCCGCTCCCCGCATCCGTTCAGCGCCGCGACTTGTCGCGCTCCCCCGCCGCACCCGTCAGCCCCAACTCCCGCGCCAGCACCGCCGCGGCCCACCGCAGGTCTGCGTCGGGGTAGTTCGTCAGCCGCACCACCGGCTCGTGGCCGGCCGCGACAAGGCGGAGGTGGTGCACCGGCTGATTGCTCATAGTAAATGGAGCCTCGCCGAGGCCGACCGACTCGACCGCCTCCCGCGGCAGGACCGCCCGCCGCGTGCCCAGCACGCTCACCCGCTCGGCGGTGACGGCATCGCGGTCGACGGTGATGCGGGAGCGGGCCTTGCCCAGGTCGAACGACCAAACCGTCAGCAGCAAGCCGAGCGTCCCGAGCGTGGGCACGAGGAAGAGGCTCACGCCCTGAAACGCGGCGGGCCCGAGCCGCGTCACCATCACCGCCATCCACAAGAGCAACCCCGGCCCGAGGACGCACGCCAGGTACGACCCGCGGAACAGCCCGAGCGGTGCGGCCGCGATCGTCACCACCCCCTCGCTGCGGTGCAGCGTCAGCCGCGAGTCGGCCGGCGGCGGCGGGTCAGCGGGGGCGTCGGGCATGAGCGGATGGTAACGGCACCGCCGACGCGGCCAGAGTCAGGGGGCCGGCTGGTCCGGCGTCGTCGTCTCGGTCTCGACCTCAGGCGTCACCTCCGGTTCCGGCTCCGGCTCCGGCTCGTCCTCCGCCTTGACCGGGTCGATGATCCACGTCAGCGCAACCTCATACGTCTCGTCCGCCGCGCCGTCTTCCGCTTGCCGCGTCAGGTCGATGCGATAGCTCCCCGCCGCCAGCGTCGGGAGGTACAGGTGCTCGACGTTGTCCACCCGGCTCTCGCTCGCGGCGATTACCTCTTCCTCCACGTCGGTCCCGACGCGCACGAGCCGCAGGTCGAAGTCCGACACCCGCGGCCCGTCGAGCCACGCGAGCACCCGCTTGCCCGTTTCCTTGTTGCGGAGCTGCGCGATGCGGCCGTCGATGCGCCGGTTCCACACCGCGGTGACCGTGACTCGCCCGAGCTCGCCGGCAGGCTCCAGCGTGAACGCGGCGTTCTCACCGCGCTGGAGGTCGAGGTACGCCCAGCCCGCCGCCTGCGTGATTGCCCCCGGGTCGGTCGGCCCGCCGTCGAGGATGCTCAGCGACCGGTCCACGTTCACCATCCCCGCGCCGCGGTGGTCGTCGAGCGACCGGCCCTCCGCCGCCTCCCAGTGCCGCGACTTGCGGGCTCCGCCGATCAGCGCCGCCTTGATCAGCTCGGACCGGTTCGCCACCTCCACCCCATCGGCCACCTTGCGGTCCGCGTACTCCAGGAGCAGCCCCGCCGCGGCCGCGACGACCGGCGTCGAGAAACTCGTGAGGTTCCCGGGCGCGATCAGCTCGGGCTTCATCCGGCCGGGCACCTCAACGGTGGTGGTCCCGCCGGAGTTGTTGCCGGCCCGCTGCCCGACCGCGATGGTGTTGTACGCGCTGCTCAGCAGCGACGGGATCGGCGTGTCGCGGCCGTTGTTCACCCCGACGACCATCACGATGTCCCGCCGGTCGATGAGCCAGTCGACGCGGCGGAGGATCGGCAGGGCCTGCGCCTCGCCCGGGTTGCTGATCCACGAGTGGGTGTAGACCCGGGCGGGGAAGGGGGTGGGTTCTTCCTCGGCGGACATCGGCGGGGCGGTGGTGTTGGCACGGAGAAGCCCGGCGGTAAGGAAGTCCTGGCTTGTCATAAGGTGGACCACCTCGACGCCCGGGGCGAGGGCCTGGCTGCCGTAGATGATGCGGGCGGTGGCGGTGGTGTGGCCGGACGGCTTGCTAGGCCCGGAGCGGAGGGAGAACGCGACGGCCTCGTAGGCGGGGCCGGTGAGCTCGGGAGCGTATTCCCCGGCATTGCCCTCGATATGGCCGAAGGGCATGCCCGCCCCGGTGGGCATCGCCCGGCCGAGCCGCTCGTTCGCCGCGTTCCAGCCGATCTCGTCGCGCAGCGAGCCCTGCGCGGCGGCCGGATGGGCCGCTACTCCGCCGATCAGCAAACCGACGACAATGGCAAAGGCATGTTTTCGCATGGTCGAACTTTGCGAGTAGCGGAGCGGGTGAGACGGAAGACCGAACCTTGGGCTTTACTCGTCCTGATGCAGGGCGAGGTCCTCGATGCAGCGCGCGACGAGCGAGGTCCAGCCGGTCTGGTGCGACGCGCCGCAGCCCCGGCCGTTGTCGCCGTGGAAATACTCGTGGAAAAGGACCCGGCCCTCGTCGTCCGGCCGGCACAGCGTCGCCAGCCGGCGCTCGATCTCCCGCGCCACCTCCGCAAGGGTCATCTGCCGCCCGGACCCGACCGGGCACTCGACGGTAAAGTCCTCGCCGTAGTATCGGTGGTAGCGCTGTAACGCCTCGACCAGCAGGTAATTGATGGGGAACCAGACCGGCCCGCGCCAGTTCGAGTTGCCGCCGAACATCTGCGTGGTTGACTCGCCGGGGGTGTACTTGACGGTCATGGGGTTGCCGTCGAGGGTGAAGGTGTAAGGGTGCTCGTCGTGGTGTTTCGAGACCGAGCGGATGCCGTGGGGGCTGAGGAACTCGGCCTCGTCGAGCAGGTAGCGGAGCACACGCTCGAGGCGTTCGCGGGACGGCAGCGCGAGGAGCAGGCCGTCGTGCTCGGTCTCGTGCGGCTCGTCGGTCATGAAGGCGATGCGTTCGGCCAGGTCGGGCCGGTTGTTGAGAAACCACCGCATCCTCTTTTCGAATCCGGGGGACCGGCTGATCTGGCCTTTATCAAACACCTCGGCGGCGATCAGCGGGAGCAGGCCGACGAGGGAGCGGACGCGGATGAGCTTGCTGTCGTCACTGTTTTTGAGCTGGTCGTAGTACATGCCGTCCTGCTCGTCCCAGAGGCCCTCGCCGCCGAGGCCGTTGATGGCGTCGGCGATGGCGACGAAGTGCTCGAAGAACTTGCTGGCCATATCGGCGTAGGCCTTGGCCTCGGGCAGGTCGCTGTCGGCAAGCTCGAGGGCCATGGCGAGCATGGTGTTGGCGTAGAACGCCATCCACGCGGTGCCGTCGGCCTGAACGAGGTGGCTGCCGTCCTTGAGCTTGGTATTGCGGTCGAACACGCCGATGTTGTCCAGCCCAAGGAACCCCCCGGCGAAGAGGTGCCGGCCTTGCGGGTCCTTGCGGTTGACCCACCAGGTGAAATTGAGGAGGAGCTTCTGGAAGCACGACGCGAGGAAACGCCGGTCCCGCTCGCCTTTTTTGGCCGTCATCTTGTACACGCGCCACACCGCCCAGGCGTGGACCGGCGGGTTGACGTCGCCGAAGGCGAACTCGTACGCGGGCACCTGCCCGTTGGGGTGCATGTACCACTCGCGGAGGAACAGCTCGAGCTGGTCCTTGGCGAAGTCGGGGTCGATGCGGCTGAAGGGGATCATGTGGAACGCGGTGTCCCACGCGGCGAACCAGGGGTACTCCCACTTGTCGGGCATCGATAGGATGTCGCGGCTGAACAGGTGGTGCCAGTCGCTGTTGCGGCCGGCCTTGCGCCGCTCGGGCGGGGCGTTCATGTCAGGATCGCCCTCGAGCCAGACGTCGATGATGTAGTGGTAGAACTGCTTGGACCACAGCAGCCCCGCGTACGCCTGCCGCATCACCGCCCGGTCGTCCTCGAGCACCTCGTCGGGGACGATAACATCATAAAACTCGTCCGCCTCCTTACGGCGATTTTCCAAAACGTCGAAGAAGTCGTCGCCGAGGGATGAGTTGTCGGAGCTATAGCCGGTGGGGGGCTCGTCGCTGGGGAACAGGCGGAGGTGGATCGACCGGCTCTCGCCTGATTGGAGCGTCATCTCGTACCACGCCGCGGCCCGGGTGCCGTACCGCTTCGGGTTCACGGCCTCCTCCTCGCCGTGAACGACGCGGTCGTGGAAGCCGTCTTTGCAGTACGGCCCGAGGTTGTAGCCGTTGAACAGGCGTTCGTGGTTGGTGTGGTTCTCGGTGAACAACAGCTCGGGGATGTTGCCGACCGCGTCGTCGCCGACGGCCCAGGTGAACCTGCCCAGCGACTCGTGGTCGGTCCGGACGGCCCGCTTGCCGTCGGCCCGCATGTCCGGGCGAATGGTGCAGCCCTCGTGCTCGCAGCCCCAGACCCAGGTGTTGCGGAACCACAGCGTCGGCAGCACGTGCAGCGGCGCGGCGTCCGGCCCCCGGTTCGTCGCCGTGATCCGGATGCAGATGTCGTTCGGACCGGCCTTCGCATACTCGGCCACCACGTCGAAGTAGCGGTCGTCGTCAAACACGCCGGTGTCATCGACCTCGTACTCCGGCTGCTCACGGGTGCGTTTGGCGTTCTCCTCGTGGATCAGCGCGTAGGGAAACTCGGCCTGGGGGTAGAGGTAGCTGGCTTTGGCGTAGCTGTGGGTGGGGGTCGAGTCGAGGTAGTAGTAGCGTTCCTTGACGTCTTCGCCGTGGCTGCCCTCGTCGCCGCCGAGGCCGAAGAGGCGCTCTTTGAGGATGTGGTCCTTGCCGTTCCAGAGCGCGACGCAGAAGCACAGGCGGCACTCGCGGTCGGTGAAGCCGAGCAGGCCGTCCTCGCCCCAGCGGTAGCTGCGGCTGCGGGCGTGGTCGTGGGGGAAGTAGTCCCAGACGGCCCCGTCGGGGGAGTAGTCCTCGCGGACGGTGGCCCACTGCCGCTCGGCGAGGTAGGGGCCCCATCGCTTCCAGTTTTTCTGGCGGGAACGCTCCTCACGGAGGCGGCGGTGCTCGGCGGTATCGGACTCGGAGCCGGGGACGAACTGCGACATAGCCGCCTACGATACGCGCTTATGGCCAAGCGGCAATCCAGCAGGCGGTTCTACGACGATTACCGTCAGCGTGTTCGTGAGGGCAAGGGGGGCGACGACGGCCGGCCGAGCCGCGCCGACGTGCTGCCGCGGCAGCGCGGGTTCGGCACGCTGCTCCGCGATTTCTTCCGGCTGCTGGGCGAGCACCGGGCGGTCACCTTCGCCAGCCTCGCGACGCTGACGGTGTCGACGCTCGTGGGCCTGGCCCCGCTCTACGCGCCCAAGATCGTGATCGACAACGTGCTGGGCGACGAGCCGCTGCCGGAGTGGATCGGCTCGTGGGTCCCGGGGGCCGGTGCCCCGCGGACGCTGCTGGTGGGGGTGATCGTCGTGTCGCTGCTGCTGACGTTCGTGTCGGTGATGATCGGGCTGTGGAGCCGGTGGCAGGCGACGCGGGTGAGCAAGCGGATGCAGTCGGAGGTGCGGCGCGACGCGTTCGAGCACGCCTCGCAGTTGCCCCTGCACCGGGTGTACGACCTGAAGATCGGCGGGATCGCGGGCCTCTTGCGGGACGACGCGGGGGCGGTGGGCAACCTCGTGTTCGGGATGCTCTACAACCCGTGGAAGGCGCTGGTGCAGTTCGTCGGGACGCTGATCGTGCTGACGCTGGTGGACTGGAAGCTGCTCATCGGCGGGCTGTGCGTGCTGCCGATCACCTGGCTGACGCACCGCACGTGGATAGCACGGATCCGCCCGATGTTCCGCGATGTCCGCCGCACCCGCCGGCGGATCGACGGTCAGGCGACCGAGACCTTCGGCGGGATGCGCGTGGTCCGCGCCTTCGGCCGGCAGCGGTCCGAGGCCGGCACGTTCGTCACGCAGAACCACGTCATGATCCGGCAGGAGCTCCACGCGTGGTGGTGGATGCGCGGCGTCGACACGGCGTGGGCCATCCTCATCCCGCTCGCCTCGGCGGGGCTGCTCCTGTACGGCGGGTGGCGGATCCTCGGCGACCGGGCCGCCATCGCCGCGGGAGAGCTCGGCGCGGAGCAGGGATTGACCGTCGGCGACCTCGTGGTGTTCCTCAGCTACCTCGCGGCGTTGCTCGGCCCGGTGGCGACCCTGGCCGCCACCGCCACGGGCCTGCAGAACGATTTGGCGGCGCTCGACCGCACGCTCGAGCTGCTCGCCGAGGAGCCGGAGATGCCCGCGGCGGATGACGCCATCGAGGTCAGCCCGGTGAGCGTCGACGGCCGCATCACCTTCGACCGCGTCGCCTTCCACTATCCCAAGAGCGACACGCCCGTGCTCGAGGACATCAGCCTCGACGCCCTGCCCGGGCAGACCGTCGCGCTCATCGGCCCGAGCGGCGCGGGCAAGACGACGCTGTGCAACCTCGTCGCGCGGTTCTACGACCCGACCTCCGGCAGCGTCCGCCTCGACGGCCGCGACCTCCGCGACATCGACGTGCGGACCTACCGCACGCTCCTCGGCGTGGTCGAGCAGGATGTGTTCCTCTTCGACGGGTCGGTCGCCGACAACATCGGCTACGCCCGACGGGACGCCCCGCGCGAGGCGATTATCCAGGCCGCCAAGCAGGCGAACGCCCACGGCTTCATCAGCGACATGGAGAAGGGGTACGAGACGCTCATCGGTGAGCGGGGCGTGAAGCTGTCGGGCGGTCAGCGGCAGCGCCTCGCTATCGCCCGGGCGCTGCTCGCCGACCCGCGGATCCTGATCCTCGACGAGGCGACGAGCAACCTCGACACCGAGAGCGAGCGGCTGATCCAGTCGAGCCTCCGCAACCTGATGAAGGGGCGGACGTGTTTCGTCATCGCGCATCGGCTGAGCACGATCACGCACGCGGACCAGATCCTGGTGCTGAGCAAGGGCCGCATCGTCGAGCGGGGCAACCACGCCGAGCTGATCGAGGCGGGCGGGGTGTACCGCGGGATGATCGAGATGCAGTTGGCGACGCCGCCGGTGGAGGCGATGGTGGCGTAGCTTTTAGGACCGGTCGCGTTACCGGGACCGGGAGATGGGGGGAGCGGCTTGATCGTCTTGACGCCGGCGGCGGTCGGGGTTACCGTCAACGCGGGAGATCGTCGGTGTTCAACGGGGCCGCTTCTGGCCCGAGGATTGAGCTGATGCGTCCCGTTTTTCCTGTGCCCGGAGCCGTCACGATGCTGTCTCGCCGCCCGCTGTCGGTCGTCCTGTTGATTGGGTTGATGCTGGGGTCCAGCCCGCTGTCGCCGCTGGGTGGGGCGGAGGCGTGGGCGCAGGACTTGCCGTACCGGGCGGTGGTCGCGCTGGACCGGGTGCCGGTGCGGTCCGGGGCCGGGCGGATGTATTATGAAGTCGGGACGCTCAACGAGGGGGACGTGGTGACGGTCGAGGACGAGCTGTTCGGCTGGTACAAGATCCGCGTGCCCGAGGGGGTGTACAGCTTCGTTGAACGCAAGAACGTCGATGCGAGCGGGGACGGCTCGACCGGGACGGTGAACACGCCGCGGACGCAGGTGTACGCGGCCCACGCGACCAAAGGCCCGGCCGACAGCTACCGCAGTCAGGCGGACCTGGACGAGGACGACAAGGTGAAGATCGTGGGGGAGGTGGGCAACGTGTACCGGATCGTCCCGCCGGACGACGTGTACGTGTTCCTGCCGCCCGCGTCGGTGACGCCGCAGGCGGACGCGCCCGCGCCGGCGGTGGTGGAGGGGTCGCGGCCGCAGGAGACCGAGCCGCTGGCGACGCCGGAGTCCGAGCGGCCGGGTGCGTCGCCGACGCCGAGTGTGGCCGGGACGACGCCGGAGCCCACGCCGGCGGCGCCCGAGGTGACCGCCGAGACGTTTCGGCCGGAGCCCAAGCCCGAGCCGCGGACGATCACCCCCGCCGAGGTGACGGTGAACCCGCCGGTTCTGGTCGAGGCGCGTCCCCAACCCGAGCCCGCGCCCGAGGCGACCGCCGCGGTGCCGGACCCGCCCCAGCCTCGGATGAACCCAAAGCTCGCCGCGATCGAAGAGGCGATGTCGCCGTACTTCGATCTGCCGGTCGAGCGGCAGCCGATCGGCCGGCTGGTGCAGGCCTACGCCGGGGCCGCGTCGCTGGAGGACCTCTCGCCGGGCGACCTGCAGTTGATCCAGGACCGCCTCGCCACCATCGAGCGCAACCGTGAGTTGGCCAACGCCCTCAACGACATCGAGACGGTGCAGGCCCGTATCGAACCCGCCCCAACGACGACGATGTCGGAGGGCACGCCGGGGTCGGCGGCCGCGTCGACCGACGGCGACGGCACCGCCGCGGCCGCGCCTACCGCAACTTTCGGTGAGATCCCCGCCTTCGCCGAGCCCCTCCCCGAGCCGCCCCCGCAGGTGCTCGTCGTCGATGTGCCGCCGCCGTCCTCCCCCGGCAACTCCACCGACACCCCCGCTGCGCCGGTGCAGCCCGCCGCCTCCTCCGCCGGCGTCGCCTACGACGCGGTGGGCATCCTCACCGCGTCGACCGTCCACAACGGCTCGAACCAGCCGGAACTCCTCCGCCTCGTCGACCCCACCGCCCGACGCACCATCGCCTACGTCGAGCCCGGCGGCCCCGTCGACACCCTCCAGATGCTCGGCAAGCTCGTCGGCATCGTCGGCGACACCCAGTACGACCCCACCACCCGACTCCGCCTCATCGACGTGCAAACCATGGACGTCCTCACGCCGGCCCAATGAGCGGGCCCGCCGCCCCCCGCTACTCCGCCACCGCGTCCACCGTCGCCGCCCCGTCCCGGTCGAACCGCACCGTGACCACGTTCGGCCCGCAGCACACCGAACAATCCTGCACGTACTCCTGCTCGCGACCCCCCGTCGGGTCCACGCCGATCTCGACCGTCTCGCCGCAGTGCGGGCAGGTGTAGGTCGCAAGGTCGTCCACGGCCAAGCAGCCTACCCGCGCCGCTACACTGCCGCCCCGTGGCCACCCTCCTCACCGCTACCGACCTCGAGAAAACCTTCGGCACCCACACGCTCTTCACCGGCGTGAACCTCTCGCTCCACACCGGCGAACGCCTCGGCCTCATCGGGCCCAACGGCGCGGGCAAGTCCACCCTCCTCAAGATCCTCGCCGGCCTGGAAACCCCCGACACCGGCGACCTCACCACCCGCCGCAACCTCCGCCTCGCCTACGTCCCTCAATCCGACCGCTTCCCCTTGGGAGCGACGCCGCGGTCCGCGGTGGTTGACGCCCTCACCGCCTCCGACCCGTCCGGGGCAGGTGCTTCCGGGGGGGCATTAGACGCCGACACCCGCGCCGCCATCACCCTCTCGAAACTCGGCTTCACCGAACACGATCAACCCGTCAACGCCCTCTCCGGCGGCTGGCGCAAGCGGCTGTCCATCGCCTGCGCCGTCGCCCGTGAGCCCGACGTGCTCATGCTTGACGAGCCGACCAACCACCTCGACCTCGAGGGCGTGCTCTGGCTCGAGTCGTTCGTGCAACAGGCCGGCGAGAGCTGCCTGGTCTTCATCACCCACGACCGCACGTTCCTCGAATCGAGCGCGACCCGCATCGTCGAACTCTCCCGCGCCTACCCCGGCGGCACGTTCGAGGCCAAGGGCAACTACAGCGAGTTCCTCCGCCGCAAGGACGACTTCCTCACGGCTCAGGAAGCGCAACAGACCGCCCTCGCCGGCAAGGTGCGGCGGGACGACGCGTGGCTGAAGCAGGGCATCCAGGGCCGGCAGACCCGCAACAAGAGCCAGGTCTCCGCCGCCGCCGACCGTCGGGCCACGCTCGGCTCGCTCGACCGCCGCAACAAGGCCCCGAAGCAGACCACCACCATCGACTTCCAGGCGACCGAACGCAAGACCAACCGCCTGCTGGCGACGCACAACCTCACGATGTCCCGCGGCGGCCGCACCCTTTTCGCCGGCCTCGACCTCGAGCTCTCGCCCGGCACCCGCCTCGGCCTGCTCGGCCCCAACGGCTCGGGCAAGACGACCCTGCTGAAACTGCTCACGGGCGAGCTCGACCCCGACGCCGGCACCGTCAAGCCCGCCGCCGACCTCCGCATCGTCAACTTCACCCAGCACCGCGAAGACCTCAACCCCACCCAGTCCCTCCGCGACGCGCTCTGCCCCATCGGCGACACGGTTGAGTACCGCGGCAAGCCGATCCACGTCGCCGGCTGGGCCCGCCGCTTCCTCTTCGACCCCGCCAAGTTCAACACCTCCGTCGGCGACCTCTCCGGCGGCGAGCAGGCCCGCATCCTCATCGCCAACCTGATGCTCCAGCCCGCGGACCTGCTCATCCTCGATGAGCCGACCAACGACCTCGACATCCCCTCCCTTGAGGTGCTGGAACAGGCGCTGACCGAGTTCCCCGGGGCCATCGTCCTGGTCACCCACGACCGCTTCATGCTCCAACGCCTCAGCACCACCCTCCTCGCTCTCGACGGCGAGGGCCACGCCAAGTCCTACCCCGACTACGAGCAGTACCTCCGTGACGCCGCGGATCACTCCCCCACGAAGCGCCGCGGCTCCGCCGCGCCTTTTCCGACCCCCGCACCTCCAACGCCGACAGCGCAAAAGCTCACCTTCAAACTCCAACACGAACTCGACACGATGGAGCAAACCATCCTCGAAGCCGAGTCCCGCGTCGAGGCGCTGCAAGGCAAAGTTGCCGCCGCCGACCCGTCCGACCACGCCACCTACACCCCCCTCTGCACCGACCTCGGCGCCGCCCAAACCCGCGTCGACCAGCTCTACGAACGCTGGGCCGAGCTCGGCAGCCTCGCCAACGCTTGACCGTTAGCTTCGCGGCGAAACAAAGAAGCCCGCCGCACCGGCGGTGCGGCGGGCTCGATGTATTAGGCGTGGTCTGAGAACCCCATGAGTCGAGTTGTCGTAGTTGCGGCATGGACGACTTCATGCTCACGGACGAGCAATGGTTGGCGGTTGAACCGCACCTTCCCCGGTCGACGGCCAAGACCGGCCGGCCGATGGCGGACCGCCGTCTGATGTTCGAGGCGATGCTCTTTCAACTTACCACCGGCTGCCAGTGGCGGCACCTGCCGCGGGAGCGGTTTGGGCCCTACCAGACGGCCTACCACCACTTCAACCGCTGGCGGAAGCTGGGGGTGTTCGACCGGCTGGTCGGTCACCTGCGGCTCCAAGCCGACGAGCGGGGCCTGATCGACTGGTCGCTGCTGTGTGCCGATGGCACCAGCGTCCGGGCCGCGGCCTCGGCCTCCGGGGGCCGTCTTTCCCCCCGCCCGAAGAACCCGACGACCACGCGTTAGGCCGCTCCCGCGGCGGATTCGGCAGCAAACTGCACCTGTTGACCTGCGGCAACGGCGTCGTGCTGGCCGCGACGCTGACCGCGGGGCAGGCCCACGAGTCGAAGCAACTCGACCCGCTGCTGTCGAAGGTGAAGGTCGGCCGTCGCCGCCGCGGCCGGGCGGTGGCCTGTGACCGGGCGTACGACACGCCGGCGTGTCGCCACACGATCCGCCGCCGCGGGATGCGGGCGGTGATCCCCGTCAAGCGGCTGCCCGAGGGCCGGCGGCGACGCAAGCGCGGCCGCCCGCCACGCCTGGATCACCAGCAGTACAAGCGTCGCAACGTCATCGAGCGGGCCGTCGGCGGCCTCAAACGCTTCCGCCGCCTGGCCACCCGCTACGAGAAGCTCGCGATCAACTTCATGGCCTTCGTCCAACTGGGCGTCGCCATGCAAGTGTTAAGATTGCTGTTTTCAGACCACGCCTAGCGTCAACTCGACCTCAATCCGTCCGGATCACGACCGGCAACGCCTGGTGCCCAGCAGCCCGACGAGCGCGAGGCCCGCCGCCGCGGCGGTCGGCGTCGGGATCACGTTCGGGCCGCCGTTGCCGTTACCGTTCGCACCGTTCCCGTCGCTGCTGATCAGCTCGATCTCCCCGGCGATCGCGGGCAGCATCTGGACGTAGCCGCCCTGGCCGTGCAGCTCGAACGGGGTCCCTCCACCCACGCCCACGGGCACCGTCAGGCCGTGGATCACGATGACCCGGTCCTCCAGCGGGAGCACGTCGTCGCCCTGGTACTGGAACGGGTTGGGCATCGTGCCCGGGTCGAAAAACTGCGATTCGTCGAGCAGGTTGTACGTCTAGGTGAAGCTCAGGTTGCCGTCCGCGTCGGTCGTCGGGAACGCCGGCACCGCGCCGGGCGGCGAGACGATCGGCAGGATGATCGGGCCGTACGCAAACTGCCCCTCGGGCACCTCGAGGTACCCGTCGCCGTCGTCGTCGAGCGTGTCGCCCGTCGTGCTCAGGAAGCCGGGCGGCCGCGGCACCGTCGAGTCGATCGGCGTCCCGTCGAACCCCGAATCGAACCGCCCGTGGATGTGCGCCGGGTGGACCACCGACGGTGCCAGCCCGCTCGCGGACAGCTCGATCGTGAGCAGGTTGTCGTCAAGCGTCAGCGTCGCCAAGCCCGAAGCATTGGGTTCGTTCACCGGGGTCAGCTCGGCCTGATACACGCTGGCCGCCCCCGCCTGGCCGGCGAACGCGGAGGCGACTACGAGCGGCAGCGCCCTGCCGTACACGGAGCGGGACAACTTGAACATGCTGGGTTCCTTAAACGGGGTACTCCTAAGATTGACACCGCCGATGCTAAGACGCGGCCCCACGCTACGGCGGGGCCCACTGGGCGACTCATCGATTTTTGCTGCACCGATACCCGGGACCGGGGTGGCTCGACTCCGGCCGGGGTGCCGGAGTCGGCGTCGTCGCCGCGGGTCTAGACGAAGATGCCGCCGTCGACGTTGAGCGTCCCGCCGGTGATGAACGCGGCGGCGGGCGAGGCAAGGTAGGCGACGGCGGAGGCGACCTCGTCAGCGCTGCCGTAGCGGCCCAGGGCGCTCATCTCCTTCTGCGGCGCGGCCCCGGGGTTGTCGTCGTGGTCGGGGTTCATCTCCGTGTCGATCGGTCCCGGCTGGAGGCAGTTCACCGTGATGCCGCGCGGCCCCAGGTCCCGCGCCCACCCACGGGTCAACCCCTGCACCGCCGACTTGCTCATCGCGTATGCCGAGTGGGCGGGGAACGGCACCCGCTCGCCCAGCGTGCTGCCGATGTTGATGATGCGGCCGCCGTCGGGCATCCGCTTCACCGCCTGCAGGGCGACCAGGATCGGGCCCAGCACGTTGAGGTGCAGGGTCTTTTGGAAGTGGGCGACGTCGGCCTCGTCCACCTTCGCCAGGACGTACACGCCGGCGTTGTTGACGAGGATGTCCAGCTTACCGCCGAGGTGATCGTCCACGGCCGCGAACATCCGCTCGACGTCCGCTTCCCGCGACACGTCGGCCTGCACCGCGTAGGCGGTGCCGCCGGCGTCGGTGATGTCCTTCACCACCGCGTCAGCCCGGTCCTTCGACCCGGCGTAGTTGACGATCACCGCCGCGCCCTCGGCGGCCAGCCGCTTGGCGATCGCGGCGCCGATGCCGCGTGAGCTGCCGGTAACCAGTGCGTTCCTGCCGTCGAGCCGTCCCATGATGCATGTCCCTTCGGGGTGATGTGCCGGGCGTGACGCCGACGTGGCGCGGGCCCGCGGTACGATACTAGAACCGGCATTCTAATAATCAAGCCGCGTAGCGCTTTATTTAACCGCCGTTCTAGAATGGCTCATGCCCCGAGGCCGGCCCCGACAGTTCGACGAGACGCAGGTGCTGGACGTGGCCGCGCGGCTGTTCCGCCGAGACGGGTA
This sequence comes from Phycisphaeraceae bacterium, assembly GCA_965214155.1. GTDB lineage: Bacteria > Planctomycetota > Phycisphaerae > Phycisphaerales > Phycisphaeraceae > Algisphaera. Next base: position 646,892 of record CBDCBB010000010.1, read on the forward strand.
TGAGGCGGTGGGGATGGCGCAGCTCGGCGACGCCGCGGGCGTGCCGGTGCAGAGCCTCTACAACACGTTCGGGGACAAGGCGGCCCTGTTCCGCCGGGTGATGGAGCGTTTTGGTGAGGCGATGAACGACCCGCAGATCGCCGCGCTCGAGGCGGCGGTGACGCCGGGGGAGTCGCTCGCCGTGTTGCGGGAGTACGTCATGCAGTGGAGGCGTCACCGCCGCGTCGGGCCGGAGGGGGGGTGTCTGTTCACGCAGACGCTCTGCCGCAGCAAAGAGGTGCCGGGTGAGGGGGCCTCCGACAGCCCCGAGGGCATCGCCCGCCGCTACACCGCACGCCTGCGCCGGGCCCTCGCCGCCGCCGCAACCCGCGCCGCCTCCGGCGGGCTGTTGCCCCCCGACCCGCCGCCCCGCGCCCTCGCCGACACGCTGCTCACGCTGTCGTTCGGCGTCGCCGTCCTCGGCCGCGGCGGCCTGCCCGGCCCCGTCGTTGATCACGCCGTACGCCAAGCTCTTACGCTGCTCACATCTCCGAGCGACGCTTCTAGAACGCTAAACAGAAGGCGCTAGCCGGGCCGCGACGCGGCCCCGGCACGCGCTTGGGACGCTCAGCATTGGTCACACGACCCGGGGCCGCGTAGCGGCCCGGCTAGCGGATTAATGAACGCTCACGCGGCGACGGTGATGACGCGCTTGCCGGCGGTGTGTTGAGTGGCCTGGTCGGCGTGGGCCTTCGCGAGGTCGGCGAGGGGGTAGGTGGCGGTGACGTGGGGGGTGATCGTGCCGGCGTCGATCATCGCGGCGGCCTCCCGCAGGAGGTGGCCCTGGTGGTCGGGGACGTGGCCGTTGAGGGCGGTGGCGCCCATGAACTCGGCGTGCAGGCTCGCGGCCTTCATGAACAGTGGGGTCAGGTCCGCGTCCTTCGGGATCCCGACGATGGTGGACAGCGACCCACGCAGCCGCACCAGCGGGACGCTCGCCTTGAACACCTCCGCCCCGACGAAGTCGAACACGGCCTCGCAGCCCATGCCGGCGGTGAGGCGACTCACCACTTCACCGACGTCTTCCTGTTCGTAGTCGATGACCTCGTCGGCCCCGAGGTCGCGGCAGAGCTGCTTCGACTCGTCGCGGCTGGCGGTGGCGAAGACGGTGCAGCGGCGGGCTTTGGCCAGTTGCAGGGCGAGATGGCCGACGCCCCCGGCCGCGGCGTGGATCAGCACGGTCTGCCCGGGGCGGACGTCCGCCATGTCGTATGCCACCTCCCACGCGGTGATGAGCGCGAGCGGGACGGCGGCGGCCTGCACGTGGTCGAGCGAGTGGGGTTTATGGGCGGCGACCCGCTCGTTGACGATGACGAGCTCGGCGTGGCTGCCGTCGCGGCCGAGGGGCGGCGAGGCGTAGACGGCGTCGCCGACCTTGAATCGTTTGCACCCCTCGCCGAGGGCGCGGACGACGCCGCTGACGTCGTAGCCGGGGACGAAGCCCGGCTCGACGGGCCCGCGGAACTTGCCGCTGCGGAGCTTGGTGTCGACGGGATTGAGGCCCGCGGCGTGGACCTCGACGAGCAGCTCGCCGCGGCTGGGCGTGGGGTCGGGTTGGTCGGCGAGGGTGAGGACGGACGGCTCGCCGAACTCGGGGACGGTCATGGCTTTCATGGGCGGAGTGTATCGGGAGGCCCGGAGCAAGACTGCCCTTCTCCCGTGAAGTGTTGAGGAAGGGGCGAGAGGGCGAAAGGATGATTCGGCAAGCTCGGGGTGTGCTGGGGGCGGACCCTCCCCTAGCCCCTCCCGGGGGGAGGGGGATACAGCCGGCGGACCCTCCCCTAGCCCCTCCCGGGGGGAGGGGGATCGGAAAGATCACCAGCGGCTTGCGGCTCCGACCGGCTCAATACAAGGACGCGGCGGTGGCGCCGGAGATGAACTCGCCCCAGGTGCCGAGGCTCCAGTCGACGCCGGGCATGGCCCCGACGGGGAACTCATGGGGGGTGGGGGGCATCGGCGGGCAGCCGAGGGCGGGGGGGATGGGGGTGGGGTCGCAGACGGGGATGACCGGGCCGGTGTCGTCGCAGCCCTCGATGAAGGCGACGGCGTCGCCGCGGAGCTCGCGGAACCAGCCGTCCTCGAAGTGGCCCAGGGGTTGGCCGCGGAAGCTGTAGACGATGTCGTCGTCGAGGAAAGCGACCCAGCGGCCGCACATGTCGAAGACGATGCCGTCGTCGAGCCAGGCGATGACCTCGCCGACGCGGCCGCGGATGGGGGTGGGGTCGGTCATGGTGTCCTCATCGGCGGATCGGGGGGAAAGGATGCAGAGCACGGCGGCCGCGAGTGATCGGGTTAAGAGGGGGCGGCGGCGGTGCTGTAGACGTCGAAGCGGAAGCCCTTGCCGGGGCGTGACACTGTGGGCGGCCGGCCCGCGAGGGGTGGGGCGTAGCGTGGGCGTTTAACCACGACCCGACGGCGGGCCGCCGCGAGCGCCGGCGTGAGCAGGTCGCCCGCGTCGGCGTCGTCGCCGACGAGCCTCCGCAGGACGCGCATCGGCTTGCGCTCCACGGCCTTCCTCCCTCCGCCCCCGGGGAACATCGGGTCGATCAGCACCACGTCGTAGCCGGCCGCCGTCTCTTTCGCATCTGATAACACCGCGGACGCATCGGCGTGCATCAGCGTGATGCTTGCTGCCACCTCGGGAGACACCCCCGCCGCACGCCGCAGGCCATCTTCCAGCAGCGCGTGCACCACCGGGTGTCGCTCCACGGCGGTGACCTCGCACCCGACCGCGGCGAGGAGCCACGTGTCCTCGCCGAGCCCGGCGGTGGCGTCGAGGACGCGGGGCCGGTACGGCTCGCCCCGCTTGATGCCCACCGCCTGCCGCAGCGGCGTGCGGAGCGACCGCCCGGCCCCGCTGGTCACGTCGAGCTTCAACAGGTCAACCCCGACGCCCCGCCCGCCCGCCAGCGGGTCCCCTGATTCCACCACCCGCACCTCGAGGCGGTCGTCCGCCGTGAGGCAGAGGTGCAGCGGGTGCGGGTCCCGGAACCGCCTGGCTACCGGCAGCCCCAGCCGCTCCGCCAACGCCTCGGCCAGGTCGCGCTCTTTCGGGTCGTCGAAGGCGATGGCGATGCTGCTGGTTGACATCACGTAAAGGCAGGGTCACGCAAAGGACGCGGAGGAGCGCAAAGGAAGACGGAGAAGAGGCGCTTGAAATTTCGCTCCACTGCGTAACGCTTAACAGGTCATGGATCTTCGTAGTTTTGTATTTCTCCCTATGCGCTCCTTCGCGTCTTTTGCGTAACACCTCTTGCGACCATCGCCACAAAAAGGCCGTGGCTTAGTCCCCCGCCAGGGCCTCGGCTTCTGCGACCTGGGCGTCGTAGCGGTCGCGATTGCCGCGGTTGTCCATGAGGATGAACAGGCGGTCCTTTTGCTCGGGGGGGACGAACTGGCCGAGCGTCTTTTTCACCACGCCCATCGGGGTGCGGCGGGAGAGGTGGGTCAGCACGATGGCCTGGGCGGTGGAGCGTTCGAGCAGGTCGAGGATGTGTTCGAGGTGCAGGTGCTTGCCGATGTTGGCCCGCTTGCGGTGGCCGGGCTCGAGGAAGGTGCACTCGGTAATGAGGACCTTGGCCTTGAGCACGTCGTCGCGGTCGAAGTGCTTGCCCCACGCGGTGTCGCCGGTGTACGAGACCAGCGGCACCTCCAGCCGCTGAGTGATGTCGGTGCCGGCCTTCTTCAGCTCGACGAGTTTTTCCTGTTCGAGGCCGACGTACTCGTCCTTGAGCTTGCTGCGTTTTTCGATGAGCGTGTAGCCGAGGGACGGGACGGTGTGGACGGTTTCGTAGGCGCGGAGGACGTGGTTGTTTTTGATCTGGACCTCGTCGTCGGGGTCCATGCCGGTGACGTGGTAGGGGGTACGTTGGTTTTCGATGTCGACCCAGGCCTCCATGAGGCGGTGGATGGGCATGGCGAGGGGCTTGGGGCAGAGGACGTGGCCGGCGCCCATGCCTTGGAAGTTGCGCTGGGAGAAGTAGTAGGAGAGGGCGGCCGCGTGGTCCATGTGGCCGTGGGTCAGGGCGACGTAGTTGGACGGGAGGGCGGCTCGGGGGCACAGCCCGATGTCGAAGGCGATGTCGAACTCGGGCAGGTGGACGCAGGACTCCTCGCCGGCGACGGAGAGGCCCTGGATGCGGTAGGGGGGAATGTAGAGGAAGCCGAGCTGCGGCCGGCGTGCGGATTCTTTCGGGAGCATGGGGGGGCCAGTATGGCGGGGGGGGCGGGGGGTGTAAAGCAGCGGGCGGAAGTGCGGAGGGAACAGGGATCAGGGATCAGGGAACAGGGAACAGGGAACAGGGATCAGTGCGCTTAGGCAGCGCACTGTTCCCTCCGCACTCACTCCGCCGCGCTGTTCCCTCCGCACTTCACCGAGCACCCACCCGGTACACTCACCGCATGGCGAAGCTGTTCGAGTCCGGGGGGGTGCGGGTGATCGGGATGGTGCACGCGCGGGCGCTGCCGGGCTCGCCGGGGTACGGCGGGGACTGGCGGGCGGTGGTGGAGGCGGCGCGGCGGGACGCGGGGGCGTTGGTGGAGGGGGGGGTGGACGCGGTGATGGTGGAGAACTTTGGCGACGTGCCGTTTTACCGGGGTCGGGTGCCGGCGGAGACGGTGGCGTGTCTGACGGTGCTGGCGTCCGCGGTGCGGGAGGTGGCAGGGGGGGCGGGGGGAGCGGCGGAAGGGGGGTTGCCGGTGGGGGTGAACGTGCTGCGGAACGACGGGGCGTCGGCGGTGGCGGTGGCGCTCGCAGCGGGGGCGTCGTTCGTGCGGGTGAACGTGCTGGCGGGGGCGGCGGTGGCGGACCAGGGGGTGATCGAGGGCGACGCGGCGGGGTTGATGCGGCAACGCCGGGCGATGGGGGCGGGGCACGTCGCGGTCGTGGCGGACGTGCGGGTGAAGCACGCGGCCCCGCTGGCGGGCACGGGGTGGCTGCCCGTCGAGCAGGAGGTCGAGGAGCTGGTGCTGCGGGCGGGGGCGGCGGCGGTCGTGGTGTCGGGGTCGGGCACGGGCAAGCCGACGGACTTGGGCGAGGTCGAGGCTGCGGCGCGGGCGGCCCGCGGCTGCGGCGAGCGGCTGAGCCGCGCGGTGCCGGTGTGGGTCGGCAGCGGGGTGACGGTGGAGACGGCAGCACCGCTGGCCCGGGTTGCGGACGGGCTGATCGTGGGGACGGGCCTGAAAGAGGGCGGCCGGGTGGACGCGCCCGTGGACGCGGGCCGGGTCCGCAACCTGGTGCGGGCGGCCCGCGGCGGGTGAGCGGGGCGATCGGGGCGGGGGGATAGCGGAAGATCGACATGGCTGAATCGGATCAGAACGACGCGGCGGCCCCGGGCGACGGCGGCAACCCATCGCCGGGATGGACGCGGCTGCGGGCGGGCCTGGCGTCGCGCTTCGTGTTGATGTCCGTTGCGGGATGGGACGCGGAGATGGAGGCGGCGGTGCGGGACGTCGGCCGGTTCGCGGGAGCGGACGTGGCTTACGTCGTGGAGATCCACGGCGAGGGTGCCGCCGCCGAAGTCACCCACGCCTGGTGGGGGGACCCGCCGGGTGCGGGGGCGGGGGCGGCGGTGCAGCGGCTCGAGCGGGAGGCGATGCCCGAGGCCTTTGACCGCCTCGCCGCCGGCGAGACCGTGCGGATCGACGACGTGTCGCTGCTCGAGCCGGGCCACTGGCTGACGCGGCGCGAGCTAACGCGTCGGGGCGTCGGGGCGGTGCTGTGGCAGCCGTTGATCGTCGCCGGCCGGGTGGACGGGTGGCTGGGATGTGAGGTGCGCGGGCGGCCCTGGTCCTGGAGCGACACCTTGGTCAAACGCCTCGGGCACGTGGCGGCTCTGCTCGCCCGGGTGGTGGAACGCAAGCGGGCGGACGCACAGCTCGCCTTCCACCTCAACAACATCCCGCTCGGGATGCTGCAGTGGGACGGCAACCTGCGGCTGCAGCGGTGGTCGCCCCTCGCAACGGCCATGTTCGGCTGGACGCGGGACGAGGTGATCGGGCGCCCCTGGTCCGAGATCGACTTTGTCCACCCCGACGACGCGGAGCGGGTCGCCCGCACCGCCCACCAGTTGATCCACGCCGAGCGGCAGTCCAACACCTTGATTAACCGCAACCTGACCAAGGACGGGCGGGTGCTGACGTGCGAGTGGTTCAACTCGGCGCTGCTGGACAAGCGGGGCCGGCCGGTGTCGTTTTTGTCGTTCACGCGGGACGTGACCGAGTCGCAGCGGATGCGGGAGGAGCTTGAGGCAGGCCGGCACGAGCTGCAGCGGCTCAACGCCGGGCTCGAGGGGCGCGTGCGGCGGCGGACCGCCGAGCTCGAGCGGACGAAGGCGGCGAGCGAGGAGCAGGCCCGGATGCTCCGCGTCACGCTGGATGCGAGCCCCGAGCACGTGTACCTGTTCGACGCGGACGGCCGGTGCGTGTTCGTCAGCCGGGCCGTGCACGACGACCTCGGCGAGGTGGCCGCGTCGCTGGTCGACCGCCTGCCGCACGAGTCGAGCTACCCGCCCGGGATCGTGCACCAGTTCCTGGACCTGTGGCAGAACCTGCGGTCCGGCGGCGGGACGCAGGACGCCGAAGTCGAGATCGACACGACGCGTGGCCGCCGCCGCTTCGACTACACGCTTACCCCGGTGCGGGGCGACGACGGGCGGCTGCAGTCCGCCGTGCTCGCCGCCCACGACATCACCGACCGCGCGCAGACCGAGGCCGCCCTCCGCGAGCGGGAGGTCCGCTACCGCGCCCTCGCCGAGTACGCGACGGACATGATCTCGCGGCACAGCCCCGACGGCCGCTTCACCTACGTCTCCCCCGCGTGCCACCGCCTGCTCGGCTACGACGCCGACGAACTCCTCGGCGAGCGGCCCCGCATCCTCGCCCACCCCGACGACCGTCAGAAGGTCATCGACAGCCTGCCCCGCCTCCAGACCGAGGGCGGTGTCGCCCGTACCGCGTTCCGGGGCCTGCGCAAAGACGGTTCGACCGTCTGGCTCGAAGCCATCGGACGCCAGACCGACGGCGAGATTGTCGTCGTCACCCGCGACATCAGCGTGCGGCGTGAAGTCCAGGCCCGCCTCCGGCTCATCGAGTCGGCCGTGGAACAGGTCACCGACGCGGTGGTCGTCACCGGCGCATCAGTCGACCCGCCCGGCCCGGGCATCGTCTACGTCAACCCCGCCTTCTGCGCGATGACCGGGTACACCGCCGAAGAAGTCATAGGCCGGACGCCCCGTATCCTGCAAGGCCCCGGCTCCGAACGCGGGGTCCTGGATCGGGTCCGCGCCGCCCTCGAAGCCGGTGAAGCCTTCTCCGGCGAGACGACCAACTACCGCAAAGACGGCACGATCTACATCGTCGAATGGCACATCAACCCGCTGCACGACGGCGACGGGCGGATCACGCACTGGGTGTCGATCCAGCGGGACGTGACCGAGCGGGTGCAGGCCGAGGCCGACGCCCGGCAGCACCGCGAAGAGGTGGCGCACGTCGGCCGGCTGCTGTCGCTCGGCCAGATGGCGTCGGGTGTCGCCCACGAGATCAACCAGCCGCTCACCGCGATCAGCAACTACGTCAACGGCTGCCTCCGCCTGCTGAAACAGGGCCGCGACCGCGACGAAGTGATCCCGGCGATGGACCGGGTTGCCGAGCAGGTGGCGCGGGTGAAAGCGATCACCGGGAACCTCATCGGCTTCGGGTCGAGGCGGCCGACACGCCGCGACACGCACGACCTCAACGAGCTGGTGCGGCAGGCGCTCGACCTTTTCGATGCGGAGGCGAAGATGCGGTCGATCCGCGTCGAGTTTGCCGCGACGCCGGGCCTGCCGCCCCTGCTCGCCGACGGGATCCAGGTTGAACAGGTCCTGGTCAACCTCGCCCGCAACGCGATGGACGCGGTGGAGGAGCAGCCGCCCGAGCGGCGGCGGATCGAGGTCCGGACGCTCCGCGACGAGCCGGACCACCTGCTCGTAGAGGTCCACGACAGCGGCGAGTGCGTCACGCAGGACGACATCCGCGACATGTTCGCCCCGTTCTACACCACCAAGGCCGAGGGCATGGGCATGGGCCTGACCATCAGCCAGTCGATCGTGGACGACCACGACGGCCGGCTGTGGGCGAGGCCCCGGCCCGAGGGCGGGTGCGTCTTCGCCTTCCGCCTGCCGTGCGCAGACGTGGAGCGTAAGGAGACCGGCCTGGGGGTGCCGGATGACGCGGGGAAAACCCCTAGTCCCCCGACGCGGTGAGAATCAACCCGGCCGGATAAACTGACGATGTACACCTGCGTCCCTTCTTTCCGGGTTGACAGGGTCCTCTTCCGCACTCACGCGAGGCCCGACCATGCACTTGACAACCGTCTACGTGGTGGACGACGACGACGCCGTTTGTGATTCGGTCCGCTTCCTGCTCGAGTCGGCGGGCTTTGGTGTCCATACGTTCAGCGGGGCGGACAGCCTGCTGGACCATCTCGATGAGTCGCCGTTTGAGCCCGGCTGCCTCGTGGCCGACCTCCGCCTGCCGCGGATGTCCGGGCTGGACATGCACGACGCGCTGCTGGACCGCGGGCTCCTGATCCCCACGGTGATCATCACCGGCCACGGCAACGTCTCTGCCGCGGTCCGCGCGATGAAGGCGGGGGTCCTCGACTTCCTCGAGAAGCCGTTCACCGACGACGGCCTGCTCTCGCGGGTCCGGCAAGCGGTGAAACTCGACGGGGAGTGGCGCAGCGAACGCGCCGAGCGGGCCGCCGTCGAGCAGCGTTACGAGACGCTTTCACCCAAAGAAAACCAGGTGTTCTGGGCGGTGGTCAAGGGCAAGTTGAACAAACAGATCGCCTCGGAGATCGACCGCTCGGCCAAGACCATCGAGGTCCACCGCTCGCAGGCGATGAAGAAGATGAAGGCCAAGTCGCTGGCGGCGCTGGTGCGTATGGCGGTGATGCTCGAGGACGGGCAGGCGTGGCGGGACCGGGGGTGAAGCCGCTCCGCGCCGGCGGCTCCGCCTACTCCCCCGAGGCCGGCTGCGTGGCGGCGGGCTGATCGCCGGACATCTCCTGCTGATACGCCTCGCGGTCGACGAAGTTCAGCGACACCGAGTTGATGCAGTGGCGCAGTCCCGTGGGCTTGGGCCCGTCGTTGAACACGTGCCCGAGGTGGCCCCCGCAGCGTGCACATTCGACCTCGGTGCGCTTCATGCCGAACGAGTTGTCGACGACCTCATCGACAAACTCGTGCTTGACCGGCTGGTAGAAGCTCGGCCAGCCGGTGCCGGAGTCGAACTTGGTTTGTGAGTCGTACAGCGGCAGGCCGCACGCGGCGCAGACGAACACGCCGTCGCCCTTGAAATCGTTGTACTTGCCGGTGAAGGCGCGTTCGGTGCCCTCCTCGCGGAGGACGTGGTACTGCTCGTCCGTGAGCTCGGCCTTCCAATCTGAGTCAGACTTCTCGATCTTTTTCACGGTGCCGTCCTCGTTGTACTGGGGTGGATTGAGGGTGTTTCCATCGTTCTGCCGGGCGTCGGCCGCGGTCGCGTGGCCGCAGCCGAGCAGGCTGGCGACGATGAGGCAGGGGAGCAACTTCACGGTGGCGGATACTAGACGCATGGGGGGACAACCCGCGGGCCCGCCGGGTTATTCCGCGCTGCATGCACGCGCTTGGCGCGCAGCGAATGGTCTATCGAACGGCGGCAAGGTGGTGTAGGACGATGCCCGCGGCGACGGCGACGTTGAGCGAGTCGACGTCGTGGTGCATCGGGATGCGGACGCGTTGGTCGCAGGCGGCGGCGAGGTCGGCGGGCAGGCCGTAGCCCTCGCTGCCCAAGAGCACCGCGAGCCGGTCGGGCAGGTCGGCGCGGCGGACGCGGCGCAGTGGTGGGGCGTCGGGGTCGATTACGGTGGCGACGGTGGCGTAGCCGTGCTCGTCCCGCAGCCGGCGCAGGTCGGCCCGAATGTCGGCGGTCTGCACGAGCGGCAGGGTGAACACCGCACCCATCGACACCCGCACCGCCCGGCGGTACCACGGGTCGGCACACCGCTCGCCGAGGACCATTGCGTCAACGCCGAGCGCGGCGGCGACGCGGACGAGCAGGCCAAGGTTGTCGACGTTGCCGATCTCAGGGCAGACGAGGAGGGTGTGTTGCCTTCGCGTGAATTGAGCCCACGGATTGACATCCGCGGCTTCGGCGAGGGTGACGAAGGGGCGCGGCCGGCCGGCGGCGACGATGCCCTGGTGCAGGTCGAACCCCGCCGCCTGCCGCATCACGTCCTCCGAACACGCCAGGATCGGCACCCCCTCCGGCACAAACGCCGCCACCCGCGCCGCCTTCTTCTCCGCCACCAGCACGCTGTCGAGCTCGATGCCCGCCGCCACCGCCCGCCGTACCACGTGCTCGCCCTCGGCCAGGAAAAACGGCGTCGCGCGCCGCACGTCCCGGTCCCGCATGTGCAGGTACAACGCCAGCCGCGGGTCGTCGGGGGAATCAACGTGGACTTTCGGCGGAAGCATCCTTTCTCAGGCGCTCCCGGGCATATCGTCGGACAACGCCCGTTGCAGTTCAGGCAGGTCGAGGTTAATAGCTTCCCAAGTCTTCTTGAGATTTACCCCCTCGTAGTTGTAAACGAGCACGTTACGCATACCGCGAATCTCTCGCCATGAGATCTCGGTGTGCTGATCCTTAAATTCGTCCGACAGCCTGAACACCGCTTCACCAATCACCGCGAACAGGTAAAGGACGGCATAATGGGTGCGCTGGTCGGCGAGAAAATCATCCTCGCTCATGCCTCGGGTTAGACCCTGAATCTCCCGGCATGCCTGAAGTATGTCCATAACCGACGAGGCATCACGCGACATCGAGACGCTCCATGGATTCCATAATCGCTCTTTGACGTATCCAGTTCCGCATGGTTTCCACACCCTTCTTCTCGAGCAGGTCCACCTTTCGCCCGAAGATGTCCTCCAAGTCTTGCTGCATCCCCCCTAGATCGAATAAACTCCAGCGTTCACCTTCCCTAAAATCCAAGATCACGTCCACGTCGCTGTCCGGGCCGAAGTCGTCGCGCAGGACCGAGCCGAAGAGCAGGAACTCCTTGACCATCCATCGTTCGCAGAACGCCTTGAGCGCTTCGCGGTCGTAGTCGATGGGGAGGTCCATGCGATTATTGTACCCCACGGTCAGGCGGAGCCGAGCTTGACCTTGATCCGCTCGCCGACCACCTTTGGGTTAGCCTGGCCCTGGCTTAGGCGCATGATCTGGCCGAGGAGGGCGCCGATGGCTTTGTCCTTGCCGGCGCGGATGTCGTCGACCGCCTTCGCGTTCTTCGGGTCGGCGAGGGCGGTGTCGATCCAGGCGTCGAGCTGGGTGTCGTCGCTGACCTGGATCGAGGCCGTGTTGCTCGGCGAGCGTGGCGGCGTCGGCGTCGCTGTTTCCGCGGGAGCAGGCGAGGCCGAAGAGGGTGTCGGCGGCGCTGGCGCTGATGCGGTCGTCGTCCTGCAGGCGGGTGATGTCGGCGACCTGTTGCGGGGTGATGCCCAGTTCGTCGAGGGTGCAGGCGCGCTCGTTGGCACGCTTCGCCCCGGCGTTGAGCAGCATGGCCGCGACACGCCGCGGCTCTCCGTCGGCCCCCTGCGGGTCGATGCACGCCTCGTAGAACCGCGCGTTGCCCGGCTCCGCCAGCAGGGTGTCGGCGTCCACCGGCTTGAGCCCGTATTCGCCGACGTACCGCTGCCGCTTCTTCCGCGGCAGCTCGGGCTGGTCGCTCCGCAGCCGCTCCAGCCAGTCCGCGCCCACCGCCAGCGGCACGAGGTCGGGGTCGGGGAAGTAGCGGTACTCGTCCGCGTCCTCCTTCTCCCGCTGCGGCGTCGTCACGTTCTTCACGTCGTCCCACCCGCGCGTCGATTTAGCCCGCGAGCCCATCACCCGGCCGTCCTCCAGCCACCGCTCGACCTGGCGGTGGTGTTCGTGAACTATGGAGCCGTGCACCGCCCGGAACGAGTTGAGGTTCTTGATCTCCACCACCGGCGTCGCGATCGTCTCGCCGGTGGGTTTGGTGATGATCACGTTGATGTTCGGCTCGAACCGCATGTGGCCCTTCTGCATGATGCCCTGGGTCACGCCGAGGTACCGGCAGATGTCGCGCAGCGTTTGGCCAAAAGCCACCGCCTGGTCCGCGGAGGTGAAGTCCGGCTCGGTAACGATCTCCAAGAGCGGCGTCCCCGCGCGGTTGAGGTCGATGAGCGACCCGTCGCTGTACCCGCCGCCGGGGAGTTCGTGCAGCAGTTTGCCGGCGTCCTCCTCGAGGTGGGCGCGGGTGATGCGGATGCGTTTGGTGTGGAAGTCGCCGTGCGACAGGTCGCCCTCGCCGCGGTTGGCGTCGTCGTCGTTGAGGTCGATGTCCAGGGCCCCGTCGTAGCACAGCGGCAGGTCGTACTGGCTGATCTGATAGTTCTTCGGGAGGTCGGGGTACCAGTAGCTCTTGCGGTCCCACTGGGTGATTTCGGCGACAGAGCAGTGCAGGGCGAGGCCGACGCGGATGGACATCGCCACGGCTTCCTGGTTGACGACGGGCAGGGTGCCGGGCAGGCCGATGACGACGGGGTCGAGGAGGGTGTTGGGCGGGGCGTCGTCGTAATCGGGGTGGGCGACGCTGGGCGCGGCGGTCCACATCTTGGAGCGGGTGGCGAGCTCGACGTGGACCTCCATACCGATCTTGAGGGCGGTGGTGAGGCCGTGGGGTTCGCCGGGGTCGGGGTAAGGCATAGGAGTCGGGGATCAGGGACCGGGGACCGGGGATCGGGCCGGGACGGGAGAGGCGTCCGGAGCGGCGGGCGATTGTAAAGCGGTTTCGGCTTCGAGCAGGCGGAAGAGTTCGGCTTCGGAGACGAGGGGGGGGTAGATTTGGCCGGCGACGATGAGGCGGGGCACGGCGCGGCCGATGGCGTTGAAGAGGCGGGCGTGGCCGTCGAGCGTGGCGTCGACGCGGGGGTCGGCCAGCGCCGCGGCGAGGGGCGCTTCGCCCACGAGGTCGGCGGCGAGGGCGCGGGCGGCGTCGGGCGGCGGGGCGGTGGCCCCCTCGAACAGGAACCGGTCGAACGCCGCGACGGTGGCGGGGTCGGGGTCGGCGAGCCAGACGGCGACGCTAAGGCGGGCCAGTTCGCACGAGGTCTCGAAGCCCGCGGGGGTGTCGGACATGAAGCGGTTGCAGCGGTCAGAGAACGGCACGGGCATCAGGGCGACGACGAGGCGGTCGCCGTAGCGTCCCCGGGCGGCGGCGAGTTGGCGGTGCACGTCGCGGCAGACGGTGCAGTTGGGGTCGTAGAGGTAGGCGACGGCGACGGGGGCGTCGGCCGGGCCGAGGGTGGGGTAGTCGGCGGGGTGGAGGTTGACGAACCCGGCGAAGCGGGGGGGCGTGTCGGGGCGTGTCGGGGGGTGGTAGAAGAGTTGCCCGGCGGCGAGGGCGGCGACGGGCACGAGGCCGAGCAGGGCGGGGGCGGGGTGCCAGCGGGTGAGCGTGAGGGTTGCGACGGCGAGGCCCAGGGCGTGGGCGGTGAGGCAAAGGGGGCAGAACTCGCGGAGGGCGAAGACCTGCAGGGCGGTGAACCACACGGCCGAGCCGGCAACGGCGACGGCGGTGGCGGCGAGGGCGGCACGGGCGAACTTGTACCGCGTGTTGAAGGACGCCCCGAGGAGGATGGCGTACGCCACCAGCGCCAAGCCCGCGACGGGGACACCCAGCCAGTAGGCGTACGGCGATGCGAGCACGGACCCGCAGCCCCCGCTCCCCGGAGCCGCGACCGCGGCGTCGCAGCCCGGCACCGTCCGCCCGGTGAGCGACAGAACCAGGAGGTAGCCCGAGAGCACGGCGGCCACGGCGGCGAAGAGGCGGAGGAGGGTCAGTCGCATCGGGGGGCGAAAAGGGGAAAGCGAGAAGTGGCAATGTGAAAAGTTGAAGGTTTATTGAATGATCAGGAGCGGGTCGGTTCCGCCGAGGTCGTGGAACGCGCGTTGCCGGAGCAGGCAGGCGTCGCAGCGCTCGCAGGGGCGGACACCGAGCGGTCGGGCGGGGTCGGGGATGGGGTCGTAGCAGGAGTGGGTGAGGGCGTACTCGACGCCGAGGGAGCGGCCGAGGCGGATGATGTTTGGCTTGGTCAGGTCGATGAGCGGGGCGTGGACGCGGAGGCGGCCCCCGGAAGCGTCGCCCCCGGAAGCGTCGGCCGCCTCCACCGCGGCGCGGGTGGCGAGGTTAGCAAGTCGCTCGAAGGCGTCGATGAAGGCGGGGCGGCAGTCGGGGTAGCCCGAGTAGTCCACCGCGTTCACTCCTATATAGATATCCGTCGCCCCGAGGACCTCGGCGAGGGCGAGGGCGTGGCTGAGGAAGATCGTGTTGCGGGCGGGGACGTAGGTGACGGGGATGGACGCGGCCATGGCGTGGTCGTCGCGGTCCTTGGGCACGTCGAGGGCCGCATCGGTGAGAGCGGACCCGCCGAGGGCGGTTAGGTCGAGGGTGACGGTGCGGTGCGAGGCGACGCCGAGTTGGTCGGCGACGGCGGCGGCGGCGCGGAGCTCGGCGGCGTGGCGCTGGCCGTAGTCGAAGGACAGGGCGTGGCAGGCGAAGCCGTCGCGGCGGGCGACGGCGAGGGTCGTCGCCGAGTCGAGCCCGCCGGAGAGCAGCACCACCGCCGGGCGTTGCGGGTCGCTCACGATGACCCCCCCGGCTCCGCGTCGGCCGGCTCCAGGTCGGGCCTCCCGGTCACGACGACGGTCGAGGCGATCATGTCGCCGAGCCGCTGGCGGTACGGGCTGATCACCGGGAGCACGAGCAGGAGGTAGGCGATGAGGTCAAACGCCTTGAGCCCGCAGCGGACGAGCGCCTGCCAGGCGCGGGGGCGTTGCCCTTGCAGGCCCGTGACCCGCAGGCCGGTGCACCACTTGCCGAGGGATCGGGCGGTGAGGGTTTCGAGGAGAGCGGTGTGGAGGACGGTGACGGCAATGGTGGTGAGGCCGGGGATGAGGCGGACCCACTCCGCCCCGACGCCGCGGCCGGGCCACCACTGGTAGAGCTCGTCGAGCGAGAGGCGGAACGCGAGGGAGCCGACGAGCAGCCCCGGGGTGAGGTCGATCACGCCGGCGAGGGCGCGGCGGCCGAGAGGGGCCAAGGTCAAACCGGCGGGCAGGGCCAGCTCGTTGACGGTCGGGTCGCGGCGCCAGAAGCCGAAGAGCAGGAGCGTCGCGAGGACGACGACCGAGACCATGATGATGAAGTCGGCCTGCCGCGCGAGGGGGCCGGTGCGGTCGAGGGTGAGGGCGACGGGTTCGCCCGCGGGCTGGCCGCGGAGGTCGAGGGCGGCGAGGGTGGGGCCGACGGGCGGGGCGTCGTCGGGGCGGGCGTCGCCGGCGGCGACGTCGTCGGGCAGGGTCGCCGCCCCGGCCGCGACGGCGACGGTGCCGCGGTGCACCAGCGCCGCCCAGCGTCCGCCGCTGACCGGGAGGTCGAGCACGACCCCGCCGAGGGCGGAGGTCCGCCCGCCACGGACCACGAAGCACCGGGCCATGAACCCGTCGGCGGTGGGGTGGTGCTGGACGAGGACGAGCTGACCGGCGACGCGGACGGCCCGCACGTCGCCGCGGGGCTCGACCTCGATCTCGGATCGGGACCAGCCGACGTCGTCGTCGGGCTGATACACGGTCAACCGCCCGGGCGAGCCGCGGTCGGGGCGGGTAAGCAGCGTCGGCCGTGCAGCGGCCCCGCCGTGGCCATCACCCGCCGGCGGGACTAGCAGCGCCATCGCGTCAATCGGCCAATCGTCCGGCAGCGGGACGACCCGCCACGTCCCGCCGGTCAGCACCGCCAGCCGGTCCACCGGCACGGGGGCCTCGGCGGGGTGGAGCGATGTCTCACCGGGCTGGGTCGCCGCCGCCGCGTCGCCCGATCTGTCCGACGCCGGCTCGTCTCGCTCGCCCGGCGTGGGGTAGTTGCGGGGCAGCCCGAGCACGAGGTTGTCCAGCTCCCGCCGCGCCGTTTCGCTCGCGTCCCCCGGTGCCGCCGCCGGTTGGGTCGCCGCCGGGCCCGACGTGGCGTCCGCCGCCCGCCCGTCCCACTCCCCGAACGCGTCGGCCGCGTTCGCCCGCATCAGCACCCACAGCCGGTCGCCCGTGTCGCCCCCCGCCCCCCCCCCAGCCGCCGACGCCACCACCGTGGCCCCGCCGCCGCGCGGCAGCGATGCCGCGTTGGCCGAAAGGTACCGCCAGTCGCCTGGCAGCGGGCCCGGCTCCAGCCGCACCGCCTGCACCGGGCCGTCCTTGAACATCAGCCACAGCCGGTCCCCCGCCGCCGCCAGACCCGCCGAACCCCGCCCCGACAGCTCACCCCGCAGCTCCACCACCCGCTCCCAGCCCCCGGCGTCCGCGCCCGCCGAGCCCCGCCGGCCGGGCCGCTCCACCGCCGCGGCCCCGCCCGGCCAGTCGGCGTGGAACAGCTTCACCACCGACGCATCGTCGTCGCCCCGCCCGTGAGCCGCCAGCCACAGGTGCTCGCCCCCCGCGACCATCGGCAGGTCCCCGCTCCACGCCGCCGCGTTGCCCGATGCCTCGCCTTGTGTCGCCTGCCCCGCCGCCGACGCGCACATCGCCCCTAACCACACCGCCGCGAGCATCCACATCGTCACACCGATCCGCATCGCGGCAAGGGTACGCCATCGAGCCGCCAATGACGAAACCCGAATGTCGAATGACGACGCTCGACCCCTCCACTTGACCCTCCCGCTTTTGTCATTCGTGCTTCGGATTTGGTCATTCGCGTTACCATCCCCCCATGCTCCGCTACCGGATCCCTTCGGGCCTGTTCTTCATCGGGCTGCTCGCCCTGGTCATCTGGGGCGACAACGAACTCGCCCGCCGCGGCTACACCCTGCCCGGGCTTCTGCTCCTCGGGCTGCTGCTGATCCTGATCGCGGTGATGACCGTCGAGCTCGCGGCGTTGCTCCGGGCCAAGTGGGGCTTCTGCCGCACGTCGACGCTGTGGCTGGCCGCGACGGTGGGGTGCCTGATGACCTATCTGCTGCCGTTTGTAGAGCAGCCGCGGACGGCCGTCGCCGCGTTTGCGACGACCGTCGCGGCGGTGCTGTTCGCTGCGATGTTCCGCCACTCGGTCCACCGCCGGCAGACGCAGGGGGCCGCCAACGCCGGGGCCTCCGCGATGTTCGCGCTGGTGTACCTGGGCGTGCTGCCGGGGATGTACCTGCTCATCCGCGTCGGGGGGTACTCGGCCTGGGTCATCGCCGCGGTCATGATGATCGTCAAGGCCTGCGACATCGGGGCCTACTTCACCGGGCGGTTCCTCGGCCGCCACAAGCTCATCCCTTGGCTAAGCCCGGGCAAGACGTGGGAGGGCCTCTTCGGCGGTATGACGGTGTCGGCCGGCGTCGCGGTGCTCTTCACCCTGTGGGGCAACGCGATCGACCCGGACGACGCGATCGCGCTGTGGTACGCCGCGCTCGGCGGGCTGGCGCTGGGCCTGCTCGGGCAGATCGGCGACCTTACCGCGTCGCTGCTCAAGCGCGACGCGGGGGTCAAGGACTGGGCCGCGACCATCCCCGGGTTCGGCGGGGTCATGGACGTGGGCGACTCGCTCCTGCTCGTCGCCCCGGTGGCGTATTGGCTGCTGCTTCGAGCGCCCACTGTGGCGTAGAAGCTGTACCCCACGGCCGGGGTGCCACACCGCATCCCGGAGGCTTTGCGGAGGGTGCGGTGTGAGACCCGCGAGTGACGTGATGCCGTGGTCACACCGGCACACCGCACCCGCCCCAAGCGGCGGGATGCGGTGTGGCACCCCGAGGTTGATGTGAATCAGCGAGCAAACTTCCCCCGACCACGCACCGCCACCGCTTGCGTGGCCGCGTCCGCTCCGCCGCGGCACCGTCAGTTCAGGAAGTTCCCGTCCCCGTCCCGCACCTCGGACCCCTCGGGCGATCGCGCCACCACGTCGCGCATCGCCTGCATCTCCTGCAGAAACATCGCCGACCGCTTCGAGGCGTTCGCCTCGCACAGCACCGAGTACCGCTTGTCCACGTCCCGTGTCACGCTGAGCATGCCCAGGTCCGCGAGCACCGGCGTGGGCACCTCGGGCTTGGCCCACTTCCGCACCGTCGAGACCACCGCCAGCCGCTGCAGCAGGGGGTCGTCCAGCAGCAGGTCGAGCCGACGCCGCGTGTCGTCCAGGTCGATGGCAAACTCCGGCTCCGCGCCGAACGGCGCGAGCCGGGCACGGCGGTAGCCGTCCTCATCGGGCTCGAGCTCGTCCACGATGCGGGCCCGGGCCACCCCGTGCAGCATGAGGTTGTACCGCCCATCGGACAGGCGTTCGTGCTGCAGGACGTACCCGATGCACACGCACGGCCGCAGCGGCGGGTTGCCGGCGTAGTCGCTCTGCCACGCGTCGCCCTCGAACGTCGCGGTCGCCACCAAACCCGACGAGTCGATCGCGTCGCGCGTCATCGCCCGGTACCGCGGCTCGAACATGTGCAGCGGCACCGTCGCGTGGGGAAAGAGGATGCAGGCGTTCAGCGGGAACAGCGGGATCGGCTTGGAGAAATCGACGGTGACCTGCTCGGTCGGCATGAGGCATCATAGGCGCGGGGCCGCGGCGGCCCGTTGTAGGGTCTGGGGGCTGGGGTCTAGGGTTTGGGATATCAGATGGAAAGGTGTTGCCCTCAGACCCCAGACCCCGGCCCCTAGACCCCAGTCCCGCCCACCGTCAGCGGCACCGTCCCCGCCTTGCCCTCGTCGCCGGCGTCGGCCGTTTCGTCCCCGCCCCCTTCCGCCGCCCGCCGCTCGACGTGCAGCCGCTGGGCCCGCTGGGTCGACCAGTCCGTCACCTGCCGGTCGGGCGCGTCCGGGCCGTCGTGCACCCGCAGCAGCCGGTACCGGTTGTCCCGCTGGGCCGGGGTGAACCCCGCGTCGCGGATGAGGTGGCACAGCACCGCCTCGTTGAGGCAGTACGTCGTGCCCGCCGCCGAGACGACGTTCTCTTCCATCATCACGCTGCCCATGTCGTTCGCGCCGAAGTGCAGGCCCAGCTCGCCGATGCGGGGGCCCATGGTGACCCACGAGCTGCCGATGGAGGGCACGTTGTCGAGGTAGAGCCGGCTGATCGCCTGGGTGCGGAGGTAGGCCGACGCCCCGGCGGTGCGGACGGCCTTGCCCGCGCGGGGCGCGACCCGGCCGCACGCGACCTTGTCGTGCGGGTCGACGTCGCCACGCATCACCGCCTCGGCCAGCACGTCGCCGGGGAACGGCTCGCCCGCCTCCGGGTCCCAGTCCGGCAGGTGCCCCAGCGGCGTGTTCTCCCGCTGGAACGGCCAGCTGATAAAGCTGACATACCGCCCCGGCCAGCCGCTCCGTATCGCTTCATCCTGGCGAGAGCGGACCGCGTCGAGGTGCATGACCCGGTCGGCAAAGCCCTCGAGGTGGCCGAACATCATCGTCGCGCTGGTGAACATGCCCAGGCGGTGGGCGGTTGCCATGACGTCGAGCCACTGGTCGGCCGTCGCCTTGCCCAGGCCGATGCGGCGGCGGACGTGCGGCGCAAAGATCTCCCCGCCCCCGCCGGGCAGCGAGTCAAGACCCGCGTCCATGAGCAGCCGCATGATCGCTTCGAGCTTCGCCAGCCACACGTCCCGCGGCAGCTCGCCCGACTTGCGGGGGTCGGTCGTCGGGAACCCCGGCAGCTCGTACACCGCCACGAACTCGACGAACTCCGGCGGGCTGAACCCGTGCACGTGCACCCCCGGGAACTCGGCCTTGAGCCCGCGTAACAGGTCCAGGTAAAAGTCCACCCCGAGGTGCGGGTGCATCCCGCCCTGCAACAGCACCTGCGTCCCGCCGATGTCCACGAGCTCGCGCACCTTCTCGTGCAGCTGCCCGCGGGTGAGGATGTAGGCGTCGGCGTCGCCCTCCTTGCGGAAGAACGCGCAGAACGTGCACGACGCCGAGCAGACGTTGGTGTAGTTGATGTTGCGGTCGATGACGTAGGTCCGCCGCGCGTCGGGCCCTGTACCGTGGAGGCGTTCGCACACGGCCGTCGCCCAGCGGCCCAAGGCCGGCAGGGGGGCATCGTGGAACAGCCTCAGCGCCGCCTCACGCGACAGCCGCGCTTCGCCGGCAAGGACGGGCGCAAGCTCCAACTCATCGAACAGCACATCCGCATCGCGAAACATGACCCGCATCGTAGCGCCACGGCGCTCCCCACGAAGCGACCCGGCTTCGCCGCGCTCGACTCTTTTCATGAAGCGACGCGGCTTCGCTGCGCTCGAATCCAAAGCGCGGCAAAGCCGCGTCGCTTCGTCGCTGACTTATGAAGTCACGCCGCGCGGCGCTGCGGCGCATCCTCGGACCCCGGGTGACGCAGCACCCCGGGCATCGGCAGCGCCGCTTCGCCGCCGCCCAAGACCGCCGATCCACCCGCCGCCGATCGGCGGTGCCCGATCATCCGCACCAGCAGGAACAGCCCGTACCCGTAGCACGCGGCGAGGTAGGCGATGACGCTGAACAGCACGATCTGGAACATGGCGGGCTCCGGGGTTGCGGCTAGGGGTCGGGGAGGCTCGGGGGTGCCGGGGGCGGATCGCCGCGGCGTCGAACGGTGGGTTCACCTTCGGATGCCCCCGCCCCCCGCCGTGAGAAAAACCCGCCGCCCCGGCCCGATCCCCCGGGGCTCGGCCCGCACAGCCGCCACGTCCCGCCCACGCCCACCCCGCCGTTGTGGCATCATGGGGCCCGCCCCTCTCCGGCTCCGGCCTTTCCACCATGCGACTGAGCACCAAGCTGCTGCTGATTTTAGAAGGCTTGCTGCTCGCGCTGGTGATCGCGATGCTCCTGCCCCTCCGCCGCGGGCTCCAGGCCCAGGTCACCGAGGACGTCCAGCGCGAACTGCTCGCCATCGCCGCCACCGCCGCGCTGCACCTCGACGGCGACCTGCACCAACAGGTCCAGTTCAGCCGCGACCCCGACTCGCCCGAGTTCCAAACGCTCCGCGACGAGCTCATGAAGATACGGGAGGTCAACGGCCTCACCGCCGACAACCTCTACACCTACTACCTCGGCCAGCGCGGCGAGCTGCACTTCGGGGTCATGACCCATGACCGGCCGTTCGTCGGCGACCACTACGGGACCAAGCCGCACCAGCAGGCCGCTCTGATCAACAACCGCGCCGTCGCGTCGGAGCTGTACGAGGACGTCAACGGGCAGTGGATCTCCGCCGCCGCGCCGATCCACGACGCGGCGAACCGGCCGGTCGGGCTGCTCGAGGTGACCCAGCCCGCCGCGGAATACTTCGCCCGCACCAACCGCCTCGCGGCAGCCAACGTCACCATCGGCCTCGTCGGGCTCGCCGGGTCGTCCATCCTCGGCTACCTCGTGCTCAGCCGCCTGGTCATCCGCCCGGTCCGCCGCATCCACGACGGCCTGGACGCGCTCGGCCGCCACGACTTTACTCACCGCGTGCGGCTGGACACCGGCGACGAGTTTCAGGAGCTCGCCGAGGCGCTCAACATCCTCGCCGACCAGCTCAACGTCGCCCAGTCGATCCAGGCCGGCTTCTTCCCCACGACCCTGCCCGAGCCCGCCGGCTACCGTATGGCCGGGCTCAGCGTCCCCTGCGACGCCACCGGCGGGGATTACTACGACGCCTTCGCCCTCGCGGGCAACCGCACCGCCGTCGCCATGGCCGACGTCACCGGGCACGGCCTGGGGCCCTCCCTGCTCATGGCCACCTGCCGCGCCACCCTCCACGCCCTGGCCCGTACCGGCGTCGAGCCCGATGAGCTGCTGCAACAACTCGAGGAACGCCTCAAGCCCGACCTCACCGACGGGCGGTTCATCACTATGGTCCTGGGCGTGCTCCACCCCGACGGCCGATTCGTCTACGCCAACGCTGGCCACGGCCCCGCCCTCGCCCGCATCAACGGCAACGTCGCCCACCTCGACTCGCACCGCCCGCCGCTCGGCGTCATCATCCCCATCGAGCCCGACCCGCAAACCACCGTCCAACTTAACCCCGGCGACCGCATCCTCCTGACCTCCGACGGCGTCAACGAGGCCCAGGACCCCGACAACCGCCAGTTCGGCCTCGACCCGCTGTCCGACCTCCTCCGCGACGACCGCTCCGCCTGCACCGAACTCGTCGCCACCCTCAACGACGCCGTCACCACCCACCGCGCCGGCCGCCGCGCCACCGACGACGTCACCATCCTCTGCATCGACTGCATCCCCGCCGCCGAACACGACACCCCCCAGACGAGCTCCTCCTGACCCGCCCGCCCGCGGCCGAAGCGGCTCGGCACCACCTTAGGCCCCGGGCCCCGGCAGCCGGGACCCGCCCTGTATGCTGCCCGCCCCATGAACGACCGCATCTCCTTCGTCGACTGCACCCTCCGCGACGGGCACCAGTCGCTGCTGGCCACGCGGATGAGCACCGCCCAGTGCCTCCGCGCCCTGCCGCTGATCCGTGACGCGGGGCACCGCATCCTCGAGTTGTGGGGCGGGGCCACGCTCGACGCCGCCCTCCGCTTTACGGGTGACGACCCGTTCCTGCGTCTGGAAAAGTTCCGCGACTGCCTCGACGGGGCCAACCACCCGGTGCAGGTCCGCTCGCTCTGCCGCGGGCAGAACCTCTTCGGCTACAACCCGTACCCCGACAACGTCGTCAGCGAGTTCATCAAGGAAGCGGTCCGCACCGGCAGCGCCCCCGGCTCGCAGCCCGGCACGTACCACGGCCGACCGACGCCCGAGGCGGTGCAGGGCACGCACCGGATGCGCATCTTCGACGCGCTCAACGACCCGCGGAACCTCATCACCGCGATCATGGCGACCAAGGCCCACAACGGCCACGCCGAGGCCGCGATGAGCTACACCGTCAGCCCGGTCCACAACACCGACCACTTCCTCCGCTTCGCCCGCCACGCCCTCGACACCGGGGCCGACTCGCTCGCCATCAAGGATATGGCCGGCCTCTTGCACCCCCACGACGCGTGGTCCCTCATCGAGGCGATCCGCGACGCCTACCCCCACGTCGAGCTCACCCTCCACTCGCACTGCACCAACGGCCTCGCCACCGCGTCGTACATCGTGGGCATGCTCGCCGGCGTCGATCACGTTGATACCTGCTACGGCCCGCTCGCCCACGGCACCGCCCAGCCCCCAGCGGAACTGCTGCAATACGTCGCCGACGAACTATCGATCGACACCGGCCTTGACCGCGGCCCGGTCGCCGAGATCGACGCGACCCTCCGCGACATCCGCACCGAGCTGCACGAGGTCGACGCCGACCCCGATCACTTCGGCAAGCCCTGGCCCAAGCGGCCGACCAAGGCGGTGCAAAAGACGATCAAGCAGGCGATCAAACTATTGAAGGACCGCACCCGCGAGAGCTGCGACGAGGCGGTCGCTCTTATCGAAGACGATATCATGGTCCCGCAGGGCTACCCGGCGATCGACAAGGCGGCGCTCGAGGCGCAGATCCCCGGCGGGATGGTCAGCAACCTGCACCACCAGCTCAAAGAGCAGGGCCAGCTCGACCGCCTGCCCGAGATCCTCGAGGAGGTGGTGCGGGTGCGCAAGGCCGCGGGGTACGTCCCGTTGGTCACGCCGACGAGCCAGATCATCGGGACCCAGGCTGCGTTCAACGTGATCCAGGGCAAGCCCTACGGCATCGTGTCGCAGCAGTTCCGCGACGTGATCATGGGCAAATACGGCCACCTGCCCGGCCCGATCGATGACGACGTGATGGCGATGGTGGACAACGGCGAGGCCCCGTTTGAGGGCCGGCCGGCCGACCGCGTCCCGGACGTGGACTTCAAGAAGGTCTACCGCGACTACGGCGATGTCATCCGCTCGCACCGCGACCTGTTGCTCGTCCTGCTCTTCCCCGTCCCGGCGAAGCAGTTTCTGCAGCGACGAGCGGGGTAACCGGCGGCCTATTCCTTCAGTTCCGCTTCGTGGCCGGACGCAAAGGGTGCCACATTGCATCCCGCCGCTCGGGGCGGGTGCGGTGTGCCGGTGTGAGCACTGCGTAACGTCGCACGCAACCCGCACACCGCACCCTCCGCAAAGCCTCCGGGCTGCGGTGTGGCACCCTGATGATGTCGTAGAACAGCTTTCCGAAGCGACCCCCGCCCCCCGGTATACTCGCCCGCTTCATGCACCGCCTCGACCGGCTCCGCCGCAACATCCAGTCCTGCTTCCTCGGCAACCAGCAGGCCATCGAGAAGGTCATCGTCTGCCTCCTCGCCAAGGGCCACGTCCTGATCGAGGACGTGCCGGGCGTGGGTAAGACGACGCTGGCGATCGCGCTGGCCAAGAGCCTCGACGGGTCGCTCAGCCGCATCCAGCTCACCCCCGACATGCTCCCGGCGGACATCCTGGGCGTCACCGTCTGGGACCAGCAGAAGAGCGAGTTCGTGTTCAAGGCCGGGCCGATATTCTCTAACGTCGTCCTCGCCGACGAGATCAACCGGACGACGCCGCGCACCCAGTCGGCCCTGCTCGAGGCGATGAACGAGAGCCAGGTCTCCATCGACGGCCAGACCCGCCGGCTGCTCGACCCGTTCATCGTCATCGCGACGCAGAACCCCTTTGAGTTCGAGGGGACGTACTTCCTGCCCGAGAGCCAGCTCGACCGCTTCCTCATGCGGATCAGCCTCGGCTACCCCAGCCCCGAAGACGAGGCCCGCGTCCTCACCCTCGACCCCCGCCGCACCGCGCTCAAGGAGATCGCGCCGGTCATGACCGCGCAGGAGCTCGTCGACCTGCAGCGCGAGGTGGAGGACGTCAAGTGCGACCCCGCCCTCGTGGACTACATCGTGGCCGTGGCGAACGCGACCCGGGGCCACGAGCTGCTGCAGGTCGGCGTGAGCCCGCGCGGCTCGCTCGCCCTGGTCCGCGCCGCCAAGGCGACCGCCCTGACCCAGGGCCGCGACTACCTCGTCCCCGAGGACATCACCGGCAACGTCATCCCCGTCTTCGCCCACCGCTGCATCGGCAAGGGCTACCTCCACGACGCCGACACCACCTCGACGTCGCGGGTCCTGCAACAGATCATGCAGTCCGTGCCCAGCCCCGTGTGACGCCCGGACATCCGACCGTTTGAACCTTATTCCCTAGCCCGGATCGGAGGTTTCCGGTGGGGCAGGCGGTGGGGCAGGCTTCAAGCGCGGTGGGGCAGGCTTCAAGCGCGGTGGGGCAGGCTTCCAGCCTGCCGTTAGCCCGAAAGGCCAAGTCCCCAATCTCGACCTTTGGGCTGTGCCCGAAAGCAGGCTGGAAGCCTGCTCCACCAAATACCTCGTTCGGCTGTAGAACGAGCTTTTTGCGGGCGACCCGCAGCGTCCCGCGATTTCGATCGCTGTTCAGCGGGCGACGCTCCAGCGTCCCGCGGTGGCCAGCGGCACCGAAGAACCCGCACCCCGGGAGCGCCGGCGTGTCTTCCGCCACGCATGCCGGGAGCTGAATCGAAGGTTTTACGCCGCCGGCCCGCTTCTTCCTGCGGCGCGGGTATACCCTAAACCCCGTAGGGTGAAAAGCTCGGCGGCCGGTCAATCAGGGCCGACGACGGGCTATAAAAGCTGGCCGTCCCAGCCCCGAGATGGAGAAAGCCCATGCGATCAGCATCAGCCGGACTCGCGACATTGACCGACCCCACCGAGGTGAACCCATCCCGACCCGAGGGCGACGAGGGGCTGCACGAGCTGCGCGAGCGGCTGCGCGAGGAGTCGGCCCGGCGGACCCGGGCCGAGGAGGAACTCGGCCGCTACACCGCCGAGATGGACACCATTTTCCAGATCATCTCCCACGACCTGCGGGAGCCGGCGCGGACGGTCTCGCAGTTTGCCAAGCTGCTGCAGGGACGCGTCGCCGAGCGGCTGGACGAGAAGTCGGCGGACTTTCTCGAGCGGACCCGCCGCGGGGCCGAGCGGCTGCACGGCCAGCTCAACGACCTGCTGATCCTCTACCGGGCGCAGAAGGAGATCGACCTGAGCCAGCCGATCGACCTCGACGCGCTGGCCCGCCGGACGCTGGAGCGCCTGCGGTCGCAGGTCGATGCGCTCGAGGGCCGGGTGACGCTGCAGCCGGGCCTGGGCCACGTGCAAGGCAGCGGCATCTGGCTGGAGCGGGCGCTGGTGCACCTCATCGAGAACGCGTGCCAGCACCTGCGCCCCACCGGCGAGCCGCCGCGCGTCGCCCTGTCGCCGTGGGAGGGCGAGGCGCCCCGGGGCACCGCACGGCGGGGTTTGGTCGTCGAGGACCGGGGGCCGGGCGTCGTCGAGGACCAGAAACAGCCCATCTTCGAGGTGTTCCGGCGCGGCGTCACCCGGCGGAGCCTCGGCACGGGGGTCGGCCTCGCCATCGTCCGCGCCGTCGCCGAGCGCCACGGCGGCTGGGCCTGGGTTGAGGACCGCGAGGGGGGCGGGTCGCGCTTCATCGTTACCCTCGCCGGCCTGACCGATGCCGACCCCGACCAACCGCGGTAACATCGGCCGCAATGCCGATCGCACCCGCCAACCCGAAGGCCGAGCCGCTGGACGAACGCCCGCTTCGGGTGCTGGTCGTCGACGACAACGAGGACGACATCGTCCTCCTGCAGGAGCGGTTGACGGCGGCCGACGCGCCGCGTTGCCGCCTCCTCTCCGCCGCCGACGCCGACGAGATGTGGGACGTCCTGGCCAAGGACAAGCCGCAGGTCATCATCCTCGACTTCCGCCTGAGCCTCGAGACGGGGCTGAACGTGCTGAAAAACCTGCGGGAGCGGGGGATCGCCCTGCCCGTCATCGCCTGGACCGGCGCGGGCAGCGAGTACGTCGCGGCGGACATGGTCGCCGCGGGGGCCTTGGGCTACCTGAACAAGGCGGACCTCGACGGCGAACGGCTGGTCGAGCTTTTGGGCAAGGCCAGTCAGCAGATCCGCGAACACGAAGCCGACGGCCCGCAGCGCGAGGCGTTCGCCGCACGGCTGGCGAACCTGAGCGACCGCGAGGCCGAGCTGCTCCCTTGCATCGTCGCCGGCTGGACCAACCGCCAGATCGCCGCCGCCATCTTCCGCAGCGTCGAGACGGTGAAGACCCACCGCTCGCATCTGTTAAAGAAGCTCGACGTCAGCGGCACGCCCGAGCTGATCCAACTCTGCCTCCGCGCCGGCATTGAGCCGGCGGGCGACCCCCCGGAGGTCTGAGCCGAAGTGCGGAGGGAACGGGAAAGGACCGGGGACCAGGGATCAGGGATCAGGGACCGGGTGCCGCGGGTCATGCCGCTTGGTTCAGCGCCTTCCTCAGCCTCAATCCCCGATCCCCGATCCCCGTTCCCCGTTCCCCGTTCCCCGTTCCCTGTTCCCTGTTCCCTGTTCCCTCCGCACTCTACGCCATGCCCCACCACGACCCCGACGCCCGCCGCTTCACCCTCGACTGCGACGGCGAAACCGCCTATGTGTCGTACCACCCCGACCCGAACGACCCCGGCGTCCTCGTGTTCAGCTACATCCTCGTCCCCCCATCCCACCGCGGCCGCGGCACCGCCGGCCGACTGCTGAAGTTCGCCTTCGACCACGCCCGGACCCACGACCTCAAGGTCCGCCCGACCTGCCCCTACATCGCCGGCACCTACGTCCCCCGCACGCCGGCCGTGCAGGACCTGATCGCGAAACAGCAATAATTCGATACTTCATTTTGCTAACGATGCATTAACAATCGCTATGATGAGCCGCGGGACCGGCCGTCCCGCTCCCTCATCATGCTCCAGGCCCTCACCATCGCCGGCGGCGTCGCGTTTATCCTGTTTGGGGCACGCTTCCTCCGCAAGGGCCTCGACCGCCTCCTGGGCAACCGCCTGCCCGCCTTCATGCGACGCCTCGCGCAGACCCGCCTCCGCGCGTTCCTCGCGGGCCTCGGCGTCGCCGTCGTCGCCCCCTCCTCCACCACCGTCTCCGTCCTTGCCGTCCAGACCGTGCACGACGGCCACCTCCCCCCGCGACGGGTCCTGCCCGTCATGCTCGGGGCCAACGTCGGCCTTACCGTCATCGTCACCCTCATCGCCCTCCGCCTCGACGCCCTCGCCCCCGTCCTCGTCCTCCTCGGTGTCCTGCTTTTCCAGTTCACCCTTCACGACCGGACCCGGGGCATCGGCCAGATCATCCTCAGCGTCGGCTTCATCTTCACCGGGATGAACACCATCGGCTCGGCCGCCTCCGCCCTGTCCCACAACGCCGACCTCCTGCAACTGCTCGACATCGCCGCCCGGCACCCCGCGCTCCTCGCCACCCTCGCCGCGATCCTCGCCGTCGTCCTGCAGTCCTCTACCGCCACCATCGGCCTGGCTATCGGCTTCGGCGGGGTGTCGCTCGGCCGCGTCGAGCCCCTCGCCCTCGCCCTACCCGTCGTCATCGGGGCCAACGTCGGCGTCGGGCTCACCCTCCTCATGGTCGGCTGGTCACGTTTTGACTCCCGCCGACTCGCCTGGGCCAACCTCTTCCACAAGCTCGCCATCGCCGCCCCCGCGGTCCTCACCCTGCCCCTCTGGCTCCCCGCCCTCACCCGCCTGAACCTCCCCACGTCCCAGGCCATCGCCGCCGCTCACCTCGGCTTCAACCTCGTGATGGCCGCCGTATTCCTCCCCCTCGTCGGACCGGTCTTCCGACTTGTCTGCCGCCTCACCCCGCCCCCACCCGCCGCGGCCACGCCCCCGCCATATGGGCCGATCTACATCGACAACCACCACATCGACGGCGTCGCCCTCGCCCTCGGCCAGGCCCGGCAGGAGGTCGTCCGCGTCTCCGCCATCGTCCGCTCCATGCTCGATGACCTCTGGCTGGCCCTGCTCCGCCGCGACCCCGACCTCGCCCGGTCCGTCCAGGACCGTGACGACCGGGTCGACCTCCTCGACCGCCAGATCAAGCGGTTCCTCACCCGCGTCGTCGGGGAAGACGCCGACGGCGACGCCTCCCACGACGTCATGAGCCAGCTCCGCTACCTCAACGAGCTCGAGACCATCGGCGACGTCATCGACCGCAACCTCGCCGAGATCGTGGTCAAACGCGCCCGCTTTGACGTGTGGTTCTCCGACCCCGGCTGGGCCGAGCTCGACGGGTTCTACCGCAAGGTTGCCGAAAATCTGCTCATTGCCGAGACCGCCTTCAACACCCGGAACCCCCTCCTCGCCCAGCAACTGCTCCGCCACAAACAGTCGCTCAGCGAAGAGGAACACCGCCTGCGGGACGCCCATTTCAACCGCCTGCGCCTCGGCCAGACCCAGTCCCACGAGTCCAGCGCCCTGCACCTGGACATCCTCACCCACCTCAAACGCATCAACTCCTGCGTCACCCACGTCGCCTACGCCATCGTCCAGACCCCTTCCCCGCGGGAGGAAGCGGAGGAGGCCCGCCCCCTCGGCTCCCCCGCCCCTCGGGAAGGGCTCCCGGAAGGCCGGGTGGCCGGCGCGGAAGCAATGTCACGTGCCAGCGGACCACGCGGCGCCTCTTCAGAGCCGGGAGCGTGAGCGACCGGTGCCCGTCGCTAACGCTCGGGGCGCGGATAAAGCCCGGTTCCGACCGTCGCCTCTTTCAGAGCCCCGAGCGTCAGCGACGGGTCCCGACCCTCCCCCGACGTCGTCATTTTCGACAAGCGGAGCGAGCGTCGCGCGACGAAGCCCGCCGAGTCTCTTACCGCTTCATCTTTCGGAAACGCGAACGAGGAACGACGAACGATCCATTTCGCCGCCGGGTGCCGTGGTCTGAGTCGCTTGAGCCGAAGGCCACGACCCCTCAGAGCCCCGAGCGTTAGCGACGGGTGGCCCGTCCGGTCGCTGACGCTCCCGGCTCTGTTGGCGGGAGCGGGATCAAGGGTGGGGTCACCACCCCGCCGAGCCGGGGCCGCCTTTGAACGGGCCCGTGACGTGGGGGGTGATCTAACCGCCGTAGAAGTCGCCCGGCTGGGCGGTGACCCGCTCGCCGTCGACGGTGCAGGCGTCAAGCTTCGACGGGTAAAATGCGAGGTGGCCCCTGAGGGCGGCGAAGCGGGGGGTGGGGTCGGGGTACGACCACGCCACGTCGCGAACATCCCGCCCGTCGTGGCGGAAGTGCCAGTAGGCCGCCGTCCCCTTCCACTCGCAGAAGCTCGATTGATCCGACGGCACGAGCAGGTCCATGCGGACATCGCCCGGCGGGAGGTAGTACACCGGCGGGTGCGAGGTCTCCCTCACCACCTGCGCGACGGTTGTCTCGGCGAGAGTAACCCCGACGAATTCGACGGTGATGCGCCGATTGATCGGCTCGATGGACGGGGGCCGGGGATAGTCCCAGACGGACTCGGGCATTAGAGGGCTTGCGCGCCGGCGGTGGCGACGGCGTGGTCGTCTTCAACCTTGGAGCCGGACGCGCCGATGGCGCCGATGACGGTGCCGTCGGCGGACTTGAGGGGGACGCCGCCGGGGAAGGTGATGAGGCCGTCGTTGGACACCTCGATGTTGTAGAGGGGCCCGCCGGGCTGGGAGAGCTCGCCGATGTCGCCGGTGGGCATGTCGAAGTAGCGGGCGGTTTTGGCCTTCTTGATGGCGATGTCGATCGAGCCGAGCCAAGCGCCATCCATGCGGACGAAGGCTTTGAGGTTGCCCCCGGCGTCGACCACGGCGATGTCCATCTTGAGGTCCATCTCCATCGCCTTCTCCTTCGCGGCTTTGATTACCGCCTCGGCCTGGTCGAGGCTGAGGTCCATCGTCTCGAGCGGCTGGGCGCTGCCGGACGACGACGCGGGCCTGTCAGCCGGCCCGGCCTGCTGCGCGGTGGTGCGGGTGGCGGTGACGAGGGTGACGATCAGCGCGAGGGCGGCAACGGTCGATGCGAGGGCGATGAAGAGGCGGCGGGTCATGGGGCGTCCGTGGAAAGGTAGAGTGGTGACGGGCGAGTGTAGCCGCTACGCCACTCCGGGGCTGAGGACGCGAAAGAGAGGGGGCCTGTCTGACCCCCCTCCCCACGGGAGGGGCCGGGGGAGGGTCGGTTCGGTGTATGAGGGGCGTCGGCTTTGTCACCGCGTGCCCTCCCCCGGCGCCTCCAAGGGGGAGGGGGTCAGAAGGGGGGGGTCGGCCGGGCCTGTGTGGCGTTGGCTCTGTCACCGCGCGCCCTCCCCCGGCCCCTCCCGGAGGGAGGGGGGTAAGAAAGAGGAGCCGACGGCATCCCGCGACACCAAAGTCAAGGCGACGGTTCGAGTTCCCAGACGACCTCGGCTTCGAGGGATTCGCCGGGCTGGAGGTGGCGGGCGGGGGAGAGGGTTTCGATTTCGACGTAGTCTTCGCCGGCGTAGACCTGAAGGTTCGAGGCGTCGGGGTACATGCCGGCGGGGTCGAAGGCGGTGCGTTGTGTGAAACGCAGGGCGTCGAAAGTGGCGAAGAGGGAGCGGCCGAAGGTGCCGATTTTACCCCGCTCGGCGTTTTGCAGGTCCCAGGTGACGGCGGCGTCGGGACCCTCGGCTCGGGCTGCGGTAACGCTGACAGCGGCTTCCTTGCCGCCCAGCCACACGAACGGCTCGGCGGGGTGTTGGGCGGCCGAGGCGTCGAGGGTGACCGCGGCGGGGCGGCGGACCTGGGTGACGGTCCAGAGGTTGACGGGGAAGACGGTGGGGCGGATTTGTTCGAGGACGTTGCGGGAGGTCACCCGCGGGGCGTCGTCGGCGAGGGTGAGGGTGCGGGTGATGCGGACGCCGAGGTCGGGGTGGACGGGGCTTTGGAACACGAGGCGGCGGGCGTCGTGTTCGAGGAGCTTCCAGGGTTGGCCGTCGATGACGTTGTCGGGGGGCCAGCCGGGGCTGCCGCCGTAGGCGTGCTGCCAGAAGGGCTGGATGAGCGGCCAAATTTTGTCGCCACCGAGGTTGTAGTACGGTCGGCCACCGCGTTGGCTTGTGGATTTGAGGGTGTCGGGGTCGGCCAGCCAGAGGAGGTTGTCGCCGTCGCGGGTCGAGAAGTGGGTGACGCGGCCGGTGGCGGGGGAGACGGCGACGCGGAGGTGGCCGTTCTCGAGCCACACCTGGTCGGCGGTAGGGTCGGGGGGTTGATTTTGCACGGGTTGAGTGGCGGGCACGACGGAGTCGGCGAGGCAGGCTGCCGCAAGCAGGAGGCACGCCGTTGCAGCGGCAAAGCGGAGTGCGGGGCAGAGAATGCGGCGGCGGGTCATTGGACGCTTCCTTAGAAGGATTCGGACGGAGAGTCGGTTTGAGCGTCCCGCATTGACGGCGCGGCCGCGGGTTTGGCGGACCGTGACGATAGCAGGGCGGGGCGGGGGTAGTGTCGGGTGCTGCGGGTTCGACGCGACCACGCAAGCGGAAGGTCGGGTGGAGCGGTCGTCGCTTTGCGGCGGGCGGTTGGGGTGGTGGGTGTCTCAGTGGTGCGGTGGCAGAGAGGGACAGCCGTCAACTGCCCCTGATCCAGCGTTGACCGACAAGGGTGAGTCCGGCGCAGGCGACGCAGGCGAGGGCGAGTGGGGCGTAAAGGCCCAGGGCGAGGAGGAACGCGGCGTCGAAAAGGGGCATGGCAGCGATCATCCGGCCGACGCGTTGCGGCCGGCCGGCGACGCGGGTTTCGTGGCGGGCGAGAAGGGTGATGCCGAGGGTATAGGCGGCGAGGGCGAGCACCGGGAGGGCCACGTGCAGCGAGACCGGGAAGTGGTAGAGGGTGCTGCCCGCGAAGGCGAAGGCCCCGGCGACGAACGCCAGGACCCGGCAGAGCGGCAGGAGCACCCACCCCGTCAGCCGCCTCGGTTGGACGAAGTCGTAGATGATCACGCAACTTAGCAACGCGATCGCGCACCACTGTACCTGCGGCTGGCGGTAGACGCCGGCCAGAAGCACACCCACGACCCCAAGCACACCCGCGACGGCGGCAGCGGCCTTGCGGCCCACGGCCCCCCGCGGGATCGGCCGGCCGGGGCGGTCGAGGGTGTCCTCACCGACGTCGGCGACGTCGTTGAAGATCATGCCGGCCATGTAGATCAGGCTCACGGCCACGAGCAGCACGAAGCCCTGATCTGTATAGAAGCCGATGCCCGTGGGCAGCGATTCGGGCCGGGACGACGGCGGCGTAGCCGACCACGCAACGTAGAGGCCCGTGGCGAGGCCGTGGAGGGTGTTGGCCCAGACGGTGGGCAGATTGCTCAGCCGCATCAGCTCAAGCCAGGCCTTGATCGGCCCGGTCATCGCGGCACCGCCATCACCGACCGCAGCTCCGCGGCGAGGCCCTCCGCGAGGTCGTCGAGGCCGTCGCGGCGGAGCCGGTCGGGCAGGACGCCGCGGGTGTAGGTCTCGACCTCGAAGTGGTGCAGGGCGTCGTCTGGACGGAGGTGGGCGAGGAACGTGGCGAGGTCGCCCCGGGTGGTGGCGAGGGGGCCGAGCGCATCGAGGTGGACCGGGACGTGGAAGTGGACACGCCATTCCCCGGCGGGAGCGGGGTGCGACCGCAGGGCGTCGGGCAGGTCGTCGTGGAAGGTGAGCCGGCCGTCGTCGGTGCGGATCACGGTCTGGTGGAGGTAGCGCTCCTCGGCGAAGCGGGCGAGGTGGTGCAGGGCGTCGCGGCGGGTGGCGGCGTCCATGGTGTCGAAGGGGACGCGGATCGCGGAGGAGAGCTGGCACTTGCCGACGCGGAGCCCGGCGTCGCGGTAGGCGGCGAGGGCGGTGTCCTGCGGCTCGAACATCACGGCGGCGTGGCAGACGTCGTGGCACACGCCGAGGTAGCCGCGGACGCTGACGTCGTCGGGCGTGCCGAGCAGGTGGTCGTGGAAGAAGCGGGCGGCGTCGGCGGCGGTATCGAGGAGGCAGCCGGGCTCGGGCTCGAGGTTGACGGTGATGTGCTTGCCGGTGTCGAGCTCGAGCCGGGCGAGGTCGTGGACGAGGCGGGTGAGGTGGGCGGCGGCGTCGCGGGTCTGCGCCGCATCGACGGCGGCGTAGCCGCTTGGCCAGCCGACGGGCAGCGTCGAGATCGACCCTTCCGTCGCTTCCGGGGGCAGGAGGTCGGCGAGGAGGTGGGCGAGGTCGCGGGTGTAGCGGTAGCGGCGCGGGTCGGCCCAACCGGGGTGGTACACGTCGTACTTAACCACGGGGCGGTGGAAGTCGGCGAAGGGGAAGCCGTTGAGGGTGTAGGCGAGCAGGCCGCGGTCGGCGAGCCAGCGGGCGAAGGGTTTCACGCCGTTGAAATCAGACAGTTCCCGCACCGCGGCGGCGGCAAACCACAGGCCCACGCCCATCGGCCGGTCCGCCGAGACGAGGCGTTTGACCGGGACGGCGAAGCGTTCGAGGTTGTCGCGGAGGGCGGAGAGGGTCGCCCCGGCGTGGACGTTGGTGCAGTAGCCGAGGGTGGTGCCGGGGCCGAGGGCGTCGCGCATCGGGGCAATGTACGCGGAGCGTGCTTAGAGGCATCTTCACCGCCGGTATGCAAGGGGTGCCACACTGCATCCCGGAGGCTTTGCGGAGGGTGCGGTGTGTCGACTGTGAGTCACAGGACGCCGCGGTCAAACCTGCACACCGCACCCGCCCAAAGCGGCGGGATGCAGTGTGGCACCCGGCACTCAGCCCCCCCGCCCGGGGGTGAAGAGACTGCGGCCCCAAGCGGCCGGGCTAAGAGGGTGCAACGGTGAACTTCCCCGACTGCGACAGGAACGTGCGGGGGTTGTCGAACGTGACGCGCTCAACCGTCGCCGCGTCGTGGCCGCGCTCGCGCATGACGGCCATGCACTTCGGGACGGCAAGCGGGTCGGAGTGGCCCCAGTCGCCGGCGGAATTGATCCAGAGGCGTTCGTGGCCGTAACACTCGAGGATATCCACGGCCCGCTGCGGCGTGCACTTGCTGTCGGGGTACAGCGTCATCCCGGCCCAGAACCCCGCATCGAGCACCGCGCCCACCGTGTGCTCCTCGACGTGATCGATCAGCACCCGCTCGGGCCGCACCCCGGGGTTTCGGCGGAGGGCGTCGAGGATCAGCCGCGTACCCTTGAGCTTGTCTTCGAGGTGCGGGGTGTGGACGAGGATGAGCTTGTCACGCTCGACGGCGAGGGCGATCTGCTGTTCAAGGATGAGCAGCTCGTTCTTCGAGTTCTTGTTGAGGCCGATTTCGCCGACGCCCAGGACGTTGGGCCGATCAAGGA
Source organism: Phycisphaeraceae bacterium (assembly GCA_965214155.1). Classification (GTDB taxonomy): domain Bacteria; phylum Planctomycetota; class Phycisphaerae; order Phycisphaerales; family Phycisphaeraceae; genus Algisphaera. The sequence goes on from CBDCBB010000010.1 coordinate 682,077, forward strand.
ACCCGGGCAGCAGGGCGATGACGGCGCGGGCGAAGCCGGGGTCCTCGGCCTCCTTGGGGTTGATGCAGACCCAGGCGTGGTGGGCGATGCCGAAGCGGGCCGCCCGGCGGGGTTCGACCTCCGTCAACTGCACGAAGTAGTCGTAAAAGCCCTCGGGCGACGAGCGGTCGAACCCGGCCCAGAACGCCGGCTCGGTCACGGCCACGCACCCCGCCAGCGCCATGGCGCGGTAGTCGTCGGTCGTGCGGCTGACCATGTGGATGTGCGGGTCGATGTAGGGCAGGGATCGGGGTCCGGGGATCAGGGATCGGGTGAGGCGTAAGCACCCGTGGCGGGGCCCGGCGTCGCACGGTCGAGCGGCTCGGCGGTGGGGTCGCTGAGCAGTTCGAGCACACGGCGGGTGCGGTCGGGGTCGCCGTCGGTCAGCAGGTCCAGGGCGCGGCGGAGGGCGGCGAGACGAAAATCTCCGTCATCGTCGTTGGCGTCATCGCCGTCGGCCGGGGCCCGGTCGAGGCGGTCGAGGAACGCGGCGAGGTCGAGCAACTTGCCGCGGTACTCGATGAAGTACCGGTCCAAGATCTCGCGTTGCGACATCCGGGGTGCCATACAGAAGTTTAGCGCCGCGACTTGTCGCGCTCCCCTCCTTGCGCCGATCCCGCCGTCGCCACCGTCGCGTCACGCAAGCGGTCCAGGTACTGGAAGTAGTCGGGGAACGTCTTATCGACGCAGCGAGGGTCGTTGATGGTGACGCCGGGTTGGGCGAGGCCCGCGACGGCGAAGGCCATGGCCATGCGGTGGTCGTCGTAGGTGTCGATCGCGGCGGGGGTGAGTGCTCCGCCGGGCGGGGGGATGATGTGCAGGTCGTTGGAGATCACCTCGACGTCGGCCCCGAGCTTGGTCAGTTCGTTTTCCAACGCCGCGAGGCGGTCGGTCTCCTTCACACGGAGGTTGCCGACGTTGCGGATGGCGGTGGGCCCGTCGGCGAAGAGGGCGACGACGGCGAGGGTCTGGGCCATGTCGGGCATGGCGTTGAGGTCGACGTCGATGCCCTGAAGCCCCCCGGAAGCGCCCCCCCCGGAAGTGCCGACGCCGCGGCGCGGGGCGGCGACGGTGGTGGCGTTGAGCGTCTGATTTACCGAGCAGCCCATGCGGCCGAGCACGTCGCAGAATTCCGCGTCGCCCTGCAGGCTCCGCGAGCCGAGCCCCTCGACCGTGCACCGGCTGCCCGGCACCACCGCCGCCGCGGCGAGGAAATAGCTCGCGTTGCTCGCGTCCGGCTCGACCCAGTAATCCGTCGCCCGGTACCGCCCGGCGGGGACGTGCACCGCCCGGTAGCCGGTGTCCGCCTCGAACGCGGCCCCGAACTGCTTCATCAGGTTCAAGGTCATTTTAACGTAAGGCAGGCTCGTCACCGGCCCCTCGAACTCGATCTCCAGGCCCCGCTGCATGTAAGGCCCGACCATCAACAGCGCCGAGATGAACTGGCTCGACAACGTCGGCGACAGCGTGAGGTGCCCACCCAGCAGGCCCGGCGGCTCGGCGATGACCTTCACCGGCGGGTACCCCGCCTCGCCGACGTACTCGATGTCGGCCCCGAGCTTGATGAGCGGGTCGACCAATTCGCCGATAGGGCGCTCGCGCATCCGGGAAATCCCGTCGAGGGTGAACTCTCCCATGCCCAGGCAGCACGCGGCGGTGAGGAACCGCATCGCCGTGCCCGCGTTGCCAAGGTCGAGCGTCGCCCCGCCGGGGGCGGGGATGTCGCCGCGCTTGCCGTGGACGGTGATGCGTTTGGCATCCTCGTCGATGTCGAGGGTAAAGCCCAGGGCCTGCAGCGCCCCGATCATGCGGCGCGAGTCGTCGGCGAAGAGCACGCCCGTGAGCTTCGACCGCCCCTTGGCCAGCGCGGCCAGCAGCAGCGCCCGGTTCGTCAAACTTTTCGACCCCGGCGGCCGGAGGGTCACGTCGAACGGCTGGATCGGCTCAATGTCGAGGGAGTCGGGCACCTCGGCATGGTAACGCGAGATGGGGCGGGGCAGCCTTTCACGCAGATTCCGCAGATGACGCCGATTTAAGACGCAGATTCAGGGCCTTGGATCAAAGACTGCGGTACAACCTTGCACTCACCGTTGAGTACAAAGGTTCCGCAATCTGCGTCCTAAATCTGCGCGATCTGCGTAATCTGCGTGAGAGGCTGCCCGCCTCAAGCCCCCGACCGGAACACCGCGACGATGTTTTCGACCGGGACGACGAATAATCGGTTGTCGCCCTCAAAGTCCACGGGGATCGCCTCCTTGGGGTTGAACAGGACGCGGTCGTACTGGTGGATCGGGTACTTCTCGTCGATGGCCACCTCGGCCGAGACGGTAACGACGCGGCCGGTGAGGGTGGGGATCTCGATCTTGTCGGGCAGGTGGATGCCGCTCTTGGTCTGCTTCTTGTCCTGGTCCTTGCGGATGAGCACGCGGGCCCCGATAGGCTCAACGGTCTCAAGCGGCGCGGGCTTGGCGGTGGTGGTGTCGGTCTCCGGCATAGCCGCAATGATAGGTCGCCTCACCCCGGTCGTCACGCCCCGACCGTGCGTAGGGCGGACCCGGCCGGGTGGAGTGGGCCGCCGAGCGGTATGATCTGCAAGCAACCCACCTTACGTGTTAGATGACATATCTTGAACCAATCGCGTTGAGCCTCTTCTGTTGTGTGGCGATGGGATGTCACAGCTACTCGTAACACAAGCACACCGGCTCGATAGAGGCACATGTGGTCACCTTTGACATAGGGAGCGGCCAGACGGTCCCAGGTGTCGTGGTATACGGCAGCTACACCGTCCCGCGCTGGCCGAAACCCGCCGTCGGGCTCAAAGCCTCTGAGGAGAAGACCGAGGTCCGGACGACGGACGAGGCGGGGCAAACTACCCTCGAGCGCGCCAAAGCCCGAAGTCTGATCATCTTCCGCGTTGAAAAGGCCGGCTACAAATGGCAGCAACCGCGTCAGAAAAGTGAGTCACGCAAGATTGAAGTTTATCCCAAGTGGCCGATTTTGCCTTCGGCTCCCCTCGTTCGCGCCTACGGCAGCGGCACGGCGGACGACCCTTATAAGTTGGAGATGGTGCCAGTGGAATGAATTAGCACGCAGCGTGGAGTGAGAGAAGAAAAAGGGAGGCGTCCATCTTTCTTCGTTAACCATATGAGAGCAAAGGAACGAAGGGCGTCCCCGCTTCACGCACGTCGTGGGGTACCCGCGGCGAGGATGTCGCGGCTAGGGAGGGTGGGGCGTAGGTTCATAGCCGCGGCGTCCTCGCCGCGGGGGAGGGTCAACGCCGCGGCGTTATGATCGGGGCGGGCCGTGGCCGATAAAGCTGGGGGTGCATTGTCGCTATGATCCGGCCGATGGAGGGGGATCGGACGCTTTGGGCGTCGCACCGACACGCTTGCCGCGACGCGGCACGACCAGGGATTAACCGTATGCGCATCACGATGGTTGGCACGGGCTACGTCGGTCTCGTCACCGGGACCTGCTTCGCGAACATCGGCAACGAGGTGACCTGCCTCGACGTGGACCCGAAGAAGATCGACAAGCTGAATAACGGGATCAGCCCGATCTACGAGCCGGGGCTGGACGAGTTGATCCGCCGCAACCGCGACGCCGGGCGGCTGAAGTTCACGACCGACAAGGCGGCGGCGTACCAGTCGGCGGAGCTGATCTTCATCTGCGTGGGCACGCCCAGCGACGAGATGGGCCACGCGGACCTGAAATACGTCCTCGCCGCGTCGGCGGACATCGGCAAGGCCATCGAGGCGGCCCCGGGCGACACCGGCGGCGACGGGGACGAGCGGCGGGGCAAGGTGATCATCGTCAAGTCCACCGTGCCCGTTGGGACCAACGCGAAGGTCAAGGCCGCGATCGCCGCGGAGACCTCCAAGCCGTTCTTCATGGCCAGCAACCCCGAGTTCCTCAAGGAAGGGGCGGCGATTAACGACTTCAACAAGCCCGACCGCGTGGTGGTGGGGGTCGAAGACGAGGGCACCGGCGGGCGGATGCACAAGCTCTACGAGCCGTTCGTGCGGAACGGCCACCCGATTTACGTGATGGACATCCCGTCGGCGGAGATGGTGAAGTACGCCGCCAACGCGATGCTCGCGACGAAGATCAGCTTTATCAACGAGATCAGCCGCCTGTGCGAGGCGTACGGCAGCAACGTCGACGAGGTGTGGCGGGGCATGACCTCCGACCAGCGGATCGGCAACAAGTTCCTCTACCCCGGGCTGGGCTACGGCGGGTCGTGCTTCCCGAAGGACACTCTCGCCTGCGTGAGCATGGGGCTGGAGAGCGACACGCCGACGCCGCTGCTCAAGGCGGTGCACGACGTGAACCAGGACCAGCGGCAGAACTTTTACAAGAAGATCAAATCGCACTTCGACCACGACCTGACCGGCAAACGCATCGCGGTCTGGGGCATCGCCTTTAAGCCCGGCACCGACGACGTGCGGGAGGCCCCGGCCATCACGATCATGCAGCGGCTGCTCGACGACGGCGCGACCGTCGCCGCCCATGATCCCGTCGCCCACGAGACGGCGCACCACATCCTCGGCGATCGGATCGACTACTGCGACCTGTACGAGGCGCTGGACAACGCGGACGCGCTGGTGATCTGCACCGACTGGGCCGAGTTCAAGTACCCGAAGATGGACGAGGTGAAGCGGCGGCTGAACAGCCCGGTGATCTTCGACGGGCGGAACCTGTACAAGCCCGAGGACATGCGGGAGCAGGGGTTCGTGTACCACTCGGTCGGCCGGGCGGCGGTTACGCCGGAGATGGCTAACGCCTGAACGGGTGCGGCATGACGACGCGGAACGGCTGGCGTCAGCTCGCCTGGGCGTTTCGCCGGGAGCTGGCGGTGTACCGGGCGGTGCTGCGGCACCCGCGGACGCCGCGGCGGGCGCGGTGGTGCCTGGCGTTGGCGTGGGGGTACCTGGTGATGCCGTTCGATTTGATCCCGGATTTTCTGCCTGTGGTGGGGCAGTTGGACGACGCGGTGGTTGTGCCGCTCTTGGTGTGGCTGGCGGTGCGGTGGGTGCCGGGGGAGGTGGTGGATGAGTGTCGGCGTGGCGTCGGTCGCTGAGCGTGAGTCAGGGGCGGTGACGGACCGGCTCGACGCGCTGCGCCAGGCGCAGCCGCAGCCGGGCGAAGGTGGGGCGACCGCGAGGAAACTTACGGGGGTGCGTTACCCGCTGCTGGATCTGCTGCGGGTGGTGGCGATGCTGGACATCCTGGCGATCCACCTCACCGGGGCGTACCTGCTCGGGGGGGCGGGGCTGCCGGCGTTCATCATCATCTCGGTGGCGCTGGCGGTGCGGCGGCCGATCGTGCCGCCGCTGGTTGAGGTGGCGCGGAAGCGGGCGGCGCGGGTGCTGCTGCCGTGGTTGTTCTGGTGCGGGTGCTACGGGGCGATGCTGATGTACGGGCCATTGACCGACCCGGCGGTGGCGGTGGGGGGAGTATTCGAGCCGTGGATGCTGGTGGCGGGGACGAAGATCCACCTGTGGTTCCTGCCGTTCGTCTTCGTGGCGGAGTTGGCGGCGGTGGGGGCGGTGCGGGGGACGCGGGGGTGGGCCACGCGGTGGGTGGTGGTGGCGGCGCTGGCGGCGTCGGCGGCGGCGGTGGTCGTGGCGGGGTGGGTGTTCGACGGGTGGGACGCGACGGGCACGCTGGAGGGGCGGCACGTCGGGATGTCGTGGCTTTTCGGGGTGGCCTCGGTGACGCTGGGCGTCGTGGTGGGGCGGACGCTGAGTATGCGGTGTTGGGCGGAGACCTCGGCCCCGCGCCTGTTGTGGGTCTTTGCTCTCGTCGCCTTTGTCGCCGTGCTCGTCCTGCGGCTCACGGTGAACCCGTCGTACCACGCGATGTGGCTGTGGTGGCGGCAGGCGCTCGCCCTCCTGCTGGTCGCCTCGGCGGTGCAGTTCACGGGCCCGACCCCGCCGCGATTGGCGCGGATTGCAGCGCTGACGATGGGCATCTACCTCCTGCACGGCCTCGTCCACGCCACGCTCTACGACCGCCTGCTGTCGCTCGTCTGGGACGACGTGCCGTACCTCTACGCGACGCTGAACCCCGGCCCGGTCCGCATCGCGGTCACGTGGCTGGCGACGGCGGCGCTGGTCGCGCTGCTGCGGCGGTGGCGACCGGCCCGGTACGTGCTGTGAGCGCGGAATCGCAAAAGAATGAGAGGGTGCCACCCGTTAACGGTTTCGCGTGAAAGGGTGAGGTAGGTCGCACACCCTGGCCCCGAGCGGTCTAGATGTGGCACCCCCCGAGTGTTGAACGCTGGCAAGCGTCGGGTGCATCACGCTCCCGGCCAACGCCCCTCCCGCTCCCAGAACACGTCGCCCCGGCCGCCGTAGTAGCCTGCTAACACCGTGTCCATCACCGCGGAGGTCCGGGCGGCGGAGACGCCGGTGCTCGGGCACGTGCCCCGGCCGGCGAGCTCGTCGACGAGGGTTTGAACGAGGCCGAGGTGCACGTGCGGCGGGGTGTCGAAGGTGCGCGTCTCGTCGCCGTCGCGGGTGTGCAGGGTGATGGGCTCGTGGCCGAACGTGCTGAACGACAGCCGGCCCCGCTCGCCCTCGACCTCGATTACGTCGTGGTTCCGTACGCCCACGAAGTTCCACAGCCCCGTGCCCAGCGCCCCCTCGGTCGGTGCAGAACGTCATCGCCACCGAGTCCTCGACGGCGTACAGCCTCGAGCGGTTCGTGGCTGCACCCGCGACGTCCTGCAGCGGGCCGACGAGCCAGTCGAGGAGGTCCAGCGTGTGGCTGCCCACGTCGAGGAAAAGCCCGCCGCCGGAGTGCTCCGCGTCGATCCGCCACTCGCCGGCGAGCGAGCCGGACCACGGCTTAGCGTACCGCACGCACACGGACGTAACGGTGCCGAGCCGCCCGTCGTCCAGCAGCGCCTTAACCCACCGGAAACGCTCGAACCCGCGGCGGTAGTACGCCACCCACAGCGGTAACCGCTTCGCCTCAAACGCCTCGATCATCGCCACGCACTCGGCGTGGCTCCGCGCCATCGGCTTTTCCACGTAGCACGGCTTGCCCGCCGCTGCGACTTTTAGCGCCAGTTCAAGGTGGCTCCCCGGCGGCGTCGCGACGTACACCACGTCTACCCCCGGGTCCGCGATCAGCTCGTCCGCATCCTCGTACCACCGCGGCACCCCGTGCCGCCGGGCGTAGTCCTCCGCCCGCCCCGACGTCCGCCGCATGACGGCGACCAGGTCGGCACCGTCGGCCAACTGCAACGCCGGCCCCGACTTCACCTCTGTCACATCCCCACACCCGATGATGCCGAAGCCGATGGTCATGGAAGGGCGAAGGTCGAAGTGCGGATACCAAAGCCGAAAGCCATGCCCTCAACTCCCTACCCGCTACCCGTTCAGATCCAACATTGAAGCAAACTTCCGGTACCGCGTGTTGATCTCGTCCCGCGTCAGCGACCTGAGCCGCTCGGCCCCGAAGGCCTCGATGGTGAAGCTCGCGACCATCGTGCCGTACGCCATCGCCGTCTTCAGGGCGTGAAAGTCCGACGCCTCGCCGGCCGTGTTAGCAAGGAAGCCCATGAATCCGCCGGCGAACGAGTCGCCCGCGCCGGTCGGGTCGACGACCCGCCGCGACGGGAAGGCGGGCATCGCGACGGTCCCGTCCGCGTGCCGCAGGATCGCGCCGTGCGCCCCTTTTTTCACGATGACAAACGACGGGCCCATCTCGAGCAGGCGGTCGGCCGCGACGACGGCGTTGGCCTCGCCGGTGAGCATCTCCGCCTCCGAGTCGTTGAAGATGACGCCGTCGACCTGCCGCATGACCTCGTCGAGCGCGTCGCGATTTTGGTTGATGTACAAGTCGATGGTGTCGGCCACGACCAGCCGCCGCTCGGGGAACTGCTCGAGCAGGGCGAGCTGGTTCTCCGGGCTCGTCACCGCGAGGAAGACGTAGCGGCTGTCGCGGTAGCTCGCCGGCACGGGGGGCAGGTCCTCGATGAGCACGTTGAGGTCGACGGCGACGGTGTCGCGGTCGTTCATGTTCTCGTGGTAGCGGCCGTGCCAGCGGAAGGTCTTGGACCCGGCCCGGCGTTCGAGGCCCTCGGTATCGACGTCGAAGTGGTGGAAGTGCTCGACGTACTCATCGGGAAAGTCCTCGCCCACCGCCCCGACGAGGCGGACGCCCCCGAAGAAGCTCGCGGCCGCGGCGAAGTAGATGCTCGACCCGCCGAGGACCTGGTCGGCGCTGCCGCCGGGGGTCTCGATGGTGTCGATGCCGATGCTGCCGGTGACGATGAGGGGCATGTCGCTGCGCTCCAATGACCAAATGCGAAAGGCGAATGACGAAACACGGGGGGTTGTAGCACGTTTTGTTGTCCGCCACCCGGGGCGGGGTTGAGGGCCGAGCGATAGATTACGGGCCGCAGCGTAGCGTGCGATGAGAATCGGCTTCTAAAACCCCAGCCCCCAGCCCCCCGGCCCCTGCACCCTCGATCGCGCCCCCGATCCCCAATTCCTGATCCCTGATCCCCGATCCCTAGCCCATGAGCCACACCGCCCGATACGCCGCGGCCCGGGCCATCGCCACCGTCGCGGCCCGGTTTCCTGACACCCCGCTGATCGAGCCAAACGTCGCCGCCCTTAGCCCAGCCGACACGCGGCTGGCGACGGCGGTCTTCCGCACGACCCTGCAGCGGTGGCTCACGCTCGAGCACCTGTTGGGCAGGTTCAGCAAGCAGCCGGTGGAACGCATGACCGCGGAGGTCCGGGCGGCCCTGCTCACCGGGGCGGCCCAGCTCGTGTTCATGGACCGCCTGCCGGGCTACGCGGTGGTGGACGAGGCGGTGGAGATCGTGAAACAACTCAGCCAGAAGCGGGCGGCGGGGATGGTCAACGCGGTGCTGCGGAAGCTGGACGGGGTGGTGGTCGAGCGGGTTGACGGGATGTGGGAGGGGGGTTGGGAGCCGGCGGTGGATCGGTTGCCGTCGGGTGATGGCGGGATGATCACCTTGAGCCGGCCGATGCTGCCCAAGCCCGACAACCTGCTTGTTCACCTGGTGGTGGCGACGAGCCACCCGCTGGCGCTGTTGCAGGGCTGGTTCAAGGCGTACGGCCGGGCGGAGGCGACGCGGCTGGCGCTGCACAGCCTGCAGAACCCCCCGACGTTCGTCACCGGGCCCGGCGGCAGCACGGTGTGGGGGGGCGGGTTCGACGAGCTTGCCACGTACCTCGCCGAGCACCCCGACGAGCGGGTGCAGGACCCCACGGCGGCGCTGGCGGTGGCGTCGACGGCCGACCTGTCGCCGACGCGCATCCTCGACCTGTGTGCCGGCCGGGGCACGAAGACGCGGCAGTTGAAGACGCTGCACCCCGCCGCCGGCGTGGTGGCGTGGGACCCCGCCGACGAGCGACGGGCGGACCTGCAAGCCTTCGCGGAGCAGTTTCCGGGGGTTGAGGTCCGTGAGCCGCACGTCGATGAGCGGTTCGACCTGATCGTGCTGGACGTGCCGTGCTCCAACACCGGCGTGCTGGCGCGGCGTCCCGCGGCCCGGTACCGCTTTGGCCCCGCGAGCGTGGCGTCGCTGGTCGCGCTGCAGCGTCAGATTGCCGAGCGGGCGATGAAGCACCTCGCCCCCGGCGGCCGGCTGCTCTACAGCACCTGTTCCATCGAGGCGGCGGAGAACGCCGAGCAGGCGGCGTGGCTCCGCGACCGGCTCGGCCCCGGCTCCACGACGGGAAACGAGACGCTCACCCTCCCCGCCGGCACCGGGCCGACGTACCACGACGGGGGGTATCATGCGGTGTTAGCCGTTAGCCGTTAGCCGTTAGCTGTTGGCGCTGCTTGTCTTCATCGATCCCCCAGCCCCCAGCCCCCAGCCCCCAGCCCCCGATCCCCCAGCCCCCAGCCCCCAGCCCCCAGCCCCCAGCCGCCCGCCCCCCGCCCCCAGCGGCCCGCCCCCCGCGTCTGCCCCGCAGTACAAGGACCCCCCGATGCCCGTCCAGATGGAGCTCTCCCGTATCCTGATCAGCGAGACCGAGGACACGCACTACCTCGAGCTCCGCGAGGCCGAGCCCGAGGAGGCCGACCGCCCGCGGACCTTCCCGATCGTCATCGGCTTCACCGAGGCGGCCGCCATCGAGCGCCGCCTCATGGGCCAGGTCCCCCCCCGGCCCCAGACCCACGAGCTGCTCGCCTCCGTCATCGAGGAGCTGGGCTTCGAACTCGTCGGGGTCGAGATCAACGACCTCTCCGACCACACCTTCTTCGCCCGCCTGCACCTGCAGTCCCTCGACGACCCCACGGACCGCCGCCAGATCGACTCGCGCCCCAGCGACGCGATCGCGCTGGGCGTCGCCCGGGAGGTGCCCATCTACGTTGCCGAGAACGTGCTGGACGAGGCGAGCCCGGCGGGTTGATGTCCAACGAAGCCGCGGATGTTAATCCGTCTGCTATGTAAGCATTGGCGCTGCGGACTCAGCCGACGGGTTGACACCTGCGGCTCCAGCATCTCCGTAGCCGCGGATGTCAATCCGCCGGCTGAGCGGTGATCAACGACGCGGACCCGGCTGACGAATGGTCACCCGCGGCTCCGAACAGCCCCCGCCGCAGTGTCGTCGCGATCCACGCCAGCTCCTCGTCCGGCCGCCCCGTCAGTAGTTTCACCGGCTTCTTCCGATCGCGCAGCTCGACGTGGAGTTGGCGCAGCGTTCGGTCGTTCACCTCGGTGCCGCTGTCGGCGACGCGGACGGCGGCGATGTCCCGCGTCGGCCAGTCGTCCTGCCGGATGCCGCGCAGGTCCTGCCGCGCAACCAGCAGCGTCGCATCGCCCGGCACCCCGACCACGTCGAGGATCACGCGCCGCCGCCCGAGGTTGAACGCGACGAGCATCATCCCGATGCCGATGGCCCAAAACACGGTAATGAACGCGGCGAAGATGATGTCCAGCCCGCCGGTGAACACAACGATCGAGGTAAAAACCATCATAAACCCGCACCACAGCAGCGAGGACGCGAACAGCCCCGCACTGCCGCGCCAAAGCCCCCCGGCCGGCAGCGTCAGCGTCAACCCGTCCGCCCGCTCGTCTAGGATGGCCTTGCTGTCGGCCGGCTGCCGCTCGACCACGCGGTGCGACCAGCCCGTGTCGCTCGCCCCGTGCCCGGTAAAGGTGCCCGACTCCAGCAGGTCGACCCCGATCACCGGCAGCGGCCGACGGTCACCGATGTACTGCCCCAGCAGGTCCGCGACGTGCGTGGCCAGCGGTCGGAGTGTCGCCTCGGGGTAGCCCCACGCGAGGAACAGGCCGTTTTTGTCATGAGCCGCCCGCTCGACCGAGGGGTCCAGATCGGTGCCGGCCCGCAGGAGCGACAGCGACCCGAGCCAACTGTTCAATGCCGACCCGCCGCCGTGGCCGAGGTACAGCACGGTGAGGCCGTCGATGCTCCGCCGGCGCCGCCGACGCAGCGGCCCGAGCCGCTCGACCGCCGCGACCCGCCCGTCGCGGACCACGATGTCACTCGCCCCGGCGATCAGCCACAGCCCCAGCAGGATCGGCGTGACGCCGCCGAGGACGAAAGGCACCAGGAACGCAGCGAACATGAGCGAGCCCCAGTCCAAGCCGCCCGAGGCGTTGAACATGCCCGAGGTGAACGGCCCGATGAAGGCCCCCAGCCCCCCGAGCATGAGCACCCCGAACCCAATCGGCACCAGCCCCAGCAACCTGAACCACCCCAGCGGCCGCCGCGGCAGGCGGTACCGCCCGCCGTCGGGCGTCGCCTCAAACCTCACCTCCGGCGGCAGGGCGGTCGGACTCGCAAAAGCACCGGGCATCGGCACGCATCATACTGAAGAAGAACCTGTAGCCGCGGGTGTCATACCGCCGGCTGAGCGGTGACCGGCGCTGCGGACCCAGCCGACGGATTGACATCCGCGGCTTCAAGAAGCATCCGCGATGAGACGAAACACAAAATCCCGCAGCCGGTTTGACAAGAAGATTCCTTTTACTACAGTGTGCGGCTCCCCATCGCGGCCCGTCGCCACGATGAGAATCCACCGAATCGCACCGCAGAGCACGCCATGACCGCCGGCAAGATCCGCATCCGCATGGAAGCCTACGACCACCAGGCCCTCGACGCCTCCGCCAAGGAGATCGTCGACCACGCCAAGCGGACCAACGCCCGCGTCGCCGGCCCCGTGCCCCTGCCGACCCGCGTCGAGCGATACACCGTCCTCCGCTCGCCGTTCATCGACAAGAAGTCGCGTGAGCAGTTTGAGATCCGCACCCACAAGCGGATCATCGATATCAAGGAACCTAACGCCCGCACCGTCGAGGCGCTCAACCGCCTCGTCGTCCCCGCCGGCGTCTTCGTGAAGATCAAGGCCTAATGAAGCGACGCGGCTCTGCCGCGACGTAAACAGCAACAAAACGGGGCCCGATCCTCTGCCACCGGCACGATCAGGCGACAGCCGCCCCCGGAGTTTGACCCATGCCCACCGCAATCCTCGGCCGCAAAATCGGGATGACCCGGCTGTACGACGACGACGGCAACAACGTGCCCGTCACCGTCATTCAGGCCGGCCCCTGCTTCGTCAGCCAGGTCAAGACCGCCGAGACCGACGGCTACGAGGCGATCCAGATCGGCTTTGAGGACGTCAAGGGCCGCAGCTCCACCTTCCCGCTCATCGGCCACGACGCCGCGGCGGGCGTATCGCCCAAGCGGTTCCACCGCGAGTTGCGGCTGGACGACGGCGGATCGGCCGAGTACGAGCCTGGCCAGCAAATCGGCGTCGACGCCTTCGCCGACATCGCCTTCGTCGACGTGATCGCCACGAGCAAGGGCAAGGGGTTCCAGGGCCCGATGAAGCGCCACGGCTTCAAGGGCAAGGAAGCGACCCACGGCGTCGAGCGTAAGCACCGCTCGCCCGGGTCCATCGGCGGGCGGTCAAGCAACCTCGGCACCGGCAAGCCCAAGAAGGGCATCCGGATGGCCGGCCGCATGGGTAACGAGCAGGTGACCGTGCGGTCCCTGCCCGTGGTGCGGATCGATAACGAAAACAACTTGTTGCTGGTGAAGGGCCCCGTGCCCGGACCCAAGCAGGGACTTGTGTACATCAGGGAGGCCACCCGGCTTTACAAGCGTAAAGCCAAGCTCGCCAAGGCGGGGTAAGTCGCGGTGCGACAGTGCGGAGGGAACAGTGCGAGGTGCGTCTGGTAGCGCACTGTTCCCTCCGCACTCCGCACTCTGAAGAAACTGCCCCTGCCACGACAACCGGTGAACCCTCTTCCGCCTTGTATCGGGCCGACGCCCGCAGGTTACGACCATGATCGACATCCCCATCTTCAACGCGACGGGCGGCGACGCCGGCACCTTCCAGATCGACGAGCAACTGCTCGGCGGCGAGGTGCGCCCGGCCCTGATCAAGCAGGCCTACGTCCGCTACCACGCCAACCGCCGCTCCATCAACGCAACCACCAAGTCCCGCGGCATGGTCGAGGGCTCCACCCGTAAGCTCTATAAACAGAAGGGCACCGGCAACGCCCGCCGCGGTGACAAGAAATCGAACATCCTCCGCGGCGGCGGCCACGCCAAGGCCAAGGTCGCCCACTCCTGGCGGCAGGACATGCCCGTCAAGATGCGCCGCCTCGCCAACCGCAACGCCCTGCTCGCCAAGGCCATCGACGGCGAGATCAAGCTCATCGATGTTGCCGACGGGCCCTCCTTTGATCGGCCCAGCACCAAGCAGTTCGCCGGCCTCTTGGCCGCCCTCAAGATCGACCGCTCCTGCCTCGTCGCGCTCGCCGACGTGCGGACCGCCGAGGCCCGCTCGGCCAAAAACCTCGACAGCGTGGACACGACCCAGATCGACCGGCTCAACGCCTTCGACCTACTCAACCACCGCTACCTCGTCGCTCATAAAGACGCGTTCGAGGCGTACGTCAACACGATCAGCGCGCGGCTGCAGCCTACCTCAGCCAAAAACGGCAACGGCAGCGTGCTTGGCTCGGCCGTGGAAGCCGTAAGCGACACCGCATCTTCCGCGGCCGCAACGGTGGCCGGTGGCGCATCTGCCGCCGTTCAGGCCGTCTCCTCCATCCTGCCGGGGCAGAGCGACAAGGGGGCCGAATAATGCAACTCGACGCAACCGTGATCGTGAAGAAGCCGCTCATCACCGAGAAGTCGACCTGGGAGTCGGGCGAGCGTAACCGCTACGCCTTCGAGGTGGACATGCGGGCCCGCAAGCCGCAGATCAAGGCCGCCATCGAGAAGTTGTACGACGTCCGTGTCGAGCGTGTCTCCACCCAGGTTCGCAAGGGCAAGTTCTTCCGCACCCGCCACGGGCAGGCCAAGTCATCCGACTGGAAGAAAGCCACTGTTCAACTCCACGACGAGGACCGCATCGACCTGTTTTAATCAACCGCGAGCCGACCCGTGCCGGGTCGGTGCGATGCGACACGCGTCGCCTCGCCGGAGTTCATCATGGCCATCCGCAACTACAACCCGACCACGCCCAGCCGGCGCGACGCCTCGGTTAACCTCTACTCCGAGGTCACCAAGAAGAAGCCCGAGAAGACGCTGCTATCGGCGAACAAGAAGTACGGCGGCCGCAACAACCAGGGCAAGATCGTCGTCCGCTCCCGCGGCGGCGGCAACAAGCAGCGATACCGCCGCGTCGACTTCTCCCGCAAGAAGGACGACATGCAGGCGACCGTCGTCGGCATCGAGTACGACCCGAACCGCTCGTCGAACATCGCCCTGCTCGAGTACGAGGACGGCGAGAAGCGTTACATCATTGCGCCCATCGGGCTGACCGACGGCATGAAGGTCGTCTCCTCCGCTTCGCGCGTCGAGCCGGTGGTGGGCAACTCGATGCCGCTCGGTGTTATCCCGACGGGCCTGAACGTGCACTGCATCGAGATGCAGCCGGGCAAGGGAGCCCAGTTCTGCCGCTCCGCCGGGACCTACGCCCGCCTCACGAACCGTGAAGGCAAGTGGGCAACGCTCGTGTTCCCCTCCGGCGAGATCCGCCAGGTCTCGGTCAACTGCCGCGCCACGCTCGGTCAGGTCGGCAACACCGACCACAACAAGACCAGCCTCGGCAAGGCCGGTAAGTCCCGCCACCTCGGCCGCCGGCCGCACACCCGCGGCATGGCGATGAACCACCACGACCACCCCATGGGCGGCGGCGACAACAAATCGTCGGGCAACCGGCCCCCCGCGTCCAAGTCCGGCACCCTCGCCAAGGGCGGCCGCACCCGCAAACACGGCAAGCCCTCCAACAAACGCATCATCCGCCGCCGTGTCTCGAAACGCTACGGCCAACTGAAACTCAAATAACCCCCACGAGGCGACGCGGCTCCGCCGCGCGGTCCGAGGAAAAACGAAATGTCACGCTCACTCAAAAAAGGCCCCAACGTCGACTTCAAGCTCTACCGCAAGGTCGAGCAACTGAACCAGATGGACCGCAAGGAACCCATTAAGACCTGGGCCCGCGCCTGCACCATCGTCCCCGAGTTCGTCGGCCACACCTTCCAAGTCCACAACGGCAAGCAGCACCTCCCGGTGTTCGTCACCGAGGACATGGTCGGCCACAAACTCGGCGAGTTCAGCCTGACCCGCATGTTCCGCAGCCACACCACCGGCACCAAGGCGCAACGCGCCGGCCGCTAATCTGACCCCACCCCGCGACCCGCCGCTTGCCTGATCGCGATACGACCGAGACCCAGATGCCCTACACCAGCACCCACCGCATGGCCCGGATCAGCCCGCAGAAGGCGCGCCTCGTGATCGACCAGATCCGCGGCCAGCGCTACGACCAGGCGCTGACGACGCTGGAGCTGTCGAAGAAGCGCGCCGCCGTGCTGATCAAGAACGCCCTCGTCGCCGCCTACCACAACGCCGACCAGGCCGAGGCCAACGTCCGCCGGCTCAAGGTCACCGACGCCCGCGTCGACGCCGGCCCCACGATCAAGCGGTTCCAACCCAAGGACCGCGGCCGCGCCCACCCCATCCTCAAACGAACCAGCCACATCACCGTGAGCGTCGACGAGGCCTAACCAAGAAGCGATGCGGCTTTGCCGCGAGACTGGATTGCAATCATGGGACAAAAAGTACACCCCTTCGGCTTCCGAGTCGGCATCACCGAGGCGCACCGCAGCCGCTGGTACGCCCCGACCAAGGCCTTCTACGGCGAGCTATTGATTGAGGACGAACGCATCCGTAAGTATCTCATCAATCAGCTCAACCGTAAGCCGCCCTTTGCCGCCGTGTCCGACATCCACATCGAGCGGACCCGTGAGGAGCTGACGATCATCATCAAGACCGCCCGGCCGGGCCTCGTGATCGGGCCGAAGGGCGCCGAGATCGATCGCCTGACCGGCGAGCTGCAGCACCTCACCGGCCGCAACGTCTCGATGAAGTGTGTCGAAGTGCCCAACGCCGACGCCGATTCGCAGCTCATCTGCGAGTCGATCGCCGAGCAGTTGGCCAAGCGGGCGAGCTTCCGCCGGGTGATGAAGATGAAGGCCGAGGCGGCCATGACCGCCGGGGCCAAGGGCGTGAAGATCCAGCTCTCCGGCCGGCTCGGCGGGCACGAGATGAGCCGCAGCGAGGATATCCGCATGGGCGCTATCCCCCTGCAGACCCTGCAGGCCGAGGTGGACTACGGCTTCGCCGAGTCCCGCACGACCTACGGCGTGATCGGCGTGAAGGTGTGGATCTTCAAGGGCATGTACCACGAGATCGTCGAGGGCGAGATCGAATCGAAGGCCGCCGGGGCCAGGCCCCGCGCCCGTGGCCGCCGCTAAGCAGCACAAACCCGCGGCCGACCGCCGCGATGAATCGGAGATGTATCGATGCCATTGATGCCCAAAAGAGTGAAGTTCCGCAAGCAGCAGCGTGGCACGCTGAAAGGCAACGCCTCGCGCGGCAACAAGGTGTCGTTCGGTGACTACGGCCTGCAGCTGCTCGACGGCGGCTGGCTTACCGCCCGCCAGATCGAGGCCGGCCGCATCGCCGCCCGGCAGTACGTCTCCCGCGAGGGCAAGCTGTTCGTCCGCGTCTTCCCGGACAAGCCGATCAGCAAGAAGCCGCTGGAGACCCGCATGGGCAAGGGCAAGGCCGAACCCGAATACTGGGTCGCCCGGGTCAAGCCCGGCACCGTGGTGTATGAGCTCACCGGCGTCCCCCGCGATATCGCGAAGAAGGCGTTCGTCCGTGTCGCCCACAAGCTCCCGTTCCCCTGCCGCTTCGTCGAGCGGAAGCATCACGTCTGATCCGCGAGCCGCGTCGCTCCGACGCGATGAGTCAACGAACATGAACGCTACCGAAACCCATAAGATGAGCGACGCCGAGTTGGCCGAGACCGATCGGCAGCTGCGAGGCCGGCTCTTCGAGCTCCGCAGCCAGGCCGTCACCGAAAAGCTCGAGAACCCGATGCAGCTGCGCAGCCTCCGCCGCGACATCGCCCGGGTCATGACCGAGAAGCGCAGCCGCGAACTGAAAGAAACGACCCAAGCATGAGCACCTCCGAAATCACCCCCGGAAGCCAGACCAGCAGCCGCCCCCTCCTGGGTACCCGCGTCGGCGTCGTCACCAGCGACAAGCGAAACAAGTCGCGCACCGTCGCCGTCGGATACCAGGTCCGCCACCCCAAGTACGGCAAGTACCTCCGCCGCACCGTGAAGTACCAGGTACACGACGAGGCGAACGCCTCCAAAGAGGGCGACCGCGTCGAGATCGGCTCCTGCCGTCCGATCAGCAAGACCAAGTCCTGGCGGATCGTGCGCGTCGTCGAGTCCGCCCCCGCCCCGGTGAGCCACGCGACCACCGCCACCCCCGAAGAAGAAACCGCCGAAACTCAGCCCGAGTAAATAGCCGGCGGCGCGGGTTCCAGCCCGTACCCCCCTCACCCAGACCCCGCCATGATCCAGGCCGAATCCAGAATCGACGTTGCCGACAACTCCGGAGCTAAGATCGCTTACGTGATCCGCGTGCTCCGTAAGTCGACCGCCCGCGGCAAGTTCACCCGCCCGACGGCCACCGTCGGCGACAAAGTCGTCTGCTCGGTCAAGAAGTCCCTGCCCGGCAGCGACCTCAAGACCGGCTCAATCGTTAAGGGCGTCGTCGTCCGCACCAACTACCCCGTCCGCCGCAAGGACGGCAGCTACGTCCGCTTCGACAAGAACGCGATCGTGCTGATCGACGACGACGGCAACCCGCGGGGCACGCGCATCTTCGGGGCCGTCGCCCGTGAGCTGCGTGAACAGAACTACATGAAGATCGTCTCCCTCGCGACCGAGGTGGTCTGATACCGCTGGCAATCCAGCAGGACTATAGATATGGCAAGACACATCCGAAAAGGCGACACCGTCATGGTGTTGACCGGCAAGCCGATGAGCAAAGGCGGCCACCGCGGCCGCACCGGTAAGGTGCTCCGCATCCTCACCAGCGACGACCCCAACAAGGAGCGCGTCGTCGTTGAAGGCGTGAACGTCCGCACCAAGCACGTCAAACCCAGCCAGGCGAACCCCCAGGGCGGCACCGTCGACCGTGAGATGCCCGTGCATATCTCCAACGTCAGCCCCGTCGACGCCAACGGCAAAGCCACCCGCGTCCGCTACCAGACAAAGGACGACGGCAGCAAAATCCGCGTCGCCGCTACCACCGGCGACCAGCTCGGCCCCGAACTGAAGAAGGCTCGCTAGACCTGGTTTAACCGTCGCTCCCGCCGCGGCGACACGCCGCCGACCCGAACCCCGACCCCTGAACCCCGACCCCCGGTACCCCCATGCCCCCCCGCATGAAACAAAAGTTCGAAGGCCCCGCCCTTGACAAGATCAAGAGCGAGTCGGGCATCACCAACCCGATGGCCCTGCCCAAGCTCGATAAGATCGTCGTGGTCGTCGGCATGGGCAAGCTCATCGAGGGCACCAAGCTCAACGCCAAGGCCAAGGAGCAGGTCCAGAAGGACCTCGCCCTCATCACCGGCCAGAAGCCCGTGATGACCATCGCCAAGAAGTCGGTGGCCAACTTCAAGGTCCGTGCCGGCTACGAGAACGGCGCCCGCGTCACCCTCCGCGGCGAGCGGATGTGGGAGTTCTTCGACCGCCTGGTCAGCCTCGCCATCCCGCGGATCAAGGACTTCCGTGGCTACAGCGTCAAGGCGTTCGACGGCCGCGGCAACTACTCCATGGGCCTCACCGAGCAGGGCATCTTCCCCGAGGTCGATATGGCCAACGCTCAACACACCTTCGGCATGCACATCACCCTGGTCTTCCGCAACTCCACCGACGAGCTCACCAAGCTCGCGATGACCGAACTCGGGTTCCCGTTCGTGAAGCCGAAGGAAGACGGCAAACGCGCCGCCTAGACTTTCGACCCGTTCGATAGAACCACCACCCAAAGATTAGCTATGGCCTCAAAATCCACCGTTGAACGAAATCGTCGCGTCGCCGCGACCGTCGCCAAATACGCGGAGAAGCGTCGCGAGCTGAAGAAGGCCGGCGACTACGCCGCCCTTGCCCAGCTCCCCCGCGACGCGAGTCCCACCCGGCTCCGCAGCCTCTGCGCCCTCACCGGCCGCAGCCGCGGCGTGTACCGCAAGTTCAAGCTCTCCCGCATCAAGCTCCGCGAGCTCGCCCTTGAGGGCAAGGTCCCGGGGATGCGCAAGGCGTCGTGGTGAGACGGGTTTCTGGTCGCTAGTGACTAGTGGCTAGACATCAACGATTGACAACCAGTTACCAGCAACCAGCAACCAGCAACATGGCTTTATCCGACCCCATCGCCGACATGCTCAACCGCATCCGCAACGCCGCCCGCAACAAGGTTAAGCACGTGGACTGCCGCAACTCCAAGGTTTGCGCCGGCATCGCCAAGGCGCTGCAGACCGAGGGCTACGTCGGCGAGTCGAACGTGATCGACGACGGCCGGCAGGGCATCCTCCGCGTGAACCTCAAGTACGGCCCCAACGGCGAGCAGCTCTTCCACGTCCTGCGTCGCGAATCCAAACCCGGCCGCCGCGTGTACACCAAGGTGGATAACCTGCCCCGCCCCCTGGCGGGCCTGGGCGTCGCCATCCTCACCACCCCCAAGGGCGTGATGTCCGACCGCCAATGCCGTGAAGAAAAGGTCGGCGGCGAGCTGATCTGCACCGTCGAGTAATCCATGGCCGCTGGCGGCTGGCACCCGGCCAGCGATAAGCCGCGGCACCGTGAACTTAAATTCTGCCGGCTAACGTCCAGCAGCCAGAAGCCAGAGACCATCATGTCGAGAGTCGGCAAACAACCCATCCCCCTGCAAGGCACGACCGTCAAGGTCGCCGGCCGCGAGGTCAGCGTCAACGGTAAGGGCGGCACCCTCACCTACACCCACCGCCCCGAGGTCTCGGTCAGCGTTAGCGACGCCGACAAAGAGGTCGTCGTCGAGCGTAAGGACGACAGCCGCGTCGCCAAGTCGATGCACGGTTTGACCCGCTCGCTCGTCGCCAACATGATCGAGGGCGTCACCAAAGGATACGAGGTCAACCTCGAGATCCACGGCGTCGGCTACGGCGGGCAGGTCCAGGGCAACAAGGTCAAGCTCAAGCTGGGCTACGCCGACGAACGCGTGGTCGAGATACCCGGCGGGGTGACGGTCGACGCCAAGAGTTCGTCTAACCTGACCGAACTCTCGATCAAGGGCATCGACAAGCAACTGGTCGGGCAGACCGCCTCGGCGATCCGTCAGCACCGCAAGCCCGAGCCGTACAACGGCAAGGGCGTCCGTTACAAGGGCGAACAGATCATCCGCAAGGCCGGCAAGGCCTTCGGCAGCGGCGGCTGATCCCGATAAAGCGGCGGCCTTTGGCCGCTCCTCCCGCAGAGCAGAACCATGGATAAGAACCAACAGAAAAACCTCCGCCGCACGCGTCGGCGTACCGGCATCCGCAAGCGTCTG
Source organism: Phycisphaeraceae bacterium (assembly GCA_965214155.1). Classification (GTDB taxonomy): domain Bacteria; phylum Planctomycetota; class Phycisphaerae; order Phycisphaerales; family Phycisphaeraceae; genus Algisphaera. Next base: position 703,037 of record CBDCBB010000010.1, read on the forward strand.
ATGGGCACGCCCGACCGGCCGCGCCTGTCGATCTTCCGCAGCAGCAAGCACCTGTACGCCCAGGTGATCGACGATATGGCCGGGACCACGCTCGCCGCGGCGAGTTCGGTAGCGGCCAAGCTGGAGAAGGGCTGCAACCAGCAGGCCGCGGCCGAGGTGGGCAAGGCGATTGCCGAAAAAGCCAAGGCCGCAGGCGTCGATACCGTCGCGTTCGACCGTAACGGCTTCCGCTACCACGGCCGGGTCAAGGCCCTCGCCGACGCCGCCCGCGAGGGCGGGTTGAAGTTCTAAACAGCCGCTGGCGGTTAGCCGTTGGCTGGTAGCCTTAACACGTTTACCCTTACCGAACATAGATTTCCGCACCTACGAACAATCTGGACTAATCTCGCTAGCGGCCAATGGCTAGCGGTTAAAGGCTAAAAATGGCTGAATACCTCGAAGACTCCGGCTCCCTCGAATCGACCACCGTGGCAATCAATCGCACCGCGACGACCGTCAAGGGCGGCCGCCGCATGAGCTTCTCCGCGCTGGTGGTGGTCGGCGACCGCAGCGGCCGCGTGGGCGTGGGCTACGGCAAGGGCCGGGGTGTCCCCGCCGCGATTGAGAAGTCGCAGAAGGACGCGAAGAAGAACCTCTTCGACGTGAAGCTCAAGGGCGGCACCCTGCCGCACCAGACCGAGGGCAAGTTCTGTGCGTCCAAGGTGCGCCTCATCCCCGCCGCGCCCGGCACCGGCGTGATCGCTGGCGGCACGGTCCGGGCGGTGCTCGAGATGGCGGGCGTGCACGATTGCCTGTCCAAAGCCTACGGGTCGACCAACAAGATCAACCTCTGCCGCGCCGTGGTCACCGCGCTCCAGGCGCTGCGGACCCGCGAGGAGATCGCGTCGCTGCGTGGCGTGGAGATCGAGACGAGCACGGTGGACGAGATGCTGACCGCGGCTAAGCGGTTCATGACCGAGGCCGAGATGGCCGCCCCGACCCGCAAGCCCGCCTCGGCGAAGCCCGAGAGGCGAGGCCCGAAGAAGGGTGCTCCACGGAAGGCCGAGGCCGCCGACGCTACCGCGCCCGCCGACGTGCAGCCGACCGGCGGGGCGAGCGGCGAAGAGACGATCGCGCAGGTCAACTCCGACGAGATCGCACCCGACGACCAGCCCCAGCCGACCGCCGCCGACACCGGCGAGGCGGTGGCGATGAACCCCGAGGTCGCCAACGAGGCCGGCGGCCAAACCGACGTTGAGAAGCAGCGGGAAGAGTAAATTTACAGAGCATTGGGACAGTTGAGCAGTCGAAGCGGCCCCACGGGGCTGATTGGAAGCAGATCCACCATGATGATCCATGAAATTACCGAGAAGGTCGGCCGCCACAAGCGGCGCAAGCGCATCGGGCGCGGCGTCGGGTCCGGCCACGGCAAGACCGCCGGCCGCGGGCACAAAGGCTACGGCTCCCGCTCGGGCAACTCGAACCCGCACGAGGGCGGCGGTACGCCCCTCTACAAGCGCTACCCGAAGCGTGGCTTCTCCAACGCCCGTTTCATGAAACACTTCTCGGTGGTCAACCTCAGCACCATCGACGCCCGCTTCCGCGACGGCGAGACGGTCGATGCCGAGTCGCTCGCCAAGATCGGCCTCATCCGCGACACCAAGCTCCCGGTCAAGGTGCTCGGACACGGCGAGATCACCAAGAAGCTGACTGTCACCGCCGCCGCGTTCAGCAAGGCCGCAGCGGACAAGATTGAAGCCGCGGGGGGCAGCGCAACCGTGCAGTAGCCGCTAGCCGTTGGCCGTTGGCCGTTGTCGAGACCGTAAGGCCGAGCTCTATTGCCCTCTTCCGAACGACCTCGGTTAAATTGCGTTCCTCTTGCTTACGCCTAACGGCTAGCGCCTAACGGCTACATTATGCTCCAAGCCTTCTTCAACATCTGGCGGATCAAGGACCTCCGCAACAAGCTGCTGTTCACCATCGGCATGCTGGTGATCTACCGCATCGGGTTCTTCATCCCGCTGCCCGGCGTGGACCAGTCCGCGCTCAACGACTGGGCCCAACAGGCCCGCGACGGGGCGGTGGGCAACCTCATCTCCTTCGTCGGCATCTTCACCGGCGGGTCGCTCAGCCAGTCGACGATCTTCGGCCTGGGCATCATGCCCTACATCTCGGCCGCGATTATTTTTCAGCTCCTCGCGACGGTGTCGGAGAAGCTCAAGGCGCTGCAGAAGGAAGGCCCCGCCGGCCGGCAGAAGATCCAGGAGTACACCCGGTACGCAACCATCGGGCTGTGCCTCGTGCAGGCGGGGTTCTGGCTCAGCTTTCTTCAGTCCGGCAGCGGCGACCTCGTCTACCCGACCTACCGCCACAGCATCACGTTCTGGGCCTGCGGGATCCTCGGCCTCACCGCCGGCACCACCTTCCTCATGTGGCTGGGCGAGCAGATCGACAAGTACGGCATCGGCAACGGCGTGTCGCTCATCATCACCGCCGGCATCATCGCGGGCATCCCCGGCGCCATCACCCAGGTCGTCCAGGGCTTCAGCCTCACCGGCGATGACAGCAAGCAGTACGGGATCGACACGGTGATTTTCCTCATCATCGCGTTCGTCGTCGTCGTCGCCGGCTCGATCATCATCACCCAAGGTCAGCGCCGCATCCCCATCCAGCAGGCCAAGCACACCCGCGGCCGACGGGTCTACGGCGGGCAGAAGTCCTACCTCCCGCTCCGCGTGAACCACGGCGGGGTCATGCCCATCATCTTCGCCAGCTCGCTCATGATCTTCCCATCCATGATTTTCAACTGGATGGCTAGCCCGGCCTACACGCCCAACGCCGATGCCGGTTGGCTGCACCGGGGGTACTGGGGCGTGGCGACGCTCCTGCAGTCCGAGTTCGCGAACATGACGGGGTACCTCTACGCGCTGATCTACATCGGGCTGATCTACTTCTTCGCCTACTTCTGGACGACGGTGCAGTTCCAGCCCAAGGAGATGGCCCAGCAGCTACGTGACAACGGCAGCTTTATCCCCGGCCTCCGCCCCGGGCCGCGTACGGCCGATTACCTCGAGACGGTGATGGAGCGGATCACCTACGTCGGGGCGGGGTTTCTGGCGGTCATCGCGGTGATCCCGACGATCGTATCGGGACTGTTCGGCATCCCGTTCACGGTGACGCAGTTCCTCGGCGGCACCGGCCTGCTCATCGTGGTGAGCGTCATGCTCGACTTCGTGCAGCGCATCGAAGCGAACCTGCTCATGCGGAATTATCAGGGCTTCCTCGGCGGGGGCGGTCCGGGCGGCGGCGGCGGGCCGAAGATCAGGGGGGTCCGCGGTGGGGCATGACCCGCGCGGCGTGGCGGGGATGTACTCCAGCACACCGGTTGCCAATCGCGTGGCCGCTTGTTACAATCGTCGACCCGGCGGAGCGTGTGCTCCCGCGGGGAGCTTCGGGTGGTGAAGATGGCCATCCGACTCAAGCAGCGACATGAACTGGACAGGATGCGGGCCGCGGGACGCGTGGTTCGGCAGGTCCATGACAAGTGCCGTGAGCTGTGCAGGCCGGGCGTGACGACGCAGGAAATCGATGACGCGGCGGACAAGGTGATGCGGGATGCCGGGGCGGTGGGGTTGTTCAAGAACTACCCGACGTATAAACCGAACGAAGGTTTCCCCGCAAACCTCTGCATTAGCGTGAACGACGTGGTAGTTCACGGCATCGCCGGCGATTACCAGGTCCGGGACGGCGACATCGTCGGGATCGACTGCGGGGTGATGCTGAACGGCTGGTGCGGCGACGCCGCGACGACGATCCTGGTCGGCAACGTGGACAAAAAGGTCCGACGGATGTGCGAGGCGACGGAGCACTGTCTTCAGATCGCCATCGACCACATCAAGCCCGGCCGACGCTGGAGCCAGATCGCCCGCCTGATGCAGAATTACGCCGAGTCCAAGGGCTACGGTGTCGTGAGAGACTTCGTCGGCCACGGCATCGGCCAGAAGATGCACGAAGAACCTAAGGTGCCCAACTTTGTCAGCCGTGAACTTCTGAAAGACGATATCGTGCTGCGGGAAGGCATCGTGCTCGCTATAGAGCCCATGTGCAACCTTGGCACCCGCGAAGTCAGGACCCTCAGCGACGGCTGGACCGTCGTTACCATTGACGGGAAGGCGTCGGCCCATTACGAACATACCGTCGCCGTGACCCGCAACGGAGCTGAAGTGTTAACCGACGGGAACTAAACTTCACCACGCCGCGCGGCTCATGCGAACTCCCAGCCCCTAATCCACGAACCTTATCCGTATGCCTAAAGAAGATATGCTCCAGTTTGAGGGTGAGGTGCTCGAGACGTTGCCGAGTGCGATGTTTCGTGTCAAGTTGGAGAATGACCACGAGATCATTGCCCATATCTCCGGTAAGATGCGTAAGTTCTATATCCGCATCCTCCCCGGTGACCGCGTGACGGTCGACATCAGCCCTTACGACCTGTCCAAAGGCCGCATCACCTACCGCCATTAAGCCGCCGCCCCGGAAGTTACCGCTAGCAGCCGTCTGCCGAAAGACCCGCCATGAAAGTCCGCTCCTCCGTCAAGCGTATCTGCGAAAACTGCAAGGTCATCCGCCGCAAAGGCGTCGTCCGCGTGATCTGCACCAACCCCAAGCACAAGCAGCGGCAGGGATAGGGAAAGTGACGAAATCCGAATGCAGAATGACGAATGAAGTCAAACTCTCACTTCGTCATTCGGATCTCGTCATCAGCCTACGCCCCGCTATCCGCTCCCATTAGCCACCACCGCCCAGGACCACCCCCATGCCCCGTATCGCCGGCACCGAAATCCCCGACAACAAGCCGCTGCGCATCTCGCTGCGGTACATCTACGGCATCGGCCCGAAGTTTGCCGAGGACATCATCAGCGAGCTCGGCCTCGACGGCCAGGCACGTGCCCACACCCTGACCGAGGACCAGTTGGCCGCGATCGCCGGCTTGCTCGAGAGCACCTACATCACCGAAGGTGCCCTCCGTCGGCAGGTGCAGCAAAACATCGCCCGGCTGCGTGACATCCGCAGCTACCGCGGCGACCGTCACCGCCGGGGCCTGCCAGTCCGCGGTCAGCGGACCCAGACCAACGCCCGCACCCGCAAGGGCCGCAAGAAGACCGTGGCGGGCAAGAAGTCCGTCAAAGGCATGAAGTAACCGTTTACTGCCGCGACTCGTCGCGTCCTCCCGAAGCCAGGTTCCCGCCGCTAGCCGCGGAGAGCGGAGCCGCAGCAACTTCCCCGAAAGACCTTGTTCAGATGGCCAAGAAAAGCAAAAAAGTACGCAAGAACGTCACCCGCGGTATCGCCTTCGTGAAGGCGACCTTCAACAATACCCTCGTCACCATCACCGACGTGAACGGCGAGACCCTGTGTTTCGGTTCTGCCGGGACGGTGGGGTTCAAGGGCTCACGCAAGAGCACCCCTTTCGCCGCGACCCGAGCCGCTGAGGAGGCGGCGGCGCAGGCGAAGAAGTACGGCATGCAGGAGGTCGAGGTCCGCGTAAAGGGGGCCGGCTCCGGCCGCGAGTCTGCGGTCACGGGGCTGGCGCATTCGGGACTGAAGGTCACCGCGGTCGAAGACCACACGCCGATCCCGCACAACGGGTGCCGACCGAAGAAGAAGCGTCGCGTCTAATTTCTGATTTTCGTGTGAGGATCTTGATTGTCCTTGCTCATGGCAGCCGCGCCTCCGCATGCGTCCGCCAATCAGAAACTCTCAATTGCAAATCGAAAATGCTTCCCCCCCGTCGGGATCAGAAGCCACGCCGCTGGGCAGCACAGCGGTTACGAGCGTGAACCCCGACCCGTTTCCCCATGAAACCGCTGCAACTTTGGAGATCATGCTATGCGCATCCGCTGGCGAGGACTGGAACTTCCCCACCGTGTCGTCCTGGACGACGGGACGGCAACCGATACCTACGGCAAGTTTACCGTCGAGCCGTTCGAACGCGGCTTCGGCACGACGGTGGGCAATTCGCTCCGCCGCATCCTGTTGTCGTCGCTCGAAGGTGCGGCCGTCACCGGTGTGAAAATCGCCGGGGCTCCGCACGAGTTCACGTCGCTCGAGGGCGTGCAGGAGGACGTGACCGACATCATTCTGAAGGTCAAGAACATGATCGTGTCGTCCGAGTCGGACGAACCCAAGACGATGCGGCTGCAGGCCGAGGGCCCGGGTGAGGTGGCGTGCGACCTGATCGAGGCAGACACGTCGATCACGATCCACCACCCCGAGCAGGTGCTCGCGACGCTCACGAAGCAGGTCGAGTTCGATATGGAGTTCACCGTCGAGAAGGGCCGGGGGTACGTGCCCGCGTCCGAGCAGTACGACGCGAATGAGGAGCAGGAGGTGGGGCTGATCCCGGTGGACGCGACGTACTCGCCGGTGACGCGGGTGCGTTACAAGGTCGAGGATACGCGCGTCGGGCAAAAGACCAACTACGACAAGCTGACGCTGGAGGTATGGACCGACGGCACCGTCTCGCCGGAGATGGCGCTGGTCGAGTCGGCGAAGATCCTGCGCAAGCACCTCAACCCGTTCGTGCAGTACTTCGATATGGGCAAGGAAGTCGCCAGCGAGTCGGCCGCCGCGGCCGCGCGGGTGGACGAGGAGTTGATCCGGAAGCTGCAGATGCCGTTGAGCGAGTTGGACCTGTCGGTCCGGGCGAGCAACTGCCTCGAGTCGGCGAAGGTAACGAGCGTGGCCGACCTCGTCAGCCGCGAGGAGAGCGAGTTGTTGAAGGTGCGTAGCTTCGGCAAGACGTCGCTCCGCGAGGTCAAGCGGAAGCTCAGCGACCTGGGGCTCGAACTCGGCATGGAGTTGCCGGCCGAGGTGGAAGTTTGACAACGGCAAAATAGAGAGTGCAAAGGGAAAACTCGGAGTCTTCTGAGTTTCACTTTCTCTTTTACGCTTTCCGCTTTGCATTAGGGCCTTCGCTGCCCCGGTCCCGTGTGCGGACCTTATCTTGCCGCTCCCGTCACGCTTGCGTGATTGTGGGGCGAGTGGCTCGGACCCTTCGGAGGTTTCACCCGACGGGTCGGTCAATAGAAGGAAACTACGATGAAACACAATGTCTACGGCCGTAAGCTCGGCCGCCACACCAACCACCGCATCGCGATGTGGCGGAACATGGCGACGGCTCTGTTCACCCACAACCAGATCACAACCACCATCCCCAAGGCTAAGAGCCTCCAGCCGTTCGTCGAGAAGCTGATCACCGCCGCCAAGAAGGGCGACCTCGCCTCCCGCCGCCGCGTGATCGGCAAGCTCGGCGGCGACTCGATCATGGTCATCGACGAGGACGATGACGCCCTGGTCCGCCACAAGCGCAAGCCCAACCGCCCCGGCGGCTACCAGGGCAAGCTGCTCAGCGGCCCGAAGCTCGTCAAGCACCTCTTCGAGGAGATCGCCCCGCGATATGCCGGCCGTGAGGGCGGGTACACTCGGATCATCAAGCTCGGGCTGAACCGCCTCGGCGACGGCAGCGACCTCTGCGTGCTGCAACTGGTCGGGACCGAGGAGCAGGGCCCGCAGGTCAGCGGCCAGCACAGCCGCCGGCGGGAGAAGACCTTCAAACGCATGGAGTTTGCCGCCCGGATGCGTAAAGGCTCCGCGGGCGCATCGGCCCCGTCCGAAGCCGCCGGAACCGTTGAAGCCGACCCGCAGCCGGCCGCGGCAGAGGCACCCGCGGCCGAGGCCGCGGCTTCCCCGACCGACCAGCCGCCGGGGTAAACGCGGCACCTTTCCCCGCTGCTCCCCTCGTAAGATGCGAACCGCGGCAGGCCGTTGCAACGGCCTGCCGTGTCGCATGAGTGGGGACGCAGCAATGCCGTCTCGTGTCTCAGCCGGAGCACATCAAGAGGTTGTGCGGCAGGGGTGTCCCGCCCCAGGTGCCCGGGGTGTAGTACCCGAGACCGCGGTGCGCGACAAGCAGATGTGAAGCATCTCAAGGGCTTACCTGCTTTAGCCCGATAACCTAAATTGTCGCCCGTCTTGCCGTTGACAGGCAAATAAGACCGATACCCAAAATAAGGCTTGCCAAAGCGGACGTCCCCCGGTATGGTGACGCCGCTTGCCGCGATGATTCTCCCCTGACAAAGGATCATAGCCGCAAGCTACCGGTTGTCACGGCCGCGGCTCGGAATACCGAGCTTCGGCTACCACCCCACCCCCGTTAGTCCCGCCTCCCCCACGCTGCCACGTCAGAACCCACGGCAGCGGCCTTGTTCAGGATGTCGTCCGGTGCTTCTTCCTAGAGAAGCCGCGGGACGATCCAGCCGATCACCCGTTGCGAGACCGCCCGGCCGACACCCTGACCCGTGTAGCGACCCCGTTTTCAACCCCTCGAATCGAAAGGTGTTAGATGCTCAAGCCGTTGCTCTGTGCGTTGACGTTCCTGGCGGCCGGCATCGCCGCCCAACCCGCGTCGGGTGAGATCTCGATCCGCGTCAACCCCGACGACTCGGTGTTGATCAAGTCGGGCTACGACCTCGATGAGATCGTGGCCCCCGCCGCCCCCGCCGCAGTGACGCCCGGCAACGTCTCGCGTGTCACGGTGCTGTTCCCCGAAGAGTCGCCCGTTGTCTACGAGCTCGAGTCCGAGGAGGATTTCACCCTGCTGGTCGACGGGTCGCTGCCCGACGACGCTGACGTGCTGATGGAGGCCATCGCGGCCGGCACCGGCACCCCGGTGGAGGCGTTTAAGCACACGATCACCGGCGGGGACTGGAAGATCGACCGCAGCTACATGACCCAACTGCCCAAGGGTGAGGTCGAGATCCGCGCGACCCTGCGGACGCCCGGGCGGCGCGACGTGACGGTTACGCACATGTTCTACATCCTCGAACCGGGCGAGCTGACCCCGGACGAGGACTCGCCCTACTTCGATTGGGAGTTCGACGAAGAGGTGCAGTTCCCCCCGCTGGTCCCCGGCGAGGGGTTCATGGAGTTTGAGCCCCCGGCCGACGCGAACGTGTACTACGTCAGCGAGAGCGGCGACGACAACAACCCGGGGACCAGCCCCGAGCGGCCGCTGCGGACCGCCCGCGCCGGGTATGAGCGGCTGCGTGACGGCTCGTCGGACTGGGTCCTCTTCAAGGCCGGCGAGACCTTCTCCGGCGGGATGGGTGGCTTCACCAAGTCTGGCCGGTCCCCCGAAGCGCCCCTGCATATCGGGGTCTATGGCGAGGGCCACCGCCCGCAGATCAACACCAACGGCGGGACCTTTATGACCGGCCTCGGCCGCGTCGACAACATCCGCGTCGACGGGCTCTACATCTTCGCCAACCAACGCCAGCCCACCGAGCACGGCATCGCCATCATCGGCAGAGGCAAAAACATCCTCTTCCACGACCTCCGCGTCGATGGCTTCTCCTTCAACTTCATCGTCCAGGGCTTCAGCGACGACGACCTGCAGAACGTCGTGCTCTACCGCTGCATCGTCCAAAACGCCTGGGCCAACTGGCACGTCGGCCACTCCTCGGGCATCTTCGCCTCCTACGTCACCGGGCTCCAGGTTGTGGAGTCCACCTTCGACCGCAACGGGTGGAACCCGGCCGAGGAGATGGGCGTCCGCACGATGTTCAACCACAACCTGTACCTCCAGCACACCTGCAAAAACCCGTCGGTCGTCCGCACCATCGTCACCCGCGGCTCGTCTCACGGGATCCAGATGAGGCCCGGCGGCGACGTCATCGACAGCCTCTTCGTCTCCAACGCGATGGCGTTCTTCGTCGCTTGGCACCCCAGCAACGTGCTCAACAATGTTGTTTTGAACTCCGACGACATCACCCGCACGCTTATCCGCGGCGACGGCATCACGATCCTGCCCTGTGATAAGGCCGTCGTGGCCGGCAACATCATCGCACACAAGACCGGCAGCGCCGCGTGGATGAGCGCGATCAGCGCGGTGTACGACGCGCAAGGGATGGACAAGCTCGAGGGCGACTTCAACGTCGAGATCTACGACAACATCGTGTGGGACTGGTGGATGTCGGCTCACCACGACGAGATCGTCACGACCGGGGCCGCGAACGTCACCCGCCGCAACAACCAAGTCGACGGGTCGATGGTCGAGTCCGGCGGCCGCGCCATCTACGCCGATCCGACGCGTGAGATGACGACGTACATCGAGGGCGGCTTCGAGGAGTTCCTGCGCAACGCGGTCCTGCGGCCGCGCAGCACCTGGGACGAGAAGTTCTCGGCCAACGGCTTCAACGAGTGGATGCGCGAGGGCTTCTCGACCACCGGCAACGGCGGCCCGATCTGACCGCTCCGCCGTTTGCACCATCTTGTCTACGAATAAGCCCCCGCCTAACCGGCGGGGGCTTTTCGTTGAGCTTTGCACCCCGATCCGGGGAGCCACGCCGGGTCCGCGGGAGTCGTAGACCGGGCGGGGCTGGCGTGCCGCCGCGGGGTTGGATACAACATGGTGCTGTCGATCCGCCTTGAGGTTCTCCTTGCGACTAGCCGCCTTCATTTTCGCGACGGTGCTGGCCGTGTCGGCGTTGCCTTGCCTTGCGCAGCCCGGGGGGGTCGAGATGGCGAGCGGGGTGGGGATGTCGGGGCTGAGTGCGTATCGGGACGGCCGGTGGTCGGTGGTGCGGGCGGAGCTGCGTAACGCTTCGGGGGCCGATGCCGAGGCGCTGGTTTTGGTCAAGCAGCCGGGCGAGGTGGGTCGGCAATTTGGCCAGCGGGCGTGGGTGCCGGCGGGGGCGCGGCGGGTGGTTTTCGCACCGGTGAGGCCCGAGGGGCACGACGCCGAAGCGCGGTCGATCGACATCGAGTCGCAGCTGGTGCGGGGTGAAGCCGGTCGCGAGACGGCCACGCCCGCGACGCCGGGGCTGCTCGTGCACTTCCCCGAAGGGGTCATCATCGGGCTGCTGGATGACGGCCATTTGGCGGCGATCCGCGGGGCGGTTGACGCGTTGACGGCGGACCTCGGCCGCCCTTCACGCATCACGGCGGTCAGCGGGACGACGCTCGACGCGATGGATCGCCCGGCGGCGTGGGACCTGCTGGACGTGTTGGTGGTCGGGGCGGTGCCAAACCCGGGCCCGGCGCAGCTGGAGGCGGCGCGTCGGTGGCTGGTCGACGGGGGGCGGGTCTGGCTGATGCTCGACCGGGGGGGCGCGGCGATCGGCGAGGCGTTGGCGGGCCCGGATTGGGGCTTGGCGATGTTGGGTACGACGCAACTGACGGACGTGCCGGTGGGGGGACTTGGAGCCGAGGGCGAACCGCGGGACGGGGCGGTGGACATGGCACGGGCGGCATGGCCGGGGGCGGAGGTGTTGCAGACGGTGGGGGGGTATCCGGCGGCGATGCGGCGGCGGGTCGGGGCGGGGGAGCTGCTGGTCACGACCGTCGCGGCGGAGGGTTGGGTCGACGCGGACGGAGCGGCGGGCCCGTGGCTCGACGGGTTGAAGTGGCTGGTCGAGTCGAAGTCGAGCGGTGCCGCGACCGGTGCCAGTTCGGCCGTAACGTCGCCGGCGGTGCGGGCGTTCGGCGAGGCGGAGGTGGGGTACGAGGTGCTGGGGCGGTGGGTGGTCATCGTGGTGCTGGCGGGGTTCGTGGTGGCGCTCCTGGGCTTCGGCTGGTGGACGGCGCGGGCGGGGCGGCCGGAGCGGTTCGCCTGGGCCGGGCTCGGCCTGGCGGCGGTCGCGGCGGCGGCGCTGATCGGGCTCGGCCTGCTGCGTCAGACCGAGGCGGACGAGACGCTGGCGCAGACGCAGGTCGTCCGCCACCTCTCGGGCCAGCCGTACGCCGCGGTCGACACGCTGGTCAGCCTGTACCGCCCGCCCGGGGCCGACACCGACGCGCTCTTGCGGGGCGAGGGGGGGCTGCCGCTGCTGGAGGGCCTCACCGCCGAGGCGGGGGTCGTCCGCGTGGTTTGGAGCGACCGCGACACCTGGGCGTTCGAGGTGCTCCGCCCGGCCGTCGGATCGGTGCAGGACATCGGCCTCACCCGCGTCGCGCCCGTCGCCGAGCCCCGGGTCGTTCGGCTTACCCCCACCGCCTCGGGCGTCATCGCCGAGCCGTCGGGCGACGCGTCGGGGGGGTTGTCCGACCCGCTGCTCGTCACGCCGCGCGGCCGGTACGCGGTGTCGGCCGACGCGGAGGGTCGGCTGCTGATCCCCAGCGGCCCGAGCCTCCCGCCGGGCGTGTTCGCCGGGAGCGGGCTGCTGTCCGACCAGCAGGTCCGCCGGGCCGCCCTGCTCGAGGGCCTGCTGAGCGGCCGCGACGCCGTCGCCGAGCCGATGCTCCTCGCCTGGACCGGCGGGCTGCCCGAGCGCCTCGCCCTCAGCGACGCGACCCAGCAACGCACCGCCGCCGTCACCTTCATCCCCCTCGCCTGGCAGCGGCCCGCCCCCGGCACGGCCGTCGCCTTGCCCGAGGCGCTCCTCCCCTTTGACGTCTCCCGCAAGCGGCGCGGCGGCACGATCTACGACCCCATCAACCGCACCTTCGTCTCCAACGTGACCATGAAACAGGTCATGTGGCTGCGGTTCCAACTGCCCCCGGCCCTGCTGCCGATGGACCTCACCGGCGCCCGCGTCGGCGTTGACCTTGACGCCCCGGCCCGCACTGTACGTATCCTCACCGAACGCAACGGCGGCGACGTCGAGGCCGCGACCGTCGACTCCCCCCTCGGCCGCCGCACGTTCGAGCTCGGCCCGGAACAGCTACCCACCATCGACGAGGGCGGCGGCGTGCTGATCGCGGTGGAGGTGCTGGACCCCCTCGAGCCCGGCGGCATCCCCCCCGGCTGGACCCTGCGGGACGTGAGCCTCACCGTAACCGGCACGATCGGAGCACGCGATGAACCCTGATGCCCTTGCCAGCCCCGAAGCTTCCGGAAGCCACCCGCCGGTGAGCCGCGACGAGCCGGTGGTGGTCTGCGACCACCTCACCAAGACCTACGGCGACTTCGCCGCCCTCGACGACCTGTCGTTCACGCTCAACCGCGGGCAGATCCTCGGCTTCATCGGGCCTAACGGCGCGGGCAAGACCACCACCATCAAGATCCTCGTGGGCCTCTCCAAGCCGACCTCCGGCAGGGCGAGCATCGCCGGGGCCGACTGCGAGACCGAGGCGCGGCAGATCAAGCGGCTGGTGGGTTTCATGCCCGACGTCTTCGGGGCCTATGACAACATGCGGGTGCACGAGTACCTCGACTTCTTCGGGGCCGCGTTCAAGATCCCCCGCAAGGAGCGCCGCCAACGTATCGACGCGTGCATGGAGATCACCGGCTCCACCTATATGAAGGACCGCCACGTCGACGCGCTCAGCCACGGCATGAAACAGCGCGTCGCCATCGCCCGCACCATGCTCCACGAGCCCGAGGTGTTGATCCTCGACGAGCCGGCCAACGGCCTCGACCCCAACGCCCGCATTGAGATGCGCCAGATCCTCCTCCGCCTCGCGGAAATGGGCAAGACCCTGATCGTCACCAGCCACATCCTCCCCGAGCTCTCGCGCATCTGCGACACCGTCGCCATCATCACCCACGGCAAGCTCCGCGCGTTCGGCCCGCTCACCACGATCATGCGCGACATCAGCCAACGCCGCATGATCGAGCTCGTGCTGCTCAACCACGACCACGCCGACCGCGTCGCCGCCGCGCTCACCAAGCAGCTCGGCCCCGAGGCCGAGGTCACCGCCTCCCCCGCCGAGGGCGAGGTCCGCTTCAGCACCACCCTCGACGACCGCGGCCTGGCGTCCCTCCAAAGCAAACTCGTCGCCGCCAACGTCAAACTCGTCCAGTTCCGCGAGGTCCCGCTGGACCTGGAGGACGCGTTCCTGGAGGTGACCCGGCAGACGGGCGGGGGGAGCGGGGATCGTCCGGAGGGAACGACCTCCGACAAAGCCATCACGGTTCAAAAACCCGAGCCTTCGGAGGCTTGAGCGTTCTCGTCCTCGTAATCGAGCTACACGCAATGAAAACCCCAGCATCACATCCGACTACAAGGGGTTCAAGGTGTGCCGGAGGTACTGATCGCTTAGATACTTCACTCTCGCTTGGATGATCGAGCGCCGCGCCATGTCCAATTCATCCCCCCAGTTCGATCACGAGAAGCTCGACGTCTACCACGTGGCGATCAAGTTCGTCGGCTGGGTTGCCGAGCTGGCGGCATCTCTCGACCCTTCAGCCAAGTTTCCCCGCGACCAGTTGCTGCGGTCGAGTCAATCCATCCCGCAGAACATTGTCGAGGGCAACGGCAAAAGGACCGGCCCCGAACGCCGCCGTTACTTTGAGATCGCCCGCGGCTCGGCGACGGAGTCAGCGGCGACGATTGACATCCTCGTCGCGATCGGGGCTTGTGAGCGGGGCCGCGTCGACGAGGGCAAGCAACTGGCGAAACGGCTGGTCCAGATGCTGACGAAGCTCGCTCCGCCGGAACCGAGTACGAGAACGAGAACGAGAACGACCGAGCTGAAGCGTCACCCCGTCTTCCGCGCCGGCCGCCGCTTCCCCTCCGGAGGCCGACGTGCCGGCTAACCCGATCATCCAGCGCGAGCTCATCGGCACGCTCCGGACCCGCCGCGCCCTCATCGTCGCGGTCGCCTTCGTCGTCGTCCTCGGCGGGCTGGTCGTCCTCCGCTGGCCGGGCGAGGGCCGCGTCGGGCTCGGCGGGGCGCAGTCCCGACAGGTCCTCCGCGTCTTCGGCTACGGGCTCATGACCGGGCTCATCCTCCTCGCCCCGGTCTTCCCCGCCACCAGCATCGTCCGCGAACGCGTCGGCCGCACCCTCGCGCTCCTGCTCAACTCCTCGCTCTCGCCGTTGTCCATCGTCACCGGCAAGCTCGTCGGGGCCGTGGGCTACATCCTCCTGCTCGTCGCACTCTCGGTCCCCGCGGCCGCGGCCTGCTTCGCCATGGGCGGCATCGGGCTCGTCGACCAGCTCGGGCTCCTCTACCTCGTCCTCCTCGCCACGGCGATCCAGTACGCCACGCTCGGCCTGCTCGTCAGCAGCTACGCCACCACCACCGACGGCGCGCTCCGCACCACCTACGCCGTCATCCTCGTCCTCGCCGTCGTCTCGCTCGGGCCCTACCGCTTCTTCGGCAGTGAGACCGACGCGGCCAGCATCACCGCCACCGCCAACGGCCTGCACCCCACCATCGGGCCGATCCTCGGCCAGCTCCTCGGCTCGGTCGCGGGGCTGCTCGAAAGCGTCGGGCTCGACCTCGGCACGATATTCGACTGGCTCCGCTGCCTGTCGCCCATGGCGGCGGTGACGGCCGTGCTCGGCGACGACATCGCCGTTAGCGGCGGGCTCCGCGCCAGCGAGAACGTCGCCACCCGCTTCCTTATCCTCGCCGCGATCACCAGCGTCGTCTGCTTCCTCTGGACCGTCCGCCGCGTCGGGCAGCGCATGCTCGACCGGGCCCGCGACGCCGGCAAGGTTACCGACGAACGCTCAACCTCCGCCAAGGCGTACCGCCGCGTGATGTACCTGTGGTTCTTCGACCCGCAGCGCCGCGCAGGGATGATCGGCCCGCTGACCAACCCGGTCTTGGTCAAGGAGCAGCGGTGCAGCCGCTTCGGCCGGGGCAACTGGATGATGCGGCTGATCGGCGCGTGCCTGATCGTCTCGCTCGTGCTGGTCCTCCTCGCCGCCAACGCCAGCTCCAGCGCCATGGCCGGGGGGAGCACCACCGCCGTCGGCACGCTCGGCGGCGTCATCGTCCTCCTGCAGATCGCCTTGATCGTCCTGCTCACCCCCAGCCTAGCCAGCGGGCTCATCGCCGCGGAGGTCGAGAGCCGCGGCTGGCAGCTCCTGCAGATGACCCCGATGTCGGCCGTGACCATCGTCGTGGGCAAGCTCCTCAGCGTCGCGCTGACGCTTGGGCTGCTGCTGCTCGCGACGCTGCCGGGCTACGTCGTCTTGATCTACATCCAGCCGGAGATGGCGGGCACGGTGGTCAACGTCGTCATCACGCTCGTGCTCACCGCGCTCATGGCGCTGATGATGACCGCCGCGATCAGCAGCCTCTCGCCCAAGACCGCCACCGCGACGGCGGCGAGCTACAGCGTGCTCATCGCTCTGGTCGGCGGGACGATGCTGATCTGGCTCGGCCGCGGCGCCCCGTTCGGGTTCGGGCTCGTCGAGGCGGTGCTGACGGTCAACCCCCTCGCCGCGGCGCTGTCGCTCATCGGTTCGCCGGGGTTCTCCGAGTACGACCTCGTCCCCGCGAACTGGTACGTCCTCGGCGGGATCTGCCTCGCGTCGCTGGCGGTCCTGGTGTGGCGCGTGTGGAGGTTGAGCCAGCCGCGATGAATCATCCGATGCCCCCCGTACCCACACGCACGACGGTTCTCCATGAAGCGACGCGGCTTTGCCGCGCGTGGGTCGGCGCAGCAAAGCCGCGTCGCCTCATGATGGGGGTGATGGTCGCGGTGATCGTTGCGGGGGTGACCCTGCCACAACGTGCCGACGCCGCGGGTCCGGTGGACGTTGCCGACGACCTGCCGCCGCGGGTGGACCTCGCGGCGCTCGCGCGTGAGGTGGAGCGGGTCTACGACCCGCGGCTGACGGCCCTGTGGCTCGAAGCCCTCACGCGGCCCGAGGCGGGGACGCGGCTCGAGGCGGCCGAGGCGTTCAACGAGGCATTGCGTGCGGGCTGGCCGGCGACACAGGGCGTAGGGCCGCGGCTGGTCGAGGCGTATCGGGCGGAGACGGACGTGCTGGTCAAGCGGTCGCTGGCGGAGGTGATGGCGCGGGGTGAAGTGGCGGAAGCGAGGCAGATCGAGTGGCTTGACGAGTCGGACCCGGCGGTGCGGATGACGGTGGACCCGGCGTTGGCGGGGTGGGGGATCGACGCTGCGGAGCGGTGGAAGCGGCGCGTAGTCGACACGTCGTTGAGCGACGCCGAGCGGGTGAGCGCGGCGGCGGCGTGGGCGGGGGCGGGGGGGTCTGAGGGTGGGGCGGCGGGGGGGGATGGGGCCGCCGCGACGCTGGCGGAGGTGCTGCGGGGGGGCGGCTCGCCGGCGCTGGTGGTGGGCGTGGCGCGGGCGGCGGGGCAGCTCGACGCGCCGGAGGTGGTCGAGGCGGCGGGTGAGCTGGCGGGGGGCGGGCCGGTGCAGCGGGCGGCCGCGGCGGCGGCGTTGGTAGGGTCGCGGGGGACACCGGGGGCGCATGACATCCTGCAGCGGTTGCTCGGCGGGGACGACCCGGCGGTAACGGGCGAGGCGTTGGCGTCGTTGACGCAGGCCGCGCCGGACGCGGCGGCCGAGGCGGCGGCGGGGCTGGTGGAACACGACGACGCGGCGGTGCGGCTCGCGGCGTTGCGGGCGGCGGGGGGTCTGCCCGACGGCAGGGCGCTGCCGCTGTACGCCGGTGCGTTGGACGACCGTTCAACCCGGGCACGGTGGACGGCGCGTGAGGCGCTGCGCGTGATGGCGAGCCGGGCGTCGGCCGATGACGCCGCGGTGGGTGAAGCGGCCGCCGCGGTGCTGCGGGAGCCCGGGTGGCGCGGGCTTGAGCAGGCGGCCCACCTCGTCGGGCTGATGGGCTACAAGCCGGCGGCACCGCGGCTGGCGGAGCTGCTGGACCACCCCCGGCCGGAGGTGCGGCTGGCGGCGGCGGCGGCGCTTCGGCGCGTCGCGGTCGAGGCCACCCTGCCCGCGGCGCTGCGGCGGGCCGAGGCGCTCGTCTTGGCGGGGACGGAGGGCCCGGCGCTGCGGGACGACGACGCGGAGCTGGCCCAGCTCCTCGCGCTGATCGGCTCGCTCCGCTACGCCCCGGCCGACGGCCTGCTCCGCGCGCTCGTGCCCAAGGCCATGAGCGCGTTGCCCAACGCCCGCCTCTCGGCGGTGTGGGCGCTGGGCGAGCTGCACCGTGGCGACGCCGACGCCGAGCTTTCCCGAGCTCTGGCCGCCCGAGTTAACGACATGACCGAGCTGGACCCCGAGGACGCGCTGGTGCAGACGGCGGCGGTCATTGCGCTCTCCAAGATCGATCCGGCCGGCACGGTAGCGTCGTTCCGCGGGTGGTACGGCCGGATAGATACGATCGATGAGCTGCGCGAGGCCGCCCGCCGCGCCCTGGAACAAGCGACCGGCGAGGCGCTGCCCGCGCTGCCCGCCGTAACCATCACGCCGCGCGGCTTCTTCCTCGAGCCGCTGGATTAACTTCTCACCACGGGAACAGCACGCGGCGACGGGTCAGGAGGGGAGCGTGAGCGAGCGGGACGCGTCTCCGGCAAGTCGTAATTGGTCGCTCACGCTCCCGGCTCTGATGAGGCGTCTGCGTTCGCCGCGACCCCCCGTTCCCGCCGCGACGGGGTCGTAGGGGTTTGGGTTATACTCCCCGATCCGCCCCCGACGGGCGATCCCGCAACCGTCACCGCTTGACCTCATGCCTCAACGAACCCCCACCATCGGCGGCAACTGGAAGATGAACCTTCACGGCAACGAGGCTACCGCCCTTGCCGAGGCACTCGCCGCGCGGGTGCGGACCGACGGGGTTGAGGTCACGGTTTTTCCCGCGTTCCCGTACCTTGCCCGGGTCGCGGGGGTGTTCAAGGACGCCGGCAGCCCGATCCGTGTTGGGGCACAGGACGGCTACCCCCAGCCCGACGGCGCGTTTACCGGCGAGGTGTCGATGCCGATGCTCCGCGACGTCGGCGTCGACGTCGTGCTTGTGGGCCACTCCGAGCGGCGGCACGTCATCGGCGAGATCGACACGATCGTGAACGCGAAGCTGCTGGCGGCGCTCGACGTGGGGCTGGACGTCGTGCTGGCGATCGGTGAGACGCTGGTGCAGCGCGAAGTCGGCCAGACCGACGCGATCAACCTGGCCCAGCTCGCCTACGGCCTGGCGGGGGTCAAGGCGGAGCAGATGGCGCACGTCACCCTGGCGTACGAGCCGGTGTGGGCCATCGGCACGGGGGAGACCGCCACGCCCGAGGACGCCCAGGCCGCTCACGCCGCGATCCGCGCCGCCGTCGCCTTCCTCTATGATGAGGCGGTGGCCGGGGCCGTCCGCATCCAGTACGGCGGCTCGATGAAGCCGGGCAACGCCGCGGACCTCCTCGCCCGGCCCGACATCGACGGCGGGCTCATCGGCGGCGCGTCGCTGAACGCCGACGACTTCGTGGCGATCGTCGAGGCGGCGGGCGGTGCGTAGCTGGCAACTGGTAGCTGGCAACTGGTAACTGGTAACCGTTGAGTTCAATAATGTACGGCTGGCCGCTGGCCTACAGCCTCTAGCCATATCTCCATTAGCAGAGAATCAGCCAGCTACCAGCTACCAGCTACCAGCCACCAGCAGCCAGCCGCCAGCCGCCAGCCGCCACTCACCCCGCGTTCCGCCCGCTACACTACCCACCCATGTTCGCAGCCCCGCCCGTCATCCTCGCCTCCGTCTTCGTCGGCTTCCTGGCCGCCGCGTTCGTCTTCGTCAGCCTCTTCATGATGTTGGTCGTGCTGATCCAAAAGCCCAAGGGCGGCGGGCTCAGCGGCGCGTTCGGCGGGGCGGGCGGGGGCGAGACGTCCTTCGTCGGGGCCCGCATCGGCGACTTCCTCACCTGGCTGACCGTCGGCTGCTTCCTCGCGTTCCTGCTGCTGGCGATGATGCTGACGTGGAACATCAACCCCACCGAGAACGCGATCAAGGCCGCCCGCACCGCGCCCATCTCCGGCACCGGCGCGGGGGCCGCCGGCACCGCGGGTTCCCCCGACGAGGGTCTCACCAGCACCCCGATCAGCGATGAGCCCGCCGCTACAGATGACGCGGTCAGCACGGGACCCGAACCCACCACCGACGCCGACCTCACCGGCCTCACTCAACCGGCGGCTAACCCCGCGGCTCCGCCCGCGGAGTGACGCCCACACCCCTCGCCTGATCCCCGGTCCCCGCGCTCCGATCCCCGGCGACGCCCATGATCCGCTCCATGACCGGCTTCGGCGACGCGTCCATCGAAGAGGGCGGCCTGCACTTCGCGGTGGAGCTGCGCAGCCTCAACAACCGCTACTTCAAGGCCGTCATCCGCCTGCCCGAGGAGGTCTCCGGGCTCGAGACGCTGCTGGAAACGCTCCTGCGCAAGCGGGTCAGCCGGGGGAGTTTCACCTTGACGGTCAAGTGTCGGCGGTCGGACACGGCGGTGTCGCAGATCAACGACCAGGCGTTGATGGAGTACCTCGACCACCTCGAGACGATCCGCGGGAAGGTGCAGGACCAGGCGGTGCAGATCGACCTGACGCGGCTGCTCGCGCTGCCGGGGGTGATGCGGCCGACGCACGGGGGCGACGCGATCCACACCCACGCCGAGCGGCTGCTGCCGCAGCTTTTGGGGCAGGCGGTGGACCGGCTGATCGAGATGCGGCTGACCGAGGGCCGGGCGTTGGCGGAGGACCTGCTGCTGCAGATCGGGGTGATTGACTCGCACATGCAGCGTATCGGCGAGCGGGCGCCGGTGGTGATCAACGAGTACCACCAGAAGCTCGCGCAGCGCGTCGAGCACCTGATGGCGAGGGCGAAGCTGAAGGTCGACGAGAAGGATCTGATCCGCGAGGTGGCGGTGTTTGCCGACCGCGCCGACATCAGCGAGGAGCTGTCGCGGATGTCGGGCCACCTCGACCAGTTCCGCGAGATCGTCGGCGACGGCGAGGCGGAGGACCCCGCCGGCCGGACGCTCGACTTCATCGCCCAAGAGATGCTGCGGGAGGCGAACACGATCGGGAGCAAGAGCAACGACGCGACGATCAGCCGCTCGGTGGTGGAGGTCAAGAGCCGCATCGACCGGATCAAGGAGCAGGTGCAGAACGTGGAGTAGGGGTCGTGATCCCGTTCTAGCCGGGCCGTCCGCGGCCCGCTTTCCCGAGCCGTTTGTTGACCGGGAGCCGAGCCCGGCCCGATGATGAGGGTGCCATGGCCACCGCGAAACCCCCACCCTCGGCCGATGTCACCCGAGCCGCGAAACCCGCGGCCGGGTCGGGTTCCGTGGCGGGTGCCTCCGCCGACTCGGTGGCCGGCAAGGCCGCCGTCGCCGGGCACCAGAGCTTCGCCGCTGAGGAACTTGCCATCGTCCTGTCGCACTACGACCTGGGCGTGATCGAGGCGATCCAGCCGTTCCCGCGGGGCAGCCGCAAGGCACCGAAGCTGATCGTCCGCAGCGAGAAGGGGATGTATCTGCTCAAACGCCGCGCCCGCGGCAAGGACGACCCGTACAAAGTCGCGTTCTGCCACGGGCTGCAGCTGCACCTCTCGGACCGGCAGTTCCCCCTGCCCCACCTCATCGGGACCCGCCGCGACAACAACTCGATGCTCAAGTTCAACGGGGCAACCTACGAACTGTTCGAGTACATCAAGGGCAACAGCTACGACCAGTCGCTTGAGGCGACCGGCGAATCGGGCAAGACGCTGGCGCTGTTCCACAAGCTACTCAAGGACTATCAGCCGGATTACGAGGCGGCGAAGGGGTCGTTCCACGCGTCGAAGTCGGTGGTGACGGCGACGAACCAGATCCCTACGAAGCTGCGGCAGACCGAGCCGGAGACCGACCCGAAGCGGGTCGGGCGGCTCGCCCAGTCGCTGGGCGAGTCATACCGCGCCGCGGCGAAGGCGGCCGAGGCGCTGGGGTTGTCGCGCTGGCCGACGCAGATCGCCCACGCCGACTGGCACCCCGGGAACATGCTCTACCGCGGGTCGCACGTGGTGGCGGTGATCGATTACGACGCGGCGCGGTACCAGCCGCGGATCATCGACGCGGCCAACGGGGCGCTGCAGTTCTCGATCCTCGGCGGGGGCGACGACCTCTCCGCGTGGCCGGACTACCTCGACGAGTCGCGGTTCAAGCGGTTCCTCCGCGGCTACGATGAGGTGCCCGAGTCGGTGCTCAGCCGCGCGGAGATCAAGGCGATCCCGCCGCTGATGATCGAGGCGTTGATTGCCGAGAGCGTGATCCCGATCGCGGCGACGGGGTACTTTGCACGGATGCCGGGCTCGGGATTTTTAGCGATGATGGAGCGGAAGGTGCGGTGGCTGCAAGAGAACGCCGGGAAGCTGATCGCGGCGGTGGATTCGTGAACGGCGGGGCCGATGGGTGCGGGCGGCGAGGCATGAGGTCCGTTGACGTTGTTCTCGGTGAAAGTCGCGTGCGGGGTGTTGGGGTCCCGCGGGTACGGCGTGGCGGAGCCGCGCTGCTTCTTGTTTATGTGCTTGCGGTGGTGGTGTGCGGCGGGGTGTCGGCTCAGCCAGTGGATGCGCGGGTTGCGGCGTTGGATTCGGCGGATTACTCGGACCGGGTGGAGGCGACCGAGGCGTTGCTTATTGATGCGACGCTGGACGCCGCGACGCTGCGGGGCTGGTATGACGATGCGGCGAGCCCGGAGGTGCGGCAGCGCCTGCTCGCGGTGCTGCGGCACCGGGTGGTGACGGGGCTGCGCGAGGCGCGGTTCGGCGGGGGTGGCCCCGGGTCACTCGGGGTGGTGTACCGGGTCGAGCCGCTGGCGGAGGGGGTGGCGATGGACGGGGACGAGTTGACGCGGGAGGGGGCTCGGGTGTTGCGGACGCTGCCGGGGTTTCCGGCCGAGGGGGTGCTGCGGCCGGGCGACCGGATCGTGGCGGTGGACGGCCGCAACGTCCGGGGCCGGGGCCAGCGCGGGCTCGAGGAGGAGCTGAAACGCAGTGGAGCCGGGGACACGGTGCGGCTGTTCGTGATGCGCGGCGAGCGCGGGCTCACGCTGCCGGTGACGCTCGCCAGCAGCCGCGCCCTGGCGGCGATGTACGACCCGTTGGACATCTCGCTGCGTCCGGAGTTCGACGCGGCGTGGCGGCCGGCGGAGGCGGACGGCGGCTGACCCCGCCGCTTCAACGCGGGCGGTGCGGGTTCTACACTGTCGTCGATGTCGAATCGCCGCGTCACGATGGACGACCACCTTGCCGCCCTGGGTGCGGAGACGATGCCCTACGGCCCGCCGCTGGCGAACGGGACGCAGGTGGAGATCACCGAGTCGTTCGACGGGAAATTCGATGCGTCGGGCGGTGGCTCGGTGGAGGGCGAGTACGCCGCGATGCGGCAGCGGGTTGGGGTGATGCACCTGCCCCAGCGCGTGATGTTCGAGCTGGCCGGGGCGGACGCGAAGGACTACCTGCACCGGCTGTGTACGCAGGAGGTAAATAGGCTCACCGCCGGGCGGACGGTGCGGGCGTTTCAGCTCGACGACAAGGGGCGGATCGCGGCGGACCTGATCGTGCACGACCGGGGGGGGGCGGTGTGGGTGGAGGTGGACGTATTCGACCGGGCGTGGCTCTTGGACCTGATTGAGAAGCGGCTGTTCACCGAGGATGTCACGGTGCACGCGACGCCGCCCGACGGTGAGAACGGCGTGGAGCGGGTGATCTTTTGGTTGATGGGGCCCGCGGCGGTGCGGCTGCTGGGTGTGGTGGCGGGGCCGGGGCACGGTGAACGGGTCGCGGCGCTGGGAGCGGAGCCCGGCACGCACGGCACGCTGGACCTGCCGCTCATTGGGGGCGGATCGTCGGCGGTGCTGGCGTACCGCTACGACGTGGGCGGGGTGCTGGGCATGCGGCTGGCGGTGCCCGCGCCCGATGCGGCGGCGGTGCACGGGGCGCTGCTGGACGCGGCGGGGTATGAGCCGGCGGCGGAGCCGGACGCGGCGTACGCCGCGCGGCGGCGGGACTCGCTGCGTGGCCGACCGGTGGGGTGGTCCGCGTTCAACACCCTCCGCATCGAGGAGGGCGTGCCGCTGTACCACGTCGACTTCGGCCCCGACTCGCTGCCGGCGGAGACGGGCCTGCTTGACGAGGCGGTCAGCTTCACCAAGGGGTGCTACCTCGGGCAGGAGGTGGTGGCGCGGATGAGGTCGCTGGGCCACCCCAAGAAGCTCTTGGTGGGGCTGCGGGTGGAGGGCGACGCCGGGGCGGCGGTGCCGGTGGCGGGGTCGCAGGTCGTTGAGCCGGGCGACAAGCAGAAGGTCATCGGCGGGGTGACGAGCTCGACCGCGTCGCCGCTGCTGGGGCAAAAGCCGGTGGCTTTGGCGATGGTCCGGTGGGGTCGGCACCGGCCGGGCACAACGGTGGCGGTCCCCGCCGACGGCCGACTCGTCGCGGCAACCGTGCAGCCGATGGTCGGCCTCACACGGACCTGACCGGGCCGAATCATCCGATAACAACCCGCACCCCCACCGCCCAAGCCGGGTACACTCTGATCAGCATGGAAACGCCCCTCGCCGAGGTTCAACAGGACGGCAGCCGCGTCATCGTCGACGTGCACGAGCGCGAGGTGCAGACCGACGCGCTCCGCACCCTCGTCGCCGAGCTCCGCGAACGGCTCCACGAGAGCGACGCGCGGCGGTTCATCTTCGAGTTCGACCAGGTCGAGTTCCTCCCTTCGGCCTGCCTCGCGCTGCTCCTGATGTTCTACCAGGACGTCAAGAAGCACCAGGGGTCGATCGTCCTGCTCAACTGCCAGGAGAACGTCGCGTTCCTGCTCCGCCTCGCGCGGCTGGACGTGCTGTTCGAGTTGGCCGAGGGCGACGCGGCGGAGGTGTGACTTTTCACCTCACGATTCTGAAGTTTTTTCACAACCGGCTTGAAGGGCTGCTGGTGGGGCAGGCTTCCAGCCTGCCGTTGGCCCGAAGGGTTAAGTCCGCTGTCTACAGGTTCGGCTGCGTCCGAAGGCAGGCTGGAAGCCCGCCCCACCAAGGCCGTGAAACGGGCTACGAGCACGACGCGGCCTGGCAGGCCGCGGCTGACCTGGTCTGCACACCGGTTTATCTACACCGGTTCAGCCCGCACGACGTAGCTGCCGCTCGGCGCGGTCGAGGTACGGCGTGGCACCGCCCGTCAAGCGGGCTTCGGCGGCCTTGAGGTTCTGCCGAACCATCGCGAGGCGGAGCTCGAGCCGGTCGTTCGCCCGGTCGAGCGACCGCAGGTCGGCGAGGATCGCGGCGGCGGCACGGGAAGCGGTCGGCATACGGGTTCATCGGCCGGTGTCGGCCAAACCTTGCACCCGCTTCACCGGTTCCACCGCCTCGAGCGCCCGGCCAAGTCAATACGCGGATTGGTCGCCAACCCCCCATCAGCTATGCTCCGCCGCCGATGTGCTGCGACCCTCCCTCGGGTCGGCCCGTGATCGTTCCGACCGTACCCCCCGAAAGGTTCACCGCTTGGCCCTGCCCCCCAGCGTGTATGCGATTGCCCCGCAATACTTCGACGGCGTCTATCCGCCCGCGGTTCGCGCCGAGTTGAACAAGCTCGTGCGCCTGCCCGAGCGGTGTTACCCCCGCGATGACTTCACTCAACACCCGGACCTCCTGCGAGAGGTCGAGGTCATCATGGCCGGGTGGGGCGGCCCGCCGGTGCTGGACCCAGCGATCCTTGACGCCGCGCCGCGGCTAAGGCTCGTCTGCTACGCCGCGGGCTCGGTCCGCCACTTCACCACCGACGCGATGTGGGACCGCGGCGTCCGCGTCACCCACGCCGCGAGCCAGAACGCCCTGCCCGTCGCCGAGTTCACCCTCGCCCACGTCATCCTCGCGCTCAAGAAGGCGTTGCCGGTGATGCGCGACTCGCGCCGGCGCCGCATGAACATCCGTAACTCCGACGTCCGGGGGGCCTACGGCGCCCGCGTCGGCATCGTCTCGCTCGGGCTGATCGGCCGCCTCGTGGTCGAACGCCTCGCCGCGCTCGATGTCGAGACCTTGATCTACGACATCCACGAAGACGCCGACTTTGCCGCCCGCCACGGGGCCCGCTACGCCCCGCTCGACGAGTTGTTCGCCACCTGCGACGTGGTTTCGCTCCACACGCCCCTGCTGGACGAGACCCGGGGCATGATCCACGAGGGGCTCGTGCGGGCCCTGCCTACCGGGGCGACCCTGCTGAACACCGCCCGCGGCGCGATCATCGACGAGCCGGCGCTGGTCCGCGTCCTGCGGGAGAGGCCCGACCTCACCGCCGTGCTCGACGTGACCCACCCCGAGCCCCCGCCGGAGGATTCGCCGCTGTGGGATCTGGACAACGTGTTCATCTTCCCCCACATCGCCGGGGCCATGGGCGGCGAGATCGCCCGCCTCGGCGAGGCTATGGTCGGCGAACTCGGCCGTTACCTTACCGGCAAGCCGCTGCGCCACGAGGTCACCCGCGAGAATCTCGCCGCGATGGCGTAAGCCGCTGATCCAAAACTCATGAGCCGGTCGAACGATAGATCAGAGCCGGGAGCGTGAGCGACCGGTCGGTCTTGTAACGACAAAACCCGGTCGCTCTCGCTCCCGGCTCCGCTGAGGCGTATTCACTAAGCCCCGCCTCGTGCACCCGCCGATTTGACTCCCCCGCGATGCGGTGCTAAAGTGCCCGACCAAGATTGCGGGGTAGAGCAGTCTGGTAGCTCGTCGGGCTCATAACCCGGAGGTCAGTGGTTCGAATCCACTCCCCGCTATTCCCGACGCTTCGGTGTCGGGTGAAGGCTGATGTGGACCGCACAACGGTCCGGATCAGCCTTTATCTTTGTCCGTAAGAAGCATTTTGTGGCGCCCGGGCGGGTAGTTGCGACGGGGGTGCATGATCAGCGCTTCCGGCCGTGAGAGGAGCATGCCGTTCCCGCTGTTGTCGACGCTTCGGTGTCGGACAAAGGCTGATGCGGAACGCTCTACCGTTTCGGATCAGCCCTCTTGTTTGGCTTCTTGACTACGGCTGCATTATGGGGTGCCGTTACCGGGAGGAGGCCGTCGCTTTTCAACCCGGCGGGGGGGAAGACCGATAAGTACGGACGGGCGTCCGCGCAATCCTTGCGCGGCCGCTGTCCCGTCGCACCATGGCCGACCCCGCCTCCAAGCTGAACGACCCGCTGGACGCGGCGGTGCCGGCGAGGCTGACCTGGTCGCAGGTGTGGCAGGTGCCGGTTTTGCTCGCGGGGATCGTGATGCTGACGGTGGGGGGGTACCTCGTCATGCCGCGGCATGAGGCGCCGCGGTTCAACGAAGCCCTCGACACCGTGCAGCAGTACCTCAAGGCCGACAACCTGGAGGAGGCCCGCACGCGGCTAGACCTGCTCGGCGAGCGGGGCGTCACGGATCCGGAGCTGGCGGACGCGGCCGTCCGGTCGCGGTACCACCGGTACCTCGGCGACTTTCAATACCTCGACTATCGGCGGCTGTACGAACGGCCGGTGCAGACCCCGCAGAGCCGCGAGCTGCTGGAGCGGGCGGTGGCGGCCTACGGGCAGGCGCGGGACCTTGGGGGTTTGCCCGCGGGTGACTCGATGCGGTGGTGGGCCGAGGCGCTGGTTTTGCTCGGTCGCGATAGCGAGGCGCTGTCGCTGGTGAACGATATGGATGCGGCGTCGCCGGGCGACCGGTACGCGGTGCTGCGGCAGCTCATCGACCGTCACCGCACGCAGCGGACCGCCGACGCCGAGGGGCTCAACCGCCTGCTCGGCCGGTTCGAGGACGAGCTCCGGGCCGACCCCGACGCGGCGCGGCGGCTGGACCAGCGCCAGTGGCTGGCGCACCTGCGGGCGACGGTGTACCTCGACGTCGACGACCCGCAGCGGGCCATCGACTACATCAACCGGGAGATGCAGCGGCTGCGGGCGATGGGCGCGCCCGACTCGCCGCGGCTGCTGGCGCTGCTCGCCAAGGCGTACCAGAACATCGGCGAGTTCGACGCGGCGACGCGGCTCTACGCCGCGGCCCAGCAGCGGCTCGAAGACGGCGACCCGCTCAACGGCAGCCTCCTCGTCGGGCTCGGGCAGATCGAGCTCGCCGTCGCCGACGGCGGGAGCGAAGACCGGGCCCACGCCCTCTTCGCCCGTGCGGCGAAGGAGTACCCGCTGACGGAGTCTTATATAGATGCACTCATCGGCCGGGCCCACGTCGAGGCGATGCGCCGTGAGGTGGCCGAGGCGCTCGACCACTTCCGCCTCGCCGTGGCGCAGGTGCTCGAACGCACCGACGACCGCGACCCGCGGCGGGCGGACCTGACCGACAAGGTTTCAGGTCACGTCGATGCCGCGATGGAGGCCGAGCGGTACGACGATGCTTTGGATTACCTGTCGGTGCTCAAGCCGCTGTACAAGGGCGGGGATTCGCTGCCGGGTCGGTTGCTCCTGCAGTTCGCCGGGCTGCACGAGAAGATCGCCGAGCAGCGGCAGGCCCGGGGGGACGCGCTCGACCCGCTGAAAGAGGACGAAGACAACCCCGCAAGCGGCGGCGAAGCGGCGCGGCGACAGGCGTACCAGGAGGCGGCCGTCCACTTCGCCGAGGCGGCGCGGTTCTACCGCCGCCACGCCGAGTCGGTGACGATCATCGACCCCAACGCACACGGCCGCAGCCTCTGGGCCGCCGGCGAGAACTTCGACCGCGCCCAGCAGTGGACCGACGCGATCAACGTCTACGCCGAGTTCGTCGCCACCCGGCCTCACGACGGCGACCAGCTCAAGGCCCGCCACGCCCTCGCCCGCGCCTACATGGCCGACCGGCAGTACGCCACCGCCGTCGACCTCTTCAACAAGCTCATCGACGAGAACCCCCAGAGCAACTGGGCCTACCAGTCGCTCGTCCCCCTCGCCCGCAGCTATACCGCCGTTGACCAAACCGACGCCGCCGTCCGCACCCTCCTCGGCATCGTCGACGGGCACCCAGGCATCACCCCCGACTCCGAGACCTACCGCGAGGCCCTCATTGACCTCGCCCGGACCTATTACCTCCTCGGTCAGGAGGACCCGGTCTACTTCGTCAGCGCCATCGAGCGGCTGAGCGTCGCGGTGGAACGCTTTGGGCTCTCGGGCGACGGCCCGGTGCTGCGTTACATGCTCGCCGACAGCCTCCGCCGCTCCACCGGCGCCCTCGCCGCGCAGGCCGACGGCGCCCGCTCCCAACGTCAACGCGCCGCCTTTGAGACCGAGCGCGACAAGCGGCTCAAGGACGCGGAGATGTACTACGACCAGGTGATCACCGAGCTCGACGCCCGCACCGCCGCCGCCCGCAGCAAGCTCGAGACGCTCTACCTCCGCAACAGCTACTTCTACAAAGCCGACTGCGCCTTCGCCCGTGAAGCGTATGACGTGGCCATCGACCGCTACCGCGAGGCCGCCCAACGCTACGCCGACCACCCCGCCTCCCTCGTCGCCCAGGTCCAGATCGTCAACGCCTTTTGCGAGCTCAACCAGTTCCAGCAGGCCTACGTCGCCAATCAGAACGCCCTCTGGCAGCTTGCCCAGATGCCCGACGAGGCCTTCGACAGCCCGGACATGCCCATGACCAGGCAGCACTGGGAGGACTGGCTCCGCTGGTCCAGCGAGCTCAAACTGCTCGACCCCGAAACCCAAAGCGCCTCCGCCGCCCCCTGACCTCACCAAACGCCGCGCTTCATTCTGACGGAGCGCTATACCCCCGCCGCGTCCCGACTCCATGAAGCGACGAGAATCCGCCGCGCATCATCCCGCACCCACATCGCAGACCGGCCGCGGCCCCCGCCCCGCCCCGGTTCCATGTAGCGACGCGGCTCCGCCGCGCACTCCCCCGCACCCACAGCGCAAATTTAACGCGGCCCCCGCCCCGCCTCCGATAATCGAGACAGCCCCGGGCAGGACGCCCCACCCCAACCCAAAGGTCAGGATGACCCACGCCCACCCGCACGCCAACGCCGACGCCGGCCTCGACCGCCTGCTCGACCTGCTCGCCGCCCAGCGCGACCTCTACACGCAGCTCCACGGCCTCTCCGCCCGCCAGCAGGACCTCATCGCCGCCGGCGAGACCGAGCGCCTCCTCGCCATCCTCTCCGAGCGGCAGACGCTCGTGCAGCAGCTCACCGCCATCAACGCCGACCTCGCGCCGCTGCGCAGCGAGATGACCGCGCTGAGCGAGGCCGCCCCCGCCGACCGGCGACAGGCCCTCCGCTCGCTTGTGGACGAGGTGCAGCACCTGCTGGAAGCGATCATCAACCAGGACGAGACCGACCGCCGCTCGCTCGAATCCGCCAAGGCCGAGGTCAGCCAAGAGCTCCGACGCACCACCGCCGCGCCGCGGGCGCTGCGGGCCTACCGCTCCAACGCTCCGCAGGGCGTGGGCGTCGCCGCCCGGCCCGCGACCTCCCGCTTCACCGACCGCCGTGGCTGAACCTGCCCTCGTAGAAGCCGCCACCCCCGTGACCACCGCCACCGCCGAGCCCGACGCCGCACCCAAGGCCCTCGCCCCCGGCGACCTCGCCGAGGTCTTGCAGGCCTACTCCGCCGTCGCCGAGCGGCTCCAGGCGTCTCACGAGACCTTGCAGAACGAGGTTGTCCGTCTCCGCCGCGAACTCGCCAGCAAGAACGATCAGCTCGAACGATCCAAGCGCCTCTCCGCCCTCGGCGAGATGGCTGCGGGCATCGCCCACGAGATCCGAAACCCTCTTGCCGCCATCCAGCTCTACGCCGAACTGGTCGAGGAAGACGTCTCGTCGCTTCATCAGTGCCGAGTGCGGAGGGAACAATGCGCTGAAAATCCCGACAGCGGACTGTTCCCTGTTCCCTCCGCACTCCCTGCCACACTTTCCTCCGCCCTTCCCTCCGCACTCTCCAACACCCGCA
This sequence comes from Phycisphaeraceae bacterium, assembly GCA_965214155.1. Lineage (GTDB taxonomy): Bacteria > Planctomycetota > Phycisphaerae > Phycisphaerales > Phycisphaeraceae > Algisphaera. Next base: position 733,592 of record CBDCBB010000010.1, read on the forward strand.
AGATTGCCTCCGCCGTCCGCGGCCTCTCCGCCATCGTCGTCGACGTCCTTAGCTTCGCCCGCCCCCTCGAACCCCGTCCCCGCGCTCTCGATCCGGAGCAACTGTTCAACCGTGTCGTCGACGCTCACCGCCCTGCCCTCGACGCGGCCGGCGTCCGCATCGTCATCGACGCCGATGAACACCCGCTCCACGCCGACCCCGACCTCCTGCACCAGGCGCTCTTGAACCTCGCCCGCAACGCCGTCGACGCCATGGCTGACCGTGACGCCCCACGCGTGCTCACCCTCGCCTGCCGCCGCGGAACAGTCACCGTCGCCGACACCGGCCCCGGCCTCGCCCCCGACACCCTCGACCGCGTCTTCAACCCCTTCTTCACCACCCGGAGCACCGGCACCGGGCTCGGCCTCGCCATCGTCCACCGCATCGTCGACGCCCACGGCGGCACCATCACCGTCGGCCGCGCCGACGCCGGCGGAGCCGTCTTCGTCATGCAGCTCCCCGGGGCGGCCGGCGCGACCGGTGGCATGGAGCACCGATCGCTCGGCCTTCGCACGTCGCACCCCGCACCCCGCACCTCGAGAGACGCCGCATGAGCACCAAGGTCCTGATCGTCGACGACAAACAGATGATGCGCGACTCGGTCGGGGCCACCCTCCAACGCGCCGGCTACACCGTCATCGCCGCGAGCGACGGCGACAGCGCCCTCAAGATGGTCGGCAAACACCGGCCCGCCGCCGTCGTCACCGACCTGAAGATGCCCGGCATGGACGGCCTCGAGCTCCTCGGCCACCTCCTCGACGCCGACGCTCGCCTCCCGGTGGTGCTCATGACCGCCTACGGCAGCGTCAATGACGCCGTCTCTGCCATGAAGGCCGGCGCGTTCGACTTCATCCAGAAGCCCTTCGAGGGCGACCAGCTCAAGATGGTCGTCCGCCGCGCCGTCGAACACCGCCGCAAGGTGCAGGACGCCGCCGCAGCTCCCGTCGCCGCCGGTGCACCCGCCGACGGGTTGGCCGCGTCGGCCCCCGACCTCGTCGGCGATTCGCCCGCCATGCGAGCCGCCACCCGGCAGGTCCTCCAGATCGCCGACTCCCACGGCACCGTCCTGATCCAAGGCGAGTCCGGCACCGGCAAGGAGGTCGTCGCCCGCACCCTCCACGCCCACTCGCCGCGACGTGCCGGCATCATGCTCTGCCTCAACTGTGCCGCCCTCTCCAGCAGCCTCCTCGAATCCGAGCTCTTCGGCCACGAGAAGGGCGCCTTCACCGGGGCCGACCAACTCCGCAAGGGCCGCTTCGAGCTCGCCGACGGCGCGAGCCTCCTCCTCGACGAGATCAGCGAGATCAGCCCCACCCTCCAGGCCAAGCTCCTCCGCGTCCTGCAGGAGGGCCAGTTCGAGCGCGTCGGCTCGTCGCAGACGATGCAGGTCGACGTCCGCGTCATCGCCACCACCAACCGCGACCTCGCCCGCTCCGTCGCCGACGGCACGTTCCGGCAAGACCTCTACTACCGCCTGAACGTCCTGCCCGTCGCGCTCCCCCCGCTGCGCGAGCGTGGCCGCGACGCGGCGCTTCTCGCTCAACATTTCCTCGACCGCGTCGCCGAGCGGGAGGGCTCCACCCCCAAACGGTTTGCCGACGACGCCGCCGACCTGCTGTGCGCCCATGCGTGGCCCGGCAACGTGCGCGAACTGCAGAACATCTGCGAGCGCGCCAGCGTCCTGTCCGCCACCGACACCATCACCGCCGCCACGATCAGCCCCTGGCTCGTCGCGCCACCCCCCGCCTTCGTGGTCGCGCCGCCCCCACCTCAACCCGCGACCACGCAAGCGACGGGCAGCCCACCACTCCAAGTCGCGGGGTATCAGCACCAGCCCGCCATCGCCGCCGTGCAACTCACCGCTCCGCGACACCTCATCCCGCCCGCGACCGATACCCCGCACACCGTCGTCCCCCTCGACGAGGTCGAACGCGACCAGATCGTCCGCACCCTCGGCCAGTTCAACGGCAACCGCACCCGCACCGCGCAAGCACTCGGCATCGGCGTCCGCACCCTCGGGCTCAAGCTCAAGAAGTGGAAGGAGCAGAACCTTGTCGCCCAGACCATCTGACCCGGCAACCCCATCCACCGGGCGCAATAACCAGGCCCACCCCGCGCAAAAATCGCCACCCCCCGATTGCGTGGTCGCGTCCCCCGCCCCCGCCGCACGCTGGAACAACGCTTGCTGTTCCCCCACTGTGCAGGAGCCCCGCTCATGATCGCCGACGCTTTCGCCTACGGCGCCGGCCAATCGCTCGAGCGCCTCATCCAGTTCACCGGCGCCCGCCACGACGTCATCACCCACAACATCGCCAACCTCTCCACCCCCTACTTCCGCCCCAAGGATCTCAGCGTCGACCACTTCCAGGCCAGCCTCCGCAAGGCACAGGACCGCCGCCGCACCACCGAAACCCCCGTCGACGGCCGCCTCGAACCCCGCGACACCCGGCAGCTCCGCTTCGAGGACGGACACATCACCGTTCGCCCCGAGCCGCTCGACGAGAACATCCTTTTCCACGACCGCAACAACCGTGACCTCGAACGCATCATGCAGGACCTCGCCGAAAACACCCTCGCCCACAATGCCGGCCTGCAGCTGCTGCGCAGCCAGTTCGACCTGCTCCGCGACGCGATCCGCGAGGACGTGCGCTAAGGGATCAGGGACCGGGGATCAGGGTTCAGATGGACCACGTACCGCTACCCCGATTCAGACTAAACCCGACTGACCTGACCTTCAATCTCCGGACCCTCTCCCATGTTCCACGCCCTCGACACCTCCGCCTCCGGCCTCGTCGCCAACCGCATCCGCCTCGAAACGGTCGCGGCCAACCTCGCCAACGCGAACACCATCACCGACGAGAGCGGCGAGAACGTCCCCTTCCGCCGCCGCATCGCGATCCTGCAGGCGGGCGGGCCCGGCGGCGACCCCGACGGCGTCCACGTCCAACAGATCAAGCTCGACGACGCGCCGTTCCAACTCAAGTTCATGCCCGACCACCCCCTCGCCGACGCCGACGGCTACGTCAAGCACCCGAACCTCGACCCGATGATCGAGCAGATCAACGCGCTGGAGATCAGCCGCGCCTACGAGGCGAACCTCCAGGCCGCAGAGGCCACCAAGAACATGCTCCAGACGGCGTTGCAATTGCTGGCGTGAGGAAGATAGGCACGGAGGCACGAAGACATCGAGGCACGAAGGAAAAGCCGGGATGAAGCAAACGATGCAGAAGCCAATTCTTGAACTAGTGACGAGCATCGAGCTCCGGGCGGAGCAGGAACTCAGCCCTCTTATCATTCGTGCCTTCGTGCCTTCTTGCCTGCGTGCCTTCTTCCAAAAGCCTCCGTGCCTCCGGATCAAGCCATGACCGACCCCCTCGGACTCATCAACGCACCCGGGATCACGCCGGTCTCGCCGGTGAAGCCCGCGCCGCCCGTCGGCAAGGCCGAGGGTCCGGCGTTCAAGGACGTGCTCTTGAAGAACCTGCACGAAGTGAACCAGTTGCAACAGGACGCCGAGGTCGCTATCGAGGACCTCGCCTCCGGCCGCCGCGACGACGTCGACGGCGTGTTGATCGCGAAACAGAAGGCCGACATCGCGTTCCAGATGTTGTTGCAGGTGCGGAACAAGATGATGGACGCGTACGAGGAAGTGAAGCAGATCCGAGTTTGAAGCAGAGTGCGAAGGGAACAGGGAACGGTGCGCTAGCAGGAAGCTTCAACGCATTGTTCCCTTCGCAGATTGCACTTCATAAGGCAGGACGCCGACCATGGATTTTGTGAAACGGTACTGGACCACGATCTGGGCGCAGATGGAGGGGCTGCCCGCGTCGACGAAGCTGGCGGTCGGTTCGCTGGTGGTGATCCTGCTCTTGGTGGGATTCATCGCGATGCTGTACGCCGGGCAGCCGGAGATGGTGCCTATCAGCCAATTTGCCGCCAGCCGGTCGGATCAGGTCGTCGCCCGGCTCGACTCCGCGGGCATCGACGCGGAGCTCCGCACCGGGTCGGTCTACGTCCCGGTCGATAGCCGCGTGGATGCCATCGCGATGCTGGCGCGGGAGGACCTCTTGTCGGATGACGCGGCGTCGGCGTTCGCGGCGGTCACCAACTCGAACCCGTGGGAGACCGGCGAGCAGGGCCGGCGTCGCTACCTCATCGCGACGCAGGAGTACCTCAACGCGGTGGCCCGCAAGTTCAAGGGCGTGCAGTCGGCCGAGGTGGTGATCTCGACGCCAGAGCGGGTCGGGTTCGGGCGTAGCTCGGTGCGGCCGTCTGCGTCGGTGACGGTGACGATGCAGGGCAGCGCGAGCGTCGACCCGCACCTCGTGCAGTCGCTCGCCGGGCTGGTCAGCGGCGCGGTGGCGGAGATGCGGCCGCAGGACGTGGTCGTACTCGATGCGAACCGCGGCCGGCAGCACACCGTCGCCGACGAGGACGACCCGGTGCCCACCGAGGTCGTCGAGCTGGTCCGCCACCAGGAGGAGTATCACCGCAAGAAGATCGAGGACATGCTGCGGCACATCCAGGGCGTGATCGTCGCGGTAAAGGTCAGCACCGACCCGATCCGCCGCGAGGTGCGTGAGACGAGGGCCTACGAGGAGGCCGAGCCGCTGCGGAGCGAGATGGAGAGCGAGACGCTCAGCCGCGACTTCGATCCGGCGGGCGAGGCGGGCACGCGCCCCAACGCGGGCATGACCATCGAAAGCGGCAACCTGCTCGTGCGTGAGCTGACCGAAACGCAGTCCAGCCGCGAGTACGGGGACAAGCTGCTCACCAGCCAGGCGAAGATCGAGATGGCCGGCCACCAGGTCAAGCAGATCAACGTGACCATCAACGTCCCTCGGAGCTACTTCGTCAACATCTTCAAGGCGAACAACCCCGAGGCGGAAGACCCCGACGACGCGGCGCTCGACCCGGTGTTGACGAGCCAGCTCGAGACGATCCGCAAGCAGGTTACGCCGCTGGTCGCGGCCGACACGCCGGGCGTGATCGAGGCGAGCATGGTGTACGACCAGGCGTTCCTCACGCCGGCGGCGGCGGGCGCGGGTGGCGGCGGGTTCATCGGGAACATGGCCGGCGGCGGGATGGGCACGACCATTGCGGCCGGCGGGCTCGGGGTGTTCTCGCTGATGCTGCTGCTTTTCATGGTGAAGCGGGCGACTAAGCCGCAGGAATTGCCGAGCGTCGAGGAGCTCGCCGGCGTCCCGCCGCGGCTGCCCAGCGATGAGGAACTGATCGGGGAAGCGGACGAGGTCGAGTCGGCGATGTCGGGTGTGGAATTAAACGACAACGATATGGAGAGCCGCCAGCTCGCCGAGCAGATCGGCGAGATGATCAAGGCGAGCCCGCGCGACGCGGGGAGCCTGCTGGGTAAGTGGGTCGCGTTGGACGACTGATGGTTTCCACGGCCCGGTCCGTGGCGACGAGCATCGGCCGCAAGCGGCCGAATTAAGCGGATGACTCCATGGCGGCAAGCACCCTCACCCTCGACGAATTGACCGGCTCGAAGAAGGCGGCGATCCTGTTGCTGTCGCTGGACGCGGAGGCGGCGGGGGTGATGCTCAAGGCCCTGCCGCAGAAGGCGGTGGAGGAGGTGACGCGGGAGCTGGCGAGCCTGGGCTCCGTCCCACGAAAGGTGCGGGACGCGGTGATCAAGGAGTTTTACGACATGGCCGCGTCGCAGAGCTGGGGCTGCGAGGGCGGGCTGGAGAACGCGCGGGCGCTCCTGTCGTCGAGCTTGAGCAAGGAGGACGCCGAGCGGATTATGGGCAACATCAGCCGCAGCGTCCGCAAGACCCCGTTCGCGTTTTTGCAGAAGGCCGAGTCGACGAACCTGCTGACGTTCATCCAGGACGAGCACCCGCAGACCATCGCCTTGATCGTCAGCCACCTGCCGTACAACAAGGCGTCCGAGGTGCTCGGCGGCCTGCCCGGGCCGAAGCAGATCGAGGTGGTCAAGCGCGTCGCCAACATGGAACAGACGAACCCAGAGGTGATCAGCGAGGTCGAGGCGGGGCTCGAGGCGCGGCTGTCGAACATGCTCAGCCACAGCTTCGAGAAGATCGGCGGCATCAACAGCGTTGCCGAGATGCTCAACCTCACCGACCGCACCACAGAGAAGTCGATCATGGAGGGGCTTGAAGCCGACGACCCGGACCTGGTCGAGGAGATCCGCCGGCTCATGTTCGTGTTCGAGGACATCAACCTTGTCGACGACAAGGGGATCCAGTCGGTATTGAAGGAGGTCGAGAACGACGAGCTGTCGCTGGCGCTGAAGACCGCGAGCGAGGAGCTGCGCGAGAAGGTGTTCAAGAACATGTCCGAGCGGGCGGCGACGCTGATCAAGGAGGACATGGAGTTCATGGGCCCGGTCCGCGTGAGCGATGTCGAGGCGGCGCAGCAGCGGATCGTCGACATCGTGCGTCGTCTGGAGGACGCGGGTGAGATCATCATCAGCGGGCGGGGCGGGGACAAGGACCTGGTGGTTTAGCGTCGCGACTCGTCGCGTGGGTTGTCATGCGGCGAGTCGCGGCGCTAAACCTGGAACGATGATCCATGCCGGTACTGAAGCAACAATCGACGCGTCCGCTGATTAAAGACGCGATCGTCCTGAACCTCGGCGACCTGAGCAAGCAGGCGGCGGCGCTGCGGGCGAAGGCGGAGGTCGACGCGAAGCGGATCGTGGAAGCGGCGGAGGCGGAGGCGGCGCGGCTGACGGCGGGGGTTGAGGAAGCGGGGCGTGAAGCGGGCTATGCGGCTGGACACGCCGAAGGGCTAGAGCAGGGACGGGAAGCGGGGCACGCCGAGGCGTTGGAGCAGGGGGTGGAGCGGGCGGCCGCGGTGGCGGAGCGGTGGGGGGCGCTTGCAGATGAGTGGGAAGCGCGGCGCGACGAGATGGACCGCGAGGCGCGTGAGGCGGTGCTCGACCTGGCGCTGCGGCTGGCGGCGAAGGTGGTGCACCGGGTGATCGAGGTGGACCAAGAGGTGGTGACGGGACAGGTCGCCGCCGCGCTGGAACTGGTGATGTCGCCGGCGGACGTGGTGGTGCGGGTGCACCCCGAGGACCGAGCGGCGGTGCAGGACGTCTTGCCGAGCCTGGCCAAGCGGTTCGCTCATCTGCGGCACCTGACACTGACCGAAGACGAGGCGGTGGATCGGGGCGGGTGCGTCCTCACATTCGGCGAGGGCGGGGTCGATGCGACGGTGGAGACACAGCTCCGCCGCATCGCGGAGCTGATCGCGCCCGAACCCTCGGGCAGCGAGCCGTAGCGGCAACGCTAGGCCTCGTGGAGCGCTCCCGCGCCTGAGACACGTCGCGTCCCGGCTGGTCCCGATGATGTTGCCGCCCATTTGCGACCGATAACGCTTGTGCCCACCGGCGCGGCACCGCCTTCGCTTAGCTACTCCCATGCCCCTGCTTGCCGAGCAACTCGACCTGCTGGACCACTGCACCGCGCTGGAGTTGCGCGGGACCGTGACGGAAGTGCGCGGCTTGGCAATCCGTGTTGCGGCGCTCCCGGTGCCCGTCGGGGCCCGCGTCGAGGTGCGGCCACGGCACGACGAGCATCACCCGATCCCCGGCGAGGTGGTGGGGTTTGACGGCGGGAACACTGTGGTCATGCCGCTCGGCTCGGCGACCGGCATTGGGCGCGGCGACAGCGTCGTCGCGCTGCACCACCGACAGACGGTGCGTGTCGGCACGCCGCTGCTCGGCCGCGTGATCAACGGCCTGGGCGAGCCCATTGACGGGCGCGGCCCGCTCACCGACACCTCGCCGCGCCCGCTCGACCCGCCGCCGATGGACCCGCTCAACCGTCCGTTGATCGACACGCCACTGGCGACCGGGGTGCGTGCCATCGACGCCATGACGCCCCTTGGCCGGGGCCAGCGTGTTGGCATCTTCGCCGCGCCGGGCGTGGGCAAGTCGACGCTTCTGGCGTCGTGCGTCAAACACACCGCCGCAGACGTCGCGGTTATCGCCCTCATCGGCGAGCGCGGCCGTGAGGTGCGGCACTTTATCGAGAACGCACTGGGCGAGCGGGGCATGGCCCGCAGCGTCGTGGTCTGTGCGACGAGCGACGAACCGGCGCTGCTGCGGATCCGCGCGGCCCGTGTCGCCTGCTGCGTGGCGGAGTTTTTCCGCGACCGGGGCAACGATGTTCTGCTGGTGATGGACTCCGTGACCCGGTACTGCCAGGCCCAGCGGCAGGTCGGCCTCGCGGCTGGTGAGCCCCCGGCGACCAAGGGATACCCGCCGAGCGTCTTCGCGGCGCTGCCGGTGCTGCTCGAGCGTGCGGGGCGGACCGAGCACGGGTCGATCACGGGGCTCTACTCGGTGCTGGTCGAGGGCGAGGACATGAGCGAGCCGATCGCCGACGCCTGCCGCGGGATCCTCGACGGCCACATCCAGCTCGACCGCAAGCTCGCCGAGCAGGGCCACTACCCCGCGATCGACGTACCCGGCTCGATCAGCCGCGTCGCCGACGACGTGACCGACGGCGGCCACCGCAACGCCCGGCGCGAGGTGCTAAAGCTCATCACGGCCTACCGCCGCGTGGAGGACCTGGTGAACATCGGAGCCTACGCCGCGGGGAGTAACCCCGAGTTTGACCTGGCCATCGCGGCCAAGGACGTGATTGATCGGCTGCTCCAGCAGGGCAGCGGCGAGAACTCGGGGGCCGGGCCGTTCGAGCAGACGGCTGCGCAGCTCGCCGCGCTGGCGCGGCAGCTCGAGCAGACGCGCATCCAGTTGGGTCAGAAGCCCAAGCCCGGCCGCGCCGCAACCGCCGGCGCCCGCCGCTGATCTAGAGAGGAAACAGCGATGCCGAAGTTTGTGTTTCGATATGAAGTGTTACTCCGCCACCGACGGGACGTTGAAGACGAGCGGCAGCGTGAGCTGGCGACGAAGATGCGCGGCCGCATGATTATGACGGACCAGCTCCGCACGATGCAGGGCGAGATCAGCGAGTCGAAGCACCGGCTCGGCGCGAGCCTCGTGGGGAAGGTCGACCTGAGCAAGGTCGGCGAGTTCACCCGCTACAACGCCGCGGCGACGGCGCGGGGCCGGGAGCTGGTCAAGCGGCTGGCGGAGGTCGAGGGCGAGATCAATGCGGCGCGGGATCGGCTCGCCGAGGCGATGCGTCAGCGCAAGGCGCTCGAGCTGCTGCGGGAAAAAGACCTCGCGGATTGGAAGCGGAAAGAGGACCGGCGGGAGACGGCCGAGCTTGACGAGCTGGCGATGCAGGCGTACACGCGCGGCCTGATCGGGGGTGCGGCGTGAGGTCGCTGGCGTCGGCGCTCATCTTGTTGATCCTGTTGCACGTGCTGGGCGCGGTGGGGTTCGTCGGCTGGCTGGCGGCGAGCGACCGGCTCAGCCGCGAGCGGGTGGAGGCGGTTATGGCGGTGTTCCGCCCGACGGTGCGGGAGCAGGCGGAGCGCGAGGCGGAGGTCGAGGCGGCGACGGCGCAGGCGGAGGCGGCGCGGGACCAGTTGATGCGGCTGGAGCGGGTGGCGGACGGGCCGCAGAGCGTCGAGGAGCGGCTGCAGGAAAACTTTGAGGCGGACGAGGTGTCGCTGCACCGGCTCGAGCGGCTGAAGGCGGAGACCGAGGCGATCCGGCGGCGGCTAGACCAGGACAAGGCGCTGCTTGAGCGGCAGACGGCCGAGCTCGAAGCGGAGCGGCAAGCGTTCGAGGCGGCGGTCGCCGAGCGGGCGGGGCTGATGCAGGACGAGGATTTCAAGCGGGCGGTCAAGACGCTCGAGCAGCTTCCCGCGCGGCAGGCCAAGGACGTCGTGCAGCAGATGCTCGGCCAGGGCAAGCTGGACGAGGCGGTGGATTACCTCGCGGCGATGCAGCTTCGCAAATCGGCAGGGGTGCTCAAGGCATTTAAGAGTGAGGCGGAGGTCGTGCAGGTGACGCGGCTGATCGAGCAACTGCGGCTGCGCGGCGTGGACCCGATGCGAGAGGAATCATGACGAACACGTATGCAATCAACCTTTCAGCGCCCCCACGCACGGCGGCGGCAAACGCTGCCGGTCGACCCGGCTACGCGGCGGAGGGTTTCGATGCTCCACGGAGCGAAAGGTTCGAGGCGTCGCTGGCAGAGGCATCCCGCGAGCCGCGCCGGGTGCGGGAGCCTGCACCGGTAGCGGAAAAGACCGACAGCGCCGGCGTGTCAAACGCGGAGCCGCTGCGGGATGATGACGTGGCGTCGGCCGAGCCTGACGGCCGCGTCGGCGAAGCGACCAGCGGGGTTGAAGATGACGTCGAAACGCCTACGGGCGAGGCCGCGGAGCTTGGGCAGGACGGCGAGGCGTCGGAAGCGGTCGATGATGGCTTGGTTGAAGCGTCAGAGACCGATGATGCGGTGACGGCGACGCAGGCGGGAGTAGTAGATGTGCCCGAGGCCACGTTGGTTGCGGGCGATGCATCGGGGCAGGCCGTGACAGATGCCCAGCCGGCGGCGGGCGGCGCGTCGGCGGCGTCGACTAATCCGCTGTCGCCGATCGGCGCGACTCGGCCGGGGGAGCCCCCGGTCGGCGTGGTAGTTCCCGGCGCGGCTGAAGGCGCCGCGGCAGACCCGGACGATGCGGGGTCCGGTGCATCCGAGCAGCGGTCGGGGGAGGGCAACCCGCAAGCGCGGGTGTTCACTGGGGCCGAGACGTCCCGCGGGTCCGGCAGCCAAGCGGCCGCAAACGACGCCGCCCCCGCTCTCAATGCAACCGTCTCGTCGACACCGGCCGGCCCATCCGGCTCCGATGCGGTGCAACCCTCGATCGCGCCAGCCCCTTCGGCGACGCCGCCCGCCACGGCAACGGCGGCGGCCGCGGATGCGACGCTGAGCTCCACCTTTGCTCAGCCGGAGGACGCCGTCAACGCCGCCCGCCTGTCCCGCGGCCTGAACTCCGCGGTCAACCAGGGCAACGGCTCGGTGACGCTCCGCCTCACCCCGCCCGAGCTCGGCACGGTCCGCATTCAGCTGCAGGTCCAGGGCACCAGCGTCGCCGCCCAGTTCCACGCCGAGACCGACCGCGGCATGACGCTGCTTACCCAGCAGCTCACGCAGCTGCGCAGCTCGCTTGAGGCCCATGGCCTGTCGGTCGACCGGCTCGGGGTGACGGCGATGGGTTCGCCCCACTCCGCCGGCGGGTCGAACCTCAACCAGCAGGGCGGCGACGGCTCTCCGACGCAGCAACAGGCCGAACAACAGCAGGGCGACGGCCGCAGCCGCGGCCGCTTCTTCCAGCAGCGCGACCCCGAAAACCAGAATCCTCGTGATAACCGCGGCGGTACGGAAGCTCGACGCTTCGACCGCCTGTACCACGCAACCCGCGTCAACTCCTAGGAACCGATTATGAGTGCCGCCGCCGCCTTCGGGATCAACCCAACCAACTTTGCCGCCGTCGCCGCCGAGGCCGCGGGACCGTCACCCGCCGCCCGCGGTGGCGACGCCTATGCCAACCTCAGCAGCGACGAGTTCCTCAAGATCATGCTGACGGAACTATCGAACCAAGACCCGTTCGAGCCGAACGACTCGCAAGCGATCCTCGAACAGTTGTCGAGCCTCCGAAGTATCGAAAGCGACCTCGAACTCCAGGAACAACTCGGCTCACTCGTGTTGCAAAACTCCATCGGCCAAGCCGGCGCCCTTATCGGCAAACACGTTGAGGGCCTGAGCACGAACAACGACCAGGTCAGCGGCATCGTCACCGCGGTGCGGGTCGTCGACGGCAAGGCCGAGCTCGAGCTTGACACCGGCTACCGCCTGCCGATCGACCGCGTCGGCACCGTGACCAACGAACCCGCGTCCGTGACCGATCAGGCGTTGCCGGCAACCCCGGTTGCTTCGCTGGCAAGCGCGAAACCCGCTGCCGCGGCGGTCGCGCAGCTCTTGCAGGAAGCCGGCGTGACCGCCACCGAACCCGCAGCCCCAACAAGCTGACCCGCGCCCATGGCCGACGCCGCCGCCCTCCTCCGCCTGCTCGAACCCGCCGTCCGCCCCGTCGGGCGACCGGCCGAACACCGCTCCCCCGGCCCCGCACCGTTCGAGTCGCAGACCTTCGACAACCTGCTCGCCAACGCCAGGCACTCTATCGAACATGACCCCCCCGAGACACCCGATGCCGATCAACCCGCACGCCGCCCCGACCCGCTCGCCGGCCTCGCAAACTTCGCCGGCTTCGAGAACTCCGCCGTACGAACGATGCTGGCGGAACACCGTTGACCCGGGCACGCCGTAGATAGCTCACCGTCACCGCGCACCGTCAACCGACCCGTGCTACCTCAGCCCGACCCCCGCCAAAATCCCGCGCCGCCCCCTCCAACCCCGAGACACCCATGGGCCTCACCACCTCCCTCCAGACCGCCCTTACCGGCCTCTCCGCCAACTCGTCGATGATCGACGTTACCGGCAACAACATCGCCAACGTCAACACCAACGCGTTCAAGGCCTCCCGCATCACCTTCGAGACCCAGGTCGCCGACACCCGTCGCTCCGGGTCCGCGCCCTCCGGCCAGCTCGGCGGGACCAACCCGGCCCAGATCGGCCGCGGCGTCCGCGTCGCCGCCATCACCGAGAACTTCACCGACGGGGCCATCACCCTCACCGGCAACAATACTGACCTCGCCATCGAGGGCGACGGCTTCTTCGTCGTCGAAGACGCCGGCACCCAACGCTTCACCCGCAACGGCAACTTCAACCTCGACCGCGACTTCAACCTCACCACCGCCGGCGGCGGCATCGTCCAGGGCTACGGCGTCGACATCGACGGCGAGATCATCCCCGGCGTCCTGACCGAGCTCCGCGTCCCCGTCGGCGTCACCACCATCGCCGAGCCCACCACCGAGGTGAAGTTCTCCGGCAACCTCAACTCCGGCGGCGACATCGCCACCCAGGGCTCGATCACCGCCCTCGAAACCCTCTACGACGACGCCGCCGCAACCAATACCGCCGGTGCGGCGTCGTCGCTCACCGGCCTGTTCAAGGCCGACGGCACCAGCCCCTTCGCCGCCGGCGACGTCATCACCATCACCGGCGCGACCCGCGGCGGGGCCACCATCCCCGACCGCACCTTCGAGATCAACGCCGCCCCCACCGCCGACGTCGGTGCCGACGCCTTCGGCACCACCCTCGGCGACTTCGCCACCTTCCTCAACGACATCTTCGGCATCGACACCACCACCCCGCCCGCCGGCGTCGACGTCGCCGCCGGCAACCTCACCCTCAACTCCAACCTCGGCACCGCCAACGCCATCAACCTCCAAGGCAACAACCTCATCGTCAACTTCGGCGTCGCCCCCGCCGCGCCGCTCTCCACCACCCAGACCCAGGACGCCACCGGCGAGTCCACCCTCACCACCTTCGCCGCCTACGACTCGCTCGGCAACCCGCTGAACATCAACCTCACCACCGTCCTCACCAACAAAGACGAGAACGGCACCACCTGGCAGTTCTTCGCCTCCGCCGAGGACGACACCGACCTCAACACCTTCCTCGGCTCCGGCTCCGCCAGCTTCAACACCGAGGGCCAACTCATCGGCCTCACCGACAACGTCCTCAACCTCGACCGCTCCGGCACCGGCGCCACCAACCCCCTCTCCATCAACCTCGCCTTCACCGACCCCTTCGGCTCCGTCACCGCCCTCGCCGATTCCGATACACAGCTCCGCTCGCTCTCCCAGGACGGCTACCCCATCGGCTCGCTCGAAGACTTCACCGTCGGCCTCGACGGCACCATCACCGGGGCGTTCACCAACGGCCTCACCCGCGTCCTCGGCCGCGTCCCCGTCGCCACCTTCGCCAACCCCCAGGGCCTCCGCCAGGTCGGCTCGTCACTCTACGAAACCGAAAACAACTCCGGCAGCCCCGTCGTCTCCACCGCCGGGTCCTCCGGCTCGGGCACCATCCTCGCCCGATCCCTCGAACTTTCTAACGTCGAACTTTCCGAAGAGTTCGTCAACCTCATCACCGCCTCCACCGGCTTCAGCGCCGCCGCCCGCGTCATCACCACCAGCGACGAGTTGATCCAGGAACTCCTCTCTGCGGTGAGGTAGGGCGTAGGCGCTAGCCGTTAGGCGCAAGGGCACGGCAAGACGCAAGCGGAGCACGTCGCCGCTACCGACGTGTAACTAAACCGTCATTTAGAGCATCTCCCCTGCAGGGCAGGCCGCACCGACGTCAGTCCTATTAGGCCCTAGGCCCTAGCAGCTAGAAGCTACGCCATGATCACTGTGACGAGACTCAACGACAAGCCTTTCGTCATCAACGCCGAGCTCATCCGTACCGTCGAGTCCAACCCCGACACCACCATCACCCTCATCAACGGCGACCACTTCATCGTCAAGGAATCCATGGACGACGTCGTCCGCCTCGCCGTCGAATACGGCCGCTCCCTCCGCAAACTCACCCCGCCCACCTGACGGCCCGCGTCCCCCGGGCCATCCGGCTTCAGCCGGATGGGAGTCCGCTCAAAGCGCACCACCCGCGCCCTCTTTTCAACCGCTCCCCGACCCCCCGCCGATAACACCGCCGTACCACCATGGACCTCGGCTTACTCTTCGGCATCCTCGGCACCTGGGCCCTCGTCATCTGGGCCCTCATGTCCGGCGGCGACATCGGCATCTACATCGACGTCCCCTCCGTCATCATCGTCGTCGGCGCGTCCGTCACCATCATCTTCTTCGCGTTCCCCGCGCGGAACGTCAAGGGCATCATCGGCGCGGCCAAGAAGGCCGTGTTCTGGAAGTCCGGCTCGATCGAGAAACTTATCGACGATATGGTCAGCTACGCCGAGATCGCGCGCCGCGACGGCATCCTCAGCCTCGAGGCCACCTGCCGCGAGATCGACGACCCTTTCATCGTGCAGGGCCTGTCCATGGCCGTCGACGGCACCGATCCCGAGCTCATCGAGCAGATCCTGCTCAGCGACCTCGACACCCTCGTCGACCGGCACGACATCGGTAAAGGCCTGTTCGAGACCATCAACAAGTACGCCCCGGCCATGGGCATGATCGGCACGCTCGTCGGCCTCGTCGCCATGCTCGCGGACCTGTCGGACCCCAGCGCCATCGGCGCGGGCCTCGCCGTCGCCCTGCTGACAACGCTCTACGGCGCGATGGCCAGCAACATGTTCGCCGGCCCCATGGCCGACCGCCTCGCCCGCCGCTCCGCGGAAGAGGTGCTCTACAAGACGATCATCGTCAAGGGCGTGATGAGTATCCAGAGCGGCGACAACCCCCGCGTGGTGGAACAAAAGCTGCGCACGTTCCTCCCGCCGAGCCTGAGGCCCAAGGCGGATGCGGAGGCCGCTTGATAGCAGGGGGAAAATGGGTAGAGGGGCAACGGGGCAGAGTGCTCTGACTTCCTGCCTTTGGGTCCACTTTGCCCCTTTACCCCTCTGGCCCTTCTCCCTATGTCTTCCAAATGCAAATGCCCGCCCGCCGGTGCCCCCGAGTGGATGACGACCTACGGCGACATGATGACGCTCCTGCTGTGCTTCTTCGTCCTCATCGTCTCGTTCAGCGAAATCAAAAAGGAAGAGCAGTTCACCGCCGTCATCGAGGAGATCAAAAAATCCTTCGGCATGATGGGCGGCGGCGGCAAGATCCCCATCACCGACGACCCGGCGCTGTCGCTGATAGAACGCCTGGACGCGATGCGGCTGAAGCAGGAGAAGGTGCCTAACCGCAGCAACACGAAGGACCCCGGCCAGCAGGGCCGCGAGCCGCAGGTCACGAAGGTCCGCGAGGGCATGATGATCGCCACCGGCGGGCGGATCACCTTCGCCCCTGGGTCGGCCGACCTGACCGAGGAGGCGAAGCAGTCGTTGAACCAGTTGGCGGACGTGTTCAAAGGGTGGGAGAACATTGTGGAGCTGCGGGGACACGCCGCAGCGCTGGAGATGCCCGAGGGTGGCAACGGCACGTTCGACGACCTCTGGCAGCTCAGCTATGCCCGCGCCAAGGCGGTATTCGACTACCTCACGCTCGACCTCAAGATCGACCCGGGCCGCTTCCGCCTCACCGCTAACGCGGACCGGGAGCCACTCGATGCGCGGGCCGTGAACACGGACGAGGCGCGGCTGAACCGGCGGGTGGAGGTGCTCGTGAGCGAATCTTTGAAGGAAGAGTTCAAGAAGCCCGAGACCGCTGACCGAAGTTAACGGTGTAGCGTTGCGCCCGTGCCACCCGCTTAGCCCGTCCGCTCGCGGCCGCAGCCTCTTCTCATGCCCGACGACAAGAAAAAACCCGACGCCGCCGTCGAGCCGGGCAAGAAGGGCCTGCCCCTCATGCCGATCCTCACCGTTGCCGCCGTCCTGGTGGTCGAGGCGGTGGTGATCGTGGCGCTGTTCATGTTCAGCGGGGGCCCGACGGACGTGAAGGCCGAGCCCGGCGTCGCCGACGAGGTGGCGCTCGGCGAGCGGCCCGCCGAGGCGCTCGTGGTCTCCGGCAAGTTCCAGAACACGCAGTCCGGCCGCAGCTTCATGTACGACACGGAGATATACGTCGTCGTCAAGCAGAGGCACCTACCCGAGGTCGAGGAGCGGATCGCCGCGATGCAGGCGTCGATCCAGCGCGACATCACGACCATCTTCCGCCGGGCCCAGCCGTCGCACCTGCGTGAGCAGGAGCTGTCGACCCTGACGCGGCAGGTCAAGGCCGCCCTCGATGAGCAGTTTGGCAAAGACGAGCAGGGCGAGCCGATTATCGATGAGGTGCTGATCGCCAAATGCATGGAGTTCGCGTCGGACTACTGAACACTCCTTTAATGAAGCGACGCGGCTTCGCCGCGCCACCGCGCGGCAACGCCGCGTCGCTTCCTTCGCAAGATGGCCGAAACCACCACCCAACCCGACGTCACGGATGAGGCGGCGCTGAACGAAGCGCTCGATGGCGCGCAATCCGCCGTCGACGAGATCGCCGCGGCGGTGAACGGAGGCGATGCGGCTCAAAGCGGCCGCGGCATCGACCTCCTCGGCGATGTCGACCTCGACGTGACGGTCGAGCTTGGCCGCACCGAGATGCTGGTCGAGGACGTGCTGAAGCTGCGGGGCGGTAGCGTGATCGAGCTGGACAAGCTGGCGGGCGACCCGGTGGACGTGTTCGTCAACGGCCGGCTGGTGGCGCGGGGCGAGGTGCTCGTGCTGAACGACAACTTCTGCATCCGCGTCAGCGAGATCGTCGCGGACCTGGAGGAGCAGGCCGAGGCGGCGACGGCGGACGCGGGAGAGGCGACCGGGTAAGAACGGCAACCGTCGGCCACGGGCTACTCGGCAGGATGCCGGGCGTGGCAAGCGGTGATGGAAACCCGCACAGGTCACGGAGGACCGGCGTGCCCAGGACTCGGAAGATCGCGTGCCTCGTGCTGCTGCTGAGCGTCGGCGGCGTGGCCGCTGCGCGGGCGCAGCCGGCGGGCGAGGCGGACGCTCGGCGGCAGTTGACCGAGTTGGCGAAACAGTATTCCGAACCCGCAGCGGCCCCTCCGCAAGGCGACCCGACACCACCGCAAGACACCGAACAGGCCCCGCTGGGTGCACCCGCGGCCGAACAGCGGTCGCTCGGGGATGCCCAATCCGGCGGCGGCTGGATGCTGTCAACAATGGCGGCGTTGGGCCTGGTGATCGGGCTGATCCTCGCGGCGCGGTGGGCGGTGGTCCGCTTGGGCGGCAAAGTCATCGCCCGACCGTCGCAAGCCGTCGAGGTGCTGTCACGCACGCCGGTTGCGCCGAAGAACCACGTGCTGCTCCTGCGTGTCGGGCGCCGCGTGCTCGTGGTCGGCGACTCGTCGACGGGGCTGCGTACGCTTGCCGACCTGGATGATCCAGAAGAGGTCGCGGCCCTGCTGCAGTCGGTGGAGAGCGGCAGGCCCGCCAGCGTCAGCCGCGGGTTTCAAGACCTCATCGGCCGGTTCAACCGCGACTACGAAGCCCGCGACGAGCGGGCCGACGGGGGTGGCGACGACGGCGAGGTGCGGCTGGATCGCACCCGCGACTCGCTCGCCGGGCTGCGCTCGCGCCTCGGTGTCATCGGCGGGAAGGGGGGTGGCTGATGCGGTGGTTTGACTCGACGAATAGACGGACCGCTACGCGATCCGGGGTCCCGGCTGTTTGTGTTGCGATGTTGGTGCTGATCGTGCGGGTGCCCGCCGTAGCGCAGGCTGCCGATCCCGTGGACCCGTTCAACCCGATCTCAATCCTCGACAACGCGGGCAACGCGCTGCCTCTGAACGGCCCGGACGCCACGGATGATGCTTCCGGAGCGGGCGGGCTTAGCGCGACGATCTCGATCGTCCTGCTCCTGACGGTGCTGTCGCTTGCTCCGGCGATCCTGGTGATGTGCACGAGCTTCACGCGGATCGTCGTCGTGCTGTCGCTCTTGCGGCAGGCCATCGGGACGCAGTCGCTCCCGCCGTCGCAGGTGATCGTTGGGCTGGCGCTGTTCATGACGTTTCTCGTCATGGCACCGGCGATCGAGCAGATCAACGCCAACGCGCTGCAGCCGCTGCAGGCGGGGCAGATCGATCAGTTGGAAGCGTGGAACCGGGCGAAGCAGCCGCTGCGGGATTTCATGTTTGACCAGATCGACTATGCCGGCAACTGGGACGGCGTGTACATGATGATGGAGTATCGCGGGCAGGACACTAGCAACCCCGCCGAACTGAAACGGGCGGACGTGGACATGGTCACGCTCGTGCCGGCGTTCATCCTCAGCGAGCTGAAGGTTGCGTTCCTGATGGGGTTTCGGCTGTATCTGCCGTTCCTCGTGATCGATATGGTCGTGAGCAGCATCCTGATCTCGATGGGGATGTTGATGTTGCCGCCGGTGTTTATTTCGCTGCCGTTCAAACTGTTGTTGTTCGTGCTGGTGGACGGTTGGCGTTTGGTGGCGGGGAGTTTGTTGAACAGTTTTGCGGTGCCGGGGGTGACGACGTAGCGGATTGCATCCCGCTAAAGCGGGACGAGCCGAAGGAGTTCCGTTATGACATTTGATCAAGCCGTGGACCTGGTGCGGGAGTCGTTGACGCTAATGCTTTTTCTCAGCGCGCCGATCCTGATGGCGGCGCTCGTGGTGGGTTTGGCGGTGAGCATTCTGCAGGCGGTGACGCAGATCCAAGAGCAGACGCTGAGTTTTGTGCCGAAGATCTTGGGGATGGGGGTGGTGGCGGTGATGACGTTGCCGTGGCTTTTCGCGCGGATCATGGAGTTTTCGGCGCGGATGTTCGGGGGGTTCTAGGGGTTAGGGGCTTGGGTATTGAGGCTTCGGAACAGCCAAGAATGCAAATTGACGGGACCCAAGCCCCCAACACCTAGGCCCCCAATCTCCGAGCACTGCGGCCGCGAGCGGCCGGGTTAAGAAGCGGATGATGCCGACGACGATGCTGTTGCCGCTGCTGGACCACCTGCCCGCGTGGGTGATGGTGCTCACGCGGCTGTCGGGCATCTTCCTGCTCGCGCCGGTGCTGGGAAGTTCCACGATCCCGCGGCTGGTGAAGGTGATGCTGGTGCTTGGGCTGTCGCTGTGCGTGTACCCGATGCTGTGGGGAACGCCGGGGATGGCGGCGGCGGCGGACTTGGGGAGCGTCACCCGCGGCGATCTGTCGCTGTGGGGGCTCGGTTCCGCGGCGGGGCTCGAGCTGCTCGTCGGGTTCGCCATCGGCTACTGCGCAAGCCTGCCGTTGATCGGGCTGCAGATCGGCGGGCACGTGATTGACCAGCAGATGGGCATCTCGGCCGGCGGCGTGTTCAACCCCGAGCTCGACGCGGAAGCCGGCGTCGCGGGGCAACTGCTGTTCATGATGGGCCTGGCGATCTTCGTCCTGATGGGCGGGCACCACGTGATGCTCACGACGCTGGTGGGCAGCTTCGAGCGAATCCCGATCGCCGGTTTCGCCGACGCGGGGCCCGGCCTCGACGCGCTGGTCAGCCTCGTGATCGGGCTGCTCACGATGGCGTTCGAGGTCGCGTTGCGTGTCGCGGCACCGCTGCTGTGCATCGTGTTCCTGGAGAGCGTGGCGATGGGGTTCATCGCCCGGACGGTGCCGCAGATGAACATCCTCAGTGTCGGGTTCATCGTCCGCATCCTCGGCGGCCTGGTGCTGCTGATCGTGGGGATCCACACGGCCGCGGTGGTGTTCCGGGGGACGCTGGTAGAAATGCTTCAACTCCTGACGGCCTTTTTCACGATGTAAGGGGTACGCACATTTTGCGCGGGTCGGGATGACCCGCTGAGAGGCTACGGATGGCCGACACGGGACAGGACAAGACGGAGGAGGCGACACCCCGCCGCCGCGCCGAGGCGCGGCAGGAGGGCAACGTCGCCAAGAGCACGGACCTCACGGCCGCGGTGATGCTGCTGGCCGCGGTGGTCGGGCTGCAGACACTCGGCGGGCGGGTGCTGCTGGGGATGCGGCACGCGATGGAGACGCTGCTGAGTGCGGCCCACGCGACCAATCCGACCCGGGCCGACGACCTCGCCGCGGTGGCGTCGTACAGCGTCCGGGCGGCGTTGGTCATGGCGGCCCCGCTGATGCTGGCGATCATGGCGATGGGGCTGCTGGCGTGCGTCGGACAGGTGGGGTTCATGCTTACGGGCAAGCCGCTGGTGCCGAGCTTCTCGAAGCTCAACCCGGCCAAGGGCGTGCAACAGCTCTTCAACGCCCGGGCGGGTGTGCGGCTGATCATGAGCCTCGGCAAGGTCGCGCTGCTGGCGGGGATCGCGTCGGTGGTGATCTACCTTGATCTGCAGAAGGTCTTGCACGCCTCGGAGCTGGCGGTGGGGCCGGCCTACGTCGTCGCGGCGGAGATGGTGTACGAGCTCGCCCTAGTCCTGGCGGTGGTGCTGCTCGTGCTGGCGATCCTGGATTGGATGTTCCAGAAGTGGCAGCACAGCCGCGACCTGATGATGACCAAACAGGAGGTGCGCGAGGAGATGAAACGGATGGACGGCGACCCGATGGTCAAGCAGCGCCGGGCGCGGGTCGCGCGGCAGCTCGCGTTGCAGCGCGTCGGGCAGGCGGTGCCGAAGGCGGACGTGGTGGTGACTAATCCGACGCACTTTGCGGTGGCGCTGAAGTACGACGGCGAGACGATGACTGCGCCGAAGGTGGTGGCCAAGGGCGCGGACTACATGGCGATGCGGATCCGGCAACTGGCAATGACGCACGGCGTCCCGCTGATCGAGCGCAAGCCCCTGGCGCGGGCGCTGTACGCCGGCGTTGAGGTCGGGCAGGAGGTCCCGCCCGAGCACTACGCCGCGGTGGCGGAGCTGCTGGCCTACGTGTACCGGGTGGGGGAGAAAGCCGCTTAGCGGAATGACGAAGCACAAACGACGACTGACGGAATCGATGCAGAGCAGATGACGGGTGAAGCGATCGCTTCGTCATTCGTGATTCGGATTCCGTCGTTCCGGAGCACCCTGTACCTTGCCTGAAACCGTCAACAACCTGCCCGCCTGGCTGACCCGCCTCGAGCGGTACCGCGCGCTGCTCGTGCCGGTGGCGGTGATCGGGCTGGTAGCGGTGATCGTGGTGCCGCTGCCGCCGTTCGTGATGGACATGCTCATCGCGGCGAACATCGCGCTGGCAGCGTTGATCCTGATGACCACGATCTTCGTCAAGAGCCCGCTGGAGTTCAGCGTGTTCCCGTCGCTTTTGCTGGGCACCACGCTGTTCAGGCTGGTGCTCAACATCGCGACGACGAGGATGATCCTCGCGATGCCCGTGGACCAGCCGAGCGAGGCGACGGCGGCGGCGGGCAAGGTGATCGAGTCGTTCGCCAACTTCGTCGCGAGCAATTCGGTGGTGGTCGGGGTGATCCTGTTCGTGATCCTGATCATCGTGCAGTTCGTGGTCATCACGAAGGGGGCGACGCGGATCAGCGAGGTGGCCGCGCGTTTTACGCTGGACGGGATGCCCGGCAAGCAGATGGCCATCGACGCGGACCTTAACGCCGGGCTGATCGACGAGCAGGCGGCCAGGCGGAGGCGCGAGGAGATCGCGGCAGAGGCGGATTTTTACGGGGCGATGGACGGTGCGGCCAAGTTCGTGCGGGGCGACGCGGTGGCGGGCATCATCATCACGATCGTGAACATCCTCGGCGGGTTCGCGGTGGGCGTGTGGATGAAGGGCTGGACGCTGAGCGAATCGGTGGAGGTGTTTACCAAGCTGACCATCGGCGACGGGCTCGTGAGCCAGCTCCCGGCGTTCGTGGTGTCCATCGGCGCGGCGTTGATCGTGACGCGGTCGGGCAGCCGGCGCGACTTCGGGCAGGAGCTCACCGAGCAGTTGACCGGCCGGGTCGCGGCGATGGGGATCACCGGCGTGTTCCTCGCGGCGATGGCGTTTACGGGTTTGCCGATGGTGCCGATGCTGACCCTCGCGGCGATCGTCGGGGGCATGGCGTGGTTCGGCAGCCGCAAGGAGCAGGGCGTGCAGGCCGCCGCCGACCGCGCCGAGCAGACCGCCCGCGATACCGCAGAGCCCGAACCCATCGAGAAGTCGCTTGGCGTCGACACGCTGGAGCTCGAGGTGGGCTACGGCCTGGTCCGCCTCGTCGACACGACGCAGGGCGGCGACCTGCTCGACCGCATCACGCTGATCCGCCGCCAGCTCGCCGCGGAGCAGGGCTTCGTGATGCCCCCGGTGCGGATCCACGACAACATGCAGCTCCAGCCGCAGGATTACCACGTCAAGATACGCGGCAACACCGTCGCGTCGGGCCAGGTCTTCCCCGGCCAGTTCCTCGCGATGGACGGTGGGCTGTCGTCGCCCAATAGCGGCGAGCTGCGCGGCGTGCGGGTGAAGGAGCCGACGTTCGGCCTCGACGCGGTGTGGATCGAGCCCGGCCAGAAGCAGCGGGCCGAGACGCTCAACTACACGGTGGTCGACGCGACGAGCGTGCTGGCAACGCACCTGACCGAGATCGTCAAGAACCACGCCCACGAGATGCTGGACTTCGAGGAGACGAACAACCTCATCACGCAGCTCAAGGAGAAGAGTCCGAAGTTGACGGCAGCGGTTCTAGAGCCGGCGGGCGGCAAGGACGCGCCGGTGGTGAAGCCGAGCGAGTTGCAGAAGGTGTTGCAGGGGTTGTTGCGCGAGCGGGTGCCGATCCGGGACCTGGCGACGATCGTGGAGACGCTGGGCGAGTGGGCGCCGCGGTCGCGGGACCTGGACGTGCTGACCGAGTACGTGCGGAACGCGCTGCGGCGGACGATCTGCGGGCAGCACACGGTGGACGAGCCGCCCGCCGACGACCCGGCGATGCAGCACGGCCGACTGGTCACGCGGCTTTACTGCGTCAGCCTCGACCCGGCGCTGGAAGATCAGATCGCCGGTTATGTAGATCGAGGCGCGGAGGGTACGAGCATGTCGATGCCGCCGTCCGTGGCGAACCGGATCACGGCCGCGATCCTGGAGGAGACGCAGCGGCTGATCCACGCGGGGTACAACCCGGTGGTGCTCGCTTCGCCGCAGGTGCGGGCGCAGGTGCGTCAGCTCGTCGAGCCGCACTCGCCGACCTGTGCGGTGCTGGGCTACAACGAGGTGAGCAAGGGCGTGGAGGTCGAGTCGCTGGGGCTGGTGTCGTCGTCGCCGCCTGCCCCCCCGGCCCCTGCCCCGCAAGCGACAAACGGGATGAGCAACGCGGCGAGCGGGCGGGGTATAAGCCATGGAAGCAGAAGCCGTGACGGCGTCTTGCAGGGGGCCGGCCGCGGATGATCAAGACCTTTACCGCCTACACCGCCCAAGATGCCCTGGCCATGGTGGACCGCGAGCTCGGTGCCCATGCGGTGGTGCTGCACACGCGCAACCTCAAGCGGGGCGGGTTCCTGGGGATCGGGGCGCGGGCGGTGGTGGAGATCACCGCGGCGGACGGGCGGAGCCTGGGCCGCGAACGGCGGAAGGAGGCGCAGCGGTCGCCGCGGGCCGAGGCGTTGCGGCAGGCGCGCGAGGCCCGGCCGACGACCCCGACGTCGGCCGACCCGCCGCCGATGGCGGGCGACCTGATCCGCCGGACGTACCAGGCGGCGCGGGCGCAGTTCAACGGGCCCGACGGGTTCTGCGCCATGCCGGCCGACCCCGATGCCGCCGCTCCCCCGTCACCCGCAACGACAACGTCCGAGCCGAGCGTCGTCGCCATCACGCCGCCTCCGACGCGCGACGACGCGATGCTCTCCCGCGAACTCGCCGCCGTGAAGCACCTCGTCCAGCAGGTCGCCCGCCACCAGGAGCTCGGCCAGATCCGCGAGGCCACGCCCGGCCTGCCCGACCCGCTCGTCGAGCACTACGCCACGCTCATCGAGCAGGAGGTCGCCGCCGACCTCGCCCGGGAGATGGTGTCAACCCTCGACCCCGACGCAGCGCCCGAACAGACGCGGCTCGCCCTGCTTGACGCCCTCGCCCGGCACATCCCCGGCAACCCCGACGGCGGCGACCTCACGCCCACCCCCGACGGCCGGCCCCGCACCATCGCCCTCGTCGGCCCTACCGGCGTGGGCAAGACCACCACCGTCGCCAAGCTCGCCGCCAACTACCTGCTCAAACAGAACAAGCGGGTCGGCCTCATCACCGCCGACACCTTCCGCATCGCCGCGGTCGAACAGCTCCGCACCTACGCCGGGATCATCGGGCTGCCGCTGGAAGTCGTGCGCGGCCCCGGTGAGCTCCGCGTCGCCATCGACCGGCTCTCCGACCGCGACGTCATCCTCATCGACACCGCCGGCCGGTCGCAGCGCGACGCCGGCCGCCTCGACGAACTCGCGTCGTTGCTGCAGGTGGCCAAGCCGCACGAGACCCACCTCGTCCTCGCCGCCACCGCGTCGCAGAAGGTGCTGCTCCAGGTCGTCGAGCGGTTTGGGCAGATCGAAACCGACCGGCTGATCTTCACCAAGCTCGACGAGGCGGTGGCGTGCGGCGTGCTGCTCAACGTCGTGCGGCAGGTGGGCAAGCCGCTGAGTTACATCACCACCGGACAGGAAGTGCCGCACCAGATCGAGCCGGGCGACCCGCGTCGCCTCGCCGAGCTGATCCTCGGCGCGGAGGTATCGACGCCATGACCACGACCCTCGCCGACCAGGCCACCACCCTCCGCGGGCTGGTGGATGAACACGCCCGCACCTTCGGCCGGCCGACGACCCCGGCCGCGCGGCCGCGCCAGCGCCTCGCGCAGACCATCGCCATCACCAGCGGCAAGGGCGGCGTCGGCAAAACCACCGTCGCGGTGAATCTCGCCATCCAGTTCGCCCGCCTCGAGCGCCGCGTTGTCCTCATCGACGCGGACCTGGGCACCGCCAACGCCGACGTGATGTGCAACCTGCCTAACCACGGGACGCTGGCCCACGTCGTCGCCGGCCGCAAGACCCTCGACGAGATCACGGTCGAGGCGCCCGGCGGGTTCCGCCTCGTCCCCGGGGCGTCGGGGCTGTCGCAGATGGCCGACCTGAGTGCCCACGACCGCGACCGCCTCACGTCGCAGATGCACGCGCTCGAGGCCGACGCCGACGTGGTGCTTATCGATACTGGCGCGGGCGTAGGGTCGAACGTGCTGGGCTTCTGCGTGGCGGCCGAGCGGGTCCTGGTGGTCACCACGCCCGAGCCGACGGCTATCACCGATGCGTACGCCGTGATCAAGTCGATCCACGCCCAGACGGTCGACCCGGATGTGCGGCTGTTCGTCAATATGGCTCGGGACGAAGATGAAGCACGTTCAGTGGCAAGACGGATAGCCGACGTCAGCCGGCGGTTCCTCGGCTTATCCCCAAGCTATGCAGGGCATCTCATCATCGATGCGGCCGTGCCGCGGGGCGTGCGGCAACGTCGCCCGTTCGTCCTAGACACGCCTCGCGGGAGGCCCGCGGCGTGTGT
Organism: Phycisphaeraceae bacterium; assembly: GCA_965214155.1. Taxonomy (GTDB): domain Bacteria; phylum Planctomycetota; class Phycisphaerae; order Phycisphaerales; family Phycisphaeraceae; genus Algisphaera. Next base: position 759,490 of record CBDCBB010000010.1, read on the forward strand.
ATCTGCTTTGGCGCAGCGGCTTGATCGGCACACCGCCGAGCCTTGCCCCGACCGTCCGGGGCTCGTCAAACGGATGAGCTGGTGGTTAGCGCGATAGTCACCCTTTGGGGTGAACGGCGTTTTCCGGTTTATTTTTCAACATCACCGGTGAAGGGACTTTTCCGTCGCGGAGGGGCGGTTATATTCCTTCCGCGGATGAGCCGATACTCCGGCCGATCCCACGCTGGCTTCGGTGTCCCGAGCAACGGACTGCTCATGATCACCCCCCGAATCATCGCGACCTCGTTCGCCCTCGTCGCCTTTGCCGGCGCCCTCTTCGTAGGGATGCGGGCGGGCAACCCGATGCTCACGATCCTGACCCGGGCCCTGCTCATCATGCTGGGCTGCTACGTCGTCGGCCGCGTCGTCGGCGTCGTCGCCGACCGCACGGTGCAGGGTCAGATTGCCACCTACAAAACCCGACACCCCCTCGGCGGCAACGCCGAGCCGGACACCGCCGACCCCGCGTCGCAGGCCCCGGCCCGCCCGGAGCGAGCCGCCGCGTAAACCCCGACCCTGCTATCCCGGCCGCGCCACCCGCTCGGCCAACCCCCCCCCGCCGCCTAAGGACAGGTGGCCTAACGGTCAAGGAGCTGACCCATGGTTCGAGCCAACAACTCATACGGTCCGTTTCACCCCCGCCGCCACCAGCCCATCGACCAGGACCACGCCCGGTCGCTCTGGGAGGCTTACCGCGACGAGCCGAGCCAGCGGCTCCGCAACGAACTCATGGAGCTCTACCTCCCGGTCGTCCGCTACAACGCCGAGCGCGTTGCGGTCAAGCTGCCCGAGCAGGTCGAGGTGGACGACCTCATGTCCGCCGGGCTGTTCGGCCTGATGGACGCGATCGACGGGTTCGACCTCGCCCTGGGCTTCAAGTTCGAGACGTACTGCTGCCGCCGCATCCGCGGCGCGATCCTCGACGAGCTGCGGTCGATGGACTGGGTGCCCCGCCTCGTGCGGCAGCGGGCCGGGCAGTTCGAGCAGACCCGCCGCCGCTTCGCCATGGAGCACGGCTACACCCCCAGCGACGAGGAGGTCCGCGAGGAGCTGCACCTCGACGCCGAGGAGTTCACCAAGGTCCGCCGCGACGCCCGCCCGGTCGCCGTCGGCTCGCTCAACCGCCGCGCCTACCAGGCCGACTCGTCCCGCGAGGTCGAGGAGATCGACATCCTCCGCGACGGCCGGCAGGCGAACCCGCTGACCGACGCGCAGAAGCGCGACCTCAAGGCCATCATCACCCGCGGCCTCACCCGGTCCGAACGCCTCATCGTCGTCCTCTACTACTACGAGGAGCTCACGATGAAGGAGATCGGCGCGACCCTCGACCTCTCCGAATCGCGGGTGAGCCAGATGCACACGTCGATCATGCAGCGGCTGCGGGCACAGCTCCAGCACCGCGGCGACGAGATCGCGGTCGAGGCGGTTTAGCCATTAGCAAATCTTTCTCCGGGATTCAAGCGGGGCCCGGGTTCCGCCGATGATCCAGGGGGGAGTTTGCGCGGGGGGCCGTCTTCAACCGCCCGATAACCTCTGCCGATCAGGGAACCGCACATGACCGCAGTCAAGGCCGACACCCCCTCCGCTTTCGCCAGCACCGGCGAGATGTACGACAAAGAAGACATCAAGCAGGCCTGGGTGGCCTACCACAAGGACCGCGAGGACACCGCCGCGCGGGACGTGCTGCTCGAGGCGCACCTGCCGTTGATCCAGCGGGTCGTCGAACGCATCGCCCGCCGCCTGCCGCAGGAGGTCGACCCCGGCGACCTGATGCAGGAGGGCGTGTTTGGCCTCATGCACGCCATCGACCGGTTCGACCCGGGCCGCAACGTCCGCTTCACCACCTTCGCCACGCAGTCGGTCAACTCGGCGGTGCTCGACTACCTCCGCAGCATCGACTGGGCCCCGCGCCTGGCGCGCAGCCGCTCGCGCAAGCTCAACACCGCGCGGCAGAGCCTGCGCAAGGAGCTCGGCCGCGAGCCCGACGACCACGAGCTCTACAAGCGGATGGGTCTGAGCAAGAAGGACTTTTTGCTCACGCTCAAGGACGGGCAGCTCACCGGCACCGTCAGCCTCGCCGCCGGGGCCGACTCGTCGGACAGCGACGGCGGGTACAGTGGCATCGGCCAGGTCCTGGCCGACACCACCGCCCAGTGCCCGATGACCCAAACCCACCGCCGCGACCTGAAAGAAATCGTCACCAGCAAGCTCAGCCGCGCCGAACGCCTCATCGTGATCCTCTACTACTACGAGCACATGAGCATGAAAGAGATTGGCCAGACGCTCGACCTCTCCGAGTCCCGCGTCAGTCAGATGCACAGCTCGATCATGGCCCGCCTCAAGGTTCAACTCGGCGACTTCGCCGATCAGTTGCAGATGGAGGAGTAGGGACTGGGGGCTTGGGTTTTGGGAGGTTAGGTCTTGGGTCGCCGCGGTGGCTTATAAGGATACTTTTCGCACCTGTCCCGTTTTCCCAACCTCCAAGCCCCCAACACCCAACCCCCAGACGCTAGCATGTCCGCCCCATGGCCGACCTGCAGCACGAGATCGAGGCACGCCTCAACGCCGCTGTCGTCGCCGCCTTCGGCGACGAGTACGTCGACACCGACCCGATGGTCCGGCCGTCGGGCAACCCGAAGTTCGGCGACTATCAGGCGAACCTGGCGATGGCGCTAGGCAAGGCGATGGGGCGGAAGCCGCGGGACGTGGCGCAGGCGGTGGCGGAGAACATCGACCGGGAGGGGCTGTTCGGCAACATCGAGCTCGCGGGGCCGGGGTTCATCAACCTGACGCTGGCGTCGGATGCGCTGGCGGCGCGGGCGGCAGCGATGCTGCACGACGAGCGGCTGGGCGTCGCGCCGGCCGACCCGCCGCAGACGGTGGTGGTGGACTATTCGGCCCCGAACGTCGCGAAGGAGATGCACGTCGGCCACCTCCGCTCGACCGTCATCGGCGACGCCGTCGCACGGGTGCTGTCGCTGCAGGGCCACCGCGTCATCCGCCAGAACCACATCGGCGACTGGGGCACGCAGTTTGGCATGCTCATCGAGCACCTGTTCGACTCGGGCCACGACCCCGCCGCGGCGATCTCGCCGAGCGAGCTGACAAAGCTGTATAAAGAAGCAAAGCAGCGATTTGACGCGGAACCAACTTTCGCGGATCGGGCGCGGGAGCGGGTGGTGAAGTTGCAAACGGGAGACGGGGAAACCCGCGCGGCCTGGTCGGCGATGGTGGGGGGGTCGCAGCGGTATTTCGCCTCGGTGTACGAGCGTCTGGGGGTGCTGCTGACCGGCGACGACGTACGCGGCGAGAGCTTTTACAACGACCGGCTGTCGAGGATCGTGGACCGGCTTGACCGTGAGGGTCACCTTCGCCAGAGCCACGGCGCGGACGTGGTGTATCCGGGGGGTTTCACCGACCGGGACGGCGAGCCGCTGCCGCTGATCGTGCGGAAGTCGGACGGGGGGTACCTGTACGCGACAACCGACCTGGCCGCGGCGGTTTACCGGGTGGACGAGCTTGGGGCGGACCGGGTGGTATACGTGATCGGGAACCCGCAGCGGCAGCACGTGGAGATGTTCACGACGACGTTGCGGCAGGCCGGCTGGATCGGCGAAAACGTGCGGCTGGACTTCGTGGGGTTCGGTTCGGTGCTCGGGCCGGACCGTAAAATGTTCAAGACCCGCAGCGGCGAGACGGTGCGGCTGATCGACCTGATCGACGAGGCGGAAGAGCGGGCGGCGGCCGTCATCGCCGAGAAGAACCCCGACCTCCCGCCGGACGAGCGGGAGCGTGTGGCGGCGGCGGTGGGCGTCGGCGCATTGAAGTACGCGGACCTGTCCAACGACCGGATCAAGGACTACCTGTTCGACTGGGACCGGATGCTCGCCCTCGACGGCAACACCGCGCCGTACCTCATGTACAGCTACGCCCGTATCCGTTCGATCTTTAGGAAGGGTGAGGTCGGGTTTGATAGCTTCGACGCGTCCCAAGTCGCCGTTTCGGAGGCGGACGAGCGGGCGTTGGTGCTGGCGCTCCTGCAGTTCCCGGCGGTGGTGGCGTCGGTCGCGGAGTCGCTGGAGCCGCACCGGTTGTGCACGTGGCTGTACGAGGTGGCGACGCGGTACCACCGGTTCTTCGAGCGGTGCCCGGTGCTCAAGGCGGAGAGTGAAGGGGTCCTGGCGGGGCGGCTGGCCCTGTGCAAGTTGACGGCGCTGACGCTGGAGCGGGGGCTGGGGCTGCTGGGCATCCGCGTCGTGGAGCGTATGTGAGGCGTCAGGTGACGGGCGCGGCGGCGAGGAGTCGGCGGAGGGCCGCGGCGTCGCGTTTCAGGTTCTCCGGGTCGTCGTCCTGCACAAACTCGAGGGAGGCGAAGGCGTCGCGGCCGGCGAGGGCGGGAGCGGCTTTGGCGAGGTAGCGGGTCCACGCCCCCTCGCCGTCGGCGAGGGGGTGGCGCGTGTTGCTCGGGCCGGACCAGTGGAAGACGTGCAGCCCGGCGAGGCGGGGGAGGGCGGCGTCCAGGTCCTCGAGGCTGAAGTCGACGGGGCGGTTGTTGCGCGGCTGCCAGAAGCAGTAGAGGTTCGGGTGGTCCGCCTCGCGGAGCAGGCGTGCCCCCGCGTCAGCGGTGTCGGTGAGGGTTCTGGCGTGCCACTCCAACGTCAAGCCGAGGCCCCGCCGGGCCGCGGCGTCGGCGGCGTCGTGGGCGTCGGCGACGATGCGCTGCCAGTCGGCCCCGTCTGCCTCGTCCGACCCCTTGCCGCCGGCCCACACTCGGATGAAGGGGGCGTTTAGCGCCTGAGCCGAGTCGAGCACCGCGTCAAATGACGGGTCGCCTGCGCCGCCGAGCCGGTAGTACGACCCGTAGGCCGACACCGCCAGCCCGGCGTCGGCGGTGAGTTTTGCGACCTGCTCCGCCGCGGCCACACCGCCGTGCGGCACGTGCACGTCGCCTCCCCACTCAATGCCCTGCAGCCCCGCCTGCGCCGCCGCGGCGACAACCTCCTCGGGGGGGAGCTTGCGGAAGGTGATCGAGACCAAACCTGGCTTCAACATCATCTTCGACCTTCATAGCCGCTTGCGTCGTCGCGGTAAATTCGGCGCGACCCCGCAAGCGGTGCGCTTACATCAGTGTCTCGGTTTCGGTTACGACGAACTGCCCCGGGCCGGCGACCACCTCCGCCCCCCCGATGACGGGTTCGTCCTCGCCCGCCTCCACCATGCGGCGGAGCAGGCGTTGCCGCATCGCGTCCGCCGCACTGCGGAACGCGGCGTGGCCGATGCGGTTGACCAACTCGTACGGGTCGGCCTCCAGGTCGTACAGGAACGCCTCCCGGTAGCGGGGCGATGCACCGTGTTCTGCCGCTTCCGGGGGGGCCTCGACGCTGTACTTCCACCGTCGGGTCCGTACGGCCCGGCCGGTCTGCGACTCGCTGATCTGCACGAACACCTCTTCTTTCCAATCGGCCGCTTGTCGATGCACCAGCGGCAGCACCGACCGGCCCTGCATCGTGCCGGGCACGTCCAGCCCCGCCGCGTCCAGCAGCGTCGGCGGCAGGTCCACGAGGCTGACGAGCCCGTCGACCCGCCCGCCGCCCACGAACGGCCCGCCGACAAAAACACCCGGCACGCGGATCGACGCGTCGTGGCACGACCGCTTGTACTCGCCGTTGCGGGTCTTGAAGTGGTTGCCGTGGTCGGAGGTGAACAGGACGACGGTATCGTCGGCGATCCCCAGGCTTTTCAGCGTGTCGAGCACGCGGCCGAAGGCTTCGTCGAGGCGCTTGACCATGCCCCAGTACCCGCCGAGGTGGCGCTGGGCGGAGCCGCCGATCGTGGCGTGGTCGTCGCCGCCGGTGGGGTCAAACTGGTGGGCGGGCAGGGCGGCCAGGTCGGGCGGCGTCCACCGGCCGTGGTACCGCTCGGCGTAGCCGGTCGGGGCGGGGTAGTCGTCGCGGTGGTTCTGGTGGTGCGGCTCGATGAACGACGCCATCGCGAAGAACGGCTGGTCCTCGTCGTGCCGGTCGTCTACGTAGCGGATCAACGCGTCGGCGACGGCGTCGACGCGGTAGCCGGGCAGGTCGTGCGGTTGATCGTCGGTGTCCCACAGCCGGGTGCGGTAAGCGTCGGAGGTGAACTCGAGGATCTCCGCAGCGAGCCAGTCCCGGTAGCCGCCACGCTTGTCGGCGGGCACGGGGCCGGGCGGGTTATCCCTGCCGGCGAGGTGCCACTTGCCGAAGTACCCGGTGCGGTAGCCGGCGTCGTTGAAGCATCGGGCGAGGGTGACGGCGTCTGGGTCGAGGGCGAAGCCGTTCTTCCACACGCCGGTGGTGGTAGCGTATTGGCCGGTCTGTAAGCAGGACCTCGCGGGGCCGCAGACGGGCTGGCAGGTGAACAGGTGCGAGAGGTGGGTGCCCCCGGCGGCGGCGCGGTCGAGGTTCGGGGTGAGGTCGAGGGGGTTGCCGTGGAGGCCGGTGGCGTCGTGGCGCTGCTGGTCGGTGAAGAAGATCAGGACATTGGGGCGGCGGGCGGGCATAAGCAGGATGGTAACGCGGCAAGGCTACCGTGGAGTCCAGCTCGCTTGATCCCCCCTCTCCCGGGAGGGTTTAGGGGAGGGTCGGCCGCTCTGCACGCCGTCGGCCGTCGCACCGCGCGCCCTCCCCCGGCCCCTCCCGGAGGGGGGTGGGTCTGAAGCGATCGACACACCACATCTCGCCAATCCGGCGGACGAGCCGCGGCAAGGCGTGCGTCTCGAAGATGAGTACGAGAACGAGAACGACCGGAAGGATCTTTGCAACGGTTACCATGCCCGCGTCATGCGCAGCCTCCTCCGTCAGACCCTGCCGAGCATGTTCCACCGGCGGCTGCTGCTGCTGGGCGTGTGCCTCCTCGCGGTGGTCGCGCTGCTCGCGACGCAGACGGCGCGGCTGACCACCGGGCAGCAGTTCGTCGACCGCCGGGCGTCGGTCGAGGCGGCGCTCAAGCGGACGGACCTGACGCCGACGGTGCGTGGCCGGATCCTTGACCGCCATGAGCGCGTGCTGGCGGAGGACAAGCCGGGGATCGACATCCTGGTGAATTTCCGGGTGATGAACGGCGACTGGGCCTTTGGGCAGGCGGTGGACGCGGCCCGTCGCAGCCTCGGCCGCGAGCGGTGGGGGGCCCTCGACGCGGTGCAGCGTGAGGCGGTGGCGTACGAGTACATCGCGCCCTACGAGCGGCAGGCCGAGGAGCTTTGGGCGGTCCTCGCCGACCTTGGTCGGCTCGATCCCGGCGAGGTTACCGCCCGCCGCGACCGGGCCGTGCGGTGGGTGCAGCGCCTCAGCGCGGAGGCCACCGCCGCACGCCAGGCCAAGCGGATCAACGCCCTGCGTGACGAGTCGCAGACCGTCGGCTGGGCCGACAACTACGTCACCGTCGCTGAGGAGCACCAGCCCCACACCCTCCTGACCGACGTCACCGACGACGTGCGCAACCGCATCGCCTACTTCATCTCCCGCGCCAACCAGGAGCGCGAGGCTTTCGCCCGCCGCAGGGCCGCCGACCCCGCGACCCCCGACGACCGTGAGTACCAGGTCTGGCTCGAGGTCGTGCCCGAACACGTCAAGCAGCGCCGCTACCCGTGGGAGAGCCGCACGCTGGTGGTGGACCGCTCGACCTTCCCCGGCCCGCTCCGCAGCGACACCCCGGTGGAACTCAAAGTCGAGGGCATCGGCCGCCACATCCTCGGCGCCCTCCGCCGCATCCACGACGGCGACCGGCAATGGCACGACCAGCCCTACTACGTCACCGACGGCTCGGGTGCCGTTATCACCACCGACCTCGCCGGCTACTACGACGGCGACCCCATCGGCGCCTTCGGCGTCGAACGCTCCATGGAACCCGTCCTCCGCGGCACCCGCGGCCAACGCGTCCACCACCTCGACACCGCCTCCGACGAACTCATCCGGCCCACCCCCGGTCAAGACGTCCACCTCACCCTCGACATCCAGCTCCAGGCCCGCCTCCAGGCCATCATGTCCCACGACCCCCGCATCGGGCTGATGCGGAGCCAGCTCTGGCACCACGCCGGGGACAAGCCGACCAACCCCCAACTCGGCGACCCGCTCAACGGCGCGGCCGTCGTGCTCAGCATCGACAACGGCGAGGTCCTCGCCGCCGCGTCCGTCCCCTGGTTCTCCCTCGACGACCTCGACCACGACAGCGACGAGGTCTACGGCGACCACGTCAACGCGCCGTACCGCTTCCGCCCCGTCTCTGGGTACCAGGACCTGTACGAGCCCGGCTCGACCAACAAGCCCCTCGTCCTCGCCGCCGCCATCACCGACGGCGTCCTGGGCCCCGACGAACTCTTAGACACCTCCCTCGGCCGCCTCTGGGAAGACCGTCCCCGGAACTACCGCGATTGGATCGTGAAAGCGGGGGGGCAGCCCTTCGGCCCCATCGACGGCGTCGAGGCGCTCAAGGTCTCCTCCAACGTCTTTTTCGGCCTCATCGCCCAACGCTACGGCGCGACGCCCGGGCTCGGGTTCAACCGCCTCGTCTGGTGGTTCTCACAGTTCGGCTTCGGCCGACGCCTCGGCGTCGGCCTCTATGAAGAGGTGCCCGGCACGATCCCGCCGCCCGACCGTCCCGTCACCGAGGCCGACGCCGCGTACATGGCCATCGGCGAGGGGGCGCTCGGCACCACCCCGCTCCAGGTGGTCAACGCCCACGCCACCCTCGCCCGCGGCGGCCTCTTCATCCCGCCCACCTTCATCCAAGACCGCTCCCGGCCCGATGGGCAGCGCCGCTCCCACGACCTGCACCTCAGTCCCGCCGCCCGCGAACGCGCCCTCCGCGGCATGTGGGAGTCCGCCCACGCCCTCACCGGAACCACCCGCGCCATCCGCTTCGGCCCCACCATCGAACTCAACTTCACCGTCCCGGGGGTCCGCGTCTACGCCAAGTCCGGCACCGCCGAGCCGCAACCCCTCCGCCGCCCCCGCCCCGACGGGGCCTACGACCCGCAGGGTGACATCCTCCGTACCGGCAACCACGCCTGGGTCGTGGCGCTGCTGCAACCCGAAGGCGAGGCGATGCCCACCATCGCCGTCGCCGTCGTCGCCGAGTTCGCCGGCTCCGGCGGCCGCGTCTGCGGCCCGATCGTGAACCAGATCACGTACGCGCTCAAGGCCGAGGGGTACCTCGGCGACGGCACCAACGAGCCGTAAGGCAACCCCCCGCCCCCCGCTTAGAAGCTGTGTCGCCACCGGTTCGGGGTGCCACACTGCAGCCCGGAGGCTTTGCGGAGGGTGCGGTGTGCCAGCTAAGGGTGACGTCGGCCCGCGGTCACACCCGCACACCGCACCCGCCCAGAGCGGCGGGATGCAGCGTGGCACCCTGAGCATAGGGCTGTGAAACAGGCTCTTAGCCCGGCCGCTTGCGGCCGCATCGCTATAAGCGGAAGAGACCGCGGCCGCGAGCGGCCGGGCTAAGCGTCGTATCTTCTCATCCCCGCAATGCAAAGCCCCAGATCAGGAGCCCGGCGATCACAAGGAACAGCACCGCGAACATTATCACCAGCCACGGCAGTGGCCTCCCCGTGCCGCGGTCGCCCGCATCGGGGGCGCGGTGGCGGTTGGGGTCGTTCATGTCGGGCGTGGGCATCGTGAACCTCGGAAACGGGAACGAGAACGGCAACGGGACGTCGTGGTCTAGCGTAGGCCGCGATTCGGCGGTGCAACCGCGCCGGCCGGTGATCCGCGTATGAGTACGACGTACGAGGACGAGTACGATAGGCACGCCGGCCGCTGGGCCCTTCGGCCCCTCCTCCTCTTACCCCTCGGCCCCCCCGTCCCCCCTTGCCCCACCTCCCCCGCCTGCTCCGACCGCACCCCGGCTGGGTCGCCCTTGCCGCGGCGATCGCGCTGACCTACGTCGGTATCGCGGCAATCGACACGGTGGAGCCCGCCTTTGCCGCGGGGCAGAAGCGCAACCTCGCCGTCGCCCTGCTGGGCCTAGCCTTGGTGCTGTTGCCCGACCCGCGCCTCCTCGCCCGGCTGGCCTACCCCGCGTTTGCCGTGTCGCTCGGACTGCTCGTGTTCGTGCTGATCCCGTTCGTGCCCGAGTCGCTCGTGCGCCCCCGCAACGGGGCGAGGTCGTGGATCGACCTCAAACTGATGGACTTCCAGCCGTCGGAGATGGCCAAGGTCGCCTACGTGCTGTCGCTGGCGGTGTACCTCCGCTACCGCCAGAGCCAGCGGACGCTGCGGGGGTTGTTGCTGCCGTTCGGGTTCATGCTCGTGCCGGTGGCGTTGATCCTGCTCGAGCCGGACTTGGGCACGGCCCTGGTGTTTCCACCGACGCTGTTCGTCATCCTCGTCGCGTCGGGTGCGAAGCTGCGGCACCTCGGGTCGCTGCTGGCTTTGGCGGTGCTCGCCGTGGCGGTCAACGTCGGCGTCGTGCTGTACGCCCCGCCGTCGATGCAGTTGTTGAAGCCCCACCAGCAGACGCGGATCCGGTCGATGATCTCGCTGGCCAAGGGCGACACGCGGTACATCCAGTCCGATGCGTACCAGCAGCACAAGGCGATGACGCTCGTCGGGGCCGGGGGGGTCGGGGGGTACGGCCACGACCAGTCGCAGACGATCCTGCGGTACAACCCGCTGCCCGAGGGGCAGAACGACATGATCTACGCGGTGGTGGTCAACCGCTGGGGCCTGCTCGGGGCGCTAGGGACACTGGGGCTGTACACCCTGCTCGTCGCGGGTCTGCTTGGGGTGTCCGCGCGAAGCCGCGACCCCGTCGCCCGGCTGGCCTGCGTCGGGTTTGCCGGCATCCTTACCACGCAGGTGACCGTCAACGTAGGCATGACGGTGGGCCTGTTGCCCATCACCGGGATCACGCTGCCGTTTCTTTCCTACGGCGGATCGTCGCTGCTGTTCTCGTTCATCATGATCGGGCTGACGCTCAACTTCGCGTCGCGCAAGGCCTCGCCGATGGCGCGGCCGAGCTTCGAGTTCGACGGGCGGGGCGCGACGGCGTGAGGGGGGGGCGGCGGGGAGGGGCGGCGGACGCGCGGCGAGGTCGCCGCGGCTATGAAGCGGGTCGCGTCGTATCCGCGGCGTCGTCGCCGCGGGGGTCGTCAAGTTGATCGAGCAGCGCGAGACAGCCGAGGGTGAGGGCGGCGGCGTTGCAGAGGTGCCAGAGCCAGTGGGTGCCGAGAAGGTTCCACGGGCAGAGCACGCCGTCGAGGGTGGCGAAGGCCATGGAGGTTGCGAACACGCCGGCCGCGGTGAGGAAGAGGCGCGAGGCGCGGGGGCGACGGGAGAGGTTCCACGTGCTCAGGGCGATGAGGGTGAGGAGGGTGGGCGAGTACACGCCGAGGAAGGTGTTAAAGAGCCGGCCGGCGAGGACGGAGAGCAGGGCGAACCCCGCGAGGGCGGGGAGCGTGAGGTAGAGCGGCAGGCGGAAGACGGCGCGGAGCTGGAGATAGAGGTACGTCAGGACGAACGCGGCGATGCTGGCGACGTCGGCCAGGGCCGCCCACGGCTGGGCGAAGGTGTGGAAGCAGAAGCTTGCAATGCCGATGACGATCAGCCAGACGACGAGCAAGTAAAGGAGCGGGTGGGGGGCGGCATTGTGAGCGTTTAAGGCTTCTCTCGCGGCCCGGATGGGACGTTCTCGGTGGGACAGGCTTATAGCCTGCCGTTGGCCCGAAGGGCCAAGTCCGGGGTCTCGACCTTCGGGCTGCGCCCAAAAGCCGGCTCGAAGCCTGCTCCACAGTGAACGGTCGCCGCCTGTGCGATGGTGCCCCGGCACCGCAGCCTGTCGCGTCCGGACATGTCGCAGCCGCCGGTACACGAGGTAGGCCGCGACCCAGAACGCGAGGTTGGTCCACGCGCTCATGGGCTCCTGCCAGAAGCCCGGCCCGTGCCGCTCGCAGTAGAAGTCGAGGGGGCGGGTCCAGTTCATAGGGTGGGGATTGTGGCGGCTGGCGGCTGGCAACTGGCTCAAGGCACCCGAATGTTCCTCTGTATAGATAGCAACGTCGGCGAGCGGTCAACGTCTCGTCATCCCGCCATCGACGGGCGGCCCGGGGCGGAGTCGGCAAGGCCCCGGAAGTGTGGGGGCGGGTTGAGCCAGCCGCCCCGTGCCGGCACCGGGTGATCAATCAGAGAGGGGAGCGTTAGCGACCGGTAGGGGTGGATTCGAGGTGGCCACGTCGCCGACGCTCGGGCCTCTGAAACATCAGAGCCCGGAGCGTTAGCGACCTGTCGGGGTGGATGCGAAGCGGCCCCGTCGCTGACGATTGGGGCTCTGACGGGGCGCGGCGGATCAATCCGTCATCGCCGCGAGGGCGGCGTCGAGGTCGGGGTGGTCGAAGGTGAAGCCGCGTTCATCGACGAGGCGGGTGGGGACGCAGCGGCGGCCCTTGAGGGCGAGGTCGGGGTCCGTGTTCATCAGCCAGCGGCTGGCGAGGCGGACGGCCCACGACGGGGCGGGCGGGGACCACGGCCGGCGGTAGGCGTGGCGTAGGGCCCGCATGAAGTCGCGGTTGGTGACGGGGTGGGGGGCGGTGGTGACGTAGACGCCGCGGTAGGCGGGGCCGGTCAGCGCGGCGAGCCAAAGGCGGTTGAGGTCGTGGAGGCTGATCCAGGAGACCCACTGGTCGCCGGGCCCGACGGTGCCGCCGAGGCCGAGGCGGGTGACGGCGGTGAGGCGCTTCATGGCGCCGCCGCCGGGGCCGAGGACGAAGCTGATGCGGAGGGCGACGCCGCGTTGATTAGGGAGGCGGGCGTGGTCGAAGGCGCGTTCCCAGGCGACGCCGACGCGGGGTGCCATTTCGTGTAGCGGGCCCGGCGGGGTGGTGTCGTCGCAGAGGGTGTCGGGGGGCATCGGGTCGCCGACGATGTGGGCGGTAGCGCACTGCATCCACACCGGCGGCGGGTCGACGACGTGGCGGCACGCCTCGCCCAGGACGCGGCAGGAGTCGACGCGCGAGTCGGTGATCTCGCGGACGTTGCCCGGCGTCTTGCGGCAGTCGACGCTCTCGCCCACGAGGTTGACCAGGCCCGCGGCCCCGTCGAGCGTCGAGGCCCAGCCGCCGAGTGTCCTGCCGTCCCACCGGTGCCAGGCGACGTGCGGCGACGGTTCGTGCGGCGGGTCGGAGCGCGAGAGGATCACGACGTTGTAGCCGCGGTCAACGAGGAAGGGGGTGAGGCCGCGGCCGAGGAACCCGCTGCCCCCGGCGAGGACGACGCGGGGCCGGGGCGGCGCGGGGGTGTCGGTCGGGTCCATGGGTGGTGGGGGTCGGGCGGTGGGGTGGCTGACGGCTTGCCGCTTGCCGCTTGCCGCTGGCTGAAGGCATCCGGACCTGGTCGAATATAGAAGGTAATTTCGGTCCACGGAAGACGGCTCATCGCCGGCCGCCCTGCACCGTGGCGGCGGGTCGGGTACCTTGACGGGGGCGCGTGGTTTCACCCGAGGGAGAACTTGTTATGTCAGCGAAGACGCCCCCCGAGCCCGGAGCCGAAGCGCCGGGGGCGGCCGCGGGCATCGCCACGGCGCTGGGGCTTATCCCGGCGGGGGTGTTCATCCTCACGGCCCGTCACGAGGACCGGCGGACCGGGCTGCTGGTGAGGCGGGTGCAGCAGGTGTGCACGCACCCGCCGATGGTGTGCGTCGCGGTGGAGAAGGGCCAGGCGATCATGCCGCTGATCAGCGAGTCGCACCGCTTTGGGCTGTGCCAGATCGGCGAGCGGGACCACCTCATCCGGCGGAAGTTTTCCACCACGCCGGACCCGGCGGACGACCCGTTCCTGGGCTACGCGATGGTGGACGGGGCCGGGGGCGTGCCGCTGCTGGAAGAGGCGCTGGCGAGCCTGACGTGCGAACTGTCGTGCCACATGGACGTCGAGGGCGACCACGACCTGTTCGTGGGCATTGTGCGTGCGGGACGGTCGCGGGACGGCGGGTCGGCGGTGGTGGCGGAGGAGTAGGGCGGGCCGTTTAAGCGCCGCAACTTGTTGCGTGCCCGTTCTCCTACACTTGCCCCATGCCCGCCGCGACCTCCCTCACGACTACCCTCGCCGCCGTCCCGCACACCATCGACGACCCGGTCAACGCGGCGATCCTGGCGGTGTCGGAGGACCGGGTGCAGGGCTTTCACCGCGACCCGTTCCGGGTGATTGCGGAGGCGGCGGGGGTGCCGGTGGACGTGGTGCTCGAGCGGATCGCGGCGATGCTGGTTGCGGGGACCATCCGCCGCGTGCGGCAGACGCTGCTGGCGACGAGCCTCGCGCCCGGGGCGCTGGTGGCGTGGAAGGTGCCCCCGCGGAAATTGAACGCGGCGTTCGACTATATGTTTCAGCAGGACCCGTTCTCCGGGCACGTCGTGCTGCGGACCACCGACGGCGACACGCCCGGCAGCGCGTTCCGCCTGTGGACCACGCTCAAGGCCCCGCGGCCGTTCAGCCTCGAGAAGCACTGCGACTACCTCGCGGAGCGGACCGGGGCCGAGGCGTACCGGCTGCTCCCGGCGAAGAAGCTGTTCGCGCTGGGCGTCGGGCACGTCCGCCGCAAGACCATCGAGCCGGGCGAACGCACAGCCGAGCCGGGCCGGGTGCTGGATACCCAGCTCGTGGACCTGACCGACCGCGAATGGCGGGTGCTGGTGGCGCTGAAGCGCGAGTTTGCGGTGGAGGAGTTGCAAGAGGACCCGTGGGTGCCGCGGGCCGCCGAGGCGGGCGAGACGATTAAGTCGTTCTGCGACGTGGCGCGGTCGCTGAGCGAGCGGCGCGTGATCGGGCGGTTCTCCACGTTCCTCGAACACGTCAAGCGGCACAAGGACGGGCAGCGTGTCACCCGGTTCAATGCGCTGTTCCACTGGCGCGTGCCCGAGAACCGCGAGGTCGACGCGGGGCGCGAGGTCGGGCGGCACCTATGCATGACCCACGCCTACTGGCGCGAGGGCGGCTCCGCATTCTCCAACGTCAACGTCATGGGCGTCTCCCACGGCACCGATAAGGAGCGCGTCCTCGAGCACAAAGCCGCCATCGACGAGCACCTCGAGGAGGCCGGCATCGCGGTGAGTTACACGAACGTATTCTGGGGCGGCCGCAGCGAGATCAAGCCGAGCGAGGTCAGCCCCATCGCCTACCGGGCGTGGTGCGAGGAGCGAGGGATCGACGCGGAGGTGATGAAGGCTCCGCAACAGCGTTGAGCCAAATGTGGATCCGCGTCCGGGTGCCACACGTCGGCCGCTCGGGGTCGATGTGTGTATGGCCTGCATCGCGCTTCCCGCACACATCGCCGCAGAGCCGGCGAGGTGTGGCACCCTTCAGATGCGTAGCATGTGACGCCGTTCCTTCGTGAGCAAGCCCTATGACCGCGACGCAGCGCACCCTCCGCAAAGCCCGACGCCGGCTGACGGCGCGTCACGCCTTGGGGTTGCTGGGGTACGCCGCGCTGGGTGGGGCGGTGGCGGCAGTGGCGATGCTGCTGGCGGCGCAGTGGTATGACGAGAGGTGGCCGCGGTGGGCGTACGCGCTGCCGCTGGCGGTCGGGACGGCGGCGGCGCTGGCGTGGGCGCTGACGCGGCGGCGGGACGCGGCCCGGGTGGCGTCGCTGGTCGACGAGCGGCTGGAGCTTAAGGACACGCTCGGCACGTCGCTGTACGCCGAGACGCTCGAGCCGGATGAGCTGACGCGGCAGGTGGCCGAGGACGCGGAACGGCGGGCCGGCGGGGCGAGCCGGGCGCTGCGTGGGGCGTTCCCGGTGCTGCCCGAGCCGGGCCGGCGGCGGCGGGCGTGGGCGGCGGCGGCGGTGGTGGCGGCGGCGTTCGCGGCGTTGACGTTCGACCCGTTTGGGCTCCGTGACCGGAGCGAGGCGGGGGCGGCCGAGCGACAAGCCGAGGCCGAGCGGGCCGCGGTGGTGAAGGAGGTCCTGGCGGAGGCGGCCGAGGCGGCGCGGCCGCCGGACGCTCCGGAGACGCGGCAGGCGGCAGGCGACGGGGAAGCGGGTGGGGCGATCGACCCGGAGGACCTGGACGAGCGGCTGGACGCGATGCTGGCGCGGCGGGACCTGACCAACCCCGAGGACCGTCGGGCCGCCGAGGCCGAGCTGTCGGACGTGCGGGAGCGGTTTGCCGAGCGGGCCGAGCGTGAGCGGGAGAAGCAGGAGCGGCTGCAGAACGCGATGAGCCACCTCGACGCCGGTGAGCGGGGCCCGGCCGACCGGTTCACCGAGGCCCTGCGTCGCGGCGATTACGAGGCCGCCCGCGAGGAGCTGGCGGGGCTGTCGCAGGACCTGGAGAACGGCGACCTGAGCGAGGGTGAACAGCAGCGGCTGAGCGAGCAGTTGGACGACCTGTCCGAGCAGTTGCAGGAGCAGGCCGCCGAGCAGGAGAAGCTCGCCGAGCGGGAACGCGAGGCGTTGAAGGAGCAACTCGAGGACGCGGGTGTGCCGCCGGAACAGGCCGAGCAACTGGCGGAGCCCGGGGCCGACCCCGGTGAGGTGAAAGACGCGGTGGAGCAGGCGCAGAAGCAGCGCGGCGAGACCGAGCAGCAGGCAAAGCGTGGGGGCGAGCGGGCGGCCGAGCAGGCAAAGGAGACGGAGCAGGCCGCCGAGGACGCAAAGGAGACGCAGGGCAAGGCGGAGGGTTTGGCGAGCAAGCTCGGCCGCATGAGCGACGCGATGAAGGGGGGCCAGAGCCCGCAGCAGCAGTCGCAGAACGCCCAGCAGGCGCAGCGCGAGCTCGGCGAGATGGCGGACGAGGCGGGCGAGGCGCAGCGGATGGAGCGGGCGAACGAGAAGCTGCAGGAGGCGCAGCAAAAGTTAGCGGAGTCGCCGCCGCAGGAGGGGGAGGCGGGGGAAACCGGGGAACCGGGGGAACCGGGGGAGACGGGGGAGACGGGGGATGTCGCCGAGCAGAAGCCGCAGCCGGGAGAGCAGGGGGAGTCGCAGCAGGCGCAGGGCGACTCGCCGCAGCCGGGCCAGCAGCCGGGCCAGCAACCCGGTCAGCAGCCGTCGCAATCTCCCGGCCAGGGCCCGCCGCAGGCAGGCCAGGGCCAGCCGCAACCCGGCGAGCAGCCGGGCGGGCAACAACCCGGCACCTCCCCCTCACCCGACCGCTCCGCCGGCGGCGGCGTCGGCCCCGGCGAGGGCGACGGCGACGGCGGCAACCCGCTCGGCAACCCCGATACGACCCGCACCCCCGGCAGCCACGCCGTTCGCGATATCCAAGAGGGCACCGGCGGCCGCGTCACCACCTCGTGGACCCGAGGCGGCGAGCCGTCGCCCGGCACGTCGACCACCGGCTTCAACCCCTCCGTCACCGAGGGCCGCGCCGAAGCCGAACGCGCCGTCAGCGAGGACCGCACGCCCCAGCGCTACCACCGCGCAATCCAGGAATACTTCAACAACCTGCCGGAGGAGTAGCCCGCAGGGCGCGGGGCAGAGCTTGCCCTGCCGCGAATCGGTCAGTCGCCACGCCTCGCCTGAAGCGTTACAACGCATAGGGCGCGGCTCGTCGCGCCGCGACGATCTATTGCCGCGCCGTTCGGGTGCAGATCGTGGCAGGTCAAGCCCTGCCCTACGATGGCATGCGTTCCCCGCCCGATGCCTCCGCGTCGCCGTGAGCTTAACTCTCGACCATCCCGCCTACCTCGCGCTCCTGCTCCTCGCGGCGCCCATCGTGTGGCTCGGGATCAGGCGGCTCGGCACGGTCGAACGGCCGCGCCGCATCGCCGCCCTCGTGCTGCGGTGCGTCGTGCTCACGCTGCTGGTCCTCATGCTCGCGGGGCTGCGGGCCGAGCGGCGGCACGAGGACCTGACGGTCATCGCGGTCGTCGACGAGTCCGCGTCGATGCGCGTCTTCGGCCGACCCCCGCCGCCCACCGGCAACGCCGAGCCCGCCGCCAATGCCCCGCTGCGCACCGTCGACCGGGGCGTCCGCGAGTACCTTACCGCCGCCGCGTCGTCCGCCGCCGGCGGGGGCCGCCGCCCCGACGACCGCTTCGGGCTGGTGACCTACGACGCCCGGCCGACCGTCCGCGTCCGCCCGGGCCCCGAGGTCCGCCTCGAGCCGGGCGACACGACGCTGCCGCTGGAGGGCACCGACACCGCCGCCGCGCTCGAGTGGGCCGTCGCCGCCAAGAGCGACGCCGACACCGCGCTCCGCCTCGTGCTCGTGAGCGACGGCAACGACACGGCCGGCGACACCCTCGCCGCCGCCCGCGCCGCCGCCGCCGCGGGCGTCGCCATCGACGTGCTCCCCATCGCCTACGACGTCGGCGAGGAGGTCATGGTCGAGGGCGTCTACACCCCCATCGAGGCCAACGAGGGCCAGACCGTCCCCGTCCGCGTCGTCCTCCGCGCCACCACCCGCGCCGCCGGCCAGCTCCAACTCCAACACGACGGCCGCACCCTCGACCTCAACGGCGACGCCCCCGGCACCGGCCAACCCGTCCGCCCCGAACAGTGGAGCGACACGCGGGCCGGCCTCACCGATGACGCCGATCCTGCGGGCGACATCGGCGGCGGCGAGCCTTCCGGGGGCGATGGGACCGGCGGTGACGCTTCTGGGGCCGGCCGATACCTCCTCGCCACCCAGGTCGACGTGCCGATCCGCCTCGCCGGGGCCAACCGCTTCGAGGCCGTCTTCGAGCCCCGCGGCGGCGCGACCCCCGGCGGCACCCCCGCGCCCGGGGGTGCTTTGGCTCCCGAAGGCGGCTCGGCTTCCGGGGGTGCCTTGGCTTCCGTGGGCGGGCGGGGCACTTCCGGGGGCGACACCGAGCTCATCAACAACCGCGCCCAGGCTTTCACCATGGTCCACGGCCAGGGCCGCGTCCTCATCGTCGACAATGTCGAGAACGACAACGGCCTGATCCTTCCCAAAGCGTTACGCGACCGACGCATCGCCCTCGACGTCGTGCCCCCCGCCGGCCTGCCCACCACCATGGCCGACCTCACCCGCTACGACGCGGTCCTGTTCCAGAATGTCCCGTCCGACCTCGTCACCGGCCGCCAGCAGGACCTCCTCGCCCGCTACGTCAACGACCTCGGCGGCGGCTTCGTCATGGTCGGCGGGCCGCAATCCTTCGGCGCCGGCGGGTGGACCAACACCGTCATCGACACCAACATCCTCCCCGTTGCCTGCGAGATCCCCGCTCAGACCGTCCTGCCCTCCGGGGCCCTCGTCCTCGTCATCGACCGCTCCGGCTCCATGGGCCAGCCCGGCACGCCCGGCAGCCCCCTCACCCAGCAACACCTCGCCAACGAGGCCGCCTGGCTCGCCGTCCAGACCCTCTACGAACGCGACCTCTTCGGCGTTGTCGCCTTCGACTCGTTCTCCTCCTGGGTCGTCGACCTGCAGTTCGCCGACGACCTCAGCGGCGTCCGCAACAAGATCATGTCCATCACCCCCGCCGGCGGCACCGACATCCTCTCGGGACTCCGACGCGCCTACGACGGCCTCAGCGCCGACAACGCCCTGCTCCGCTCCTCCTCCGTCAAGCACATCATCCTCCTCTCCGACGGCGGCAGCGAGGGCGACTACAAGCCGCTAACCAGCGAGCTCAACCGCGCCGGCATCACCCTCTCCACCATCGGCGTGGGCGTCGACCATAACGCCAAACTCCTCGACCAACTCGCCCTCGACGGCGGCGGCGAGTACCACCCCATCGTCGACCCCAACGACCTCCCCCAGGTCTTCATCAAGGAGGCCCGCACCATCCGCAAGAACCTCATCAAGGAGGCCGACTTCACCCCCCGCCGCGTGCAGACCGGCTCGCCCGTCATGGTCGGCCTCGACGCCACGCCCGACCTCGGCGGCTTCGTCCTCACCGGCCCGAAGTACGACCGACGCATCGACACCCCCCTGGAGGGCCCTGAGGGCGAGCCCCTTTTCGCCCACTGGCAGGTCGGCCTCGGCAAGGCCGCCGCCTTCACCTCCGACGCCACCAACCGCTGGGCCACCCCTTGGCTCGACTGGCCGGGCTACGGCGACTTCTGGGCCCGCACCGTCCGCTACGTCTCAAGGCCCTCCGCCTCCCGAGACGCCGAACTCACCGCCAGCGTCGACGGCGACACCCTCCGCATCCGCGTCGACACGCCGCCCGGCACCGACGGCCTCGGCCGCTCCGCCACCGTCCGCGGCAAGCTCCTCCTCCCCGGCCCCGACGAGCCGACCGTCGACATCACCCTCAACCAGACCGGCCCCGGCGTTTACGAAGCCTCCTACCCCGCCACCTTGACCGGCAGCTACATCCTCAACCTCTTCCTCACCGACACGTCCGGGGGAGCTTCCGGGGGCGGCGGCGATGCCGACCCCCAGTTCATCGCCGGCGGCGCGACCCGCGCCCCGGGAGCCGAGCTCCGCCGCTTCAGCGCCAACCTCCCCCTGCTCGGCGAGGTCGCCGCGATCACCGGCGGCCGCGTCCTCGACCCCGCCGACCCCGCCGCCGCCGGCCTCTTCGACCGCTCGCACCGCTTCACCACCGTCTCCTCCCGCCCCCTCCGCTGGGTCCTCCTGCCCTGGCTCCTCGCCGCCCTCCTCCTCGACATCGCCAACCGACGCCTCGCCTGGGACGGCCCCGCCCTCGCCGCCTGGGTCCGCTCCCGCGCCACCGTCAACAAACGCACCCCCGCCGAGACCCGCGAAACCCTCGCCGCCCTCCGCCAACGCCGCAACGCCACCACCTCCACCCCCCCAACGCCTTCCCCCTTGGCGTCGCCCGCTTCAGCGGGTGGCCCCAGGACGTCCACCCTCCCAAACAACCGCACCCCCTCCCCAAACCGCTCCACCCCCGCCCCCCGCCCCCTCCGCCCCAACACGCCTTCATCCAAATTATCCGACCCATCCGAGCCAACTCCCACCCCCGCCCCCGACCCTGACGCCCCCACCACCAGCCGCCTCCTCCACGCCAAACGCCGCGCCCGAGAACAGCAGAATTAGCTCGGATGGATCGGATGATTCGGATCGAGATATTCAGCGGCCGGAAGCCCTGATTCTTCATCCAAACTATCCGATCCATCCGAGTCAAAACCCCCAAGCCACCCCATGCCCACCACCGACGCCCCCCCCGCCGTGCTCCAACACGCCGACGCCTTCCGCCACGACTACGCCGCCGTCCGCGGACAGATCGCCCGCGCCATCGTCGGGCATGACGCCATCGTTGACGGCATCCTCACCTGCCTCTTCATCGGCGGCAACGCGCTCCTTGAAGGCGTGCCCGGCCTCGGCAAGACCCTGCTCGTCCGCTCCCTCGCCCAGGCCCTCAGCCTCGACTTCTCCCGCATCCAGTTCACCCCCGACCTCATGCCCGCCGACATCACCGGCACCACCATCGTCATCGAGACCAAACGCGACGACGGCTCTACCGCCCGCGAGTTCCAGTTCCAGCGCGGCCCCCTCTTCGCCCAGATCATCCTCGCCGACGAGATCAACCGCGCCACCCCTAAGACCCAGTCCGCCATGCTCGAGGCCATGCAGGAAAAATCCGTCACCGTCGGCGGCACCACCTACCCGATGGCCAAGCCCTTCTTCGTCATGGCCACCCAGAACCCCATTGAACAGGAGGGCACCTACCCCCTGCCCGAGGCCCAGCTCGACCGCTTCCTCTTCAAGCTCGACGTCGGTTACTCCGGCCGCCGGGAGCTCCACGAGATCATCAACCGCACCACCAAGGCCGAGTCGCCCACCATCGAGCCCGTGCTCGACGCGGACAAGATCGTCGGCTACCAGCGCCTCGTCCGCCAGGTCCTCATCGCCCCGCACGTGCAGGATTACGCCGTCCGCGCCGTCCTCGCCACCCACCCCGACGGCCCGTACGCCGGCTCGCTCACCAAGCAGTACCTCCGCTTCGGCGCGAGCCCCCGGGCCGCGCAGGCGCTGGTCCTCGGGGCGAAGGTCAAGGCCCTCCTCGACGGCCGGGCCCACGCCAGCGTCGACGACATCACCGAGGTGCTCGCCCCGGTCCTCCGCCACCGCGTGCTGCTGAACTTCGAGGGCCAGGCCGAGGGCATCACGCCGGACATGATCATCAACGACATCGTTGACAACCTTTCCGTAGAACCGCCCAAGGGTTGATCGACCGGATCCCGCCCCGATGAAGCGACGCGGCTCCGCCGCGCGCGGCAAAGCCGCGTCGCTTCATGCGGAGCGTTGCGATGCGTAGTGAGAAAGGTTCTCCGCCGCCCGGGCGGTGAGGTCGTGGTGCATTTCGGCGCGTCGCCTTGCGGCAACACCCATGCGGACGGCGAGGTCGGGATCGTCGAGCAGCGCGTCGAGGGCGTCGGCCATTGCGTCGGGGTTGCGGGGCGGGACAAGGATGCCCGTTTCGCCGTCGTCGATCTGCTCGGGGATGCCGCCGACGGCGGTGGCGACAACGGGCAACCCGCAGGCCATGGCTTCAAGGACGACGTTGGGGAAGTTGTCGGCGTGGGCGGCGTGGACGAGGACATCGGCGGCGCGGTACGCGGCGACCAGCGAAGTGTCGTCGGCGACGGAGCCGAGGTAGCGGACGGTGCAGCGGTTGAGCATTTCGGTGGTGCCTGACGTGCCGGCGACGAGGAGCGTCAGGTCGTGGCGGCTGCGGGCGGCTGCGTCGCGGACCGTCTGAAAATCCTTGAACGGGTGGCGGTGGGCGTCGTGGGCAACGAACAAGGCGGCGGGGCGGTCATCGAGGCCGAACGCGGCGCGGTCGGCGGCGCGTTTTTCGGAGCTCGCCGGGTGGAACACATTGAGGTCGACGCCGACGGGGATGACGCGGGCGCTGCGGAAGTGCGGGCCGAGCGGCGAGGCCATCGCCTGCTCAAGCATCCATCGCGAAGACGTAGTTAGATGCAGTTGACTGTCGGCAAAGATCGCGGCGCGGCGGGCGAGGCGACGACGTTGGCGGCGGTTAGGTGAAGACAGCGCATACGTCGGGCCGCCGGTGAATAGCCAGGCGTCGTGGGGTGTGATGAACGTCGGCTGCCGCCGGCTGAGCGTGGGGAGCTGCCGCAGGTCGAAATAGCTTCCGCCCCCCCCTCCCGCGCCGCCGTGCAGGTTGTTGAGGTGCAGCACATCGGGCGGCGGGTCGAGACGGTCGAGCGAAGCAGCGGTGACGGGGTGCCCCGGCGCGTCGTGCCCGAGCAGGCGTGCGATGTACCCTTGCCGCGGGGCGGGCCGGCCGGCGGGATCGAGCGGCTCGACACCCGGCTCCCAAGTTGACTTCCGGCCCACGACCAGCGCCGCGTCGTGCCCGGCCGCGCGGTACGCCCGGTGCAGGTCCAGCGCGATCCGCTCGGCCCCGCCTCGTCCGTCGTTCGGGCTGACCTGCAGGATCCGCATCGGCGAAGGGTACCGGGTGGCGGAGAAGCGATGCCATTCAGAGCCCGGAGCGTTAGCGACGGGACGCCCGACCGGTCGCTCACGCTCCCGGCTCCGATACCGAAGAGGTCGGGGTTATTGCCGCCTCGACCAGCCGCGACGCGGCGTCGGCCCAAGTAGGCATCGTCGGCGGCGGGTTGAGGCGCGGCGGCGGCGCGGCGAGCAGGGCGGCGAGGGCGGCGGCGTCGCCGGGGGAGAAGTACGCCGCCCATGGACCGCCCGCCTCGCGGTGAGCGGGTATGTCGCTGGCGAAGACGGGCAGGCCGTGGGCGAGGGCCTCGGCGACGGGGAGGCCGAAGCCCTCGTCGTGGGACGGGGCGAGCAACGCGGCGGCGTGGCGGTAGGCCCAGGTGACCGCGGCGTCGTCAAAGCCCGAGAAGACCCGCAGCCACCCGTCGCGCTCGGCGTCGTGCAGCCGCCGGGTGGTGGCGTCGTCGAGCCAGCCCGGGCGGCCGATGACCGCGAGGCGGGCGCCGTGAGCGGCCGCGCGATGCAGCGTAACGGCGTCCAGGGCGAGGGCGTGGTTCTTGCGGGGCTCGAGGGTGCCGACCATGAGAAAGGTCGGGCGGTGGGCAAACCAGGCGACGACGTCGGCGTCGCGAGGGGGTCGGGGGAGCACCGGCTCGATCCCGGGGCGGATGACGGTGACGGGCAGTCGATCGGCGTCGCCGCCGAGGTGATGGATGAGGTCGTCGCGCGTTGCGGCGGAGGGGGTCAACGCGAACGCGGCAACGCTGAGGGCACGGTCAAGCCAGGCGCGGAACTGTGCCGGGACGCCGGGGGCGCAGGTGTCGGGTTGGCGGATCGGGTGCAGGTCGTGGACAAACACGCCGACGTGGCAGGGGGCGGAGGCGGCGTGATCGACCGCGTCGGGCATATTCCAGGCGGCGTCGAGCAGCAGGAGGGTGTCGGCTTCGCGGAGCGTGAGACGAGGATCCCGCGCCGCGGTAAGGGTCAACAGGCGCTGCCGTCGGGGCGAGAGCGGAGCGGGCGCGGGAGCCGCGGGTGTCGATCCGTCGGCCGCGTCTCGCCGCGGCGTGGTGCCCCGACCGAGCATTCGCAGCAGTGTTGGCCACCGACGGGCCGAGACCGGCAGCGGCAGGCGAGCATGACGGTACGCGTCGCCGGCCCACACCACCGGCAGGACGTTGACGCCGCGTATCACACCGGCGTTCGAGACATGCAACGCAAGCTGGCGGGTCACGCGAGGGATGCCGCTGAGGCCGCCGAAGGTGGCGGTGCGGGTGACGTCGAGGAGCAGGCGGGGGATGTGCGGCAACGGGTGACGGCGCGGATGGGGAGGGTGCGGCGTGGGTGGCTGACATCATCGGTCACCTCGCGTCGGCTTGCGTCTGCGGTTGCATGAAGTGGACCCGACGCGACCACGCAAGCGGGGGCTTGACGCGGCGGGTGGGGCGGCGGCGGATGCACGCGGAGGCGGAAGAGGCGTGGGCGGGGGAGTGGAAGAGGGGGTGAGGGTGGAGGGTACGATGGCTGCGTATGGTGGTTATCGACGCACGGATGCTGGGGGCGGAAGGGTCGGGGATCGGGCGGTACACGTTGAATTTGTTGCGGGCGATTGACCGGGTCGGGCCGGTGGAGAGGGGGGAGGCGGGGGGGCGGGCGGTGGTGGTGGTATGGGTGTCGCCGGCGGCGGTACTGCCGGGGGAGGTGGCGCGGAGCGGGCATCTCGATGTGCGGGTGGTGGTGGGGGACCCGCGGAGGCCGCTGGAGCAGGCGGCGGCGCGGCGGCGGCTGCGGAGTCTGGTGAGCGAGGGCGTCAGGGTGTTGCACTGCCCGGACGTCTTCGCTCCGCTGTGGGTGCCGCGGGGGGCGGCGGGGGCGGGGGGTTTGGCGACGGTGGTGACGTTGCACGACGTGATCCCGCTGGTATGCCGGGGGCAGTTGGCGCGGAGCCGCAAGCAGCGGTGGCTGCCGCTGTGGCGGGCGTGGTTGAAGGCGCAGACGCGGCGGGCGGCGGCGGTGGTGACGGTGAGCGAGCACTCGGCAAGCGACATTCACCGCGAGCTAGGCGTGCGTCGGGAGAAGCTGCATGTCATCCCGAACGCGGTGCCCCCCCCGGCCCCGGGGACGCTCACGGAACCGGGAGCACCCCCGGAAGTAGAAGCGTCGGCCTTACGGGCGCTGGGGGTAATGCGGCCGTACCTGTTGTACGTCGGCCGGCGGGACCCGTACAAGAACGTGCCGGGGCTGGTGCGGGCGTTTGCGGAGCTGCGGGCGAAGGGACAGAAAACGTCCGGGGAGCAGGGGGCGTTGCAACTGGTGATCGCCGGCGCGGCCGACCCGCGGTACCCCGAGGCGGAGCGGCTGGCGGATGAGCTTGGCGTGGCGGACGCCGTGCGCTTCACGGGGTGGGTCTGCGAGGACGCGCTGGCGGCGCTGTACCGCCGGGCGGCGGCGGTGGTGCTGCCGAGCTACTACGAGGGGTTCGGGCTGCCGGCGGTGGAGGCGATGCGGGCGGGGGTGCCGGCGGTGGTGGCGGACCGGGCGTCGCTGCCCGAAGTGGTGGGCGACGCGGCGGTGCGGTTCGACCCCGACGTGCCGGGCACGATGTCGGCGGCCATCGGACGCGTGCTGGGGGATGCCGCGCTCGCGGCGACGCTGGTCGAGCGGGGACACCGGCGGGCGGAGCGCTACTCGCTCGAGCGCTTCGGCGGGGCCCACCTGCGGCTCTACGAACAGGTCGCGGCGCGGCGGCTTGAGGGATAGAGCGGGTTGAGCCGCACGTCCATCCCGCTGAAGCGGGGTGGCCCGGGTCACCTCGTGGACGACACCGTCACCAGCGGGCGGACCGCGCCGCACTGCGGGCACTCGTCGCTGTCCACGTCGATCAACAGGTGCCCGCAGTGCAGGCAGGTGTTGGAGCGGAGGCGGGTCTCGCGCCAGATCAGCCGGCGGATCAGCGCGGCGACGAGCATGAGCAGGCCCACGGTTGCGAGGGTGCCCCCGACCCAGCCCGCGGGGAGCGAGACGACGGTGCCCGCGTCGCCCACCGGCGAACCCGCTAAGACGCGGCCGCCAAGCTGCACCCGCGTGCCGCCCCCGGCTTCACCCGTCTTTCCGAACGCCACCGGCGGCATCGCAAACCGCGGCCATTTGGGGTTTACCGGCTCGAACGTGCGGTGCACATCCGCGTAGGTTACGAACCCCGAAGCGAGGCCCAGCGCGTGGAGGTCAACTCCGACCCGCTCCAAGTTGCGTGGCCCGCCGTACCAGTTGCGGTCGCCCGGGTCCAGTTCGGCTAGAGCGCGGTACGACGACCGCTGGACCAGCACCCCGTACTCCGGCAGCCCGACGCCGAACCCGGCGACAGCCAGCCCGAGCAACAGCAGCCCCACGGCAATCAGGCGGTACAACCACTTCATACGCCTCGCCCCGCCCCCCGCGCCGCGTCAATCCGTATCGGCCAACAGTTCCCGCAGCACGTTCGGCATCGCCCGATTGTACGCTTTTGATCCTCACTTTCACCGGCCGAGTAAACCCGCGGGCAAGGTGAGGACGCGCGACCCACAGTCAGAGCTGGGAGCGTCAGCGACCGGCCCTTTGTGTCGTCAACCCGGAACGATCGCTCACGCTCCCGGCTCTGAATGGCAGAGGCAATCAGCCTGCGGCTTTGCGGTACAGGAAACTCTGGCCCTGCCGGGCAAACTCCTCGAAGCCGACTTGGCGGAGCTGGCGGCGGAGGGCGAGGGTGCCGCGGATGCCCAAAAACGCGGGGTGCATCTCCACCAGCAGCAGCCGCACGGTGGACAGGTCGGCGAACTCCAGCAGCTCGCCCTCGGCGCCCTGGATGTCGAAGATCATCACCGTCGGCTTGATCCGCGCGATCTCGTGGTTTAGCGGCTTGACCGGGACCTGCACCTCGTGGGTCAGGTCGTTGGCGACGTAGGCGTTGGAGTGTGAGAAGTTCTTGGAGACGTGGAACGTCGCGGTGCCCGCCTCGCGGTGGAGCATGCAGAGGTTGATCTCGGGGTCGACGCCGTTGAGGGCGTAGTTGTCGCGGATGAGGGGCTCGAGCTCGGGGTTGGCTTCGTAGGAGTGGACGCGGCCGCTGCCGATCTGCCGGGCGATGGACGCCGAGAGCATGCCGATGCCCCCGCCAAGCTCCATGACCACGTCGTTGTCGCGGAGGTTCGGGAGGATGAGGGTCCGTTCGTGGATGGTGTGCCGGCCCTCGGCGAGCTTGCGTTGCTGTTTGACCGAGAGGCGTTCGTCGAGGCGGACCCTGACGTTGTCGAAGTTGAGGACGGTCCCGACGGGCGGCAGGTCGGGCTGGGGCTTGGGTGCCTTGCTGGGGCGGAGCGTGTGGTAGACGCGTTGGGCGGGCTTGTAGGTGGGGGGGTGGAGGCGTTCCCAGAACTGGGCGGTGCGGCCGAAGGTGCGCCACGCCTGCTGCTGGACGTAGCGGCCGACGATGGCGAGGTCGCCGGTGCGGGAGAGGGCGGGGTCGGGGGAACTGCTCTCGGACATGTCGCTTCGGGGAACGGGAGAACGCCGGGCAAGCCCGGCGGCTAACGGGGACTACTTGATCGCGAGGAAGCCCTCGAAGCACAGGTGCTTAAAGACGGTCATCTGGTCCTTGAACCCCGCGCGGGCCATCATATCCGTGTTGCCCTGCGTCGAGAACGGCTCGAGCACGCCCTTGAGGCTGCGGGTCTTGTGCACCACCTCGTGCTCGTCAAAACCCTGGTCGAGCTTGAAGTCGGTGTAGAGCTGGACCATCATGTCCTGGAAACGGGCGTCGGGGGCGCGGACTTTTTCGAACATGATGAACGCCCCGCCCCACTTCAGTGAGGTGTAGATCTTGTCCATCAGCGCCTGGCGTTTTGCGGGGCGGATGAACTGAATCGTGTAGTACGAGAGGATTAGGTCGGCGGGCTCAAACTCGGCCTCGGTCACGTCGCCTTGGCGGATGTCCACGCCGCGCAGGTGCGCGGTGTTCCGCTCGGCGGCGTCGACCATGTTCTGCTCGACCTCGATGCCGACCATCGTGACGTGGCGGTCCCTGTTCCGCTCGGCGATCGTCTTGGTCAACGCCCCGGTGGAGCAGCCGAGCTCGTACATCGTCGCGCCGTTGTAGAGGAAAAAGTCCGAGAGCTGGGCGATGACCTCGTGCCCCCGGCGGTAGAACGGAACGGACTTGCCGATGTGGTCCTCGAATGTCTCGGCGACGCTGCCGCCGAAGTTCCAACGGGCGTCCGAGACGCTGATGGATTGGCCGACGCTCGGCGCGGAGCGGGGGCCGGGGGCCGAGGCACTGTCTCGGGCGGTGGTGGTCGAGGGGTCGGTGACGGGTGGAGGTTCGTCGTTCAAAGCGCTCTGCTCATCAAGGTGCACGGCGTGGCGACGGTGATGATACCGCTCGCGGTTGCGAAATCGCGGCCCCGCTTTTCGCTCCACCCGATGAGGTTTCACGGGTGGTCCCGCGCCGCCTCGATTGACCGGTGCACGGCGGGCCGGTAGCGTCGGGGAGCTTGATGCCCGCCGCCCCGGACGACCCGCGCCTCGTGCTGACGCTGACCTGCCCCGACCGGGTCGGGGTCGTGGCGGCGGTGTCGGCGTTCATCGCCGAGCACGGCGGGTGGATCCTCGAGGCCGCGCACCACGCCGACGGCGAGACCGGGCGGTTTTACATGCGGCAGGAGGTCCGCGCCTCGTCGCTCCTTTTCGGTGCAGAGCGGTTCCGTGTGCTGTTCCGGAGCGTGGCAGAGCGGTTCGAGATGCGGTGGGACCTGTACGACACGGCCGCACCGACACGCGCCGTTTTTTTCTGCAGCAGACAGGAACACTGCATCGTCGACCTTTTGCACCGTTGGCGGACCGGCGAGCTGGCGTGCGACCTGCGGGCGGTCGTCTCAAATCATGACGAGCTGCGCAGCTTCGTGGAGTGGCACGGCGTGCCGTACCACCACGTCCCGGTCGGGCGGGCCGAGGACGAGAAGGCGGCGGCGTTCGCCGAGGTGACGCGGCTGTGCGAGGGACTCGCGGCCGAGACGTTGGTCCTCGCGCGCTACATGCAGGTGCTGCCCGAGGCGTTGTGCCGGGCGTACGCGAACCGGATCATCAACATCCACCACAGCTTTCTGCCGTCGTTCGTCGGGGGCAAGCCGTACCACCAGGCGTACGAGCGGGGGGTGAAGCTGATCGGCGCGACGTGCCACTACGTCACGGCCGAGCTCGACGCGGGCCCGATCATCGAGCAGGACGTGACGCGGGTGAGCCACTCCGACACCGTGGCGGACATGGTGCGGCGCGGCCGCGACGTCGAGCGGCAGGTGCTCGCGCAGGGCGTCGGGCTGCACCTCGACCACCGCGTGCTGGTGCACGGGAACAAGACCGTGGTGTTCGCGTCGTAAGCGGTGGCCGCCGCGTCGCCCCGGATACGGATCACCGCCCGCGCCGCTTGAAGCGGCTGCCCAGCGTCTTGGGGGGCAGCGACTTGGGGATCTTGCCGTCGGGGAACATCGCCTTGAGCTCGGCCTCGCTGTACTCGTCGGCGGCGACGGCGCCGGCGACGCTCCGCTCGGCGAGGCTGCGCGGGGCGTCACGCTTGCGGGTGCCACGCTCGCGTTCCTCCCGCACGTCGGCGGGGACCGGGCCGGGCTTGAAGTCGGGGTAATCCTGCTTCTCGATCATCGCGCCGGCAAGCTTTTCCACCTCCGTGAGCATCTGCCCCTGCTCGGGGGTGACAAACGTCCACGCCTGGCCCCGCCGCCCGGCGCGGGCGGTGCGGCCGATGCGGTGGATGTACACCTCGGGGTCCTCGGGCAGGTCGTAGTTGATCACGTGAGTGATGTGGTCCACGTCCAGCCCGCGGGCGGCCAGGTCCGACGCGACCAGCACGTCCACCGCCTCGTCGCGGAACGCCTGCATCACCTTGACGCGCTTGGACTGCTGCAGGTCGCCGTGGATCTCACGGGCGTTGAGGTCCTTGCTCTTGAGGTACTCGGTGACCTTCCGCACCGTCGCCTTGGTCTTGCAGAACACCACGGTCGTCTCGGGCTTCTCGCGCTGCAACAGTTTCAGGAGCAGCGCCCGCTTGTCCCACGGCTCGACGGCAAAATATTTCTGATCGACCATCGCCACGGTGAGCGAGCCGGACACGGTCGTGACTTTTTCCGCGTCGGGCTTCATGAAGCTGCGGGCGAGGCGTTCGATGTTCACGTCGACGGTGGCGGAGACGAAGATGGTCTGGCGGCCGCCGTCGCGGACGTCGCGGTCGATGGGGGTGGGGATCGACTTGAGGATCTTGCGGATGTCCTCGCGGAAGCCGATGTCGAGCATGCGGTCGACCTCGTCGAGGATGACCCAGCGGATGTGGTCGAACGACAGTTGACCCCGGCCGTGCAGGTCCATGACGCGGCCGGGGGTGCCGACGATGAGGTGGCCGCCCTCGGCCATGGACTGCTGCTGGTTGCGCATCGACTCGCCGCCGATGATGACCGAGGTGCGGATGTGGGTCGCGCGGCCGAGGCTGTCGAGTTCGCCGGCGACCTGGGCGGCGAGCTCGCGGGTCGGGGCAAGCACCAGCGCCTGGCCGCGGACATCGGGGTCGGCCATGGAGAGGACGGGCAGGCCGAACGCCGCGGTCTTGCCGGTGCCGGTCTTGGCCTGGCCGATGACGTCCTTGCCCGCCATGACGTGGGGGATGAGCAGGGCTTGGATCGCCGTGGGGTGCACGAACCCTGCGCTCGTGAGGCCGTCGACCACCCGCTCGCTGAGCCCGAGGTCGGCAAAGGTGACGGACTTGTCGAAGAGGTCCTGGTCCGGGTCGTTGTATAAAGAGGGGTCGGTCGCGGTGTCGGGCATGGAATCGTGGTTTCGGAGGGTCGTTTTAGTCGGAACATTCTAGGGGGGGTGTGGCGCGGGTACAAACATTGGGTAGCGAAATGAGTGTGAATAGCCGGGACGCTACGCGTCTCCGGGGGTCCGCGGTGCTTTGAGCCCCGGCGACGCGTAGTGTCCCGGCTATTGGATGTAGAGTGTGCCGATGGCCGAGAGCTACACGCCCGACCCCGAGCCGACGGTGATCGACCCCACGCAGCCGCCGACCCCGCCGCCGGCCGTCCCGCCGCCCCCCGTGGATGCCCCCGCTCTGCACAAGAAGCCCAAGCCCCGCCCCGACCCCAAGCCCATCGGCGAGGTGGTCTTCCACACCTACCCGAAGCTGCTTTTCATCTGGCCGCTGATCGTCGCGGGCTTCGCTTTCTGGCCGCTGGTGACGTATTGGGACGCCTCGGCCGAGGTTGTCGGCTGGGTCTACCTCTGCGTCGTCGCGGTCGTGCTCTTGACGGTGGGCATCGACCTCGAGCGGGACCACGCGGTATTCTGGCTGGTTACGTTCCTGGCCCTGTTCTTCGCGGGCAAGTACCTCGACTCGAAGTTCGGCGAGACGTTCACGCTGCTGGGCAACCTCTACCGCTGGCTGGCGGACCTTAACGTCCGCTACGACCCGGCCCTGGGCCTGGCGCTGAGCCTGCTGATGGCCCCGCCGTACCTGACAATGCTGGTTTGGGCCCGCTTGCAGCACCGCTGGCGGATCACGCACAACGAGTTTGAGCACTACTCCTGGGGCCGGGCCGACGACTCGCTGGCGCGTGGCGCGAAGCGGGTGCGGTCAACGTTCCCGGACCTGCTCGAGCTCTTGCTTTGCGGCGCGGGGACGCTGGTGGTGTACTCGGCGACGGGCCGGACCGAGCTGCGTCGCATCCCGCACGTCCCGCTGATCTTCCTCGTGAGGCGGCGGCTGAACCTGCTGCTCGAGGCGACGTCGGTGACGACCGCGGCGTACCGGGAGGAGCTCTACGAGGCCGAGGCGGACGCCGAGACGGAAGAGGACGAAAATTCGGGCATGGGCGAGCGCCAGGGCATCGGCCGCGACCCATTATGAGTGAGAAGCCTCTCACGCAGATGACGCAGATGACGCAGATGTCGCAGATGGAGGACGCATATTCTGATCCCTCCTTCAGACTTGAATTCTGATCTAAATCTCCGCCATCTGCGAATTCTGCGTGAGAGGCTGCTCCGCCCGTCGCACAACCGCGCCATGGATTAGACTGCCGCGGCCGATGGCGACGATGACCCACTCCGCCCGCCGCGACCTGACCCGCTACGGCCTCTTCGGCCTGCTGCTGTTCATCCTCGTCCTCTTCCTGCTCGTGCCGATCGCCCTGACCGTCCGCGGCGGGTTCGTCGACGAGGCCACCGGCACCTTCACCACCCGCTACTTCCTCGAGGAGGGCGTGGGCGTCCTCCGGGACCCGCTGTACCGCGCGGGGCTGGTCAACGCGCTGCTCGTGGCGACCTGCGTGACGACGCTGTGCCTGATCGTCACGCTGCCGATGGGCATGCTCGCCGCCCGGTACGAGTTCCGCGGCAAGGCGGCGGTGTCGGCGCTCGTGCTGGTCCCGCTGATCCTCCCGCCGTTCGTCGGGGCGATCGGGATGCAGGCGCTGCTCGGGCGCTTCGGGGCGATCAACTCGGGCCTGGCGAAGCTGGGGATCCTCGACGGGACACAGCCGGGCATCGACTTCCTCGGCGGGGCGGTGGGCGGGCGGTTCTGGCCGGTGGTCATCATGGAGGCCCTGCACCTCTACCCGATCCTCTACCTCAACATCACCGCCGCGCTGGCGAACCTCGACCCTTCGCTGGACGAGGCGGCGCTGAACCTCGGCGCGAGCCGGTGGAAACGCTTCTGGCGCTGTACGCTGCCGCTGATCCTCCCGGGGGTCTTCGCCGGCGGGACCATCGTCTTCATCTGGAGCTTCACCGAGCTCGGCACGCCGCTGATGTTCGAGTACAAGACCATCACCCCGGTCCAGGTCTTCTACGGCCTGACCGACATCGAGGCCAACCCCCGCCCGTTCGCGCTGGTCGTGGTCATGCTCACCGTCGCGGTGGTGCTGTACCTGATGGGCAAGCTCGCCTTCGGCGGCCGGGCCTACGCCATGCAGAGCAAGGCCACCGCCGCGGTCGCGCCGAAGTACCTCCGCGGGTGGCGCGGGCTGGCGGCCATCGGCTTCTTCGGCGGGATCACCTTCCTCGCGGTGCTGCCGCACCTGGGCGTAATCTTCGCGTCGTTCTCGCAGGACGGCACCTGGTACCGGTCCGTGCTCCCGGGGGAGTTCACGCTCGACCATTACCGCGGGGCGCTGTCGCACGACCTGGCGATGGGGTCGATCCTCAACAGCCTGCTCTACGCCGGCGTGGCAATGGTGCTGTGCATACTGCTGGGCCTCGCCATCGCCTACCTGACGGTCCGGGTGAAGGTCAAGGGCGGCTTCGTCCTCGACGCGCTGGGCATGCTGCCGCTGGCGGTGCCGGGGCTGGTCATGGCGTTCGGGTATGTGGCGATGTCGCTCAACTGGCCGTTCCCGCAGCTGGTCTCGTACTTCCAGGACACCCTCGCCGGGGGCGACACCGAGAGCACGTGGTACGCCCTCGGCTCGCTGTTCCAAGTCCGCGGGGCGGCCCCGAACCCGCTGCTCTTCCTCGTCGTCGCCTACACCATCCGCCGCCTGCCGTACATCCTCCGCTCCGCCGCGGCCGGGCTCGAGCAGACCTCGGGCGACCTCGAAGAAGCGGCGCTGAACCTCGGGGCCAAGCCGATGGTCGCGGTCCGCCGCGTGGTGGTCCCGCTGATCATGGCCAACCTCATCGCGGGGGGGATCCTCGTGTTCAGCTTCGCGATGCTGGAGGTAAGCGACTCGCTCATCCTGGCCGAGAAGCAGGAGCATTACCCCATCACCAAGGCGATCTGGGACCTGTTCAACCGCCTGGGCGACGGGCCGTACATCGCCTCGGCGATGGGGGTTTGGGGGATGGTGCTGTTGACGGTGACGCTGGTCGGGGCGAGCGTGTTAATGGGCCGGAAACTGGGGGCGATTTTCCGCGTGTGACGGTGTTAGATGAAGCGACGCGGCTTCGCCGCGCCGGGTCGGGAGCGCGGCAAAGCCGCGTCGCTTCATGTGGAGGGATCGCGATGCGGGTTCGGGACGTGGCAAACTGGGGCTATCGCGGCGGGACGCGGTGGTTGACCGACCTGCTCGACGGGGTCGCGCCGACGGCGGTGTCGCTGGGGTTGCGGGAGGGCTTGGTGGAGGGGGGTGAGGCGTGGGAGCCGGATGCGTTGGCGTCGTACTGCCCGCGGTGCGGGGCGTCGGCGGGGCCGGGGTCGGTGACGGGGGAGGGGTGCGTGTTCTGCCGGGGTAAGGCGGTGTCGTGGGACCGGCTGACGCGGCTCGGGGCGTACGACGAGCCGCTGTCGGGGTGGATCAAGGCGATGAAGTTCGGGCGGGAATGGACGTGGGCCCGGTGGCTGGGGGGCCGGCTGGCGGAGCGGGTCGGCCCGGCGACCGACGAGACGCGGGTGGTGGTGGTCCCGGTGCCGATGCCGTGGGCGCGGCGGTGGCGTCGGGGGTTCAACCAGGCGTCGATCATGGCCGAGGCGTTGGCGGCGGCGCGGGGCTGGCCGCCGGTCGAGGCGTTGCGGCGGACACGGCACACGGTGCCGCAGACGGCCATCGCGCCGTCGCAGCGGGCCGCGAACGTGCGCGGGTCATTCACCGCCCGGCCGCTCGACCTTGCCGGGTGGGAGGTCGTGCTGGTCGATGACGTGAAGACGACGGGGTCCACGCTCGGGGCGTGCGCCCGGCTACTGAAACAGCACGGGGCCCGGTCGGTGCACGCGGCGGTGGCGGCGGTGGCGGACCCGCGGGGGAGCGGGTTCACCGTCACCAAGCCGGGCCGCTGAAGCGGGCCTCGCCGATGGGTTACGTCGCCGGGCCGCTGAAGCGGCCCTCGCCGATGGGACGTGGTCAGTTGCGGTTGGTGCCTTCGAGGGCCTCGGCGAGGGACGGGCCGTCGAGGAAATCGTTCTCGAGGCTTTCGCGCATTTTGGCCAGGGCGTGGATCTGGATTTGGCGGACACGCTCCTTGGTCAGGCCGATCTGCTTACCCAGGGCCTGAAGGGTCATGCCCTTTTTTGCCTCGCGGTCGTCGAAGGCAAATCGCTTGGTGATCACCCTCACCTCGAGCTCGCTGAGGTTGCAGCGGTTCTCATGGAAGATGCGGGAGACCTCTTCGATGCAGCCCTTTTCCTCTGCGGCGGCCTTCTCGGCGGTGTGATTCGACCGCTCGAGGTCGGGCTCAAACCCGACGGGGAAGATGGCGCGGTGCCGGGTGGTCTTGGTGCCCAGTCGGCTGAACGCCTTGAGGATGGCGCGGCAGGCGTAGGTCGAGAACTTGAAGCCCTTCGAAACGTTAAACTTGTCGATGCTGCGCAGGAGGGCCATG
Source organism: Phycisphaeraceae bacterium (assembly GCA_965214155.1). Classification (GTDB taxonomy): domain Bacteria; phylum Planctomycetota; class Phycisphaerae; order Phycisphaerales; family Phycisphaeraceae; genus Algisphaera. The sequence continues at coordinate 795,197 of CBDCBB010000010.1, forward strand.
TTCCCCTCGCTGATCATCTCGGGGAAGTCGACGCCGCCGCTCGGGAGCCGCTTGGCCATCGCGAGGACGAGGGCGAGGTTGTACTCAGCGATCTTCTCTCGGATCTCCAACGCCATCGTGTGCCAGTGGAGCAGTTCCCGCGCTTGGGGGGCGGTCAGCTTCGGCAACTTCACCGACCGGCGGGCCTGTTCGGCGCGGTAGCGGGCGTAGTTGTACTGGAGGAACGTCTCCTTCTCCTGCTGCGGGGTGAGCAGGGGCAGCGCGTTGGTCTTGGTCTTGCGGGTCAGCAGCCGCTCGTGGGCAAGGCGGCTGTACCACCCGGTGCTCGGCCGCTCGACGAGCTTGTCCTCCGCGAACAGGGTCTCGTAGGCGTTCTTGCGGGCGAACGCTCTGTCTGCCATAAAGTCGATGGGCTGGTGGAGGATGCCATCGATCATCTCACGGTCCCGGCGGGCGACGCTGCGGGGCCAGCGGACGGCGGGCCGCACGTCGTCGGCGGGGGCTTGCGAGGGAGTGGGCATACTGGCTTGCGCGGTAGACATGGCTGATCGACCTTCCTGAGAAGAGCGTGCGGTGGCCGTGAACGACGTGACCGACCCGCACCGTTTAATCGTCCAATTCGTTCGGGCCCAACGTAGAGGAATTCGGCATGATGGGCAACGGCTGGATGTCGATTCGGCCTCCGTTCCACCCCGACGGGGGATGCTAAACGGCAGATTACCTCACTCCGGCGATGATAGAACGTTCAGAACGATCATGCACCATGTTCCACTCGACAGGCCTATCGCCTATGCCGCAGTGTTGGCCATGCGCTGCGGCCGCCCGACGGCCGACGTTGCAGCCAAGCCCGCGGCGGCCTATACTCCCGCTCCCGCACGGGGCTGTAGCTCAGTTGGGAGAGCGTCTGTATGGCATACAGAAGGTCGCAGGTTCGATCCCTGTCAGCTCCACTTCGGTGTCCCCGAACAACCCGTCACCCCGGTGACGGGTTTTTTCGTTTCGCGTCTCGGGGTTCCTCCCGATGAACCCCGCCGACCTCCCGCAAGCCGCGGAACGCGCCCCACGCCGGGCCCCCGCCCTGGTCCGGCAGGACGCCACCGCCATCGTTCGGCGGCACATCGACCCCGACCTCACCGTCACCTCCATCCGGATGCTCTACGGCGGGTCGATCAACCACGTCTTCGAGTGGACCACCGACGGCCTGCCCTCCGCGGTCGTCGCCAAGATGAACCTCTCGCACAACGTGCGGCACTTCCACCGTGAAAAGGCGTCGCTCGAGTTCTTCCGCCGCTTCACCCGGCTGCCGGTGCCCGACCCCTGGGTCGTCATGGAGGACGAGCCCGAGCTCGACGGCGCGGGCCTGCTCATGCAGCGGCTCGACGGCTGCAACCTCTCCGACGCCCGCCTCACCCCCCGGGGCCTGCTCCACCTGCAGCACGAGCTCGCCAAGCACGTCATCGACCTGCACACCCACCACCGCGCCACCTACGGCAGCGCGCTCACCCCCGAGGGCCAGTCCCGCTGGCTCGACAACTTCCAGCCGATCCTTGAGGAAGAGTTTGCCGCCGTCCGCGACCTGCTCTCGTCCAACGCCCGGTGGTTCATCGACGATCTGATCGCCCACCTCGAGCGATGGCTGCCCGAACAAGCGACGCCGACCCTGGTGCACGGCGACCTGTGGGCGACCAACATCCTCGTCGACGACGCGCACCCCGACGCACCCGTCATCACCGGCTTCGTCGACGCGGCCGCCCAGTACTGCGACCCCGAGTACGAACTGGCCTACCTCCGCATGTTCCACACCGCCGGCGAAGCGTTCTTCGAGTTGTACCGCCGCCGCCACCCGCTCCGCCCGGGCTTCAGCCGCCGCTGCCGCATCTACTGGCTCAACACCGCGCTCATGCACGTCCGCACCTTCGGCGAGCGGTACCTCCCGCAGTGCGAAGAACTCGTGCAACAGCTGCGGGTGCTGGAACGGCAATGAATCACCCGGGACGCCGCTGCCGCCGCCCGTCGAGGCGGCCCGCCTCGCCCGCCACCCGAGAGATCGACCGGCCCCCGCAGCGGCCTGCAAAACCGCTCGCAAGGGCGCCGGGCCAACCGGATAGACTGCCCACGTGCGCATCCTCCTGACCAACGACGACGGCATCGACGCGCCCGGCCTGGCTGCGCTGCACCGGGCCGTGCAAGGCCTCGGCGAGGTGCACGTTGTCGCCCCGGCCGTGGTGCAGTCGGCGACGAGTCACGCCGTGACGTTCCACCGACCCCTCACCGTGCGGCGGCAGGGGCTCGGACGGGCCGTCGACGGCCGACCCGCCGACTGCGTGAAACTCGGCCTGCACGCGCTGGTCGAGGGGCCGGTCGACCTGGTCATCAGCGGCATGAACAGCGGGGCGAACGTCGGGATCAACGTGCTCTACTCCGGCACCGTCGGGGCCGCCCGGGAGGCATCGTTCTCCGGCGTCCCCGCCATCGCCGTGAGCCTGCACATCGGCGATTGGCAGCACGACCACTGGGACCGGGCCGCGGGGCACGCGCGGGACGCGATCGATGCGCTGCTGGAGGCGGGCGTGGAGGGGGGGGTGGGGATCCCGGGGGGGACCGTGATGAACGTCAACGTGCCGATCCTCGACGGCGGCCGTGAGCCGGCGGGGATGCGGGTCGCCCCGGCCGCGCTCACCCGCATGGTGGTGGAGTACGAGGTCGCGGAGGACGCCGCCGGCGACACGACGTACCGGGTGAACAACCCCATGACGTTCGACGGCCACGACGACGGCACCGATGTCGCCGCCCTCTTCGCCGGCTACATCACCCTGACGCCGCTGCACTTCGACACGACCTGCGCGACCTCGACGGCGGCCCTGGAGCAGCGGCTGGCGGGGGTGGCGCGATGATTTCTATGCCTTACCCCCCTCCAGCCGGGAGGGGCCGGGGGAGGGTCGGCGGTTTCGGCCCGTCGGCTTCTTCAAACAGTTTCTCCAACCCGCAGCATCCCTCCCCCAACCCCTCCCAAGGAGAGGGGGGCAAATCTTCTGACCCCCCTCCCCCCGGGAGGGGCCGGGGGAGGGTCGGCGGCTCTTTACGTTGAAGATGACATGAACCCCCACCACCCGAAACAAGCTCCCGCAAAACTCGGCCGCGGTCGAGAGCTGCGCCAGACGGCAACCACGCCCGAGCGCCTCCTGTGGGGCCGGCTCCGGGGCAAGCAGGTCCACGGGGTCCGCTTCCGCCGTCAGCACCCGCTAGATCCGTTCTTCGTCGACTTCTACTGCTACGCTGCGTCACTCGTGGTCGAGATTGACGGCGAATCGCACGTCGGCCGTGCCGCCGCGGATGCGGAGCGGGAGCGGTATCTGCGGGAGCGGGGGCTGCGGGTGATCCGGTTCACGAATGATCAGGTGATCCATAACCTCGACACCGTGGTGGAGGCGATTGCGGGGGCGGTTGCCGGGTCACAGCGTCCCTCCCCCAACCCCTCCCAAGGGGAGGGGGGTAAGACTTTATGAGTTTGGACCTCCTCCCCGTCACCGCACTCGAGCAGCTAATTGAGCGGAACCAGCCCGGCGCCGTCGCGGCGTTCCTGCACGAGCTGCCGCCCGAGGACACCGCGTACACCATCTCGCACCTGGAGGAGGAGCAGCGCAGCGCGATGTTCGCGATGCTCGCCGGGGAGGACGTGCAGCTTGCGGCGGACCTGATGGAGCACTTCAACGACGCCCACGCGGCGGACATCGTCGCGGAGCTCGACCCGGATGTCGCGGCGGCGATCGTGGACGAGATGGACTCGGACGAGCAGGCGGACGTGCTCGGCGAGATGGACGACGACGAGGCCGAGGCCATCCTCACCGCGATGGACCCCGAGGAGGCGAGCGACACCCGCAAGCGCCTCCGCTACGACGACGACTCGGCGGGTGGGCTGATGATCACCGAGTACCTGGCGTACCCCGAGGGCGAGTCGGTCGAGGACGTCGCGGAGGACCTGCGCGAGAACGGCGACCTCTACGGCGAGTACGAGGTGCGGTACGTCTTTGCGGTGGACGGTGACGATCGGCACCGCGGCATCGTGCCGATGCGTCGGCTGGTGATGTCGCCGCGGGGTACGCCGCTGCGCCGCCTGCTGCTCGAGGACGCGGATGCCGTGGACGTCGACACGCACCTCGACGAGCTGGAGGACATCTTCGACCGCGTGGACCTCTCGGCGCTGCCCGTCGTTGACGAGGACGGCCGGCTTGTCGGCGTCGTGCAGCGGGCGGCGGTGCAGGAGGCGCGCGGCGACGCGGCGGAAGAGGACCTGGCCAAAGTCGGCGGCATCGTCGGCGGCGAGGAACTTCGCACCATGCCCACGCACCTCCGCGCCGTGCGGCGGCTTATGTTTTTAGTCCCCATCATGCTCCTGATGATGGTGTCGGCGGGCGTGATCAGCCTGTTCCGCGAGACGGTGGAGAACCTGCCGATCATCGCGGCGTTCCTGCCGCTGGTTGCGGGGCTGTGCGGGTCGGGCGGCAACCAGGCGGTGGCGGTGTCGATGCGCGAGATCTCGCTGGGGCTGATCAAGCCCAGCGACTTCTGGCGGGTCGCGGGCAAGGAGGCCAGCGTCGCGCTCATCAACGGGCTGGTGCTGGGCCTGTCCCTGATGGCGATCGTGACGGTTTGGGAGCACAACCTCGCGCTCGGCATGGTCATCGGCGCGGCGGTGCCGAGCACGATCGTCGTGGCGGGCGTCATCGGCGGGGGCGTCCCGCTCGTGCTGCGGATGATCAACCTCGACCCCGCCATGGCGTCGGGCCCGGCGGTGACGACGCTGGTCGACCTTCTCGCCTACTTCACCACGCTGACCCTGGCGACGTTGACGCTCGGCCACGTAACGCATTGACCGCGGGGTGCCGCTTGCGGTTAGCGCAGGGTGCGCTAACCGCAAGCGACGGCGTGTCCACTACCGCGGGATCATGATGACCGGGATTTTTCGAGCTTCGTGATCCGCCCGCCGATGATCCACTCGACGACGTAGATGTCGCCGTTGGGGGCGAAGCACGCGCCGTGGGGGCTGTTGAACTTGCCCGGCTGTACGTGGTCGGTCCCGGCAAGGTTGGGCCAGCCCTCGGGCCGCGGCGTGTCGACGACCTCCGGGTTCGCCCCAAGCTCCGCCACCACGTTGAAGTCGTGGTCGAGGAGCTTGACGCCGGTGAAGAGCTCCGGCACGAGGATGAGCCCGTCGTGGAAGTCGAAGCCGCAGGGGCTGTGGCACACGCCTTGGGCGTGGCGGACGTGCTGACCCTCGCCGTCGTAGACGGTGATGCGTTGGTTGCCCCGGTCGGCGATGTAGAGCATCCCGTCCGGCCCGAACCGCAGGCCGTGCGGGCACGCGAAACGGCCGGCACCTTCTTCGCCGGTTAGCCGGCCGAGGTAGGTCCCGTCGGCGCTGTAGCGGAATATTGCATATCCACCGTACCCGTCGGCGACCCATATGTCGCCGTTCGCGGGGTTGCGGTCCGCCCACGTCGTCGTGATGGTGTCCTTGAGCCACTGGTCCTTCGGCGGCAGGTCAAGCCTCTGGAGGAGTTCGCCGTCGAGCGTCGTCTTGCAGAGCTCAAAGGACTGCTGATCGACCAGCCACAGCCGCGGCTCGCCGTCCTCCTCGATCAATGTCATGCCGTGCGCCCCGATGAAACGGTCGCCCCACGACCCGATGAGCTCGCCGTCGCCGTCGAAGATCAACACGCCGGGGTTGGCCTGGTTGAACACGACGACGCGCCCGTCGGGCACGACAGCGACCGCGTGAGTCCGCCCGTTTTCCCGGCCCGACGGCGTGTCGGGGATCGTCGCCCAGTGGTCGTGCCAGGTGTAGGTGTGCTCGCCGCTTCCGATCTGCATGGTGTCGCTCCGGTCTCAGGGGGCGGCATCATAACGAAAGTCCCCCGCTCCGCAGGACCTCCCGCTTGCATGGTCGCGTCACGGGCTCGGCAGAAAAATCGTCTCCCCCGGCTCAAACTCCCGCGCCCCCGTCAACACGTCGCGGATCACCCCCGCCACCGTGAGCGGGTCGAGCGTCTTGTCCGTCGGGATCGCCTTCTCCGGGAAGTTGGCCCGCAGCATCGGCGTCTCGATCGCCCCCGGCGCAACGGCCGCGGCCGTGACGTTGATCCGCTTGCCCTCGTCGGCGGTCGCTTTCGTGAACAGGTTGACCCCCGCCTTCGCCGCGGCGTACACGTTGAAACCGGTAAACGGGTTCTTCGTCGCCATCGACGAGACGTTGCATATCGCGCCGCCACCGGCATCCTTCTGCGCCTCAAACGTCGGCCACACCGCCCGCGTCAGGTAGATCACCGACTTGAGGTTCACCGCTATGCAATCGTCCAGCACATCATTCTCAATCCGCGGGATCGGCTGCAGCGGCGCGTTGCCCGCGACGTTCGCCAGGGCGTCGATACGGCCGAAGCGGTCGAGCGCTTGTTGCACCAGCGCATCGCACGCGGCGGGTTCCGCCACATCCGTCGGCACCACCAGCACCTCCGCGTCCTCGCGCCCCTCGCGGCGGACGTACGCCGCCGTCTCCTCCAATGCGTCCCCGGACCGGGCGGCGATGACCACGGCATACCCCGCGTCGGCCATCAGCAGCGCGGTGTCACGCCCGACGCCGCTGCTCGCCCCGGTGATGATCGCCACCTTCCGCTTACCGTCTTCCATAAGTCACCCTAATAAACGAAGCGACGCGGCTTTGCCGCGCGCGGCGGAGCCGCGTCGCTTCCTTGGCCGGATCGTATCCGGCCCGCGACTATACTCCGCCATGATCACGCGGGCCGGCTCGTACAAGCTCTTCAACGCCTTCGGCATCGACGTGTTCGTGCACTGGACCTGGTTCCTTGCCGCCTGGCTGCTCTACGTCTATTCCGGCTTCGCCCGCATGCCCAACGGGCTGCTCGCGTTCGTCGCGGTCTACGGCTCGCTCTTCGGCATCGTCCTCATGCACGAGTTCGGGCACGCCCTCGCCTGCCGCTCCGTCGGCGGCAAGGCCAACCTCATCGTCCTCTGGCCCCTCGGCGGCGTCGCCTACGTCGCGCCGCCGCCCCGCCCGGGTGCCGTCCTGTGGTCCATCGCCGCGGGGCCGCTGGTCAACGCCGCCCTCGTCCCAATCCTCTTCGGCCTGCAGGTCTTCGCCGCCGGGATGGGACAGAGCCCCGACGCGATCCTCATCCAGAAGTACCTCTACGTCATCGCGTCGATCAACATCGCCCTGCTCCTGTTCAACATGCTGCCGATCTACCCGCTCGACGGCGGGCAGATCCTGCAGAGCCTCCTGTGGTTCTTCATCGGCCGGGCACGGAGCCTGCGGGCGACGTCGCTGGTGGGGTTCCTCGTCGCGGCCGTTGCCTTCGTCCTTGCCGCGATCGGCGAATCCGACTTCATCCCCATCAGCCGCGTCATGCTCCTGCTCCTCTCCGCCTTCGTCGCGTGGCAGGCGTTCAAGGGCTTCCAGATCGCCCGCCTCATGGCCCACCAAGAGGCGCACGAAACCCAAAGCATCGAGCGGGCCCTGCAGCGGGCGCGGGAGATGGCGATGCGGAGAGAATGATGGACATTGACATTGCTGACCCCCCTCCCCCCAGGAGGGGCCGGGGGAAGGCAGCTCCTGTCAAGCGTTGCTTGATCCTCAAACGATGACGTTTTGGGCAGCCAAACCTCCCCTAACTTCTGCCGGAGGGAGGGGGATCAATTAGCCCGCGGCTCCGTCATACCGCGAGGGCACTCTCACTTGAACCCTTCCACGCCAACCCCTCCCGCTCGACGGGCCGGTACAGCGTGTCGCGTTCCACCGGGTCGTAGCCCGCCTCGCGGATCGTGCGGCGCATCATCTCCACCGTGACCTCTTGGTGCGTCGAGGCCCCGCCGACCTTGGTGATGTCGTACCACACGACGGTGCCGTCGACGTCGTCGGCCCCGTAGTCGAGCATCACCTGCGCCATCGGCAGGGTCTGCATGATCCAGAACGCCTTGACGTGCTCGAAGTTGTCGAGCATCAGCCGCGACACCGCGATCATGCGGAGGTTGTCCAGGCCCGACGGGCCGGGCAGGTGCTGCAACGCGCTGCCGTCCGGGAAGAACGGCAGGGGAATAAGGCACTGAAACCGCCCCGGCAGATCGTGCTCTATCGCATGATCCTGCTCCTCACGGAGGCGGATGAGGTGGCGGATGCGGTCTTCGGGGGACTCGACGTGGCCGTAGAGCATCGTGGCGTTGGACCGCAGGCCTAGCTCGTGGGCGGCCCGGTGCACCGTCAGCCACTCGTCGCTTCGGATCTTGCCGCGGAACGCCTCGTCGTGCACCCGGTCGTCAAACACCTCGGCCCCGCCGCCCGGCAGAGAGTCGAGCCCCGCGTCGATCAGGTCCTCCAGCACCGCCCGGACCGCGTCGTGAAAGTGTTTACGGAGAGCACGCTTGCTCACGCGCGCCAGGTGCACGATCTCGACCGCAGTAAACGCCTTGATGTGCACTTGCGGCGCAGCCTCGGTGATCGTACGGAGCATGTCGAGGTAGTACTCGAACGGCAGCCTCGGGTGCAGCCCGCCGACGATGTGCATCTCGGTCGCGCCGCGGTCACGGGCCTGCTCCGCCTGCCGCCGGATGTGGTCGAGGGAGAACTCGTACGCGCCGTCTTGCCCGAGCTTGCGTTGGAACTCGCAGAAGCGGCAGGAGAGGATGCAGACGTTGGAGTAGTTGAGGTGCCGGTTGACGTTGTAGTAGGCGACGCGGCCGTGGAGCCGGTTGCGGACGCGGTGGGCGAGCTCGCCGACGCCGTGGATGTCGCGGCTGTTCAGGAGCGTCACGCCGTCGTCGTAGCCGAGGCGTTCGCCGGCGTCGAGCTTCGCGGCAACGGATAGAAGGTCGGCGTGCATCTTCGTGATGTTATGCAACGGCATCGCGCGTCGAAGATAAAGAAAACCCCCGCCGGGTGGCGGGGGCTTTCGGTGAAACTCCTAGTGTGGGTCGGAGCGGCTTACGCCTGTTCGGCGTCGCGGCGGCGGCGGGCGGCGAGGCCGATGATCCCGACGATGCCGGCGAGGGCGGCCGAGGGGGTGGGCACCGCGGCGGCGTAGCCCTTGAAGCCCGAGACCTTGAAGTCGTCGTCACAGTCCGCAGCCAGGAGGCTGAAGTGCGTGCCGCTGAGCTCGAGGCCGGTCAGGTCCAGGTAGCCCTTGCCGTTGCCCATGAAGTCGATGTCGTTCTTGCCGAAGCGGCCGACGTCCATGCTGTCCGCGAGCACCTCGACGTTGTCGTTCTTGTCGAGGTAGCTGAAGAACACGCCTTCGAGGACGAACTGCTTGTCGAAGGTGAGGTGCAGGGTTTCCTGGGCACCGTTGCCGTCGACCTGGTGGCTGTCGCCCTTGTAGGAGCTGATCCCGAGGCCCGAGCGGTACTCGCCGACGAGGGCGGTCCAGTTGTACTTCCACGCCGACGCGGTGGCGGTGACGGTCATGTTGACGCCGTCGCCGGTCGTGTAGGTGTGGGACTTGGCCAGGCCGTCGTGGCCCTGGGTCCAGGTGACCGATCCGGCGGTCGCCGAGGAGACGGCGAAGGCGGACGAGGCGGCGAGGACGGCGGTGGCGATAACGGTCTTCATAGCGTTTCTCCCGATCGTGGGCCGAAGCCCTGGGTTGGTGGAGCCCTCCCCGATCGAACACTCGATCAGGCCCGAAGGCTCCGCTGTGGTCTCAAGTCAGTGTCTTGCTCACTGCCCCTTGGACTCCCGAAAGGTACGATGCCCCCGGGGCGAAGCAACGGATTCGCCTTAAAAACAGGCTTCCGCGGCGATGCCCGCTCCCCGAGGTCGCAAGGTTTAACCAGCTTGCCCAAGCGGAACCGAAACTCGAAGCGGTTGCTGTTTTCGATAGGATTGAACTTGACAGCGCCCGGTGATGTCAGGGCATGTCGAGCATCACCCACAGCGGGCGGTGGTCGGAGCCGATGTCCGGCCCGGGTGAGGCGCCGAAACGTAGGACATCGGGGGTGGCGGCACACAGGTCGATCGGGAGGCTCATAAAGCGGGGGAGCCACGCGGGGAACGTCGACCCCTTAATCGCCCCGCCGCTCACGTGGTGGAGGCGCGACGCCGTGAGGAAGTCGCCGTAGGCGGCGGACCAGGGCGTCGTGTTAAAGTCGCCGATCACTACGAGCGAGCGGCCGCTTGGGGCCTTGGTCCCCCCGATGCCCCCGACCTCGGCGGCGGCCCAACGGGCCGCCGCGTCCAGTTCTCGCCGCTGAATCGTGGTGGTGCCCACGTCCTGCGGCCGCTTCGTGTGCAGGCTCAACACCGTGAAGGGCTTGCCCGGCCGAGCGAAGCGCACCGCCAGCGTCGGCCGATCCTGCTCGCCGGGGAGCCACTGCAGAACCCGCACCTCGTCGACCCGCAGCGTGGAGGCGTCTCGGACCAGCATCGCCACGCCCCGCGAATCCGACCGCGGCACCGCCTCGGCCCAGCGGTAGCCGGTTAGCCGCCGCCGCAGCTCGGCGTCCCAAACCGGCGTGTACTCCTGCAGGCAGACGATGTCCGGGGGGAACCGTCCGCTCCGGATGTAGCCGACGACCTCGGCGACATTGCGGTTGTCTCGGTCGAGGTTGAGGTGTGCGATCTGCAGGTTGAACCGGGGCGAGGACGCCTCACGCGGAGGGCTCGCGAAGTAGATGACCGCAACGTTCAGCAGGCAGGCCGTCAGGCAAAGGAGCGCGAGCCAGCGACGCTTGACGATGAAAAGAAGCAGGCCGACCAGCACGAGCCCCGCGGCATACTGCGGCCGCGGGTGGTGCAGGAGTGCGAAGCCCCACCAAAGCCGTTGCAGCAAACCTGCCAGAGTCACCGCGATCAGCACGACCGCCGCGGCAGCGGACGATGTCCCAACCAGCTTCACCAGTGTCGCCTTCGTCTTCATGGGTGCGACTAACGGTTGATACCGCTCGACGCGCGGCGGTTGGCGATCTGTTCGATCTGACCCGCCGCTACTTCGCCGCGAACCAATCGGGGCCGACGCCGGCTTCTACGCTCAGGGGGACTTTGAGGTCCATCGCGTGTTCCATCTCGTGCACGACGATGCCGCTGATCCGCTCCGCTTCGCCGGCGGAGCATTCAATCACGAGTTCGTCGTGGATCTGCAGGAGCATTTTTGCCGGCAGCGCCTCGGCGGCGAGGCGGTGGTGCAGGTTGACCATCGCGAGCTTGATGAGGTCGGCGGCGCTGCCCTGGACGACGGAGTTGATGGCGAGACGTTCGCCGAGGGCGCGTTGCTGGGGGTTACGGCTGGCGACTTGGTCGATCCGGCGGCGGCGGCCGAGGATCGTGGTGACATACCCCTCGGCGAGGGCCTGGTCGACGCAGCGGGTGAGGAAGCGGTCGATGCCGGTGTAGGTGGCCTTGTAATCGTCGATGAGTTTGGCGGCGGCGTCTTGGTCGAGGCTTTCGATGCGGCGGGCGAGGCCAAAGGGCGTGACGCCGTAGATGATGCCGAAGTTGATGGTCTTGGCGTAGCCGCGCTGTTCGCTCGTGACGTCGGCGGGGGCGACGTCGAAGACGCGGGCGGCGACGGCGGTGTGGATGTCCTCGCCGCCGCGGAACGCGGCGATGAGGGCGTCGTCCTCGGACAGGTGGGCGAGGATGCGCAGTTCGATCTGCGAATAGTCGGCGGAGATCAACACGTGATCGGGCCCGGCCACGAACGCGCGGCGGATCTCGCGGCCGACCTCGGTGCGGATCGGGATGTTCTGCAGGTTCGGGTTCGATGAGCTCAGCCGGCCGGTGGCGGCCCCGGTTTGGTGGAAGCTAGCGTGCACCCGGTGGTCATGCGGCGAGATCGCCTCAATGAGGTTGCCGAAGTACGTGCCCACGAGCTTGGTCAACATCCGGTACTCGACGATCAGCCGGGGGATCGGCTTCGCGTGGTCGGGCACCTTGCCGAGCTCCTTGGGTGACAGCTCGGCGAGCGTGTCGAGGACCTCGGCGTCCGTCGAGTAGCCGGTCTTGGTCTTGCGTTGCACGGGGAAGCCGAGCTGGTTGAACAGCACGTCGCCGAGCTGCTTGGGGCTGTCGGGGTTGAAGTCGACCTTGGCCACGTCGAGGATTTCGACACGGAGTTGAGCGGCGCGCTCGGTGAGCTGGACGCGTTGACGCTCGAGCTCGTCGGGGTCAACGCGGATGCCGTTGGCCTCCATCGTGGCGAGGACTTCGACCAGGGGCATCTCCACGTCGGCGGCGAGGCCGGCCATCTCGAGCTCGTCGAGGCGGGGCTTGAACCGCTCGTAGAGCTGGAGCGTGACGTCGGCGTCCTCGGCGGCGTAGGCGGTGACGAGGTCGAGGTCGACGCGGTCCATGGTCGTCTGTTGCGGGTCGGCCTTGCGGCGCGGCTTTTCGCCGAGGAGGCGGGTGATGGGGACCATGGTGCGGCCGAGCTCGCTGAGGGCGAGGTGGTCGAGGCCCAGGCCCGGCGAGCCGCAGAGGAACGCGGCGACCATGGTGTCGAACGCGACGCCGCGGAGCGTGACGCCGGCGTGGTGGAGGACGAGCCAGTCGTACTTGATGTTGTGGCCGACCTTGGGCAGGTAGGGGTCCTCAAGCAGCGGGCGGAGGGCGTCGAGGACGGTGGCCTGGTCGAGGTGATCGTCGGGGTTGGGCGAGCGGACGGGGATGTAGACGCCCTTGCCGGTTTCCCAGGCGAGGCACAGGCCGCAGAGCCCGGCGGTGTGGCCGAGGCCGATGGTTTCGGTGTCGACGGAGATGATGGGCTGCCGCTTGAGCGTGTCGATAAGTTCGTCGAGTTGCTTGTGGGTGGTGACGGCGGTGTGTTCGCCGTCGATTTCGCCGAGCGGGTCGGCGGGCGGGGCGGGGGTTTCGCCGTCGGCGGCCTGGTCAAACAAACCGCCCCCGTCCCTGGAAATCTCCTTGCCCTCGGCTGCTTTGGTCTTCGCGCCGCTTGCTTCTGCCGCCTCCTCGGCTTCCACGATGCCCATCAACCGGCGCAGGTCCGCGCGGTGGCGGTTGAACCCGAGCTGCTTGAACCGCTCATCGAGGGCGGCGTGATCGATCGGGCCGGCCGCGGCGTTACCGAGGTCGAAGGTGACGTCGCTGTCGCGCTTGAGCGTCACCAGCCGCCGGGTCGCGTCGAGCTCGCCGGCCTTGACGGCCGCCTCGATGTTCTCCTTTTGCTTGCCCTTGAGCTTCGCGAGGTTTTCGACGATGCCGGCGACGGAGCCGAAATCCTCTATGAGTTTGGCCGCGGTCTTGGGTCCGATGCCCTTGACGCCGGTGATGTTGTCGGTGCTGTCGCCGATGAGGGTCTGGTAGTCGATGACCTGCTCGGGCGTGATCCCGCGCTTTTTCTTGAGCGCGGCGAGGTCGAGCTCTTCGTCGGTGTGCGCGTCGAAGAGGGTGACGCGGTCGGTGAGGACCTGCTCGAGGTCCTTGTCCTTGGCGACCAGCCGGATGCGCAGGTCGGCGTGCTGCTCGGGCAGGCGGGTGGCGAGGGTGGCCATGATGTCGTCCGCCTCGTCGCCGGGAACTTCGAGGACGGGCATACCGAAGAGCCGGGCGATGTCGAGCATGACCGGGATCTGCGGCTTGAAATCGTCGGGCGGGGCCGAGCGGTTGGCCTTGTACTCGGGGTAGAACGCGTGGCGGAAAGTGTCCCCCTCGCTGTCGATGGCGATCGCGACGTGGGTAGGTCGGTACTGCTCGTAGAGCTTGAGCAGCAGGGCGGTGAAGGCGAAGACGGCGTTGGTCGGCTCGCCGGTAACGGGCGAGGTCATCCCGCCGCGGATGGCGTGGTACGCCCGGAACATCTGGGCGTGGCCGTCGATGAGGTAGAGGGTCGGGGGTGACAAATCTAGTGGCGTCAAGGCAGTGGCTCGATCTTGTTAGGTTGCTCCAAACGTTGCGCCGCTGCCCAGGCATCGATCAACTCTTGCCGGTGCATGTCCGCCCATTGGACGACGCGGCTCATCTGACGGGGAGGCAAAGAGCCGCCCATCAGCCTTAGGTCGTCGATCCCGATCTGGGCCGCACCCGCCTGATGCCTGACGTGGAAGTGCGGCGGGGCGTGGTCGGCGTAATACATTTGGATGACGAGTCCGTGGAACCGCGAAAGTTCAGGCACCTACCGCAGCCTCCGCGTGTGGTGCCGACGAGAGACCCCCCGTCACGCGGCGGTAAAGCATGTCGGCGCACAAGTCGACCTCGTGCGGCCAAATCAGCCCGCCGAGCGGGTCGATCTCGACCGCCTTGAACACGTTCGGATCGGACCAGACGGAAAAGACCCCGCGGCCCGCCAGGTCCGACAGGTCAACCTGACCCGACACGCCATCGCAGAACGTCAGGCACAGGACGTGCCCTGGCTTCGCCTTAACCTCGGTGACGCGCATCAAGACATGATACTCATCCAACCGCTGCCGGAGCTTTACCAATCCAGCGGCTTCATCCATAGGTTAAGCAGCTCGTCGAGCGGAGCGGCCATGACTTCCCCGGCATCGGCGTCCCGCACCGTCAGGTCGCGGTGCTCGGCGAACGTGCCGATGCGGGCGAAGGGAACGCCGGCATGGTTTAGCAATCGCGTCGCGGCATCGACCTGGGGCGGAGCGACCTCGAGCAGGTAGCGGCTGGCCGACTCGGCGAAGCAGCGGGCGGCGGTGTCGGGAACACCGGGAACGGGCAGGTCGGTGAGGTCCAGGTCAAGCCCGACGCGGCCGGCGAAGGCCATCTCCGCGGCGGCGACGAGCAGCCCGCCGTCGGAGCAGTCGTGCGCGGCGGCGACGAGCCGCTGCCGGATCAACGCCGCGACGGCGGCGGCGTTCGCGGGGCCCGCATCAAGGTCGACACGCGGGACGTGCAGGTCGGCGTCGGCGGGGGCGAGCCCGCACGCGGTGAGGTGCGACCCGCCGAGCTGCGGCCCGGTGACGCCGACGATGAACAACGCATCACCCGCCGCCTTCGCGTCCATCGTGACGGCCCGGCCCACGTCGTCGATCATCCCGAGCGCCGAGATCAGCAGCGTCGGCGGGATCGTGATCACGCGGCCGTCCTCGGTGGTGAACTGGTTGGACAGCGAGTCCTTGCCCGAGACGAACGGGGTCTCGTAGGCGAGGGCCCCGTCGTAGCACGCCTCGGCCGCGCGGACTAGCGAGCCGAGCTGGGCCGGGTCGTCGCAGCGGGGCCAGCAGAAGTTGTCGAGGATGGCGATGTGCCGCGGGTCGGCCCCGACGCACACCGCGTTCCGCACCGCCTCGTCGAGGGCGTGCAGCGTCGCCTGGTATGAATCGCCGTCGAGCGCGGTACCGTCGGAAGTTGCTTTTTCCGAGAGGTGCGGGGCGAGGCCGTTCGATAGAACGATGCCGCGGGAGCTATCGAGCTTCGGCCGCAAGACCGCCGCGTCGCTCGGCCCGTCCTGGTGCGGGCCGACCAGCGGCTTCACGACGCTGCCGCCCTGGACCTCGTGGTCGTACTGGCGGATGATCCAGTGCTTGGAGGCGATGTTGGGGTGGGAGAGCAGTGTTCGGAGTGCGGAGGGAACAGTGCGGAGTGCGGCTCCGACTTCCCCCCTCGGGGCGCACTGTTCCCTGTTCCCTCCGCACTCCCACCGGGCCTCCCGCACCGGCGTGGGGAGGCCGTCGTGCATGAACGCCATATCCAGCCGGCCGACCTCGGTTCCGTGCCAGGTGAGCGAGAGGGCGGGCTTGCCGTCGGCCTCGTAGCCGAACTCGCCGAGGTCGCAGAAGGGCACGTCCTCCGCCTGGCACAACGCCCGCAGCGCCTCGACGTTCTCCGGGGGGACGGCCAGGGGCATCCGCTCCTGCGCCTCGCTGATCCATACTTCGGTGTAGGTCAGGCCGTCGTACTTCAGCGGCGCGGTGTCGAGCGTGACGCGGGCACCGAGGCGCTCGGCCATCTCGCCGACGGCGGAGCTGAACCCGCCGGCCCCGCAGTCGCTGATCGCGTGGAACAGCGTCCGGGCAGGCGCGTCGGGCGTATAAGGATCGACGTAATCGCGGGCCTGCAGCAGCACGTCGAGCACCTTCTTCTCGGTGATCGCGTTGCCGATCTGCACCGCGTGACTGAACTCGTCGGCGTGCGTGTCGGTGAGTTCGGCGGAACTGAAGGTCGCGCCGTGGATCCCGTCGCGCCCCGTCGCCCCGCCAAGGATGATGATCCGGTCGCCCGCCTCCGGCTCGCCGAAGCACTTGTCCAGCGGGATCAACCCGACACAGCCGGCGAACACCAGCGGGTTCGCCACGTAGTCGTCGTGGAAGTACACGGCCCCGTCGACCGTGGGGATGCCCATGCGGTTGCCGTAGTCGCGGACCCCGTCCACGACGCGCTGGAGCGTGCGGCGGGGAGAAATGGCCCCTGCGGGGCATGACGAAGGACGACTGACGAACGACGGAGAAGCGGATGGTCCTTCTCCTCCTCCGTCATTCGTCATTCGGGTTTCGTCATTGGTGCCGTTGCTAGATCCACCGGGAAACCCGACGCAAAACGTGTCCGTGTTCGCGATCGGCTTCGCCACCAAGCCGGTGCCCATGATGTCGCGGATGCAACCGCCGATGCCGGTGGCGGCCCCGCCGTAGGGCTCGAGGGCGGAGGGATGGTTGTGGGTCTCGACCTTGATTGCGATGCCGTGGATGTCGTCGAACTTCACGACGCCCGCGTTGTCATCGAAGACGCTGACCAGCCAGCCCTCGCGGTCGGTGCCTTTCCACCGGTCACGGAGCGTGAACGTCGCGGCGGCGACGGTAGACCTGAGCAGGTTATGGATCGTGACACTGCCGTCGCCGTGCACCTCGTGCCCGGGTTTAGCTCGAAAGATGTCATCAACGCTATCGACGCTTTCCCCTTTACCCCTCTGCCCCTCTGCCCCTTTGCCCCTTTGCCCGTTTGCCGCTTTGCCCCTGTATTGAATCGTCGACTTAAGCGTCTTGTGCACGCAGTGCTCGGACCAGGTCTGGGCGAGCGTCTCCAGCTCGATATCGGTCGGCTCGCGGCCGGCGTTCTTGTAGTAGTCCCGGATCGCCCGCATCTCCTCGAGCGAGAGGAACAGGTGCCCGACGCGCGACAGCCGCTCTAGCCCGGCGTCGTCAAGCTCGCGCAGCGGCACGTGGACCAGCTGAAAGGCGTACGGCCGACCCCGCTCAAAGGCGTCGGGGTGATACGGCTCGACGTGGATCGATTGCACCACCGCGTTGGCGAGGTGGGCCGCGGCGAAGCGTTCGACGGCGGCGGCGGGGACCGAGCCGTCGTGCGTGAAGTCGTAGCGCGTGCCGGTACGCACCTCGACCGTGCCAACGTTCGGCATCATCTCACGGATCGCGTCGCGGGTTGAGTGGGCGACCGGGTCCATCACGCCGGGGAGGTAGTGCACCTCGACGCAGGTCCCCCCGGGAGCCGCGGCCGCCCCAATGCGCGACACCTCGCCTACCGGATCGGCGAGGAGTTCCCTCGCGATGCGGCCGACCTGCCCGTCGGTCAAGTCGCCCTCGATCAGGTACACGGCGGCGAGTCCGACGTGCCGGATCGCTCCACCCAGCTCCGCCCTGGCTTGGGCTACGAGTGGGTCCGCGGCGGCGTGCAAGGCGGTCGAACGGACCTCGACCCGGACGACACGGCAGGGGGCGGCAAGAGCATCGACATCAGAAATCATCGGCGGGATCATAAAGCATCGGCGGCTACAGCCGAAGCGTCATACCTAGTCCGGCCGCTTGCGGCCGCAGTACGTTCACGTGTTGAATCGTTCGACGGACGAAATCAACGATTAACGCAATGCCGCGTCGCTCAGCCGACCGACGTGCCCGTAGAACGTGAACCACTGCGGTTTCTCCTCGACCGGCGCTAAGCCGGGCGAAGCCGCGGGGTCCGCCTGCCGCAGGATCGTCTTGTAGACCGGCACGTAGACGAAGCCGTCCGCGTCCGTCTCGAGGAAGGAGTAGACCAGCACGACCGACCGGTCGAGCTTGTCGTCGATCACTTGGTCGACGCCGAAGGCGAGCGTCGGCACGGGCACCCCAGCGGCCGACACCCCGGACCCGTCCGCCGCGGTGTAGCGCCTCACCAGCGCGGCCGGGGCCCGGTCGAATGACTCGGTGAAGTACCGCTCCGCCTCGTCGGAGTGGCCCTGCAGGCGGTGCCAAGTCGCGAGCACGAAGCGGGGGTAGAACAGGTCGGCGTGCTGCTCGACAAGCTCTTCGAGCGCGGCACGTGTCGAGTCCTCGGGGAATGCCGCCTCGTCCCGGGCGAGGGCAGCGGCACGGTTGATGGCGTGCTGGGTGTCGGGGCTGACATGGAAGCCGAAGTCGCGGTAGGTCTCGTTGGTCCGGGCCGATGACATCGGGCCGCGCTCGAGCGACTTGAAGGTGGTGAACTGGTTGCGGGGCCAACGCTGCCGCTCGGTCCAGTCGAGGGACCCGGCGGGGGCGGCCGCGTCGTCGTCCGACTCGGCGAAGCCCGGCGAGACCCACGCCCACACCGCGTAGGTAAATGTCGGGACGATCAGGAAGAGGCTCAGCGTGGCGGCCACGGCCCACGGCCCCTTGACCCGCGGGGCGGGGCGCTGCTTACGTTCGCTCGTCGTTGCGGTGGTCATCGGCAAGCACACCGTAGGCGGCCAGCCGCCCGGCCATCCACGGCACCGGGTTCTCGCACCGCGGCACCACCTCGGCGTGCCAGCCCCGCGCCCGCGCCGCGGCGACGTTCTCGTCGAGGTCATCGAAGAACAGCAGGTGCCGCGGGTCGACGCCGGTCTCGGCCTCGACGTGCTCGTAGATGGGGGCGAGGGGCTTGGCGTGGCCGACGCGCTGGCTGGCGAAGGCGTAGTCAAGGCGGTCGAGCGGCAGGTGGGCGGCGTGGGAGGTGTCGGCGATGAGGTTCCAGTGCCGGGCGTTCGTGTTGCTCAGGCACGCCGTGGCCACGCCCGCCGCGCGGAGGCGGTCCAGCAGCGCCACGGCTCCCGGGTACGTCTCGACCAACACCGCGTCCATCACGCGCCCGACGTCCGCTGCGGCTAAACCCGAGACCGATCCCGCTTGGATCAACAGTTCGTCGAGCGCGATCCGACCGACCTCGAAACGGTCGAAGAGCTCCGCGAGTGCTTCCCGCGAGGTGCCCCCGCCGCGGGCCGCTTTGCTCGACAGGTCCCCGGTCAGCCCCGTCGCACCCGGCAGCCCCGCAAGCCGCGCCGCATGGTCCCAGTCGTCAGTGATCCGCAGGAGTACGCGGCCGAGGTCAAAGACGACGAGAGAAATCTTTGGTTTCTGAGTGAGGATTTTCAATTGTTCCATCGCTCGATCTCTGCCGCCCGTCCGCAATTGCAATCCTCATTCCAAAATCAACAATCCTCGTTTACCCCTGCTTGCCCTCGATCGCGCACAACAGCACCGCCGCGGCGAGGCCGAGGCGGGGGTCTAGGACGTTGCCGGTGTCAGGCGTGAAGTCGATGGCGATCTTCTTGATAAAAGGGTTGAAATTCTGCCTGTAGAAGGCCACCCGCTGCCCGTCGACCTCGGCGTGAAAAGCCTGCGGCATGAGGAACGCGAGGTCGTCGACCACGCGGCGGACGATGGCCTTGAGTGTCGAGTCTTCCTTGATGAGGCCGAGCTCGTTGCCGTTCGCGTCGAGGAAGACCCACTCGTCCTTGAGCAGCGACTTGAGCCCCTTGCGTCGCAACGCACCAACGGTCTCGTCGGCAATCGGATCGAAAACGTCGTAGGTCCCGCTGATGTCCCAGATGCTCTTGGTGCGGATACGCAGGACCTCGGTGTCCATCGACTCGTCGGTGTAGAGACGGATATCTTCCTTGAGCTTGAACGCCTTGAGCTTGGAATAGAGGACGACCTCGCCGTCGGGGTCGTAGATGTGGAACGCGTCACCGAAGATCTTGAAGACCTTCTTGCGGAGGGTATAGGTCGGGTAGGCGTAACGGTCGTGGATGTCCATGGCGGGTCCGTGGTTGGAGATGTTTAACGTCGCGACTCGTCGCGGACGGGGATCGGAGGCGAGGAGGCGCGTCGCTAAACGGTAGTGAATCAGGAACGGGTTTGTCCGTCGCCGCGGGCGACCCACTTGGTGGTGGTGAGGTCGGCGGCGCCCATGGGGCCGCGGGCGTGGAGCTTGTCGGTGGAGATGCCGATCTCGGCGCCGAGGCCGTACTGCTGGCCGTCGCTGAAGCGGGTGGAGCAGTTGACCATCACGTTGGCGGTGTCAACGCCGGCGACGAAGCGGTCGGCGGCGGCGAGGTCGCGGGTCACGATGGCGTCGGTGTGCTTGCTGCCGTAGCGGTTGATGTGATCCACGGCGTCGTCGAGCGAGTCAACCACGCGCATCGCGACGATCAGGTCGAGGTACTCGGCCCCCCAGTCGGATTCGTCGGCGATGCGGGCGTTGTGGAGGACGCCGACGGTGCGGGTGTCGCCGCGGACCTCGACGCCGCGCTCGATGAGGGCTTGGCCGATGCGGCGGAGCAGGCCGGTGTCGACGCAGGCCCGGTGAAGGAGGATCGTCTCGGCGGCGTTGCACACGCCGGTGCGCTGCGTCTTAGCGTTGACGCAGAGGTCGACGGCCATGTCCGCGTCGGCGTGTGCATCTATATAGACGTGGCAGTTGCCGGTGTAGTGCTTGATGACGGGGATATGAGCCTGCTCGACGACGGCGCGGATGAGCGACTCGCCGCCGCGGGGGATGCACAGGTCGATGTGCTGGTCGAGGCGGAGCAGCTCGGTCACCGCGGCGCGGTCGGGGGTTTCGACGAGCTGCACAAGGGCGGGGTCGAGGTCGGCGGCGACGAGCCCGCGGCGGACGCAGGCGGCGAGGGCGGCGTTCGAGTGCATCGCCTCCTTGCCGCCGCGGAGGATGACGGCGTTGCCGGACTTGAGGCACAGCGCCGCCGCGTCGCTGGTGACGTTCGGGCGCGACTCGTAGATGATGAGGATCACGCCGATGGGCACGCGCAGCTTCGTCAGCCGGATGCCGCTGGCGAGGGTGCGGCCCTCGACGACCTGACCCACCGGGTCGGGCTGGTCGGCGATCTGGCGGACCGACTCGGCGATGCCGCGGATGCGGGCGTCGGTGAGCTCGAGGCGGTCGAGCATTGCGGGCGCGAGACCCGCGGCGCGGCCGGCGTCGAGGTCCTTCGCGTTCGCTTCCCGCAGGGCGTCGTACGAGTCGAGCAACTCGGCGGCGATAGCCCGCAGCGCCGCGTCCCGCACCCGGCCGGGCACCGTCGCCAGCCGCAACGCCGCCTCCCGCGCGGCTATTGCGAGCCCCCGGCAGTACGTCGCAATGTCGACCTGTTCATCCGCTTCCGGCACCGGGGTGGCAACGCTCATGATCGGCCATGCTAGCGGACGCCGACCACCGCTTCACCACCACCCGCGGTTGACCCGCAGGGTCCGCAGCGACTTGATCATTTCATCGTTCTTCGCGTCCACCTGCTCGGCCGGGCCCCACGCCTCGACGAGGAAGACGTGGTCATCGTTGGCGGCGAGGCCGACGAAATAGCCAAGGCGGTCCTGCCCGGCGGCGCGGTTGCCGGTCATGGTGTAGCCGGTCTCGTCGTCGTCGATGACGACGCGTTGCGGGTCGCTCATCGGGACGCCGAGGTCCTGGGTGAGGCGGTCGCGGACCTGGTCGGCCCAGAAGCCGGCGGGGGCCTGGTCGAAGTTGTCGTAGCGGGAGACTTTGAGGACGACCTGACCGCGGTCGATGGCGTAGACGCGGTAGTCCTGCTGGAAGAAGCGGACGAAGCCGGCGGGCAGGTCGAGCTTGGTGCCGCGGCCGAGTTTAGATTGGGCGCGGGGCAGGCCGTCGACGCCGAACGCCTCGGCCCCGACGGCGAGGACCCAGGGGAACGGCCGGATGCGCGACGCGATCCCGCTGGCGGTGCGGGTCGGGGTGTTGAAGGCAACGTTGATCGTGCTGAGCGACACCTGGTCGCGGAGGAGCCGGAGCCTGCCCTTGATCTGCTCGATCTCGCCGGTGAGGCGGGCGAGTTCTTTTTCGATCAGCAGCGCGTCCTCGACCTTGTCCGCCTTCTCGAGCAGGCTCTTCATCCGGCCGCGGAGCGACTCGAGGTTGTCCAGCCGGATGTCGAGGTCGACCAGCTCGGCGGTCACGTCGGCGGCGTCCACCTGCCGGTCGGTCACGAGCCCGAGCGCGGCGATGTCGCTCATCACCGAGTCGAACCGGTCGGCGGGGACGCGGACGGCGATGCGCTGGCCGTGGATCGAGTCGACGTACCCGCCGGCCTCACGGGCGACGCGGCGGACGGTGTCGATCGCGCCGTCGGGGTCGGGGCTGAGCACGGTGAGGGCGCCGGTGTAGATGACCTGCCGCTTGACCTGCGCCACGACGAGCTCGGTCGGGGAGTCCGGGAGATCGGCTTCGGCGGCGGGGGCGTCGGCGGCGTCGGTCGGGGCGAAGCCGGCGAGCGAGGCGCTGGCGGGGGCACTCGTGCTCAGCCGCATCTCCGCGGTGACGCGGTCCACCGCGTACCCGGTGGCTCCGTCTGGGGTGGCGCAACCGCAGCTGATGAGGAGCAGTACCGCGAGGAGGCAGGCGGAGGGGTTCGGGTGCATGTGCGGCGGCCTCGGAAGCGGGATGAAGGAAACGTGACGGCGGCGACACCATCGTAACGCGGCGTGCCGGCAGGGGACTGCGAAATAGGCGCACGCGCGGTCCCGGCGATAACACAAGCGAGCGCGTGACACCCCGGCGGGAACTGTCAGCTACTTGATAGAGACAGTCACGCCGCCGCTTGTGCGGTCAGGATCCGAGGGTCCATCCGCCACGCTACCGCGACGGCCGGAACTCGTGCGACTCGGGGTCGTCCGGGTCGAGCGGGTCGAGGACGTACAGGCCGTAGGGGTTGTGCATCGGCGAGTCGGGCGGGAAGCGGGTGCACGGGGCGTAGCGGACGCGGTGCATCGGGACCATCTGCGAGCTGCCGTCGGCGGGGGCGGGGGGCAGCAGCCCCTCGGGCGGGGGCTCGGGGTTCGGCGGGGCGTCATCGGGCATCTGGTCCGGTGGCAGCGAGGGCCCGGCCATCGCCGCGAGCACATCGCCGTCCACCGGCACCCGGCCGCTGTTCTCGACGTACCCGCAGAAGTTGTTGACCGAGAACCAGTCGAACTCGTCGTCGCCCAGCGTCGGCATCACCACGTCGCGGTGGCCCAGGCAGTGCATCCCCATGGTGAACACGCCCGGCCCGTCGACGCCCATCTCGGACAGGTCCTCGCTCCGCGTCGTCATCACGAAGGCCCAGTGCGCCGCGCCGCTGTCCGCGTCCGCCGCAAGTTTCAGCCAGTCCGCCGCGCCGTGCCCGATCCCGCTGTTGTGAACCAGAAGCCCCGAACCGCCCGCCTCGCATATTGCCGCCCCCGCCCGCAGCATCGCCGCCGCCGCTTCCAGCGAGCCGCCCGGCGCGATCAGCTCGAACAGCATCGGCGCCTCCCGCATCGCCCGCGCCTCCGCCTTGCTCGGCGGGTGGTCCGTCCCGCCGCTCACAACCTCCCAGAACTGATGGTCCTGCGGCCGCACCCCCACCTCGAAACGCCGACCGTTGGGCATCCGCAGCCCCCCCTCGTCCAGCGTCACCCCCCGCGGCAACGCCGCCGTCAACGCCTCGCCCGAGTCGTGCGGGATGGCTACGGTCACCATGATCTCGGGCACCGCGTCGTCCATGAACGCCAGCATAACCCGCCTCACGGCACGTGACACGGCAAGCCGTGGGGCCCGCGTGGACTCCGCCGCTTCCGCCTTCGTTATCATCTGATGACGTCGACGTGTCGCCCGGGGGAGACTGGGTTAAACTCCCGGTCCGGTCGCCTTCGCCGCCCCGAGGTATTCCCGCTGGAACCCAACCCCACCAACCTGGACTCGACCGTCGGCCGGCTCGTGATCGAGCGTGGCCTGGCCGCCCCCGACGACGTGCAGCGGCTCATGGCCCGCAAACGCAAGTCCTCCGGCGGCTCCTCCGGCGCCGGCAGGGCCAAGCCCCTCGCCGACGCCTCGGACGACGACCTCAGCGAGGACAGCCTCGGCCAGATGCTCGTCGCCGAGGGCCTCATCACCCGCCGGCAACTCGAACGCCTCAAGCCCGAGCTCGAGGAACGCCGCTCGTCGCAGCAGATCCCCGGCTACCAGGTGATGCACCGCCTGGGCGCGGGCGCGATGGCCACGGTCTACCTCGGCAAGCAGGTGTCGCTCGACCGGCTCGTCGCGATCAAGGTCCTGCCCCAGAAGTTCACCGACAACCCCGACTTTGTCGCCCGGTTCAGCGCCGAAGGCCGGGCCGCCGCCAAGCTCAACCACCCCAACATCGTGCAGGCGTATGAGATCGGCAAGAGCGGCAACTACCACTATTTCGTGATGGAATACGTCGAGGGCCGCACGGTCTTCGACGACATCCAGAAGAACGGGGTGTACAGCGAGGACGATGCGATCCGCATCGCCATCGAGACGGCGCGGGCGCTGGAACACGCGCACAAGCAGGGGTTCATCCACCGCGACGTGAAGCCCAAAAACATCATGATCGCCAGCGACAGCAACCGCACGAAGCTGGCGGACATGGGGCTGGCGCGGGCGGTGAGCGACCGCGAAGCCGCCGAGGCCGAGGCGGGCAAGGCCTACGGCACGCCGTACTACATCAGCCCTGAGCAGATCCGCGGCGAGCGTGACGTCGACGCCCGCGCCGACCTGTACTCCCTCGGCTGCACGATGTACCACATGGTCACCGGGCAGGTCCCCTTCGACGGGCAGAACCCCTCGTCGGTGATGCACAAGCACCTCAAGAACGCACTCGTCCCGCCGGACCAGCTCAACAAGAACCTCTCCACCGGCATCTGCGAGGTGATCGAAGTCTGCATGGCCAAGGACAAGCGTAAGCGCTACGCCTCGGCCGCGGACCTGCTCGACGACCTCGAGGCGATCCAGCGGGGCGAGGCGCCGCTGCAGGCCCGCAAGCTCTTCGACTTCAGCTCGCTCGCCGACCTCGCCACCGGTGAGGAGGCGCGGGTCCACCACAACGAGGGCGACGGCCCGCTGCTGCAACAGCCGGTGTTCTGGCTCGCCCTCGTCGGTTGGGCGCTGGCGGTCCTGCTGCTGGTTCTATTGATTTCGATCTAGGTCCGGCCATCCCGCTTCAGCGGGATGGGAGCGCTCCAAACGGGAACATCCGGCACGCTTCCCGGGTTGTCCCAGCGTGAGCCGCAAAGCTACAGCCCGCCGCGTCGTCGGATGGGTCGGCATCGTCTTCATCGCCCTCGCCGCCGCCTTCGGCATCGACCACCTGCGCCAAGCGATGGCCCGTGACGCGGTCCCGTGGCGGGACCCGGCCGTGACACTGGCGGCACAGAGCGGAACCGCCGCCCGCCCGACGCTCATCCGCTTCACCAGCGACGCCTGCCCGGCGTGCTACGCCATGAAGGCCGAGGTGTTCTCGGACGACGCGCTCGCCGCCAACGTGGCGGCGAGGTTCGTCCCCGTGTCGGTGAACCTTGACACGCTCGGCCCGACGGAGCGGCAACTGGCCGAGCGGCACCGCATCGCCTTCACCCCGACGCTGGTCATCGTGGATGCCGCCGGCCGCGAGTTTGCCCGGTTGGAGGGCTTCGCCGACCTCCCGAGCTTCAACCGCTGGCTCGACGTCGGCTACGACCGCTGGGCCGCGGCGGATGCGGGGCCCAATAGCGGGTGACCACAACCTTCGCCCGGGCCGGGTACAATCGACCGTGACCCTCCGGCCCGCGCAACCTTCACCCCGAAAGCACCCCATGAGCACCGGCGTCAAATCCCTCATCAAAACCGGCACCACCGTCTGGCTCGACTCGGTCGACCCCGAAGAGATCCAGACCAACAAGGCCAAGGGCGTCAGCGGTGCGACCTCCAACCCCATCATCATCGCCGACCTCATCAACACCGGCCGCTTCGACGACCAGCTCGCCACGTTCATGGAAGAGGGCAAGGACGACGACGCCATCACCTGGGCCATGACCGACTATTTGGTCAAGAACGCTCAGGAGGAGTTTGAGCAGGACTGGCAAGTGACCGGCGGCAACACCGGCTGGGTGAGCTTCGAGCTGGACCCGCTGCTCGAGGACGTCGACAAGCCCGTGCCCCACGACGAGAAGGTCGAGCGGTATATCGAGCTCGCCAAGCGGTGGTCCGCGGGGCACAAGAACCGCATGATCAAGATCCCCGCAACCGAGGGCGGCCTTGCCGCGCTCGAGGAGGTCGCCGCGGCGGGCATCACCATCAACGTGACGCTGATCTTTTCCGAGCGGCAGTACGTCGCCGCCCGCGACGCGATCTGGAAGGGCCGGCAACGCTACGGCAAGCTCGACCAATTCAAGAGCGTGTATTCGATCTTCGTCTCCCGGGTCGACGTGTACACGGAGAAGCACGAGCCGGACCTGAGCGACGAGCTGCAGGGCCAAGTCGGCATCCTCAACGCGAAGCTCATCGGGATCGAAAACGCCGAGTTCTGGGCGGACAAGAACCTCAAGCTCGAGCAGGAGATGATCTTCGCGTCCACCGGCACGAAGAAGCCAGAGCAGCCGAAGGATTTCTACGTCGCCGCCCTCGCCGGCAGCGACATCCAGACCAACCCCCCGGCCACCAACGCCGCGCTCGAGGACATGAACAAGACCTATGAGCCGCAGTCGCGGACGCTCCCGCCTCAGCACGTCGTCGACGAGTTCAAGCAGGAGGTCGACATCACGAAGCTCGAGGACCAGTTGATGAAGGAGGGCACCGCCAAGTTCGCCGACCCGGCAAAGAAGCTGATCAAGGCCGTCGCCGAGAAGCGCGAGGCGCTGGCGGAGACGGCGTAGCCGCGAGGCGGCGCTGCCGCAGGCCTTGACCCGCCCGCGGCCCTCGCCGATACTCCGGGACCCGTCCCGGAGACTCCGCCCATGACCCGTCCCCTCCTCCCCGCCGCCGCGGCGCTCTTCGCCCTCCTCATGGTCGGCTGCGCCCAGCCGAAGCCGACGCCGACCGAGCGGCCCGCGCCCGAGTTCAGCACGGGCCTCCCCGTCGAACCCGGCTACGCCCAGCGGCTTGGCTATTCCACCCGCTGGGTCCACACCCTCCGCCTCGGCCAGGGCCAGACCCTCCACCGCGTCAAGGTGCTCGGCGACCTGCTTATCACCCTGGAGCGGCCGGGCAACGTCCTCACCGCCCTCTCCGTCGACGACGGCTCGTCCCGCTGGAAGACCGCCGTCGGCGGCGACCTCGAACAGGTCGTAGGCATCGTCGCCGACGACCAGCACGTCTACGTCAATACCGCCCTCCGCCAGTTCACGCTCGACCGCAAGGACGGGGAGCTCAGCTACGTCTCGGACCTGCAGCACGCCGTCCCCGCCGCACCAGCGCTCATCGGCAAGCAGGCGATTTTCGGGGCCGTCAACGGCCGCGTCTTCTCCCACGACATCGTCGCCGGGTATACCCAGTGGGAGTATGCCCTCACGACCCGGATCGCCGTGCCGCCGTTGCAGGTTGACGACAGCGTCTTCGCCGTCGACTCCGCCGGGCACTACGCGATGCTCGACACCGCCAGCGGCGACCTGCAGTGGCGCAACGCGACCTTCAGCGCGGTGACCGTCCCGCCCGTGCTCGACCGCAGCTTCGTCATCGTCGCCAGCGAGGACCAGTCGCTCTACAGCTTCAACGCCGCCACCGGCGAACGCCGCTGGCGTCCGTACCGCTCGCCCGAGCCGTTCGTGAACCCGCCCGCCGTGCTGGACCGGGCCATCTACCAGATCGAGACCGGCATCGGCCTGACCAGCATCGACAGCAACACCGGCAACAAGAACTGGACCCAGCGCCGCATCGTCAACCCCCTGGTCCTGCAGGGCGAGGACCGCCTTGTCGCTCACACCGATGGGTCCCTGGTCAAGCTCGACGTGGCGAACGGAGATATCGCTCAGGAGGTACCCACACGGCCGCTCGACCGCGTGGTCCCCGGGCCGGACGGCTCGCTCATCGTGGTTGCCGAGGGCGGCCGCATGATCCGTCTCGACCCGACAAACTAGCTCCCTGTCGCAACCTCGTCACGAGGTAGAAGGCGTTCGACCCGCTGACAGCGGTGGGACGGGCGTCTCGCCCGTCATTCGACGCAGGCGAAAGTCGCCCTGCACCGGCTCCGTTTCCACGATGGAACAGATCATCCCCATCCGCCGCGCCCTTCTCTCGGTCAGCGACAAGTCCGGGCTCGTCGACTTTGCCCGCACCCTGCAACGCCACAACGTCGAATTAGTCTCCACCGGTGGGACGCACCGCACCCTCGCCGACGCGGGCCTGCCCGTCACCGCCGTTGAGGCCGTCACCGGCTTCCCGGAGATGATGGACGGCCGAGTCAAGACGCTCCACCCCGCCATCCACGGCGGCCTGCTCGCCCTCCGCGAACACCCCGACCACGTCACGGCAATGAACCAGCACGGCATTACGCCTATCGACCTCGTCTGCGTCAACCTCTACCCCTTCGAGCAGACTATCGCCAACCCGGACGTGGCCTTCGAGGACGCTGTTGAACAGATCGACATCGGCGGCCCCGCGATGGTCCGCTCGGCCGCGAAGAACCACCGCTACGTCACCGTCGTCACCGACCCGTCGCAGTACGACCGCGTCGCCGCCGAACTCGATGCACACGACGGCTCGACAAACGTCGCCCTCCGGCGCGAGCTTGCGACCGACGCCTTCACCCGCACCGCCGCCTACGACGCGGCCATCTCGAGGTGGCTTCAACGTCGCCATCCGGCACGACACTGATGGGTCACCTCATCGAAGTCATCGCCACGTTGATCATCGAGCTTTTGATCGACCTGTTTATCCGCACCTGGACCGGCGTGTTCATGCTCCTGGCGGTGGTCCTGATCATCGTTCTGATCATCTGGCTGATCTAGCGGGACTTGCTTCACTTCGGGTCGTGGCATAGGCATCTTGCCCTTGTTCGGTAGTGGCACAGGCATCTTGCCTGTGTTCGCCGAAGGCGAAAGATGAGGTTGAAAAGCCTTTGCTTCCGGGGGTGGCTGAAGCACAGTCCTCGATGTCCTAGACCTTCAAGAACGCCTGTGATTAAGGTCAACGCCTCCGCGGCTCCCCAAAGCGTCAGCCCCGGTCACCCTGGCCAAGACCGACGCCAACCGCTCTAGCGGCCGGGAAGTCGACAGGTGTCTCGTCTGTTCACGGGCCCCCCTCACGCCGCCTCCCAGCCGCCCATCTTGCAGATGAGTTTCCACTCCGCGGCCGTCACCGGCTGCACGCTCAGCCGCGAGTTGTTCACCAACACCATCTCCGCCAGCTTCGGCTCGTCCTTGATCGCGTTGAGCGACACGGGCCGCGGCATCGGGCCCACCGCCTTCACCGTCACCATCCCGAAGCCTTCTTTTGAGCGGCCGGTGGTGTCGGTGGGATCGACCTCGTGCTCCTTGACCACCTCGACGACGCCGACGATCTCGCGGGCATTGACCGAGTGGTAGAAGAAGCAGCGGTCGCCGACGCGCATCTCTTTCATCAGGTTGTTCGCCTGGAAGTTGCGGACGCCGCCCCACGCGGTGGTCCGCTCCGCGGCGGCCCACTGATCGTCCCACGACCACGACGACGGTTCGGACTTCAACAGCCAGTAGTGCAAGGGGTCGGGGATCAGGGTTCGGGGTTTAGGGAAGCGAGGCAGGCGTTGATCCGCCGCAATGTTTCAGCTTTTCCAAGCAGCGCCAGCGTCGGCCCGATTTCCGGCGACACCGCCGACCCGGTGAGGGCGACCCGCAGCGGCTGCGCGACGCCGCCCATGTTCTTGAGGTCGAGCTCCTGCCACAGGGCGTCGAGTCGCTGGTGCAGCGCCTCCGCCGACCAGTCGGTTTGCTCCGCCAGGGCGTCGCGGGTGGCGGCGAGGTCCCGCAGTCCCTCGCCATCGTTTTTTGTCAGGTTTTTTTTGACCGCCTTGTCTTGGTACTCGGTCGGCGGCTCGAGGAAGAAGCGGCCGATCGCGGCCGGGTCGTCGAGGGTCTTGCTGCGTTCCTGATACATTGCGGCGAACGTTGGAAAACCGTCGCCGAGGGTTTTGAGGAAGTCGGGTTGATACCGCTCGAAGTGACGCCGCAGCGTTCCGGCCCACGCTTCCGGGGGCATCTGCAGGATCGTGTCCTGGTTGAAAGCGGCAAGTTTCTCGCGGTCGAACTTTGCATTGGAGCGGCCGATCCGGTCGAAGCCGAAACTTAGGCTTAGACAATTTAAGTCGAAGCGTTCGAGGTCGTTGCCGGGGTTCCAGCCGAGCAGGGCGAGGTAGTTCAGCAGCACGTCGGGCAGGTACCCGCTGCGGCGGAAGTCGGCGACGTTGATCTCCGGCAGGTCGATGCCAAGGGCCTCGGCAATGGCGGTGGCGACGGCGAGGTCGTCGGTGTTCTTGGCGAGGAACGCGTTGAGTTGATCCGGGTCAACCCCATCCCGCTGAAGCGGGATGGCCGAGGCGTCGAGTGTGCCGGCTGCCGCCCGCGCCGCCTTCGCCTTATCCCGCTTGCTCATCTTCGAGCCGTCGGGGTTCAGAATGCTCGGGGTGTGGCACCACACGGGACGCTCGGCCCCGAGCGCGTCGATCAGCGCGGCGTGCTTGGCGGTGTTGCTGAGGTGCTCCTGCCCGCGGATGACGTGGGTCACGCCCATGTCGATATCGTCCACCACCACCGCGAGGTGGAACGTCGGAAAACCATCCGCTTTACGGATCACGAAGTCTTCAAGGTCGTCCGCCTCGACGGTGATGGTCCCGTAGACCGCGTCGTCGAACGTCACCGGCTCGGTCATGCGGAAGCGGATGGCACCATCATCTTCATAGGTCAGCCCAACGTCATCGAGCTTCCGCAGGGCGTCGGCGTAAAGGTCCAGCCGCTCAGACTGCCGCGGGATGCTTTCGCCTTTGGAAGTATCATCATGGTCCGCGTGCAGCCCCAGCCACTCCAGGTCGCGGAGGATATTGACCTCGGCCTGCTTGCTGGAGCGCTTCTGGTCCGTGTCCTCGAAACGCAACAAGAATTGCCCGCTGTTACGCCGGGCGTAGGCCCAAGAGTAGAGCGCCGTGCGGGCCCCGCCGACGTGCAGCTCGCCGGTGGGCGAGGGCGCGAAGCGGGTGACGACGGGGCGGTCGGGGGAAGCGGGATCATTGAAGGATGTGGCAGGCATCGAGCCGCGTACTGTAGCGGATGCGGCGTGAAGCCAAGCGGATCGCCGGAGACCGGGAGCGGCCGCGGATGACTGCTCGACCCGTTAACCGCCGATGAGCTCGGTCACCTTGAACTGCCGGTCCGGAAACGCCAGCGAGCGGACGATGTCGTCGCCGCGGTAGGTCTCAATTCGGTGATAGGAGTCGCCGGCGGGTTGGCGGTACACCTCGATCTGCCGGTCGATCAGGTTGAAAAGCCAGAACTCGGGCAGGCCGTGGGTCGCGTAGAGCGGCAGCTTGACCCGCCGGTCGTAAGTCAGCGAACTGTCGCTAACCTCGCCGATGAGGAGGACGTCTTCAGGGTGCACACCGCCGAACTCGTAATAGTCCGCCCGGGGTTTGAGCACCAGCACGTCCGGCTCGGGCATCGAGTCGGTCACCAGCTTGAACGAACTCTGTATGCGAACGATGGCGTCGTCGCCGAAGCGTTTCACGAAATGTTCGGTGATACGGTCGACACTGGCGGCGTGGCGGTCTCCGCTTGGGGCCATGGGCAGGATCTCTCCGTGGATCAACTCGATCCGCTCATATTCCAGCAGCACACCCGCCTCTGCCATTTGGAGGTACTCGTCGGCCGTAAACTTGCGGGTTTCGAGGATCAGACTCATCTGGTTGGCTCCACCCATATCATAGCCCCGATGCCTGAAGCCGCTCCCGCTATTCCCGGCCACTTCCTCGCCCAGGCCATCGCCGCCGACCT
This sequence comes from Phycisphaeraceae bacterium, assembly GCA_965214155.1. GTDB lineage: Bacteria > Planctomycetota > Phycisphaerae > Phycisphaerales > Phycisphaeraceae > Algisphaera. The sequence goes on from CBDCBB010000010.1 coordinate 827,120, forward strand.
CGAGGACGGCCGCTACCCACACGTCGTCACCCGGTTCCCGCCCGAGCCCAACGGGTACCTCCACCTCGGCCACGCCAAGGCGATCTGCATCGACTTCGGCCTGGCCCGGGCCTTCGGCGGTCGCATCCACCTCCGCCTCGACGACACCAACCCGACCCGTGAATCGCAGGAGTACATCGACGCCATCGAGCGTGACGTCCGTTGGCTGGGCTTCGATTGGGACCGGCTGACCTACGCCTCGGACACGTTCGGGCAACTGTACGACTGGGCCCGCTTGCTCATCGAGCACAGCCACGCCTACGTCGACGACCAGCCCCCCGAAGCGATCCGCGCCAACCGCGGGACGCTCCAGACCCCCGGCACCGATTCGCCGTTCCGCAACCGGCCCGTGAACAAAAGCCTCGACCTGTTCGAGCGGATGAAGCGGGGCGAATTTCCCGACGGGGCGCGGGTGTTGCGGGCGAAGATCGACATGGCCGACCGCAACCTGGTGATGCGCGACCCGACGCTGTACCGCATCCTCCACGCCCGCCACCCCCGCACCGGCGGCGACTGGTGCATCTACCCCATGTACGACTGGGCCCACGGCCAGTGCGACTGGATCGAGGGCGTGACCCACTCGCTGTGCGACCTGTCGTTTGAGATCCACCGCCCGTTGTACGAGTGGTGTATCGACCGTTTGGCCGAGCTCGGGGCGTATCCGGAGGGGGTGTCGTACAAGCCGCGGCAGATCGAGTTCGCCCGTGGCAATTTGACACATACCGTCACCAGCAAACGGAAGCTGCGCGAGCTGGTGGAGGGCGGGCACGTCGCGGGCTGGGACGACCCGCGGATGCCGACGCTGTCGGGCCTGCGGCGGCGGGGCTACACCCCCGGCGCGATACGCCGCTTCTGGGACGAGGCAGGCGTCGCCAAGCGGGAGAACAACATCGAGGTGGCCAAGCTGGAGAACGTGCTGCGGGCGGACCTCAACGCGGTGGCCCAGCGACGGATGGTGGTGCTCAACCCGTTGAAGGTGACGATCGCGAATTACCCGCAGGGGCAGAGCGAGATGATGACCGCGACGAACAACCCTGAGAACGCCTCGGGCGGCACGCGCGGGGTGCCATTCAGCGGGACGCTCTATATAGAACGGGACGACTTCATGAAGGACGCTCCGAGGAAATTTTATCGCCTGAGTGAGGGCCGAGAGGTGCGGCTGCGGTGGGCGTACTGGATCAGGTGCGACGAAATCGTCAAGGACGACGCGGGCGAGGTCGTCGAGCTGCGTTGCACCTACGACCCCGGGACGCGGGGCGGGGAGAGCCCGCCGCCCGACGCGGAGGGCAATGTCCGCAAAGTCAAGGGCACGATCCACTGGGTCAGCGCCGAGCACGCCGTCGACGTGGAGGTGCGGCTGTACGAGCATCTGTTTGCCGCCGAGGACCCGGAGGCGGCCGCGGCAGGGGGGGGCTGGCTTTCGAACCTGAACCCCGACTCGCTCACGGTGGTGCGGGCGAAGGCGGAGCCGGCGGTGGCGGACGACAGGCCGGGCGTGCCCCTGCAGTTTGAGCGGCACGCGTATTTTGTTCGAGACCCCGACGATGTTGCCGACGGGAGGCCGGTGTTCAACCGTACGGTGACGCTGCGTGACTCGTGGGCGAAGGCGAAGGGCGGCGACTAGAGCGGACGCAACTCATCTATTGCGGCTACGGGTTCCGGGGTGCCACACCTTGACGGCTTTGCGCCAACGTGTGAAGCGCGTCTCACACCTTGGCCCCGGGCGGCCAAGGTGTGGCACCCGCCTTGAATCAGCTGGTTCTGCTCTAAAACCCCAGCCGGACCCCGAGGTAGAACATCGGGCCGTCGTGGCCGTTGTTGGGCTCGAGCAGGTTCGCGTTGGAGACGTGGAGCCAGCCGACGCCGGCGATGAGGTCGACGCGGTCGGCGACGCGGACCTCGCCGCCCACCCCGGCCCGCAACCGGAAGTTGGCGTGCGTCCCGGTCCGCGGCAGGCTGGCCGGCCCGGTGTACTGCAGGCCCGCCCCCGCCTCGAGAAACACCCCGAAACGCCTCGGCCCGCCCGGGTGCCACCGGCCCATCAGGTCGAAGCCGTAGACCCCCACCGTCTTGTCGTCCGTGTTCCACGCGGCCCCGGCCACGAGCTGCGGGGCCACCGAGAACGGCCCCTCCCCCACCGGGAGGTCCACGCCGAGGTGAGCCGTCGCGAACTCGCCCTCGTCGCCATAGGCGAACGAAGCGAAGGACTCAAGCCGGTGCGGCTCATCGAGCCACCCGCCACTTACCGGCGGCGCGTCGGACGCGCCCGGCGGCAGGACCCATGTTTCCTCGGCACTCGCCGGCGCGGTGTGGAAGCCGACGAGCATCAACACCGCCGCCATCGCGTTGCCCAAGCGTCGCATCCCTAAGCCTAGCCGCCTTGCGTCATCGGCGGGAAGGTGATTTGTCGCCGAGCGGAAAAACGAGGCGGAGCCGGGTCGCTTCTTATGAACAATACGAAGGGTGAAGTCGGCTGCGGGTTTTGCTACCTTCCGCGGTATGAGTGACCGAGCCGCCGTTGCCCGTAGCGTTGCCGAGGCCCTGCGTAAGTTTGCCGCTCGTCCGACGCGCCCTCAGGCGTTGATCGGGTTCGACGGGTTCGTGGATTCGATCATCGCGGTGGTGGACAAGCGGCACAGCGTCGCGGCGTACGACCCGATCCCGACGATCGAAGCGTTCGGCCGGCGCATCCAGGCGAAGGCGGGGCAGTCGTCGAACTACGAACTGGTCGTGGAGGTGGAGAAGCTCGGCGGCAACGGCCCGATCATGGCCAATGCGATGGCGGCCGCGGGGGTGAAGGTCAGCTACGCCGGGGCGCTGGGTTACCCGAAGCTGCACCCGGTGTTCGAGGAGTTCGCCGAGACGGCCGAGGTATTCAGCGTCGCGGACCCAGGGTTCACCGACGCCCTGGAGTTCGAGGACGGCAAGCTGATGCTGGGCAAGTACCAGTCGATCAGCACGCTCGACTGGGACCGCTTTAAGGGGGGCATCGGCGAGGACGTGTTCGCGCAGGTGGTCAAGCGGGCCGGGCTGATCGGCATGACCAACTGGACGATGCTGCCGCAGATCGAGTCGGTGTACCAGGCCATCGACCGGCTGCTGAGTGAAGACGACTCGGGCGAGAGGAAGTTCATCTTCGTGGACCTGGCGGACCCGGCGAAGCGGAACGACGCGGACATCGTGGCGGTGTTCGAGCTGTTCGGTCAGATGCAGGGCAACGCGGACGTGGTGCTCGGGCTGAACCTGAGCGAGTCGCTGCAGGCGCTGCGGGTGCTGGGGATGAAGCAGCCGGGGGATGCGGAGGCGGCGATCCTGGAGACGGCCACGACGCTGCGCGAGCGGCTGGGTTTGCACGGCTGTGTGGTGCACCCGCGGAAGGGCGCGGCGGCGGCGGTGCGTTCCCGGGAAGGCGTGCAGACGGCGGAGTTTCAGGGGCCGTTCGTCGCCAAGCCGAAGTTGTCGACGGGAGCCGGCGACAACTTCAACGCGGGGTTCTGCCTCGGCCTGCTGGCGGGGCTGGGTGTTAAGCAGTGCTTGTGCACGGGGGTGAGTACGAGCGGGTTCTATGTGCGCAACGCGCGGAGCCCAAAGCTGTCGGAACTGGCAGACTTCTGCGAGAAGCTGCCGCCGGCGGAGGGGGCATCGTAGGGCAGGGCTTGCCCTGCCTCGTACCGCGGTTGATGGCAAGGTGACGCGGTTGCACCTCTCGCGGCAGGGTGAACCCTGCCTACCGGGTGTTGCCGAGTTTGACCGAGCGGGCGTGAGCGGCGCGCAGGGCGGCGACGATAGAATCGGCGACGGCGTGAGCGTCGAGGTGCTGGATCGCGGCTTCGGTCGTGCCGCCGGGGCTGGTGACCTTGCGGCGGAGCTCGGCGGCGGTGTCGCTGGATTGAGCGAGGAGTTCGGCGCTGCCGAGGAGGGTCTGGCGGACGAGGGGTCGGGCGTGCTCCGAGAGGCCGAGTTCGGCGGCGGCGCGTTGCATGGCCTCGGCGAGGTAGAAGAGGTAGGCGGGCCCGGAGCCGGACACGGCGGTGACGGCATCGAGGTCGGCCTCGGGAACGACAACGGCCTCGCCGCAGGCGGTGAAGAGGCCGAGGGCGAGCCCGTCGTCGCCGGGCCGGGCGTGGCCCCCCAGCGCGATGCCGGCCATGCCGCGGCCGACCATGAGCGGGGTGTTGGGCATGACCCGGACGATGCGGGCGGGGCGGCCGATGACATCCTCGATGGCGGCGGTGGTCTGGCCGGCCATGATGGAGATGATGACTTGTTTGTCGGTATCAAGGTGTCGCAGCGCGTCACGGAGGGCGGGCAACGCCTGGGGCTTGACGGCAAGCAGGACGGTGGACGAGGAGGCGAGGACGGCGGCGTTGTCCTCGGTGGTGGCGATGCCGAGCGAGTCGAAGATAGCGCGGCGGTCGGCGCTGGGGTCGGCGGCGACGAGGCGGTCGGCGGGCAGGACGCCGCGCGAGGTGGCGGCGCGGGCGATGGCCTCGGCCATATTGCCGGCGCCGATGAAGCCGAGGTCGTGGTTCATGCGCGGGCTCCGGTGCGGACCGACGGAGCCGACGGATCGACATCCGCGGCTGCGGGATCAGCCCCGTCGAGCCAGCCATCGCGGACGCTTTTAGCGTTGGCGAGCGTGTCAAGCACGCTCTGGTCGTGGCCGGTTTGCAGCGCGGCCTTGAGCGCTTCGAGGTGGCACTGGAACGCGGTCAGCGCGTCGACCACCGCGTCGCGGTTGGAGGTGAGGATGTCGGCCCGCATGGGGGGGTTGCCGCTGGCGAGGCGGGAGGTGCTGCGCAGGCCGGTGGAGGCGATCTCGAGCCCGCCACGTTCCTCGACGACGTTCATGAGCAGGGCGGCGAGGGCGTGGGGCAGGTGGCTGACGGTGGCGGTGCGGGCGTCATGTTCGGCGGGGCTCAGGCGGAAGAGGGTCATGCCCAGCGTCGTCCATAAGGACTCGACGAGCGACATTGAGTCGGCCGAGGTGTGGGCGGTCGGGGTGAGGATGCAGGGTTTGCCGGCGAAGAGGTCGGCGTCGGCGTGCTCGGGGCCGTGCTGCTCCGACCCGGCCATGGGGTGGGCGGGGACGAAGGGTTCGGGCCGTTGAAGCAGCCGCTCCGCCAGGGCGCAGACGGCGGCCTTGGTCGAGCCGACGTCGGTGATGGTGAGGCCGTCGCGCTGCAGCGGGGCGAGGGCGGTGAAGACGTCGGCGAAGTGGCCCAGCGGGACGGCGATGACGACGAGGCCCGCGCCGTCCCCGTCGCCCAGCGCGTCGGCAACGGTGTCGGTCCCGCGGTCGATCGCGCCGACGGCAAGGGCACGGTCGGCGGTATCGTGGGTGCGGGCGACGCCGACGATGGGGTTCGTAAAGCCGCGCGACTTGAGCCCCAGCCCGACGCTGGCCCCGAGGAGGCCGGTGCCGATGATGGTGACCTGGTCGACGTCGAGCATGGTGGATCCGAGGTCAATGGGGAGCGGGGGGAGGGCCACTATAATGCAACCCGCATGACGCAACTGAACGAATACACCGGGACGTACGAGCTCGAGTTCGAGCGGCCGCTGCTGGCGCTGGAGCGGCAGATCGCCGAGCTCGAGGCGCAGGCGGACCCGGAGCGCTCGGCGATGGGGTTGGACCCGAACCTGGACTTCACGGCCGACATCCGTCGGCTCCGCGCGTCGCACACGGCGATGCTCAAGAAAATTTACAAGAACCTCGACGCGTGGCAGACGGTGCAGGTGGCGCGGCACGACGGGCGGCCGCAGAGCAGCGACTACATCCGTGCGTTCGTGAAAGACTTCACCGAGCTGCACGGCGACCGGCGGTTCGGCGACGACCCCGCGATCGTCACGGGGTTCGGGCGTGTCGGGCCGCACAAGTGCCTGATCGTCGGGCACCGCAAGGGCAAGAACACGAAGGACCGGATCGCGTGCCACTTCGGCTGCGCGCACCCCGAGGGGTACCGCAAGGCGCTGCGGTGCATGAAGCTGGCGGAGAAGTTCGGGCTGCCGGTGGTGACGCTGGTGGATACCCCCGGGGCGTACCCGGGGATCGGCAGTGAGGAGCGGGGCCAGGCCGAGGCCATCGCGACGAACCTGATGGAGATGTCGCGGCTCAGGACGCCGATCGTGAGCGTGGTCATCGGCGAGGGCGGCAGCGGCGGGGCGATCGGCATCGGCGTGGCGGACCGGCTGGCGATGCTGCAACACGCGTGGTACTCGGTCATCAGCCCCGAGGGGTGCGCGGCGATCCTGTGGAAGACGGCGAACCCCGAGAACAACGCGAAGGCGGCGGAGGCGATGAAGGTCACCGCCGCCGACAACCTCCGCATCGGGACCATCGACACGGTCATCGAAGAGCCCCTCGGCGGGGCCCACCGCCGCCCGTCCACCGCCGCCGACGTGCTGGAAAAGTTTTTGATCCAGTCGATCCGCGAGCTCAAACGGTTCAAGGTCGAGAACCTGGTGAAGAACCGCTACGAGCGGCTGCGGAAGCTCGGGGCGTGGGCGGAAGGGTGAGGGTTCGAGCTGCACCCGCGCGGCCTGATGCTACTGCGTCGCGGTCCAGTCGAAGACGAGGGAGAAGTGGTTGTCCTTGTCGTCGCGGAGCCTGGCGTAGGCGGCGGGGGCGTCGCGGTACGGCAGGAGGTCACCGATGAAGTCGCGGGCAGTGAAGTCGCCGCGGCGGTGCAGGTCCAGGGCTTGCTGACGGTCGTCCGTGCCGCGGTCGAAGGGGGTGAGGATCGTGAGCCCTTCGCCGGGGAAGAAGCGGAACGGGTCGACGGCGAGGGTGTCGAGGTAGTTGGCCTGCACGACGAGTCGTGGCCAGTGGTGGCGTACGAGGCGGACGGGCTCGGTGGCGGCGCGGGGTTCAACCTGTCGTGGCCGGGCGCGGATGAGGCTCAGGGCGGTTTCCATGCCGCGCGGGCTGCCGGAGGATTCCACGACGATGTCCGCGCCGCCGTCGGTCAGCGTGGCGAGGCGTTGGGCCGCGTCGGGGGTGGAGACGTTGACCGTCGCGGCGGCCCAGCGTTCGGCCCGTTCCAGCCGGCCCGCCTCCCGATCGGCGACCACCACCCGGCAGCCGGCGATGTCCAGCCACGCGGCGGAGAACGCCCCGATCAGCCCCTGGCCCACGACCACCGCCGTCTCGCCGGGTCGGGGGTCCGCGGCCGTCACGCCCCGCAAACTGATCGCCGAGATCTCCACCGTGACGTAGTCCAGCGGCTCCGCCCCCGCCGGCAGGATGACCGGCCGGTTCTCCCCCGCCGAGCGGTGGACCTGCACCGCCGCCTGCCCGCCCCAGTAGTTGGTCACGCCGGGGACCGGTGCGGGATTGCGGCAGGAGACGAGGTCTCCGACGCGGTACCCGGCCGCTTCCGCCCCGACTTCGGTGACGCGCCCCACGCTCGAGTAACCGGGGATCACCGGGTACTTCTCCGCCACGCCGTAGTGCCCGCCGAGCACGCGAAGCTCCGTCCCCGTCGACACCATGCTGTAGAGCGTCTGCACGACGAGCTGGTCGGGCAGCGGCTCGGCGAGCGAGTAGCGGGCGAGCTCTACCTCGTCGGGTCCGGTGAACGTGATGGCGTCAAACGTCGGCTGGGACATGGGGGAGGGTCCGGGAGGCGAGGGGGTGGGGGAGCAGCCGTTGCGGTCGGCGACGCGATTAGGCAACCCGCGGGGCAGAGGCGTCAAGCAAGTTGGCGGTATCGACGTCCCCGAAGGTGGCGGCGGTGCGGGATCAAGGATCGGCCTCGAGCGGATCGACTCGGGGATGAGCCCGACCGGTCGCGGCGCTAAACGGCGGATTCGATGCGGCTGCGTAAATTGTCCAGCACGTTCATGAAGTTGATGTAGCTGTCGTAAGGCGACTCGTAGGGGCTGAAGTATTGGTGCACGTCGCCGTCGGCGAAGTACTTGGTGCACATGTAGTAGAAGTGGTCGGAGGCGGTAAGGCGGCGCCAGTCGCGGAGGATGGTCTCGCCATCCTCGGCGGAAGAGGCGGCGGCGTGGGCGGCGTCGCGGAGCTTGTAGAGGTCGTGCAGGGCGCTCGACTGCATCGCGTTGCCCACCCACGCCGAGACGTCGCGCTCCGAGTCGGCCCAACTGACGGGCTGCGGGGCGTTGAAGGTGTCGACCGGCTGGAACGCGTCGAACGCGTCCTGCGGGGTGGTGAAGCGCCAGCCGCGGCCGAGGACCTCGCCGGGCAGGTCGGCGAGGAAGTCAAAGATGCCGGTGTCTTGCCACTGGTGCTCGCCGAAGGTCTCGAAGTCCATGAAGAGGTTGCAGGTCTCGGCCCGGCCCGCGTCGAGCTTGGCGATGCGGTCGGCGAAGGCGGCGGGGGTGAGTGGCCGGCCGCGCTTGGCGTCGTCGCCGAAGCGGAAGGCGATGTCATCACTCAGCCGGTAGTTCCGCAGCAGCACCGGCAGCCCGGCGGTCGAGGCGTAGACGTGGTTGGGCGACCGCCCGGCGAGCACGCCGTCAACCCCCTCGGCCAGTAACCCGACGAAGCGGCCCCGCTCGGCGATATGGGCGGCGAGCTTATTGGAGTAGATCAACTCCGTATTACGGAACACCGCCGGCCGCTGGACGAAAAGCTCTTCGATCAACCCGCTGTGCCGCTCGACCTGCTCGTCGAACTCGTCGAGGTTGTACAGCGACGCGAGGCTGTGGTGGTACGTCTCGGCGAGGAACTCGACACACCCCGTCCGGGCCAGCTCGACGAAGCGGTCGATCACCTCCGGGGCGTCGCGTCGGAGCTGGTCGATCACCTCGCCGGTGACGGAGAAGGCGACGCGGAACTCGCCGTTGTGGCGGTGCATCTGGCCGAGCAGCACCTCGGTCGCGGGGAGGTAGCACTTGTGGGCGACCTTGCGGAGGATGCGGCGGTTGGCCGCGTCGTCGAAGTAGTCGGGCCCGACGTCGAAGACGCTGTACCGGCGGAGCCGGTGGGGCTGGTGGACCTGGAAGTAGAGGGTGACGGCGGGCACGGGTGCGTCCTGGGGATCGGCCGGCCCATCCTACCGACCCGGTACGACGCGGTGCGGCATCTCGTGCCGGGTTGCGGCATCGACCCGAGGGTGCTACTCCGCCGGCGCCCCCGCCGTCTCCAGTTTCTCCCGCCGGACGTGGGCGGCTCCGGACTCGTTGTCGTCGGGGATGATGATGCGGGCGCCGCGGCCGAAGGTGCAATAGTGGAAGAACCACTGGATGAGCACGACGAGCTTGTTGCGGAAACTCACGAGGAAGAGCAGGTGCACACCCAGCCACGCCAGCCAGGCGAGGACGCCGGAGATATGCAGCCTGCCGATCCAGGCGACGGCGCGTTTGCGGCCGATGGTGGCCATGATGCCCTTGTCCCAGTAGTCGAAGGCGGGGCGGTCCTCGGGCGGCTTGCTGCCGTGGCGGAGCTGGTGGTGGACGATGCGGGCGACGTGCTTGCCCATTTGAATGGCGGCGGGCGCGACGCCGGGCACCTCCTGCCCGTCCTTGTCGCGGAGGGTGGCTAGGTCGCCGATGGCGAAGACCTCGGGGTGGCCCGGGACGCTGAGGTCGGGCAGGACCTGAATACGTCCCGCGCGGTCCTTGGGCACGTCGAGCGTATCGGTCAATTCGCTCGCCTGGAGGCCGGCCCCCCAGAGGACGTTGCCCGCTTCGATCCGCGTCCCGTCGTTGAGGTCAACGCCCTCGGCGTCAACGTTCTTGACGCGGGTGTTGAGGCGGACCTTGACGCCGAGCGACTCGAGCTGCCGCTTGGCGCTGGCGGAGAGGTCTTCGGGGTAGGCCTTGAGGACGCGGTCGCCCGAGTCGACGAGGATGATCCGCGCGTTGCGCGGGTCGATGCGGCGGAAGTCGGCGCGGAACGTACGCTGCACCATCTCGGCCATCGACCCGGCGAGCTCGACGCCCGTCGGCCCGCCGCCGACGACGACGATGGTCATCAGCCGCTCCTGCTCGGAGGTATTCAGAGAGAGCTCGGCCTTCTCGAACGCACACAGGATCTCCCGCCGCATCCGCAGCGCGTCGTTGAGCGACTTGAGCCCCGGGGCGTGCTCCTGCCACTGGTCGTTGCCGAAGTAGGTCGTCCGGGCGCCCGCCGCCAGGATCAGGTAGTCGTAGTGGATCCGCTCGTTCTCCATAACGACAAAGCGGTTTACCGTGTCGATCTCGCTCACCGCGTCCATCATGACGGTGATGTCCTTACGCTTGGCAAAGACCTGGCGGATGGGCGAGGCGATCTCGGTCGCGGCGAGGGCGGCCATCGCGACCTGGTAGAGCAGCGGCTGGAAGAGGTGGTGGTTCTGTTTGTCGATCAGGATGATCTCGGCGTGTGTGCGGGGCAGCGCCTGGCAGAAGTTCAGCCCGGCGAACCCCGCGCCGATGACGACGACGTTGGGGCGGGCGGCGTCGTGGGGTTGCTCGATCATGGGGCGGGGATCAGGGTTCGGGTTTCGAGGGTCAGACCCGGAGGGCGAGTAATCCGCGGAATTACGGTGCAGCGAGCGGGCCCGACCACTATATGCGGCCGACGTGCCGGTTCTCGCTGAGGGAGGTCGGGCGGGTGCGGGTTCGGTTCAAGGGTGCGACGGTTGCGGGACGATAGGGTCAAACGGACGGCCGGGCCGCGGGTTACGCTGTGCGCATGTGGATGGTTTGCCGATGAAGAGCCGCTCCGGGACCGGTTCCACGTGGTGGAAGCTCGACCCTGCCGCGCGGGTGCCGGGGTTCTGGTGGGTGCTGCTGCTCGCGCTGGCCGTGCGGCTGGTGTGGGCGTGGGCGGTGCCCGTCGCGCCCATCGGGGACGCGGCGGCGTACGACGTGCTGACGCGGAACCTGGCGATCGGCGTGGGCTACAGCCTCGACCCCGACGCGGCGAGCCACCCCGGGTCGGTGGACTATTCGGCGTACTGGCCGGTGGGGACACCCGCCGTCTACGCCGCGGCGATGACCGTCACCGGCGGGCGTGACCTCGCGGTGGTGGGGGTCAACCTCATCACGGGCCTGCTCACGATCGCGCTGGTCATGCGGCTTGCCGCGGAGTGGTTCGGCGGGCGGGCGGGCACCGTATCGGGCGTCCTGCTTGCGCTGCTGCCGGGCCAGTTCATGTTCGTGACACTGATGCTCAGCGAGCTCATGTTCGCGTTCGGGGTCGTGCTCTCGCTGTGGCTGTGGACGCGGGTGGCGTGGCCGATCTGGCTGCGGGCCGTGCTCACCGGCCTCGTGCTCGGGGCGACGGTGCTCGTAAGGCCGACGGCGCTGCTGTTCCCGATCCTGTTCGTGCTGGTTCGGATCACGCACAAGGGCCGCTGGAAGCAGACGCTCGGCGGGGCGGCGGTCGCGGCGGCGGTCATGGGGGCGGTCATCCTGCCGTGGACGCTGCGCAACGACCGGGTGCTCAGCGAGGCGGTGCTGGTGTCGACCAACGCGGGCCCGAACCTGTGGATGGGCAACAGCCCCGGGACCGACGGCGGGTACCGCCCGCTGCCCCCCGAGTCGCTGGCGATGTCGGAGGTCGAGCGCGACGTTTATCTAAAGGATGAAGCCAAGGCGTACATCCGCGACGAGCCGGTGGCGTTTGTGAAGCGGACGGCGGTAAAGCTGGTCAAGCTGCACGACCGCGAGACGATCAACGTGCTGTGGAACGCCAAGGGGCTGTACGAAGCGTTCGGCCCCGCGTCCGCCGAGGGTGAGGTTGGATCGGCCGATTCCGACGCCTGGCCCGCGCCGGGTTTTGAGGCGTCGGGCTTCGACCGCCGCGTGCTCGACCCGCTCAAGCTGTTCAGCACCGCGTGCTGGTGGGGCTTCGCCCTGCTCGGGGTCGGGGGCGTGGTGGTGATGGCGATCCGCTTCGGCGTGCTGCGCACGCTGATCCACCCGGCTGTGCTGTTCTGGGGGTATTTTGCCGCGGTGCACGCCGTGATCGTGATCCAGGACCGCTACCACTGGCCCAGCGTGCCGTTCATCGCGGTGCTCGCGGCGCTGCCGGTCGCGGCGCTGTGGAGCCGCCTGCGTCCCGCCGCGCCCTCTGCACCCGGCACCCCTGGACGCGTGGGGGTGGCACGTGCCTGAGGTCGATACGACGCCCCATGCCCTCGCCGCGCCCCCGCCCGACGCCGCCGGGCAGCCCCCGCTGGTCACGGACCTCGACGGGACGCTGATCCACACGGACCTGCTGTGGGAGTCGATCGCGGTGCTGATCGAGCACCGGCCGCTGCGGGTGCTCCAGCTCCCGCTATGGCTGGCCAAGGGCAAGGCCGGGCTCAAGCACGCCATCGCGGTGGAGACGCGGATCGACCCGGCCCTGCTGCCGTACCGCCGGGACGTGCTGGATTACCTCCGCCGGGAGAAGGAGGCCGGCCGGCGGATCATCCTCGCCACCGCCTCGCACCAGAAGTACGCCGACGCCGTCGCCGACCACCTCGGCCTCTTCGACGAGGTCATCGGCAGCGACGAGCACCACAACCGCCGCGGCGACGCCAAGCTCGACGCGCTGCGCGGGGTCATCGGCGACGGGCCGTTCGACTACATCGGCGACTCTGACGCGGACGTCCCGCTGATCGAGCACTGCCGCCAGTTCCACCTCGCCGAACCGAGCAAAAACCTCCGCGCCGCCTGGACCGCCGGGGCCAAGACCGGCCAGACGTTCACCCGCCCCCACGGCACGCTCGGCCCGATCCTCAAGCTCATCCGCCCCCACCAGTGGTGCAAAAACTCGCTGCTGTTCCTCCCGCTGCTCATGGCCCAGGAGCTCGGCGACCTCGCCAAGTTCGGCGTGTGCGTCCTCGGCTTCATCGCCTTCTGCGCCGCCGCGTCGTCGATCTATATCTGCAACGACCTGGTCGATATCGACTCGGACCGCCGCCACCCCAGCAAGCGCCGCCGCCCGCTCGCCGCGGGGACCGTCGCCATCCCCACCGCCGTGAAGCTCGCCGCCGGGCTGCTGCTCACCTCGCTCATCGTCGCCTTCCTCGCCGGCGGCTGGCCGTTCCTCGGCTGGGTCGGGCTCTACCTAGTGATCACCACCGCCTACTCGTTCAAGCTCAAGCGTGAGCTTCTGCTGGACGTGCTCTGCCTCGGCTGGCTCTACACCCACCGCGTCATCGCCGGCGGCATCGTCGCCCACGTGCTGATCTCCCAGTGGCTCCTCGCGTTCAGCGTGTTCTTTTTCATCAGCCTCGCCTTCGCGAAGCGGTACGTCGAGCTGCTCGCCGCGGCCGACAAAGGCACGGTCAACGCGCGGCGGGGCTACCGGCCGGCGGACCTCGCGCTCATCGGCAACTGCGGGCCGACCGCCGGGTTCGTCGCCGTCCTCGTGTTCAGCCTCTACATCAAAGGCGACATGGCCGAACGCCTCTACCACCAGCCGCAGCTGCTCTGGCTCGCTACGCCGGTGCTGATCTACTGGATCCTGCGGGTCTGGTTCTTCGCCTACCGCGGCGAGATGAACGCCGACCCGATCGTCTTCGCCATGACCGACCGGGTCAGCTACGTCTGCTTCGCCCTGTGCCTGGGCATTTTCCTCGCCGCACGGTTCGCCAGCCTCAACCTCTAACCGGCCCGGGCGGTGACGGTCGAAGCCCCACGCCCCGCGACGCGGCGCTTATACTCCGCCGCTCGCCATCTTCCGCCTAGGCCCCAGGTCCTAGGCCCTAGCGCCTTACCCGGACCTCAGCCCTGCCCCCGACCGCCCCCGACATCCGCCGCCAGTACCTCGACTTCTTCGTCGACAAGGCCGGCCACACCGCCGTCCCGTCCAGCCCCGTCGTGCCCCACGACGACCCTACCCTGCTGTTCACCAACGCCGGGATGAACCAGTTCAAGGACGTATTCCTCGGCACCGGCTCGCGCCCCTACACCCGGGCCGTCGACACCCAAAAGTGCATCCGCGCCGGCGGCAAGCACAACGACCTCGACGACGTCGGCAAGGACACCTACCACCACACCTTCTTCGAGATGCTGGGGAACTGGTCCTTCGGCGACTACTTCAAGGAAGAAGCCATCGCCTGGGCGTGGGAACTGTTGACCGTTGTGTGGGGACTCGACCCAGAACGCCTGCACGCGACGTACTTTGAGGGCGACGCCGAGCTCGGCCTCGCCCCGGACACCGAGGCCCGCGACCTCTGGTTGAAGTATCTACCGGCCGAGCGCGTCCACCCGGGCAACCGCAAGGACAACTTCTGGGAAATGGGCGACACCGGCCCCTGCGGCCCGTGCTCCGAGCTCCACTACGACGGCACCCCCGACCTCTCCGGGGCGGGCAAGGTCAACGCCGACGACCCCGATGTGATCGAGATCTGGAACCTCGTCTTCATCCAGTTCAACCGCCTGCAGTCCGGCCTCCTTGAGCCCCTGCCCGCCAAGCACGTCGACACCGGCATGGGCTTCGAACGCATCGTCCGCGTCCTCCAGGGCAAGTCCAGCAACTACGACACCGACGTGTTTTTGCCGTTGTTCAACGCGATCCACGACGCGACCGGCGCACGGCCCTACGGCGGCGAGCTCGATGACCCGATCGACATCGCCTACCGCGTCATCGCCGACCACATCCGCACGCTGACGTTCGCGCTGACCGACGGTGCCCACTGCGGCAACGACGGCCGCAACTACGTCCTCCGCCGCATCCTCCGCCGCGCTGTCCGCTACGGCCGGCAGACCCTCGGCGTGGAAGAACCTTTCTTCTACAAGCTCGTCCCCGCCGTCGTCGATAACTTCAAGGACGCTTTTCCTGAGCTAACGAAAAGTCAAGAAAGTGTCACCGCCGAGATCCGGGAGGAAGAAGATAGCTTCGGCAAGACCCTCGACCGCGGGATCCAACTGTTCGCCGACGCTTGCGGTTTAGCAGAGGACGGCGTCATCCCCGCCGAGCAGGCGTTCCAGCTTCACGACACCTACGGCTTCCCGCTCGACCTGACTGAGCTCATGGCCGCCGAGCGCGGCATGACCGTCGACGTGGCGGGGTTCAACCGCCTCATGAACGAGGCCCGCGAAGTCAGCCGCGCCGGGTCCGGCGGGGGTGGGGGTGAGCGGCAGTCGCTGCTTGAACTGGTGCCGAAGGGCCTGGATGCGGGGTGGTTCAGCCCGACCAACTTCACCGGGTTCGAAGCCACCGAAGCCCCGTTCCAGCAGAACCGGCTCCACCTGTTCAAGAAGGATGGCGAGCACTACGTGTCCGCGTTGCACGCCGGCCCGGGCGATGAGGTCGCCGTCGTACTGCAGATGACCCCGTTCTACGCCGAGTCGGGCGGGCAGGTCGGCGACACCGGTACGATCCTCGTCCGTGAATCCACCTCCCGCACCGGCGGGCAGATGGTCCGCGTCAAGGTCGAGGACACGATCAACATCGGCGGGGTGCACCTGCACCTAGGCCGCGTCACCGGCGGGACGCTTGACGCCCCGGCGATGCCCGACTCGCCGGTATCCGTCGCGCTGGCCATCGACGCGGAACGCCGCGCGTTCATCATGAACAACCACACGGCCACGCACGTGATGAACCGCGCCCTCCGCGACCACGTCAACCCCGACGCGAACCAGCGGGGCTCGCTCGTGGACCCCGAGCGCCTGCGTTTCGACTTCTCCCACGGCAGCGCCCTCACATCCGATGAGATCGAAGCGGTCGAGCGGCAGGTCAACGGCGACATCGCCGCGGATTTGCCGGTCTACACGGACTACGCGCCGCAGGACCAGGCGCTCAGGATCAACACGCTGCGGGCGGTGTTCGGGGAGAAGTACCCGCCGACGGTGCGGGTGGTCAGCATCGGCGTGCCCGTGGCGGACCTGCTGGCGGACCCGGACCGGGACGATTGGAAGCGGGTGAGCGTCGAGTTTTGCGGGGGGACACACCTGCCGCGGACGGGGGACGCGGAGGGGTTCACGATCGTGAGCCAGGAGTCGGTGAGCAAGGGCGTGCGGCGCGTAACGGCCCTGACCGGTGAGGCGGCGAGCGCGGCGACCGCGGAGGCGGAGTCGCTGCTTGAACGGATCGAGGCGCTGCGGGACGCCCCGCCGATGCGGCTCGGCGAGGAGGTCGAGGCGATCACCAAGGCGGCGGAGGCGGCGACGCTGCCGCTGCTGGCGAAGGGTCGCATCCGCGACGGCGTGGCGGAACTTGGCCGAACGCTAAAAGAGCATCAGAAGGCGCAGGGGAGCATGGCGGAGGGGGCCGTCGTCGACGCCGCCCGCGGAATTGCCGACGCGGCCGAGGGCGGGGTCGTCGTCGCCGAGGTGCCGGGAGCGGACGGCAAGACGCTCCGCACCGCGATGGACGTGATCCGCAAGCGGCACCCCGACGCGGCGATGCTGCTGGCGGCGGCGAGCGACGGCAAGGTGGCCCTGCTGGCGAGTGTGCCGGAGGCGTTGATCGAGCGGGGCTTCAAGGCCGGCGACTGGATCAAGCACGTCGCCCCGCTCGTCGGCGGCGGGGGCGGGGGCCGGCCCGACCTCGCCCAAGCCGGCGGGAAGGACCCCGACCGCCTGCCCGACGCCCTCGACGCGGCGCGGGTGTTCGCCGCCAAGCAACTTGCTTAGAAGCTGTTCACGACCAGTCCCGGGTATCGGGGTGCCAAACTGCATCTCGGAGGCTTCGCGGAGGGTGCGGTGTGCCGGCGACGAGTGACGTCAAGGCGTCGTCACACCCGCACACCGCACCCGCCCCGAGCGGCGGGATGCAGTGTGGCACCCCGCGGATCGCGCCGTGAAACGGGCTCTTAGCCCGGCCACTTGCGGCCGCAGTCTCTTTCACCGGCGGGTCACATCAACTCGGTCACCAGCCACAGCGCCAAGGCCGCGAGCCCCATGAACACGGTGATCTGCGTCGCCAGCTTCACGACCTCCCGCGGCAGGCGGGACAGGTCGTCGAGCTTGATGGTCTTGTACGCGGTGGACACGAGCAGGACGAGGGGGATGAACAGCAGGAGCCACCCGGCGGTGCCGTGGTACGGCAGGGGGTCGATGAAGGGGGTGTAGGCGAGTGGCACGGCGGGCGGCGGGGGGATCGGGGATTGGGTGTCCGGGATGTCGTTGTTGGTTTCCGCTCGTTCTCGTTCTCGTACTCGTTCTCGTGATCGAAACGTGAGCCTCGCCGCGGGTTGAGGTGTCGGATCGTGTAATTCCAACGAGACTGCGGCCGCAAGCGGCCGGGCTAAGACGGGGGGTCATCCTTCGCAACGGGCGGCGGGGGTAAGCGCTGTGGCTCGCGGTAGAGCACGTCGAGGATGGCGAGGAGGTTGAGCAGGCCGGCCATGCAGGTGAAGAGGGTGCCCTGCTCGTCGGCGCGGCCGATGGCGGGGGTGAAGGGCGGGTTGCGGTCGGGGTGGGGCGGGCCGACCTGGTCGGCGAGGAGTCGGCGTTGGTAGTAGTTGGCGGCGAGGGACGGGGCGATGAGCATCTGGCCGAGGAACCAGGCGGGGTGATTGTTGCGGTCGACGATGGAGATGCCCCCGATGAGCAGGCCGCCCAGCCAGAGGGTGCCGATGCTGATGGCGAGGATGACGCCGCGCTTCGGCTGGCCTAAAAGAAACTGTCCGAGCCCGGGCAGGAGCCACCCGGCGAAGGCCGCGGCGAAGTTCCAGCGGCCGGCGTGGCCCGTGCGTGTGGTCGTTGCCGCCATGGGTCTATTGCCTTTCCTCTCCGCTGAAGCCGGCCAAGCCGCGAGCCCCGGCGTTACCTAATGTTTTCATGCCCGAAGGTGTTGACAATCCGATACCGACCGATAGCTTAATCCGCGAACGGGCCACGCGGTGGCCCACCGTTGTGTCGCGACGTTGCGCCGTCCCTTTTCCGCCGCCCCCGACGAGGTTCACCATGCCTAATGCCGCCCTGATCGACGACCTGATGTTCGCCAGCACCCGTGAAGCGCGGCGGGCGGCCGACCGGCCGTTCACCCTCGAGGACGACGACGAACTGGAGGACGAGGACTTTCTGGACGATGAGGACGAGGACGACGAAGACCTCGAAGACGACGAGGACGACTACTTCGACGACGATGAGGACGAGGAAGACGACGACTTCCTCGACGATGACGACGACGACGAGGACCTGTTCGACGACGAGGACTGACCCCGGCCGGCTCCCTTCGGGTCGGCTCCCTTAGCCACCCGGACGCGGAGCACGACATGGCCGACTCACCTTCCCTTGACCCGATCGACCGCGGCCCCGAGCGCCGTGAAAACGTGCTGGATACCCGCAGCGCCGGGACGGGCCTCGAGCGTCGCCGGGGCCCCGGCCGCCGCCGCAGCGACTTCATGAAGTCGGCGGAGGAGGGGGAGATGACCCCCGAGCAGTTCCTGTTCATCAAGGCGATCGACGCGTACAAGCGGGTGAACCAACGGCCGTTCCCGACGTGGACCGAGGTGCTGGAGGTTATCCGCAAACTGGGATACCGCAAGACGGCCGGCTCGCTGCTGGACATCCCCGGTGCGGAGGACTGGACCGAGCCCGGCGACGCCGCGGCGTTCCCGCCGCCGACGCTTCGGCTGGAAGACGAACGCGACGCGGCGTGAGGACCACGCTCGTCGAGCGATTTGTAGGGCACGGTTCACCCTGCCCCGTTTGCACCTTTGACGAAATTGATCCGGTCGCGGCAGGGTGGACCCTGCCCTACAGTGGCCGTGTGCCCCCCGCTTTGCCTTACCGGATCGCCGTGCTGTGCTACCTCTTTGACGCGGAGGGGCGGCTGCTGCTGTTGCACCGGCGGAAGCCGCCGAACCGCGATCTCTACAGCCCCGTCGGCGGGAAGCTCGAACAGGCGTTGGGCGAAAGCCCGACGGCCTGTGCGGTGCGTGAGATTCAAGAGGAGGTCGGGCTGACCGTCGACGCGGATGAACTGCACCTCACCGGGATCGTGTCCGAGGCGGGGTACGAAGGCGTCGGGCACTGGCTGATGTTTCTGTACGAGCTCACGCGGCCGGTGAAGGTCGAGCGGGTGAGTTTCGATGAGGGCACGCTCGAGTGGTTCACGCGGGAGGAGGTGGAGGCCCTGCCGATCCCTATGACGGATCGACGGGTGATCTGGCCGCAGTTCTGGGCACACCGCGGCGGGTTCTTCGCAGCCCATATCGAGTGTGAAGGTGCCGAGTTTGAGTGGAGGCTGGAGCAGTCGTCGGTGATGGCGGCGGCGGAAAGATAACGTGTGATCGGGCGACACGGCCTGCGTCGGCGCTGCAAGGGGGTCGTGACGTGCCGGGCGGTCAACGCGGGTAGCTTGTGCCGATGCTGGAACGGTGGACGGCCGCGGTGCAAAAGTTCGCGCAGCGCCACGCCTGGCCGGTGCTGGCGGCGGCGGTGTGCGTCGCGGCGGCGATGTGGCCGCTGGGGGTGCGGGACCTGCGGTGGGACGGGATGGCGGGCGTGTTCGATCCGGGGGAGCTTTGGGTACAGCGGGCGGCGGCGTGGTCGGCGATGGACCCGATGACGCGGGTGGCCGGGGAGGTGGTGGTCCTGGTCGATGAGGGTCCGGACGGGGAGAGGCGGGGGGCGGCCGAGGGGGCGGCCCGGGCCTTGGCGGAGGGGCTCACGGCGGACGGGCGGGTGGGCGCGGCGGTGGGGGGGATCGACCTGCACACGGTGAGCCCGAAGCTGCTGTTGACGCTGCCGACGGACCGGGTGCGGAGGGCGTTAGCGGGGCTGGCTGAGGCCGAGGCGGTGCTGGCGGAGGCGACGGCGTCGGGGATGATCGGCCGGGTGCTGCGGGGAGCGGTCGCCGCGGGGATAGCCGGTGATTCGGACAACGGCGACGCGTCGGCGGGGGGCGGGATCGTGGCGGGGGCGGCGGCGTTTGCGGGGCTGATGGCGGCGGTTGAGGGGCGGCTTGAGACGGGGGAGCCGGCGGACGTGCTGGCGGGGGCGGAACGGGCGATGGGGGTTGAGCGGTGGCAGCCGCTGCGGACGGCGTCGGGGCGGCTGCTGGTCGTGCGGGTGGCGCTGGTGGCGGGGCGTGAGGCGGAGTCTTTGGAGGTGGTGCGGTCGTACGCGGCGTCGGCGGCGGAGCGGTTCGGGGTCGAGGCGGGGGTGACGGGGGAGCCGGCGGTGGTGGCGGAGGCGTTGCCGCTGCTTCATGATGTGGCGGTGCGGGCGGCTTGGGGCGGTGCGGCGGCGGTGCTGCTGCTGGGCGGGTTCCTCTGGCGGAGCTGGCGGCTGCCCCTGGCCGTGGCGCTGACGGCGGGGTGGACGGGCTGGATCACGCTGGGACTGATTGCGGCGTGCTGGGGCGGCCTGCACGTCGTGTCGGGCGCGGCGGCGGGGGCGGTGCTGCTGGTCCAGACTTGGGCGGCGTTGGCGGTGGCGGGCGGGTTCGCCCGGCGGGGTCGGGTGGAGCCGAGCGTCGGGATCGCGGCGGGGGCCGTGGCCGTCGCGGCGGTGGGTTGTGGGTTGATATTGCCGGGGAACCCGGGGCTGCGGGATGCGGGCGTCGTGCTCGTCATGGGGAGCGGGTCTGCGCTGCTGGGGGGGCTGGCCGTCGGTTCTGCGTGTTTGGCGGTGCTTTGCCGCGGTTGGAACGTTGACGGCCGCGTCGCGCAGCGCGGCGGGGGGGTGCAAGCGCTGGTGCGGTGGTCGCGACGGCGGCCAACGGCGATGATGGTGCTGGCGGGTGCCGTGACACTGGGCCTGGTGTCGGTTCTTCCCTGGTCGCGGTGGGCGGGGGACCCGGCACGGTTCTTGCCCCGGGACGCGGCGTCGGTGCGGTGGCTGGAGCGGGTCGTGGAAGAGGGCGGCGAGGTGCCGCTGCACGCGGTAAGCGTGGCGGCGGATATTGGCGGGGTGCGGCGGCGGGTCGCGGCGTTTGGGGCGCTGCCCGGGGTCGGCCGCGTGGGGGGCTTCGGGCGGCTGGTCCTGGATGATGAGGCGGAGAAACGGGCGGCGGTGGCGGCGCTGCGTGAGGCGGTGGGGCCTCATCTTGCCCAGGCGGCGGGGCCGGGGTCGGCCGAGGACGGACGGCTGATGGACACGCTGTCAGCGGTCCGCGTGGTGGCGGGGGGGCTGGCCGCCTCGGCGAAGGGTGCCGAGGCGGAGGCGTTGCAACGGGTGGCCGCGTCGGCGGAGGCGGTGCTGGCGGCGGCGGAGCGGCTGGCTGAGCCGGTGCGGGCCGAGCGCTTGGCGGGGGTGCAGGCGGAGTATGCCGCGGCACGGCAGAGACTGGCGGGGGTGCTGGGCGAGTTGACCGATCCCTCGCCGCTGGGGCTGGGCGACGTGCGGGGGGCGTGGGACGTGTTCGGGGCCTGGGCCGTGGGGGCGGGGGTCCGGCCGGGGTTGATCGTCAAGCTGTACCCGCGGGCTCCGGCGGCGCGGCGGGCGAAGGAGCCGGGGGAGCACGGGGAGCGGGGGGCGGGCGGGGCGTGGCCGGCGTGGCACGATGTAAAGGCCCTGGTGCGGGCGGCGCGGCGGGTCGACCCGGCGGTGACGGGGAGATTGGTAACGTACTACGACCGGCGGGTGGCGATGACGCGGGCGGGGTGGATCGCCGGAGCGGGGGCGGCCCTGATGTTGGTGCTTGCCGGGGGTGTGACGGCGTGGCGGTGGTGGGGCGGGTTGCCGCTGATCGCCTCGGCCACCGTCGGTGGCCTGGCGATGCTGGCGACGCTGACCCTGATGGGCGATGCGTGGTCCGCGGCGGCGTGGGTCGGCTGGTCCGTGATCGCGGTCGTCGGCGTGGGGGCCGCGGCTTCCGTGAGCGGGCGGACCGGAGCATTCGACAACCGCCACCGGACCGGCATGGCCATCGACGATGACCCGCGGGTCGTAGTGGAACGCGACGCCGCGGCCGAGGCGTTTGGGCTGATCGTCGCGTCGGCGTTCATCGCCGCGGCGGCGACGCGGGCGGTCGACGCCCCGGCCCTCACCGCCTTGGCCGTTGCGGTGCCCGTCGGCCTGCTCGCGTCCGGGCTGATCGGCTTGGTCACGACGACGGCGGCCGCGGCTTGGGCCGCTTCACCCCGCCCCGCCGCTCGCGAAAAAACGCCCGAAGCGCCGCCGCGCTCTCGTCCGCCAGCACCCCACCGGTGACGCGGAGGCGGTGGTTGAACCGCGGCTCATCGCACAGCCGGTGCAGCGTCTCGACGCACCCCATCTTCGGGTCGCGGCTGCCGTATACCAGTTCGTCGATTCGGGCGTTGACCAACGCCCCTGCACACATCGGGCAGGGTTCGAGGGTGACGGCGAGGCCGCACCCGTCCAGCCGCCAATTGTGCACCCGCCGCGCCGCCTCCCGCAGGGCGAGCACCTCGGCGTGGGCGGTGGGGTCCGCGTCGCATTCGCGCCGGTTGTGCGCCGCCGCGAGCACCTCGTCCCCACGGTACACCACCGCCCCGACCGGCACCTCCCCCAAGTTTGCGGCAAGGTCCGCCTGCGCCAGCGCGAGGCGCATCATCCGCCGATGGTGCGGTGATTCCGAGGTATTTGGTGAAAGTAATGGAGCCGCGGGCGTTGGAGCGTCATCCACGGCAAGCCCACGGATCAGCCGAACGGGTTCCAGGTGCCGGTCAGCTCGGCCAGACGGAACCAGGTGTACCCGACACCGATGAGCAGGGTGAGGAACGCGACGAACGCCAGGACGGTGTAAACGTTGTTGTCGGGGCCGGCGGAGCGGGTTTCAGCCATGGTGCGGGGCTCGGGATGAGGTCGTGCGGACGGACTATTGAGAGGCTGCCGGGCGGCGGATCAGAAGTCGGTGGTCGCCGAGTCGCCGGCCTGCGGTGCACGCTGCTCGTTGAGCATCTGGCCGACGCTGACGTTGTCGTCGACGCTGCGTATCTCGGCCAGCCCGACGAGCGTGTTGTTCCCGCTGCCTCGGTAGAGGGCGACGCGTGTGTTCTCGGTGATGTTGTCGTTGCGCCCGATATTGAGCTGCACGAGCTTGATCCCGCCGACCTCTTCGACGGCGGTGACCGATCCCTGCACGTTGACCGGCGCTTCCGAACTGCCGCCGCCGCCGAGGCCGTCCTCACCGCCGCCTTGCTGCCGGCCCTCGGCGAGCATCGTGAGCTGGCGGTTCGCCTCGGCAAGCTGCTCCTGCAGGATGCGGTTGGTCTGCGTCAGGCCGTCGACCTGCGCCGCGAAGTCGCTGTTGGCCGTGACCAGCTCCGCAATCTGGCGGTTGAGCTGCACGTTGCTGCCCTGCGATTCCTCGAGCAGCGACGTGCGGCTCTGCAGCAGCTCGGCGGTGCGGTTAAGGCTCTCGTTCACGATCTGCTGCGACGCGGTGAGGCTGGCGATGTGGTCCTGGGCCTTCGCGTAGTCGCCCTGGATCGCGTTCACCTGATTGCGGAGGTCGGTGTTCTCCGCGAGCAGGTCGGTCAGCCGCTGCTGGAGCTGCTGATCGTCGGCGGCCTGGTTCTGGCGGAGGTCGGCGGTTTCCTGGGCGGAAACTTTGGCCGAGGCCTTGGCGGACTGAACCTCGGCCTCGAGCTCGCCGATCTGCCCCCGCAGGTCGTCCGTGTTAGCGACGTAGGGGATCACCAGCGCGACCAGCAGGATCGACAAGATGGTGACCAGGATCACGAACGCTTTGGTTAAAGGGCTCAAGGGCGGGTCCTCGGAGGGGGATACACGGGGGCGGTCGAGACGGGGGGCGGGGTCGGCACCGGCGGCGTGAGCCGCAGATGAGGCATCATGACGCGCCCGACCCGGTCCTGTCAACTGAAAAAGCCGCTGCGGGTGCTGCCGCGGCGTCCGGGCGGATTATCGGTCGACCACCTCGAGCACGGCCGCGGCCGCGGCGACACGCACCGTGGCGTCGGGGTCGTTCAACAGCGTGAGGAGCGCCTGCCGCGCGTCGCCAAGCAGCGCGGCCTGCGGCCCGGACCCGGACCCGGACCCGGCCCCGTCACCCGGCGACGCCGCGACCAGGGCCTGCCCCAGCGCCACCGCCGCCTGCGCCCGGACCGCGGCCGACTGCGGCCCCACCGACCGCGCCGCCTCCAGGCTCACCGGCAGCCCCTCGTTCGACCCGAGCCGCGCGAGCGCCTCGGCCGCCGCCAGCCGCAGCTCCGCCTCGTCCCGCGCGAGCATCGTGACAAAGTTGCCGTGCATCCCCCCGTCGCCCAGCCGCCCGAGGGTCAGCACCGCCAGCACCCGGACCTCGCCGAAGCTCGAGTACGCCGAGCCGCGGATCACCTGCAACTCCTCCTCGGACCCGAGCCGGACCAGCGCCTCGGACACCTGCAGCCCGAGCAGTTCACGCTGCACCGGCCGGGCGCGGGGCAGCGGGTCGTTCGCCGCGTCGCGGAGCATCGGGATGGCCGAACGCCGTCCCGACAGGCCCAGCAGCAACGCCGCGTTGGCACGCTGTCCGGGGCTGTCGTCCCAGAGCAGGCGGATGATCGGCGACAGGTCAACCTCTCGGCCGTTGCGGTCCGCGGCGAACGCGGCGGCGGCGCGGACATACCCCGGCTCGTCGGCGTCGCCCGCCATCTCCGCCGCCCGCCGGGCAAGCGACGACAGCTTCAGCCGCCCAACGTTCACCAGCGCCGCAAACCGCACCGCCGGGTTCGGGTCATCGATCGCCAGCTGCACCAGCGGCAGGGCCCGCTCGGGCATCGCCTCCACCACCTCCGCGGCGTGCATCCGCACCTGCGGCTCCGGGCCACGCGACGCGTCCAGCAAGACCTCCACCGCCCGCGGCTCGGCGTCCTCCAGCGGACCGGCCACGGCACCACCCGGCACCGCCCCCGTCAGCGCCATCATCATGAGCGAAAGCAGCATCCATCTCATACCGCCAGTTTAACCCGCTCCACTCAAGCCGTGACGCCGACGCCACCCCGGGCCCGGTACTATCCACGCCAGCGCCGCGTTGTTGAGACCACTGCCGTGCATGATCTACCGAAAGCTCCCGCGGCGAACAGCCCGGCGGAGGAACTAGCCAATGCAGTCACCCATGGCCTCGGGGCCGTCGCGGCCGTCGTCGTTGCAACGCTGCTGATCGTTTTTGCCAGCCTCACCGGCGAGCCGTGGCGGATCGTCACGCTGAGCGTGTTCAGTGCAACACTGCTGGCGGTATATTTCACGTCGACCGCTTATCACAGCGCCCGGCGGCCGGGCGTGAAGCGGGTGCTGCGGCGGCTGGACCACGCGTCGATCTTTCTGCTGATCGCCGGGACGTACACGCCGTTCATGCTCGTTACCCTCGGCGGGGGCTGGGGCTGGAGCCTCTTCGGCGTCGTGTGGGGGCTGGCGATCCTGGGGATCTACCTGAAACTCGTGCGGTTCGGCCGGCACAAGCGGGTGGAGATGGCGCTCAAGCTCGTCGCCGGGTGGCTGCTGCTGGTGGCGATCGTCCCGACGGTCGCCGCTATCAGCGGCGCGGGGCTGGTGTGGCTGTGCATCGGCGGGGCGGCGTACACCGTGGGGATCGTCTTCTTTCTGTGGGAGCGGCTGCGGTTTAACCACGCGGTGTGGCACCTCTTCGTCCTCGCCGGCAGCGCGTGCCACATCGTCGCGATCTGGCTGGACGTGCTGCCGGTGAGTTGAGGGACAGTACGGTTGGTCGCGACACCAGAAGGCAGTTTTGCAACGACCGTCGGATGCCACACTGCATCCCGGAGGCCTTACGGAGGGTGCGGTGTAAGGACCACAGGTGACGTAGCGCCACGGTCACACCCGCACACCGCACCCGCCCCGAGCGGCGAGATGCGGTGTGGCACCCCATGCATGCGAGTCCGCAACGAGTTCTAATCGTGGGTGATCCGCGGCATAGAAATCGTAGCGATCCCTGTCACTGCACCTGGCGTTGGCGGTTGATCTCGTTGAGGCGGACGCGCCACTGGGGGTTGGTCGGGTCGAGGTCGATAGCGCGGCGGATGCTGTCGGCGGCGGCGTCGAACCGGCCGGCCCGCGCCTGGACCTGAGCGAGGGTGTCGTAGTAGTTCGGCTCGTTGGGCACCATCCGCGTGGCGTCCTCGGCGAGGCCGATGGCCTCTTCGAGCTGCGGCGGGTCGGACTGGGCAAGGACCATCGCGAGGTTGTTGCGGGCACCGGCGGACCCGGCGTCGGCACGGAACACCTGCCGGTAGGCGTCCTCGGCGGCGGGCCAGTCCCGCTCCGCCTCGGCGATCATGCCGCGGAGGAAGTACATGTTCGCGTCGCCCGCCGCGGCCAGCGTGTCGGCGTCGAGCACCGCCTTGGCCCGCTCGATATAGGCCTGCTGCTTCGCCCGCTTGCCCAGCGTCCACCACGCGTGGGCCAGCGCCGTCTGCTCGCCGGTGGCCCGCTGGGGGATCGCGGCGGCGACGTCGTCCATCCAGCCCGCGGCGGCGGTGGTGTCGTCCACCGTCGAACTGGCGATGTCCATGGCCATCAAGCGCCACTGCCCACCCTGACTTATAAGCGGGTCGAGGACGTCGCGGGCGGCGCCGACGCGGCCGGCCTGGGCGTTGAGCCGGGCGTACTGCTGGGTCAGCCGCGGGTAGCGGTCCGGGTCGGTCGTGATGGTGGAGCGGTAGGGCTCGAGCGTCTCGACGCCCCGCTCGGGCCGACCAAGCTGGCCCTGGGCGACGGCGATGAGGGTGTCGGCCAACGCGGCGTTCACCGGGTCGCGCTGCTTCCACTGCTCCGCGGCGAGCAGGGCCCGGCTCCACTGCTGGGTGTCCAGCAGCGTCTCGGCCGCCAGACGCGCCGCCGCCGCCGAGTCGGCGAAGTCGTTCGCCGCGGCCTCGGCCTGCCGCACCGCCTCGTCTTTCTCACCGATCTGGTACAGCGCCGAGATCCCCAGCAGCCGCACCGCCTCGAACCGCGGGTATCGCGTGCTCAACTCGGACAGCCGCCTGGCGAGCTCCGGCCCGGGCAGGTTGCGCTGCCGCGCCTGGTCGATCACCGCCAGCGTCTCGAGCGACGCGGTCCGCGACGCGTCGTCGCCGACCAGCGCGGTGAACAGGGGCAGCAGCCCGCTATCGGAACCAAGCCGCTGGACCTGCTCGGCGTGGTCCGCCACCGCCCGCAGCGCCGGGTCATCGGGCACGGCCTGCAGGCCCCGCCGCGCGGCGTCGATCGCCTCGGAGAGCTGGTTCATCCGCAAGTGGATCTCCACGAGGTTGCGCCACTTCACCCGGTCACTCGGGGCGAGCTCGGTGGCGTCGGTAAACGCGGCGAGCGCCGCCTCCGCCTCGCCGAAGCGGGCCAGGAAGATGCCGCGGAGCGACTTGACGTCGGCCTCGGGCAGGCCCAGGCCCTCGAGCTTGTCGAGCGACTCCTTCGCTTTCTGCTGCTCGCCGAGCCGGCCGTACAGATTTGCCGCGGCGAGCACCGCGGTCTGGTCCGGGTTCTCGAGCAGCCGGGGCAGCACGGCGCGGACCTTCTCGTTCTGCCCGGTCTGGAGGTAGAGCTCGGCCAAGCCGTAGAGGTCCTGCCGCGACGCCTCCCCCCGCTCGAACAGCCGTTCCATCGGCTGTATCGCCTCGGTAGCCTGGCCCTGCGAGACGAGCAGCTGCACGGCAAAC
Source organism: Phycisphaeraceae bacterium (assembly GCA_965214155.1). Classification (GTDB taxonomy): domain Bacteria; phylum Planctomycetota; class Phycisphaerae; order Phycisphaerales; family Phycisphaeraceae; genus Algisphaera. The sequence goes on from CBDCBB010000010.1 coordinate 854,584, forward strand.
CGCGTCTCGTCCGCGTCCAGGCCCTCGGCGGTCAGGGCTTGGCGGGTCTGGTCGGCCGCCTTGTCACGCGACCCCGACAAGGCGAACGCCCGCGCCAGCTCCAGGCGGATCCGCGGGTTGGTCGGCTCGAGCGACACCGCCCGCTGCAGCAGTTGCACGGCGATATCGGGCTGCTTGAGGTACTGCTTGGCCGTCCCGCGGAGCGTGAGCGCCTGCCCGCTGGGCGGGTTGTTACGCAGGTACGCCTCGAGCAGCACGTCCGCCTCCGCCGCCGAGGCGACGCGGTCCGGCCCGGTCAGCAGGAACCGCGCCATCTCCACCCGCCAGCGGTCGTCGCCGGTGGCCGACTGCTCACGCACCCGCTCGATGATCCGTTTGACCGCGTCGCGGTCCTGCCACAGCGCCTGGCTTTTCAGGGCCGCCCGCTGCAGGTCGAGGTCCTGCGGGTTGCGGTCGGCGAGCTCGGCCCAGCGGGCCCCCGCCTCGGGCCGACCCAACCGCTCGAGCAGCTGTGCCCGCGCCGTCTGCCACGCCAGCGCGTCGGCCCCGCCGGCGAGCTGGTCGAACAGCGCCAACGCCTCGGCCGCGTCGGCGGTCTGCGACAGGTCCACAGCCCGGGCCAGCGCGATGTCGGGCGTCTGGCCGTACTCGCTGCGGACCAGGTCGTAAACCTCTTGATCGACCCCGAGCCCGTACTCGCGGCTGAGCGAGGCGAGGTTCAGCAGCACCGGCGCCTGCATCACCGGCCGGGCGTCGAGGAGCCGCCGCGCGGCCGCACGCGACTCGTCCATCTTGCCCACCTCCGCGAGGAGCTTGACCCGCAAGAGCAGCGTGCGCGGCTCGCCGGGGTAGGCGGTCTGCACCTGGTCGATGAGCTGGTTGAGCTGCTCGATGCGGTCGACGTCCAGGTTGGCGCTATCCATACCGAGCGCGACGAGGCTGAGCACCTGGGTCTCGACGTCGTCGGGGCGGCGGAGCGCGGCGGCGATAGCGTTGGCGGCGGCGGCCTGCTTGTCGCCCTTGCGCATCGCCAGACGCGCCATCCCCGCCCGGGGCGAGGCCCACGACGGGCGCAGCTCCGCGGCCGCCTTGTACGCCGCGTCCGCCGAGTCGTAGTCCCCCGCCTGTTCCTGCGCCCGGCCGATGAGGAAGCTCGTGTACGGGTCGCGAACCCCCAACTCTCGCAGCGGGGCCCCCGCCTCGATCACCTTCGGGGGCTCGTTGTCCGGCGCGTAAGCCGTGGCGAGGAAGTCGGCCCAGGGGCCGGCCGCCGCAAAGTCCCGGCCCCGCAGCGTATCGAGCACCGCGGCGGCTTCGTCGCGGCGTTTCATCTCGAACAACGCCACCGCCCGCAGCGCCAGGCCCGCCGACGCCTCGTCGTCGTTCAGCTTCGCCAGCGAGTCCTGCGCCGCTTCGAGGTTCCCACGCTCAAACTCCCGCCGCGCCAGCTCGAGCTTCAGCCCGAGGTCCGACTGTTCGCCGACGTTTTTCTGCAGGTACGCCAGCGCCTGGGGGAACATCCGCGCCGCGTCCATGAGGCGGACCAGATGGCCGGCGAACGCCCCGTCGGGCGGGGGCCGCAGCGCCGCCGACTCCAGCCACTTCTGCGCCTCGGCACGGTCCCGATCGAGGAACGCGAGGTACGCCTCGAGGTACTCGTACCTCGGGTCGTCGGGGTTAGCCTTGCGCAGCGCCTCGACCCGGGCGTACAGCGCCGGCATCGGCTGGTTCATCGCCCGCATCACCTCGAGCGCCATCCGCTGCACCTCAACGTCGCCGGGCCTGACCTTCAGGTACGCCTCGACCGCCTGCATCGCCTCGTTGTGCCGGCCGAGCAGGTTCAGCGCGACGGCCTTGCCGCGCAAGGCTTTCTCGTCCTGAGGTGACTCGTCGAGGACCTGCTCGGAGAGGGTGAGGATCTCGTTCTCGAGGCTGCGCGGCTGGAGGAGGTAGAGGTCAAGCAGCTCGTGGGCTGCGTCGAGCTGCGTCGGGTCGGCGGCGATGGTCTGGCGCAGGTACTGCGCCCCCATGGCGAGCTGACGGTTCTGGGGGTCGGGCACCTGCATCCGCGCCCGGGCCAGTGCGTACAGCGCCTCGGCGTCCTCGGTGTGCCGCTGGACGTAGGGCTCGAGCTTTGCCAGCGCGACGTCGTAATCTTCGGCCTGGAACGCCTCCAGCCCCTCGGCCCGGAGGTCGCCCTGGGCCTGGCGGTCCTGCGAGGATCGGTAGAGCCACAGCCCAACGATGCCGAGGACGATGAGGGCGAACACGCCGGCGATGAGGAGCAGGCGGTGGGTGCGACGGTTGGTGCGGTTGGGGGGCGGGCTCATAGGGCGTGGTTTTGCGCTCGGGCGGCAGCGGTAGCGGGTCGGGGACGGGTCGGCCGGGGGAGGCGACGTGACCTTATATATAGACACGGTTCAGCGGGCGGCGGCCGTCGCGAGGTCGGGGTCGGCCACGGCGCGGATCAGCGGGAGGTGGGCGGACACGAGGTCGTGAAAGATGCCGTCGCGGGCCTCTTGCGGCAGGTTCGCGGCGGTGACGACCTGGACCTGGGCCGCGCCGAGGTAGCGACGTGAGTAGTCCGAGCCCGCTTCGTAAACGTCCTTCATCGAGCGGACGTAGCCGACGGTGGGGAGGATGAGGAAGTTGGCGACGACCATGGCGGAGCGTTCGTGGGCGGTCTGGCGGACGAAGGTGTACTCGACGCCGGGCAGCTCGACGCCGTCGACGGTCCAGGTGCGTTCGACGGCCCCGGTCTGGGTGTAGCCCGAGGTCTTGTAGCAGTTGGGCGGCCAGTGGCCCGACAGGTCGCGGGCGTCCTTGCACTGCACGAGGAGGAACTGCCCGGCGCGGCGGTGCTCCATATCGACGAACGCCCGGCCGAGCAGGACGTTGGGCTTGAGGAGCTGAACCGCGGCGGTGGGCAACTCAATGGGCTTGCCTTCCCACGGGCCGAACTCGATCGGCAGGCCCGCGTTGATGTCGAGCAGGGCGGCATGGTACGGCGCGGCGTCGGCGGGCTCGGGGAAGTTGAGGTGGCTGATCCCCATCGCCGCAAGCAGCAACGCGGCGCACCCCGGCCCGACGAGCCAGCCGAGCACGCGGCGACGCCCGCCGTGGCGGGACTTGTTGGGATGGGCGAGTCGCATCATCTGGTGTTCCCCCCGTCGTTACGCGGTGGCGAGCCCCGCGGTTTGCCGCTGATGACCGGTCCGCCCGACCTCGTGCTGCATGACCGGCACCTCGGCCCAGCGGAGCAGCCGCACCGTCCCCATCAACAGCACGAACGCCAGGGCGAGCATCGCCCAGCCCGAAAAATCATGAAACATCGGGCCCCAGTAGTCCGGGGACTGGCCGTAAAAATACACCGTCGGCACGAGGCGGAGCACGTTGCACAGCACCGCGGCGACGGGGCTGAGGATCAGGATCAGCGCGCGGACCGACGGCCGCAGCGGCGTGGCGAACGCGAAGGCGTACGTCACGAGCAGCAGGGCGAAGACCATGCGCATGCCGTTGCACGCCTCGGCGACGGCGACGTCCTCGCCGTTGAACGACAGGATGTTGCCGCTGCGGGTCACCGGCAGGGCGAGCAGCCCGAAGACGAACTCGCTCGCCGAGGCCGAGGCGGTCTGCAGCGGGATCGCGATGCTCTGGCGGATCATGCCCGGCACGGGGACCAGGAAAAACAGCACGACCCAAGCGGGCAGCAGCCGGCCCATCAACCGCGGCCCCGCCGCCGCCGCAAATGCGCCGATCAGGGCGAGCACGACGCCACCGTGCCACAGCGCCTGCTTGAACGTGACGAAGCCGTAGTACGACACGACCCACCCGATGGCGATGAGCAGCGGCCCGATCCAGTGGGCCCGCGGCCGCACGCCGGAGAGCTTGTCCCGCCGCGCCCACACCAGCCACGCGAAGATCGGCAGGACAAGCCAGACCTGGCTCGCTTCCTCGTCCCGCATCGCGATATAAAGGATGTCCGCCCACGCCCGCCACCCCGCCCACAGCGCCAGCAGGCACAACGCCACCGCCGCCGCGATGCGGGCGGGGGACCAGGTCGGCATGGGCGAGGGGTGGGTCGCGACGATCATCGGCGTATCATTCTATATCGGTCGGCCGTCGCGTTGACATCGGGATTGTATTTTCGGACCGTCGGCGGGCGCGGGGGCCGCGTGCGTCGATCCGGCCGGGTCACTCATGGACCAGAACCAACCCGACGGCTCCGCTCGGCCGCGCCGCCTCGACCACGCCGTCTCCGCCGCGGCCGGCGTGTCGCGCCGCCACGCCCAGCGCCTCATCGCGGCGGGGCAGGCCCACGTCAACGGCCGGCCCGCCCGCGTCGGCGATAAGGGCTCGCTCGTCGACGGATCCGACCGCGTCACCGTCGCCGACCACTTCGACCGCGTCACCCCCGCGCCCGACGCGCCGCTGCACGTCCTCGCCAGCGGGGAGAGCCACGGGTGGGTCGCCGTCGACAAGCCGGCCGGGCAGCCGGTCCACCCCCTGCAACCCGGCGAGACCGGCACCCTGCTCAACGCCGTCGCCGCCCGGTACCCCCGGGTGCAAGGCGTCGGCGACGAGGGCGGGCTCCGCGCCGGCGTCGTCCACCGGCTCGACACCGAGACCAGCGGCGTCGTCCTCTTCGCCCTCGACACTCCCCACTGGCAACGCTTCCGCGCCGCCTTCACCGCGCACCGCACCGTCAAAAACTACCTCGCCCTCGTCCAGGGCTCCCCGCCGCCCGACGGCCGCGTCGACCTTTGCCTCGCCGTCGCCCGCCACCGCCAGGCCCGGGTTGGGGTCGTTCCCGCCGACCATCCCGACGCCCGCCGCTGCACGCTGTCGTTCCGCGTCACCAAGCGACTCCGGGGGGCCGCTTTCGTCGAGGTGCGGCTCGACACCGGCTTCCTCCATCAGGTTCGCGTCAGCCTCGCCCACCTCGGCCACCCGCTGCTCGGCGACCGCCGCTACGGCGACCCCGCCGCCGACCCGACGCCGTGCCGCCGCACCATGCTCCACGCCGCATCGCTCACCCTGGACGAGGTCCACGCCGAGGCCCTGCCGCCGCCCGACTTTGCGGAGGCGTTGCGGTCACTCTAAACGATCAACGCTTAGCCCGGCCGCTTGCGGCCGCAGCCGTAGGGCAGGGCTTGCCCTGCCGCGAGTCACGGAGCTTCCGGCTTGTGACTTATCCGTGGCAGGGCAAGCCCTGCCCTACGGTGCCGCCACCGCCGCCGCGATCGCCTCGCAAAGCGTTGCCGCGTCGTCATGATCCAGTTCGCCGGCGGGCCAATGCACCGCAAAGCCCCCGCCTCCGGAACCCCCCCCGGAGGCCCCGTCACCGTACCGCGGGATCAGGTGGAAATGCACGTGCATCACCGCCTGCCCGGCGGCCTCGCCGTTGTTCTGCAGCACGTTGAGCCCGTCGCAGCCCGTCGCCCGCTTCACCGCCCGAACCAGCCGCGGCAGCACGCTCCCCAGCGCCGCCCCGACCTCCGGCGGCACGTCGTCAAGCTCGACGTACCGCCGCTTGGGGATCAACAGGCAGTGCCCCCGCGACACCGGCCCGACGTCGAGGAACGCCAGCACGTGCTCGTCCTCATAGACCCGGTGGCACGAGACCTCGCCGGCGACGATCCGCTCGAAAACCGACGGGGAAGATGCTTCACTCATGGCGCGGTTTGTAGCACGCCCAGCACGTTGGCGACTCCCGCCCCGTTGCGCTGGAACACCGCGATGAGGCGGCGCTCGTCGGTCACGCTGGTGAAGTCGCCCGCCTCGTACTCGCGGACCCAGATGTAGGCGGCGAAGCAGTCGCTGCGGGTCGAGGCGACCTGGCTGAGCCACTGCGTGACAAAGAGCTCTTCCTCGCGGTCGTCGGCGACGCCGTCGGGCAGAGGGACGCCCGCCGCGTCGGTGAAACCGGGCGTCTGGAAGTCGACGCGGGTGCCGAGGGTGGACTCGGTGTCGCCCCCGTAGGTGAGCCCGGTGAACCCCGGCCCGTTGGTCAGCGCGCCGCCGAGGAGCTCGGCCAGCTCGCCGGTCATGGCGATGCCGGGGTTGCCGCGGTTGCTGAACGCGGTGCGGTCCGGGGCCGTGGGGTTGTCCCGGAACCCGACGATCCGCTGGGCGACGCGTTGCCGCAGCGCCGGGTCGGTCAGCGGCAGCGACCGTTCAATGGTCTCGACCGACGCGGTGTTGAGGTTCAACACCCCGGGCACAAACGGCTCTTCGTACAGCGTAAATTGGTCCAGCAACGCCGCGGCAAGCGGCACCCGCAGCGGGTCCACCGTGCCGACGTTCGGCGCGGCGGTGGAGAAGCCGAGGTAGATGTCATCGGCCGCCGGCGCGAGCGTCCCCCACGAGTCGGGGATCGTGATCGTCCCCGTCGGGGGGTCGGTAAAGCCCAGAGCGGTCACCCGCAGGACCTCGCCGACGTGGGTGAAGAAGAAGTCGGCGAATCCCGGTGCGGTCGTTGCATCGTCGTAAATAACGACCTGATTTTCGCCGGGAGGCAAAGCGTTAAAAACAACGGTAGTCCCTGCAACGTCGAACGTGTGGGGCCCGGTCTTAGCGAGTCCTAATCTCGCGGCTGGCATCGCTGTCGAATCGAACGACGGGTAAAAGATCGTGTTGTCAAGGTCCTCATCAACGTAGTTGGTATCAATCGGGAGTGCGAGCATGTTGATCCCCTCGGTCGTACCGATCGTGGAGATATAGAACGTACCTGGATCATTGGGAGCGGGTTGCACCGCATCTTCGGCATTCGTAACCGTAGCGGGCGTAGCCAGCGACGCGAAAGTCTGGTAAGGAAATGTCAGCGCCGTACCGGGAGCCGTCGATGCTCTGAGGCTAACCTGCACAAACTCCGGAACGTCTGGTGTTGAACTTGCCAAGTTGTCGGGCCACGCCTCACCAACGGTCGTAGTAATATCAACCGAAAACACATCGCCGCTAGCGGCAATGAGAGTCGCGAGACCGGCGGCGCTGCCAGGGTCGTGGTAGAGGACAATAGAGTCACCCGGCCACAACATCAGCTCTTCATCACGAGTCGGCAGTTCCGTATCCCCATTATCTACATGACCAGCTGTAGTATTGAACGTCCTGAATGCGGGCCCGGTAGCGGCGTCGATAATGCTTGCGAGGTCACCGTTCCCAATCGTCGCACCAAGCTGCACCGCCGGACCGCTCTCCGGTTCAATCCAGATCTGGATATCCGATAACAGGATCGGCTTGCGGAACGGGTTGGCGATCTCGATGGCGTACGCCGCGTCCCCGTCCTCGGCCCACTCCGTCGTGTAAGGAGCTGCCGTGCCGGTGAAAGCCGTGTTGATATACGGCCGCACCACATACACCTCGGCGATGAACGGCAGGGCCTCAAGGCCGTAGCGGGTGCCCTTCGGCGTGACGAAGTTGTCCGGGTCGATGTAATCGAGCAGGTTGGCGGCGAATTGGTCGCCGAACTCCGCGGCGGTGAGGCCCAGCGGCGGGGTCGTGCCCGCGGCAACGGCCGTAACACGGTCGCTGACGTCAGTGAGGAAATCGGCGACGGTGCCGGTGCGGTCGTTGAGATTGATCTTGGTGCTGGCGGCGGCGGTGTTGGCCCCGGCGGCGACGGAGGAGATGCCGCTGACGAGCGTGGCGTGCAGGCGCGCGTTGTTTGTGAAAAAATCCTGATTGGTCCCGTAGTCACTGATTGCATCTCCGGTATTTTCGTCCCGGAACAGCGCCGGCAGCGTGCCGCGCCAGGTCGTTGCCCCTTCGTAGTACGACATGTCGTCCAGCCCGTTGCGGACCAGCAGGTTCAACTCCCCACGGGCCTCGACCGAGGGGGTGGCGACGGAGGCGACCTCGTCCCAGAACTTGACGCGGTCGTTGAAGGTGGTGTAGTTCGGCCCGCTGCCGTGTGAGTTGCTGTAGCCGCTGAAGGGCGGGTTCGGAGCATTGTCGAACCTATCTCTCAGCCAATCGTCCAGTTGCCCGCGGTTGCCGCCGAACCCCGAGGAGAACGTGCCGAAGTTCAGCTCCGTCGGTGAGGTCCAGTGCGGGGCTTCGACACCGAGGGCGGACGTGTCGAAGTTGTCGCCGGGATTGGACGGACTGGTCGCGGTGGCGATGTTCAGCCGGCCGCCGAGGTCGACGATCCGCACGGCCATGGTGTAGGCGCTGCCCTCGATCAGCGGGATCGGCGGGAACGCCCAGCGGGCGTCCTTGATCCCGTCTTCGTCAACGTCAACCAGGAGGGGCGAGTTGATATCGAGGCCGACGTTCGTGTTCTTCGCCGCGGAGTGGTCGACGGGGAACTCGGTGGGCGAGCCGGCGTTGGACACCTCGCCGTCGGTGTTGCTCGCGCCGAGGAACACGCCCGTCAGGTCGGTGATGTTCGGCCAGAACGCGGCCCCGCCGAAGTTCGGCGATGACGAGGCGAGCCACTTGTCGTCGAGGTGCCCGCCGTACGCTGCGGCGGGAGCCCCCGTGGTGAGCTGGTACACCTGATAGGTGTTCTCCGGGCCGGTCGAGGTGTTGGTCCAGGGGTAGTCGTACGGCTCGTCGGCCTGGGTCGCGCTGGTGGGGTTGAGCAGGTTCCCCGCCGGGTCCCGCACGTCCTCCTCCAGCGTCGTGGCGATCAGCCCGAGCACCGAGTCGACCACCGCGTTGATGTCCCCGCCCGTGTCCCGGCCGGCCTGGGCCCGCTGCACCCGCGTCACCTGTAGGTACGTCGCCCCGATCATCGCCATCAACACCAGCACCACGATCACCAACAACATCACCGACCCCCGCCCCCGCCCCCGGAAGTCGTGCCCCCGCCCCCGGAAGTGGGCTCCCTCGGATTGGGGCAGGCACCCCGCCCGCCGAGCCCCGGGTCGGCCAGGCGACCGGTCGGCATCACGGCGGGCGGCAAGAACGGCAGGGGGAGTATCAAACATGGCTTTTTTCTCCGGCCCGTTGCGGGCCAAGGGGGATCACGGACGGGGGGAAACACGAACGGGGCGAACGGGAAGGCGGGAAGGCGGGGGAGCGGGGCGGCGGAACGGGCAAAAGCGGGGATGGCAGACGGACGTCAACGCGCTACGGCGTTCAATCGGCTTCACGGTTGACGGGCAAAATGACCTCGAACCACCGGCCCGCCTGCGCCTCGTCGTTGCCGGTGTAGCTGAAGGTCCCCAGCCCGGTGTCCTGCGTCGTCCGCACCTCCCCCCGCGTGTCGTGCACCCGGTAGCGGATACGGATGAGGTACGGCCAATTGTCGGGGTAGTCATGCCGCCAGACAAAAGCGGCGTCGGCGTTGGTCACCGCCGGCGCGGGGTCGTAAGGCAGGTTGGCCCCGACCGTCGTAGGCGGTTGGATATTCGCCCCGGTGATGGTGGCGGCCGAGGCGTAATTGCTAAAGGTAAAGTTCGATGGACCGACACCCGCATACGTCGGCGGGTATTGCGAGCTGTACCAGAACGTCCGGGGCTCAGTGCCCGCAGTCACGGTCGGTTCGGGACCATTGAGGTAGTTCCCGTCGCCGTCGAAGTCGACGATGCCGTCCGCATTGGCGTCCGCCGCAAACTCCACGATGAAGTCGCTGACACCCTGGCTGACGTACGGGTACATCTGAGCGATCCGCCACGCGTCGTACGGCGCGGCGGGGTGATCGTTAACCCGCAGCCGCTCCTCGGGGAAGAGCATGTTGTACGCCTGCTGGCGGTAGACCGTGTCCGGCATCCCGTCGAAGAAGATGCCGTCGGCGGAGGTCTCGGCGATCAGGGCGAGCGGCGTTAAAGCAGTGCGGCGGCCGGCATCCAGCGGATGCTTGCTGACATCCGAAAAGCTGCCCCAGTTTTTCTGCTCTGCAATAGCCGGCCCTCCGAGAAAGTAACCAGCAGGGGCATTGATTTGAGAATCCCAGTATACCCCATCAACATGGACCAGCGGGACGTTGAACGGCCGATCTTCTGGTGGCAGCGGCGTCGGGAAGGGTGTCGGGTCGGTAAAGAACAATTCCTGCCGGCCTAGAATCCAGCCCCAGCCGGCGTAGTTCTCGCCGTCGGGGTTGTCGCTGTCAAGCGGTAACGCAGACGGATTAGCCCCAGCCGTCGGAGGGGTGAGAAGCGATCCATCCGCCGGGGTCCGCTGCAGGTGGCCCCACCAGAGCTTGGAGTAGCTCGCCGCGTGCTGCCGCTTGCCGGCGAAGCTCGTGTCCGACACCGGGGTGAGCGTCTCGACGATGGGGTCCCCGTTCTGCTTGATGAACATCAACTGGTCACTGCGGACCGCGTAAGGCAGATTCGGAGGAGTTGAATCAGGGTTCTTCTCGGACTTGGTGTCAGACGTCGTGGCCACGGGCATATAGACACCCGTCAGGCCCCGGTTGATCTCCCGCCCGAAGATCACCAGCATCCCCGCGGGGTTGCCGTCGGCGGTGGCGGGCTGGGGCGCGACCATGGCCTGGCCGTCCTCGAAGAGGCGTTCGGAGATGGCGCGGTTGTTGGCGATGATGTCGCCGAACTGCACGCCCCGGCTGACCGCGGTGGTGGTGCTATTGAGCAGTTGGTTCACGAACCCGATGATCAGGGCCGTCAGCGCCACCGCCACGAGCAGCTCGACGAGGGTGAAGCCGTGATGTAGAGAACGTTGTTGCATCAGGGCACCACGTGGAAGTACGGGCCGGCGGCGGGCGGGGCGGGATTCAGCCTCGGATCCTCGTCGGCAAAAACAAGGATGCGCTGCGTTGGATTGCGATTGGCGGTCCCGGGGTGGCCGATCCACAGCCCTGTCGCGGGTGCCGGCGTGCCGGGGATGAAACCTTCAACGATGATGGAGTTGCCCGTGACGCTCGCAATCCGGTAAGTCACGCCGTTGTTGTCCATCACCTGCACCTGAGGCACGAGCTTAAACGTGTCGACCGTTAGCGGGGGAAGATTGAACTCGCTGACCAAACCGCCCGGCCCAACCGCCGGTGGACCGGTGAGGTTCACTAGCTGAACACTGGGGAAACCTGGCCCATCTGCAGACGCCCAACCCGGAGTCGCCGCCGTCGGCGTCGGATAGGATGCCCCCGGCTGCTTTTCGAGTACGAAAGCGTAAAGAACCCAAGCCTCGGCATCGGGCGCATCATCTGAATCGTAAATCAGCGGAACAAAGACCGACTTGGCCTCAAGAATGTCCAGGTTGGCCGGGTACGTTCGGTCGCGGAGTGAGTAATCCGCGAGCAGGTTCTCTCCTAACGATGGCGGGTATTCGCTGATGTTCAGCGGCTCTACCTGAGGGATCGGATCAGCCGGAGCCGCAGCCGGGGCATTTCGACTGTCGTACCTTTGCTTGAACCCGCCGGGCGCGTCCTGGAACCGCACCGACTTGCCCTGCAGCGTGCCCTCGACGTTGTAGCCGAACTGGCGGAGCTCGACGTCGGCGATGGTCTGTTTCTGCAGGAAGATGGCGGTGGGGAAGATCGATGCGACCGCTACCGCGCCCAGGGCGAACACGCCGATGGCCACCAGGACCTCCATGAGCGTGAAGCCGCGGCGGGAGGGGCCGAGGGGCCGAGGGGCCGAGGGGCTAAGCGGGAATAGGCGGTTGGGGTGGAACATGGTCAGTTACGGATCACAACGCCCGACCCGCGGCTGAAAAACAGCACCTCGGCGTTGTCGTCGCCGGCGGTCATGAAAGCTTCAATCCTGTTCCGCATTGCGGGTGAAGTATTTGCCCAATCGAGACCTGCGTTTTCGAACGCTTCAGCGTTATAAACCGCAATACTTTGCACCGTTTCAATCTGATCGAACGGAAGCTCGTAGCGTGTACGATTAATGTCGGTTGCGGCACCGCCGCCGACTTGAGCCACGGTGTTGATTCGGGCATCCCAAGTATCAGGGTCGTATGGAATGATTGCCGGGTCTGTCCGATCCCTCAATTCGTAATCGGGGGTTGTATTATCGCGATCGTAGAAAATTGCCCCGTTGAACACATTTGGATCGAGACTGACCAGCCGGCCCTCCTCGTCGAAAACGACGGCGAAAGGCGGGGGGAGGAAGCGGAGTTCGGAAGCTGTAGGAGATGTAGGAACCCTTACCATCCCCGCGACGCCGGTGCCCGGGGGCATCGCGATGTAGTCGCGGCCGGGTACGTCCTTGTAAGCGTTGATCCGATTGGGGTACGCCGGGTGAGCCGTAGCCAAGTCCGACAGTTCAAAGTAGTCGCCGGCTGGCTCCTGCGCCAACTGGTCGTTGACGACGAGTCGGCACTCGCCCGAGGGGGTGAAGATGACGGCGGTGCCGTCGTAGGTAGCCTGTTGGCCGGTGGGCAGGCCGGTGATGGTGAACTTGTCGGAGGTGACGGCGAGGAGGCGGGCGGCGTCGACGGCGACGGAGACGGTGTTGGTGGCGGCGGAGATCCGCCCGCCCTGCCGCAGCACGTTGAGCAGCGGGAACGTGATCCCCACCGCGATGGCGATGACCGTCAACACGACCAGCAGCTCGACCAGCGAGAACGCACGCAGGCCGCAAAGCCGCGTAGGCACTCCTCGTAGCCGCGGATGTGAATCCGCCGGCTGAGTCCGCCCACCGAGTAGCCGACGGATCGACATCCGCGGCTCCGGGCTCGGGGCTGTGGCGTAAGGGTCGTGCATGGTCAGTCGGTCAATTGGAAGCTGTAGAGGTTGTCCGCCGCGTCGGCGCGGCCGTCGTTGTCCGCGTCCACCGATTCGTTGGGTTGTGAGATGTCCGCGTCACCACCGACTTTGACGTAGTCGCCCCACAACTGGTCCGGCCCCGCCGACGCGAAGAACGGTGTGCTGTTGAGCGGGAACGTCAGCGTGCTGCCGTTGCTCGTCGTCGTGGGCGCGGTGCCGTCCGAGGACGCCCGATACTCCACCGGCATACCCCAGTTGTCGATCACGGTCTTGTTGTTGGACAACGATGAGTCGACGTAAAACCGCTGGTTCAACGTCTTATTCAGCATGTCTTCGACTACCGAAAACCTAACCGCTTGCTTCACAAACCACTCAACTGAGTTCGCCGCTTTATCAGGCGCGGGATCGGGGTCGGTCGCGAACGCGTCCGACGGGTAGCGCCCCCCCGACTGGGCGCGGTATTCGGTCTCGATGCCGGCGAGCTGCTGGAGCAGGACGCGGGTCTGCTGGGCCTCACCGCGGTCCTTGAACTTTCCCATCGCCACGACCCCGATGCCGATGAGCCCGCCGATGATGGCGATGGTGACGAGGACCTCGATCAGCGTGAACCCGCGGCGGGAGGGGCCGAGGGGCCAAGGGGCCAAGGGGCTGAGGGGCCGGGATGGAAGTTGTGAAGGACTCATTTCAAAATCCCCAAGTTTCGGGTGCATCTTTCTTGCTAGCGCCTAGCGCCTAACGGCTAGCGCCTGCATCACATCACCGACTGCATCAGCTTGATGAGCGGGAGGAAGAGGGCGATGACGATGCCGCCGACGATGCCGCCGAGGACGACGACCATGACCGGCTCGAGGAGGGACACGAGGCCGGCGACGGCGACGTCGACCTCCTCGTCGTAGTTGTCGGCGATCTTCAGGAGCATCTTGTCGAGGTCACCGGTCTCTTCGCCCACGTCGATCATGTTGACCACGAGGGGGTCGCAGACCTTGGCCTTGCGGAGGGGCTCGGCGAAGGAGTCGCCCTGGCGGACGCTGTCGTGGACGGACATGAGGGCCCTGGCGTAGACGTCGTTGGCGGTGGTTTCGGCGGTGATGGTGATGGCGTCGAGGATGGGGACGCCGGCGTTGACCAGGGTGCCGAGGGTCCTGGTGAACCGGGCGATGGTGGACTTGGCGACGAGCGGGCCGAGGATCGGCGTCATGAGGGTGATGCGGTCCATGACCGCCTTGCCGCCGGAGGTCTTGCGGAGGAGTTTGAGCCCGAAGAAGATGACGAACGGGGCCATCAGCACGAAGATGATGCCCGGGACGGTGCGGGTCGGGTCGACGCCGAAGATCGGCCCGGCGAGCCACTTACTCGTCTCGATGAGGAAGACGGTGAGGGCGGGCATATCGGTGTCGAAGTCGTCGAAGATGTCGATGAACTTCGGGACGATGAGCAGCATGATGCCCAGCACGATGACGGCCGCGACGGTGATGACCGCGGCGGGGTAGATCATGGCGGAGATGATCCGCCGCTTGAGCCGGGCGGCTTTCTCGAGGAACTCGGCGAGGCGCTGGAGGATGAGGTCGAGCACGCCGCCGACCTCGCCCGCGGCGATCATCTTGGTATAGAGCTTGTCGAAGGCCTTGGGGTGCTTGCCGAACGCGTCGGACAGCGACGAGCCGCTGGAGACGTCTTCGTGGACGTCGTCGAGGGTGTCCTTGAGCAGGCCGGGCTTTTGCTGCTGTTCGAGGATGGCGAGCGAGCGGAGGATGGGCAGGCCCGCGTCCTGGAGGGTGGAGAGCTGACGGGTGAAGTTGGTCAGGTGCTTGTTGCTGACCCCGCCGATGTTGATGGTGATCCCGCCGGATTTTTTCTTGCCCCCGGCCTTGCCGCCGGCGCCGGCGCGGCCCGAGCCCTTCTTCACCTTCTGCTCGCGGATCGAGGTGGGGAAAAACCCCTGGCTCTTGATCCGGGCGAGCGCCTCATCGCCGTTGGCGGCGTTGATCGTGCCCTTCTGGGGTTTGCCGGCGTCGGTCAGTGCTTCAAACTGAAAGGTTGGCATGGGTGAACTCCTGCGGAGCAATGACGAAACCCGAATGAAGAATGACGAAACCGAGGCGGACAAGCGCAGGCGTCGATCTTCAGGATTTAGTCATGGTTTGTTTCATCATTCGTGATTCGTGCTTCGTCAATTTGCCGCGGCGGCGTCATTCCTCAACCAGCGTTTCCTTCACCACCTCGTCGATGGTGGTCATCCCGTCGTACAGGGCGATGAGGCCGGACTCGCGGAGGGTGCGCATCCCACGTTTGCGGGCCTCGTTGCGGAGGATCTGGGTGGAGGCTTCGGTCATGATCAGCTCGCGCAGCTCGTCGTCGAGGACCATGATCTCGTAGAGGCCCATGCGGCCCTTGTACCCCGAGTGGTTGCAGTAGTCGCAGCCGGCCCCGCGGGAGAGCTGCCGGCCGTCGAGGTCCTCGGGCGTGAGGTTCAGCCGCATAAGTTCCTCCTCGGTGGGCGTGTACGACTGCTTGCACCGCTGGCAGATCTTGCGGACCAGCCGCTGGGCGACGATCCCCTCGAACGTGGCGGTGATGAGGAAGTTCTCGAGGCCCAGGTCCAGCAGACGGGCGATGGACGAGGGCGCGTCGTTCGTGTGCAGGGTGGTGAAGACGAGGTGGCCGGTGAGCGACGCCTGAACGCCGATGCGGGCGGTTTCGAGGTCGCGGGTCTCGCCCACGAGGATGACGTCGGGGTCCTGGCGGAGGAAGCTGCGGAGCGCCGCGGCGAAGGTGAGGCCCACCGCGGAGTTGACCTGCACCTGGCACAGCCCGTCGATGTCGTATTCGACCGGGTCCTCGGCGGTGAGGATCTTCTCGGTGATCTGGTTCAGCTCGCTCAGCGCGGAGTAGAGGGTGGTGGTCTTCCCCGAGCCGGTGGGCCCGGTGACGATGACGATGCCGTTGGGCTTGTGGATGAGCTGGCGGAAGGTATCGAGGTCGTCGGGCCGCATCCCGATCTTGTCAAGGTCGAGGTTGACGTTGCCGCGGTCGAGCACCCGCATGACCACCGATTCGCCGAACATGGTCGGCAGGACCGCGACGCGGAGGTCGATGGGCTGGTTATTGACCACCAGCTCGATACGCCCGTCCTGCGGCAGGCGTCGCTCGGCGATGTCGAGCGTGGCCATGACCTTGATGCGGCTGACGATCGGCAGGGCGAGGTGCTTGGGCGGCGGGATCATCTCGTACAGGACGCCGTCGATGCGGTAGCGCATCTTGAACTCGTCCTCGAACGGCTCGAAGTGGATGTCGCTGGCCTTGTCCTTGATCGCCTGGAGGAGCACGAGGTTGAGCAGCCGCTTGACGCGGTTGTCATCCGCCTGGGCGATGAGTTCATCAAGGTCGATCGAGTCGCTGCGGCCGTCAAACTCGGTCAGGTCCTCGTCCTCGGAAAGCTCCGCCACGAGAGAGGCGAGCGACTCTTCGTCCTCGCCGTAGAACTGCTCGATCTTCTTGTCGACCTGCGCCGCCGGAGCCACGACCGCCTCGACGTTGAACCCCATGAGCAGCCGCAGGTCGTCGAGCGCCCGGAAGTTGTCCGCCGACTTGAGCGCCACCGTGAGACGGTTGTTCTTCTCATCATGCATCAGCGGCAGGACGTGGTAGGCGTTCGCCATCTCCGCCGGCACCATCCGGATCACCGTCTCCTTGATGTCGTAATCCTCAAGATCAACGATGCCCATCCCCTGCTGGGCCGCCAGGGCCATATTGACATCATCATGGCTGCAGTAGCCAAGCTCGATCAGCAACTGACCGATGGGCGAGCGGTTCTTCTTCTGAAGCTCAAGCGCTTCCTGGACCTGATCACGGGTGATCTTGCCCATCTTGGTGAGCACGCGTCCAAGGCGACGGCCCTGCAGGTCTTTGGTGGAAGATTCAGCCATATTACGGAGCCTCCAAAGCAAAACCAGCAACGCCACATTCCACAGCTGTCCATTGTAACTGTTGACCGCCCATAGCCTCACAGTGAAGGACACTGCCAAACTTCTTCAATGGATGCAACTTGAGCTGACTCATGATAATCCCGAATCAAGCTTCAGTTTCAAGCTGACAGACGTAGGGGACCCGACTCGCGGCAGCGGGAGAAGCCGACTCTCGACCAGAATAGTAGCAGGAGGATGACGCCGCTCCAAGCATTTTAAGCCGGGAAACAGCGGTGGACAGGTGGAAATGGTGACGTGCAGCAGCTTCCCGGGCGGGAGATTAGGCGGGTTGAGCCGCCTGCCCGGCCGTGGGTGCGGGAGCCGCGTCGTCAAGTTCGGGGCGCCCAATCTGTCCGCCAGCTCGGTGGACCTTCTCGATGAGGCTGTCGGCGTTAGAGGCGCGGTCGATCATGTCATCCGCATGGATCTTGCCCTGGCTGTAGAGTTCCCAGAGGAAGTCGTCGAGCAGCTTCATGCCGAACTTTTTGCCCGTCTGGATGGCTGAGGGGATCTTGAAGCTCTGCGCTTCGCGGATCAGGTTGGCGATGGCGGGGGTCACCACCATAAACTCATACGCGGCGACCATCCCCTTTTTGTCCTTGCGTTTAAGCAGCTGCTGCGAAAGCACGGCGATGAGGGCGACCGAAAGCTGCGCCCGAACCTGCTGCTGCTGATTCGTCGGAAACGCGTCGATGAGGCGGTTGATCGTGCCCGCCGCTGAGTTGGTGTGGAGCGTCCCGAACACCAGGTGTCCCGTCTCCGCCGCAGTGATCGCCGCCTCTATTGTCTCAAGGTCGCGCATTTCGCCGACGAGGATCACGTCCGGGTCTTGCCGCAGCGCCCGCCGGAGAGCTTCGGAAAAGCTGGGGACGTCGTTGCCGACTTCCCGCTGGTTGATGATCGACTTTTTGTGGGGGTGGTAGTACTCCACCGGGTCCTCGACGGTGATGATGTGCCGGTCGAGGTGGATGTTGATGTAGTTCAACATGGAGGCGAGGGTGGTCGTTTTGCCGGACCCGGTTGGGCCGGTGACAAGGAAGAGGCCGCGGGGACGGCGGACGAGGTCCTTGCAGATGGGCGGGAGGCCGATGACTTCGATGTCGAGCAGCTTGTTGGGGATGCGGCGGAGGACCAGGGCCACGTCGCCGCGCTGACGGAAGATGGAGACGCGGAAGCGGGCGGACTTTTCCTCGTCCGATTGATCGCCGTAGGAGAAGCCGAAGTCGGAGCCGCCCTCTTCCTGAAGCTCGTTTTGAGCTTTCTCCGGGCTGATCGCCTTCATCAGGGCGATGGTGTCGTCGGGCTCGAGGACCTTGGTCTTAAGCTCGACGAGTCGGCCGGACATGCGGACGGTAGGGGGTTTGCCGACCGTTAGGTGCAGGTCGCTGGCTTCCTGCTTGATCACGGTGTCGAGCAGCCGGTCGATATGCATGGTGGACATAATTAGCCTTTAGGCGCTAGCTGCTAGGCGCTAGCAAGACACAACTGTTCGGGATGAGCCGCGGCTCCGGTTATCTTTGCATCCTTGTTAACAGCTGCCAGCTAGAAGCTAGCAGCTACACCGCGATCTCTTCTTCTTCCATCGCTTCGACCACGCCCTCGACCTGGGCGATGCGGGAGATCTCCGAGAGCGTCGTCTTGCCCTCGAGGACCTTCAATTTGCCATCGCCTAAGAGGTCACGCATGCCCGAGGCCTTGGCGGCGGCGCGGAGCTTGCTGACCGGGGCGCGGTCAAAGGTAAGCTGGCGGAGCTCGGAGTTCATGAGCATGATCTCGTAGACACCTTTTCGGCCGCGGTAGCCGGTGTTGCTGCAGCGGTTACAGCCGACGGCCTTGTAGAGGGTGTGGCCCTCGATGTCCTCGGGGCTGAGGCCGCACAGGGCCATGAGTTTACGGTTCGGGTTCGGCTCGGGGGCTTTGCAGTGCTCGCACAACATGCGGACCAGCCGCTGGGCGAGGACCGCCTGGACCGAGCTCGCGACGAGGAACGGCTTGAGCCCCATATCGATGAGGCGGGTCATGGCCGAGGGCGCGTCGTTGGTGTGCAGCGTGGAGAACACCATGTGCCCGGTAAGCGCTGCCTGGACCGCGACCTCGCCCACGGCCTGGTCTCGGATCTCGCCCACGAGGATGATGTTCGGGGCCTGGCGGAGCATCGCCCGGAGGATGATCTGGAAGGTCATCCCGATGCCGGGGTTGACCTGGCACTGGTTGATGCCTTTGAAGTTGTATTCAATCGGATCTTCGGCCGTAATGATCTTCTTGTCGGGGCGGTTCAGCTCGCCGAGGGCGGAGTAGAGGGTGGTTGTTTTTCCCGAGCCGGTGGGCCCGGTGACGAGGAAGATGCCGTTGGGCCGGGTGATGATGTCGTTGAAGATTTCGAGGGTATCAGGGGACATACCGAGGTTGGCCAGCCCGAGCTTGGCCGCGTCGGGGCGGAGGATACGCAGGACGATGGACTCGCCGTGGTAGGCGGGGCAGCACGAGACGCGGAAGTCGATAACCTCCCCGCCGGTCTTCATTTTGATGCGGCCGTCCTGCGGGATGCGTTTCTCTTCGACGCGCATGCCGGCGAGAATCTTGACCCGGGCGATGACCGATCCCTGCGTCCGCTTCGGGATGGTGTCGCGTTCGTGGCAGACGCCGTCGATCCGGTAGCGGAGGCGGACGCGGTCCTCGAACGGCTCGATGTGGATGTCCGACGCCCGGTTGCTGACCGCTTCGCCGATAATGCGGTTGACCAGGCGGATGATCGGGCCCTGCTCGCCCTCCGCTTCCTTGTCGTCGGAGCCGCCGACGGTGTCGAGCGAGCTGCCGCGGTCAACCGAGGTGTCCAGCGACATGTCGACGGACAGGTCCTGGGTGAGCTGGTCGATGGAGGCTTTCGTCTCGCTGAAGATCGTGTCGATGAACTCCTTGATCTTGCCCTTAGCCGCGAGGGCGAGCTCGACCTTCCCGCCGAGGCGGAACTGCAGGTCGTCGATCAGGTTGATGTCCATCGGGTCGTGGACGACGACTTTGAGCGTGTTGCCCTCCTTGCCCAGGGGGAGGACAAGGTACTTCTTGACCATGTCCTCGGGGATGAGTTCGCGGGCCTCCTTCTTGATCACGTTGGGTTGATCGAGGTCCACGAACTCGAGGCCGAACTGCGACGCGAGGGCCTTGGCGATGTCGTTTTCGGTGGCGGCCCCGATAGAGACGAGCGCCTCGCCGACGCGTTTGCGCGAGCCCTGACTGATCTTGAGCGCCTCGCCGAGCTGGCGGTCGTCCACGAGGCCCCACTGCTTGAGGATCTCACCGAGTTGCTGTCGCTTGCGGGCCATGGGCGTTTCGGATGAAGCTGGTTGGATGCTGCTCGTCGCACCCGGGGTGCAGCATCATACCATGACCGCCGGGTGACGGTGGAGCAAGCGGGCTTGCTGGTCGTGGAAGCGCGGGTTGTCTATAGAGATGGTACCCGGTAGACTGTTCGGCTCGAAACAGACCCTCCCGCCCTCATCCACGATGCGTCAACATGGCTAAGAAAGAAATCACGTCGCAGTTTAAGATCCAGGCCCCCGGCGGGTCCGCCACCCCGGCACCGCCCATCGGGCCGGCCCTCGGGCAGCACGGCGTCAACCCCGGCCAGTTCATCCAGCAGTTCAACGAGCGCACCCGCCCGCTCAACGGCAAGGTCGTCGGCTGCGTGATCACCGTCTACAAGGACCGCACCTTCGAGTTCGAGGTCAAGGCCCCGCCCGTCGCCGTCCTCCTCAAGGACGCCGCCAAGGTCGACAAGGGTTCGGGTGTCCCGAACGTCGACAAGGTTGGCTCGGTCACCGCGGACCAGATCAAGGCCATCGTCGAGGAGAAGAAGGGCGAGCTCTCCGGCCACACTGAAGAAGCCAACTGCCGCATCGTTGCCGGCACCGCCCGGTCGATGGGCATCACGGTCGACGGGGCGTTCTAGCCAACGTCCCCCGCCGCACCGTCAAACCCGACCCCGTCGTAGACCTCCGCCAGCGGCAGGTCTATTTTCACACTCCGTACCCGCGCCACCGCATCGAGGCCGCCCCACGTCGCCATCGACCAGGTGCCGTCGTCCTGCCGCAGGAACCCCTCGATCAGCGGGCGTTTCTGGTTGATCAGCACGTACTCCTGCAGCGACGGGATGCGGCGGTAGAACTCGAACTTGTCGCCGCGGTCGTAGGTCTCGGTCGTGTCGCTAAGCACCTCGAAGATGACCTGCGGGTTCATCAGGATGAACGGCTTGACCGGCAGGTCCAGTGTTACGACACTGCCGCAAATAAGCGTGGCATCGGGATAGCAGAAGCGGCCGGCGCGGTCGGTCGCCACCCGGGTGTCGTTGCCGAGAATTTCGCAGGGGCCGCCGCGGGTGCGGGCATGGAGCGCCGCCAGGAGGTTGCGGCTGATGCGCACGTGGGGCAGGGACGCCCCGCTCATCGCCAGAGCCTCGCCCCGAAGTTGCATGAGATCGGCGGGTTCTTCCCCGTAGCGGTCCGGATGGAACTCGTGCTTGCACTCTGCCGCCTCCTCGAAGGCGAGATAGTCGCCGAGGGTCATGCGTTGCGGCAGGCTGGAGGGGGCAGGGGTCATGCGCGACATTTTAGCGATTTGCCAGATCATGAGCGGTGTATATAATGCTCCGCTCGCCTCATAGTGGCGACGGCCAACCACGGGCCGGGACCGTGGGAGACCCGGCCCCTCCGTCGCTCGCTGTCGAGGTGGGGCTCGTCGAAGGATCAGATATGGCACGCAACAAAAGAGGTAAGCGCTATACCGCCGACGCGCGGGTGGCGAACGACGACCAGCTCCCGCTGTCCCAGGCGGTGGAGCGGCTCAAGGGGTTCCGGGAGACGAAGTTCGACCAGACGGTCGAGCTTCACATGCACCTCGGGGTGGACCCGAAGCAGGCAGACCAGGCGCTGCGCGGTTCGATCTCGCTGCCGCACGGCGTGGGCGGGGCGACGAAGAAGGTGATCGCGTTCTGCTCCCCGGAGAAGGTCGACGCCGCGCTCGAGGCCGGGGCCGTCAAAGCCGGGGGTGAGGACCTGGTGAAGGAGATCGAGGACGGCTGGATGGACTTCGAGACGGCCATCGCCGAGCCGGCGATGATGCGGGTGGTGTCGAAGCTCGGCAAAACGCTCGGCCCCAAGGGCCTGATGCCCTCGCCCAAGGCGGGCACGGTGGACGCCAACGTCGCCGAGGCGGTCAAGGCGTTCGTCGCGGGCAAGGTCGAGTACAAGACCGACGCCGGCGGCAACATCCACACGCCCGTCGGTCGGCACAGCTTCACCCAGGAACAACTCGTCGAAAATACCCAGGCGATGATCAACCACATCGTCAAGATCAAGCCCGCCTCGAGCAAGGGCCAGTACGTCAAGAAGGTCGCCATCACCGCGACGATGACGCCGTCGGTGCTTGTCGCCGTGTAGGGGCTGGGGTCTAGGGTGTAGGGCATAACGCCCGGAGCTCTAGGCGTACCCGCCGCCTCAGACCGTGATCTGTTCCAGCCTAGACTCTGAACCCAGACCCCAGACCCTCCCGATGTCCAAGCCCGTCAAGAACCTTATCACCTCCGCCTACCGCGAGAAGTTCGGCGACCTCCGCGGGGCCGTCCTGATCGACATCCGCGGCGTCGACGCGCAGCAGAACAACGCGCTGCGCACCGACCTCGCCGGCAAGTCGATCAAGGTCACCGTCATCAAGAACAGCCTCGCCCGCAACGTCTTCACCGACGGCGAGCTTGCCGGATTGTCCACCTACCTCGACGGCCCGTCCGCCATGGTGTACCCCACCGGCGAGGACGCGTCGGTCGTCGGCGTCGCCCGTGAGCTCATCGACTGGGCCAAGAAGCTGCAGACCCTGCAGTTCAAGGGCGCGGTCATGGAAGGCATCGCCTTCGGCCCCGACGAGATCAAGAAGCTCTCGGAGTACCCGACCAAGGAAGAGGCCCAGGCCAAGGTCGTCCAGATCGTTCTCACCCCCGGCCAAAAACTCGTCGGCTCTATCCTCGGCCCCGGCCGCAAGATCGCGTCGCTGGTCAAAGCCATAGAGGAGAAGCTGGAAGCGGGCGAGACAATCAGTAAGGCGGCGTAGTAGGGTCTAGGGTCTGGGGGCTAGGGTCTACGACAAGGCCCGGGCCGCTTTCCCTTCCAGACCCTAGCCCCCAGAACTTAGACCCTAATCCCCGACTGGCCCGCAAGGGTTAAATCACCGGCGTTCGGTGACCTCTCGTGGCAGCATTGAAGTTGGAGCATTGACATGGCAGAAGCAGCGATCGCGGAACTCGGCGACAAGCTCGTCGGTTTGACCCTCAAAGAAGCCGTCGAACTCGGCGACTACCTCAAGGACACGTACAACATCGAGCCCGCCGCCGGCGGGGTGATGATGGCCTCCGGCGGTGGCGGCGGCGCGGCCGCCGAGGAGGTCGAGGAAAAGACCGAGTTTGACGTCATCCTCAAGGCCGCGGGCGACAAGAAGATCCAGGTCATCAAGGCCGTCCGCGAAGCGACGGGCCTGGGCCTCAAGGAAGCCAAGGAGATGGTCGACGGCGCCCCCAAGACCATCAAGGAAGCCCTCCCCAAGGAAGAGGCCGACGCCTTGGCCGAGAAGATCAAGGAAGCCGGCGGCGAAGTCGAGCTCAAGTAAGCCCGACCCTCACCGTCCGTATTTCCGACCCAACCCCGGACCCGCCGCGACCCCGGTCGCGGCGGGTTCTTTCATTGAACTCGCGTCGATCGGCGCTCGTGGCACGTCCCACCTCAGCCGAACCCCTGTTGGGCAGATCCCGCGGCCTATGCCCCAGGCGTATCGCAGCGATATTTGACCAAGATCGCTCAGCCCCATCTCCCCGTAGCCGCGGATATCAATCCGCCGGCTGGATCGGTCACCGCGTCAGCCGGCGGATTGACATCCGCGGCTACCCGCGCGTGAGTACGTAGATCGAAGTGAGGCTCCGCGAACTCCACCGGCCGCCGCTTGATGTCGCGGTGGCTGATCCGCGGTTAGGTTCACGGACTCACCCCACCCTACCGCACTTCCTCCTCGGGTTCGCGGTGCGGGGTGCGTGATGGGTGGTGGGCTTTAAGGATTCACCCCACCCCGCGGCCCACGCTTGTCGCCGCCGTCAATCGGAGCCCTATGCTCGGCCGCGGGGTGATGTGATGCTCAAGACCGCCCTGCGGATGTTGCTCGGTGCCCGGACCAAGTGCCTGGCGCTCGTGCTGGGCGTGGCGTTCAGCGTGCTGCTGGTGTGTCAGCAGGTTTCGATCTTCTTCGCGCTGCTCGGCAGGGCGTCGAGCGTCATCGACGACGTGCGGGAGGCGAACTTGTAAGTCGTGGACCAGGGGAATAGAAGTGGTCGGCAGTCCTTTAAATACATCGCTTTATCGTAGCTCCTCCAGCCGGGAGCCGGCATGCTACGCCCGTGTCCTTCGTGGTGCGTCCTTTGATGAGTCCGCGGCTCGCCGGAATGCGAACCACACTTCTCGACCCTTTGTTCTCCCCACCGCGTCAGCCGACAGATCCACATCCCCCGCTACAACTCGATCGGCCGCTATCGCTCCTCGGCCTCAACCACTTCGACGACCAACTCCGGCACGGCGACCTCTTCGGGAAGATGGTTGAAGAACTCGCGGGTGATCCACAGCTCGCCCGGCTTTTTGCCCACTAAGCGGAAGACATCGCGACCGTCGTAGACATCATTCGCGTGATCGTGATGAAGACGCGGCTCCGTCACCATCAACTCGGTGACGATGCATTCGCCTAAAAGGGGATTGCAGACTCCGGAGGATCGTCGCTCAGCTGTGTGTATCCATATGTTGAGAAGCCGAGGTGATGCTGCCAGACCGTGAGGTAGAAGGGCTCCCCAACTTTAACGCTGTTGCTGGAAAGCCGGAAACGGTAGCCAGTCTCGCCTTCCGCCCACCCGGAAAAGACCTTGATCGGCACCGCGTTCGATCAAATCTTTCTACCGCCCAGCTCAAGCTCTAGCGGCCCTACCTGTCTATTGCCCTCTACTTGCGGCTCGAGAAGGATATCGCGTACGAACTTGGGCCCTGCGCCAGAAGAATGCTCGCCGGGGGCTTCAGGCAAACCGCTCCACAAGCGTCCCTCGATCCGGCTATCCGCAAGGGCCTTAAACCCCGGCGACTTGAGCCGCAGCTCAAACAGGACGCTGTCGCCCACCTGCGCCGCCCACTCCTTGGCCGTCAGCGTCAGCCGCGGGCTTTCCGGGCCCGCCACCTCCTGAGCCAGAGCGGGAGAGATTATCATCCCCAAGATGAGTGCCGCTGCACGTTTAAGCATCAGATCGATGTTGGCTCCTCCTCTTCCGATACGTCGACCACTAGTTCGGGAATCATGATCTCCCGCGGCAGGTTCTCGAACATGTCAATGGTGATCCACAACTCACCCGGCCGCAGCGGGGTGATGGTGAAAGTTGTGGCGCTGGCATCGCCTTCTTCATTGTCGACATCGCCGTCGTCCCATGGTCTGTCGACGCGGTCCATATCGAATCCCCCGTCAGCTTCCTTGTGACGTCGGCGTCGCAGGTTTACGTGCTGGGCGTCCGCATCCTTCCCGATTGCGCGATGCCGCACCGTGAGGCCAAGAGTCTGCCCAACGCGGACCACCTCGTGGGACAACTGCTAGCGGAAGCCTTCCTCACCGCGTTGCCAAGCGGGGAAAACCTGGAAGTCCAGGGCGTTGGAGGTGAGCATTTCCCCGCCGAGGTCCAGCTCGAAGGGGCCAATCTGGATGAGACCTGCTTCCTCAGGTTTGATGCTGCTGCGGATCTGCATGGTGTGGGCGCCGATGCCGTCGGTCCCGCCGTACCAGCGCTCGCCCGGCGTCAGCTCCTCGTGCCCGTCGAGCATGACCTCCGCCCCCGGCAGGTCCAGGAGGAGATTGAGCTCGACCCGCTCGCCGAGTTGCGCCGTCCACAGCTCCGTGGTCGACCGCAGACGCGGCCCTTCCGGCGGCTCAGCCTCGCCCGCCCAAAGCGGAGCGACGACTGTGCTCAGCATCACAACAAGGATGATGGCTGACAGATGCAGCATCGGTTGCAGAAGCCACTCTATTTAAGGTCATCGGGCAAAGCCGTGCCCAACCCAGGTTTCAGACCGCAGCCCCGACGCGGCAGCTTCCTGGGGGCCGCCCGGTGCCGCCGCTTCGTGAACGTGCATTGCCGGTACGATGCGGCGCATGACGACCAAGACGCCCGCCGATCTGCCCGACCTCAACGCCGACCCGAAGAAGATCGTGCTTGCTTACTCCGGCGGGCTGGACACGTCGGTGATTTTGCCGTGGCTCAAGGGGCGCTACCCGGGGGTGAAGCTCGTGGCGTTCGCGGCCGAGCTGGGCCAGGGCGACGAACTCAAGGACATCGAGAAGAAGGCCTACGCCAGCGGCGCGGACGAGGTGATCGTGAAGGACCTGCGGCGGGAGTTTGCCGAGGATTATTGCTTCCCGATGCTGCGGGCCCACGCGGTGTACGAGAGCGATTACCTGCTGGGAACGAGCATCGCCCGGCCGCTGATCGCCAAGCACCAGGTGCTGGTGGCGCACGAGACCGGGGCGGATGCCGTGGGGCACGGCGCGACGGGCAAGGGCAACGACCAGGTCCGTTTCGAGCTCACCGCGCGGGCGCTCGACCCGACGCTCAAGATCGTAAGCCCGTGGAAGGACCCGCGCTTCATCGAGGACGGCCTGACCGACCGTGAGACGGCCATCGACTACGCCCGGGAGCACGACATCCCCATCGAGCAGACGGCCGAGAAGATCTATTCACGGGACCGCAATCTTTGGCACATCAGCCACGAGGGGGCGGAGATTGAGCACCCCGACCGCGAGCCGAACTGGGACAACTGCCTGGTCATGTGCGTGCCCCCGGAGGAGGCGCCCGATGAGGCGGCCTATGTCGAGGTGGAGTTCGAGGCGGGCAACCCTATGGCGGTGGACGGCACCGACTACCGCGGCAACGGCCACGAGCTGATCGCTCGGCTCAACGATCTCGGCGGGCGGCACGCGGTGGGCGTCACGGTCTTGACCGAGAACCGGCTGGTGGGCATGAAATCCCGCGGCGTCTACGAGACTCCGGGCGGGACGATCCTGTACGAAGCGCACAAGGCACTGGAACAGCTCTGCCTCGAGCGCGACCTCTACCACCACAAGCTGCAACTGGCCCAGCGGTACGCGGAGCTGACCTATTACGGCCAGTGGTTCCATCCGCTGCGGGAGGCGCTGCAGGTGTACATGGACGAAGCGAGCCGGCCGGTGACGGGCCGGGTGAAGGTGAAGCTATATAAAGGAAGGGCGCTGGCGGTCGGGGCGAGCAGCCCGACGAGCCTGTACGACCCGCAGTTGGCGAGCTTCGCGATGGACGGGTACGACATCACGGCCGCGCGGGGGTTCATCGACCTGTTCGGGCTGCCGATGCAGGTGCGGGGGTTGAAGCAGCCGCCCCGGGGGTGAGGCGTGGGGGGCAAGGATTAGAGCGAACGACGCAAACCATTTTCTTTAGCCGCGTTCCTATGCAACGCCGTTAGCGACGCATCGCGTCGCGGCTATGCCGGGAAACTTCAACATCCGCTTTAGCTGTCGGCGAGCTTAGAAGCGTCGGCGTCGTGTTCTTCGCGGCGGCGTTCGTTGAGGGCCCGGGCGGTCTGGCGCATGTCCTCGACGGTGTCGGTCTCGTCGACGATCTCGACGCCGAGGAGCGTCTCGATGCAGTCTTCAAGGGTGACAACGCCGGCGGTGCCGTCGAACTCGTCCTTAACCAGGAGCAGGTGTTCCTGTTGCTTAACCATGCGGTTGAGGAGCTCGGCGACGTTCATGTCCTCGGGCACCGCTTCGAGCGAGTCGGCCAGAGCGGAGAGCGGGAGGTCGTGTTGGTCCAGGCCGTGGGCGGTGAGGATTTTGTGCCGGGTGACGAAGCCGGTGATGCGGTCGTTGTCGCCAGCGTGGATGGGGATGCGGGAGAAGCGGAGGCGGCCGTGCCGGTCCATAACTTGTGCCACGGTTTGGTCCTGAGGCAGGGTGAACATGACCGGGCGGGGGGTCATGATGTCGTGGACCCTTACCTGGCTGAGGCGGAGTAGGTTACGGATGACGCGGGACTCGCCGTGGTCGAGGACGCCGGCGGAGAGCCCGAGGTCCGCGGTAATGGCGACCTCGTCGCGGGTGACGGCGACGTTGTGGCCGCCGCCGAAGAAGCCGCTGATCCACTGCAAGGGGATGAGGAGCGGCAGCGTCCCCCAGATCATGATCTGGATGAGCAGGCTGTTGAGCGGGGCGAGGCCCTTGGCGTGGGCGGCCCCGAGGCTCTTAGGGATGATCTCGGAGAAGACGAGGATGAGCAGGGTGACGATGGCGCTGCCGATAGCGACAGACCCGGAGCCAAAGATGACCAGGATCTGCGCCCCTACGCCCGCGGCCCCGACGGTGTGGGCGATGGTGTTGAGCGTGAGGATCGCGGCGAGGGGCCGGTCGATGTTGGCCTTCATCCGCTTGAGCCGCTTGCCGCTGGCCTTGCCCTCCTTGGCCAGCAGCTCCACGTGCGACTGCGGCACCGACAGGATGCCCGCCTCGAGCAGCGAGCAGAGGAACGACACGCCCAGCGCCAGGGCGAGGTACAGGAACAGCAGCACCCAGTCCGTCGTGGTGGCGACGGCGTCGGTGTCACCCGCCCCGGAGGGGACGACGGCGGCGAGGAGCGGGGTGAGGTTCGTCAACGTTGACGCTCGCTGGAGAGTCCGGTCTGCGCCTCGGCCCAGCGGAGGACATCGGTGCACTGCCGGACGATGTCGCTAACCTGAAGCCCTTCGACCGACGGCTCCTCAATTTCCTCGTAGCGGGTGAGAGACCCGAACGGGGACAACGGCTCAAGCTCCGTTACATGCGGCGGTAAGCTCAGGGCATGCTCCTCTAGAAGGTCATAAAGCTTGGCGAGTCGATGCGTGTAGGGGTACTGGATTCGCGCATCGGCAAGCACAGCCTTGAGCGACTTCTCGATAGCCTGCCGGGCATGGAAAGCCCAGCTCCAGTCGTCGATGCCTTCGGCATCTTTCAGCACTGTAGGTACTGCCAAATCACCGGCCGCTTTTCGCAGCAGCGTTCGGGAATTGTCTCGGCCGTATTCCATAACTGATGCCTTCGTGAGCCGCGTCGTAGTACACGGTGTTGAGAGTATGCCGCCAATGCTCAAACTTTTCACGTGGAGCGACTAACACCTCTGCCCAAGGCTGCTGCAGGCCTACCACGTCATCAAGGCGCGCTTCTTCCTTGTAACGGTCTTCCACCTCCTCCAGCACGACCATGAGGTCGATGTCGCTGTCGGGGCGGGCGTTGCCGCGGGCGGTGGAGCCGAAGACGATCACCTCGGTGCCCGGCGGGGTGGCGTCGAGGAGCAGGCGGACAAAGCTCGGTGGCTTGTTCGCGGCTGAGCATCCGTGCATACTACCCGACCCCGATCACGCGGCCATCGCGACCTGACCCGTAGGGCGGGGTTCGACGAATCCCGTACGAACGTCCGTCGTCGTAAAGCGAGTGGAAGGTTTTGGCCCATATTTAGCGGGAGACGCGCAGCGCCCCGCGGGAGTCGTGGCAAACCACGGGACGCTGCGCGTCTCCCGCTAAACAGGTCGGTCCGGTGCCTCACGCCCCGAGGCACGCCAGCGCCCGCCGGTGCGCTTCGTGGTAGTGCGTGGCGAGGTTGTGCCAGTCGAAGTGGTCGCCGAAGGATTCGACGCTGTTGCGAACCGCGATGCGGTCGCGGCGGCTGAGCTGGCAGAACGCGAAGAGCTGGTCGGTCAGTTCGTCCGCGGCGCGGTTGAAGTCGTGCCCGCGGCGGTGGATCATGCCGACCCCGTGGTCGACGTAGTCCGGCTTGTCGGTCTGGAGGTAGGCCCCGAACCCCGAAAGGTCACTCGTGATCGCCGGCACGCCCAGCGCGATCGACTCGAGTGGGGTGTAGCCCCACGGCTCGTAGTAGCTCGGGAACACGCCCAGGTGCGTACCCCGCACGAACTGGTCGTACTCGAGCCCGAACAGCGGGTTGGTCGACGTGATGAAGTCGGGGTGGAAGATGACCTTCACCCGGTCGTGCGGCTGGTTGAACATGCGGCACTCGCGCAGCTTGTTGAGCACCGGGTCGGCCGAATCGTCGATCAGGTCGTGCGTGACGATCGGCGGGAGGTAGCTGCGTTTCCAGGCGTGGATCGTGCGGCGGAGGCGGAGCCGCCAGTAGTCGTCGACCAGCGCGTTGAGGTCGGGGACGTGCCCGGCGGCAACGCTGTAGAACAGTTGTTTGCCGATGCTTTCGCGGATGACCTCCGAGGCGTCGTGGAGCTCCTTGAGCATGGCGGTGGACTGGAGCGCCCCTACGCTGATCGATTTGACCGCGGCCTTGGTGATGACGAAGAAGACGACGGTGGTGGGGACCTCCGCGGCGCGGAGGCGGTGGTTGAGCCGGGCAAGGGCCTCGAGGGTGAGGTCCATGCCCTTGTTGCGGTACTCGTACCGGCCGGAGGTGAACATGTAGAGCGTGCTGTCGAGGTCGAAGGTGTAGCTGGGGAAGAAGTGCCCCATGGTGAACTCGTGGATGTGCTCTTTGTACTCCTGGTGGAGGTTCTGGAACTCGTGCGTCGCGGCGAAGCGTTCGATGTTCAGGCCGTTGGGCAGGATGAGGTCGGGGGTGCGGCCGAGGAGGTGGGTGCACTCCTGGGCGGTGACCTCGGAGACGGTGGTGAAGACGTGGGAGCCGTGGGCGGCGGCGCGTTCGATGCCGTGCTGGGCCTCGATGTTGAAGTGGCGGGCTTCCTGGGACGGGTCGAAGAAGGGCAGGTGG
The DNA here is from genome assembly GCA_965214155.1 of Phycisphaeraceae bacterium. Lineage (GTDB taxonomy): Bacteria > Planctomycetota > Phycisphaerae > Phycisphaerales > Phycisphaeraceae > Algisphaera. Next base: position 885,014 of record CBDCBB010000010.1, read on the forward strand.
TCGTAGAAGACCGGGTGGTTCATGGCGAGGTAGCGGCCGAGCAGCGTGGCGTGGGTGGTGAAGACGGTGGCGCCCGGCCAGTGCTCGTGGCGGAGCATGGGGATGGCGACGCCGGCCATCCACTCGTGGAAGTGGGCGACGAGCTGGCGGCGGTGGGCCTCCTTGCTCGCGAGGATCGACAGGAGCATCCGTACGGCTTCGCCGAAGGCGACGACGTCGTCGACCAGCGCGTCATCGGCGGGGCTGGGGATGCCGTGGTCGGCCCAGAGGCGGTACTTGGTGTCGCCGAGGTTGTGGAAATGCTCGTGCTGTTTCAGGAGCACGACGTTCGGTCGGCCGGAGATGAGCCAGCGGCCGTACTCCGCTCCGAACCCCGCGTCGCGCATCGCCTGCACCGCGAGGCCCATCGGCCCGACGAGCGGCGCGGGCTCAAACTCCACCGCGGCGGTCTTCTCGTCGTAGGGCCCGATCAGGCAGTACTTGCCGCTCCACTTGCTCACCATCGCCGGGGCCTTGCTCCGCAGGACGGTGTATATCCCCCCGACCTTGTTGCACGCCTCCCAGGCGACCTCGATGAGCATCGGCTCAGACCGCGGGGCGCGGCGGGGCGGGGCGGTCGGAGAAGCGGTGTCGGGCGACGTCTCAGACATGCGGTTCAGCGGTGCTCCGATGGGGATGCTGCGGGGTGAGATCGATTGTACGGTTCCCACGCCGACACGACCGATGCCTCACGCCCCAGCGTTCACGATGGCGCTGCCGCCCGCCGCGGCTTGAGCGTCGTACGATCCGCCGAACGCCCGCACTTTCCCGATGAGCGACCTCGATCAAGCCGTCCGCAGTGAACCTGTTGAGGCCTTGCGCGAGCGGTTCGCCGCCGACCCACGTTTGGCGCGGGTCTTTCTTCCGGTGGAGCGCGAGGGGGTTGAGGAGCGGTGGATGCCGCTGCATGTGGCCGCGGATGCGGGGCGGGCGGGTGTGGTGGGGGTGCTTTTGGACGTGGGCGTGCAGCCCGATGCGGTGACGCGGCACACGACGCCGCTGCACGCGCGGCAGACGGCGCTGCACCTCGCGGCGGCGGGGGGGCACCGGGTCGTGGTGCGGTTGTTGGTGGAGCGCGGGGCGACGGTGGAGGTGCGGGATGCGCTGGGGCGTTCGCCGCTGTGGCTGGCGGCGCGGCATCTTCACGGCGAGCTTTGTCGGTCGTTGTTGGAGCACGACGCCGACGCGAACGCCACGGACCGGCAGGGGCGGTCGACGCTGCACGCGGCGCTGCTGGCGCCGCCGGCGACCCCCGATGGTGCGACGCCGGACCCGGCCGGCCGGGTCGCGGTGGTTGATGTGCTGCTGCGGGGCGGGGCCGACCCCAACGCGACGTGCCCGAGGGACGCGGACGGTTATACGCCGCTGCACCGCGTGGCGCTGCTGGGTCCCGCGGCCGCGCCGCTCCGCGGGCGGCTGCTCGAGGCGGGCGCTGATCCCACCGTCGCCGACCCGCGGCACGGGCGGGTGGCGCCCGATCCCGCTTGACGGCCTTGACCGACCAACCGGTGGCGGGGGTGCCGCGACCTCGCAAGCGGAGGGAGTTGATACCGTCGACGAAACGGTCGAACGCGGAGTTCCGCCGTGCAGTTACGATCCGCTGCCGGCTTCCCGCCTCAAGCCGTCCCACCTCAACCCGGACCCGCCCGTGTCGCCCGAACTGTTCACCCTCATCCTGCTGACCGTCTGGGGCGCGTGCGTGGGCAGCTTCCTCAACGTCGTCATCTACCGCGTCCCCGCGGGGATGAGCGTCGTCACCCCGCCGTCGCGCTGCCCGGGGTGCGGCACGAAGCTCGCCCTCCACGACAACATCCCCGTGCTCGGTTGGCTGTGGCTCCGCGGCCGCTGCCGCACGTGTGGGATGAAGATCAGCCCGCAGTACCCGCTGATCGAGGCGGCGACGGCGGCGCTCTTCGCCCTCGTCGTCATCGTCTACTACTACACCGGCCTGCGGCCGACCTTCCGGACAGCGGGCATCGAGCACGGTTGGCCGGTCCTGGCGGTGCACCTCACCCTTGTCGCGGCGATGGTCGCGGCAACCATGATCGACGCGAAACTGTTCCTCATCCCGCTGCGGATCCCCTGGACCGCGACGGTCACCGCGGTTGTCGTCCTGCCGCTGTCGGTCCTCGCCGGGTGGGTGCCCGCCGCCGTACTCGCCGAGCCCACGCGCGGGGCCGCCGCCGCACCCGGCAGCTTCACCTTCGCCTCGCTCTTCCCCGAGCACCTCATCCCCGTCACCTCATCCACCGGGCTAGGCATCGCACTCGGCGGGACCGTCGGCCTCATCGCCGCTGTCGCCCTCCTCCGGCTGAAACTCCTCCCCCTCAGCTTCGCCGACGAACCCGAACTTCATGAGGGTACCGACCCGAACGACCCCGACGTCTTCCTTGCCCACCCCCACCCGCGGCGCGAGATCGGCAAGGAGTTGCTCTTCCTGATGTACCCACTCGTCGGCGCGGCCGCGGGCGTCCTCGCCGTCCGCACCGTGGACCCGGTGGTCCTCCCCCCGCTCACCCGCGTCGTCGGCGGGGTCCTGCTCGGGTTTCTCGGCGGGGGGGCGCTCGTCTGGGGCACCCGCGTGCTTGGCACGCTCGGCTTCGGCAAGGAAGCGATGGGCCTGGGCGACGTCCACCTCATGGCCGCCATCGGCGCGGTGCTCGGCTGGCGCGACGCGACCCTCGCGTTCTTCCTCGCGCCCTTCTTCGGCCTGACCATGACCGTCATCCTCGCCGGTGCGGCCGCGATCCTCCAGGGCCGGGTTCGAGCGATCCCCTACGGGCCGTACCTCTGCCTCGCCGCGCTCATCGTCATGCTCTTCCGCACGCCCCTGCTCGAACTCATCGGCCTCGCCACCGGCGGCGCGGCCTGACCCGGGGGAAGCCGCGGATGTCATCCGGTCGGCCGAGTCAACCGCGGACTCAGCCGACGGATCGGCATCCGCGGCTCCTGTTCACGCCTGGCGATTCTGTTATCTTCCGCCCTTCCCCCCACGCGAAAGGTCCATATGAACGGTCAGGGTCAACGCTTCGTCTCACTCGCCACCGCCTTCCTCATCGCCGCCCTCCTCGGCGGCTGCTCTGCCGATAGCCAGCGCCTCAAGATCGAGCGCGACGCCCTCATCGCCCAGAACAACGAGGCGCAGGACCTCATCGACCGCCTCCGCGCCTCCATCGACGCGCTCAACCAGGAGAACGAGGCGCTCCGCCGCGACCTCGCCACCGCCCCGCCCGAGGTCACCACGATCGAGATGGGCAGCTTCGGCGAGGGCGTCGACGTCATCCCCGGCGTCGGCAAGATCACGCTCCGTGTCGCCGGCGACGTGCTGTTCGCCCCGGGCAAGGTCGAGCTCAAAGCCGCGGCCAAGTCCACCCTCGCTTCCATCGCGGACGCGATCCAGCGGGAGTACGCCGGCCGCCGCATCCGCGTCGAGGGCTACACCGACACCGACCCGATCAAGAAATCGAGCTGGAAAGACAACCTTGAGCTGAGCCTGCAGCGTGCCGCCGCCGTCTACCGTGAACTCGAGGCCGAAGGCCTCCCCGCTGAATCGATGTACGCCGCGGGCTACGGCGAGCAGCGCGCCCGTGAGACGAAGGAGAAAAGCCGCCGCGTCGAGATCGTGGTGCTGATTGAGGATCAGTGAGGTGGGGGTTGGGGTTTAGGGGCTAGGGTCTGGGGAAGATGCGAGCGGCACCTTTTCCATCGACGGCGGAAGGCATGATCTTCGCTCGTTGCCGCAACTCCACCCTAGCCCCCAGCCCCCAGACCCGAGCCCCCAGACCCCATCGTGATTGCCATCCTCGACTACGGCCTGGGCAACCTCCGCTCGGTGCATAAAGCGTTCGAGCGGGTCGGGGCCGCGGCCGAGGTCATCGCCGACCCGGCGGCGGTGGGGCGGTACGAGAAGCTCGTCCTGCCGGGGGTGGGCAACTTCGCGGATGGCATGGCGCTGCTGCGCGGAAGGGGGTTTGTCGAACCGGTGCGGGAAGCGGTGGCCGCGGGCGTGCCGACGCTGGGGGTGTGCATGGGGATGCAGCTGCTCATGGACAGCTCGACCGAGGACGCGCCGTGCGACGACGAGCCGGTGCCGGGCCTGGGGATCGTGCCCGGCCGCGTGATCCGATTCCGGGAGGACGGGGCCGAGGGGTTCGGGGGGGACGGCGGCCACCTCGCCGCGACGCGCCTCAAGGTGCCGCACATGGGCTGGAACCGCCTCGACCCCACCCCCCCGCGTCAGGGCACCGACGGGCACCCGCTCACCGCCGACCTCGGCCCCGACCCCTACGTCTACTTCGTCCACGGGTACTACTGCGTCCCCGACGACCCGGCCGTCACCGTCGCCACCGCGACCTACGGCCGACCCTTCTGCGCCGCCCTGCAACAGGGCCACGTCTGGGCCTGCCAGTTCCACCCCGAGAAGTCCCAAAGCGTCGGCCTGCAGATCCTCACCAACTTCGCCCGGTGTTAAAACCCGAACACCGCCGGTGCTGAGGGCACGCCCCACCTCATACCCCCCACCCCCACGCCCCACGCCATGCCTGTCTTCCCTCTGCTCGACGATCCCGCAAACTATCAAGCCTGCCCCTGGGACCTGGCCGCCCTGCCCGACCGGCGGCGGTACTGGCTGGGTCTGTTCCGCAGCCACTTCCCCAAGCTGCTCAATGCGTACCGCAAGGAAGCCACCGAGCGGGGGGTGGACGTGGAGGAGGTCGAGCAGCGTGCCGGCGACGCGGCCGATCGGTTCTACGCCTACCTCGACCGGCTTGACGCCGAACCCGCGGCGGGTGGAACCGGGGTCGGGGCAGCGGGGGCGGCGGGCGAGACGCTGACGATCCTGATGATCTGCCACGCCCGGGAGGCGGCGCTGCGGGCCGCGGGCATCGACGACGCCTACCGCCTCGCCAAGCACACCGACACCGAGGACGCGCTGCAACACCTGCCGGCCCTGCTCGACCTGCTCGACTCGCTGCCCCCCGCCCAGAGGCACGAGGCGGAGATCCGCGGCGTCTTCGCCGGCAACATCTACGACCTCGGCGCGACCCAGACCGTCGAGATGTTCACCGACCACCGCGTCGACTTCAACGCGGTGCGGGCCCGGCTCAAGCCCCGGCCGTGGCGGTTCGACGCGCTGGACGCGTGGCTCGAAAGGCGCGCGGCGGGGCCGTGGCACTGTGCCGTTCTGTTCGTCGACAACGCCGGGCCCGACGTCGTGCTCGGCATGCTCCCCCTCGCCCGGGGCCTGATCCAAGGCGGCACGGGTGTCATCCTCACCGCCAACGCCACGCCCTCGCTCAACGACGTGACCCACGACGAACTCACCGACCTCCTCGGCCGCGTCGCCACCGCCGACCCCGTCATCCGCGACGCCCTCGCCGACGGCCGGCTCACCCTCACGCCCAGCGGCAACGGGGCCCCGCTGATCGACCTCGCCGACGTGTCGGCCGAGCTCGCGGCGGCGGTGAGCGAGCGCGGCGTCGACCTCGTCGTGCTCGAAGGCATGGGCCGCGCGGTGGAGAGCAACTTCGACGCGGCCATGTCTTGCGACTGCCTCAAGATCGCCATGATCAAGGACCAGGGCGTCGCCGAGGCCCTCGGCGGCAAGCTGTTCGACCTCGTCATGAAGTTCGAAGAATCCGCGTGAAGCGACGCGGCTCTGGCGCGCCCGCCGCGGCGAGGCCGCGTCGCTTCATGCACATCTGTTGCCGCTCCCGCCGCACCATTCACGTGCCGACCCCGCGTCACAGCGATCCAGGATCAACCCCCGCAATAAATTGCCGCGCCTATCGTTGGTCCGCCATGCCCACCCCGCTCCGCCGGCATTGCCCCCGGCCACAAGCCCGCCCCGGCTTCACCCTCATCGAGCTCCTCGTGGTGATCTCCATCATCGCGCTGCTCATTGGCATCCTCCTGCCCGTCCTCGCCTCGGCGCGGGGTCAGGCGCAGAAAGTGACGTGCTCCAGCAACCTGCGGCAGATCGGCATCGCCATGGACGGCTACATCCAGGAGAACAAGGAGACGTTCCCCGACGCCCGGCCGGTCCCCCTGCCGTTCCTCTCGACCTTCACCAACCCCCCGCTGTTCGACTACCTCAGCCAGCAGATCCAGACGGGCGCCGCCCCCGACACCAACCGCATCTACCGCTGCCCCGACGACGACGTGGTCTACCCCCTCGCCGGTATGAGCTACTCGTACTCAACCATCGTCAACGGCGCTTCGATCAACGACCTCCTCAACAACGGCTTCGCCCGCCACTTCAACCTGACCGAGTCGCAGATCCTCGTCGCCGGCGACTTCGACGGTGCCGAGGGCGGCTCCGATTTCGACCTACAGGACGGCGGCACGGTCCGCGTGCCGAAGCGGCACTTCGCCCGCAACCTGCTTTTCGCCGACTGGCACGTCGGGAACACGATCCCCTAGTTTGCCGCACGGTTCGACACGCGCCATCCCCGAAGCTCGATCACCTGAAACTCGACCCCGGACCCTCCCATGGCCCCAAACTTCCAAGTTGCTGATGTCGATGTCAAAGCCGAACGCCGCCGCCAGCGCCTCAAGGCCGCGGCTTTGAGCGTCGCCTCCGTCGTCGTGCTGATCGTCGGGGGCGGGGCGGCGTGGTACTTCACCCCGCCCGCCATGCCCGAGACGCTGGAACAGGCCCGGGCGATGGTGAACTCGGCGCGGTTCCAGCGGCTGTCCCAAGAGGACAAGCGGCCGTACATGGACACCATCCGCGAGCAGTTCGGCTCGCTCGACCACGATGAGCGGCGCAAGATGATGGAGAACGACGAGGCGATGCGCAACGCGATGCGGGACGCCCGCACCGCACAGATGGACGAGATGGTCAAGAAGTGGGCGATGATGCCCGCCGAGCAGCGGGCGGGCTTCTCCATGTGGGGCAACCGCGGCGAACGGCGCGAGCGGCCCGAGCGGGAGGACCGCCCCGAGCCCACCGAGCAGGAAAAAGCCGAGCGGGCCCAGCGCGGCAAGGAGATGATCAACGACCGCTTCGCCAACGGCGACGCCCAGGCCAACCAGCTCATCGGCGAGTTCTTTCACGAACGCCGCAAGCACCGCGAGGGCAACCGATAAGCCCCGCCCGCTTAGCCCGGCCGCTTGCGGCGGTTGTAATCTTCATCTGCGAACCCGCCCGCAAGCGGGGCGGCTAAGGCCCGACGCGTGCCGTCGGCACCGGCAACTGCAAAAAGTTCGCCAGCAGCCGCGGCCCCTCTTCGGTCAGGAAGCTCTCGGGGTGGAACTGCACCCCCTCCAGCGGCGCATCGCCCCCCGGCAGCACGCCCGGCTTTGCCCGAAGGCCCATGACCACCTCGGCCCCGTCGTCGTCGCACCACGCGCTGACCTCGAATCGGTCGCCGTCGAACGTGTCCCGCAGGATCACCAGACTGTGATATCGCGTCGCGATGAACGGGTCGGACAACCCCGAAAAGATCGTCCGTCCGTCGTGGTGGATCGGCGAGGTCTTGCCGTGCATCAGCTTGACGTGCCGGTCGACGGTCATCCCGAACCGCTCGCCGATGGTCTGGTGCCCAAGGCATACCCCCAGCACCGGCACCCGCCCCGCGAACACCTCGATCACGTCCCCACTCACCCCCGCCTCCCGCGGCGTGCAAGGCCCCGGCGACACGATCACGTAGCTCGGCTCCATCGCGACCGCCTCGTCCACCGTGATCCGGTCGTTCCGCACCACGTGCAACGCCACCGACGCGTCCAACTCCCCGATCCGCTGCACGAGGTTGTAGGTGAAGCTGTCGTAGTTGTCGATCAGTAAAATCATCGGTAGATGTGGGCCTTTGCAACGCGTAGCGGGCGGCACGAAGTGCCCCGCTTCCGGCCGGTGACGGAGGAATGTTAGGTCACATCGTTCTCCACGCGCGGACGAAGCCGGCGAAGCTGCCGATGATGAGGCCGATAACGAGCAGGGCCGGGTGCAGCCCGAAGGTGAAGAGCAGGCCGAAGGCCGCGCCGACACCGACCGCCACGCCGACGAGGGGGTTGATGTAGTCGTCGGCGAGGACGAGGGCGAGGTAGACGCAGATGAAGAGCCAGGGCAGGAGGAGGAAGACGACCATGAGCGGGCCGACGGTCGCTCCGCCGACCGAGCCGAGCGACTCGCCGAAGCCCGCGGCGACGGCGTTGGTGACGGCACGGCCGACGAGGAACAGCGGGACCAGTATGTACCCCGCCAGCCGCGGCGGCTCGAGCCAGTAGTTCGGCTCGGCCGACGGCGGGGCGGTCTCGGCGTAGGTGCTCGCGTCGGCGGGGTCGAATGACCGGCCGCAACGCGGACACTGCCGGGCGTCTTCATCGAGTTCGGTGAGGTCGAAGCCGCAGCCGAGGCAGTAGCGGGGGTCGGTGACATGAAACTCCGCGTCCGGCGGGAGCGCAACCCCCGGCTCGGCCGCGGGGTCTGGCTCCCGAGCGAGCAGGCGGTCTCGGGCTTCGGCCTTGCGTTCTGCGGGGTCCATCGTTGAACTTCCCGGCGCGGTGCGACGCTCGCGCAGCATCAAGAGATCACGAGATTCACCAGCCGGCCGGGGATGATGATCACCTTGCGGATCGCCTTGCCCTCCAGGTGCGACGCGACGTTGGCGTCGCCCTTCGCCGCGGCCTCGATGGCGGTGGCGTCCGCGTCGGCGGGGACGGTGACCTTACCCCGCATCTTGCCGTTGACCTGCACCGGCAGCTCGACAGTGTCCAGCGCCAGCTTCGCCTCGCTGTAGAGCGGCCACCCCGCATCCGCGACGCTACCCCCCCCGGAAGTGGAACCATGGCCGAGCCGCTCCCACAGCTCCTCGGCCACATGCGGGGCGAGGGGCGCGAGCATCTGCACCATCGCGGTAGCCGTGAACTCGGGCACCTTGTCCAGCGCGACCAGCGCGTTGTTCAACTCGATCAGCGCTGCGATGGCGACGTTGAACTGCATCGCCTCCATCGCGTCGGTGACGCGCTTGATCGTGTGGTGCGTCAGCCGGTCGAGGTCGGCCGGCGGTTCGTGCCGGTCGACGAGCAGCGTGTTAGTGTCCTCATCAACGAGGTTACGCCACAGGCGGTTGAGGAAGCGGTGGACGCCGACGATGTCGGCGGTGGACCAGATCTTCGACTGGTCCAGCGGGCCGAGGTACATCTCGTAGAGGCGGAGCGTGTCGCAGCCGAACTTGTCGATCACCTCGTCCGGGGCGATAGCATTTTTGAGGCTTTTGCCCATCTTTCCGAACTCTTCGGAAACGGTTTGGCCCTCGTGGAAGTAGCGTTGATCTTTAGAACCCTGCACCTCCGCGGCGGGTCGACCGTCTTGGTTGAGGACGTCGGCGGCGGGTACCGCGATGCCGCGCTCGTCGCGGTAGCAGTACGCTTGGATGTAGCCCTGGCTGAACAGCCGGCCGAACGGCTCGGGCGTGGAGACGTGGCCGAGGTCGTAGAGCACCTTGTGCCAGAAGCGGCTGTAAAGCAGGTGTAAGACGGCGTGTTCGACCCCGCCGATGTAGAGGTCGACGCCGCCGGCGGAAGGGGCAGAGGGGTCGAGGGGCAAAGGGGCAGAGTGATCAAGATTTCCTGTTTCGTCATTTGCCCTCTGCCCCTTTGCCCCTTTGCCCCTGCCCCCTTCCGCCATCCAGTATTGCTCCGCCTCGCGGGCGACGAAACGCTCATTATTGTGCGGGTCAAGATAGCGAAGGTAGTACCAGCACGAGCCGGCCCAGTTGGGCATCGTGTTAAGCTCGCGGGTATAGGTGACGCCATCGAGGGTCACGTGCCGCCAGCTTTCCGGGGCGCGGCCGAGCGGGGGGCGCGGCGGGGCGTCGGGGTCCTCTTCGGCACGCGGCTTGAAGTCGTCCATCTCCGGCAGCTCAACGGGCAGGTCCGCCTCGTCAACGGCGCGGAGTTCGCCGTCGGGCCCGTGCAGGATCGGGAACGGCTCGCCCCAGTAGCGCTGGCGGCTGAACAGCCAGTCGCGGAGGCGGTACTGCACGCGGCCGCGGTCGACGCCTTCGTGCTCCAGCCAATCGGTGATGAGTTGCTTCGCTTCGGCGACGGGTTGGCCGTTGAGCGAGACATCGTCGTTGGCGGAGTTAACCAGCGGCCCGTCGCCGGTCCAGGGCGCTTGCTGCACGTCGTGACCCTTCGGGGCCTGCACCACCTCGACAATGGGCAGGTCGAACTTGCGGGCGAAGGCGTGGTCACGCTCGTCATGAGCGGGCACGGCCATGATCGCGCCGGTGCCGTAGCCCATCATGACGTAGTCGGCAATCCAGACTGGCAGCCGCTCGCCGTTGACCGGGTTGACCGCGTGAGCGCCGGTGAAGACGCCGGTTTTTTCACGGTCGGCCTGACGGTCGATGCTTGATTTTGCCGCGGCTTTACGGCGGTACGCGGCTACGGCGTCGCGTTGCCCGTCCGTCGTGATAACCTCCACCAGCTCGTGCTCGGGGGCGAGCACCATGTACGTTGCGCCGAAGAGCGTGTCGGGACGGGTGGTAAACACCCGGATGGACTCGGCGGTTTCCTCCGACCCCTGGTTCGCGGTCCCCGGTCCCTCGACAAAAAAGTCCACCTCCGCGCCGAGGCTGCGCCCGATCCAGTTGCGTTGCAGGAGCTTGATCGGCTCGGGCCAGTTCACGGTGTCGAGGTCGTCGATGAGGCGGTCGGCGTAGGCGGTGATGCGGAGCATCCACTGCTTGAGCGGGCGTTTGACCACCGGATGGTTGCCGCGTTCGGACCGGCCGTCGGCGGTGACCTCCTCGTTGGCGAGGACCGTGCCGAGGGCGGGGCACCAGTTCACCTCGACGTCGGCGAGGTACGCGAGGCGGTACTCGTCGAGCAGGCGGCGCTGCTGGTCGGGGCCGAGCTCGCGCCACTTGTGGACGCCTACGCGGCCGCCGGTGAGCGCCTCTAAATCTTCGTCACTGCCCGAGGCGATGAGTTCGCCGTCCATGCCGACGTAGAAATCTTCGCCCTGCAACTTATCGATCAAAGTATCAATCGGCCGGGCGGCATCTTCTATAGGGTCGTAGTAGCTGTTGAAGAGTTGGAGGAAGATCCACTGGGTCCACTTGACGTAGCCCGGGTCGGTGGTGGCGAAGGTGCGGGACCAGTCGTAGGCCATGCCCAGGCGTTTGAGCTGGGCGACCATGGTGGCGATGTTTTTCTCGGTGGTGATGCGGGGGTGGACGCCGGTCTCGATGGCGTACTGCTCGGCGGGGAGGCCGAAGGCGTCGAAGCCCATGGGGTGGAGGACGTTGAAGCCGTGGGCGCGTTTGTAGCGGCCGACGATGTCGGTGGCGATGAATCCGAGGGGGTGGCCAACGTGGAGGCCGACGCCGCTGGGGTAGGGGAACATGTCGAGGACGTAGAACTTCGGCCGGCCGCGGAGCTCTTCGAAGCCGTCGTCGCCGGGGTTGGGCGTGCAGAAGGTTTCTTCGGCGGCCCAGCGGGCCTGCCACTTTTGCTCGATGGCGTGGAATTCGTAGGGCATAGGACCGGCCAGTGTAGACGAAGCGTGCCGCGGGCTTCGGCCCCGTCACGCCAGCGCCTTGTAGCGGAGCCAGCGGTAGCCCGCGGGTTGGTCGATGCGGATCGGCACGGCACCGGCGTCGTCGGTCGTGACGCATTGAACGTCGCCGTTCATCACGTCGTGCAGGCGGAGCGTCGTGCCGGGGGCGATGAGGTGCAGCGGCATCGCCCGCTCCGCGTCGGGGGCGTGGAGCTCGCGGAAGACGGTGATGTAGCCGGTGCCGCTAGCGGGGTCGTGCGACTGGAAGCCGCACCACGCGGCGTCGCAGGGCTCGTCGCCGAGTGGGAAGACGTAGCCGCGTGCCATGGCGTCTCGGTGCTCGCGCCACGTTTGCATCACCGGGCGGATCAGGCTACGGGCCGCGGCGTCGTAGAGCTGGACCTCCTGGAAGAACAGGGGCACGCCCATCAGGGTGAGGGCGACGGTAGAGTCGTGGGGGTGCTCGGACGCGTTGCCGTCGGCCGGGGTGATGCGGTCGACGTTCTGAATGGGGAACTCGATCTGGTTGAGGTTGAGGTAGTGGGCGTAGTGCCAGGCGTCGCGGAGGACGAGGCGGGGGTGGTAGACGACGTGGCGGGAGCGGGCTTGGGGCGAGCTGGCGTGGCGGTTGGAGGGGTGGAGGCTGCCGTACTCGCGGCCGGTGAAGTAGCCGAGGCGGGGGCTGTTCTCGGTAACGTCCCAGCTCACGCGGAGCCGGTTGCCGGTCTGTTTGATGAGAGCGTGGACCTTGTCGAGCAGCACCTCGAACGCGTCGCGGTTGGGGGTGGAGTACCAGTCGAGCTTGAAACAGTCGAAGCCGCCCTCGCTTGCGTTGCGGGTCATGTGCTGAAGGTCGGCGAACGCGGCGATCCAGAGGTCGAGTTGCACGCCGCCCCGTTCGGCGGCGTCGACAACGGGCCGCCAGCCGTCGGGGTAGCGGTCGGGGTGGGGCCGCCAGTCGGTGTCGGCGGGGTGCTTGCCGTCGGCGGGGGTCTGCCAGCCCTCGTCGACGGCGACGGCGTCGAGGTGCAGGTCGGCGCAGGCGTCGATCTCGCGGAGGACGTTGTTCTCTGCCGCGGCGTCTCGGGCGTCGGGGCCGGGCTCGCGGCTGCCCCAGGTGTTGGCGCGGCTGCGGACGAGGCGGGTCGGATCGGGGTTGAACCTCGCGCGATCGAATCGCTTGACGGCGAGCTGGCGGTGGCTCTCGCCGGCGGGGTGCAGCAGCGTCCACGTCGCCCACGCCGCGCGGTAGCGGTCCTCGGTCAGCCAGGGCCCGCCGGCGGTGCCGTGCAGGTACGGCGTCATGCCCAGGCCGGTGACGCGGACGCCGCGCTCGTCGAGGACGAAGGCCCCGCCGTCGAACCCGGCCTGGTTGACGCACTTGTTCGACTCCTTGACGAGCGTCAGGCCGGCCCCGTCGCGCTCGAGGGTGAGGAGGTTGCACCAGTCGTAGATTTCGCGCCGGCCGCCGGCCCCGGCGAGCGGGCCGTCGTGGGTTTCCTGGCGGAGGATCGGCGTGTCGTCGCGGTTTCGGTGCTGGGGGTCGTTGTAGTAGCCGGCGGCGAGGCGTCGGCAGGCGGCGGCGTCGAGCGGGAGCGACTCGGCGTAGGACCCGCCGATGTAGCTGGGTAGTTCGAGCGGGGCGAAGGGGCGCAGCGCCCGCAGCGCGAGCCGGGTCCGGACGCCTGCGATGCCGGGGTAGACCCTCACGCCGTAGCGCACGCCGACGCCGGCGTCGTCGGCATGGAACTCGAAGTCGGCCTGGAGGTGGTCGGCGGTGAACGGGTCACCGGTGACCTGGCGCATCTGCACGTCCACCAGGCGCGACGGTGTATCCGCTTGGATCAGGCCGAAAACCCACCAGTCACGGGCGTGCTTCGAGCGGTCGAGACGTGCGGGGTCGAGCCACCTGAACCGATGGCTCCCGAAGGTCGGTCGAGCGTCACCAGGCCCGCGGCGGTCAGCCGCCAGCGGCGTGACATCTGCCCCGAGGTTGTGGTGAGGGCGTTGCCATCCCACTCGATGCAAGCGTCACCCAGACGAACGGCGTCCATCATCGGGTCCGGGGCGGAGCGGCGGGCGGTTCGGCGTTGCGGTTGTGCCGCGCGACGCTTTTACCTAAGCAAGTGGTTTGATGAGGCATTCACGGCTCGTCGCCTTTGCTCTTGCCCGCGCCGTGTTGCACGATCAACTCGGCCACGCGCTGGCGTTCGGCGGCGAGCGCGTTGGGATCATGACTGAAGTCGGCGGCTGAATGCAGCACGTCGTCCGAGACGCGGCCCGCGGCGGCGTCGGGCTTACCCGCGGCGGCGAGGCGTTCGCGCAGGAGCTTGTAGTAGGCGAGGTCTTCGATGCCGTCGCGCATGTTCTCGAGGCGGAGCGACGCGACGGGTCCGTCGGGGCCGGGGTAGAGCAGGCTGCCGTCCCCGTTGGTGCCGCGGTAGCTGTGCGTGCTCCAGCCGGGGTGTTTGCGGCCGGGCTGCATCGGTTTGTTGTTGTTGTCCCACCGGGCCATGGCGTAGTAGAGGAAGCCGTCGGCGTCGTTGTGGGCGGGGAGCGCCCCGAGCATGAGGCGGGTGTCGATGAGGGGCCAGTCGATGAAGAAGTTGGGGAACGGGTGGTCCGGGCCGACACAGGTGTAGAACCAAACCTCGCGCCCGGCTTCACGGGCGGCGGCGGCGCGTTCGGCGTTCTCGTAGAGGTTGTCGAGGCGGGGCACGTAGATGCCGATCTGACCGCCGTCGGGGAATTCCGCGCCGTACTGCGTGGACCGCAGGGTAGTCATCAGCGGGATGTCGGGGAACCGTTGGGCGAGGTGCTTAGCCACGTCGTTGACCTGACCGGCGGCGTCGGAGCCCCACTCGTCGTAGCCGTAGAAGTAGCAGAGGTCGCGGACGCCGACCTCGTCGACCACCTTGAGGTACTCCTCGGCCGCGTCGAGCTGCGGATGAATTGTTTCGATGTCCTTCTTGAGAAAGGCCAGATTGATCCCGGGCAGGCCGGCGTCGACTAGTTCGCGGAGGCGCTCGGCGTCCCAATCCGGGGGCATGTCGCTGTAAATATTGCCCGGGTCGAGTTTGTACTGCTTGAGCACCAGGTCCTCGGCCTGCCGCACGGTTTTGTCGTAGCGGGCCTCGCCGTAAACGGGGACCATGAACCTCGACGGCGTGCCGAGCGCGGTGCGGAGGGCGGGGGCGTCGGGCAGGGTGAACGGCCAGACCCTGAGCGTGAGCGGGACCTCGCGGTCGGGCAGCCCCGCGGCGGAGATGGTGAGCGTGCCACGATACTCGCCGGCGGGGGCTTCGGCGGGGACTTTGGCGGTGAGCCACAGCGGCATGACCTCGTCGGCGGGCAACCCGTCGACCGAGTCGGTGTCCCACAACACGTCCGCCCGCCACGCGGGGTTGGTGATCGCCGGCTCGTAGCGGGTATGGGCCATCGTCTGCACGTAGCCGACGAGGCGGGCCGTCACCGGCACCGTCGCGCCGTCGGCGTGCTTCAGCGGCGAGACCGACCACGAAACCTTCTCCAACGGCTCACCCAACGGCACCACCGCGACCTGCACGCTCTCATGCTCGTTGCCCGCGGCGGACCACTCCGCCGCGTCGGCAAATTCGGCGTCGAGCTCGCCGACGGCGAGGGGCAGGCGGCGCGTCGGCGGGGCGGTGACGGTGACGAATCCCTCCACCCCCGCCTGTTGGGCGTGGTCTTTGGCGAGGCTCTCGACCCGCGCCGTCTCGATCTGTCCGATCCGCCGGTTCATCTCCTCGACGGCCTCGGCGAGCGCGGGGCCGGTCGTGCGGCGGTCCCAGTAGTCTGCTTCCAGCGCGTCCGCCCTCTCGGTCAGGGCCGTGAGTTCCTGCCGGTCGGGCGAGGGCACCGACCGGGCGTTGATGTTGTGCAGCCGCTCTTGCACGCCCCAGAGCTGGACGACGGCGCGGTGGGCGGGGCGGAGGCGGTGCACGGTGTAGGCGTCGTCGCCGGACGTGTAGAGCTTGTGCATCGTGAGCCGCTCGATGTTCGACGGCTCGAAGTCGCTGTACCAGCGGAGGTCGACGAACCGCCGCGTCCGCTCGCCCGGCCGTTGCGTGAGGAAGGCGAAGATGGAGACGTTCGGCTTGTACCACAGCCGCACGGCGATGGTGCCCGGCTTCGCGTCTTCGATTTCGTGCTGTGTCGCCTCAAGCACCACCACGTCCCACGGGCTCAGGTCCAGCGGCTGCGGGGGCGTCCGCGTCACCACCGGCGAACTCGTGCCCGACATGAAGTCGTTGTCCGGCCCGATCAGCGCGCTGCGGGCGGGAAACACCAGCTCCAGCGCCACCCCCTCGCCACCGGCGGCGACCTCGGCCCCGTTGCCGGCCGCCCAGCCGTCGGCCCCGCCCGGCGACGTGAGCAGCTCCGGCCCCGGAGATTCCCCCGCCGGCTCGGCGGCTGAGGCATATGCGATAGCAAACAGAAGCGGCAACGTGATGAGTAATCCGGCGTGGGCCATGGCAGCAGCTCCAATCTGAGAGGCAGAGACGAAGGGGAAGAGCGGTAAGCAGATGATATTAAGCGATAAGGCTGATCGGGCGGGCCGCCGCGTCCTCGCGCACCGCCGGCGCGGCGAGGTCTGTCTGCGGGATCGCGGCCACGAGGTCACGGAACGGCTGCGGCTCGATATGCGGCAGGGCGACCTTCACCGTCTGCATCGCCTCGAGCCCGAACAGCCGGCAGCGGTCGTGGCCCCAGGTGGCGAGCGGGGTGAAGCGCAGGCCGCGGGCCTGCACCCCGAGCGGGAGGCGCACCAGCCGCTGATGGTTGTCGTGGGTCTCGCTCACCGTCTCCCAACGGGAGCCGTCCCGCAGCGCCTCGACCCGCCACGCCCGCAGCAGCGTTGCCGGGAGCTGCTGCCGTATCGCCGTGGGGTAGGTCGCCGGGAGGCGTTTGGCGTCGCGCAGGTTGCTGTCGCACACGAGGCGGAGCCCGCCGACGGGCCGCGCCTCGGGGAAGGTGAACGTGATCGGCTCATTCAGCGCCCCGTCGTACGCGCCCGGCCGGTCGGGCAGGTCGCGGTCCTGCCCGTCGGTCAGCCGCCCGGCGGGGCCCGGGGCTTCGACGGCTGCGCCCCGCATCAGCGCGTCGGCGGGGCGGCGGCGGCCGGGCAGCCACACGTCGTCCCGCATGAGCCGGGCCTGCAACTCCGCCAGCATCCCGCCGCCGGCCAGCTCCGCCGGGTCCACGCCCCGCTCGACACACATCGCCGCCCCGGTGCCCGCCGCCTGCCCGAGCAGGGCGCACGTCCCCATCACCCGGGTTGACGAGAGCGCGGCATGGGTGACGGAGATGTTGCGGCCGGCGCACAACAGGTTCGGCACGTCCGCGCTGTACAGGCACCGCCACGGGATGTCGTACGGCGAGGGGGCCTTGTGATGGATCGTCGGGGCGCCGGGGAACAGCAGGCCCGCGGGGTGGTGGTCGTCCATCGACCAGCCGCCGTACGCGACGAGGTCGTCGAACCGGCCCGCCCCCGCGCGGATGTCGTTCTGCGTCAGCGTCAAGTCGCCGACGTACCGCCGGTTCTCCCGCTTGCCCGGCAGCGACCCGACCCACTCGACCGCCCAGTGCTCCGCCTTCTCCCGCTCGGGGGCATGGTTCTTGATGTAGTCCCACACGCCCCACGCGGTGCGGTACAGCTCGTGCCGGATCTCCTCGGCGTCGGCGATCGTATCGTCGAGGCCGCCCAGCTCCAGCCACCAGAAGTTGTGCCCGTTGACCCCCTGCTTGAGCCGGTCGTGCACGTCCGCCGGCGTCTTGAACCGGTACGCCCACGCCGGCGGGACGAACGGCACCGGCTCCTCGGCCCGCCGCACCTGCAGCAGGATCGAGTTGCCCATCGTCTTACCGTCCGCCGCCTCCGGCTCGATGTCCTCGTCAAACTCCCCCCGCGCCTCCCGGCCCCCACCCCCTTCATCGCCCACTGGCCGCGCGTCATCCCCAAGGGCGGCATCCGCCACGAGACCGCCCACCTCGTCGACCTCGTCGCCACGCTCTACGACGCCGCCGGTGCCCCCTACCCCGACCGCCGCGCCGGGCACCCGGTCCAGCCCCTCGCCGGCGAGAGCTTCCTGCCCCTCCTCAGAGGTTGCGAATGGGCCCGCACCGAGGGCTTCGGCCTCGAACATCAGGGCAACAGCGCCTTCCGCGACGGCCACCTCAAGCTAGTCCGCATGGTCGGCCGCCCGTGGGAGCTCTACGACATGCAGGCCGACCGCACCGAGCTCCACGACCTCGCCGACCGCTACCCCGAGCAATTGTCGACGTTGATCGGCCGCTACGACCGCTGGGCCGGCCGCTGCGGCGTCGTCGACTGGGACACCGTGCAGGCCGACCTCCCCAAACGCTGACCCCACCCCGGTAGCCGGGCGGCGAGACGCCCCGAACCGCACGGGCAGGACGGTTCGATCTCCCGATCGAGCGGGGTGTTCCGTTTATCAGCGTTCGGTAAGAAAACCCTTGACTGATCCGGATATTCTGTTAAAGTTGGCGAATCATGCCACGGGGGGCTCCCGTCCGGTAATCGACTCCGATGAGAGAGACGCTCACCCCTAGCTCAACCGCCGCCGCCGAAGCGACGCCCAACGCCGTCGGGCGACCGCCACGCCAGCGGCAGAAGGTGGCCAAGCTGCTGCGTGACCGTATCTGGTCCGACGACTGGAAGCCCGGCGAGCGCCTTGCCCCCCGCCGGCAGCTGATCCGCGAGCTCGGCGTCAGCACCACCTCGCTCCAGGCCGCGATGGACCAGCTCCACCGCGAGGGGTTCATCCAGAACCGCGCCGGCCGCGGCACGTTCGTGACCGAGCGGCCCCCGCACCTGTACCAGCACGCGTTGATCCTCCCCGCCGGCGGGCACCGCTTCTACAAGATGCTCGAAGCCGAGGCCGTCGCCCGCAGCGAGGCCGACCACCGCTACCGCTTCAAGGTCTACCGCATCGACCCGCGGGAGGACGGCCGTGGCGAACAGTTCCGCGCGCTCCGCTCGGATATCCGCCACCGCCTCGTCGCCGGGCTGATCATCTCGGTCCATCCGAGCCCCGGCCAGCGCCTCATCCTCCGCCTCGCCGAGTCGAGCAACCTGCCCGTCACGCTCCACGGCAGCCGCCAGGACTCGTCCACGCTGCCCATCGTCCGCGGCGACATGCAGGACGTCTGCCGCCAAGGGATCGCCCACCTGCGCGAGCGGGGCCGCACCCGGATCGCGCTGCTCTGCGAAGAGGGCTGGTACGAACGGTTCGGCGACTTCTACGACTCCGAATTTGCGGCGTCTGGCCTTCCGGTCGACCCGCTCCGCGTCCAGCACGTCGACAGCGCCCAGCCCCGCTCCACCCGGCAACTCGTCCGCCTGCTGTTCCGCGGCCATCCCGGGGATCGGCCCGACGGGCTCATCGTTACCGATGCCCGCATCACCGGCACCATCACCGCCGCCTTGGCCGAGTCCGGCCTCGCCATCGGCCGCGACCTCGACGCCGTCCTCGTCGCCAACTTCCCGCTTGAAGCCGACGCCGGCTCCGAGCCGGGCTTCGCTTGCCTGGGCTACGATGTCCGCTGCTTCTTCGCCGCGTTCCTCGACCAGCTCGACGCTCAGAGCGAGAACTCTGCCGACACCACCCGCTCCCCCGGGCAGGTCGTGCTCATCCCGCCCCGGTTCGCCCGACCCGAGGATTGGCCGGCCACCGGCTCCGACCCCACCCCGCCCGACTGCCCCGGCGTGGTGGTCCAACACGATTCGTTATAGGGAGCATTGCATCCCGCTCGGCGGCCGCGTGCGTCGCCGAGGTTCCCGGCTCGCTTGAATCCCCACCGGAGGTTCCGCATTATGAAACGTCATCTCATCACCCCCACCGTCACCTTGGCCGCGCTCTTCGCCGGCTCCGCCAACGCCGCCTTTTCCACCGTGGAAGACTGGGAGAGTCACAACCCCGGCGACCAAATCGAAGCCAACCCGCCCGGCACCTGGACCGACCAGCTCGCCGGCCCCGATATGGTCATCGACCCCCTGTCCGACGGCAACAATGTCGCGTCTTTCAACTCGCTTAACGAGGAGTATTTCACCTCGCTGCCGACGGCCGTGACCCCCGGGGCCGGCGCCGGTGAGGTGACCACGTTCCTCCAGTTCTCCGGCCTGGGCGACGTGCAGCAGCACCGCCTCTCCGCCGGCTCGGCCTACTCCGGCCCGGACAACCGGCCCGTCACCAGCGAGATCGCCGGCCGCCTCTTCCTCCAGGACGGCGTGTTCGTCGGCGCCAATACCGGCTCCCCCTCGACCTATGTCGCCAACGTCGGCTACAACATCTGGCTCGTGTCGAACCTCGAGACTTTCACCTACGACCTGTTCGTCCAGAGCGATGAAGACGCTAATTACCTGAATCAGACGCTCGTCATCGATAACCTGAACCAGCAGAGCGGTGCCCGCACCGTTGCCCTCGACCGCTTCCTCGTCCGCACCGAGAATCAAGCCCCGGCCGCGGTGAGCCCGATCCTGATCGACAACATCTTCTTTGATCCCGACGGCCGCAACCTGACCGACCCCACCGCCACCCCCATCCCCGAGCCCTCGTCGCTCGCGCTGCTGGGCCTCGGCGGCCTCCTAATCGCCCGTCGCCGCAAGGCCAAGGCGTAACCGACCCGCTCCCCCTTCGCGTCCCGCGGCCCACCCGCCGCGGGGTGCTTTTTCTAGTAGTGCCACCTTTCGTTCGGCGACACATCACCCCTACCCCCCGCCTACGTAGGAACCAGCCATGACCCTCCGTACCCACCCCCGTACCCGCGGCTTCACTCTCATCGAACTCCTCGTGGTGATCAGCATCATCGCCCTGCTCATCGGCATCCTCCTCCCCGCCCTTAGCGCCGCCCGCGAAACCGCCCGGCAGATCGCGTGCGCCTCGAACTTCCGCCAGATCGCCATCGGCTTTGTCACCTATGCGCAAGACTACAAATTTTTTCCTCGGGGGCAATTGAACCCACGGCCGATCCCCTACTCGCTGCCCGGAGATATCGTGAAAGACCTTGAGCAACGCGGGATCCCCGCCGACCCGGAGTCGATCTGGAAGTGTCCGTCGTATCCGCTCCCGATCCGCGGCAAGCTTAGTGGCCCCGCGACGGCGACGAACCCTGCGGTCTATGACCGCTTCGATTTCTTACAGAGCACCATGGTGGTTTCGGGGCTGATAGTTCGGCCCGGGGAAACCATCAGCGGCCGGACGCAGGGGCAGCCGAATGTCAACTACTTCGGCTCGCTGAGCCCCAACACACTCGACGATAGGACGGGTCCGATGGTCGGCGACCACCTCTCCGGTGAATCCAGTGGCACCTATGTCGGTAGCCACGGGGCGTCGTCGGCGAACATTGCCCCGGGAGGAGCGTATCGAGACCGAATGGTTATGCGAGGCGCTCAGGGTGCCAACATGGCCTTCAGCGACGGGCATACCGAGTTTAATTCCGTTCAAAATCTGAGGGAAAACATCCCGTTCGCGCCGGTGAACGGCTGGTACTCGTTTGCCTTCGGGTACACGTTCCCCGACAAGAAGCCGTGATGCTGCTGACGTCGTCGGACCTACAGGGTGGCCGGGGCAGCGCCTCCGAAGCCCCGGAATCCTCGACATCACCTGTAGTCCGCGTTGACACTTCCGCGATTGACCAAAGCGTCAGCCTTCTGCCACCCCGGCCACCCTCATAGCCGCGACGCTACGCGTCGCGAACCGCGTTGCGTAGCAACGCGGCTAAAGGTTGCGTCGTTCGCTTTGAACGAGACGCTGGCGTGTCACCCTCTGCACGACGGGAAGAACCGGACGGGACGTGGGCGCGTCTGCCGCCACGCGGGTGGGGGATTTACTGGCCGTTGGCGGTGGGGGCGGTGGTAATCGCCTCCGCCAGCTTTGCCCGGTATGCGGCGACGTCGGCGGGGTCTTTGGTGTACGAGTTGGTGGCTTTGACCACCGCGGCCGGAACTTCCAGGGCGGCCTCAGCCTTTTGCACCCACTGGCGCTGGGCGGCGGTCGGCTTATCTAGGCTCTGTACCTCACGGATGCGGTCCTCAAGGATCAGCACGTAGGCGTAGTCCTCGAGGCCGTCGCGGAAATTTTCGAGGCGGAGGTTGGGCAAAGGTTTACCCTCGGGGCCGGGGTAGGTCATGTTGCCGTCGCCGTGGCTTTCGCGGAAGCTCTTGGGGTTCCACTCGGTGAAGGGACCGGTGGTGATGTAGGCGTCGTTCTTGTCGTACTCGCTGCCGCCGCTCCAGCGGTTGATCACGTAGTAGAGGAACCCGTCGGGCCGGTACTTGGCGGTCATCGGGCCCATCATGACGCGGGTGTCGATGACATCCTGGTCGATGAAGACGTTGGGGTACGGCGGGGGGGAGGCGATGCAGACGTACCACCAGACGTCTTTGCCCTGCTTCTTGTACGACTCGACCCGCTGGGGGTCCCAGTTGCTGAGGATCGGACACCAGACGTCGATGCCCTCGGCCTCGCCCCAGTAGTCCCAATAGGCCCCGGCGGTGGTGGCGACCTTGACCCCCGGGACGAGCGGCTGCAGCTTGCCGACGAACCGCTCCATGAGGGGGAAGTTTTCCTTCGGCCGCTCGTCGAAGCCGTAGATGTAGGTGCGGTCGAGCCAGCCGCGCTGCTTGGCTTTGGCGTAGGCGTCTTCGATGCTCGACCGCTGCTGGGCGACGGTCTCGTCGATGAGGTTGAACGCGTCGGGCTCGTTGAGGCCGAAGCGGCCGAGGTTGATGATGTCGAGCGCCCCGCGGGACTCAAGGTGGTCGAGCACCTCGAAGTCCGGCCAGCCGGGGCCGTTGCGGTAGAGGTTGTCGTAGCTGATCCAGTGGTCGGCGAGGAAGTCGGCCCAGTCGAACTTAAGCGACTGCCACTGCTCGTCCCACTCTTCGTCGGTCAGGCCGGGCGTGACGCTGCGGGCGAGGACGCGGTTGTAGTGGGGCTCGAAGGTCATTGCCAAGGGCAGCGGCGAGCGGTCGGGCAGGGCGAAGCCTTGGACCGTGGCCTCAAGGTCGAAGCTGTACGGCTCGGCCACGTCGGCAGCCGTCACGCGGACGGTCCCGCGATACGTGCCGGGCGGCGTGTTCTTGTCGGTGCGGATGCGGATGTAGAACGATTGGGCGTCGCCCCGCTCGACGTCGACTTGGTCGAGGAACGGCAGCATCGGGTCGGGCCACCAGCCGACGTACTGCCCGAAGTCGCCGAGGGGGTGCTGGGGCAGCCAGGTCTTCACGTACCCCACCGGCTCGACCGTCACCGTGCCGGGGTCCAGCCGCTCGCCGCCCTCGCCCGTCAACTCGCCGACCTCCACCGCTACACCTTTCAGCGGCTCCACGAACGGCAGCACGACGACCTGGAAACCCTCCCGCTCGTTCTGCGCCATCTGCACGGCCATCGTCGCGGCGGGCTGCACCGAGGAAGGCAGCGCCACGTCCCGAGGCAGGACCTTCTGCATCGACGACGCGGTGGCCACGAGCGTCTGGCCCCACGCCTTACCGGCCGGCTCACCGCCGGAAACCGCCTCGGCGTACCGCTGCCGCAGCGGGCGCATCGACTCAATCCGGCCGGCGTAGCGGGAAAGATTGTCGAGGTCAACGAGCAACGCCTGCCGCTGCTCCGCGTCCAGCGTCTGGCCCCCGTCGATCACCGACTCCACGGCGTCGACCCGCTCAGCCGCCTCCGCCTTGACCGCTTCCAGCCACGGCCTCTCGCCCGCTTCCGCACCCTCCAGCCACCCGTCAACTTCCTTGACCAGGGCGCGGCCGTCTTTGAGGCCCTGGCTGTTCTTGAACAGCGCAACGACCTGTTCGATCAGCGCGGGCGCCGCCTCGGGGAGCTCCTCCTTGGCCCCGGCAAGGTAGATGCGGTCGATGTACAGGCTGACGTCCGCCGAGGGCGTGGTCATCCAGAGCTGCATCTGGGCCACGTCGGCGAGGTCGATCTTTCTGATCTCGGCGGGGTTCGTCTCGGAGATGTCCACGACGAACTGCTGGCGCGAGAGCGGCGGGACCGAAGTCGATCCCTTGAGCCCGTTGCGGAGCGGCGTCTTGCTGTCGGTGACGAAGAGGCGGAGCGACGCCGCGGCCGGGGTCGGGTTAACCATCTCGATCACGAGGCGGTCGTATTTCGAATAGTCCCGCGGCATGAATTCGGCCGTCATCGCCGGCCACTGGTTCATCCCCGCCTCCCACTTAGGCGTTGTGAAGAGCATCGACCGCGTCTTGGGCGTGGCGTAGCGGTTGGTCAGCTTCAGCGTCTCCAGGTCGGGCGAACGCACCGACCAGTCGTCCAACTGCTTCGGCGACGAGAAGTCGTAGAGCATGTCGAGCGAGCGGGCCGCGGTCGCCAGCGTGAACTGGAGCAGGATCAGGGCGATGAGGGGCGTGTAACGGGGCTTCATATGGGCACCTGGATGAGGGTCGGCCGTGTGATGCACGCGGAGCCGCGATGGGAAACGGTCCGCAATCGCCCGGTGGGATTGCGGATCACATGGCCGATGCTAGCACAACTTCGGATGCCGCGGTAACGGCGGGGGGGGGCGCTTGATCTCGGCCCGCAGGGTTGGCCGATGCATGGCGGTGGACGGCCCGCGGAAGTCGATCTTAGGCGGCGTCAAAGCGCCGGCTCTTCCAGCGGGACCGGGCACACGTCCCGCCGGCCGCAGCCCCGACAGTGCTCGCCCTCCCACAGCGCGTTGAACCGGCCAAGCACCGCGTCGACCAATTCGGACGTGCGGCTGATCACGCCCATCTCGAAGTTCCGCCGCGTCTCGCCCTTCGCCCCCAGCCCCGCGCCCGTCAGGTTCGCCGAGCCGAGGTAGACCCACCCCGCGTCCACCACCACCGCCTTGGTGTGCAGCCGCGGGCAACGGCGAAAGGTGAGCGAGCCCGCGGGCCGCGGACGGCCCGGCTGTGACCGAAGCCGCTTCATTTCGGTCAGCGCCGCGGCGCTGGGCACCCCAGCGTGCAGCACCCGCACCTCCACACCCCGCTTTGCCAAATCCGCCAAATGCCACACGATCGACGGCGCGTCGTCCCGACCGCGCCCCCGCAAAGCACCTCGCTTCCGCGGCGGCACCAGCATCGCCTTGAAGTCCGCCGTCGCGATGTCCACGCTCACCTTCGCCCCGAGGATCCCCTCCCGCACCACCCGGTCGAGGTGCTCGCCGTCCGCCACCAGCTCCACCTCCCCCCGCACCGCCCCCCGGCCTGCCCCGATCGCCGCCAACTCTATCACGTCCAGGTCGCCACGCTTGCGCATCGCCTGCTCATCGGCCGATGAGGCGGCATCGCGGTAGCGGTCACAGCAGGTGGCTCGGATGCATCGGATCGATCGGATAAGCGGCAACCGCACCGGTTCGTTGACGCAGCCGGTTGAGCCGCCCAAGATGGGGGTTGGGGGTACGAATGTTTATCCGGGCACCCGTAGAACATCACTGCAATCTCCACATCCGACCTAACCGAGGTCTCTCCGTTCTTCTCGGGCCAAGGCCCTTGGCTACACTCCCTCCACCATGCCCGACCAGACCCACGACCTGCTCATCCTCGGTGCCGGCCCCGCCGGCTACGTCGCCGCCATCCGTGCTGCCCAACTCGGCCTCGACGTCGCCTGCGTCGACAAGCACGACGCCCTCGGCGGGACCTGCCTCCGCGTCGGGTGCATCCCCTCCAAGGCCCTGCTCGAGTCCTCCGAACTTTACGAGCAGACCGTCGCCCACCTCGCCGACCACGGCATCGACGCCGGCGAGGTCAAGCTCGACCTGCTCAAGATGCAAAAGCGCAAGGACGGCGTGGTCAAGGCCCTTACCTCTGGCGTCAAGGGCCTGTTCGAAAAGAACAAGATCACCGCCTACCACGGCAACGCGTCGTTCAACGACGACAAGAGCGTGCAGGTCGGCGACCACCGGATCACCGCCAAGCACGTCCTCATCGCCACCGGGTCCGTGCCGTCCACGCTGCCGGGTGTTGACCTGTCCCTCGACCGCGTCGACACCTCCACCGAGGCGCTCGAGTACACCGAGGTGCCCAAGAAGCTCGCCATCATCGGCGCGGGCGTCATCGGCCTTGAGATCGGCAGCGTCTGGCGACGCCTCGGCAGCGAGGTCACGGTGCTGGAATACCTCGACCGCATCCTCCCGGGCATGGACGACGAGATCGCCAAGGAAGCTCACAAGGTGTTCGTCAAGCAGGGCATCAAGTTCGAGCTGGGCAGCAAGGTCACCGGGGTCAAGAGCTCGAAAAAGGGCGTCACCGTCGAGCGCGACGGAGCCGACCCGGTGCAGGCCGACCGGGTGCTGGTTGCGGTCGGACGCAAGCCCAACACCGAGGGGCTGAACCTTGATAAGGTCGGGGTGAAGCTTGACGACAAGGGGCGGATCGAGGTGAACGAGCGGTACGAGACGGCGGTGGAAGGCGTCTACGCCGTGGGCGACGTCGTCGCCGGGCCGATGCTCGCGCACAAGGCCGAGGAAGAGGGCGTCGCCTGCGTCGAGATGATCGCCACCGGGCACGGCCACGTCGACTATTCCACGGTCGCCGGCGTCGTCTACACCCACCCCGAGATCGCCAGCGTCGGCGCGACCGAGGGCGAGCTCAAAGAGCAGGGCGTCGAGTACAAGAAGGGCGTGTTCCCTTTCCTCGCCAACGGCCGCGCCAAGGCGATCGACCAGACCGAGGGCAAGGTGAAGATCCTCGCCCACGCCGTGACCGACCGCGTCCTGGGCGTGCACATCATCGGCCAGAGCGCCGGCGACCTCATCGCCGAGTGTTCGACGGCGATGGCGTTCGGCGCGTCGTCCGAAGACATCGGCCGCGCCGTGCACGCCCACCCCACCCTCACCGAGGCGGTCAAGGAAGCCGCCCTCGGCGTCGCGGGTCGGTCGATCCATATCTGATCCCGCCTGCGGCGTAGCGGGCGACGCGCCAGCGTCCCGTTCCCGATATCGTGATCAAGCGGGACGCTGTCGCGTCTCCCGCTACTCCGCCTCAGCCGCCCATGACGGTGACCACCACCTCGCGCCGATGGCGCGACCGCCGGTGCTCCCACAGGAACACGCCCTGCCAGGTCCCCAGCACCAGCCGCCCGTCGGCGAGGGGGATGGTCTCGCCGGTCCGCGTCAGCGCCATTTTGATGTGCGACGGCATATCGTCGGGCCCCTCCGTCGTGTGCTCGAAATAATCCGCGCCCTCCGGCACCAGCCGGTCCATAAACGCCTCAAAATCCCGCCTCGCCGACGGGTCCGCGTTCTCCATGATCACCAGTGAGCAGGACGTATGCTTGACGAAGACGTGGACGAGGCCATCGGCGATGTCCGAAGCGTCAACGACCTCGCGGAGGCGACCAGTGATCTCGACTGTGCCTTGGCCGGAGGTGTTGATAGTCAAAGCTTCGCGGTGGGCGGCCATGATCTCGATGTTAGCCGCCGGGCTTGTCCCGGCGCTTGGGTCAATGTAGAGCGCCGGGACGAGCCCGGCGGCTAACGGCGTTCTCGGAGAGGCGAAACGCCGGGACGAGCCCGGCGGCTAACTGTCGTACCGGTCGATCGACTGCCCGCCGTCGTCGTGCATGGCGAAAGCGAGGTCGCCCTCAGACCGCACCTCCCCGTGCCGCTCGATGGCGTGGCGGCGGTCCACCTTCGGCGGGCCGAGCAGCTCGCACCGGGCGGAGCGGCCGTCGAGGTTGCCCATGACGGCGCGGACGCCGTCGAGCAGTTGATCGTCTGGAGCGACGCGCAGCCCGTCAAGGCGGAGGGTCACGGCGTTGCCGCCCTGGTGCAGGTCGAGCATGACTTCGGCCGGAACGCACGCCGCGCCCTGCACCCGCATCGCCGCCTGGCGCAGGACCTCGCGGAGCTTGTGGAGCTGGGCCTTGCCTTGGCCGTTGAAGTCGGCCGAGGGCGCGTCGGTGACGACGACGCGGACGGTACGGGTGAGCCGCTGCCTCGCCTCGTCGATGGGGACGACCTTGTCGACGATGAGGTTGGGCTCCTCCCGCCGGCGGTCGATCTTGCCGACGAGGAACACCACCGCATCCGGCTCGAGGTGGTTCGAGCAGGTGGCGAACGTGTCGGCGAAACACACCGCGTCGATCTTGTTGCCCGCGGCGTCTTCGAGCGTGAGCATCGCCATGCGGCTGCCGGCGGAGCGGCCGTTCTTCACGACGGTGGGGCGGACGCGCGAGAGCATCCCGCCGACGGTC
The DNA here is from genome assembly GCA_965214155.1 of Phycisphaeraceae bacterium. GTDB lineage: Bacteria > Planctomycetota > Phycisphaerae > Phycisphaerales > Phycisphaeraceae > Algisphaera. Next base: position 912,794 of record CBDCBB010000010.1, read on the forward strand.
ACCTCGGTCTGGGCCGGCAGGCCGTGCAGGTCCGCGATGCGGCAGACGCTGTAGCGGTCCAGGTCGCCGCGGTACTCCTCGAGCGGGTGGCTCGACGCGTAGAGGCCCATGACTTCCTTCTCGTAATCGAGCGTGTCCTTCTTGCTCCACGCCTCAACATGCGGCAGGGGGGGTTCTTCGCCGGCCTCGTCGGGGGTGGCGTCGTCGGCGGCGAGGCCGAGGCCGAACATGCCGAGCTGGCCGGACGCCCGGTCCGCGGCGATGCGTTGGCCACTCTTCATCGCGGTCTCGATGGTCTCGCACAGGGCTGCGCGGGCGTCGATGCCGTAGAGCGAGTCGAACGCGCCGCACTTGATGAGCGCCTCGACGGTGGAGCGGTTGATCGTGCCGGGGGGCACACGTTCGCAGAAGTCGTAGAGCCCCTTGAACGGGCCGTGCTTGGTGCGTTCGTCGATGACGCCGCGGATGGCTTTCTCGCCGACACCCTTGACCGCGGAGAGGCCGAAGCGGATGTGCCCGGTGCTGGGCGTCCGCTCCTCGGCCTCGCCGTAGACGACGGTGAAGGCGACGTCGGAGAGGTTGATGTCCGGCGGCTTGACCTCCACGCCCCGCCGGCCGTCGGGCAGCAGGACCTTCTTGCACTCGTCGATGTACTCGACCACCTTGTCGGTGTTGACCGACTCGTAGGTCAGCACCGCGGCCATGTACTGGATCGGGAAGTACGTCTTCAGGTAAGCCGTCTGATAAGCGACGATGGCGTAGCCGGTGGAGTGCGATTTATTAAATCCGTAGCCGGCGAACTTGAGGATGAGGTCGAAAAGATCGTTCGCCTGCTTGGCCGAAACGCCGTGTTTTTCCGCACCGCCGATGAAGTCGGCGCGGGCGGCGTCGATCGTTTTCTCTTTCTTTTTGGAGATGGCCTTGATGATGGAGTACGCCTCGCGGAGCGGGATGCCGCCCAGCTCGTTGAGGACCTGCATCACCTGCTCCTGGTAGACCATGATGCCGTACGTCTCGGCGGTCAGGCGGTCGACGATGGGGTGGACCGTCGGGACGTTTTCGCGGCCGTGCTTTCGGTGGTTGTAGTTGGGGATGAGCTCCATCGGCCCGGGCCGGTACAGCGCGTTCGCCGCGATGAGGTCCTCCAGCCGGTCGGGCTTCATCGCCATGAGCAGGTTGCGCATCCCCCCGGACTCGAACTGGAAAACGCCGGCCGTCTCGCCCCGGGAAAACAGTTCGAGCACGTGAGGGTCGTCGTAGGTGAGGCGGTCTAACTCCAAGGGATCAGGGATCAGGGATCGGGGTTCGGGTTCCGATCCTGATCCCTGATCCCCGGTCCCCGATCCCTCGCGACCGACCGCCGCGGCAACAGCATCCTCATTCAACGACTGCCGCACGAGCAGCTTCCCGCGCTCGATAATCGACAGCGTGCGGAGGCCCAGGAAGTCCATCTTCAGCAGGCCGACCTTTTCGCACGTCGGGCCGTCCCATTGGGTGACCACGACATCTTCGCCGCCCTTGCCGCCGCTGCCGGGGGCGCGGTAGAGCGGGACGATGTTGTCAAGCGGCTGCGTCGCGACGATGACGCCCGCGGCGTGGACCCCGGCGTGGCGGGCGAGGCCCTCCAGCCGGCGGGCGGTGTCGTAGGTCGCCTTGAGGTGCGGCTGGCTGTCACACATCGCGCGGAGGTCGGCGTTCGCGTCCCACGCGGAGTCGAGCGTCGTGGCCAGCCCGTCGCCGATGAGCTTGCTGATCTTGTCGACGTCCGACAGCGACACGTCGTGCACACGGCCGACGTCGCGGATCGCCGCCCGCGCCTTGAGCGTGCCGAAGGTGATGATCTGCGCGACGTGACCGTATTTCTCGCGGACGTAGCGGATCAGGTCGGCCCGGCCGTCCTGGCACATGTCGATGTCGATGTCGGGGTACTCGCTGCGGTCGGGGTCGGTGAACCGCTCGAACAGCAGCCCGAACTCGATGGGGCAGGCGTTGGACAGGCCGAGCACGTACCCGGTCATCGTCCCCACGCCCGACCCACGGGCGAGGACGGGGATGTCGTTCTGCCGGGCGTAGTTGACGAAGTCCCAGACGATCAGGAAGTAGGCGGAGATGGACTTGTCGGCCAACACCTTCAGCTCACGGTCGAGCCGGGCGCGGATCGCGTCGGTGATGCCGTCCTTGCCGTAGCGCCAGATCAACCCGGCTTCACAGAGTTCACGCAGGGCCGTGTCGCACTGCCGGGCGAGGTCCTCGGGCGAGTCGGCGTCGTTGAGCGCGTCGAAAGGCTGCAACTCGTACTGGGCGCAGAACGCGTTGAACCATTCGGTGGAGCCGGGGGAGCCTTCGGCAGGGACCGGGGATCGGGGATCAAGGATCAGGTCTGACTGCCTTCCCTGATCCCCGGTCCCTGATCCCTGATCCCTACTCCCGGATCCCTGATCCCTCCGCCGCACCTTCACCACCGGCGCATGGTTCGCCTCGAAGTCGAGGTCCACGTTGCACCGGTCCGCGATCCGCGCGGTATTGGCCAGCGCCTCGGCGTGGCGTTCGCCGAAGTGAGCCCACATCTCGTCGGCGCTCTTGACGTACAGGTCCCGGGCGTAGTGCATCCGGCTCGTATCGCTCTTGACCTTGCCCATCGAGATGCAGCACAAGGAGTCGTGCGCGTCCCAGTCGTCGGCGGTCATGAAGTGCGCGTCGTTGTCGCAGACCAGCGGCAGGTTCAACTCGTCGGCGAGGCGGGCCATTTGCGGGTTGAGGTCCCGCTGCAACTGCTCGCCGTGGTGCTGCATCTCCAAGAAGAACCGCGGTTCGCCGGCATCGTTGGGCCGAAAGACCGACGCGTGCCACTGCGCCTCGGCGACGGCGTGCTTCCAGTGCGTGGGGTCTTTGGTCTGGTGGTACTTGACCAGGTGGTAAGCGAGCGACGAGCCGAGGTGGCCGTTGATGGCGATGAGCCCGTCGGACCACTTCTCAAGCGTCGACTTGTCCATCCGCGGCTTGAAGTAGAAGCCGTTGAGGTACGCGTCGCTGCTGAGCTTGAGAAGGTTGGCCCAGCCGGTGGCGTCCTCGGCGAGGAGGACGAGGTGGAACCCGCCGTCGGCGACGCCGGTGTACTCGCGGTTGGTGCGGTCCGACGGCTTGCCGTTGATATCGGGGGCGACGTACGCCTCGATGCCGAGGATCGGCTTGATACCCTCTTTTTTGGCGAGGTTGTAAAACTCTACCGCCCCGTGCAAGTTGCCGTGGTCGGTGACGGCCACCGCGTCCATGCCGAGCTTTTTGACGTGCCGCACCAGCCGGTCGAGGCGGTTGCCCCCGTCCAGCAGCGAGTACTGGCTGTGGAGGTGGAGGTGGACGAAGCGGCGGTCGTCGCCGTCGTATCGGCGGGAGATCGGGGGTGAGTACAGGTTGTTCATGCCGGGTCGTGGGGCGTGGCGTCGGGTAGAGCGGCGGGTGGGCGACCGTGGGCAGCCCACGGGACGCATTGTATGTCGTCGGCGTCAGGGTCCGGTCGGCTCCGGGTCGCGGCGGCGGGGGCCGGCGGTCGCCACGGGTCCAGGAGCGGGTACGGGAGGGGCGCCCGCTATCATCGGCCCCCATGGCCATACGCGTCGCGCTGAACCACCGGACCTTCTATAGCTATGACCGCCCGGCGAGCCTCGGGCCGCAGGTGGTCCGGCTCCGGCCCGCGCCGCACTGCCGCACGCCCATCGTGTCGTATTCCATGACCGTCACGCCCGGCGGGCCGGGGGAGCACTTCATCAACTGGCAGCAGGACCCGCAGAACAACCGGCTCGCCCGGCTGGTCATCCCCAAGCCGACGCGGAAGTTCGGCGTCGAGGTCGACCTCGTCGCGGACCTCACGCCGATCAACCCGTTCGATTTCTTCCTCGACCCCGACGCGGAGCGGTACCCCTTCCGCTACGACGACCAGGACTGGCGCGACCTCCGCTCGTACCTCGACGACCCGCAGTTCGACGAGCGGACCGCGGCCCTGTACGCGCAGATCGACCTGCAGCCGCAGCGGACCATCGACTTCCTCGTGCAGGTCAACACGCTGGTGAACCGGACGCTCGGGTACACCGTGCGGATGGACCCCGGGGTGTGGCCGGCGGAGCGGACGCTGGCGGAGGGGATCGGGTCCTGCCGCGACTTCGCGTGGCTGATGGTGCAGCTCTACCGCAAGGCGGGTCTCGCCGCCCGGTTCGTCTCGGGGTACTCGATCCAGCTCGCCCCGGACCTCAAGCCGATCGACCCCAACGCCCCGGCCGGCGTGGCGCAGGACGTCTGCGACCTGCACGCCTGGGTCGAGGTGTACCTGCCCGGGGCGGGGTGGGTCGGGCTGGACGCGACCAGCGGCATGATGTGCGGCGAAGGGCACATCCCCCTCGCGACGTCGGCGGACGCGACGGGCGCGGCCCCGATCGAAGGGGCGATCTCGCCGGTGCAGACCGAGTTTGACGTGAGCATGTCGGTGACACGGGTGCACGAGGACCCGCGGGTGACCAAGCCGCACACCGAGGCGCAGTGGGCGGAGATCGTGGCGCTGGGCGACGCGGTGGACGGGCGGCTGGACGCGGGGGACGTGCGGCTGAGCATGGGCGGCGAGCCGACGTTCATCTCGGTCAGCGGCGAGGAGGGTTGGGAGGGGGCGGAGTGGAATACGGCCGCGGTGGGCCCGACGAAGAAGCCGCTGTCGTTGGCGTTGATCAAAAAGTTCCGGGAGCATTTCGGGCCGCGGGGGTTGCTGCACTACGGGCAAGGGAAGTGGTACCCCGGCGAGCCGCTGCCGCGCTGGGCGCTGGGGCTGTACTGGCGGCGGGACGGCCAACCCGTGTGGGAACACGACGCGCTGATCGGGGACGAAACCGCTGACTATGGCTACGGCATTGAGGATGCGAAGCGCTTCCTGGTGGAGCTTTGTGGGGAGCTGGGGGTGGGGGCGAACTATATAAGGGCGGCGTACGAGGAGCCGGTGCGGGCGACGGTGCGGGAGCGCGAGCTACCGGTGAACGTGTCGCCGGGCGACTCGAAACTGGAAGACGCGGAGGAGCGGCTGCAGCTGCTGCGGGTCGCCGAGCGTGGGCTGGAGACGCCGACCGCCTACGTGCTGCCCATCGAGCACGCGCGGGAGTCGGAGGCGGACGAGTGGTATTCCGGGGCGTGGGCGTTGCGGAGCGAGCGGCTGTACCTGGTGGGCGGCACCTCGCCGGCGGGGTTGCGGCTGCCGCTGGACAGTTTGCCGTGGGTGAAGCCCGAGGAGTACCCGTATATGGAGCCGGAGGACCCGTCGGCGCAGCGGGGGGCACTGCCCGGGCGTCGCCCCCGGAAGAAGTTTGGACGGGTGGCAATGGCGGGGCAGGTGGACGGCGCGACCACGCAGGCGGAGCGGTGGGACGAGCCCGACTCGACGCCTTGGGGGGCGAGCGAGCCGGTGGCGTTCGCGAAGGGGGGCGAGAAGGACCGGGACCGGAGGCCGGAGGAGGGCGAGTCGGCACCGTGGGTGGTGCGGACGGCGATGGCGGCGGAGGTGCGGGACGGGCGGCTGTACATCTTCATGCCGCCGACGCGGTCGGCGGCGCACTACCTCGACCTCGTCGCGGCGGTGGAGCACGCGGCCGAGGCGCTCCGCATGCCGGTGCTGCTCGAGGGCTACACCCCGCCGGTCGACCCGCGGCTGGAGGTGATGAAGGTCACGCCCGACCCCGGCGTCATCGAAGTCAACGTCCACCCCGCGACATCGTGGCGGCAGCTCGTCGACCTCACGGAGACGGTTTACGCCGAGGCGCGGCAGGTCGGCCTCGGCACCGAGAAGTTCCAGCTCGACGGCAAGCACACCGGTACCGGCGGGGGCAACCACATCGTCGTCGGCGGGGCCACCCCCGAGGATTCGCCGTTCCTCCGCCGCCCCGACTTATTGAAGAGCCTCATCGGCTACTGGCACAACCACCCATCCCTGAGCTACCTCTTCAGCGGCCTGTTCATCGGCCCGACGAGCCAGGCCCCGCGGTTCGACGAGGGCCGGCCCGAGGCGGCGTACGAGATGGAGATCGCGTTTGGGCAGATCGAGGGGCAAAGGGGCAAAGGGGCAAAGGGGCTAAGGGAAAGCGAGGGGCAAAGGGGCAAAGGGGCAAAGGGGCAGAGTGAAAAGGGTTCCGATCCCTCTGCCCCTCTGCCCCTTAGCCCCTTAGCCCCTTCCCCCCCCGCCCCCTGGCTCGTCGACCGCATCTTCCGACACCTACTCACCGACCTCACCGGCAATACCCACCGCGCCGAGTTCTGCATCGACAAGCTCTACTCGCCCGACTCGGTCACCGGACGCCTCGGCCTCGTCGAGTTCCGCGGCTTCGAGATGCCCCCGCACCCGCGGATGAGCCTCACCCAGCAACTCCTCCTCCGCGCCCTCATCGCCCGATCCTGGGAAACGCCCTACGACGCCCCCCTCACCCGCTGGGGCACGCGCCTGCACGACCGCTTCCTCCTGCCCCACTTCGTGCGGCGGGACTTCGACACCATCCTCAGCGACCTCAACGACCACGGCTTCAACTTCCGGGGGGATTGGTTCGGCTCGCACTTTGAGTTCCGCTTCCCCGCGCTCGGCACGGTCACCTACGACGACATAACCATCGAGCTGCGGCACGCCATCGAGCCGTGGCTGACCCTCGGCGAGGAGGGCAGCCGCACGGGCACCGCCCGCTACGTCGACTCGTCACTCGAACGGCTGCAGATCAAGGTCAGCGGGCTCGACCCCGCGCGCCACGCCGTCGCGGTCAACGGCATCGAGGTCCCGCTCACCGCGACGGGCACCCCCGGCGGGTACGTCGCCGGCGTGCGGTACCGGGCGTGGCAGCCGTGGAGCAGCCTGCACCCGACCATCGGCGTGCACGCGCCCCTCCGCTTCGACCTCGTCGACCGCGCCAACGCCCACGCCGTCGGCGGGTGCACCTACCACGTCAGCCACCCCGGCGGCCGGTCCCACGACCAGGTCCCCGTCAACGCCCTTGAAGCCGAGACCCGCCGCGTCGAACGCTTCCAAAAGTTCGGCCACACCCCCGGCACCGTGCACCTCCACCAGCCCCCACCGAGCGACGAGAGCCCGGTCACGCTGGACCTGCGGCGGGTTGGCAAGAGTGTGGAGGGAACAGGGAACAGTGCGGGGTAGAGTGGGTGACGTACCGCGACAGTGCCGGGAAATCTGACGCACTGTTCACTGTTCCCTCCGCACTCCCCCTCGCCGCCATGACCGCGTCCTCCACCGCCCCGGCCCCCACCGCCGCCGTCGACCTGCCGCCTTCCGCGTTCTACCGGACGCTGCCGTCGGCGTACGACGAGATGCTCGCCGCGCCCTCGCCGGGCAACGAGGACGTCCGCCCGCACTGGCGACCCCTCATCGACGGGCTCGACGCCATCGGCCACCCCGGCCTCGCCCGCCGCTGGCAGGCCGCTCAGCGCATGATCCAGGACAACGGCGTCACCTACAACGTCTACGCCGACCCCCGCGGCACCGACCGCACCTGGAACCTCGACCCCGTCCCCCTCACCCTCGACCCCGCCGAGTGGGCCCTCGTCGAGGCGGGGATCGCCCAGCGCTCGGCGGTCCTCAACCTCGTCCTGGCCGACCTCTACGGCCCGCAGCGCCTCCTCCGCGAACGGCTCCTGCCCAGCGACCTCGTCTTCGCCAACCCCAACTTCCTGCGGCCGTGCCACAACATCAACCCCCCCGGCGGCCGGCACCTGATCCTCCACGGCGTCGACCTCGCCCGCAACCCGCAGGGCCGGTGGTGGGTCATCGCCGACCGGACCCAGGCCCCGTCCGGCGCGGGCTACGCCCTCGAAAACCGGCATCGTCATCTCCCGCACCTTCCCGACGCTCTTCCGCGACATCGGCGTCCGCCGGCTCGCGCTGTTCTTCGGCGAGCTGCGCCAGACGCTGACGCGAAGATGGTCGCCGCAGGGCCGCGAGAACCCGCGCATCGTGCTGCTCACGCCCGGCCCCTACAACGAGACCTATTTCGAGCACGCCTACCTGTCGCGGTACCTCGGCTTCACGCTGGTGGAGGGCAGCGACCTTACCGTGCGGGACCACCGGGTGTACCTCAAGACGCTCGGCGGGCTGCAGCGGGTGGACGTGATCCTGCGGCGGCTGGACGACGCGTACTGCGACCCGCTGGAGCTGCGGGGCGACTCGGCGCTGGGCGTGACGGGGCTGGTCCAGGCCGCGGCCGCGGGGCAGGTCGCGATCGCCAACGGGCTGGGCGGCGGGCTGATCGAGACGCCGGCGTTGATGCCGTTCTTCCCGTCGCTTTGCCGAACCCTGCTGGGCGAGGAGCCGCTGCTCCCGGGGGTGGCGACGTGGTGGTGCGGCCAGCCGGCCGAGAAGGCGTACGTTTTAGATCACCTCAAGGAACTGGTGATCAAGCCGGCGTTCCCGGGCCGCGGTGGCGGTGAAGGAGGGGGACGGATTGAGCCGGTGTTCGGGACGAACCTCACCGATGCGGAGCGGGACGAGCTGCGGCTGCGGATTGTCGCCCGGCCGCACCGCTACATCGCCCAGGAGAGCGTCGCGCTGTCGACGGCCCCGGTGTGGGAAGGCGCTTCCTACACCCCGCGCCACATCATGATTCGGGCGTTCAGCACGGCCAACTCGGCGGGGGGGTACACCGTCATGCCCGGCGGGCTGGTGCGGGTGTCGGCGTCGCCGGACTCGATGATCGTGACGATGCAGCGGGGCGGGGGCAGCAAGGATGCGTGGGTCCTCGCCGACGGGCCGGTCAGCCGATTCAGTTTGTTGCAGAGCGAGGCGGGGGTGGTATCGGTGTCGCGAGGGGCGGCGGATTTACCCAGCCGCGTGGCGGACGGGATGTACTGGCTGGGGCGGTACGTCGAGCGGGCCGAGGGGTTGACGCGGCTGATGCGCGCGGTGGTCAAGCGGTTCACCGAGGAGACCTCACCCGACGGCTGCCCCGAGTTGCCGCGCCTGTTCCGCACGCTGCACCGCGTGACGCACAACCCGCCGGAAGCGGACTTCGCCGACCCGCTCGGGGATTACGACCGGGCGGCGGCGTACGTCCGCGCGGCGCTGTACGACGCGGGGCAGGGGTTCAGCCTGCGGGCCACGATCAACCACGCCCGCCGGCTGGGGTCGATGGTCCGCGACCGCATCAGCATCGACACGTGGCGGATCCTGCGGCAGATCGACACCGACTTCCGCGACGACGACAACGAGCCGGGCGATTTGACCGCGGCGCTGGGGGTGCTGGATCAGTTGATGATCCCGCTGTACGCGTTCTCGGGGCTGAGCTACGAGAGCATGACGCACGGCCAGGGTTGGCGTTTCCTCGACATGGGCCGGCGGATCGAGCGGGCGATGGCGACGCTGGCGCTCTTGCAGGAGCTGCTCGGCCGGTCGCGCGGCGACGAGTTGCCGACGCTCGACGCGACGCTCGAGGTGGCCAACAGCAGCATGACCTACCGCTCACGCTACCGCACGTCGCTGTCGGCGATGCCGGTGGTCGACCTGTTGCTCCTCGACGAGAGCAACCCCCGGAGCGTGGGGTTTCAGTTGGCGACGCTCATGGGCCACGTCGATGCGCTGCCCCGCGACGAGGCGGAGCGGGCCGGCGGGCAACGCACCGCCGAGGAGCGGCTGATGCTCGCGGCTCTGTCGTCCGTCCAGCTCGCCGACGTGCGGGACCTCACCGCCACCGCCGAGCGCGGCGAACGGCCGGCGCTTCGGGCGTTGATGGACACTCTGGAAGAACAGCTCCCCGCGTTCAGCGACCTGCTCACGCAGCGGTACCTGACGCACGCGCAGGCGGCGACGGCGCTGCCGGGGGTGGGGCGGTAGGGAGTGCGGAGTGCGGAGGGAACAGTCCGCCGGGTGCGGATAGTTCGTGCACTGTTGTCTGATCCCTCCGCACTTCCCGCCGCGGCGAGGCTTGCGTTTCGAGTACGAGAACGAGAACGACGAACGAACGGAACGAGTTACTCCTCCCAAGCCCCCAACACCCAAGCCCCCAACACCCACCCCCCCCCGTGCTCTACACCCTCCGCCACGACACCGAATATACCTACGCCCAGCCGGTGACGCTCGGACACAACGTCGTGCACCTGCGGCCGCGCCCCGTTCCGCTCCAGACGCTGCACACGTGCGACGTGCACATCGCGCCGCCGCCGGCGGTGGTCCGCGACCGGCACGACTACTTCGGGAACCCCGTCACGTTTTTCACCCTCCAGCAGCCACACCACACCATGACCGTCTCGGCGGTCAGCCGCGTCGAGGTCCACGCCCGGCCGCCGCTGGCCGACGGGCTCAGCAGGCCGTGGGAGCTCGTCCGTGACGAGTGCAAGGCCGACGTGACCGACGCCGGGCTCGACGCGTACCAGCACTCGTTCGACTCGCCCCTCGCCTCGGGGACGGCCGAGCTGGCGGACTACGCCGCGCCGTCTTTCCCCGTCGGTCGGCCGGTGCTCGACTCGGCGTACGACCTGACCCGCCGCATCTACCGCGACTTCCGCTACGACCCCGCGACGACGACGATCGCCACACCCGTGGCCGAGGTCTTCCGCCAGCGCAGCGGCGTGTGCCAGGACTTCGCCCACCTCATGATCGCCTGCCTCCGCAGCCTCGATCTGCCGGCCCGCTACGTCAGCGGCTACCTTCAGACCGTCCCGCCGCCGGGGCAGAAGCGCCTCGTCGGCGCCGATGCCTCGCACGCCTGGGTCGGGGTGTACAGCCCCGGGCTCGGCTGGGTCGACTTCGACCCGACCAACGACAAGGTCGTCGGCGACCAGCACATCACCCTCGCCTGGGGCCGCGACTTCAACGACGTCTCACCCGTCCGCGGCCTCATCCTCGGCGGCGGCGAACACAAGGTCGAGGTGCGGGTGGACGTCGCTGCCGAGGGATCAGGGATCGGGGACCAGGGATCGGGGCCGAAGCAAGCGCATCGCATCGGCTCGATATAGTTCCTGCTCCTTGTTTTCTGCTCCCCGATCCCCAGTCCCCGATCCCTTCCCGATGCACCCCCTCCCCCCCATTCTCGACGACCTGCGTGCCGGGCGGATGGTGGTGCTCATTGATGATGAGGACCGCGAAAACGAAGGGGACCTGGTGTGTGCGGCCGAGCACGCGACGCCCGAGGTGATCAACTTCATGCTGCGCGAGGGGCGGGGGATGTTGTTCGTCGCGCTCGACGGGGCGACGTGCGACCGGCTGGATTTGCCGCCCCAGGCCGCGGTGAACACGACCCAGCGGGGCACGGCCTACACGCTTACCGTCGACGCGGCCGCACGCTTCGGCGTGACCACCGGCGTCAGCGCCGCCGACCGCGCCGCCACCATCCGCGCCCTTGCCGATCCCGCCACTCGGCCGATCGACCTAGATCGACCCGGCCACGTCCAGCCGCTGCGGGCCCGCGACGGCGGGACCCTCGTCCGCGCCGGGCACACCGAGGGCATGGTCGACCTCTGCCGCCTCGCCGGCCTCCGGCCCGCGGCCGTGGGCATCGAGGTCATGAACCCCGACGGCACCATGGCCCGCCTCCCCCAGGTCCGCGCCCTCTGCGACACCCACGGCCTCAAGCTCACCTCCGTCGCCGAGGTCATCAATCACCGCATGCAGCGCGACAAGCTCGTCGAACGCCTCGACGAGACGCCCTTCGAGAACGGGCTGGGCCGGTGGAACCTCATCGCCTACCGCTCGTTGGTCGACCCGTTCCCACACGTCGCGTTGACCTGCGGCGGCGTGGGCCGGACCGACGGGACCGGCCACCCCATCGACACCGACGAGCCGACGCTCGTGCGGATGCACTCGCAGAACCTGCTGGGCGACGTGCTCGGCGACGTGACCCAGCCGTCGCACGAGACGCTGATCGCCGCGATGGGGATGATCCAGGATGCGGGCCGCGGGGCGGTGGTGTACCTCCGCCACGAGGGGCTTGGCCAGGGGCTGGTCCGCCGCCTGCAGACCGCCGTGCCTGTCGGGTCAACGCCGGCCGTGAGCGAGTTGCCCCGCTTCGGGTCGTCCGACGACGCCCCGAAACATCACCCGGCGAACCTCCCGGGGCGGCACACTATGGACTACGGCATCGGTTCGCAGATCCTCCGCGACTTGGGCCTCCGCCACCTCCGCCTCATCACCGACCACCCCTTCACCCCCACCGCCCTCTCGGGCTTCGGCCTGTCCATTACCGAGTTCGTCACCCCTTCCCCGTAACCCTACGAAGCGACGCGGCTTCGCCGCGCGCGTCGCTATCCCGACCGATCCAGCCCGAACCGCTTGATCTTTTTATACAGCGTCGTCCGGTCGATCCCCAGCGCCGCCGCCGTCGCGGTGCGGTTCCAGCCGTGCTCATCCAGCGCCTCACAGATAATCCGCCGCTCGGGACCGAGCAGCGCCTCCGTCAGCGTGCCGGTGCCGCCATGCGTCGCCGTTAGCCGCCGCTCTTGTCCCGGCGTTTCGGGTGGCGCGAGCGCCGGGACAAGCCCGGCGGCTAACGTCGTGTCATCGTCGGGCATACCCCGCAACAGCACCTGTTTCGCCGCCGCCGCCTCAACCGCACGAAGCAAAACCTGCTCGTTTACCGGCTTGACCAGCACGTCCTCCGCGCCGAGCTTAATCGCCGCCGCGACATAACCCACCTGCCCGAACGGCGTCGTGACGACAGGCAGCACATCACGGTGCCGCTCCCGCAGATCCCGGAGCCGATCCAACGCGGCGGCGGGAGCGAGGTCGAAGTCGATCAGGATCAGGTCGAACCCGGTGGAGGTGTCATCGAGAGCCGCCAGCACCGCCTCGACGCCGTCGGCGATCGCCGTGTGGTGTCGAACCTTTTGCAAGATGCGGGCGAAGCGTCCGGCGACGGGAGCCGCATCGGCAATCAGGATGCGGGCCGGGTCGGGCATCGGGACGGCTGGCGAAGCGGCGGGCTCATGCGGCGAGGCGGAAGCCGGTGGCGAGGGCGTCGGCCGGCCTTTCCGCGCTCCGGGGTCGGGGTCCGGGTGCGGGGTAAGCCAGGGTCAAGGTGCTGCCGTCGTCGGGTTGGTCCGGGTCGGTGGGTGCCAGAGTGACGCGCCCGCCGAGCTCGTCGGCGACGCGGTGGCAGAGGGCCAAGTGCAGGGCGGACTCGGGGCCAGCCGGTGCAGCACTCTCCGTGCCGCGACCGGTGTCGCTGACCTTCAGGACGATCCTCCGCTCGTCGCCGAAGAGGCGGAGGTTGATCCGGTGCGCCCGCCCGCCGGGGGCGGTCGCCTCGGCGGCGTCGATGGCGTTGAGGGCGAGGTTCAACGCCGCTGCAAGCGCGGTGTAGATCGGGCCCGCCGCGACATCGGCGAGCCCGGCGTCCAGGGTGGTGGTGATATCGAGGTGGCGCGGGCCGAGGGCGGGGGCAAACACACGGGCGGCGCGGTCGACCACGTCCCGCAGCGTCGGAGTGCATGCCATGGCGGTGGAGGCGGAGCCCGTTTGGCGGAGGGCAAGGTGATCGACACGGGCGGCGACCTCGTGCAGCGTCCGCTCGGCGGCGCGGAGCCGCCGCAGGAGGTCGGCGTGGGGCGGACCGGACCCGCCGGGGCCGTGGCCCGGGCCGTCCTGCAGCGCGTCGAGCGCCGCGGCGAGGTGGTTCATCGAGTCGCCCAGGAGGCCGCGGACCTCCGGCGTCACCGGGTCGGTTGCGGCCGACGCGTGGTCCATCGGAAAGAGCGTCGCCGGCGGCGGGGGGGTGGCCATGCCTGTGCTATCGGCGGTCGGGGCGGTCGGGCTGAGCGGGCAATGGCGCAGCTCGTCCGGCTGGATTATTGGGCTCGACCCACGGCGGGCGTCACCGGCTTCAAACCCGAAAGCCAGTCGGCCTTCTTCCACAGCAGCGTGGCCGCGGCCTCATCGAGCAGGCGCACCCGCACCGCCGTGATCCCGCTCGCCGCCGCCTTCCGCAGCGCCTGGTCGATCAGGTCCCGCGCCAACGTCGGCTTCGCGCCCTTGCGCAACTCCACGATCAACTCCCGCCGCCCCCCACCGCCGTCGTGGGCGAGGGCACCGCCCACCGGCGTCTCCTTGTTGCACGCCACCACGCTCCGCCGCCTCGCCACGGCCTCGCCGTCGAGCAAGATGCCTCCGGCCCGGGCCGCATCCACCGAAGCGGCCAACTCATCCCGCCGGATCTCTCGCAGCTCAATGCCCACGGCCGACCTCCCACGGGCGCACCGCGGCCCGTGGCGCTACATCGACCCAATCCCGCCGCCGGTTGAGCCCCGGTCACGTCAGCCCGACCGCCGCCGCGTCACGGTCGGACAACATCCCGCCGTCGCTGCGCTCTTTCACGGTGCCGTCGCGCTTCCAGGACCGCTCGCACCGCGGCTCGGCGGAGAGATGCAGGACGTTGAGCTCTTCATCATGCACCTCAACGCGGCTGACGCCGCACAGATCAGCGAGATCGATGGGATCAAAGCCCTGAAGATCAGCGGCATTTGCGCCCCCCTGCTCAAGATACTCGTATACCTGCAGCCCCAATTCCAAAGGATTGTCTACCTCGAAGTGCTGTCGATACGCTTCGAGTCTTTTCATCCAGCGGGTTCGTGCCGCCATGACCAGGGGCCAGCGCTTGTCGACCGGGATCTCCTCGGGGTGGTCCGGGTCGGGCAGGCGTTCGAGGTGGACGCAATTTGGGTTGCTACTTCCGCTGCCTTGGCTCCCGGGGGCCGGGGCGTCGTGCAGCGCCCGCCACGCCTCGTCGGCGGTGTGCGGGAGGATCGGGGCAAGCAGCCGACACACCGCCGCGGCGATCTTGTAGCACGCCGTCTGCGTCCGCCGGCGGCGCGGCGAGTCGGCGGCGTCGCAGTAAAGCCGGTCCTTCACCGCGGCGAGGTAAACGGCGCTCATCGTGTCGTTACAGAAGTCAAACAGCGCTTCGGTCGCCCGGCGGAACCGGTACCCGTCGTACGCCCCCGTCACCGTCCGCATCAGCGACGCCAGCTCGCCCATCGCCCAGGCGTCGATGCTCGCCGCGTCGGCCTTGGTGAAGTGGTGCGTCATCGTTTCACGGTCGAAGTCGCTGAGGTTGCTCAGCAAAAAGCGCAGCGTGTTGCGGACCTTGCGGTACTCTTCGCCGGCGAGCTTGAAAAAGCTCGCGTCGGCCTTGATGTCGTTCTCGGGGTTCAGCGACGCGACCCACCACCGGCAGACGTCGGCCCCGAAATCTTTCATCAGGTCGTCGACAACGAGGGCGTTGCCCCCGGACTTGCTCATCTTGCGGCCGTCCCTGTCCACCATGAACCCGTGCGTCAACACGCCCCGGAACGGGCTCTGCCCGGTGACGGCGAGGGCGGGCAGCAGCGAGTGCTGGAACCACCCGCGGTGCTGGTCCGAGCCCTCAAGATAGAGGTCGGCCCCGGGTTGCCCGTCACGCAGCACCGGCCGCGCCTGTCGATCCGCCCACCCCCCGCGCAGCACGGCGTTCCACGAACTGCCCGACTCAAACCACACATCAAATGTGTCCCCCCCCTTGCTGATTTCCCCTTTCCACTTCTTGCTTTCCCCTTTCACCCACTCCGGCGCGTCAGGGTCGGCGGCGGGGTCGTAGTGCTGGAGCAAGTCGTCCGTCGACATATAGAACCACGCATCGCTGCCCTTGTCGGCGATGACCTTCATCACCGCCCGCACACTCGCGGCGGTAAGTAGCGGCTTGTTGTCCTTGTTGAAGAATGCGGGTATCGGCAGGCCCCACGCGCGCTGCCGGCTGATGCACCAGTCGGGCCGCGACTCGAGCATCCCGCGCATCCGGCTGCGGCCCCACTGGGGGTAAAACATCACCTCGTCGGCGGTGACGGATAGCGCCGCGTCGCGCAACGAAGCGGGACGCTGCGCGTCACCCGCTACGGCTTCGACGTCACGGTCGACGCCGACGAACCATTGCTCGGTGGCGCGGAAGATGACGGGTTTCTTGCCGCGCCAGTCGTGCGGGTAGCTGTGGGTGAAACGCTGGTCGTGGAAGAGGTGGCCGCTGTCGCGGAGGCGGTCGACGATGAGGTCGTTCGCTTTCCAGATGGACTCGCCGCGGAGCCATTCGGGCACGGTGTCGTCGTAGGTGCCGTCGGCGCGGACGGGGCAATACACGTCGAGTCCCTCGCGGAGCCCGGTCTGGTAGTCCTCGACGCCGTGGCCGGGCGCCGTGTGGACGAGGCCGGTGCCGTCTTCGGCGGTGACGTATTCGGCGGCGACGATGCGTCGTCCGTCGCCGTCGTTGATGAACGGGTGCCGGTACGTCAGCGACCCCGCCAGCGCCTCGCCGGTGGTGATCGAGATGGGCGTGGGGTCGACTTGCAGATCCGGCCGCGCCGCGAAAATTTGATTCGCAAGTTCGGTCGTAACAATCAGCAGGTCGTCGTCGCCGGTCCACGACGCGGAGGACGCTTCACGCCGGACCCCCTGGACCCGGTACACGCCGTACTCGTAGCGGGGGTGGACGGCGACCGCGAGGTTGGCCGGCAAGGTCCATGGCGTCGTGGTCCAGATCAACAGGCTTAAGTTGCTGCCGTGCGCGTTCGCCGGCAGTGCCGAATGCAGTGCCGACCCCGGCGTCACCGGGAACCGGACGTACACGCTGGTGTCCTCCCGGTCGTAATACTCCAGCTCCGCCTCGGCCAGCGCGGTCTGGTTGTCGATCGACCAGTGCACCGGCTTCAGGTCGCGGTAGACAAGCCCCTTTTCCAGCATCCCCGCGAACACCTCGAGTACGCCGGCCTCGTACTTCGGCAGCATCGTGAGGTACGGGTCGTCGTAGTCGCCCAAAGTAAGCAGCCGCTGCATCTGCCGCGACTGGGTCTTGACGAACTTTGCCGCGTACTTCGCGCACTGCTTACGGATCGACAGCGGGTCGGGCGACTGAGCCGACGGATTGACATCCGCGGCTCCGCCCTCACTTCGTGCCTCCGTGCCTCCGTGCCTCCGTGCCTGCTCCGTCAAAACCTTGTGCTCGATCGGCAACCCGTGGCAGTCCCACCCCGGCGTGTACGGGCAGTCGTAGCCCATCATCGACCGGCTCCGCACCACCAAATCCTTCAGCACCTTGTTGAGCAGGTGCCCGAGGTGGATGTCGCCGTTGGCGTACGGCGGCCCGTCGTGGAACACGAACGGCCCGCGAGGGTGCTCCATCTCGCGCAGCTTCCGGTACACGCCAAGCTTGTCCCAGCGTTTCAGCGACGCCGGCTCGTTCTGCACCAGGTTCGCCTTCATCGCGAACGCGGTCTTCGGCAGGTTGAGCGTGTCCTTGTACGAGCGGGTTGGGGTGGTCATCGTCAAGTCTCTTAGCGTGGCCGCTTGCGGCCGCAGTATGTTCTCACGTCCACGCGCAACGGGTTCAACAAAAAACCCCGCCTCGCGGCAGGGTCGGGTTCTTCCACAGAATCGCCGGGCCTGCCGCTACGACGGCAGGATAATCTCGGCGGCGGCGGGGCGGTTGCGGGTCATCCGCAGCAGTATAGCGGCCGGCTAAAGCAGCGATTGCAGCGGCGTCGCCACCGCCTCAAACGCCTTCACCGGCAGGCTCACCGTGTCCCACTTCGCCGACCGGTCCCGCATGTGCCGCGTGTAGTCGCAGAGCCGCACGGCCTGCAGCGCGTACCACTTCCCGCCGTGCTCGAACACCTCCAGGAACAGCGCATCAGGCGGCTGCGTATCGCACCAAAACATAAAAATGAACGCCGGCTCGAAGCCTTCGCCAAACACGCCCGCCCAGGTCTCCAGGCACCTCACGTCGTCCCGCGTCACCCAGTTCTGCAGCGCACGGCCCGTGTTCCCCGCGTGCTTGCGGCCCTTCACGTCCACCAGCAAGTTAGCCCCGCCCGATGAATACACCACAAAATCAAAGCTCTTGAGCTTAGTCGGCAGGGCGTCCTGCCGGTCCTCCCGCCGCAGGGCCCGCTTCGCCTCGTCCACGGCAACATACGGGATCGCGTGGGCCCGGAGGTAGTGCTCAAAAGCCTGCTCGTAGTGGAACCTTCGCTGGGCCATGCGGGGATTGTAAAGTGCGGGGCCGCGCCGTAGCCGTCACTTTTGACAGGGCGTGCCGCTTGCGGTTGAGCGGGCGACGCGAAGCGTCCCGCGGTTCGATCGCGAAGTGCGCATACGATCTGCGGTTTACCGCCTACTGCTCTACCCGACATGCCCGACCCCACCACCCCGCTCCCCCCCCAGTACACCCCCGCCGACGTCGAGGCCGACGTCGCCGCGCGTTGGGACGCCGCCGACGCGTTCCATGCCGAGCCCTCTGATCCGGGCGAGCCGTTCAGCATCGTGATCCCCCCGCCGAACGTCACGGCCGCGTTGCACCTCGGCCACGCGCTCAACAACACGATCCAGGACGTGCTCACCCGCGCCCACCGCATGAAGGGGTTCAACACGGTCTGGGTCCCCGGCACCGATCATGCCGGCATCGCCACGCAATCGGTCGTCGATAAACGCCTGCAGGCCGCCGGCGAAAAGTCGGTCAAGGATTACAAGGTCGACGAGGCGGAGGGTCGCACCGGCCCGGGGGAAGGGCGCGACGCCTTTGTTGAGAAGGTGCAGGCGTGGAAGGACGAGTACGAGGCCCGCATCACCGACCAGCTCAAGCAGATGGGCTGCAGCTGCGACTGGCAGCGGCAGGCGTTCACGATGGACCAGCCGCGGGCGAAGGCCGTGCGCGAGGCGTTCTTCCGCCTCTTCAAAGACGGCTTAATCTATCGCGGCAAGCGCCTGGTCAACTGGGACCCCGCCACCCAAACCGCCCTCGCCAACGACGAGGTTGAGATGCAGGACGTGGACGGGCAGTTTTATTATTTGCGGTATCCGGTGGTGGGAGAAGCAGGGACTGAGGGACTTAGCGACGAAGGGACGAAGGGCCCAGAGGTCCAAGAGGATCGTGCTTCCGAGCCCTGCGTCCCTTCGTCCCTCCGTCCCTTCGTCCCTTCCTTCATCACCGTCGCCACCACCCGACCCGAGACCATGTTCGGCGACACCGCGGTGGCCGTGAACCCCAACGACCCCGAGCGCGCCCACCTCATCGGCAGGCATGTCCGCCTGCCCATCGTCGGCCGGGTCATCCCCATCATCGGCGACGACTACGTCGTCATCCCGGACTCCAACAGCGATGATCCCAAGGCGAAGTACGCCAGCGGCTTCCTCAAAGTCACCCCCGCCCACGACCCCAACGACTACGACATCGGCCAGCGTCACGACCTGCCGGTCATCAACGTCATGGCTCCCGATGCGTCGATCTCAATCAACCACGGCTGGCCGGCGGGAGAAGCCCCCGCCGACAACGTTGAGCTGCAGCCGTTCCATGGCCTCTCCCGCGAGGACGCCCGTCGGGCTGTCGTCCGCTGGTTCAAGCAGCACGACCTGCTCGAGGACGTGAAACCCTACCGCCACGCGGTGGGCCATAGCTACCGCAGCCACGTGCCGGTGGAGCCGTACCTGAGCGACCAGTGGTACGTGAAGGTGACGGATGATCGGCTGGCCGGGGCGGCGCTGCGGGCGATGGCGGAGGAGCAGCGGGGGGGCGGTACCGCTAGCAGCCATTCTGACGGTGGCACACGGTGGCACAGGCGTCCCGCCTGTGCCGCCGCGCAGCGGCGAGCCGGATTTGCGAGCCTCCCGCCGCAACCTTCCCCACTGGGAGCGGGATGGCAGCACCTACTTCATCACTTTCCGCCTGAAGCGCGGCGACCTTAGCGAAACGGAGCGGCAGATCGTCCTCGACGCCTGCACCCACTGGCACGGCCGACGCATGACGCTGCACGCCGCGGTGGTCATGCCCGACCACGTGCACCTGCTGCTCGACCCCTTGCCACGTGAAGACGGCACCGACCACCCGCTCTCCGCGCTGCTGCACAGCATCAAGAGCTTCTCGGCCAATGCGATCAACCGTCAGCGGGGCGCTACCGGAGCGCTCTGGTTGGATGAATCCTTCGATCGGCTGATCCGCGACGAGGAGGAGTTTGAGCAGAAGGGCAGGTACATTGTTCACAACCCGGTGAAGGCTGGGCTGTCGGACACCCCTGAGGGGTACCCGTTTACGGTGACCGCATCGGCTCTCCGAGCCGAACACCGGCTGGAAGCCGGTGCCACTGGAGAAGGCGCCGAACACCGGCTGGAAGCCGGTGCCACTGGAGAAGGCGCCGAACACCGGCTGGAAGCCGGTGCCACTGGAGAAGTTGCCGGCGCCTTCGGGTCCATTGGCACCGGCTTCAAGCCTGACCCCCCTGGCAGTGGCACCGGCTTCCAGCCTGTGCGGTCACCAGGCCAAAGCCTCCGCTTCACCCCGCCGCGCTACGCCAAGACCTTCGAGGCTTGGCACGAAAACATCCGCGACTGGTGCATCTCTCGGCAATTGTGGTGGGGGCACCGCATCCCGGTGTGGAGCCGCGAAGCGATGATGCTTAGAGACCCAGATCCTAAATCACCGCCTGCTTGGCCACCTCGAAGCGACTACACCTACGAGCCAAAGCAAAGCGAATTCAAGGCCGCGGGGTGCGTCCATCGGATCACCCGGCACTACGGCAAACCTTACACCTCGACGGATGTCGAGACGGTCTGTCTGCCCGACCTTTCAGCAGAGGCTGAGAAGCAACTGGTAGAGGCACTTGAAGCGGCTGGTTTTCAGCAAGACCCCGACGTCCTCGACACCTGGTTCTCCTCCGCCCTCTGGCCGCTGTCGACCTTCGGCTGGCCGGACGAAACGCCGGAGCTGGAGACGTGGAACCCCACGTCGGTGTTGTGCACCGCGCGGGAGATCATCACGCTGTGGGTGTCGCGGATGGTGATGTTTAATTCCTATTTCGGAAGGGACGGAGGGACTGAGGGATCAAGGGACCAAGGGCAAAACGAAGCCGATGCTGAATGTTCGGACCCTCCGTCCCTCCGTCCCTCCGTCCCTCCGTCCCTTCCTTTCCACGACGTCTTCATCCACGCCATGATCCAGGACGGGCACGGGCAGAAGATGAGCAAGTCGCTGGGCAACGGGGTCGACCCGGCCGACATCATCCACTCGCACGGGGCCGACGCGATGCGGTTCACCCTCGCGTCCATGACCACGCACACGCAGGACGTGCGGCTGCCCGTCGACCTGGTCGACCCCCGCAGCGGCGAGACGTTCACGCCCCAGTACATCACCGGCCCCGGCGGCTACAAGGTCGCCGCCCCGGTGCAGGAGTACCCGCCCGGCAGCGGGCAAAAGATGGTGTCGTCGTACGGCCTCGCGTCGGGGCAGGCCGAGCCTAGCGACCCCGGGGGCGACATGCCGCTGGCGCGCAACACGTCGGAGAAGTTCGACCTCGGCCAGCGGTTCGCCAACAAGCTGTGGAACGCGACGCGGTTTGCGTTGCAGAATCTGATTGAGGAACACCGGCTGGAAGCCGGTGCCACTCTGGAAGCCGGTGCCACTCTGGAAGCCGATGCCGTTCAGGAACCCGCAGCCGCTTCTGGGGGGGGCGATCTTGCCGAGCGGTGGGTGTTGCACCGGCTGCGTGAAACTATTACCGCCGGCGACCGGGCGCTGCGGGAGTACCGCTTCGCCGAATACGCCAATGGGCTGTACGACTTCTTCTGGCGGGACCTGTGCGACTGGTACATCGAGGCGGTCAAGCCCACGATCCGCGAGAGCGAACAGCAGCGGGCGGTGCTCGCGGCGTGCGTCGATGCGTCGCTGCGACTCTTGCACCCGGTCATGCCGTTCATCACCGAGCGGCTGTGGTCGGCGCTTAACGAGGCCGTGCCGGGCGACCGGTCGATCCCCGGCCTGACGCTCCCGCCGCACGGCCTGCTGGTCACCGCCGTGTGGCCCGCCGCCGACGAGACGCTTATCGATTACACCGCGGAGGCCGATTTCGCGAGGGTCCAGTCGTTCGTCAGCGCCGTCCGTGAGGTGCGGAGCAAGTACCAGGTCCCGCCGCAGCAGACCGTCACCCTCTCCGCCACCGCGCCCCCGGAAACGGCCGCTTTGCTCGACGGGACCGGCACGATGTGCGAGTCGATGGCCCGCTACACCACCGCCGCGCTCGGCCCCGACGTCGCCCCGCCCGCCAACGCCGCCGCCGCCGTCGTCGGCGACGTCACGCTCTACGTCCACGACGTGGTCGACACCGACACCGAGCGCGACCGCCTCAGCAAGCGACGCGACGAGTTGACCGCGTCGCTCAAGACCCTCGACGGCCGGCTGTCCAACGAGAAGTACACGAGCAAGGCCCCCGCGCACCTCGTACAGCAGACCCGCGATCAGCGTGCCGCCGCCGCCACGGAACTCGAGCGCGTCGAGGCGCAGCTGGCCGCCCTGTGAACCCCGAGGCGGTGCAACGTCAGCTCGGTGGGTAGCACATCGTGCCCCAGTCTTCGCCGTGGCCGTGGTCGATGTAGACCAGCAGCACGGCCGTGATGAGGTGCGAAAGCATCGTGTCCGCGCGGCCGAGGCTCTTGCGGTTTGCGGCGCTGCCGAATGTCGCCGCGCCGTGAGCAAGCTGGCACCGTGCTAGGTAGATGCGTTCGATCACCCGTTCGAGCACCATCGCCCACCGCTTCTCGAGGTACCACGTCGCCGCGTCGTAGCTGGCCTTGCGGGACTTGCCCGCCTGCCGGTCGCTCGGGTCGCACCAGTAGAAGCGGCTGAGGAACTCGTCTTTCAAGAGCGCCATGACCAGCCGCTTGTGCTCGGTCAGGATCGCCGCCAGCCGGCCGTCCGCGTCGAGCGCGAGCACGCGGTCGAGGAACCGCTTGCAGCACTCGAAGTCGAGCATCGGCTGCTGCTCGCGGTCGTCCCACCGGCCGAACAGCGCGTTAAGCGCGATCCACCGGCCGAGCATCGCGAGGTCGAGGTCGTCGGTGCCGTCGAGGTTCTCCACACGCTGCAGCCAACTGCACGCGCGGTGGAACCGCACGTGCGTCGGGTGGCCGGCTTCGAGTCGGAGCAGCCGCTCTTTCTGCGGCTTCCACCGCCGCCGCAATTCACGCACGGTCAACGCGGGTTCACTCGGCATCGTCGATCTCCTCGGGGTGCGGCCAGGTTACCGCGCCGCCTGCGTCCGCCCCGCGCGCTGCTGCACCACGGCAAAAGCGAGCAGCGCCGTCGCCGCGACGGTGCCGAGCGAGTACTGGAACGGTCGGCCGTAGGGGATGTAGACCCGCACGTCCGCACGGTCGAGCATGGCCCGCTTGAGGCCCCGCTTCTCCCCGCCGATGAGCAGGAAAAGCGGCACGGTCAGGTCCGCGTCGTGCAGCGGCACCGCGTCGTCGGTCTCCGCCGCCGCCATCACCGTGAGCCCGCGCCCGGCGAAGAACGCCGCGGCGTCTTCGGGGGTATCGGCGACGGCCATCGGCATGAACTCACTCGTCCCGGCCGACGACCTCGCGATGATCGCAGGCGCCTTGCCGCCCGCCATCGCCCAGTTCCGCGGCCGCACCACCACCCCGTGACACCCCGCCGCGTACAGCGACCGCACCGCCTGCCCGAAGTTGTACGGGTCCTCCACCCCGTCAAGCATCACGATGAACGTCTTCTCGCCCCCGGACGCCTCAAGCAAACCCTCGAGCGACACAAACCGCCGCGGCCCGACCTCCGCCACCACCCCACCATGCTTCGCCTCCCCCGCCAGTTCATCCAACTCCCCCCGCGTCCGCCGCTGCAGTTCCAGCCGCCGCGCCTTCGCCGCCCGCCGCACGGGCTCAATACGCCGCCAATCCATCTCCTCGTCGACGTAAACCGCCGACACCTCCCGCGTCCCCGCCGCCAACGACGCCTCAACCGCGATGGGGCCGAGCAGGTAGGTGGTGTCACTCGTTGTCACGACACAAACTCGGCAAATGGCTGGGCCGCTACGCGGCCCCGGGGGTTGTAGACGACGCGCCGGGGCCGCGTAGCGGCCCGGCTAGGGGGGAACCGTGCGGTTTTACGCCGCGCCCGCTTTGGCTTTGTCTTTGGCGCTGCGCTGCTCGCGGCGACGAACCGCGCCCGCTTTGGCTTTGTCTTTGGCGCTGCGTTGCTCGAATCCTGCAGGACGCGCTTGCGCAGGCGGATGCTTTCGGGGGTGACCTCGACCAGTTCGTCCTCGGCTATGTACTCGAGGCAGGCCTCGAGCGACATGTCGCGGGCGGGTTTGATCTGCATGTTGTCGTCCTTGCCGCCGCGGGTGCGGACCGCCGTCAACTGCTTGCTCTTGATCGGGTTGGCGATGATGTCGTTGTCTTTGTTGTGCTCGCCGATGATCTGGCCCTCGTAGCAGGGCTGGCCGGGGGTGACGAAGAAGAAGCCGCGGTCGTACAGGCCGTGCAGGGCGTAGGGGGTGACTTGGCCGGTCTCGCTGCTGACGATGACGCCCGCGGCGCGGGTGGGCACGTCGCCGCGCATCGGCTCGTACCGCAGGAGGTTGTGGTGCATCACCGCCCGGCCCTGCGTCGCGGTGAGCATCCGCGTCCGCAGGCCGATCAGGCCCCGCGCGGGGATCGTGAACTCCATGTGGATGTAGTCCCCGGCCCCGGCCTTGGGGTCCATGCTCACGATCTCTGCCTTGCGGTTGGTCACCAGCGACATGACGTCGTTCTGGCACTCACTCGGGCAGTCGACCACGAGCTGCTCAATCGGCTCGCACAGCTTCCCCGCGTGCGGCCCGCCGTCGGGCCGCTTCAGGATGACCTCGGGCTTGCCGACCTGCAGCTCGTAACCCTCGCGACGCATGGTTTCCAAGAGCACGCCGAGGTGCATCATGCCCCGGCCGGACACCTTGAACTCCTCGCCGCCGCTGCCGCGTTCGACCTTGAGGGCGACGTTGGATTGCAGCTCTTTCTGGAGGCGGTCCCACACCTGGCGGGAGGTGACGAACTTGCCCTCGCGGCCGGCGAAGGGCGAGTTGTTGACCATGAAGGTCATGGTCAGTGTGGGCTCGTCGATCTCGACCGCGGGCAGGGCCTCGGGCCGATCGGGGCAGGCGATGGTGTCGCCGATGTCGATCGGGTCGAGCCCGACGACGGCGCAGATATCGCCGGCGATGACTTGAGGGACTTCCTTCTGGGACAGGCCGTCGAAGGCGTTGAGCTTGAGGATGCGTTGCTGTTTGCCCTCGCCGGCGCGGTTGATGGTGGTGACTTGCTGCCCGGCGTTAATGCGGCCGGCGTTGACGCGGCCGATGGCGATGCGGCCGACGTAGTCGCTGTACTGGATCGTGGTGACCATCATCTGCAGCGGGGCGGCGAGGGCCTTGCTCCCGTCGCTGAACCCCGCCGCCGCGCCGCGGGCCGAGCCCTCGGCATAGGGCGCGGGCACGTGGTCGAGGATCGCCTCGTACAGCGCGAGCATCGTTTCGGGGTGGTCCTCGCCAAGCCTCGTGTTGTCCATCGTCGCCCAGCCGTTTTTCGCCGAGGCGTAGACGATGGGGAAGTCCAGCGCGTCATCGGGCGCTTCGAGGTCACCGAGCAGGTCGAACACCTCGTTGATGACGTCGTCCGGCCGGGCGTTGGGCTTGTCGATCTTGTTGATCACCACCACCGGCTTGAGCCCAATCGCGAGGGCCTTCTGCAGGACGAAGCGGGTCTGGGGCATGGGCCCCTCGAAGGCGTCGACGACGAGCAGGCAGCCGTCCGCCATGTTCAGCACGCGTTCGACCTCGCCGCCGAAGTCGGCGTGGCCGGGCGTGTCGATGAGGTTGATCTTGTAGTCGGCCCCGTCCTTGTGCCGGTAGTTCACGGCACAGTTCTTGGCGGTGATAGTGATGCCGCGCTCACGCTCGAGGTCGCCGGTGTCCATGATGAGCCCGTGCTGCCCGCCGGCGAGCTTGTCGAGGTCTTCGTGGCGGAACATGCCGCTCTGGTAGAGCAGCTGGTCGGTGAGGGTGGTCTTGCCGTGGTCGACGTGGGCGATGATGGCGACGTTGCGGAGGTGGTTCTGGGCCATGTCGAGATTGTAGGGGCTTTGCGGCGGGGCGAGTGCGGCCGGAGGTGGTGGCGAAGAAGCTATAAAATGAACTGCATGTCTGTCGAGTCCCACCCCTTTTCTCTGGACCGGATGGAGCGAGCGGTGGAGAACGTGCGGCGGCGGTTGCTCAAGGCGTGCGGGGCGTTGGACGCGGCGGGGCTGCCGTACGCGGTGGCGGGGGGCAACGCGGTGGCGCTGTGGGTGTCGCGGGTGGACGAGGCGGCGGTGCGGAACACGCGGGACGTGGACATCCTGATCCGCCGGGAAGATTTCAATGCGGTGAAGCGGTCGTTTGAAGGCGTCGGCTTCGTGTACCGCCACGTCAAGAGCCTCGACGCTTTCCTTGACGGCCCGGACGCGAAGGTGCGGGACGCGGTGCACGTGCTCTTCGCCAACGAGAGGGTTCGGCCCGACGCGGTGCTGCCCGATCCCGACGTCGACGAATCCGAGCGGGCCGAGGCTTTTACCGTGCTCGGACTTGCGGCGTTGATCCGCAACAAGCTCACGGCTTATCGGGCAGGGACCGCACGCACCTGCGCGACATGATCGAGCTGGGCCTCATCACCGACGCCACCCCCGCAAGGCTGCCCGCCCCGCTCGACGCACGGCTGCAGGTGCTGCTCGACGACCCGGAGGGGTGACCTATGATCGTGATAGGAGGAACTTCACGCCGCCGCTGGCCCGACCACGGGAAGGCCTCACACCGCCTCATCCACGAACAGGACCGCGCGGACGAGGGACTGGCGGTCGGCCCGGCCGCCCAGTGAGCCGGCGAGGAGGCCCAGGGCGGCGACGAACAGGGCGAGCTTGGCGTGGTCGAGGGTGCGGACGGCGGGGTCGACGGTGGGCCAGGTCTCCATAAGTTTGCGCGGAAACAAGGTGAAGGTGCCGACCCAGGCGAGGGCCGCGAAGATCACAAAAAGCAGC
Organism: Phycisphaeraceae bacterium; assembly: GCA_965214155.1. GTDB lineage: Bacteria > Planctomycetota > Phycisphaerae > Phycisphaerales > Phycisphaeraceae > Algisphaera. The sequence goes on from CBDCBB010000010.1 coordinate 939,655, forward strand.
GCCATCGTGAGGAGGACGCACAGGACCGTGGCGGCGGCGGTGACGACGGTGGACTCGGCGATGACGAGACCGCGAGCGGGAGTGGGGGCGGGGGCATGCGCGGCGGAGCCGCGTCGTGTCGTGGGGGAGGGGGGCGTGCGGGGGGTCCGGCCGCGGAAGACCGTGGTGGTGCGGAAGGCAAAGCCGCGGTGGAGGACGGCGGTGGCGACAACGATCGACAGGAGCGAGAAGCCCAGCAGGGGCGTAAGGCCGACGGTGCTGGCGACGTCCCAGATCTCGGGGCTGAAGAAGACGACGATAATGACAGAGAGGGCGGCGGTGATCATCGTGGGCAGGTGGCCGAGCAGGCGCAGGGGGTTGGCGCGGTAGACCGCCCGGGCGATGCCGCGGCGGTTGTGGACGAGCATGCGGGTGATGAAGCGGAGGCGGTGGGAGCGGCTCGCCGGGGTGCCGCGGCGGGCGTCGCCGCTGGAGCGTTCGTGGGCCTCCCGCGGGAGAGCGCGTCGCATATGTCGCCGCTGCGCTTCGGTGAACCGCGTCATGTCGCGCAGGGCCTCGGCCCCGGTGAGGCCGTGCATGACGTTGGCGGGATCGGGCTCGTGGGTCAGGTTGAGGAGGTGGCCGAAGCTGTGCAGGAGCAGGGCGGCGAGGTCGGTGGCGACGCGGCCCTCGTCCGGGTCGTCGCCCCAGAACTCGGGGTCCAGCCGCTTGGTCGAAAGCACCGCGACGTTGGTCAACGGGCTCGGCAGGGCCAGGGTGTAGCTGAAGACGCTCGCGGCCAGGTCAACCTCGGTGACGATCAGGAGGAAGTGCACGCCCCGCTCGAGTTTTTCGGTCATGCCGATACGGAGAAAGTCCAGCGGCTCGTACCCGCCCCCCCCGGAAGCGCCCCCGCCCCCGGCGGGCACCGGCGTCAGGTGCGGCCCGTCGAACGACAGCAGGTCCACCCGCACGCCCAGCGTCCCGCTCAACGCCGTCCCAAACCGGCCCGCCGCCGCCTCCACCCGCCGCGCCAGCCGGCCCCGCTGCCGACCCTCCACCTGCATCGTCATCACCCCGATCACGTACTCGGCGGCGTCGGCAGCGGCGTCTGGCATGTCATCACTCCGGCCTCAACCCCCGACCGCAAGCCGATCATCCCGAACCGACGCCGGGCCGATGGTAGCGACCCCCCGCCACCGGACCCAACTCCCGGCAACCCGCGAACCCGGCTCCCCGCCGCGACCATCAACACACCGCCCGCCGCCCCACCCTCCGGGCCTAACCCCGCTCACTCCCGCACGTGCTGCCCCAGCACCTCCACGTCCTTACCCAGCCGGTCCCGCACGTACAACAACTGGATCGTCACGATCACCGCCACCATCACCGGCGTTGCCACGATCAACCCCAGCGCCCCGAACAGAAACCCCATCGCCAACTGCACCAAGAGCAGCAACGCCGGGGGCACCGACACCGCGTACCGCTGCACCATCGGTGTCACCAGGTTGCTCTCCACCAACTGCACCCCCACGTACACCACCACCGCCCACAGCATCGTCGCCGCCCCCACCGTCCCCGCCAGCAGCACCCCGGGGATCAGCGACAAGATCGGCCCAAGGTTCGGCACGAACGACAGCAGTCCTGCAATCAACCCCAATACGAACGGCAGCGGCACCCCGACGATCCACAGCCCAATCCCCGTAAACACCCCCACAATCGCCATCGAGATCAGCCGCCCCACCACCCACCAACGCAGCGCCGTCGCCACGTTGTTTAACCACTCCTTCGCCCGATCCTCGTGAGCCGGCGGCACCATCGCCATCGCCCCCCGCTCATAAACCTTCGGCGTCGCCGACAAAAACAGCGTCATCGCCAACACCGCCAGCGACCCGCCCAGCACCGCCATCGTCAACGAAAAATAGCTCGTCAGCCGCGAGAGCACCTGCCCGTCTGATAGTTGATCGTCGATCTTCCGCGCCTGCTGCAACAGCGCCTCGCCCCACCCCCGCTCACCCAGCCACTCCTCGGCCTTGTTCGCCGCCTTGGGCAGCTCCCGTGACAGCTCATCCCACTGCCCCCACAACGCCGGGCCGATCCACATCGCCGTCACCCCCACCACCACCCCCAGCACCGTCAGCACCATCGCCAGCGCCCACCCGTACCGGCAGTCGGCCCGCTTGCTCCACGACGTGGCGATGCCCTGCAGCACGACCGTGAACGCGATCGCCAGAAACGCCGCGAACCACACCGCATACGTCCGCCAGAACACCCACAACAACACCCCCACCAGCAGCAACAACCACGCGTGCTTCACCCACGGCCCCCAACCCCGTCGATCCCACTCCGGGCCTCGACCCTCGCTCCCGTCGGCCGTCGTGCCTTGGTCCTCAGTCATACCCAAGGCTAGGCCCCTTCCCCACCCGCAGCCGTAGGCCAGGGTTCACCGTGCCGCGGCCACAACCAACGCCACCCAAAGCCGCGGCGCGAGCCCGCCGCTAGAGATGCCCGCGGCAGGGCAAGCCCTGCCCGACGACGAACCAGCCGTTGCGCAACCAAAACATGCCCTTTCTGCGCGAAAGCAACCCCTCCCGGCGCGGTATCAACCCGTTGCACGACGGCAACAACCCGTTTTCCCGCGCCAACAACCCGTAGAGAGCTCCGTAGCCGCGGCGTCCTCGCCGCGCGTCGTCGCTACAATCGCGCCTTATGGCAGAACAACAGCACTTCGACCTCATCGTCATCGGCGGCGGACCCGCGGGGTATGTCGGCGCGATCCGAGCGGCCCAGCTTGGTAAGTCCGTCGCCTGCGTCGAGCGGGACAAGCTCGGCGGGGTGTGCCTCAACTGGGGCTGCATCCCGACCAAGGCCCTGCTCGCCGGGGCCGAATTCTACGAACGCCTCACCCGTCAGGCAGAGGAGTGGGGCGTGTTTGCCGACAACGTCCGCCACGATTGGGAGAAGGTCATCGGCCGGTCCCGTGGCGTCGCCAACAACCTCAACAAGGGCGTGCAGAGCCTTTTCAAGAAACACAAGATCAAGCATTTTCAGGGCCACGCTTTCATCAACAGCGCGGGCGAGGTCAGCGTCTACGCCGCCGACGATCTGGGGCGCGGCGGCGAGGTGGAGCACGAGTTGACCTGCGACAACATCCTCATCGCTACCGGCGCGCAGCCGCGTGAGCTGCCCGGCACGCCGTTCGACGGCGACAAGGTCATCGCCTCGAAGCAGGCGATGACGCTGGCGGAGCAGCCGAAAAAGCTGCTCATCGTCGGCAGCGGCGCCATCGGGATGGAGTTCGCCTACTTCTACAACGCGTTTGGCACCGAGGTGACCGTCGTCGAGATGCTCGACCGCCTCCTCCCCGTAGAGGACCGTGACATCTCCAAGGCGATGCTGAAGTCGGTCACGAAACGTGGCATCAAAACGCTCACGGAGCACGTGGTCCAAAGTATCGAAACGACCGACGTCGGCATCCGCGCCACCATCAAGAAGGTGCAAGCGAAAACCGACGAGGCCCACCCCGCGAAGAAGAGCTACGGGGCCGAGGGGTCCGAGCGGGACAAGTCGGAGGTGAAGGAAGACGGCGGCGAGACGCAGACGATCGAGGCCAACAAGGTGCTCGTCGCCATCGGCGTGAAAGGGCGCTACGACGGGTTGTTCGACGAGTCACTCGGCCTTGAAACTCTCAAGGATCACCTCAAGACCGACTACCGCGACGAGCACCCGACGTATGCCACCAATGTCAAGGGCATCTACGCCGTGGGCGACGTCATCGGCCCGCCGTGGCTGGCGCACGTCGCGTCGGAAGAGGCCATCCTCTGCGTTGAACATATGTTCGGGCACGACGTGTCGGGCAGCCGGATCGACTACGACAGCATCCCCGGCTGCACCTATTGCCAGCCGCAGGTCGCCTCCATCGGCTACACCGAGCAGCGCTGCGAGGACGAGGGGCTCGAATACACCGCCGCGACGTTCCCCCTCCTCGCCAGCGGCAAGGCCCAGGCCCTCGGCCACACCGAGGGCTTCGCCAAGATGATCGTCGGCAAGGATCACGGCGAGATCCTCGGCTGCCACCTCATGGGCGAGAACGTCACCGAACTCATCGCCGAGATCAGCCTCGCCAAACGCCTCGAAGCCACCGCCGACGAGGTCATCGCCACCATCCACGCCCACCCCACGATGAGCGAAGCCATCCACGAAGCCGCCCTCGGCACCGACGGGCGGATGATCCACTACTGACCTCCCTGCTGATGGATGTTCAGTGGCCCAGGCATCTTCCTTACAGCGACCGGTTTTTCAGTGGCACAGGCATCCTGCCTGTGTTCGACCATCAGGCCGAAGCGAGCGGTCTAGATTGTGTCTATCGCCTTCGGCGAACACAGGCAGGATGCCTGTGCCACCACGCGAACACAGGCAGGATGCCTGTGCCACCACACGAACACAGGCAGGATGCCTGTGCCACCACACGAACACAGGCAGGATGCCTGTGCCACCACAAACCCTCCTTGGGATTGCCTAAAGCCGCGGGTTTACGTCGCTGAAGCCGGCCGAGCTTGAGCATCTGGGTCCGGTCGATGTCGACGAACATCTGGGGGACGGTGGAGCGGTAGGACGAGAACGTTCGGCCGAGGCGGCGGTCCTCGCCGGCGGCGGCGATGAAGTCGTCGGCGACGATCTGGAGGGTGCCGAGGCCGAGGTCGCTGCGGTCCTGGAGCTGGTACTCGTACCCGCCGGACTGCCCGAGGCCGCGGATGGAGGGGGGGTTGAAGGCGAAGACCTCGGCGTCGGGAATGCCGTCGAGCCTGGGGCCGAGGTCGTCGAGGATCTTGTCGGCCGGCTCGTCGGGGCGCTCGGACCACTCGTCGAGGATGGCGACCACCAGCGCGAAGTTGGGCGCGTTGACCTCGGCGAGGATGGAGAAGCCGGCGACGGCGATGGTGTCGCGGACGCCCGGCGTGTCGAGGATGATGCGTTCAACCTCGGCGAGGACCGCATCGGTGCGGCCGAGCTTGGCCGCGTCGGGGAGCTGGATGTTGACGAAGAAGTAGCCCTGGTCCTCGTCGGGCAGGACGCCGGTGGGCGTGAAGGTCAGGGCGAAATAGGTCGCGGCGACGACGGTGCTGACCGCGTTGGACCCGGGGAGCTGGTAGATGGGGATCCGCGCGCCGGGCTTGGCGTTTCGGCGGGCGGAGCTGTTGTAGTTCTCCGCGCCGAGCGCGACGCGGGCAATGTCCTTGACGTAGACGGGCCGGCCGCCGTCGCCGGTCTTGACGATGATCTCCTCGAACTATTCGACGGTGTCGAGTCGGCCCTGGGTCTGGAGCTTGTAGGCGAGGTCGGCGTCCGCCCCGAGCTCGAAGGTCGCGTCGATGTTCACCGTGCCGTCGTCCGAGCTGGTCGACCGCATGTAGATCATGTCCCCGACGCCGTTGATCTCCTGCTCAAGCGGCGCGGTGACCGTCTCGGACAGCGTCTTCGCGTCGGCGCCGGGGTAGCGGGTGGTAACCCGCACCGTCGGCGGGGTGATCTGCGGGTACTGCTCAATGGGCAACAGCACCCGGGAGTTATGACCCGTCGGTCCCGTAAGGTTTCACCGCACGGGTGAGGGCCGCCCCGCCGACTGCAGCCGCTGCAACGCCTCCTCGGTTAACGGCTCGATCTTGCGGGCCTCCCACCGCTCGGTCGTGCCGTCGGAGGAGATCAGCTCACCGGTCCACCGCACCGCCGCCCACGCCGGTTCGACCTCCACGGCGTTGGTCCCCGTGTCCGTCGCTTCGAGCGTGATCGTCTTGCCCTCGCGGGTCACGACCACCTCCTGGTGCGGCTGCATCGCCCGCTGCGCCCGGCGCAGCTCCTGCTGCTTGCGGCGGAGCTGGTCGGCGACCCCGGAGGCCTCGACGCCCTCGGCACGGACCTCGTCCCGCGTCTGCTCCAGCTGCCGCGCGATCTCGGCGTCGGCGTTGTCGTCGTCGTAATTCGCACCCGAGTCGTAGAGGCCCCTCTGGTTCGAAGCCGTCTTCACGTCGGCCTCGGCGACGTCCTGCCGCGCCTCGACCTGCTCGTCCCGCAGGCGGTCCACCTCCTGCCGCAGCTCTTCGACCCGCTGTTGTGCGCCCTCGGCCACCTCGGGCTCGACTCGCTTGATCTCCTGCACCATGCCCCAGTTCACCCGGCCGGCCCCCGCCGCCATCGCGGGCTCCCCGGTGGCCGGTGTCCCGGAGCCATCGGTCGGAATACCCGCGTCCGCCAGCTTCAACTCCAGCTCCGCCACCCGCTGGCGCAGCGTGTCGTTCTCCTGCTGCAGCGCCTCGACCTGCGCCGCCTGCGGGTCCCTCTCTTGTTCCTGCGCGGTTGCTAGAGGCGGAACCGACGCGATGGCAAGGGTGAACAGGATGCAGAGCAAGCTGTAGCGAGGATGAAGCAACATGGGAGGAGTTCCGGGGAGGGGCGAGCGATGTTAGGCCTGTACCAACCACGTCGGGCGATGGGGCGGTCTCGGGATCGCGGTGGTGGTGGGCGTGGGGCGTTGCGGAAGCCTATGGGTGGGACGTATCACAGCTCGCCGCGGATGAGTCCCGTGGACTTCTCTTTGATGCGCTGCCACAGGCCGCGGCTCTCCCAGCGTGCGGGGTCGACCGCCTCGCTGCGGGACAGGTCATGGTCGAAGTGGCCGTCGAGGGTGCTGGCAAGGCCGGGGTCCAGGACGGTGAGGCAGACCTCGTCGTCCTTCTGGATCGAGCGGGAGTTGAAGTTGGCCGAGCCGATCATGATGAGGGTGGAGTCGACGGTGATGATCTTGGCGTGGATCATGGTGGGTTGGAACTGGTGGAGGCGGACGCCCGCGTCGAGCAGGGGTTGGTAGCGGTCCTGCCCGGCGAGGCGGCACATGCGTTGGTCGGTGTACGGGCCGGGCACGATGACGGCGACGTCGACGCCGCGGCGCGCCGCGTCGCACAGCAGGTCGACGACGATGTCGTCGGGGACGAAGTAGGCGGTGGTGATGTGGAGGCGTTCGCGGGCCTGGCGGATGGCGAGCCGCATGAGCAGGAAGGCGTCGGCCCACTTGATGCTGGCGGTGGAGCGGACGGTCTGCACCAGAGCGTCGCCCGGGCCGCCGGTGCCGCCGGTGTCGTCCTTGTCGTGCTCCGATTCGCCGCCCTCGGAGTCGGGCACGTCGATGTCGGGCAGCGGGTTGCCTGCCTCGACCCAGTTGCCGATGAACGCCGACCGCAGCCCCAGCACCGCCGGCCCGGTGATGCGGAAGTGCGTGTCGCGCCAGTCGCCGGGCCCCGCCGCGTCGCCCTCCCACTCCCGGGCGATCCCGACCCCGCCGGTGAACCCCACCCGCTGATCGCAGATCAGCACCTTGCGGTGCGTGCGGTGGTCCATCTCCCAGAACTTCAGCCGCGCCATCGGTCGGAACCAGCACACCTCGCACCCCGCCTCCCTCATCGCCTCGTGCAGCTCGAGTTTCATCGGCCTCGCCCCGTAGGCGTCCAGCAGGACCCGCACCGTCGCGCCCCGCCGCGCCGCCGCCGACAACGCATCCGCGAACCGCTCGGCGATGTCGCCGGTCCAGTAGACGAACGTCAGGAAGTCGACCGTCTGCTCGGCGTTCTCGATGGCCTCGAGCATGGCGGGGAAGATCGCGTCGCCGTTGACCAGCGGCTCGACACGGTTGCCGGAGGTGAACGGGATCCCCAGCGTCGCCTCGAAGGCGTAACGCAGGCGGCGCGTGAGGTCGGAGTCTGCCCAGTCGGGGTCGGCCATGGTGACACCCTACCGTTGCCGACCGGGCCGGACGCGCCGGCTCGACCGGTTAATCCGTTTGGGCCGGAACGCGGTGAGGAGTATTTACGGAGAATGGCTCCGCGTCCACGGGCCCGTGAGAACGCTAAACCCGGCTGGCGGAGGAACTTGAGAAGGATGTGGCGATGGGACCGCCGCGGGCGGTGCGTTAACCGACGCGGGTTGGACGCCGATAGTCGAGGGTGACCGCTGTTTGACGCCCGCACCCCCGGGGCGATGGAGGATTAATGATCGCTGCGCCCATTCCGGAAAACGATGCCGCCCGGCTGGCGGACCTGCGCCGCCACGGCCTGCTGGACACGGAAGCCGACCCGGCGTTCGACGACCTCACGACGATCGCGGCGGACCTGTTCGAGATGCCGATCGCGCTGATCAGCCTCGTGGATCAGGAGCGGCAATGGCTGAAGTCGAAGGTGGGCTTACAGGTGGACGAGACGCCGCGGGCGCCGAGCTTTTGCGGCCACACGATCTGCGGGGACGCGCCGCTGGTGGTGCCCGATGCGTGGGTCGACCCGCGTTTCCACGACAACCCATTCGTGGTCGGTGAGCCGGGGATCCGCTTCTACGCCGGGGCGCCGGTGGTGTCGGCGGCGGGTTTCGCGTTGGGCACGCTGTGCCTGATCGACACGAAGCCGCGGGCGTTCGGCGGGGCCGAGGTGCGGCGGCTGACGCTGCTGGCGCGGCAGGTCTCGCGGCAGGCGGACCTGCACCGGGTCGGGGTGGAGGCGGAGCGGGCGTCGCGGCGGGACGAGCTGACGGGCCTGCCCAACCGGCGGGACCTGGTCGAGCGGCTGGAGGGGCACCTACGCCGGCAGCGTGTCGACCCGGCGTGGCGGGTCGCGGCGGTGTACCTGGACCTGGACCGGTTCAAGCCGATCAACGACAGCTACGGCCACGCCGCGGGCGACGCGGTGCTGCGGGCGGTGGGTCGGCGGCTCCGGGCGGCGGTGGCGGGCGTGGTGAAGCGGGCCCGCGGCGCGGTGGGGGGCGTGGCGCGGCTGGGCGGGGACGAGTTCTTCGCGTTCGTCGCCGGCGAGCTGGATGCGGCGGCGGTCGGGGTCGAGCTGTCGGAGACGATGCTCGAAGTCGCGAAGCGGCCAACGCCCTGGCACGGGCGGCGGCTGACGGTCTCGGCGTCGGCGGGTTGGGTGACGGCCGGGGCGGACGGGTCGGGCGCCGAGGGGCTGCTGCGGGCGGCGGACGTGGCGATGTACGAGTCGAAGAAGGGCGGCCGCGGCCGGGCGAGCCGCTACGCCCCGGCGATGGTCGACCGCTTGCGGGACAACCTGGACCTGGAGGGTCGGCTGCGTGGGGCGATCGCGGCGGGACAGGTCGGGCCCCACTTCCAGCCGATCGTGCGGCTCGCGGACCAGCGGGTGATCGGGTTCGAGGCGCTCGCACGGTGGACCGACCCGCAGCTCGGGCCGATCGCGCCGCCGCGCTTCATCGACCTCGCCGAGCGGACGGGGCTGATCGAGCCGCTGTTCGAGGTGATGGCGACCACGGCGCTGCGGGCTTTGCCGGCGCTGCAGATCGGGGCGAGCGAACGGCGGTTTGTCTCGTTGAACCTGTCGAAGGTCCAGCTCGGTGACCCGATGCTGCTCGGCCGGCTGCTCGGACTCGTGCAAGGCGCGGGCGCGTCGCCGCGGGACGTGCACCTGGAGGTGACCGAGTCGAACGTGGCGTCGAGCCCGCACGCCGTGGACCTCCTCCGCGAGCTTGCCGACGCGGGGTTCAGCGTGATGCTCGATGACTTCGGCACCGGGACCTCGACCCTCAGCAGCCTGCACGAGTACCCGGCGAGCTGGCTGAAGATCGACCGCCACTTCAGCGTGGGGGCCTGCGGCCGGCGGGACCTCACCGCCATCGTCGCGGCCATCAGCGAGCTCACGCACAACCTCAACCTCCGCATCGTCGCCGAGGGCATCGAGACCCCCGACCAACTCGCCCTGTTCGAGACGCTCAACTTCGACGCGGTGCAGGGCTACCTCTTCAGCCGGCCGCAGCCGCTCGGCAAAATCGTGCACTGGCTCATCCGCAACACGCCGGCAACGGTGCAGCGGCGCTCGGCGTAGACCGGCGACGCCTACCGCTGCCCCGCCGCGTCCTGGCGCAGCGTCCGGGCGATGTTCAGCTCGGCGAGGCGCAGCGTCGCGTGGTCGAGGTCGTGCAGGGCCTGCTGGAACGCGTCGGCGTCGTTGTCGGCGTCGGGGGTGTCGATGTAACGCTGGACGCGCTGCATGTGGTCCTCGATCTCGACGCGGTACGAGGGGTCGAGGGGGACCACGCCCGCTGAAGCGGGCTCCGCCGAGGCGGAATCGGCGGGGAAGCGCTCGAGCTGTTTCTGGATGTTGCGGAGGTCCAGCTTCGCGTTGAGGCGGAGGTCGATGAGGCGGTGGGCCTGCATATCCGCCTTGGCGTGGGCAAAGGAGTCGGCCTCGATGCGGGCGACCTCATCGCGGGTGAGGCCGTGGTTGGGCACGACCTGCGTACGGGCGCGGCGGCCCGAGCGTTCCTCGACCGCCCGGACCGAGAGCACGCCGTTTGCGTCGACGAGGAACGTGACCTTCAGCTTCGCAAGCCCCGCGGGCATCGGCGGCAGGCCTGTGAGGTGGAACGTGGCGAGGCTGCGGCAGTCCTGCACCAGCTCGCGTTCGCCCTGCAACACGTGGATCTTCACGCTCGTCTGGCCGTCGGCGTAGGTCGAAAACGTCTCGGTGGCGCGGGCGGGGATAGTTGAGTTGGCGACGATGAGCTTGGCCACCGCGCCGCCCATCGTCTCGATGCCCAACGACAAGGGGATGACATCGAGCAGCAGCGTGTCGCGGTGGATGCCCGCGAGGATGGCCGCCTGCACCGACGCACCGAGCGCGACGACCTCGTCGGGGTTGAGCGCGGTGTAGGGGTCGAGCCCGAACAACTCGGCAACCCGCTGCCGCACGAGCGGCACCCGTGTGCTCCCGCCGACGAGGATGACCCGGTCGATCCCCTCCACCCCTTCCTCGGTGACGGTGAGGCCCGCGTTCTTCACCGCTCGGCGGCACGCGTCGAGGGTGCGGTCGACGAGCGGGGTAATGAGGTCCTCGAACTCGGCGCGGGTGAGGGAGCGGTGGTATTTTTGATTTTGGAGTGAGGGTTTTGGATTGTCGGAAGCGTCGTCAAGTTCGACCTCGATCTCAGCGGTTTCCTCGGTGCTAAGCCGGATCTTCGTCTGCTCGGCAAGGTTGCGAAACGCCTGCCGCGTGGCGGGGGAGAATGCAGCTTCCGGTTGCCCATCGTCATTGCCTTGGTCCCCGATCCCCGGTCCCTGCTCCCCGATCCCCGCCCGGATCAGGTCGACGATGGCGCGGTCGAAGTCGTCGCCGCCGAGGTGGGTGTCGCCGTCGGTGGCGAGGACGCGGTCGACGGTGCCGTGCTCGGTCTGCTGGAGCCGGAGGATGGAGACGTCGAAGGTGCCGCCGCCGAGGTCGTAGATGGCGACGGTCTGGGCGGGAGGGAGGGAAGGGGCCGCGGGGCCGAGGGGCCGAGGGGGCGACAAGTCGGAAGCAGGGCCCGACCCCATGAGGTTGAGGCTCCCCGTTCCCGGTTCTTCACTCTGCCCCTCTGCCCCTTTCCCCCTTTGCCCCTTCCCCGCCCCCACGCCGTAGGCGAGCGCCGCGGCGGTCGGCTCGTTGACGATGCGAATCACGTCGAGCCCGGCGAGGCGGCCGGCGTCGCGGGTGGCCTGCCGCTGGGCGTCGTCGAAGTAGGCGGGCACCGTGACCACGGCCCGCGTCACGGGCTGTCCGAGCGCCGCCTCCGCCCATCGCTTCAACTCCCGCAGGAGGATCGCGCTGATCTCCTGCGGGGTGAGCGTCACCGACTCGGCGTGCGCCCCGGGGGCCGGCACGACGACCCGCGCCGTCTCGTGCTCGCCCGGCACGACGAGGTACGGCAGGCCCGGCAAATCGCCCGCCAGGTCGGCCGTGCTCCGGCCCATCAGCCGCTTGACCGAGTGGTAGGTCGTGGTGGGGAACTCCACCGCGTGCTGCCGCGCCGCGTGGCCGACCGCCTCCACCGTGTACCCCCGCTCGTCGTCCCACGCCAGCCGCACCACCGATGCCAGCGACCGCCCGTCCCCGCCGGGGTCCGGCGACGCCAGAACCCGCGGCCCCGCCTCGTCGCAGTACGCCACCAGCGAGTTGGTTGTGCCCAGGTCGATCCCGACGATCGGGCCCTCGTCGTCCCGCTTGTGCGGCTGCGTTTGCGTCGGTTCAGACATCGGGCGAGAGTGTAGACCCGATGCCCCGTTACGAGGTCACCACCGAGGCCGTGTTCAGCGCCGCCCACGCGCTGCGGCTGCCCGATGGGTCGCTCGAGCCGCTGCACGGCCACGACTGGCGGGTGGCCGTTACCGTCGCCTCCGACCGGCTGGACGCGATGGACACGGTGATGGATTTCCATCAGCTCGAGGCGGCGGTGGAGGCGGTGGTCGGGCCGTGGCGCAACCGCTGCCTCAACGCGGTCGAGCCGTTCGGTGTGGAGCGGGGGGGCGGGGTGGAGTTGACGGTGAACCCGAGCGCCGAGCGGGTGGCGGAGCGGATCGGTGAGGCGGTGGCGGCGGGGCTGCCCGAGGGGGTGCGGCTGAAGCGGGTGGACGTGGGAGAGGCGCCGGGGTGTACGGCGCGATACCTGCCGGATTGAGCCTCGGCGGGTTGTAATGCTTACCCCCCTCCCTTCGGGAGGGGCCGGGAGAGGGCGGCGACCACACTCCCCTCCCCCCGGGAGGGGCCGGGGGAGGGGGGCAACGCGAGAACGTTGCTGCTATCGCCACCGTCAGAGCCGCGGGCGGCCGACCCTCCCCTAACCCCTCCCGGAAGGAGGGGGATTGATCCAGCCACCCTCCGCTTGCGTGGTCGCGGCGACCCCGCCTCAACCCCGCCGCCGCGCCGACGCGGCGTGGCCGTCGAGGCCCTCGGCCTCGGCCATCTCCGCGATGTCGGCGATGGTCTGCTTGCTCATCCCTTTGGGGTACGCGACGGTGCCGGTGCGTTTCAGGAACGTGTAAACGCTCACGCCGCCGGCGAAGCGTGCGGTGGTCCCGGTGGGCAGGCAGTGCGACGGCCCGGCGTGGTAGTCCCCCGCGGCCACCGGCGTTGCGTCGCCGAGGAACACCTCGCCGGCGTGCCTGACCTCGTCGAGCATCTGGTGGGGATCGGCGACCGCCAGGCTCACGTGCTCCGCGGCGAAGCGGTTCGCCAGTGCCACAGCCGCTTCCCGGTCCGCCACCTGCACCGCACACGACGCGTCGCGCAGCGCCGCCCGGATCGCGTCGATCCGGTTCCGCCCGACGGCTTGGCGTTCGATCTCGGCGACGACGGCTTTGATCACGCCGTCCTGCCACGCGATGAGGAAGCATTTGCCCGGGTCGTGCTCGGCCTGGGCGATGAGGTCGCTGGCGACGCGGGCGGGGTCGGCGGTGTCGTCGGCGACGGTGACGATCTCCGAGGGGCCGTAGAACCCGTTGTCCGTGCCGCAGGCCGCCCCCAGCCGCGCCTTGGCGAGCTGGACGAAGACGTTGCCGGGCCCGGCGATGAGGTCGACCCGGCCGACGGTCTCGGTGCCGTAGCCCAGAGCGGCGACGCCCTGGGCCCCGCCGAGACGGTAGACGTTCTCGATGCCGAGGAGGCGGCACACGGCCAGCACGAGCGGCGAGATGTCGCCCGCTCCCTCGTCCCCACGGCGTGTGGGCGGCGGGCTCATCACGCTGATGTTTTCCCGGGCCACCCCGGCGACAAGGGCCGGCACCGCGAGCATGATGAGCGTGCTGAACAACACCGCCGTCCCCCCCGGCACGCAGAGCCCGACGCGGTCCACCGCGGTCCACCGCATCCCGAGCTCGGCCCCGTTGATCGTCACCGTCCCCGCGTCGGCGGGCATGACGTGCTGCTGATACGCCCGCACGTTGCTGATCGCCCGCTCAATGGCGGCGCGGAGCTTGCCGTTAAGCGCCGCCTCCGCCCGGTCAAGTTCGTCACCTGTCACCCGCAGCCGTGCGGCGGAAAACGCCGGGTCCGTCCACTTGCGCATGTAGTCGACGACGGCGTCGTCGCCGCGTGAGCGGACGTCGGCCATGACGTCGGCGACGGTCTGCGCCGCGTCCCCCGCCGGCGACGCGGTCGCCCGCAGCGCGGCAAGACGTTCCTCTAGTTGACGGCGGCCGGCGTCGGTGGCGGTTTCGTAAATCGGGAGCATGGAGTCAGGCTTCATCGGGGACATCTAAAGCAACGGTCACGCAAAGGACGCGAAGGAGCGCTAAGTGATTCGTTCGCTCATACTGAGGAAAATGAGAACACGCTTGAACTCCGGTATTTCTGAAATCTTAAGGTTGAAGCGCCGTCATGGACTACTCATCTTTTACCCTTGCTTGCTTCCTTTGCGGCCCTTTGCGTCCTCTGCGTGACACCTGCCTTGTCTGCCTTGGAACGCGTCACCGGTGCCGCACGAACAGCCCGCCGCGCCGCTTGATCGTGCCGCGGATTTCCAGGAGCGTCAGGTCCGCCTGCACCTGGGCCGGCGTCAGGCCCGAGCCGGCGACGAGGTCGTCGAGCGAGCGGGACGTGTCAAGTAGATCCACGATCCGCCGCTGCGTGTCGGTCAGGTTCGCCTCGAACAACGACCCCCCGCCTCCGGAACCGCTCCCGGCCGAAGACGCGGCTCTCGCCGCGGCGTCGTGTTGATCCAGCCCGACCTTCAACAACTCGCCCGCCTCGCCGAGTTGTTCGAGCACGTCTTCGATGCACGTCACCAGCGTCGCGGAGCCCTTGCGGATGAGGTCGTGGCAGCCGGCGGAGGCGGGCGAGTCGATGCGGCCGGGCACGGCCATGCACTCGCGGCCGTGGTCGTCGACGCAGACCCGGGCGGTGATCAACGCCCCGCTCCGCCGCGCCGCCTCGATCACCAGCACCCCCAGCGACAGGCCCGAGATGATGCGGTTGCGGCGCGGGAAGTTCTCGGCCCGGGGCCCGGCGTGCATCGGCAGCTCGCTCAGCACCGCGCCCGCGCCCTCGCCGACGATGCGGTCGAACGTCTCGGCGTGCTCCGCGGGGTACGGCCGATTCAGGCCCGACCCGATGACGGCCGTTGTCCGCCCACGCACCCGCAGCGCCGCGCGGTGGGCGGCGATGTCCACCCCATACGCCCCGCCGGACACGACGCACAGCCCCGCGTCGGCGCACCGCGCTCCGAAGCGTTCCGCCTGCTCCCGGCCGTACGCCGAGCACCGTCGCGACCCGACCAGGCCCACCGCCAGCGCGTCGTCGCCGGTCATCTCGCCCCGTACCCAAAGCAGCAGCGGCGGGTCGGGGATGAGCCGGAGCAGCCGCGGGTAGCCCGGCTCGTCGAGGTGCAACAGCCGCACCCCCGCCGCATGGCACGCCTCGAGCTCTCGCGGCACCCCGTCGCCGCGGGCGGTCTCGTCCAGCGCCCGCTTCAGCGTCCCGGCCCGGCTCGCCGAGATGCCCTGCACCCGGCCGAGCCGCTCGGCCGTCATGCCCAGCGCCGCCGGGGCCGAACCCGCCGCCTCGACGCACCGCCGCACCAGCGTCTGCCCGAGCCCCGGCGTGAGCATGAGCGTCAACAGCGCCCGCGAATCGTCCGAGGTCATCTCCACCGGCGGAGTGTATCGGCGGCGGCTGAGGTCATGCGTCCGCCGCGTCGTCGTACCGCTCGTCCGCCAGGACGTCGGCGAGGGAGCGGCCGTCGACGGCCAGCCGCTCGCTCTCGCGGAGCTCCTGGAGCGCCCCCGCGCCGGGGGCTTTTTCCCGCAGCGACGAGCGGGTGAGGGAGCGGCCAAGCTCGAGCAGCTCGGCCACGCCGATGTGCTCGGCAGGTCGGGACAGCGTGTAGCCGACGGTCTCGCCGTCCTCGTCGTCGACCGGGTGGACCAGGCCCTTGTCGCACAGGGCGCGGCTGAGGCGGTCGACGTTGTCGGGGGTGAGGCCAAGCCGTCGGCTCATCGCGTCGAGGGTGATGGGCTTGCCGCGTTGAAACCCGCGCGCCACCGCCGCGGCGACCGGGACGATCCAGGCGTGGTCGACCACGCCGGTCTGCCCCGACACCCCGCCGCTCTGCAACAGCCCGCTCGCCCGGACGGTCTGGACGACGTAGGCGATCTCAAGGCCGAAGAGCACCACCAGCCACGTCAGGTAGAGCCACAGCAGGAACAGAGGGATCAGGCCCAGCGAGCCGTAGAGGGTGGAGTAGCCCACGGCCTTCTCGAGGTAGAGCCTAAAGCCCCACTTGCTCGCCTCCCAAAGGACGGCCCCGGCGAGGGCACCGCTGACCGCGGCGCGGAGCCGGACCTTTGTGTTGGGCAGCAGGAGGTAGAGCAGCGTGAGCAGGATCCACGTGAGCGCGAGCGAGAAGAACGGCGTGATGAGGTGGACGAACCAGCTCAGCACCGGAATAGTCTCGGCGGAGGTGAGCAGTTGGTTGGTGAGGTAGAAGCTGCCGGCGAGGAAGACCGGCCCGAGCGTGACCACGGCCCAGTAGATGGTGATGCGGAGGTGCCACGCCCGGCCCTCGGGCGCGCGGAAGATGCGGTTGAAGTCCCACTCAACCGAGACGACCAGCGAGAGCGCCGCCCAGATGAGCACCGCCAGGCCGACGATGCCGATGCTGGTGAAGCTGACCTGGGAGACCCGCTCGGCGAGGGAGGCGAGGAGGGTGTCGACGGTCTGTTTGACCTCGCGCTGCTCCTCGACGGGCTGGGTGCTGGCGGGGAGGCCCTCGACGAGGGTCGGGACGTCGGGGCCGGGGTCGGTGGCTTGCGGTGGCGGCGCGGGGAAGGCGGCGTCGGGCGGCTCCGAGTCCGGGGCGTCCGGCGGCGGTGCGGGCAGGTCCTTCGCCGGCTCATCGTCGACGGGCGAGCGGATGGCGATCGACAGGCCGAGGTAGTCATACACCTCGTCCTGCAGCCCCTCGCCGAGCTGCTGGAACCCGCCGAATGCGTTGAAGACCACCAGCCCGAGGACCATGAGGGGGATGAGCCCGAAGATGGTGCGGTAGGTCAGGGCCGCGGCCATCTGCGACGCCCGGTCCTCGCCGAGCTTCTGCGCCCCGTAGCGCCAGACGGCCACGGTGTAGCGGGCGGTGTATTGCCAGCGGTTGAGCTGGTCGACCGGCCGCTCGAGGGCGCGCTTAAGCCAGTCGCGGGTTTGCGTCCAGTATTTCATCGTGGAGCGGCTGGCCGTTAGCCGGTGGCCGCTAGAGCCTACCAAGGCGCATCCTGCGGCCGCCCTGTCCCCACCGGCCGACCCCTGATCGCGCGCCGTCTCTCGCGAGTGGCCAGCGGCCTACCGTCGCCTTGCCCACTCCTTGTCCGCCGCTTGCGCCACGGTGGTCAGCCACCGCGCGTAATCGGGCAACTCCGCCGGGGCGTGCGGCCGCACGACAACGACCCAGTCGTACGACCCCGGCCAGTCGTGACGGTTGAGCCGGAACGCCTCGCGCAGCATCCTTTTGATACGCCCACGCACCACCGCTTCGCCAACGCGGCGCGACACCGACAGCCCAAGGCGGTGCCGGTCTTCGCTGTTGGGCACGCTGAACACCGTCAGCGGCCCCGCGTTCTTCCGCAGCTTCGCGTCGAACACCGCCGCGAACGCCTTGGCCCCGTGCAGGCGGTCGCCGTGGCGGAACCTCAGCGGCGCGGGGGGGTTCTCGGGCATGGAATTCACGGGAGCAGGGAACAAGAGGACAGGAACCGCAGATTTCGCAGATTACGCAGATTTGAGAAGCAGGGTGGTGGGTTACCTCAAAAGCTAACGCCACATCCTCTCGGTTGTAATCTGCGAAATCTGCGTAATCTGCGGTTCCGGCTGTTCGCTTCCTGCCCCGCTTTGCCTTACCGCCTCGACCCCGATAAACTCCCCGACCCACCGGCGGGCAGCGTGCCCGCCTCGACCCCCGCCCGGCCCCCGCTTCCCCCCGGAAGCCCGGAAGCTCGGCGAAGGGTGACACGACCCCTCTCGGAAGCCCCGCCTCATGTCCATCACCGCCCAGCACAAGACCGAAGTCATCGAACAGTACCGCCGCGACGAACAAGACTCGGGCTCGCCCGAGGTCCAGGTCGCGGTCCTCACCGAACGCATCAAGGCCCTCACCGACCACCTCCGCGTCCACAAGCACGATTACTCCTCGCAGCGTGGCCTGCTCCAGATGGTCTCGACCCGCAACAAGCTCCTGGCCTACCTCAAACGCAAGAACCGCCCGGCCTACCTCGAGCTCATCGGCCGCCTCGGCCTACGCAAGTAAACCCACCCTCCCCTCCGCCGCCCCGGCCTCTCCGGTCGGGGCGGCTTTCTACATCCACGTGTCCGAAGCCCCCGCGGGTCGCGCCTGGCGCTCCGCACCGTCCATCCAGCAGAAAGCCAACCCCATGTCCCGCCAAGTTAAATCCCTCGGCAAGCACCGCGTAGAACTCGAACTCGGCGGCCGCACCCTCTCCATCGAGACCGGCACCGTCGCCAAGCAGGCCGACGGGGCCGTCCTCGTCCAATATGGCGAGACCGTCGTGCTCGGCACCGCCGTCCACGCCGACCCCCGGCCCGGGCTCGACTTTTTCCCCCTCACCGTCGACTACCGCGAGAAGACCTCGGCCGCGGGCAAGTTTCCCGGCGGGTTCCGCAAGCGCGAAGGGGCACCCAACCAAAAAGAAATCCTGACGATGCGGAACATCGACCGGCCCATCCGGCCGCTGTTCCCCGCGGGCTACATCGACGAGGTTCAGGTCCAGTGCTGGGTCCTCGCCTACGACGGGCAGAACGAGCCCGACGTGCTCGCCGGCATCGCCGCCTCGGCCGCGCTTTCGATCAGCTCGATGCCGTTCCAGGGGCCGGTCGGCAACGTCCGCGTCGGGCGTGTCGACGGCGACTTCGTCATTATGCCCACCGCCGCCCAGGAAGCCTACTCCGACCTCGACATGCTGCTCTGCGGCCACGAGGACGGCCTCAACATGATCGAGGTCGGGGCCCACCAGATCCCCGAGGCCGACATGCTCAAGGCCATCGAGTTCGGCTACGACCACGTCAAACAGGTCGTCGGCATCATCAAGGACCTGCAAGCCGTCGCCGGCAAGGACAAGGCGACCTTCGAGCAGACCCTGCCCGACGACGTGATCGAAAAGGTCAGCGCCTTCGCCCCGTCGCTCAAGAGCGCCAAGACCGTCGAGGGTGACAAGCTCGACCGGCAGATGGCGGTCCGCCTCGCCAAGAGCGACTTCAAGCGCGAGAACTTCCCCAAGCCCGACGACTCGGCGGGCGTCGGCGTGTGGAACCAGTACCACGAGACGATGAAGGCAGTCGGCATCGCCCTGCACGACCTCGAGGAAAAGATCACCCGCGAGATCATCCAGAGCGGCACCCGCACCGACGGCCGCGCTATGGACGAGCTCCGCGACATCGAGTGCCACACCGGCGTCCTCCCCCGCGTCCACGGCAGCTCGATGTTCCAGCGCGGCGAGACCCAGGCCATCGTCGTCGCGACCCTCGGCGTCGGCCGTGACGAACAGATCGTCGACGGCCTCGGCGAGGAGTACCGCGAAAAGTTCTACCTCCACTACAACTTCCCGCCGTTCTCCGTTGGCGAGGCTAAACGCATCACCGGGCCGGGTCGCCGCGAGATCGGCCACGGCAAGCTCGCCGAGCGCGCCCTCCTGCCCGTCCTGCCCGACCTCGCCGACTTCCCCTACACCGTCCGCCTCGTCAGCGACATCACCGAGTCCAACGGCTCGTCCTCCATGGCCTCGGCGTGCGGCGGCTGCCTCGCGCTGCT
This sequence comes from Phycisphaeraceae bacterium, assembly GCA_965214155.1. Taxonomy (GTDB): domain Bacteria; phylum Planctomycetota; class Phycisphaerae; order Phycisphaerales; family Phycisphaeraceae; genus Algisphaera. Next base: position 959,257 of record CBDCBB010000010.1, read on the forward strand.
GGATGCGGGCGTCCCCCTCAAGGCCACCGTCGCGGGCATCTCCATCGGCCTCATCACCGCCGACACCGGCCACCACGACGACGTCTACCTCACCGACATCCAGGGCGAAGAGGACCACTTCGGCGACATGGACTTCAAGGTCACCGGCTCGCGCAACGGCATCACCGCCATCCAGCTCGACCTCAAGACCCGCGGCCTCAAGATGTCGCAGATCGAAAAAACCCTTGAGCTCGCCCGCAAGAACCGCATCCAGATCATCGAGATGATTGAGGCCGAGGTCCCCGGCCCCAAGGAGCTCTCACCCCACGCCCCGCGGATGCTCTCCACCACCATCCACCCCGAGAAGATCGGCAAGCTCATCGGCCCCGGCGGCAAGACCATCCGCGCCATCCAGGAGATGTCCGGCGCCACCATCGAGGTCGAAGAGGACGGCACCGTCTACATCTCCGCCGTCGGCGGCGGCAAGGCCGAACGCGCCCTCGAAGAGGTCGAGAAGCTTTGCGCCGAGGTGAAGGAAGGCGCGATCTACACCGGCCGCGTCACCAGCGTCAAGGACTTCGGCGCGTTCATCGAGGTCATCCCCGGCCAGGACGGCCTCTGCCACATCTCCGAGCTCAAGGACGGCTACGTCGACAAGGTCGGCGACGTGCTGAGGGTCGGCGACCAGACCCGCGTGAAGGTCATCCTCATCGACGAGCAGGGCCGCGTGAAGCTCTCCCGCAAGGCGGCGATGAAGGAAGAGGGCGTCGAGGAGCCGGTCTGATACCTCCCCAACCTTACCTCGATCCACTACCGGGATGCTGGTAAATGGTGATGCGAATTGCGGTAGCCACCCCTTGAACAAGGGCATGGTTCTCGTTAAACTGTCGATGAACCGGACCCTTGCGGCCGGTCTGTCGCGGGTTGTTGCCGTGGCCGGTTGAGGCGTTCAGCCGCACGTTCAGGACGCCGCGGATGGGTTGCACGAGCGACGGGGACCGGCCGACGGGTCATGTTTTATCGTGGTCTACCCCGGGTTGGTCCGTCCGCCGTTGTGCCACCCGCAAACCAGATCAGGAGTGCCGTCATGTCGTTGACCCAGGGACAGGTGAAATGGTTCGACCCGAAGAAGGGCTTCGGCTTCATCGTCGGGCCCGACGGGCAGGACGTGTTCGTCCACTACTCGCAGATCGGCGGGGGCGGGTTTAAGTCCCTCACGGACGGCGAGCCGGTGGAATACGAACTGGTCGAGGGCGACAAGGGGTGGCAGGCCCGCACCGTGCATCGGGGCGAAGAGGTCGCCGCGGAGTGAGGCGGCCAGCGGTGGTGTCTTAGCCCGGCCGCTTGCGGCCGCAGTGCTCCGGCCGGGTAGAGAGGACAGCGGCCGCAAGCGGCCGCGCTAAGGGTATAAGTCGCTACCGTGCCACGATGCTCGGCCTGTTCTTCATCGGCCTCGCGGTGGGTATCCTCGCCGCCGTGCCCGTCGCGTGGGGGTGGTCCAAGCGGACAGCCGCCCGGGTTCGGCAGCTCGAGCAACGCGCCCGCACCGCCGAGCGGCTGGCGGAGCTGGGCACGATGACCGGCGGGCTCGCCCACGAGATCAAGAACCCGCTGTCGACTGTCGGGCTCAACATCCAGCTTGTCCAGGAGGACCTCGACGAGCTGCGGGGGGCGCTTGGCGACGACCTGCCCGGGCCCGCGGCGGGGGCGGGTGAACGCCTCGGCCGGGTGAGCCGGCGGATCGACACCGTGCGGCGGGAGGCGGATCGGCTGCGGGACATCCTTGAAGACTTCCTCCGCTTCGCCGGCCGCGTCGAGTTGGACCTGCACCCGACGGACCTCAACACGGTGGTGGAGCAGATCACCGATTTTTTCCAGCCCCAGGCCGAGGAGATGGGCGTGCGGCTGCGGTGCGACCTCGCCTCGCCCGCCGTCGTGGCCCCCGCGGACGGGTCGCTGTTGAAGCAGGCGCTCCTGAACCTGCTGATCAACGCCTGCCAGGCGATGGCCGAGGCGCGGGAGAAGGCAATTCCCCACGGCGGGGCCGACGAGCTGCTGCTGCGGACCGAGCGGGTGGCCCCCCGGCCGCGGGGCGGCGGCGCCGTCAGCCTGCACGTCACCGACACCGGCCCGGGCCTGCCCGAGGGCGCGGCCGACCGGATCTTCCAGCCGTACTACTCCACCAAACGCGGCGGCAGCGGGCTGGGTTTGCCCACCTCCCGGCGCATCGTCGAGGAGCACGGGGGCACCCTCACCGTCCACAGCGAGCCCGGCCGCGGCAGCGACTTCGTCATCACCCTCCTCGCGGGGTGAACGTTCCGCACGAAGCGACGCGGCTTCGCCGCGCTGTACCCCGAACGCCGGCGTACGGCGCGGCAAAGCCGCGTCGCTTCCTATGGACGACCCCTTCCCGATGAAGCGATGCGGCTTCGCCGCGCTGGGGGCCAATCGCGGCAAAGCCGCGTCGCTTCATCGGAATCGAGTTCACCGCTTGGTCTTGCCGCGGAGGCCACCGGCGTGCCGCAGCGCGCCGACTTCTTCGCGGGACAGGGTGCGCCACCCGCCGGGGGCCAGACCCTTGAGGCGGACCGGGCCGACGGCCGTGCGTTTGAGGCGGCGGACCTTGATCCCCACCCGGGCGAGCAGGCGGCGGATCTCGCGGTTCTGCCCCTCGGAAAGGGTGACGCTGAGGGTCGTGCGGTCGCCGCGCTGGCGGTCCGCCTCGTGCCGCACGATCCGGACCGACTCCATCGCCGCTTTCTTCGCCGCAGGCTTCGCGCCGTCGGCGGGGCGGTGGGCGAGGGTCAGGCCCTTGCGGAGTTTCTTCAGGTCGTCCTCCTCCAGCCGGCCCTTGACCGAGACGAGGTACCGCTTGGTCACGCCGAAGGATGGGTGGGTCAAGTGGTGGGTCAGCTCGCCGTCGTTGGTGAGCAGGAGCAGCCCGGTCGAATCGGCGTCAAGCCGGCCGACGGGAAAAAGGCGCGGGTGCGTCGGGCTGCCGATCGGCCCGGGCAGGTCGATCAGGTCGATGGCCCGTCGCCGGCCCTGCGGGTCGTCGTTCGTGCAGATCACACCCCGCGGCTTGTGCAGCATGACGTACATCTTCCCCGCCGTGGCGAACCGCTTCTGGCTCTGCTTCGGCTGGGCGATGGCCTCGCCGTCCACAGTGATACGGTCCTCATAAGGATCGACCCACGCGGGCAGGGCGGTGATGACGTCGCCGTTGACCGCGACCCGCCCGGCCTCAATCAGCGCCTCGCTCTCGCGCCGCGAGGCCACGCCGGCGTTCGCCATCGCCTTCTGCAGGCGGATCCCCCGCGCGTTGTCGGTGTAGGCGTGGGCCATCGCACCAGCTTAGCCGAGCCGCTCGCGGCCGCATCGACTGATGTCGGATAGGGTTCGGGTGCCACACCGCATCCCGCCGCTCGGGGCGGGTGCGGTGTGCCGGTGTGACCATGGCGTCACGTCCTTCGCGGCCTCCACACCGCACCCTCCGCAGAGCCTCCGGGGTGCAGTGTGGCACCGTCGGTTCGTTGTTGAACAACTCGATAGTCGAGTCGCTTGCGACCGCTCGCCGACACCGCGATACGATGGCCTCATGGCGAGCGAGCGGCATTTTCTGGGTTGGGACGGGCCGATGCTGACGCGGGCGGCGCGGTGGCTGGCGGGGCGGTACGGCGCGGCGATGGGCCATGTGACGGTGGTGCTGCCGGCGGGGCGGGCGAAGCGGCGGCTGCTTGAACTGCTTGTTGAGGAGATGACGGGGGAGGTTGGCGATGATGCTGCCGAGGGGGTTGCGGAAACTTCCAAGGCATCCGCGGGGGACTCCGGAGGTTCCGGGGGCGGGGGCGGGGCGTGGGAGCCGCCGACGCTGGTGACGGTGGGGGAGTTGCCCGAGTTGTTGTACGACGTGGAGGGGGGGGCGGAGGGGGGGGAGGGGGTGGCGGGGGAGTTGGAGGCGATGGTGGCGCGGGTCCACGCGCTGCGGACGGCGGGGAGCGACATGCTTCGGCCGGTGGTGCCGCACCCGCCGGAGCGGGGCGACATGGCGGGGTGGTGGGCGTTGGCCGAGTCGCTGCACCGGCTGGACGAGGAGCTTGCCGCGGCGCGGCTGCGGGTGGCGGAAGTAGCCGGGAGCGCGGCCGAGCGGGGCATCGACCTCGGCCTCGGCGCGACGCGTTGGGCGGCCCTCGCCGCGGTCGAAGCGCGGTACCGCCAGACGCTCGGCAAGCCCGACGTGCAGGTGGCACGGCGGGCGGCGATCCGCGACGGGACGTGCCGCGGCGGCGGGCCGGTGGTGCTCGTGGGCGTGGTGGACCTCACCCTGCAGGCGTCGGCGATGCTGGAACAGGCGGCTGGGGCGGGCGAGGGGGGCGGGGCGGGCGAGGTGCACGCGCTAATTCAGGCGCCCGACGAGCACGCCGCGGGGTTCGACACGCTCGGCGGGCTGGTGGTGGAGTACTGGCGTGACCGGCCGGTGCCGGTGGAGCGGGCGACTAGTGATGCTGGGATTGAAGCTGGGGCCGGGGGCGGGCTGCACTGGGCGGACAGGCCGCGGGACGAGGCGGTCGCGGTGGTGCGGCGGCTGGCGGAGCTCGACGGCGAGGCGGCCGACGCGGTGACCGTCGGCCTCGGCGACGAGGCGCGGGCCGGGACCCTCGCACGGGCCATTGACCTCGCCGGCACCCCCGCCCGCTTCGGCGGGGGCACGCCGACGCTGCGCAGCCGGCCGGCGCGCCTGCTCGACGCGCTCGCGGGCTACCTGCAGCGCGGCCGCTTCAACGACCTGGCCACCCTCGTCCGCCACCCCGACCTCGCCGCGTGGCTCGGCGGCGGCGCCGACTGGCTCACCCGCCTGGACCGCCACGCCTCGGTGTACCTGCAGGCCGACGTGCACGAGCCCTGGCCCGGAGACGACCCCGGCCGCGCCCGGCTCAGCGACCTGCGCGACCGGCTCGACGAGCTCGCCCCGGCGGACCACCACCGCCCACGCGCCCTGCCCGCGTGGAGCGAGCCGATCCTCTTCATGCTCACCGAGCTCTATGGCCGCGTCACCCTCGACCGGCACCGCGACCACGGCGTCGTCGTCGCCCTGCAACAGCTCGCCCACGTGCTGCGGGACCAGGCCACCCTCGACCCCGCCGCCGAGGTGACGCCCCGCGTCACCCTCGCCGAGGCGCTGCGGCTCACCCTGCGGCAGCTCGCCGACACGGCCGTCCCCGACCCCGGCGGGGACAACGCGGTCGAGCTGGTCGGCTTCCTCGAGCTCCCGCTCGACGATGCGCCCCACGTCGTCGTCACCGGGCTGAACGAGGGCCACGTCCCCGCCTCGCGCAACGCCGACGCGTTCCTGCCCGACGCGCTGCGGTCGGCGCTGGGCCTGCCCGACAACGCGCGGCGGTTCGCCCGGGACAAGCTGCTGCTCACCACGATCCTGCACGGCCGCGACTCCGTCACGCTCACCGCCTGCCGCCGGTCGGCCGACGACGAGCCGCTCGCGCCCAGCCGCCTGCTCCTGGCGTGCGACGACGACACGCTCGCCGCGCGGCTGCGGTCGTTCTACGCCCCGGAGCCCGCGCGGGCCACGCCCCGGCCGAGCCTGCTCACCCCGGGCGGCGTCAACCGCTTCGTCATCCCGCGCCCGCTGCTCGACCACCCGCCGATCACCTCGCTCTCGGCCACGAAGTTCAAGGCGTACCTCACCTGCCCGTACCGCTTCTACCTCGCCCACGTGCTCGGGCTCGACGCGGTGGACGACCGGGCGGTGGAGCTGGACCCGCTGGCGTTTGGCAGCCTCGCCCACACGGTGCTGCAGCGGTTCGCCGCGACCGACGCCGCCGACGCGACGAGCCCGGAGGTGATCGAGACGGCGCTCAACGGCCTGCTCGACGAAGCCGTCGCCGGCCGCGTCGGCCGGGGGTCGCGCGTCGCCGTGCGGGTGCAGGTCGAGCAGCTCCGAGAGCGGCTGCGACATTTTGCCGAGCACCAGGCGGCAGAGGCGCAGGGCGGCTGGCGCATCTGCCGCGACCGCGTGGAACAGGATTACGAGGCGACGGTCACCGTCGATGGCGAGCCGTTCACCGTCACCGGCCGCATCGACCGCATCGACCACCACCCGCACTTCGGCTACCGCCTGCTCGACTACAAGACGTCGGATGCGGGCGACGAGCCCAACCGCACCCACCGCCGCGCCGGGCGGTGGGTCGACCTGCAGCTGCCGCTGTACCTCGGGCTCGTCGCGGAGACGGGGATCGGGGCCGCGACGCTGGGCTACGTGAACCTGGCCAAATCGCCGGACAAGGCGGGCGTCCGGGTGGCGAAGTGGACCGAGGACGACCTCGCGGCGGCGGAGGCGGCGCGGGACGACGTGATCCGGGGCCTGCGGGCGCAGCGGTACTGGCCCCCGAGCGATGACCTGCCGCGGTGGGACGACGCTTTCGTCCGCGTCGCCGCGGACCGGGCGGTGGACCGGCCGGAGCTGGTCAGGGGGGACGCGTGAGCACGCCGAACCCCGTCAAGCCCGAACCCAAACCCCCGCACCGCCTGATCCGCGCCTCGGCCGGGTCGGGCAAGACGTACCAACTCACCGGGCAGTACCTCGAACTGCTCGGGCGGGGCGCGTCGCCCGACACGATCCTCGCGACGACGTTCACCCGCAAGGCGGCGGGGGAAATCTTCGGCCGCGTGATCGAGCGGCTGCTCAAGGCGATCCGGGGCGAGGGCGACGCCGGCCCCGGCTCCGCGCCGCTCATGCCGCGCGCCGACGCGGCGCGGCTGCTGCGGAGCCTCGCCGACCGGCTGCACCGCGTGAACGTCTCGACGCTCGACAGCTTCTTCCACCGCCTCGGCCGGGCGTTCCAGCTCGAGCTCGACCTGCCCCCGGAACCGACGCTGATCGACGAGTCATCGGCGCAGGCGGCCGCGCTCCGCGGCGAGGCCATCGAGGCCGTTCTCGCCGAGGCGGCGACGGACGACGCCGCGTTCGTCGCGCTGCTCGACCTGCTCCGTCGGCTGGACCACGGCCGGGCCGGGCGGTCCGTCACCCGCGCCATTGATGCGATTGTGACCGCCCACGCCGAGGTGTACCGCCAGGCGCCGAGCCGCGAGGCGTGGACCGCGCTGGACGTGCCCGAGCCGCTGGACGACGCGGCGGTGGCCGTCGCCGTCGAGGCGTGGCGGCAGATGAAGCCGCACCTGCCGACGACGCAGAAAGGCACGCCGAAGGTGCACTGGCAGAACTCGTGGGTCAAGATCGGGCAGGCGGCCAAGGCCGGCGACTGGGACGCGGTCGCCACCGGCGGGCTGCTGGGCAAGGTGCTCGCCGGCGAGGCGACCTTCGACCGCACCGACATCTCGCGCGCCTGGCTGGAGGCGTGCGAGCCGTTTGTGCACCAGATCAAGGCGGCGCTGCTCGGCCGCGTCGCCCGGCAGACCGCGGCCACGCACGAGTTCATGGCCCGCTTCACCCGCCACCACGACGAGCTCCGCCGCCGCCGCGGCACCATGCTCTACAGCGACATGACCCACCGCCTCGCCTCCGCCGAGGCGGTGCTGCCCGAGGTCTACTTCCGCCTCGACGCGGCGGTGACGCACCTCCTGCTCGACGAGTTCCAGGACACCAGCCTCGACCAGTGGCAGGTGCTCAGCCCCTTCGCCGAGGAGGTCGCCGCCCACGCCGACAGCTCGCGCGAGCTGTTCGTCGTCGGCGACACGAAGCAGGCGATCTACGGCTGGCGCGGCGGGTGCGTCGAGCTTTTCGACACCGTCGCCGACCTCGTCCCGCCGCGGGGACACGAGACGCTGGCCACCAGCTACCGTTCGTCGCAGACCGTGCTTGACGCGGTGAACACGGTGTTCTCGCGGATCGCCGAGTGCTCGACGCTTAACGAGGATGAGGACGACGCGGCCGCCGCCGCGGCGTGGGGCGCGGGGTACGAGCGGCACGTCGCGGCGAAGCCCGACCTGCCCGGCTACGTCCGCTTCGAGGTGTCGCGTGACGCCGAGGCGCTGGGTGATGACGAGGACGAGGCGGCCCCCGCCTCGCCGCACGAAGAGCACGTCGCCGACCGCGTCGCCGCGATCCGCGCCGCCGCGCCGGGCCGGTCCATCGGCGTGCTGGTGCGGTCCAACGCGATGGTGCACCGCCTCATCTACGAGCTCCGCCGGCGGAACATCCCCGCCAGCGGCGAGGGCGGCAATCCACTCGCCGAATCCCCCGCCGTCGCCGCGGTGCTCTCGGCCCTGCTCCTGGCGGACCACCCCGGCGACACCGCCTCGGCGTTCCACGTGCGGAACTCACCCCTCAACGCCGTGCTCGATGAAAGTGGCACAGGCTTCCAGCCGGTGTCCGATAGTGGCACAGGCTTCCAGCCTGTGTTCGACCGCAGGTCGAAGAGCGTCCCGCACACCGAGAGCGGCATCACAGGCGGGATGCCCGCGCAATCGGTGGAGAGCGCCCCCGCCCTCGCCCGCCGCATCCGCGCCGACCTGTTGGAGCACGGCTACGCCGCGACCCTCGCCCGCTGGACCCGGGCCCTCGCCGGCGACTGCGACGCGCGGGGTCTCACCCGGCTGACCCGGCTTGTCGAGCTCGCCGAGGCGTGGGACGCCGGGGCCGGGAGCGACGGGGAAGGCCTGCGGCCGTCGCGCTTCGTCGACCACGTCGAGGCCGCCCGCGTCGAGGAGCCCGGCGACGCGGCCGTCCGGGTGATGACGATCCACAAGAGCAAGGGCCTCGAGTTCGACGCGGTCGTGCTGCCGGAGTTGGACAAGGCCCTCAGCAACAGCTTCGACGTGCTGACGGACCGGGAGGACCCCACCGGCCCCATCGAGGCGGTGTTCCGCCACGCGGACGAGGCGGTGCGGTCGATGTCGCCGCAGCTCGATCGGGCCTACCGCCAGGCCCGGCGGCGGCAGCGGCAGGAGGATTTGTGCGGGCTCTATGTGGCGATGACGCGGGCGCGGCAGGGGCTGTACCTCATCGCGAAGCCGGCGACGACGCCGCGTCTGCCGAAGCTGAGTTTCGCCGCGATCCTGCGCGACACGCTGGGCGACCCCGACGAGGGGTACGCCGTGGACGACGCGGGCTGGGCGGGGACCGGGGCGGAGGTGCCGGCGGCCGGGGCGGAAGCCGCGCCGGTGCTGCGGGTGGCGCTGGCGACGGCGGGCACGCCGCGGCGGTCGTGGGCGTCGGTGTCGCCATCATCGCTGCACGGTGCGGACGGCGCCGAAGGTGGGGCGACGGGCGGGGGCGGTTCGGGGGGCACAATGTCCCGCGGGGGGCGGGTGCACGCCGCCGACCTGTTGCGGCTGCACGACTCTGCGGCGCTTGAGGCCGGCTCGTCGTTACACGAGCAGCTGGAGGCAATCCGTTACGCCGACGACCTCGCCGATGCCGAGGTGGAGGCGCTACAGCCGGAGCTGCGCGAGGCGCTGCGGCACGACGCGGTGCGGGCGGCCCTCTCCCCGCGGTGGCCGAAGGAGGCGCTGTGGCGCGAGCGGAAGTTCGTCGTACGGGACGACGGCCGGCTGATGCAAGGCGCGTTCGACCGCGTGGCGGTGCGGCTCGACGGCGCGGGGCAACCGCTTGAGGCGCGGGTCGTGGACTTCAAGAGCGACCGGGTGGAGGGCGACGGCCTCGCCGAGCGGGTGGAGCTGTACCGCCCGCAGTTGCAGGCGTACCGCCGCGCCGCCGCCACGCTGCTGCGGCTGCCCGTCGAGAAAGTCGCCGCCGAGCTGGTGTTCCTCCGGCCGGGCGTGGCCGTCGAGATGAACCACCCGTAGGGCAGGGCTTGCCCTGCCGCGTGTGGATCCGCGAACCCGATGTCGCAGCGGTATCACCGGCCGCGGCAGGGCAAGCCCTGCCCTACGAACGCTCACCGATCCTGCGCCGCCCAGTCCCGCACCATCGCCCACCGCTCCGCCGGCTCCGCGTCCAGCCACCGCTCGGCCCGCCACCGCCAGACCGTCAGCGGCGTCGCCGCCTCGGCGCGCGGCTCGTCGCGCCCCCGCACGACCACCGCCGCCTCGATCCGCTCGCGCCGTTCCGCGTCTGCCGCGGCGTACCCGCCGAGCAGCGCCGACGCCACCGCGTCGTCCACCGCCCCCCCCGGAAGCCCCCCAACCCCCGGTGCCCCCCGCGGCGTCTCCGCCCCCCCTGGCACCGCCACCGTCAACGCCGCGACCCGCTCCGCCGCGCCGTCATGGCGCTCGACCCCGCCGGCGCTCCACGCCACCAGCGCCGCGATCCCCGCCGCCGCCACGAGCGTCGTGATGTGGCCGCATCTCGTCATCGTCCAAGCCCGTCCCGCCGCACCGATGCCGTTATCATAACCCGCCGATCCAGGCCCCGGACCCCAGCCCCAAGCCCCCCGAGACCCTCATGCCCAGTGCCGACCGAAAGATCCAGTACCGCGAGGCCCTGCGCGAGGCGATGGAGGAGGAGATGCGTACGGACGACCGCATCTTCCTCATGGGCGAGGAGGTGGCCGAGTACAACGGGGCGTACAAGGTCAGCCAGGGCATGCTCGACGAGTTCGGGCCCCGCCGCGTCGTCGACACGCCCATCAGCGAGACCGGCTTCTCCGGGCTGGGCATCGGCGCGGCCATGTACGGGCTGCGGCCGATCATCGAGTTCATGAGCTGGAGCTTCTGCCTCGTCGCCGCGGACCAGATCATCAACAACGCCCCAAAGATGCTGTACATGTCCGGCGGGCAGTTCGGCTGCCCCATCGTCTTCCGCGGCAACAACGGCGCGGGCGGCCAACTCGGCTCGACCCACTCCTGGTCCGTCGAGTCCATGTTCGCCAGTGTCCCGGGCCTCAAGCTCGCCGTCCCGTCGACGCCCCGCGACGCCAAGGGCCTCTTGAAGGCCGGCATCCGCGACGAGGACCCGTTCTTTAACCTCGAGTCCGAACGCATGCTCGGCATGGGCGCCCGCGGCGACAAGGATTTCTCCAAGTACCTCCAGGGCGGCGCGTGGGCCCCGCCCGAAGACGACGATGATTTCGTCATCCCGCTCGGGCAGGCGAGCGTGGTCAAGGAGGGGGCCGACGTCACCGTCGTCGCCGCGGGCCGCCCGGTGCACTTCGCCCTCGAGGCGGCCGAGGCGTTGGAAGAGGATGGCATCGACGTCGAGGTGATCGACGTGCGGACGTACCGCCCGCTGGACATCGAGGCGATCGCGAAGAGCGTGAAGAAGACCAACTACTGCGTCGTCGTTGACCAGAGCTGGCCGTTCGCCTCGTGCGGCTCCGAGGTCGCGGCCCAGGTTTACGAGACGTGCTTCGACTTCCTGGACAACACCGTCATCCGGGTGAACAACGCGGATGTGCCCGCGCCGTACAACCGGACGCTCGAGCAGGAGATGCTCCCCAACGCCCGCAAGATCACCGAGGCGATCCGCGCGGTGACGTACAACGCATAGCGCGTCGTCCGATGAAGCGGCGACGCTCCGCGTCGCGCGGACGCGGTGCGAAGCACCGCCGCTTCATCGGGACCCGTCGCCCATTCAATACCGCCCGACCAGCGTCACGATGCTCGGGCCCGGCAGGGTCAATGTGGCGGTGCCGTTGGTCACCGCCACCGGGTCCACCGCGGCGGAACGCTCGTCGTCCGACGTGCGGACCACGTCGAACGACGTCACTCCGAGCGACCCCGGCACCGCCAGCGACACCGTCACGGCCGCGTCGCCGGGGTTGGTCAGCACCACCGTCAGCGTGCGGTCCTGCTCGTGCAGGTACGCACTGGTCGGGATGGCCGCATCACCGGTCATCCCGACGCGGGCCGCGCCGGGGCGGATGTAGCGGAAGTAGTGCCGGGCGACGTGCGACTTGGCGGTGAGGGTGCTGCCGACCATCAGTTCGTGCTCGCTGGGCTTGCCGCCGGTGATCTGCCACGGGACCACGGCCGCGGCGTTGCCGACGGTCAGCGCGTTGTGCAGCATCGCGCCGACGTCGTGCAGCGCCGCCGGCCAGTCGTGGCTGCCCGTGCCACCCTCGGTCATCCAGTATGGTTTGCCGGTCGGGTCGATCAACTTGCGGAACGCGGCGGAGCTGTCGGCGCTGCGGTCGGCGGTGAACCCGTCGGTGTAGCCGTGCGTGGCCCAGACGTCGAGCGGGCCGTCGTCGCCGGATAGCGCCTCAATATAGAGCGCGTTGCCGCGGTTTGGCCCCCAGTTGTGCCCGGTCATGGTCGCAGGCCCGAACAGCTTCACGTCGCCGCACCCAGCGGCGTCGAGCGCCTCGCGCGCCATGCCGTTCACGGTGGCGAAGTCGGCGGCGGTCCACACGCAGCTCTCGAAGGTCTGCGTGAACATCACCTCGTTGCCCAGGCTCACGGCGTGGAACGGCACGCCCGCCTCGGCGTGGAGGCGGACGTACTCGACGACCCACGCCACGAAGTGCGGGTAGTACCGCGGGTCCACCCGGTTGTCGACGACCTGCCCGGGGGCGGCCCCTTTGTTGATCGCGTCGTAGCTCGCCCCGCTGATCGCGCCGCTGAAGGTGTCCTTGATCGAACGGTTGAGCTTCATCCACGCCGGCGGGCTCCACACCGTGCCGATGAGGCGCACGTCGGGGTCGAGGCGTTTGAGCCCCTTCGCGAAGTCGATGAAGATGCGGGCCCGGCCCCCGTCGGCGTCCAGGTCGTAGTCGGCGGCCCGGATGTCGCTCGGGTCCTCCACCGCCCGATGAAGCGTCGGCCCCCACATGTTCACCCGCAGCAGGTTCAGCCCCATCGTCTCGACGTAGAGCCGCTGGAACGCATCGGTGCGGTACAGCTCGCGCATCGGGGCCTGCCACGCGACGAGGCAGGTGCCCCAGCCCTCGATGGTTTGGTAGCGGGTGTCGGGGTCGACGGTCAGCGACACGCGGCCGTCGTCTCCGCAGGCGGGGAGAGCGGCGAGGGCGAGCAGGAAAGCGAGGTGCAGGGCGGGTCGTGGCGTGAGTCGCATCGTGGGAGGATACGGGGGACGCGCGGCGAGGACGCCGCGGCTAGGAGAGAGAGGGGATGGCGGGTAGAGGCAGACGCTCCACCTCTGCCACCCGTCACCGGTGGTGGCGGGGCGGATCCGGTGGGTATGATGGACTTGAGAGGCCTAACGATGCGGACCGGTGCGGCAATTACGATGGTCCTGCTCGGCCTGGCCGGGGGAGCAACGGGGCAGGGGTTGTCCGAGCGGATCGACCGGGTGCGGTCGGAGCGGGGGGCATCCGGCGCGGCGGCGGACGAGCGGGGTGTGGACGAGGCGGCGGCGCGGCGGGAGGTGGCGCGGCGGCTGGCAGCACCGATGGCGATCACGCTGGAGGCGCGGCCGCTGCGGGGGGCGTTCGAGGCTTGGGCGGAGCTTGCGGGGGTGGCGCTGGTGGTCGACTGGCGGGCGATGGAGATCGACGGGGTGGACGTCGAGCGGCCGGTGACGCTCGAGTTGGCGGCTTCCGGGGGTGCCGAAGGTTTTGGGGGTGCCGAAGGTTCCGGGGGTGTGGCGGCGGCGGATGTGCTGTTGTTGCTGATGGACGCGGCATCGGAGGAGCTGCGGTTTGTGGCGGAGGTCAAGTCATACGGGGTGCGGGTGCGGACGCGGGACCGGGCGAACCGGGACGTGGTGACGCGGGTGTACGACGTGCGGGATTTGGTGATGGAGGTGCCGATGTTCGACGATGCGCCGTCGCTGGATCTGCGGGACGCGCTGAGCAACACGTCATCGGGTGGGGGTGGGGGTGGGGGTGGAGGGGCTTCCGGGGGAGGAGTATTCAGGGTGGAGGAGTTGGCGGGGGACGGTGAGCGGCCGCGGACGAAGGACGAGCGTGGGGCTCTATTGGCGGAGGCGGTGCGGGGAACGGTCGAGCCGGATATCTGGCGGGAGAACGGGGGGGAGTACAGTAGTTTGCGGTACCGGCAGGGGTTGTTGATCGTGCGGGCACCGGCGTATGTGCACGCTCAGATCGGGCGGGCGGCGGTGGAGTGATGGGGGGTGAGGGGACGCGCGGCGTAGACGCCGCGGCTGGGAGAGGAGAGGGGTTGTTGGAGCCGCGGCGTCCTCGCCGCGCGTCTTGAGTAAGGGAGCGCCCGCTGAAGCGGGCGACGCCGATGGAGGGAGGGGGGGCGGGGGTTCAGATCAGCGTGAGGCGGCGAAGGTGTCCCAGATGGCTTGTTGGAAGGAGTTGTTGGCGGGGGCGATGGTGGTGCACATGGAGAGGGGGGTGTTGAAGGTTTCGCGTTTGACCCACTGCACGGCCGAGTCGGCGTAGAGGACGTTGACGCCGGTGCGGTGGCGGGAGTCGAGGCGTTCGGGCAGGCCGGCGGTGTCGGCGAAGATCGGCGCGAACTTCAGCTCGTCGAGGCGGGGCATCGTTTTCGGGGCGGGGGGGAGCGCGGCGTATTCCCAGTCGACGAGGGGGGCGGAGGCGTAGCCGCCCTGAACGCTGGCGGTGGGGTCGCCCGGGGTCGTGCTTCCGGGGGGCACGGGGGGCCAGGGGTTGGCGGGGGTGTTGAAGGCCTGGTCGGGGGCGGTCTCGGCAGGGCAGTAGAAGGCCTCGGGGGTGTCCATGAGGCCGTCGAGGTAGAGCCGGCCGAACAGGACGAACTTGCCGCTGGTGCCGCTGTAGACCATGGTGTTCCACTGCTTGCGGAAGCCGCGGTAGCCGAGGGGGACGCGCTGGTCGTGGTCGACGGCGTAGACGTGGGTGAGCTGGTGGACGGAGCGGAGGTTGGCCATGCACCGCGTGTCGACGGCGGCCCGTCGGGCCTGGCCGAGCACGGGCAGGAGGATGCCGATCAGCAGCGTGATGATGGCCATCACCACAAGCAGCTCCACGAGGGTAAAGGCGGCGGGGGCGTTGCGGCATCGGGGGGTGAAGCGTGGCATCGGGTTCACTGTAGGTGCGCAAGCATCCGGATTCGGCGGGTGGGCGGGGTTTTGCCGATAGCGGTGGTCATGGCCCGAGTGATGTTGTGGCTGCTCGCGTGCACGGTGGCCCTGCCGGGGGTGGGCTGCCGGGCGGTGATGGTGGAGCGGCTCGAGCCGTTCTCGGCGGTGCGGCCGACGCTGGCGGGGGACGTGCGGCTGGAGGTGGACCCGGCGTTGCGGCGGGAGCGGGGCGCGTGGGTCCGGGTGAACGAGCGGGCGTGGGGCGACGTGGCGGAGGTACGCAAGGGCGACCGTGTCGAGGTGGCGTACGCGCGGCTGCCGGACGCGCCGGCGTTGTCGTACGAGGTGCGGGGGTTTACGACGACCGGGCGGCTGCGGGTGATCGAGCACCGCTGGTACCGCGACGGGTACCCCGACGCGGAGCGGAGGCTGAGCGTCGAGACGTACGGCGATTGATGGGAGGCGCGGCGACCGGCGGGGGCGACGGCTTCGCGGCGCAACGGCGGGCCCCCCTCCCCCGTTAGAGCGCCCTGCGAACCCGCCCCCGATGCCCTTGACGTTTGGGTGATGATTGGTATACTCGATCACCCGAACAAGGACCGACCATGGAAACCGCCGTCAAGCTCTCGATCCTCGCCGACGCGGCCAAGTACGACGCGTCTTGCGCCTCGTCGGGGAGCCGGCGGGGCAACGGCGGGCGGGGCATGGGCAACGCCGACGGCGTGGGCATCTGCCACAGCTACACCCCCGACGGGCGGTGCGTGTCGTTGCTGAAGATCCTTCTGACCAACCACTGCATCTACGACTGCCAGTACTGCATCAACCGCGTGACCAGCGACGTGCCGCGGGCGCGGTTTACGGTGGAGGAGGTGGTCAATCTCACACTGGATTTTTACCGGCGCAACTATATAGAGGGGCTGTTCCTGTCCTCGGGGATCGTGACGAGCCCGGACCAGACGATGGCTCAGCTCGCCGAGGTGGCGCGTCAACTGCGGGAGGTGCACTATTTTGCGGGGTACATCCACCTCAAGGCGGTGGCCGGGGCGAGCGACGCGGCCCTGGCGGAGGCGGGGCGGCACGCGGACCGGCTGTCGGCGAATATCGAGCTGCCGACGCAGCCGGACCTCGACCGGCTGGCCCCGGAGAAGACGTTCAAGCAGACGGAGGATGCGATGGCGAGCATCAAGGCGGGGATCGAAGGGGCCGGAGGCACGGAGACCGCCCGGAGTTCGAGGGCTGTTTCGGTTAACGGTCGCGGCGGGGCCACCCGTGCCCCGAGCCGCCCCGCCCGCCACGGCAACCCGCGACGCTTCAGCCCCGCCGGGCAGTCGACCCAGATGATCGTCGGGGCCACCCCCACGCCCGACGCCGAGGTCCTCCGCACCGCCGACCGGCTCTACCGCGGCTACCGGCTCAAACGCGTCTACTACACCGCCTACTCCCCCATCCCCCACGCCAGCCACCGCCTGCCCGGCCACCGCCCGCCGCTGGTCCGCGAGCACCGCCTCTACCAGGCCGACTGGCTCCTGCGCTTCTACGGCTTTACCGTCGACGAACTGGTCCACGACCGCGACCAAAACCTCGACCTCGAGGTCGACCCCAAGACCGCCTGGGCCCTGTGCCACCGCGACGTGTTCCCGCTGGACCTCAACCGTGACGCGCGGGAGCTGCTGCTCCGCGTCCCGGGGCTGGGTGTCCGCACCGTTGAGCGCCTGCTCGCGATGCGGCGGCACCGGGCGGTCCGGCGGGCGGACCTCAAGGCGTTGCGGGTCCCCCGCCGGGCGCTGCCGTTCGTCATCACCGCCGACGACTGGCACGAGACCCGCCACCTCGACCGCGACGCGCTCCGCCGCCGCATCGTGCAGCCCGACCTCCAGCTCAACCTTTTCGCCGCCGCGACCAGCGCGTGGAATGGGGAGGTGTAAGGCCGGATCGAACCAATGCCACCGCGGAGGTCGGGAGGAGCAGAGACAACCTCGATCCATGAAGCGGCGGCACTCCGTGCCGCGTGGTCTTCGATGATTACCAGACCCGGCAACGCAATGTTGCCGAACCGATCCTGACTCCTATGGCTTCCTCGACGTCTCCGCACCGCCGCGTCTCCTACGCTCCGCGGTGGCCTTACCACGCTCCCAATGACGAGCACGATCACCCTTGATGGCACCTTCACGACGTGGCGCGACCACGCGCGGGCGCTGCTCGCCGCCGACATGCCGCCCGGGGCCGTGCGATTCGTCGACGCCTCCGCCGCACCCGACCCGCTGTTTGCGTCGGCGCCGCTGCCCGCACACCCCGACCCGCCCCCGCCGCCTACCGCTGGCGGTTTAGCGCCGCCCCGCGTTCCTAAACATTTCGTCACCCTCGCCGAGACGGTGGCGCTGCACCGTCAAGCCGACCGGTGGGCGCTGATGTACCGGGTGCTGTACCGCCTGACCCACGGGGAGCCTTACCTGCTGGATATGGCGGGCGACCCGGACGTGCGGGAAATGAACCTGCGGCACCACGCGGTGCGGCGCGACGCACACAAGATGCACGCCTTCGTCCGGTTCCGTCGCGTCGTTGAACCCCAGGCTGAGGCCGCTTCAGCGGCCGTCCCCGCCGACCGCTACGTCGCCTTCCACCGCCCCGACCACCTCATCGTCCGCCGCGAGGCGGGGTGGTTCAAGCGGCGCTTCCCGAACCTGCCGTTCAGCCTCCTGACCCCCGACTGCTGCGCCCACTGGGACCCCACGGTGCGGGAGATGACCTTCACCCCGGGCGTCGGCCCCGACGCTGCGGCCGACCCCGACGACGTCGAGGCGCTGTGGCTGACCTACTACCGCTCGACGTTCAACCCCGCGCGGATCAAGCTCGACGCGATGGTGAAGGAAATGCCCCGCCGCCACTGGCCGACGCTGCCCGAGACGGCTTTGATCCCGCAGCTACTCGCCGAAGCCCCCGCCCGCCTGGCCCAGATGGAGCAGTACGCCATGGCCCCGAAAGACTCCGCCGCCCCGTTCGTCCCCGACTCCCGCGACCTCGCCGTCCTCGCCGAGGCGGCGACGCACTGCAAGGGCTGCCCGCTCTACGAACCGGCGACGCAGGTCGTCTTCGGCGAGGGCCCCGCCGACGCGGGCCTCATGCTCGTCGGCGAGCAGCCGGGCGACAACGAGGACCGCCAGGGCCGCGCCTTCATCGGCCCCGCCGGGCAGAAGCTCAACGACCTCCTGCACGAGGCCGGGATCGACCGCGACACAGTCTACGTCACCAACGCCGTGAAGCACTTCAAGTTCGAGCTGCGTGGCAAGTTCCGCCTGCACAAAAAGCCCGGCGTCCGCGAGGTCAACGCCTGCAACCCCTGGCTCGAGGCCGAGGTCGCTGCGGTCAAGCCCCGCGTGATCGTCGCCCTCGGCGCGACCGCCGCCCGCGCCCTCTACGGCTCGACGTTCAAGATCACCCAGCAGCGGGGCGAGGTTTTCTCCACCCGCTGGGCTAGCCACTGCCTCGCGACGTACCACCCCTCGGCCCTGCTGCGGGCCCCCGACCCCGACGCCGCCGCCGCCATGGAGGACGCCTGCCGCCGCGACCTGAGCACCGCCGTCGAGCTGCTCAACGCCCCGGCCGGCGACGGTGTCGGCCGCAGTGATCACGACGACGGAGCGGCCGAGCCCGGCCCCGCGACCCTGTTCTAACCGTGGCGTATCACGGATCCTACCGGTCCGAGTGCAGCCCGAACAGGTTGCCCTCCGTGTCGTACGCCAGGGCCATGAAGCCGTAGGGCCCGATAGACATCTTCTCCCGTTCGAGCCGCCCTCCGGCGGCGGCGACGCGGCCGGCTTCCCCGCCGCAGTCGTCGCAACTGAAGTAGACCACCACGCTGTTGCCGCCCGACGCGAAACCCTTCATCTTCACTAACGCCCCGGCCGCACCCGGCCGATCCATCTCCATCGGGAACGCCATCATTTCCGCTCCCTCCTCTTCTTTCTCTGCCGCATCCGGCATCGTCAACGAGGAGAGCGAAACTCCCAGCACGGTTTGGTAAAACCGGGTGGCTCGATGCATGTCGTTCACGTAGATCTCGAACCATCCGATGGGGTTAAGTTCCATGACGGGCTCCTGAGAAGTAGATACGGGCGGGGGTGGCACCTCTCTTGTACCGCGCTCCCACGCCGTGGCAAAGCTCATGCATGTCGCACCTGGAGCGCGTGAGAGACCGGGTCAACCTCACGCGTCGGCGGCATTATTATCTACGCCACCGTGAACACCCACGCCCAATCCCCGCCGTCGCCGCCCGTCGGTTTCCACTTCATCACCGCCGTCTGGGGCGAGGCGTACACGCGGCTGTACGTCGACACCGTCCTGCCGACGCAGGTGTCGGTGGGCAACCTCGGTGCGTTCGTCGGCCGCGACGCCGACGACGTGTACGCGATCTACACAACCCGCGAGGCGGCCGAGACGATCCGGGCCAGCCGTGTCTTCACGCTGCTGGCGGAGCAGGTGCGCGTGGAGTTCACGCTCATCGACGACCTCTTCGCCGGCGGCCGACCTAAGCACACGGTCCTGACCGAGGTGCACAAGCGGGCGATCGCGGCGGCCTGCACGTCCGGGGCCGCGATGGTGTTCCTCTGCCCCGACGCCATCTGGTCCGACGGCAGCTTCGCCCGGCTGATCGAGCTCGCCGGCCGCGGCGTCCGCGCGGTGATGATGCCGGGCATCCGGCTGTGCGCGGAGACGTTCCTGCCGGCGCTGCACCAACGCTTCGACACCGGCACGGGCGGCGCGATCACCGTCCCGCCACGCCCGCTTACAAGCGTCGCACTCGGCCACCTGCACCAGATCACCAGCACGCTGTTCTGGGACGCGCCGCTGCTCAACCCGCACATGTCGCACCTGTATTTTCCGGTGCAGGGTGAAGGGCGGACGGGCGACGTCAGCGGCGGGATGGTGGCGCGGTGTTTCCACCTCCACCCGTTCATGGTGCTGCCGCAGCGGTCCGAGACGCGGTTTAACTCGACCATCGACGGCGATTTCGTCCCCTTGGCGTGCCCCGATCCGGCCCAAATGCACGTCGTAACCGACAGCGACGAGATGGTGGTGTACGAGCTGAGCGATGCGTCGATGAACATCCCGCCGCGGTGGGACGCGGCCGAGCGCCTGACCGAGACGGCGCTGTGGGTGAGGCAGTTCGCGGACCCGTACCACCGGCGGTACGCGCGGCTGGCGGTGCGGGTGCACGACGGCACGCCGTCGGCCGAGGCGTGGCGGGCGGCCGAGGACGAGTCGCGCCGGGTGCTCGAGGCGATCCACGAGCGGCGGCGTGAGCTGGATTTTTTCGTGGTGCGGGCGGTGCGGCGGCTGGTGACGGGGGGGGCGGCGCTGGGGCGGCCGGCGGGTCGGGCGGTGCTGAGGTGGGCCGGAGGCGGTGGCCCGGGGGCGGCGGGCGAGGGGGGGCTGGCGGCGGGGGCGGACCCGGTCGGGTCGCTCGGGCCGGGGCGGCCGGGGGGGGCGGGGCTCGCGGCGTGGGGCTACCAAGCGGTGGGGCGGCTGGGTGAGGGGTGGTTCGGCGTCGGTTTACAGAGGGTGGTCGGGCCGGCGCGGGCGGCTTGGTTTCGGCGTCACGCGCAGCTCCGGGCCGACGCCCGGCAGTGGCACGCGAGGGCGCGGCGGCGGTACTGGCTGGCCTTCGCGCCGGTGAAGCACCGCTACAACCGGCTGGTCGCGCGGCGGCGTCAGGTCGGGTGGCTGCGCCTGCTGGGGGTCCGGTCGCACCTGCGGCGTTGGCTGGGGCTGCCGCCGCGCCCGGGCGTGGACCCGCCGCGCCCGCCCTCACGCCGGGCCGTCGCCGCGCGGCGTCGCCGCGTCGACCGCCTCCCACGGTGACGGCGCTCCGCCCGTCTCGACAGCCATCGCCGTGTGCAACGGGACGTGCCGCGGGTCCAGCCCCGCGTCACGCCACGACCCCGCCCGCACCAGGCCCGCATCGACCCCCAGCCGCGCCGCCAGCCGCACCGCCGCGGCGTGGTACGTCACGTCTTGGGACGCGGAGACGTGAACGATGTCCGCCCCCGCTCGCCCCCCGCCGCCCGGCGTTCCCCCCGCGGCGGCGACAGCCCGCACCGCGTGTCTCACCGTCACCGGCGCGAAGGACATATCGTCGAACGCCTCAACCGTTTCGCCACGACCCCACGCCGCCGCCCAACGCTCGAACAGCGGCACCGCCGGGCCGAGCACCTTCGTTATCCGCACCACCGCGGCGCCGCCGGGTAACGCCGCCAAGCCCGCCTCCGCCGCCGCTTTCTGCTTCCCGTACGCGCTGGCCGGACCCACGGACGTCGTCACCGTCGGCCGCTCCACCGTCCCGTCGAACACCTGGTTCGTCGACAGGAACACGACCCGCGCCCCCGCCTCGGCCAGCCGCCGGCCCAGCTCGACGGTCCGCGTGACGTTCACCGTCCATGTCGCCTTTGCCTCCGCCTCGCACGCCGCCAGCGACGTCACCGCGGCACACAGGTACGCCACATCGACCCGGCCGGGCAGCCGCCACCGCTCCGCCGGCTCCGCCAGGTCGACGCGCCACGCCGCGTCGTCCCGCCGGCCCGTCACCTCCACCCGCTCGCCACGTTCACGAAGCGCCGCCGCTATCGCAGCCCCGAGCGTCGAGTCGCCGCCGATGATGAGGTGGGTTGGCATGACGAAAGTGCGGAGGGAACAGGGAACAGGGAACAGGGAACAGGGGGACGGGGAACGGCAAGACGATGCCGCGGCGCGTGACGCTAGAGCCGCTCAACCCCGCCGCTTCTCCCGCCGCCGGTCCACCTCAGCGAGCACGCGCCGCAGCACGCCGCTGAGGGCGCGGTCCAGCGGGGACCCGTCGCGGCCGAGCTCGGCGTACGCCCGCCGCACGTCCCGCAGTTTCCGCGGCAGCGCCACGTCCGCCAGCCGCTCGAACCCACCGGCCATCTCCAAGCCCCACCGCTCGTGCCACCGCTGTGTGAACGCCTCGGGGTACACGTCCTTGAACTCGCCCCGCATGAGCGCCCCCGCCGCGTCCCCGATCCGCGCCATCCGGTCCGGCTCCGCCGCATGAGAGTAGCTGTCGGCACACACCGTCCAATCGACGCACGGCTCGTCGAGGTAAATACCCCCATGCCGGAGCGTCAGCGCACGAGTTGCGAACGTGTCCGCCCACGAGCCGAGCTCCCCGCGGAACCCGCCGACCCGCATCAACGCCTCACGCCGGAAGATTGTCGACGCGCCCAGCGAAAAACCCGCCCCGGCCTCGGCGAGGTGCTCCAGATACTCGCCCCGCTCAACGTACCCCGACCGCCCCGCCCACCGCGGGATGCGCAGCGTCTCGGGCCGGCGGTGGTCCCGGTACTTGCATACGACCCGCCCGAAGATCGCCCCCGCGTCGGGGTGCAGATTCGCAAGTTCCAAGGCTTGGAAAAAGAAGCCTTGGCGCACCGCGTCGTCCGCCCCGGCGCCGTAGACGTAGCGGCCGGTCGCTTCACGCAGGCCGAGGTTCACCGCCGCCGCAACCCCTTGGTTCACGTCATGCCTGAGGACCCGGATGCACCGGTGTTCGGCCGCGTACCGCTCCATCACGGCGACACTCTTGTCGGTCGAGCCGTCATCGACGAGCAGCACCTCGTCCGCCGGCCGGCTCTGATTCAGCAGCGCCTCGATGGCGCGCGGGAGGGTCGCGGCGTGGTTGTAGTTCGGCAAAACCACCGAAAGCAGCGGGGTAGAAGCCGTTTCCGCCACCGTTAGCCGCCCCGTCGCGGCCGCACGCCCACGGCGATGAGGTAGTGGCACATCGGGGGGAAGCCGGTATGCACCACCTCGTCGTTCGCCCCGAACAGCAGCACCTGCGTGAAGTGCTCGCTCATCTCCGCGTGCAGCCGCTCGCCTGAATAGAGGTTGACGTGCCCCGCATTCGTCACCGCCGAGGCGTAAGGCCGCGTCGTCTCGTTCGGGGTGCCGACCACGGCGATGCCGTCTGCGCCAAGGTTATCCGCCATGCCCTTTATAAAGTTCGCGGCGTTGCCCGGTTGGATGTGTTCGATCACGTCGAAGTTGATGACCGCGTCGTAACCGCCCGGCGGTTCTTGCAGAAAATCGACGCAGGCGAAGTCGATCTCATCGCCGGTCCAGTTGGCGTGAGCGGTGTCGATGGAGGCGTCGTCGAAGTCGACGCCGCGGGCGTAGCCGCACTCTTTTGCGACAAGATAGGTGCCGATGCCCTCGCCACAGCCGATGTCCAGGACGCGGCTTCCCCCGGAAGTCGGCCCCCCCGAGTTGGCCCGGATCATCTTGGCGGCAAACTTGTAGTAGCTGGTGGTGTAGAGCAGTCGGCGGGGCGAGTTGCGGGCGTGGAAGCTATGCATCGGGCCGAGCCGCACCGGCGCGGCGTCGGCCATGATCGCCTTGACCGGCTCCCAACGCGACTGGTCCTCGGAGTTGGTGTTGCTCATCTGGCGTTCGCTGAATCAAAGGTAACAATAGCCGGGACGCTACGCGTCCTCGGTCGGCGACGCGTAGCGTCGTGTCTAGGCGTGATCTGGATGTGATGCAGAGCGTCAACCATGCCGCGGCTCCCTCGGGTTGAGCCCCACGGCCATGAGGTAGTGGCACATCGGGGTGAAGCCGGTGTGCACCACCTCGTCGTTGAGCCCGAAGAGGAACACGTTGCGGAACACCCGCCGCATCGCCTCGGCCAGCCGGTCGCCGGAGAAGAGGTTCACGTGCCCCGCCTTGCTCATCGGCGAGGCGTACTGATCCGATGTGGCGTTGGGCGTGCCCACCACCGCGATGCCCGCGGCGGTGAGGTTGCCGGCGACGGTGTCGAAGTAGCGGCCCTCCGACGTCGGCTTGATGTGCTCGCACACGTCCAGCGAGACCGCCGAGTCGAACGGGCCGTACGTCTTGCCGAGGAAGTCGTCGGCGGCGAACGTGCGGGTGTCGGTGGCCCAGTTGCGGTTGGCGTCGGCGATGGCGGGTTCGTCCATGTCGACGCCGTGGTAGCGGCTGGCGTGCTCGGCGAGGATCGGCGTGCCGATGCCCTCGGAGCAGCCGAGCTCGATCACGCTCCGCGGCGGGCCGAGGTTCGGGGCGGCCACCTTCGCGGCGAACTTGTACCGGCTGAGGACGAACGCGAAGCGTTTCGGGTCGTGGCGGAGGTTGAACGACCAGTGGTTGCCCAGCGTGATCGTCTCGTCGCCGATGATCCGCTTGACGCCGTCCCAGACCTCGGCCTCGCCGGGTGGTCGGGATTGAGCTGTTGCATGACTCATGCCGGGATCATAACGCCAACAGCCTTCCACGCAGATCCCGCAGGTGTCGCAGATGGAGGACGCAGATTCATCGCTTCGGAATCTGATTAGAATCGGCGTAATCTGCGGAATCTGCGTGAAAGGCTGCTTTCCCCGCTCCCGCATATCATGCCGCCCATGGCTTTTGATCTGCATCCCGAGGCGGAGGTGATCCACCGCGGCGTGCGCGTGACGCTGAAGGAGGCGAGGTTCGAGAGGGCCGACGGCGGGACCGCGACGCGCGAGGTGGTCGAGGCGGCGGACGCGGTGGTGGTCCTGCCGCTGCTCGATGGGGGTTCGGCTTCCGGGGGCTCGGCTTCCGGGGGTTCGGCTCCCGGGGGGCGGGTCGTGCTGATCCGCAACCGCCGGTTCGCCGTGCGGGACACGCTGTGGGAGCTGCCCGCCGGGACGCTGGAACCGGGCGAGGACCCCGCCGCGTGCGCCGCCCGGGAGCTGACCGAGGAGACGGGTTACGTCGCCAAGCGGCTCGAGCGGCTGATCTCGTTCATCCCCACGCCGGGCTTTTGCACCGAGACGCTCACCGCCTTCGTCGCCACCGGCCTGACGCTCGACCAGCAGTCGCTCGACGAGACCGAGCAGATCGACGTGGAGATCAAGACGCTGGACGAGGCGCTGCGGATGGTCCGCGACAACACGATCCGCGACGCGAAGACCATCGCGACGCTGCTGTTTCACCACACCTTCGGCGGGGGGCGGGGCTGATGGCGTGGGAGGAACGCTCTTACTACCGGGAAGGCCGCGGCGGCGGGTTCGGCGCGTCGTTCAGCGGCAAGTCGGTGGTGACGTGGCTGATGATCATCAACGTGGTGGTTTTCCTGTGGGACGGCATCTTCGGGGCTGCGGCGCGGGGCGGGTTTTTGGCGTTCGCACCGATTGGGTATTTCAGCGTCGACAAGGCGATCTACGGCGGGCAGGTCTGGCGATTTTTCACCTATCAGTTCATCCACGCCGGTTTCCTGCACATCCTGTTCAACATGATCGGGCTGTACTTCTTCGGCCCGCTCTTGGAGAACTGGTTCGGCAGCAAGCGGTTCCTCGCGTTCTATCTCGTCTGCGGCGTCGGCGGGGCGATCGTGGCGACGCTGCTTGGGCTCATCCCCGGCGCCGACATCTTCCCTGTCGGCGCGGCCCTGGTCGGCGCTTCGGGTGCGATCTTCGGCATCCTCGCGGCGTGTGCGATGCTGTTCCCGCACCAGCGGGTCATGCTGCTTTTCCCCCCGATCCCGATGTCGATGCGGACGATGGCGCTCGTCTTCCTCGCCATCGCGGCCCTGTCGGTCATCGCCGGCTCGCCCAATGCCGGGGGGCAGGCGGCCCACCTCGGCGGGGCGCTCTTGGGGTTCCTGCTTGCGAAGTACCCCGGTCCGCTGGGCCTGGCCGACCGCGTCTCGCCGGCGGCGGTGCGGGACCGGGTGCAGGAGGGCCAAGCCGAGCGGAAGCGCCAGCGGGCCCGGGACACGGACGCCGAGGTCGACCGCATCCTCGCGAAGGTGCAGGCGCAGGGCTTGCAGAGCCTGACGCGCGGGGAAAAGAAGACGCTCAACCGGGAGACGGAGAACAAGCGTCGCGCCTCTTAGCCCGGCCGCGCGCGGCCGCTGTTGTTCGGCCGGCGAAGCGGACTGCGGCCGCAAGCGGCCGGGCTAAGAACAACCGGTGGGGCTTCCGCATTTGCACGTCATGTCCGCGATCACCTTCGACATCTTGCACCGCGACCGGAGTACCGGGGGCCGCGTCGGCCGCGTCACGACGCCGCACGGCGTCTTCGACACCCCCGCCTTCATGCCCGTCGGGACCCAGGGCACGGTCAAGGGCCTGCTCCCGTCGCAGGTCGCCGCGACCGGGGCGCAGTGCATCCTCGGCAACACCTACCACCTCATGCTCCGCCCGGGCAGCGAACTCATCGCCCGCATGGGCGGGCTGCACCGCTGGGGGGCGTGGGGCTTGACGCCCGGCGGCGGCCCGATGCTCACCGACTCCGGCGGGTTCCAGGTCTTCAGCCTCGGCCACCTCAACCGCATCACCGAAGACGGCGTCACCTTCAAGAGCCACCTCAACGGCAACACCGTCCACCTCACCCCCGAACGCTCCATGCAGGTCCAGCGCGAGCTCGGCGCGGACATCATCATGGCCTTCGACGACTGCCCGCCGGCGGAGGCCCCGGAAAGGGATCAGGGACCGGGGACCGGGGATCAGGAAGATTTGGCAAGCGATACGCCGCCGCTTGCGTCCACCCCGGCCCCCGATCCCCGATCCACGGTCCCCGATCGCCTTCAGCGATCCTGCGAACGCACCCTCCGCTGGCTCGACCGCTGCGTGACGGCCCACCGCGACAGCGGCGCGGACCGGCGGCAGGGGCTCTTCGGCATCGTGCAGGGCGGGACCGACCTGGACCTGCGGGCGTGGTGTGCGGAGCGGGTGACGCAGTTCGACCTGCCCGGTTACGCCATCGGCGGCGTCGCGGTGGGCGAGTCTCCCGCCGACATCCGCCGCGTCGTGGAGCACACCGCGCCGCTGCTGCCCGACGACCGGCCGCGCTACCTCATGGGAGTGGGCTACGAGCGTGACATCGTCGCCGCGGTCCGCGCCGGGGTGGATATGTTCGACTGCGTCCTGCCGACCCGCAACGGCCGCAACGCCGTGGCGTTCACCCGCACCGGGCCAATGCGGCTGAAGAACGCCCGCTTCGCGGAGGACCCCCGGCCGATCGAGGAGGGGTGCGATTGCGTGGCGTGCTTAGGGTCTGGGGTCTGGGGTTTAGGGTCTGGGACAACATCGCATGCTGCGGAACCTCACCCCGATTCTGCACCAGACCCTAGACCCCAGACCCCAGACCCCACACGCGGCTTCAGCCGCTCCTACCTCCGCCACCTCTTCCAAACCGGCGAGATGCTCGGCGGCGTCCTCGTCAGCCTCCACAACCTGCGACACTTTCAGCGGCTCGTACTGGACATCCGCCACGCGATCCGGGACAATGGGTGGCTCGACTTCGCCCGGCGGTGGCCCGTCGCCCGCCAGGCCTTCGACGCGGCGGGCCGCCCCGATCCATCGACCGCCCCGTCGGCCGCCCGCCTTACCTTCTGAACCCCGAACCCCGACCCTTATGCTCCACGCTACCGCCCCGTGGCCCGTCACCCTGGCCCAGGACACCCCGCCCTCCGCGCCGCCCAGCGACGCCAACCCCGGCACCACCGCCAACCCGGGCGCCCCCGGCACCCCGGCCATCCCCGCCGACCCCAACGCACCCGGCACCGCCCCCGGCACCGACGGCCGCTCCGGCCAAACCGGCACCGGACTCGGCAACATGCTGCCGATCCTCATCCTCGTCTTCGCCGTACTGATCATCTTCAGCATGGGCAGCGGCCGCAAGGAAAAGAAACGCCGCGCCGCCATGCTCGCCACCCTCGCCAAAGGGGCCAAGGTCCAGACCGTCGGCGGCGTCCTCGGCACCGTCGTCGAGGTCCGCGACGACGAGGTCGTCGTCAAGGTCGACGAGAACTCCAACACCCGGATGCGTTTTGCCAAGTCGGCAATCAACGCGGTGACCGCCGAAGAATAGGGATTGGGAGTCGGGGGCTTAGGGGCTTGGGCTCCAACCGATCATCCGCGCCGCAGCTCCCGCTTACCTCCGAACCCAAGCCCCCAACTCCTAAGCCCCCAACTCCCAGCTATGAAATACCCTATCTGGAAACCCCTGCTCATCGTCGCCGTCCTCGTGGGCTGCGGCCTGATCCTCGCCACCAAGGGGCTCAAGCCCGGGATCGACCTCGCCGGCGGGACGACGCTGGTCTACGACGTGCTCGTGCCCCAGGGCCGCGACGCCGAGGAGGTCATCGGCGACACCATCGCGGTCCAGCGCAACCGCGTCGACCCCACCGGCACCAAGAACCTGATCTGGCGGCCCGAGGCGGGCAACCGCCTCTCGGTCACCATGGCCCAGGCCAAGCCCATCGTCGGCGAGCTCCGCCAGAAGGCCGAGGACGCCCGGCAGGCCCTGCTTACCGCCGCGGTCGATCCTACCGCGCTCGACTCCGCCGTCGCGCTCGAAGACGACACCGCCCGGCAACAGGCGTTCGAGAAGCTCGCCGGCGGCAACGACCAGCTCCTCGCCGACCTCCGTGAGCTCCACGAACTCGCCCTCGACCGCGACCGCCTCAACCAGGAATACCGCGCCGTCGAGGCGCAGTTCCGCGAGGAGCAGCCCGCCCCCGGGGCCGAGCCCGATGCGGAAAAGCAGCAGAACCTCGCCAACCTGCAGGCCGAGCTGAATCGCGTCACCACCGCCTTCCTCGACGCCCGCGACGCCTACGACGCTAAGCGGCAGACCATCCTGTCGGACACGATCAGCCCGGCGGAGGTCGACCGCATCCTCGCCCTGAGCGACTCAACCCGCCCGCCCGCGGTCACCGTGAGCGCCCGCGCGAAGGCCTTCACCGAGCTCCGCGAGCAGCACCCCAACCAGGTCGCCGAGATCGACGCCCTGCAGCGGGCGACCCAGCAGTACGAGCTAGTCAAGGGCCCGCTCGACGACCCGCAGGACCTCATCGCGCTGCTCCGCGGGGCCGGCGTCCTCGAGTTCCGTATCGCCGCGACGCCCGCCGGGTCGCAGGGCAAGAACGGCGAGCTGTCGCCCCGGCCGCTTGACCTGCAAAGTTACCTCACCCGCCTCGCGGAAAAAGGCCCCCGCGCCGGTGCGGATGAGGAATTCCGCTGGTTCCCCGTGCAGTCGATTGATGAGTTCTTCGACGAGGAGGCCGAGCGCGTCGACCTGCTGCAGAACCCCGACAAGGCCCCGGGCTATTTCGCCCGGTTCAACCTCGTCGGCCGCGAGTACGGCGGCGAGTTCTACGTCCTCCTGGGCAACACGCCCGAGCTGACGATGTCCAGCCAGGACGACTGGAACCTGACCACCGTCAGCCGCATCAGCGACGAGCTGGGCAAGCCCGCGGTGCAGTTCGGGCTCGACGGCCGCGGGGCCGGGCTCATGGGCAGCCTCACCGGACCGAACCAACAGCGGCAGATGGCCATCGTCCTCGACGGCGAGCTCATGTCCGCCCCCACGCTCCAGGGCCGCCTCTCCAGCGGCGGGACCATCACCGGCGACTTCAACAACGAAGAGCTCAGCTACCTTATCCGCACCCTCCGCGCCGGGTCGCTCGAGGGCCAGCTCAGCCCCGAACCCATCTCCATCAAGACCACCGGCCCCGCGCTGGGCAAGGACAACCTCCGCCGCGGGCTTGAGGCTTGCGTCCTCTCGCTCATCGTCGTTGCCGGGTTCATGGCCTGCTACTACCTCTTCGCCGGGCTCGTCGCCGA
Organism: Phycisphaeraceae bacterium; assembly: GCA_965214155.1. Lineage (GTDB taxonomy): Bacteria > Planctomycetota > Phycisphaerae > Phycisphaerales > Phycisphaeraceae > Algisphaera. The sequence continues at coordinate 988,729 of CBDCBB010000010.1, forward strand.
CTTCGCCCTGCTCGCGAACATGGTCATCATCCTCGGGGTCATGTCCACCATCGAGGCGACCTTCACCCTGCCGGGCATCGCCGGCCTCGTGCTCACCATCGGCATGGCGGTCGACGCGAACGTCCTCATCTTCGAGCGCATCCGCGAGGAGCTCGAAGCCAAGGCCGACCTCAAGACTGCCGTCCGCCTCGGCTACGACAAGGCGCTGTCGACCATCCTCGACGCGAACATCACGACGCTGATCACCTGCGTCGTCCTCGGCTACACCGCCACCGCCGAGGTCAAGGGCTTCGCCGTGGTCCTGGGCATCGGCATCCTCGCGACGCTGTTCACCGCGCTGTTCAGCACCCGCGTCATCTTCGACGCGTACCTCCGCTTCTACAAGGCCAAGAGCCTGCCGATGCTGCCGACGCTGATCCCGGCGGTCCGCAACTTCCTCTCGCCCAACGTCGACTGGATCGGCAAGCGCAGGCTGTTCCTGCCCATCAGCGCGGTCCTCATGGTTGCCGGCGTGAGCATGATCATCATCCGCGGCGGGGACCTCCTGGACATCGAGTTCCGCTCGGGCACCGAGGTGACCTTCGAGCTCAAGGACGGGCAACGCCTGCCGCTGGCGGACGTGCGCGAGCGGCTGGAGACGTACGCCGCGACCGCCGAGCCGCGCGAAGGCATCGACTGGTCCCGGCTCGCCGACGCGACGCCGGTGACCGTCGGCGAGGTGACGGACCAAGGCGCAAACGCGTTCAGTGTCGCGACGCTGATCGAGGACTCCGACGCGGTGAGTGAGGCGGTGAAGGAAGCTTTCCGCGAGGAGCTGAACACGACCGAGAGCGTCGAGTTTGCCGGGGCGAGCGACGACGTCGGCGGGGCCAAGGGGATCGTCGAGCCGATCACCGCCGGCTCGCTGAGCCAGAGCCTCGGCCGGCAGTTCAACGAGGGCGACCCGGACGTGAGCGAGTACGTCGGCGGCGTGGCGATCCTGTTGCAGGACGTCGAGCCGGCGCTGTCGGTAAACGACGTGCAGGACCGCATCACGCGGATGCGCCGCCAGCCGGCGTACGAACAGCTCGGCTACCGGCCCAATTCGGTGTTCGGCCTCAACCGCGCCGGGACCAACGCGCAGGGCCAGCCGACCTACTCCACCCTCGCCGTGGCCGTCCGCGACGAGGGCACCAACTACGCCGAGGACCGCACCGCCTTCGAGCAGCCCGCCGGCCTCGCCGCCACCGAGTGGAACCTCGTGAAGGACGCCCTGCAGCGAGACACCTCCCTCGCGTCGGTGAGCAACTTCTCCAGCCAGGTCTCCGGCACGATGCAGCAGAAGGCCGTCTCGGCCATGGTGCTCTCGCTCCTCGCGGTGGTGCTCTACATCTGGCTCCGCTTCGGGAGCATCCGCTACGGCCTCGCCGCCATCGCCGCGCTCGTCCACGACATCAGCATCGCCCTGGGCCTGCTCGCGATCTGCGGCTGGCTCTACTCCATCCCCGGCGTCCATCAGGCCCTTCTCCTGGACGACTTCAAGATCAACCTCACCCTCGTCGCCGCCATCCTGACGATCGTCGGCTACTCGCTCAACGACACGATCATCGTCTTCGACCGCATCCGCGAGAACCGCGGCCGGCTCAGCCGCGCCACGCCGGCGATCATCAACGACTCGATCAACCAAACCGTCAGCCGCACCGTGATCACGTCGGGCACGACGCTGCTGGCGGTCCTGATCCTCTACATCTTCGGCGGGCCGGGCGTGCACGGCTTCGCGTTCGCCATGCTCATCGGCGTGCTGGTCGGGACCTACTCCTCTATCGCCGTTGCCGCCCCGATCCTGCTCATCGGCGACAAGTCCGCCGCGGTGGCAACGGAGTCGTCGACGCCGACGCGGACAGGTACCCCTTCCACCACCGGCGCGTAACCGCTACCCAGGAAGCGACGCGGCTCCGCCGCGCCTCCCGCCCATGAAGCGACGCGGCTTCGCCGCGCTTCCCGTAAAGCGCGGCAAAGCCGCGTCGCTTCATCGAACATGTGAACCGTTCGACACGCAATCGACTTCCCACCGCCAGCCCGCGACTCGCAAGCGTATACGCCACCGACCCCGGCAACATCACGGCGCCACGTGCGGCGACTCGAGCAGCAGGTGCAGCACGTTGTCGGAGAACGTCGGGTCCGCGGTGAGGCCCAGGTGGTCCGTGTACAGAAAGTTGACGTCGGTCCAGTCGATGGGCGTGACGAGGTGGGGCTGCCAGCCACCCCCGCGCCCGGAATCACCCCCGGAAGTACCCCCAGATGCGTCCGGGGAAGCGCCTCGGGAAGCCCCGTCCCGCTCGTCCAGCAGCGCCGACGCCCGGGTGACGGTGCCGTCGCCCGGGGCGGATGTGACATTACCGATACGCCCTTTCCCGTTGATCTCGACGGTATCGTCGGTTTCCACCGCGTCGCCGGCGAAGAGCGTCAGCGTGAGGTGGGGCGGGAGCTTGGCCGGTACATCCAGTGCGTCTTGAAAATGCTTGGCCCGTTCAAGGCACTTGCGGACGTGCTCTACCACGACGTTCAACCGATCCGCTTCTTTTCCGACGCCGGGCAGGACCCTTTCCACCGCCTTTGCATTCCGGGGGTCGAGCAGGCCCCAGCGGTACCTGCGCCAGGTGTCGGTGTCGAGGACCCGGGGTTTGGGGTAGGTCGGTGCGGTGCTGCTGATCGGGGGACTTATTTTGCCGAGCATCACCCGCTCGTGCCGGTCCCGCGGCAACAGTTGATAGATCGACGGCATCGTGCCGAGCAAGGCGGCGTCGTAGCGGGCGTGGAACGGGGAGGGCTTGAGGCCCTGGATCAGGTTGATGAGCGCTTTGACCGAGCCCGCGTTGGGGGTGCCCACGAGGACGACGCGCTCGACGTGCTCGGCCCCCTTCCAGGTGACACCCTCGGCCAGCGCCTGCTCGGGCTCGGCGTCGCCGTAGCGGAGCATGTAGCGGGTGAGCAGGCCGCCCATGGAGTGGGCGACGATGTCAAACTTAACCTCGTAATCGCCGGGTTCGCCGCCGTAATCTTCAGCGAGGTGGCGCTGGACGAAGGCGCGTTTTTCGTTGATGAAGGCAAGCAGCTTCGCGGCACTCTCAACGTTGTCGCGGCGCCAGTCGTAATCGAACTGGAAGCAGGTGTAGTGGTCGGTGCCGTAGTCGACGGCGTTCTTGCCGCCGAGGCTCTGGTCCATGTACCCGCCGACGCCGAGGGTGGCGAGGATGCTGGCGTAGGCCTCGAGTTCCAGGGGCAGGCCCAAGACTGAGACGCGGACGCGGTCGAGCGCCCCGTCGGGCACGACGCCGTCGCGGAGCTCGCTCAGCGGGACACCGAGTTTCATCGGCAGGGCGATGAGGCGGGCACCGTCGGTGGAGTTGGGGTTGGCGCTGCCGGAGCCGAACGCGCCCCAGACGAGGGTGTCCGAATTGGGGTCGACGAGTCGTGAGCCGAGGATGCCGGGGATGACGATGACTGGGTTGCGGTCGGGCCCGTGCCGCATCGCGGCGCGGTTGTAAAGCTCGCCGAGGTGGGGCGAGGCGATGGGCTTCGTGCAGCCGGCCGCGAGGAGCGTGACAAGGAGGGCGGTGGCGGCGCGGGTTTGCATGAAGCGGAGTTTAACCGGGCGTGGGGATGGGCGCTAAGGGCTCTGCCGTAACCCCTCCCCCTCCGGGGGACGTGGCCGGCGCAGCCGGTCGGTGGGGGAGAACGCGAGTTGCGAAGGCAATGTTCTTGCACCTCGCGCCCTCCCCGCCCACGCTTCGCGTGGCCGACCCTCCCAAAGGGAGGGTGGTTATGAGACAGCCTGTGAACGAAACTGACGGCGGCACGTCCGGGCGGTACGCGATAGACTCCCCGTCCCCCCTCACCCCCGGAGAAGCCTCGATGCCCAACCAGATCGCCGCCCAGATGTACACCCTCCGCGAGCAGTGCAAGACGCCCGCGGACATCGCCAAGACCTGCGGCCGGCTCAAGGACCTCGGCTTCGAGGCGATCCAGGCGTCGGCGTCGGGCTTCTCGACCATCGACGCGGGGGAGCTGAAAAAGATCCTCGACGACCTGGGCATGACCTGCTGCGCCACGCACCGCAGCCTCGACCAGCTCAAGGACGTGGACGCGTCGATCAAGTACCACGACACGCTCGGGTGCAAGTACACCGCCATCGGCGGGTGGGGCTGGTCCGGCGACGAGACCCGGGGCGACTGGGTCGCGTTCATCGACGAGTTCAGCCAGCTCGCCAAGCGGTACGAGGGCTCGCCGGTGAAGATCGGGTATCACAACCACAGCCACGAGTTCGCCCCGTTCGGGATGGCGACCAACCCGGCGGGCATCGACCCGAACAACACGCCGTACACGGTGTTGGAGGAGAAGCTTGGGCCGGCCGCGTTCTTCGAGGTCGACACCTACTGGGTCGCGCACGGCGGGGCGGACCCCGCGGCGTGGATCAAGCGGCTGTCGGGTCGGGTGCCGGCGATCCACGTGAAGGACCTGACCGTGACGCCGAAGCGTGAGCACAAGATGTGCGAGGTGGGCAGCGGGAATCTGAACTGGCCGGCGATCCTCGACGCGGCGAAGGCGGCGGGCGTCGAGTGGTACATCATCGAGCGGGACAACGGCGACCTCGACCCGTTCGAGTCGCTGCGGATCAGCCTGGAGAAGATGAAGACGTGGGGGCTGGGCTGATCTCGGACCGACGTTGCCGCACATAGCCGCGACGCTGCGCGTCGCCGGCGCGTTGCATAGCAACGCGGCTATCGGTGGAACAAACCGTGGCGCGGTTCATTCTGAAGTCGTGCCGAGACCCTTATGTGGTGCGGGGCTGGTGGAACACGCCGCCGATGATGCAGAGGCATCCGACGACGAGCAGCGCGACGCGGCCGGGCCCGGTGGCGAGGCGGAGGACGCGGCGGTTCGGCGCGGCGTAGGCCGGCACGTCCCGCCCGACCACCGGCTGCGCCACCGCCAGCCACGTCGCCACCTCGCTGTCCCTTTCGGAGCGGGTCCGCACGACCACCGGGTCCTTGCCCTCGGGCGTCTCACGGAGCTGGGCCAGCGCCAGCCGCTCGAGCACGACCGGGTCGTCCGCCGCGACGGCGTTGGCGAAGGCGTCGTACCGCGCCGCCTGCTCGCTCATCGCCGCCGCCTGGGCCCGCATGACGTCGAGCCGCCACGCCACCTCACGGTTGTCCAGCCACGCCGGCGCGAGCAGCACCACCGCCAGCATCCCCACCCCCGCCAACACGAAAAGCGTCCCCGGCGTCGCGTCCAGCAGGCGGCTCAACGGGGATCGGCGGGGCGCACGCGACATCGTGCCGTCTCCATCGACCGCCCGCCCGCCGCGGCGTGAATCGTCTCGCTCCGCATCGGCCACCGACAACCCACCGCCCGTCACCGCCCGCCGCTCGACAAGTCCACCGGCCCCGCTTCGATCGGCGTGCGGAACAGCACGTACGGCTTCTCCCGCATGCCCTCGCCGTCCTGATACGTTTTCTGCCGGTGCAACTGATTCGCGGTGATGTACAGGTGGCCGTCCGCCGCAACCGACAGCGTGTCGGGCCAGAGCAGCCGCGGGTCGTGCACCAGCGTCGTGTAGTCGCCCTTGGGGCTGCGGACGACCACGGCGTTGTCCTCGTAGTCGGTGAGGTAGAGGTTGCCCGCCGCGTCGGTCTCGAGCCCGTCGGAGGCAAAGCCGCGGTTGCCCAGGTCCTCGACCGCGGCCGCAACTTCTTCCGGCGACATCGACGGGTCCCGCAGCACCTCGGTCGGCACGCGGTACAGGTGCCGTCCCGCCAGCGGGGTGTAGTACAGCGACCCGCCATCGGGCGAAATGGCGATGCCGTCTGACCCGATGGCGATGTGCTTGGGCGGCTTGTCGCTGGGGTTCTGCATGAGCGGCCGACCCTCCACCATCGGGAGGAACTTCTCCTCGGCCGTGACCGACGCGTGGCCGTCGAGCACCCGCCGGCTGCTCCCGTCGGCGAGGTCGACCACGATAATCGCGTTGGGCCCCTTCGACGACGAGTCGGTGATGTACGCGTACCCGCCGCCGCGGGTGAGGTCGAAGCGTACCTCGTTGAGGTACGTCGTCGGCAGCACCACGTCGTCGGGGAAGGTGATAGTCCGCACCGGCCGGTTGGTGTTGAGGTCGAACGCGACGAGCTTCGCCCCGCCAGGGATCACGCCCTCAAACTTCGGGTTCGCCGTGTCGAGAGCCCACAGCCGACCGTCGGGTCCGACGACGACGCTCTGCACCGACAGCAGATGCTCCTCGGGTTGGTCCGGGTCGAACTCGTTCATCGCCACGTCGGGGTAGGCGACCGTCTTGCCGTCGACGACCTCGCCGACGGTTAAGTCGGGCTGGTCGCCCCAGCGTGGGAAGTTGACGAAGATGCGGCCGCCCGGCGACACCGTCACCCCGGTGGGCATCGCGCCGTCGAAAGTCGCGACAACTTCAAGCTCGCCCTTGGGCTGGTCGGTCGCCAGGTCCTCGGCCGCGGCCGCCCCGACGCCGAGGCCGAACATGAGCGATCCCATCACGGTCAAAACGCACAACGTTGGTGTCATCATCAGCGGTACTCCGGTAAAAGAGCGGGGCCTACGGTCCTGATTGACCGTAGGCCCCGCGTGTGCCGTCGTGCGGTACCGATTGTTGGGGGGCGCGAGCGACTGAAACCGTTAGCACACTCCGCAATAGCCAAGGCCCTACGGGCCCCGTTGTCATCCACCAGGTCGAGGCCTGCCAAACCCCGCCCAACGGGTGCTGCAGCGTTTAAGCCTCACCCGTTCAGCGCGTCCTTCGCCTTGCCCCGCGTCTCCTGCGCGTGGCCCTCGGCCTTCTTCGCCTTGCCCTTGGCCTGCTGCTTCGCGTCGTCGGTGACCGACCCAACGGCGTCCTGGGCCTTGCCCTTGGCCTGCTTGGCCTTGCCCTCGACCTTGTCACGGGCGGACGACTTGCTGTTCGAATCAGACATGATGAAACTCCGGCGGCCGGGGTGGTGAATCAGCCCCGCGCCGCTGGCCGGGGCCAACGCGGGGCACACCGGACGATAGGCGCGGTCCTCCGCGTCGGCTTCATCACGCCTTCACGGCCCCCGCCGCCCCCGCCGCCATCGCCGCCGGCCGACCCGCTACACTCGCCGCCATGCAGCGGTTCATCGTCACCCTCGACGGCCCGGCAGGGTCCGGCAAGTCAACCGTTGCCCGACGCCTCGCCGCCCGACTGGGCCTCGACTTCCTCGACACCGGGGCCATGTACCGCGGCCTCACCGCCAAGGCGCTGGATCGCGGCATCGACCCCGCCAACGACGACGAGGCCTACGCCGTCGTCGAGCTCGCCCGCCACGCCGCCATCGACTTCGACTGGGCCCACGACCCGCCCCGGCTGATCATCAGCGGCGTCGACGTGACCGAACGCCTCCGCGACCGCGACGTCACCGAGCGGGTGTCCGACGTCGCCGCCATGACGCCGGTGCGCCAAGTGCTGGTCGAGGCCCAGCGCCGCATCGGCCGCGACCACCCCGGCCTCGTCACCGAGGGCCGCGACCAGGGCTCAGTCGTCTTCCCCGACGCCGAGGCGAAGTTCTACCTCGACGCCTCGCCCACCGTGCGGGCACACCGCCGGGCCGAGCAGTTGCGGAGCATGGGCAAGCCGGTCGACCTCGACGCGATCCGCAACAACATCGTCCTCCGCGACCGCAAGGACTCGTCGCGGAAGATGGGCCCGCTCATCTGCCCCGACGACGCGACCCGTATCGACACCTCGGGCATGACCCTCGATGACGTGGTCGACCTGCTCGAGCGCGGCGTCGCAGACGCCGCCAGCCGGGCTGCTACGCAGCCCCGGGAGTCCGCTTAATCCCCACCCCGTGCCGCGCCGACTGCGCCTACGCGCTTGAACGGCATCGTTCTTCAGTGGGGCAGGCTTCAAGCCTGCCGATGGCCCGAAGGGCCAAGAGCGCTGTCAGCGACGTCGGGCTGCACCCTCGGGCCGGCTGGAAGCCCCGCCCACCAGCGACTGATCCCGAAGTTGAACAACCGCCTTGATACGGCTTGATCGAACCCCACCAAGAATCCTGACCATGTTTCTACCCGCGTCCGTCCGCGGTAAAACTGATCCCGCATGTCCGCTGACCCACCAAGCCCCGGCCTCTGGCGATCCATCCGCAACCGCCAGCCGGGCCGGCCGCTGTGGCAGATCGCCGCGTGGTACGTCATGCACGCGATCTGCTTCGCCGTCTGCCTGCCGCTCTACCGCTACCGCACCTGGGGCGTCCGCCACATCCCCCACACCGGGCCGGTGCTCTACGTCGCCAACCACGAGTCGTTCCTCGACGCGGTCGCCATCGGCCTCGGCACGCACCGCCGGCACTACTTCGTCATGGCCCGCGAGACGCTGATGGGCAACGCGTTCCTGCGGTTCATGGCCGTGCTCCTCAACGCCGTGCCCGTGCAACGCGGCCGGGGCGACATCGGCGGGATCCGCGCGTGCATCAACGTCCTCGACGACGGCCAGGCCCTGCTGGTCTACCCCGAAGGCACCCGCACCCCCGACGGCAAGATGCACAACTTCAAGACCGGCGTCTTCCTCATCATCCGCAAGGCCCGCCCGTTGGTGGTCCCTATCTCCATCGCCGGGGCCTACGACCTCTGGCCCCGCCACCGCCTCCTCCCGAAACTCCACGGCCGCCTCGGCGCGATCTACGCCCCGCCCATTTCCGCCGACGACCTCGTGGCGATGGGCCCTGAGCGTGCCCTGCAACACCTCCACGACACCATCGCCCAAAACCGCCTGCTCGCCCGCCGCAGCCTCGGCCTCCCCGACGAACCCACCCCGCCGCCCACCCGCCGCCCATCTAAAAGAAGAGACGCGGCTCCGCCGCGCTCCCCCGTAGCCGCGGATGTCAGCCCGCCCGCTGACTCCGCATCGCCGGTCCCCCCCCAGCCGACGGATTAACATCCGCGGCTCCAACTTGCTTCCTGTGCCCTGTTCCCTGTCCCCTCCGCACTTCGCCCTCCGCACTCCGCACTTCAATGCCAACACTCGCCATCGCCCTCGCCGCCGGCGTCCTGTTCCTCGTCGCCTACCACACCTACGGCCGCTGGCTCGCCCGCCGCGTGTTCAACCTCGCCGCCGACGCCGTCTGCCCCTCGGCCCGGCTCCGCGACGACCGCGACTACCTCCCCACGCCCAAGTCCGTCGTCTTCGGCCACCACTTCACCTCCATCGCCGGCACCGGGCCCATCGTCGGGCCCGCCATCGCCGTCATGTGGGGCTGGCTCCCCGCCCTGCTCTGGGTCGTCTTCGGCTCCATCTTCATCGGGGCCGTCCACGACTTCGGCTCGCTCGTCGTGTCGCTCCGCAACAACGGCCAGACCGTCGGCGAGATCGCCGGCCGCGTCCTCAACCGACGCGTCCGCCTGCTCTTCCTCCTCGTCCTCTTCATGGCCCTCACCATCGTCCTCGCCATCTTCGGCCTCGTCATCGCCAACGTTTTTAAACTCTACCCCGCCGCCATCTTCCCCTGCCTTATCCAGGTGCCCCTCGCGGTGGTCATCGGCGTGTGGCTGCACCGCCGCGGCGTCCGCCTGCTGCTCCCGTCGCTCATCGCGCTGGCCGTAATGTACGGCACCGTCGTCTTCGGCGATGTCGGCGTCCTCCACTCTGTGAACCAGTACCTCGCGAGCCTGTCGATCCTCACCTGGGTCGTGATCCTGCTCGCCTACAGCTACGCCGCCAGCGTCCTGCCCGTGTGGTCGCTCCTCCAACCCCGCGACTACATCAACAGCCTCCAACTGCTCACCGCGCTGGGCCTGATCCTCCTCGGCCTCGTCGTCGCCGCCTTCCTCGGCGGCGCCCCGCCCGTCGAGGGGGCCACGCGCCAGCCGCTCGAGATCGTCGCCCCGATGGTCAACTGGTTGCCGGAAGGTGCCCCCGCCATCTTCCCCTTCCTCTTCATCACCATCGCCTGCGGCGCGATCTCCGGCTTCCACTGCCTAGTCTCCAGTGGCACCAGCTCGAAGCAACTCAAGACCGAAACCGACGCCCAGTTCGTCGGCTTCGGGGCCATGCTGACCGAAGGCTTTTTAGCGACGCTCGTGATCCTGTGCTGTGTGGCGGGGCTTGGGTTGGGGGTGACATCCAGCGTCGGCACCTTCGACGCAGACCCCGCTTATCTGGCTCCGATGCTCGACGATTTAGTCGAAGACTCTGCGATGCCGATCGCAGATGGACTGACCGGCGTCTTCGTGAGTGAAGGTGCATACCGCACCCGTTATTCTTCGTGGCAATCCTCCGGCGGCCTTGCGTCCACCGTCGGGGCGTTCGTCGACGGGTCGGCGAACCTGCTCAAGGCCCTCGGCATCCCCGCGTCGGTGGCGGTGGCGCTGATGGGCGTGCTCGTCGCGTCGTTCGCCGGGACGACGCTGGACACCGCGTGCCGACTGCAGCGCTACGTCGTGCAGGAACTGGCCGGGACATTTGGCGTAGCGGGCGGCACGGAGTGCCCCGCGTCGGATGAGCGCGACGCCGCCGAGCCACGGGGCACTTCGCGCCTCCCGCTACGCGGAATCAATCCCCTCGCGCTCCTGCGCAACAAGCACGGCGCGACGGTCTTTGCCTGCGTCGTTGCCCTCGCCATCGCCGCCATGCCCGCTCCGGGGAGCGACTGGACCCTCGCCAACATGGGCAAGGGCGGGCTCATCCTCTGGCCGATGTTCGGCGCGACGAATCAACTCCTCGGCGGGCTCGCGTTCCTGGTCATCACCTTCTGGCTCTGGCGGCGACGCAAGCCCGTGTGGTTCGTCGTCCTCCCGCTGGTCTTCATGCTCATCATGCCCGCGTGGGCGATGCTGCTCCAACTGCCCGAGTGGTGGAACAACCCCGCTTCCACGAGCAACTGGGCGCTGATGGCCATCGCCGCCGCGACCCTCCTGCTCGAGGCATGGATGATCGTCGAGGCGGCGCTGCTGTTCCCGAAGGTGCGGGGGACATTGGATTCGACGAATCCAACGGCGCAATAGCCGGGCCGCTACGCGGCCCCGGCCCCGGCGCCCCCGGCGATGCGTAGCGTCGCCGCTACTAGCAGCCCCTAATCCGCCAGCTTCTCCGCCAGGAACGCCCCGACGCGGTCCACGTGCACCCGTTCGGGCAGCGCCTCGCCGGTGTCGCGGTCGCGGACGGTGACGGTTTGGTCCTGCAGCGACTGGCCGTCGACGGTGAAGCAGAAGGGGGTGCCCGCCTCGTCCATGCGGGCGTAGCGTTTGCCGATGGACTGCTTCGCGTCGTACTGCACGACGTACTTGCCGCGGAGGGCGTGGTGGAGCTTCGTAGCGAGCTCGGGCATGCCGTCCTTGTTGACCAGCGGGAAGATCCCGGCCGTGATCGGCGCGAACCGCGGCTTGAACTTCATCACCACCCCCGACGGTCGGCCCGGGTCCGGCGTGAATGCCTCGCACAGCAGCACGAGCACCGCCCGCGTCAGCCCGCTGGCGGGTTCGATGACGTTGGGGATGTACTTGCTCACCGCGTCGATCTCTTCCTTGGTTTTGCCCGCCGCCTTGGCCGCGAGCTGGGCGGCCTGGTCAAAGTACTCCAGCTTCGTCCCCGAGTGCTCCTGGTGCTGGCTGAGGTCGAAGCACCCACGGTGGGCCACCCCCTCGAGCTCGCCGAACCCGGGGGCGGTGAAGGGGTACTTGTACTCCACGTCCACGCACATCTTCGAGTAGTGGGCGAGCTCGTCCTCGTCGTGGTCGCGGAACCGTAGATTCGCCGGATCGATGCCCAGCGACTCCCACCACCGCATGCGCTCGTGCTTCCAGAAGTCGTACCACTTCGGCGCCTCGTCCGGCGGGCAGAACCACTCCATCTCCATCTGCTCGAATTCGCGCGACCGAAAGATAAAGTTCCGCGGGGTCAATTCGTTGCGAAACGATTTGCCAATCTGTGCAATTCCGAACGGCACCTTGACCCGCATCGTGTCGAGCACGTTTTTATAGTTAAGGAAGATGCCTTGCGCCGTTTCGGGACGAAGGTAGACCTTGTTCTGTTCCTCCTTAGTGAGGCCCGCGTATGACTCAAACATCAGGCTCACTTCCTGCGGCGGGCCCATCTCGCCTCCGCACCGTGGGCAAGGGTCCTGCAGACCGTCAGCGTGCAACTGCTCGGTAGCAAGGTACTGCGTCAGTTCGATAACTTCGGGCGGCGCATCGGGCTGACCGTTCACACGTTGTGCGAGCCAACTCAGCGTGACTTCGGGGTTTCGAACCAGCGCAAGATTCGGGGCGAGTTTGCGGCCTTTTCCTTTCGCCCACTTCATCAAGCTCGACGCATCAAAACCCGGAGATTTCTGTTCAACGCCGGGCGGGGCGGGCGTAAAGGTTTGAATCAGCGAGTTGAACCATTCGGACGACGTGACGAGGATGTCCCATAAGTGATCCCCTCGTACGAAATGCCCGCACCTGGAGCATTTTCGCATCGGGTCGCTGAACCCGCCAAGGTGCCCCGACGCTTCCCACGTCTTCGGGTTCTGAATGATGGCGGTATCGACGCCCACCATCTCGACGGGTTCGCCGTCGGGGCCGATGGGGGGGGCCTGGACCATGTGGTGCCACCAGTGGTCGCGGATGTGGTTTTTGAGGGCGGTGCCGAGGGGGCCGTAGTCCCAGAAGCCGTTGATCCCGCCGTAGATTTCGGAGGCGGGGTAGACGAAGCCGCGGCGTTTGCACAGGGCGACGAGGTCGTCCATGGACTTGGATTGCGGGGCGGCGGGGTCGGCGGTCGGCGTGGAAGTGGCGGTCATGGTGGGGGCTCAACGGGTCGAGTCGGCGAGTTTACACCATAGCCGGGCCGCTACGCGGCCCCGGGGGTGTGGTTTGACGCAAGTGCGGGGTTGCGGCGGGGGCTTGACGTTGCGGCGGACCCCCGGGGCCGCGTAGCGGCCCGGCTAGGCGCGGTGGTGCGGTAGTGCGGTAGTGTGGTAGCGCGGTAGTTGAATCATGAGTCGGGGTACGATATTGTAGAGGGCTTGCCCGGTCGCACTCGTAGCTCAATTGGATAGAGCGGCGGTCTACGGAACCGCAGGTTGCAGGTTCGAGCCCTGCCGAGTGCATTCGTCGAGGGATCAGGGAGTAGGGATCGAGGATCAGGTCGATCTCTAACGATTGGCTTGGTGGTCACGTGCTGGAGGGGCTGTTAGGTCACTGGGCCTTGTCGGGACGCCAGGAGTCGGGGCCGTCGATCTTGCGGTAGAGCGCCTCGAAGATGCTGTAGAGGCCGAAGGCGAGGAGGCCCAGCGCGATGAGGGCGAGCAGGACCCAGCCGAAGGACGCGTCCTGGGCCTGGTCGAGGACGGTCTGGAGGCCACCGGCCTGGTCGGGGTCCTGGGTGAAGGCGGCGTAGGCGAACATGATGCCGACGACGATGAATACGACGCCGCGGGCGATGAGCCCGAAGCGGCAGATGGGGCTGATCTTGTCCATCTTGTCCGGCTCGATGACGAAGTGTTCCTTGAACTTGGTTTTGTACCCCTTCACGAGCTGGGCGACGCCGGCCCCGATGATGCACAGGCCAACCAGGACGGCGATCCACTTGCCCGCGGGCCAGCCGAGCATCATGGCGACGAGGCCCTCCTTGCCGCCGCCGCCCCCGTCATCACTGGTTCCGGCGACGGCGACGGACGCGGCGTAGACGGCGAGGAGGGTGTGGGAGACGGCGCTGACGATGAGCCCGGCGCGGATGACCAGGCCCTTGCCGTCGGTGCCGTGGTTATCGGCGTCGAGGATGGACTGGACGAAGCGCCAGGTGGCGTAGCCGAGCAGGCCCAGGGCCATGAGCCAGAGGATGACGACGCCGCCCGGCCAGGCGAGGATCGCGCCGAGGGCGCCCCTGGAGCCCTCGGTGGAGCCGCCCGCGCCGAAGGCTTCCATCAGGGCGAGGGCGCCGATGATGAGGTAGATGACGCCGCGGGCGGCGTAGCCGGCCTTGGCGAGGATGGCGAGCCAGAGGGGGGCGTCGCCGTGGTGGGTGGTTTCGGTGGCCATGGGGCTTTCGGTGGTGGGGTGAAGGGATCAGGAACCGGGGAGCCGGGATCCGGCGGAGGGGCTGGATGCGGAGGTTGCCGCGGCGGCGGCGCGACGGCGGTTGCGGGGGTGCTTGAGCTCGTCGACGGTGGGCAGGGCGCGGGGCCGGGCGGCTTTGGGCAGGGGGTTGATCACGTCGCCGAGCATGGTGCAAAGGGCGGCCCAGAACGCGCCGAGGCACCACCCCGCGAGGACGTCGCTGAGCCAGTGCACGCCGAGGTACATGCGGCTGAAGCCGATCAGCCCCATAGTACCGAGCCCGACGACCCAGAAGTAGATTTTGATGCGGGCCGGGGCGTGGAGGCGTGCCCCGGTCCAGGCGATGGTGAGGCACAGGGCGGCGGCCATGGCCGAGTGCCCGCTGGGAAAGCTGAGGGTGTGCACCGCCGCGCCGTGCTCGACCAGGTCGGGCCGGGCGCGTTGGAAGAAGTCCTTGAAGAACGTCACCGACGCGTGCGTCGTGAGCAGCAGAAACACGAGCATCAACGCCGCCCGCCAGCGGCCCTGCAGCAACTGATAGACCAGCACCGCGACGCCCACCAGCACCACGAGCCCGATCCCCGCCAGCGACGTGATGTCGCGCATCAACCCCACAAGCCAGTCGGGCGCCTCGTCGAGCGGCCCGGCCCGGCGCAGCGTGTGCAGCACCCGCTCGTCCAGCCCCAGCGTCCCCCCGCTCGTCACGAGCCAGGCCAGCAGTGCAAAGAGGATGGCACAGCCGAGCGCGATGAAGAGGCGGTAGTCGGTTCCGGGTAGTCGCATGAGGGGGATGCTAGGCCAAAGGCAGAACCTTGACCGTCAGGCCCACCGTTCGAGCAATCCACATCGAGGCGACGGTCAATCAACGCCTTCAGTTAGCGATGGCATTGCGGCAACTACGGGGGGGGGGGGGGGTGCCACACTGCATCCCGCCGCTCGGGGCGGGTGCGGTGTGCGGGTGTGATCGAGGCGTTACGTCCCTCGCACGCTGCACACCGCACCCTACGCAAAGCCTCCGGGATGCAGTGTGGCACCCATCGGTCAGGGTGAAGCTGCTTCTCACCGCCGAGGCCATACCGTCGTGCCGTCCGCGTCGATGTACCGCCGCTCGCCGTCGACAACGACCGGGGCGAGGGGCCCGTCGAAGCCCCACGCCCGGTCGAAGCGGGGCAGGATGGCCCACGACCCGTCCGAATTGATATACCCCCAGCGGGTGTCGCCCGGTTGCCGCACCGGGGCGACGCCGCCGTGGAACCCGCCGACCTCGGCGAACTTCGCGTCGATGGCCCAGTCGCCGTCGCGGTCGATGAAGCCGAGTAGGCCGTGCTTGTCCCGGGCCGGGCACAGCCGTTCGCTGAACACGCCTAGCCCGGCGAAGTCGGGGCGGATGCGGATCGACCCCGACGTATCGATCACGCCCCACTCGTCCTTGACCAGCACCGCCGCGAGGCCGTCGCCGAAGTCGTTCGCCCCTTTGTACGCCGGCTCGATCACGATGTTGCCTTCGGTGTCGATGTACCCGTACCGCGTCCCGCCGGCGGAGCGGAACCACGCCAGGCCGTCGTGGAAATCGCCCACCACCGCGAACCCGTCCATGCCCTCGAACCGCGGCTCGACGGCCCACCCGCCGCCCCGATCGATGAACCCCCACACCCCCTCCCGCCTCGCCGCGGCGAGCCCGCCCCAGAACGGCCGCGCCGCCACGTCCCGGTCAAACCCCGGATCGAGCGCGAACCGCGGCGGGATGGCCCACTGCCCCTGGGCGTCCACATATCCCGCCACCCCCTCGTACTCGACCAGCCCGAGGCCGTGGAACAGGTCCGCGTGGCCGTACTTCGCTTCGATGGCGATGCGCCCGTCACGGCCGAGGTACCCCCATTTGCCCGAGGTGTCGTCCCGGTACGGGTACAAGTCGCTCACCTCCGCCTCCACCACCGGGGCCCCTGGCCGCATAAGCACCCACAACACCGCCCCCGCCACGAGGAACGACACCCCGAGCGTCAACAGCAGCGGCGTGGAGGACTTCGAGCCGGGCACCGGTGCATCGTAACGGAGCCGGAGTCGGCGGGGAGCACCGCGACGCTAGAACAAGTGTTGAAGTTTTCCGTCATGGCCGCAACGCTACGCGTCGCGGCTCGCGTTGCGTAGCAATGCGGCTAATGGAGAAAGTTTGCGTCGTTCGCTTCAACGTGGAACGAAGGCGTCACGCGAACAGAACGAGCGGAAGTTCGGGGAGTGGGATGCGACCTCCGGCGGCGGCCGTATCTACCGCCTTGAGGTTGCGGGGCGGCACGGGTGGCGGGCGCGTTTTTACAGATTGGTCGACGCCCAGGAACAGACGCTCCGTCTCTGGCAAGAAATCTTCGACGAAGCCGGCAATCTTCGGGAGGTCCACGAGAAGTTCCCGGTCGATACCGGGCATCGACCGGTTTAATATGCAGCGATGACGATCACCCGCCACGATGTTGCCGATCAGCTTGCCGCGTATCTGCGGGGTGAGGCGGAGCTGTCCGATCTGGTCGAGTGGGCGGAGGGGGCGGTGATGGACGCCGATTTTGAGACCCCCGCCGCCCGGGACGCCGCCGCGCTGCTGGGCGTCGCCGACGTCCGAGCGTTCGGCCCGACCTGGAACGACTGCCGCGACCTGCTCAAGTCGCTCGGCTACGACGCCCGGGTCGAGGTGGTGGCGTAAAGCAGACGCGCGCCGCTTCTAGCGGCTTAGCCCGTAGGGCAGGGCTTGCCCTGCCGCGTGTGGTGCGATACCGAAGCTCTGTCGGGCACGTGGCAGGGTGAACCCTGCCCTACGGGGTCATCGTAGCGCGGCCTGCAGGGCGAGGAGGGCGTAGGCGGTGACGAGGTTGGGGTCGCCCTCCATCCAGCGGTCGGCGTCGTTGGACCACGAGCCGTCGGGGCGCTGGCGCGAGACCACGGCGTCGATGAGGTTGTTCGCCCAGTCGACCCGCCCCTCTGAGTCGGTGTCGAGGGTTGGTTCGTCCCACGCTTCGAGGGCGCGGGCGTGGGTGAGGTAGTAGTAGTAGAGGCCCTGCTGTTCGAGGGGGTGGGGCATGCCGGGGTTGCGGTCGAGGGCGTAGTTCTGCCTGATCCAGCCGAGGGCGTCCCGGACGCGGGGGTCGTCGCGGTCGAGGTCGGCGTAGAGGTAGCTCTTGAAGCCGGCGTAGGTCATGGAGCCGTAGCTGCGGAGGTTGGAGACGGGTTGGCCGTGCTCGACGGCGGCCTTCATCTCGTCGGGGTTGGCCTTGGACTCGGGGACGCCGATGTGGTCCTTGTCGATGGAGGAGGCGTAGATCATGCCGCCGTCTTCGTTGAGCGCGTCGGCGGGGTAGGCGTTGTTTTCGGGGCGGTTGTGGACCTTTTCGAGGAAGGCGACGGCGCGTTGGACGGCCTCGTCGTCGGGGGCGACGCCGGCGTCGTGGAACGCCTGCATGAGGAACTGGGTGTTGGACAGGTCGGGCCGGCCGTGGTTGCCGTAGCCCGCGCCGCCGTAGAAGGGGTGGTCTTCGGTGATGGGTTCGCCGGTGGGGTCGGTCATGCCGGGCTGCCACTGGAGGCGTTTGAGGAAGGCGACGGCGGCGGCGATGTCGGCGGCAACTTGCGAGTCACGGGGTGTTAGTTTGGGGCCCACGTCGCGGTTGAGGAGGTCCTCGGTGACGCCGAAGCTGCCGTCGTCGGGGCGGGAGGGTTGGTCGCGGAGTTGGAGCCGGGCGAGGGCGGAGAGACAGATGGCGGTGTTGTAGTTGGCGAGGATGCCGTTGGCCCCGTCGCGGATCGAGCCGTCGGGCTGGCGTTTGTCGAGGATGTATTGGATGGCGCGGGTGAGGGTGGGGTCGTCGCGGGGGATGAGTTCGAGGGAGGGGGGGGCGTCGAGCAAGGCGGTGACGACGAGGCCGGTGACGGCCGGGCCGGGCTGGGGCGTCCAGCTCCCGTCGGGGTTCTGGGTGGAGCGGAGGAAGGCGAGGCCCTTGGCGATGGCGTCCTCGGCGGCGGCGCGGTGATCGTCGTCGAGCGCGTGGAGCGGGGCGGTGAGGAGGAGGGTGAGGAGGAGGGGGGCGGCGGGGCGGAGGAGGTGGTTCATCGCGGCAGGCCTCGGGATTGGCGTTCAGCGGGCGGCGTCAGCCGCCACGGGGTGTGGTAACGATATGCGGTGGTGTGTCCCGGTACTGTTTTACGCCCAGCCGGGAGTGCCACACTGCATCCCGGAGGCTCTGCGGAGGGTGCGGTGTGCAGGGTACAAGGGACGTGACGCCCCTGTCACACCGGCACACCGCACCCGCCCCAAGTGGCGGGATGCAGTGTGGCACCCGTGTGGGGAGTTGTGCAACAGGCATCCAAGCCAAGTGTGATGTCCGTCATGCATCGTCTATATGGCGGTTTCCCACGGGTCGTCGTCGGGGTGGGGATGATCGTCGCCGTGACCCCGGGCGTTCAGGGCGCGGCGGGCCTGCAGCAGGCGGAGGGTGGTCCAGACGAGCAGGGCGACGGGGACGCCGAACATCACGATCGCGGTAAGGGCGGCGGCGAGGTCGGCGGTGAGGACGGCGTTGACGATGGAGCTCAGGCCGGCGAAGGCGATGAGCAGGAGTTCGAGGATGGTGACGGTGAGGGCGGCGACGGTGGCGAAGCGTGAGCCGCGGCGGACGAAGAAGCCCAGGACGAGCATGACGAGGCCGGGGAGGAAGAGGACGAGGCCCAGGGCGGCGGCGACGCCGAGCAGGAGCGGGTGGAGGCCGCGGAGGGTGTCGATCTGCTCGGGGGTGAAGCGGCCCTCGCCCTGGGCGACGAGCTGGTCAAAGGGGGTGGCACCGACGGCGGCGAACATAAGGCCGCAGGCCCCGCCGAGGAGGGCGAAAAGGGTACCGGTGACCCAGAGGGCGCGTGCGGCACGGCGGAAGGCGTCGCGGGGTGCGGGGGGGTCGGCCCGGTAGGGGTCGTAGTCGTAGAGGGCGTCCCGGGCGGGGGGGGATTGGGCCATGGCGCAAGGATAGTGGGGTGGGCGTGGCGGGGCGGGTTCGTGGCCGTACAATCGGCGGCGAAGTGTTCCCCCCGTGCCTACGAGTGAGCCGCCATGCCCGATGACGACCCGAAGCTGAAGGACCGCGGGGGCGACGATGTTCCGCCGCCGGCGACGCCGGAGGAGGAGCCCGAGACGTACGATTTGGCGTTCGACCCGGAGGACGGGGAGGACGACGCGGACGTCGCGGGGGGCGCGGCGGGAGCGGAGTCCGGGGCGGCGATGTCGCGTGCCCCGGTGCCGGACCCGCGGGGGGCGGACACTGACGCCGCGCCGGCGCCGCTCCGGGAGGAGCCGCGGCCCGACCCGAGGTCGGGGAACGTGACGGGCATCAAGCGGTCGTCGGACACGCCGGCGGCCCCGTCGGAAGAGCCCGTCGCGGTCAGCCCCGCCCAGGCCCAGGCCAAGCGGGAGGAGCAGCGCCTGCGGGCCGCGCAGGAGCTGGCCGAGGAGGACGCCCGGAAGAAGAAGCGGATGCTGATCGTCGGCGGGATGTGCCTCGCGGCGATCGTGGTGGTGTACGTGGGGTGGCAGTTTTTGTGAACGCCACCGGTTCCCACCAAGCGCCGCGGCTCCGCCGCGATCCCCCCCCGGCGTTGTACCCTGTTGACCCAACCCCTACGCGTCATCCATCGCCGCCCGCACCAGGCGGTCGACCAGCGTCGGCATGTCCATCCCCGCACGCCGCGCCGCCATCGGCAGCAGCGAGTGGTCGGTGAAGCCCGGCAGCGTGTTGACCTCGATCACCCACGGCCGGTCGTCCTCATCCAGGAACAGGTCCACCCGGCACAGATGCCGCACGCCCAGCGTCCGGAACACCTCGCACACCAGTTGCTCGAGCTCCGCCAACACGTGCGGGGGGGCGAAGTCGAAGTCGTACCGCGTGTCGTCCCGCTCGTACTTAGCGGCGTAGTCGTAGAACTCGGTGGCGGGGGTGATGCAGATCGGCGGCAGGGCCTGGACGCCCCCGGACGCTTTGCCGAGATGAAGCACCCCGACGGTCACCTCGCGGCCGGTGACGAGCCGCTCGACGAGCAGCCGCGGGTTGCGTCTCGACAACTCGCCCCACGCCGCTTCCAGCGTCGCCTTGTCCCGGCAGAGCGCCAGGTCGATGCTCGACCCGTCATCGTTGGGCTTGAGCACGACCGGCGGGTTGAGCGTCGGGAACCCGCCCGTCTCGACCAGTTCCCAGTCCGGCGTGGGAAGCCCCGCGTCCCGCAGCGCCGCCTTCGTCGCCGCCTTGTCGAAGCAGAGTCGCGCCGCCGCCTCCCGGCAGCCGACGTACACCAAGCCCCGCTCATCCAGCAGCCGCTGACACCCCCCTCCCTCGCCCCACCGCCCGTGGAACACCGGAAACACCACGTCGCCGCGCCACTCCCGAAACTCATCCAGGGCCGCGTGGTCCCCCGGCCCGAGGTCCCGCTCCACCACCTCATGCCCCGCCTTCCGCAGCGCCGCCGCCACGTTCGCCCCCGACACCAGCGAAACCGCCCGCTCCCGGTCCGGCCCGCCGGCAAGAACCATGACATGCATCGGTTCAGTCTCGCTCGGCAACGTAAGCGGCGGGATCGTTTGCAGCGGCAGCGTTACCGTCAAACATCGGGCTTGATCCTCGCGGCGAACGCGGCGTGGTCTTCGGCGTTGCACCTCTTCTCCACCGCCGCGGCGATGGCGGCGAAGTCGTGGCGCAGCAGCGCATCAACGTCGAGCCACAGCCCGGGGAAGCACCCGCTGCGGATCAGCCCGTCGTCACCCGGCTCGAGCCGGCGGGAGGCCCCACCCTCGAACGCGAACCAGTCGACCGCCGCGTCGCGGGTCCGCCAGACGACGTACTCCGTCACGCCGTTGCGGCGGTACGCGTTGAGCTTGTCGTGCAGGTCGACGCTCGCGGAGGACGACGCGACCTCGACGACGAGCTCCGGCGGGCCGTGCAGGTACTGCTTGTCATCATCGATGCGCGATTGCCCGCCGGCGTGCTCGGGGATCGCCAGCAGCGCGTCGGGCTGCGGCACGTTGTCCGCGTCGAGCATGGTGGTGCTGTTGTCCGAGACGATCAGGCCGGGGGTGCGGGCGGCGTAGCTGCAGAGGAGGTGGTTGACCGACATGTGCGGCCGACCGTGTAGCCCGGCGGAGAGTGGTGATCCCAAGTAGACAACCCCTTCAATAAGCTGCGCGTCCTCGCGTTCGGGCTCGGCCTCGTACCGCCGCATGAACTCTGCGGCCGACAGCCGGTCCCCCGCCTCCAGCGGCGGCGGTCGGCGGGGCACAGCGCGGGTCGGTCGCGGGGCAGCGGCGGGGAGATCGGCGGTGGTCATCGGCTTCTTCCTGGAGCGTCACCCGCACCGCATGACCGCGACGCTCACGGCGTGCTCGTGATCACCCGCGAGATCGGCGTCAACAGGTCGGGGATCAGCTTCTCGGTGGCGAGCTCCTCGCACTGCTCGTTGAGCTCGCTGATGAGCGAGCCGAGGTTCTTGAGGTCGTCGATGGGGCCGTACTTGCGGACAGTAAGGAAGAGGCTGATGGGTTCGCCGGCGTAGCGGCGCGAGGAGCCGCGGCGGCTCTTGGGCCGCGTCTTGATCTCAAAGTACGCCTGTGTGTCGCCCGAGTCGCTCAGCGACATGCCAAACACCGGCTGCACGTCCAGCACGCGGCGCGGCTCCTCGGGCATGAGCCCGGCGAGCGGGGTGTCGGCGAACAGCGCGTCGAAGATCACCGCGTCGTGGTTCTGCTTGCACTCGAGGTCGAAGCCGTAGAGCAGCTCGAGGTAGTCCACGTCCAGCGGGCTGATGGTCAGGTGGTAGGGCGCGAGCTCGAGGACGAAGCGGTGGTAGTCGAGGGCGTCCTGCATCGAGTCGGGGTTGACGTGCCCGGTGCGGATCGAGTTGCGGCGGAGGGCGAGCCAGTGGTAGCTGGCCTCCTTGCGGGCGGACTCGAGGGCCAGCTCGCCGTCGTACCGCTTGAAGCGGTTCATCGCCGGGAGGCTCTTGCGCATGCGGTCGAAAAAGTGCAGGACGGTCTCGCGCTCCGACGGGAGGTCCATCTTGAGCGCGAGCTTCTGGTTGATGAAGAAGTCGGTGCAGAGTGCGCCGAAGCTGGTCGCCATGAAAATCCTTTCGGGGTGCAGCGGTCGGTGCGGGGCGGGCTACGGCGGTCGCGGCTTGCGGGTCGGCGGATGGCCCGGCCCCCGGCGACGCCCCCCGCCACGCCGGTTCCGGCAAGTATAGCAACGTCAAGCCGACGCCACGGCTCCGTCCGGGTGCGGCGGGGAGGCGGTTATGGTGTAGGCCCCGCGATCAACGCCCACGCATGTTCCACCTCGTCGACACCCCCACCGGCCCGCAGTGGCGCTGCACGATGCTCGAGCGGTGCGGCGTTTTCCACGGCTTCACGACGCGCCGCCACCGCGTCCCGCCGGGCGACGCCGGCCGCGCCGTCGTCGCCGCGCTCGCCGGGGTGGCGGCGGACCGGGTCACGCTCTCGAAGCAGGTGCACGGCCGCCGGGTGACAAGGGGTCTGCCGCCCGACGCCGCCTCGGCGGGTGAGGCCGACGCTCATGTCACGGCGTCGCCGGGCGTCGTCGTCGCGGTGCGGACCGCCGACTGCGTGCCGGTGCTCTTGTGCACCGTGGACGGCCGGTCGGTCGCCGCGGTGCACGCCGGGTGGCGCGGCCTCGTTGCGGGCATCATCCCCGGAGCCGTCGAGATGTTGCACACCCCCGTCGCCGACCCCCGCCTGCTCGCCGCCGTCGGCCCGTGCATCTCGGTCGATCATTACGAGGTCGGCGAGGAGGTGGCCGTGCAATTTCGACAGCGCTACCCCGACGCCGTAACCGACCCGCCCGACGGCGGCGAAACCCCCGCCAGCCGACGCCCGCACCTCGACCTCCGCGCCGTGGCCGTGGCGCAGCTTTGCGCCGCCGGCCTCGCCGCCGCCGACGTCGCGGTCCACCCCGCCTGCACGTTCCGCGACGCGGACTTGTGCCACAGCTACCGCCGCGACGGGGCCGGCGTCGCCCACCACGCCGCCTGGATCATGCCCGCCGGCCCCGTGTCACCCGGAGCCCCGGGGTGAGCGGGTTTGACATTGGATCAGAGCCGGGAGCGTAAGCGACCGGAGGGTGTTTCAGAAATTGCGGCCGGATCGCTCACGCTCCCGGCGCTGAAATGCCACTGATGTCGCGCTACCCGGCCGAACCCGCCTAGACCCCTGCGCCCCCGCCCGATACCCTGTGCCGCATGACGCCCATCACGATCCGAGGCCTCCGCAAGACCTTCGGCCAGACCGTCGCGGTCGACGACATCAACCTCGACATCGCCTCGGGCCAACTGTTTTTCCTCCTCGGGCCCTCGGGCTGCGGCAAGACGACCCTGCTCCGCATGATCGCCGGGTTCAGCGACCCCACCGCCGGCACCATCCGCTTCGGCGAGCAGGACGTGACCCACCTCCCGCCCAACAGACGCAACACCGGCATGGTCTTCCAGGGCTACGCCCTCTGGCCCCACATGACCGTCCGACAGAACGTCGCCTTCGGCCTCGAGGTCCGCAAGGTCCCCAAACCCGAGACCGCCCGCCGCGTCGACGAGGCCCTCGCCTCCGTCCAGCTCACCCCCCAGGCCGACCGTAAGATCAACCAGCTCTCGGGAGGTCAGCAGCAGCGCGTCGCCCTCGCCCGCGCCCTGGTGATCAAGCCCACGGTCCTACTTCTCGACGAGCCGCTGTCCAACCTCGACGCGAAGCTCCGCCTCGAGATGCGCCAGTCCATCCGCGACATCTGCAAGGCCGCAGGCATCACCGGCGTGTACGTCACCCACGACCAGAAGGAGGCGCTCAGCATGGCCGACGGCGTCGCCGTGCTGAAATCCGGCAACGTCATGCAGGTCGGACCGCCACGCCTGCTCTACGAACGCCCCGCCAACCGCTTCGTCGCCGACTTCCTCGGCGAGACCAACTTTATTACCGGCACCGTCCGGGAACGCCACGGCGACACCGCCACCCTCGACACACCCTTGGGATCGCTCCACTCCACGACGTTTCCTGACAACCTTCCGGGGGGCGGCAACGTCACCTGCTCCATCCGCCCCGAGGCCATCCGACTCCTCGAAGCCAACGGCCACGCCGCCGTCGCCTCCACACCCGCTCCCGACGCCCCGGCCAACCGCTTCCCCGTCACCCGCCGCCACACCGTCTACCTCGGCGAGGTCGCCCAGTACCACCTGACCGTCGACGACAAGGTCCACCTCAAGGCCTTCGAGCTCAACCCCCGCCTCCTCGACACCCCCGACGCCGCCCTCGCCGCCGAGATCGACCCCCGCGACGTCGTCATCCTCCACGATTGACCCGCCGGCGTAGAGGGTGACGCGCCTGCGTCCCGTGATGAACGCGTGACGTGGGTATCACGCATCTGCGAGCCGGGGTTCGACGACAAACTTCAGCATCCGCTTAGAAGCTGTTTCACCACCGGCCCGGGGTGCCCGGGTGCCACACTGCATCCCGGAGGCTTTGCGGAGGGTGCGGTGTGCCGGCTACGAGCCACGTCACGCCGTGGTCACACCGGCACACCGCACCCGCCCCGAGCGGCGGGATGCAGTGTGGCACCCTATGCTAGAGCGGTGAAGTAGGCCCGTAGCCGTTAGAGGTCGCTTGCAGCGGGGGCGGCGCGAGGCCCCCGCTTGAACTCTCCGCCGAGTCGGCTACCCTATCCGTCCGAGCCCCGTTTCCCGCGTAGCTCAATCGGTAGAGTAGGTGACTGTTAATCACTTGGTTGCTGGTTCGAGTCCAGCCGCGGGAGCTTCATCTAAGATTTGCTGAATCCGTGACTTGCGGATACCCACGCCGGCGCGTGGTGCGGCTGCTCAAACCCCTCCAAAGCGGTACATACCGCTTTGGCTCAGCAGGAGCGCCCCACATGCCGCGTCTGACCCGACAGCTTCCCAGGTATCGACGACATAAAGCCAGCGGACGAGCGGTGGTCACCATCCACGGCCGCGACCACTACCTTGGTTTGTTCGACAGCCGCGAGAGCCGCAACAGGTACGAGAACCTGATGCGTCGCTACCTCGACCACGGCCGATCGCTCCCGGAGCGACACCGTGTCACTGCCACCATCCGCGATTTGGCGGAGCGGTACCGCGGCTTCGCCAAAGAGGAATATGTGAAGAACGGCGAACATACGAGCGAATATCGCCAGATCTGCCGGGTGATGAGGCAGCTGGAGGAGGATCGTGGCGACTCGAATCCGGAGCACTATGAGCCACAGGACCTCCACCGTCTCAAGATGACGATGTCGAGTACGGGTCGGGCCCGGACATCCATCAACCGCGACCTGGGCCGTGTCCGCCGCTTCTTCGGCTGGGCCGCCGAGCGAGGATATGTAGATCCAAGCGTCTTCGTCGGCCTCAGGGCGGTAACGGGGCTGAAGCGAGGCCGTTCGGCCGCCTCGGACCCGCCGCCGATCAAGCCGGTACCCATGGAGGTCCTGCAGTCAGTCATGGAGCACCTCCATCCGATAATCCAGGCCATGGTCTGGGTGCAGTACCGCACCGCGATGCGACCGGGCGAACTCGTCACAATGCGCCCCTGCGATGTCAAGCAGAACGGCTCCGTGTGGTACTACCGCCCCCAGTCCCACAAGACCCAGCACCACGGGCACGAGCGTACGATCGCCATCGGACCCAAGGCGCAGCGTTGGCTGGAGACCCTGCCGTCCCGTGATCCGCGGCTCTTCTACTTCAGCCCGCGTGAGGTCGTCGAAGACAAGCTCCAGAAGCGACGTGAGACGCGCACCTCACCTTTGAGTCCCTCGCAGAGAAACCGCCTACGCAAGCCCCGCCCGGAACGTGAGCCTGGCCTCCGTTACACCACCGCGAGCTATAACCAGGCAATCAAGAAGGGATGCGCTGCCGCATTTGATGAGCCGAGTCACCTGGCGAGAAGGCTTGGCGAGACCGATACGGAGAGACGAGCACGGCTCGATCGGTCCGCTTTGAACGACCTCGAAGCTTGGGAGTGCATCTATCGGTGGTCCCCGAACCAACTGCGACACGCGGCCGCTACGCAGACTCGCGCGGCGTTCGGCCTAGAGGCCGCTCAGGTGATTATGGGCCATCAGCGAGCATCAACCACCGAGATTTATGCTGAGGCCCAACGACAGCGGATTACCGAGATCGCAGCGAGGATCGGATGACAACGCCGCACAACTGCGATGCCGATGTCGACGCGGTCGATAGTCTTCACCGGATCCTTGATTTGATCAAGACAAGCGATTGGAATGCTCGGCGATGGGGAATCAGAGAGTGGCGTCGAACGCGAGAACCTTTCGCGGGCTTAACCTGCTCTACGGGTATCGCATCCGTGAGCACGCGAGACGGCGTCGCAAGAACAGCGGAGGCGCAAATCTCAAGATGATGGACGGAAGATTGGTGGACGATCGTGCCGCCTATGAGCACATGTGGACTCGTCTCGAATCTCCCGCCGAAAAGCGAAGATGGCACCTGCTACGGAAGAAGTTCAAGATGGTCGGATCCGTGCTAATTTCCAGCAGGGCATACGACGCGATCCACACTCAGTTGATAGGCAGGGTTGAAGCAGGTCAGGCTCAGTCGCGCGTTGAACTGCTTATTCGGATGTACCTCTTCTGGCGAGCTGAAGACGTGGAACAGTGCCTCGTCCTGCTTACCCTGAACCACAGTGATAGCGTGCCGGACATGCTCGAGTGCAACGCCGGGGACGGCAAGTCGGGTGCTGGATCCCAGAAGGCGGGACCGGATCTTTCTCCACGTGCCGCAGAAGCATTTGTTGAGCTGAACAAGGTGCCGAATTTCGCCACACGGTCCTTCCAGAAAAAGGATCTCGCTATCGCGATGCGGATCTGCCCAAGCAGGACACTGAAGGAGTATCTGCCCATGTACGAGTCAGCGGGCCTTTTGTCGCGGCACGGGCACGGACGCGCCTACTTCCGGGTCGCAGCCCCCGGCCGCGCCTTTATCGCCCAGCGGGCTCGCACAGAAAATACATAGCGAAGCCCTATCGTTTTCCGAGTAAGCTACCGATCTTCGCGATCTAATCGCGGTTGACCTTGCAAAAAGGAGCAACCGCATGATAAACCCCGCAACTGACAAGCTGATTTCATTCAAGAAGGCGTGCAAGCTCCCGTGGTTAACGGGACGGGCACGCAGACGGCTTAGCCTTTCCACCTTGTACCGCTGGGCAAGTGGAGCCAGCCGGGGCGCTGTTCTTGAATCGATCAAGATGCCGGACGGTCGCTACACGACCGAATCGGCGCTGAAGGAGTTCCTCCGGGTGCGCAGCGACCTCTTGCGCGACTACCACGAGGATCTCGTCGGCCGCGATGGGAGGCAGCCGTGAAGTGCCGTACCCCCAAGCTGAAACGCGGTCGTACGTGCCCCCTGTCGGGCATCGACAAACTCTGCATCGATTGGGACCTGCGGGGAGCTTCGCTTGCCGATCTGCCTGACGTCTTAGCATCTGAGGTGGCTGGAGCTCGCACTCTCAAGCTGGGTCGATCGAGAGGTCAACCCAAAACCTGGCAAGGGCCCGGCTATAGCGCATACTTCACATCCGACCATGGGGTGATGCTAGGTGTCCGCGAGGGGGGGGCACGCGTGCAAATTGGGGGGATGGGTTGCGCCACCTACAACCTCAGCAATCTCTACAATGCGATCCGCGATCTTTTCTCCGACTACGGAATTGAACTTAGATCTGAACAGGTAAGTGAGTTGCACGTATTCGCGGATCTTGACGAAGTCTCCATCGATGAACTTTACGATGCTTGCGAACAGAACTCACTGCAATGTAGAGCGAGCTTAGATCGATGGAGGAGTAGAGCGAATGGGCGCACCACAGGCGTCATTTTCGGCAGCCACAAAAAGGCCATATCTGCGTGTTTCTACGACAAACAACATGAGGCTTCGAAGCGGGAGCGTTCCCGTGCAATACTCAAGCTGCGGTACCCGCATGGAGGAGCACCAAGGTTCCGCTACGAGGTCAAGATGAGAGCAGCCTATCTGAATCGGCAGAAAATCCATACTTACTCTGACCTGCTGAGCCGCGACCAAGCTCTGACACGATCGTTCCTTCATTACGTCCGGCTGCTTGATCGACCCAGAGGTCAAACCAAGATAAATCTGCCATGTTCGAAGTGGGAGATTTTTGAACGACGATTGAGCAGATGGGCTTCAGATTTCACGGCTCCCCGCTGGACGTCAACCGCCCAATCGGTCGACCGAGAAAATGAGATTCATCAGAGCGTGAAGATCGCTGCGGGAATTCTTCGCTCAACAATCAAACGACATTATCCCCTTTCATCGTTCCCCCTCGGTGAGGCGGTCTCTGATTTTGTAAGCCGAGTCAAGGCAGAACTCCGGCGCGAGCCCCCATCACGCTCCTGACCTTCTCCCAAGTCGCGGCCTGTCGAACCTCGAAAGCAGTGACACTGGCATGGTGCCCAGCCTTGGGCTGTTCTGAGCTTCCCTTTAATGGCCCCCCCCACTCGCCGCTATCGAGGCAGTAGTCGAATTCATTTACAGGGAGGGAGCGTGCTGGTGTCAGTTAGTCTCAGTGGTAGGATTTGGACTGAGCAGCAGCGAGCCAGGTGACAGTGCTCATGTGACGGTCGAATCAAGGAACACCTTGCGTCCACAATGAAGATGGACACGGTGTCACGACCTACCTGAGCGTGTGACGTCTGCGCTCGGCGGGCACCTCGGCCTCTGGTTTAACTATGGATGGGGCAGGTCTGCAGGGCAGTAACAAGATCCGGCGCTGCTTCCGTTCTTGGAGCCATACGTTCTCAGGCCGGCAGGGAGATGCTGGCGGTAGAGTGACACCGTGTCAGTCCGAAAAGGTTTGACGCAGGCTGGCTTACTTCTGCTCGGCGGTGCCTTCTGTGCGCTACGCCTTCGCCAGAGGCGTCAGCAAATCGGCGCCGGCATCGGGGTGCCGGAGCCCGCTTAATGATCTGAAGCGGTCTGAGACTTGAGAACTGCCCTGGGGGTTCCGGCAGCGGGAGCACCGATCTGGAGGCGGAGCTCGATCATCTGCAGGAGATCAGCGGAGAGAGACACCGTGTCCACCGCGCTACTCCTGAATCAGAAGCGTGAGCGAAGGCAGAATGAGCTCTTAAGCTCTAAATGCTGGCGTTCTCGTTCAACGAAGCATGTTTCATGCTGCGTTGAACGAGAGTGACACCGTGTCCACTCCGCCGTGCACACGCAGAAAGCCGCGGCATGATGGAGAAGGACCTAGCATCCGGCGTGGCTTCACTTGACCCGTACCGCCGCAAGCGAGCATTCGATCAGACGCCTGAGCCTGCGGGCGGTGAGGCGGTGGAGTCGAGGCGCCGATTCGTCGTTCAGAAGCACGCCGCGTCGCGGCTGCACTACGACCTGCGGCTGGAGATGGAGGGGGTGCTGCGTTCGCGGGCGGTGCCGAAGGGCCCCAGCCTCTCGCCGACGGAGAAACGTTTAGCCGTGCACGTCGAGGACCATCCGGTCGATTATGTCGATTTCGAGGTGGTGATCCCGAAGGGGCAGTACGGCGGCGGAACGGTGATGCTGTGGGACCGCGGGAGCTACCAGGCCGAGGGCGACGGGGTCCAGGCGTACCGGCGGGGCGACCTGAAGTTCGAATTGCAGGGCGAGAGGCTGCACGGCCAGTGGGTGCTGGCCCGGGCGGGCGGCAAGGCGGCGGACGGCGGCAAGAATTGGTTGCTGATCAAGAAGAGGGACGGCTACGTGCTGCCGAAGCGGGAGGCGGCGGCGTGGCTGGAGGCGCAGGACCTGAGCGTGATGTCCGGCCGGACGATGCGGCAGATCGTCGAGGCCCCGGACGCTGCGGCATCCGGCTCGGCCAGTCAGGCGGACGTCGCCGATCCGCCGCAGGACCCGGGTGACACGCCCTCCGCCGGCCTTGCGGCGATCAACGGAGCCCGCGGGATGCCGCTGGCGGACACGTACCGGCCGCAGCTGGCCAAGCTCGGGCAGGCGACGCCTCGGGGCGGGGGCTGGGTGCACGAGATCAAGTTCGACGGCTACCGCCTGATCCTGCTCAAGCAGGCCGACGCCGTGCGGGTGCTGACACGGAACCAGCAGGACTGGACGGATCGCTTCCCCAGGTTGGCCGAGGCGGTGGGTAAGCTGAAGGTGGAGGTCGCGGTGCTCGACGGGGAGGCGGTGGTGCTGGATGAGCAAGGCGTTTCGCGCTTCGGCCTGTTGCAGAAGGCCTTGAGCAGGGCCGGCAAGTCAGGCCGCGGAGG
Organism: Phycisphaeraceae bacterium; assembly: GCA_965214155.1. GTDB lineage: Bacteria > Planctomycetota > Phycisphaerae > Phycisphaerales > Phycisphaeraceae > Algisphaera. The sequence continues at coordinate 1,019,097 of CBDCBB010000010.1, forward strand.
CCTGATCCGCTACTATGCCTTCGACCTGCTCTACCTTGACGGGTACGACCTGCGGCAGTGCCCGCTGCTCACCCGCAAGCAGCTCCTGCAGCGGCTCATCGAGCAGGCCGACTCACACCAACTGCTCTACAGCGAACACATCGCCGGGTCGGGTCCGGCGTTCCATGGACAGGCCTGCGGGCACGACCTGGGGGGGATCATCAGCAAGCGGCGGGACGCGGTGTACGAGCTCGGCCCGCGGCGGTCGGGCTCCTGGATCAAGAGCAAGTGCGTCCGCCGCCAGGAGTTCATCATCGTGGGCTACACCAAGCCCTCCGGATCAAGAACCGGCTTCGGGGCGCTGCTGTTGGCAAGCCACGCTGATGAGCGATTGATCTACTGCGGCCGGGTCGGCACAGGCTTCGATGAGGCCACGCTGGACGAGTTGTCGGGCCAGCAGCGGGAGCGTGAGCGAGACGAGCCGCCGGTCGCGGGAGAGGTGCCGCGGCGTGAGCGGCGGGAGGCGCACTGGGTGAGGCCTGAGCTGGTCGCGGAGGTCGAGTTTGCTGAATGGACCGACGACCGGATGCTGCGGCAGGCCCGATTCGTCGGCCTGCGAGAGGACAAGCCGGCGGAGCAGGTCGCCATCGAACTGCCCGAAGACGAAGCACGACCGGCCGAGGCCGCCGCGGAGGCTGATACTGCGGAGCCGGCCAATGAGGCGCCGCCGGACGAGGTGCGGCTGACGAATCCCGACCGGGTGTTGTACCCCGAAGCGGGGCTGACGAAGCGACGGTTGGCTGACTTCTACGCCGACATCGCCGAGTGGGTCCTGCCGCACGTCGCCAATCGCCCGCTGGCGCTGCTGCGTTGCCCCGGCGGGCGGCAGAAGCAGTGCTTCTACCAGAAGCACCTGGGCGACTCGGCCCCCGATGCGCTGGGCGAGGTGGAGATCGGACTCGAGGGCAAGGCGCGGCGGTATGCCGTGGTGAAGGACCTTGCGGGTCTCCTGTCGCTGGTGCAACTGGGCGTGCTGGAGATCCACCCCTGGGGCTCCCTGGCCGACGATCCCGAGCGGCCCGACCGGCTGTTCTTGGACCTCGACCCTGGCCCCGACGTCGCCTGGCCCGACGTGATCGCCGCGGCCGACTTAGTGCGAGAAGCGCTGGAGCACCTGGGCTTGCAAAGCTTCTGCAAGCTCACCGGCGGGAAGGGGCTGCACGTGATCGTTCCGCTCACGCCGGCGGCGAGCCTTGATTGGACGCGTCTCAAGGCACTTGCCAAGGCCCTGGCTTCCCGTGTGGCGGCCGCCGACCCCGACGCCTACACCATCAACATGAGCAAGACCAGGCGCAGGGGCAAGGTCTTCCTCGACTACCTCCGCAACGGCCGGGGACAAACCGCCGTCGCCGCCTACTCCACCCGCGCCCGGGCCAACGCCCCGGTCGCCGCTCCGATCCGCTGGGACAAACTCAAGCCGTCGCTCGAGCCAAGCCGGTATACCGTCAACAACCTCCGTCGCCGCCTCGCCTCGCTCCGTGGCGACCCGTGGCGGGGATTCTTTAGCGTGCAACAATCTATTACCCCCAAGATGCAGCGGGCCGTGGGCCTCCAGGTGTGATTTCGCCGCATGCTGCCCCATCTCGGAACCCTTAAGGAGTCCACCATGCCCCGCTCAATCTGGACCGGCCGCATCGCCTTCGGCCTAGTCAACGTGCCGGTGAAGCTCGTCACCGCCGTCCGGGAGAAGAAGGTCAGCTTCCACATGCTCACGCCCGACGGGTCCTGCCGCCTGCGTCGCAAGCTCTACTGCCCTGACACGGGGAAGGAGTACGACTTTTCCAACACCGCCCGCGGCTACGAAATCGCCCCCGATCATTACGTGCTGATCGACAAGGAGGAACTGGACGCGGTCAAGCCCGAGGCCGGCCGCACCATCGAGATCGAGCAGTTCATCGACCTGGGCGAGATCGACCCGCTTTATTTCGACCCGCCGTACCTGCTGCTGCCGGACCAAAGCGGGGAGTCAGCCTACAGCCTGCTGATCCGGGCGATGATCGAAGCCGGCGAGCAGCAGCGAGTCGGCATCGCCCGCTTCGTCATGCGGCAGAAGCAGCACCTTGCCGCCATCCGCGTCGTTGACCTCGGCGACACCAAGGCCCTGGCTCTCCACACCATTCACTACCACGACGAAGTCGTCGCCCTCGCCGACCCCCCGGATGAATTGCTTGAGGGCGAGGATGACGTGGCCGCGAAGCAGGTCAAGGTCGCCCGGCAGCTGATCGACGCGATGAGCGAGCCGTTCGATCCCACGGCGTTCAAGGACGACTACCGCGAAAAGGTCGAGGAGCTCATCGAGGCCAAGAAGGAGGGCGAGGGCGTCCACGAGATCAGCACCGACGCCGAGGAGCCGCCCGAAACCTATAACCTGATGGAGGCGCTGAAGAAGTCGGTGGAGCAGCGTAAGAAAAAGAAGAAAACGGGCTGACGCCGAGTTCCGGGCGCTGGCACGTGTCAGCTTGCGGCCGTTCCGGTGTATGCTTCGCACCGGCCCCATCCTCTCGTACGTTAAAACTGCATCCGAAGGGATCGGGAACCGCCCAACCCGCCGACTTCTGAAAAAGCCGGCGCATGAGCGGTAGGCAGACCGGCCAGAGCGAACATCGTGTAAGAAGAAGCATTTACGAACATCGACAACGCGCTCCGCCTCGATGCCGGCTGCACCACCGAGCTCGATTACACCTGGTGCGGACAAGACGAGCTTTTATTCGCTTCCAGCCATCCTGTCTGGTGCCGCTGATGGCAGGGGCAAGATTCCATCACGCGCTCTCACCGCCTAAGTGAAGCGATAAGCCACCACCTCGGGACCTTCAGAACTGGCCTCATCGACCAGAAATGCGACTCGAAGAGACATCAAAGTGCGCGGGGTTCCCTAAAACTCCCCACAGTCCAGATACCCGGGAACCTGATTTGTTTCGGGTGGTGAGAAGCCGGTTCATGCTGTTATCAGGCGGTGCATCATCATTTTTGATGATGGCTAGGCGGGTGGTGGCGATCGCGTTATCATCAAGGTTCTTTCTCCTGCACCACAAGCGGACGTGACTGATGTCGCGGTCCCGTTGCCATAGGGTGAAGCTAACGTGCGTATCGCCGATCTTTTCGACAGCGTTCAGGGAGAGGGCAAGCTTGCCGGAGTGCCCTCGGCGTTTATCCGCAGCAGTGGGTGCAATTTGAGGTGCGGGTGGTGCGATACGCCCTACGCCTCCTGGCGCCCCGAGGGTCTTCAGCAGATCGCGGCCGACGTTGTCGTGTGGGCTATCGACACTGGTCGTCGGCACGCCGTCTTCACGGGCGGTGAACCCGTCATCCAGCCCGACGCTGCCGACTTGTGCGACGGCCTAGCCGACGCGGGCCTGCACGTCACGCTTGAGACATCGGGCACGGTGTTCAAGCCGCTGGCAGTAAGCCTGCTGAGCTTGAGCCCGAAACTCGCCCATTCCACCCCGCGCGGCACACCTCACGCCGAGCAGCACGAGGCCACGCGGCTTGACTTTGGTGTGATGAACCGCCTCATCACGCACACGCGGGGTCGCGGCGGTGATGTGCAGGTAAAGTTTGTAGTGATCGGGGAGGCGGACCTGGCCGAGGTCGAAGCGGTGGTCGCTCAGCTAGACGGACTGGCTCCCGACGACGTGCTGCTGATGCCCGAGGGCCGCGATCTCGCCACGCTCGGCGCTCGCTCCGCTTGGGTGGTCGAGGCGTGCAAGACGCGGAACTGGCGGTTCTGCCCGAGGATGCACGTTTACTTGTATGGTGATCGCCGAGGCACATGAACCTATCCGACAGCACCCACTGCGTCGTGCTGCTCTCCGGCGGCCTGGACTCTACCACCGCCCTCGCCCTCGCGGCAAGGCGGGACGGGTTGACGTGCCACTGCCTCAGCGTAGACTACGGCCAGCGGCATCGGGCCGAACTTGATGCGGCAAGGCGGATTGCGGCTTCACTCGGGGCAGCGGGGCACAAGATCGTCCGTGTAGACCTCTCCGCGTTTGGCGGCAGCGCGTTAACCGACCGCGGGATTGACGTGCCGAAGAACCGCGTCGATGACGAAATGGCGGCGGGCGGCATTCCCGCAACTTACGTTCCGGCCCGCAACGCAGTTTTGCTGTCGCTCGCGCAGAGTTTTGCCGAGACGCTGGGTACCGGCGTCATCTTTTGCGGTGTGAACGCGGTCGACTACAGTGGCTATCCCGACTGCCGGCCCGCATTTGTTGCAGCATTCGAGCGGATGGCGAACCTGGCGACAAAGGCGGCAATCGAGGGCGAGGCGCTAGTGGAGGTGCGGGCGCCGCTAATCAGCCTTGATAAAGCTGCGATCATTCGGCTTGGGACGGAACTAGGCGTCGACTACTCGACCACCGTGACCTGCTACGATCCTGACGCGGACGGCAAGGCGTGCGGTGAGTGCGACGCTTGCATCCTTCGCTGTCGCGGATTTGCTGGCGCTGGCATCAAAGATCCGACACGATATCGCTGATGCTGTGGTACGAGTTAGGATCGGACGCTGCCGGCCTAGCTAGCTTTGGTGACAGGAGATCGATCACGTGCGGATTTACAAAATTTTCAGCTTCGAGGCGGCCCACCGCTTGCCGACCGTGCCGCCGGGCCATAAATGTGCGGCCGTCCACGGTCACTCTTACCGTGTGACGCTCTGGCTTGACGGACCGGTCGGCCCGGAGAGCGGTTGGGTTCAGGACTTCGCCGAGATCAAAGCGGCATTTGCGCCGTTGCTGGGGCAACTTGACCACGCGATGCTCAACGACATCGAGGGTTTGGAGGTGCCGACGGTCGAGAACATTGCCAAATGGGTATGGGGCCGGCTCAGGCCGTCGCTGCCGCTGCTGAGTGAGGTCCGCGTGGACGAGACGGCGAACAGTGGGTGCGTCTATACGGGCGACGCGTCGTGACAGCGGTCGCTGCCGGGCGACCGCGGAGCATTTTTGACGGCCGATCTGCCGTCCGTGCCGGCAGCAGTTACAGTTCGGCTATGCAATGCGTCGGTCAACCGCCGGTCCACCTGATCGTCACCTGTGCCAAGCGGAAACGTCACCCGCCGATGCCGCGGCTGCAAGTGCGCGACCTACCAACGCGTGGGAATCTAGCCTCGGCTTGGGCGGGGCGTGTCGCGGCCGCGCCGGTGGTTGCGGCCGCGACGGATTTGTACCTGGGTGAATCGTGGTGCGTCGCCCGCAAAGCCGCCAGGGAGTCCAGCGGCGTCCGATTGTGGGTGATGTCGGCGGGGCTTGGCGTCGTCTCGGCTGAGGCGGTCGTGCCGTCCTACGCCGCCACCTTCACCTCCCACGAGGCGGACGCGGTGCCGGGCGATCCTGCAAGCTGGTGGGGCGGGATGACAGCCCGGCTGCCGACCGACCCGCTGCGGCCACGGTCGCTGCGCCGCCTGTCGCGGCGGCCGGGGCGGTTCCTGCTGGCGGTCTCGCGTCCGTATTTGGCCGCCGTCGCGGAGGACTTGGCCGCCGTGGCGTCTCCTGAGCGGTGGACGATCATCTCGGCCGGCGGTGGCGACCTCGTTCCAGCCAAGCTCCGCGACCGACTTGTGCCGGCGGGTGTCTCGCTGCGATCTGCGGTCGGCGGGACCATAAACGCCATAAACGTCCGTCTAGCCGAGCGGATCCTGGCAACATTGCCGGTTGACGAATGCCTGCACTGCCACGCTCGTCGCGCAGTCGAAATGCTGCGAAAGGAGGCATCTTATACGGGCGCCCGTCCCCAAGGTCGCCGCCTCAGCGATGCGGAGGTAGCCGCCTTCGCCCGCGAAAACCCAGTCGGCGTCTCCGCTGGCTTACGACGCCTGCGGGGCGGGCGGCTCTCCTGCGGGCAGTCGCGCTTCGCCCGCATCTATCGCGAAGTCCACCTGAATGGGGCGCGGCCATGAGGTTCTTCTTCCCCGACAGCTTGGACCTGATCGACCCGAGCTTCGACTTCACTACAGAGCAGCGTAGCCCTTACCGCGTCCGCCAGCGGGATGACCTGTATGCCCATGAGGCCTTCGGTGAGGTGCCTTACGGCGGCCTGCTGGTGAGTCGTGCCATCGTAGAAGGCGCTCCCGGTGCCAGCGGCAAGTACAGCTTCGCTCAGCGGCAGCGGCTCTACCGAGAGGGGGTGCGGCGGTTCTTCCGCCTAGACCGTGACCCGCGGCTTGCGGACGTCGAAGTCATGGGCGACTGCGGGGCGTTCACCTACGTCCGCGAGCGGACCCCGCCCGTCACGCCGCGGCAGGTCGCCGAGTTCTACGCCGCGATCGGTGTGGATTTGGGCGTCAGCGTCGACCACGTCATCCTCGGCTACCGCTCGGAGCACCAAAAGATCCTGCCTGGCCTCGACGGCGAACTTAACGAGTGGCGGGAGCGGCAGCGGCTCACGCTTGAACTCGCCGAGGAGTTCCTCGACGAGGTGAGCCGACTCGGCGGACCGTTCGCTCCCATTGGCGTCGCCCAGGGTTGGAGCGGCGAGTCTTACCGCCACGCCGTTGAGGAACTGCAAGACCTTGGCTACGACCGCATCGCGCTCGGTGGGCTGGTCCCGCTCAAGACGCCCGAGATCAAGGCGGTGCTCGTGGCCGTGCGGCCGGCGTTGCAGCCGGGCACCGACCTGCACCTGCTCGGCATCAGCCGCGTTGCCCACATCGCTGAGTTCGCCGAGCAAGGCGTGACAAGCTTTGACTCAACCAGCCCGCTGCGGCAGGCCTTTAAGGACGATCGCGACAACTACTGGACCGCTGCCGGCGATGCGCACCCCGCGTTGCGCGTGCCGCAGTCGGACGCCAACCCGCAGCTCAAGCGCCGCATCGCCAGCGGGGCGGTTGACCAGGGTGAGGCCCGGCGGCTGGAGCGTGCGTCGCTCGCGGCAGTCGAGGCTTATGGAGGGGGCAACGCCACGCTCGCCTCAACGCTTGATGCGGTGCTGGAATACGAGGCGTTGCTGGGTAAGGCCGGCAAGTCGGCCGACTACCGCGAGGCCTATGCCCGGACGCTGGAGGAGCGGCCGTGGCGGTCGTGCCCCTGCCGGATCTGCCGCAAGCTGGGCGTGCAGGTGATGCTCTACCGCGGCGCAGAACGCAACCGACGTCGCGGTTTTCACAACGTCTGGACGTTCAACCGAAGGATCCCACAATGAGCCGCGTGAACAGGAGAGCCGGCAACAAGAAGTCTAAAGAGCGGCAGCGAAGCAGGACAAACGGCGGTGTCGTGTTGTTCCGCCTGCCGGCCATCGAGGTGCGCCAGGGTCCGCGTCGTCGGCTTTACATCTTTGCGGTCGACGGCAAACGTCTGGGCGAATTTACTACGCTCTCAAGGCTCCGCCGCCAGGCGGGCGACGATGACCGTGGCGACGATGCCGGCGACCTGCTCGGCTATCAGCGGCCGGAGGTGGCGTCACATATACGCGAGATCCGCCGTTACCTCGAAGGCCCGGACCCGATGGTGCCGAACGCGCTCGTCATCGCGTTCGACAAGCGGGTTCGCTTTGAGCCCGCCGCCGAAGGGGACGCCGACGCCTTCGACAGCCAGTACAGTGGGGCCGGCACGCTCGTCGTGCCTGTCCCCAAGGGCGGCGGCGACCACGACAAGCCCGGCTGGATCGTCGACGGCCAGCAGCGAACTGCCGCCGTCCGCGACGCCGAAGTCGAAAGCTTCCCGCTCTGCTGCGTCGGGTTTGTCGCCGAGAGCGACGCCGAGCAGCGCGAGCAGTTCCTGTTGGTCAACTCGGCCAAGCCGCTCAGCCGCAGCCTCGTCTACGAACTCCTGCCAGCGACAGATTGCGTGCTGCCTAAGCCGCTGTTCGACCGCCGTTTGCCGTCGTCGCTGCTGGCGAGGCTCAATGCCGACGCCGCCTCGCCGCTGCGGGGCCTCATCGCGGTGCCGACGAACCCGGAGAAGGCACCGATAAAGGACAACTCGATCCTGCGGATGCTCGCGAACAGCCTCAGCGATGGCGCGCTATACCGCCATCGCACGCCCGCCGGCGGGGCCGACCAGGTGGCGATGTTGAAGGGCGTGCTGTACCCCTTCTGGTCCGCCGTCCGCGACGCTTTCCCCGACTCCTGGGGCCTGCCGCCGCGGCGAAGCCGGCTGATGCACGGAGCGGGGATCGTGTCGGTCGGCTTCCTGATGGACGCCGTCGCCGATCGGATCGACGCCGGAGGGCACGGGCTGACTCACGCCGGCTGCCTCGGCCAGATCCGCCGCGTCGCCCCGCATTGTGCCTGGACTGCGGGGGAGTGGCCGTTCGAAGGCGGGGCGTTGCGGGTGCGGTGGGACGAGGTGCAGAACACACCCAAAGACCTTCAGCGGTTGGCCGATCACCTGCTCGACGTTTACCGCACCATCTAAGTGGGCGATAGCCGGTGCGGCACCGCGCGGCTTTTGCTCTCGTGGGCGGTGACGGATATCTTAGCTGCTGCCGCGGCCGATGGATCGCCCGCCCGTGCGACGTCCACGTCGGGCGTCGCTGGAAGACAGGATCGGCCGGCGAGATAGGGAGGCTCCTCCGGGCGGGTGGAAGGGTTTTCTGATGCAGTACAAACGAGGAGACACAGGGATCAACAGCGAGAGGCCCGGCGCTGGGCCGAGATCGAGCGTCGACGGCATGCCTGTCGGCGGGTTTGCTCGCACGCCGCAGGGGCTGGCGAAGGTGTTGGAGGTGCGGTCGGCTCGCGTGAAAGTGAGGTTGTTCGTCTCGCCAATCGAGCAGCGGGATGGCTGGTACAACCGTAGTCGGGTAGATCCGGTGACGCTGCTGCCCGAGACGCGGGCGTACGTTCGGGAGGATAACGGCAGGTGGGTGGCGGGGCGGGTCCTCGCCCATGTGGAGCAGTTAGTCGTCGTGCGACTGCCCAACAAGATTGAGCGGCATTGCGACGTGAGCGAGGTATTCGTCCGGTGCAACCGCCGGTCGACTAGCCCAGTCAAGTTGCTGTCGAGTTTCTACCATGACACACCGTTCTGGATGGACGGTCGTGCGGACTTCCGGCGGCTTCATACGCGGATCCGCAACGCATGGCGGGGGCTGGACGCATTCGCTGCTGCGAAGGTCGAGGTCTTGCCGCACCAGGTCGAGGTGGTCCGCCGGGTTCTGGAGGACCCGGTGCAACGCTACCTGCTCGCTGACGAGGTTGGGCTTGGCAAGACAGTCGAGGCTGGGATCATCCTGCGGCAGATGCTGCTCGACGACCCGCGGACGCGGGCGCTGGTGGTTGTGCCGCCGCTACTGATGACCCAGTGGCGGGATGAGTTTGCCGAGCGCCTGTGCCTGCGGGACGACCTGCTGGCAGGCCGGGTGTGGATTATCGCCTCCGACGACGATGCGGCACTGTCGTCTGCGCTGGCGACAACGCCACCCGACATGCTCATCGTCGACGAGGCGCATCATGTCGCTGCCGGGGCGATCGCCGATGGCGGAGGGTCACGGCTTTTTTGCGCCGTCCGCACGTTGGCCCACGTTGCACCGCGTCTGCTACTGCTTTCGGCGACGCCGGTGCTCGACCATGAGTCGCAGTTCCTCGCTATGCTCCACCTGCTGGACCCGGTGACGTATGACCTCGGTGACGCCGTCGGCTTCCGCGAGCGGGTCCGCCGGCGCACCGAAGTAGGCGAAGTTTTGACCAACTTCAGGCCCGAGGGCCGGCCGCGGATCCTCCGGCGTCGGGCACAGGACCTCCGGGCTATATTCCCCGAGGACACGCGTCTCCAGGATTTGCTGGACAAGTGCGACGCCGCAGGGGAGGACGACGACGCGCTGCGGCCAGCGGTGGCCGAGGCGCGGGCCCACGTCGTAGAGACGTACCGATTGCACCGCCGGTTACTCCGCAATCGGCGGGCTGACGTGATGTCGAGCGGGGAGGCGGTGCTGGCCGACCGGGTCGACGCAGGCGTGGAGGCTATCGATTTGTATGAGCCCCTCTGCGATGAACGGTCGGAGCATGTAGAGGCGGCCTTGGAGGCGTGGCGGGCTGCGGCCGCGGCGGAAGCGGTGGAAAACCCGCGGCAGCGTGATCGGCTGCTTGGAGCATTTCTGGACCTGCTCGAGTCGTCGATGACGTGGCACCCGTTGCTGATCGAGGCGGTCGATCGCCGGGCCGCTGGTCCCGATTTGTTTGCGGGTGAGGCGGGATTGCTGCACATGCTCGTTGCAGCCGCGACCCTTGGTGAGGAGGATCGGTTGGACCTCGCGGCCGAGGTATGCGAGCGGCAAATGCGGCGGCCCGGTGCTCCCTCGAAGTCTGAGAAGGTCGTCGCGTTTACGTCCCACACGAGGGTGGCGGAGGAGTTGGCTGCTCGCTTGCGCGACCGTGGGTGCAATTACGTGCTGACAATTACGAGGTCGTCGCGGAAAGCCGACGTTGAGCGTGCCGCCGCACTTTTCCGGCACGAGGCGGGTCCCCTCGTTCTCGTCTGCGATCAATCTGCCGAGGAGGGCCACAATCTTCAGTCAGCCGACGCAGTAGTCCATGTGGACGTGCCGTTGTCGCCGATGCGGTTGGAGCAGCGAATCGGCCGGATCGATCGGATTGGGCGGAATCGACCGGCCCGCACCCGCATCATTTCCTGTTACTCAGACGTGGAGGACGAGCCCTCAGCCGCCGGCGCTTGGCTAAAACTATTGGCATTCGGCTTCGGGGTCTTTACGGGCAGCGTCAGCGACCTGCAGTACCACCTCGAGGTGGAGCGAGAGCGGTTGCTGAGTCTGCTGTTCGAGCAAGGGCCGGATGCGCTGCACTACGCCATCGACGCGGAAGTCATCGATAGCGTGAGGCGGGCGCGCGCGGAGATCAGGGCGGAGGCGGAGATGGACGCGATGGAGCGGGACGTGGCCGAAGACGAGGATTGGGTCAGGTCGCTCGTCGAGTTAGAAGCCGATGATCGGCCGCTACGACAAGAGTATGAACATTGGATCTGTGACGCGCTGAAGCTCAGACCGCAGGCTGAGGATGCGAACGAGTTGGTTTTTCAGTACGAAGCGAACTACCAAAGGGTGTTGCTTGACGCCGGCGGCCATCCAACGCTCGTGCCGATGGACCGCTGGAGTGAGTGGCCCGGACGTGGTGACTTGCTGACGTACTGCCGGATCACGGCCTCCATGCAGCCGTCGGTCCGGTTGCTGCGGCCCGGCGACGCGTTTATTGATGCCCTCGACGAATATGTCCGGTGGGACGACCGCGGCCGCGTTTATGCCCTTCATCGCCATGATCGTCGCATGCCGACCGAGGCAGGGTCGGAGATCGTATGCTTCCGCGTCGACCTGCTCGCAGAGGCGGACGTGCGTCCCGCGGCGCGGGCCGTGCAGAAGTCGGATGGGCGTCCGGGCATGGGTGAGCGAGCCCTGCGGCGTGTCCTCCAACGGCGAGCCGACGCACTATTGCCGCCGACATATGAGACGTTGTATCTCGATTTCGACGGCAAGCTAGTGAAGGACGAGGCTTTGCTGGCGACGTTGCGTCAGCCGTACGCGAAGCGGAATCGAGAGGAATTGGGAACGGACGTCAACCTCGGTGGCGAACATCTTGATTACCTGGAGCAGGTGGTCGATCCCGTGACCTGGCCGAACCGGTGCCGGAAGATCGCAACTTCTGCAAAGGAGGTACTACGGTCCTCAAGCGATATGGTACGGGCAATCGAGGCGGCGACGGATCGGGTCCTTTGGGAGTCGCGGCTCCGCCAAGATCGGCTCCGCCTCCGGGCGGCGAGTGGCGGCGACGCGGCGGCCGACCTGTATTTGGAGGAGGTTATTACCCCAGCCCTTAAAGCAGGTTTGGAGCGACCCCGTTTGCGGGTGGAGTCGATGGGCGTCCTTGTGATCGGCGGTAACGACCCGCGGCCGGACGACCCGAATTACGCCAGGTCGAGGAGGGCGCGGTGAACCGGGATGCTTCGCCGGCAACGGGAGGTCAAAGCGGCCTTTTCTTCGAACAGGTCTCACAGACGCTGGCGGCGGGCGAGGTTCCTGAGATCGGTGACGCTGCGGAGTCCGACGCCGCGTTCGCCGAACGCTTCTGCAACGCCGCTTCAGGCCTGGCCACACATCGCACGCGGCCGCTCGATTGGGCGGTGCTGGTCCGGCAACTGGTGCGACGCGAGGACGAGCGGCAATGTGGACAAGCGTCAGACGTGCTGAAGGGGCGTGCGGATTTGACGAGTCTATTTGGACCGCCGTCGACTCCCCCCGTCACGCGGCTAAATCTGTCGGGTTGCTTCGCCACGATCGAGATGATGGCGGCTTACGAGCAGATCGGTCTGCAGCACCTGCCAAGTGAGAGCGGGGTGGTCCTGCGGGCGCAGGCCTGGGCACCAGGATGGCTCGACGGGTGTCCCGCACGCGCGGCCGAGGCGGAGTTGCCTCTTCGTCGTCAGGAACCGGTGCCAGGCGACCCGCTCCTGGCCCGGTTAGGTCGTGGTGACGTCGTGGAGTACAGCGGAGCGGCACAGCGGGACGCGGTGCGGGCCGCGGCCGTCGCGCCGCCGGGATCGACGCTGCTCGTGAATCTGCCGACCGGGACGGGCAAGAGCCTCGTCGCGCACCTGCCGGCCGTCGCCGCCGGCGGGGCAGCGGGTGACGCGGCGTTGACCGTCTTGGTCGTCCCGACAATTGCCCTCTGCATCGACCAAGAACGCTCACTCCTGCCTTCTATCCACCAGGGTTGTGCCTACTACGGCGGGCGATCGGCCGAAGACTTAAAGGCGATCCGCCAACGGATTTTCGTCGGCGAGCAACGGGTCGTGGTGGCTTCGCCCGAATCGGTCTTGGGGGCACTTCGGCCCGCTATTTACAGCGCCGCCGGGGCCGGTCGGCTGCGGTGGCTGGTGATTGACGAGGCGCACGTTGTCGGGTCGTGGGGCGATGAGTTCCGGCCCGAGTTTCAGATGCTCCCCGGCCTGCGGCGTGATTTGCTTCGAGTCGCGGAAGCGGCCGGACGACCCGCATTCCGGACCATGCTTCTCTCGGCGACCGTAAATCCCGACACGCTGGCGACGCTGCACACGGCGTTCGGCGACCCCGGCCCGTTCAACCAGGCGGCGGCACCTCAACTGCGACCCGAGCCCAGCTACTGGTTTAACTCCTGCCGTCATGAAAGCAGCCAAGCCGCAGAGGCAATCCGCCGGCGGCGGGTGGAGGAGGCGGTCTTGCACCTGCCACGCCCGCTCGTGCTTTACGTGACGCGGCGGGAGGACGCGGATTGGTGGTACTGCCACCTGCGAGACGTTGGCCTCAGCCGCCTCGGGATCATGACCGGATCGACGCCGGCGGTCGCGCGGGCGGACCTGCTACGGCGGTGGGCCGAGCGGGGAGTCGATGTCGTAGTGGCCACGAGCGCGTTCGGCCTCGGCGTCGACCAATCCGATGTCCGCTCGGTCGTCCACGCCACGCTGCCAGAGACGCTCGATCGCTTTTATCAAGAAGTCGGTCGCGGCGGCCGTGACGGGAGGGCGTCGGTCTCGCTGCTCGTCCACACCGACGACGACGTCAAGCTCGCGAGGAGCGTCGGTGAGACAACGCTCATCGGAAACGAGAAAGGCGTTTCCCGGTGGCGGAGGATGTGGGAGAGCAAAGACGCGGTCGATGCGGAACGGGCGAGGTGTCGTGTACGAGTGGATGTCTCTCCCGGCTTGCAGGCAAACGAGGCGAACGTCAAGTGGAATCTGCGGACGCTGGCCCTGATGGCAAGGAGCGGCCTGATCAAGATGGATGCCGTGCCTCCGCCATCCCCGCCCCGCGTGTCGGACGATGCGCAGGCCGAGCGGGCTTACGAGCAGGCGGCCCAGGATGACCTCGTGCGGCGTGTGGTAGAGGTGGTTGCTGATCGAGTAGGCAGCGACGACGTTTGGACGGCGCGAGTCGACCCGCAGCGCGAGCGTGAGCAAGCCGCGACGCGGGCAGCATTTGCCATGATGGTGACTGTTGCCGGCGGCGGGAGCGGCCGATGCGTCGGCACAATCATTGGGGACCTCTATCGAGTCGGTCACAACGCGGTGCCCGGCGTCTCGCCGACGGCAGTCGCAACCGCCTGCGGCACCTGCCCCGCGTGCCGCAGCGGCGGTCATGCTTCGCCGACCGACCCGCCGCCGCCGGTCCGCCCGCCGTGGCCGGCATCTCGAGGTGTCGCGTCTGAACTTCAGCGTCGCCTCATCGACGGCCGCCTTATCGTGCAGTACGACTCAAGCGGCCGGCCGTGGCGGGACGACCTGGGCGACCTCATCCCACGCCTTGCCGACCTCGGACTGCGTGGGGTAGCTGTCTCCGCGCAGGATTGGGACGATGCGGCGCGGGTGCTGGGCAGTCGTATTACCCGTGGGGACGTCCTGCTGTTCGAATTGAGTGAGGCGTTGCGGCCATACCGCCGGTACCAGAGTTTCGCTGACGTGCTCGCGGTGGCGGTCGTTCACCCGTCGGACGGTCGGCCGTTACCCGAAGACCTTTACGGAACAGCAGCCCCAAGCGAGAATCGCCTGGCACCTCGCGTGTTGCTCGTGCCGAACAACGCTTTACGTCACGACGGCGTGCGCCTGGCGGACCGACCGCCGGTGCATCTGGTGTGGGCGAGTAGCCTGCTGTAGAACTTCACTGGATACGATTGATGAGCCTTGTCAGCGAAAGCCACGCCATGCCCTCCACCGTCCGAGCGGCATACCGCCTCGCCGCTCGACTAGGCAACGGGGATGCAGGCCTCGACCAGACCACGGCATTGTCGCTGCTGACGCCACGTGCGATCCAGACGGAGAAGGGTAAACATTCTCGCGCCCGCAGCGCGATCAACGAGGCGGTAAAGCTCGGCCTCATCCGTCGCGACGAAGATGGCGCGATCCGCCTTGCACTCGACTGGCCCGACGAACTCGGCGATCCCGCCAAAGCTGACGACCGATTCGCCGACGTCGTTGCGTACCTCGTCGCAGCCGGCGGTGAGGAGGGGGAGAACGCTGACCTGCTTCGTACCGCTGCTTGGGCGATGACGCTGGATCCGCGGGAGCCGGTCGGGCCGACGGCCAACGCGATGACAGCGCTCCTCAATGATGGTATCCGGGAAGCGCTAGGCACTACTGAAGCCCGATGGGGGCAGTTCGAGCATTGGGCAGTCGCCCTCGGCTGGTGCGTGCGTGCGCCAACGGTGATGGCCGATCCGACCGCGTTTCTGCGACGAAACATCGACTTGATCTTCGGCGATGCGGCGGAACTGCCTATCGACCTCGTGTTGCAACGAGCCGCAAAACTGTGCCCTGCGTTCGACAGCGGGTGGGCCTGCGACTGGGTGCTCCATCGCCTGCCGGACGAGCGCCGCCCGCGCGACCGACACCTTCTGCCGACAACGAGCCACGCGTGGCTGCGGCTGTACGACGAGGGCACGGTCCGGCTCGAGCGGAGGGCCGACTCCAGCCAAACGCGATACATGTTGGATGGGGATCAGGTCGTTGACTTCGCAACCGTAAAACGCACTAAGTAGAAGAGCCGTGATCGTGCAAAAGATGCAAACAGAAGCAGCTTCGGTGGCCGGCCGCGACTCCATGCGAGGTTTCGTTTGCTGGGATGACGCGCGCGTGCGTCAGGTGATGCAGACCGAGGCGCTGCAGGACAACGAGGCTGATTTTCTTGCCACGCACCGCCCAATGCGGCTGAGAATTCATGGCCAGCGGACGCCGGTGTCCGAACCAGACGCCGGCGGCGGGCACGACGAGCACGCGGTGCTGCGGGCATTTCTCGACAGCCCCGATCATGCCTTCGCCACCGTCACCGGCGACGTTGGCACCGGGAAGAGCCACCTGATCCGCTGGCTCGCCATGCAACTGCCGGAAACGGAGCGGCGGCGGGTGGTCCTGCTGCCGCGCATCAACACGAACCTTCGGTCTGCGTTGCTGCAGATCGTCAAGGGGATGACCGGCGATCAGGTCGAGCAATTCCGCAGTCGTATCCAGACGGCCGGTGAAGCCAGCAGCCAGGAGGCCGCGGCCGAGCGCTTGCTGAGCGAGTTGGCGATCGCCTGCGGCGCCGCCTCGCATGGCGGCGGGGACGAAGGTTCGATGGATTGGTGGAAAACTGGCTCTCTGCCGTCGGGTGTTGGCCGAGACCAACTGCGCTACCTCGCAGAAGATGCCCCCACGCTTCTGTACGACCCGATTTTCCGCAACTTCCTCCTGCGGCCGGGCGGGTCAATTCGGCGTCTGGTCCAGCACGCCTTCGGGCAAAACGAGCGGGTGGAGACAGCCGAGGCGAAGGAGCAGTTCGAGGACGTTGACTTGCCGAAGGAGGGGGACGTCGACCTCAGTGCCGCAGCACGATCGTCCCGCGAGCTTTGGCGGGATATCGGCTACGACCCAACGGAGCGGGCTGCGCTGGTGGCCTGGCTCAATCACAACCTGCCGACGGCGATCCGCGGCGTCCTCAACATCGGGCGCGACGAACTGACCAACGTCATGACCGCCGTTCGTCGTGAGTTGGCGGGGCAGGGTCGGGAACTGGTCATCCTGATCGAGGACTTCGTGAAGCAGCAGGGCGTCGAGCGGGAACTACTCGAGTCGCTGCTCGTCGAGCCGAAGCAGGAGGGCGTGGACGAGCCGCTTTGTACTCTTCGGACAGCACTGGCCTGCACGAAGGGCTACTTCGACGACTTCCGGGACACCGTGCGGGATCGGGTGTCATTCCGCGTTTTTGTGGACGCGCCGAAAGGCGACGCCAAGCCAGACGCCGCGGCGTTCGCCGCCGGCTACCTCAACGCCTGTCGCTTGGACGGGGCGAAACTGGAGCGGTGGGCATCTGATCATCGGGAGGCTTACCTCGCCGGTGCGGACGGCACGTCGGCTGAGCCGCCGCCGAACGCTTGCGAAGGCTGCCGGTACCGTGAGCAATGCCACGACGCCTTCGGCCACGCCAACGGTGTCGGCCTGTACCCCTTCAACTCGACGGCCGTCCGACGCTTATCGGATCGCGCCGGGGGCGGCGTCTTCAACCCGCGCAAACTCGTCGTTCAGGTTCTCTCCGGCACGCTCACCGGCGGGCACCAGCGCATCGAGCAGGGGAGTTTTCCCACGGAGTACTGGCGAGACTACGCCAACAGCAACACGCGGCTCAGCCAGCCGGCGCGGGCAAAGGTTGGGCAGCGGGATCCGGCTCATGGCAAACGTCGTCTCGCGTTGCTGGAGGCTTGGAGCGACTGGGACGGCCATGGCGAAGTGCCGAATCTCCACCCCGGCATCCACGACGCGTTCGCGTTGCCGCCGCTCGATGGGGCAGAGCAGGAAGTACCCACTGCGACAAAGCCACAAGCCGAAAACGAGCCTAAGAAACACTCGGATGCAGATGCGGAATTGCCAACGGGGGTGGCGAAGTACCTTTTGGAGTTGGAGGGGTGGAAGCATGGCGGCAGCAAGCTGACGCCGGCCTTCGTCAATAACTTCCGCGGGAAAGCCATTGCGGCTATCGAGGCACGTGTGGACTGGGATACAGCCCTGATGCTGAACAGGGTTGAGCCTAGGCTGTTCGAGCGGAGGTTCATAAACTTTGCAGATCAGGTGACCACGCCGGGCACGGGCCACCTGGTGCTGACGATCCCGACGCCCAATCAGACGCGGGAGCGGGCCGCTTACGGCTGCGAGGCGCTGCTGCTTCACGCACACCACGGTGGGTGGCGATTCTCTGACGGCGCCCGTTATCAACGCGTCGCCGCCGAGTGTCTGGAGAGTTGGGCCGACCACGTTCTCTCGCAGGCCCGCACGACCCGTTTGAATGTCACGGGCGGGTACGACCCGGTGCCGGCAGCCGTCGAGTTGCTGGGACTGGGTCACCGTCTGCTCGGACGGCCGAAGCTCTCGGCGGCGGGTGACGACGCGGCGATGATCGACGCAATCCTAGGCGA
Organism: Phycisphaeraceae bacterium; assembly: GCA_965214155.1. GTDB lineage: Bacteria > Planctomycetota > Phycisphaerae > Phycisphaerales > Phycisphaeraceae > Algisphaera. The sequence continues at coordinate 1,036,990 of CBDCBB010000010.1, forward strand.
ACCGCCACCGGCGGCCGTCGCGTCGCTCGAAGGGCGAACCGATGTATGGAAGAGGCTGGGCCACGAGTTTCTGAAGCAGCGGTCACCGTTGCTTGAAGTCGTGCTGTCCCGCGTCACCTGTACCAAAGGCCAGCAACGGCCGCAGGTCGTCGATGCTTCACAGCTTATCGGCCCGCTGCGGCAGTTCCGCCGGGCGGGCAAGCCAAAGCTGGACGTGCCGGAAGACGCCGTCGCTGACCCGTTGCTCAAGGTCGTCGCCCAGTTCCGCAAGCGGGTCGACGACGATCTGTCCGCGGCCGTGACTGACGAGCGAGACCGCCTGCTCGAAGCCGCGGCCGCGGTGCGGGCGATGCTTGGCGCTACGCCGGACCTGGCGGCCTTGACCGAGGCCGTCAACGACCTGTGCAACGCCGGGCGCGACACCGGCATCCTCGGCAGGCCGTCCATCCAGCTATATGAGTACGCCCGGGAGAGCCTGAAGGCGAAAGCGCTCGATGACGCCCTTGCCGCTGCGGACAAGGTCGCGGAACTTCGTGTGGAGGATTGGCCAATCACTCTGCTCGACCAACTCGGCCGCAACTCGATTGACCTTTTACGCGACGCGGTCACTTTGGTTGGGGCGATCGAAGGTGTGCTGGATCGCGTCGAGGATGAGCCCGACGGCGGCAAGGCTGACGACACGCCCGCCGGGCGAGCGATCGAGAGAATTATCGAGACGTTGGGCAGGATCAGCCGCGACGCCGAGCCGCAGGGGGCTTTTCCTTCAGCGGAGGAACTTTCTTGAGCGACATCCCTTCAATGCTCCAACGGGTCCTGAACGCCCGAACTCGAATCGACCGCGTCCGGCGTGCTCGAACCGCGAGCGCTCAGCTGGAGCAACTCGACAAGTTCCACGGCAGAGTGCAAGAGCCCGCCAGCCGATTGAGCGTTGCGGCCTCGCGTGCGATGGTGCTGGCTCCGCACGACTGCACGATCGAGTGGCCGCAGCCACTTGGTTCGAAGGTGGCGGAGGAAGCACTGCGGGGTAGCAAGCTTGCTCAATCGGAGCCCTCTGCGTTGCTCGACCCGCAGCGATTCAAAGTGGGCGACCTGGCGCGGATGGTCAACAAACTCAGCGAACAAATCAACGATGCGGCGACTGATCAGTGGCGTGCACACTGCGAGGACCGCTTGCCGGCGGTCCCGCGGGCGCTACTCGACACCTTACGCAACTTGCCGGCACTCGCGCAGAAGGTCGCGGACGTCGACGCGCGGGTGCGAGATGTGAATCGCCTTATGTCAGCGGTGCCGAAGGACGCGCGGGAGTGGGACAAGGCCGAGGCGGCCTTCGCGGCTCTGGAAGAGGCGCTCGAGCAGGTGACCCAAGGCGTTGGCGGCGACCTGCCGGAGTCTGTCAGGCTGTTCCTCGCCGCCGCGGCCGGAGCGGCGGGTGCCAAGCTCTCGCAACTTGACGGCGAGGTCACCGTCTGGCTACGCAAGCACGGTCTAGAGGCCGAGTTCTGTATTCGAACCCGGACGGGGACGAGGCGATGAGCGACACTCTCACTCACGTGCTCGACCGGCTAGAGCAACGCGAGGCGCGACTACTCGCGTGGGGCATTGTCGATGGTGCGTTCACAGACGACGAACTTCGCCAGGAGGTCGAGTCGATCTTGAAAGACAACGGCGACATCGAAGAAGTCATCGACGAACTGGAAGACCGCCGCCTGCTGTTTCGCGGGCGACGTGACGGCGAGCGAACGTGGAGGACGCGGATGGCCGAGACGGTTCGGCTTGCCTCGCGGCTACGGCAACTCTTCCCGGGCCGGGACTGGCGCACCTCGCCAACGCTCGTGGGCGACTTCAGGTTCTCGGTGCGGCCGCGTGTCTACCCGGCGCGGGATCAAGGGGCCGATCGGCTGATCGCCGCAGCAGAAATGGCCGTCGCGCCCGCCAAGCTTGATGATCTCACACGGCGGGCGATGGTCGCCCTCATCGACCGAGGCGACGGCACGACGTTTGATTTGGCCAAGTTCCAGGTCGAGGCCGCGGCGTCGGTGCTAGCCGGGGTCGCTGGGTCGGGACGCACAAGCCGGGGGACTGTTGTCGGAGCGGGGACGGGAACGGGCAAGACGCTCGCGTTCTACCTGCCCGCGCTTGCGCACCTGGCCGCGCTCACGCCGGCGGCAGGTGCGATCGACGATACCGGCGGACCGAAGGCGCTGGCCCTTTATCCGCGGCAGGAACTGCTCAAAGACCAGTTTGACGATGCTTATTACCAGTGCCGCAAGCTAGATGCTCTTTTGCGGCAGGTCCGCCGTCGACCGCTCGTTGTCGGGGCGTGGTTCCACTTAAGTCCGTTCGCGGCGTCGGGGCAGAGTGTCAAGTGGCCTAAGGGCAGGAAGGGCCAGCGCTCGCCTTACCTGAGGTGCCGCGCTTGCAATGAGCAGCCCTCGCTCGAGTGGCGAGAAAGCGACCTTAACCAAGGGCGGGAGGTGCTAAGGTGCCCGGCGTGCGACTGGGCGACGCCCGAGGGAACGCTGCGGCTGACGCGGCAATCTATTCAGCGAGACCCACCTGACGTGCTGTTCACGACGACGGACTCGCTCAATCTTCAGATGGGCAACGGCTGGTCAGCCAGGGCTTTCGGCGTCGGTGCCGACCGGCCGCCGCGGCTGGTGCTGCTCGATGAGATCCACATTCAGTCCGGCGTGGCGGGGGCGCAGACGGCGTTGCTCCTGCGCCGGTGGCGGGAGATGGCGCGCGGCAATGCCCCGGCGGTGAAGGTTCATTTCGTCGGCCTCTCGGCGACACTCCCGAACGCCGGCGAGTTCTTCGCGGACCTCGTTGGCCTACCTGCCACGCGGATCGACGCGATTGTGCCGCCGACCGACCCCGGCCATGAAGACGTGCGCGTCGAGGGGGCAGAGTACCTGCTGGCACTGCGGGGTGATCCGGCCTCGGCAACGAGCCTGCTGGCGGCGTCGATTCAAACCACCATGCTGTTGGGCCGGATGCTCGACCCCGCCGCGGCACCCGGCGACGGGCCTAGCGGCGGCCTCTACGGCCGCAAGGTGTTTGCCTTCACCGATGATCTGGACGTGACGCACCGGCTGCACGACGATTTTGCCGATGCCGAAGGTCGCGGCTGGCGGGACCGACCCCCTCGGCAACTGCGTCAGGGGTGGCCCCTGGCCGTGCAGCGGGCCGCTCGTGGCGAATCCGAGGATGAGGAGCGGGCCCGCCTGGGCCAAGCGTGGCACGCCGTGGAAGCGATTGGCCACCGCCTCGACGACCCGCATGCCGCGCGGCTCCGCGTCGGCCGAGTCGCGTCGCAGGATCCGGGCCTCGACTCGTCGGCTGACGTCGTCGTGGCAACCGCCTCGCTGGAGGTCGGCTTTGACGACCCACAGGTTGGGGCGGTAATCCAACACAAGGCCCCGCGTGACGCGGCCTCATTTCTTCAGCGGCGTGGACGAGCAGGTCGGCCACGGGGCATGCGGCCATGGACGGTCGTCGTCCTGAGCGATTACGGCCGCGACCGTGAGGCGTATCAGCACTACAACCTGCTATTTGACGCCCGTGCCCCGCGACGACGGCTCCCGATCGAGAACCGTTACGTCCTGAAGATGCAGGCGACCTTCGCGCTGATGGACTACTTCGCCCGGAGCGTGCACGCGACCTCGAAAGCGGGCATCCGCCAATGCTTTGCCGCTCCAGCCGATGCCGCTGGAAGTCAGCGGCGTGCAGTCGCTGAGTGGCAGGGGCTTATCTGCATTGGGCTACAACGCCTGCTTAATAACGACCTCGAACGCGATCGCCTCGCGGCGTTCCTGCGGCGGTCGCTCCAAGTCAATGAGGCGGAAGTCGAAGCGATCTTCTGGGACGCGCCGCGCCCGCTGATGACCGCTGTGATCCCAACGGCGTTGCGGCGTCTTGAAACTGGGTGGCACGGGGAGATCCCAAATAGGTCTCATCCATTACCCGAGTTCGTACCGGCGAACTTGTTCACTGATCTATGCCTGCCGGAGGTCGTGCTGGCGACGCGCCTCTACGAGCCCGCCCACGAGGCGAAGCTGATCGCTGGAACGCCGCTGCTGGAGGAGCACGCGATGCCGGTCGGCCAGGCCTTGGCCGAGTTTACGCCCGGTCGAGCGTCGCGTCGGTTCGGTGTCCGCAGCGAGTTTGACACGCATTGGTTCCCGATCCCGCTCGACGAGGATGTTTGTGAGGTCGACGTCGCCGCCTACTGCCCAAAGTCCGACGAGGCGGGCACCTATCAGGTTGATGAGGGGGACGGGGTGACCGACGTGCGGGTGGTCAGGCCCAGGCGGATCGAGGCGGCGCGGCTGCCGAACCTGCTCAATGCGACAAGCAACGCTCGGTCCCGCTGGCGGTCCCAGCTCACGGGTGAGGGCGAGCCGGTCGATCTGACGGTCCCGCAGGGGCCGTGGTCCGGCATCGCGCCTCGAGCGCGCGTGTACGCGCACCGGCACGGCGGCAGGGTCCGCGTCCGACGGTTCAGCGTCGGGGCAGACGCGACGTTGAAGTTCCGCGACGGCACGGAGCGGGACGTGGACGTGACGTTCACGGCGGCCGGTGAACGCGGCGGCGTGGGCTTTGCGGAGAAGGTCGATGGCGTCCGCTTCGACCTGTGCCTGCCCGACTATCTGACCGAGGTATTTGCCGCGGAGGAGGCGGTCGGGCGCTCCACGCGGACGGCCTTCCTGCGGCACGTGGTACTGACGGATTATGGCACAGCACTGAGCACGTTCAACGTTTTCCGCCGCGGTTGGCTGCATCAAGTCTTCGCCGCCGGCTTGATCCGCCGCTCGCTGGCGGGCGGCGACATCCTTCTGGCCGCGCAAGCGTTGACAGAGCTGGACATCGGCGAGTTCGCTGATGAGATGGACGAGGTGCTGTCGGCGGTGTTTCAGGCGTTGCCGGAGGCGGAGGATCATGGGGACGTGGACGACGGGACAGGTCGGCGGCAGTGGGTTCACAACGAGTTACGCGACGCCTTTGCCGACGCCGACGTGCGGGAAAGACTAACCAAGCTGGCGGAGGTGCTTTGGCAGCCCGAGGCCGACGCGCGGTGGCAGCCGTGGCTTGAGCGGCGGTGGGTATCGACGGCGGGCCACGCGTTGCTGGCAGCCTGCCTCGCCGTCGCGCCGACGGCGGGGGAGGGCGACCTGTTGCTGGACGTCGATCCGGGCCCGCCCGCTGGCGACGACGCAAACCTGGATGATTCAGGTCTGCGGCCAATCTGGATCACGGAATCAAATCCGGGCGGAACCGGAGTTGTTGAGGAGGTGCTGCGGGCGTTTTCGGCCGACCCGCGACGCTTCTTCGCCATCGCGACGGCCGCGGCGGGAATGTCGGAACTGGAAGTCGCCGACGTCGAGTTGTCGCGTGTGGCGCGGCTGTCGGTCGAAGACGACCGAGTGGCCAATGCCTTTGCGAGCGTTCGTGCGGCTCAGGGCATCGGGCCGTTGGCCGCAGCGAACATGGAACTACGCAAGGTTCTCACGGCACGAGGTGTGCGGCTGACGCATGCGGTTGCTAGCGGACTGCAGGCGCGGCTGCTACGGCCGATGACCTCGACCGCCACGGACGGTCTTGTCGCCAATTGGCTGGATGCCTGGGACGGGCTTGAGGCGAGGCTCAACTGCGAGGTTGAGTTGCCGACCTTCGCCTACCGCGTCGCCGGCGAAGAATCGACATTACAAGCTTTGCGTGACGCGGCTGGCGGCGCGGCTGGCGACCGTGTGTGGGCGTATGGCGTCGCCTACGGCCTGATGTGGCCACGCGGCGGGGTGATCCGCCGACGGGCACTGTCGGCCTACAACCGCTTTGCTGAACTTCCCGAGCCCGACCCGGCCGTTCTGCGATCGACCCTCGCAGAGCCGGAATCCGAGGTGGATATCGACTTACCGGACTGGCTCGCCACGCTTCATGCCCGCCTGGCCACCGCCGGTTTCGCCCGGCTAGTAGCGCGTGCGGCCGGCGGGTCAGATCATGCCGCACGGCTGCGCAAGGCGATCATCCATGCGGTCGTCTCACCGGTCGACGTCGGCTTCCTCGCCGTGTACCCGCTCGTCGACGGCATCGATTCAGGTCCGAGTGGTTCCGCCGCGCGTGTGCGGCTTCGGGAGGTGGAACTTTGACCGAGCCACGGTCGACACCAAAATCCCGGTACGTCCGAGGCCGGCCGGACTCGGACGAGTTGCGGTCGATGCTCGGTTCCCTCCTGGCGGCCGAGGTGCTGTCGCCAAGCAGTTGCCTTTGGCTCGTCTCACCGTGGGTGGGCGACCCGCCGATCTTGGACAACGGGGCCGGCACATTTTCAGCGGTCGAGCCGGACTGGCCGCGGGAGGTTATCCGCCTGCACGCGACGCTCGAGTCGATTCTGCGGCGCGGCGGACGATTAGTTGCCGCGACGAAGCCGGCTGCGAGCCAGCCGTACAACCGCGGCTTCACCGCGGCCGTGCGGCGGTGGCGGGAGCTGGGGTTGGCGGCGGTCCTGCGGGAGTCGGAGGAGTTGCACGAGAAGGGGATGCTCGGCGACGGCTTTTATCTGTTCGGCAGCATGAACTTCACCGACACCGGCATCGAGCGGGCCGAGGAACTCGTCTCGCTCCGAACGGATAATGAGACGCTCGCTTACCACCGCCGGGCGTTGGCAGACCGGTGGGGCGGACCCGACGCGGCTGAGGGGGAGGTGACATGAGCGGGACCAATGACGCGATCCTCGCCGCGTTCTTCGACGCCGATGCCAACGGCATCCGCCGCGATGAGATCCGCGACGGCGGCCCACGCGGCAACCTGATGCCGTGGCTCGACCGGCTGGCGGGAGGCGCGGCAACTGTGCTGCCTCGCGGTTTGCGGGTCGGCGGCAGAACGCGTGTGATGTGGTACGGCCTGGCAACGAGCCGGGGCGGGCTTGACCGGCTAGCACTCGACGTCATGTCGTTTGTCGGGCCGAGCCACTCAACCTTCCGCGGAGAACTGGCGGCCGCGGACGAGGGGGATGCCGTGGAGCAGAAGTTAGCGGAACTAGTTCCGGGCGGGTTGTTCCTGCGGTTCGCGGCCGTCGACGGCGGTTTCGATGTAGATGCGAACCATCGTCTCTTTCATTGCCTGGAGCGGATGCGGCGGGCTTGGGCGACCTGCCCGCCCCGTTCGGCCGCGCCGCCTGCGTCGGTCGACACGCTGCTGCGCGACCTGACGCTGGCGATCTCGAACGGCCGGCGGCCGGCGGCGGAGCGGGTGCTCGGCGAGCTGCGGGACCGGTCGCTCCTGGACCCGATGAACCTGGCGTTTGTGCGGCTGCGGATGCTGGCGCGGCTGGGGACGCCCGTCGAGGTGCTGGGCGACCCGTCGACTGCGGACGTCCTGCTCCGCGGCCGCCGCCCGCCGGCGGTTACCCAGGCCCTGGCCGCGGCCGTGGCGCGGGTCCACCTGACGGCGGACGACACCGCCGCCCTGGTCGCCACTATGCGCGAGCGGGTGCTCCCGAAGTATGGGCCGCTGTTTGATGGCTCCGGCGGGTCGGCGGCACGGGCGGGGGAGGCGCTGCGGTCGTTCGCGGTCCGGGACGCGACCGCCGCGATCGACGGGATCGACGGGATCGACTCTCGGGCCGCCGACCGGCTCGTGGCACTGCGCGACGATTCGTCTGCGTCCGCGACTGATCGTGATTTGGCGAGCGCACTGCTCAACCTGCCGGGCGTGCGGCCCGCCGCGACGCAGTCGGAGGAGCCGGGGAGCGGCCTCGCTGCCGCCACGGCGGCTCTGGAGGCGGGCGATTCCGAAACCGCGCTGCGGCTAGCCGCCGACGCGGCTGGGGCGACACCGGCCGACCGGGCACTGCTGCTGTTTCGGGCGGCCTACGAGCTAGACACGCTCGACGCCGCGCGGATCGCCATGTCCGCGCTGGCCGAATTCGAAGAGGAGGACAGGCTCCGCCTGCTCTCCCGCCGCTTGGTGCGGGACGTCTCCGGCAATGTGGTAGACCCGGTCGCGCCGCCTGCGTCGTGGCCGGAGTGGCTTGCGCAGATCGCCGACCCGGCAATTGACGCGTCACACGTCCGACGGACCGCCCGCGCCGCCGCATCTGAGTGGTCGCACGAGGCCCACCTGGCGGTGAACGACGCGCCGGAGCGGCTGTCGACCGCATTGGCCCGAGCCGACCAGGATGTGCCGGCGGAGAGGAAGGCGCTGCTTCGCGAACTGCTGCCCGATCTGATCGGCTTCCTCACGAGCGACCCGCACTTTCCGAGGCGGTCGATGGCGGGCGTCTACCTCGACGCCCACCTGCTCGGGCAGATGATGTTCGAAGGCGGGCTCGGTGAGCTCAGTGTGCTGCTGGACCTGCTCGAAGGCCCACTGCGGTTAGGTTTAAGTAGGGAGGCCTACGAGGAGCACGTTGATTACGCCGTCGACCACGTGCGGCGGGGTGGGCCTGCGCACCTCGAATGGATGCTGGACCTGGTTGAAACGCTGGCGACGCGACCGGTGCCGGGTGAGGCGGGGCGCGACGCGCGAGTGACGGCCGTTGATGCCGTTGCCGCCGCCTTTGCCTCGCTGCCGCCGGCGCGGGTCAGCGTCGCACAGGCGGATCTCCTGCGCTCCCTCTGCCGGGAGCTTGAGCTGCCTAACCCATTGCCGGCTTCAGCGGACGCGGCCAATGAGGCGGACGATGCGTTAGCCCCGCTGCAGGCACTGCTCGACGGCCGGCGGCTCGGCATCTACTCGCTGGATGATGGAACGCCGGCCCGCGTTGTCGCGGCATTGGACCGCCTCGTACCAGGCTGCCGCGTCGAGACGAACAGCGACACCGACTGCACCGGATCGCTGCGGGCTATGGCCGCAGGCTGCGACCTTATCGTCGTCGCCACCCGCAAAGCGAGCCACGCCGCGACCGGGTGTATCGATAAGCACGGCGGCCGCGGCAAGCTCATCTATTCGGCAGGCGGGGGCTCATCGAGCATCCTTGCCGCCCTGGAGGACGAGGCCTCGAAGCGGTAGCGACAATCCTTGCTTGTCGACTCCACCTGTTGATCCTGGCCCTAAGTATCATGAATTCCGCCAGCAGCGTATAGAGGTCTGGTGCTTCGTCCAACGGTCATCTCCGCCCGCATCCGCTCGTAATCTCGACGCAGTTCCGCCAGCAGGTCCGGCTCGCGCCGCGACCGCTGACCAATCGGGTGGCGTGAGAACAGGGTGAGGTCATGACCTGCCACACATTGCTGCCAGGGCGCTTGGAGAGTGCCATGGTGGTGTCCGTGGAGGGTGATGCAGGGGGGCCGCACAAAATTCCCCACAGTCAGAGATTAGCACGAAAAAGTTCACCCTCGGCCGGATCCTGATAGTCGTCGCAAGATCATTAACGATTGATATTTGCGGGCGGTTTGGAGCTGATGTCGTAGACCACGCGGTTGACGCCACGGACTTCATTGATGACAACGTTTGTGCTCGCGGCTTTGGCTGACGGCTAATAGGGGGAGCGGCGGATAAGGCGGCAGCCACAGTCAATTCGAAAGTGCAATGCCTCGCGGCAGCTTCTTCCGTTATCTGAAGAGCGGACACAGTGTCCGAACAGCCTCTGCTTGCTCCGAAGGTCATCAGACGCATCCAGCGAGTACTGCTGCTCATGTCTTCAGAACCGCTTGATAAGCCGCTATACTGTGTGCCGCTGTCGCCAATCTGCCGCCGCGGACGGCTCGGCAGTGGGTGGTGGGCCTTTTTCGGGAGCTTGGCATGTGGATTTACACGCCGTTCGGGTTCTACAGCGTGGTGCAGAAGCCGGGGGATGAGGACCTGACGGTCCGGGCACGGGTGGGGAAAGACCTGGACGAACTGCGCGCGCGGTACATGCCGGACCTGGGGCCGACGCAGATCACGCCCGGGCATGACTATCCGTGCCGGGCCAAGGCGTCTCATGCCGCGCTGGCTGCCGGGATGGTGAAGCTGACGCTTGACCTGAACTACAGCAACGTGAAGGCGCAGACGTACAAGGTCGGCGGAGCGAGCCGTGAAGCGATCTATCACGAGGTCCATTCGGCGACGACGAAGCTGCACAAGCTGAAGAAACGGGAGGCGTTAAGGGCGGGGGTAGCCAGAATAAAGGACAAGGCAGCAGCAGGCAAGCTCCGGCCGGCGTATGGCGGCGTGGTGGTGGATGGGAAGGGCCGGCTGCTGCTGGCTGAGCCGAAGGACCATTTTGATGGGACGGTTTGGACTTGGCCAAAGGGGCGGCCGGAGGCCGGCGAGTCGGCGGAGCAGGCCGCGGTCAGGGAGGTGGAGGAAGAGACGGGCGTCTATGCGGAGGCCATCAGCCAGATCGCAGGTCTTTACCCCGGAAGCGTCACCACCACCAGCTATTTCCTGATGAAGAAGCTGTCGGACGGCGGCCACTTCTGCGAGGAGACCGCCTCGGTCCGCTGGGCGTCGGTTTCTGAGGCGGCGGAGCTTCTGTCTGAGTCTCCTAAGAAGTCGGCACGTGAGCGAAACCTGCAGGTGCTGGCCGAGGCCCAAGCGAAAGCGGCGGATCTGGGGCTGGGTCTCAAGGCTTGATGGCTGCCGACTTTTTGCTTCTCTTCGGTTTGAACGGCGATCAGATGACGAATCACGTCGGCAGGCTGATCCTCACTACCCGGGAGCGAGCGGGCCTCTCCCGAGAGGCGGCTGCAGAACGGATCGGCTACAAGAATCTCGCGAAGGGTGGTCGGCTAGTCGCCTAGATCGAACAAGGCGGATCAGTAGATCGCGACGCCTTAGTTGCTTTGATTAAGCTTTCGCAGGTTCCAGCTTCGGCATTGGATGAACCTCACCGGCTAGAAGAAGAGGAGAGGCGAGAGGCCTTCATTGAGAGGATCAGCACGCCGAGGAAGCCGGCCTTACCGGTTCGCTACAGCCCCGCGGTGTACGGAGGGGTCTCGCTGCCGGATCGTATGACGGCAGAGCAGGAGCTTGAGGCGTTTGCGAGCCAGGTGGCTCGGGAGAAGGGGATGCGGGTCCACCTGGCCTTGTCTGACCACAGCGAGTGCTGGTTCAACGAAACCGGCAAGAAGGTCTGACGGTGCGGGCCCCATCCAGACGGCGAGGGCGTCGGGCCGCGATCAAAGCTTAGCGGCCGAGACGTCGCTGCAGATGTTTTAGGTTCGCTGTTGAAGGAAGGGAGCCAGAGGCAGACATGACCAATCGCATCATCGTCCGAAGAGGCGGTGGTGCGATTAGGACGACGCACCTGTGCTACCGGCGGCATTCGGCCTCGCAGCCGAGCGAGTGACACCGTGTCACTCGCTCCCCCGACCATGGTCCCGCCCGTACTGAATGAACGTTACCGCGAACGCAAGGGAAGGCTCACGACAGCATGCGAACGCTTGCAAAAGCAGACAAACTCGTTAACATCTGTTGCAAAGCAGCTTACAGCTTTCGGATCGAAGCTTCGTGAGGTCCCTGTTAATCACTTGGTTGCTGGTTCGAGTCCAGCCGCGGGAGTTTTAAGTGGGGTCGTGGAACCGGGGTTATGTCGGGGTCTGGTGTCGGAGTAGATCGGTGTTTGCCTCTATGCTGGCAGGCGGCGGAGGCTTGTTGTTGTTCAAGCGGGAGGGGTTTAGATGGTATAGCCGCGGCTTGACAGGCCGCGTCGGGAGCGCTGTTCTAGGCGGCAAGGCCGCGGCTGTTGGAGCCGTGCGGCTGTGTGGGGAATGGCGACGGGGGGCTTATTGAGCCGTGGAGAGGATCAAGTCCACCGCGTTGGAGGTGGGGAGGGTGAGGGCACCGTGGGCCTGGGCGGCGGCGACGGCAAGGTCGCCTCGGCTGGTCTTGACCAGTTCGGTGAGGCGGTTGCCCTGGTCGGGGCTGATACGGTTGCCGAAGGTGTTGGCGGACTCGGCAAGGTCGACGAGCAGGGCGATCTGTACGTCGCCGACGGCGTCGAGGGCGGCGTCGGCGAGCTGTGACTGGGCGTCGGGGTTGTCAAGCCGGGCGAGCACGTCGCCGGCAGCCATGGCGACCTCGGGCCGCTCGTCGCCGGTGGCTTCGACGAGAGCGGGCAGGGCGTCGGCGGCGTTGAAGACCGAGTTGTCGTTCATCGCGATCTGCTCGAGCAGCTCGAGCGACCGCAGCGCGAGGGCGGTGGCCTCCTCATCGGTCAGGGTGGCGCCGCTGTAGCGTTGACGGGCCTCCTCGACGGCGGTGTTGAGCGCGTCGCCGGGCGCGGCGGGGTCGGCGGCGACGACGGTGATGCGGGGGTTGCCGGAGAACTCATCGGCGAGGGTCGCCCGGTTCTCGGCGCGGGTCAGGGCGATGATGGGGGCGTTGGCGAGCTGGGGGTTGGCGGTGGCGGCGCTGATGGCGTCGCGGAGGTCGCGGGGCTCGCCGCCGACGATGACGAGGTCGACGCCCGGGGCGTTGCGGAGGAGGTTGGCCGCCTCGGCGACCGAGCCGGCGGCGAGGGGCTGATACCCGAGTGAGGAGGCGGCGTCGTTGAGGGTGTTACGGGTGTCCTGATCGGGGCTGAGGACGGTGGCGTAGCTCGAGCCGGCCTGGCGGATGGAATTGGCGAGGACGGGGACCACGCGGTAGGCGGCGTCAAAGGTGCGGGTCGGCTCGGCGAAGGCGAGGGCCTGGGCGGCGCGGTAGCGGACGAGCCGGTCGCTGTAGGTCAGCCCGCGGGTGAGCGGCTGGACGGCGTCGGTGCCGGCGGTACGGCTGATGGCGTCGATGGCGTCGAGGGCGAGGGCGGCGTCGTTGGCGTCGAGGGCGCGCTGGAGCACGTCGTTGAGGCGCTGCGGGCCGGCGACCATGGCGTAGTAGCTGGGCTCCTGGCGGTCGGCGGCGTAGCTGGGGTCGGTCTCGCCGTCGGGCAGGCGGTTCTCGCGGCGGAGGTTGGCGGCGATGAAGAGGCTGAGCGCCGGGTCGAGGTTGCGGTTGAGGCCCAGGGCGGTCTCGGCCGACTTCATGGCCAGCACGTCGCCGAGAACGACACCCGGCACGGGCAGGGGGGTGAGGCCCGGCTCGCCGGTGACGGTGAGCTGTGGGTCGTAGACCCAGACGATGCCGGTGTCGTTGGCGCTGTCGTACCCGTCGAGGGCGGTGGGGTCGGTGGTGGCGGTGGCGTACTGGCTCTCGCCGAGGCGGAGGTAGCGTTGGGCGGCGGAGAGCCCGCCGTCGAGGCGGCTGTTGCGGACGATGCGGTCGAGGGCCTCGCGGGCCCGGTCCCGCGCGGTGGGGTCGGTGTCGGGGTTCTCGACGACTGCGGCGAGGGCGGGGGCGGCCTGGGGGTAGCCGATGGACCCGAGCACCTCGGCCACCTGCCCCTGGGCGACGGCGCCGAGCTTGGGCAGCGCGATAGCCAGGGGCGCGACCACGGGACGGCCGATGTCGATCATCGCCCGCCGGACCGCGGCGTGCAGCCCGTCACGGTCTTCTGTCGTGAGCACCGAGAGCATCTGCGGCGCGGCGAACTGGCCCGCGGCGGTCAGCCGCTGCGTCGCGTTGAGGTACGCCCGCTGACCCTTGACCAGCGACTCGATGTCGTCGGCGATGCGCGACTCCTCGCGGCTGCGCCCGAGGCGGGCCTCCTGGATCTTCGACTCGAGCTGACCGGCGAGGTCGGCGACGCCCTCCATCCCCTGCGCCCGGCGGAAGAGGCTGGCGGTGTCGGTGAAGCGGCTGGCCTCGACCGCGTCGAGCAGCGACCCGGGGTCGGTATCGTTCACCAGCACCGTGGCCGCGTCGGCGGCCCGCTGCGGCGAGCCGATGCGGATGTAGTGCCCGAAGTCGGCCCACAGGTCGGCGGGGTCGGCCTGGCCGGCCTGCCCCGTGGCGGGCAGGGCGGGAGCCAGCAGCGTTGCCGCCACGAGGACGACGCACATCACGGGACGGGGCAGACGCGGCATGAACGGGCTCCGGCGGGCTGGCGGTGGAGTAGCGAAAGGGCGAAATCAAACCCGCCGCGCGGCCGCGCCGGGTAGCGGAATCTAATCGCGGGGCGGCGGAGCGTCAAGGTTTGCGGCTCACCCGCCGTTCCGACCGCCCCGCCGACGCCAATGCAACCAAGACACACGCCCCTCACCCGTCGCGGTCGGCGGCCCGGTCCACCGCCCGCTTCCGCTCTATATTGATCCGGACGTCAAACCGGCGCAACCTATCTAGTATCTGGCGGGGATCGACCCGTGATCCAGAGCGAAGACATTTGTCCGCTGCGGGTCGATGGTGGGGCAGGCATTCCTGCCTGCCATGTGGCTGAAAGGCCAGATGACGCTGGTCTTGGACTTGGTCCAAGCGGCAGGGAGGAATGCCTGCCCCACCAAGAAGGCAAGTGTCCTCACCATGACCCGCGACCTCCCCCGGTTGCGTCGGCACGTCGCACGGCCGATAATGCCCGCTGCGTTGCCGGGCTTCATCTCCTCGCCCCGATCGTCGCCTCATGCTCAAGTTTTTGGTTTATCAGGGTGACGAGCCGGCTACCCATTGGCCGCTGCGCAACTGCTACATGCTCGGCGCGGACGGCAACGCGATGCGCTGCGACATCGCCTTCGAGAACGGCATGATCGTCTGCGACAAGCGGGAGAGCGGCTCGGCGGCGCTGTGCCTGCAGCACGCCATCGGCGAACTCGGGGAGATGACGCTGCAGACCTGTCTGCTCCCGGACCGCGACGAGCCGTACCTGTTGTCGCTGGAGCTCTGCCGCCACCGGCTCATGGTGGTGTACGCGAAGCTCGAGGACTGGGCGATGTTCGAGCTGGACGAGACGCACCCGGTCACGCGGCGGAGCGAGAAGAGCCGGCGGCTGTTCATCGAATCGATGTGTTTGCAGACGCTCGACCCGCCGAAGGCGGCGCGGATCGCCGATGAGAGTTTGGCCGCGTCGCTCGACGGCAGCGAGGAGCTGGCGCTGACGCACTCGGAGCTCCTGCTCAACCGGCGCAAGCAGGCGGGGGCGATGCCGCGGAGTCCCATCGGCTGCGGCGTCGGGCTCAACGTGGCGGACGATCGGCTGCGGACCGGGCTCGCCGCGTCGTTCGACTACGCCCAGGTGCCCACCCCGTGGAAGCAGCTCGCCCCCGAGGAAAACACCTACCGCTGGGACGCGATGGACCGCTGGGCGGATTGGGCGCGGAACACGAAGAAGCCCGTCGTCGCCGGCCCGGTGATCAGCTTCGAGCCGAGCAACCTGCCCGACTGGCTCTACATCTGGGAGCACGACTACGACACGGTCCGCGACCTCATTTACGAGCACATCGAGCAGGTGGTCAACCGGTACAAGGGCGTCGTCTCGGCGTGGAACATCGTCTCGGGGCTGCACGTGAACAGCCACTTCACGTTCAACTTCGAGCAGCTCATGGACCTGACGCGGATGGCCACGATGCTGGTCAAGAAGCTGCACCCCCAGGGCACGGTGATCGTCGAGGTGCGCCAGCCGTTCGGCGAGTATTACGCCACCAACCCGCGGTCGATCCCGCCGATGATGTACGTCGAGCTGCTCATCCAGTCGGCGATCCAGTTCGACGCGTTCGGGGTGCGGCTGCCGATGGGCCAGGCGGTGGACGGGCAGTACACACGGGACCTGATGCAAATCAGCTCGATGCTGGACCAGTTTTCGGGATTCGGCAAGCCGCTGTTCGTCACGGTGGCGGCCCCAAGTGAGCCGGTGACTGAGGTGATGATCGCCCGGCAGGACAAGGACGAGCCGGTGGACGCGGACTGCGGGTTCTGGCGTCGGCCGTGGTCGCCGGTGGTGCAGGGCCACTGGCTCGAGGCGGTGCTGCAGATCGCGATGAGCAAGCCCTTCGTCGAGGCGTGCGCGTGGCAGGACCTGATCGACTACCAGCAGATCGACCTGCCGCTGTCGGGACTGGTCAGCGAGATGCATCAGCCCAAGGGGTCGTATAAAAGGATGGCGTTGTTCCGCCGGAACCTGCTGCAGCCCGTCGTCCCCGGCAAGGCGGCGGCGATCACCAAGCCCGGCGCCCCGCCGGTGGGCACCGTGACCCCGGCCATCGACGTCGAGACGGACGAGGACACGGACCTTGAGCTTGAAGTCCCCACGTCGCGGGTCGACCCCGGCTGAGCCGGCGGCACCGGGGGCGCGGGCGGCCGACGCGGCGCGGCGGGCCGGCTTTGCGCTGCTCGTGTCCGGGCTGTTTTTCGCGGTGGCTGTGCGGCTCGTGCACCCGCCGTACGACGGGCCGAGGGCGCTGCTCGACCCGGGCTACCGCGTGCCGGTGAACGGGGCGGACGCGGAGACGCTCCGCCTGCTGCACGGCGTCGGGCCGGCGCTGGCAGAGAACATCGTGAGCTACCGGGAGCAGCACGGCCCGTTCCACGACGCGCTCGACCTCGAGGAGGTCCCCCGCATCGGGCCTGCGACCCGGCAGCGGATCGAGCGGTGGGTGCGGTTCGATGTATCACCCGCGCCTGCGCCGCAGCCCGCGACCCGTTGAGCAACGGATCGGCGTTAGAGCGATAGATATGAACTTCCCCGATAGCCGCGTTGCTACGCAACGCGGTCCGCGACGCGTAGCGTCGCGGCTAGGGCGGAAGACGCTAGCACTCGCTCTAGGCGTGGTCTGAAAACAGCAATCTTAACACTTGCATGGCGACGCCCAGTTGGACGAAGGCCATGAAGTTGATCGCGAGCTTCTCGTAGCGGGTGGCCAGGCGGCGGAAGCGTTTGAGGCCGCCGACGGCCCGCTCGATGACGTTGCGACGCTTGTACTGCTGGTGATCCAGGCGTGGCGGGCGGCCGCGCTTGCGTCGCCGCCGGCCCTCGGGCAGCCGCTTGACGGGGATCACCGCCCGCATCCCGCGGCGGCGGATCGTGTGGCGACACGCCGGCGTGTCGTACGCCCGGTCACAGGCCACCGCCCGGCCGCGGCGGCGACGGCCGACCTTCACCTTCGACAGCAGCGGGTCGAGTTGCTTCGACTCGTGGGCCTGCCCCGCGGTCAGCGTCGCGGCCAGCACGACGCCGTTGCCGCAGGTCAACAGGTGCAGTTTGCTGCCGAATCCGCCGCGGGAGCGGCCTAACGCGTGGTCGTCGGGTTCTTCGGGCGGGGGGAAAGACGGCCCCCGGAGGCCGAGGCCGCGGCCCGGACGCTGGTGCCATCGGCACACAGCAGCGACCAGTCGATCAGGCCCCGCTCGTCGGCTTGGAGCCGCAGGTGACCGACCAGCCGGTCGAACACCCCCAGCTTCCGCCAGCGGTTGAAGTGGTGGTAGGCCGTCTGGTAGGGCCCAAACCGCTCCCGCGGCAGGTGCCGCCACTGGCAGCCGGTGGTAAGTTGAAAGAGCATCGCCTCGAACATCAGACGGCGGTCCGCCATCGGCCGGCCGGTCTTGGCCGTCGACCGGGGAAGGTGCGGTTCAACCGCCAACCATTGCTCGTCCGTGAGCATGAAGTCGTCCATGCCGCAACTACGACAACTCGACTCATGGGGTTCTCAGACCACGCCTAGCAATATCTAGGTAGCAGCGGCAAGTCCGTGGGCCGCCTGATCCAACGGCGGCTAGCGTCGGTTAGTTGCCGGGTCCGTCCGTAGCGTGGCCCGTTGTAGCGCATTCACCCCGATTGGGAGCCCGCCATGTTGAACCTCGACCGAACCCTCAGCCGCCGCCACACCCTCATCGCCGCCGCGACCGCCGCCGCCGCGGTGCCGCTGCTCGCGACCTCGGCCTTGGCAGACCCCCGGATGGAGTACGGCGGTTCAGCGGGCGGCGACAGCACCGCGTCGCAGGTGCTGCTGTGGGGCACCGCGTCGATGAAGATGAGCGAGATGGCCGAGAAGCAGGCGTCGGGCGACGCGGTGAAGAAGTTCGCCAAGCTCGAGGTCGAGGAGCAGGAGACCGTCGCGAACCTGCTCAAGGAGTCGGGCGTGCAGAAGCCCGAGATGACCGCGGAGATGGACGCGATGATGCAGCAGCTCAAGACGGCGCAGGGTAAGCAGTTCGATCAGACGTACCTCCGCATGCAGACCCAGGGCCACGAGAAGCTGCTGGAACTGAACCAGAAGGCGGCGGGTATGGACGAGATGAAGCCGCAGGTCATCGTGGCGAAGATGGCGGTCCCTGCGATCAAGTCGCACATCGCGATGATCGAGATGATCCAGAAGCAGATGACGATGTAGCGCCTCTCGCGCAATATGACCCCCACTCGGCCCCGCCGGCGACGGCGGGGCCGCTCTGTTTCAACGCGATCATGATTCGCATTGCATGATCAACCAACGCTTCATACCGCCCTCCCTCCGGGAGGGGTTGGGGGAGGGCAGCGACTCGGCGACGCAAAGCCCGTCGCGAAGCATGATGTGTCGAGCCAGGCGCCCTTCCTCAACCCGCTCCCTCCGAGAGGGCCCAGGGGAGGGCAGCGGCTCGGCGACATGACGCCCGGAATGACGCATGAAGCCTTGTGTGACGCGCCCTCCCCTAACCCCTCCCGGAGGGAGGAGGATTGATCGTGTGCCGTGCTCGTGAGCGGGTCGAGGCGTGCGAAGTACCGCGTGCCGCTGCACGACGGAGACACCCCCGGCCTTGGTTCTTGCGACATCCGCGCCCACCGCCGATGATGCCCGGCCCATGTCCCGCCCCCGCATCACCGCCGGCACATTGATCGACCTCGCCGTGCAGCTCGACCGCGACGACGCGGCCGAGACCTCCACGCTGCGCGAACGCGACCGCCGCATCGGCCGCGACGTCGACCACGGGCAGGACGACGCGGCCCGCGTCACCGGCTGGCTCCACCGCCTCGACGACCCGCCCCACCGCGGCGGCGTCACCCTCACCGTCATCGGCCTCGTCGCCGTCTCCATCGGCCTCGTCTTCGGGTTCGCCACCGCCCGCGCGGTCTTCTACTACGACGGCTCGTCACCCGTCAACGTGGTGCACATCCTCGCGGTGTTCATCGTGCTGCAGGGCTTCACGCTGGTGCTGTTCACGCTGGCGGCGATGCCCGGCCGCGGCGGCCTGCAGGAGGCGCTCCGTGAACTCAGCCCCGGCCGGCTTGCGACCGTCGCGGCGCGGTGGCTCCCCGGCGAGACCCGGGCCGCCCTCGGCCGCATCGTCGGCCGCACGGGGCGGCACCAGCGTGTCTACGGCCGCGTCCAGAAGTGGCAGGTCCTCGCCTGGTCCCAGGCCCTCGCCCTCGCCTTCAATCTCGCCGCCCTCGCCGCCGCGCTGCAGCTCATCGTCTTCAGCGACCTCGCCTTCGCTTGGAGCACAACCCTCGACGTTGAACCCGCCGCGATGCACCGCTTCACGAGCGTGTTGAGCCTACCCTGGGCGTGGTGGCCCGACGCGGTCCCGAGCCTCGAGCTGGTCCGCCGCACCCAGACCTACCAGGCCGAGGCCTTCGCCGGGTCGCTCGACGACCAACAGGCGCGGTGGTTCACCCGCTGGTGGCCGTTCGTGGTCATGGCGATGCTGACCTACGGCCTGCTCCCGCGCCTCATCACCTACGGCCTCACCCGCTGGCGGCTTCGCGGCACCGTCCGCTCCGCCGTCGCCCTCACGCCGGGCGTCGACCGTGTGCTGCAGCGGATGACCGCGACGCGGGTCGAGACCCGGGCCGCGACCACGCAACCGGGAAGCGACGTGACCCCCGTACCCGATGAAGCGCCCCAACTTGAACCCGCGGCGGAGACGGCCGCCTGCGTGGTCGCGTGGTCCGGCGTCGACGCGCCCGATGATGCACTCCACGCCGGGGGGGGCAACTCGCTCGACGAAGACCGCCGGACCATCACCCGGGCGGCGGCGACGGACGGCGTCGTGCGGGTACGGGTCAAGGCGTGGGAGCCGCCCGTGCTGGAGTTTGCCGACTTCATCACCGACCTGCGCGGGGCGGTCGGTGACGGGCGGATGATCGAGGTCCAGCCCGTCGCCGCCGACGGGGAAGCACGGTACGCCGGGCAGTGGAAAGCAGATTTGAGCGAGATAAACGACCCTTGGCTGCGTGTTGTCCGAGACACCCCCGACGCGGGGGTGGTCGATGTCTGAGCCCCGCTTCGCCGTGGTCGGCCACCCCAACAAGGGCAAGTCCAGCATCGTCGCGACCCTCGCTTCGGATGATTCTGTCGCCATCGCGCCAAAGTCCGGGACGACCAAGCGGACCGAGGCCTACCCGATGCGGATCGACGGCGAGGTGCTCTACACCCTGGTCGACACGCCGGGGTTTCAGCGCCGGCGCGAGGTGCTGGAATGGTTGCATCAGCACCAGACGTCGGCGGACAAGAACCCGCAGGTCGTGGCGGATTTCGTGGCGCAGCACGCCGACTCCGCCCGCTACGTGAATGAGGTCGAACTCCTCCGCCCGCTCGTCGACAAATCTAACCCGGCGGGCGTGCTCTACGTGGTCGACGGGTCGGTGCCGTACGGCTCGGAGTACGAGGCGGAGATGGAGGTCCTCCGCTGGACGGGCCAACCGAGCCTCGCGTTGATCAACCCCATCGGCAAGGCGGACCACATCGAGGCGTGGCGGGCGGCCCTGGGTCAATACTTCAAAGTTGTGAGGGTGTTTAACGCCGTCACGGCCGAATTTGATAAGAGGCTCGAGCTGTTGCGGGCGTTCGGGCAGCTTCGTGACACGTGGCGGCGGCCGCTGGAGAGGGCGGTCGCGGCGCTGGAAGCGGACCGGGCGCGGCGGCGTCACGCCTCGGCCGACGCCGTAGCGGAGCTGCTGGTCGAGTCGTTGACGCTGAGCCTCGAGCAGCGGCTGCCGCCGGGGTCGGACGTCAAGCCGCACGAGCCGAAGCTCCTGGAAAAGTACCGCGGCGAGCTGCGGCGGCTGGAGCGCCGCAGCCGTGAGCGGGTGGAGGCGGCGTACGACCACCACGGCCTGGACCGCCGCGAGGGCGAGGTCGAGCCGCTCGAGGAGGACCTCTTCAGCGAGAGCACGTGGGCGACGTTCGGACTGAGCCGGCGGAACCTCGCGACGCTGGGGGTGGTGTCGGGCGGGGCGGCGGGGGCGGTGGGGACGCACTGGATCGACCTGGTGCTGGGCGGGGCGACGCTTGGCGCGGCGACGGCGGCGGGCGGGGTGGTCGGCGCCGCGATCGGCGGGGCGGCCGGCTGGATCGGCGCCGGCAAGCTCGCCGAGGTCCGGCTCATCAACCAGCCCCTGGGCGGCCGGCTGCTGCGCTGCGGGCCGACGCGCAACGTCAACTTCCCCTTTGTCCTGCTCGGCCGCGCCCGCTACCACCACCTGCTCGTCGCCGGGCGGACCCACGCCGTGCGCGGCGCGCTCGAGCTCGATCCCGCCGGCGAGTCCCGCGTCACGCCCCTCGCCACCGAGCAGCGCAAGGCCCTCGCCGCCGCGTTCAAGCGGGTCCCCAAGGCGGGCGGCGACCTCGAAGAACACACCCTCCTCACCCGCGAACTCGCCGCACTCGTCGAGCCGATCCTCGCCGCGGACGACGCGCCCGCATCCTGAGCCTCCACCGTGCCCGAGCCCCCCGACCCCACCATCACCAGCCTCACCAACCCCCGGGTGAAGCGGGTGATGAAGTGGCGCAAGCCGCGGGAGCGGCGGCGGGATGGGGTGCTGATAGCCGAGGGCAGCCGCGAGGTGGAGCGGGCATTTGCGGCAGGACTCACGCCGATTCATCTATTCATCGCACCGGCGTCTTTCGATAGAAACATCGACACGAAACTATCCAGCCGGGACGCTACTCGTCCCCGGGTCTCACCCACGCACGTCTCGGCCGAGGTGCTGGCCCAGATGGCTTATCACCGCAAGCCCGAGGGCGTGCTGGCGGTGTTTGAGGCCCCGGTCCACACGCTTGGCACGCTGCCCGCGCCGCTGAATCCGCTCTACCTTGTCGCCGTCGGCAGCGAGAAGCCCGGCAACCTCGGCGCGATGGTCCGCTCGGCGGCGGCGGCGGGGTGCGACGCCGTGCTCGCCGTCGGCCCGGTGGTCGACACGTTCAACCCCAACGCGATCCGAAACAGTACCGGGGCCGTGTTCTCGCTGCCGGTCGTCACCGTTGAGCGCGACGTCGACGCCATCGCTTGGCTCCGCAGCCGCGATGTGCGGATCGCCGCGGCGCTGGTCGACGGCGACGTGCCGCACCACGCGGCCGACTTCACCGGCCCCCTCGCGCTGGTCGTCGGCCCCGAGCACGCCGGGCTCAACGACGCCTGGCGCCTCGCCGCCGACCTCCCGCTGACCATCGCCATGCCCGGCACCGCCGGCGCGGCCCACGCCGTCGACTCGCTCAACGCCTCCACCGCCGCCGCCGTGCTGCTGTTCGAGGCGGTACGTCAACGCACCCTCTGACGTGAAGCGGTTCCGCTCCGCCGCGCTCCGCAGCGCAAGCGTGGCAAAGCCGCGTCGCTTCCTATTAGTTGGCACACCGCCCGTCGCGCCGCGTGCGGTCCCACAGCCGCTTGCCGTGCCGCGCCAGCGTGACGAGCAACGCGCCGCTGCACGCTATCAGGTTGCCCAGCAGGCTCGCCACCACCGCGACCTTGACCAGCGGGGCCGTCTCGTACGCCACGAACAGCACCGGCAAAAGCACCAGACCCACGACCGCCCCGAGCGTCAACGTCACGTACATCGGCCGGTCGTCCGCCTTCCCCGACGCCTCCGGCTCGTCCTCAAACAGTGCCCAAGTTTCGTGCGTCAGTTCCATAGCGATCGTCTCGTGTTTCGATGAGTAACAATTTGCTTGCATTTCGTCCCGCACCACGCGTGCGGGAACGTCTGGCGATTCCCAAGGCGCGGTCGCGACATCGGCACCGCCGCCGCACCTTGGCGGCGGGACATTGACCGGGCTCCATCGGGGGAATCGCCGCCCCGCGTTGCCGCCGAGGTGTAGTTGGCGTGACGTGCAGCGCCCGGGGCGGCGCGATCCGCGGCTTGTTCGTCGCCCGCCTCTCTCGCGGCCGACGCTGACTACGTTGCAAGGCTGGTGCCACACCCGTTCCCGATCCCGCCGCGGGGCCGTTAGAAACTGGTGAGGCGCAGAAACCGCTGCGGGGCAAGCCTGGATTGTTGGGGTGTGGGAGCGTTGTTGTCGGCATCGAGCGCGACAGGTGCGGCATCGTGCAGCCCCGATGTGTTCGCCGCCGCACAGCGATTCAGCATCCATCGCCTTCGGGCGGCTCCGATGCGCGGGCCGTGTGCAACGCGCGTTTCTGCCCGCGCGGGTGGATCGCCGCCGCCGCACGGACTGAGGCCGGATCGGCCGGGCGCGGTTGCGGTGCCGGGGTTGAAGTCACGCGACGGCGGCGACACGCTCGGCGAGGTGGGCGAAGCCGTCGCAGGCGTATTTGACGTCCTGGGGCTGGACGAAGGGCCCGAAGGACAGGCGGGTGGTGCCGCCGAGGCCGTGGCTGCCGACGGTGCGGTGGGCGTGCGGGGCGCAGTGGAGGCCGGCGCGGGTGAGGATGCCGAACTCGGCTTCGAGGGCGTCGGCGAGTTCGGTGGGGCCGTCGTAGCCGTCGAGCCGGATGGAGAACACGCCGCAGCGGTGCTTCACGCCGGGCGGGCCGTAGACCGTGAGTCCGGGCGGGGGGTGGTGCAGGGCATCGACCATGGTCTCGACGAGGCGGCGTTCGTGGGCCCAGAGGCGTTCGACGGTCTGGTCGAGGATGAACTGGACCCCGGCGGAGAGGCCGACGAGGCCGAGCGCGTTGTGCGAGCCGGGCTCGAAGCGGTCGGGCATGAATTCGGGTTGGACGTCGAGCTCGCTGACGCTGCCGGTGCCGCCCTGGCGTACGGTGCGCATGTGCCGTTCGAGGCCAGGCCGGATGTAGAGGAACCCCGTGCCCAGCGGCCCGAGCAGGCCCTTATGCCCGGGCGCGGCAAGCAGGTCGATGCCGTCGGCCTGCACATCAATCGGCAGGTGCCCGGCGGTCTGCGCCGCGTCCACAAGCAGGGGCACCGCACACTCGCGGCAGATCGCGCCGATCTCGCCGATGGGCTGCAGCGTGCCGGTCACGTTCGACCCGTGGACCACGGCCACGAGCGCGGTGTCCCGCCGGATCGCCCGGCGGATGTCGTCGGGGTCGACGCGGCCGCTGACCGGGTCGCAGGCGACGCGGGTCTGGGTCACGCCGTGGTGCTCTACCAGGTGGTTGAACGGGCGGAGGACCGAATTGTGGTCGAGGTCGGTGGTGACGACGTGGCGGCGGGGGCAGCCGGGATGGACGACGCCGTGGATCGCGAGGTTGAGCGCGTCGGTGGTGTTGAGGGTGAAGACGACGTGGTCGGGCGACTCGCCGTGGATGAGGGTGTTGATCCGCTCGCGGCACTGCTGCAAGAGGCGGCCGGCCTCGCGGGCCTCGTGATACGCGCCGCGGCCGGGCGACGCGCCCAGTTCGGTGGCGAAGCGGGTCATCGCGTCGAGCACGGCCGGCGGCTTGGGGAAGCTCGTCGCGGCGTTGTCGAGGTAGAGGCGGCGGGGGGGCATGGGCGAGGATGTTAGGCGGGCGGGGCGGTTGGGTGGCCCCGCCGGGAAGCTGTTTCACAACAACCTGCGGGTGCCACACTGCATCCCGAAGGCTTTGCGGAGGGTGCGGTGTGAAGACGCCGAGTTGCGTTACGCTTGCGTCACACCCGCACGCCGCACCCGCCCCGAGCGGAGGGATGCAGTGTGGCACCCGGGCGTGCGGCGGTGGGTTCATTCCACGGCCGACCGCTCACACGTTCAACAGCATGTACGCCAGCACCGCGGCGACGACGATGACGTTCAGCGCGATGAGCAGCCACAGCGTCCAGTTCGGCTTCGCCGCCGGGGACGCCGCCAGCGCCGACGGGGCGCGAACCGCCGGCGACGGCGGCGCGGGCAACGGCGCGGCTTCGCTCGTCGGCGCAGGCGGGGCGGGCGATGCGGCGTCGGCATCAACCGACCTCGACCTCGACCGGGACCGGACCGGTGCCGGCAACGCCGCCGCGGGCTCGGACGGTTCCACCAGCTCCGCCGCGCCGGGGTCCGCCAGGGCCCGCAGGTCAACCGACTCCTCCCGCCCGCCCGCCGCCGCCCCCACCTCGCCCAGCAGATCGTCGATCAGGTCCCCCGTCCCCGTCTCCCCCGCCATCGGCGCGGCCACGCTCGCCCCGGGGTCGCCCGCCCCCGGACCGCCCGCCCCCGGCTCCGCTACCCCCGACTCCGCCACGCCCGACAACCCCGCCCCCGCAGCGTCCGCGGCCCCCCCGCGGTGGTCCGCCAGCTCGACCTCAACCTCGACCCCGTCGCCGCTCGGCCGCTTACCCGCCGCCGCGTCGAGGTGCCGCTCCAGCGACCGTTGAGCCGCGTCCGCCGCCCGCTGCGTCGCGAACTGCAGGCCCAGCTCGTTACGCGTGCGGACCTTCTTGAACGGCGTCTCGCACTTTGGGCACAGCTTCGCCTCCGGGTCAACGTGAAACCCGCAGTTGTGGCAATACCCCAGCAGGTGCGCCACCCCCGGCACGTTCCGCGCCACCGACCAGAACTGCCGCGTCGTCGGGCCCCGCAACACCGTCGTCGGCGTCACCCGGCCCGCCTCGATCATCTTCACCAGCACCGGGTAACTGCACCCCGGCCGAAACGGGTGAGCCTTGTCCCGCACCGTCCAGGGCCCCATGGCGATCTGCGTCGCCCGTCGGCTCAGCGGCTCGAACAGCCCGCCGCAATCGTTGCAGCGGTTCGACTTCGACGCACCCTGAGCGTGCCCGCAGTACGGGCACAGTACGAGTTTCTGGGTGACGGTCGGGCTACGTGACACGGCCACTTCGGACACGGCGGGGCTTCCTCTGAAACGGTGATCCGCGTTGACACCCCGGAACCCGAATCTTAGCGTGAGACGATGCGTCACGTCGCCGCCACGGTTGCCTTGCTCGCTGTAGTAGCGGGGGGCTGTCAACCGTCGAACCCCGTGCCGGCCGCGCCTCCGAAGACGGGAGCCGCGCCCGGACCCGCCCCGATACGCTCCGGCCGGCCGCTGGCGTACGTCGCCGGGGAAGCGGTCACGCTCGGCGACCTTGGCCCGTCGCTGCTCGAGGCGGCGGGGGGCACCGTCATCGCCGAGCGGGTGCTCGGCCGGCTGCTCGTGCAGCGCCTCGAGAGCCGCGGGCTGACCGTCACCGACGACGACCTTGCCGCGGAGGAGGCGATCGTGCGGCGTGGGCTGTCGGACGATGAAGACACCGCGGCGAGGCTGCTCGCGGACCTGCGCCAAGGCCGGGGGCTCGGGCCGACCCGTTTCGCGGCGCTGCTCCGCCGCAACGCCGGGCTCCGCAAGCTCGTCGCGGGACAGGTGACCGTCAGTGAACCCGCGGTGCGGCAGGCGTACCGCCTGCAGCACGGCCCCGCCGCCCGCGTCCGCCTCATCGTGGCCCGCAGCCTCCTCGACGCCCGCAACCTCCGCCGCCGCCTCGACGCCGGCGAGCCCTTCGGCGAGCTCGCCGCGCTCGAGTCCACCGACGCGAGTGCCGCGCAGGGGGGCCTGCTCTCGCCGATCCGTCCGGATGACCTCAGTTACCCGCAGGCGATCCGCACCGCCGCGGCGACGCTCGAGCCCGGGCAGGTCAGCGAGCCCATCGCCCTCGACGGCGGGTTCGCGCTGCTCAAGCTCGACGAGCGGCTGTCCGGCGACGGCGTGCCGTACGACGCGGTGAAGGCGCGGCTCAGCGAGCAGGTCCGCCGCCGCGCCGAGCGGGTGCTGATGCAACAGCAGGCCAGCGGAGTTGATCGGCGGGGCAGACGTGACCCTGCTCGACCCCACCCTCAACGACGCGTGGGAGGCGCAGCGCGAGGGG
This sequence comes from Phycisphaeraceae bacterium, assembly GCA_965214155.1. Lineage (GTDB taxonomy): Bacteria > Planctomycetota > Phycisphaerae > Phycisphaerales > Phycisphaeraceae > Algisphaera. The sequence goes on from CBDCBB010000010.1 coordinate 1,063,712, forward strand.
CTGCTCGGGCCCTAAGGAAGCGCCGCGGCTCCGCCGCGCCGTCTGGTTGCATAGCCCACCGCGCCACCGCCGCGGCCAAGCCCCACCCGCCGCAACTCCACACTGCAGGTGCGACACCCGAGCAGGAGCAAGGGTACGATCTAGCAACGAAGCGCCACGGCTCCGCCGCGCCGTCTCTTCTTGCAACCCGCCGCGCCACCGCCGCGGCCAGGCCCCCGTGGGAGCGTACTTCGAGGACTTGATGCCGCGGCAAGGCCTCTGTTTCGATCACGAAGTACGAGTGCGAGAACGAGAACGAGAACGAGAACGAACCGAAGTCCCTAAGTCCCTAAGTCCCTCACTTCCTCACTCCTCAAGTTCCCACGCCCCCATGGACATCCGCTACGCCTCCCGGATTGAACGCCTGCCGCCCTACGTGCTGGGGCGGCTCAAGCAGATGATCTACGACCGCCGCAAGGCCGGCGCCGACGTCATCGACATGAACATGGGCAACCCCTCCGACGCTCCGCCCGACCCCGTGGTCGAGAAGCTGCGCGAGGCGGTCATCGACCCGCGCAACAGCCGCTACTCCGTGAGCAAGGGCGTGTACAACCTGCGGCGGGATATGGCCCAAAAATACCGCCGCAAGTGGGGCGTCGAGCTCGACCCCGACCGCGAGGTCATCGCCACCATCGGCAGCAAGGAGGGCTTCAGCCACCTCATGCTCGCGCTGCTCGGGCCGGGCGATACGGCCGTGGTCGCCGATCCCGCGTTCCAGATCCACACCACCGCCGTCGTCCTCGCCGGAGCGTCGACCGTCAGCGTCCCGCTCGGCAACGATGACGCGTTCCTGGACCGCATCGACCTGGTGCTCGACTCGATGCAGCCCCAGCCGAAGCTGGTCATCCTCTGCTACCCGCACAACCCCACGGCCATGACCGTGGACGACGCGTTCTTCCCCAAGGTCGTCGACCTCTGCCGCCGCCACCAGGTCATGGCCATCAACGACTTCGCCTACGGCGAGACCTGCTTCGACGGGTACAAGGCCCCGTCGTTCTTGCAGGCCGACGGCGCGACGGAGTTTGGCGTCGAGTTCACCACCCTGAGCAAGCCCTACAACATGGCCGGCTGGCGCATCGGCTTCTGCTGCGGCAACGCGAAGATGATCGACGGGCTCTCCACCGTCAAGGGCTACTACGACTACGGCATCTTCCAAGCCGTGCAGATCGCCGCCATCATCGCCATGCGCGAGGGCGACGCCCACATCGAGCAGCAGAACCTCAAGTACGCCGCGCGGCGCGACCTCCTGGTCAAGGAGCTGCGCAAGTTCGGTTGGCAGGTCGACTCCCCCAAGGCGTCGATGTTCGTCTGGGCCAAGCTCAACCCCGAGCACCTCGAGCCCTTCGGCGGGAGCACCGACGAGTTCTGCGTCGCCATGGTGGAACAGGCCGAGGTGGCGATGACCCCCGGCGCCGCCTTCGGCCCCCGCGGCGAGGGCTACGTCCGCCTCGCCCTGGTCGAGAACGAGCAACGCATCCGCCAAGCCATCCGCAACCTCAACAAGGCGCTTGCCAAACCCGCCGCCGCGGGGGCTGATCCCCCATAGCCGCGGATGACAATCCGCCGGCTCAGTTCATCTTGAACTTAACCACCTTGATCTGATCGTCCACAAGGAATCAGAGCCAGGAGCGTAAGCGACCGGTAGGCGTCGCGGAAAACACGCCCCGGTCGCTCACACTCCCGGCTCTGACGAATCGTATTGCCTCAGCCAGCCGACGGATGGACACCCGCGGCTCCAGCGTTTCGTTACCTACAATGCTTAGATGAAGCCACCCCGCTACATCGTGGACGAAGACGGCCACCGCATCGAGGTGGTGCTCGACGTCGAGACGTATGAGCAATTGTTGGACGCTTATGAGGAGATTATCGACATCGAGGAGGTGGTTAAAGCCGAGGAGGATATGAAGCGTACCGGTGAGCAGACGGTGCCTTGGAAACAGGTCAAAGCTGAACTTGGCTGGAGCGACCTGCCGGATGAGGGAGAGGCAAAAGCCGCGTTCCGTCCCCCCTCTCGCAAAGCCTCCGCTTGAGTTACGAGATCCGATTCCGTCCCGGTGCGTGGCGCGAACTCCGCAAGCTGGAACCCCCGGTCGCGGTGCGGGTGAAGGCCGCCATCGATGCGTTGGCCTCTGACCCCCGCCCCTCGGGCTGCCGAAAGCTCGCCGGCCAAAACAAGTGGCGCATCTGGATCGGCAGCTACCGAGTCATTTACATGATCGAGGATCAGCGTCTGATCGTTCTGATCACCCGCGTCGCCCACCGCCGCGAGGTCTACGAACGCTGACCGCTCCCGCGGCCTAGTCGCTCAGGCCGGGCCTGCCTATACCTCTCCCATGCGACTCCACTTCCTCGGCGCGAACCGGCAGGTGACCGGGTCCTGCACCCTGCTTCAGGCCGCGGGGCTGAACATCCTCATCGACCGGGGCATGTTTCAGGAGAGCCGGTTCGATAGCCGCAACCGCGACGACCTGCCGATCCCGGCTAAGGACGTCGATCACGTGATCCTGACGCACGCGCACCTGGACCACTGCGGGCTGCTGCCGCGGCTGGTGAAGCAGGGCTACCGCGGGCCGATCCACACGCACCACGCCTCGGCCGAGCTTGCCGAACTGGTGATGTACGACTCGGCGCGGCTGCAACAGGAGGACGAGGACGACCCCGCCGACGAGCACCGCGGGCCAACCCCGACGGACGTCAACCACACCGAGCCGCTGTACGACGAGGACGACGTCGCCGCGACCATGAAGCTCATGCAGCCCGTCGGCTACGAGGTGCCGGTGCAGCTCACCGAGCACGCCGGGTTCATGCTCCACGAGGCGGGGCACATCCTCGGCTCCGCGTCGATCCAGCTCGCCCTCCACGACGACGACGGCACGCCGCGCAAGCTCGTCTTTTCCGGCGACCTCGGGCAGGACGACCGCCCGATCATCAACGACCCCGCCGCGCTGACCGGCGGCGATGTCGTGGTCCTCGAGTCGACTTACGGCAACCGCGACCACCCGCCCGCCGCCGACAACCTTGCCGAGCTTGAACGCTTCATCACCGAGACGCACCGCGACGGCGGCAAGCTCCTCATCCCCTCCTTCGCCATTGAGCGGGCCCAGGAGCTGCTTTACCACCTCAACACGCTGAAGAACGAAAAGCGGATCGGCACGCTGCACGTCTTCCTCGACTCGCCGATGGCCGCGAAGGCGACGGACATCTTCGACCATTACCCCCAGGTCCTCGACGAGGAGGCGGTCGAGGTGCTCAAGCACGACCCGGACCTCTTCGACTTCCCCGGCCTCTACGTCACCCGGACCCGCAACCAGAGCATGGCCATCAACGCCCACCGTGATTCGGCGATCATCATCGCCGGGTCGGGGATGTGCACCGGCGGGCGGATCGTCCACCACCTCAAGCGATACCTCGACCAGCCCGAGAACCGCGTGCTGTTCGTGGGCTATCAGGCTAACGGCACCCTCGGCCGCGAGATCCAGCACCACGCCCCGCGGCAGGGCTATGTCAACGTGGACGGCCGCCGCGTCGACATCCGCTGCAAGGTCGATACGCTCCACGGCATGTCCGGCCACGCCGACCGCACCGGGCTCGTCAAGTGGCTCACCCGCTTCACCCACGCGCCCCGGCACGTCTTCCTCAACCACGGCGAGGCCGACGCCGCCGAGGCCCTCCGCGACACCTTGCGCGACGGACTCGACAACACGACGATCGAGGTGCCGAAGTATCGGGAAGCGGTGGATCTGTAGCGGTTTGATCACGTTGTATCCCTCACAGACGGGGCAACCAGAGCGTTAGCTGAAGAACTTTGCTCGAGATGTTCGAGCCGCGGCATCCGCCCGCCGATACGCAGTCCCGAGAGCGAGAGCAGCCCGCTACCCCCGCGTCGACCCGGACCCGATGCCCACGACCCCCACCTACGAGCTCGAGCAGGTCGGCCCGACCGTCACCGTCCGCCTCGCCGGGCCCGAGGCGTCGTACGCCCAGTTCCAGGACGTCGTCCGCGACTGCTGCGACCGTATGCGGTATGACAACGCCACCAGGTTCCTCTTCGACCTCGGCCAGGTGGAGTTCCTCGCCTCGGCGTGCATCGGGGCGCTCGTCGAGCTCATGCGGGAGATCGAGCCGATGCGGGGCAGGATCGCCCTGGGCAACTGTGCCGACAGCGTCGCGTTCCTGTTCCGCGTGACCAAGCTCGACACCGTCTTCGGCGTGTTCGACGACATGGACGAGGCGCTCGCGTCGCTCTGAACCGGAGCACGCGACCGTGCGAGCAGAGCGTTCCGTCTCACCGCGCCTGCTCGCTTGCGCGGTCGCGACGATCGCTCACCGCCCCTCCAACAGCCGCTGCCCGAGGAAGTCCGACAGGTCGTCGATCTTGCTGATCTTGTCGATCACCGCCCGGATGTCGTAGTCGAGTCGGACGAACTCGATGCGGTCGTCGTGGAGGATCGCATAGCTGGCGCGGGGGTCGCGGTCGCGGGGCTGGCCGACGCTGCCGGGGTTGATGATGCACTTCTCGCTGTCGCGGAAGGGGTAGCTGCCGCCGAGGTCCTGCGGCGGGTAGAAGTCCGGCTCATCAGTGAACACGCCGGCCACGTGCGTGTGGCCGCAGAACGCCCGGCTCTCGATGCGGTCGAAGATCGCGTGCATCTTGTTCGGCGCCGCGACCACGTCGTCGGGGAAGATGTACTCGTTGATCGGCCGCCTTGGCGAGGCGTGCACCCACAGCGAGCCCTCGTGCCACCGCCGCACCAGCAGGTTACCCAGGTACTCCCACCGCTTGCGCTTCAGGGCCGCGTCCGGCTCGAGCTCGAACTGCCGCCGCGTCCAGAACGCCGCCTGCTCGGCGGAGGTGTTAAAGCTCGTCGGCTCGTACAAGACGGCGAAGTCGTGGTTGCCCATCATCGCGAACTCGCACCGCTCGATCACCCGGTCGAGGCACACCGTCGGGTCCGGCCCGTAACCCACAATGTCACCCAGGCACACCACCCGCTCGATCCCCCGGTTGTCGATGTCCGCCAGAACCACCTTCAGCGCGTCGATGTTGCCGTGGATGTCGGAGATGACGGCGGTGGGCATGGCGGCGGGGTCTGGGGGCTGGGGTTTAGGGTCTCGGACAGCAGGCTGATCCCGCGGCCGCGTCCGACGCAGTGTGACACGTGAAGCATCGACGCAAGCCGTTAATGTAACGCAATCATCGGCACCCCACCCGCCCGCATGTCCGAGTCCCCGGACCCCAGCCCCCAGACCCCACCGCCCATCCTCCTCGTCCGCCCGTCGGCCCTGGGCGACGTGGCCCGCACCGTCGGCTGCCTCGTCGCGCTGCAGCACGCCTACCCCGGCCGCCGCGTTGACTGGCTGGTCAACGCCGCCTTCGCCGACGCGATCCGCCACCACCCCGCCCTCGGCAATGTCGTCCCCTTCGACCGCCGCAACCGCGCCGCGTTCTTCGCCTTGCTCCCCCACCTCCGCCGCACGCGCTACGCCGCCGTGTACGACCTGCAGGGCCTCGCCCGCTCCGGGGCCTTCACCCTCGCCACCGGCGCTCCGCGCCGCGTCGGGTTTGCCGACGCCCGGGAGCTCGGCTGGCTGGGCTACACCGAACGTCATGACGTCACCGCGATCCACACCGTCGACCGCATGCACGGCCTCCTCGCCGCTTCCGGCATCCCCACCCCCGACCATCAACCCGACCTCCGCCTCCACGTCGGCCCCGACGACGCCGCCTGGCTCGACACCCAGCTCGCCGAACGCGGCCTCACCCGCGCCCGGATCGTCGCCCTCGCCCCCACCGCCCAGTGGGGCTGCAAGTGCTGGCCTGTCGACCGCTACGCCGAGCTCGCCCGCCGCCTGCTCGACGCCGACCTGGCCGATCACGTCGCCCTCGTCGCCGCCCCGCACGAGCACCCCCGCCTCCGCGCCGGCTTCGCTTCGCTCCACCCCACCCACCTCGAACGCATCCACTGCCCCACCACCACCGTCGGCCAGTCCATGGCCCTCATCCGCCACGCCCGCCTGCTCGTCTGCAACGACTCGGCCCCGCTCCACCTCGCCGTCGGCCTCGACACCCCCACCGTCTCGCTCTTCGGCCCCACCGACCCCGCCCGCGTCGGACCCTACCACTGGACCGCCCCCGGAAGCCAAGGCGCCCCCGGAAGCCAAGGCGCCCCCGGAAGCCAAGCACCCACCCGCCACACCGTCCTCCGCCCCGACTCCGCGGCAGGCGTCACCTTCAACTACCGCCGCCACCGCGACGACGACTCCCTCATCGCCGAGCTCACCCTCGACCACGTCTGGCCCGCCGTCCGCGACGCCGCCGCTCGACACGCCGGCTCCGCCTGACCCGGTATAGTCCGCCCCCCCCGCCCCCGCCACCCTCACCCGAGCCCCCCCATGCAACCCATGTCCATCGGCCTCATCGGCTGCGGCAACATCAGCTCCCAGTACCTCGACAAGGCCCGCCAGTTCCCCGTCCTCCACGTCGCCGCCGTCGCCGACCTCGACCTTGACCGCGCCCGCGCCCAGGCCGAGCGGTTCGGCGTCCCAAAGCCTGCACCGTCGACGAGCTCCTCGCCGACGACGCCATCGAGTTGATCGTCAACCTGACGATCCCCGCGGTCCACGCCGAGGTGTCGCTGCGTTGCCTCGACGCCGGCAAGCACGTCTACAGCGAGAAGCCCCTCGCCGTCACCACCGCCGAGGGACAGGCCGTGCTCGACCGCGCCGCCGCCAAAAACCTCCGAGTCGGCAACGCCCCCGACACCTTCCTCGGCACCGCCCACCAGGCCTGCCGCCGGGCCATCGAGCGCGGCGACATCGGCACCCCCGTCGCCGCCACCGCCTTCATGCTCTCCGCCGGCCACGAGTCCTGGCACCCCGACCCCGACTTCTACTACCAGCCCGGCGGCGGGCCCATGTTCGACATGGGGCCCTACTACCTCACCGCCCTCATCAACATGCTCGGCCCCGTCACCCGCGTCAGCGGAGAGGCCGCCATCCTCGTCAACCCCCGCACCATCACCAGCGCCCCCAAACGCGGCACCGAGATCCAGGTCAACACCCCCGACCACGTCGCCGGCACCCTCCGCTTCGCCGGCGGCTGCCTCGGCACCATCGTCACCAGCTTCGCCACCAAAATCCCCAGCTACGACAGCCGGCACCCCATCGTCATCTACGGCACCGCCGGCACCCTCAAGGTCCCCGACCCCAACAACTTCGACGGCCAACCCCTCATCCGCACCACCCGCGACGACCCCGCCTGGGGCGACGCCTACCGCAAGCTCGACGTCACCCACACCCACCCTAACGGCCGCTCCCTCGGCGTCGCCGATATGGCCACCGCGATCCGCTCGGGCCGCGACCACCGTGCCAACGAACGCGTCGCCTTCTGCGTCCTCGAGACCATGGAGGGGCTGCTCGCCGCCTCCGCCGACGGCCGCTACATCGAGCCCCGCAGCGGCTTCACCAAGCCCGCCCCCATGCCCGAAGCCATCGAGGGCGGCGTGCTCGACGAGTGACCCGCCCCCGCCCCCGCCCCCGCCCCCGGGCGACGGCGGAGGTTCATCGTCCCCGTCCCGGTCGTCGTCAGCCGCCGGGCCCGTCCCGGCGTTCACGTCACCCGCCGCGCCGGGACGAGCCCGGCGGCTAATCCCATCCTCCCCCGGCACCCCCGCGTACAGCGCCTCGCGCAGCGAGCGGATGTTCTCGTCGAACGCGTCGTCGGTGTCGCCCCGCTCGGGCATCGCCGACGACACCCGGTCGAGGTCGGCACACAGGAGCGCCTGGGCCGCCTTCCGCCCCGTCTCGGGTGCGACGTCGTCGTCGAACGCCAGCCGGGCGAGGCGGTGCACGGCGTGGACGCGCAGCCGGCTTAGGGCGAGCTGCGCCTGGACGTCGGCGATGACCCGCACCGCCGCGACGGACCGCCGCGTCTCGAGCGACCCGACCACCGCCGCCAGTTCGAGCGGCGCGAGACCCGCCGCCTCCGCGACGCCCGCCACGTCCTCGGCCCCGGCCAACATCGCCGCGACGATCCGCCCGCGCTTCGCGTCGTCGACCCCGTCGCTGTGCATTGGCAAGCCGTTCATGCCCCCGGTGGTGGCGCACGTTTTGGCCGCACGAACGTTGCGCCCGCGCCCCGCCGTCGATCCGCAACACGCCGCCGTTACACGGGCAACATCTGCCGCGACGGTCCAAAAGTTATGACGCGATTCTCGTGTCGCCGCGTGCGCACGGCGGTCGCCTCACCCGTCCCTCTTTAACGGATTCTGCTTGATTTTCGTGCGTCCGCTTGGGTGCCACACCTTGGCCGCTCGGGGCCAGGGTGTGCCTGCTGCCGCACACCTTGACGCAAAGCCGTCAAGGTGTGGCACCCGCCACGTTCGGAATAGTTTTGCTCTAACAAGGTGTTTCACCACCGGCCCGGGGTGCCGGGGTGCCACACTGCATCCCGGAGGCTTTGCGGAGGGTGCGGTGTGCCGACTGCGAGTGGCGTCACGCCGTGGTCACACCCGCACGAGCGGCCGCACCCCCTACGGACGGGATGCGGTGTTACGTGTAGTTGAGGGTGCCACACTGCATCCCGGAGGCTTTGCGGAGGGTGCGGTGTGCCGACTGCGAGTGGCGTCACGCCGTGGTCACACCCACCACCGCACCCGGACGCGGGATGCGGTGTCACCTACGCTGAGGGTGCCACACTGCATCCCGGAGGCTTTGCGGAGGGTGCGGTGTGCCGGGACGAGGGACGTCACGCCGTGGTCACACCCGCACACCGCACCCGCCCCGAGCGGCGGGATGCGGTGTGGCACCCTACGGACAGCGTTCTGAAACAGGCTGTAGACGGCTGCACGGTACCCGGGACGCTTCGCGTCACCCGCTAAACAAAGGCGGGGGGCTGGATTGGCGTTGCCCCACCCGCCGCCCCGGCGTACCCTGCCCGCCCCGTGCCGCCTCCGCCCCCACCGCCCCCTCCAGCTTCCGCGCCCGAGCCGCCGCGGCTGATCCCCGCGATCGACCTGCGCGGCGGGGAGGTGGTGCGGCTTCTGCGGGGCGACTACGACGAGCAGACGACCTACGGGCACGACCCGGTGGAACAGGCCCGGGCCTTCGAGCGATCCGGGGCGTCGTGGCTGCACGTGGTGGACCTGGACGGGGCGCGGGCCGGGCGGCTGGTCCACCTCGACGCCATTGCGGCGATCTGCCGAGAGACGGGCCTGCGGGTCGAGGTGGGCGGGGGGGTGCGGGACGAGCGGGCCATCGATGCGCTGCTCGGGGCGGGGGTGTTCCGGGTGATCGTGGGGACGGCGGCGCTGCGGGATTGGGACTGGTTCGAGTCGCTGATGGGTAACCCCACGTACCGCGGCCGGCTGGTGCTGGGGCTGGACGCGAAGGCGGACCGCGTGGCGGTGTCGGGGTGGGAGGAGACGACGGACGTGACGCCGGTGGAGATCGCGCGGCGGGTGACGGACTGGCCGCTGGCGGCGATCGTGTACACCGACATCGCCACCGACGGCACGCTCGCCGGCCCGAACCTCGACGCGACCCGGGCGATGTGCGACGCCACGCACGTCCCCGTCGTCGCCTCGGGCGGGGTGGGCACGCTGGACGACCTGCGGGCGCTGCGGGGGCTGCCGATCCAGGGGGCGATCGTGGGCAAGGCGCTGTACGAGGGCGCGTTCGCGGTGGAGGAGGCGCTGGGGGTGCTGGAACGCTAAGGCAGTTCACCGCCAAGGACGCCAAGAGCGCCAAGGAAGGCGGGTGGGTGGCACGGTCTGTCAGAGCCCCGAGCGTTAGCGACGGGGTCCGGTCGCGGTTCATCAAAGCCCCGAGCGTTAGCGACGGGGTCCGGTCGCTTACGCTTCCGGCTTTGACAAGGCACCGGTCGCTTACGCTTCCGGCTCTGATAATGCACCGGTCGCTCACGCTTCCGGCTCTGCTAAGGCGTCGGGCGCGCGGCGGAGGTGCCTTCCTTGGCGCTCTTGGCGTCCTTGGCGGTTAACTCCACGTCGAGAACCAACTCACCCCCGGGCGAGGAGGGACTTGGTGGTGAAGACCACGGTGAAGACGGCGGTGCAGACCAGGACGATGCTGCCGCCGGTGGAGATGTCGAGGTAGAACGAGAGGTAGAGGCCCAGGACGCAGCTGGTGCAGGCGATGGCGGCGGAGGCGAGCATCATGGCGGGGAGGCGGCGGGTAAGGAGGGCGGCGGTGGCGGCGGGGGTGATGAGCAGCGCGCTGGTGAGGATGACGCCGACGGCCTGGATGCCGGTGACGACGGCGAGGGCGAGGAGGACGAGCAGGACGTAGCGGAGGCGGTCGGCGGAGAGGCCGATGGCGCGGGCGTGGGACGGGTCGACGGAGGTGAGGACGAGTTCCTTGTGGAGCGCGGCGAGGGTGAGGAGGACGACGGCGGCGGCGACGGCGATGCCGACGAGGTCGGCGGTGGAGACGCCGAGGATGTTGCCGAGGAGCATGTGCTCGAAGTCGTTGTAGGAGCGGGCGAAGGACATGAGCACGACGCCGAGGGCGAACATGCCGGTGAACATGATGCCGATGGCGGTGTCCTCGCGGAGCTCGCGTCTTCGGGAGAGCCAGCCGATGCCGAGGGCCGTGATGATGGCGGCGACGACGCCGCCGAGGAGGATGTTCCAGCGGTTGAGGTAGGCGATGACGAGGCCGGGCAGGGTGGTGTGGGCGATGGCGTCGCCGATGAAGGCCATGCGTCGGAGGACGACGTAGACGCCCAGGACCGCGCAGGTGTTGGCGATGAGCAGGCTCGCCAGGAGGGCGGAGCGCATGAACGGGTAGGCGAGGGGGTCGGTGAGGAGGTGCATGTTGAGCCGTTAGCCGTTAGCCGTTGGCCGTTGGCAAGACGCAAGCGGGGGGTGAGTTGTTTAGGGACTGTTGCACGGCGGAAACTTGATTTGGTGGAGCAGGCTTCAAGCCTGCTTTCGGGCGTAGCCCGGAGTCGTACACCGCGAACTTGGCCTTCGGGCCAACGGCAGGCTGGAAGCCTGCCCCACGACGAACCTCGAACTTTGGCCGTGAAACAGCCCCTTAGCGGGGGCGGTCAGGTGTTGGGGGTGGCGTGGGTGTGGAGGGTGTTGAGGACGGCTTGGGCGTGGTCGGGGACTTTGACGTGGTCCCAGCGTTCGGCGACGAGGCCTTCGGGGTCGATGAGGTAGGTGGTGCGGGCGACGCCGAGGTACTTTTTGCCGTACATCGACTTTTCCTGCCAGACGCCGTAGGCGGTGCAGACCGCGGCCCCGTCGTCGGCGAGGAGGGGGAAGTTCAGGGCCTGTTTCTCGGCGAACCTTGCGTGGGACTTCACCGGGTCGGGGCTGACGCCGAATACGGCTGCGCCGGCCTCGTGGAAGCGGGCGGAGAGGTCGCGGAAGTCGCACGCCTCGCGGGTGCAGCCGGGGGTGGCGTCCTTGGGGTAGAAGAACAGGACGAGCCACCGGCCGCGGTGGTCGGCGAGGGTGTGGCGCTCGCCGGCCTGGTCGGGCAGGTCGAAGTCGGGCGCGGGGGAGCCGGGGTCGATTGGGTCGCTCATGCGGGGCAGCATAACGGGGCGGATCGCGGGCAACGTTATTCAAGAGGCGGGTGCCACACCTTGACGGCTCTGCGTCAAGGTGTGCGGCGTCGGGCACACCTTGGCCCCGAGAGGCCAAGGTGTGGCACCCACGGTGGCTCGCTCACGTGCCGCCCCGCGTCCTCTATAGTGCCCGCCCGGAACCCGCGATCACCTTCGAGACCCGACCCATGGCCATCCAGCGCGACGGCGACTTCATCACGTTCACCCAGTTCATCCAGGAGGACCAGAAACGCTTCCCCGGCGTGTCGGGCCGCTTCACTTGGCTGATGTCCGGCGTCGGGCTCGCCACCCGGATGATCGGCAGCTACATCCGCCGGGCCGGGCTCATCGACGTCTGGGGCGACCAGGGCACGACCAACGTCCAGGGCGAGACCGTTAAGAAGCTCGACATCCTCGCCAACGACGCGCTGAAGCGGACGTTGGGTTATCGCGGGAACGTCGGCATCATCGCCTCGGAGGAGGACAACGAGCCCAAGGTCCTCGCCGACGTCGACGAGGAGGACAGCTACATCGTCATGTTCGACCCGCTGGACGGGTCGAGCAACATCGACGTGAACGTCTCGGTCGGCACGATCTTCACCATCTTCAAGAACCCCACCGAGGGGACCGGTGCGGAGCGTGCGGTGCTGCAACCCGGCAGCGAGCAGGTCGCCGCGGGGTACGTGCTGTACGGCAGCTCGACGGTAATGGTCTACACCGCCGGCAACGGCACGCACATGTTCACCCTCGACCCGCAGTTCGGCACGTACCTGCTGACGCGGGAGAACATCCGGATGCCCGAGCACGCCCCGCAGTACTCGGTGAACGAGGCGTACAGCCACAGCTTCCCCGAGGGGTATCGGCGGTACCTCGACTGGGCGAAGCTGCAGGACACGCCGATGTATTCCTCGCGGTACGTCGGGTCGCTGGTGGCCGACTTCCACCGCATCCTGATCAACGGCGGGGTGTACATGTACCCCGGGACGAACAAGCAGCCCAAGGGCAAGCTGCGGCTGATGTACGAGTGCAACCCCCTGGCGTTCGTCGCCGAGCAGGCCGGGGGCGAGGCGACCGACGGTCGGCGGCGGATCATGGAGATCGTCCCGACGGACGTGCACGACCGCACCCCGTTGGTGATCGGCTCGTCGCGGAACGTGAAAGAGGTGCTGCGGTACGCCGGGGCGGAGCGCGAGGCGGTGGGGGCGCGGGGCTAGGTCGCTCACCGGTGCGGCGGTGCGGATTTCAGTGGCACAGGCTTCCAGCCTGTGATCGGGCGGCTCCACCCCGCCATCCTTATACTCCGCCCGTGCCCGCTTCCCCTCCACCTTCCCCCGACGTGTCAACCACAACCCCGCCCGCGCCGCCCGTCGGCGGGGCCGAGGCGCGGGCCGACCCGCTGGCGCAGTACGCCGGGCGGCGCGTCTGGATGGACGGCACGCTGGTGCCCGCCGGCGAGGCGTCGGTGTCGGTGTTCGACCACGGGCTGCTCTACGGCGACGGCGTGTTCGAGGGCATACGCATCTACCACGGCCGGGTCCTCAAGCTCCGCACCCACCTCCAACGCCTTTTCGACTCGGCCCGGGCCATCCGCCTGAAGATGCCGTACACGTTGGACGAGCTGTTCGACGCGACGAAACAGACCGTCGCGGCGAACGGGATGGACAACGGCTACATCCGCCTCGTGGTGACGCGGGGCCCGGGGACGCTGGGCATCGACCCGTGGCCGTGCCCCCGGCCGGTGGTGTTCATCATCGTCGCGCCGATCCAGCTCTACCCCCCCGAGTTCTACGAGCGGGGCCTGAAGATCGTCAGCGCCTCGACCATCCGCAACCACCCCCAGGCGCTGTCGCCCCGCATCAAGAGCCTGAACTATCTAAACAACATCCTCGCGAAGATCGAGGCGCTCGACGCCGGGGTGCTCGAGGCGGTGATGTACAACCAGCACGGGTACGTGGCGGAGGCGACGGCCGACAACCTGTTCATCGTCCGGGGCGGCACCCTGCACACGCCCCCCCTGTCCGCCGGCGGGCTCGGCGGCGTCACCCGGGGGATCGTGCTGGAACTCGCCGCCGCCGCCGGGATCACGGTGGACGGCCGCACCGACCTGACGCGCTACGACCTGTACGCCGCGGACGAATGCTTCCTCACCGGCACGGGGGCCGAGGTGGTGCCGGTGGTGGAGATCGACCGGCGTGCCGTCGGCACGGGCGAACCCGGCGCCGTCACCCGACGCCTCATCGCTGCCTTCCGCGAGATGGTGAAGGACGCGCCGGAGGATTAGCCGCCAGGGCCCTCACCGTCGACATCTCCACCCCTGCCTAGCCGGGACGCTACGCGTCCCAGGCCCGGCGACGCGTAGCGTCGCGGCTATTGCAGATACCCGCCGATTTAGCGTCGCGGCTATCGGGTCGAACCCGAAAGTCCCCGCTCACGCCGCGTCGGACGTCTCGCTCACGCTCAGCCGCGACACGAGCAGCAGGTCAACGATGTCGAAGTCGCCGTCCTCGTCGCCGACGAACGCTGTGCGGCCGCCGGCGTAGGCGAGGAAGTCGGGGTGCTTCACGACCACCTCGCCCCCGTCGGCCAGGTGCATCGTGAACCGCCGGAACGGCTTGGCGTCTTTCAGCTTCTTCAGGTCGGTGGTGGTCATGGCGTCAGATCATACCCGTGGTACTGTCGCATCACGCTTCTTACCCCCGTCCCTCCGGGAGGGGCTGGGGGAGGGCAGCGAATGACCGGCGTGACGTCCTTCAAAAGCTGTGACAGGCGCTCGCACGGGTGCCACACGGCATCCCGCCGCTCGGGGCGGGTGCGGTGTGCGGGTATGGCGTGGGCACAACGCGGCTCGTCGTCTTCACACCGCACCCTCCGCAAAGCCTTCGGGATGCAGTGTCGCACCCGCAGGTCATGGTGAAACAGCTTCCTAGAGCAAGACTATTCCAAACGTAGCGGGTGCCACACCTTGGCCGCTCGGGGCCAAGGTGTGCCCACTGCCGCACACCTTGACGCAGAGCCGTCAAGGTGTGGCACCCAGCCGCTACAGGTGAACCGAGACCGCTCTAGCGAAAGGTGACGCCGCGGCCGACGCGCCCTCCCCCGGCCCCTCCCGAGAGGAGGGGGGTCGATCCGGCCGACCCATCACCTCAGCGGGTTCACCCCTCCAAAAACGCCCGCCCGATCTTCCACACGTCGCCCGCGCCCATCGTCACGATCAGGTCGCCGGGCCTCGCCATCAGGTGCAGCTGGTCGACGATCGCCTCGAACGGGTGCAGGTGCATCGCGTTGACCTTCTGCCGACGGAGGCGGTCCACCAGGTCCCCGGCGGTGACGGCCCGGCGCTCCTCCTCGCTGTCCCTGACGAAGTAGATCTCCGGGACGATCACCACATCCGCCGCGGTGAAGCTCACCGCGAACTGCTCCATGAGGTGGCGCGTCCGCGAATGCTGGTGCGGCTGGAAGACGCAGATGAGGCGCTGCGGGCGGTAATGCCGGCGGAGGGCGCGGAGCGTGGTGTCGACCTCGGTGGGATGGTGGCCGTAGTCGTCGATGACTTGAACAGGGGCCGGGGATCGCGGACCGGGGTTCGGGGGGAGCGAGCCGACGACCTGCATCCGGCGATCGAGCCCTTGAAACGAAGCGACCGCTTGTGTGATCGCGTCCCAAGAAGCACCGAGGCGGTGGGCGGTGACCGCGGCGACCGCCGCGTTGTAGGCGAAGTGGTCCCCGGGCATGTGACACACGAACTCCGTCACGCGCTCCCCGCCGCGGCGGAGCGTCCACGACCCGATCCCCAATCCCCGGTCCCCGTCCCCGGCGTCCACCACCCAGTCCGCCTGCGGCGCGAACCCGATCGTCTCCACGGCGCAGTCCAGCCCCGCCGCGATGGCCAACCGGTGCGGCGACTCGTGCTGGATCAACAGCGTCCCCCCCCCGGAACATCCCCCGGAACTTCCCCCGGAACATCCCCCGGAACCCGAAGCCGTCGGCAGCCGCGCCGCGAACGTGGCGAAGCTCTCGACGATTTCTTCGATCCCCGAGTAGAGGTCGAGATGATCCGCCTCGACGTTGAGGATGACGCCGTGCTTCGGGTGCAGGTGGTGGAAGCTGCGGTCGTACTCGCACGCCTCGGCCACGATGACGTCACCCCCGACACGGAACCCCCCGCCGATCTGGGCGCAGTTCGCCCCGACGATGAACGACGGGTCCAGCCCCGCTTGGATCAGGATGTGGCACAGGATCGACGTGGTGGTGGATTTGCCGTGGGTCCCCGCGACGGCGACGCCCGTGCGGCCGACCATCAGCCGGCCGAGCATCCGGGCGTACTTCACCACCTCGACGCCCCGCCGCCGCGCCTCGACCCGCTCGGGGTGGTCCGCCGCGATCGCCGCCGACACCACCACCGCGTCCAGCCCGGCCGGCAGCGCCCCGGCCGTCTGGTCCAGCGACACCGCAATCCCCGCGCCCCGCAGCAGCGCGACCATGTCGGACTCGGCCCGGTCCGACCCGCTGCACACCGCACCCCGCCCGGCCGCCATCCGCGCCAGCCCCGACATCCCACACCCGCCGACCCCCACAAAGTGCAGCCGCCGCCCGGCGAGGTCCAGCGGCCCGGCTGGGTCAAATGGAGAGCCGGAAAGCGATCCCGAGGCGAGTACAGCCGTGTCCGTTTCGAAGTTCGTCGTCATCCGCCCATGATAAACAGGCGAGCTGGCCGCTTCGCCGTCGCCGCGTCCCCGTCGCTCACGCTCGGGGCTCTGAACCGACCCCGCCGTCAGAGCCGGGAGCGTGAGCGACCGGTCGGGTAACAGTGACGCTTGACTCGGAGCGCCCTCAAGTTGACGGCTCCGACAAACCTCATGGACCGAGCCCGAAACTTTTGACGGAAAAAAACGCCTTGGGCGCGACATCCCGCCGCGGCCGCCTTAGCATCGGCCGAGACGCCCGTGGCGTCTTGCCTGTTCCCGGTCCGGCCCGCCCGTTGACATCCCCGTCAACCCGCTGACCCCGAGCCGATTTCGTCCCGCGTGCCCCCGTTCCGCTTTCCCGTTCGCCTCCGAGGAGTTTTGATCATGATGCCCCGCCCCCGACACCCCCAAGCCCTCACCGGCCTGCTCTGCGCCCTCATCGGCGCCGGCGCCCTGGTCGGCTGTGACAACACCGCCGGCGACTACGACACCACCGAGCCCGCCCCCACCACGACGACCACGCCGCGCACCGGCACCACCGCCGACACCACCACCCCCGCCGCCAACCTCACCGACGGCGACGACGCCACCGCCGACGGCCAAGCCGGCTCGCAGATGCAGACCAAGGAGGTCGACCTCGGCTCGTCGAAGTCCGACGAGGGCCTCGTCGTCGAACGGATGATGCCCGACCAGGTCTACGCCAACAGCCAGACGCAGTACACCCTCCGCGTCCGCAACGACGGCGAGTTGATCTTCCACAACGTCGTGGTGCACGAAGCGCTCTCGAACAACTTCACGCCCCAGCAGCAGGGCCGCTCCGCCGGCCAGAACCAAGGCCAGCGCCCGGGCCAGGGCCAGCAGTCCGCGGCCATGGCGCAGATGACCGAGCTCATGCACGACGTGGGCATCCTCGGCCCCGGCGAGAGCCGCGACATCACCGTCTACGGCACCGCCACCGGCGAGGGCCAGGTCGAGGCCTGCACCTGGGTGACCTACAACGCCGCCGCCTGCCAGACCTTCAACATCGTCAAGCCCGAGCTCGCGATGGACCACCGCTTCGTCAACGCCGAGGGCCGGGAGGTCCGCGAGGCGTACGCCTGCGACGAGGTCTACCTGATGTACTCGGTGACTAACACCGGCTCGGGCGAGACCCCGGCCATCACCATCAACGAGACCCTGCCCCAGGGCGTCATGCTCGCCGACGCCAGCGGCCCGATCAAGGTCGACGCCGGGACCCTCGGCGCCGGTGAGAAGTTCGAGAGCGACAAGATGAAGCTCAACCTCGAGGACAGTGACGTCGACGACATCCGTGCCCGCGCCATCGCCAACGCCGACAAGCTCGGCGAGGTCGCCGACGGCAGCTCGCTGACCATCCTCCGCCCGGCGCTGGCCATGACCATCCAGGCGCCTTCCGAGGAGTACCTCGGCCGCGACGTCCGCGTCGGCGTTACCGTCGAAAACACCAGCGACGCCCCCGCCCGGGACGTGATGGTGGACATGCCCCTGCCCGAAGGTGCCCAGAACCTCAGCGTCAGCGACGGCCGCATCACCCGTGAGGACGACTCGTTCATGATCGGCGAACTCGCCGCCGGCGCGTCACGCAGCTTCGACGTCCGCTTCCGGGTCGACGAGCCCGGCGACGTGAGTGAGGAAGCCGTGGCCAAGGCCTACTGCGCCCCCGAGGTCCGCAAGCCCCTGAACATCGCGTTCGTCGGCATCCCCGCGCTGCAACTCGAGGTCATCGACAGCACCGACCCGGTGCGCGTCGGCGAGACCACGGTGTACAACATCAAGGTGCTGAACGAAGGCACCGCCGAGGACCTGAACGTCCGCATCACCGGGACGCTGCCCGAGGGCTTCAGCTTCGTGTCGTCGGAGGGCCAGCCCAAGGCGACCGCCAGCGGCCGCAACTTGACGTTTGATCCCATCGCCCGCCTCGCCCCCGGCGAGGAGGCCGAGATCAACGTCACCGCCAAGGCCGACAGCGCCGTCCGCGGCAAGTTCGAGCTGAAGATCCAGTCCGACAAGCTCGGCCAGACGCTGACCGAAGACGAGTCGACCACCAGCAACTGACCCCGCGACCCCGCGACCCTCAACCCCGAACCGGCGGCCATGACGGCCGCCGGTTTTTGTTTGGAACCTGTATCACTCCGTTGACACCCCGTGACGACAAGCCGCCGCAGGCCGTTGGTCTCATCAGAGCCCCGAGCGTCAGCGACGGGTCAGAACGAACGACGCAAACTTTCCCCATGAGCCGCGTTGCTACGCAACGTGGTCCGCGACGCGCAACGTTGCGGCTATAGCGGAAAACTTCAACACCTGTTCACACCCCGCCCCCGGTCGCTCACGCTCCCGGCTCTGACGGGCGCGGGTGCCACACCTCGCCGGCTCTGCGGCGATGTGTGCATGAGGTGCAACCCAAGCCACGCACATCGCCCCGGAGCGGCCGAGGTATAACACCCCCAAATTTTTTTTCCGCCGAACGGGCATTCCGTCGGCTCACCCCTAGCATCCGCAGAATGCGGTAGTGGCGAGGCGTCATGCCGCCCGTCATCACGATCATCCGGGCCTGTGTCGGCTCCGGTAGGACCCCCCACCCGTCGCACGACGCGAACCTTTCAGGAACCGATATGAGCCAACCGTCCCCGACCCTCCCCCGTGCCGCTTGCGGGCTGGCACTCCTCGCGGCGATGGGCCTGTCCGCCGCCGGCTGTTCCTCCACCGGCGACAACCAGCGGACCGCCCAGCGTGGCGAATCCGCCAGGACCCCGGCCCCGACCGCTCAGACCCGCAGCGTCAACACCGGCGGTGCCGAGGCCGACGGCCTGAGCATCGAACGCACTATGCCGCCCCAGGTCTACGCCAACAGCCAGACCCAGTACAAGCTCAAGGTCTCGAACACCGGCGACCTCAACCTGCACAACGTCGTCCTGCACGAATCGGTCTCGTCGGGCTTCGAGCTCGAACGGGGCGACCGTCCCGGCTACGCGCCGGACCTGAAGACCCCCCAGGCGTCGGCGAAGCAGTCGGATTCGATGAAGATGAACGAGGCCCAGTACCGCATCGGGATGCTCAAGCCCGGCGAGAGCCGCGAGGTCACCGTCTACGGCACCGCGACACAAGAGGGCATGGTCGACACCTGCACCTGGGCCACCTACGACGCGGCCTCCTGTCAGTCGTTCCAGGTCGTCAAGCCCGAGCTCACCCTCGACCACCGTTTCGTCAACGCGGCGGGCGAGAACATCAGCTCGGCCTACGCCTGTGACGAGGTGTTCATCGTCTACCGGCTGACCAACACCGGCTCGGGCGCGACCCCGGCGGTGATGGTGAACGAGACGCTGCCGCAGGGCGTGGCCCGGGCCGAGGGCAGCGGCCCGATGAAGGTCGACGCCGGCTCCATCGCCGCGGGCAAGGCGTTCGAGAGTAAGCCCATGAGGGTCAACCTTGAGAAGGTCGAAGCCGGGTCGATCCGTGCCCGCGCCGTCGCCTCCGCCGGCAGCATGAGCGAGGTTGCCGACGGCAGCACGCTGCAGGTCTACAAGCCGAGCATCGACCTGTCGGTGCAGGCCCCCGAGCAGGAGTACGTCGGCCGCGACACCCGCCTCGGCGTCACCGTCGAGAACACCAGCGACGCCCCGGCCAAGGACGTGGTGGTCACCCTGCCGCTCCCGGCCAACGCCCGCAACGTCAGCGTCAGCGACGGCCGCGTGCAACGCAGCGGCAGCGACTTCACCATGCCCGAGCTCCCCGCCGGCGAGTCGCGCAGCTTCAACGTGACCTTCACCACCACCGAGCCCTCGGCCGTGGAAGGCAAGGCGACCGCCAAGGCGTACTGCGCCGCCCCGGTCAGCAAGCCGCTCAACGTCAAGTTCGTGGGCATCCCGGCCCTGCAGCTCGAGGTCGTCGACGCCCAGGACCCCGTCAGAATCGGTGAAGAGACCGTGTACTCGATCCGGCTGACCAACGAGGGCAGCGCCGAGGACCTCGACGTCAAGATTACCGCCACGATCCCGGAGCACTTCAGCTTCGTCTCGGCCTCTGGCGAGCCGATGGGCAGGGCCCAGGGCCGCACCATCACCTTCGACCCCATCGGCGTGCTTAAGCCCGGCGAAGAGCGGGCCATGAGCGTCAGGGTCAAGGCCGAGGACGCCGGCCAAGGCAGCCTCTCCGTGGAGGTCAAGTCCGACCAGCTCACCACGGGCTTGAACGAGGACGAGTCGACCACCTCGTACTAAGCGGCACCCACCGCACCACCGCAGTGATGAACCGGCGGCCCCCCGAGGCCGCCGGTTTTTTGCGCGCGTGCTTCCGTATCGGGTGCCCCCGTATACTCTCGTCATGGACTGGCGCGACTACATCCACCGCGACCCGGCGATCCTCGCGGGCAAGCCGGTCATGAAGGGCACGCGGATCAGCGTGAACATGGTGCTCGAGATGCTCAGCGGGGACTGGAGCATCGACGAGATGCTCCACGAATTCCCCAGCATCCCGAACGAAGAGGCGGTTCGCGCCTGCATCGCGTTCGCTGCGGAAGTGCTTCCCCCCGATTCCGCTCCGCTGCGTCGTGAAGCGTCGTGAGACTGCTGATCGACGAGAACCTCGGCCGATCTTTTGCGGGTTGGCTGCGGGAACGCGGCCATGATACCGTGACGACCCACGACCTCGGCCTCAACCGCACCCCCGACCGAAAGATCGCGCAACGGGCGGTTGACGAGGGTTGGACGGTCATCACGCGGGACCACGACTTTGCCGCGCTCGCGATGCGGGAGAGGGTGCAACTGCCGGGCGTCCTGATCGTTGCCTTTGACCGGCGGATCAAGTCCCGCTTCGACATGTTGCTGCGCGCGGGCTGGCCGGAGGCGGAGCGATTGCTCCCCGGCCACGTCGTGACCGTCAGCGAATCCGGGGTCCGGGCGAAGCCGATCCCCGCTGCGGATGACGACCCCACCCGATAGACTTCTACGATGCCCGACCCCCTCGGATCGTTCTGCCTCGTCCTGCACGGCCACCTGCCCTACGTGCTGCGGCACGGGACCTGGCCCCACGGCGAGGACTGGCTGTACGAAGCCGCGGCCGAGACGTACCTGCCCCTGCTGTCGATGCTGGGCGAATGCACGTTCCTCGACGCGACGCCGAAGATGACCATGGGCCTCACGCCCGTGCTGCTCGAGCAGCTGGCCCACCCGGTGTTCAAGGACGGCTTCGAGCACTACCTCGCCGACCGCGCCGAGCGGGCACGCCTCGACAAGGCCGAGTTCGACGAGCTGAACAACGGCCACATGGCGTACCTCGCCACGCGGTGGGAGGAGATGTTCACCGGGCTGTCCAAGCAGTTCAAGGCGATGGACCGCGACATCCCCGCCGCCTACGCCGAGATGGCGAGACGGGGCCTGGTGGAGATCCTCACCAGCAACGCGACGCACGGCTACATGCCGCTGTTGCTCACCGACTCGGCCATCCGGGCGCAGGTCCGCGCCGGCCTCGCCAGCAGCGAACGCATCCTCGGGTTCCGGCCCACCGGCATGTGGCTGCCCGAGTGCGCCTACCGCCCCAGCGGCGAGTGGAACCCGCCCATCCCCTGGGGCCCCGGCCGCGTCCGCTGCGGCACCGAGCACCTCGTCGCCGACGAGGGCATCGACCACTTCTTCGTCGAGTCCCACCTCATCGAGCAGAGCAAGTCCGAGCAGGTCTACCACGACGGCGGGTGGCACAAGGTCGGCTGGGACGAATCCGCCAAGTACCCCGCCCGCGGCTGGCAGTCGGTCAACGAGCCCCAGGGCGTCAACTCCGACGGCCACGGCCTGGCCCGCGCCTTCGCCTTCGGCCGCGACAACGAGGTCTGCGAAAAGGTCTGGTCCGGCACCATCGGCTACCCCGCCGACGGGGTCTACCTCGAGTTCCATAAGCAGTGGGGCCCCCGCCGCGGGCTCCGCTACTGGAAGATCACCGGCGCGAAAACCGACCTCGGCGACAAGCACCTCTACCACCCCGACAACATCCCCGGCAAGCTCCACGAGCACGCCCAGCACTTTGTCAACTCCATCAAGGACCGCCTCCGCGACCACAAGGACAAGACCGGCAAGGCCGGCGTCGTCTGCTGCACCTTCGACGCCGAACTCTTCGGCCACTGGTGGTTCGAGGGGCCCCAGTTCCTCCGCGACGTCATGCTCACCATCAACGCCGACCCGGAAATCGACCTCAAGACCACGCGCGAGTACCTCGACAGCGTCTTCGTCGACAAGGTCGTCACCATGCCCGAGGGGTCCTGGGGCGAGGAGGGCGACCACCGCGTCTGGACCAACGACCAGGTCAACTGGATGTGGGAGATCGAGTACCGCTGCGAGGGCACGTTCGGCCGGCTGACGGCCAACCTCGACTGGGAGAACAACCCTCAGGTGAAGGACCTGTTGGAGAAGGCGGGGCGCGAACTACTTCTGCTGCAGGCGAGCGACTGGCCGTTCGTCATCCGGCGCGGGCAGGCGGTGGACTACGGCATCAAGCGGTTCATGCAGCACGTCGCTCGGTTCGAGAACCTCACCGACCTCGCCGAGAAGGTCGCCCTCGACTCGAAGTACCTCGGCGGCCTCACCGAGGTCGAAGAGCACGCGGTGAAGGACGCGGACCTGCACGACGTGGTGTTCCCCGAGATCGACCTGCACTGGTGGGACGTGTGATAATGTCGCGGGTGCATTTTCCCGCGTTAGCCGCCGGGCTTGCCCCGGCGCTCTGGGCGGTCGGGAGCGCCGGGACAGGCCCGGCGGCTAACGGGGCGGGGCGTCAAGGATGAAGCGTTGGGTCTGGATCATCTCGGTGGTAATCTCCGTCGGTCTGGCGGTGTGGGGTGTCGTGCGGACGCTGCAACCGTCGTCGCCCGCGCCGCTCACGGCGGCGGAGGTCGACGCGCGGGTCGAGGCGCTGGCGGTGCGGCTGAACGCGGCGATCGAGAACGAGCGGAGCGTCGGGCCGATCTTCGACAAGTTGCGGCCGCTGCTGGACGAGTACCCCGACACGGCCGCGGGCCAGCGGCTGCTCGGGCAGGTGCTGGTCCGGCGGGACGACGTGCATGGTGCCTACCGAGCTTACGAGCGGGCGCTAGAGCTTGGGCCATCAGACCCGCAGCTCGAGAACCTGGCGGGGAGTGCGGCGATGATCCTCGGCAACCGTGAGGCGGCCGAGCGGCACCACCGCCGGGCCGTCGGGCTCGCGCCGGACGTGGCGCGGCTGCACCTCGCCCTGGCGGACGTGTACCTCAAGACGGCGCGGTGGGACGACGCCATCGCGGAACTGGACCGGGCGCTCGAGCTGGACACGACGCTGCACGAGGCGGCGTCGGCCCTGTCGGACGCATACCGGGGGAGGGGTAACCCGGGGGACGATCTCGAAGCGCTGGAGTGGATGGAGCGGGCGGTGGCGAAGCTGCCGCTGCGGGACGACACGGCCGAGGTGCGGGTGGTGTACGCGCGGAAGCTGGCGGCGCTGTACGCCGAGCGGGGCGACCCGGCGGAGGCGGCGCGGGTGCTCACTTCGCTCTCGCCGGCGATGCTGTACACGCCGGGGGTGACGCGGGACCTGGCGGGGTACTACGGGGCGCTGGGCCAGCCGCTGATGGCGGCGCTGCAGTACGAGGTGTTGCTCGCCGAGCACCCCGGCGACGCCGACGCCGCCGCGGCCGCGGCGCGGTACTACCTCGAGGGCGGCGACGTCCCCGCCGCCCGCACCCTGACGCGCCGCCTCGCCGAGCTCGCCCCCGATCACCCCGCGCTGCCCGCCCTGCGGACTGGGGCCGATTAACCGCCAAGGACGCGGAGAGCGCTAAGGAAGGCGGGGAGAGGCTCGGATGGATCGGATTCAGCGGATGAGAGCCGGACGTCATAGCACGATCTAGATTCGAAGGTTTCCGTGTGCCTGGCTCACGATCCGATGTATCCGATCCATCCGAGCTAATTCTTTGCCTTCCTCCGCGCCCTTAGCGTCCTTGGCGGTTTAACTCCCCCGCATCTTCGCGATCAGGTTCGTCGTCGACCGCCCCTCGAAGAGGTCGATGAGGGCGACGCGGCCGCCGTGGGCTTCGACGATGCCGTGCCCGACGACCTGTTCGCGGGTGTAGTCGGCGCCCTTGGCCAGGACGTCGGGGCGGATCGCCTCGATGAGGTGGAGCGGGGTGTCCTCGCCGAAGACGACGAGGTAGCCGACGCTCTCGAGCTCGGACAGCACCAGCAGGCGGTCGGCCTCGTGGTTGACCGGGCGGTCGGGGCCCTTGATCGAGCGGATCGACGCGTCGGAGTTGAGCCCGACCACGAGCAGGTCGCCCTGCCGGCGGGCCTCACGGAGGTAGGCGACGTGCCCGGCGTGGAGGATGTCGAAGCAGCCGTTGGTGAAGACGATCCGCCTGCCGCTTCGGCGGTAGGCGTGCAGTTCGGGCAGGAGCTGGTCGAGCGTGCGGACCTTGCCGAGCTGCCCGTGGTCCTGCTGCAGGAGGGCGAGGAGGATTTCGTCGAGGGGGATGGGCACGACGCCGGCTTTCTCGACTTCGAGCCCGGCGGCGACGTTGGCCAGCGCCACCGCGTCCGGCCAGGCCGCGCCGTTGGCAATCGCCGCGGCGAGCATCGCCAGGACCATGTCGCCCGCCCCGGTCACGTCGTACACGCTCCGCGCCACCGTCGGCACCGTCACCGTCTCGCCCCCGGGCCCCCGCAGCAACGCGCCGGATTTGTCAAGCGTGAGCACGACGTGCGACAGGCCCAGGCCGGTTTGCAGGCGCTCCGCCATCGCGGCCGGGTCGTCGAGCCCGGTGGCGAGCTGCGCCTCGGTGCGGTTGGGGGTGATGCAGGTTGCGCCGCGGTACTTGGTGTAGTCGGTGACGGCGGCGGGGTCGATGAAGACGGGGATGCCGCGCCCGTTCGCCAAGGCGATGAGGCCTTGGCAGACGGCCGGGGTGAGGACGCCCTTGTCGTAGTCCTCGAGGCAGAGCACGTCCGCGCCGTCGAGCAGGCCCCCGGGCGAGGCGGCCGCGTCGAGCAGGCGTTGTTCAAGGTCGGGGGTGACGGGCGAGCGGTCCTCGGTGTCGAGGCGGAACATCTTCTGCGGGTGGCGGTGCTGGGCGAGGCCGACGAGGTTGTGCTTGACGGTGGTCGGCCGGGCGGCGTGGGCGATGAGGCCCGAGGTGTCGACGCCGGCGTCCCGCATCGCCTCGGCGAGGGTATGACCCGCCTCGTCGTCGCCGACGACGCCGAGGCAGGCGACCTCGCAGCGGAGGGCGGCGAGGTCGAGGCAGACGTTGGCCGCCCCGCCGGGCAGCGACTCGGTGCGTTCGACGGTGAGGACGGGAACCGGCGCGTCGGGCGAGAGGCGCGACGCGTTGCCGTAGGCGTAGCGGTCGAGCATGAAGTCGCCGGCGACGGCGATGCGTCGGGTCTGCCAGCGGTCGAGGAGGGCGATGAGGGGGTTCATGCGTAGGCGCTAGGCATTAGGCGCTAGGCGCTAGGGGGGGGCAAGTCGCGGGTGGGCGATGTCGGGCGGGGGTGTGGCTGGTGGGGTGAAGGGGAACGGTGCGGGTCAGCGTGCCGCTTAACCGGAGTGACAGAGGCAAGCGGGCGGTGTTCTTGGTGGCACAGGCATCCTGCCTGTGTTCGCCGAAGGCGAAGGTTGAGGTCGAGAGCGCGATCTTCCGCCTGCCGGCCGAACACGGGCGGGATGGCTGGGCCACGGTCGGAGGGTGGCTGTTTTACTGTTGGGGGATCCCTGTGCCGCTAAGCGTTGATGGCGCGGCGGAGGCGAGTGCGGCGGAGCCGCGTCGCTTCGTGTGGAGGCAGCGTCCGGTTTGGGGTGTCATCCGATGAACTCGATGCCCGAGACGGTGGCGGAGGGGTCGTCGGCGTGGCCGTGGATGACGACGGGGTCGGTCATAGCTTCGATGCGGGCGTGGCCGGTGTCGTCGACGACGCAGACGGGGATTTTGCCGGCCTGCCAGTCGGCGAGGGGGAGCAGGGGCCAGCGTGAGGGGGTGCGTCGGTCGGGGTCGACGGTGATGTAGGTGCCGCGGGAGCCGGGGGCGAGGCGGTCGATCTGGAGGCGCGGCGTGGCGAGGAAGTAGGCGAGGGTGACGACGCCGCGGGGGTAGTGGAGCAGGCGGTTTTGGATGTAGGTGTCGGTGTAGCCCATGGACTGGGCATGGGTGTTGGACATGACCTGGAGGTCCCAGTATTCCTGGGCGGAGGAGGCCCCGCCGAGGTGGAGGTACCGGGCGAGCATGTCGCGCCACAGGGCTTGGGAGACGCGGCAGTTGTTGGGCTCGAAGGAGGAGTGGCCGTCGCCGTAGCGGCCGCGCGATTCCCGGGCGGCGGCGTAGACGTCGCGGGCGAGCCGGTCGCGGTCGAGGAGGGGGGGGTGGCCGATCATCTCGGGCAGGAGCAGGCCGTTGCCGGTGTAGATGGAGTAGGCGTCCCAGCCGGGGAGCTGGTCGAAGGGCAGGGGCTTGCCGGAGTGGGGGTCGATGAGTTCGACGGCGGAGCGGTCGACGGCGACGGCGTAGTGGTCGCCCAGCCAGGCGGCGCGTTCGATTTTTCGGACGTCGGCCTCGACGCGTGCCTCGAGTTCGGCGGCCTCTTGGGGTTGGTCGGTGTGGCGGAGGATGCCGGCGGCGGCGCGGAGGGCGGCGGCGCGTTTCACGGCGAGGTAGGTCTGCTTGCGGCCGTACTGCATGGCCGGCGAGGCGTCGACGATGGTGTTGGCGACGCCGGCGGAGGGGAAGCCCGAGGCGTCGCGGTCGGCCCAGAGGAGGTAGCGGGTGAGGCGGTCGATGGCGTCGGCGTGGGCGCGGGCGGGTCGGCGGTCGCCGGTCCAGTGGAGGTACGTGTCCAGGAGCAGGAGGAGGTTGGCGTTTTCCTCCACGGGCATCTCGTAGGCGTAGGCGCTGCGGGCGGCGTTGACGCCTTGGCCCAGGTCGTGGGGGGCAAAGGCCCCGCCGGAGGGCGGGTGGTCGATGAGGCGGTCCATCCACTGGTCGAGGAGGAGCCGCAGGAGCCTCGGCCAGAGGGCGAGGTAGAAGACCGAGCAGTTGTATTCGACGTCGAGGACGGAGTGGAAGAGGCACGAGCCGTCCCAGGTGCTGAACCATTCGCGGGTGTCGGGGGTGGGGGGGGGCTCGGCGTCGTGGGGGGTGGAGGTTGCGGTTGCGGGGGCGGTTGTGGTGGGGCTGATCGGGGCGTTTGCGTTTCCCGGGGCGGGGGCGCTCCCGGGGGCGGGGGTGGAGGCGGGTCGGGTGGTGCACCAGAACGTGTTGCCGAGGTAGTTCTGGTACGCCTGGTTCATGAGGTGGCGTTGGGAGGCGTCGAGGGGCGCTTGTTCGAGGATTTTTTCGAAGCGTCGGGAGAGGGCAAGGCGGTCGTCGCGGGTGCGGGCCGCCTCGTCGACGACGGCGGCGACGTCGGGCCAGTGGTCGGTGTAGCGGAGGGTGGCGAGGCGTGGCTGGCCGTGCTGGGTGACGTTGAGCACGGGGTCGGCGACGTGGGCGGCCCAGACGAGGCGCCACTTGACGCCCGAGCCGGCCTCGGTGACGGGCAGGTCGAGGGTGAGGCCGTCGCCGGTGTCGGTCGGTGTCGCGTCGGGGTTGAGCGAGCGGAGGCGTTCGGCGGCGCGGACGGTGCGGTCCTCGCCGGCGGCGTCGGGGACGGGGTGGCCCCAGGGGTCGCGCGGCCGCAGGGGGATGTCGTAGTCGAGGTAAAGCGTGTCACCCTCGGCACGGATCGCGGTGTCGGGGCGTTTGAGGCGGAGGAAGACCTTGACCCGTGAGGCGACGCTCGGCGGCGGGGGGATGCGTCGGTAGGCCTCGACCGGGGTGACGCGCACCTCGAGGTAGAACGCGGGCATGAGGCAGAGGCGGTCGTTCTGCGGGTAAAAGGCGGAGTGGACGTTGAACTCGAGGCGGACGCGGCTGGGTTCGCTGTAGCCGCGGAAGGTGACGGAGTTGATGCGGTCAAACTGCTCGCAGTTGGCGAGCTGTTCGACGCCGGGGCGGTCGTTGTCTCGGGTGAAGGGCAGGACGCGTTCGGAGCCGTCGGGCTCGACGAGGCCGACGGCGAGGTCGAGGGGCTGGTCGAGGAACCGGCCGAGAGCCGAGTGCATGACGCGGCGTTCGTAGGGCTCGAAGGTGAGGCCGAAGCGGCTGCCGAGGCGGCCGAGCATCCAGGTCATCATCTGCATCGGTGGTTCCCGTCGCCTGGTGTGGCCGTGCGGTAGCGGGGGCATTGTGCCCGTTGGGCGTGGGCGGGTAAAGCGGGCGGGGTCACGGCGTGTGGGAAATGGCTGCTGGCTGCTGGCCTCTTGATCACCGTAGCGCTTTGGCCAACGGCTCACGGCTAACGGCCGTCACACCCCCACCGGCATCACGCGCCCTAACCGCTCGATGACCGCGACCACCGCCGCGACCGCCGCGTCGACCTCCGCTTCGGTGGTGAAGCGGCTGAGCGAGAGGCGGACCGAGCCGTGCGCCACCGGCTCCTCGACGCCCATCGCGCGGAGGACCGGCGAGGGCTCGAGCGACCCGCTGCTGCACGCCGCCCCGGCCGAGGCGCAAACGCCCCGCTCGCTGAGCCCGAGCAGGATCGCCTCGGCCTCGAGCCCGCGGAAGCCGAGGTTGCTGGTGTTCCACAGCCGCGGCACGCCGCGCCCGTTCACCACCGTTTCCGGCATCGCGTCCAGCACCCTTGCCTCCAGCCGGTCCCGCAACGCCTCGCATCTGGACACCGCGGCCGCATCGGTGACGAACGCCGCCGCCGCCTCCGCCGCGATGCCGAAGCCGAGGATGCCCGGCACGTTCTCGGTCCCGCCGCGCTTCTCACGCTCCTGCGGCCCGCCGCGGATCACCGGCCGCAGCCGCACCCCCCCGCCCCCCCGGCCCCCTCGCCCGCCCCCGGAACGCACCCACAACGCCCCGACGCCCTTGGGCCCGTGCAGCTTGTGCGCCGCCATCGTCAGCAGGTCCACCCCCGCCGCGTCCACGTCCACCGGCAGCTTGCCCACCGCCTGCGTCGCGTCGGTGTGGAACAGCACCCGAAGGCCGCGGTGCCCTTGCCGCACCGCGTCGATGATCCGGGCGACCTCCGCGATCGGCTGGACCACCCCCGTCTCGTTGTTCGCCCACATCACGCTGACCAGCGCCAGACCCTCGACGTCGGCCAGCGCCTCGCCCACCGCCGCCGGGTCGAGCAGCCCGCCGTCGCCCAGCGGCAGCCACACCACCCGGCCCCCCGCCGCCCCGAACGCCTCGGCCGGCTCACGCACTGCGGCGTGCTCGATGCCCGTCGTCACCAGCGTGTCCCCCGGCCCGAGCAGCCCCTGCAACGCAAGGTTGTTCGACTCGGTCCCGCCCGAGGTAAGCAGCAGGTCGCGCGGCCGGGCCCCGATCAGCGACGCCACCGTTTGCCGCGCAAGCTCGACCCGCTGCCGCACCATCTGCCCGAACCGGTGCACGCTCGACGGGTTGGCCCACAGCGTCGCGTGCGCCTCGGCCACCGCCGCGGCCACATCGTCCAGCGGCCGCGTCGTCGCGTTGTTGTCGAGGTAGATCGTGTCCACGGACTTATACTAGATGCATGTCCACCCAGACCGCGACCAAGCTGATGACCGCTGAGGAGTTCTTCGAGTTCGACGGAGACCCGGGCAAGACTTATGAGTTGATCCGAGGAGAAGTTTACGAGATGAGCAAGCCAGGTCCGCGACACGCGCAGCTACAAAGCAGGCTGAATTTTTGGTTATTCAGGCACGTTCATGCGCAGGCACTCGGGGAGGTACTCAACGAGAGCGGATACAAGCTGGGAGCGTCACCCGATATGGTACGGGCTCCGGATGTTTCGTTTCTTCGCTCCGCACGAGCGACCGAAGCCAGGCAGGCCCGATTTTTAACCGACGCCCCCGACCTCGCCGTCGAGATCAACTCGCCCAACGACGTCATGAGCGAGGTGCTTGATAAAGCCCGTTGGTGGCTGCGGCACGGGACGCGGCAGGTGTGGATTGTGGACGACAAAACCCGCACCGTCACCGTGTACCTGCCCGACGGCGCGGCGCGGGTCTACGGCGACGGCGACACGCTCGTCGCCGAGGCGCTGCTGCCGGGGTTCGCCCTGCCGCTGGCGGAACTCTTCGCGTGACGTTGCTCCACCGGCGGCATGCGGATGGCTGTTCAGAACCCGGAGCGTCAGCGACGGGACGGCGCTCTTCGCGGACCCACCGGTCGCTCACGCTCCCGGCTCGGATGCGTTGCGGTGCGCTCACCCGGGTCCGGGTGGGGAGCGTGCAATACACGGTCCGGCGCGGCGTTAAGATAGGATCGTCATGCCCATACTCGAACTCGTCGACCCGCAGCGCAACCGCCGTTTCCGCATCAAGGGTGATCACTTTGTGATTGGCCGGGCGGACGACAGCCACGCGATCATCGACAACGACCACCAGGTCAGCCGCCACCACTGCGAAGTCCGTGAGGTGCAGGGGCGGTGGGTGCTCCGCGACCTCAAGAGCCGCAACGGCACGCTGGTGAAGGGTCAGCCGGTCGAGGCGGTGAAGCTGCGCGACTGCGGGGTGTTCCAGGTCGGCGACACGTTCGTGCGGTTCTTCGCCGACGAGTCGTCGGCGAAGAAGAACCCGCCGGCGAATTACCCGCAGGGCCTGCCCAAGCGTCCCGCGGGGCAGGCCGACGCCACCGCGCAGACGGTGGACATGCTCGACCTGACGATGGTGAGCGCCGCGCTCGCGCCGCCGGGGGAGGTGATCGAGGTCGACCCCGAACCCAGCGCGCCGCAGCGGCAGGCCGCGTCGCCGCCCCGCGCCGCGACGGGCGGCGGCGATGACGAGGAGGCCGCGTACGAGGTGCTCGAACCCATCGACGTGGTGCCGACCGCCGACGACGATGCGCCGTCCACGGTGGGGTCCGGGTTGCAGGAGCTGGTCAACGCCGACGCCGCCGCGTCGCCTCAGGCGACGACGTCGCTGGGCAACCTGCTGGAGATGGGGCACGACCCGGGGTTCGGGCTCGAGGGCTTGGCGCTGGTCAACGCCCGGGGCCAGACGCTCCACGCCGCCGGCCGCGACGCCGCCACCAACCAGACGCTCACGCTCCTGGGCCTGCTCCTGCTCGGGTCGATCCGCTGCGCCGCGTCGGACATCCACATCGAGCCCCGCCACGAGGCGACGACCCTACGCCTCCGCGTCGACGGCACCATGATCGAGGTCGGCAAGCTCAGCTCCGACGACACCCGCAAGCTCACCGGCCTGGTCAAGGTCCTCAGCGACATCGACATCACCCGCAAGGCCCAGGTCCAGGAGGGCCGCTTCTCCGCCGGCGTGCCCGGCCGCGCGATCGACTACCGCGTCAGCCTCGCGCCGTCGATGCACGGGCAGAAGATCGTGCTCCGCGTCCTCGACCCGGCCCAGTCGCCGCAGACCCTCGACCGGCTGGACCTGCCCCGACGCGTGCACCGCGGCCTCGAACGCGCCGCCAGCCGGGCCCAGGGCGTCATCCTCGTCTGCGGGCCCACCGGCAGCGGCAAGACCACGACGCTGTACGCCGTGCTCCGCGGCATCGACGCGGCGTCTCGCAACGTCGTTACCATCGAGGATCCCGTCGAGTACGAACTCGACTCCATCACCCAGCTCCCGGTCAAGGCCGACCGCGGCGACACCTACGGCAGCCTGCTCCGCTCGACCCTGCGGCAGGACCCCGACGTCATCGTCATCGGCGAGATCCGCGACGGCGACACCGCCGTCACCGCGATGGAGGCGGCCACCACCGGCCACCTCGTGTTCTCCAGCCTCCACGCGACCGACTCGCTGGGCACGGTCCTGCGCCTGCTCGACCTCAACGTCGAGCCGTACCTCCTCGCCTCAACGCTGAACCTCGTGCTCGCGCAGCGGCTGGTCCGGCGGCTTTGCCCGCACTGCAAGGTGCCGACGAAGCTCAAGGACGACGACCTCAAGGACATGGGCCTCGACCCCGCGAAGCGCAAGGACATCTACGACTCGGACGGCTGCGCCGAGTGCTTCCGCACCGGGTACTCCGGCCGCCTTGGCGTCTTCGAACTGCTGACCTTTGACGACACGCTCCGCGACCTGATCATGAGTAAGCCCACGCTCGTGGACATGCGCAAGGCCGTCGCCGACAGCGGCACCCTCACGCTGGCGATGCACGCGCGGGAGCGCGTCCTCGCCGGCGAGACCTCCCCGGAGGAGGCGGACCTGGTGGTGGGGCTGCAGTGAGCGGGACAGTGGACCCCTCTCTGCTCATCCCAGCTCACCTGCACCCCTCGCGGGTGATCGCCAAGGGGAACCGCATCCGCGACCTGCCCCGCCTGCTCTCCACCTACGGCGGCCGATCCTCCCGCTGGACGAAGCGATCCGGGCCGGTTTTCTTGATCGGGAACCGGCCGCACGAGCTGCACTGGTATCATCACCACGGTATCGGCAGCTTCGAGCACAAGCTGGTCGACAAGCGAATCCCACGATGATCGTGCAACCGAATCAGAAGATCGATGTCTACCCCGACCTGTCCCCGGGTCAGCCTTATCTGGTGATCGGGATCGAGGCGGACGACTACCGATTGCTCAACGACCGGGGGCAGCCTTACCTTTACCCGAGCGATATGTTCGACGTTGTTGATCCGGTAAAGCCGGGTGATTGGATCGACGAGGTCGGCAGCGACGGCGAACGCTACGCCTACCCGGTAGGCTTGAACGCCCCCGGCTTCTTTGAAGACTTTTTCGAGGGCAAACCCGTTGCGGTGCAGACGTTCTGGCAAACCATCAACCACTCGCTCACCGCCGCGTGATTTGAGGAGTCAGGCCCGCAACAAAGTTTGGAGTCTTCAACGATGAAGCAACTTATCGTTGAATTGCCTTACGATTTGTCGGAAGAGGTGGGGGTGCAACTTGCGGGCTGGCTGACCGACCTAGCCAGGCGTGCAGCCGACACCGCGTCGTTCCTGGATCACGATCCCGCATCGCAGGCCGAAGCGCTGCGACGCATACGAGCCGGTATCGATGACGTGGAAGCCGGGCGGTTCAGCGGATCACCTGAGGCAAAGCAACGGCTTACCGGGTTGCCGCATCGGGACCCGCCGGCATGACGCGCCGGCTTTTTTCATAAGCTGGACGACGAGCGTCGCCGGATTGAGGTGCTGGCGATTGTTCACAATGTTACCTGGCATACGACCGCGTAACGTGTCAACTTGAGAGACCCAGCGCCCGCTGCACGATCCGGCGGACGGCGGTGCAGGGGATGTGCTGGGCGGGGGCCCAGCGGTTGCCGCCGAGCAGGACGGGGCGGTGGTCGGGGTGGACGGCCACGCGGCCGTGGGTGCCGCGGACCAGCGCGTTGTCGAGGGGGATGACGTCCATCAGCGTCCTCATCCCGAGGCGTTTAGCGGCGAGGCGGCGGGCGATGGCGAGCTTCGGAAAGCGGATCGCGGGGTCGATGAGCAGCTCACGCGGGTCGTAGCCGGGCTTGGCGTGGATCGCTACGGTGCGGGCGTAATCCGGGGCGAGGTCGGGGCGGTCCGTCGGCCAGTGGTCGTAGGCGAACCAGCGGCCGGCGTCGGCGACGAGTACGAGGTCACCGGCCCGCGGGTGCTCGATGTGCGTCACCGTCAGCGGCAGGCCGCCCAGTTCAAGCTCGCCGATTTCGACCGGTCCGAGCGGGAAGTAGACGTGGGCCACCTGATGGTCCGCCACGGCGAAGGCGCGGGAGGCGCCGGGGTCGAGCACCTCGTGCCCGTCCTCGTTCCGCACGGCGAGGAGGCCACGTTCGCGGAGGTGGCGGTTGACGTAGATCGCCGCGTCGCCGGGGATGCACGGCTCGATGCCGTACTCGCTGACGACGATTGGCTGCACGTCGCGCTCCCGGTAGAAGTCGATCAGGTCGCCGACGAGCGTGTCGATGGCGGCGACCTCGCCGGGGAGGTCGGGGTGGTCGGGCCCGAGGCGTTGCAGGGGGTAGTCGAGGTGGGGGAGGTAGACCAGCGAGAGGGTGGGCGTGTGCCACTGCTCGACGAGCCGGGCCGCGTCGGCGAGCCAGCGGGTGGCGGTGATATCCGCGGCCGGTCCCCAGTAGCGGAAGAGCGGGAACGTGCCGAGTTCGGCCTGCAGCCGGTCCCGCAGCCCCGGCGGGGATGTATAACAATCGGGCAGCTTCCGCCCGTCGGCTTTATAGATCGGGCGGGCCTGAAGTATATAGTCGCACGTGGAGTAACTGTTGTGCCACCAGCCGAGGTTGGCGCACGTGAAGGGCGGGCCGAGTTCCAGCTCCGGCTCATAAGCCGCGGCCCCGCGTGCGCCCCTCGCCAAGCGGTTGCGGTCGAGTTGTTCCCGCGCCGCGTCCCAGACTTTCTCGCCGCCGACGAGCCGGCCCGACCGCTGCCAGAAGCGGACCTCGGCCGCGTCTCGGTCGTACCACCCGTTGCCGACGATACCGTGGACCCCCGGCCCCGCGCCGGTGACCATCGACGCCTGCACGCTGCACGTCACCGCCGGCAGCACCGGCTCGAGCGTCACCGCCCCCGTATCGTCCCCGGCGGTGCTCGTCCGCCCCTCGCTCATCGCGAGAAGCCGCGGCGCGTGCTTCAGCAGCCCCTTCGATAACCCCACGACGTTCAGCAGCGCGACCCGCGGCATGGGAGCACTCTACACCGCCAATGCGTATCCTGATGGTGCCTCCGGGCATCCGCCCTGGCCGCAACACACCATGGAGAATCTGCAACAACGCATCTCGATTGATCCGTTGATCTGCCACGGCAAGCCGTGCATCCGCGGCCTGCGTTACCCGGTGGAGATGCTGCTCGACCTTCTCAGTTCCGGGATGTCGCACGAGCAGATCCTGGCCGATTACGAAGACCTAGAGCGGGAAGACCTGTACGCGGCTCTCGCCTACGCCGCTGAACTCTCGCGTTCCCGGCGGTTGCGGCAGCCAACCCGATGAAGTTTTTGTCGACGCTCAGTTGCCGCGCCGTGTCGCCGGTCGGTTGAACGAAGCGGGGCACGACTCGGTCTACACGCTCGACCTGCCCAACGGCAACCGCACCACCGATCCGGCGCTGGCCCGGCGGGCGGACGATGAGCGGCGGGTCATCGTCACTAAAGACGCGGACTTCGTGGACAGCCATCTGCTGCTGGGCGTCCCACGCCGCTTGCTGCTGATCTCGCTCGGCAACATCACCAACCAGGCGCTCGCGTCGCTGCTGGTGCCGCTGTTGCCCGATCTCTCCGATGCCTTCGCGGAGGCGGCTTTTGTCGAGATTGCTTCCCCCGGGGTCATCATCCTCCGCGGCGGCGGGCCGGGTTGATGACGAGGTTGTCGTGGCCGGGGATGAGGAGGTCGGCGATCTCGAGGGCCTCGACGAGGCTTTCCTGGGCCTGCTCGATGTCGAAGGCGTTGCGGAGGACCTGGCCGCGCTCGAGGTGCTCGGCGGTGGCGACGGCG
Source organism: Phycisphaeraceae bacterium (assembly GCA_965214155.1). Taxonomy (GTDB): domain Bacteria; phylum Planctomycetota; class Phycisphaerae; order Phycisphaerales; family Phycisphaeraceae; genus Algisphaera. Next base: position 1,099,472 of record CBDCBB010000010.1, read on the forward strand.
TCGCCTGCGATGAGGACGGTGCGGGAGGGTTCGCTGAGCAGGAGGCCGCAGTTGCCCGGCGTGTAGCCGGGGAGGGGGAACAGGTCGACGTGCGGGGCGAGCTTGTCGGGGGCGGGCTGCAGGCGGCGGAGCAGTTGGATGTCCGCGTCGAGCAGGCGGCGGACGGCGTTGTCCTCCTCCTGCTCGAACCGCGCCAGCAGCGCCCGGCCGACGCGTTCGCGCTCGGCCTCGGCGATCCACCACTTCGCGTCGGGGAACGCCTCGAGCCCGCCGCGGTGGGCGGGGCGGAAGTTGGTGAGGAACACGTCGGTCACGGCGTCGGGCAGCAGCCCGCTCCGCTCGCTAAGCCGGGCGGCGACGGCCTGCGGCGGGAGCGCGGGGTCGACGACGATGACGTGCTTCTCGCTGCGGACCAGCGTCGTCGTGGCGTGCGGCACCCGCCGCGGCTGGGTCGCCGGCCAGTGCTCGTTGACGCTGAGCGTGCCGAGGCTGAGGATGCGGTAGTCCATGGGTGTTGGGGGCTTAGGGGTTAGGGGTTGGGCCACGCCGGCCACCAGGCTGGTTTGCTGATCCTAAGCCCCTAATTCCCGAGCCCCCAACTCCAACTCTATTCCTTGAAATGATCCACGTGCGCCCACGGGAGGTGTCCGCCGAGGGACCTTTTCTTCTCCTTCATGCGTTGGAGCACGACGGGGGGGAGCAGGGCGTGGAGGCGGTCGATGTCGCCGCCGGAGGCGATCTGTTTGATGAGGGTCGAGCTGGTAAAGGCGTTGGTCTCGCCGGTCATGATGAAGACGGTTTCGATGTCGGCGACGGCGCGGTTGGTGAGGGCGAGCTGGAACTCGAAGTTCAGGTCGGTCACGTTGCGGATGCCGCGGAGGATGGCGGTGGCGTGGATGGCCTGGGCGAAGTCGACGGTTAGGCCGCTGAAGGTCTGGACTTCGACGTGGCCGTCGCACTCGTCGCGGACGATCTCGTTGATCATGTCGCGGCGTTCGTCGGTGGTGAAGATTTCGCGTTTGGCGGGGTTGTGGCCGATGGCGACGATGAGGCGGTCGAAGAGGGTCTGGCCGCGGCGGATGACGTCGAGGTGGCCGTTGGTGAGGGGGTCAAAGGTGCCGGGGAACAGGCCGATCTTGGGGTGCCGGGTCGGTTCGGGCATGGGGCGGCGAGTATAGCGGCGGGGGGGACGGGGGCGTGGCGGTGGGGCTGCGCCGCACCCCAACCGCTACAGCCCGGCGGGACCGGCACAGACGGTCGGCGGCGGGGCGGCGGCAAGCGGGCGGGCTTGCCGGGTGGGGCGGTAGATGCGTTGCTTCATCGCCGGCCGCGGGAGTCGCCGCGGCCGAACAACCTCTTGACCCTGGATCGGGTCTCGTGCCGGAAGCCTCCCCGGCCGAGGCCTTTTTCTTTTCGACGTCCGCCGGCGGTTGCCGGTGATCGCCGGATGTGGCGTTCGTGCTACCGGGGCAGGAACTTCACGCAGACCGGGGTCGGCACGGTGACGTCATCGCCGACGCGGGTCAGGTTGCCGGTCTCGCGGTCGATGCGGAAGACCACGAGCGAGTTAGACTTCTGATTGGCGGCGATGAGGAAGGAGCCGGTGGGGTCGATGCGGAAGTGGCGGGGCTGCTGGCCGCCGGTCGGCGTGCGGCCGGCCGGGGTGAGGGTGCCGTCGTCGGGGTCGACGGCGAAGGCGGCGAGGCTGTCGTCGCCGCGGTTCGAGCCGTAGAGGAACCGGCCGCCGGGGCTGATCGCCACCTCGGCGGTGGTGTTCTCGCCGTCGAAGCCGTCGGGCAGCGTGCCGACGGTCTGGGTCGGGGTGAGGGTGCCGGCCTCGGCGTCCCAGTCGAGGACGGTGACGGTGGAGGCGAGTTCGTTGATGGCGTAGGCGTGATGGCCGTTGGGGTGGAAGGTGAGGTGACGGGGCCCGGAGCCGGCGGTGATGTCGGCGGCGGGGGGGTCGTGGGGGGTGAGGGTCGCGGCGTCGGGGTCGAGGCGGTAGACGAGCAGCTTGTCGAGGCCGAGGTCGGCGGCGATGGCGAAGCGGTTGGTCGGGTCGGGGTTGATCGAGTGGGCGTGGGGCCCCTTCTGCCGGGGGGTGACGCTCGAGCCTTCGTGCTGGAAAAACGAAGCGCGTTCGCCGAGCGAGCCGTCGGGGTCGACGGGGAACGAGGCGACGCTGCCGCCGCTGTAGTTGGCGGCTATCACGCAGCGGCCGGTGGCGTCGACGGCGACGTAGCACGCGCCGGCCCCGCCGGTGTCCCGCGTGTTGAGCAGTTTGAGCTCGCCACTGTCGCGGTCGATGCGGTACGCGGCGACGCCGCCGGTACGCTCCTTGCCCTCGCCGAGTTCGCCCGCGGCGTAGAGGTACTCGCCGTCGGTTGCGAGGGCCAGGAACGACGGGCGGTCGATCCCGCCGGTCGTGCCGAGCGGCTCGAGCGTGCCGGTTTCGGTATCGAAGGCGAAACGGTAGATGCCGGGTTCGCCGCCGGTGACCATCGTGCCGATGTAGACGAACTGACGTGAGGGGTTGTCGGTGGTGTCGGCCATTGCAGGGCTCGCGGTGAAGAGCATTGATCCAAGGAGGATGAGCACGGCCACGCTCGGGGTGCTGAGGTTTCGCATGACGTGGCATGGTAGCGGGTGGTGTCCGTGACGACGCGGCGGATGGCCGCGCCGGCACCGCAGCAAGCGCCGCGGAGCCGCGTCGCTTCGTGGGGGGACGGTCGTCATGGCGTTAGGCTGTGGCCGTCCGCCGCCCGACGTGAAGTTTTGCGTATGAACCTCCTCTACCTGCACTCGCACGATACCGGCCGCTGGATCGCGCCCTACGGCTACCCCCACGCGACGCCGACGTACTCCCGCCTCGCCGCGGAGGGGACGCTGTTCGAAAACGCCTTCACCGCCAGCCCGACGTGCTCGCCGAGCCGGGCGGCGCTGCTCACCGGGCAGGCCCCGCGCCGCAACGGCATGATCGGCCTGGCCCACCGCGGGGCGAAGCTCAACGACCCGTCGCGGCACCTCGCCGCCTGCCTCGGCCGCCACGGCTACCGCACCGCCCTCGCCGGCGTGCAGCACGAGTTCGGCCGCGACCGGCGCGACGCGCTGCCGTACCACGAGGTGTTCCAGCCCGACGCCCACGGCGACCTTGCCGCACGCGACGCCGCGGTGGCCGACGCCGCCGCGGCCTTCCTCCGCCGCGGCCACGACACGCCGTTCTTCCTCGCCTGCGGGTTCTTCGCCACCCACCGCACCGCCGGGCACACGATGCAGCACTTCAACGGCGACGCCTCGCCGCTCGGCGACCCCGCCGGCGTCACCGTCCCGCCGGACCTGCCCGACACGCGGCAGGTCCGCGCCGACATCGCCGACTACAACGCCGCCCTCACCCGCCTCGACGGCTACGTCGGCACCGTGCTCGACGCGCTCGACGAAGCGGACCTCGCCGACGACACGCTGGTGATCTGCACCACCGACCACGGCGTGCCGTTCCCTCGCTACAAGTCCCGGCTGACCGACGCGGGCACCGGGGTGCTGCTCATCCTCCGCGGCCCCGGGATCGATGCGGGCCGCCGCGTCCCGCAGATGGTGTCGCACCTCGACCTGGTCCCGACGCTCTGCGAGATGCTCGGCCTGCCCGACCGCGGCGACCTCGACGGCAAGGCGTTGCAGCCCCTGCTGCACGGCGACGACGCAACACCGCTCCACGACGCGCTGTTCCCGGAGGTGAACTACCACGCCGCGTACGAGCCGATGCGCGGCATCCGCACCGCCGAGCTCCTCTACATCCGCCACTTCGGCCCCGACGCGACCCGCCGCGTCCTGCCCAACTGCGACCCCGGCCCGACCCGCGACGTCCTCGTCGACGCCGGCTGGGGAGAGCGTCCGCTACCGGTGGAGGAATTCTACGACCTCGACATCGACCCGCACGCGCTGAATAACCTGATCGACGATCCCACGTACCGCGACCGGGCCGACGGCCTCCGCCAGCGGCTGCGGGACCACATGCGACGCACCGACGACCCGCTGCTGACGCGGGGCCACGTCCCGCCGTGGCCGGGCATGTTGACCACACCGGCGGCCGCCGCGTTCCCCGGCGATCCGCCGGTGCCCGCCGAGTCGCTGTTTCAAGGCTGAACCGCGCCGGCGGGCTCCCCGGCCGGCGGTGACGCTCTACGCTTGGGGGTGTCGCCGCGCGTCCCGCCGGACCCGGGCCCGCGGCAGATGGAGCCCCTGCCGCCGGTATGAGCGATGCCGCCCCACCAGCCTGCGAGTTGTGCGGCCGCAGCGGCCTCAAGCTCACCCGCCACCACCTCATCCCCCGCAGCCGTCACAAAAAACCCCGCACCCGCCGCACCCACGACCGCTCGCGACAGGAGCTTAACGAGGCGGTCGCCTGGCTCTGCACACCCTGCCACAAGACGGTCCACGCCACCCTCAGCGAGCAGGAACTGGCCGAGGCGTACTACACGATCGAGGCGTTGCGGAGCCACCCCGACCTGCAACGCTTCGCCCGCTGGTGCGCCAAGCAGCCCGTCGGCCGCCGCATCGCGGTGAAACGCCCGGCGCGGCGGTGAGGCTGCGAGTGAAGCAAGTGTCACGCAAAGGACGCAAAGGTCCGCAAAGGAAGGACGAGGCGCTTCCTTTCCCCTGGGAGTCAGTCCTGGTTTGCAACCTTTCAAGAGACTAACCGAGGAAACAAAAAATCAACAGCGTCCGACGATGGATGCCCGGCTAAATGCTGTTCCTTTGCGCTCCTTTGCGGCCTTTGCGTGACCCTTGCCTTTCGCACCCCGCAACGCCGCTAGACTAATCCGATGGAGACCGGCAAACGTGAAAAACTTCAGGTCGGACAGGAAAAGGCCGTCCTCGCCGCGGCCCTGCTCCCCGACTCGCCGATGAACCCGCACGACCCGTTCGACGAGCTGCGGAGCCTGGCCAAAACCGCCGGGGCCGTGGTGGTCGACCAGCTCATGCAGAAGCGGATGAAGCCGACGGTCAAGACGTTCCTCGGCAAGGGCAAAATCCAGCAGCTCGCCGAGATGGTCAAAGCCCACGGGGCCGAGGCCGTCATCTTCGAGAACGACCTCTCCCCGTCGCAGATCGGCAACATCGAGAAGGTCACCGAGTGCAAGGTGCTCGACCGCAGCGAGCTGATCCTCGACATCTTCGCCGCCCGCGCCCGCACCCACGAGGCCCGGCTGCAGGTCGAGCTCGCCCAGCTCGAATACACCTACCCTCGGCTCCGGGCGATGTGGACCCACCTCGAACGCATCGCCGGCGGCGCCCCCGCCGGCATCGGCACGCGCGGCCCCGGCGAGCAACAACTCGAGATCGACCGCCGCATCGTCCAACGCAAGAAGGCGATGCTCAAGCGCGAGATCGTCGAGCTGCAGGGCCGCAAGGCCCGCGAGGTCGAGACCCGCAACAAGGGCCACTTCACCGTCGGCCTCGTCGGGTACACCAACGCGGGCAAGTCCACCCTCTTCAACACCGTCACCGACGCCGACGCCTACGTCGCCGACAAGCTCTTCGCCACCCTCAGCACCCGCACCCGCGAGTGGAAGCTCGGCCACGGCGACAGCGTCATGCTCTCCGACACGGTCGGCTTCGTCCGCGACCTGCCCCACCACCTTGTCGCGTCCTTCAAGGCCACGCTCGAAGAAGCGGTGCACAGCGACCTGCTCCTGCTCGTGCTCGACGTGTCCGACCCGCACTGCCGCCAGCAGCTCGGCACCGTCATGTCCGTGCTCAAGGACATCGGGGCCGACGATCAGCCGCGCCTGCTCCTGCTCAACAAGCTCGACAAGGTCGAACACAACGCCGACCTGCTCGTCTTGCAACGTGAGCACCCCGACGCCATCCCCATCTCCGCCGTCACCGGCCGCAACCTCGACGAGGTCGTCGAGAAGGTCCGCGACCACATGCACGGCGGCGAACGCGAGCTCACCCTCACCCTCAAACAGTCCGACGGCCGCGCCCTCACCTTCCTCGAAAACCGCGCCACCGTCCTGGACCGCACCTACAACGGCTCCACCGTCGACCTGCACCTGCGCATCGGCAACCGCCAACTCGACCAACTCCGCGCCATGGGCACCCGCGTAGACCTCCCCGAAGACGCCAAGACCACTGGCTGGGGGCGACGATGATGCTGTACCCAGACAATCAAAACCCTGACACCGTTCAAGCGTAACAGGTTCAGCATCTGAACAGTCCAAGTAGCCGCTTCACTACCCGCAGTCGATGAGTTATTTACACCGTCGATGAACACAAGCAATCTGGATGGTCATCTAGAGCTGCTAACTCATCAACTGCATGAACCAATTAAGAAGCTCATGCTGATTAGGTTTAGCCAATAACTGCTTCAGCTGCTTTACTTCTTCGAGGTGGGGTTTCCTACCACCATTCTCAATAACGAACGCCAAGATTCCGATTATAAGGTTTGCGTCAGACCTCCATTCATTTGAAGTATCTGTGCCCAAGTGCATCAGGGCCTGAGATGCAATTGAAGCCACCTCATTTCCTCGATGATCAAAGGATTCGAAGTCTTGCCAGCCATATATGCGCAAGGTCCTCGGCTCTATCAGATTAGCGAGGTTCCGATAGAGCGACTTGAGGTGATTATCGGAACTCAGCTGAAGCTCCACCAAAAACTTCGGCAATTTGATCTTTAATCCCTGCCTGTCGATCCATCATCTCTTGAAACTCACGCTCAGTCATTGCATCTATAGCAACGGACATTTCTGCGCCGTCCTCACGCCTATTCCATTCTCTGCTGTGCTCATGTGTAAATTGGCTCAACTCCGATCCGCTGCGATCCCCAGTCCAGCCTACGGCCTCAAATATGGAGCGAGAACTAGCCTCATCCAAGACTGGTGCGTCTCCGAGAAGGTGGAAGACTTGCTCGCTGTAAGGCCCGCAAGGCTGCTCAGTTTGCCTCAGACGCCCATCCCGGACTAACTCTGCTATGAGCAAGGGGCCTTCATCAATACCGGGCCCATGTGGCATGCGTACCACCGGATGCTGTGTTAAGTCACCTTTCTCCCGCCGATGGTGGTAAAGGTGCGCCGCCCAATAAGTCTTGTAGAGACGGGTCTTTCCGTGGAAAGAGCCGCCTGCGGCATCGATTATGCCGAGGATAACCAGCTTCGCTTGCTCTCGAATGTCGTTAACCATGGCATAAGTATAGCAGCACCGATGACGGCTTCAAACAAACACCTTACAATGACCTCGTGGGTTCTGCTGCATTTCTACCGCACGATCCGCGCTCCGCCGCCGGCGGCGGTATGTTGCAGTTCCTTGAGGGTGATCTCGCTCGTGTCGCCGCGGGTGGTCTGCAATAGCGCCCCGTGGGCGGTGCCGAGGTTAACCGCTTCCTGCGGCGTCTTGCCATCGAGGAAGGCGTAGGTGAAGCCGCTGGCGAAGCCGTCGCCGCCGCCGACGCGGTCCTCGAGGATCAGCCGCTCGAACGTCGGGCCGTGGTAGAACGTGTCGTCCTCGGCCCAGTACAGCAGGGCGGACCAGTTGTTCTCGCTCGCCGAGATGACCTCGCGGAGCGTCGTGCCGACGACCTTGAGGTTGGGGTAGTCCTTGACGACCTGGCGGACCATGTCCTTGTACTTCTCGATGGGCAGCTCGCCGCCGCCCTCGACGTCGGCCCCCTCGACCTCGTAACCCAGCACCTTCTCGAAGTCCTCCTCGTTACCGATGAGGCAGTCGATGTAATGCACCAGCGGCTTGGTGGTATCAACTGCTTCCTTCGACGACCACAACTTGCCGCGGAAGTTCAGGTCGTAGGAAACGATGGTGCCCGCGTCGTTGGCGGCCTTGAGCGCCTCGGCCGCGACCTCGCGGGTGCTCTCGCTCAGGCAGGTGAAGATGCCCCCGGTGTGCAGCCAGCGCACGCCCCGCCCCCGGAAGAGGTGGTCCCAGTCGACGTCGCCCGGCTTCATCTTCGAGGTGGCGGAGTGCCCGCGGTCATAGAGCGTCACGGCTGCGCGGGGCCCGACGCCGACCTCGGTGAAGTTAAGCCCGATCCGGGCGTCCCGCCCGACCCCGTCGTAAGGAAGCTCGACCACCTGGCTCACGTCCATCCCCCCGCCCTTGGCGTGGTTGCGGATGATCGCCCCGACGCTGTTGTCCACCAGCCCGCCGACCCACCCGGTCCGCAGGCCCAGCCGGCTCAAGGCGTAGGCGACGTTGAACTCGCCCCCGCCGACGTACACGTCCATCTTCTTGGCGAACTCGATCCGGCCGTGCCCCTCGGGGCTCAGGCGGACCATGCACTCGCCCAGAGCAACCAGGTCGAGCTCACATTCATCGGCGGGGCGGATATTCAGCGGCATAAAGGTCCGGGGATCAGGGTGCAGAGAATCAAATATTCCGTCGGCGTCGGCCGCTTCAGCGGCCGGTTCCTGAACGACACGGCGTCAACGGTCCGGGTTCCCCCCACCATCCCCGCCTGCACCCGGAGCCGCGAAGTTCAGTTCCGTATCCTGCGACAGCTCGCTAAACTCCGCCACCTCGCTCCGGTTGGTCGCAAAGTTCATCCGCAGCGTGAACACCACCTTATCACCCACCTCCAGCCCGTCCAGCGACACCCCGGTCGCCGGCGTGAACGGCATCGTCATCGCACCCATCCCCTCCATCCGCCCGTCCTTGTTGATGAAGGTCGGGATCGCCTCGTGGTGGATGCGAAGCTCCGACACCGGGTTCCCCGCCGCGGGCAGCGAGACGATCACACCCCGCACGCGATACGTCTCCCCCGCGGGCTTCTCCGCCTCGCTGCACCCGGACAGCAGGCAAAACATCAGCGACAACACCAGGACCGTACGAGCAGCTCCGGGAACAGATGACGGCTGTGACATCGAGCAGGCTCCACGAAGGGATCGGGGTCAGGCACCGCCGCAGACCGATGACCGGGCACCGGTGCTCGCAGCGCTGCGATCATACCCTCGATGCGGCGAACCGGTGGAAAAACCAATTTGCTTCACGGCCCGCTTGACTTGCCCGCGGTCCCGGCGTTTAATGTATCCGCTCGCGAAAGACGGGACCCGCCCCGGCGGCCAAACCCCGATTCACCCGGTCGAAAAAAACTCTGCGAAAGAGTCCAATCGGCCTTGACAGATGAAATCGCAGCCTTATGATGTTCAACCCCCCACCGTGACCCACCGGGTCGCCGAAGGGACCAAAGGCAGGTCACGCTTCGGCGGACAGGCCCTGCAGGTGGCCCAACCGGGCCGCACGCCGATCTTTGACAAGTAGACAGTTGGGAAGACGCCGCGAGGATGTGCCTCCGCGTTCAGCCGCCACAGGTTGTTCGCAGAGGACAAACCCCATCAGCCCGATGTTTCACAGCATCGGGTGGGGGACACATCCTTGTGGATCGGTATCGGGTACTTCACAGGCCCGGTACCTAAATTAGGATGTGAGTAAACCCCAAACTACCCCGGGATCTTAGCCGACCCGGGGACGACCCACGCGAACCCTTGAGGACGGCGTGGGTCGGAAGACCGCCCCCCGAAGTGTCACAGCGACGGGGGGTAACAGGTCAACCTTCATTGAAGACAAAGCGGCCCCCTCGGGGGCTGCGTCAACAATCAACAATCGAAGAGTTTGATCCTGGCTCAGATCGAACGCTGGCGGCATGGCTAAAACATGCAAGTCGAACGCGAACGGGCCTTCGGGCCTTAGTAGAGTGGCGAAAGGGCGAGTAATGCATATCTAACGTACCCTAAGGTCAGGGATAGCTCCGGGAAACCGGTGGTAATACCTGATGATCCCGTCGAGCCGCATGGTTCGACGGGCAAAGGCTTGCTGCCTTGGGAGCGGGATATGTTCTATCAGCTTGTTGGTAGGGTAACGGCCTACCAAGGCTAAGACGGATAGCGGGTGTGAGAGCACGACCCGCCGCATCGGGACTGAGACACTGCCCGGACTCCTACGGGAGGCTGCAGTAACGAATATTCCGCAATGCGCGAAAGCGTGACGGAGCAATGCCGCGTGCAGGATGAAGCCCCTCGGGGTGTAAACTGCTGTCAGGGTTTAGGAACACAATGACCAGACCCAAAGGAAGGACCGGCTAACTCTGTGCCAGCAGCCGCGGTAATACAGAGGGTCCAAGCGTTGATCGGAATCACTGGGCTTAAAGGGTCCGCAGGCGGATCGGCAAGTATCTTGTGAAATCCCACGGCTCAACCGTGGAATGGCTTGGTAGACTGCCGATCTTGAGCCCGTCAGGGGTCATCGGAACTCTAGGTGGAGCGGTGAAATGCGTAGATATCTAGAGGAACGCCAAAGGTGAAGACAGATGACTGGGACGGAGCTGACGCTCAGGGACGAAAGCATGGGTAGCGAACGGGATTAGATACCCCGGTAGTCCATGCCCTAAACGATGTGTACTAGATCGAGGAGGTTTTGACGCCATCTCGGTCGAAGCTAAAGTATTAAGTACACCGCCTGGGGAGTACGGTCGCAAGGCTAAAACTCAAAGGAATTGACGGGGACTCACACAAGCGGTGGAGCATGTGGCTTAATTCGAAGCAACGCGAAGAACCTTATCCAGGGTTTGACATGCACGGATTAACCCCTTGAAAGAGGGGCCACACCCTCACGGGTGGAACGTGCACAGGTGCTGCATGGCTGTCGTCAGCTCGTGCTGTGAAGTGTCGGGTTAAGTCCCTTAACGAGCGAAACCCCTGTCGTTAGTTGCCATCAGGTAATGCTGGGGACTCTAACGAGACTGCCGGTGTCAAACCGGAGGAAGGTGGGGATGACGTCAAGTCCTCATGGCCTTTATGCCCTGGGCTGCACACGTGCTACAATGCGTCGGACAGAGCGAAGCGATACGGTAACGTGGAGCAAATCGCAGAAACCGGCGCCCAGTTCGGATTGTGGTCTGCAACTCGACCACATGAAGTTGGAATCGCTAGTAATCGCGGATCATCAACGCCGCGGTGAATAAGTTCCTGAGTCTTGTACACACCGCCCGTCACGTCATGGGAGCTGGTAGTGCCCGAAGTCGCCTCGATTCAGGGGTGCCTACGGCAAGATCGGTGACTGGGACGAAGTCGTAACAAGGTAGCCGTAGGGGAACCTGCGGCTGGATCACCTCCTTTCTAAGGGATTTCCTTAGACGTGGAACCCCGGACCACGCCTCGGCATACCGCCGAAGCCTCACCCCGGAAGCGGAGCGATCCGCACCACGATCGTCAACCCATCCTCGCCTTGCAACGCCCCTCGGGGCGGAGCGAGATAGCGGCGCGGCAACGCGTCGCCAAGGCCGAACCCAACTGTCTACTTGTCTGAGATCCGCACCGCGGCTCAGCTAACTCGACCCCCTCCTTACAACGCCCCGGCTTCGGTCGGGGTGTTGTTTTGCGCGTACCCGGTCATCCTCGGAAGCCGCGGATGTTAGAGCAGAGTCGATTCACCTGTAGCGGCTGGGTGCCACCCCTTGACGGCTTTGCGTCCAGGTGTGCGGCAGTGGGCACACTTTGGCCCCTATCGGCCAAGGTGTGGCACCCGCTAGGTTTGGAACAGTTTTGCTCTAGTCCGTCGCCTGAGTCGCTCAACACGCGGCCGACGGCTTGACACCCGCGGCTAGCGGGGGCACGCTCTCACGATGTACGAGCACAAATCTACCGTCGACGAGATCCGCGCCCGGTTCGACGCCGACGTCGACCGTTTTAGCAACCTCGAGACCGGGCAGGTCGCGGCCATGGATTCGCCCGAGCACATGGACCTGCTCACCGAAGCCGCCACCGCCTGCACGCCTCACCCCGCCGCGGTCCTCGACATCGGCTGCGGCGCGGGGAACTACACGCTCAAGCTGCTGCAACGCCTGCGAGGCAGGGGGCAACCGTCACCCGCAGTTACTTTGGTTGACCTGAGCCTGCCGATGCTGGATCGGGCGGAACAACGGGTCCGGGCGGCCGGCGTCACCGATATCCGCGCCGAACACGGTGACATCCGCAACATTGACCTCGGCGAAGGGGGGTTTGACATCATCCTTGCTGCCCAGTGCCTCCACCACCTCCGCGAAGCTACCGAATGGGAAGCGGTCTTTGCCAAAGTATTTCGCGCCCTCCGCCCCGGCGGGGGGTTCTGGGTCGCGGACCAGGTCGAGCACGAACAGCCCTCTGTGCGGGACATGATGTGGCGGCGCTGGGGTGACTACCTCGTCGGCCAGCAGGACGAGGCCTACCGCGACAAGGTCATGGCCTACGTCCTTGCCGAGGACACCCCCCGCCCCCTCGGCTACCAGATGCAGCTCATGCAACGCGTCGGCTTCACCGACATCGACGTCCTGCTCAAGCGCAGCCGCTTCGCCTCCTTCGGCGGCCTCAGGCCCGAGCTGACACCGCCTGATCCGACTTAAACCCGCTCACGCGTACCGCACCCCGCCGGCCGTCTCCCCCCGCTCGGCCCGCGCCGCGGCTCGCTCGTGCCCCAGCCGCTCGACCGTCCGGTCCTCCCGCAGCCGCCGCAGCGGGTCGGCGTCCAGCCCCTTACCCTGCCGCCACGCCCGCAGCACCGGCGTCACGTCCGCCTCGTACGCCGCCCGCAGCGTCAGCTCGGCCCCCACGATGTCCCCCGCCTCCTGATACCCCGCCAGCGCCTCGCGGTCCACCAGGTGCGACTTCGCAAACAACGCCTGCGCGCTCATCACCGTCTGCACCATGGCCTCGAGCTTCGGCTTGAGGTTGTGCGACTGGTCCACCATGTACTCGACCCCCGGCCCCCCCGGCTCCCCCGGTGACCGCTCGCCGCGCGAGCCGGCACTCCCGGGGGGCAGGCCGCGATCGAACTCGTACTGGGCGATCTGATCGAAGATGCGAAACACCTGATACGGGTCGATGCTGCCGAGGGTCAGGTCGTCGTCGGCGTACTTGCGGTCGTTGAAGTGGAAGCCGCCCAGCAGCCCCTCGTCGAGCATGTACGCGACGATGTGCTCGATGTTCGCTCCCGGCAGGTGGTGCCCGGTGTCGACCAGCACTTTGACGTCGTGGTGCTCCATCGCTCCCGCGGCGGCGGCGAAGCCGAACGCCATGCCCCAGTCCGCGACGTCCGTGTGGTAAAACGCCGGCTCAAACGGCTTGTACTCGATCAACATCGTCGCCCCGGGCCAGTCGCTCCGCATCCGCTCGGCGATCTGCGTGAACGCCTCCTGCATCCGGTGCTTGCGCTTGTACAGGTTGTCCTGCCCCGGGTAATTCGTCCCGTCGGCTAGCCACCAGCTCAGCACCCTCGACCCGCTGGCCACCCCGAGGGCGATGCAGTCGTAGGCGTGGTCGAGCGCCGCCTCCCGGGCCGCCGCGTCGGGCGAGGCGAGGCTGCCGAGCTTGTACAACGGGTCCTGGAACACGTTGGGGTTGATCGACCCGATGGCGACGCCCTGCTTCTCCGCCATCTGCCTGGTCGCCTCGGCCGAGCCGGGGTCCTTCGGGTCGTCGAAGTCCCAGAGCACGTGCACCGCCACCGTCGGGCAGCACCCCGTCAGCCGGTGCACCAGCCCCGCGTCGTGCAGCTTTTCCTCGGTCGTCGACGCCGCCGCCGGCTGGGCGAACTTGCCGAAGCGCGTGCCCGTGTCCGCGAACCCCCAGCTCGGCAGCTCGATCCTGAACCGGTCCAGCGCGGCATGAACACGTTCGACGGCGGAATCGGGCACGGGCATCGGGGCCTCTCGGTTAAAGTGTAAGAATCATGCGTCGGCGGGCCGAGTCGGCCCGCCGGACCTACCCCGGCCAGCATACAGTCGGCCGCCCCAACCGCTACCCCCCCGGGAGTTCATCATGCCCTTTGGACTAGGCAACGGCCGACGACGCAGCTTCGGCGGACGCGGCGGCTCGCTCATGCTCCGCCTCATCATCGGCGTCATCGTCGCCCTCTTCGCGCTGGGCGGGTACTTCTTCGGAACCTCCGAGAACCCCTTCACCGGCGAGGAACAACGCGTCGGGCTGAACGAACAGGAGGAGCTCCGCTTCGGCCTCGCCGCCGTCCCGGAGATGAAGCAACAGTTCGGCGGCGCCTCGCAGGACGCCCGAGCCCAGGCGCAGGTCGAACGCGTCGGCCGGGCCCTGCTCGACGCGGCTTACCAGCACTACAACGTCAACCCGGGCGACGTCGCCTACGAGTTCAGCTTCACGCTCCTCGACGACGACGAGCTGGTCAACGCCTTCGCCCTGCCCGGCGGGCCGACCTTCATCACCGAGGCGCTGTACAAGCAGATCGAGACCGAGGGCCAGTTGGCGGGGGTGATGGGCCACGAGATCGGGCACGTGATCCACCGCCACGGGGCCGAGCGCATGGCCAAGCAGCAGCTCCAGCAGGGCCTGACCGGGGCGGCGGTCATGGCGTCGGGCGACTACACCGCCGGCCGCGTCGCCCAGATGGTGGGCAACTTCGTCATGATGTCCTACGGCCGCGACGACGAGCTGCAATGCGACCGCGAGGGCATCATCCTCATGGCCAAAGCCGGCTACGACCCCCGCTCCATGGTCGGGGTCATGCAGATCCTCAAGGCCGCGTCCGGAGGCAAGAGTGGCCCCGAGTGGGCCTCGACCCACCCCGACCCGGAGAACCGCGTCGAGAAGATCAAAGCCACCATCGACGAACTGTTCCCCAACGGCGTCCCGAATCACCTCAAGCCGTAACCGCACTCGACGCCGCTCGGCCGCGCCCGACGACGCCCCCAACCAGGGTGTCGAGCCGCGAAAGCGGCCGACTGATGGGCGATGCAGGACTCGAACCCGCGACATCTTCGGTGTAAACGAAGCGCTCTAGCCAACTGAGCTAATCGCCCGGGGATAGCAGATCGAGGGTAGCCCCTGAGCCCACGGGGACGCGACGGGCAAGCCGCAGCGAACTGGGGAAATATAACAGCGTTGCGGTCATCGGCCAAGCCCCAACGACGACCGCGACATCGGCAACGGCAGCGAGGTGCGGCCGCCTACACCCGCCTGAGGAACCGAAGCTGGTCCCGCTGGCACTCCCGCTTTTCTAGGATGCCCCCCATCGGAGTCGCGGCCGGATCAACCAACGTCACCGATGCCCGGCAGCTTGTCGATGCCGCGCGTGGCGTCGCCTTCCATGACCTGAAGCTGCTATACGATGCCGGCGTTTGCGAAGCGGAGTCGGCCCTGCACGTCCCCCTCGGCGAGGCTTGAACGCCAGTGACCATCACCGCCCACCAGGCATGCTATTTCGCCCACCAGCTCACCCGCCTCGGCGCCGTTGGCGAGATGGATCGGCTGGGCACCACGCTCTACGACGCCAAGGTCGACCTGAACCCCCACCAGATCGAGGCGGCGCTGTTCGCCCTTTCCAACCCCATGCAGAAGGGCGTGATCCTCGCCGACGAGGTCGGCCTGGGCAAGACCATCGAAGCGGGCCTCGTGCTGTGCCAAAAGTGGGCCGAACGTAAGCGCCGCCTGATCATCGTCGCGCCCGCCCATATCCGCAAGCAGTGGCAGGCCGAGCTCACCGACAAGTTCAACCTCCCCGGCGTGGTGATGGATCGCAGGACCTTCAATCAACTCAAGCGCGAGGGCGAGGTCAACCCCTTCGACAGCGGCAAGATCGTCATCGTGTCCTACGGCTTCGCGGCGCGCATGCAAGACGAACTGCGGGCGACCCTGTTCGACCTGGTCGTCTTCGACGAGGCCCACAAGCTCCGCAACGCCTACCAACACGGCCGCAAGCAGGGCCAAAAGCTCCGCTGGGCCTTCGAGCTACGGCAGAAGCTCCTGCTCACCGCCACGCCGATCCAGAACAGCCTGTTGGAGCTCTACGGCCTCGGCTGGATCATCGACGAACACCTCTTCGGCGACAAGTCCGCTTTCCAGAGCCGCTACTGCCGCGCCGGCGGCGACGTCGAGGGCTTGCGACAACGCCTCGGCCAGTTCTGCAAACGCACCCTCCGCAAGGACTGCGAGTACGTCCGCTACACCCAGCGGCGAGCCATCACCCACCCCTTCACGCAGAGTCTCGAGGAAAAGCAGCTCTACGCCGAAGTCCTCGCGTTCATGCAGCGGGACGAGAGCTACGCCTTCCCGCTCAAGCAGCGGCAACTCGTCGAGATCGTCGTCTTCAAAGCCCTCGCCTCCTCGCCCCGGGCGCTTGCCGGCACGCTGCGCACCATGCTCCGCCGCCTCGAGGCCCTGCGTGACGGCCTGCCCCACGACGAAGCGTCGACCTACGTCGACGCGCTCGCCGCCGACGAGGACCTCGACCTCGATGAACTGATCGAGACCTGGGACGACGACGAGGCCGACGACGTTCCCCCGCCCGTCGACGGCAAGCTGCTCGCCGCCGAGATCAAGGACCTGACCACCCTCATCGCCCGCGCCGACGCCATCGACTGCGACAGCAAGTCCCGGGCCCTGCTCACCGCCCTGAAGACCGGCTTCACCGAACTCGAGAGGGTCGGGGCTCAGCGCAAGGCGCTCATCTTCACCGAGAGCCGCAAGACCCAAGCCTTCCTCGCTCACCACCTCGAGACCAACGGCTACGCCGGCAAGGTCATCCAGTTCAACGGCAGCAACACCCACCCCCAGGCCGAGGCCGCCTACGAACGGTACAAACGACGCCACACAGGCACCGACCGCTTCTCCGGCAGCAAAGCGGTCGACATCCGCAGCGCGCTGATCGAGGCGTTCCGCGACGATGGCGAGGTCCTCCTCGCCACCGAGGCCGCCGCCGAGGGCGTCAACCTGCAGTTCTGCTCCTTCGTGGTGAACCACGACATGCCGTGGAACCCCCAGCGCGTCGAGCAGCGGATCGGCCGCTGCCACCGCTACGGCCAGAAGTTCGACGTGGTCGTCCTGAACTTCCTCAACCAGGACAACCACGCCGACCAGCGCGTCCACCTCCTGCTGGACGAGAAGTTCAACCTTTTCAACGGCGTCTTCGGGGCCAGCGACCCGATCCTCGGCGCGATCGAGAACGACATCGACTTTGAGAAGCGTGTCCTGAAGATCCTGCGGACCTGCCGCACCGCCGGGGCGATCCAGGACGCCTTTGACCGCCTCCAGGCGGAACTCGAGGACGTCATCCGGGACAAGATGGGCAAGGCCAGGCAGCAGCTCATCGACCACTTCGACGCCGACGTCCACGACCGCCTGCAGTCCCGGCTGAAGGACGCCGAGGTCGCCCTCGACCGCATCCAGGGCAAGTTCTGGAAGCTCGCCAGGTGGGGCCTGGCCGCGGACGCGCGTTTCGACGAGCAGCGTTTCTGCATCACCCTCGACCGCCCGCCCGCCGCCGACATCCCCGCCGGGCAGCACCGCCTGATCTCCGCGGCCAAGGCCGACGCCGACGACGCCGGCGATCACCCGTCCGGGGTGCACCTGCTCCGCCTCTCCAGCCCGCTGGGCCGGTGGCTCCTCGACACCGCCCTCGGGCAGGACCTCCCCACCGCCGAGCTGCGCTTCGACCTCTCGGCCCACGACAGGAAAATCAGCATGCTCGAACCGCTCCGGGGCCACGCCGGCTACCTCCGCGTCGAGCGGCTGCTCGTCCAAACCGATACCGACGAAGACTTCCTGCTGGTCAGCGGCGTCACCGACGACCTCAAGAGCGTCGAGGTCGAGACCCTCCAACGCCTCTGGGACCTGCCCGCGGCCGACCTCGGCCCCTGCGACCTGCCCGGACCGGTCGACGCCCGGCTCACCCGGGAACTCGAACAACACCGCCAGGGCACGCTGCTCCAGCACTCCCTGGGCGTGGGGCGGCGCGTCAAGCAGGTGCAGGAACAGCTCGAGCGGTGGGCGGAGGACAAGCTGGAACCCGAGAAGAAGCACCTCGACGAGCTGCGGGCCCAGAAGCGGTCGCTCCGCCGCCAGGCCCGCGCCGCCAGCACCGTCGACGGCCAGCTCGACGGCCAGACCCGCGCCCGCCAGGCCGAGAAACAGATCCGCCAGCAGGAAGCGACGATCAACCGGCTCCAGGACGAGCTGGACGACAAGCTCGACGGTATGTTTGACAAGCTCCGCGCCGCCAGCCAGCAGCAGGCCCGGCCCCAGACCGTGATGACCTTGAGATGGACCGTGGTATGACGACCCCCGCCCCCGCCCCCGCGAACCGAGACGAGCCGGCCGCCCCCACGACGCCCGAGAGGCTCGACGGCCGGTCGCCGGACCTGCGGGCCCGGCGCCTCGCCGCGCTCAAGGCCCTGCTGCCCGAGGCGTTCGACCTCGACGGCAACCTCGTCGAAGCGAAGCTCCTTGCCGCCCTCGAGCCGGCGGCGGCCGGGACGCCGGACGATATCCCCGCCTTCGGCCTCGGCTGGCCGGGCAAGCAGGCCGCCTTCGCCGCCGCCGGCGTGCCCACCACCGCCACCCTCCGGCCCGACCCGGCAGGCTCGGTCAACTTCGACCAAACGCAGAACCTGCTGATCGAGGGCGACAACCTCGAAGTCCTCAAAACCCTCCAACGCGCCTACCACGGCAAGGTCAAGATGATCTACATCGACCCGCCGTACAACACCGGCAAAGACTTCGTCTACCCCGACCGCTACGGCGAGGGCCTCGATACCTACCTCAAACGTACCCGGCAGAAAGACGACGACGGCTTCTGGAAGTCCACCAACAGCGAGACCTCCGGCCGCAAACACGCCAACTGGCTAAGCATGATGGCCCCCCGCCTCACGCTGGCGCGGAACCTGCTCCGCGACGATGGGGTGATCTTTATCTCGATCGATGACAACGAGGTCGCCAACTTACGGATGCTTTGCGACGAAGTTTTTGGAACTGAAAACTTTGTCGCAAATCTCGCTGGCAGAAGGATACGGGCGTCCAACGTCACAGCGCAAGACATCTTGTCGGATGCACGATCATGACTACGTGCTTGCTCTACGCAAAGCAAGCAGAGGTTTGGTGACGAGCTCAACGATTGGTTCGCAGTGATACAAACGAGCATCTATGAACTCTCAGTAAAACGCCGACGATGATCCGCGTGGAGTACATGGAATCGCGAGACCTATCGCTCGGGAACTTCTACAGAGGACTAAAAGGCAATGACCACGCCCGTGGGAGTGAGATTCAACTTCCGCCTGGGCGTTACTGGGCAATCCACCGAGAGAAGTTCGCGGAGGCAAAGTCCGATGATCGAATCTGGTGGGGCGAAAATGATGCTCTCCCATGACTGAAAACATGCCGCGAGGAATCAAATAGATTCCTGCCTGAGGTGTCTGATGGTGGGTGCAAAGACGCTTCTGGTTTCATAAAGAGGTGGAAACAGCTACGAGTCGAAAAAGAAGTCCTTGATGCCAACGGGCAGGGAGACTTACTTTGACACGCCTAAGCCGAAGTTACTCCGTCGCATGCTTCAAGATCTCAGTTGTGGGTTCAGAGGAATGATCCCGACCTCATCCTCGACTTCTTCGCCGGCTCCGGGACGACGGGGCATGCGGTGATGGCGCAGAACGCGGCGGACGGGGGGAATCGGCGGTACATCTGTGTGCAGTTGCCCGAGCCGCTGGACGAGCCGGTGACGTTGGACGACGGGGTGGTGTGCGAGACGATCTTCGACCTCACCCGCGAGCGGCTCAAGCGGGCGGGCAGGAAGGTCGAGCGTGACGCCGGGCTCGGGGGGGACGAGCTGGATACCGGCTTCCGCGTGTTCCGGCTGGACGGCAGCAACTTCACGGCGTGGAACGACGACCCCGCGGCCGGCGGGGCGGACCTGCTCGACCGGCTCGACCAGCTCGCCGACCACACCGTCCCCGGCCGCACGGGGCAGGACATCCTCTGGGAGGTGCTCCTGAAGATGGGCCTGACCCTGGACCTGAAGCTCGAGCGGTTCGGGGTCGCGGGGGCCCCGGGCGTCGAGTTCATCGGCGTCCACGGCCGGACCCGCGTGGTCAGCACCGAGGCCGCGATCCCCACGGCCGCCTTCGAGGCGTTGCTGGAGCAGGACCCCCCGCCGGCCGAGCTGGTCGTGCTGGACGCGGCGTTCGCCGACGACACCGCCCGGGCCAACGTCGCGACGCTGTACCGGCAGCGGAAGGACGACGACGGCCAGCCCCTGTGCAACCTGAAGGTGGTCTGAGCGATGTCGGACGTCACGTTCCAGTTCGACCCGGAGCAGCGGTTCCAGCTCGACGCGATCCGGGCGACGGTGGGGTTGTTCGACGGCCAGCCGCGGAACGGGCAGACGGACGCGAGCCTGTCGACCGCCGTCGGCGGGGCCGGGGCGGGGCTGTTTCTGAACGGCCAGTCGCTCGCCAATCGGCTGAGCATCGGGCGTGACCGGGTGCTGGAGAACCTCCGGGCCGTGCAGGACCGCCAGGGGCTGATGCCCGACACGGCGTTGATCCCCCCGGACGCGGACGACGACGATTTGCGGGGGGCCCCGGCCCCGCTGAACTTCACGGTCAGCATGGAGACGGGCACGGGGAAGACGTACGTCTACCTCAGGACGATGCGGGAGCTGCACGCGCAGTACGGCTGGAGCAAGTTCTTCATCGTCGTGCCGTCGGTGGCGATCCGTGAGGGCGTGAAGCAGAGCCTGCGGGACACGGACCGGCACCTGCGCGACCTGTACCACGGCGAGCCGATGGACTTTTTCGTGTACGACGGCAAGCGGCCGACCGAGCTGGCGGCGTTCGCCCGGAACAGTTGCCTGTCGGTCTGCATTATCAACATCCAGGCGTTCATCAAGGACGCGGACGTCGACCACAGCGAGGAAGAGGCGAAGCGGAGCGGCAACGTGATCTACAAGCCGCACGAAGACCTGCAGGGCAGGGCCCCGATCGCGTTCGTGCGGGCGTGCAACCCGATCGTCATCATCGACGAGCCCCAGAGCGTGGACGGCACGCCCAAGAGCAAGAAGGCGATCCGCCGGCTGGCCCCGATGATGTGCCTGCGGTACTCGGCGACGCACCGGGAGCCGTACAACATGGTGTACGACCTGGGCCCGATCGAGGCGCGGCGGAAGGGGCTGGTCAAGGGGATCGTGGTGACGTCGGTGCGTGAGGGCGGGGCGCCGGCGGGGGCGACGCTCCGCTGTGTGCGGGTCGGGTACAAGGGCCGGGCGAAGACGCCCAGCGCGGACCTGGAGCTGCTGGTCCTGGACGCCAAGGGCACGCCCAAGCTCAAGAAGGTGACGGTCAAGGGCGGCGAGGAGCTGGACTCGCCCGGGGTCAGCAGGGGCAACGCCGCCTACGCGGGCATGCGGGTGGACGGCATCTCCATGGACAGCGGCGTGGAGGTCGGCATCCACGGCCGGGCCCACCATTTTCCGAGGGTCAGGGGGTCGGTCAGGTGGACGAGCACGTGGTCAAGGCGATGGTCGTCAAGACGGTCGAGAAGCACCTGCTCAAGGAGAAGCAGTTGCAGGGGCGGCTGGCCATCGGCAAGGACCCCGCGATCGTCGGCGGGGACGACGCGGACCGGCGGATCAAGGTGTTGTCGCTGATCTTCCTCGACAAGGTCGCCGACTACCGGCGGTACGACGAGAAGGGGAACCCGCGGCCCGGCCGGGTCCACCGCTGGATCGAGGAGGCGCTGGACGAGTTCCGCAAGCAGGGGCGGTTCGCCGGGCTGCCGGCGTTGGACCACGAGAACGGCAAGCTGCACGACGGCTACTTCGCCCGGGACAAGAAGGGTCAGGCCAGGGACACGAGCGGCAGGACCCGGGCCGACGAGTCGGCCTACGAGATGATCATGCAGAACAAGGGCAAGCTGCTGGACCCCGACGAGGCGCTGCGGATCATCGTGAGCCACTCGGCGCTGCGCGAGGGCTGGGACAACCCCAACGTGTTTCAGATATGCAAGCTCGGCGGGGCGCAGACGGCGACGCGGCGTCGGCAGGAGCTGGGCCGGGGACTGCGGCTTCCGGTGGACGCGGGCGGCGTCCGCATCCGTGATCAGGTGATCAACGAGCTCACGGTCGTGGGGGCCGAGGACTACACCGCGTTCGCCCGGGGGCTGCAGAATGAGTTTCAGGAGGAGTGCGGCGTGACGTTCGGCGTGGTGCTGCCCCGTGCGTTCGCGGAGCTGGAGACCCTTGAGGGCCCGATCGGGTACGAGAAGGCGAGCCAGCTTCACCGCGAGCTGAGGGACGCGGGGCTGCTGGACGGGGAGAACAAGCTGGTTGAAGACCCCGACTTCAAGACGATGCCGGGCCGACTCTCCGGATCGTTTCGTCCTTTCTGCGGTGAGATCGAGAAGATCCTGCTGGAACACAAGATCGAGCATCATGTCCGGCCGGACAAGCCCCGGATCAAGCTCAAGCTGAACAGGACGCTGCTGGATCACCC
Source organism: Phycisphaeraceae bacterium (assembly GCA_965214155.1). Taxonomy (GTDB): domain Bacteria; phylum Planctomycetota; class Phycisphaerae; order Phycisphaerales; family Phycisphaeraceae; genus Algisphaera. Next base: position 1,121,736 of record CBDCBB010000010.1, read on the forward strand.
CGCGTTCAAGGCCATGTGGGAGAAGGTGTCGCGTCGGAGCCGGTATCGACTGCACCTGGACTCCGAGAAGTTGGTCAAGGACGCGGCCAAAGCGCTCAAGGACCATTTCGGCGCGCACGACATCGGCCGCAAGGTGGAGACGACCACGAGTGACCTGAAGGTGTCGGCCAAGGGCGTGACCCTGGGCCGGGTGCGGGAGAACCGGTGGGAGCACGTCGCACTTGCCGAGCGTCTGCCCGACCCGCTGAGCTACCTCTCGTCACGGATCGACCTGAGCCGGCAGTCGCTGTCGAGGATGCTCAGGCTTTCGGGCACCTTCAAGGAGTTCGGCAAGCACCCGGCGCGTTACCTCGAGGACTGTACGCGGCTGATCCGCCACACCCTCGCGGCCGAGCTGGTTGAGGGTGTGACCTACGAGCCGATCGACGGTTTCTGCTACGAGCAGCGGAAGCTGAGCGATCTGGACGGGCTGGAAGTGGCCCACACGCTGGACCGCATCGTCAACCTGCCGGTGGGAGACGGCGAGCCGCTGAGGAGTCTGACCCAGCCGGTCGTCGTGGATTCGGGCGTCGAGTACAGCTTCGCCCGGGACGTGCAAAACCGCGGCGACGTGCTGTGCTTTGCCAAACTCCCGGGTGGGTTCAAGGTGCCGACGCCCGTGGGCGACTATAACCCCGATTGGGTCATCATCAAGAGGGACCTCGAGGATGAGCCGCGGCTTTACCTCGTCCGGGAAACCAAGGACACCCTCGCAGAGGAAACGTTGAGCGAGGGCGAGCGGTTCAAGATCCGCTGCGCCCGCAAGCATTTCGAGGCGCTGGGAGTCGACTACGCGGTCTGCATCAGCTCGGATCAGGTGTAATTCGGCGGGATGGGGTTGCGCCGCTCTTGCCGGTGGCGGACATGAGCGATCGGATGTGGCGTTGGCGTACCGGGGAGTCGGAGCAGCCCCCGATGAAGGGAGAGCCGGGCCGGATGCCAGGGTTCAGGGCGTACGGGGCTTGTCGAAGAACCCGAACTTTTGCGCCGTGTAGCTGTACCACCCGACCGTCGGATTGGTCGGCATGTTTGCGGCTATCGCATCTTTCGAGTTGAACTCGCCGTGCCCGTCACTGAACACCAGGTTGGCACCCGTAGGGTTGAGGTTGATGCGCAGGTCGTTGAAGGGGGGGCTGGGGACGATGAAGCGGGCGGTGCTGCCGTGGTTGGACATGAAGCCGGTGTAGCCCGCCAGGTTGTTGAGGTAGGCGAAGTAGTCGCCGACCATGGGGCCGGTGAGGTCTTCGGGTGTGTTGGGGCTGAGCTTACCGATATAGCCGCCCCAGGGGAGGCCGGGGCTTGGGTCGTACGGCCTGCGGATCAGGCCGCTGACGACCATGGTGCAGCCGAAGGTGTCGTAGCGGTCGGTGCCGCCGCCGAGGCCGTAGCCGGGGCCGATGAAACCGCGTGCCGGTCCGCCGTAGGACGGGCAGACCCACAGGCCGCCGTCGTTGGCCGCGGGGATTCCCCGATCCGCAAGGTCCTTCATGAGCGCGTCGTCGAACGAGTAGGGGATGGGGCTGGCACCCCCACGTTGCTCGCCGCGGGGGAAGTATTTGTAGTCGTTGGCGTAGCTGTAGAAGCCCACGCCGAGCTGCCGGTAGTTCGAGAGGCAACTGATCTGCCGCGCCGTCGCCCGGGCGGCGGAGAGGGCGGGGAGGAGGATGGAGATCAGCAGGGCGATGATGCTGATGACCACGAGCAGCTCGATGAGGGTGAAGGCACGGCGGGAACGGTTCGGGGTAGAGGTGGTCATGGGTGCTGCCGGGCTTTGGGAGGGTAAAGAGGGGGTGGAAGCGGCCTTGGGTTCAGCCGAACCGGGGCGGGATCAGGGTGATCTGATCGGTGGGATTGGCGGGGTCATCGCCCTGGGTGCGGAGCTGGTCGAGGAAGGCGTCGAAGAACGCGGAGGCGTCGAAGCCGAGGCGGGCGAAGTTGCAGGGTTCGGCGGGGCGGCTGCCGCGTTCGAGGGGGAAGTTGACGTGGGTCACGCCGTCGAAAGCGTCGCCCGGGCAGAGGTCCAGGTCCTCGAGCGTGGCGGCGACGGCGGTGGCGAGGTCGTGGTCCATCACGATGAGCCCGTCGGGCCGGCGGTCGTCGGGGGCGGCGAAGAGGAGTTGGACGAGGTTGCGGACGGCGCGGGGGTGGTAGCCGTTGAAGTGCTGCAGCCGGATGGGGTCGAGGGGGAGGCCCGCGGCGAGCATGGCGGCCTCGTAGTGCCGGCCGTGGCGGTCGTACCAGGCGTCGGCGCAGAGCAGGGCGAGGCGGGAGCGGCCGCGGGAGCGGAGGTGGTCGATGGCGGCGTCGGTGAAGGCCCGCATGTCGGCGCGGACGATGGGGAGGCCCGAGGAGTCCTCGCGGCTGCCGTGCAGGGTCACGGGCAGGCCGCTGCGTTCGGCCAGGTGCATCGCGGCACGTTGGGCGGGGCCGGGGTGGATCGAGATGATCAGCCCGGCGACGACGCGGTGGTCGAGGTCGGAGGCGAGTTGGGCGTAGGCCTCGGCGTGGGTGACGCCGCGGTCGTTGGGCAGGCGGTACACCTTGAAGCGGTGGTGGTGGTCGGCTTCGTGGCGGGCCCGGGCCTCGCGTTCCAGCAGTTGGTAGAAGTGGCCGTCGGTCTCGGGCAGGACCAGGGCGTGCTGGAAGAGGTGGGGCGGGCGTTCGGCTACGAACGTGCCGCGGCCGGGCACCTTGTCGACGAAGCCCTCGGCGTGGAGCTGGTCGATGGCGGCCTGGAGGGCGGTGGTGCTGACGCCGAGCTCCTTGACCAGCTCGCGGCGGGGGGTGAGGCGTTGGCCGGGCTTCCATGCGGCGGAGTGGATGCGGTCGCGCAGTGAAGCGGCAATCTGCCGCCGCTGGCGGGGGGGGCGGCCGAGGGTCCGCTTGCCCGGGACCGCTGCCGTCGCGGCGGGGCCGCGGGAGGGGTCCGGGATAGTGGCGAGCTCGGCCATGAGAAGGTCCGTCCGGCCGCGGATGACACCGGCGATGTAGTTAGTTTACCTAATTTAGTGCATCGGTCAAGAGACAAGGGCGGGCAAGGGTTTTGCGGCGAGGTGAGGGGGAACTGGCTAGAGCGAACGACGCAAACGTTCTCCATTACCCGCGTTGCTACGCAACGCGGTCCGCGACGCGTAGCGTCGCGGCTATGGCGGAGGCGTTTAGCACTTGTTCTAGAGCGGATACACGTCATACGTAGCGGCTACAGGTTCGGGGGTGCCACACCTTGACGGCTTTGCGTCAAGGGGTGCGGCAGGTCGCACACCTTGGCCCCAAGCGGCCAAGGTGCGGCACCCGCTACACCCGAACTCGGTCTGCTCTAGCGGGGCGCGGCGTTGCGGAACCGCGTCGCGGCAGACGCGGCAACCTCCCCGGGTTTTCGTGCGACCCGATCCGGGACGCTGGCGCGTCAGCCGCTACGCGGGGCGGGTCAGGTGTTGAGCGGGCGGGTGAGGACGTCGGCGAGGCGGGTGCGGACGTGGAGGTCGCGGAGCAGGGCGGAGGTGCGGATCATGGCGCGGATGGCGACGCGGCCGGTGCGGTAGACGGGGCCCGCGTGGCAGTCGGGGTCGTCGGTCACGTCGAAGACCGGTCGGCCGTCGATGAACCCGCGGATTCGGGGGCCGACCTGCAGGAAGCGGAGGGTGTGCCACTCGTGCAGGGCGAGGGATACGCGGTCGCAGCGGTAGGCGAGGGGGCGCATCCACGGGTTTTTGACCAGGACGTGGGAGGCAACATCGTTGCGGACGTCGTCCATCTCGCGGAAGAACTCCCAGTGGTAGTTGCGGACGTTCTCGCCGTAGACCATCAACATCGCGCCGGTGGTGCGGAGGGGGTAGTCGGCCATGAAGTCCTCTCCGTGCATGCCCGAGGCCTGGGCCATGAAGAGGAGAAGGCCGTTGTGGTTGAGCGGCTTGAAGTCGAAGGTGACGTCAAGGTCGCCCTCGAAGCTGCGGCGGGTCCAGAGGTACATCTGGTGGGGGTCCTCGCCCGGAGCGGGGGGCTTCCAGTCGGCGGGCCGGTCGGGCGTGTCGATGCGGAGGCCCTCGCCGGTCATGCTGACGGCGCCGACGCCGCCCTGGTGGTAGAGCTGCTCGAGGTCGGCGGCATCGGTCAGCGGCAGGTGCAGGGCGGTCTCCCACCCCTCGCCGAGGTCGGGCGGGTCGATGTCAAGCGGGGCACCGGCGAACACACGCTCGAGCTCCCTGACAAGCCCGGGCTCGGCCCGATCGGGGCGGTCGGCGTAGAGGGTTTGCACCTGTTCGTGGGTGAGGGCGGCGTCGAACGACATGACGTCCGCCAAGGCGAACGCGGGGTTGCCGCAGACGAGCGCCTCGCCGGCGGGCTCGTGGGTGAGGCGGCGGAACTGGTTCTCGACGGCGGCGGCGACGCCATTGATATAGATGCGGTAGCGCGAGGCATCACGGTCAAAGGTAAGGGCGAGGTGGTACCATCGGAGCCGGTCGAGGTTGAGGTGGCCGGTGGCGACGATGGCGTTGTATTTCGGGTCGTAGGCGTCGGGGTAGACGTTGCCGCGGTAGAACTTTGCGTAACACTGGGGGTACCACATGGACGACCAGACCCAGGCGAAGGGGGCGCGTCGCCACTCGGGCCAGGTGGACATGTCGGGCCGATCGGCGTCGGGGGCGGCGTGCGGGGCGTCGGGCGACGCGGAGTTTTGCGGGGGAGGTGAGGCTTGAGGGGGCTGTTCCAGAGACGCGTGCGGGGGCACTTCCGGGGGCGCTTCCGGGGGCGGGGTGAGGAAGAGGGGGTACGTCCGGTACTCGGGCTGGGCGTCGGCAATGTGCTTGATGGGCGGGGCGGTGCGGAGGTCTTCGAGGCAGAGCATCCAGCAGGCGAGGGTGCCGGCGTTGCCGTTGAGGGTGTGCCGCGGGAGGGTGATGCGGGTGTGGGCGCTGGTGGCCTGGAGGGCGTAGCCCCCGCGAGTCCCCGCGGTGCCGCCGCCCGTCTCACGGCCGCCCGTGGCACCGTCACCGGGCAGGGCGACCCACCGCGCGGGGCCGTCGACGGTGGCACCGCCGAGCTTGCCGGGGGCGGCAAGGTCGTGGAAGCGGGGCACCGGGGTCCGGGTGTCGGTCATGAAGTGCGGGTGAGGGTGGTGGTGAGCGAGAAGGCGCGGCCGGCGGGGGCGTAGGCGGTGAGGTGATAGACCGGCTCGTAGCGGAAGTCGATGCTGTTCTCCGCCGCGATGACCCGCTCGGCCCAGGGCAGGTCGACCCGCAGGCCCGGGCCCTTGCCGGTCAGCGTCGCCCGCTTGCCGTCGATCTGCCACGGCCGGCGGGCGTGCAGGTGAAACGCCACCGGGCCGGGGGCGACAAATTCGCCCTCGTCCACGACGGTTATTTCATTGACGTTCGGGCTGTCGATGCGGCGGGCGCAGCGTCTCATCACGCCGGGCCACACCGCGGCCAGGTCGACCTCCGCGTGCAGCGCCTGCTCGTCGCCGCGGCCCCCGACCTTGACCGCGACCTCGGGCCGGGCCTGGTCGATGAACCCGCCGTCGGGCCCGACGGGCGTGACGACGTTGTGCATCAGCGACGCGGAGAGGGTGTTGGCGCGGGCGTCCTCGTAGCGGACGACGCCGCGGTCGATCAGCGTCGGCACGCCGTCGAATTCAACGGTGAACGCGCCCTTGTCGCGGTGGCTGTGGCTGGGGCTCGCCGGGCAGCCGGTGACGTGCATCTGCATCGAGCGGTTGCCGTCGCGCCTCAGGCTGTTGAGGTGCCCCGACTCGCCGAGGGTGATGAACGTCGGCGCGGCGGTGACCGGTTCGGGCGGATCATCGGGGCCGAGGATCAGCGCGAGCGGCCCGGCCGTGAGGTACTGCCGCAGGTAATTGTTCAGGTCGTCATTGCCCGCGGCGGCGGCCGCCCGCTCGAATGAACTCCCCGGGTACAACCCCGCGAGGATCGCCAAGCCGTCGCCCACCGGCCGGTCCGAGGCGTTGTCCCCGTCGAGCATCACCCGGCCGGGCTCGGTCCCCGACATCGCCGCGAAGTAGTCCCCGCTCCGCGCGATCTGCGGCGGCAGCAGGCCGTGCACGTCCTTGCCCCGCGCCTTGGCGTACGCCCGGAACGCCGGCAGCACCATCTGCATCGTCAGGAAAAAGTACCCCATCCCCTCGTCGATGCTGCCGTCGTCCAAGACGTACGCGTCCGAATCCTTATAGAGAAGGTCAAACGCCCGGTCGGCGTACCCGTCGGTACGCGGCCAGGCGTGCTCGAGCATCAAACCGCCCAGCACCCTCGCCCGGCAGAACCACGCACCCTGATTGATGCCGTGCATGTAGCCCCACTTCATCATGTCCCGGTCGACCGCCGCCAGGCCCTTTTCCCACAGCGACGTTATGACCAGGTTCCGCGCCGCATTGTTAAGCGCAAAGTCGAACCAGTCGGCCAGGATCGCCACCGTACTCGTCGCCATCTCCTCGGAGAAGCAGCGCTGGTTCCACGCGCTGCCCACGGCGCGGTGCTCGGCGGAGACGCACCAGTGCCGCGTGTGCACCATCGCCATGAGGTACCGCACCGCCATCTCGATCAGGTGCGGGTCGTCCTCCATCAACGCGACGAAACCGAGCTCAAACGCGTCGTTGGTGATCATCCGTCGGCCACGTTCGTACGGGCGGACGTAACGGTGGTCGGAGAAGGGCAGGTAGGGCCCGATCTGCGACTCCGGCGGCCGGGCCGCGATCTCGTAGGCCCGCGCCTTCAGCGGCGGATAGCACCGCCGGCCCAGCGGCGTGTCCCGGCGGCGGCGGATGGCCCCCAGGTCCGAGGCGTCGAACAACAGCCCACGGGCAAAGGCAACCTCGCCACGCTCGGCCGCCGGCACGACCAGCGCCGGCCACGCCGGGTCCCACTCGACGCCGTACGTCGCGTCCGCCCCCGGGTCCACCGGGCCCTTGCCGAGCACCACCCAGATCAATGCCACCAGCCCCGACCGCGCCGACGCCGCGGGCGTCACCGTCAGCCGCACATGCGTCACCTCCCCTCGCGGCAGCGGGCCCGACGCCTCGGCCCGCGAGCCACGGCCGCTCTCGTCCTCGAAAACCGTCGCCACCTTGCCGTCCACCGTCACCGCGGCCGCAAATCTCGTGTCGACCGCCGCGTTAAACGCCACCGTCATCCGGTCGTACCGCGTGTTCTTCCACAACACCGGCACCGTCACGTGGATCGGCTGCGTCGGCTCCCCGTCCGTCCGCCACCTCACCACCGTGCTGTCCCACAGCCGCGTCACCTCCGTGTGCATCACCGGCGGGGCGTCGATCTCCACCTCGATCTGTCGCGAGAATGACATGTCGTGAAACGGGATCGCAATCACCTCGTCCGCGCGGTCGTCCAACAGCAACGGGTTCATCGGCAGGGTCATGGGTCCGGTCCTTGGCGGGGGAGCGATAGAAAGATTAGCGTGCGTTGATCACGCCGCCGTCGATCGGGAACGCGTTGCCGGTGATGAACGACGCCTCGTCGGAGCAGAGGTACAGCGCCATCGCCGCGACCTCGTCCGGCTCCGCCATCCGCCCCAGCGGCTGGTACGCGGACAGCTTCTCGAACATCGCTTTCTCTTCACCGGGATAATTCTTCGCCAGGAAACTATCGACGAACGGCGTGTGCACCCGGGCCGGGCAGATGCAGTTGCACCGCACCCCCCGCTCCGCGTAGTCGATCGCCACCGAGTACGTCATCGTCAGCACCGCGCCCTTGGTCATCGAGTACGCGAAGCGGTCCTTCACCCCGATCAGCGACGCGATCGAGGCGAGGTTGACCACGGCTCCACCGCCGGCCTCCGCCATCCGCGGGACCACCGCATGCAGGCAGTGGTACATCCCCTTCACGTTCACCGCGTAGAGCCGGTCGAGGTCTTCGCTACTGGTTTTCTCAAGGTTCCCGACGTGGCCGATGCCCGCGTTGTTGACCAGCAGGTCGATCCGGCCGCGCCGCCCCACGGCCCGCTCGACCGCCTCTTCCACCGCCGACGCGTCGGTGATGTCGCAACACACCGCCGCTGCCGCGCCGCCGGCCGCTTCGATCAGCGACCCCGTCTCCTCAGCCGCCCCCTCGTCCAGGTCCCACAGCGCCACGTCCGCGCCCGCTCCGGCAAGAGCCTGCGCAATGGCGCGGCCGATGCCCGAGCCCGCACCCGTCACGACCGCCGATTTACCGCTCATGTCAAACATCGAATCGCTCCCGAATCGGGGTAGAGCCGCTGGATAGTTAGAACAGGTCAAACTCCGCGGCGATGGCGGCCGTCTGCTCCCCGAGCGTCGGCGCGTGCCGCGACCCTTGCTGCGTCCGCCCGTCCACCCGGAGCGGGCTGCGGCACGCGGTAAACTTCGCCCCGCCCGGGCGGCTGACCTCCATCGGCCAGCCCAGTGCCCGGTACGCGTCGTGCCCCGTCAACGCCGGCCAGTCCAGCACCGGCGCACACCACACATCCGCCGGTTCCAGCAGGCCCAGCCAATGCGTCGTACCCATACTTTTCAGGTGTTCCGCGATGATGCGTTTGATCTCGTCCCGCCGCGAGAACGCCTCGTCCGGCTTGAACTCCAGCAGCCGCGGCAGCGACAACAGCTCCGCCAGCTTCGGCAAGGGGTTCATCGCCAGCACCATCCAGCCGTCTGCCGTCCGGTACACGCCGTACGGCGCGGCGAGGTACGCGTGCCCGTTGCCGATCGTCGACCGCTGCGGCTCGCGGCCCCCGTCGTTGAGGTGCGTAGTCAATACTTCAAACTGGAAATCGAGCAACGCTTCCAAAAGCGACGTTTCCACCAGACCGCCCCGACCCGTCATCCCCCTTCGCACGAGCAGCGCCAGCACTCCCTGGGCGAGACAGTGGCCGGCGAACATGTCCGCCACCGCCAGGCCCATCGGCACCGGCGCGGCCGGCTCGTCCGTCGGGCTCCCGTCGCCCGTCAGCCACATCAGCCCCGAGAGCGCCTGCGCCAGCAGGTCCTGCCCGGGCCGATCTTTCCAAGGCCCGACGTCGCCGTAGCCGCTGATCGACCCGTAAACGAGCCGCGGGTTGAGCTTCCGCACGGTCTCAAAGTCGAAGCCCAGCCGCTGCATCACGCCGGGCCGGAAGTTTGTCAGCATCACGTCCGCCCGCTCGATCAGCTTCCGCACCGCGTCGCGGTCATGGTCGTCCTTGAGGTTCGCGGTGAAGCTCTCTTTGTTGCGGTTGATCGCGTGGAACAGCGTCGAGTCGCCGTCGAGCTTCTGGTCGGAGATGTAGAGCTGGCGGCAGAGGTCCCCGCCGTCGGGCCGCTCGATCTTGATCACCCGCGCCCCGAGGTCGGCCAGGCGGAGGGCGCAGAGCGGGCCCGCGAGGAAGAGCGAAAAGTCCAGCACCAGCAGGCCGTCGAGCGGCTTAATCATATTGTTCATGAGGGGAGCGCCGTGGCTTGCGCGGCCGCGAACCGCTGGTTGAGTTGATGCACCCCCGCGGCGGGGGCGAGCCCGCCGTGGAGCACCGCGGCGACGGTGCGGCCCGCGTCGTGCTGGAACGGGATGTAGCCCGGGAAGCGTGGCCGCGTCCACGCCGCGTCGAGGGTGGCCCGGGTGTTCTGGAAGAAGCCGCCGGCCGCGGCGTCGAGCCGGGGATCGTCCCACGCTGCGGCGTGGGCCGGCTGCCCGCCGCCGTCGAAAACAACCGTCCGCTGCCAGTCGGCTGAGGCCACGGCGACCGCGAACGCTACGGCCTCGTCGGGGTGTGACGTCCGGGCCGAGACGCTGACCCCCGTCCCGCCGAGCGTCGACCCGGCGACCGGTCCCGCGAAAGCCGGCAGGTCCCCGAACACCAGGCGGTGCGGGCGGAACCCCGGCCGGGCGTAGCTGATGTAGCCGTACAGCATCGGGCACTGGTCCGCGTCGCCGCGGGCCATCGCCTCGCAGGCGTCGATGGGGTCCATCCCGAAGCACGCCTCCGGCACGAGCGATGCCAGCCGCTTCATATCCTCCAGCACCGCCTCGCCATCGTCCGGTTGGATGAGCACCCCGCCGTCGAGCCGGCAGGGCGTGCCCTGGTTGGCGGCGAGGGTGAAGAAGCTCATCAGCGCGTGCACCGGCTTGAGCGGCCAGACCATCCGCCCGCCACCCGCCGCTTCAACCACGTCATCCCACCCGCCGTACGGGTCGTCACGCGCCCCCTCTCGCCACGCCGACACCTGCGCCGCGGCGTCGATCGGCAGCGCCCACTGATGCCCCCGCCACATGTAACTCTCGTAGCTCCCGCCCACCGAACCCTCGCCGATCCCCTCCAGCGCCGCTTCCCCCGCCCACCCATCCAGCGGCAGCAGGCACCCCGCCTCCACCGCGTCACCGACGTGCGGGTGGTCTATGACCATCAAGTCGTACTGCTTAGCTAAAACATCCAGCGGCGTTTCCTCGAACGCGCTAAGGGGCCGACGCTCCCACGTGATTGATACTTCAGGCGTCGAGCTATTCCGCCGCTGGTGCTCCGCGAAATTGGCCGACGCCGCCACCATCGGGTCGTACCCGCGGGGGTGGTCCCACGTCATCCCACGCAGTTCGATACGGTTGTCGCTCATCCCTCACCCCCCTCGCGGGGCGGCGCGACGCCGCCGTCGGCGCTGGACCGGTACGCCGCTTCCACCGCCGCCATTGTGATAAAAGCGTCCTCCACCGACGTCGGGAGCGTGTCGCTCTCGCCGTCGGCGTAACGCATGAGGTCCGCCATCGGCCCGATGAACGCGTGCGGGAACCACGTCCCCTGCACCGGGATCGGCCGCCAGCCGGTCGGCTTGCCGTCGTCGTCAAGGCCGCAATACATCAACTCGTCCGGCTCGCCCGTTGGATAGTTCATCAGCAGCCCGAGTCGCGCCTTGATCGCGCCGCGGGTCCCCTCCCACTTGATATAACTTTCCTGTTGTTCGAGGCCGAACACGTGGCCGTGATTGGTGGCGACGGCTGCGCGGATCGAGTCGCCGTAGTCGAAGAGCAGGTTTGATCGGCTCGATGCGAGTTTCTCCGCCACGGGGCTCTTGAGCGTCCGCGCCCAGACGCGGGCGGGGTCGCCCAGGAACGAGCGGATCAGGTCGACGTAGTGGATGCTGTGGTAGACGATCTCGACCCGGTCGAGGCCCTCGAGGAACGTCCACAGGTGCCAGGGCATGTAGACCGTCACGCGGACGTCGAGGTCGTGCAACTCGCCGATGCCGCCGCGGGCGATGACGTCGCGGGCGGCCAGGACATACGGGGCGTAGCGGAGCTGGAAGTTGACCGCGGCCGTGAGCCGCTTCTCGCGGCAGATACGGAGGATGCGGCTTGCCTGCTCCAGGTCCTCGCCCATCGGCTTTTGGGTGAGCACGACGCTCCCTTCGGGGAGCTGCTCGAGCGTGTCCGCCACCGCCGCGGCGGGCAGCGCCACGTCGTAAACCGCGTCGGGCGGGGCGGTGTCGATCACTTCCTGCCAGGGAGCCGCACACCCGCGGGATGTCGAAGTCGGACGCCAACGCTTCCGCCCGATCCCGGTCCACATCGAAAACCGCCGCCGGTCTCGAAGCTCGCAATGCGGTACGCGGGCTGGTGCGCGTCCCGCACGATGCCGCCGGCCCCGATCGCCACGATCGGGCGTGTCCGCACCGGCATCTGCGGCGACTGCCGCAGGTTGTCCAGCAGCGCGTCGGTCATCCGCTCTCCCCCTCCGGCTCCCGCCAGACCCGCTCGGCGTCGCGTTGCGCCTCGGCCAGGATCGTCGCCACGTCGTCGTCGGTGTCGAGGGTGCGGACCACCGCCTGTTCAACCACCCGCACGAGTCCCGGCATGCGGGTGTCCATCGGCAGGGTCCGGGCATGGGTGTGCAGGCCGGGCAGGTCTCGGAAGAATGGGATCGCCCCGTTAACCTGAGGGTCGGACCAGGTGCTCCTGCGGCAGCCGACGGCGCCGTTGAGCGTGAGCTTGCGGTCCATCTCCTGGCTGAGGCAGTGGCGGATGAAGCCCCACGCGAGGTCCGGATGCTGCGATCCGGCGGCGACGCAGAGCATCCAGTAGACGTTGAGCGAGACGCCCGCCGCGGCGTCGGGCCCGTCGCCGCCGGGGATCGGCGCTAAGGCCACATTGCCCCGCACCCGCGACGCCTCGAGCGTCTCGCAGGCCGCGGCGAAGCCGAACCAGTTCGCCATCATCGCGACCTTGCCATCCATAAACAGCTCTCCGGCCTTGACCGAATCGATCTCCCGCGCCCCCGGTTGACATGCGGCGGTGTCCCGAACGAGGCCGCGGTAAAATGTCAGCCCCTCGACGGCGGCGGGCTGATCGAGGCGGGGCGAGCCGTGCTCGTCGAGCAGTTCGCCGCCGCGCGACCACAGGTGCAGGCAGAAGTCGTAGAACGTGTTGTGCCCGTCGGCGAACGCGGCGACGACGGTGCCGTGGCGCCCCGCCCCCGCATCCGTCAGCGCCGCAGCGGTCCGGTGAAACTCGTCCCAGGTCCGGGGCGGCTCCAGCCCCGCCGCGTCGAGCAGGTCCCGCCTCACGATCAGGCACTCGGGCCCGTCGTGGTACGGCACGCCCCACATCCCTTCGCCGAGGTGCGCCGGCCGCGTCAGCGAGTCGCTCCACCCGCCGGGGTAGTCCGCCAGCGGGTCGCGCTCGTGCATCGGCCCGAGGTCACGCAGCCACGCCCGGTCGACGCACGCCGCAAGCCAGTCGGTCACCACCATGGCGATGTCGAGGCTGCCGTCGGTCAGGCGAGCCTCGTCGAAGTACGCCGCCTCCAGCGGGTTGAGGTCCATGACGTCCAGCTCGAGCTCGCCCTCGACGCCCACGGCATCGCGGAAGCTGTCAAACGCCTCCCGCAGCGAACGCTCGAACGGCTCGAACCGGCGGACGGCGACGCGGAGTCGGGGCGTGGTGGGCATGAGGCGGCTTTTGGTAGACGAAAATCGGTTTTGAGTATAAAATCTAGGCGGGCTCCGGTCAAGGGCCCGCCGCACGTGGCTATAGAAGGTCTTTGATGCCGAAACGCAGCCCCACGATCACCGGCGAGGCGCGTGGGGCCGGACGGCGTGTCGGGGCGCAGCCGCGTCGGGTCGCGGCCCGGTCGGCGGCGGGCGGGCGGGGGTACGAGGCGCCGGCGCTCGACAAGGGCCTGGACATCCTCGAACGCTGGCCGCGTCGGCGGAGGGCGCGACGCTTTCGCAGCTGGCCGAGGCGCTGGGGCGGAGCACGTCGGAGCTTTACCGGATGCTGGTCCGCCTGCACGAGCGCGGCTACCTTGAGCGGGACGAGGGCGACCGCTACGCCCTCTCGGCGAAGCTGTACGAGCTCGCCCACCGCCACCCGCCCAACCGCCGGCTGTTGCAGCGGGCCCTGCCGGCGATGCGGACCCTCAGCGACACGGTCGAGCAGTCGTGCCACCTCGCCCAGCTCCACGGCGACCGGCTGATCGTGATCGCCGCGGTGGACAGCCCCGCGGCGTGCGGCGTCAGCGTGCGGAGCGGGTCGAGCCACGCGCTGGCCGACACCGCGTCGGGCCGGCTGCTCTCGTACTGGCGCTCCCGACAGCACGGCGACGAGTCGGGCGGCGTGGCCTTGGCCGCCCGTGAATCCAAGGCCATCGAGCGGGACGACGTGTTCAAGTACCGCTCGCGGACGCACCGCGGCGTGATCGACCTGTGCTGCCCGGTGCGGGACCGGCACGGCGTCGTCGCCGCCCTAACGGTCCCCGTGCTCGCGCGGCGGGACGGAGCGCAGCCGATCGACATTGTGGCCGTCGCCGTTTTCGACGCGGCGGCGTCCGTTACCGCCGGCCTTGGCGGGCCGGTCCACCCGCTCCCCTTTAACCCGAGCCCCGTCGTATGAAACCACGCTACTTCTCCGAATACCGCTCCGGCGACACCCGCACGACCTACGCCCGCACCGTCACCGAGGCCGACGTCGTGCTCCACGCCGGGCACAGCGGCGACTACTTCCCCCATCACGTCGACGCGGAGTGGTGCAAAACCCAGCCGTTCAAAGAGCGGATCGCCCACGGGACGATGACCTTCGCCATCGGCGTGGGCATGACTGCCCAGGAGCTCAACCCCGCGGCGATGACCTACGGCTACGACCGGTTGCGGTTCCCCAAGCCGGTGCACATCGGCGACACGATCCGCACCCGCGTCACCATCGGCGAGTGCGGCGACGACCCGAAGCGGCCGCGGTACGGCCGCGTGATCGAGAAGCTCGAGGTGCTCAACCAGCGCGACGAGTGCGTGCTGGCGTGCGACCACGTCCTGCTGGTGGAAAAGGCGCCGGATGGGCCGGACGCGGCCGGTGGGGCGTGAGGGGTAACGAATTATGTCGGTCACTTTTGATGAAAAAGGTGACTCAAGTTGAGGACGCCTTGACAAGCGACGGGATGCGGTGCGTGGTGATGCAGGGCGGGCAGGGCGGGCAGGGCGAGGTGAAGCACCGGGCATTCGACGATCCGCCGCGACGCGAGGGCCGGTGGACGGACCAGCCGCCGCCCGCTGGGGGATGCAATGACGACCTATAAGTTTGGGTCCCGCAGCCGGGTAACGCAGATTTCGCAGATGAGCGGACGTAGATTGACGCCGATTCGGAGCATCAATGTTTATCGCTTCGCTTAGACGATTCGCGGTGGTTCTGCTAATTATTTATGGGGCCATAACGGTGCCGTTTGCGTAACGTCTTTCTTTCCATCCTTCCTGAAAATCTGCGGCCATCTGCGTCCTGGTTCTGCGAAATCTGCGTTCCTGCCTTTCATACCCATAATGAAGCAAAGCACCCAACCCGTCTCCGTCCGGCGTGAGCCGCAGGTTTTGCCGACGTATCCGCTGCCGCCGGCGTCGCCGCACCCGATGTTTTTTGAGAAGCGGGTGTACCAGGGTTCCAGCGGCAAGGTGTACCCGCTGCCGTTCCACGAGCGGCTGAGCGAGCGGCGCGAGGCGGTGGGGTGGGACACGGTTTATCTGGAGAACGAGTTCGTGAAGATGGAGGTGCTGCCGGAGCTCGGCGGACGGGTGCAGCGGGCGGTGGACAAGACGAACGGGTACGACTTTTTTTATCACCAGCCGGTGATCAAGCCGGCGCTGGTGGGGCTGGCGGGGCCGTGGATCAGCGGCGGGGTGGAGTTCAACTGGCCGCAGCACCACCGGCCGAGCACGACTATGCCGACCGATGCGCACGTGGAGCGGCACGATGACGGGGCGGTGACGGTGTGGCTGAGCGAGCACGAGCCGATGCACCGGATGAAGGGGATGCACGGCCTGACGCTTCGGCCCGGGTCCAGCCGTATCGAACTCACCGGGCGGCTGTACAACCGCACGCCGCTGACGCGGACGTTCCTGTGGTGGGCCAACGTCGCGGCCGAGGTGCACGATCAATATCAGAGCTTCTTCCCGCCGGACGTCCGCTTCGTCGCGGACCACGCGGTCCGGGCGATGAGCTCGTTCCCCGTCGCGGACGGGTCGTACTACGGCATCGACTACGGCTCGGCGAACGGCGGGACGGGCACGGACCTGACCTGGTACCGCAACATCCCCGTCCCGACGAGTTATATGGTGATGCGGACGGGGTACGACTTTTTCGGCGGGTACGACCACAGCGTGCCGGGCGGCGGCGGCGGGTTCGTGCACGTGGCCAACCGGTACATCAGCCCCGGGAAAAAGCAGTGGACGTGGGGCCACGAGGCGTTCGGCCGGGCGTGGGACCGCGAGCTCACCGATGCGCGCGGGGATGGAGGTCACCCGCCGTACATCGAATTGATGGCGGGGGTGTACACGGACAATCAGCCGGACTTCACGTACCTGTTGCCGTACGAGACGAAGGTGTTCACGCAGTCGTGGTGGCCGATCCAGGGCATCGGCGTGGCGCACGCGGCGGACGAGCGGTTCGCGCTGCATCTGTCGTTTGGTGACGGGATGGCGACGGTGGGGCTGGCGGCGGCGGAGCGGCACGACGCGGTGCGCCTCGTGCTGGTCGGGCCGGGCGGCGAGGTGGTACACGAGGTGCGTCGGGACGTGGGGCCGGGCGAGCCGCTGCGCGAGAAGGTCGAGGTGGCGCGGGGTGCAGCGGCGGAGGCGTATGGACTGCTGGTCATCGAGGGCGACACGGTGCGGCTGCGGTACCGCCCGCCGGCGGACGCGCCGGTGACGATCCCGCCCGCGGCGACGGAGCCGCCCATGCCCGAGGCGGTGGCGAGCGCCGACGAGCTGTTCCTCATCGGCGAGCACCTCGACCAGTACCGCCAACCGACGCGGACGCCCGAGGCGTACTGGGAAGAGGCGCTGCGGCGTGACCCCGGCGACGCGCGGTGCAACCTCGCGCTGGGCAAGCGGCTGCTGGACCGCGGCCTGCTTGCTGAGGCGGAGGAACACCTGCGGCAGTCGATCAAGCGGTACACGATGAAGCACCCCAACCCGCTCGACGGCGAGCCGTGGTATCTGATGGGGCTGGTCTTGGACCGCCGGCAGAACGCGGAAGACCGGGCGGATCTGGCGAGAAGCGGAGGCGACGAAGCGTCGATCCGGCACTACTGGAAGGCGACGTGGAACCGGGCGTGGCGGGCCCCGTCTCACCTGCGGCTGGGGGTGCACGCGATGCGTCGTGAAGGTTGGCGCGACGCCATCGGACACTTCGACGAGGCGCTGGCCAACGACAGCCATCTGCAGCACGCGGCGGTCTACGCCGCGGTGTGTCACCGCCGAATGAAGGAATATGACCGGGCGATGCAGCGGCTTGACGCGGTGCTCGCCTCGGACCCGCTCGACCATTTCGCGGCCTTCGAGCGCGCGTGCCTGCTGTCAGACCCGCTCGACCCCTTCGCGGCCTTCAAGCGCGCGTGCCTGCGGGAGGAATCTGACGACAAGACGGCTGCGAATGACGCTTACTTCCGGTGGGATGAAGCCACGCGTCGCAGCCGCCAAACGGTCCTGGACATCGCCCTTGATTATGAAGACGCCGACCTCATCCTTGAGGCGCATCGCGTGCTCGGTTTGATGGGTCGATATTTTGAGTACCGCAGCACGGTGGATAATCATCCGCCGAGGGGCGACGACCTGGCTTGGTCGCCCGCGGATGACGGGCTCAACGGCCGCAGCACCGAATCGAGGGGCAGCTTGCCGCAAGGTGCGATGGTGGAATACACCTCCGCCTGGCTGCGGGGTCGTTGGGAGCCGGACTCCTCGGAAGCTCGGGTGGAGCGATGGAGTGCCGTAGAGGTGGGGCATTCGGGTAGCTTCCCGGTGCGGTGGCAGGAGGAGGCGGTGCTGCGTTCTGCCATGCTTGACATGCCGCAGGATGCTCAAGCCCCGTACCTGCTCGGAACGTTCCTCTACGACCGGCGACGCTACGACGAGGCGATCGAGGCGTGGGAGACGGCGGTGGAGCGGGACGCGAGGCACGCCGCGGCGTGGCGGTGCCTCGGGATCGGGCGGTTCAACCAAGAGGGGGACCCCGACGGCGCGGCGGAGGCGTACGCCAAGGCAAGGGCGGCCGCGCCGCAAGACGGCCGCATCCTTTATGAGGCGGATCAGCTCGCCCGGCTGCGGCGCGTGGCCCCGGAAGAGCGCCTCGCCGACCTGCTGGAACACCGTGGGCTGGTGGACGAACGCGACGACCTGCGGGTCGAGCTGGCGACGCTGTTGAACCTGGCGGGGCGGCACGGGGAGGCATTGGAGGTGCTGCTGGGCGGGGAGCCGTTCCACCCGTGGGAGGGCGGGGAGGGGAAGGTGCTAACGCAGTTCCGCTCGGCCCACCTCGCGCTCGGCCGGGCGGCGCTTCGGGAGGGGGACGCCGCGCGGGCGGCGTCGCATTTTCAGGACGCGCTGTCGGACCCGCCGCACCTGGGCGAGGCGCGGCACCCGCTGGCGGCGACGGCGGACGTAGACTACGAGCGCGGCCGGGCGGCGCGGCTCCTCGACGAGGAGGACGCGGCGCGGCAACACTTCGGCGCGGCCGCGTCGGCGGAGGGCGACTTCGCGGAGATGTCGGTCCAGTCGTTCTCGCCGATGACGTACTACAAGGCGATGGCGTTGCGCGAGCTCGGCCGGGGCGGCGAGGCGGGCGAGGTGCTGCGGCGGCTGAAGGGTTACGCCGAGCGGCGGCTGGACGAGCCGGCGACGATCGACTACTTCGCGACGTCGCTGCCGGACTTGCTGGTATTTGACGCTGATTTGAAGGAGCGGCAGGATGCGGAGGCGTGGGCGCTGCTGGCGATGGCGGAGGCCGGGCTGGTTCACACCGATGCGGCGCGGGACGCGGTGGGGCGGTCGCTGGCGCTCGACCCGGCGGGCTTGACCGCGTCGACGGCGCGGCGGCTGGTCGAGGCGATGCACGTGGACGATGCGGCGGCGGGGCGGTGATGCGTCACGGCGAATCATCCGCGCAGAAGTCGCACGTGCTGACGCTCGCCGACGCCCGGCTTGAGCTGCGGGTGATGCCGTTGCTGGGCGGGAAGGTGGTTTCGGTGGTGCACCGGCTAAGCGGGCGGGAGTGGCTCGACCCGCCGCCGGAGGGGGCGCTGGCGGAGGCGCGGCCCGGCGCGGCGTTCGACGCGCGGCCGCCGGCGGGGCTGGACGAGTGCCTGCCGACGGTGGCACCGTGCACCCTAAACGGCAAGCGGTACGCCGACCACGGGGGGGCGTGGTCGCGGCCGTGGTCGGTCGTCGAGCACGGGGCGGACCGGCTGGTGATGGAGGTGGCGCTGGACGACCCGCCGCTGATATTGCGGCGGGCTCTGCGGCTTGATGGCGGGACGCTCGCGATGGACTACACGCTGACGAACGGCGGTGATGCCGCAGTGCCGTATATCTGGGCGCAGCACCCGCTGCTGGGTCTGCGCGACGGCGACACGCTGACGCTCTGGCCCGGGGCGCGGCTGGCGCGGGTTGAGGCGGCGCTCGGCGTGCCCGACGACATCGCGCGAGACGGGGCCGACTGGCCCGACCCGTGCCCCGGCGTGCGGCTGGACCGCTTCGACCTCGGGCCGGACCCGGCCTACCTCAAGGCGTTCCTGCCCCACCACGACGGCGCGGCGGCCGTCGTCACCGGCGCGGCGGGCGAGCGGCTGACCTGCACCTCCGGCCCGGCGGACCTGCTGCCGTGGCTGGGCCTGTGGATCACCCGCGGCGGGTTCCACGGCCGGCACCACTTTGCCCTCGAACCCACCAACGCGCCGCACGACGCCCTCGCCGACGCGGCGGCCCCCCCCGACGGCCTGCCCGCCGCCACGCTCCCCGCCGGCGCGACGCGCCGCTGGTGGGTCCGCTGGGCGTTCTCCTGATCCACCCCGGTCACCCGCACCGCCACCACCCCAGGAGTGACCGTGGCCACTTGACAATCAACACAGCCGCTTTGGAAAGCCCCGGAAACGCTCGCCATGGCGTTACGCCCCCACCCCCACCCCTCCGCGGCATCGAAGACGCTGCTCCGGTCACCCGCCCGGTCGCCCGCCACCCCCTGCACAATCACTTCCCGTCACGCACAGCGTCGATCCGGTCGCCGTAGACGCAGATGAGCCTGTGGGTCGGGAGCGGGCCTCGACGAAGGGTCAAAGGCGTTCCAGACGTTGGTGAAACGCCACCGGGCGGACGTTGGCTCATCGCGGATGGATGAACCACGGCGGGGCCGTGTGAAGCATGATGCGGCCTGAGACATCCGCGTCTTTCGACCGGATCACGCAGCGGTGAACCGAGGCATAGTGCCAAAGCTGGGTGTCGGTGCGACTCGGCCCCAACTCGGCGACGTGCAGCACCGGCAAGGCGGGAGTGAACGTGAGCCGACGCGGCGAGTTCTCATCGAGCAGGAGCCCCTCACGCCACGGCCTGCACCGAGAAATGCTGGTTCATCAGGTCCGCCGCATACGCCAGGCAGGCCAGCACGTCCTCACGGCTCAACGACGGGTACGCCGCCAGCACCCCGTCCACGCTGTCCCCCGCCGACCAGAACCCCAGCCCCGCCCCCCTCCACCCCCCTCCGCCCCCCTCCACCCCTGCCACGATCCGCGTCCCGCTCACCGTCGGCTGCCCGTTGCAGATACCCGGATGCACCAGGATCTTCGCCACCCCCCAAGTCTACCACCCCCACCCACCCCCGCCAATCACTCAACCCCCACAACACACGCTCCGCAAAGCCCAGGCGGGATGTCTCGTACGTTGATCCGCTGCTTGCCCCGCTCCGGGGCTTCCCAAAGCGTCAGCCTCAGCCACCCGCGGCCACGGCATGACGCCCCCGCCCCCACCCTTCCGGGGCATTGAAGACTCTGCCCCGGCCATCCGCCATCGACAACCGTCATTGCAGATCATCGCGTGCTGATTCTGCTGATTCCTCGGTGAAGATGCGAATTACCCGAAGATGCTTCTCAATTTGAAAGATGACTCCATAGAAAGCAACGACTATCATCACTCCCAGAGCAATGCCGGTCGCGAGTACCGCTGTCCAAATCCCCTGCAAAAGGGCGTCTTCTGCTTCAGACGTAACCGCAGTCCAGACCGCTCCGATGAGGCTCAACGCCGTTAATACTAACGCTAAAATGCCGATGAAAGCAATCAGTATTCGTGACACATCGACAGCGGTACTGATGAATCGATCTACGAACGTCTCTTGCTTCATCGCCGACTTGCGATGCCTGTCGGCTTTTTCTCGCCTGCCGGTTCGCGCTTCGGAAGTTTGTAAAGCCTGCCTCTCACGTTGACGTGCGACAAACTTACGCGTTTCTTCCCGCTCCTGAGAGGCACGCTGCCGAGCTTGATCTGCTTGCGCCTGCTTTGCTTGTAATGCCTCAAGGCCCGGCACCGTGTGCCGAAGTCCGCAGATTGGACACGAATCAGTTGTTCCTGCTGCGCCTGCCTTGTTTGATAATTGCTCCCCACACTTTGGGCAGGTATACTCGATTGTCGTTCCCGTAATCCGATTAACGATCTTGTGTTTCATCAACTGTATCCTTTTACGGTGAATGGCTGGGACAAAGTCTGCGATGCCCCGGCTGGTTGTCTCACAAATGGAGGCGCTGCTTGCCGCGCCGGTGCTTCCCGAAGCGTCAGCCCCGTTACCCGCCGCTCAATCAGCTTCATCGGCAGAGAGCTTTCTGATTGACCTGGCGGCATGTTCAAATGTTTCTCGGGTGAAGCCGAATTCAAGTGACCACCTCTTGCTTGACCCGTGCCCAATCCTGCAAACCTCCCACCCGTTCGTAGCGGTAGTCCTCGCAAGCTCTGACGCAACGTACTTGAGCCCAAATTCATCGTCAAGCAGAGAGCACAGTTCTCCCGAGGCAAAATCGGGTGCCGTTAGCGAACTACCATTTCCACCATCGAAGCGGTAGACGTTCGACCGACCGTTACTGTAGGAAATGGTTGTGCGCGGACCGACGTAAATATATGTATCTTGAGCGTTTCGGGTTGTCGGAGCTTCAATCTCAAACCGATCTAACTTTGTACTATTTACACCTTCGACAACCATCAGAAGATGATCTCTCAGTACAAGAAAATCGTCCAAGACCTTCTCGCTCAAAAAGCCCATCTTCGCGCTTATTTGACACCGCAGCAAGGCTAGACGCAGCTCTACGTCTTGATCGTTTTGTTCGTTCTTCATCGATCAATAGCAAGCAAATAGGTTGTGGTCGAGTGAGGCAGCAAGGGGCACGGAGTACGGAGTCTGATTCAAGCGGCGTTGAGGGCTTTGAGGATGGACTCGGGGAGGTCGAGGGGGGCGAACCAGTCGCGGGGGTAGGGGTAGTCCTCGTTCTCCTCGTCGATGATGCGGACGAACTCGGCCGTGTCGTTGGGGTGGGGTTCGACAACGCGGTAGAGCTTGCCTTTCATCACGGACAGCGGGTTGCCGCGGTCGGTGATGCACAGGAGATAATCGTGGGCGGTGGCTGGTGTCATGGCGGGTTACAATCGAGGAAATCTTTGAACTTGATCATGCGTTTGCCGATGCCGTGGGCCTTGTACCATTGTACCTCGGCAAGCCGGATGCTGGCCGGGTGCCACACCTTGGCGGCTCGGCGCCAAGGTGTGACGTCCCTCTCGACCTGCACAGCTTGGTGCAAAGCCATCAAGGTGTGGCACCCGCACCCGGCGTGACCACGCGAGCGGGGGGTGGGGGATGTTGAAGAAGATGATGTTTCAGAGGATCCGGCCCTCCCCCGGCCCCTCCCGGGGGGAGGGGGGTCGGAAAAGACTCCGCTTGCGTCTTGCTAGGCCCTAGGCTCTAGGCTCTAGCGGCTACGCTAATCGTCCGCGTCGTTTTCCATGGTGCCTTTCCACTCCTCGAGGTGTTCGAGGTAGATGGCGGTGCCGCGGGCGACGCAGGTGAGGGGGTCGTCGGCGATGCGGCAGTCGAGGCCGGTGGCGTTGGAGATGACCACGTCGATGCCGCGGAGGAGCGCCCCGCCGCCGGCGAGGACGATGCCGTTGTCGACCAGGTCGGCGGCGAGCTCGGGCTCGCAGCGTTCGAGGGTGCGGGTGCACGTCTCGATGATGGCGCTGAGGGGTTCCTGCAGGGCCTCGCGGATTTCTTCGGAGGTGATGACGGTCTTGCGGGGGAGGCCCGAGATCATGTCGCGGCCGCGGACCTCCATGGAGGATTCGTCGCCGTCGGGGGCGGCGCTGCCGATCTGGATCTTGATCTTCTCGGCGGTCTGCTCGCCGATCATCAGGTTGTAGGCCTTCTTCATGTGATTGATGATCGACTCGTCGAGGTCGTCGCCGGCGACGCGGACGGACTCGCACTGGGCGATGTCGGCGAGCGACATGATGGCGACCTCGGTGGTGCCCCCGCCGATGTCGACGATCATGGAGGCGGTGGCCTCGACGATGGGGAGGTTCGCGCCGATGCCCGCGGCCATGGGCTCTTCGACAAGAAAGACGCGGCGGGCCCCGGCGCGCTCGGCGGAGTCGAGGACGGCCCGCTTTTCGACGGCGGTGATGCCCGAGGGGACGGCGATGACGACGCGGGGCTTGACGAAGGGGCGTTTGCCGTTCACCTTGCGGATGAAGTAGCCGAGCATGGCCTCGGTGATCTCGAAGTCGGAGATGACGCCGTCCTTGAGGGGGCGGATGGCGGTGATGGAGCCGGGCGTCTTGCCGAGCATTTCCTTAGCGACCCAGCCGACGGCGTTGCCGTTTTGGAGGACCTGGTTGGTGCCGCGTTTGACGGCGACGACGGAGGGTTCGTTGAGGACGATGCCCTCGCCGCGGACGCAGACGAGGG
This sequence comes from Phycisphaeraceae bacterium, assembly GCA_965214155.1. GTDB lineage: Bacteria > Planctomycetota > Phycisphaerae > Phycisphaerales > Phycisphaeraceae > Algisphaera. The sequence continues at coordinate 1,144,967 of CBDCBB010000010.1, forward strand.
TGTTGCAGGTGCCCAGGTCGATGCCCATGTCGACGCTGAAGAAGGAGAGGAGGTTGTCGAAGATCAAGGGGGGGTCCGGGGCGGGGGCGGGGCGGGGCGGTGAAGGTGAACGTGGATTGTAACCGATGGCGTGAGGGTGGGACACCAAGGCGGGAACCGCAGATTGCGCAGATTTCGCAGATGCGAACAGGAGAGGCCGCCGCGCAGGAGTGGAGGCGGTGAAATGCAGAGGATGAGATGTGAAAGTGAAACAACGGCGCTTACGGCGGCTAATGCACTTCGGTGACGAGGATGGTCAGCGACCGGGCGGGTAGGGTGAGGCTGTTGATGCGGCCGGCGTCGACGGGGACGGTGCCGAGGTCGTGCAGATCGACGTTGACGGTGGAGGCGTCGGCGGCGTCGTAGCGGAAGACGCGGGCGGCGGGTCCGGTGAGGCCCTCGATGCGAACGGGCTGGTCGTGGTCGCGGCGGTTGAGCGCGACGAAGGTGGTTGTGTTGCCGTGCTGGAAGGCGGAGAGGTCTTGTCGGTGGCTCTCGACGCGGGGGGCTTTGGATTCGCCCTGGAGGGTGTCGTCGTCGCTGGAGGTGACGCGGCGGACGACGGTGCCTTGGCCGGCGGGGGCGTTGGTCCAGATCTTTTTGAACAGGTAGTAGACCGGCCGCTTCTGCAGGGTTTGGCCGTCGTCGTGGACCCAGACGAGGCGGGGGTCGACGACGTAGCTCGGGGCGGGCTTGCTGGACCACTTCTCGGTGGTCTTGGTGTCGGTGAAGGCCTCGGCCTCGACACGGGGGCCGTCGGCGAAGGCGAACCAGTCGAGCCAGGCCTCGCGCCAGTGTTCGTCGGAGGCGAAGGTGAGGTAGAGGTCCTGCGGGCCGGCGAGGGCGGAGGCGGAGGGGAGGGTGACGCGGTGGGTGACGAAGGTGCCGCCGGGGGTCTGGGCGAGGGGCTCGGCCACGAGGGGCTCGGCGTCGGGGGAGCCGACGCGGAGCTCGAGGGTGAGGTTGTTGCTATCGGAGCCGACGCGGAGGTCGAGGTGCCCGGGCCGGTCGCCCACGTTGACGCCCTTGTAGATCAGCGTGTCGTTGGCGCGGATGCGGCCGACCATCTCGCCCTCTTCCGGCGGGCCCTCGGGCAACAGCCAGCTCTTCCAAGTCTGCCAGGCGATCCAGCCGTTGAACGGCAGGCTGGACATGTCGCGGTTGAAGTGGTTGATGTTCTCGGTGATGACCTGCCAGTCGCTGAAGGTGTGCTCGTGGCGGGTCTCCCACTCGCTCATCCACAGCTCCTTGTCGATGCCTTGCAGGGCGACGGCAAAGTCCTGCATCCAGCCGGGGTACCGCTGGTACACGCCGTTGTGGATGTCGTAGGTGTGCGTGGCGAGGATGCCGACGGAGTCGCGGAGGGCCTCGTCGGTGTGGAACGCCTCGCCCTGGTGCAGGCCCAACAGGTTGACGGTGCCTTTGTCCGGGTCGGCTTTGAAGCCCTGGGCGACGGCCGCTCCGCCGTCGTCGGCGACGACCTTGACGCCGGGGTAGCCCGCGGCGTCGAGGGCCTTGCGCAGCTCGATGGATGCGGTGCGGATCTGCTGGGCGGTGTAGATGCACCCGGGGTAGCTGGGCGGGGGCCAGTCCGGCTCGTTCTGCGGGCCGATGCCGACCGGCAGGGGCACGCCCTCGCTCTCGAGCCACTGCACCAGTTCCACCAGCCAGGCGGCGACCTCGTCCTCGTAGCCTCCCTTGAGGCGGTTGATCTCGCCGTTGAGCCGACCGTTGGGCGTGTCGAGGGTTTTGAACGCGACGGGCGGGGACCACGGCAGGCCGTACCAGTCAAGCCCGCGGGAGGTGACGGCGAGGATGCCGTTTTTCAGGTCCTCCCGTGCCTGCGGGTTGTCGTAGGTGCGGTAGTCGATGTGGAAGCGGACGACGGTCGCGCCAAGTTCGTCGTAGAGGGCCTGGAGCGAGGCGGGGTAGCGGGTGATGTCCCAGCCCTTGCCCCAGTCGGGCCGGTTGTGTGTGACGATGCCCCACTGGGTGATCTGCTGCCTCGGCTCGGGGTGGATGGTGAGGGTGATCGTCTCGCCGGGTGCGGCGGCGCGGGGCGAGGGTTGCGCGGGGGTTGGCCCGGTGTGGGGTGCGGCGGCTGGCGGGGCGGTCGGCGCGGCGGTCGGCGCGGGGGCGTCTTCACTGTGGTCGTCGGGTGTCAGGAAGCGGACGTCGGCGAGGTGGACGACGAGCGCGTCGTCACCGGCGCGGCCGGCGACGAGGGCGAGGTAGCCCTTGACCCTGCCGTCGCCGGGCGTGAATGCGGGGTCACTGGCGAGGTCGAGCTCGATCTGGTGCCAGGTGCCACGGGTAAGCCGGTCCATCGTGCCGGGCTCACCGTCGGCGGTCCAGCGCGTCGAGCCGTTGCCGAAGCTGATGAGCTGGTCGTCGAGGCTGAGCCGGATCTCGCTGAGTCCCGCGTCGTGAGTGCCCGAGTGGAGGGCGAGACGGAGACGGGTGTGGCCGGGCGGCAGGGTCAGCTTGTTCACGCCGAAGAAGCTGAGGCCCCCGCTGCGCCACGCTCTGTCGTAGGCGATCTCGATGACGTCGGAGGCGTTGGCGGGGGAAGCCGGCTCCGCGGCGAGGGCGACGGTGGTGGTGTCGCGGTCGGCCCAGAGCTCGCCGTGCCGCACCTGCCCGTCGAACAGGACCAACTCGGCCATCGCCGGCGGGGCGAGTATCGCCGCAACGGTCATCGACCCCAGCAGGAGCAGGCGGACCCAGGGCTGGTGAAGCGGATGACGCGGCGGGTGATGCATGAGTGACGTTCCTAGAGATGCGGCGTGTTGGCCGGATCAAGCGGGAAGGGCAGGGAGACGGTTCGCCTCACCCGACGAGCACGATGGGCAGAAGGGCGCTCGACATCGGGCGAGGCACGGTGTGGATCGAAGGTGAAGCCAACGGCGCAGCGGCGGTGTCCCGCCGCTGCGTCAAGGTTCCGCTGCCCAGACGTTCACCCGTCACGCCGGCCGCGGCCGAGGCCCAGGAGCCCCGCCCCAAGGGCCAGGAGCGCGAACGACGCCGGCTCGGGAACGGCCGCGACGTTGCCGTCGAGGCTCAGGTCGTCGATGACGGTGTAGCGGCGGCCGTTGTTGCCGTTGAGGTTGAATTGGCCCCCGTAGAAGTACAGGCGGAACTCGACGTCTTGCGTGAGGTCGTCGAACTGGCTGCCGGAGATCGCGAGGCTGACGTTGTTGAAGTCGCTGGGGGTGTAGCCGGCGGCGGAGAAGGTGCCGCTGGTGTTGGCGAAGGAGGTCTGGGTGGTGATGGCGTCGGAGGTGTTGGCGAAGCCGTCGACGCTGCTGAACAGGGCGATGTTCTTGGCTTGGTTGCCGCCGGGAGCGCCGATCCAGTAGCGGAAGTCGATGCTCCCGCCGTCGAGGTCGAGCTCACTGCCCGCCTCCGCCGAGACGGTGAAGGACAGGAACGCGGTGCCTTGGGCGAGGACGCTTGGGAGCGTGTTGCTGCCGGCGGGCTTGTTCTGCTCGGTGACGCCGAAGGCAAGCAGGTCGTTGCGGAGGTTGGCCTGGTTGGCGGCCCCCGGGTTGCTGGTCCCCGTGACGCTGCTGGCGGCGATGAGGTTGCCGTCGTTGGGCGTGGGCAGCACGCCGGTGAATCCGGCCGTCACCGACACCCCGGGCGCGGTGGCGCTGGGGCCGACCGGGTTGCCTGCGGCGATCGCGGCCGCGGGATCGGTGCCCGTGAAGTTGAAGGTGGCCAGCGGCGCCGCCGAGGCGGAGCCGACGAACGCCACCGTGATCAAAGCCAGTCCGGAAACGGGTGAGGGGGACATATCAAAATCTCCATTTGAAGGGGAAGAAAAAACTGAAGAAGCGAACGGCAATTGCAAAGAATGATTGATCCAACGACGGGTCGTCACGGCGCGTCGGCCCAGGCATTGCGGTTGAGCAGGTTGCCCCGCGATACGGTGGCGCCGTGCCCGTCGCCAAAGACGAAGTTGGCGGCGGTATCGCCCGCCTGCCGCCAGCGGACCGCCCCGACACTAAGGCCGGAGCTATCCGGGAAGTTGGGGGTGGCGCTGAACGCCACGGGCTGGTTCATCGAGGCCAGCGACGCGTTGAACCAGTTGAAGTTGTTGACGCCGTTGTTGCCGGCGAGCTTGTCGAAGCTTTGGGTCGACCGGCCGTAGTCGGGAGCGGTGTTGGGGACGTCGAGCCGGATGACGCTGTCGCCAAAGAGCAGGACCTCGGTCGTGCGGCGGAGGTGGAACGAGCGGTAGGCGGCGGGTGAGGGCGGGACGCCGCCGGGGTCTTAAAACTTGCGGAAGATGCCGCGGTTGCAGGAGTAGTGGAACGGGGGGGCGGTCGAGACGCGGTCGTCGGGGACGATCTCGTTCGGGTCGCGGAACACGTCGAGGGTCTGGTTGGAGCTGTTGTCCGCCCGGATGTAACGGTCGAGGAGGGCCTGCCAGCCGGTGGCCAGCGACGCATCGCCGACCACGGCGTTGGAGTAGGCGCCGCTGACGAAGGAGGGCGGGAAGGCGTCGCGGTTCTCTCCCATGTAGGCGAAGGTGGCGACGCCCAGCTGCCGCAGATTGCTGAGGCCGACGGCGGTGCGGGCGGCCCCGCGTGCCGCCGACAGGGCGGGCAGCAGGATGGAGATCAGCAGCGCGATGATGGAGATCACCACGAGAAGCTCGATGAGCGTGAAGCCGCGGGCGGCGGTGCCGCGAGGGCGTGGGGCCGAGGGGGGTGGGAGGTCTGGTGTCTGCATGAGGGGTCCCCGAACGGTGGAGCTAGACCGAACGCTGGATAATGGTCCCGCCGCGGTGGGCCTCGAAGGGGAAGCGGCGCGAGGGTTGCGGCTCCCCGCTCTCGATGGCGTCCAGCAGCATCTGCACCGCGACGCGGCCCAGCCCGGAGCGGTCGAACCCGACCCGCGACAACTGCGGCCACGTCAGCCTGAAGTCGTCGATGTCGTCGCAGCAGACGACCGAGACGTCGCGCCCGGGCATCAGCCCGCGGTGCATGAAGCACGTCTGCATCGCCCGGATGCGGTAGGTGTCGCTGAAGATGAAGGCGCCGGACCCAAAGTGCGGGTCAAGGCGGCGGTTCAACGCTTCCCAGGGCGTGCCGTACTCGGGGCAGGCGACCACCGTGACTTTCACGCCCGACTGCCGGGCGACGCTCTCGATCCCGCTGAGACGGTCCGGATGCGAGTAGTGCGTGTTGTCGAGGGGGCCGTAGACGAAGACGAGGTCGCGCCACCCCGCCTCGACCAGCCAGCGGGCGGTGGTCTGGCCCACCGCAAACTCGTCGCGACGGACGCAGTTCGTCGCGGCTGCACGGTTGGTGTTGGCCCAGACACAGTGATCCATCTTGTCGAGCTCGGGGACGAGCGCGTCGGGGACCTGATCGACGGCAATCATGCCGTCGAATAGCTGTTCGCGGAAGAAGCGGTGCTGGAGCTTGTCGTCGAGGTCGTCACCCTCGTAGGCCAGGAGGGACATGACGCGGCCGGCGTCGACCACCGCGGCGTTCGCGCCGACGTAGAAGTAGACGCTGACGGGGTGGAGCTTTCCGATGAGGCCGACCTGCCCGGTCGATCGGAGGTTCATCGCCCGGGCCGCGGCCGAGGGTTTGTAGTTGAGCTTCCGCGCCGCCTCCAGCACGCGCTGCCGCGTCTCGGGCGACATGCGGCCGCTCCCGCGCAGGGCCTCGTACGCCGTGGGCAGCGCGACGTTCGCGGCTTTCGCAACTAGTTCGGCGGTACGCATACCGGGGGCCATGGTTTCAGCTGAGACGTGAAGCGATACAACAGCCCCAGTCTACCTTGACATACCGGAATGTCAAGCACATGATTCAGGGGTACTTCGATGGTGTCTCACGGAGTTTGAGGGAGCGCGATGCGTTCGCGGGTCTGCCCTCGGGGCCTTACTTATGCGGCATGATGATCCCGATGCCGTCGAGCGTTCTATCGACCCGGGTTCCCCGTGGGGGTATCGCAGCTGGTCGGCGCGCTGGGTCGGGCCCGCCACGTCTGACGACGGTCGGCCGCCTCTGCCCGTTCAGGCTTACCGATGTGCCGTCACTTGCAGTCGGGCGGAGCGGGTGCGGGTGCGGGTCACCGCGGATCAGCGGTTCGCGCTGTACCTCGACGACCGGTTGCTGACGCGGGGGCCGGAGCGGGGCGACCTGGAACACTGGATGTACCGGACGCTGGACGTGGAGCTGCCGGCCGCGGGCGTCTACCGGTGGGTCGCGGTGGTGTGGTCGCCGGGTCTGGAGGATCACCGCTCGCCCGCGGCCCAGTTGACCGCCGGACCGGGGTTCCTGCTGGCGGCGGATGAGCCGTGGGCCGGTCGGCTGGACACGGGTCGCGGCCCTTGGGAGGTGCTGCCGATCGCGGGGCACCGGTTCCTGCCGCCGCACAAGCCGGCGGAGGGCTTCCTGGCGGGCGGAGGGGAGGAGATCGACGGCCGGGCCAGCCGCTGGGGGCCTAGGCTGCACGACGACGCGGGGTGGCGGCCCGCGGTCGCCGACGAGGCGGGCCGGCCGGCGGCGCTGAGGCCTTGGGGCGGCACGGGGCCGCGGCCGACGCTCCGTCCGGCGCAACTGCCCGAGATGATGCGGGCGCCCCTCGCGATGGGGCGCGTCCGGTTCGCCACCTCGGTGCCCTCGACAGATAGCGAGCCCCGGCAAGCGGCCGGCGACGAGGCGGCCCGCCCGGTGGATCCCGCCCGTCACGATCCGGGCCTCTGCGACCTGTGGCAGGCATTGCTCGACGGCGAGGCCGCCGTGGCCGTGCCCGCGCGGCGGGTGTGCCGGGTCCTGATCGATCTGCAGGATTACGCGTGCTTCTACCCGGCGATCCGCGTCGGCGGCGGGCGCGGCGGGTGCATCCTCGCCACCTACGCCGAGGCGATGTTCCAGCCCCCCGCGGACCGGCGGCTCAAGCACCACCGCGACACCATCGAGGGCCTCGTCTGTTCGGGCCGCACCGACCGCTTCCTCCCCGATGGCGATCGGCCGTCGACGTTCGCGCCGCTGTGGTGGCGGTGCGGCCGGTATGTCCAACTGGTCATCGCGACCGCGGATGAGCCTTTGACCGTGCTCGCTTTGCGGGCCGAGGAGACCCGTTACCCGCTGCGGATCGAGGCGGATTTCGCCTGCAGCGAGCCGCGGTGGGAACCTGCCGCCCGGCTGATGCGGCGTGCCCTGGAGGCTTGCAGTCACGAGACCTATATGGACTGCCCGTTCTACGAGCAGCTTCAGTACATCGGCGACGCCCGGCTCGAAGCCCTCGTGACCTACGTGATGTCGGACGACGACCGGCTGCCGCGCAAGGCTATCGAGTCGTTCGAGTGGTCCCGCGATCACCTGGGCATGTGCCGGGCTCGCCACCCCGCCCGCGGCGCGACGTACATCCCCACGTTCGCGCTGCACTGGGTGTCGATGGTGCACGACTTCGCCTGCTGGCGCGGCGACCGGGCATTCGTGGCGGCACGTCTGCCGGCGGTGCGGGGGACGCTCGAGGCGTTCCGCGAGGGGATCGGTCGCGATGGCCTGATCATGCCCTTGCCCGGCTGGCAGTACGTCGATGCCGCGCCGGGCTGGGACACCGGCGTGCCCCCTGGGGCGGCGCTGCAGCCCAACACGATCCTGAACTGGCAGGCCGTCGCCACCCTTCGGCAGGCGGCCGCGCTGGAGGCGTGGTGCGGCGACCCCCTGCTGGCGGAGCGGGATCGGCGTGACGCCGACGCGCTGGCCGCCGCGATCCGCCGCGTCTTCTGGGACCCCCGGCGGCAACTCTACTCTGACGACGCGTCACACCAGCACTTCAGCGAACACGCCCAGGTTATGGCCGTCCTCGCCGCGGACGCCTGCGCCTCGGGGGCGGACCCGCCCGGTCTGCCGACGCCGGCTTCGCTGATGGAGCGGCTTGCCGTCGACCGCAGCCTCGCCCGGTGCAGCATCTACTTCTGCCACTTCCTGTTCGAGGCGTGTCGGATCACCGGCCGCCCGGACCTGCTGGCACAGCGGCTCGAGGACTGGTACGCCCTGCCCGGCCGCGGCTTCCTCACCACGCCGGAGAACGCCGACCCCACCCGCTCGGACTGCCACGGCTGGGGCAGTCACCCGCTGTTCCACAGCCGCGCGACGTGGCTGGGCATCCGCCCCGCGGGCCCGGGCTTCGAGCGGGTGATCATCGAGCCGCAGCCCGGTGCTATGGAATACGCGCGGGGCGAGGTGCCCCACCGTCTCGGGCTGATCGAGGTCGAGGCCCGCTGCCGTCAGCCCGCCGCCCCCCGCCCCGGCCCCGGCTCCGGCGGCGAGGGCCTTGCCGGCTCGGTCCGCCTGCCCGCGGGGCTCACCGGCCTGCTGCGGGTAAACGGCTCCACCGCGCCGCTCCATGCGGGGTGGCAGCGGTTCACCGCCTCGCCCAACGGCCTCGAGATCTTTACCGCCTGATCGCCGCAACGTCCGCCGCACCCGCGGCCCCGGTTGCGCCCCGCTCGCTTCGGCGGACGGCCTCGACCGGGACGGTATCCTGCGTCGATGGCTACGCAACGGATTGTCTCTGGCGCGACGGGGGGGGAGGCGGAGGAGCGGCTGAACTGGTCGTTGCGGCCGGAGGGATTGGACGACTACGTGGGGCAGCCGGCGTTGGTGGAGAAGCTGCGGATCACGCTGGAGGCGGTGAAGCGGCGGGGCGAGCCGATGGAGCACGTGTTGTTGCACGGCCCGCCGGGGCTGGGTAAGACCACGTTGGCCCACATTATCGCGCGGGAGATGGGGACGCACGTGACGGTGACGGCGGGGCCGGCGCTGACGAAGGGGGGGGATTTGGTGGGGACCCTGACCAAGCTGCAGCGGGGGGACGTGCTGTTCATCGACGAGATCCACCGGCTGCCGGCCGCGGTGGAGGAGTTCATTTACCCGGCGATGGAAGACTTCAAGATCGACTTCACCATCGATACGGGGATGCACGCGAAGACGATCCCGATCGAGTTGAAGCCGTTCACGCTGATCGGGGCGACGACGCGGGCGGGGTTGCTCAGCGGGCCGATGCGGTCGCGCTTTGGGATCACGCACAACCTGGAGTTTTATTCGGAGGGGGAGTTGTTGCGGATTTTGGAGCGGAGCGCGGGATTGTTAGGGGTGGGGTCGGCCATCCCGCTTAAGCAGGATGGCCCTCGCGATGCGCTTCAGATGATCGCGGAGCGTTCGCGGGGGACGCCTCGGATCGCGAACCGGTTGTTGCGGCGGGTGCGGGATTTTGCGCAGGTGAAGGGGGACGGGACGCTGACGCCGGGGATCGTGGACGAGGCGCTGCGGTTGGAGGGGGTGGACGCGTTGGGTTTGGACGACATCGACCGGAAGTACCTGCGGGTGATCGGGCAGACGTACGAGGGAGGGCCGGTGGGGTTGGAGGCGGTGGCGGCGACGCTGGGCGAGGACAGTGGGACGCTGGAGAGCATGGTGGAGCCGTATCTGTTGCAGATCGGGTTTTTAGCGCGGACGCGGAAGGGCCGGATGCTGACGCGGGGCGGGGCGGGGCACGTGGGGGTGGCGTATCGGGAGGGGGAGGGGGACGCCGAGTCTCTGTTTAGCGGGTGACGGGCAGCGTCCCGCACTGAATTGGGCAGCAGGGAGCTAGACGCTGCGCGTCGCCCGCTGAGAGGCTGTTTCACAAGTGGACGCCGTATCTGGTGGAGCGGGCTTCCGGCCTGCTTTCGGGCGCAGCCCGAAGTCGTCTACCGTGAACTTGGCCCTTCGGGCCAACCGCAGGCTGGAAGCCTGCCCCACTGAAAGTCCCTGACCACACCTGTGAAGTAGGCTCTACACGTGAGACATTTCGCGTGCTAAGCTCCGTCGATGTCCCCACGCTGCCGCACCAGCTTCGCGTTACTGCTCGTGGCACCGGCGCTGCTTGCCGCCGTGGGCGGTTGCAAAGCGATTGATAGTTCCGCCGCCCCGGTCGGTCGGGAGTTCCCGCCGTTTCCCGAAGACCGCCGCGTCGACGTTTACGTTTCGCCGTCGTCGGAGGCGCAGCTTTTGGAAGGCTTCGGCCTGACCCGCGTCCCCAACGATCTGCCGAAGACGGCGCTCATGATCGGCCGCATCGATGTGATTGCCCGGGGCAAACTCTCGGGGCGTGGCGGTTGGAAGCCGGCGGCGGACGAGACCCGGCGGCGTGCCCGCGAGCTCGGCGCCGATGCGGTGGTGATCGATGACTACGCCCGGTCGATCGGCCGCGATAGTGCAAACTGGAGCGACCACCAGTACCGCTCCCTGGCGGCTCGGGCGTACCGCTACGCTGAAACCGATGAATGAAAGGAAACCCGATGAAGTGGGTGGGCTGTCTGATCGTGATGTTGTCGCTGGTGGCGTCGCCGCTGGTTGTTGCTCAAGGGGCGTCGCCGGCCGAGCGGATCGCGGCGCGGTACGGGATTGATGGGTGGGATCAGATTCAACGGCTGGACTTCATGTTCAACGTGCAGTCGCCGGACGGGAAGACGTCCGAGCGGTCCTGGTCGTGGGACGTAGCGGGGGGCGAGGTGACGCGGACGGTGGGTGAAGAGTCGGTCTCGTTCAGGCCGGGGGAGGTGGGCGGGTCGGGCGGGGAGAACGTCCGCAAGACGCACGGGCAATTCATTAACGACACGTATTGGCTGCTGTTCCCGTTCCAGTTGGTGTGGTCCGACGCGGCGGTGACGGAGGTCGGTGAGGAGGCGGTGCCGCTGGGTGAGGGGACGGCGACGAAGGTGGTGGCGCAGTGGCCCAGCGAGGGCGGGTACACGCCGGGCGATGCGTACGACCTGTACGTCGGCGAGGACGGGATGATCCAGCAATGGGTGTTCCGCCGCGGGGGTCAGGACGCCGCGAAAGGCAGCCCCGCGACGTGGGAGGAGCACCGGCGACTCGGGCCGATTGTGGTGTGCCTTGATCACTACGGGCCGGAGGCGAAAGAGGGGAAGGAGCGGTTTCGGCTTTGGTTTACGGACGTGAAGGCGACGTTGAAGGACGGGACGGTGGTGGAGCCGGAGGGAGAAGGGCCGTGAGTCGGGCGGGGCGTCGGGTGGTCTGGGGTGATGGGCGGGGGGGTTGCGGGTGGTTTGTAATTTTGAGCGCGGGGTGGTGGTTGGGGTGGGGTGCGCTAAGCCGCAAGCGGTGGGTTGAGGTTCTTACGTTGATGGGGGTTGCGTGGTGGTTTGCGGTGGGGGTGGGGGCGGAACCGATCACCTACGGCCCGATGGAGGCGGCGGGGCGGGTGACGGACGGGCGGATCGACGAGAGCAGCGGGCTCGCCGCGTCGCGGTTGCACCCGGGGATGCTGTGGACGCACAACGATTCGGGGGACGGGCCGCGGGTATATCTGATCGACCAGACGGGGGCGACGCGGGGGTCGTGGGTGCTGCCCGAGGCGACGGCCTTGGACTGGGAGGACATGTGCAGCTTCGAGCTGGACGGGAAGGCGTACCTATTGATCGGGGACGTGGGGGACAACCGGCGGCGGCGGAATACGGTGACGCTTTACCTGGTCGAAGAGCCGGGGGAGATCAAGGAGGACGGGGTGTTGCCGGTAGCGCGGCGGGTGGAGGTGACGTACGCGGACGGGCCGCATGACGTGGAGTCGGTGGGGTTTGACTCGGAGCGGCGGGAGGTGGTGCTGATCAGCAAGGAGTGGCCGGACGAGGCGACGCTGACGGTGGGGCGTGCGGGGGTGTACGTGCTGCCTCTCGATGCGACTTCGGCGGAGGCCGCTTCGGCGGCCGGCCCACACGTGCTGGACCGCATCGCGGAGCTGGACCTGACGATCCCGACGGGGATAGACATCAGCCCGGACGGGCGGCGGGCGGTGGTGACGACGTACGGGGACGCTTTTGAGTACGAGCGGGGAGAGGGACAGACGTGGGCCGAGGCGTTTGCGCGGCCAGGCGTGCCGATCGCGCTCGGCTCACGGGGGCAGAACGAGGCGGTGGCGTATGGGGTCGAGGGCGTGACGCTGTGGTTTACGTCGGAGAAGGTGGGACAGGCGTTGTGGAAAGTAACTGCGGAGGGAACAGGGAACAGTGCGGAGTGAAAAAGCAGCGCACTGTTCCCTCCGCACTCCGCACCTTTCCTATACCGACACCACGTACGACACCACAAGGTACGCCAGGTACAGCGCGACCAGCGGGTAGCCCATCCACTTGGCGAAATGGCCGACGCGGACGGCCTGAAAGATGTAGAGCCGCATGAGCACGAGCATGATGAGCATGGTGGGGATCTGCACCACGAGGAAGACGGTGGGCAGCGCGGCGGCGGGGTCGACGATGGGGAGGGGGGCGGCGAGGGCGGAGAGGCCGACGACGAAGAGGACGTTGAGGATGTCCGCCCCGATGACGTTGCCCACGAGCAGCTCGGGGTGGCCCTTGCGGATGGCGGTGAAGCCGGTGACCAGCTCGGGGAGGCTGGTGCCCAAAGCCACGATGGTCGACGCGATGACGACGTCGGGCACGCCCCAGCGCTTAGCACAGATCGTGACAGACTGCACCAGCCCGTCGCCGGCGAGGATGACGAGCAGGAGCCCGCCGATCCCCATCAGGATCAGCATGCCCACCCCCGGAAGTTCGTGCGGCTGAGCGGTCTGGCCCGGGAGCGCGGGGTGCTCGCGGCCCTCGAGGTCGCGTTGGTCGGTCGGCTTGCCGGTGCCGCCGGGGCCGTCGGTGTAATGGCCCGGCCCGCCGCCGGGGTGAGCGCGGGCCCACCGGACCGAGATCGCCAGGTACGCCACCAGCAGGGTCACCAGCAGCACGCCGACCCAGCGTTCGATGGTTGCGGCGTCGCCCTGGGTGATGTAGAGGAAGTAGCAGATACCGGCGAGCAGCGCGGCCGAGCCGACCTGCACCCAGCCCTGCCGGGAGAGGACAAACTTGTCGGCGGGGAGCTGGGTGAGCAGGAGCCCGACGCCGAAGATGAGCCCCGTGTCGGCAATGATGGACCCCACGCCGTTGCCCAAGGCGAGGCCCGCGTTGCCGCTGAACGCGGCCAGCACGCTGACCGCCGCCTCGGGCGAGGTCGTGCCGAGTGAAACGATGGTCGCGCCGATAACGACCTTGGGCATGCCCAGAAGCTGGGCCACCCCGGCCGCGCCCTCGACCAGCCAGTCGGCCCCCTTGATGACGACGTACATCGCGACGATGGCGATGACGATGAGCACCCAGACGCGGAGGTCTTCGAACCAGGTGTGGGGCAGCAGGGTGGCGAGGGTCGGCATGGGCGGGGATGATACCAACGGGGGGCGGTTAGCCGCGCACGCCAGCGGAGCGGACGAAAAACCCACGGCCGCGAGGGGCCGTGGGTTCGGGTTGATCGGGATGGGTCCGGCGGTGGGCGGCGGCGCGGCCGGGGTCAGGCGGCGCGGGATCGGCGGAGGGTGAGCAGGAGCCCGCCGCCGAGAAGGGTGGCGAGGCCGGGCTCAGGGACGTTGTCGGTGGGCAGGTTGGGGAAGTCGAACCAGCCGTAGTTGTCGCGGACGATGTTCCAGCCGGGGTCGCCGGGCGAGTCGGCGAGGAAGCCGGCGGCGTTGTAGCTGGGCCCGATGCGGGTGAAGGGGTGGTACCACAGGCCGATCTTCTCGTCGAAGCCGAACTGCAGCGCCTCGTTGGTGGCGCTGTAGCGGGAGGTGAAGGCGAGGATCGGGGCCGCGTCGATCTCGAGGGTGAAGGAGCGGGACCCGTCGGGGTTGTCCATCGCGGTAGCGACGTTGACGAAGGACGCGGTGGTGCTGTCGGGGTGGCTGGAGAGGATGGGCTCGGGCGGCGCGCCGTCGGGGGTGCCCATGCGGTAGGCGGTGGCGGAGTCTGAGCCGTTGTAGGTAAAGACGTTGACGATGGGGTTGTCGAAGTCGGTTTCGGCGTCGAAGTAGATCGCCGGGAGGGTCCCGACCCAGCCCTTGGGCATCGGGCCGTCGTTGACGACGAGGACGTAGCCGGTGGGCAGGACGCCGGTCTCGGTCGGCGAGTAGGTGGTTTCCCAGCGGAAGATTTTGTCGGTCTCGTTCCACACCGCGAAGATGCGCTCGATGGTCGAGTCGGTTGCCGTCGCGTTGGCGTTGCGGAGCGCGGCGACGCCGGTGTCGAGGGCGGTGTAGGTAAAGACCTCGTCCGCGCCTTGAGCGGATGCGACCGGTGCCACGACAAGCACCGTTGCCGCAAAGGACGTGGCGACGGTTGCACGGGTGCTGTTCAGAGAATCCGACAACGTATTTATCAGTGACATCTGCAACCTCCTCGAAGATGGGATCGGTAAGCGTGGCCTCTCATCTATGAAGATACGACGGGCAGGGGTGAAGAGCAAGCATTATCTTTCCGTAAAGGTGGTTCAACTGCGGCGGGGTCTCCTCGGTCCGGCGGGAGCCGCGGGGCCAGCCCCCGCCCGCGGCGTGGAGGGGGGGGTCTTATCGGAACCTGCGGCCGGGTGGCAACGCGGTGGCGCGGATCGGATTAACCTGCGACGCTGATGCGGGTCACCACCTGGAACGTCAACGGGCTGCGGGCGGCGCTCCGCAAGGGCTTTGCCGCGCACCTCGACGTGATCGCGCCGGACGTGCTGTTGTTGCAGGAGGTGCGGGCGTTACCGGGGCAGCTGCCCGAGGGGTGGGCGGAGCCGGCGGGTTGGCACGTGACGTGGCACCCGGCGACGAAGGCCGGGTATGCGGGGACGGCGGTGTGGTCGCGGCGGCCGCACACGGTGGTGGGGCGGGGGTTGGGCGACGGGGTCGCGGACGACGACGGGCGGGTGCTGCGGGTGCGGGTCGACGGCGAGGCGGGGCCGGTGCAGGTGGCGAGCGTGTACCTGCCGTCCGGCTCGTCATCGCCCCAGCGGCAGGTCGGCAAGGAGGCGTGGATGCAGCGGTTCCTGCCGTGGGCGATTTCGCTGCGGCGGGCGCGGACGCCGACGCTCATCGGCGGCGACCTCAACATCGCCCACACCGAGCGCGACATCTTCTACGCCAAATCCAACGAAAAGAACTCGGGCTTCCTGCCGCACGAGCGGGCTTGGTTCGGCGGGCTGCTGGGGTGCGGCTGGCGCGACCTGGTGCGGGAGCACGCGGGGGACGTCGACGGGCCGTACTCGTGGTGGTCCAACCGGGGCCGGGCCCGCGGGCTGGACCGGGGGTGGCGGATCGACTACCTGCTCGCCAATGCGGCCGCGGCGGGGCGGTTCCGCTCCGCTACGACCCACCGCGACGCCGGCCTCGCCTGCTCGGACCACGCGCCGGTATCGGTGGACCTTGACTGAGTCGGCTCGCGTCGCGGCCGGGTCCGGCCGATGAAATAGGGTGCTCCTCGCCGAACCACGCAATGCCACCGGGGGCACCGTCGCCTTCCCCGGTCCAGACCCGGTGCCCCCGCCCCCGCCGGCCCTGCTCCCCGAGCACCGCGAACAACTCGCCGACGCCGCCCGCCTCCGCCGGCCGCTCGACCGTGCCGCCCGCGTCGCCACCGTCAGCGCGTGGTCCCTCGCGGTCTTCGCCGCCCTGTCCCTGCCCTTCGCGTTCTTCAGCCTCAAGGGCCTCGCCGTCGCCGCTGGGCTTATCTACGTCGCTGTCGGCGAGTTCCGCGGCCGCGCCGCCCTCCGCCGCGTCGACCCCCGTGCCCCCGTCCTGCTTGCCCGCAACCAGGCCGCCCTCGCCGCCGTCCTGACCGTCTACTGCGTCTGGTGCATGGTCGACGCCCGCACCGGCCCCTCGCTGTACGAGCAGGCCGTCGCCGACACCCCCGAGCTCGCCGCCGTGCTCGAGCCGATGCAGGACTCGATCCGCGACATCACCTTCTACGCCTACGGCCTCATCCTCGCCGTCGGCCTCGTCGTGCAGGCGCTGGTCATCCGCTACTACCTCTCCCGCCGCCGCCCGCTCGACGCGTACCTACAGAACACCCCGGAGTGGGTCCGCGACCTGCACCTTGACCGGAGCCGAGTCCGATAGAGCAGACCCAGTTCATGTGTAGCGGGTGCCACACCTTGGCCGCTCGGGGCCAAGGTGTGCGACCTGCCGCACACCTTGACGCAAAGCCGTCAAGGTGTGGCACCGCCGGACCGGTAGCCGCTACATATGACTTAGATTTGCTCTAGCTCGGCCCTTCGCCTTCGGCGAACACAGGCGAGACGCCTGTGCCACTATCAATGCAAACCGCTTCAAACCACAAGAGCAAGACCCGGGCCTGCATCGAACCCACCCCAACCTGCAACGAGAACCTGCCGGGCAACCTAAATCCTTTCCAACCGCTCACTAAGCCCCTCGGCATACTCGCCAAGAGGCCGGGAGTTGCGAACAATCGGGGCGACAGGACACCAGTTAAACTATTCCTGCAGCATTGCGTCGGCTTTGCATTTGTCATTCGCGAGGCTCTTGGTGGACGCAAACGCCCCGACGCGTGATGGCTCTCCGAACGTCTGCACAACACGACCGGCTGCTGATAAGTAGAGCTAGCAATAGCATAACGTTGCGGGCAATCGTGAGCGCATGGTTCGCCGACTCGCCCATGCCAAAGCAGCCGCAGGCGGGATCGATCCCGCGGGACTAGGCGGAAATCGTGCTGCCGACGAAGGTCAGTAGCAGCACCGTCAAGACCACCGTGCCCCTTTTCCAAAGCGGCTTGGGAGCAGCGATAGTCCCGCCAGCACCTCCAGCCACGGCAAGCAAATTGCCACCGCCGCGGCCCAGTTGGCGCCTACGAGGTGGTAGTGCAGGACCGCCTCTCAGACCGCCGCGGGGTCCAGCAGCTTGGCGACACCCGCCCGGGCAATCACGCCGGCGACGACCAGCCGTAGCGTCCAGGGGACCATGCTCCTGGCCGGTGCGCCTCTCGCCACGCGTCCCTGCCTCCCGCTAGCACATACGCTTCAGCCAGCCCCGCCTCCTCACGCAGACGCTGCGCCCCCGCCTGGCTGGCTCCGCACCGCTCCCCCTTAAAATGAACCACAACCCGCTGACCCGGCTCAAACGCCTCGAGCGCGTTCATCAGGAGGTCTTCCCACTGGTCCTCATCTAGCCGCATCGCGCCGGGGATGTGCCCCGCGTCGACGCCGCCTCCAACCGGGCGTCAATCCACAGCGGCCCCGGCTCCCGGCCGGTGGCCTGCTCCAGCGACACCCACCCTTCACCAGAAGGTCCCCCTGCCCCATGCTCCGGAAGTGAAGCTCCTTCACCGCCTTCTGCGGCTACTCTGCCCGCCACGGAAGGCAAAATTGCCTCATCCCAACGTAGGGCGTGCGGGTGCCATAAGACCCTTGCCGCGGCAGGCACGGCCGCCACCAGCAAAAGCACTGCCGCCTCGTCGACCACGAGACCGACACGCTCATTGCGACCCCCGCGAGTCAGGCGTACGCGGTTACGAAGCCGGAAACGAGCCGGATAGCCAAGTGTTTGGAGCGAGAACGGATGTATCTCCAGCACGTGCAGCAGCATCGCGGATGTTTCCGGTTTTCTCCTGAGCTTCTTGGGTTGGAGTAGACGCGTCAGCGGGGGCCGGCATCAGGCGGACGAGGACGATGAGCATCTGAGGGTTAAGGGCAGGGTCGTCCGTCTGAGGGGGCGGCTGGACGACGCGGGTCTCGGCTGAGGCGGAGGCAACTGCCGGGGGCGTGACCTTGACACGATACTCGTGGCACTTCTCGATAAATACGATCTCCGTCTCGACCGCGTCCTTTGGGTTCGCCGTGAAGGCGGTGAGGGTGAGCGGGGCGTTGCGGTTGAAGGTGACCTCGACGGGCTTAGTCTCGCAGGTCTCGTGGGGCTTCCGGTGGTGGTACTGCCGGGGCGGCGGCGGGCTAGCTGCTACGGACATTCTCCGGCCTCGATCCAAGCATCGGCTCTCTGGTCAAGGAGGACCACCGATGTGACGACGTTACGAACTTACGGACGAGCATTGGGAGCGGGTGAGGGACCATCTCCCCGGCAAGGCGGGCGACTCGGGACGCACCACGGCCGACAGCCGCCTGTTTCTCAACGCAGTGATCTACGTGCTGAACACCGGCATCCCGTGGGCGGATTTGCCCGAGCGGTTCGGCAAGCCCAACACGGTGTGGAAGCGGTACGACCGCTGGTGCGAATCGGGTGCGTGGGAGCGGATCGGCCGGGCGCTGGGCGAGGCAGGCGTGCTTAAGGGCGAGGATGGCGGGGACGAGCCGGCCGAGGAGGTGCAGTTGGACTCGACCAGCGTCAAGGACCACCCGACCGCGTCGACGGGTCGGCGTCGGGCCCGGGAAGAGAACAAGACGCCGACGCACGCCGCTGCCTCAGTCGCTCCCGCGGCCCCCGGAAGGGGCTGAACACGAAGCAGCACGCGGCGGTCGATGGCGACGGCAGGCTGCGTCGGCTGGTTGTCACCGCCGGGCAGCGTGGGGACGCCCCGCAGGCCAAGGTGTTGCTGGAGGGCCTCAAGCCCGGTCACGTTATCGCCGACGCCGCTTACGACAGCGATGCGTTGCGCCGGCTGATCCGCAAGAAGAGGGCCCAGGGCTGCATCAAGTCCAACCCGACACGCAAACTTAAGAAGCGGTACGACAAGAGGCGGTACAAGCACCGCAACGTGATCGAGCGCTTCTTCCGCCGGATCAAGCAGTGCCGGCGTGTCGCCACCCGCTATGAGAAGAAGGCCGCAAACTTCGCCGCCTTCGTCTGGCTCGCCGCCGGCCTCGCGGGGTTAGCATGAATGTCCGTAGCAGCTAATCCTTATGGCTAACGCCCGGCCAAACAACCTCGAAGGCTCTACAGCTGAAATTTGGCTGTCAGCCGAAGAAGCGAGCGGCAGCGTCCCAAAAATTCTGTGCGTTCAGCGAAAACAACGCCCCCACCACCAGCAGGGCGGCGAAGGGGGCGGCGGCGAAGCGAGCCAGCGGAGCGAGGTCCGGCTTCGGCATGGCCTCGATCTCGCCGACCTTCCGCAGCCGGTCCCACCGCCGTGTCGCCGCGAGTAGCCGGCCGATCGGGTTTAGCATCACGCCGATCCGGGTCCCCCCGCGATGCAGAAGGAGGCGGGCGGCGAGAGAAGCCGCTGCGTTTGCGTGCGGGTCGTTCCCGTCGGCGTCGCTTCTCATGATGAATAGCGCGCGACTAAACTGTGAGTCGACTGCTCGCAGCAGTGCATTGCCGTGGGTGTCTCGGAGTAGAGAGCGGACCTTCGCCGGATCGATGCGTGCAAACCGGCCGGATGTCACCATGTTCGGCGGGAGCACCACGGCCAACGGGACCGGCAGCCGCTGATTGGAGCGGTGCCCGGCCGCTTCAAGAGCCTGCGAGAGTTGCTCGATAGCGTGCACGGCCCGGTGCATCGCCTCGGCGCTATCTCCTAAGCGCAGCACCACCGCATCGGCCCAACGCACCGGCCGCGCTCGGAGGAAGCGTGAGGGATCGGTCCAGGCCTCGGGGCCCATCGACCAGATGTAGCAAAGGTCACTGCGCCCGCTGTGAGCCAACGACAGCGGGTGGTCGTCGAAGTCAAAATCACCGTCATCCGAGACCATCTTCCAAGCGGACGCGGGTCCAGCCTCAAGCGACAAAGTTTTGGAGGCGTTGGGCTGGAGCACCAGCAGGTGATGTCGCCGCATATCGCGACCGGGGACCCAGGACCCACAATCGGGACACGTCGATGCCGATCGAGTTGCTCCATCGATCATCGAGCAGCGCTTCATGCACGCGACGCAGACGAGCAGGCCGCGGGTGCGGAGCTTGATCCATCGACGCAACCGCCTGAACGCGACATCGCCGATCTTCGCCGCCACCCTTGCCATCACGATCAGCGACAGCACCGCCGCGACGGGGAGCAGCCACGCCTGGGCAAACTGCATCTCGTCTCGCAGGTTGTTCCCCGATTCACTGACGATTGTGGACCATCGGCTTAGCGTCCCGGACTCGTGCAGGCGCCAGCCGCCAAACCCGATAAGCCCGAGGATGAATCCGACAAAAATCCCGCCTCCGTCTTCGCCGAAGAAGCCGATCAGTAAGACGATCACCCCCAAGACCAGCAGGATCACGCCCGCTAGACCGAGGAGGACCTCCGCCGCCACCAACACGCCGCCGAAGAAAGGAAGCAGGATCCTCACCAGAAAAACCAAGATGATCGGGAAGCACCCCAAAATGAGGATTGCGAGCGCGGCTGGGTGGGTCCAGCGCGGGAATTGGTCGGACGCAGATGCTTTGACGATTTCGCTCATGGCCGTGGAGGAATAAGGCGCTGTACGCCAGGTCCGTCTCCAACCGTACACGCCGGTCCGTCGGCCGGTCTGACGTCTGAGGATCAACGGGAGGATCTTCCGAACCACGACGCGACGCGACCCGTGACGGAGCTAGTGGGAACCGGGGGAAGAAGCGCCGGCGGGCCCTCGATCCGGGCGTGTCGGCGGATCAGACGCCAACGTCGCCGCGGCTCCTCGGGCCAGCTTTCGGCCAGCCGATCCAGCTGATTTATCGTGTGCAGGTGGCCGGCCGAGGCGGCGGCTTCGGACAGTTGCGCGGCCTCATTATCCCGGTCGCCGAGCACCGCGGCGGCTTCTGGGTCAACGCCGAGAGCTACGGCAATCCGCGCCGCCTCAAGTGTCGGCTCCCCCGTTCGGTTGATGGCACCGTGCCAGAAGGCGGCCCACATCGCACCTGCGCCCGGGTCCGGCCACAAACCTCCCAGGCGGGCAAATACGGCGGCCAAGCGGTTCGCCGTTTCCGCCGCATTTGCCTGCCGGAGGCGTGCCCGCAGCGCCGGCAGCAGGTGCTGGGCGAGCGGCTGATGCTCGAGGCTCAACAGACTGATGCAGTCCGCGAGGCGATCGAGTGAGGCATCATCCACACGCGGCTCTTGGATTGCCTGCCATACAACGGCTAGCGCCTCCTCACGCTCGAAGGCATCATGATTCAGCCGTCGCGTCACCTCCCGCACGAAATGTACCCGGGCGGGCGGCGGCAGCGGCCATGGCTCGGCGACCGCCGCCTCCAGGACGGCCGCCAGCACCTCGTCGGGCAGCGAGTCCGGGGGGGCCTGTCCCCAGTGTTCGGCAACCGCCAGCGTCGCTTCCCGGGCCGCGCCTCGAACGGGCGAATCAAAGGCCAGCAGCGGCGGTATGGTGTCGGCTTGGAGCTGGGGGCTGGCATAGCTGAGCAGGTGCTTTATCCAACCCGAGGCGTCGGCCTCACGCCGCGCCCCTGCGAACACCAGCGCCCGGGCGGCTTCAGGACGGTGGGTCGCCGCGGCATGCTCGGCCAGCGGCAACCCCTGCTCGGGAGGGAGCCCCGCCGCGTCGCCCGCCGCGATAAGGAGCGTTGCCGCCGCCCCGTCCTGAAGCCAACGCCGCGCCACCCCCGCGTGGGCCAGCACCTGCGGCACGGCCGCGACGGGCAACGGCGCAGACTCGTGCTCGATGCGATGAAGCAAGCACAACCCGCTGGCCGTCTCAACGGTCAGTTGCTCGGCCAGATGGCGAAGGCCGTCGATGTCGTGCCACCGGCCATCTGCAGCGTTGTCGATAAGCCATGCCCCGAGACGTCCGGGCGAGGCGGGGTCGAGCGTCTCGGCTGCGGCGGCATGTGGATTATAGAGCAACATGTCTTCGCGCTGCGGCGTCGGAAGCGACTCGGCCGCCGTCCAGCCGCCGATGACGTCGAAGGCGGCCGTGGACGGCTGCTTCTCATAAGTGGAGAAGCTTAGCGTGTCCCACAGGGGCCGCGGGAGCAGCCGGGTGAGGCTCCAGACCGCCCAAGCCACATCAGCGGGCGGTTCGGCAAGCACCAACCGCGGTCGGGGCGTGGTGAGCCACCGCTGAATCAGCCATCGGAGGCGGGCTTGCTCGCCCGGATCGGCGAGGCGGCGCGTCAACTCGCCGTCTCTGAAAGTCGGATTGATGAACGCGGGGCTCTGCGGCGGGGGC
Organism: Phycisphaeraceae bacterium; assembly: GCA_965214155.1. GTDB lineage: Bacteria > Planctomycetota > Phycisphaerae > Phycisphaerales > Phycisphaeraceae > Algisphaera. Next base: position 1,166,878 of record CBDCBB010000010.1, read on the forward strand.
AGTTTAATAGACCCCTCCACATCGTGTCGCTGCCAGCCGTCGGCACCGTAGGCGGCGGCGGCGCGGTGGGTATCGAAGCTACCGGGCTGCAGCAGCACGTGGGCGAAGAAAGCCCCGTCGCGGGTTTCGGTGGCGCGGTCGTTGGGTGCGGTGTGCATCAGCCGCGGCTGCGTGCCGCCAGGCAGCCATACCAGCCGTGCTGCGGGCTCGGGACCGGTGGTCGGACAGTCCTCTGGAGGCGGCTGACCTTTCACCAGCACTGCGGCTTGATCCAGCACAGGCCGGGCTCCCTCCGACGCGGCCCGCACGCCCTGCCCGCCGCGGCCGCTCACGCTACGGCCCGCGCGGCACCAGGTGTAGGTCAGTTGCTCCACGAGCTGTCCCCTCCTTCGCCGCGGGCTTCAGGGAGGTAGCCGAGCTTATAAAACAGCCACAGCATCGGATCGGCGACCCGCACCGGCTCGCAGGGTCGCTCCAAGCGCTTGTCTCGGGGCGGGTGCCCCAGCGAAGAGACCGCGAAGTAGCCGACGTTGCGGAAGTGGTTCTCGGTAAGGTTTTGCAACCGCCGTCCCTGGAGGCTCAGATTGAGAAGCTCTTGCACGAGCAAACCGGTTCGGCCGGCGTCAGAACGGTCGAAGCCGCCGCGGTGCCTGCTCTCGTCCCGGATGAGTCGGCCGAAACGGGATGGAACGCCGTCGACGCAGGACCGAGCCAGCAGATCGATTTTAGTCAGCACCACGGCGATGGGAACATCAAAGCGTCCGCGCGACACTCGGCCCGATGCGTCAAGGTCGTGAATCACCTGCTCGAGCGTATTGGCGGGATCCGTGAGGCGGTCCCGCTCGTGGTGCTGCTCGGCGACAAGCCCACGGATGCCGTCGAGCTGCCACGGGTCGATCACGAAGATCAGGCCGCGGGAGGGCCCGATGTGGCGGAGGAAGAGCCGGCGACGGTTGGGGTCGTCCAGCGTTTCGCCCGCCTTATCGTGCAGCACCAGCATCAGCGTCCGTCGCGGTGACCACAACCCCTTTCTCGCGAAGGTGACCGCGTAGATCAGCGGAGCCATCTCGCTGACGTCTTGGACTTGAGCCGTCAAAGCAGGTGTACGGCCGCTTTTTAGCGCGTCCTGATACCGCTCCTTGTGCAACTGCGACGAAGCCTGAAGGTGATCCGTCTCCCGCTTAGCCGGCACGTTCTGCGACAGGACACTGAACCCGCAGTGATCGGCGTGGCGCAGGTCCAACGCCTCGAGCATCGTGCCGAGGAGGCAGCTCTTCCCCGAGTGGTGGGAGCCGAACACGCCGATCGCCCGCCCGCCGTCACGACACTCCAGAAGCTTTGGCGGCAGATCAAACGTACAACTCGGGCACACCTTATTGAACGCTCCGCCTCGACCTTTGACGGTGCCGGCTGTCGTCGGCGGCCCGCCCGGCGTGGAACCTTTAAACGACGAGTTCTGCTGAACATCGGATGCCGGGTTGCGAACCGGCGGCAGGTCCCACGGTACCGTCTGGTCGTCCACCTCTACAGCCCCCGAGAGCGCGGCGGACAATCGGGTGTCGGGCACCGGGCTTTGCTCGATCATGCGGTGATGGGCCTCGCCCGGCTGGAAGGCGTGCGCGCAGAGCGGACAGATCACTTCGGGCGGCGGAGCAAGGAGGTCAAGCAAACTCATCACGTCAAGATGCACGCGTCCAGGGTCAGTCGTCTGACAAGATCAAAACACGATCCGCGTCTTGGGGGTCGGCGGTTTCAATCCGGATCGTGCGGGTCCCGCGCGGCAGGTCGTAAGTGAGCCGCGCGCCGACCCCGGCGGGGTAGACGGTGCGGGCCGACCTTGTCTGGGGCGTGCAGATGAGGCGAAGCGGCGGCAGCCCCTCCATCGCCTGACCGCTTTGGAGAAGCAGCGTCGGCGTAGCGCGTCCCAGCCGCGGGCGCTGCAGGCGGTAGCGGACGACCCTTGGCACGATAATCTGGCGCCTCGACCCGGTGGTAATGCCCGGGGCGTAGGCCGTGGCGTCAACACCCGCTTGAGCGGCGTAAACCGTCGCCCACAGCCCCGTCTCTCTTGCCGCGGCAGAGAGCGGGAGCTCGATGCCCGTATCGGCCGGTGCTTGTGCCGGCGTGACCAGCCGCTTTACGTCAACCGTCGGATCGTCGGGGCCCGCTGCGGGACGATTACCCCTTTTGAGCACCACCTGCGCAAGCTGCACCCCCGCGGGCCAACTCCATCGCAGCCGCAGCCGCGGCTCGAAACCTTTCTCGCTCCAGCGCCAACAAAGGCCGCTTACATCCGAAATTGAACCTAGTTTGACCGCCTCCACCACAAATGCCAGCGGCCCGGCTACCGCCACGCCGACGACCCACCCTGCCGCGTCCGAGGGTAACACGCCGCCAGGCAGCGGCGGACCTAGAACCACCGACAGTTCTTGGCTCTCCAGCCACGAGGACCCGGGCGATCCGACCCCATCGGGAAGCAGGTAAGTCAGCGTCTCGACCTCGGGCGGCACCGCCATCTGCAGGCGGCCGCCACCGCTTGATTCCCGGAGCTCAAGTGCACCCGCTCCCAGAAGCAACGCTTGTAGTCGTACCGCCTCATCGACACCGCACCGACTCGCGGTTGACAGCAGCGCAGCCTCCGGAGCTCCGCCGCCGATCCAGCGTTCCCACGGCAGACCCGCCCGAACGCCCAGCCCCACCAATGCGACGCGATCCGCGGCCCGATCGTCCGCACCTTGCAGCGGCGGGCCGAGCCGCCAATGCCCATCGGCAAGCTGGAAGACGTAGCCTGCCTCGATGCACCCGTGCGCCTGATCCCGGGCGTGCAATGACGCCACCGCCCGCGCCACGGCCTGCAGCGGCTCGTTCGCCGGGCCCCCGGGCCCCTCCTCCAGCGTCCGCCGCCAGGCCGCCGTCGTCCAGCGCCCGTCTGCAAGCTCATGCACCGGCATAAAGGTCCCGGATCTCCGCCGATCCGCCTCCGCTCGGGGTACGCGATCGGTGAGTCGCACCTCCGCCAACTCTTGATTGGCAACGCGAGCCGGGCCGGCGAAGCCGTCGTCAACCACCTGGTCGAGTCCGGCCTGCACAAGCTCGGCTGGGCCGAGAGTGCATCGCATCACGTGTCCGCTCCCGGTGCTTCTAAGACGACGTAGGGGTCACCCTCCGGGTTGTCACAGGTGACTCGGATCGTCAGGCTCTGAAGGTCCCTGCCGCGTTGTGCGACGATCCACGCGTTAAGCGCCTGGCCAGGCAGCGCCTCGACGCAGTTGCGCAGCTCCCGCCCCCCGTACTTCCACGCCCCGGTCCGGTGCATTTCGTGCAGCACCCGGTCGATAATCCCCCGGTACTTCACCGCCTTCAGCCCGTGCCGTGCACAAGCCGACTCGGCAAGCTGCAGGAGCAGCTTCTTTACGATCTCGCGGGCGTGCTGGGGTCGCAGCAGGTCGAAGCCGATGACATTGCGGAGGCCGATCCGGCCCATGAGCTCGGGCCGCTCGCTTTTGAAATGCGCTTCGACCGCGTCCTGGAAGTGCTGGCGGATACGGTCGTAATCCGCGTCGTCATCGGAGGGATTGTCGGCGTGCTCGAGGGTGTTCGAGCCGATGTTGCTGGTGAAGATCAGCAGTGCCTGATCGAAATAGGCGGTCTGGCCGTGCGAGTCGGTAAGCCGGCCATCGTCGAGGACCTGGAGGAAGATGTCGGCGACGCGGTGATGCGCCTTATCGATCTCGTCGAACAGCAGGACGCAGAAGGGCTGCTGCCGGACGAAGTCGGTGAGCTCGCCGCCGCTGTCGTGGCCTACATAGCCCGGCGGCGAACCGATGAGCCGGGCGGTGGTGTGCGGCTCCTTAAACTCGGACATGTCGAAGCGCTTCATCGCCGACTCGTCGCCAAAGAGCAGCTGCGCAACGGCCTTGGCCAACTCGGTCTTGCCCACGCCGGTGGGCCCGGCGAAGAAGAAGGTCCCCTTGGGCCGGCCGCTGGCCGCCGGAGCGCAGCTGACCCCGCCGCGGGCCCGCTCAAGCATCTGCAGCACTGAGGCCACCGCCTCGTCCTGCCCGATCACGCGCTGGCTCAAATCCTGATTCGCGCGTTCGATCCGATCGTGGTCGAGGTCCGACCAGGCATCGCGCGCCACCCCGTGCTTGAAGTAACGGACCAGTTCCCGCGGCCGCTCCTGTTGGAGCTTCTCGGCGGCCTCCATGAGTTTGATCGCCCGCAGGTCCAGCAGCGTGAGCGCCTCGGTGGCGATTGCCAGCTCCTCGGCCCGGGCCGCATCGTTGGGCATCGCGGTCTTCCAGAAGCTCCGACGCAGCCGCAGGTCCGGCCGTGGAACGGCCACTGCCGCCACGTGCGGGTTGTCGTGATAAAGCCCCGGCGGCAGCAACGACAGCTCCGGGGTCAGCAGTATCAGCGCGTTGCGGCGGCCGGATCGTGCGTGAGTTGCGGGCATCGCCGCCGCCTCCTCGAGGGCCTTCTCGAGCAAGAGCAGCGCCCGCCGCTCGTCATCGCTTTGATGCTCCTCGTCGGCGCGAAGCCACCGGTGGGGGAACCGCACCACGGCCGCGGCCAGCTTGTTTTGCTGCCGCAGCAGCTGCCGGAGCTGCGTCGCCGGCGCGATCAGGTCCATGCTCGGAGGCGAGGCGGCCAAGTCGACGGGACGGGCTGCGCCCCTCCTTGCAGTCGCGACGCCGCCGTCTCCCGCGTCGGGATCAGCACGCACCGCGGCACCTTCGGCCGGACGGAGGGCCTCGTCCAGCGCCCGACGACCTCCGGCCGCGTCGCCGCCGGGCAGCGTCCAACCGTCGGCGGCGTCGTACAGCAGCACCGCCTCATAACCCTGTCTCTGCAGCAGCCGGCCTACCAGCTCGTGCACGGGCGGATGCGTGTCACCGCGACCGGCCGTAGCCTCGGGATCGGGGAATCGGTCACGGATATTGCCGTGCAGCACCACGTGTCGGCGACGGGCGAGTTGCAGCCGCGCCTCCTCCAGCCAGCCGAGTTGGGATGGGCTGCCGTCGCTCATGCTCCACGCTCCCGCGGCCTACGGCGTGTCTCGCCACCGCTTGCCGTGCTTGAAGGCCGCGGGGCGACGGGTGGCTTGCCCTCCCACCAGAGCTCGTCGGACTCCAGCCCCAGCTGGGCCGCGGTGCCAAGCATCCGCTCAATTGCCTGTTCGGCCTCGGGGCAGGTCCTCATCGGCCGACCCGTCGCGTCGCTCTGCTCATACCTCGGCAGACCCGCGGTGTCAATCTCCAGCGGCGTCGCCTCATCCACCGGCACGCCGATGCTGAGGTTAAACCCGTTGCCCGTATAATGCTGGTACAGGGTGCTGGTCGAATCATCGGGATCGGCAAGCTCTTGATCCACCGGCCGGGCACCTAAGCTCTCGGCAATTGCTTGGGTCAGGATCGCCAGCCTCCGCTGGCGCGCGTCCTCACCGAGTTGGGCCTGCTCGGCCCGTGCAACAACTTTCTTGATCGCGGCGTCTATGCTCCCGATCGCGTGCCGCAGTTTCTCCGGGCTGCCCCCCGCAGCCGCCTCGGCGGCGTCGAGTTGATCTCGCAGATGCTGTAAGGCGTCGCCTTCCCACTTGGCTGCTGTCTCGTCTGCTTCAAGAGACTCGATCCGCGCTCGCGCCTCGGCCAGTTCCTCCGCGACCTGCTCGGCCTGCCGCCGGCGCTCGGTAATCCGTCTTTGAATGAGCGTGTCGTGGCCAGTGATCCCTACATGAAGTTGCTCGAGGCTAACGCGAGCCGCGTCGGTTGCCGCGGCGTCCTCGGGACGGGCCGCGGCGGCACGGGCGGCGTCTTCGGCCTGCTCCAGCAAGCAGACCGCCTCGCGGTGGCCGGTAGGGTCCAGCCTCGCCCGATGAGCCTGTGCCAGCACTCGACGGGCGTCAGTGAGCGTGGCCTGCTGCTGCTTCAGGTCGCGGCGGGCCTGTTCAACCTGCTCTTGCCGCCGCAGCTCTTCGAGCTTAAGGCGAGCGGCGATCGCCTGCTGTTCCGCCTCGCGGCGGAGATTCACGTCCTCGCGGTGCTGCCGGACCTTCTCGGCGAGGGCCGACAACTCGGTCGCCACGCCTCTCGCCGCGGCGATGGTGAGCCTGCCTGCCTCGGCGGCGGCCTGAGCCAGCTCCTGTGCGGCCCGCTCGGCCGCCTCCTGCCGCCGACGCCGCCGCTCCGCCGCCTCCCGTTGCTCGCGCTGCCGCCGCGCCCGCTCGGCCGCCTCCCGGCGTTCCCGCGCCAGCCGCTCCCGCTCCCGGTCGGCCAGCCGACTTCGTGTGTATTTCGGGGAACCGCTCATGGCTTGGTCTCCTCTTGCACCAGGTCCAGTCCCAGTTCTACGGCCCGTTGCTCCACCGCCCGGCGCAGGCCCCGCGGGGGGATCCCCATCCACCCGACCGCCTCGCCCCGGAGTTCGGTCTCGAGCCAGACGCCGCGGTCTTGTAGCCGCGGCTCTACGCCGCGGTACCGATCGCTGAGCAGGTGCACCCGCTGGTTGTCGCTGCCGCGCCACCGCAGGTCCGTGTGCCGCGCTTCGAGGTAGGGCCCATCCACTAGGATGTCCAGCCGCTGCAGCAGCACTTCGGAACCGGGCGTGGCGGCGGCTCGGAGCCGCTCGAGGGTGAAGCCGCTATAGCTCATGAACGTGAGTCCCGGCTTCTCGGCCCGGACGGCATCGATCAACGCCGTCAGCGCCCCGGCCTGGGCCATCGGCTCGCCGCCGCTGAAGGTCACGCCCTCAATCCCATCCAGCCCCAACAGCCATAACGCCAGATCGTCCACCGCCATCTCCTCACCGCCGTCAAACGCAAGCCACTGCGGCGACACGCACCCCGGGCACCGCAACGGGCAGCCTTGCACCCACACCACCGCCCGCACCCCCGGTCCCAGCACCGTGCAGCGGTCGCTGCGGCGGGCTATCCGCACGGTAGCGGAATCTTTCAGGGACATTCTTGCCATTCGAAGCTCCTGGATGGGGTTGGCTCACCGGAATCAACACGGCGTAAATGGAATCCGTCTGACACCGCCGCTGCATCATCAATAGGCTCGCGGGCAACGCGCGAATCGGCCCCGCCTAGTACACACGCCTCAGGCTGCAACTGTGACCAGCCGATACCAGTTGCCGCGATCAATAGGAGGCGCTGCAGCAATCGCCCCTGCCACACCAGCAGACGCCGGCCGCACGCTCCAAGGAGGTCACTTGCGTGCAGCACCACCCGCGCCACCACGGCCAGCCCCGTGGCAAGAAGCCCCACCGTAAGCACCATCGTGAACAGGTTCGTCATTCGTTGCTTCTCATGCCATCCGATGCAGCTTCATGGCTGGATTACCCCGTCAAGGCCCACGCCCGCCGGGTGAGAGGTCTGACACGGACGCATAGTCAGAAGCACGAGTTTCGGGTGCATCGGATGCACACTGTTTACGGTCGTTGAAGAGCCGGCCGAGCCATATTCTCGCGGTGTTCCGCCGAGGCAGGATGATCTGCATACTGCGAGACGCTGCGGGCTTGACCGGTTTCCCGTAGGATGCGGCTGCCGTATGACAGGAGCGGAGCGAGCTCTCCGGGAGGCGTCAATTGGGTGCAACAAGATCGACAGACGAGGGAAGGCGGCAACGCTGGTCCAACCCTGATCGCCTGGCGCGGTGGGCCGCCACGAGGTACGACGCGGCGCTGATGCACAAAGCCGGGCGGGTGCTCCACGCGATGCCGATCCTGCGGCGTCACGTCGGCCGCAGTGATGAGGATCAGCAGCGGCGGGAAGTGGTGCAGGATTTTCTCAACCGACAGGTTCTGGGGCGGCCCCGCAAGTTTTTCAACAGCGTTAAAGGCCTTGGTCACCTCAGGCCGTTGCTGCTGTCGTCGCTGGTTAACTACTGGCGGGACAAGGCACGCGAGTATGAGCGTGGGACACGGCGGGTCCCCGAGACGCTACCGCCGGGATACCAGGGTAGGCAGGTGGAGGAAAACGAGCCCCACGAATGGCAGATGCTACTGAAGCGGCAGAAAGAGAACTGGAGCGCTTATGGCCCGCTAGCGCTTCAAGCGTGCGGCGGTGGGCGGTCCCAAGTCCATTACGTGGGGGTCCGGCTGATCGAGTTTCGTGCCGATCTTTTGTCGCGGCTGCTCGGGGTTTACCTCGACGGCATCGTGGGGTGCGACCCGCCGGGGCCCGACATCCTTGAGCAGATCGTGGACGATTTTGAGCAAGCGACGCCGTGGCCGGAGGGTGTGGCGGAGTGGCGATACCGTGGCGGCAGCTCGTCAGTGGAGGTGACCCCGGTTGAAGCCTGGGTTAGAGTGCGTCAGGTGCTCATCGGCGGCGCTCCCGCGGTGGAGGCCCAGGAGCTGGCCGCGGCGGTCGGGGTCACCCGCGGCACGTGGTACAAATGGGCCCAGCGTGCCGAGGACCAGATCGATACCTGGCTGATAGAGCAGGGCCACCTGAAGCCGGACGAGACGCGCGAAAGGAGCCGAGGATGAGAAGCTGGCAAAATCTTCCCCCGGTCCGTGTGGAGGCTGGGAAGTGGGCTCGGGCATTTGGTAACGCTGAATTGCTGCTCGGACACCTCTGTGACCACATGCTGACCGCTCCCGAGGCGGTGTCGTGGGCGGTGCTGAATGATCGTTACCTTCAACACTGCGACATGGCGGTGGAAGATCGGGAGCAGTTGGCTCACAAACTTTGGAGACAAGGGACGGAGCGAGATGAGGCGGTAGAGGCCCACGATTTGCCTAAAGCGGCGGCAGCACTTCTCAAGATTTACCTCGACCAGGTCGAGCGAGCGGCGCTGGAGGGTGAGCAAATCGAATGGCGGTGGAAGCGTCTTGACGAAAAGGGTCGGTGGTCCATGCAGGCGCTAGGCACGTCGGGTGTGTTAGTGGCATGGGCGTGTTGTCGCAATTCGTTCGTGATAACGAGCTACCTCGGCGACACGTACTATCAGTCTGTCGAGCAGGGGCAGCGACGCTGGCAATGCCCGCTGCCGCGCGAGCCAGAGTCTGAAGAAGCACGCGGGCATCTTAAGGCTTCGGACGACGTGAACCGTTATCTGGTCTTTAGCCGGTCTCTCCAGAGTGTCAGATACCAGAATGGGGCAGCGTACTCCCCGGTAGGGGTTGGTCCGCCCGCAAGGCGGGTGGAGGATTTTCTTCCCGAAGCCCCGCGGGGGATGGACGAGTGGGAGAATTGGCGCAAGGACGCCGGAGCGTTGAACGATGCGGGCTGACCAGCAACAGTCACGATTGCCGGACCTGACGGCGCAGCGGCTGGCGGCTTGCGAAGCCCTGACGGCGGCCGAGTCCTGGCGGTTCGCTCAAGACGGTGCGGGGTTGGTCAGCCCGGAGCAGGCGGCGTATGAACTCCTGGCGGCTTGGGCGGGATTTCGGCGGTTGGACCGGGCAAGATTCGCACCGAATTTGCGGCAGCGGTGTACGGAGGTGCAGCGGCTTGTGGATGAGCAGGCGAACGAACTCCTCCAAGCTTCACTGAAGCACCACCCGCTCAAGCAGGTCAAAGTGCACCTGGCGGCGCTGCGGCGGGGATGGGAGCTGGTGGAGGAACACGCCTTCGTACCCCCCGACGCTCCCCCTGCCGAGCCGCCGGAGGACGAACGTGATGCCGACGGATGGGTTGCCCCAAATGAGGTTTGGTTGGAGCAGGAGAAGCTAAATCGCGGCACGGTACACTTGCTGGTGGAGGTCGACCGGGCCGGGCTGTGGTGCGCCGCGGCCGAGGACGTGTGTCAGGTTCGGCGGGGACTTGGCCGGCAGATGGGACTGGTGATGGATCGGCTGGCGATTGTTGATGACGTGCTGCTGGATCAGCCGGATTTGCTAATTCCCGCGGCCGGCTGGGCGTCGCTGGTCGTCGCGGGGCTACGCTCGGACCTGTCGGCGGATCTGCTACCGGCGTACGCGGCTACGGCGAACCGGCTGCGAGTGTTGGCGGACTTGCAAGAACGGCGGGAGGCGGCTCCGATGCGGGAGCAGCAGCGGGCCGCGAACCGACGGGGGCGGCGGGAGGTGCGAGAGCGAGTGGCGGCAGCCCTGACCCTGGCCTTGCTGCTCCGGGCGGGGCGGCGGACGAGTGCCGGCGCCGGTACCGCGGACGAGGCGCTGAAAACCGGCGACCTGCCAGGCACGTTCTGGTGGGCGGCCCCGGACGCCTCGGCTTACGCCCGCTGCGTTCCCGCAGAAGGCGCGACGCAGGATCAGCCGCTGCGTATCACCTTTGTCACCCCCGACAACGAGTTGGCATCCCTTGACGGACAAGCGGTGTCGCTGGGCCGACTACCCTCCGTGATCCAAGGCTCGGCGGCAGCATTCCCGCGTGACGTCCTACGCGCGCTGGGCGATCAGGAAGCGGCATTATGGGTCAAGGGAGAGCGGTGGAACCTCTTGCCGGAACACGACGGGCTGCGGCCCCCCCGCATCACGCCGAAGCGCTGAGGCGGGAACCTCCTACATCAGCCAGCGTGCCGCGGGACTATTGGTATGCCGACGATTGACGAGCTGTGGCTGGACTACAACAGCGGGCGGGTCGGCGTCGGGACTACACCCGAACCTTCAGATGCCGCGGACCTGGCGCATCGGCTGGGCCCGCTCGCCCGGTGGTGGATGCGCGATGAGTGGCTGGAGGCGGCGAAGCTTTTGCCTGAAGCGAAGATACTCGCTCAGAACTGGAGCGTGGTCGACTGCAAGCAGCTGCCCGCCACCCGCGGCGCGTGCTGCATCATCTTCGGCGTCGAAGACATGACACGCTGGCCAGCGCTGCGTCCGGCCTTGCCGCTGCCGGTGTGCTGGGAGCAAGACCCCGGAGGCGACGGGGATGACCCAAAGCTCCCGGAGGCGGTACGGCAACTGGCAACGCATGTGCGGGCGACGCTGCTGGAAGATGCCAATTATGAGGGGCCGTGGCGGCTCGCGCTGGATACGGCCAAGGTGGGCGTGGTAAACTTGGGCGGCTTGCACTGGTCTGCCGACTCGGGTTGGCCGATTGTCGCCGCGGCCCTTCGGGTCGCGACCCGGGGCGGCTTGCTCAAACCCGATATCTGGGCGACCGGGGTGTGGCAGGCCGGCCGGGGCATCGGCCCGGTGCACCATCTTGAAGCGAAGCGGGAAACCGCCCGAGCACTTGGGGCGACGGCGCTGCTTGTGCCCGAGGGCCAACCGGTCGCGCTGCCGCTGGATGCAGGTGGCCTGAAGATCTCTACGATGCGGCAGGGCGATCTCGACCCGGGCCGTGTGCTCGATGACCTGCGGGCCGTGGCGCAGGTCCCCCCGGACGCGGGCTCGCCACGGGAGGACCGGGAGAAATGGCACAGCTTGCTGCCGGATCACGAGGCCGCTGGCTTCTATCGCCGTGCGCTGCTGGGGGAGGCCGCCGAGGAGCTGAGCGAGAAGAAGCCGGAAGAGTTGCAGGCTGTAACGCACCAAGTCGCGGTCGTGAGCGGGTACTACGACCCGTCGCTCTCGATCCGGGCGCTGAAGCCCGAGCGGGTGCTGTTGCTGCACACGGCTGGCAAGATGGCAAACGAAGCTAAAGACCTTCTGACGGCACTGCCCGCATCTGTCCGGGCCGAGCTTGCTCAGTTCAAGGAATCTGACGCTTCAGAGAATATTGTCTTGGCCGCTAGCGACTTTATCGGTGGTGCTGACCCGAAGTACCTCGCCTTCGACTTGACCGGCGGCACAATGGAGATGCGGTTGAGCTTGGCGTTGCAGGCCGCTCCGCCCGGGTCGCGGGTCTTTACCGTCTCGGCTAAGCGCGAACCCGAGCGACCCGCTCGGACGCTCCCCTTCAGTGAGCGGTGGCAGGTCTGGGTGCGGTAGCGGCACCGTGCGTCATGACCACGCGAGACAGGAAAAGCGTCAGAAGCAGAGGCGGTACAGCGTGTCTCAAGGCGTACCCCTTGGGAGCCAAAATGCCACACACCGCACCTCGTATCGCCGAACTCCATGCCTCGGGACCCGCCGCCGCGTTGCCAGACGCGTCGCCTGCGCCACGGCAAACCGCTATCCACGGAGTGCCGCTCGTGGGCGAGCCCAGCGAGAACCCGGCCGATACCGTGCCCGCCCGCTTCCGCCGAGCGATCGTCCTCCACCTCGTCTCCAACTGGGCCGCCACCCGCAATGATCGCATGCCGCTGCTCCTTGGGGTTCACGGGCCACCCGGCAACGGCAAGACCTTCCAGACTAAACTCATTGCCGAGGCCATGGGCGCGCGGGTGGTGGAGCTCTCCAGCGGCTCGCTCGAAGACAAGGAGGCGGGCGAGCCGGTCGAGGCCCTGCGCAAGGCGTACCTTGCTGCGGCCGGCGGCCTCGGCGACCCCCGCCGCGGCGTGCTGCTGATCAACGACATCGACGCGGCCCTGGGCGACTGGGGCCCGCTGGTGCAGACAACCGTCAACCGCCAGATGCTTTGCGCGGAGCTGATGCAGATCGCCGACCGGCCGTGCAGCATCGGCCGGGCCGAGGTCCCTCGCACCCCAATCATCATGACCGGTAACTACTTCGGCCGGCTCTACGGCCCGATGATCCGGGCTGGTCGGGCCGAGCTCTTCGAGTGGTCGCCGAACTTTGACGAACGGCTGGACGTGCTGACGCGGCTGTTCCCCGAGCTCCCGCTCGAGGGCCTTGCCGAGCTGCTGCAGGAGCACGACCAGCCGGTCGCCTTCTTCGCCGACGCCGGACGGGCCGCGATCCAGAGCCGCCTGTGGCGGCAGGTGCGCCGTTGGCCGCTGCACGAAGCCTCCGCCCGCGCGGGCCGGTTCGAGCTCGATCCCCTCGACACGATCCGCCTCGATGAGCTCGCCGATGCCGCCCGCCGGTCGGCCGCTCAACATCAGGCCCTCACCCACGATTAACCCCGGGAGCAATCCGATGGCCACCACCCGCACCGCCACCACCACCCGCACCCTCGCCCGCATCGAGTTCCTCGCGATCAACGTCGCGACCATGCTCGACGCCGTGCTCGGCCCGCAAGAGAAGGATCTCATCGAGCGATTAGCTCGCGGAGTTCGAGAGAAGCTCCTGCATTCAATCGATATCTTTGGGATCGATCGCCGGGGACAGACGCAGGCTCAGTTGCGGATCACCATCGACTGGCAGCAGCACCGCGTGCTAGTGAACGCAGGCTATGGCCAAGTCAGAACCGATCGCCATGACGCCACTGCACCCGAGGCCGTACAGAGTGCTGTCGGCTTCAAAAGGGTTCTGACGGACAAAAATCTTGAAGCGGAGACGGAGTGGAAATACGCGCCCGGGGTGGACCGAAACGAAGGCAGAAAGCTGCTCGGCGGTTCATCAATCAAGCCGGGTAATTCGCGTGAATCTAAGTGGCCAGCTGGCAGTGAGCCGATGCGTCGAGGCTGCCGACTTCAAGATGCCGAGGAGATGGGCATCGAGGTGACGCTCGCCGCGGAAGCCGATACCAGCGAGACCAGACCGACCAATGATGTGCCGAAGCTCGACCCCCCAACAATGGAGCGGCTTCGCAAGCTGCTAGCCGAAGTGAAGATGATAGAGTGATCGGTGCAGCTAAAGTTTCCGTCGTGAGATTGTTCTGCGCGTGGTTGAATCAAAACTCATTAAATAGATGAAACATGGATCCTGACGCTATGCAAGAATTTGTTATGTTGGCTGGCCTCCCTGGGAGTGGTGAAAGCACTCTCGCGAAGCAGTTTCAGTCTCAGCGATCATACTTTGTCGTATCTTCCGACATGATTCGGCTTGCCCTCAACGGAGGGATCTACCCTCGTGATCAATCTCACGGTGCTTATAGCATCCTCGAGCCAACCGTATGGCATCTTGCGGAACGCGCAGTCATTACTCTGCTTGAGCGGCAACAGAGCGTCGTCTTGGATGCAACTAATCTCACGAGACACATCCGAACGCACTGGAGAGATCTTGTCAAGACAGTATCTCCAGGGATACACATCAAGCTTCTATGGTGCGACGGCGACTGGGACTCGGCTGATCGGTGGCAATCCGAGCGCGGTCACAGCCCGGCGGAGTACCATGCAATCAGGTCGACGCTGGTTTCATCCGTCGAGTTGCCGGTCGCCGCTGAGGGTTTTGAGTTCTGGCGATGCGTGTCGACTCTTGAAGTCAAGCGGAGTGACAGCGGCAGACGCTATCTGGCGTTGGAGATCAGTCGGGATTGGATCAATCCTTACCTAGCCGAGCTTCAAGCCATTCTTGGTGACCAGGCTTATCGGCAATACGTTGAGGCGCAGCAGCAACGGGACGATGGATCGTACTATCTTGGCGTGCTCACGCCCCCGGAGTTTGAAGCTTGCTCGCAGGACGTGATGAAACGTTCCAACAACCGCACAATTCCTGTCAGGCTCCTTGGACTCGCACGAGCAGGCTGCGGTGATCAAGAGACGTGGTTTGTTGGCGCGGAGTCTCCACTCTTAGCTGGCCTGCGGTCAAGAGTCGGGCTCGGGGTGAAGCATTTTCATGTGACCCTTGGTTTCAGGAGCATTGATATACACAATCTAGCGAAGGATGCTTCAAGTCTCGAATCGAATTGTAACTCATGAACCTTTAGCGTCGCGAAATCCTTCATTAAGCCAGCAACAATTGTCTTCAAAAGAAGCCTTCGCAATCCTGAACAGTATACACCGTGCTTCGGAACAAGCTCTGCGGGAGATGCTGGTCGATGCGGCGGTCCGCTACGCCCGTCTCCGCGTCGACTGGGTCCGCGCCGACGCCGACGAACGGGCCCGCCTGGAGGACGCACGCACCCGCGCCCATAACGCGCTGATCGATGCCTGCAACATTTTGGCCCGCGGCATGCGGAACGCCGGTGAAGACGCGGCCTGGCGCGACACGCTCGGCAACGACCGCAAACGCATCGGCGACTTCGCCTGCCACCTGCATTGTCAACTCGGCCTCAACGCCCGGTGACGGATGCCCCACCCAGGGTCTACCCACGCTCGGGCAACACCCCGCACAGGCCGTAGCCGCGGAAGCGGCCCGCGCCCAGCAGCACCGGCCCGACAACCGGTTCATCGAAGATCAGCAGCGCGTGCGTGTGGCGGATCGACCCGCCGTCAGACTTGCGGACCAGCGGCGGGAATCCGTCGCTCGGCGGCACCGCCAGCAGCGACCGCCGCGACGTGACCACCTCCCGCGGCCGCGGCAGCCCCGCCCACTCGCACGCCGACGCCACCCGCTCTTCCCACGCCTCGCCTTCACCCCGCCGTGCGTGGCGGTCCAGCGCCACCGGGCTCGCCGTCGCCCAACGCCGGCTCGGCCCAAGCCACCGCCGCGCCCCGTCAGCTTGGATCGGGCCGAGCGTAAACCGCCCCAGTCGGCCCAACCGCAACTCTTCCACCGCCCGCCACGCCCGCCGACACGCCGCCCGCTGGCCCCCGTCCAATGCGCCGGGCACCGCCACCGCCACCCGCGTGATCCGTGCCGCCCCGCACCCGCCCGTCGCCCCCGGCAAAGCCAGATACGCCAGGTGCGGCCGCTGCGTCGCCCCGCCGCCCGCGCCGTGTCCGTGCACCGCCTCGGGCACCGCCCGACCCCCCGCCGCGGCGTGAACCAGGACCGCCCCCCGCACCGCCCGAGAAACCTCCAGCACGTGAGACGAACCCGGCAGGCCCACACCGGCCTCGCACGGCCGCAGCGCCCGGACCCAGAGCGAGGCCGCCCCGGCCCCGGCCCCACGCCGCCCCGGCCCCGACCCGGGCCACGGCCCGGGCGGCGGGGAAGGGTTCACGTCGTGCTCGCACGGGGCACCGCGGGGCAACGCGGTCACCGGTTCCTGCCGATGTCATACCCCGTCTCGTACGCCCGGTTGATCGCCAGCTTCTCGGGGTTGGGCTTGCAGAGGGTCCAGGGGAACGGCACCTTCTTCACCCGCTTGGCCCCGTCCTTCAGCCCCGCCTCGTACCACTTGTCGTACGTCCGCTGGTCCAGGATCGACGAGTCGGCCATCGCAAGCTCCTTGGAGAGAGAGTTCTACTCCGAATCACGCCGCACCGGGGCACCGTCTGACAGCCTAACCGCAAGCGTCCAGACCCCGAGCCTCCGCGTAGCGGGCGGCACGAAGTGCCCCGTTCCTGCGACCGGCGACTCCCACGGGCGGCTTCGCCGCTCCCGCTAAACAACCACCTCCCAAGGTGCCGCGGCTGGGGGGCCGGGGACACTGGAGCCAACGCTCGGCGACGCGCTCGGGACGATCTTCACGTCGCAGCCGCGGCGTCCTCGCCGCGCGTCCGCCATCACGCGCGGATCGCGGCTGAGGGGCCGCGGATACGAACTGTACTACTACGGCACGTACGTCGTTCCGCTGTTTCAATGGTGCCGCGACTGGGGGGCCGCGGACATGGGTTCCAACGCTCGGCGACAAGCTCAGGACAATCTCCACTTCGCAGCCGCGGCGTCCTCGCCGCGCGTCCACCGTCACGCTCGGGCCGCGGCTGAGGGGCCGCGGACACCCACCAAGACCTATATGGACAGTATCCGTCCGTCGAGTTTCAATGGAGCCGCGGCTGGGGGGCCGCAGACACGTTCAACAGCACGAACGGTGTTGGTGCGCTGATCATGTTTCAATGGTGCCACGGCTCGAGGGCCGCGGACACATCTTTCCGATATCTGTTCGATGGCCGTCGTCCCGTTTCAATGGTGCCGCGGCTGGGGGGCCGCGGACACGCGCGTATTGTTCCCGAAGCAAAAAGAGCTTCAAGGGGTTTCAATGGTGCCGCGGCTGGGGGGCCGCAGACACGGAGCCTGTCCTCTTGGGCCTTCCCGGACCTGCCCCGGTGTCAATGGTGCCGCGCCTAGAGGGCCGCGGACTCAGCCTCCCCGCCAACGTCATCGTCCAGTTCACCCCGTTTCAATGATGCCGCAGTCTGGGGGGCGCGGACACAGACAGACGCGATTTGGGCCGCTGATGAAGCCCGAACGTTTCAATGATGCCGCGGCTGGGGGGCCGCGGACACGCTCACGCAATCGTCGTCGAACCCGACGACTTTGCCGTTTCAATGGTGCCGCGGCTTGGGGGGCCGCGGACACACTCCAAATGAACCACTGGACCCTCCACGCCGTCCCATTTCAATGTTGCCGCGGCTGGGGGGCCGCGGACACGTACACTCCGTTGAACGAAGCAATCATGCAGGAGTTTCAATGGTGCCGCGGCTGGGGGGCCGCGGACACGGGTCCACTTCGAGGCCCTGGCCGAGCACCTGATGTTTCAATAGTGCCGCGGCTGGAGGGGCCCAGACACGGCATCGGTAAGAGGTGATCGCCGCGTAATTACAGGGGCGTTTGCGAGCGGTGGCGGGACCCCGAAGCCTGACCCGCCCGTTGTTCGGTCGCAGCGACGCTAAGTCGTGGATTGTCAAAGAGCGCGTGGTCCCCGCAAGCCGACGCCTCCGGGGAACCCCGCCCCCGCATCGCGGCGTGGCGGGCCTACCCGTTGTACCGCGATCAGGGCGGCAAAGCAAGGGCTTTGTCCGAAGATTCAGGGTGAAGATCTTGACCGCCCGTCGCGGCCGAGGCGTCGGTTGCAACCCCTCCCCCGCCGGGGGAGGTGGAAGGCGTAGCCAACCGGTGGGGGGGCGGGCGACGTGAAGGATCGCGACTTGCAAGAGCGCTCTCTCTCCCCGGCCACGCTTCGCGTGGCCAACCCTCCCGGAGAGAGGGTGACGGTGAACCGGCCCTCAAGGCGCTGAGCCCGTCCGATTGCAGTGGGCGTCGCGACGGTAATCTGTCAGACGCGGGGGCGGCGGGGCGTGAACAGCGGGAGACGGCCGTGCTTTCGCGGTCGCGGTTGACGGGTCGGGCTGGTGGAGTTGCACATGATGCGGTATACCACGACTCCTATGGGCACGGGGGAAGCATCTCGGAACGAAGCGGCCGGCGGCGGAGGGCCGCTACGTTGGCGGGTGACGTCGTGTAGGAACCAACGGGGGCAACGTATGACGCTGGCAGTGTTTGAGATCGACGGCGGGGTGATGGAGCCGGGCGACCTGGCGGGGGTGGACCTGCCGGCGGAGGTCTGCAGGGGCGAGGCGGCCGCGGGGGGGCTGATCCTGTCGGGGCGCGGGCCGGTGTGGCTGTACATGCACCTAGGCCACCGGGCGCACCCGTTCGGGTGGGTGGCGGCTCACGCCCCGGCGGCGGGCGGAGCGGTGGTGGTGATGCGGCATCGCGGCGACGCCCCGCGGATCGGGGAAGTGGTGGAACTGCCAGACGCGTCGGCGGTGCCTTGGCACGGTGGAGACGGGGGTGACCGATGAAGACGCTGACGGCTACGTACCGGGTGACAACGCCGCTGTTCTGCGGCGGGGCGGACCCCAAAGCGGTGGGGGCGAAGGCGGAGCTTCGGCCGGCGAGCTTTAAGGGGATGCTGCGTTGGTGGTGGCGGGCGCTGCGGTGGGAGCCGGGCCTGACCGTCGAGCAGCTGTGGCAGGAGGAGGCGGCGCTGTTCGGCAGCAGCGACCGGGAGTTCGGCCAGAGCAAGGTGCTGCTGCGGGTGCGAGCCGAGACTGAGCCGAAATCAACTCAAGACCGGCTCTGGACCAATCGCGCTTCCACCCTTCACGGCGTGGCATACTTAGGTTACGGCTTGATCGTCCCGTTCGGTGAGCGAGCGGGAGCACTGAATCGCCCCATGCTCGAGCCGTTGTTTTTGTCCAAGGTGGAGTTAGCGTCCCGAGATGAAGCCACCCTGCGGAAGCTGATTCGACCACTCAAGGCGCTAGGGCTAATGGGCGGGCTTGGCTCGCGGTCACGGCGGGGGTTTGGGAGTTTATCGCTGGTGACGCTTGCCGGCGGGGAACGTGGCGGGGAGTGGTTCGGCGAGCCGTGGGAGGCCCCGCGGACGGCCGATATGCTTGCCAATGAGGTGGAGAAAGTTTTGGGCAACGCGCGGCTGCGGGCGGCGGGAGCGGAAGCACCGCCGTATGCCCACCTGCCCGAGTGGTCCGCGTTCAGCGGCGGCAGCCGGGTAGTGGTAGTCGGGGCGAGCGACGGCCTTGCGTCGCCGCTGCGGATGCTGGACCGCATGGGGCGTGAGATGGTGCGGTTCCGAAGTTGGGGGCACGACGGGCAGATCTTGGGCGGCGGGGAGCAGGCTGAGCGCAATTTTGAGGACGACCATGAGCTTCGTCGCCACCACCACGTGCCGAATCGGGTGGCCTATGGCTTGCCGCACAACTATCACTTCTCCGGACGCGGCGGCGGTTCAGTGATGGTGTGTCCCGCGGCAAAGGGCCTAGACCGTCGCGGCAGCCCGTTGTGGCTGCACGTGCATCAGCCAGATGCCGATGTCGCCCCGCTGGGGGTGGCAACGTTCCTGCCGTCTCGGTTTTTGCCTGCGCATGAGGATAAGGTAGCGGTCGGAGGAGATGATCGTCGGCTTGATACTGAACGCCTCTGGAAGCCGATCGACGTGTTCCTCGACCGACTCTGCGGGGCGAAGCCGCCTCGAGACGCGAGCGACCGGCTGAAGCGGGCGTTAGACCGCAAGGAGCCGCTGACGGCCACGGAGGTGACGCCGTGACTGTAACGTTGCACGTGAGTATTGGGCCGGTGCAGGGATTCGTGGCGCAGGCGCGGCGGACGCGGGACCTTTGGGCGGGTTCGTTCCTGCTGTCGTACCTGGCGGGGCACGCGATGGCCGCGGTGCGGCGCGGCGGAGACGAGGGCGCGGGGCGGATTACGCTGCCGCTGGTGGATGGAGCCGAAGGCGTTGAGCCGGACCCGCTGCTGGCGTGGATCGAGGGTCGGGGTGAGGGCAACCCGCCGACGATCGGGTCGCTGCCCAACGTGCTCCGGGCCGCCTTCGACGATGCTGACGCCGCGGCCGCGGCCGGGCAGCGGGCGGTTGGGGCGGTGGCCGAGACGTGGCAACGGGTCGCCGCCGCCGTCTGGAACAAGTACGTCGAGTCGGCGGAGCACAAGGGCGACGGCACCGGGGCGATCTGGCGGCGGCAGGTCGGCTCGTTCTTCGAGGTCTACTGGGCCGTGGGCGAGGCGGGCGGCGGCAACCCGCTGGCGGCCCGCAAGAGTTGGCGGACGCACTGGCGCGACGGCAACGGCGGGGCGACGCTTCCGGGGGAGGCGACGGTTTCCAGTGAGGCGGGGGAGGGGGGGGACAAGTGCGTGATGATTCCCGAGCTGCAGGAGCTGTCGGGGTTCGTCCGCTCCACGCAGCGGCAGGATCAAGACCACTTCTGGAAGGCGATGCGGCAGCGGGTCTCGCCGCTGGACCTGGCCGAGGGCGAGCGGCTGTCGGCGGTGGCACTGGTCAAGCGGCTGTACCCGGTGGCGGCCGAGCAGATCGAGGGGGTTCTGGGTTGGAAGCTTGCGCAGCGGTCCTGGCCGTCAACGTCGTACGTGGCGGCGGTGCCGTGGATCGTGCGGGTGGCCGGGGCACAACCGCAGCGGGCGGCGAGGTATCCGCAGGCGGTGGACCAAGTGTTGGGTCGGGGCATGTTCAGCGAGTCCGACAGCGGGATTGCGGCGGTGAAAGATCTGGACGATAAGGCGGGCGTCTTCCCCAAGCTCGACGGCAACTGCTTCCACCGCGGCGGCGTCCGCCGGCTCGCCACGGAGTACGGCAGACCCGAGAAGGCGGCCGAACTGCAGAAGGAGTTGGAAGCGCTGTCGAAGTTGGACGGTGCCGAAGGCAAGCCGCTCGGCCTGCCCCCGGGCTACTACGCCGTGCTCAAGATGGACGGCGACTCGCTGGGCAAGCTGCTGGACCAGTCTGGTCTCGAGCCGCTGCAGATCAGCGAGGCGCTGGCCCGGTTCACCGGCCAAGTGCCCCGCATCGTGACGGATCATCAGGGTCGGGCGGTCTTCGCGGGCGGCGACGACGTGCTCGCGCTGCTGCCGGTAGAGAAAGCAATCGATTGTGCCGGGGTGTTGGAGCGGGCCTACTGCGAGGCCTGGGCGCGGACGCTGCGTGACGCGCGGCTCGGGGAGATGGCTGTGAAGCCGACCATCTCCGCCGGGATGGTCCTAGCGGACACGACCGAGCCGCTGCGGACGGTGCTGGCCGAGGCGGATCGGCTGCTCGACTATGTGGCCAAGGAGGGCAACGGGCGGAGCTCCCTGGCGGTGTCGGTGCTAAAACCTTCGGGGCGGCAGGCGCAGTGGGTCACGGCCTGGCGGCGCGGCGACAACGAAGCGGCCGACGTCCTGGCGGGGCTCAGGAAACAGTTCGCCGGTGGCGGCGAGGAGGAGGGCGACCCGGACCGCGCCGCGTCGCGGCTGGTCTACCGGCTGCGAGACGAGCTAATGCGGTTAGCCGACCGGCCCCGCTGGTCGCCGGGTGATCGGCTCGACCCGCCGAACGGCAGCGGCATCGACCCCGGCGAGGGCGAGGCGCTGGTTCGGCTCGCGGTGCGGGCCCTGTGCCTGCAGAGCACCGGCGAAGAGCATCGCGAGCGGGGCGAGATCCTGGCCGAGGGGCTGCTTCACGCTTCCCGGCCGGCGCGGGGCGACGGGCTGACCGCCGGCGACCACAGCGTGATGCTTGATGCCGCGCTGCTGGCCCGGTTCCTCAACAACCTTCCGCCGGAGGAGGCGTAGGTGCGTTACTTCCGGTTCAACCCGGTCGACAGCTGGTTCTTCCGCGACGGCCGGCCGTTCAACAGCGGCGAGTCGTCGCAGCGGGCGGTCGACAGCCTCTTCCCGCCTCACGCCGCCACGCTGGTGGGGGCGCTGCGGGCGGCTCTGGCGCGGCAGATGGGTTGGGACGGCTGTCGAGATTGGCGAGACACGCTGGGCGACGTGCTGGGCCCAAGCCCTCGGGACCTGGGGCCGTTGCGGGTCACGGGGCCGCACCTGCTGCTGACGCGTGATGGGGCGGAGCGGGTTCTCGTGCCGCTGCCTCGGTGCGTGCTGGGCAAGGCGGACAATGCCGGGGTGTGGCGGCCCGAGGCGGTGCTCGCCCCCGGCTCGCCGGTGCGGTGCGACCTCGGCGGCGGAGAGGGCGTGCGGCTGCCCACGCTCCGGGGCAAGCAGGATAAGCCCGGGCTTAAGGAGGGTCAGGACTGGTGGGTCACGCTCGATGGATTGGCCGCAGTGCTGCGGGGCAACTGGCCCGACGCCGGGGAGCTGGTGGAGGAGGACGACCTGTGGAAGATCGAGCGGCGGGTCGGGCTGGCGCGGGTGCCCGAAACGCGGATTGCCCGGGAGGGCATGCTCTACTCGCCGGGGCACGTGCGGCTGTGCCCGGGGGTGGCGCTGGGCGTCGGCCTGGCTTGGGCAACCGAGCCCGACCGGGAGGTGCCGGGGCTGGGCCGGGCGGTGGTGCCGCTTGGGGGTGAGGGCCGGGTGGCCGAGGTTCACGAGGGGGAGCCGCCGCGGCTGCCCGGCGACGACGGTGAGGCGATGCAGAACAGCGACCGGCCGATGCTGGTGCTGCTCACGCCGTTGCGGCCCGGCGGCGACTGGTGGAAGACGCCCGGGGCGGCCGTGCCCGGCCTCGATGGGTACCGCGTCGTCAGCGGCTGCGTAGACCGTCCCGTCGGCATCGGCGGGTGGGACAGCCTCGAGCGGGAGCCGCTGCCGCTGCGTCAGATGTTGCCCGCCGGCAGCGTGTGGTTCCTCGGGCGGGCCGACGGCCAAGCCGCCGCTGCGCCATTGAGCCAATCCGTGCAACTGGGCGAGGACCAAGCGTGGGGCTTGGGACACGCGGCTGTAGGTCGCTGGAACGATAAAGAGGAGAGTTGAACCATGAACAAAACCAACGGCGAGAGCAACCTGCTGCTGGGCCTGCTGGCCGAAACGTCGATCCACCCCGGCGCGGGCGCCGGCGAGGGGGCCATCGACCTGCCCGTGGCCCGTGAGGCGGCGACCGAATATCCCGTCATCGTCGGCTCATCGCTCAAGGGGAGCCTCCGCGAGCGCGGCCGGGAGCACTGGGGTCAGCCCACCGCGGACGCTGAGGGAGACACCACTCCACACGAACAGCGTGACCCCCCGGAGGTCCAGAGGCTCTTCGGCAAACAGGACGAGGGCGGGCAATTGCTCATCGGCGACGCCCGGCTGCTGCTGCTGCCGGTCCGCTCGCTCACCGGCCGCTACCGGTGGGCCACCTGCCCGCTGATCCTCGAACGCCTGCAACGTGACCTCACCCGCAGCGGCCACGACCCGGGCTTCGACGTGCCCGCGGTCGACCCGGGCCACGCCCTCATCGCCGACGCCGACGACTCGGACGCGAAGCCGGGGGACACGCTCTTCCTTGAGGAGCTGCAGTTTTCGGTCACCGGCGCCCTGTCCGGGGGTGTCACCGCGGCACTGGTGCAACTGATCCCCCACCAGGCCGCAAGCGACCGCCTGCAGCGGCAACTCGTCGTACTGGATAACGACGACTTCGCTCATTTCGCCCGGTTCGGCCTGCAGATTGCCGCCCGCAACGTCCTCGATGAGAAGAAGACCAGCAAGAACCTCTGGTACGAGGAGACCCTGCCGCCCGATACCCTGATGGTCACGCTGATCCAGGCCCGCCGCGGTGGGGCGTTGAGCACCTTCCGCGAGATGCTCGACCCGCCGTACCTTCGTGTCGGCGGCAACGAAACCGTCGGCCAGGGCTGGTTCGCCGTGCAGCCTCTGGACGGGGAGGCCGACCGTGCCTGAACCCTCAGGAAAGCAGCTCACCCACGACCAGCGCCGGGCCTTAAACGCCTCGGCCGCGGCCCGGCGCGTGGCGGACGCCGGCGACGCGGAGCCGGGCAGCCACTACCGCTCGTACGTCAACGCCCTGCCCGCCACGATCCTCACCTGCGGGCTCGGCCAGGCCCTCGCCACCGAGCTCGCCGCCGCGGGGGCCGATCGCGATAACGGCGGCAACGCCGACGCCCACACCCGGCTCTACAACGACCTGCAGGACTGGCTCTGCGGCCAGGCGGATTCGCTCGGCCTGCCGACTACGACCGGCAAGCACCGCCTGCTCGACGCGCTCATGCACGCCGACCAACCCGCCTACCGCCGCGCCCAAGCCGAGGCGATGGCCTGGCTCGCCTGGCACAAGAAGTTCTGCCGCGCCCTGCTCGATAAGGTCGAAGGGGGAGACCGCTGATGCGCCGCCCGCTCTACGCAGCCGCCGCCACCACGCCCGACCGCCTGCCCGACGGCGGCCACGCCGGCCTCTGGTTCGACAAGTTCGTCCGCTGGCCCGACACCCGCTGGTCGCTCCGAACCGACAAGGATGATGGCGGCGACAACCCCAAACTCGACTGGCTCTGCACCATCGCCGGCCCGCAGGGCGACCCCGACGCCCTCGCCGAGGCTTCCCGCCGCATCGCCGCCCTCGCCGACGCCCGGCTCGGCACCTGGGGCGTATTCGGACTCGCCGGCCGCTTCGTCACCGGGCTCGGCCGACCCCACCCGGTTGAGAACGGCTTCGCCTGGCACCCCACCCTCGCCACCCCCTTCCTCCCCGGCTCCTCCGTCAAGGGCATGACCCGCGCCTTCGCCCAATCGTGGGAAGACGCCGCTGACGATGACATCGCCCGCATCTCCGGCGACCAACCCGGCGAAACCCGCCACGGCGCCGGCTCCGTCGTCTTCCTCCCCGCCCTCCCCACCGCCCGGCCCACCCTCATCGCCGACACAATGACCCCGCACTACGGCGACTACTACCAGAACAAGCAGACCCCCGGCGACTGGCTCAGCCCCGTCCCCGTGCCTTTCCTCGTGGTCGAGGACGGCTCCACCCTCCAGTTCGCCCTCCTGCCCCGCCACGTAGCTCCACACCCATGTGCCCAGCGTGACGCCGCGGATGTCGACCAGGCCTGGGCATGGCTCACCGACGCCCTCGCCTGGACCGGCGCCGGTGCCAAGACCGCCGCCGGCTACGGCCGCTTCGACTACACCCCCAACGCCACCGACCGGCAGCAAGCCGCCCTCAACCAACAACGGCAAGCGGAGGCAGACCGCCACGCGGAGCGGGAACGAGAGGAGGTGGAGGCAGAGATCGACAAGCTCCCGCCCGCCGAACGCTGGCCCCGCCGCGTGCCGACGATGACCGAGCGCGAACTGCTTACCCTCATCCGCACCCGCCTGCAGGACAACAGCCCCGACCCGCTGCCCGAGGCAGAGGAGCGCGACGCGCTGCGGCGAGCCATCCGCCGGACCGATCACTTCCACCACTGGGCCCGGCACGACCGGCCGAGTGAAGAAGCCCTCGTCGCCGGCACCCCCGACTTCCCCGCCGTCGGGGCCGAGAAGAAGTTCCGCGGCGGTTTCCTCGCCCCGCTCGAAGACCCTCCCGAGCCCGTGCCCGACCAATACCGCACCCAGATCGAGTCCATCAGCAACGTCGCGACGCTGCAGGGCGTGCTTGATCGGGCCCTGCAGCAGGCCGACTGGCCCGCCGCCGCTCGGAGCCTCTTGCAGGCCAAGGCCCGCAAGATCGTCGGGAAAAAGATACCCAAGCCCATCAAGACGCGCCTCGACAAACTGCAATCATCAACCTGATTACCGCACCCCCGACCGTGCCCCGCCTCGGGGAGGACAACGCTTGCCGTAACTCCCCGCCGTCGGTACGATCCCGCAGACCGATGCGAACCCGACCGGTTCGCGATCTTTGACAATCCACAACTTAAGCGTTTTTGACCCACCCCGATGCCCGCCCCCGTTTGCCCCCCCGCCCCGGTTCGCGGAAAAGATGGCTTTAACGGCCTTCCCTCCTCAACTTATAACCGGGCGTTCCGCGGCCCCCCAATTCGCGGCTCCATTGAAACCGCTTGATCCGACGCTTTACCCGATCCGTCAAGGTTCCGCGGCCCCCCAATTTGCGGCTCCATTGAAACGCGTAGACCGACGCCACGGTGTACACCGTGGGCACGTTCCGCGGCCCCCCAATCCGCGGCTCTATTGAAACTCGTCCCGCTCGACGACGACGGGCGTCGGCTCAGGTTCCGCGGCCCCCTAATCCGCGGCTCCATCAAAACACGAAAGGAATAGAACCCTTGAACGGATCGCTAATTTCGCGGCCACCCAATCCGCGGCTCCATTGAAACCCCACGCGGGCACCGTGTTCCGCGGAACCCCAATCCGCGGCTCCATTGAAACGGGTCGAGGTTGAAGCACTTGCACACGTCCAGGGTTCCGCGGAACCCCAATCCGCGGCTCCATTGAAACGTCGTCGAGGGTGCTGAAGAGGGGATTATCGAGGGTTCCGCGGAACCCGAATCCGCGGCTCCATTGAAACTCCTTGCCGCGGCGGGTGCCCGGGGGCAGGAGGGGTTCCGCGGAACCCCAATCCGCGGCTCCATCGAAACTCCAGTCGATGCCGGAGATGCCGTTAGAGGACGTTCCGCGGAACCCCAATCCGCGGCTCCATTGAAACGTGCTGGATGTTCGAACACTCTCGACGGTTTTGGTTCCGCGGAACCCCAATCCGCGGCTTCATTGAAACCCTATGTAACTGATGACATCGAAGATCAAAATGAAGTTCCGCGGCCCCCCAATCCGCGGCTCCATTGAAACGCCCGCTGGGGATACTTGCCGATGACGATATCAACCACATTCCGCGGCCCCCCAATCCGCGGCTCCATTGAAACATCAGGTGCTCGGCCAGGGCCTCGAAGTGGACAGGTTCCGCGGCCCTCCACAGTCCGCGGCTCCATTGAAACCGTTTTCCATCTCTCTTTGCGTCTGATTGTCGACGTTCCGCGGCCCCCCAATCCGCGGCTCCATTGAAACATGCAGTACCAAAGGATCGAGGGGACAAAAGAGAGGTTCCGCGAAACCTCAATCCGCGGCTCCATTGAAACGTGCATCCCCGTCACGGGTTAAACGTGTGATGCGGTTCCGCGGCCCCCCAAGCCGCGGCTCCATTAAAGCGGGGGCACGCGACGGCGGCGGGCCGGGACCCGTCGCGTGGCCTCCTGACCCTCGACGCGATCACGCTGAACCCGTACGGGCCGAACTCGCAGCCGGGCGACGCCGTAATGCCCGCTGCGCCGGTGCGTGGCGTGCCCGATCCGCTGGCTTGCCGGGGCGGGTGGCGGTATGCTTGCGATATGGCCACCACCCTCGTCAGCGTGCTCGGGAAGGGTCGGGCGGTGGCGGCCGCCGGCGGGCGGACCCGGTACGAGGCCGCCCGGTACCGCTTCCCCGGAGCGGCGGATGCCGCCGACCGGGAGACGACGCTGATGGGGCTGGCGCTGCTCGATCACCTGCTGCAGGAGGAGAAGGCGGCCGTGCGGCAGTGGGTGGTGATCGGCACGCCCGCCTCGCTCTGGTCGGAGCTGCTCGAGATCGTGCCCGAAGCACAGCAGGATGAAAAGCTGCTGGAGCGGGCGAGCGACCTAAACGGAAATGAGACCACCGGCCGCGTCGGGCCGGCCGACCTGGGCTTCTGGCAGCGGGCGATCAACGAGCGGGGCCCGGCCGTGCCGGTGTCGCTGCACCTGCTCGATACGATGCGGGACGACGCGGCGCTCTTGCGTGCGGCGGAGGTGCTGTTCACCAAGGTCGGGGTGGCGGACCCGGCGGAGCGGGGGGAGGACCTGGTGCTGGACGTGACCAACGGGCTGCGGCACCAGCCGCTGGTGCTGGCGTTCACGGTGCTGCTGATGCGGCGGACGCACCGGCTGGGCCGCGTGCGGCTGTTCTACGGCGCGTACGAGGACAAGGACGCGCAGGGGGTGACCCCGGTGGTGGAGCTTGGGGCGTGTGAGCGGCTGATGGACGCGGCCGAGGCGGCGGCGACGTGGCAGACCACGGGCAACTACGCCGGACTGGCCGCGGACCTCGGCGAGACGGTGGAGGCCGCGGCCCGCACGACGTGGTTCCACGAGAGCATCAACCGCCTGCCCGAGGCGCAGTCCGCGGCCCATCGGCTCCGTAAGCGGCTGTCGGTGGCCGATGAAGGGGCGGACCCGCTGCGGCGGCAACTTGCGGCAGTACTCCGGGACGCCGCCCCTCGCGCCGATCCGAATGGGTTGCGGCTGCACGACCGCCTGCGTGACCGCGCCCGGTTGGCGCTGCAGCATGGCGACTACCTCCGGGCGTCGATGCTGACTTACGAGGCGCTGACGTGGAAGTTGATCACGGTTCACGCAGTGCAGCCGGTGCGTCGCGAAGATTTTTCAGATGAGCAGATGAAGCAAGCCCGTGACGCCGCCCGACGAAACGCTCTCTCGGCCCAACAGCGGCACGTTTACAACCTGGTCATGGACCTCCGCAACCTTTGCGCACACGGTACGGGACCGCCCGGCGGCGAGAGAACGAAGCGATGTGAGCGGCAGGAGCATGCCCTGGCCTCACCCGAAGCCTTTTGCGAGGCGCTCGAGGCGGGGCTGACGCTGTTCAATGAGCTGGACTCTTGAGCGGTGGGTGCGGCGATGCTTCCTCGGCGGCGAGCCGTACCCGAAGCCTCGCCGCAAATTCTCCCGGTTCCCGTTCGAGATTGACGCCCGGCACGTTGTACTCCTCCCGCAGCATCGCAGCAAATTTTTCGGGGCACTCGTTTCCCTTGGCACACTTGAGCGCCTCGTAAAGGCTTCGCACCGCTGCCTCAGTCAGCCGCTGGTCCAGCGCCCGGTCCTGTTCGTTGTCGAACTCGATGGTGGCCGCCGCAAATTCCAACCGGTCACCGTCCGCCTCAGCGGGCTCTATGAAGCCCGCCACCACCCGCTCCACCACACTCATCGGCCCCATTAAGGTGATGTCGTCGCCGCCGAAGTAGATCACGTCGATCGGCAGGACCGGCCAAGGTTCGGCCGCAACCGCCGTCCGCACCGCCGCCAGCCAGCGTTCCCGCATTTGGGTCGCCAGCAGCAGGCTGTGGCCGGGACGCCTGATGCTCGCTGTTTCCACGAATGAGCGGCCCACGCCCCGCGCGTCGACCGCCGCGAACATCACCTTAAGCCCCGACTCATCGCCTCGCCGCCTCGCCGCATCCTGCAACTCACTGCGGCGGAACCACACGGGCAGGCGGGCGTCCCCCAGCTCTTGAGCCAGCGCCACCTGCGTCCGCATCCTGTGTGTGCTGCCGACGAGGGAGAACAGGAGCGCCGGCCAACCATAAAGCTCATCCTCGCACCGCTGCCCCTGCTCGTGCCACGGCGGCGGGTCGCGGTAGACCCCCACGTCGCCGGGTCGCTCGCAGCACTCCGCCTTGCTCAGCGGCGAGGTGCGGGGCGGCACCAAGAGCTCACCCTCAGGCTCGTCGTAATCTTCGCGCCATCGCTCGGCATCGGTCGCCAGCTCCAGCAAATTAGTAGCGGTGCACCGCACGCACAGCTCGGGAAACGCATCGGTCAGCCGCACTCCCGCCCGCCGCGCCTCAGCCATCTGCTCCGCCAGCACCGGGAACCGCGTGAGCAGCGGCGTGTCATCGTCGTTGAAGCTTTCTAAGGCACGCTCGACCGCCGCCCTCACCTCGTCGGGAGCCAGCTCCCCAGCCACCGCCAGCCGCAGCTCCACATCGGCATCAATGAGTGTGACGCTTGGTCGCCTCAGCGGACTCGCCGCTTCGTCCCGCGTCAGCAGTTCCCGCAGCGCCGCCAGCGCCAGCCCGCACCAGACGCTGGCTCCGCGTTTGATGTAGTGCCGGTTGCAGCGGTTGATGAATGACTGCACCTTCTGCGGGCGAAGTGTTACCACCGTCACCTTTCGTGTGCGAAGCCGATCAAGTGCGGCCATCGCTCCGTCTCTCGCGTTCTTGCTGCCGTCGCCATAACAAGCTTTGACCACCTCCTCCCGCTGCTCCGCACGCACGTGCAACAGGGGCAGGTTGGCGATCCCCGCTAGCAGCGTCGCCGGCGCACCCAGACGATCCCGCACCAGCGTGTTCCCTTGGCGGTTGAACACATTGGGGTTCAGCCCCAGCATCCGGTAGATTGGCTGGCTCTTCCAGGTGCCGTCACCACCACCCACGGCGGACGCCTCTACCGCTCGCACCGCCGCCACAATCGCGTAGAGATAGAGGCTCTCCCGTTCCTGCGCGTCCTCCACGACCGGCTCAGTCAGCACCACAAGTTCAAGCGCCACCAACCAATCAAGCAGCCGATATCGCACCCCCCGCCCCTGCTGCTCGCCGGGCCGATCAGGAAGCCGCAGCACCGTTGCCTCTCGCTCGACATCCAGCAGTCGCGCCAGCCGCAGTGCCGCCCGGTTCGCCCGCCCCAGCGGCTGGTCCCTGGGGCGCTCCCCACCCCGCACCGGCGTCAGCCCCCGCAAGGACGCCGCCAGCAACCCCCACCTCGCCCGGTAGCTGGACCACGCCACGTCGGCTCGAAGCGCCGCCTGGTCAAGCAATCCGCCCAGCAATGCCTCGACACCATAACTTTTCACTGAAGACTCCTGATCTGAATTGGGAAGAGCGTGTTTACTCGAGATAAGATATGAAAAGCTCCTGCTGTGTTACGGCCGCGAGTTCAATGCGTGGCTCGAGCCCTAGTTTCTCGATCGCTTAATTCCGCCAGTGATTTATGCCACTAGATTACGATTATATTGTCGTCGGGAGCGGCCCTGCGGGTTCTACTGCCGCGTTACATTTGGCTCGCGCGGGCGCTAAAGTCGGTCTGCTTGATGCAGCCGAACTGCCCCGTTACAAAACTTGCGGCGGCGGAGTCCTCGCGCGGGCGATGCATCGGCTTCCAAGCGCCGCCTCATCGGCGGTCGAGCGAGAGTTTCACGCAGTACAACTAAATCTGCTCGACTGCGGCCTGCAATTCGTGACGCAACGAGAGCAACCTATCGTCTACATGACGATGCGATCCCACCTCGATGCGGCACTTACGAGGGAGGCTGTATCGGTCGGAGCTCAGCTAATAGAAGATTGTCGAGTGCAGGGTATTCGGTGGCGGGGTGAAGCGATAGAATTGACGACCAGCAAGGGCATTGTAACCGCACAGGCTGTTGTCGCTGCAGACGGTGCCACCAGTAAGATCGCACGCGAAGCTGGCTGGGCGGAATCGCGACAGCTTGTGCCCGCGCTGGAGTGCGAGCTGGATGTGAGCGATAAGTTATTCGCCCAACATTCGGCCGCCGTGCGTTTCGACTTTGGGGCGATAGATCATGGATATGCTTGGGTATTCCCCAAAGGAGAGCATCTATCTGTGGGGATCTTAACGATGCGACGCCGCGGCGTCAAGCTTCAGCAGCAGCTTCACAACTACCTGAGTGGCATCGGCATCAACGAAACTGTATCCGCTCGGGAACACGCCTTCATGATCCCCGTCTCTCCCCGCTCAGAACCGCTGGCACATAAAGGCGTCTTTCTGACGGGTGACGCGGCAGGCCTTGCAGATCCCGTCACTGCGGAAGGCATCACGCACGCGATAATGAGCGGCGAGCTTGCCGCCCAAGCGATTCTTGAGAATGACACGGTAGACGATGCGGCTCGCCTTTATCAAGAGCTAATTACCCGCCGCGTGCTGGGAGAGTTGCGGGCTGCTCGTCGCCTTGCCCAACTTCTATACCGATGGCCGCGCCTCCGGAAGACGATGTTCAGAATTAGGGGACAACAATTCGCTGAAACGATGACGGACATCGTGCTGGGAGACGCAAATTATCGGAGTGTAGTCAGCAGACCGACGACTTATTTAAAGGCATTAGGCCTTTGGCGACGATGAGGTGCGTGCTCGGTCGCAAAAAAACCAGCTGGTGATACGTAGGGTTGCCATGAAGCTGACTGTAAACTCGAACTCGCCAACTGCGGTAGCTGCACGGCCGTGTTCTTGTTCATGACTCCCGGTGTTGCCGAGGAACTGCACGGTTCTCATCAGATCAATGATGTTCTGAGGAATGTCTTTCTGTTTGGAGAGAGCCCCTAGCATCTTATCCAGTTCCTTTGGCCCGCTGTGCCCTAACGACTCGCGATAGAGCTTGCCTGCGATTCTTTCAACGATCTTTCGGTTCGCACCTAGAGCCTATCCGAATAATCGCCTGGCGGCCTACAGTCTCCTTGGCGATGGTGCCACGAGCAAGGAGGCTCGCGATGACATGTTCGGCGATGAGCGGCGTATTTCGGTTGACCGACGAGATGTGGAAGAGGTTTGAGCCGCTGATCCCGCCGCGGGTCAACACCCACAGGTTCGGCGGCGGCCGGCCGCCGGCCTCGGACCGCGACTGCCTCGACGCGATCTTCTTCCGGCTCCGCACCGGCTGCCAGTGGAAGGCCCTGAGTGCCACGGGCATCTGCCCGGGTTCGACCGCCCACGACCGCTTCCAACGCTGGGTCCGTGAGGGCGTGTTCCTGAGCTTCTGGCGGGCGGGCCTGCTGGAGTACGACGGGCTCAAGGGCCTGGACTGGTCGTGGCTGTCGGTGGACGGGGCGATGAACAAGGCACCGTTGGGAGGGGGAAAAAACCGGCCCGAACCCCACGGATCGCGGCAAACGCGGGGTCAAGCGGTCGGTGCTGTGTGAGGCCAACGGCGTCCCGCTGGCGGTGGCGATCGACGGGGCCAACCGCCACGACGTGAAGCTGCTGGAGCCGACGCTGCAGGCGCTTGTGGTCGAGTGCCCGCCGCCGATGCGGGGTCAGCCCTACGGCGTGTGCCTGGACAAGGGCTACGACGCCGCGGCGGTGCGGGCGTTGCTCGAAGACCTGGGCCTAGAGCCGCACATCCGCAGCCGGGGCGAGGAGGCCGACGAGCTGAAGCGTCACCCCGACGCCCAAGCCCGACGCTGGGTGGTCGAGCGGGATCACAGCTGGCTCAACCGCTACCGCGCGATCATGACCCGCTGGTGCAAGAAGCCGGAAAACTACCTGGCGTGCCTGCACCTGGCCTGCGGACTCATCGCCTACCAGCAGGCGGGGTTATTCGGATAGGCTCCTAGTGCTTGTTCCGGATCGACCGCGAAAATTTGTAGAGCCTCACGGTACCCAGCCGGGAACAGTTCGCTTCTGAGGCCGGCGACTTGCTCTTCCAAGGCTTCTAACTTGCGCTGGAGTAGATTCAACTCCGACGCCGCACTCGAGCTTTTAAGATCTGCCGAGAGGCGTCCGAAGCGCCCGATCTGGCCATTGCGACCCAGCTCTTCATCAATGAGAAACTCGTTGTAAATTGACCATGGGCTCTCGCCCGCTTTTTCTCTGACTATGCTAGGATCGAGACTTATAGTTTCCGCTAGCTTCGCTCCTACATTGTTACCATAACTGGTAGCCTGTGGTCCAACTAAGCTAATGAATCGTCCTAAGGGTGCGAAGGGTGAAAGGAGTTCAAATGCTCCCTCCCCGACGTAAGACAGCGTCATAGAATCTAAACGGCTGTAGCTGCATTCGATCGTGGCCCGAAAGCGTGACCCCAAAAAGACTCCAAATGCCGCATAAGCTATCCGCCCACGTTCGACGCCGACATCAGACCGGAGCATGTGCCACTGGAACTGCGTGCCCCACCGTCGACCGACCCAAGCATCGGGGCTGATCCGCCGAATCTTCACAGCATTACCGTTAAGCTGATCTGCGATCTCCCAGTTCTGCCATAAAAAAGCTATCGCTGCGGGGCTAGCGTTGACGGTTGAACCGATCCGGGTTTCCCACGAGTGACTTCTCACGTTGCTATCCTCCTTACTGGAGCGGCTGCCGCGGCTATACGGCAAGTCTTCTGCAGATCGTAGATCCCTCCCCTATTGTAGCGAGCATGGTCAAACCTTGGGTGGATAGCTTGTCAACCGAGTGGCCGGGCCCAATCGCGCACGAGTACCACCGGCTGCGTGAAGCCGTCGATGAGCAGAGCGATCGCAACGCGGTTGCCGCGGCGTGGCAGCTCAAAGACACGGCCGAGGTGCTGATCAAACTGCCGGTGCTCGCGATGGCCCGTGATGCGGCGAAGCACCTGGACCTGCCGGAGGTGGCGGCCGAGGTCCGCGGCACGCTGCTGAACAGGCCCAGCATGGGGCACTGGCTGGGGCTGGCGGATCGACTGGCCAAGGCGATCCTCGAGTCGGACCGGCGAGAGACGCTGGTGCTGCCTGGCCTGCCGTTGCTGTTCCGCAATCCACGAGAGGGCGGCAAGCCCAAGCAGACGCCATTGATCAAGCTGCTCGATGAGCTGGTGGAGTGGCGGAACGAGCAACTCGGCCACGGGGCGATGGGCGTCGACCATGACGCATTGTGGGACGACCTGCTCCCGAGGATCGAGAGCTTGAACCTGGCGCTGGCCGAGGCGGCCACGGCAGATCCATGGGGCGAGGCCCGGTTCCACCTCGACGCCGGCGAGACGCTGCATGGCCACGAGAGCATCCTCAAGCGACACCAGAGCGACGGCGGCCAGCACGAAACGCAGATGGTCGGCCTCCGCTTCAGCCGCCGGGACCCTTCCGGAGGCGACCGCTCCATTGATCTGTCGCCGTACGTCGCGGCCCGGCGCTGCTCAGTGTGCAGCAAGCTGGACGTGTTCTTCTTCAACAGCTTTACTCGCGGCAAGAGCGACAGCACCAGCCGATTCGCCTTCCTTGACTACCTCGCCGGCCACGCCACCTCCCGCCCCGGCTTCCAGGAGGCATCTCTGCTCCAGGAACTGCAGCGGCTGGATGAAGATGGTGGCGGCTCGAATGCGGAAGGGCCCGACGAGGACGCCGCATCGCTCGACGGGCCAGCCATCGCCGGAACGCTGCAGGACCTCCTTGACGCGGCCGCCGTTGAGCGGGATATCCTCCCGCCCCGGCACCTGATCGACTGGGCCAGCGGGTTCCTCAATAAGCACGATGGCGGCGTGCTCTGGCTCCTCGCTCCGGGTCACACCGGCAAGAGCGTCTTCGCCGGCGGCATCGCCCACCACCTCGGCGGCGAGACCGGTCAAGAGCCGTCGCTGCAACTCGATCCCGAAGGGGAGGTCGGGGTTATGACCTTCCACATCAAGCGCGAGCACCGCTGCTTTTCGCCGCAGTTCCGCGAGGCGTTGCATGGCGGGCTCATCCGACGCGAGTTGCTCGACCTGCGGGCGCAGCGGGAGGACCTGCCCCGGCTCGACACCGACGCGGACAACCCCGCCGCTGCCCTCGTAGACCTGCTCAAACGCCTGCGGCAGCGGGCGGGCATCCGCCGCGCCGACCGCAAGATCGTCATCTGTCTAGATGGCCTCGATGAGCTACGGCCGCCAGACGAGGCCCCTGATGACGCCCCCCGGTCGCCGTCGATTCTCGACTACATCCCGAAGCCGCACGACCTGCCCGAGGGCTTCTTTATCCTGCTCACGTCGCGGCCCCAGGAAGACTGCCCCAAGTGGATGTGGCAGGCCATGCAGGAACGAGTGGAGGGCCATGCTGAACTGGGGACGCTCGAACTCAGCACCGAGCACCCCGACTACCGCAGCCTGCTACGAGACTACTTCAACGGCAAGCTCATCGACCGCTACACGCAGATGATCGCCAACGTCTACGGCCAACACCTTGATGGGGTTGCTCCGACGCGCCATGGCGAGGCGGGACAGCAGGCGTGGGCGAGTCTGTCCAACGTTCAGCAGGCGGCGGCGAAGCGGGTTTGGAAGGACCTCTGCGAGCAGCGGGGGCGGGCGGACGCCGGGCCGCGGCCGCTGGAGCCGCTCGCCGACGTGGTTCGGCAGATGGACCGGCTGTTCGAGCAGGTGCTAGACCGCGGCGAGGGCCGCTTCCTCTACGTCAGTCACCTGGTGAATCTGCTGGCCGACCGCGAGTTGGCGCTGGACGCTGTGGAGGGCCTGCCCCGCGGCGAGGCGCTGTTCGAGTTATACCTCGGCCGCCTGGAGCGGGCCCTGCCGCCGAAGCTCTACGGCCTGGCCAAGCGGGTGCTGCTGGTGCTTGCCGCCGAGGAGGAAGCCTATGACTGGGACGTGAACATCCAGCCGCCCGGCTACGCCGACCCGGAGTGGAAGGGCCTGCCCCTGAACATCCTCGCCGGCCTGCTCGACGGGCTCTGGGCCGAAGCAGGCGGCCTCTCGCCACGCCTAGTCTTCGTCCTCTACACCCTCAAGCAGCTGTTGAGCACTCACAAGGCCGAAGCCGCCGACCACACCCGCTACCGCCTGGGACTCAAAGGTTTGACAGCAACTCTGCGGGAGCGGTGGCTTGAAGAATTGCAAACGACTCACCGCCGTCTGGCGGAGACCTTTCTGCTGGATTGGGGCGGGCGCTGGCAGGAGTTGCCAATAAGCGACCCTGCCGTGCTGCAGCGCTTGGCGAGACTGCCAGCGCACGTCGAACAGGCAGCCGATGATGCCGGAGCCGCGTTCCTGACCGTTGACTTGAAGGGTGCATCAGACGCATTGCAAAGGGTGCAGCAAACTCTTCGAGAGCAGTCACAGCATCGTAAAGTAACCCGGTGGCTTTCGCTGGAGATGAAGCTAATCCGGCAATGGAAAGAATCAGATTTTAATCCTGTAGACCGCTACTTAAGGATTCATGCAGAGCGTGGCACATCTCGCTCCGCTCTGGGGGATCTGTATGGGGCATTGAAGGATTACGGAGATGCCATCCGCTTGTATGAAGCTCTGCAGGACGTCGGGGACGAAGCGTGGCCGCCGAAGCGGCAACGAGATCTGGCGGTCGCTTATACAAACCGCTCTACGCTCTTCAGATCGGGAGGCGACTCATCCGGCGCGATGAAAGATTCTAGCCGCGCACTTATGCTCATGAATCGTCTGCGGGAGCGGTTGGGCGATGCGTGGCCGCCAAAATGGCAAAACGATCTGGCGGCTGCATACATCAACCGAGCCGCCGCCTTTCGGGCTCACAACGAGTCGTCGGAGGCAGTATTAAAAGATTGCAATCGGGCGGTCAAGCTCAGGGAGCATTTGCGGGATCGGGTGGATCGACTGGGCGAGGCGTGGCCTCCGCAGTGGCAAAACGATCTGGCGAGCGCATACATAAACCGCGGCAACGCGTGCATGCAACACGGCAAAAGATCAGGGGTGGTAAAGGATGTATTCGCTCTCTGTGCCACGGCGTGTCGGACTGTCCTTGAGCCGGTTGTCGGATCGAGAACTGCCCGGCTTGGCGCGATGCTCTGCCACAAATTTGGTCCATACTCAGCATTAAAGGACTACAGCCGCGCAATCATGCTGATGGACCATCTACGGCAGCGGCTAGGCGAGGCATGGCAACCGGAGTGGCAAAACGAACTGGCTATCGCTTATGCGAATCGCGGCACGGCGCTCGAGGCTTCTTGCGACTCGTCGGAGGCGGTGGAAAATTATGACCATGCAATCATGCTGATGGATCGTCTGCGAGAACGATTAGGCGAGGACTGGCCCTTAGATTGGCAAGAGAGCCTCGCATTAACATGCGTAAATCGCGGCATGGCCCGCGAATTGCAGGGCGACACCTCAGGGGCAATGCACGACTATAGTCGCTCAGTTGACTTGCTAAAGCCTATGCAGAAAAGTTTAGCGAAGTGGTGGCCGCCGGAACAGTCTAATGAATCGGTGGAATCGAACATGAGGCGTGATACAGGACCGAGGATTCGAGATGAATCGCCGGAGGCGGTAGAGAACCACGACCCGGCAGCGAGGCGGCTGCGTTGTTTCCTAGAAAACATTGTCGTGGCAGATGATGGTAAAAAACGGTGGCACATGCTCCGCCTGCATATGGTTTTGGTTTTTGGCGATAAGAAAAGATCTCGTAGCGTTTTTATCGACGTGTCCCGCCATCTGTAATCGTCATGCTTCTCGCTCTTGGCGCGGGAGGTCTAGGTTGTAAATTGGGCATCAGGTGTGTAGAGGGCGAGGTTTCTGTAAGTAATCTTGTCCTGCCCTGTAGAAACCTCCCGGCGTGACCCGTAACGTACGCCATGAGCACCGTCAGCAAGTCACCACGGAAGGTGGCGGCGGTGGCTTTGCATGTCGGGCGACGGACGTTCCCGACCTACAGCTGCCGCTGCTCACGCCACACCTTTACCCAGCCGCAGTTGTTCGCCTGCCTCGTGTTGAAGGCCTTCTTCAAGGCCGATTACCGACGGATCGTGGCATACCTCAAGGACATGCCGGGGCTGCGGGAGCAGCTAGGCCTGAAGAAGACCCCGCACTTCACGACGCTGCAGAAGGCCTCGGCCCGGCTGCTCAACGACGAGGGCGACCGCCAGGTTAAACGTCTGATCACCCACACCCTCTACGCCTACCACGGCGACGCCCCGGGAACGGACAAGCCCGACCCCGCGTACGTTTTTGATCTCGCCGCGGTGGACTCCACCGGCTTCGACGCGGGCCGGGCGTCGCGCCACTTCGTGCGGCGGCGACGCTCGAAACTGCTGGATATGCAGGAGGAAACGCATTACAAACGCTTCGCCAAGCTGGGGATCATCGCCGACTGCGACACGCACCTGATCCTCGCGACGTACCGCGGCGTAGGCCCGCGGCCCGACGTGGATCAGTTGTACGACACGCTGGAAGGCATGTGCCTCAACGCCGTGCCGCAGAAGCTATTGGCCGACGCGGGCTACGACAGCGAGCACAACCACGAGATGCTGCGGGAGTATTTGCACGTCGACTCGCTGATCCCGGCCAAGGCGGGCCGGCCCACCGACAAGCTGCCCACCGGCAAGTACCGCCGGCAGATGGCCACCGACTTCGACCACGACACCTACGCCCAGCGTTGGCAGGTCGAGACGGTGATGTTCATGCTCAAGAACCACCTCGGCGACGCCGTGGCCGCCCGCACCGAAGCGACCTGGAGCGACGAGCTGGCCCTCAAGGCCGTCACCCACAACGTGATGATCGTCTACGGGTGAGACGGGTTTCCACGGGGCAATCTTGTCCCCGTTCTCTAGGCTCGCCGCTTTTCCCCCCTTACTCGCGCGACATCAGAGAGTCGGGGCGTCGGGCGGGGAGTGCGCGGGATCGCTCTAACGATCAAGAGAAAGGGCGTACGTTCGACCGGACCGCTGTCGTGCCTCGCGGGCGGTGCGGCGGCGGGAGGCGGCGTCGCCGGGCGGCTTCGGTCGGCGGGTGAGCAGGCTGAGGGCGTTGGCGCGTTGCCGGCCGGCGCTCATCTGGACGGCGCACTCCCAGCTAGGCGTATGCGCCAAATTTCAGGCGGAAAAGCGTGGTGCGAAGCGGGGGGCGAGCTCGGCGGCGTCGTGCTCGCCGACGCGGAAACAGCAGGTCGTGCCGACGTTGCCGCGGATCGCATCGACGATGCGGGGGTCGCGGATTTGAGTCAGGAACTAGTTGGCGAGAACCAGCGACAGGCGGTGCTTGCGGGCCTCAGAGAGCAGCAGGACAAAGTTCTCGGTCGCGATGGTCGCTCGCCCGAACGCCGCTTTTTCCCGCGTCTTTTGCTTCACGCCGTAGCCGTGGCCACGCCACAGCCGATACACTTGGTCACGACCGACCTCGAACCCGTCGGCCACGAGCAACGGGTGGACCTCCGGTATCCGTAGCACGGGTGCTGACACACCGACTCGTCGATCGCCCGCAGCAGCGGCCCCTCCTGTGCCTTCGCCTTCCGGGGGTAACGCTGCGTGCTGCGAGGCCGGCCGAATGCCCGACATGCCCGACGCTCGCTGTCCACCGGAAGCGACCGCCGCACACGAGCAACGGTCTCTTGGCGTCTCCGGAGGCGCGTCGGGCTCACCCGTTTAGCGGCAGAGCCGCTGTCGAAGCCGTGCCAGGAGGTCCAATGCGGTCGTGAGGATGTCCTTGTACAGGTGAGCGTCAGCCAGCAGCCGCTTGAGCCGGGCGTTCTCCTGCTCGTCTCCTTCAACCGCTTGGCCTCGCTGGCCCTCATCCCGCCGTGCTGCTGACGCCAGCGGTGATACATGGTATGGCTCACTTCCAACGCCTGCAGCACCTGTCCCAGCGACTGCCCGGCGTTGAGCAGACGGTCCGCTTCCTGAAACTTCTCCACGATCTGCTTGGGATTGTGACGAACTCGCCTGTACCCGACATCGAATGTCTCCCTGGCCAAGCGGCCAGTTGAAACTCTTCTATGAGCCGAGCTTCTATG
The DNA here is from genome assembly GCA_965214155.1 of Phycisphaeraceae bacterium. Classification (GTDB taxonomy): domain Bacteria; phylum Planctomycetota; class Phycisphaerae; order Phycisphaerales; family Phycisphaeraceae; genus Algisphaera. The sequence continues at coordinate 1,206,740 of CBDCBB010000010.1, forward strand.
AGCTGGGCTGTCAAGTCTTGATCGATGGCCGACGGATTGGCTTACTCCTCTATCCGAGTCTCAACGCCGCCTCCGGGGCGGATCAGCCGTGGTCTCCTGCAACGATGCGACGACGCCCGTTCCCAAAGCGAGCTCGGCAATCAAAGTCTCACCGGGCTGTCGTCGATTGCGATCACATCCAATATCGTCAAGTTTCACCCCGGTATGCTTCCGCGAGCTTCCGGGGTAGGCCTCGGCCGCGGAGCGGTGGCTTGTTGCAACGTGGCACTGGCGGCAGGTGTCGGACCTTGCCAAGTTGTGCCGTCACGCAGCATCGCCCAGCACACCACCAGCAGCCGCCTCGTCACCGCCACGATGCCGATCTTCTCGCGGCTCGGGCTGCAGCTCCTCTAGATTCAGGATGGCCCGGACCGAGTTCTGAATCTGGGTTCTGAGGCCGACCGCCTGCTTGCGGTAGGCGATCAACGATGCCACTGCCGCGTCGCCCGGTCCCACACATGGACTCGGGACAGCTGATCGACCAGCGACAGCTCCCGAGGTTCCTGAAAGTGTGAAGAACTTCCAAGGAAGCCTGGATGGCTCGCCTTACCAAGTCGTCGGTCCGTCAAATAAAAGATGATGCGGCAACGCCGCCAGCGCCAGGCGTCGTGCGCCACGTCGACCACCTGCAGCTCGATCCCCAGCCCCCACATGAGGTCGGACAGCCATCCCGCGAGCGGGCAGAACTCGATGACGACCCAACGAGGCTGAACCGCGACGACTAGGTCATGCAACGCCATCGGTGTCGTCCGAACCGTCGTGTGCCGCTGCTCCTGCGCTTTGCGGTCGAGGGTCGATGCTGCGGTGCTGCTCTTGTTAAGTCCTAGTGCCAGGATGCGCATGCGTGTTCTCCCGATGCTCGAGAAAGATCTTTGCCGCCCCACGCGGGGCAGCCACGTCGGATCATCCGAGCCCGGCTGCATTGTTTCTCATGAAAGATGGATTAATCTTGCCGGGGCAGGCCAATCCTCCTCGCGAGGTGGAGCCTCGGCCACTCTCGATGCGAACTGGCTGCCCCAAGTGTTCCCTGACCCATCTGTCGCACCCGCCGATGCACAGGAATACCATGAGGAAAGTGGATCAACCCTCGTCATGTTTACACGGGAATTGGCAATCTTCTAGTCGTGGATACAACGATCATCCTTAGCACTTGGCGATGAATCGGCGGGATCAACCGGAAACGCAGGATTTACTAGCTCGGGTCATCCTGATCAGGCGTTTCGGGTGCGTTACCGGAGCGGCTTCAATCTGACACCGCCCCGCAGCGCCTTCGCCAGGTCTGCCGATTCTACGCAACGATCGGCCCCGCACGCCTCACAAATCGCCACGAACTCCACCAGATCGAGGCGGCGCTGCGTCGTCTCCAGCCGTGCCACCAGGTTCTGCGGCCAGCCCAGCTTCGCGGCAAGTTCGCGCTGCGTCAGGCCAGCCCGCTTGCGTAGCGCCACGACCCGCTCAACGACGTGGCGGTACGCCGGGGTGTAGACGGACTTGGCCATGCGAGGGGCATGGTGCGGGCCCGGCGGCACTGATATCGAAACGCGATCAAGGTACGCTGCGTCACCGCGGGCCGTTGCAGGTGTGCACTTCCAGGAGCCGGTCATGTCGAAACCGAGAGGTCGTGAAGGCAACGCGGCGGTTGTGGTCGTCGTCTTGATCGCGGTGGCCGTTCTCGCCGCGTACCTGATCAAGAACCCCGACCAGGTGCGGGTCCGCCCGATCCAGGTGCCCGTCGGGGTGTCGGCCCGCGGTTCGGCGTTGGGCCTCGGCAACGTGCTGCAGGTCCGCAACAGCTCGCACAAGGCGCTGACGGGTGTGCAGGTCTCGGCCCGTAACGACGCGGCAGACACGTCGATCAGCCACGTCCTGGGCCAGCTGGCACCGGGCGAGACGAAAGAGCTGGGCTGGATGGAGTGGGGGTGGGTTGTCGAGGCCGAAGAGACGGTGACGGTGTGGGCCGACGGTCACGCACCGATCACCTTCTCCAGTGAACAGCTTGGCGTGAGGTAACTGTTGAAGGTCAAGAGATGACTGTCTTCTTCGTGCTGCTGACCCACGCGTCGGTGCTGATCAGCCTGGCGCTGCTCGTCCGGGTGGCGTACCTGCGTGTCTTTAACGCGGGCAGCGGCGAGGAGGTGCTGATGCGGTCGCTGGCTGTCCTCACCGGCGTTATCGCCTACGTCACGCTCAGGACGCTCGGCCTCGGGCTCCCGGCCCGGCTGGTCCCGACACCCGACGATGGGTTGTCGGTGCTGAAACTGCTCTTAGGCGTCGCAGCGCCTGCCGTCGCGGGGACGCTGCTCGCAAAGCTGGCGCTCTGGCGGACGCGTCGCCTAGGGACTGCAGACGTCCGCCTGCTGCTTGCCGCGGGGGCGGCAACGTTCGCGATGCTTTTGGACATTCAGGTGAAAGCCGCGGTCGCCGCGGGGCTCTCCAGCATCCGCCCGCTGCTGCCGAACATGTGCTTCCTCCTCGGCGGCTTGGGTTACCTGCTGGTCGCTTACCCGCTCCAGGGCGAAACGCGTGATACATGGCGCCGGTCTTCTTTATCACGCGGTCGTTGATAGGTAAATAAAGCGTGGAGCGGGGCCGCCTCGCGGCGGCCCCGGCCCCACGCTTTGCCGGAGTCGGATCAGAATTGATCAGACCGCGAAGGCGTCATGGCCGCACTGAATCAAGCGGGCCGAGGCGGGACGTGTTGCCGTGCGTCGCAGCGGGATACGTACGTGCTGGCTTGGTCCGTAAAGTTCCGCAATGCTGTTCATACAAGCAGCGTCGGTCAGCCGGAATGTGGCGATCTTCGAGACCTTCGACAGGAACAGGGGCATGTCCGGCCGTTCCAAAGCGTGACGCAGGTCGTCGTCGCTGCAGCCGGCGGCGATGTCGGGATAGAGCGTCCGCCGCATCTGCCGAATCGCCTCATCCGGTTCTGCAACGTTGAGATAATCGATTCGGCGGGCAGGGTTATAGACAGCGCGGCCGAGGCACCGCCCGAGCCAGAGGTACCCGCCGAGGCTGCTTCTAGCCGTGGACGCATCGCAGAGCCGGGCGTCGATCAGCGGGGTGTTGAGGGTTGAACGCTCCGCCGGGACGACCAGCTCCTCGGCGAGGATCGGCCACACGGCTTGCGGGGTGACACGGTAAAGTTTGGCCATCCGCTCGACGTAAGGCGTGATGACCGGTTCAAGCCCGCTGCTTCTTCCAGGGCTAGGGCTAGGGCCGGGGGCGGGGGCGGGCGGCAGGGCGATCATGGTCGGCGGCAGGCTAGGGCCGCTGGACAGGGACCTGCTTTCCGGCGACCGGCGGTGAGCGGCTCGGTTCATCGCCAGCGCCAGCCGGCCAAGATGTTGGTCGGCGATCGGCGAGCACCGCCAGGCCGACTCGCCCATCATCGACGGCGGCAACTCGATCCAGAAGGTCGGCTCGGGGCCCCAGGTCGTCGTCGCCTCGTCGGTTGTGAAGCGAGGTCCGAGGCCCATAAGGACAACCCGTCCGCAGCGACCGGTGCCTCGCGGGCCGGGCAGTGCCTTATGCAGGCGCAGCAGCAGCACTAAAATCGCTCCGCCGAGGCGGGCGGCGGGCTCATCAAAGTGCAGCTGACGTGAGCTGCGGATCAGCGTGTAGGCAACGGTCTGATCGATCAGCGGCGCGGGAGTTGCGGCTAACCTCCGTTCAGAGTCAAAGGTGCCAGTTAGTGTGTGGTGCGATTGACGTGTTGCAGTCATCTCGAAACTCCAGTTTGAGGAAAAAGTTTTGGGACTAGACGGATCACGCCGCCGTCTTGAGACGGTGGGGCGTGATCGAGCAGGTCATGAAGAACAGGGAGTCGAATCGGGCGATTGAACCAGCCCCCAGGCGCAGGCGATTCCGGCCCGCATTTAATCACGGGTCGCCTCGGTGTCGTCAGTGGGCAAAGCCGCTGGCTTAAACTGGCCGGGTGATTCCGGGGCCAAGCGATGCCATCAGAAGACTCCCGGTCATTGGGAAGAAGCCAAAGCCGAAGCGACACGATCGCTGAAGCTTCATCGGTGGTCGTATCCCACGTGGCCGTCGATCAAGGTCCGGCTGGCCTTGAGGGGTCAAATGTGGCTCCTCGACTCCTTGAGGCGTTGTTCGGCCGGCGAGCGTGACGGGCCTTGATCAGCGACGCCAGCAGACGCGCGAGGTGTCGTCGGTGTTCGCCGATGGTGTTGGACTTAGCGGCGATCGTTCTGCGACTGTTTGTGTGCGGCGGGGGCATTGGGCTCCTTAAGTTGGGCGTGTGTCGGGCGTTGCGCTGTGCAAGCCGCGTCAGGCGTGGGCATCAAGAAGACATCGGCGTGACGGCCATTTCGCAGGCCCGGATGCTCTCCAGCACCAGCGACTCCGCACGGCGGAACAACGAGCGGGTTGTCCGCGGCGGCAGGCCGGACCTAGTCCGGTCGCGGTGCAGGAGGGTCAGCGTCTCTAGAACGTGTTCGAGCAGATCCGGCTCTCGCTGTTCGAAGTCGCGGGTAACGCGGTCGGCACCGCGACGTTCAACCTTGTGGATCGCCGCCAGAACGTGTCGGGGGCGAATGCGTTGAGGTGGGAAAGTGGCATCGACCATGAGCGGCTCCTGAGTGAAGGTTGTTTGGGTCAAAGCTTGAGGCGTTGGGCGGCGATCGGTGCGTAACAAAAAGCCCCGCACGAGGCGGGGCTTGGGAGAGGCAGTGTTTCCGGGGCAACCGGCTCCGGGTACCAGGCGCTACGTGGTTTGGCAGGACCGACCGCGCGTTCGGCTCTTAGGCACGTCTAGCCCGAGGATCTGGTAGTACCGCTTGCGGACGACGTAGACGTTGCCGCACCCGATGTCGACCCCGGCTTCCTGCAGCACCTTGGTGATGCGTCGGTAGCCGAGCTTCGGCACGCCGTAGAAGTAGGCCACCAGCGGGGCGAGCCGGTCGATCCGCGGCGGCGGCCGCAGCCAGAGGCTGATGGGGGTAGTTGCTTGAGCGTCGCCGTCGCCCACCGTCGCGTCGAGGCGGTCACCGACCGCCGCTTGGAGCAGGTGCGGCAAGAACACACCGCGGACGTTGGTCTGCTTCCGACCGCCGCGGGTCTCGACGTATACCCCGACGCAGCCGCCCACGAGCAGGCGGAACGCCTCGGCGGCCTCGTGAACCCGCTCGTCGCCCAGCTCCCCGGCGGCACCCTCCCGCAGCAGCGTCGTGAGTTCGCTCAGGTGCCGACGGACCCCCTCGGGCGTCAGTGGCTCGGCGGCGGTGTTGAGCTGCTGCGAGAGCTCCGCCCGCTCACGCTCAAGGCTCGCCCGCTCCGCACGGGCGGTGCGGATCTTCGTCCGGGTCTCGGCGCGGTCGGTCTCGCTGCCCTCGCCGAGCATGTCCTGCAGGCCGCTGATCTGGGCGGTGACGCGGCCGATGCGGCGGTCGAGGGCGGTGACCGATCGCTTGACCTCCTGGTCGTCCTGCTCACCGATCTCGCCGACCGCATCGCTCACCAGCGACGTCAACGCCGCGTCGTCGGTCAGCATCCGCTGGAGCTTGTCCAGGATCGCCAGCACCGCCTCGCGGCGGTAAACGATCCCATGGGTCTCGCAGTCGGGGTTCGGGCAGTGCATGGCGAGATTGTTCGCGCCGCAGACGTGCAGCCGCTGGTCACCGCAGGACGCGCAGAAGAAACACTCGGTAACCAGGTCTCAGAGCTGGTGGGGCCGGCCCTCCCGGTCCCCCCGTCGGCGGGGCCCGCGTGGGCCGGACTTAAGCGTGTTCAGCCGGTCCTGCACCGCGAAGTACAGCTGGTCACTTACTATCCGCAGGTTCTCGTCGCGGTAGAATTCGACCTTGTCGTCGGGCTGGACGTCCTGCACGACGCTGTCGGTCTTGCCCACGAAGCGGTTGCGTGTTTGGCCGTAGCCCACAACGCCGATGTACGCCGGGCGTGCCAGCAGCCGCCGGAAGGCCTCCCGTGACATCTTCCCTTTGGTGCTTCGGGGGTCGCACCCGCCGCCCTCGGCCCGGAACCGACGGTAGGCCTCGGCCAGCGGAATGCCCCGGGCCACCCGCTCGTAAGCCCGCTCTACAATCGGTGCCTGCTCCGGATCGACCGCCAGGCGCCGACGGGGCAGGCCGCGGCGGGTCAGCGGGGCTCCGGGAACTTCCTTCCCGAGGTACCCCGCGGGCACCGCCCCTGTGATGTAGCCGTTGAGGTGTAGGCCGAGCTGGCCGTTGCGGACTGCCATGGCCAGCATCTTGACGAACTGGTCATCGCGGATGGCGTAGAAGCCGGTCTTAAAGTCCCAGTCGTCGCTGCGGGTGTCTAGCTGCTCGACAACCGCGATAGCCCAGAGCTGCGAGTCGACGATCTCTTCCTGCAGGAACTTATTGGCCATGTAGCCCCGGCGGTACAGCCGGCTGGTCGAGTACGTGATGAGGCCGCCGACATGCGACTGGTTCAGCAGGCGGCAGACCCGTTGGAAGCCGGCCCGGTTGCTCTTTCGGCCGCTGACCGCCTCGTCGACACAGATCATTTCAACGTCGCAGTAGATGCCTTCACGAACGGCGTGCTCGACGCAGGCCCGCAGCTGGTCCTCAGTCGAACCCTGCTTCTTCGAGCTGTAGCGGGTGTAAATCACGCCGACGGGCATGCCCTGCGAGACAGCCCATCGGATCCGCTCGTCGTGCGACCGGGCACGTTCCAAGCCTGCGGTGACGATGCCCTGCTTCCTTCCCTGGTCCAGGTGTCGCTCGCGAGCTTGGCCTGCTTGTCGCTGGGCCAACCGTCGGGGAGCTTAAGGGAATTAAAGGGGATGATCATGATCAAGATTCCTTGTTGAGTTGGGGGAAGAACACGGGGGTGAGGGCCACGTCAGAGCAGAAGCCGTCGTTGATCGCAACTACGATCACGCCGGCCGCGTCGAGGCGTTCTAGCCGCCGCGTCAGCTCGACCGGATCACGCCCGAGCCGATCGAGGCATAAGGTGGCAAGCCACTCAAAGCGGCCGGCGTCGGCGTCGGTTAGCATCCGCTCGAGCTCGCCGGCGTCGCTGAAAGCCCCGAGTTCCGTGACGTCGAGGTTGACCGTACGTCGCGAGGAGGGATCAAGCTTGCGCATCAGGTACTCGCGGCAGACAGAGCACGCCTGCTGAGCGGCGACTTCGCTCTCGCCGTGCGCGTAGGCCGCAGCGCGGCCGTGGGGGGCCATAGCAACCATGGCACGTTGCCTTTCTGCGTGCTCGAAATATTGCCGTCCCCGCGAACGTCGCGGCGAAGCGGCAGAGCACGCGGGGATAACTTGAAGCAGAGCGGTGGCATGTCAGTGGCAGGACGCCACCGCTATCTAGAAAGCTAAGTGTCCGGCATGTATTATGGCGCGATACATCGAAATATTAAGCTCACCAGCTCCGATGCGGAGCGGCTTCCACAAGAAAACCTTGAGCGCCCCGCTGGTCGCGGGTTTGACTCAACTGCGTCAGTACCTCGAAGCACAAACCGCTCAGCACTCGAGCGCGGCGAGGAACCCGGTATCCCCATCGTAACGACGGGCCCAGATCTGTGCGGGCTTTAACTCCAGCCGATACGTCCCGGCTTCATCTCCCGCCCTGATCAACGTGTTGGTTTCCTCCAACAGCGGGTCCGAGCCCAGAGTGTCGCGGAGGGCGTCCATGAGACGACGCCGCTGATCCTTCGCTGTCCCTACAGTGGCCCGTTGACCGAGCATGTCCCGACTCAGGTGGCGGCGCCGCAAAGCGCACTTGACGAGCGTCCAGAGGAACTGCCACGCCTTGTCTTGATTAGCCCAATCCACGTTGAGCGATTGACCGTCCCACCACGCTAAGCGTATTGCGTCGCCGTGGACCGCCACAAGGCGGTGCTCAACCGCGGCACCTTCGATCTCCTGCTCTACCTGCTCCGGCATGCCGGTCAACGTTGCGACAAGCGTCTCGCTCCGGCGCTCTGCCTTGTAAAGCAGCTTAAGGAGCGCCCTGCATTTCTCGCCGTCGATTAACCCTAGGCGTTTGGCGGCTCGGATCACGCTTTCATTAGGCGGATGACCAAAGACCGCGTGCCAGAGGTGGCCGGCACCCGGCAGCCCCTTGGCCGCCTCGGTACGATCGGCAGGTAGATAGTCAACACCATCGAGTAGCAGCTTGTCGTACAGAAACCCGGTCAATGCGGGACCCAACATCCGCCGCTTCAACGCATCCAACTCGTCATCGAGCGGCTGACCGTACTGCATGCACCGAAGATCGGGTGAACGCCGGCTCACTGCCTCAACCTCGTTATCTGCCTGCTGATTCGGATTGTCTGTCGTCGTCTCGCCTTGCATGTCGGACTCGCTCTTGGTTGTGGTGGCAGCCCGCCACCGTCATGCCACCGCGGCGGCTTAGCGTCAGAACCTTCGATCCCGAAGAAGGTCCGACCCCGCCGTGCAGCAGCTACCCCAATCTTCTACAAGCGGCAACGCCGGCACCCGGCAGCAGCCAGATGCTCTGCCTGCGGGTGCGCCCGGGTGGGTCACTCCCGAACTCATCCAAGCCACATTCGACACCTGGCAATCTCACTATTTAGAAGCGTTGACGCCTGAGGACGCATTGGAGATTACCACGTCGGTTTCCAATCTGCTCGATGCACTCGAAAACTAGACGTGATGAAACACTTTATCGCCCTCGCTCGTGTCAGCAGCCGTGAACAAGAACGGGAAGGCTTCAGCCTCGATGTGCAGGAAGGGGCGATGCATCGCTATGCCCAAACGCATGACGGGGAGATCGTCAAGCTGTGGAAGGTGGCCGAGACGGCCAGCAAGAAGGACGAGCGGCGGGCTTTCGCGGAGCTTGTCGCTCATGCTAAGAAGCACGCCGGGAGGATCGACGGCGTGCTGTTTCTCAGGGTCGACCGCGCCGCCCGCAACCTCTTCGATTACGTCGAGCTCGAGCGCCTCGAGGCCGATTACGACGTGCCGGTTATCTATGTCACCCAGCCTACGGAGAGCACCCCCGCAGGCCGGATGATGCGTCGCACGCTGGCCAATATGGCGGCGTTCTACACCGAGCAGCAGAGCGATGACGTCAAGGACGGCATCGCCAAGCGGGTCGAGGCCGGGCTCTTCCCCCAGAAGCCGCCGTACGGCTACACCACCCGTCGCGTTGACGGCCGCAGCCTCGTTGAGGTCGATCCAGGCAGGGCTGAGCGGGTCCGCACCGTGTTTGACCTCTACGCTCACCACGGCCACACCCTGGACTCGCTTGTCCACGCCCTCGACCGTGCGGGGATCGTGTACACGAAGAGCACCCGCCGCTTCCCCCGCAGCAAGCTCCACGCCATCCTCCACGGCCGCTCGTACATCGGCGACATCAAGTTCCGCGGCCAATGGCATCCCGGCACCCACCATCCGCTGATCGACCGCAGGATGTTCGACCGGGTGCAGTCCCTGCTCGGCGGCTCGACCTACCGCGCCCACGAGCTCACCTATGCCGGCGACCTGATCACCTGCGGCCACTGTGGCCACCCCATCACCGGCGAGGCTAAAACTAAGCAGACCAAGCTTGGCGTGAAGCGGTACGTCTACTACCGCTGCACGAAATACAACTCCGACGATCACCCCCGCGTCCGGCTCCGCGAGGACGACCTTGACCGCCAGGTACTCGAACTTTTCAACCGCATCCGCATCGACAAGCCCAGCGTCCGCGACTGGTTCAAACGTCTGCTCCAAGCATGTATCCGCTCGGCGCAGGAGCACGACGAGAAGCGGGCCACCGAGATCAACCGCCAACTCACTTCCATTCGTAATCAGCAGGACCGCCTGCTCAACCTCCGCCTGCTCGACGAGATGGACGAGCAGGCCTTCGCCGCCAAGAACACCGAGCTCCGCGATCCTATCGCGAAGCTGTCGCTTCAGCTCGACGTTAATGACCGCAGCCGGGCCGAACGCGGTGAGGAGGCACTGAAAGCGTTTGAACTTTCGCAGATGCTTCGTAATAAGTGGCTTAACGCCGATTATCTTGCGAAGCGACGATTACTTGAATTAGTCTGTTTGAACTACCTGCTGGATGACGTAAGTCTTGTTTCCACCATCAGAAAACCCTTCGACGTACTCGTCGAAGGGCTGGAATCTGCGAACAGTCGGGGCGACAGGATTTGAACCTGCGGCCTCTGCGTCCCAAACGCAGCGCTCTACCAAGCTGAGCTACGCCCCGAGGCGTGCGGCCATCATAGCAACAGCCGGGGCTAGAGCGGGTGCTGAGGTGCTGCGCCACAGCCGCGACACTGCGCCTCGCGGACCGCGTTGCGTAGCAACGCGGCTACCGGAGAAAGTTGACATCGATCGTTCTGGAGCGGACTCAATCAGTCCGTAGCGGGTGCCACACCTTGGCCGCTCGGGGCCGAGGTGTGCATGCAGCCGCACACCTTGACGCAAAGCCGTCAAGGTGTGGCACCCAGGACGCGAGCCGCTACAGATGGCTTGGGGCTGCTTTAGACCGCCGCCGCGGCTCCGGCGGAGCCTGTTCGGCCCCGGCTGTTTTTGATGATGAAAGGGTGCTCGGTGCCGGGGCTGCGCCCGTGTCACGCCACCAGCGGCGACGTGTCGCCGAAGGTGTTGGTGAAGATGAACGCCTCCAGCGGCATCCGTTCACGCGGGGCCTTCTCCGCGTCGCGCATCCAGTCGGCGTCGAGGCCCTCGGGCTCGCCCATGTAGCCGACGGCGAAGGCGGTGAAGGCGTGGAAGCCGTCGGGGATGTCGAAGGTTTCGCGGGCTTTTTCGGGTTCGAGGCCGGCCATCTGGTGGACGTAGAGGTCCAGCGCCATCGCCTCGATGGTGAGGTTGCCCATGGCGAGGCCGACGTCGTGTTCGCAGACGCGGTTGGGCTTGCCGTTCTTGGTGAAGGTTTCTTTGGCGACGGTGATGCCGAGGAACGGCGCATCCTTGGCCCAGGCGCGGTTCTGCTCGACGAGGCAGGAGAGGATTTTCCCGAACGCCCCGGGCTCGTCCTTCGCGGCGACGATGAACCGCCACGGCTGCTCGTTGTAGCTCGACGCGGCCCAGCGGGCGGCCTCGAAGATCCGTTTAACCTTCTCCGGCTCGACCGCTCGGTCGCTGAACGACCGCGGGCTCCAGCGGCGCGCCAGCAGGTCGTGGATGGGGTGGTCGGTGTCGGCGGGTTTCTGCATGGTGAAGGGGCCAAGGGGGTACGGGGTCGAGGGGGGCGGGGGTGCGGGTGCATTTCACTCGGCCCCTTGACCCCTCGGCCCCTCGGCCCCTTCCGTTCGATCATACCGGTGCAGCCACGACCACGCCTCCAGCAGGGCGAGCTGTTCCCGGGCGAGGGTGCCGTCGGCCCAGAGCGACAACGCCGGGGCGGACGCGGGCAGGTGCGGGGCGAGGACGGCCCACCACCGGCGGGTGCCCAGCAGGTCGAGCCGGCCGTCGACCGGCATGGCGTTGAGCCGTTCGAGCACGGCGGCAAGTCGGTCGGCTCGCTCGCTCCCGGGCGGCGGGCCGTTGAGCATCGCCAGCATCAGCGTCGTGTCCGGCAGGCCCGCGCGGCCCAGCATCGACGGCAGTGTGTCGCCGAACGCCTCATCTTCCCCCGCCATCCACAGGCCGACCCGCATCATCACCGCCACGGCCTGCCGCTGCTCCCGGCCGCTCCACTTCTGCAACAGGTCGATTCGTCGCCCAGTCAGCCCGACCAGCACCGCGGCGGATATGCGGCCCTCGGGGTCGGGGTCGACCAGGAGCGTCTCGATCAACGTGTCGAGCTTTTCATCACCGAGCGTTTCGGCCGCGGCGACGCAAGCGACGTCGCGTGCCGCGGGGCGGTCGTTCAGACGGAGCGTGTCGAGCAGCCACGCCGGGTCGGGCTCCCGCGCCGCCCGCAGCGCGGCGGGGCGGACCACGTGCGGCATCCCGTCCGGCACCGTGAGTTCCAGCGAGCCGGGGGCGGCACCCTCGAGCGCGGCGAGCACCGCCTTCCACCGGTGCTCCGAGAGCGACCCGGGGTCGTCGCTGTACGGCGGCAGCGCACGGGATCCGAGGCGGTACGTCGCCGCGAGGGCGACGGGGCGGCGGAGCAGGTCGTCGAGGTCCATCGCGGCAAGGTCGCGCCACCACGCCACGGCGGCGGGCGACTCCGGCAGCGAAAGCACCCGACGCCAGACGGCGACGATGTTGTCGGGGGTAATGTCGCTCGGAGCCGCGGATGTCAATCCGTCGGCTGAGTCGGGTGAGTCTGCTGAGTGGGTTGCGTCGCCCGGAGCACGGAGCCGACGGATTGACATCCGCGGCTGCGGGGGGTCAGGTGGCGGGGGCGCGTCGAGGAGGCTCACGATGCGCTCGGCGGCGTCGGCCACATCGGCGTCGGGGTCGTCGAGCAGCCCCCGGACGAGCGGCGCGTACGCCGGGTCGAGTGGGACGAACCCCGCAGCGAGGGGCAGCGCGGCGAGGCGGTCGGCGGGAGCGTCGGCGTGCAATAGTCGATCGACCATCGTGGTCGCGCGCGGGTCGGCGGCGAGGTCGGGCACGTCGGCGAGGCGGTCGGCGACGAAGGGCGCGACGCCGGGTTGCACCGGCGTGCCGTCGGGGCCGAGTGCGGCCGCGATCCAGCGGAGCCAGGCGTCGTCGGAGACGGGGGGCCGGGCCCACCCGCCGAGGCGCTCGAGCAGCAGGTACAGCTCGGCGAAGCGGGTGTCATCGGCGTCGTCGAGGCGGCGGGCGGCGTCGGCGGTGACGGCGGGGCGGCGGGCTTGGCCCCGGCGTTCCAGCAGGCGGACGAGCCCGGTGAAGTCGGCGTGGCCGAGCCGGGGCAGGGCGGTGACGGCGGCATCGGTGAGCGGGGAGACCGGCTCGCCGTCGAGTGCGCTGAACGCGGCGTACGCCGGCAGCACCGAGTCGGGCGGGAGGTCGGCGAAGCGGGCGGCGACGTCGCGGACAAGCGGCGGGTGATCGGCGGCACGGTGCACGAGCCGCGCGAGCGCCCGGTCGCGGACGCCCGGGTCCGATGAGGTGATGCGGTGAAGTTGCCGCGCGGTATCCCACCGCGGGACGACGACGATGGCGAGCGGCACGACGAACGCGGTGGCAACGACGAGCGAGACGAGCAGCGGAACGGGGCGCGGGAGGCGGCGGGATCGGCGGGGTGGCATGGACCGAGTTTACGGCGGGCGGAGCCCCGCCGGGACGCGGTTTTCGAGCCACCTTCGGGTGCCACACTGCATCCCGGAGGCTCTGCGGAGGGTGCGGTGTGCCGGCCGCGGATGGCGTCACGCCTTGGTCACACCGGCACACCGCACCCGCCCCGAGCGGCGGGATGCGGTGTGGCACCCCTCACCTGAGACACGCGCGACCCGATCAGCCCGGCCGCTTGCGGCCGATGTGTTCTTCGGATCCGGAGACTGCGGCCGCAAGCGGCCGGGCTAAGCGGCGGTGGTGGAGGGGGTAGATCAGTCGCGGAGGTCGAGGTAGGCCAGCTCGTCGTCGGTGAGTTGGACGTGGAGGGCGGGCAGGGACGTTTCGAGTTCCTGGAGCGTGCGGGGGCCGATGAGGGCGAAGGAGGGGAAGTGCTGACAGAGCACGTACGCGGCGGCGATGTTGAGGGCGGTGACGCCGTGCTTGTCGGCGAGCTCGAAGGCGCGTTCGCGGCGTTGACGGTTGTCGGGGCTGTCCCAGTTGTTGGTGCCGCCGACGATCATACCGGTGGCGTCGCGGGAGACGAAGTAGCCGCGGGCCTGGCTGGACCAGGCGAAGTTGGCGGTCTGCGTCTCCTCGAGGAAGCGGCGGCTGTCGGGGTCGGACGCGGCGATGCAGCCTAGCCACACCGGGTGGACCATCCGGGCGAGCGAGAAGTTGTTGCTGAGCACGGTCATCTTGCGCTTGCCGTTTTGCTCGGCGTACTCGTTCGCCTCGGTGAAGCGTTCGACGGACCAGTTGCTGCCGCCGAAGACGCGGATGCGGCCGGCCTCGGCGTGCTCGTCGAGCACGTCGATGAACTCGCCGACGGGGACGTCGGGGTTGTCGCGGTGCATGATGTAGATGTCGACGCGATCAGTCTGAAAATCTTCGAGCGACTCCTGCAGCTCACGGGTGAGGCCCCCGGGGTTGCAGTGCGGGGTGTGGGCACCCTTGCAGATGAGGTTGATGTCGTCGCGGTTGCCGCGGCTGCGGAGGTAGTCGCCCATGAGGCGCTGGCGGCGGCGGCCGTAGACGTAGGCGGTGTCGAAAGTGTTGCCGCCGTGGTCGATGAAGTCGTCCCAAATCACCGCGGCTTCGGAGAAGTCGTCCTTGTTGTCGCAGCCCAGGACCATGCGGGAGACGGGGCGGTCGAGGCCCGGCAGGTCGCGGTAGGTCATCGGCGCGGCGTCGCGGGGCTTGAGCGGGCGGCCCGAGAGCGGGGCGGTGAAGTGCTCGGGGGTCTCGGCGGGGTAGGTCAGGCCGACCTCGCGTCGCCACTTGTCCAGGGCCTTCATGTTGCCGAGGGTGTCTTGCCAGGACATGCCGGGGGGGGCGGATTCGGCGTCGCCGTTGCGGATGGCGTTGACGCACCAGGTGGCTTCGAGGCCGTAGAGCCCGACGGTGGTGGTGGTTTCGAGGACGTCGGGCTCGGCGTTGCCGCGGTGGAGGGTGAGGGTGGTGGTGCCGGGCTCTTTGGCGGGGACCCAGGGGGATTCGACGGTGAGGCGGCCCTCGGTGCCGACAACGGTGAGGTGGCTGCGGTTGAGGCGGACGCCGGTGGTGCAGGTGGCGAGGATGTTGCCGTCGAACTTGAGGGTGGCGGTGGTCCACTCGTCGACGCCCGTCTCGCCCAGGACGCCGACGGCCTTGAGTTCGACGGGCTCGGCGAAGGGCTTGCCCAGCGCGGCCCCGGCGATGAGGCGGGCCATGGACAGGGTGTACCCGCCGACGTCGAGGATGCCCCCGCCGCCGAGCTCGGGGTTAAACAGGCGCGACGAGGGGGCGGCCGACCCGGCGCGGAAGGCGAAGGCGGCGTCGATCAGTTGCACGTCGCCGACCGCGCCCTTGCCGATCATCTCGACGAGTTTCTGCGTCTGCGGGTGGCAGCGGTACATGAACGCTTCCATGAAAAACACGCCGTTGCGTCGCGCGGCCTCGATCATGGCCGACGCCTGGGCGTGGTTCAGCCCGACGGGCTTTTCGCAGAGGATGTGCTTGCCCGCCTCGGCCGCCTTGATCGCCCACTCGGGGTGCATCGGGTGGGGCGTGGCGATGTAGACCGCCTCGACCCCGGCGTCGGCGAGGAGGGCGTCGTACCCGCCGTGGGCCGTGGCGTCGGCGATGCCGAGCTCGTCGATGAACGACTGCGCCTTGGACTTTTCACGGCTGGCGACCGCGGCGATGCGGGAGGTGTCGGCCTGGGCGACGCCTTGGGCGAAGGCCTTGGCGATGTTGCCGGCCCCGAGGATGCCCCAGTTTAGTGGGTTGTTCATGGTGATTCTGCGCCGGTAAGGGGGACCGCCGGGGCGGAGGGTTCAGCGAGGGTGCGGGGCAGGGTAGCAGCCTCGTCGATCCGCACGTTCCCCAGCGCGTCGCGCACGGCCACGCCGAGCTCGACCAGGGCGTTGAGGGCGGCCTGCTGCTCGGCCTCCTTCTTGGAGTGCGCCCACGCCGCGGCGAAGCGGCGCGGGCCGATCTCGATGCAAACCTCGAACGCCTTGGCGTGGTCCGGGCCCTTCGACGCGAGCAGGACATAGGCCGGGACGACGGGCAGGTGGCGCTGGGCGAGCTGCTGCAGGACGCTCTTGTAGTTCTGCTGGTGGGCGGAGCCCGCGGCCTCATCTATATAAGGATGCAGCCGGTCGAGGATGAACGCCTTGGCCGGCTCCATCCCGCCGTCGAGGTAGATCGCCGCGATGACGGATTCGAGCGCCGCCGCCGCGACGCTCGGGGGCAGGCCCGGCCGCCCGGCCATGCCTTTGCCGAGGCTGAGCAGCTCGTCCAGCCCCGTCGCCCGGCTGATCTTGGCGCAAACCCGCCGCGACACCACCGCCGACTTGATCTTGGTCATGTCCCCTTCCATCAGGTCGGGGTAGTGGCGGAAGAGGTATTCGCAGACGACGTAGCCGAGGATCGCGTCGCCGAGGAACTCCATGCGTTCGTTGGAGGCGAGGCGGGAGTCGGCCGAGGAGGAGTGGGTCATCGCCTCGCGCAGGATCGCCGGGTCGTTGAACCGGTAGCCGGTGATGGCGTGGATGGCTTCGAGCATGACGGGGGCCGGGCGGATACGAACCGCATCCTATCAAACGTGCCGCGCCGGCCGCCGCGGCCTTGTCAACGCGCCGGCCGCGGGATACGCTTCGCCACGATGGTCCGAACTCACGCAACGCTGTGGCTGGGATTGACCCTGCTCGTCTGCCTCGCCACCGCCGGCGCCCGCGGCCAGGACGCCGACGCCCGGGCCGCGGGACAGGACCCGCGCCACGCCGACGCGATGCCGCTGGCCGAGGTCCGCGTCGGCATGAAGGGCTACGGCCGGACGGTGTTCCAAGGCACGGAGATCGAGCCGTTCGCCATCGAGGTGATGAGCGTCGTCAGCGGGTCCAGCCCGAACCAGTCGACCATCTGGGTCCGCAGCGACGACCCGCGCCTGGCCCTGAGCGGCCCGGTCCAGGGCATGTCCGGCTCGCCGATGTACCTCTGGGAAGAGGGCGAAGACCGGCGTCGTGGGCATCGGCGGCCGGCTCATCGGCGCGTTCGCCTTCGGCTACACCGACGTCAACGTCTGCCTCGTCGGCGTCCAGCCCATCGAGTACATGCGCGCCGTCGGGCAACGCACCCGTGACGAGGACCTCACCGACACGCAGGCCCGGGGCGCGGCGACGCACGCCGACCAGTTGGCGATGCTGCACGACGCCGCCGACGCCGCGGGGGCGAGCGCCTCGCAGCGGCTGTACCTCGACGGCATCGAGCGGCTGACCCGGCCCGCCGCCCGCCGCGCCGACGCCGCCGACACGCGCCGCGTCCCGGGCCGCGGCGACGCGGTCGGGCCGATGATGTTGCCCATGGCCGTCGGGTCCGGCGCGGCCGCCGACCTGTTCGCCCCGCTCCTGCAACCCCTCGGCATCACCCCGTTCGCCTCCGCCGCCCCCGGTGCCCCCGGCGCGGGCGGCGCGGGCCCGTCCACCCACGCCAGCATCCCCGGCCCCGGCGTCACCTCCGGGCCCCTGCCCTCCAACGTCGACGCCTCCGCCGTCCGCCTCGAACCCGGCAGCGTCCTGTCCATCCCCCTCGGCTACGGCGACATGGACCTCGCCGCCTCCGGCACCGTCACCGACGTCCTGCCCGACGGCACCGTCCTCGCCTTCGGCCACGCCATGCAGGCCATGGGTCCCGCCCGCCTCCCCATGGCTACCGGCTTCACCCACTTCGTCGTCTCAAGAAACTCCATCAGCTTCAAGATGACCGGCACCCTCGACATCGTCGGCTCGATCGTCCGCGACGAGCAGACCGCCGTCGCCGGCGTCCCCACCCGGGCCTTCTTCTCCGCCCCCGTCTCGGTCCACGTCGAGATGCCCGGCCAACCCCCCGCCGACTACCGCTACCACGTGGTCGACGCCCAGCCCTTCACCGTCCCGGTCCTCGGCATCGTCGCGGTCAACTCCGTCAGCGCCCTCTACTCGCCGCCGATGCAGCAGACCCTCCGCCTCACCGGGGCGATGCACTTCGACGACGGCCGCACCGTCGACCTCGACACCGTCGTCGCCGGCGAGTGGAGCACCGGCCTCACCATGGACCTGCTCGCGCCCCTCGCCGCGGTCATGAACAACCCCTACCAGGACGCCCGGCTCGAGTCCGCCGACCTGTCGATCAAGGTCGAGGACGAGTTAAAATTGTCCACCCTGGTGAGCGCGACGCTCGACACCCCCGTCGCCGAGCCCGGTCAGACGCTCAACCTCACGGTCGCGCTCGAGCCCTACGGCAAGCCCACCGTCACCCGCACGCTGGCGTTCCGCCTGCCGTCGTCGCTGGCCGAGGGCGAGTACCAATTGCAGATTAGCGGCGCGGACGGGGCGTTGATGCGGATGGTCAACAGCCGGCCGGACCTGCTGGCGATCGACGACCTCGACACGCTGGTGGACGCCATCAACGACGTGCTCGAGGTCGACCGCGACGCGATCTACGTGGCGCTGCCGCGGACCGAGCCGGGCGTTGCCATCGGCGGCCGCGCCTTGCCCGAACTGCCCTCCAGCCGCGCGGCGGTGCTGGGCAACGCCTCGACGTCGTCGCTGCAGCCCTACACGCGGTTCGTCGAAAAGCGCTACGCCAGCGGCGACGTGATCGAGGGCGAACTCACCCTGGCGGTCAAGGTCCAGCACGACACCCCCTGAGCCCTCTCCCGTAGGGAAGGGCTTGCGCTGCCCCGGCTGTCGAACCATGGGGCCTCGCCCGTCTGGTCAATTCGCTTGATACTCCTGCCTCCCCGCTCCGCGAAAGCCGCCCCATGTTGCACCCGAGACTGTCCGCCTGCCTGATCGCCGCGTGTGTGGCCGTGTCCGCGGGGGCAATCCAGCCGCAGACCTGGACGCACTCGACCGAGGCGGACTTCGAGGCGGGCGAGGCCGACGGCGTCGTGGTCACGAATCTCGGCGACCTCAAGCTCGCCACGTCGGCCGAGCCCGTGGGCGAGCCGCCCGAGGGGGTGACGCTGATCTACGACCTGCTCATCGTGGGGGAGACGACGTACCTGGCGGTCGGGCCGGAGGGCCGGGTGCTGACGCTCCGTGACGGGGAATACGAAGAGGTCGCAACATTCGAGGGCGAGCAGGTGTTCACGCTGGCGGACGGCGGCGACGGCCGGCTGCTCGCGGGGGTCAGCGGCGAGGGGCTGTCGCGGGTCGTGCGGCTGGACGGGGGCGGCGGGGGCGGGGGGGCGGCAACGACCGTTGCGGTGCTGCCGGGTGAGCGGTACGTCTGGGACCTTTTGACGGTGGACGGTGCGACCTACGTCGCCACCGGGACCGAGGGGCGGGTGTACCGGTTCGACACGCTCGAGGCGATGACCGACGAAGAGGTCGAGGCGGCGCGTCCCACGACGCAGCCGGCGGGGCACGGCGACGACGAGTCGGCGGCGACGCAGCCGGGGGACGACGGGGGGGACGGCGTGGAGGCCGCGACCACGCAAGCGGAGGATGGAGCGGGTGACGGGGATGAAGACGGGGAGGGTGCGGTTGCCGGGGGCGGGGACAACCCCGACGCGGAGCTGCCCGAGCACGTTGTACTCGACACGTCGCAGGCGAACGTGCTGTGCCTCGCGGCCGGGCCGGACGGTGAGGGGGTGGCGGTGTACGCGGGGACGGACACGGAGGGGTTGATCTACCGGCTGGCGGCAGACGGCACGGTGTTCATCGTGTACGACGCGGCGGAGCCGGAGATCGGGGCGCTGGCGGTGGCGGAAGACGGGACGGTTTACGCCGGGACGGCGGACGCGGAGCAGGCCCGGCCGGGCCGGCTGGGCGAGGCGGCGGGGGAGGAGGCGGGCCGGCCTGCCGCGTCGCCGACGGAGGTGGACGTGGACGTGGACGTCGAGGTTGCGCCCGCGGAGCCGGCCGACCCGCTGCCGGTCGAGCCCGACCCCCAGCCGCTGCAGGCCGGCGGGGCCGACACTCCTGCGCCGTCGCCCGCCGACCCCGCGGTCGAGCCGTCCGCGCCCCCGGCCGCGCCGTCCGCCGACACCTCCGCCCCCCCCGCCGCCGCCGACGCGTCCGGCGGTGACGACACCGCGGCCGCCGACGCCTCCGCCCCCGCCAAGCCGACGCCCGAGCAGTACGACGCGCTCCGCGACGAGATCCGCGAGCGGCTGGTCAAAGCCCGCGAGAGCGGCTCCATCGCCGGCCGACCCTCCGCCTCCGCCGCCGGGGCGACCCGCCCGACCCGCGCCGCCCGCGAGGCCACCGCCGCCTCCGCCGGGTCCACCGAGGGCGGCAACGCCGTCTACCGCATCGACCCGCGCGGCTTCGTGTCCGAGGTCTTCCGCGAGTCGGTCATGGTGCTCAACCTCGCCTTCGACCCGCAGAACCACCTCCTCATCGCCACCGGCAACGAGGGCCAGCTCTACCGCCTCGACCCCGACGCCGGCGAGGTCACCGTCGTCAACGACCTCGAGCCGCAGCAGCTCCTCGCCGTGTCGGCCGGCGGCGACGGGCTGATGGTGGCCGGGTCCAACCCCGCCGCCGTCTACCGCCTCTCGCCCGACACCGCGGCGAGCGGGACGTACACCAGCCCCGCGCTCGACGCGTCGCAGGTGAGCCTGTGGGGATCGCTCCGCGTCACCGCCGCCGTGCCCGAGGGCGACTCCCTCACCGTCGAGACCCGCTCGGGCAACGTCGCCGACCCCGAGCTCGCCGGCTGGTCCGAGTGGACCGACCCGCAGCCGCTCGGCACCCGTGACGGCGCGTCGCCGTACGACCCGCGGCAGGCGTCGGTCGACGCCCCGCCCGCCCGGTTCCTGCAGTACCGCCTCACCCTCGGCCACGGCGACGACGCCGACGCGGCCGCCACCCCAACCGTCAACCGCGTCGAGCTCGCCTACGTCGTGCCCAACCTCGCGCCCAAGCTCAGCTCCCTCACCGCCGCGTACCCCGAGTTCGCCGGCGTCGACCAGCCGGTCAGCCCCGCGATGTCGGTCACCTGGGAGGCCCAGGACCCCAACGCCGACCGGCTGCTCTACCGGCTCGAATACCGCCCGGTCGAAGCCGAGGGTTACCTCCCCCTCGCCGAGGACGTGACCGAAACCAGCTACGAGTGGGACACGCAGCGGACGCCCGACGGCCGCTACGTCCTGCAGGTCACCGCGTCGGACCGCCTCGACAACCCCGGCTCCATGGCCCGGACCGCCAGCCGCGAGACCGACCCCGTCCTCGTCGACAACACCCCGCCGACGCTCGAAGGCCTCGACGTCACCGTCGACGGCGAGACTGCAACCCTCTCCGCCACCGTCACGGATGAGTTCACCCCCGTCCGCGGCGTCGCCTACGCCCTGGACGACGCCGAGCAGTACGAGCCGGTCCTCCCCGACGACCTGATCTACGACTCGACAAGCGAGTCGTTCTCGGCTATCATCCCCGACCTTTCGCCCGGCAGCCACACCCTGACCGTCCGAGCGATCGACGCCCGCGGCAACGCCGTGTACCAAAGCCGCATCTTCACGGTGCAGTGATCCGCCCCCCGGTTGTCGTCTTAGCCCGGCCGCTTGCGGCCGCCGTGATTCCCGCGACGCTCCAACGCTTCACCCGCGGCACGACGTACGTTTCGATTACGAAGTATGAGGACGAGGACGAGGACGAGGACGAGGACGGCTACCACGCCTCATGCCGCAACAGCGAGTTCCAGACACCAGCCCCTAGACCCCAGCCCCCAGACCCTACGATGAGCACCCACTACCCCAAACGCCGCTCCCTCATCAAGCGTGCCCGCAAGTTCGGCTTCCGCGCCCGGATGCGCACCAGCGACGGCCGCAAGATGCTCAACCGCAAGCGCCGCGTCGGCCGCAGCGTCAACGTCCGCCGGTCGTTCTGACGCGCCTGTACCTCGCTGCTGGTCCACCCGCCGCTTGCGGTTAGCGCCCCCCGCGCTAAACGCAAGCGGCGGCTCTATGTTGGATCACCTGTTCGTACACCCGCGCGACCCGCGCCGCTTTTTCCGCCCATGTCAATCGCATCGCCCGCCGCCGGGCACCGAGTGACAACGTTTCGACACGCGAGGGATCGTCGAGCACGGAGCGGATCGCCCCGGCGAAGCCGGCGATACTGGTGGCGGGGTCGGTCATGGGGACCTTGATCCCGCAGGTGTCGTCGACGGCCTCACCCATGCCGCAGGCGTCGTGGCAGAACACGGGCAGGCCGCAGGCGAGGGCCTCCATGACGACGTGGGGCGTGCCCTCCTGCAGGCTGGTGAGGACGAGCACGTCCGCGCCGTGCATGGCCACGAGGGCGTCCTGCCGGGGGATGAAGCCGGCCCACGTGATGCGGTCGGTGAGGCCGAGGTCGGCGGCGAGCCGCTTCCAGTTGGCCGTCTCGGGCCCGCGGCCGAGCACGGTCAGCCCGGTCCGGCTGCGCTCCGCCGGGTCCAGCGAGGCGAGGGCGTGCAGCAGGATCGGCAGGCACTTGCGCCCCTCGTGCACCCCGCTCCAGATCAGCCGCAGCGGCCGTTTCCCGTCGTAGCGGCGCGTCGGCGGATCGTCCATCGGGACGCACCCCGACTCGGTCAGCCGCTCTGCCTCGACGCCGAAGTATTCGCGCATCATCGTGGCGTTGGCCGCGTCGACCGCCCAGACGTGGCTCGCCGCCCGCGCCGCTTCGCGGCAGCGGCGGTGCTTGCGCATCTGCCGGGCGTTGAGGCGGTTGCGGATGCCGTACATCGCCCGGTCCCGCGGGCTGAGCAGCGTAAAAAACGGCCGGGGCATCATCTGCGCCCCGCCGACCGGCCCCCACACGAACGGGACGCCGAGCCGCCAGAGGTAGCCCGGCTCGCGGTAGCCGATGATGTTGAGGTGGTGCACCAGGTTGAACGGCTCGGCCGCGTGTAGCTCTCGCGCGACGCGTAGCGCCGCCCGCTGCCACGCGGCGTACCCGGCGTAGTAGGTCGCGCGGTTCCACACCCCCTCCCGCTGGAGCAGGCGCGCCAGCGGCGGCGCGTCGACGTAGTGCAGGGTCAGCCCGGGGGTGGGACCGTGCGCGGCGACGTGACGTTCGTAGGCGGCGCGGTAGTCGCCGACGTAGCCGGGGAAGCACAGGACGGTGACGTCGTGGTGGGTGGCGAGGTGGGTGGCCATGTTCCACCCGACGCCGCCCTCGGACCCGCTGTCGGGGATGGTGGCGAAGGCGGAGACGAGGACGCGGCGGCGGCGGTGCGGGGGCGGCGACGTCGCGGCGGCTGCCGGCCGCGGCGGAGCAATGGGGCGGGGCGGAGCGGGAGCGGGGGGGTGAGCGGGGGTTGCCGTCATGCCCGTGTCCCTTTGCCGCCGTCGAAGCGTACGCCGTCGAGCAGGTCCGGCCGGCGCCGCTGCAGGTGGGCCGCGGCGAGCCCGATGCCCATGACCGTCCAGCACCAGAGCCCGCCCATCGGCCCCTCGAGGTACACGTCCACCGAGGCGTTGCACATCATCGCCGCCCAGAACGCGGTCAGGACGGTGAAGAGCGCCACCCACCGCTCCCGCCGCGCCTGCCGCGCGACGAACCAGCCGTTGAGCATGAGCAAGAGCCACGAGAGGTGCACCGCCGCCCAGAGCGTCAGCCCCGGGACGCCGGCCCGGGCCAGGACCGTGAGGTGGCCGTTGTGCGGGCTGCGGACCGCGTCGTCGTGCACGATCTGGTAGCCGTCGTCGTTGGCCAGGTTGATGCCGAAGCCCTTGCCGGTCCAGAAGTACGGCCCGTGCAGCGTGTAATTGGCGATGTCGGTCCACCACCGCAGCCGCCACCGCTTGGTGTTGTCGAGGTCGCCGGCCTGGTCGGAGACGAAGGCGCTCACCGCGTTGTCGACGAGCTGGCGGGCGGAGTATTCCCGGTCGCGGTGGGGCATCTTGACGGCCGGGTTGATCACGAGCCCGAGCACCATCGCGAGCATGACGATGGCGATGAGGCGGAGGCCCCAGCCCTTGAGCGGCCGCGCCGCCATGGCGAGGCCGACCGCGACCATCCACGCCAGCAGCGCCCCGCGGGACTGGGCGCCGAGCACGGCCATCGTCGCGACGATCAGGAGCGGCCAGAGCGCCGAGCGCAGCGGCAGCAGCCCGACCACCGCGAGGGCCGAGATCGCGCCGAGGTGGACCGCCGCGTCGCCGGGCTTCTGGTCCACGATGCGGATATTCGCCCAGGGCCAGCGGGGCATGGCGTCGCCCAGGGCCAGGTCCGCCACGATCACCACGGGCATGATGACGACCACCCACGGGGCGAGGCGCTGGTAGCGGCCGATGAGCCGGGGCAACAGCTCGGGCCGCGAGATGAGGGCGGCGGCGACGAACACGGCGACGGCGGCGTAGCCGTAGAGCACCCCGTCGCGGAGCGCGTCGATGCCGTGCGTGCCGAGGTACGGCAGGGTGCGGCAGAGGCCCCAGGCGATGAGGGCGACGATGCCCAGGGCCGTGGGCATGGCCAGCACCTCGCGCCAGCGGCGCTGGCGGAGGAAGACGGCAAGGCCCACGAGGAGGGCGAGTTCGGAGAGGAAGACGGGCGGGACGCCGAGGTAGGCGAAGCCGCGGCCGAAGACGGCGTACCCGGCGAGGACGAGGCCGAGGAAGGCGAGCCAGCGTGAGGCGGGGGTGGGCGGGCCGAGTGCGGCGGGTCCGGGCGTGGCGGCGGGTCGGCCCGGGCGGCCGGAGCGGTGGGGGGTGAGCGGGCGGGCTTGGGGGGCGAGCGTGCTCATGGAGGGCGTGGGGCGTCGGGCGCGGGGCGTCGCTTCAAAGGTAGTGGTTGCTTTGCTTTCCAGTGGTACAGGCGTCCCGCCTGTGTTCGGCCGTCAGGCCGAAGGAGCGCCGTTTTCGCCTTCGGCGAATCACAGGCGGGACGCCTGTGCCACCGGAGTGAACCACGACCGCGTCAGAGGCTTTATCGGCCAAGCAGGGCCCGGCGTGTGGCGAGGCCGAGGAAGAGCGAGTTGGTGACGAAGTAGCGTTTCCAGAGGCGTCGTGGCTCGCGGCCTAGGCGGTAGAGCCACTCGAGGCCGCGGCTTTGCATCCACGGCGGGGCCATGGGGACCTGCCCGGCGTGGAAGTCGAAGGCCGCGCCGACGCACATCATGACGGCGTGGATGGACCCGAGGTGGCGGGCGGCGAACGCCTCCTGGCGCGGGCAGCCGAGCCCGAGCAGGACCACGCCCGCGCCGCTGGCGTTGATCCTGGCGGCGAGGGCGTCGTGCTCGTGGTCGGAGAGCGGGCGGAAGATGACCGCTTCGGAGCCGGGGCCCTTGGCGTCGCGGCCGGTCGCCTCGGCGGGGACGGACGGGGGCATCTCGGCCCCGACGATGCGGAGGGCGGGGAAGTGATCGAGCAGGGCGTCGGTGAGGCGGTCGAGCACGTCGTGCTTGCCGCCGTAGAGGTAGACGCCGATGCCGCGGGCGGCGGCCTGTTCGCAGACGCGGAGCATGAGGTGCGGGCCGTAGCACCGCTCGGGCAGGGCCGCGCCGTGGAAACGGTTGAGCGCCCAGCGGACCGGCTGCCCGTCGCACGCCACGATGTCGAAGCCCCCGATCAGCTCGCGGAAGCCCGGCTCCCGCGCCGCGGTGACGAGGCTGTGCACCGCCATGAAGTCCACCGCCGCGGAGCGGCGCGCCTCGGCCCAGGCGACGATGGTGTCCCGCACCGTGTCCGGCCCGGCGACGCTGACGCCGACGCCGAAGAGGTCGGCCTTGGGCGGCGGGGCGACGGCGGGTGACGGAGCGGTTGCGGTGGGAGCGGGGGTGGGCATGAGCTCGGCATTAGGGGCTTAGGAGTCGGGCCCTTGGGAAGGCGGGGGAACCGCGGCGGTGGTGCGGGGCCTGTTCCCAAGCCCCAACGCCCAAGCCCCCAACTCCTAATCAACACGCCCCGCGTTGCCGCACCACCGCGGGGACGGTGGCGGCGAGGATCTTCACGTCGTGCAGGAGCGTGCGGTTGCGGAGGTAGGCCAGGTCCATGCGGCACCACTGGTCGAAGCTGACGGTCGACCGGCCGCGGACCTGCCAGATGCACGTCAGCCCGGGGGTGATCGCGAGGCGGCGGCGCTGCCACGCGGCGCAGGCGTCCGACTCGTGCATCGGCAGCGGGCGGGGCCCGACGAGGGTCATCTCCCCGCGGAGGATGTTCAGGAGCTGGGGCAGCTCGTCGAGGCTGGTGCGGCGGAGGAGGCGTCCGACGCGGGTGATGCGCGGGTCGTGGCGGAGCTTGAACGCCGGGCCGTCCTGCTCGCTGCGGAGGCGCAGCCGATCCCGCAGCAGCTCCGCGTCGGGCCGCATCGTGCGGAACTTGTAGATCCAAAACGGCTTGCCGCCGAGCCCCGCCCGCTGCTGCAAAAACATCGCCGGGCCCCGCGAGTCCAGCCGGATCGCCACCGCGATGCCCACCATCAGCGGCCACACCGCCGCCAGCAGCGACCCCGCCACCGCCACGTCCAGCCCGCGTTTCCACAGCGGCGTCTTCAACGTCAACGCCGGCTCGAGCGTCCGCTCCACGCCGCCGCCCGCCGCCCCGACCGCCGCCACCGCCGGCCGCAACGCCGCGTGGTGCCGCCGGTCCGGTCCCTCGCCGCGCCGCTCGGGCAGCGCCCCGACCGTCCCGGCCGTACCGCCCCCGCCGCGCCGCTCGTCGTCTTGTTGCCGCGCCGGGTCCGCCGGCGTGTACGCGTAGATCGCAAACGACGTGCGGACCCCCTGCCGCGACAGCTTGCGACGCATCCGGTCGGCATACACCCGGGCCCCCGCCGCCGACGTGTCGGGCAGCACCGCGAACGCCGTCCGCCGGTCGAACCGGCCCGCCACGTCCGTGCTCCGCGACCGCGCCTGCATCACCTCCAAAACCACCGACGCGTCGGCCCGGCCCGACCGCCGCCCGTCGAACCCGATCAACACCAGCGACAACGACCGCCCCGACCGGTCCGCGCGGCTACGCTCCCGCTCCAACACGCGGTTGAGCGTCTCGGCCGCCGGCGGCGCGTCCGCCACGAGCGCACCGGTGACGTGCTTGTTTCGCCCACGTCGTCCCCACCGGGTCATCTTCCACTCCAGGTTGTCGCGGTTTCGATCCCGTCCCCCGGGCCGGCACACCCCCGGTTGCCGTGCCCACGGTGCCCATCGGACGCTCCCTGCGTCCTCTTTAACGGCGTGTGCCCGGCCTGATACACCCCGGCGGCCGTCCGCGGGGGTGAACCTTCCGAAGCACGCCCCAACTCTACCACAAGCCGCCCGACCTTCAACGTCAATTCTTCTCCTCCGGCCTAAAGCCGGGTTTCAGCCAAGCATAGGCGGAACAGAGGGTTAAACTAGGTAAGCTGCGCCGCCTGCCCGGCCGCGGCGGACGCTCCGTGCGGCCGGCCGATGTCCCCGCCCTCCGGTTCGGCGGGGCGGCTTCGCCCGACATTTCATCCTGGAGCGGACCCTCACCCGCCACCCCCCTGAGCAAGCGGGGCCGTGCCACGGGCGGCGTCAAACGTCCCCCGCGCCGCGGCGTAGACGTCCATCAGCGTGGCGTAGTTCCGCTCGGCGGTGTACAGCGTCTCGTAGGCGTGGCGGGCGTTGCGCCGCATCGCGGCGAGGGTGTCGGGGCTGGCGTGGAGCTCGCGGACGACGCGTTCGAGGTCGGCCGAATCGTTGTACTTCACGTGCCGGCCGGTGACGCCGTCGTCGATCACGCGGCTCATCGCCCCGAGGTTCGACGCGATCACGGGCACGCCCATCGCGTACGCCTCGACGATGACGCGGGGCAGGCCCTCGTAGTTGAGCGTGGGCAGGACGAGGAACGCCGCGTCGCCGAGCAGCTCGCCGAGGCGGGGCTGGCCGACCCACGGGTCGTGCCGGACCGACGGCTGGCGGCGGATGAGGTCGGCGATCAGGGGCTCGGCGGGCCCCTTGCCGATGACGCGCAGGGGCACGTCGCCGCCGATGCGGCCCCACGCTTCGGCGAGGACCCCGATGCCCTTGTCCGTGACGAGGCGGCCGAGGTAGAGCGCATACCCCCCCGCGCCCGACCCGACGCCGGGGTCGGGCGTGACGAAGTTGGGCTTGTAAAAGATGCGGTCGCCGGGGAAGCCCCCCTCAATCATCTTGTCGCGGGTGAACTCGGAGCAGGCGATGTATGCGTCGACCTGCCGCTGGTATGTGCCGAGGGTGTGGTGCACGGCCGACATGACCGTGAGCACCGCGCTGGCCGAGCGGCTGCCGCGGTAGCAGGCGTGGGCGACGCTCGGCCACTTCACCCGCTTGTGCAGACAGTCCTCACACACCCGGTCGTCGCGGAAGAACGTGGACTTGGGGCAGAGGAAGCGGTAGTTGTGCAGCGTCTGCACGACCGGGACGCCCGCCGCCCGGCAGGCGTAGTACCCGCTCGGCGAGATGAGCGCCATCGTGTTGTGGAAGTGGGCGACGTCGGGCCGCTCGCGCCGGATGATCTCGGTCAGGTCGCGGGTCGTGCGGCGGTTCCAGACGGTGCGGGCGGCGAGGGAGAGCTTGCCCAGTCCCGGCACGTCGTCGTTGTGGCGGTTGTAGACGATCACGCCGTGGCCGCGCCCCTCGAGCATCGTGCGCTCGTCCCGCGCCACCGAGTCCTCCCCGCCGGGGAGCTGGTAGAGGTTGTGGCACTGGAGGATTTTCATGGCGAGAGCGGGGACGCGCGGCCCGCGCAGCGGCGCGACGATCAACCGTCTCATCGGCTGATCGTCGCGCCCGGTTCGGTGGCGGCGCCCGGGCACCCTCCACGCGTTGTCTAACGGTGGCTTCCCCTCATACTGGTCACGTCGAAGATTCGTGCGTCACGGGTGCCACACCTCGGCCGCTCGGGGCCGATGTGTGACGGCTCGCATTGCACGTGGCGCACGCATCGCCGCGAAGCCGGCGAGGTGTGGCACCCGCAACCGCAACTCATGAGAATCTGACGGAACGCGTATCACAACCCGTTAGCCGCCGGGCTCGTCCCGGCGCTTCAGGCGGTGTCAAGCGCCGGGACAAGCCCGGTGCCTAGAGCGAACTCAATCTGACTTTGGC
Source organism: Phycisphaeraceae bacterium (assembly GCA_965214155.1). Taxonomy (GTDB): domain Bacteria; phylum Planctomycetota; class Phycisphaerae; order Phycisphaerales; family Phycisphaeraceae; genus Algisphaera. The sequence continues at coordinate 1,235,431 of CBDCBB010000010.1, forward strand.
GGCTGGGTGCCACACCTTGACGGCTCTGCGTCAAGGTGTGCGGCAGTGGGCACACCTTGGCCCCGAGCGGCCAAGGTGTGGCACCCGCTACATTTGGAATAGCTTTGCTCTAACGCTCCTTTACCTCCAACGCGCACGCCGTCGACCAGGCCAACCACGCCCCGCCCTCGCGCCGCAGCGCGACGCGCAGCGTCGCGTGCCCCGTGTGCAGCACAAGCTCGGCCCGCCGCGGCGTCCACAGCAGCACCTCGGCCGTGCCCCGCCCGACCCGCCGCACCCGGCCGCGCCCCCCGCTCAGCCCGCCCTCCCACGACAGGTACCGCCGCCGGTGCGGGGCCAGCGCCGTCATCCGCACCAGCCCCCACGCCGGCCAATCGTCCCAGTGCGGCCCGACCCGCACCGCCCAAAGCAACGCCCCCGCGTCCCCCGGCCGCGCCGGGTCCGCCACCAACCAGTCGTGGTGCGGACCTACCCCCGCGCCCTCGTGCAACAACAACGTCGTCGGCAAAAGCGGCATAGGTGATTCCTGCACACGAACCCGCCCACATTCATCTGTAGGCGCTGTTTCTTGAACGTATGCACGGGGTGCCACACTGCATCCCGCCGCTCGGGGCGGGTGCGGTGTGCCGGTGTGACCACGGCTGAACGTCACTCGTCGCTGGCACACCGCACCCTCCGCAAAGCCTCCGGGATGCAGTGTGGCACCCCGACGCGGTTGTAGAACAGCTTCTCAACAGCCGCGCCTAATAGGCCGCGTCGAACCGCGCGGCCTGTTAGGCCGCGGCTATCGAATCTCATCACTCAACATCAAGCTACACCTTACCCCGCCGCCGCGTCCGCCGCCGTTATCATCTCTTGTCCCATGTCCGACGCCAACCCCACCCTACCGGCCGGCCCGACCGTCTACCTCGAGACGTTCGGCTGCCAGATGAACGTGCTCGATTCGCAGCTCGTCAACGGCCAGCTCCGCGCCCTGGGGTACGGCTTCACCGATGACTGGAAGGCGGCCGACGTCGTGCTTTACAACACCTGCTCGGTCCGCGAGGTCGCCGAGAACAAGGTGTGGTCCCGCATCGGCAAGTACGCCAAGCACCAGGCGACCCGCACCGACGGGCGGAGCCAGACGCTCGGCGTCATCGGCTGCATGGCCGAACGCGACGGCGAGGACCTCATGCGCCGCCACCCGCAGGTCGACCTGATGTGCGGCCCCGGCGAGCTCGACAAGGTCCCGATGCTGCTCGACAACGCGCTGCGCAACCGTCAACCCGACGCCGACGTCCCGACCGGGGAACGCGTCGCGCTGCAGGGCAACACCCACCGCCGCTCCGCGACGCTCTCCGCCGCGGCGGATCAGCTCGAGCTGGTGGACCTGTCCCGTTCGTTCGACCCTGATGTTTCCGCGGCCGGGGGCGGGGGCACTTCCGGGGGCGGCGGGGGTCGCAGCGCCTACGTCCGGATCACGCGCGGCTGCAACAAGCTGTGCACGTACTGCGTCGTCCCGCACACCCGCGGGGCCGAGGTCCACCGCCCGCCCGACCACATCGTCGACGAGTGCAAGAGGCTCGTCGACCACGGCGTCCGCGAGGTCACCCTGCTCGGCCAGACGGTCAACCACTACCACTACGACCACGCCGCGGCCGTCACGATCGGCGGGGTGATGCAGCCGCAGGTCGGCACCGTCATCGCGCCCAACCGCGGCAACGGCGGGCCCTCGCCGACGTTCAACGCCACGACCACCAGCTTCGCCGACCTGCTCTACCGCATCCACGAAGCCGTGCCCGACCTGCAGCGCCTCCGCTTCGTCACGAGCCTGCCCCGCGACTTCGGCGACGACATCCTCGCCGTGATCCGCGACTGCCCGCGCATCTGCCGCTACCTCCACCTGCCGGTGCAGTCCGGGTCGGACCGCATCCTCAAGCTCATGAACCGCGGGTACCGCGCCGCCGACTACCTCGACCTCGTCGACCGGGTGCGGTCGTACCTCCCGGACGCGGAACTCGCAACCGACATCATCTGCGGCTTCCCGACCGAGACGGAGGATGATCACGCCGCGACCGCCGACCTGCTGCGGCGCGTGCCGGTTCAAGAACAGCTTCATCTTCAAGTACTCGCCGCGCCCGGGGACGCCGGCGATGGACCGCTTGCCCGACGACGTGCCGACGGAGGTGAAGAAGCGGCGGAACAACGAGCTGCTCGCGATCCAGGGCGAGGTCAGCGCCGCGATCCACGCGGGCTACGTCGGCCGCACGGTCGAGGTGTTCGTCGAGCGGGTGAGCATGAAGTCGCAGCGGGCCGCCAACCGCGCCGACGCGTCGGTGTCGCTCGGCTGGCAGCCGGACGAGACGGTGACGCAGCTCTCCGGCCGCACCGGCGGCGACCTCATCGTGATGTTCGATGGTGAGCCGTCGCTCATCGGCGAGATGGTCGAGGTCGAGGTGACGGGCTCCGCGCCGTTGGCGCTGTTCGGGCACGTGGTGGGGGCGGCGACGCCGGCGCGGGACGCGCGGCTGGCGGCGGTGTGAACGGCTCTTGCTTCGCGTAGCGGGAGCGGCGCAGCCGCCCGTTCTCGTGCCGCGGCGGGATGACACGGGACGCTTCGCGTCACCCGCTACGCAGCGATGCAGCCCACGCGGTTTATGCCGCCGGCGCGGGCGAATCCTCGAAGCCCGGCGACGAAGCCCCCGGCGACTGCGACGCCTTCGGGGCCGGCACCGACACCCGCATCCCGCACGTGCGGCAACGCACCGTCTTGCCCCGCGCGCTCGATGGGACCGACAGGATCACCCGGCACTGCAGGTTTGGACACAACAGGCGGACGGCGGAACTGGTCATCTCTGCTTCCCTCCAAAGGTGGCGCGGCTGCCCCCCTCTATCGTCCCATCGACCGCCACGGTTAACCCGCAGTCAAATCGAGCACCCTCACTAAAGCGATTTGCGTTGTAGTGGCACAGGCGTCCCGCCTGTGTTCGGCCGTCAGGCCGAAGATGACGCTCTGGGCTCGGTCCTTCGCCTTCGGCGAACACAGGCGAGACGCCTGTGCCACTGCCAGAATCTTCGCCAGTCGCTCTAGTGGCGGCCTGTTAGGCCGCGGCTGTGTATGGGGCCCCGCTTTCGCCGTTACATTGCATCGCTTCACAGCCGTCCCCGCAGCACCGGAGCACCTCATGGGTTGGGAAGCGTGGCTCACGCTCGGCGTCATCGTCTCGGTGCTCACGGCGCTCGTCCGCGGCTGGGCCGGGGCCGACGCCGTCCTGCTCGGCGCGGTGACGCTGCTCATGACCGTCGGCGTGTTCACCGACCGCCTGCCCACGCCCGGCGAGCTCGTCGCGGGCTTCGGCAACCCGGGAGCGGTCACCGTCGGCGTGCTCTTCGTCGTCGCCGCGGGGCTCACCCAGACCGGCGCCATGCAGATGCTCACCCAGCCCCTGCTCGGCCGGCCCCGCACCGTCGTCAGGGCCCAGGCCCGGCTCATGCTCCCGGTCGTCCTGCTCTCGGCCTTCCTCAACAACACCCCCATCGTCGCCATGCTCGTCCCCGTCGTCGCGGACTGGTCCCGCAAGATCGGCGTCGCGCCGTCGAAATTGCTCATCCCCCTCAGCTACGCCGCCATCGCCGGGGGCATGTGCACCCTCATCGGCACCTCCACCAACCTGCTCGTCTACGGCCTGCTCCTCGGCGACGGGCTCACCATCGGCCTCTTCACCGTCGGGGCGGTCGGCCTGCCCGTCGCGGTCGTGGTGCTGGCGTACAACCTGACGATCGGCCGCCACCTCCTGCCCAACCGCCAACCCGCCCTCAGCCTCGCCGACGACCCGAGGCGCTACACCGTCGAGATGATCGTCGAGCCCCACAGCGGCCTCGTCGGCCAGTCCATCGAGCAGGCGGGCCTCCGCGCGCTGCCCGGTCTCTTCCTCGCCGAGATCGCGCGCGGGCCCGACGTCCTGCCCGCCGTCGGGCCCGAGACCGTCCTCCGCGGCGACGATCGCCTCGTCTTCGTCGGCGTCGTTGATTCGGTCGTGGACCTGCGCAAGATCCGCGGCCTCGTGCCCGCCACCGACCAGGTGTTCAAGCTCGACACGCCCCACGCCGGGCGTCGCCTCATCGAGGCCGTCGTCTCCGCGTCCTGCCCGCTGGTCGGCAAGACGATCCGCGCGGGGCGCTTCCGCAGCGTCTACGACGCGGCGGTCATCGCCGTGGCCCGCGACGGCGAACGCCTCACCGGCAAGGTCGGCGACGTCGAGCTTGCCGCGGGCGACGTGCTGCTCCTGGAGGGCGATGAGGCGTTCGCGCGGCGGCAGCGGCTCAGCCGCGACTTCTACCTGGTGAGCACGGTGCGCGGCTCGACCCCGCCGCGCCACGACCGGGCGTGGGTCGCGGTGGGCATCCTCCTGCTCTTCGTCGTCGCCATCGCCTTCCGCTGGCTGGGCCCGCTTAACGCGGCGCTGCTCGCCGCCGCCGCCATGGGCGCGACCCGCTGCCTCACCGCCACCATGGCCAAGGCGTCCATCGATTGGTCCGTCCTGCTGGTCATCGGCGCGGCCCTGGGGCTCGGCACCGCGGTGCAGCGGTCGGGACTCGCCCACGGCATCGCCACCACGCTCCTCTCCGCCGTCGGCGACAACCCCTGGCTCGCGCTCCTCGCGGTGTACCTGCTCACCAACGTCTTCACCGAGATGATCACCAACAACGCCGCCGCCGTGCTGGTCTACCCCATCGCCAAGGCCCTCGCCGACGACTTCGCTGTGAGCTTCACGCCCTTCGTGGTCATCATCATGATCGCCGCGTCCGCCAGCTTCGCCACGCCCATCGGCTACCAGACCAACCTCATGGTCTACGGCCCCGGCGGGTACCGCTTCACCGACTACGTCAAAGTTGGCCTCCCGCTGAACGTGCTGGTCATGCTCGTGGCCGTGACCCTCGCCCCGCTCGTCTTCCCGTTTTAACCGGAGCCACGGATTTTAGAGCGACGGGCGAAGAATCTGGCAGTGGCACAGGCGTCTCGCCTGTGTTCGCCGAAGGCGAAGGGTCGAGTTGAAAGCGCCATCTTCGGCCTGCCGGCCGAACACAGGCGAGACGCCTGTGCCACTATGGATGCAAATCGCTCTAATCCGTCGGCTGAGTCACCCGCCGCGTGAGCCGACGGATCGACATCCGCGGCTTCAGGTCACCGCAGGTTGCCCAGGTCCAGCCGCTGGCGCATCAGCGTCGGCATCAAGTAGTTCGCCCCGCGGTAGGCGTACACCCGGCCGGAGAGGATGAAGACCGTCTGGTCGCCCGACTCGGCGACGGTGTCTTCCATCAGCTCGAGCAGGCGGCAGGGCATGAGCAGCATCGGGCCTCGGGGCTGTCGGCGGCGTCGGCCTCGAAGGAGAACATCACCCCCTCGACCCCGCGCCCGCGGATCAGCCGCCCGGCGCGGGAGACGAGGTACTCGCCCTCGCGCAGCGCCGCCGCGGCGGCGGAGCCCTCCGCGGCGGCGGGCTCGGGCCGCGTGCCGCCGAGCGCATCGGGCAGCGGCGGCGGGGCGGTGGCGTCGCCGCGGGGGTCGGGCCGGGTCACCTCGGAGCCGCGCTGCTGGAAGAGCGCGTCCATCACGTCGCGGGCATCGGCGGCGGGGCCGAGCGTCGGCGGCGGGGCGTTCCCGGGGGTGCTTCCGGGGCTAGGTCCGGGGGCGTTGTCGGAGGCTTCACGCAGGCGCTGCACTGCGGTGGGGGGGAGTGCCGCGGGGGCCGGGCCGTCGTCGGCCGGCCGGGTCGCGGCGGCGAGGCTGCGCGTCCCGGCGATGCGGGTGGGCAGCAGGTAGTTCACCCCGCGGTACGTCGTCACCTCGCCGGTCAGGGTGAACAGCAGGTCTTCGCCGCGTTGCCGCACCGCCTCCTCCATGCTGCCGAGGCGCTGGCACTTGTGCAAAATCATCGGGCGGAGCGGCTGCAGCCCCGCCACGTCGTCGAACACGAACGCCTGGTAGAGCCCGTCCTCGACCGCGACGAGGCGGCCGGGGCGTTCGAGGACGAACTCGCCCTCGCGGCGGAGCGTGGGCAGCGGCGCCCCCGGGACGACGCCGAGGACCGCCGGGTCGATGTCGACCGACGGGGCCGGCACCCCGACCCGCTCGGGCACGGCCACGCGGTCGGGGCTCATCTCTGCGGTGACCACTGGCGACGGTTCACGCTCCCGCACGAGCCGGTCGATGATGTCGCGCGGCGTCGTCTCGCCCGCGGGTCCGACGGGGTTGTCCGACTGGGCGGACGCGCTCCCCGCGGCCGCCGTAAAGATCATCACGATCATTAGGAAGCGACGCGGCTTTGCCGCGCCGTAGGTGACGCGTAAGGAGCGGAAAGCGCGGCGGAGCCGCATCGCTTCATCCGAAAGTCGGTGGCGCATTCTTGGGTCAGCGGGCGGGGGTGTCGGGGCTGAAGCGGTCGCGTTCGTGCCCGACGGTGGGCGTGCCGGGGTCGATCATCGGCGGGAGGTTCAGCGGGTCGGGCAGCTCCTCGGGGTCGATGGCGTAGGGTCGGCTGCCCACGCCCGCCCAGCCGTGCCCGAACTCGTAGGTGACGTCGACGACGTGCAGGCGCCGCCCGGCGGGGTCGGGGCGGACCAGGTCGACCTGCCCGTCGCTGCCGCGGAGTCGGATCGCCCGGACCTCGAGCGTCGGCAGGTCGGCGGCGGCGTCGCGGGTCGCCCCGGCGTCGATTCCCGCGATCACCTCGGCGTACGTCTCGTCGAACGTCCCCTCCGGCAGCACGAGCGTGAACCCGCCGGGCAGCGGATCGCCCTGCAGCGAATAGGTCACCGCCGCGACCTCCGCCCGCTTGACGACCTTCGCGTTGGGGTCGTTGATCGCCATGTCCCGCGCGAGGGCGGGAACGTTCACGTTGGCCGGCCCGCCGCAGCCGACCGCGAAACCGGCAAGCGGGAGGCCGGCGACAAGCAGGATGAGGGTGCTGAGGCGGCGCATGGATCGTCCCTGATCGCGAGGTGAGCGGCAGTGTAACAGCGGCCCGCCGCGGGGTCGTGATTGACTCTGGTGGCACAGGCGTCCCGCCTGTGATTCGCCGAAGGCGAAAACGGTACTCCTTCGGCCTTACGGCCGAACACAGGCGGGACGCCTGTGCCACCGGGGAGCAAGGTGAACCACCACCGCCGCGGGGCCACCGCGCCGCGTCAGCCGCCCCGGCCGTGCGAAGCGCCGGGGCCCGCCTCGAGCCGGTCGGCGAGGCGTCGGCGGGCCTTGCGCTCGACGACGCGGCGGAGCCCCTGCCGCACGGCTGCGGGTTCCCGGGCGTGGGCCAGGTAGTGCTTGAGGAACACGCGGGCGCACCCGCCGGTGCCGCCCCGTTGCCGGTCGGCGAGCATCAAGCGGTACACCATCTGCGACACGTTGCGGAACCGGGCACGGAAGACCCACGGGCCCCAGACCCGACGCGTCCGGTCGTTGTCGATGAAGACCACCGCCGGCGCTGTCGGCACCATCGGCGCAGTCGGCGCGGGATCGGGTCGGGGTGGCGTTGAACCGCGGGGGCGGCCGGTGATGATGAGGTTCCCCGGGACGAGGTCGCCGTGGGAGAAGCCGGCGTTGTGCAACGCCGCGGTCTCGGCCGCGGTCAGCCGCAGCGCCCGCACCAGGTCGCGGGGGGACGCCTTGTCGAGCAGGTCGCCGAGGCTGTCGCCGTGCATCGCATCCATGACGAGGAGGTTCTCCACCGCGCGCGGCCCGACCCGGGTCAGCGCCATCCGCACCGCCGGCACCCCGATCCCGCGGCGGCTAATCGCCCCCGACAACCGCCGCACCCGCAGCGCCTCGGACCCGCTGAGGTGAGTCAGCGCCGACCACACCGTCCGCGACGTGTGCTTGACGTAAGCGTGCGGCGACGCGCTATCCCCCGACGCGCCGTCCCTCGACGCGCCATCCCCCGACGCGGCCTCGACCCGCAGCGTCCGGCTGCCCGGCCGCTCGTTGAACGCCTCGGCCGGGACGTCCCCCGAGAGCACCCGCATCGCCCAGTCCACGCTCCCCAGCGGCGACCGCCGGTCGCAATAGCCCCACCAGCCGTCCCGCGTCGTCCACCGCCAACGTGACGGTTCGTCGCCGTGCCCGGCCGCGGTCTGATCAGGTTCCATGATGTACCGGGCCTTCCGCTCGACCGTCCGCCCGCCCGGCACCGCAACGCCGGGACGAGCCCGGCGGCTAACGCGGTCACTCCACCGTCACGCTTTTGGCGAGGTTCCGCGGCTTGTCCACGTCGTGCCCGCGCAGCACCGCGGCGTGGTACGCCAACAGTTGCAGCGGCACGACGGTCAACATCGGCTGCAGCGCCTCAGCCACGTGGGGCACGCGGAACACGAAGTCGGCATACTGCCCGATCTGCTCGTCGCCCTCGGTCGCGACGGCGAGGATGCGGCCGCCGCGGGCCTTGACCTCCTCGATGTTGGAAATCACTTTGTCGTACTGGCTGCCGCGGGTGGCGACGAAGACGACGGGCATGCCGTCGTCGATGAGCGCGATGGGGCCGTGCTTCATCTCCGCGGCGGGCATGCCCTCGGCGTGGATGTAGCTGATCTCTTTCAGCTTGAGCGCCCCCTCCATCGCGACGGGGTAGCTGTACCCGCGGCCAAGGAACAGCCAGTTATCGCGGTCGACCACTTGTTCGACGCAGCGGCGGATGTGGTCACTCTGCTCGAGCACCTTGGCGAGGTGTTCGGGCAGGGCCTGCATCTGCGCGAGGTAGTCGTCGACGGTCTCCTGCGAGAGGTAGCGCCGCTTGCCGACGAAGAGCGCCATCATGGTGAGCACCGCGACCTGCCCGACGAAGGCCTTGGTCGACGCGACGCCGATCTCCGGCCCGACGCGGAGGTACACCCCGGCGTCGGTCTCCCTCGCCATCGTCGACCCCACCACGTTCACCGCGCCGAGCGCGAGGGCGCCGCGTTCCTTGGCCTCCTGCAAAGCGGCCAGCGTGTCGGCCGTCTCGCCGGACTGGCTGGTGGCGATGATGACCGTGCCGTCTTCGATGATGGGGTTGCGGTAGCGGAACTCGCTGGCGTACTCGGCGCGAGCGGGGATCTTCGCGAGGTCTTCGAACAGGTACTCGCCGATGAGCGAGGCGTGGTACGCCGTGCCCTGCCCGGTGAGCAGGACGCGGCGGGTCCGCACCAGGTCACGCGCCAGCGTGGCGAGCCCGCCCAGGACGACGCGGCCGTCGCGGGTGTCGATCCGCCCGCGCATGCAGGTGCGCAGGCTCTCGGGCTGCTCCATGATCTCCTTGAGCATGTAGTGCTCGTACCCGCCGAGCTCGATCTCCTGCAGGTCCAGCTCGAGCTCGCTGACCTCCTGGGTCACCTCCTCGTTGTCGATGGTGGTGGTGCGGAAATCCACGGCCCACGGGCCACCCGGGTGCGGCGCGTCGGGCAGCTTGTCGCTCGGCCCGGCGCACAGCCGCGCGACCTGATAGTCCTCGAGCGTGATGGCTTGGGTCGTGTGGCTGACGATGGCTGAGGGGTCGGAGGCGACGACGTAAGCTCGGTCGGCGATGCCGATCATCAGCGGGCTGCCCTTGCGCGCTACCACGAGCGTGTGCGGCTCCCGCTCGCACGTCACGGCGATGGCGTACGCCCCGGTGACTTCCTGCAGCGCGAGCTGCACCGCGTTCTCGAGCGCTGCCCCGTCGTCGTGCTGCGACGGGTCGTAGAGCTGGGCGATGAGCTTGGCGAGGACCTCGGTGTCGGTCTCGGAACTAAATAGATGGCCCTTGCCTTCGAGGTAGGTGCGGAGGGCGCGGTAGTTCTCGATGATGCCGTTGTGGACGAGGCAGACGGTGTGCCCGGTGCGGGTGGTGCCGGTGTGGGGGTGGGCGTTGGCCTCGGACGGCGGGCCGTGGGTCGCCCAGCGGGTGTGGGCGATGCCGAGCGTGCCGCGGAAGCGCTCGGGGTGGGCCGCGAGCTCGTGCTCGAGGACGCTGACCCGCCCGACGCTGCGGGCGATGCTCGCGCCGTCCGCGCCGGTGATGGCGACCCCCGCCGAGTCGTACCCGCGGTACTCCAGGCGCTTGAGCCCCTCGACCATGAGCGGCGCGGCCTGCTTGTTTCCGACGTAGGCGACGATGCCGCACATGGGTGGGTCCGGGGGGAAGGGATCGGGGATCGGGGACCGGGGATCAGGTGAAACCCACGAAGCGGCGACGCTCCGCGTCGCGCGTCCCCCACCCGGGGAACATCGTCATCCTACCCCATGGTCGTTGAACCATTCGACGTCCCCCGACGCCGCGACGCCGTGCCCGTCGGAGCGGGGCACCCAGTGCTCCAGGCCGAGCGGGGCCGCCGTGTCCTCGGGCAGGTCGATGATCCAGAACCCCTGGCCGAGCGGGTACTGGGCGCTGGTGAAGCAGGGCGAGCCGGCGTTGAGGCACTCGAACGGCGGGCGCGAGCCGGCGTCCGCGCCCTTGGGCGGGACGGCGTGCCAGGGCTTGTGGATGTGCCCGTGCAGGTACACCACCCGCGCCCGGCACGCCGCGAGCGCCTCGCGCAGGCCCTTATCTTCCTTGAGGTCGTGGCTCCAGGCGGTGGGGACCCGCGGGGGCACCGCCACGGGGTAGTGGCACAGCACCAACAACCCCTCGCCCTCCTTCGCCGCGGCGATCTTTTCCAACGCCGTGGCGTACTGCGCCGACCCGAGCGCCCCCCGCGAGAAGAAGCGGTTGGGCACCGCCGAGTCGAGCGCGAGCAGCCGCCACCCCCCGCCGTCCGCCCCCGCCTTCAGCGGCCGCATGTGCGGGAACTCGCTCGGCATCACCCGCTCCAGCAGCGTCTCGATCCGCCGCTTCCGCCGACTCCGAAACGTGTACCGGTCGTGATTCCCCGGCACCAGCACCGCCGGCACCCCCCCGGCGTCCACGTCCACCAGCGGCTGCACCAGCTCCACGAAATCCTCAAACTCACTCTCCAGCGACGACGTTGTCACGTCGCCCGAAAACAGCACCAGCTCCGGCGAGAGCGACCCCACCTTCTCCACCAGCGCCGGCATCAACGCGTGGTTAAACCGCCGCCGACGGTTCATGAGCAGGTTCGTGTGGGCTAACGCACGCTTGCCCAGCAGCCGCCTGGGGTGCACCGAAAGCGAGTAAAGGTGGACGTCACCGATGAGTGCGATACGCATGGCGGGAGTCTACGGCTTCGTCCCGCCCCGGCACGCGGCGTTTCATCAGGTTTAGCGCCGCGACTTGTCGCGCCAATACGCCGTCATTGCACTTTGAGCGCCTCGAGCGTGACTTCGTCGAAGTGCACGTGCAGGCCGACGGTGTGGATAAAGAGGCGGAGGTTGGTCACATCGGGGTCGACCGGGACGTCGAGGAGGGGCTGGCCGTTGAGGAGGAGTTGGCCGCGTGGCCCGACGCGGAGGAAGCGGAGGACGTGCCCGGCGTTGGGCCCGCCGAGGAAGGCGGGGGCGGGTGCCTCGACGCCAGTGGGGAACGGGCCGTAGCCGAGCTGGAGGCGGGGGATCTGGTCGGGGGTGAACCGGACCATGAGGGCGAGGAGGTTGATCGGGCCGCGCCAGAACGCGTCGTCCTCGAGCATGCGGTCGCCGTCGAGCAGCTTAATGGTGAGGTGGTTGGGGTAATCGTCGTTCTCGGGGGCCATGCCCTCGGCCCCGAGCTTGACGCGCAGCTCAAAGTCGTTGACGTCCTGCGGGAAGGCGAGCAGCGCGACGCGATACCTGGCGGGGGCGACCTCGTAGTCCACCGGCTGGCCGTTGACGATGCGGTTGCCGAGCCACTTGCTGGCATCGGCGAAGCGGCCGGGGTCGAAGGTGAGTTGCGGGTTGAGGGCGGTCCGCTTTGCGTCGGCGGCCGCGTCGGCGGGCGTGGGCGCGTCGGGGTCGAACATCACGTCTAGGTCGGCCAGCCAGAAGTCGGTCTCGGGCGAGTTGAAGAGGTCGGTGATGCGGCTGTGGCGCCCGAGCAAGGCGGCAACCTTGCGCGGCTGGTAACTGGCCGAGGCGGTCCGCCAGAACACATACGGCACCGAGCCTTCGGGGTGGCCTACCGGCTCGTCGGGGACGAGGGCGAGCAAGGCCGCCGCGTCGGCGGGGCGGTTGCGGTACAGGGCGAACTCGGCGGCGAGCGAGCAGATCAACGCGTCGGCCGGATACCCCGCGGCGACGGTGCGGGCCAGCGCCGTCTCAGCCAGGTCGAGCAAGGCCGGGTCCCTCGGCTCCCCGGGCAGCAGGTGCAGCGCGAGGCTGAGGTCGCGGTGCCAAGGCCCGTCGCGGTCGGCGCGTCGCATGTACCAGGCAAAGCGGTTCTGGTGATCGGTGTACTTGATGCCGAGCAGGCCCGGGCCGAAGAAGTGTTCATGCTCTTTGCCCGCCGCGTCGAACCAGACCACCGGTTGGCCGAGGCCCGGGTCCAGGAGTTTCTTGAGCGAGGCCATGGACGTGACGGGTTGGTCGTCGACGCGGGTGATGAGGTCGCCGACCTTCATGCCCACGGCGTCGGCGGGGGTGTCGTCGCCGACGTCCCACAGGACCACGCCGCGGGTCGGGCGGTCGCCGGCGGCGTCGGCCTGCTGGACGTGCGCCTCGACATCGGGGCGGAGCCGGTCGGCGGCGGCGGCGTAGGCGTCGTCGTCAAGGCGTTGCTGAAACCACGTCTCGGGTGGCGGGGCCTCGGCGCGGGCGGCGGCCGCTGTGAAAAGCATGACGGCCATCAGGAGGGTGAGAGGTGCGGCAAGATGTGGGTGACGCATAGGCAAGGTCTCCGGCGCAAGGGACGAGCGGTCGGTCATGCCCCGACCGCTTCGCCGCAGGACGCCTCGGCCTCGTCGGGCAGGGCGTCGGCGGTGTCGACGCCCGGGCCGTTGTGGGTGTAGTAGTCGGTCAGCACGGCGCGCCAATCGTCGAGGCTGCGGACGCGGATGAAGGCGGACTTGATGGCGTCGGCCTCGGGGTGATGCCGGGAGAACTTGATGCCGAACTTGCGCATCATGCGGGACGCCTGGCCCTCGCCGTGGAGGTCGACCGAGAGCTGGAAGTGTTCGAGCAGGACGTCGCGCTGCTGGTGGACGGTGGGGGGGAGGGCGGCGCGGCCGAGCATGAGGGCGCGGGCCTGGGCGAAGAGCCAGGGGTTGCCGATGCAGCCGCGGGCGACGCTGACCCAGTCGACGCCGGTCGCGTCGATCATGCGGAAGATGTCGGGGGCGGCCCAGATGTCGCCCGAGCCGCCGAGGGTGAAACCGCAAGGGGCAGAGGGGTAGAGGGGCAAAGGGGCAAAGGGAGATGATGCGTCAGGGCCTTGCTTCTTCACCCTGCCCCTTTGCCCCTTTACCCCTCTGCCCCTTCCCAAACCGAACCGCTCGCCGATCTCCTTGAGCGCCGGCCACCGGCCGGGGCCGACGTACTTCTGCTGCACGGTGCGGCAGTGCACGGTCGCGCCGGCGTAACCCAGGCGGATGGCCGCGGCGAGCACCTCGTCGAAGGCGTCCTGCATCGCCGGCGTGTCGTCGTACGCCCGGCGCAGCTTCACCGTCAGCGGCACCGCGTCGCCGACCTCGGCCTTGACGGCTTCGAGGATCGCCACCGCCTCATCGGGGACGCTGAGCAAATGTCCCCCGCGGCACTTTTTCTTGATCTTCTTCACCGGGCAGGCGAGGTTGATGTCCACCACGTCGTAGCCCAGCCCGACGAGGATGCGGGCCCCCGCCGCAATGTCCTCGGGGTGGCTGCCCATCAACTGGCCAGCGATGGGGTGGTCGCCGTCGGGTACCTCCGCCGCCTTGAGCCCCTTGCCCCCGGCGACGAGGAAGCGGTCGAGCATCGCCTCGGTGATGCAGTACGGGCACCCGTGTTGCCGCGCCACCATCCGCATCGCCGCGTCGGAGTAGCCGGCCAGCCCCGCCTGGTAAAACGGCGCGTCGACCGCGACGCGCCCGCCCAGCGTCGGCCCCTCGCAAGCTGTCTGAGCGTCGGCCGTCATCACCCCACCAGTTTACGCGTCGCCTGGCGGAGCCGCGGATGTCAATCCGTCGGCTGAGTCGGCTGGCCATCCAGCCGACGCATTGACATCCGCGGCTCCGATGAACCGCGCCTATTCGGCGGCGGCGAAATCGACCCGCTCGTACAGTTCGGTAAGCGGCAGTTCGGTGTCAACCCCGGGCAGCGGGATGACCGCTTCGAGGCCGTCGTGCAGCTCGGGCTCGAAGCCCCGCTCGCCGCGGCGGTAGACCAGCACACGCGGGCGGTCCGGGTCGATCAACAGGTACGCCTTGAGCGACGGGATCGTTAAATAGGCGTCACGCTTCTCGCCCTCATCCAGGCGGCGGGTCGAGTCGGAGAGGACCTCGGCGAGGACGGCGGGGCGGTCTTGAAAGGTGTCGTCGGGGGGGTTTGGCTCGCAGACGACCATGCCGTCGGGGTAGTAGAAGCGGGTGTGGCTTTTCATCTGAACCCGGACCTTCGTGTCGCTGTTGTAAGCGGCGCATGGCTTGCCACGGAGGCGGCTGCCACAGGCGATGACGAAGTTGCTCGCAATCAGGTGATGCACGTTCCTCCCCCCCGCCATCATGTAGACGGTCCCGCCGAGGTACTCGTGCTTGACCTCGGAAGCGAGCTCGCCGGCGAGGTACTCATCGACAGTGATATACGGCAGGACGTGAGCGGCGGTCATCTGACCATTTTACGACCCGCCCCGACCCCGGGCAATGCCGGGCGTGCCGCCCGCGTCCGGCCGCCCCTCGGGTGGGGCGGGGTGTGATAGGGTACGGGCAGCCACGGCCGGGCCGGGGTTCAACTGTCAGTCATCGGCTGACGCCTTGCCGAGGCTTTCGGTCGTGTGACGATCACGAGTACGGCTAAACCCGAAGCCAACAAGCTAAACCCCAGCGGCCAGCAGCCAGCAGCCAGAGGCTCCCAACACCCAAGCCCCTAACCTCCCCCATGAGCATCCTCATCTCCGCCGACACCAAGGTCATCTGCCAGGGCATCACCGGCTCCGCAGGCGCGTTCCACACCAAAGGCTGCCTCGAGTACGGCACCAAGATGGTCGGCGGGGTCACCCCCGGCAAGGGCGGGCAGAAGGACGACAACGGCCTGCCGATCTTTGACACCGTCGCCCGCGCCGTCGAGGAGACCGGGGCCGACGCCACGATGATCTTCGTGCCCCCGCCCTTCGCCGCCGACGCGATCCTCGAGGCGGCCGACGCGGGCATCGCGCTGATCTGCTGCATCACCGAGCACATCCCCGTGCTCGACATGATGCGGGTCAAGGCGGCGCTCAAGCAGCACCCCGGCACGCGGCTGATCGGGCCGAACTGCCCCGGGGTGATCACCCCCGGCACCCGCAACCCCGACGCCGAAGGCAACGGCAGCGTCGACCGGCCGCTCACCATCGGCGGGTGCAAGATCGGCATCATGCCCGGCTACATCCACGTCGCCCCCCCGGAAGCGAAGACGGGGAGGGCCGTGGGCATCATCTCCCGCTCGGGCACGCTCACCTATGAGGCGGTGTGGCAGACCGCCAACCGCGGCCTCGGCCAGACCACCTGCGTCGGCATCGGCGGCGACCCGGTCCGCGGGATGGGTTTCATCGACTGCCTCGAGCTGTTCAAAGACGACGACGCGACCGACGGGATCGTGATGATCGGCGAGATTGGCGGCAGCGACGAAGAGGCCGCCGCGGCGTACATCAAGGCGAACGTGACCAAGCCCGTGACCGCTTTCATCGCCGGCCGCACCGCCCCCCCCGGCCGGCGGATGGGCCACGCCGGCGCCATTATCTCCGGCGGCGAGGGCACCGCCGAAGCCAAACTCGACGCCCTCCGCGACGCGGGCTGCCACATCGCCGAGAGTCCCGCGGACCTGGGCTCGACGATGGCGGCGGCGCTGGGGGTTTGAACAGCGAACAGCCGTAACCGCAGATTTCGCAGATGACGCAGATTGAAGCGCATCATCTCATCGGGTTGAAATGGCTCGGCCTCGCGGCCTGCCTTGTGCTCACGTTTTACCTCTGGTGGGTGCTGCTCTTCTCCCCGCTGTTTGGCCGCGGCTTTGGCTTGGAGGAGGTCCTGCTCGGGTGGATCATCCCGGTCGCCCTCACCGTCGGCTGCACCCTCGCTTAGGAACGCCGCTCTCAAGGCGCTTTGCATGCTGCGGCGGTATTGACGCTCATCGCCTGCGGGAGCCAGGTCATGTTGTTGCCCACGCTGATGTTGATCGACCTGATGAAACGCGTCTGGTAAACGTTGCCTCGGCTCGAATCTGCGCCATCTGCGAAATCTGCGGTTAAGGCTGTTGACCCATGCGAATCCTCGGCCACGGCATCGACCTCGTGGACACCGCCCGCATCGGCCACATGATCGAGGCGCACGGCGATCGGTTTCTGCGGCGGTGCTTTACCGAGGCCGAGCGGGACTACGCCGACGGCAACCCGCGGCGGCGGCTCGAGCACCTCGCCGGACGGTTCGCCGCGAAGGAGGCCATCCTCAAAGTGCTCGGCACCGGGTGGTCCGGCGGGATCGCGTGGACCGACGCGGAGGTCGTCCGCGAGCCGTCGGGCCGGCCCAGCGTCGTGCTGCACGGCCGCTGTGCCGAGGTCGCCGCGGAGCTTGGCATCACCGCGTGGTGGCTGAGCATCTCGCACATCGAGACCCACGCCGTCGCCAGCGCCATCGGGGTGGGAGACTGATAACCCCGGCCGCCGCCCGCGGTTCCACTACCCGGTTCCAGTCGTTAAACTGTCCGCATGGCACGGAGGCTCAAGGGGCTCTCGCCCTACGAAATCATGCGTCAGACCGAGGGGGCGGGCGACGTCGGCCCCGGCCCGGTCACGCGGCGGGGCCGGGTCAAGCGGGAGAAGCGCGAGCGCCGGTTCACGCAGGACCCGGTGTGGTGGGCCGAGCCGCTGGACGCCTTGCGGGACCACTGGAACACCGTGCGGGAGGCGGTGGCGGCCCCGCTGCGGATCGAGGTGCCGCGGCTGATCCTCGGCGCGGCGGGGGCGGCGCTGGTCCTGCTGGTGGTTCTGGCGTTCTGGATCGGGCACCTCACCGGCGGCGAGGCCGTCGGGGCACCGTCCGCCGAGGCCGACCTGCCGCCCGCGGCCCCTCAAGCCCTGCTCGCCCTCCGCGACACGGCCGGCCCGGCCGCCGCGGTGCAAACCCCCACGGCCCCCGCGCCCCCCGACGCCGACGCCCCGGCGTCCCGCCTCGAACGCGAGGCCCTCGCCCGGGGCGGCGGGGCGGCAAATCAGGACCTCGAAGAAGCGCCCGGCGGCGGCGACCGCACCGCGCTGCCCGACGCCGACCCGCGGCTCGAGGGGCTCAACTACCTCGCCCTCGTCACCACCACGCCCGAGGAGGCCCGCCGCATCCAGGCGTTTTTCGCCGAGTACGGGGTTGCAACTTTCATCACCAGGCCTAATAATGCCGGGCTCGTGCGGCTGATCGACGTCAGCCGCGGCTTCACCCGCGACGAGTACCGCAGCGGGGCCGAGGCCGACCACCGCTCGCACCGCCTCGCCCTCGGCCGCGCTTGGAAACGCTTCAACCGGGGCATCGGCGACGACCTCAGTTCCATGGCCTACAGCAAATACACGGGCGACTGACCCGCCCGCCCCGCTCACCAACCACCCGAAAGCAACCCATGAGCCTCGACGCCTCCCTCAAGTCCGGCGGCGGCCTGACCCGCCACCGCAACGTCCTCACCCGCGCCGAACGCGTCGAGATCCTCGCCGAGCAGGGCGAGTTCGACATGTCCGACGACAACCCGCTGGGCCTCCGCAAGGTCGGCCACCGCAAGGTCGTCGCCGGCAAGGGCGCGAAGAAGAAGAAGGGCGACGAGGAGTAAGCGCGGACCCGCCGCGACGCTACGCCGCTTAGCCCGGCCGCTCGCGGCCGCAGTCTCTTCCGATCCATCCCCGGTCCAGACCCGACGGCCGCAAGCGGCCGGGCTAAGCGTGTGCCATGCTCGACCCGAACCGCTTCATCACCGACCGGCTGCGCGCCATCGACGCGTCGGGCATCCGCCGCGTCTTCGACCTCGCCGCCGACCTCGCCGACCCGATCAACCTCTCCATCGGGCAGCCCGACTTCGACGTCCCCGCCCCGATCCGCGACGCCGCCGCCGCGGCGATCCAGCACGGCTTCAACAAGTACACCCAGACCCAGGGCATCGCCGAGCTCCGCGAACGCCTCGCCCGCGCCCTCACCGCCGAGTTCCCCGACACCCTCGGCCCCGCGCTCGCCTCGGACGAGGACCGCCTGCTCATCACCTCCGGCGTCTCGGGCGGGCTCCTCCTCGCCCTCATGACCACCGTCGGCCCGGGCGACGAGGTGCTCATCCCCGACCCGTACTTCGTCATGTACAAGCACCTGGTCACCCTCGCCGGGGCCACCGCGGTGTACGTCGACACCTACCCCGACTTCCAGCTCACCACCGACCGCCTCGCCGCGGCCGTGACCGAGCGGACCAAGCTCGTGCTGTTCAACTCGCCGAGCAACCCCACCGGCGTCCTCGCCTCCGCCGACGCCTGCCGCGCCGTCGCCGACTTCTGCGACGAGCGGGGCCTGCTCCTCCTGAGCGACGAGATCTACGACGTGTTCAACTACGGCGGCGAGACGCTTCCGTCGCCCGCCCACCGCCGCGCCGACCTGCTGCTCATGCGCGGCTTCTCCAAGACCTACGCCATGACCGGCTGGCGCCTCGGCTACGCCGTCGGGCCCACGCCCATCATCGAGCAGATGACCAAGCTCCAGCAGTACAGCTTCGTCTGCGCCCCGAGCATGACCCAGCTCGCCGGCGTCCTCGCCCTCGACGTGGACATGTCCGAGCACGTCCGCGCCTACGCCGCCAAGCGAGACCGCGTGGTCGAACGCCTCGCCCCGCACTACGAGCTTACCGTGCCCGGCGGCGCGTTCTACGCGTTCCCGAAGGTGCCCGAGCGGCTGAACCTGACCGGGCAGGCGTTCGCCGAGGCGGCGGTGAAGCGCAACCTGCTGGTCATCCCGGGCAACGTGTTCAGCCGGCGCGACACCCACTTCCGCCTCAGCTACGCCTGCGACGACGCGATGCTCGCCCGGGGCCTCGACGTGCTGGTTGACCTCGCCGGCGGGTGATCTACTCGGAAATTCGCGATCAGCAATGATGAGCAATCTGCCGCGTTGACCGGTTGCTGGTTGACCGCCGCTCCAAATCGGGTAACTTGTGATTTACCGTCCGACGACGCGCGGCCCGTCCCCTCTTCGATCACGCACTCCCGGATCGACCCGATGTTGAAAATCACCTGTACCGGCTGTCAGAAGACCCTCCCGGTGGCGGAGGAGCACGTGGGCAAGTGGATCCGCTGCCGCGGGTGCGGCACGGCCGTGCAGGTCGTGGGGGATGGCCCGACGCCGGCGGCGGCCCCCTTTGCCGGGTCCGCCCAAGGCAAAAGCAGAGGCAAAGCGGCGAACGACGCCTCGGCGGTGCGGCGGATGGACGCGCGGGAGTTCAAGAAGAAGCGCAAGGGCGACAGCCTGCTCGGCGCGTCGGGGCTCGACCTCGGCGGCAGCGCGGCGGGCGGGTCGGCGATGGGGGGTTCGTCGGCGGGGGCAAGCGGGTCGTTCGCGGGGATGAGCGGGTCGTTCGCGGGGATGGACCTGTCCGGGCCGGCGACGGCCGACTCGCAGAGCCAGTTGTGGGAGATCAAGGAGCTCAACCGCCAGCGGGCGGAGGGCAGCATCAGCAAAGAGGCGTACAAGCAGCGTCGGGCGGAGATCATGGCGGGGCGGTCGCTGGCGGTGCAGGCGATGTCGCGGTCGGCGGACGGGATGGGCCCGTCGGCGAAGAAGCCGACGGGGCGGACGATGCCCGTCTTGCCGGGGCCGATCAAGGCGTTGATTGCGGTAGCGGTCCTCGCGGTAGGCGGGTTCGTGTTGTGGGAGACGGTGCTGAAGGCGGACCCGGACGCAACGACCCTGCCGGGGCAGTTGTCGACCGGCGGCGGCGACGGCGCGGGGGCCGACGGTGTGCAGCAGGCCGGCGTGCTGACGCCGGACGTTTCGGTGGTGGACCCGTCGGCGGACGCCAACTATGACGGCGCGGCCGAGGCGGTGGGGGATGCGGTCGCGGGGCAGGTGGGCGACGCGGCGGTGGCGGCGGCCGGCGCGATGACGCCGCCGGTGGCCGAATCGGTGGAGGTGCCGGCGGTCCGCCTCATCACCATCGACGACCCCACCGAGGCGATGGCGATGCCGATCCCCGGCGTCCCGGTCCCGCCGGTCGTCGCGCAGGCGGTTGCTTGGGACGTGCCTTGGCCGGACTACCCCGCCGATGGCACCACCGCCATCGGGCAGGCGTGCCCGATCGCCAAGCAGATGGTGGTGGGCGACGAGAACGCGATCATCGGCGTCGCCGGCGGCCCCGAGGCGACGGGGCTGGACGACCCGGCCTACGCCGCGTACCAGGCGGGCATGCACCAGGTCCTCACCAACGTCGCCGTCACCGAAGGCGTCTACGACGACCTGGTCATCAAGACCAGCGACCGCCCCAAACGTATGGGCACCCTCGTCGTCGACCGCTACTACGTCGAACACCGCCTCCGCCGCGGCGTCCTGGCCATGATCCTCACCGGCGTGCAGGACGGCTACTGCGTCAGCTACTGGTTCGCCGGGTCCTCCCGCATCGTCCCGAAGTTCTTCGACCTCGTCGGCTCGGCCAAGCTCCAGCCGACGCCCGGCGGGTGAGGCGGTTCCGGGTCACGTTTAAAAGCAGTTTCAGAGCCTCGCGGACGGGGCGCCACACTGCATCCCGCCGCTCCGGCAGGTGCGGTGTGCGGGTGTGACATAAGAGTGACGCCGCTCGCAGCCGGCACACCGCACCCTCCGCAAAGCCTTCGGGACGCGGTGTGGCACCCGGCGCGTCATCCGCTACGCGCCACCAGCCGCATTTCTACTCCTCCACCGTTGCCGCCTCCGCCTTCGCCGGTGAGACCGCGGCGCGGACCTCTTCGAGGAGCTGGTCGACCTTGAACGGCTTGAACAGCACCGTCGACAACCCCTGCTGCGACGCCCGGACGATCGAGTGGTGCGGGTCGTAACCGAAGCCCGTCATGAGCACCACCGGCAGGCCCTCGCGGCTGCGCTGGGCGGCGGCGTAGATCTCGTAGCCGTTGCGGTACGGCATCTTGATGTCGGAGATCACCAGGTCAAAGCCCTGCTCGTCGAACAGGCCGCACGCCTCGTAGCCGTCCTTTGCGGTGGTGACCTTGCAGCCGTAGCGGCAGAGCACGTCGCGGATGGTCTTGCGGATGTTCGGCTCGTCGTCCGCGACGAGGACGCGCTTGCCGTGCAGCAGCGGGTCGATGCCGGGCTTCTCGTTCGTGTCGCAGCCGATGACCGCCTTAGGGCCGGCCTTGACGTTGCGGATCGCGTCGCGGATCGCCGCCACCTGACCCGCGATCCGCTCCAGCCGCTCCCGCATCGAGTCGTCGCCGATGTACTCGCCCTTGAGCGTCTCGGCCTCCTCGACGATGCGGTCCAGCGGGCCGTTGATCTCGTGCACCACGTTGTCGGTGATTGTCGTCGACGTCGTGTACCGCTCGACCACCAGCAGGTCGAGGATGTTGAGCGCCAGCCCGACGTACCGCCCGAAGATCTCGGCGAACTGGCGGTCGTCCTCGGTGAACGCACCGATGGCTTCAGATTCGATGTTGTAAACGCCCACCACCTCGTCGTAGAGCATGAGCGGGACGGTGAGCGAGCTCTTGGAGTGCTGCAAACCGAGCACGTAGCGCGGGTCTTTCTCGGTGTCGTGGCAGATGTAGGACCGGCCCGTCGCGCCGACGTAGCCGGAGATGCCGTTGCCCTCGGGCTGGGCGTAGAGGTCGATCTCGAGCGCCTCGGGCGGCAGGCCCTCGGCGATGACGACCTCGAGCTTCTTGGTCCGCCGGTCGAGCAGGCGGATCGTGAAGTGGTCGAAGTGCATCAGGTCCTTCGAGTAGCGGATGATCTTGTCCTGCAAGAGTTTCAGCCGCTCGGAGGGGGTCTTCTCGGCGACGGCCTCGCCCTGGATCCGCGCCAGCTCGCGGCCCGAGGCGTCAATCGCGTCGATCTTGCTCTGCAGCCGCTTGCCGCTGCTCGCGTCCCACACCACCGCCACCACCTGCGTGATCGACGCGTCCTCGCCCACCACCGGCGAGCAGATGATCTCGTAGTACCGCTCGCCGACCTGGAACGTGAACTTCTTGCTCCGGGGGTTGCTCGCCTCGCCCAGCGAACTCGTCTGCAGGTTGAAAATCTGCAGCGCCTGGCGGCAGATCCGCCTGACGTGGTCCGTGGTCTCGTCGTCGAAGTCGTGCATCCGCCGGTTGGACCAGGTCATCTTCGCCTCGGCGTCGACGATGCACACGCCCTCGCCGATGGTGTTAAGCACGAGGCTCGCCTTGTCGCCCACCAGCGCCCGCTCCAGCGGGAGGAAGTCCCCCACGTTGGCGAAGACCGCGTTGAACCCGCCGGCCTTGAGCGCATCGATCGCGCCGGGCAGCGACTCGACCACCTCCACGTCGAACCGCTCGCCCAGCAGGGCGGTGACGGGTTGCTCGGCGTGGAGGCCGCCGTCGAAAACCAGCACGCGTTCACGCTCGTGATTCATGATGCTAATCACCGTTAGGTCGCGGCCCCGCCCGCCCGGCTTCTATCGTGCGGCGTCGGAACCGGCCATGACATAATCATAGTACGGGTGCCACGCGGCGGAGGTTTCCGCTACCTTGTTTTCAGGACCCGGCGGCGGGGCCGGGCCCCGGCAGGGCGGCGGTACACTGCGGGCATGACCGACGCAGAGTTGATCCGCCGCATCGCCGAGACTGCCGTGCTCCGGGGCGAGTTCACGCTGCGGTCGGGCCGCAAGAGCTCGTACTACCTCGACAAGTACCGGTTCGAGACGCAGCCCGACATCCTGCGGGCGCTGGGCGAACGCTTCGCCCGGCACGTGGACGGCAGCATCGACCGCCTGGCCGGGCCCGAGCTCGGCGGGGTGCCGCTGGTCACGGCGACGGCCCTGGCGACGGGGCTGCCCACCGTGCTTATCCGCAACGCGAAGAAAGACTACGGCACCGCCCAACGCTTCGAGGGCGTCCTGCACCGCGGCGAACGCGTCCTCATCACCGAGGACATCGCCACCACCGGCGGCCAGTCCATCGAGGCGGCCCGCCTCCTCCGCGACGAGGTCGGCGTGGAGGTGGCCAAGATCGTCGTCGTCATCGACCGGCAGGAGGGGGCGCGGGAAGCGGTCGAGGCGGCGGGGTTCGCCTTCGCGTCGCTGTTTACCAAGGCCGACCTGGGCATCGACGGATAGCCGGGATCCGCCGCTGATTTCGCTCAGGGGGTTCAAGCAGCCGCTTGCGTCCGATCCCCCTCCCCCCGGGAGGGGCTAGGGGAGGGTCGGCCGCTCCGCATCGCGGGGGTCGGTCACCGCCGGCCCTCCCCCGGCCCCTCCCAGCGGGAGGGGGGTCAGAACACGCCGCCGACTTGACGAACCGCCCCGCGCTTACTCCAATCCACGGCCATGACTTCATCTGCCACCGCATCGCCCGCATCGCCCGCTTCGGCCGCAACGGGGAAGGGCCCGCGCTACCGCCGCGTGCTGCTGAAGATCAGCGGCGAGGCGTTCTGCGAGACGGGGGGGTTCGGCATCGACAGCCATGAGCTGACGCTGATCGCCGAGGAAATCGCCGCCGCGGCGAAGCAGGGCACGGAGCTGGCGGTGGTGGTGGGCGGGGGCAACATTATCCGCGGGGCCGCCCTCGCCGAGGACAAGGTCATCCCCCAGGCCATCGCCGACCAGATGGGCATGATGGGCACGGTTATCAACGGCCTAGCCCTCAAGGAAGCCCTCGAACAGATCGGCCAGCCGGCGCGCGTGCTTTCGGCCCTGATGGTGAGCTCGGTCGCCGAGTTCTTCATCCGCGGCCGGGCGCTGCGGCACATGGAGAAGGGCCGCGTGGTCATCTTCGTCGCCGGGACGGGCAACCCATTTTGCACCACCGACTCGGCCGCGAGCCTCCGCGCGGCGGAGATCGGCGCCGACGTCGTGCTCAAGGCGACCAAGGTCGACGGCATCTACGACAAGGACCCGCACAAGTTCGACGACGCGGTCCGCTACGAGTCGCTGAGCTTCGACGAGGCGATTCGGCAGGACCTGAACATCATGGACACCGCCGCGTTCGCCCAGTGCCGCGGGCAGGGCATCCCGATCGTCGTGTTCAACATGAAGGCCCCGGGCCACATCGCCGAGGTCGTCGCGGGTGAACCGCACGGCACACGGGTGGGACCCTAGGGATGTGTTTGATTTTCGAGTGAGCATCTTTGTTTGACGGAGACAGATGAAGGCCGCGTGGGTTACGCTGCCGATCCGAAGCCCTCGATCAACGATGAAAAATGAACGGAGCGCAGCGAAGTGGATATTGATACGGCACTGCTTGAAGCCGAAGAGGCGATGGAGAAGGCGGTGGACTACCTCCGCAGCGAGATGAAGGGGGTCCGCACCGGCCGCGCCTCGACCGGGCTGGTGGAGTTCGTCAAGGTCGAGGTCTACGGCGCGGAGACGGACCTGCGGAGCGTCGCCTTGATCTCGACGCCCGAGCCGTCGCAGATCCTCATCAAGCCGTTCGACCCGTCGACGGTAAGCGCCATCAGCAAGGCGATCGAGCGGGCGGGGCTGGGGCTCAACCCCATCGCCGAGGGCAAACAGGTGCGGCTGAACATCCCCCCGCTGTCGGGCGACCGGCGCAAGCAGATGATCGCCAGCGTGAAGTCGATGGGCGAACAGGCCAAGGTCAGCGTCCGCAACGCGCGGCGGGACGCGAACAAGGCCGTGGACCAGGCGGGCAAAGACAAGTCGTCGGGCCTGAGCGAGGACGCGGTGTCATCGGCGAAGGACGACGTGAACGAGCTGACCAAGACCTACGAGGGCAAGGTCGACACATTGGTGAGCGAGAAGACGACCGAGATCGAGACGGTGTAGAGGGGTGCGAAGGAAACAGGAAACAGTGCGCTCTGTCGGCCCACTGTTCCCTTGGCACCTGCTCCATCGCACTGTTCACTCCGCACTCCGCCCTTCGTTCGGCTACTTCTCATCGAGCAGGTCGACGGTGGCGAAGCTCTTGCCCTCGAGCATCTCGAGCGACGCGCCGCCGCCGGTGGAGACGTGGCTCACCTGATCGGCGAGGCCCATCTGTTCGACGGCCGCGGCCGAGTCGCCCCCGCCGATGATGCTCGTCGCTCCACCCGACGTCGCCCCGGCGATGGCCTCGGCGACGCGCTTGGTGCCGGCGTCGAACGGCGGCATCTCGAAGACGCCCATCGGGCCGTTCCACACGATCGTCTTCGCGTCCTTGATGATCCCCGCGTACAGCTCGGCCGTCTCGGGTCCGATGTCCAGGCCCTCGTACCCGTCGGCAATCTCGCCGGCTTTAACCACCCGCTTGTCGCAGTCGCCGCTGAAAGCATCGCCGGCGTGTGTGTCGACCGGGAGCACCAGCTTGTCCCCGCCCTTGTCGATGAGTTGTTTCGCCAGGTCGACCTTGTCTCGCTCGACGAGCGACCCGCCGACGCTGCCGCCCTGCGCCAGGCTGAAGGTGTACGCCATCGCCCCGCCGATGAGCACGCGGTCGCAGACGGTGAGCAGGTTGTCGATGACGTTGATCTTGTCGCTGACCTTGGCCCCGCCGAGGATCGCGACGAAGGGGTGGTCGGGGTGGGCGATGGTCTCGCTGAGGTAGGCGATCTCCTTTTCGACGAGGAAGCCGACAACCGCCGGCTTGCCCTGCTGCTTCATCCGCTTCGGGACCGCGTACATCGACGCCTCGGTGCGGTGGCACGTGCCGAAGGCGTTGTTGCAGTACACGTCGCCGAAGTCGGCCAGGGCGTCGACGTATTCCTCGTCGTCACCGCTTTTTTCGCCGGGGTTGAAGCGGACATTCTCGAGGCAGACCACCTCGCCCGCGGCCATCGACCGCACCCGCTTGTCCGCCGCCTCGCCGGCGGTGTCGGCGGTGAGCGGGACGGGCTGATCGAGCAGCTCCGCCAGCCGGTCGGCCGCGGGCTTGAGGCTCGCCTTGGGGTCCGGCTCGCCCTTGGGTCGGCCGAGGTGCGACATGAGCACGACGCTCCCGCCGTGGTCCAGCACGTGTTGGATCGTCGGCACCGCCATGCGCACGCGGCGGTCATCGGTGACGTTGCCGTGCTCGTCGAGCGGGACGTTGAAGTCGACCCGCATGAGCACCTTCCTGTCGGTGAGGTCAACGTCGGCGATGGTCTTCTTGGGCATGGTGCGGGGTTCGGGGCGGGCGTGTGGGGGACGTGATAGATGCGGGGCACGAAGTGCCGCCGCTTCATCGGGGGAAGTTGATAGTTTCAGGCCCCCGCCGCGGCCGGCTTCTCGGCCTTTGTTTCCGGGGCCTGGGCCTTGGGCTTCTCCGGCTTCGCCTCGGGCTTCTTGCGGTCCGGGGTCAGCAGCATCGTCATCCGCCGGCCCATCATCTTCGGGGCCTGCTCAATCTTGCTTACGTCCTCCAGCAAATCCACGATCCCCATCATCGTGTCCCGGGCGAGGTTCTGGTGCGCCATCTGACGCCCGCGGAACAGCATCACGAACTGCACCTTGTCGCCGTCTTCCAAAAACTCCCGCGCCTTGGCGGTCTTGAACCCCAGGTCGTGGTCGTCGATGTTCGGGCGCAGCCGCATCCCCTTGAGCTCGCTCTTCTTCGCGTGGCTCTTGGCTTTCTGTTCCTTTTTCGCTTGCGCGTACTTCCACTTGCCGTAGTCCATGATCTTGCACACGGGCGGCTTGGCGGTGGGGCTTACCTCGACCAGGTCGAGGCTCGCCTCGCGGGCGCGGCGTTTGGCGTCGTCGACCTCGACGACGCCGATCTGGTTGTCCTCGTCGTCGATCAGCCGGATGGGCGAGATGCGGATCTGGTCGTTGATGCGCAGCTTCTTGCTGGTGTCGCGCTGCTGCGGTCGGAAGCGTCCTCGGGCGATGGTGGTTCTCCGTAAAGGGTCGGGGGGTTATGGGACTGTAGGATCGTAACCGTTAAGGGCAGGAAAGCCAAGCAGCCTTTCACGCAGATTCCGCAGATTCCGCGGATGCCGGACGCGGATGAAGCGGGGGTCGGAATGCGACGTAACCCGGTCGATCATGGGGCGTACGTTCTACGATGGCCGGTGAAGTTAGAGCGACAGCCTCTGGCGACGCCGGGCTTCCCGCGGCCGGGGGACCTGTGCGAGCGGTGCGGGTACACGCTGCAGGGGCTGGACGCGGCGGCGCGGTGCCCGGAGTGCGGAACGCCGGTCGCGGCGTCGGACCCGGCCCTCCGCGACGGGCTGCCGTGGCAGAGCCGCCTCACCCCCGGGGCGTGGCTGCGGACGGCGGGGCAGGTCGTGTTGTTCGCCGCGGCAGGCGTTCAGAAGGATGCACGTCGGCGGGCCGAATGCGTTGGCGCGGCTGTTCATGCTGACGGTGGCGCTGGGCGTGGGCGTGTCGTGGGGGCTGTTCGCGTACCTCGTCGAGGGGCGGCCGCCGGTGGTGGCGTGGGGGTTCGGCATGGTCGCGGGGAAGTCGACGTTCGTGCTGACGTACGTCGAGACGCTGGGCGTGACCGGGTTCAGCCGGCGGCGCGGCTGGCGTGTCCCGTTCGGGCTGGCCGAGCGGGTGGCGTGCTACGCGTCGGTCGGGTGGTTCGGTGCCGCCGCGGTGGTGGCGATCGCGCTGCGGCTGGGTGAAGCGGGTGCACTGCAGGCGGCGGTGCGGGCGACGGGGGCCCGCTGGCACGACGACTACCGCCTCGTCGCCGCCGCCCTGACCGTCGGCGTCGCGCTGCTGGGCTTTGAGCTCTTGGTCTGGGCCGGGGTTGGGCAGGTGCGGTATGCCAATACGCGCCGGACCGACGCTTTAACTTGACGCTCACCCGTGAACCGGGCTACAGTATCCCCCGTATTGATGATGCCAACCCGGCGCGATTGTCCCGGCACGCCGCCGGGGTTGAACCCGTTCACGATCACGCCGATGTTCCGTTTTTGACGCGACTTACGCGCCCCAAGACGCCCCACCCCCCACCGGTGGCGGGGCGGGACCCAACTGCGATGCCGCTGCTTCTGCTGATCTACCACCGGCTTTGGAGCCGACTCGGACCCCCGGCCGCGGACCCCGTGTCCGCCCCGGTCGGCCTGTGGTCGGACCCCCGGCCGTGCCCCGCCCCGATCGTGCTCCCGGCCGTCCGCCGCGAAGCACGCTGGGCCCGGCTCAGTCAGCCGCCGCATCGCCGACCGTCCTGAACATCGGCCGACCCCTGAACCCTCCGACCCCGCGTGCCTTCACCCCGGCCAGCCGCTCGACCGGCGGCCGCACGAAAGGGGTTCCCCGTGAACACCGCCTCGCTCTTCGTCCCCACCGCCGCCGACGCGGCGTATGCGTTGCCGTTCCCCGTCCCCGTCACACTCGCCGTGACGCCCCTGGTCACCCTCGGGCTCGTCCTGCTGGGCCTGATCGTCGGCGTTGTCGGGGCGCTCATGGTCAACAAGCTCATCGCCGGGAACACCCTCGGCAATGCCCGGCGGGAGGCCGACGACCTCATCGCCCGCGCCCGGGGCGAGGGCGAAACGCTCGGCAAGCAGATCGAGCTCGATGCCCGCAACGCCCAGGCGAAGCGGCGCGAGGAGTTCGAGAAGGAGATCGACGAGGCCCGCGACGAGCTGGCCGAGAAGGAGCGGCGGCTGACCAAGCGTGAGGACAACCTCGACAAGAAACTCGACACGCTGGCGACCAAGGAGAAGTACCTCGGCGAGGAGGAGGCCAAGGTCAAGGCCGAGCAGGCCGAGATCAAGGGGCTTAAGGACGAGGCGGCCGGGGTGCTGGTCGAGCGTCGGGCGGAGTACGACCGGCACGTCGAGCAGATGAAAAACGAGCTCCTGCGGGTCGCCCACCTGTCGGAGGAGGACGCGAAGAAGCAGGCCTTCGAGCAGCTCGAGCGCCAGCTCACCCACGAGGCCGGCCAGCGGATCCAGAAGGCCACTGAAAAAGCGGAGGAAGAGGCAAAGGACGTCGCCCTCAAGATTACCCTCACCGCGATCCAGCGGTACGCCAGCGAGCACTCCGCCGAGTCGACGAGCAATTCGGTGCAGATCGAGGACGACGCGATGAAGGGCCGCGTCATCGGCCGGGAGGGGCGCAACATCCGGGCGTTCGAGGCGACCACGGGCGTGGACGTCGTGGTCGACGACACCCCGGGCATCATTACCGTTTCCTGTTTCGATCCCGTCAGGCGGGCGACGGCGACCGAGACGCTGCGGCGGCTGCTCGACGACGGTCGCATCCACCCGGCCCGGATCGAGGAGGTCTTCACCAAGACCAGCGAGGAGATGGCGGAGAAGATCACCAAGTTCGGCAAGGACGCCGCGATCGAGGCGAACGTGCAGGGCCTGCACCCGAAGGTCAGCGAGGCGATGGGCCGGCTGCATTACCGCACCAGCTACGGGCAGAACATCCTGCGGCACAGCCACGAGGTGGCGTACCTCTGCCAGGTCATCGCCGACGAGCTGGGGCTCGACGGCGAGCTCGCCCGGCGGTGCGGGTTCCTGCACGACATCGGCAAGGCGATGGACCACGAGACCGAGGGCGGCCACCCCAAGATCGGGGCCGACTTCTGCAGCAAGTTCGGCGAGGGCGAGGCGGTGCTCAACGCCATCGCCGGCCACCACAACGACATCCCCGCGACCACGCCCTACACCCCGATCGTCATGGCCGCCGACGCCATCAGCGGCGCCCGGCCCGGGGCCCGGCGCGAGACGCTCGAGAAGTACATCAAGCGCCTCAAGGAGCTCGAGCAGATCGCCCGCGACCAGAAGGGCGTCCGCGAGGCCTTCGCCATCCAGGCCGGCCGCGAGGTCCGCGTCGTGGTCGACCCCAACGGCGTGGACGACACCAACTGCCACGCCATCGCCCGGGACATCGCCAAGCGCGTCAGCGACGAGATGACCTTCCCCGGCGAGATCAAGATCACGGTCCTCCGCGAGATGCGCACCGTTGAGTTCGCGCGGTGACGCAAGAGCACGGCGCGGCAAAGCCGCGTCGCTTCATGCACACCCGTTCCCGATGAAGCGACGCAACTTTGCCGCGCTTATCGCATTACGCCTCCCGCCCCCCGCTACCCGATCCCCGTGATTTTCCGCGCTGCGATATAACGCCCCGCCCCGGCCCGCCTACGGTGGATCGACTCCCACCGAAAGGACCCGCCATGGCCGACTCTTCCTCTGATCGTACCGACCGCGTCATCGTCATCACCGGGGCCTCCAGCGGCATCGGCAAGGGCGCAGCCCTGAAGCTCGCCGAGCGGGGGGCCAGCCTCGTGCTCGCCGCCCGGCGGGGGGACCTGCTGCAGGACCTCGCCGCCCAATGCCGCGAGGCCGGCGGTCAGGCCGAGGCGGTCGAGACCGACGTGAGCGACCACGAGCAGGTCGAGCGGCTGGCGCAGGCCGCGACCGACCGCTTCGGGCGGCTGGACGTGTGGATCAACGACGCGGGCGTCGGCGCGCTCGGCCGCTTCGAGGAGGTGCCGCTCAAGGACCACCTCGCCGTGATCGACACCAACCTCAAAGGCGTCATCTCCGGCACCTACGCCGCCCTCAAGATCTTCCGCAGCCAGCAGCACGGCACGATCATCAGCGTCTCCTCGGGCCTCGGCAAGATCCCCGCGCCCTACTACGGCAGCTACGTCGCGTCCAAGTTCGGCATCGTCGGCCTCAACGACTCGCTCCGCCAGGAGCTCAAGCTCAACGACGAGAAGGGCATCCACGTCTGCACCGTCATGCCGATGGCGATGGACACCAATTTCTTCGACCACGCCGCGAACTACACCGGCAAGGAGCCCCAGCCCGTCGGCCCGCTCTACGACCCCGAACTTGTCATCGACAAGCTCGCGGAGCTCTCCACCTCCGACAGCCCCGAGAGCGAGGTCATCGTCGGCACCGCCGGCAAGATGTACAACGCCCTGCACCACCTGTTTCCTAACCTGATCGAGTCGGTCATGGCCAGGCGGACCGAGAAGGACCAGTTCCACGACGTGCCCGCCGGCGAAGACGACGCGGGGTCGGTGCACCACGCCGAGGCGGAGGGCGCGGCCGTGCAGGCGGGGCGGTTGTAGCGAAGGCGGGGTGGGAGGCAAGGGAAGCGCGGCAAAGCCGCGTCGCTTCATCGGGAACCGGTCAACATGAAGCGACGCGGCTTTGCCGCGCTTAATGTCCGACCTTCACCGCCGATACCGCCGCAGCGCCTCGACCACCTGGCGGTGGATGTCCAGAGGTCGGGCGAGCATGACCCAGTAGGCCTCGACAAGGCCGGTGCCGGCGGTGTAGAACCCCAGCGTGCCGAGGCCGAAGAGGCGTTCGCGGATCGAGAAGAGCATCTCGCTGTGGGTGATGTTCTGCAGGGGGGTCTCAAACACGCGGACGCGCAGGACGCCGGCCACGGCGATGAGGCGGCGGTCGGTGAGGACGTACACGCGGCTGAGCCACTCGAGGAACTGCCAGAACAGGCGGGCGAGTACGAGGCTGATCCCGAGGACGAGGATGCTCTGGCGGTTGGCCCCGGTGGTGAGGCGGTTGTCGATGAGCACGCCGAGCGCCGTGAGCAGGGCGAGGATCGTCAGGACGCGGAGGATGGACAGGACGATGTAGAGCGGGTGGGGCTTGAGCAGCAGGACGACGATCTCGCCGTCCTGCAGAAGCTGGGCGGGGACCATGGCCGCGGCGCCCCCGGAAGCGGTGCCCCCGGAAGCGGCGTCGGCGGAAACATCGGCGGGGGCGGGGACGTCGGGCATGGTGGGTGAGCCGTTGGCCGTTGGCCGCTTGCCGTTGGCAAGACGCAAGCGTCACAAGGAGCCGAGGCACGGGGTGTTCGCTTGCGTTCTTGCTAACGGCCAACGGCCAACGGCTGACGGCTACTCCGCATCGATGACCGCCTGTTTCAGGACGCCGATGTGCGGGAGGTTGCGGTAGTAGTCGTCGTAGTCGAGGCCGTAGCCCACGACGAACTCGTCGGGGATGTCGAAGGCGACGTAGTCGACGGGGAACGCCATCGCCTCGGGCCGCCGCTTGCGGAGGAGGACGCACACGCGGAGCGACGCGGGGTCGCGGCGGCGGAGCTCGTCGGTAACCACCCGCAGCGTGTTGCCCGAGTCGAGGATGTCGTCCATCACCAGCACGTGCCGCCCGGCGAGCGAGTCGGGCAAATCGGTCAGCGTCGGCTCGATCCGCGCCCCCTGGCTGGTGGTCGCGGTGCCCGGGTACGACGTGACGGACATGAGGTGGATTTGCATCCGCAGCGGCAGGCAGCGGACCAGGTCGGCGACGAAGATGATGCTGCCGGTGAGGATCGGGACGAGGGTGATCTCGCCCCCGGATGCCCCGCCGACCCCGCCCCCGCCGACCGCCTCGGCACGCAGGTCGTCGGTGATCTCGCGCCCGAGCGCCTCGATCCGCCGGGCGATGGTGTCGCGGTCCAGCAGCACACGGTCCAGGTCGCGGTCCATGGCCGCAGTGTACCGCCGACGCGCCGACGCGCGGCAAGGACGCCGCGGCTGGGAAGGGCACCACGACGCGCGTTCAGAGCCGGGAGCGTGAGCGACCGGTAGTTGCGCTGGACCCGTCGCTCACGCTCGGGGCTCTGAAACACCACATTACCGAACTGCCCGGCACCGCCTCGGCGTCGGCGTCGAAGGCGGTTTCGCCAGGGCCCGCGGACAACGCCAGCGGGCGCAGCCGGCCCCGGGACGTGTAGGCGGATCAGGCGAGCGGACCGCATCCCGAAGTAGGCGGTTGTGTCGGTTGCAAACGGCGGCTTGATCTCCTAGACTGGCGCGTTCGATTGCGTTTCGGAGCCAGCTCCCGGTTCCGCCGGAACCCCGGTTCCCTGCCCCCCGAACTTTTTGTCGAGACCCCGCCATGCCACGCGTCTGCGAATTCACCGGCCGCCGCACCACCACCGGCTTTCAATACACCCTCCGCGGTAAGAAGAAGTACCTCGGCGGCGTTGGTACGAAGGTCACCGGCAAGACCAAGCGCACCTTCAAGCCCAACATCCAGACCGTCAACGCCATCGACGAGAACGGCAGCGTCAAGCGTGTCAAGGCCTCCGCCAAGGCGATCCGCATGGGGCTCGTGGTCAAGCCGCTCAAGCGCAAGTATGCGTACAAGGCCGATTAGGTGCTGGGGGCTTGGCGTTCGGGTAGAGGCGATGCAATCTGAGCCGGGAGCGTGAGCGACCGGTTGCGATTGTAGCTTCCCGTCGCTTGCGCCCGGGGCTCCGAAGTCGCGGGGTTCGGAGCCGGGAGCTGGGAATATCGGCCGACCCTTCCCTGAACCCCCCCCGGGGGGAGGGGGATCAATTTAAGCGGATGCGCTGATCGGCCCCTTGACTCTGCCGGTGACGCGGCCTTCACTACTAATGATCTGCGACCGCCCGCGTGCGGTCACCCGGTGCAACTCCCCCGCGGGAGCGACCCGCCGATGAGGCTCGGCCCACCACGCCGCGGTTCGGCGAGGCGTCCGAACCCGCCCACATTCGCAGCGCCTCGGCCTCTCGCAGGGACAGCGTATCCCACAACAGCCGGCGGTTGACAGCCGTCGACGAGACCTTGCACGGCGGGACGCGTAGCGTCCCGGCTTGGGCCGAATCTTTGTGAAGTCATTTATGGCGTTCCAGGACAACGGCGACCGGGACAAGGTGCAGGCGGCGACCGACGTCGTCCGCCTCATCGGCGAGCAGCTCAACCTCCGCCCGAAGGGGCGCGAGTTCGTGGGGCTGTGCCCGTTCCACGACGACAAGAAGCCGTCGATGCAGGTCAGCCCGCAGAAGCAGATCTACAAGTGCTTCAGTTGCGGGGCGGGCGGGGACGTGTTCTCGTTCGTGATGAACTACCACAAGATGACGTTCGTTGAGGCGCTGAAGTACCTCGCGGAGCGGTCGGGGATCGAGTTGACGCCGTGGCGGAAGGGAACAGGGAACGGGGAACAGGGAACGGGGCAAGGCAGCCGGGAGCGGAAGGCGCTCGGCGAGGCGAACGAGCGGGCGGTGGGGTTTTACCGGGCGATGCTGCGGCACGCCGAGCACGGGGCCGAGGCGAGGGTTTACCTCGAGCGGCGGGGCGTGTCGGCGGCGATGATCGAGACGTTCCAGCTCGGCTACGCCCCGGACCGGTGGGACGGGCTGGGGAAGATGATCGAGCACAAGGGGTGGAACGCCAAGCCGTTCGTTGCCGCGGGGCTCCTCAAGCTCAGGAAGAACAGCCCAGACCCCAGACCCCAGACCCCAGACCCCAACGCCTACGACTTCCTGCGTCACCGCCTGATCTTCCCCATCTTCGACGCGATCGGTCGGCCTATCGCCTTCGGCGGGCGCCGCCTGCGTGAGGAGGACGAGCCGAAGTACCTCAACTCGCCCGAGACGCCGCTGTTCCACAAGTCGGCGACGCTCTACGGCCTGCACGCGGCGAAGAAGCCGATCATCGACACCAAGACCGCCGTCATCGTCGAGGGCTACACCGACGTGATCGCGTGCCACCAGGCGGGGGCGCGGAACGTCGTCGCGGCCCTGGGTACCGCCCTCACCGCCGAGCACGTCCGCGAGCTGCGGCGGTACTGCGAGCAGGTGGTCTTGGTCATGGACGGCGACGCCGCCGGCCGGAAGGCCGCCGACCGGGCGATTGAGGTGTTCCTCACCGGCGACCTGGACGTGTCGATCGCGGTGCTCCCGGACGGGCAGGACCCCGACGAGCTGTTGAAGGGCGGCACGCTGGAGCGGTGGGACGCGGTGCTCGCCACGGCGGCCGACGCCATCAGCTTCCAGTTTGAGCGGGTGGCGGAGCGGCTCGACGAGGGCGGCACGGTGACGGGGCGGCAGCGGGTGGCCGAGGGGTTCATGCGGCGGCTGATGGACCTGGGCCTGACGCAGACCGGCACCGTGCGGCGGTCCCTGGTGATCGCCCGGCTGGCGGAGCTGTTGCACCTCGGCGAGGGCGACATCGACCGCTGGATCAGAGACCATCAACCGACCCGCCGGCCGGCGGCCTCCCCCCCCTCACGCCCCCCCTCTCATCCTCCCTCGCCCCCGGCCGGGCCCGTGGATGCGGAGGCGTACGGCGGCGTCACGAACGAGCACGCCTCGGACGACGCCCCGTCGCCCGAGGACCTCGACGCGGCGGCGGCCTCGCGAAATACCGGTACCGATACAGTTGCGGCCGGGTATTCCCGGTCTAAACTTGAAGCCGTGGAAGCGGCCGAGTTGCGGCTGATCGCCTGCGTCGTGCGGCACAACGGCCTGTTCCAGGCCCCGCTCCCCGGCGGGGCCACCCTCGACGAGGCCATCAGCCCCATGGAACTGTCGCGACCCGACCACCGCCGGCTGTACCAGCGGGTCTACGACGCCTTGGCCGACGGCCGGTCGCTCACCCTCGCCTCGCTGCTGGGTGAACTGGCCGAGGCGGGCGAACGCGACCTGATCCACCTCGCCACGCGGGCGGACCACGGGCTCGACCTCGTGCTCGGCGCGGGAACGGGCGGGGTGGAGGGGGAAGCGGCGGGGGAGGGGGTGGACCCGAGCCCGACGCTGCAAGACGCGGCCGAGGCGGTGCTCCGCTTCCACCGCGAGACGCAGTACCGCCGCACCCGTGAGCAGCTCATGCAACTTGACCCCGACGACGTGGACGACCCCGATACCCTGCTCCGCCGGATGCAGGAGCACCGCAAAGCCAACCCCTCACCGCTGCGGATAGCGCGGCTGTAATCGGCCTGCCGTTGCCCGGTGATAACACCCCGTTTAGCGGCGGGCGTCAGCCCCCGGGTTAGTAGGAGTTCGAGTCGGAATGTGAGTGCGAGTGCGAGTGCGAGTAGGAAATTAGTCGCCGACGCCGCGGCAAGACTTACGTTTCGATTACGAAGTACGAGAACGAGAACGATGGATCGAGTGAACGAGTGCGAGTGCGAGAAACCCGATTTCCTAGGCCCCAGGCCCTAACGCCTAACCCCCCCCAACACCCAAGCCCCCACCCCTCATGGACCACACGACCCTCACGCTTGACCCCATCTGCCCCGCGGTATGCGAGCTCCTCGATGCCGGCTGCAAGCACGGCGTGATCAGCTTCGACCAGCTCATCGCGCTGTTGCCCGACGCCTACGTCGACCCGTTCAAGCTCGACGAGCTGTTGATCCTGTTCGAGCGGCTGGGCATCGTGCTGGTCGACCCCAAGCACATCCCCGCGGCCGCCCGGCCGAGGAACCCCGTCGCCGCCCAGACCGCCGTCGGCGAGACGCCCGACCCGCCCAAGCCCAAGCGTATCGTTGAGGAGGCCCCCGAGGAGCCCCAGCCCGCCGCGTCCAACGGCGAGGCCAACGCCGTCGCGAACGGTGAAGCGGCCGCCCCCGCCCCCGACGCCAAGGCCAACGATGATGACGACGACGAGGCCGGCCTCCTCACCCAGGAGGAAGCCAAGGCCGAGATCGCCAAGGCGCTGTCCGAGTCCGGGCACAAACGCATCGACGACCCCGTCCGCATGTACCTCACCCAGATGGGCGAGATCAGCCTGCTCACCCGCGACGAGGAGATCCGCCTCGCCAAGAAGATCGAGACCTGCCGCTACCTCTTCCGCCGGCTGGTCCTGCAGAACGATTACTCGGTCAAGACCTGCGTCGAGACGCTGGACATGGTCCACGCGGGGGACCTGCCGTTCGACCGCACGATGAAGATCAGCACCGCCGAGGAGAACGCCAAGCAGAAGATCGCGTCGCGGATCCCCAACAACCTGAAGACCGTCAAGCGGATGCTGGACATGAACCGCGACGACTGGGACACCCTCGACGGGCCCGGCCGGCTAAATAAGTCGCAGCAGCAGGAGATCGTCGATCGGCTCAAGCTCCGCCGCCGCAAGATGACGACGCTCGTCGAGGAGCTCAGCCTGCGGACCAGCAAGGTCCAGCCGATGCTCAAGAAGCTCCGCTCGATCGTGAAGAAGATGGACGACCTGCGGACGACGCTGGCCAAGGCGGACGAGCACCCCGACCGCTACGACCCCGAAGACATCATGGTCATGCGCGAGGAGCTCGCCGGTCTGCGGTCGCTGGTCCTCTGCGAGCCGGACGAGCTCAAGGCGATGGTCGCGAACGTTACCACCGTCTTCGACGAGTATGAGGAGGCGAAGCGCGACCTGTCGGGCGGTAACCTGCGCCTGGTCGTGTCGATCGCCAAGAAGTACCGCAACCGCGGGCTGTCGTTCCTCGACATCATCCAGGAGGGCAACACCGGGCTCATGCGGGCGGTGGACAAGTACGAGTACAAGCGGGGGTACAAGTTCTCGACGTACGCGACGTGGTGGATCCGCCAGGCGATCACCCGCGCCATTGCCGACCACGCCCGGACGATCCGCATCCCGGTGCACATGATCGAGACGATGAGCAAGCTGCGCAACATCGCCAAGGGGCTGTTGCAGGACCTCGGGCGTGAGCCGACGATGGAGGAGATAGCCGAGGCGGCGAAGATGCCCGACGCCGAGGTCCGCCGCGTGATGAAGATCAGCCGGCACCCGGTCAGCCTCGACCGCCCCGTCGGCGAGAGCGAGGACTCTTACTTCGGCGACTTCATCGAGGACGAGAAGGCCGGCAGCCCCTCGGACACCGCGACCAGCGACATGCTCCGCCAGCGGATCGAGCAGGTGCTCAAGACGTTGACGTACCGTGAAAGGGAGATCATCAAGCTCCGCTACGGCATCGGCGACGGGTACACCTACACCCTCGAAGAGGTCGGCCGCATCTTCAAGGTCACCCGCGAACGCGTCCGCCAGGTTGAGGCCAAGGCCATCCGCAAGCTCCAACACCCCGTGCGAAGCCGCAAGCTGGTGGGGTTCATCGATGGGGAAGAGGAAGAGTTTGATTGAGGATCAGGGGCAAAGGGGCAAAGGGGCAAAGGGGCAAATGCCGTGGCTGCCAGAAGGGGCCGAGGGTTAGGTCGAAGCAACGGTACATCCTGCCGCCGGATCTGCTTGTCACTCTGCCCCTTTGCCCCTGCCCCCTTTGCCCCTACACTTGCCCCCATGCAATCCACCATCACCGGCAAGGCGTTCGTCCTGGGCGA
The DNA here is from genome assembly GCA_965214155.1 of Phycisphaeraceae bacterium. Classification (GTDB taxonomy): domain Bacteria; phylum Planctomycetota; class Phycisphaerae; order Phycisphaerales; family Phycisphaeraceae; genus Algisphaera. The sequence goes on from CBDCBB010000010.1 coordinate 1,273,571, forward strand.
CGACATCGACACGGACCAGATCATCCCGGCCGAGTACCTGGCTTACAACCCGTCCGACCCCGACGAGCGAAAGTTTTTCGGCATGTACGCCAACGTCGGCGTCCCGCCGGAGCAGTCGGGGCTGCCGGAAGGCAACATGCGGTTCGTCCCGCAGGGCGAGTTCAAGAGCGAGTATACGATCGTCATCGGCGGGAAGAACTTCGGCTGCGGGTCGTCGCGTGAGCACGCGCCCCTCGCGCTGGCCGAGGCGGGGGCGACCGTCGTCGTCGCCGAGTTCTACGCCCGCATCTTCTTCCGCAACTGCGTCAACGGCGGGTATCTTTTGCCCTGCGAGAGCACCACGCGCCTCTGCGACGGGGCGGTGAGCACCGGCGACCTCTGCACCGTCGACATCGAGAGCGGCGTGCTCACCAACGACACCACCGGCGAACGCTTCGAGCTCAAGCCGCTGGGCGACGTCAAGCCCATCGTCGACGCCGGGGGCGTGTTCGCCTACGCCCGGCAGGCGGGGATGCTGGCGTAAACGAGGCGTCCGCGTGAAGAAAGAAGCGACGCGGCTCCGCCGCGCCGGCGCGGCAAAGCCGCGTCGCTTCATGAGGCCGGCGCGGCAAAGCCGCGTCGCTTCATGGTTGGGGTATCGCGTGCAGCGGCGTCTCCGGTACCTCCGGTGCCGTGTTCAGCGACCTTGCCGCCGCCCACGGGTAGCGTTGGTCGAGGTGCCGCCGCAGTTGCTCGTCGTCGGCGATGACAAGGTGCACCGGCTCGCCGAAGTGGTGCCACGCGAACGCCGAGGCCCGCGCCAGGCGTCGGCCGCTGGTCGCTACCACGAGCGCCTCGCCCGAGAGCGTCGCGGGGGCACGGTGAAGCGGGAGGACCTGGAACTGCCACGCCTGCCGGGTGTCGACGAGGCCGGTGAGCGACGCGTCGACGTTGCAGCGGTCCAGGTCGACGTGGACGTCCATCGAGCGGTACTGCGTCGCCCACGCGGCCTCGACCGCTTCGGAGGACACGCCGCAGAGCGCCTCGGCGAGCGCGCCCAGCGGGCGGCCGTCGTCTTTCTGGATGTCGAGGAGGTGGGCGAGTTGCTCGCGGGTCAGTTGGTCATGGGCAATCAGCAGTTCGCCGAGCCTCGGGGTGGGGGCGTCGGTCATGGGGGCCGCCTCTCGTGTGAGGGCGGGATAGCGGGGTTGTTATCGTCGGATGCACGCGGGGGGTTGAGCGTCCGGCGAGAAAAGCGGCTACTTTTTGGTTATAGGAACCACCCGGCCCGCGCCGGCGGCACAGACGGCCGGTGGGCCGTCACCCGAACATCTTGCGGAGGGTCTTGCCGCAGTCGGCCTGGCCGATGACCACGACGGTGTCGCCGCCCTGGATCGTGTCGTCGGCGCCGGGGACGAACACGTCGTCGCCGCGGCTGATGGCGGCGACGATGGTGCGGGCGGGGAACTCGATCTGCTTCAGCGGCTTGCCGAGCACCGGGCGGTCGACGCGCGGGACGCGAACCTCGTACACCTCGGCGATACCCTCGGCCAGGGCGGTGAGGCGGCGGACGTTGGCCCCGCTGATGAGGCGCTCGATCTCGGACACGGCGGTGGACCGGGGGCTGAACGCGTGGTCGAGGCCGATGTGCCCGATGAGGTGGAGGTAGGTCGGGCGTTGCAGCACGGCGATGGCGGTGGCCGCGCCCATCGACTTGGCGCGGGCGGCGGCGAGGATGTTGGTCTCCTCGTCCTCGGTGGCGGCGACGAAAGCGTCGACGGTGTCGATCCGCTCGTCGATCAGGATGTCGGAATTGATCACGTCGCCGTTGATGACGGTGACCCAGGGCAGTTTCTCGGCCAGGGCCTCGGCGCGGCCGGGGCGTTGCACAAAGAGGCGGACGCTGAAGTTGCGGTTCTTCAGTTCGCGGCAGAGCCACACGCCCTGGGTCGACCCGCCCATGACCATGACCTTGAGCCGACCCGCCGCGTCGGGCTTGAACAGCTTGAGGGTCTTCTCGATGGACCGGACGTCGCCGATGACGGTGAGGATGTCGCCCGCCTCGATGTGCGAGTCGGCGAGGGGGAGGAACGCGTCGCCGTCGCGCTCGATGGCCGCGATGAGGGTGGAGCTGGGCATCGACAAGTCGCGCAGCGCCAGCCCGCAAGCCTTGGCCTTCTTCGACACGGTCAGCGTCTGCATCTCGATGGCGCCCTTGGCGAAGTTTTCCACGGCGTGGGCCCCCGGCGAGCGGAGCGTCGCGGCGATGGCCTGGGCGGTGGTGAACTCGGGGCAGACGAGGTGGTCGATGCCCAGGTGCTTGGCATACTTAAAGTCGCGCTCCTCGTAGTACGCCGAGTGGTGGACACGGGCGATGGACCGCCCGCAGCCCAGCCCCCCGGCGATGGACGCGGCGAGGAGGTTGATTTCGTCCACGTTGGTCGCGGCGATGAACAGGTCGGCCTTGTCGCAGCCGGCCTCGAGGAGCACGTCGGCCTGCGTCCCGTTGCCGTGGAGCGAGCCGACGTCGATCGCGTCGTCGATCTCGGCGAGGCGGCCGGCGTCCTGGTCGATGATGATGATGTTGTGCCCGGCGGGGGCCAGCACCTCGGCCGAGTGCCGCCCGACCTCGCCCGCGCCGCAGATGACGATGTCCATGGCGGGCATGGTAGCGGGGGCCCGTGGGGAGCCGGGGATGTCGAACGTCGGATGTCGAATGACGAATGACGGAGGTCGGGGCTACGGGTGCTTCACACTCTGGCGGGCGGCGTGCGGGGCGGGTTGGCGAGGGCGTGTCCCAGGAGGGCCAGGGGCAGGACGCGGCCGAGGAGCATCGCGGCGGTGAGGGTCACCGTGGCGGTGGCGGTGAGCGAGGGGGTGAGCCCGGTGGTGAGGCCGGCGTTGGTGGTGGCGCTGACGGCCTCGAAGAGGAGACGGTCGGGGGGGTACGGCTCGACGAGCACGAGGACGAACCAGGCGGCAAAGACGACGAGGCCGTAGAGCGGGAGCAGGGCGGCGGCGGCGCGGGGCAGGGCGGTGTCGCTGCCGTGGCCGGGTGGACGATCTCCGGGGCGGTGGTCGTGGCCGGGGCGGAGCCGGATCAGGACCCACAGCCCCACCCCGCCGGCGGCCGAGCCGAGGCCCCCGCCCAGGAGCATGAGGGGCACGAGGGCGACGCGGGCGGCGGGCTCGACCTCGCCGGGAGAGATGACGGCCCGGCCGGAGCTCCGGGCCGAGGCGGAGAGCGCGGCCGCGTCGTGGAGGAGCCGAGCGGCGGCGTCGGCGTCGACCGGGGCGGCGTAGCGGCCGTGCCCCTGCACGCCCAGGTGCAGGGCGGTATGCAAGAGCGGCGTCGCCCCACCGAGCGCCAGCACCGCGGTGCCCAGCAGGAACGCCGCAGCGGTCAGCCGGACCACCCGCAGGGCGTGGCGGCGGCCGGCGGGGTCGCCACCACCACGACGGCGGAGCGTATGCCACGCCGCGACCCACACCGGGTAACCCATCGACCCGACGAGCATCGCGGGCAGCAGCACCACGGCGACGGGGCGAGGCGTGGCGGCCATGTCGCTCCACGCAAAGCCCGACTGGGTCACGGCTCCGACGCCCTCCATGAGGCATCCCGGCAGGGCCGCGGGATCGAACGAGCCGCCGACGACCCAGAGCATCAGCCCGGTCAACGCTTCGAGGGCCAGCGTGATCAACACGACCCCGCCCGCCGTCCGCCGCCACCCCGGCCACCGCAGCGAGAACGCCCGGCCCGCCACCGCCGCCCCGGCAACCATCACCGCCCACGCCCCGACCTGCCCCGTCGCCAGCACGATCACCCGGCCCGGCCACGCCAGGGCCTCCGCCACCCGCCGCGTCTCCAGCCCGGTACACGTCGCCGCCGACGCGGCGGTGAACCCCGCGTCGACCCACCCCAGCCGCTCGCCCGCCGGCGTCGCGGCGTCCAGCCGCAGCCCCCACGCGGCGGCCGCCGCCAGGGCAAGCATCACCGCCAGCAGGGCCGCCCCGACGTGAGCCGTGCCCGGTGCCCTGCATGTGCCCGCCGCCGTGTCCCGCATCGCCGCGATGGTAAGCGTCGGCCGATCCCCCCGCCCATGGTCACTTGCCACGCCGCCGGTGAGTGACCATGGCGGGGGGGGGCGGGAATGACGAAGCATGAATGACGAATGACGGATGACGGATGGAGGGACAGGCTACCCGCCGCCTTGTTGCAATCTCCGCGTGACCGTTCGGTGGGTGCCGGGTGCCACACCTTGGCCGCTCGGGGCCAAGGTGTGACGTCCCCCTTCACGCCCACACCTTGGTGCAAAGCCACCAAAGTGTGGCACCCGACACCACGGCACCGCCGACGTTCGTCATTCGTCATTTGTCATTCGGATTTCGTCATTCCCCTCCACCGCCATCGTGTGCCACCGCCCGCGTGATGGCTCACCATGAACAGAGCGATTAGTTAGCCCGCCTCGCCGCCTCCGCTATCATTCGCCCGTGCCCCGCCGTAACGCCCGCCACCTGCGCCTGACCGTGACGATGGTGGCGATGCTTCTGCTGATGGTCGGGCCGGGGTGCGTGTCGTGGACGCCGATCTTCCTGGGCCTGTCGCGGCTGTGGCACCCGTGAATCGCCTTCCGGCCACGCCCCGGACAACCCCGGGACGCGCACTGAAACCCATGTCCGCGCCGCGGCAAGGCTAGCGTTTCGACTACGAGTGCAAGGACGAGGACGAGGACGAGAACGAGAACGAGGACGAGAACGAGAACGCGGGACCGACCCCCCTGCCCCCAGCCCCCAGCCCCCAGCCCCCAGACCCCAGCCCCCAGCCCCCAGCCCCCAGCCCCCACGCATGGCCCTCCTCCAGACCCCCTTCCGCAAGTTCCACCTCGACGCCGGGGCCAAGATGGTCGACTTCGCCGGCTGGGAGATGCCCCTGCACTACGGTTCGATCCTCGAAGAGCACCGCCAGACCCGCGCCTCGGGCTCGATCTTTGACGTGTCCCACATGGGCCGGCTGCACGTCACCGGCCGGCACGGCCGCAAGCTGCTCGAAACCGTCCTGACCCGCAAGGTCAGCGATATGAAACCCCGCACCTGCCGCTACGCGCTGATCTGCAACGAGCGGGGCGGGGTGATGGACGACGTGCTGGTGTACCGCTACGACGAGCACTGGCTGGTCGTGTGCAACGCCTCGAACCGGGCGAAGGTGGTCGGGCATTTCGAGGCGGTCCGGGCCTCGGGCGGGATGTCGGCAACGGTGGAGGACACGACCGAGAAGACCGCGATGCTGGCCGTGCAGGGCCCGGCGGTGATCGAGAAGATCGGCGAGTTCAGCAACGAAATCCCCACACTCAAGCGGTACCAGTTCGCGGTCAAAAATCTGCTGGTGCTCAAGATGACCGTCAGCCGCACGGGCTACAGCGGCGAGGACGGCGTGGAGGTCACCCTCGGCGCGAATATGGCGAACATGGCGATCAAGCTGCTGCTCAAGGACCGGGGCGAGGCGGCGGCGATCAAGCCCGCGGGGCTCGGGGCCCGTGACACGCTGCGGCTGGAGGCGGGCATGCCGCTGTACGGGCACGAGCTCGACGAGGACACCGACCCGTTCTCCGCCGGGCTCGACTTCGGCGTCACCCTGGATAAACACCTCGACGACGGCGGCCCGCCCGTCCCCCGGTTCATTGGGCAGGACGCGCTCGAACGCCTCCGCACCGAGGGCACGCCCAAGACCCTCGTCGGGCTCAAGGTCCACGGCACCCGCACCCCGCGGCAGGGGGCGATGGTCACCCGCGACGGTGCCGGGGGTGCATCCGGCACCGGGGTCGGCGTCGTCACCAGCGGGTGCATGTCCCCCACGCTCGGCCACCCCATCGCCATGGCCTACCTCGCCCCCGACGCCGCGACGATGGGCGACACGGTGCGCGTCGCCGTCGGCAGCGCCACCGCCGAAGCCGAGCTTGTCCCCCTGCCGTTCTACCGACGCTCTTGAGCATCACGTCAAACATCGACGCTTAGCCCGGCCGCTTGCGGCCGCAGTCTCCACCGCACCGCTAAACACCGCGGCCGCAAGCGGCCGGGCCAAGCGGGTTGCCCGCACCCCGATCACTCCGCCGTCTCTATCGCGAAACCCGGCCCGTGCGTGTCCGCCGCGTGCCGCCCCGAGCCGTCCTGCACCGGGATGTGGATCGTGAACGTCGTGCCCTGCCGCACGGTTGAATCGACGCTGATCGTCCCGCCGTGTTCCTCGACGATCTTCTTGGTCACCACGAGCCCGAGCCCCGTGCCTCGCAGGCCCTTGCTCGACTGGAACGGCTGGAAAAGGCGGCGGAGCTGCTGCTGTTTCATCCCCTCGCCGTTGTCCCGGACGCTGATCTCGACGCGGTCGTTGTCGCCGTCGAACCCGCACCGCACCGTCACCGCCCCGTGCTCCGCCTCCACCGCGTCGAGCGCGTTGCTCAAGAGGTTCAGCACCGCCTGGTGCACGCCCCCCGCATCCAGCGGGACCGGGGGCATGTCCGCCGCGTAGTCGGTCAGCAACGCCACCCGCTTGTTCTCGTACTGCTGGTTGACCAGCGCCACCACCTCGTCCAGGAGCGGCGGGAGGTTGGTCAGCTCGAACTCCGGCCGGCGCTGCTTCGAGTAGGCCAGCATGTTCATCGTCAATTCGTAGATGCGTTCGAGGTTGCGCGAGACGATGTCCCAGCCGTTGCCCACGACCTTGATGTTCTGTTTTTTCAGGCCCAGCTCGACCACGTCGGCCCCGCCGCGGAGGCCTTGGAGGATGTTCTTGATCGAGTGCGAAAGCGACGCGACGGTCTGCCCGACGCCGGCGAGGCGCTCGCTGCGCAGCCGCGACTCGACGAGGCGGAGGTTCGCCAGCGCGAGCCCCGTCTGCACGCCGATGGCGGTCAGCAGCGTGAGCTGGTCCTCGGTGTAGGTGTAGTTGGCGACCTTGGAATCGACGTGGATCACGCCGTAGAGGAAGCCCTTGTACTTGATCGGGACGCACATCGCCGAGCGGATGCCGTAGCCCTGCACGCTGTCGCCCGCGGCGAACCGCCGGTCGGTCATGGCGTTACTCGACAGCACGCCCTCGCCCTTGTCCATCACGTGTTTCACGATCGTGCGGCTGACCGTGATGGGCTTCTTCCTCGACCGCATCTCGTTCAGCAGGTTCGCCCCCGCGTCGTGACGACGCCTGACCACCACCGGCTCGGGCTGCTCGCCCGGCTCGTCACCGACGAGGATGAAACCCCGGTCGGCGTCGAAATAATCAAACACCACCTCCATCACCTTCTCGAACAGCTCCTGCTTGTCCGTGACCGTGCCGATGAGGTTGACCAGCTCGTAGATGACGTTGAGCTGGAACTCGGCCGACTGCCGCGGGTCGGGCGAGCTCATGATCATCGAGTCGTCGCTGCTCACCACCGTCTTCTCGACGTTCACGTCCATCTCGCCCCGGCCGGCCATGCGGAGCAGCGGCTTCTTGGCCTTCTTCGCCGTCGGGTCCTCGCCGAAAATGATCAGCGACGTGCCCGCCCGCACCTGGTCGCCGGGGTGGAGCATCCGAGCCTGGCTCACCCGCACGCCGTTGACGAACGTCCCGTTGCTCGACCCTAGGTCCCGGATGTACCACCGCCCGCCGTCGGGCGTCAGCTCGGCGTGACGGCGCGAGATCGTCTGGTCGTACAGCGGCAGCGCCTCGCTCGACCGGCCGATCTGCTGCGGCTCGTCGTCGGGCAACTCAAACCGCCTCCCCTTGTCCGGCCCCTGGATGACGGTGAGGACGAGCATGGGGTGTCAGGCCCTCTTGGAATGAGGCGAAGTGTCGCCTGCATCTGCCGCAGGAAGGCCGGCGGCCAACTCAGCGTACATCCGCATCAGCGACCGAAGCGCATCGTTGGCGGCCTGATCCGTCGGGAAGAAGCGGGCCACATCCGGGGCCAGCGTGACGGTCACTTCCTTTTGCGGAAACCTCTCGGCAAACTTGCCGCGAACCGCCTTTTCCCAAACCTCCGGCCCGTATTCATCACGCATGGCGTCGCCTGTAGTAAGAGTCGATCTCCAATCGGCTGGCAAGCCTCGCGCTGATTATACGGATTAAATTGGCCCGCTCGGTATAGGACACCACGAGGATGCGAAACCGGTCGGACTGCCCCAGCAGTACAAAGCGGTCCTCAGCGGTTGAGTGCTGCTCATCAAAGGAATCTTCCGCTCGGACGTCGTAAAACGCCGTTTTGGCTTCGTTGAACGTTACCCGGTGCTTCCGAGCATTTTCTAAAGCTTTAGTGTCGTCCCACTCAAAACGCTCATCCTCCATCGCCCAGCCTTTCCTTCCACGCCCGGAGCTGCGCCTCGAACCCGCTGACCCCCGCGTTTCCCGCGGTTTGATACCGCTTCACCACGTTCTCCGGGCCGAGCCAGTCGTAGATCTCCTCACCGATCTGCTCCGCTTGCGTGGTCGCGCCGACCGCTTCCACGGCTTTGCGAAATTGCTCCACCGACAGCTTCTTTAACTCGCCCAATCCCTCGGCCTGGCACTTGTGCACCAGCGCCCCGACCACCTGGTGCGACGTGCGGAACGGCACGCCCTTGGTGACGAGGTACTCCGCCAGCGAGGTCGCGTCGAGGTAGCCGCGGTTGAGGCCGGCCTTGATCCGCTCCTCGTTAAACGTCGTGGTCCGCACGATCGCGGCCGCCATGTCGAGGCAGTCGCACACCGCGTCGTACGCGGCAAACACGTGCCGCTTGTCCTCCTGCAGGTCGCGGTTGTAGCCGATGGTCAGCCCCTTGCACATCGTCAGCAGCGCCATGAGCGAGCCGTAGACGAGGCCGGTCTTCCCGCGGATGAGCTCGAGCATGTCCGGGTTCTGCTTCTGCGGCATCATCGACGACCCGGTGGTGTACAGGTTGTCGAGCGTGATGAAGCCGAATTCCGTCGTGGCGTAAATGATCCACTGCTCCGCCCAGCGGGAGAGCCACTGAGAGGTCATGGTCAGCGCGTAGACGAAGTCTACCGCCATGTCTCTGCTGGCAGTCAGGTATATCGAGTTTGTTTGCTCAAGTTGATCCGTTACATAATCTTTCTCACCAACTTGATTGACAATTAAGTCGACTACGGCAGGATGATAATCATCCTGGAAAGCTCCTCGTATCCTATCAGCCAAAGGTTGGCCATCAGAATTGGGACGCGGTTCACCATACTCAAAACAGTGGAACGTGAACTTGCGGTCAATCGGCAACGATGATCCGGCTATTGCTCCGGATCCCAGCGGGTAGATCCGGTGGAGCCGACTGTCATCGCTGAACTCCCGAAACCTATGTTGGCATTGAGCGAAAGCGGTCAACCAACTCATTAACTCGCCCCCGACCAGGATCGGCTGTGCTCGTTGAAGGTGCGTGAAAGACGGCATTACGATTTCGCCATGGCGTTCGGCCGATTCAACAAATGCTTTTAGCAACTTTTCAAGACGCTGGCTGACCTGCTCCGATTGAATCCATAGCATCAAGTCCGTCGCCACCTGGTCGTTCCGACTCCGCCCGGTGTGCAGCTTGCGGCCGGCGTCACCGGCCTTCTCGATGAGGGCGGCCTCGATGCACATATGGACATCTTCAAGCTCGACGCGCCAGCCGGGCCAGGCGTCGCCCTGCTCGTCGATCTCGGCTTTGATCTCGTGGAGGCCCGCCTCAATGGCGCTGAGGTCGTCGGCGGTGATGAGGCCCACGTGCTTGAGCATCCGCGCATGGACGATAGATCCCCGGATGTCGTGGGGGTACAGCCGCTTGTCGTAGTCGAGCGAGGAGACGAAGCGGGCGGCGAGCGGGTTACCCTCGCTGCCGGAGGATTTCGCGTGTTCCCAAGGTTTTTGGCTCATCGCCGCAGTGTAACGGCGGTGGGCAACGTACCGCACCACCACCTCATCACTTCGCCCGGCCGCTTGCGGCCACGGTTTCGCAACACCGCAGCACTGCGGCCGCAAGCGGCCGGGCTAAGAGGAAGCTCGGCCGTGCGATCAGAACGGCAACTCTTCGTCGTCGTAGCCGAGGTCGAGGTCGCTGGCGTCGAAGGGGCTGTCTTGGTCATGGACCGACGCGCGGTGGTGGACGCTGATGATGCGTTCCAGGGCGGCACCGAGGGTCGGGGCGAGGGCGGCAAGGAGGTCCTGCGCGGCCGGGTCGAACGGCGTGTCGCCGTCGCGGAACAGCAGGACCACGGCGAGGCATTCACTGTCGCCGGGGCAGGGCACCGCCAGGACGTGCCGGCCATCGAGGTCGTCGGCGTCGCGCCCGACCCACCGCTCCAAATCGGCGGCCCCGGTGAGGTGCACGAGTTCATCCGCCTCGGCGACGCGGGGGGCGAAGGTGTCGGCGAGGCTCGACAGCAGCAGGTCCGCCGCCTCGGCCGCACCGTCGAAGTTGACGTACCCGCCCAGCGAATACTCGTCCATCGTCGCGGGCAGGTAGATCGCCGCGTTGCAGGGCCCGAGCGTGTTCATCAGGTGTTCGAGCGTGACACGGAGTAGCTCCTCGAGGTCGAGCTCGCCGCGGATCAGGTCGGCGTAGCCGTCGGTGTCGGGTGCCCGGTGCATCTGGCTGGCGAGTTCGTGGTAGGCGTTGACGAGGTCGCCGCACAGCGCGTCGACCTGGCGCGAGACGTCGAGGCGGGCGTCGTTGAGCTTGCGGCAGAGGCGGTGTAGACGTTCAACGCGGTCGCCGTGTGGGTCGCGGCCGCGGCGGCGGGTCAACGCATCGCAGACGCAGCGGCGGAGCTCGGCGGGCTCGGCGGGGGGCGCGATGATGTCATCCGCTCCGGCGCGGATCGCGAGCTGAGCGAGGGCGAAGTCGGCGCGGTCGGCGACGAGCACGGTGGCGGTCGTCGCGGCACGCTCGGTCAGCTCACGGATGAGGTCGAGGCCCAAGCCGTCGGGCAGGTCGGCCTCGACGAGGGCGAGGTCGACGCGGTGGCCGGCGAGGTAGGCCCGGGCGTCGGCGAGGCTGGTTTGGTGGATGACCCGGGCGGGGCGGCGGGGTTGGCCGCAGGCTTCGAGGGCAGCCTGCAGGCGGGGCCGGCGGGCGACGAGCAGGACACGGTCGAGGCGGGTGCGGGTCGTGGTCGTGGGCGAGGTCGTGGGATTGATTGGCAACGGGTTTCTCCACTCACGGTCGGGTTGCTGCGGCTGAGGCGGGGCGGGGCGGGTGATCCAAGGTGCACGGCGGGCGTGCTTCACAAGGTTTCATCGGGCAAAGCGTGAGGTGAATCAAGGGCGAGGGTGAGTGTGACCTCGGTGCCGCGGCCGGGGGTGGAGGTAAGGGTGACGTCGCCGCCGTGGGCGCGGGCGAGTTGGCGGGCGCGCGGGAGGCCCATGCCGAGCTGCCGGCCGGCGGGCCGGGCTGAGAAGAACGGGTCGAACGCGTGGCGGAGCGTCTCACTGTCCATACCCGATGCGTCGTCGGTGACGCGGAGCAGCGCCAGGTGTTCCGCCGCGACGTGGCGCAGCGAGACGGTGACGAGCGACTTCGGCTCGGCCTGCACGGCATTGAACAACAGCTCGGTGAGGGCGCGTTGCACCTGTTCCGCGTCGACCGGCGCGGCGGGCAGCGGGGCGGCGTCGAGCGTGACGGTGAACGGCCGGTCCTGTTTCTCCAGCGACTTGCGGACCTTGTCGACGACCCCCTGGACGACGGCGGCGAGGTCGGTGGGCTTGCGGTTGGCGACGGGCGGGTCGGCGAACATGCGGAGGCTGGTGATGAGGTCCGAAAGGCGGTGGGCCTCGCGGAAGATGGCGAGGGCGGCGGCGCGGTCGCGGCTCGCTTCGGGCAGCGTGAGGGTGAGGAGCTGGCTGCGGCCGGCGATGACGGAGAGCGGGTTGTTCATCTCGTGGGCGGCACCCGCGGCCATTTCGCCGAGGCGGGCGAGCGACTCGTTGGCGGCGGCGCGGTCCTGGGCGTCGGCGAGCGCGGCGTTCAGTTCGGCGAGCTGCTCGCCGAGGTGGCGTGCGCCCGCGTGCTGCATCGCCGCGGCGACGGCGGCTCCCCACGTCGCGGCGAGGGGTTGCAGGGCCTTCCACGCGGGCGGGTCGGGGTGGTGATGCACGAGGTAGGCGGCGGTGCCCCAGCCGCTCGGCAGCGGCACGAGGCGCGGCGGGTTGCCGCCACCGAGCGGGTGCGGCGGGAGCCGCGGCAGGTGCATCGCGGCGGCAGCGCCGCAGAGGGCGTCGGGCTCGGCCGCGGCGAGCGCGTCGGGGTCGCCGGGCGGGTCGAGCTCATCGGATGAGAGCGGCCGACCGTCGGCGCGGTAGCGGGAGCAGCGCCACGGCTCGGGATCGTCCGCCGCGCGGCTCGGCACGAGCAGCGTCAGAGGCCCCTCGCCGAGGAAGGACATTGCCGACGCGGCGACACGGTCAAGCACGTCACCCAGCGACGCGGCGGGCGCGGCCCCGGCGTGAAACGTCGTGACGGTATGCAGCACACGGGCCTGCGACGCGGCCTGCCGGCTGCGGGTCTCGAGCGTCGCATTGAGCGCGCCAAGCTCGGCATTGGCGCGCTGCATCGCGGCGAGGCGGAGCGCATCCGACGGGGCGTCGCCGAAGCCGAGCGTGCGGCCACGCTCCTCGAGTTGCTGGAACAAGCCGGCGGACGCGGCGGCGACCTTGGCGGGGTTCAGTCCGAGCGTCGCGGCGAGTTCGTCGGCGTCCTCGTGGAGCGAGTGGTTGCCCGAGTAGCCGACGTGCTGCCGCCGGGCGAGCAGGTCGGCAAGCCGGATGAGCCCGACCATGCGGCGGTGGGGCACGTCGGGCACGGTGCGGAGGGGCGAGCCGTGGAGCCAGATGCAGTCCTGCAGCCGCAGGGGCAGGCCCCACTGCTCGGCGAGGCGCTTGCCGGCGGTGTGGTGGTCGAGGCCGATGATCTTGCGCTCAAACTCGGCGATGTTGCGGCGATGGACCTCGGTCAGCTCGACGACGCGGCCGTAGCCGCGGGGCAGGACGTGGTCGAGCGCGAGCTTCCCGACGTCGTGGAGCAGACCGCAGACGAACGCCTCGTCCGCGGGCAGGTCGGCGGCCTTGTGCGCCCGAGCGATGGCCTCGGCGAGCGTCGCGACGGCGACGCTGTGGAGCCACAACCCCTTGCGGTCGAGCGAGCCGGGAGAGGGATCCGGGATCGGGGACCGGGGATCGGATTTAGCAGGTGAAGCCGCGGCATTGTTCCTGATCCCCGGTCCCCGATCCCCAATCCCTTCCGACGTCCCCTCGGCGAAGAACTCCATCACCTTGACCGACAGCACCGCGTTGCGGATCGCGGTGAAGCCGAGCAGGCCCACGGCCTTGGCGACGGTGTCGACCTGCTTCGTGCCCTTGTCGGCGCCGCGGCAGAGCGAGAGCACCTTGGCGGTGAGCGGGCCGTCGGCCTGGATAAGTTGCACGACCTCATCGGCGGAGGCGGAGGCATCGGTGGTCAGGGTAAGCAGCCGCGTCGCCACGGCGGGCAGCGTGGGCAGCGTGTCGATCTCCCGGAGGATCAACTCGATGCGGCGGGGGTGGGGCGGGGCGGCAACCATGGTCGCGGGCGGCCGAGGCGCTAAAGCTCGAGGAGCTCGGTGACGCGGGTTTGAAAGGCCTCGATATCGAACGGCTTCTTGATGAAGTCGTCGGCCCCGGCCCGCAGGAGGCCCTCGATCTCGTCGCGCTTCACGACGCCCGAGACGAGGATGATCCGTGTGTGTTGCAGGGCCGGGTCGTTGCGTACGCTCTGGCACACGACGTTGCCGTTGATGTCCGGGAGCATGTAGTCGAGGATGATCAGGTCGGGCTTGAGGCTCTGCGAAAGCGAGCCGGCTTCGTAGCCGGTGCCCGCGGTGTGGACCTCCAACCGCGAGTCGCTTGAGAGCAGGTCGGCGTAGAGTTCGACGATGTGGGGGTCGTCGTCGACGACGAGGACCTTCTTCTTGCCGGTGATGAAGCCATCGATGGGCATGTCGTTGGCCCGCATGAACTTGATGAGTTCATCGCGGGGGATGCGGCGGAAGCGCGATCCGGGGACGCGGAAGCCGTGGACGCGGCCGGCGTCGAAGCAGCGGATGATGGTCTGCTGCGAGACCTTGCAAACATCGGCGGCCTCGCCGGTGGTAAAAACTTCTTTCTCGAAAAGCGAGTCGGGCTTCGCGGCCTTACCCGACCTGGTGGATTTCGTCGACGCCATCGCAGCAGCTCCCGCGGGGACGGGGGCGGCTCGTTGCGAGCGTCAGGCCCTACGGTTCCCGGCTACCGCTTATTCGGGTCGATACTTCTCCAACTTAACCACGTTGCCTGATCGGCAGGATCGGCGGGGGGTCGGGCGGGGCGATTGACAGGTTGAAGTTATAGAACGTTTGATGTTGCGGGGGGGGCGCTAACCGCAAGCGGGAGGCGAAGGTAGCGAGAGGACCGGCGCGTTTAGCGTTATTTCAGTTCGACGGACCAGTACGCGTTGTCGAGGAACGCGCGCCAGGAGGCGTACTTGTCGTGGCCGACGCGGAGGTTGACCACGGGGTTGCGCTTGGGCTTGGCGGGGGTGCGGACCAGGGGCATGTGGGCCTGGTCTGGGGTGCGGCCCCCCTTCTTCGAGTTGCAGGTGACGCAGCAGCACACGAGGTTGTCCCAGGTGCTCTGGCCGCCCTGGCTGCGGGGGGTGACGTGGTCGAGGGAGAGCTCAGAGGTGGGCGAGGCCTTGCCGCAGTACTGGCAGCGGTTGTGGTCGCGGGCAAAGATGTTGCGGCGGTTGAGCTTGACGTCCTGGCGGGGGAGGCGGTCGTAGCCGTAGAGGCGGATGACCTTGGGCACGGGGATGTGCAGGCGGACGGTGCGGACCCACTCGTAGCGTTCGCCGGCGGAGGCCTCAAAGGCTTCGCGTGCGGTGGAGAGGTCGGTCCACGAGCCGAAGTCGTGCCCGGTGTAGGACCCGTCGTCGACGCGGATGACCTCGGCGAGGTCGCGAGAAAGCAGGGAGAACGCCCGCTTCGCGTCGATGATGCGGATCGCCATCCACAGGCGGTTGAGCACCAGCACGTGGCTGTTGAGCGCGGAGGCGGCGGCGACGGGTTGCGTCAGCATGGGCTTGGCCCCTCGGGTGATCCGGACGATGGATCGTATCGCGGGTGGCGCGCGGGATCAACGGCGGGGCGGGGGCGCGGCGGTGAACTTTCGATGAGGATCACCGAAGATTGATCCAGCTTCCGCCCGGTGGAGCGGAACTTCAGCGGGGGGTCGAGCGAGGCGAGGGGTTGAAGTTGCAAACGTCGAACTTGGCCCTTCGGGCCAACGGCAGGCTGGAAGCCTGCCCCACTGAAAAATCAGCCAGCAACCGTATCACGGCCTCTAGTCGTCGTACCCGTCGGGGTGTTGCTGGAACCAGCGCCAGGCGTCGGCGGCCATGGTTTTGACGTCGGTGATCTTGGCGGACCAGCCGAGTTCGCGCTGGATCTTCGACGGGTCGGCGTAGAGGGAGGGCGGGTCGCCGGGGCGGCGGTCGCCGAGCTTGACGGTGAAGTCGGAGCCGGTCACGTCGCGGACGGCGTCGATGATTTGCTTGACGGACAGGCCGTGCCCGGTGCCGAGGTTGTAGAGGCGTTCGTCGCCGGGCTGCAGGGCGTGGAGGACGGTGACGTGGGCGTCGATGAGGTCTTCGACGTGGATGTAGTCGCGGATGCAGGTGCCGTCGGGCGTGGGGTAATCGGTGCCGAAGATGGTGATGCTGTCGCGCTTGCCCAGGACGGTGTCGAGGATGACGGGGATGAGGTGGGTCTCGGGGTCGTGGTCCTCGCCGATGGAGCCGTCGGCGGCGGAGCCCGCGACGTTGAAGTAGCGGAGCGCGGCGTAGGCGAAGTCGGCCCCGGCGAGGCGTTGGGCGGCGGCGTAGTCGGCGAGGATGCGCTCGACGAAGAGCTTGGACCAGCCGTAGGGGTTGATCGGGTTCTGGGGCATGTCCTCGACGATGGGCATCTCGGTGGGCTCGCCGTAGGTGGCGCAGGTGGAGGAGTGGACGAGGCGGGTGACGCCGGCGCGGTCCATCGCTTCGAGGAGCGAGAGGACGCCGGCGGTGTTGTTGCGGTAGTAGAGCAGCGGCTGGGTGACGGACTCGCCGACGTAGGCGAGGGCGGCGAAGTTCATCACCGCCTCGACGCCGTGCTGTTTCAGCGCGGTGGTGATGCCGGTGGTGTCGAGCAGGTCCATCTCCCAGAGGTTGGCCTCGGGGGGGAGGGCGTCGCGGTGGCCGCGGGCGAGGTTGTCCAGGACGTGGACGTCGTGGCCGTCGGCGAGGAGCCGTTTGACGGCGTGGGACCCGATGTAGCCGGCACCGCCGGTGACGAGGAGTTTCATAGAGGGATCTCTTAATGACGAAGCACGGATGAAGAATGACGAAAGGAGATGCAACCTTAAAGTTTCGTCATTCGTCGTTCGTGCTTCGAGGTTCGCCGCCGCGGCGTGGTTTTTCCCGGCCGAGGCGGTCGACGCCGAGGGTGAGGGCGAAGCCGAGGAGGATGAGGCCCAGGGCACCCATGATCTCGGTGGTGGTGGGGGTGAAGCGGCGGGTGGGCAGGTCCTCGGCGGGGACGGGTTCGCCGCTGGTGGCGAAGACCCAGGTGAGGGCGTCGCCCTCGGCGAGGGCGCGTTCCTCGACGGCCTGGCCCTTGACGGTGGCGGCGGTGCCGGGCTGTGGCGTGACGGTTTCCTCAAAGGGGTAGAGCCCGACAACCGCGCCGAGGAGGAGGCCCAGGAGGACGCCGAGGGTGGCGCGTTCGTAGCGTTTGAGGAGGTAGCGGAGCAGGTTGCTCACGCCGACGACGCCGATCACGACGCCGAGCCCGACGGGCAGGATGACGGCGAGGCCGACGCTCATGATCGCGCCGAGGTCCATCGCCTTGAGCCCGTCCTTGAAGGCGTCGACGCCGGCGAGGATCGGGACGTAGACGCCCAGGACGAGCAGGAGGTACCCCCCGCTGACGCCGGGCAGGATCATGGCCGACGCCCCGGCGACGCCGGCGAGGAGCATGAAGACGAAGCCCTCGTTGTGGTCGGCGGTGGCCGCGCCCGCGCCGGCGGACTGGTAGACGGCGAGGGCGGCCATGCCGAGGAACCCGGCGGCCGCGCCGATCCAGACAGGCGCGGTGACCCCGCGGTCGCGCAAGCGGCGGCGTCCGGCCTTCGGGTCGCGCTTCCCCGGGGCGGCCGCGTCGGTCCCGCGGATCAGCCGCCACACCACCGGGACGCCCCCGAGCGTGAGCCCGATGAAGAGGCTGTACATCGCCCAGCGGTGGTGCACCACCAGCTCCTTCACCGGCCCGGCGAGCAGCGCGATGGCCAGCAGCGCCGCTAGGACGACGCTGCCCAGCACGGCCAGCGACGCGCGGCGGAACTTGAGCGTCGAGACCTCGCCGATCGCGCCGATGAAGCGGGGGTACACCCCGGCGGCGAGGAGCATGGTCCCGCCGCTGATGCCCGGCACGAGGTTGGCCAGGCCCATGAGCAGCCCGCCGACGCCGCCGCGCAGGGCGAGCGGGCCGAGGGGCGGGTCGGCCCCCGGGCCGGCTCGCTCGCCCCCGGCGGCGGCGGGCGCAACGGGGGTCTTCGGCGGGGCGGTACGGACCGGCTCGGCGGGGGCGCTGGGCATGCGAGCAGTATCGGCCGGATCACCCCTCACATACAACCCGCGCCGTGCCCCGCCGTTCTGGTTGACCCAAACCGCCTCAACGCTCGAGCCGGAAAATTCGCCCGATCCGCGTCAAGGCTCCGCGTCGTTCACCCGATGTCACCCGCGGTGTGGGCTTTACGAGCGGCAGGTCTGTTGAGCCAGCCGTGCCGCGACCTTGGTAGACAAAGGACGGCCGATGGACCCGATGCTGCTGGACATGCTGTGGGTGGTGACCGCCGCCGGGCTGGTCTTCCTCATGCAGGCGGGGTTCCTCTGCCTCGAGGCGGGCATGACCCGCACCAAAAACTCGATCAACGTCGCGATCAAGAACGTCGCCGACTTCGGCATCTCGGCGCTCGTCTTCTGGGCGGTGGGCTTCGGCGTCATGTTCGGCGTGACGACGCAAGGCTGGCTCGGCACCTCGCTCTTCCTGCCCGACCTCGCACCCGGGGAGGGCGCGTCCACCGGCTGGACCGCGACGTTCTTCCTCTACCAAGTCATGTTCTGCGGCACCGCCGTCACCATCGTCTCCGGGGCCGTCGCCGAGCGGGTCAAGTTCACCGGCTACCTGCTCATGGCCCTTACCGTCGCGCTCGTCTACCCCGTGTTCGGCCACTGGGCGTGGGGCGGCGGGCTGCTGGATCAAGGCGGCTGGTTGGGGTCCATGGGCTTTATCGACTTCGCCGGTTCCACCGTCGTTCACGCCGTCGGCGGGTGGTTCGGCCTCGCCGCGTGCCTCGTCCTCGGCGCCCGGCTCGGACGCTTCAACCCCGACGGCAGCGTCAACGAGACCAACGGCAGCAACGTCCCGCTCGCGATGCTCGGGGCGCTGCTCCTGTGGTTCGGGTGGATCGGGTTCAACGGCGGCAGCACCTTTGCCCTCGACGCCTCGGTCCCGGGCATCCTCGTCAACACCATGCTCGCCGCCGCCGCGGGCCTCTGCCTCAGCGTCGGCCTGGGCTACACGCTCCAGGGCTTCGCCCACCCCTCCGCCGCCATCAACGGCGCCCTCGCCGGCCTCGTCGCCATCACCGCCAACTGCCACGCCGTCTCCGCGCCCCAGGCCATCGTCATCGGCGCGGTCGGCGCCCTCGTGTGCCAGGCGGTCCAGTCGCTGCTCTACCGCCTGAAGATCGACGACGTCATCTCCGCCGTCCCGGTGCACCTCGCCGCGGGCGTCTGGGGCACCCTCGCCGTGGCGATCTTCGGCGACCTCGACACGCTTGGCACCGGGCTCACCCGCGCCGAGCAGCTGGGCGTGCAGGCGCTCGGCGTCGGCGCGTGCGGGGCGCTGTGCCTGGGCGTCGGGCTGCCCGTGTTCTACGTCTTGCAGAAAACGGTCGGCCTCCGCGTCACCCCCGAGGCCGAGCGCGACGGGCTCAACTACCACGAGCACCACGCCACCACCGAGCTGATCGATTTCGCCAACACGATCGAGCGGCACGCCCGCACCGGCGACCTGTCCCTGCGGTCGCCCGTCGAGCCGTTCACCGAGGTCGGACAGATCGCCCAGCGGTACAACGGCTTGATGGAGCAGCTTGCGATGACCACCATGAACGTCGACGAGCTCAACTCCATGACGGCCAACGTGCCGGGCATGGTCTACCGATTCGAGATGAACCCGGCTGGGGACGCGGCGTTCACCTTCGTGAGCGCCGGTTGCCGGGAGTTCTACGGTGTCGAGCCGCGCGAGCTGGTCCACAACCCCGACATCATGACCCGCGCCATCGTGCCCGATGACCTGGCTTCGTTCACCGAGAGCGTCGGCCGGTCGTGGCAGGACCTCACGCCGTACCACTGGACCGGACGGGTGCGGCACCGTGATGGCAGCGTCCGCTGGATCGAGGCGCGGTCCAACCCCGAGCGCCTCCCCGACGGGACCACCCGCTGGGACGGGGTGATGTCCGACATCACCGCTACAAAGAAGAACGCCGACGAGATGAGCAAGCTCTCGCTCGTGGCGAGCAAGACCGACAACGCGGTGATCATCACCGACGCGAAGGGCCACATCGAGTGGGTCAACGCCGGCTTCACCCGCATCACCGAGTACACGCTCGACGAGGTGATCGGCAAGAAGCCCGGCAGCTTCCTGCAGGGCCCCAAGACCCGGCCCGAGACGGTGGCACGGATCCGCGAGGCCATCGCCCGCGGCGAGGCGGTCAGCGACGAGATCATGAACTATTCGAAGACCGGCCGGCCGTACTGGCTGGGCATCGACGTGCAGCCGGTCCGCGAGACGTCCGACGGCCCGGTGACGCACTTCATCGCGATCGAGCGTGAGGTGACCGAGCGCAAGAACGCCGAGGCGCAGCTGCGGAAAGCGATGCGCGACGCGAACGCCGCAAACGAGGCGAAGAGCGAGTTCCTCGCGAACATGAGCCACGAGATCCGCACGCCGCTGCACGGCATCCTCAGCTTCGCCCGCTTCGGGGTAAAAAAAGCCGGCGCGGGCGACCTCGCCAAGCTCCAGGACTATTTCACCAAGATCAACACGTCGGGCGAACGCCTGCTCGAACTTGTCAACGACCTGCTGGACATCTCCAAGCTCGAGGCGGGCAAGATGGAGTTTGACTTCGCCACGCACGACCTGGCGAAGCTGGTCAACGCGGTGGTGGACGAGCACCTGTCGCTGGTGTCCGAGCGGGGGATCAAGGTGCAGTTCGCGCCGCCGGCGGACGCGGTGGAGGCGCGGGCGGACCAGCGGAAGCTGATGCAGGTGGTGCGGAACCTCATGGGCAACGCCATCAAGTTCTCCCCCGCCGGCGGCGCCGTCGAGGTGGCGCTCGAGCGGTCGGAGGCCGGCCGGGTCTACATCAAAGTCCGCGACCACGGCCCGGGCGTGCCCGAGGACGAGCTGAAGCTGATCTTCGACAAGTTCGTTCAATCGAGCAAGACCAAGTCCGGCGCGGGCGGGACGGGGCTGGGCCTGGCGATCACGACCGAGATCGTCAAGGGCCACGGCGGGCGCGTCTGGGCGGAGAACCACCCCGGCGGCGGGGCGGTGTTCACCGTCGAACTCCCGCCCGTGGAGGCCGCGCCGGCCGCCGAACCCGCCGCGGGCGCACGCCGCGCCGCCGCCTGAGCGTTGGGCAAGAAGTTGGCAACAGAGGCGGCCGAGGTGTATCGGCCGCCGCCGGAAGCACCCGCAAGAAAGCAGCACCGCCGTGCCCGCAAGCCCCCTGCCCCTGAACGAGCCCGAGCGCCTCCAAGCCCTGTGCTCCTACGGCGTGCTGGACACGGAGCCGGAGCCCGCGTTCGACGACCTGACGGCGCTGGCCGCGGAACTCTGCGACGCCCCTATGTCGATGATCAGCCTCGTCGACACGGACCGTCAATGGTTCAAGTCGCGGGTCGGGCTCGACGTCACCCAGACGCCGCGCGACCAGGCGTTCTGCGCCTACGCCCTGCACTCGGACGAGCCGCTGGTGGTGGAGGACGCGACGCGGGACCCCCGCTTCGCCGACAACCCGATGGTGACCGGGGCGATGCACCTGCGTTTCTACGCCGGCGTGCCGCTGATCAACGAGGACGGGCTGACGCTCGGGACGCTCTGCGTGATGGGCACCCAGCCGCGGACGCTGTCGGATCACCAGCGGACCGCGCTCGGGCGGCTCGGCCGGCAGGCGGTCGCGCTGCTCGAACTCCGCCGCACCGCCGCCCGCATGACCGAGGCCCGCGAGAAGGCGGATGGTGCCAACCGCGCGAAGGACGCCTTCATCGCGATGGTCAGCCACGAGTTCCGCACGCCGCTGCACGGCATCCTCAGCTTCGCCAACTTCGGGCTCAAGAACGTCGAGACCGCGACGCCCGACAAGCTCAACGGCTACTTCACGCGGATCGCCTCGAGCGGGCAGCGGCTCCTGCACATCGTCAACGACCTGCTCGACCTGTCCAAGCTGGAGGCGGGGGAGATGAGCTACGTGTTCAAGCGCGAGCCGCTCGGCCCGATGATCGGCGCGACGGTGGACGAGTGTCAGTCCCTCGCGGCGGAGCGGGGGCTGCGGGTGACGGTGACGCAGCCCGACGCGTCGCTGTTCGTCGAGGCGGACCGGGGCCGGCTGATGCAGGCGGTGCGGAACCTGCTGGGCAACGCGCTGAAGTTCACGCCCGACGGCGGGTGCATCGAGTTGTGTGTGACGGCCGGCGGCGACGGGGGCACGCGGATCACCGTGACCGACAGCGGGCCGGGCATCCCCGAGGCGGAGCTGGCGGGCGTGTTCGGTCGGTTCGTTCAGGCGAGCTCGACGCCGGCGGTCGGCGGCGGGACGGGGCTGGGCCTAGCGATCTGCGAGCAGATCGTGCGGGCGCATCGCGGGAGGGTGTGGGCGGAAAACGCCGCGCCGGGCGGGGCCCGGTTCATCATCGAGCTCGACCCGGCCGATACCGGTTGTAACGCGGAGGCCGCCTGACCGGCTCCGCCGACGACTTTCCCGGGGGCAAGGGACAATGACCATGGACAAGACGATCCTGATCGTGGACGACGACGAGCTGAACCTCGCGATCCTGGAAGAGGGCCTCGCGGACCACTACACGCTGGTGCAGGCCCGCGACGGGGCCGAGGCGCTGGAGGTGTTCGAGGCGCAGCGGCCGGCGCTGGTGCTGATGGACATCATGATGCCGCGGATGGACGGGTACGAGGCAACCCGCCGCATCCGCCTCACCGAGCACGGGGCGGACGTGAACATCATCCTCGTCTCGGCCAAGGCGTCGACCGGCGAGCGGGTCAAGGGCTACGAGGCCGGGGCGGACGACTACATCATCAAGCCCTTCGACGAGGAGGAGCTGCTGGCCAAGGTCCGCGTGCAGATGCGTCTGCGTGAGGCGCTGTGTGACCTGGCCGAGGCGCGGGCGCGGCTGACGGACGACAACCTGGTGCTGTGCGAGACGGTGACCGCCCAGAGCCGCGAGATCGTCGACTCGCGGGACCTGATCGTCTTCGCGCTGGCGAACCTGGCGGATTCCCGTGACCCCGAGACCGGGGCCCACCTCGAGCGGATCCGCGAGTACTGCCGCATCCTCGCCGAGCACCTCGCCGAGCACGGCCCGTACGTCGACGACATCGACACCGCCTTCATCGACCAGATTTATCAGGCCAGCCCGCTGCACGACATCGGCAAGGTCGGCATCCCCGACGCGATCCTGCTCAAGCCCGGGCGGCTGTCCGAGCGCGAGTTCGAGCTCATGAAACAGCACAGCCTCATCGGTGCGAGGGCGCTGCAGGAGGTCGCCGGGCACGGCGGGCAGAGCGGCTTCCTCTCGATGGCGATGGACATCGCCCGCGACCACCACGAACGCTGGGACGGGTCGGGCTACCCCTACGGCCTGTCGGGTGCCGACATCCCGCTGAGCGCCCGCATCGCCGCGGTCGCCGACGTCTTCGACGCACTCACCTCCGTCCGCGTCTACAAGGCCGCCTTCACCATGGAGGTCGCCCGCACCATGATCGAGAACGACGCGGGGACGCACTTCGACCCCGCCATCGTCGAGGCGTTCACCGCCCGGTTCGACGATTTCGTGGCGACGTACGAACGCATCGGCGACCAGGCCGCGTTCAGCTCGGCGCGGGGCAAGGCGGCGTGATCAACGCCGCCGAAGCGGGCACGAAAGTCCACTCCGTGGGGTGCTTCCGTGGCGCCCGTTGTGCGTCCGGGAGCGGTCCGAGGTGGCTCATCCTCACCCGGCTGCTCCGACATCGTAAGACGCCAAAGGCAGACCCTCTCCGTCGTTCGCGGCGGCCCGCTCGTTTGCGTCGAGCCAGAGCCGATGGTCATAGGGGTCGGGGTAGGTCAAAAATTCGCTGAGGATCACGGCCAGCGACGAGAGCACGATGATCGCCGCGACGGCGACGATGCTCGCGACGGGGCGTGCGCCGGTGAAGAAGCCCCAGGCCCACGCCCCGCCGAGCAGCAGGATCGTCAGCGCGTGAGGCCAGAACAGCATGAGCGACTTTTGCCCCCCTCCGCCGATCTTGCGGGTGAGGATGTAGCCGGACTTGCGCCCGAGGACCGCGTCGACCAGCGCCCGCAGCAGGTAGGGCCAACGGGCGTAGAGCAGCAGCCCCGCGCGCCAGTGCAAGCCCCGCTCGGCCTGAGGGCGCAGGAAGAACCGCTGGTGAAAGATCGCCGCGAGCTGCACCACGGCGATCGCCGCGACCATGCGCCACAGCAGCCCGCCGTCCCGGTCGAACGGCAACACGCCCGAGACGAGGAGGTACGCGATCACGATCAGCCCGGCGGGGGTCAGCACGCCCTGCAGGTACGACAGGCCGTGCAGATACAGCAGCGCCTTCTCGGTCCACGGCAGGTTCAGCCGCAGGCGGGGCAACTTGCGGAGCTTGACGTCGAAGACGGAGCGGGCCCAGCGGAGCTGCTGCTTGAGGTAACCCGGCCAGTCGACGGGGGTGATCCCGCGCGCCTCGTCGCGGGGCACGTACACGCCGCGCCACCCGTGCTGGCGGTACAGGTAGGTGATCAGCAGGTCGTCCGCGTCGTGGTCCG
Organism: Phycisphaeraceae bacterium; assembly: GCA_965214155.1. Classification (GTDB taxonomy): domain Bacteria; phylum Planctomycetota; class Phycisphaerae; order Phycisphaerales; family Phycisphaeraceae; genus Algisphaera. The sequence goes on from CBDCBB010000010.1 coordinate 1,297,708, forward strand.
GCAGCCCGCCGACCTCGCGGAGGGCGGTCATACGGTGGGTGTGATGGCAGCCCACGATGATGGGCCAGCCCCCGCCGTGCGCCGCCATCTGCACCCCGGCGTAGTAGCCGTACGTCTCCTCCGCCGCCCCACGGGCTACAAAGCTCGCGCCCTGGTTGTAGTAGATCTGCGGCAACTGGACGTAGCCCACCTCCGCGTCGCGGAAGTAGCCCAGCGCGGCGTCAAGGAAGCTCGGCGCGGGCACGTGGTCGGGGTCGAACACCGTGAAGAAGTCGTAGCGGTCGAAACCCACCGCTACGAGCCAGGCGTTGACGTTGCCGTACTTCGTCTTCGAAGCGAAGCGGCCGATCGGGCCGTGGTACTCCGGGCGGTGCTTGCGCGAGAAGTGTTGTACGCCCAAGCGTTGAGCCAGCGCCTTGACCTCCGGGTCGTCCCCCTCGTCGAGCACCCACGTGTCGTGCGGGTAGTCCAGGGCGATGAAGGCGCTCAGCGTCTCCTCGAGCATGACGATCGACTCGGAGCCGGGCACGAAGGTCGTCACCACCACCGCGTTGAGGCCGGGTTCGGGCTCCATCGGGTCGGGCCGACGCATCCGCGGCAGGACCAGCCACCGCATCAGGTGCATCGCGAGCTGCCCGAAAATCAGAGTGCTCAGCACGATGAGCAGCACCGGGTGGGCCGTCCAATGTGCATCACGGACCCAGCCGAAAGCGAACCAGCCCACCGCCGCCGCCTGCAGCAGCGACAACACGCCGAAGATCCAGAAGTCCTGCCGCTGAAAGACGCGGCGATCCACCACCCTAACGGGCACGTCGTTCATGTCGATCCTCCGGCGTCACGTCCAACTTCGTTCCGGAGCGGGACGCGCGACCCCGGGGATTCGGTGCCGATGATAGGGCCGAGGAGCGGTCGGCGTTTTTTCATGCGGGTTCCGTCGTGCCCTGGGCCCGGTGCCACCCCAGCGCCAGGACGACTAACCCCGCACCCGCCACGAGGTACGGCCAGTCGATCCACACCGCCAGCCCGAGGCAGCCGAGCAGGCCGAGCCACGGGAACATCCGCGGGTACAGCCGGTGCTCGGCGGCGAGGCGGAGGGCGGCGGCGTTGGTGATGGCGTAGTAGATCAGCACCGTGACGGCCGACAGCGACCACGCCCGCTCGATGGACCCGAGGCAGGCGAGGGCGATGATGAGCCCGGCGACGAGCAGCACGGCGGGGCCGGGCGTGGAGCCGGCGTCGTCGACGGTGGCGAAGACGCGGGGCAGGTGGCCCCGGCGCCCCATCGCCAGCGCGACGCGCGACAGGCCTAGGATCAGGTTGAGGATCACCCCGAGCATCGCCGTCACCGCGGCAACCGTGACGGCCCACACGAGCAGCGGGTGCAGGCCCGCCGCATCCGCCACCGCCTCGAGCGGGCCGTCGCCCGACGTCGACAGCGCCGCAAACCGCGGTGCGCCCACGACGCCCACCGCGACCGCGGCCACCGCGGCGTAGAGCAGCACGCACACCACGACCGTGATGACGATGGCGCGGGGGATGGTGCGGCGGGGGTCGTGCACCTCCTCGCCGAGGGTGGCGATGCGGCCGTAGCCGGTGTAGGCGACGAACATCAGCGCCGCAGCGTGGGGCAGGGCGCTCCACACGCTCTCGTCCGTCGGGGTAGTCAGGAACGGCGTCAAGTTACGCGGGGCAACCGCGGTGAGCCCGCCGACGATGAAGGTCAGCAGGCCCAACAGCGTGACGCCGACGATGACGGTGTTGACCCGGTTGGTGCGGCGGATGCCCTCGAGCACGACGACGGTGAGGCAGATGACGACGGCGATCGCAGCGGGCACCGCGAGCGGGTCGGCCCAGCCGAAGCGGTGGATGACGTAGCCGGCGAGCCCGAGTGCGGCGGTGGCGGCGGAGGCGGACTTGGCGATGAGGAACAGCACGCCCGCGACGGTCCCTAGCGGGGCCCACCCGACGCGGTGGCCGTACTCGTAGGTCCCGCCCGAGACGGGGAACGCCGCGGCGAGCTGGGCCGAGCTCAGCCCGTTGCACATCGCCAGCCCGCCGGCGAGCGCCACCGCGAGCACCACACCCGGCCCGACCAGCCCCGCGCCCAGGCCGAGGCTGATGAACACCCCCGTGCCCACCATCGACCCCAGCCCGAGCAGCACCGCCCCCCCGGTGCGGAGCTCGCGGCGGAGGTCGGGTTGCGGTGCGTCGGCCATGGGCGGTCCGTCATAGGGCAGGGCTCGCCCTGCCTCGCGCTGCGGGTCGACCCGCGGCAGGGCAAGCCCTGCCCTACGGGGGCGAAAGGTAGCATCACCGTCATGCCCGGCCCGCCCTTACCGAAAACTCACTTCGCCGACCGCTTCCTCGACGCGGCCGAACGCTGCGGGGCCCCGGTGTGCGTCGGGCTTGACCCCGTTCTCGAACGCCTGCCCCACGCCGTCCCCGGCGACGACCCGCTCGACCGGATCGAGACGTTTTGCCGCGGCATTATCGACGCCGTCGCCGGCGTCGTCCCCGCGGTGAAGCCACAGCTCGCCTGCTTCGAACGGTACGGCAGCGCCGGCTACGCCGTCTACGAGTCGGTCGTCGAGCTCGCCCGCTCCGCCGGGCTGATCGTCATCGCCGACGGCAAGCGTGGCGACATCGGCGTGAGCGCCGAACACTATGCCGCCGGACTCATCGCCGGGAACGACTACGCCGTGGGCAGCGACGCGCTGACGGTGAACGCGTACCTCGGCGTCGACGGGCTCGAGCCGTTCGCCGAGGCCGCGGCCGCGTCTGCTTCCGGGGGCGGGGGCGGGCTCTTCGCGCTGGTCCGCACGTCCAACCCCGGCGGAGACGCCCTCCAATCGCTGCCGCTCGCCGACGGCCGCACCGTAGCCGAGGCCGTCGCCGATGCCGTGGCGGAACTCGGCGAGCGATACTTGGGCGAGCGGGGCTACTCGCTCGTCGGGGCGGTGGTCGGCGCGACCAAGCCCGCCGACGCCGCCGCGCTGCGTCGGCGGATGCCGCACCAACTGTTCCTCGTGCCCGGCTATGGGGCGCAGGGCGGCTCGGCCGACGACGTCCGAGCCTGCTTCCGCTCCGACGGCACCGGCGCCATCATCACCGCCAGCCGCTCGGTGCTGTACGCCGCCGACCCCGCCGACGCGGAGTGGCAAGGCGCCGTGGCGAACGCGGCGGCGAAGCTCCGCGATGAGATCGCCCACGTTCTTCAACGCCGACCGGTGTAGGACAAGGATCCCCCGGAGCCGCACCGCCGCCGGAGGCACCGGTGCCGACCCCCGCCGCTACACCACTCACCCCCGCCCGGGCGCATCAAAACGACGCCCCCGACCGGTGTCGGGGGCGTCGCGCTGGTGGGTTCAACTCAGAGAAGCGGCAACCGCCGGCTCCGGGGCGACCTCAGTGGTCGACCCGATCGCCGGTGTTTTCGACCGCGTTGCCGACGTTGTCGCCGGTGTTCCGCAAGGCATCGCCTGCATCCTCACCCGCGTCCTGCACGTTGTCGCCCGCGTCCTCGATAGCGTCTTCGGTACCCGTCTCGGTGTCACAGCCGGTGAGGGCGAGCATCGAGCCGGCCCCGAAGGTGAGGGCCAGTGCGGCGGTGGAGGTGGTCAGAAAGGTCTTGATCGAATCCATGGTGAACTCCTGTCGGGGTGGAGGTTGAAGCGGCGGTCACACCGGCCGCGGAAAGAAAGCGGGGCGAGTCATACGGCTCGCTTGCCCTTCATCACGTTCATGATGAGGAAGACGACGAAGAGGATGATCGCGATCACGGCAAGGATCCAGGCGATCTGCGACGCGGCTCCGGCGATCCCGGTAAAGCCGAGGACGCTGGCGATGATCGCGATGACGAGGAAGACAAGGGCCCAGTAAAGCATGACGGTCTCCAATCTGCCGGCCGCGGGTTTAACCCGTCGGCCAAGCGATGATGCCGATCCAACCGTAGCACGCGCCGGGTCGGGATCGAGCGGATACCTCTTTATAGTATCGCCGATCCTGTTTGGCAGGTAGTCCGTAGGCCGTGGTGCCGATAACGCTTGAACCCATGACGCTGCTTTAACCCCAGGATTCTTCTCCGGGCGGGGTCCGGGAGAAGAGGTAGCCCGACCGCACCACCGTGTGCACGTACGGCGTCTCGAACGGCTTGTCGAGCTTCTGCCGCAGCTTCGACACCGTCACGTCGATCACGTTCGACGACGGATCGAACCGCCGGTCCCACACCCCCTGCCCGATCTCGGCCCGTGACAGCACGCGCTCGGCGTGCCGCACGAAAAACTCGAGAAGCGCCAGCGTCTTGCCCTGGATCGCGATCCGCCGCCCCGCCCGGGTGACCCGGAGCCGGGGCAGGTCCAGCTCGAGGTCGTGGTACCGCAGGATCGCGTTCTCCGCCGGACGGCCGCGCCGCATCAGCGCCCGCAGCCGCGCGAGCACCTCCCGAAAGTCCGCCGCCTCATCGATCACATCGTCCGCGCCGGCGTCGAGATGGTCCACCACACGGTCGGTGTCGGACCGGTCGGCAAGGACGCAGATCGGGCCGGCCACCTCGTGCTTCCGCAGCCGACGGATGAGGCCCGCGGCGTCCATCGCCTTGCCGTCGGCCTGGGCGATGATGACGTCGTAGGCGGCATCATCGGTGGCGAACCGCTCGCCCTCGTCGGGGCTGCGGGCGAGGTCGACGGCGTAGGTGTGAGCCGCCAGCCCCTTGCGGAGCCGGGCCAGTTCCGCGTCGTTGTGGCCGATGAGGAGGATACGCATGGGTTGATCCCGCGCGGTGCACACGGGTCGGCCGATGCTAGGGACCGGGTAAAGCCGCGTTAGCATTTCAGGTGCGGATTACCCGATGTTTGCGGGGAGATGACTCCAAATGTGGATGTACTTCAAGCAGTAGCCGCGGCCTGACAGGCCGCGTCAAATACGAGACGACGCCGCCTATCAGGCCGCGGCTGCAAAGCTGTTTCACCACCACGCCGGGGTGCCACACCGCATGCCGGAGGCTCTGCGGAGGGTGCGATGGGCTAGCCACGATTGACGTGAAGACGCGGTCATACCCTCACACCGCACCCGCCCCGAGCGGCGAGATGCGTTGTAGCACCCCGTGCATCAGGCGCTGAAATGTGGCATTAAGGCACTAAATCCTGCCCGTCACGACAAGGCCGCGACGGATTGACGGTCCCGCATCATCGCGGCGAGCTGATCGCGGGAGCCGCGTTTTGGCGCTTCTTCTAAGCCTTCAACGTCGGTCGTGGCGGACGCATCGGGTTCAACGGGCGGTGGATTGTCTACGGCGTCGGTGTCGATGCGGCCGTCCGCGCCAACCTGATCGAAGTTGACCCGGACGCGGGTGGACACGCCGCGTTCCTGCATCGTGATGCCGTAGAGCAGGTCGCAGGCCTGCATGGTGCGTTTGTGGTGAGTGATGACGATGAAGTGGCTGCGGTCGAGGAAGCCCTGGATGACTTTGGTGAAGCGTTCGACGTTGGCCTCGTCGAGGGCGGCGTCGACCTCGTCGAGGATGGCGTAGGGCGAGGGGCGGGTCTTGAAGATCGCCATGAGCAGGGCGACGGCGGTCATGGTCTTCTCGCCGCCGGAGAGCTGGGTCAGGGCGCGGGGCTCCTTGCCGGGGGGCTTGGCCGTGATGCTGATGCCCGACTCGAGCACGTCGACGTGGCCCTGCTCGTCGGGCTCGAGGAACAGGTCCGCCTTCCCGCCGCCGAAGAGCTTGCGGAACAGGCCGTCGGGCCCGGCGAAGTTGGCGCGGACCTCGTTGAACGTCGTCTCGAAGCGGGTCCGCGAGTCGGTGTTGATCCGCTCGATCAGCTCGCGGAGCTGCCGCTCGGCGTCCTCGATGTCGCGGACCTGAACGGCAAGCTCGTCCTGCCGGCCGGCGAGCTGCTCCTCCTCGTCGATGGCGTCGACGTTGACGGTGCCGAGGCGGGCGATGCGGCCTTTCAAGTCGTCAATCTCCGCCTTGACGGTGCCGAAGTCGATAGCGTCGGGCGCGGCGGCGTCGGCGTCGGTGTCGCGGAGGCGTCGGGCGTAGGCCGGGGCGAGGTCGAGGCCGAGCTGGTCCTGGCAGCGCTGGGCGACGGCGTCGAGCTTGACCTCCAGCTCGCGGCGGGTCATCTCGCCGCGGTGCACGTCCCTGTCGAGCGCCTCGGCCGCGGCGCGGCGGGCGGCGGCGTGCTCCTTCAGCGCGGCGACGTCCTGGTCGGCCTGGGCGAGCTTCCGCTGGGCGAGCTCGCACTGCGTGACGAGCTCGGCGAGGCGGGCCTCGGCGGCGTCGGCGGCGTCCTGCGCGTCCTGCGCCGCCTCGGCGAGGCGGTCGATCTTCGTCCGTGCACCCGACATCTGCTCGGTGAGCAGCGTGTGCTGACGGGTCAGGTCGGCCCGGGCGACCTCGTACTGCCGGGCCTGCCGCTCGGCGGCGGCGAGCTGCTCGCCGAGCCTGCCCGCCTCGACCCGCAGCGCGGTCAACGCCTCGTGGGCCGCGTCGACGCCGCGGCTCTCGGCGGCGATCTCTTCCTGCATCGCGGCGCGGCGGGCCTCACGCTCGGCCGCCTCACGCTCCAGCCGCGCCGCCTCGCCGCGGTGCGTCGTCCGCTTCGCGTCGGCGTCGCGGAGTTGACGGTGCACCTGCTCGACCTCCGCGGCGAGGACGGGCCGCTCCTTCTCAAGCGTCGCAAGGTTGGCGTTCACGTTCTCAAGCCGCCCGGTCAGCTCGACCCGCACGGCGTTGGCATCGAACAGCGACTGCTGGAGCTCGGCGGTGACGCGTTCGAGGTGGGCGGCCTGATCGGAGATGGCGGTGAGGGTGTTGTGGTCGGAGCGGATGATCGCGTCGAGCTCGGCCAGCCGGGCCCGGAGCGAGGCGAGCTCGGAGCGGCGGGCGATGAGCCCGCCGCCGGCCGTCGCGGCCCCGACGGGCCCGGCGGTGACGCGGCCGCCCTCGTCCAATACCACGCCGCTTTCGGAGATGAAGCGGAAACCCGGGGGGAGAATCGTACGCAAAAGCAGCGCGGCGTCGAGGTCGCGGACGATCAACGTGCGGCCGAGCAGCCGCTCGGCGAGGGGCGCGAGCCAGGCGGGGTAGCGGACAAGGTCGAGGACGCGGGAGAGGGGGGGGAGCGGGGGCGCGACTACGCCAGCGTCGGCGTCGGCGTTGCGGTCACCGCTGCTCGGGGCGGCCGACGTATCCAGCGGGAGGAACGTCACCCGCCCGGCGAGCGCGTCGCGCCACACGGCGGAGCCGGCCGCGTCGCACAGGTCCGCCAGCCGGTCGACGACGAGAGACTGCTGGTGCTCACCCAGCGCCGCCTCGACGAGCGGGGCGTGCCGCACGTCGCAGTCGAAGAGCTCGGCGACGAGCCCGCGGATCGGCAGCGCCACGTCGCCGCGCGCCTCGACGTCATCCCGGGCCAGCAGCGCCTTGACCGGGTCGGCGACGCCCTCGTGGTTGTCCTGCATCTCTTGCAGGAGGTGCCGCCGCGCGTCGAGCTCGGCCCGCCGCTCGCGCGACTCGGACAGCCGCTCCGACAGCGCCCGCTGCTGCTCGCCGAACCGCCCGGCGAGGTCCCGCTTCTCGGCGAGCTGCGCCGTCTCACCGTCGATCAGTTGCCGCGCCTCGGCCAGCCGTGCGGCCGTCTCGTCCCGCGCCGTCAGCAACGCCTCCACCTGCGACGCGACATCGCCGCTGCGGCGGTCGAGCTTGTCGCGGGTCGCGGCGAGGGACTTCTCGAACGCGTCGATGGAGGTGATCTCGTTGTGCAGACGGCTGGTGGCGCGGAGGAGGTCGGTGAGGCCGTTCTTCTCGTCTTCGAGCCGGGCGCGTTTCTCGTGGAGCGCCTGCTGGAGGGCGCGGTGCTCGTCGCGGGCGGCGTCGAGCCGCTCGGCGGCGGTGGACCTGGCGGCGGTGAGGCCGTCGATGCGCCCGGCGTGGTCGGCGGCCTCGGCGTCGAGGGTCTCGCCGCGGCGGGTTAACTCGTCGAGCCGGGCGGTGTCACGCTCGATCTGCTGCTTCACGTCGGCGAGGGTGGCGCGGGCGTAGCCGCGTTGCTGCTCGGCCTGCTTCTTGGCCGACTGCTGCTCGACGCGGGCGCGGTCGAGGCCGTGCGCCCGCTTCGCCAGCGCCTCGCGCTCGGTGTCGGCGTCGGCGAGGGCGGCGTCGTGCTTCGCCAGCTCCCGCTGCGCCGCGGCCCGGTCCGCCTCGGCCTGCTCCAGTTGCTCGGCGGTGTCGGACAGCCGCACACTGAGCCGGTGGTACTCCGCCAGCGCGTACGCCAGCTGCAGCTCGCCGAGGCGGGCCCGGTGTTCCTGATAGGACCGGGCCCGGGCGGCCTGCATCTTGACCGACCGCAGCCGCCGCTCGGTGTCTTCCAGCCGCTGGCGCACCAGCGCGAGGTTCTGCTCGGTGCGGTCGAGCTTGCGCAGCGCCTCCTTCTTGCGGGCCTTGAACCGCGAGATGCCGGCCGCCTCCTCGAAGATCTGGCGGCGTTCATCCGCGTTGGCGTCGAGCATCCGCGCGACCTTGCCCTGCTCGATGATGGAGTAGGCGTCGGTCCCGATGCCCGTGTCCATAAACAGTTCGCGGATGTCGCGGAGCCGGGCGCGTTGCCCGTTGATGCGGTACTCGCTGGTGCCGTCGCGGTAGAGCTGACGGGTGATGGCCACCTCTTCGGCGTCAAGCGGCAGCGCCCGTCGCGGTGGATGTGCCGCGGCGGAGGGATCGGGGATCAGGGATCGAGGATCGGGCTGTGAAGGTTCCGCTTCGGGCGCGGCTTGAGCGTTGCCGTCAGCGTGATGCCGCATTGCCGGAGCCTGATCCCCGATCCCCGGATGCTCCCGCAGGGGGTTATCAAACGTCAGCGTCACGCTCGCCATGCCCGACGGGCGGCGGTTGGCCGAGCCGTTGAAGATGACGTCCATCATGGCCCCGCCGCGGAGGCTCTTGGGGGACTGGTCGCCGAGGACCCACTTGATGGCGTCGACGACGTTGGACTTGCCGCAGCCGTTGGGCCCGACGATGCCGACGATGGGGCGGTCGAAGGGGATCTCGGTCCGGTCGGCGAAGGACTTGAACCCCGCGACGGTGAGCTTGGCGAGACGCATGGGTCGACCTCCGTGTCGAGTGATGGGCCCGGGTCCCCCGGGCGGTAATGCACTATCGGCGTGATCGATCCGCTGGGCTCAACGGCGGGGCGACCCCCACTATACGGTAGTGCAGAGGGGGGCGAGGTATAGATGCAAATGCGGCGACGCGACGCCTAGCCCGGCCGCTTGCGGCCGCGGTGTCTTGCGTTGGAGCGGACTGCGGCCGCAAGCGGCCGGGCTAAGAAGCGAGGGATGGGGTGGGGGGTTACGGCCGCTGGGTGAGCGGGCCGGCGGCGTTGGGGGGCGCGGTCTCGGGGCGGGCGGGTTCGGGGCGGCTCGGCTCCTCGTCGAGCTGGCGGACGAGGTCGGCCAGGACGCTGCGGCTGATCTCGACCTCGGCGTCGATCGCACCGCTGGTGACGAGCTGGTACACCGCGTCGACCACCTGCCCATACGTAAGGTCAAAGCCGACCTGCGCGTCGCTGGGGTCGTTGCGCCAGTCGTGGGCGAGGACGTAGGCGAGCGTGGCGACGGTCGGGTCGAAGGGCTCGCGGTGGGTCTCGACGGTGCGGCGGCCGTCCTTCACCACCGGCTCCTGGTAGAACAGCTCGGCCGAGGCGTCGGGCGCGTCCTGCCGGACCATGAGCTGGTTGTTCCAGACGCCGGCGACGGTCGGGGCGTTGAAGCCCAGGTCGCCGTCGAAGACGACGATGCGGGGGAAGCCCTGCTGGCTGATATAGATCAGCGGTCGGTCGCCGGGCACGCGGTCGATGACGAACTTGAGCTCGGGTCGGCCCTCGATCTTCGGCCCGAGCAGTACGGTGCGACTGATGATCGGGTCGCCGGTGCGGCTCATCGCTTCGTACGCGGCGATGCGGACCGCGTTGTCCGGGTCGTCGAGGAGTTGGCGCAGGGCCCGCTCGCCGCGGAAACTGCTGGGCAGGTTGACCAACGATTCGGCGACGGTCTGCCGCACCTCCGGGTCCGGGTCGCCCGCCAGCTCGAGCAGGAACTCGCTGGCCCGCTCGTCCTGCAGGAATGCGCCGGCGTCAAGTGCGGCGAGCCGGATGGCGTCGCTCAGCGGCTTCTGCGGCGTACTCTGGTAGTACTGGCTGATCACCGGCAAAGCCCGCGGGCCCAGCGACTTCCATGCCCACACCACCGCGCCCCGCTTGCCCGGGTCCGCCACCAACTCATCGGCAAGACGCTGGGCCTGCAGCGGCTCGAAGTTGCGGTCGCGGTTGATGTAGAGGTGCTGGACCAAGTCGATGAACGCCTCGGGCCGATCGCGGTAGCGGATCGGGATCGCCACACGGATGACCAGCGGCGAGGTGGCCGTGGCGGTCTGCCACTTGGCGTCGGGCTCGGCGGGGAACCGCTCGTTGATCTTGTCCTGCACCTCCCGCGAGAGGCGCGAACTCGGCTGATTCAAGACCAGCTCGAGGGCCCGCCCCTTCTCCACGATCCCGCCGTTGACGATGATCGCCCGGCGTCGCTGCTCCTCGATGGCGAACTTGTCGGTCGTCGCGGTGTTGACCGGATCGACGTAGACGGGGCCCCGCCCGACGGCCTCGGGCTCGACGAACGCCCGCTGGGGGTTGACCCCGCCGACCGCCAGCGACGTCTCCCACAGCCGCCCGGCGGCGAGGTCGGTCGTCCGCGTGTCCGCCGCCTCGATCAGCAGGTCGAACCGGTCGCCCGACACCGCGCCCGGCGGGATGAGCCCCTGCACCCGCACCACGGCCGTGCGGTCGTCGGCGAGCACCTGCTCGGGCGAGGCGTCGAGCACGTCCTTGAACTTGGTGAGGCCCACGCCCCGCTTGGTCATATCGTTGATCAGCCACTGGCGGAGGTACTGCGGCACCTCGCTCGACCCGGTGTTGTTCAGGTCGACCACGAGCCCGAACCCCGAGACGGGCAGGTACTGGTTGTTGGTCACACGCGACAGCGAGCCGACGGTGTTGTACAGGTACTGCGGCCCGGTGTAGGTCGGCCCGGGCGGCGCACTCGGCGGCGCACCCGGCCCGCGGCAGGCGGTGAGCACGAGCGCGGCGACGAGCACGAGCGGGAGGCGAAGACGGTTTTGGTAGAGCGACATGCGGAAGGGGGGTGGGTCCGGCGGGAGTCGCATTGTCGCCGCCGCGACGCTGCGGGTCAAGGACGGTTGGCCGCTTGGAGGCTCTTTCACAGCACGATTCGCGGGGTGCCACACCGCATCCCGCCGCTCGGGGCGGGTGCGGTGTGCGGGGGTGACCATAGATTGACGTCCTTGGTAGCCGGCACACCGCACCCTCCGCAAAGCCTCCGGGATGCCGTGTGGCACCCCGGACTGGTTGTGGAACAACCCCTTAGCCCGGCCGCTTGCGGCCGCGGACTTTTCGAAGCGGAAGAGACTGCGGCCGCAAGCGGCCGGGCTAAAAGCGTTGGGGTTGGACGCGCCGCTTCCGTACACTGCCCGCCATGTCCCGCCCGCCGCGCACGAAGAAGCCCCTGACGTACGCCGACACCGGCGTCAGCATCGACGCCGGCGACGCGATGGTGGGCCGCATCCAGCACCACCTCCGCAACACGCACGGCCCGCGGGTCCTCGGCCGCGAGGGCGCCTTCGCCGGCATGTTCCGCCTCGACTACAACGAGAAACTTTTCAAGCGCAACTACCGCGACCCCGTGCTGGTGAGCTGCACCGACGGCGTGGGGACCAAGGTCCTGCTCGCGATCCAGATGGGCGTGCACGACACCATCGGGCAGGACTGCGTGGCGATGAACGTCAACGACATGATCGTGCAGGGGGCTGAGCCGCTGTTCTTCCTCGACTACATCGGGACGCACCACGTGGAGCCGAGCCACATGGAGCAGATCGTTCGGGGCGTGTCGGACGGCTGCCGGCTCGCGGGGTGCGCCCTGATTGGCGGCGAGACCGCGGAGATGCCGGACGTTTATAAGGAAGGCGACTACGACCTCGCCGGGTTCGCGGTGGGGGTGGTGGAGCTGCGGAAGATTATCGAGGGCGAGCAGCGGGTCGAGCCGGGCGACGTGGTGCTGGGCCTCGCGTCGTCGGGGGTGCACAGCAACGGGTACACGCTGGTGCGGGCGATCGTGAAGCGGGCGCGGTTGAAGCTGGACAAGGTGTATGCGGAGCTCAACGGGGAAGCGGACTCAGCCGACGGATTGACACCCGCGGGGGCGGCTCCGGGGGCGGGGGCGGGGGTGGGGCGGACGCTGGGTGAGGCGTTGCTCGAGCCGACGCGGATCTATGTGCGGTCGGTGGTGGACACGCTGCGCCAGTACCGGGTCAAGCGGCCGATCAGCGGGATGGCGCACATCACCGGCGGGGGGCTGCCGGGCAACCTCAACCGGGCGCTCCCGGGCGACGTCGATGCGGCGGTGGGCCTCGGGAGTTGGCCGGTGCCGCCGCTGTTCAGGTTTTTGCAGAAGCACGGCGACGTGGCGGAGGACGAGATGTTCCGGGTGTTCAACATGGGCATCGGGTACACGCTGATCGTGCGGCCGCACTTCGCCGAAGCGGTGGCCGAGCGGCTGCGGCGGTACGGCGAGACGGTGTACCGGCTGGGCGAGGTCGTGCCGGGTTCGGGGAAGGTGCGGCTGATCCCGTAGGGCAGGGTTCACCCTGCCGCGTCCCCCGTAGGACAGCGCTTGCCCTGCCGCGCGAGGTGCAGAAACGCCTCGCGAGTCAGTAGGGGCAAGACCGGCTCGCGGCAGCGCAAGCCCTGCCCTGCGAAGGGGTCGATGTGGCGTCCGCACCACATCCCGCACGACCGTTACGCCGCGCTACTGGATGGGATAAAGGGAACGTCCGAGAAGATCGGCCCGGATGTGATGCACAATGCGATCTGCGGGGCCGAACGGCCGCGACGCGCGGAACGCTTCACCGGCGGCGGGGGCTGTGATACGTTTCGGTGTCCCCCAACCCACACCCCAACCGGAGAGGAAGCACCATGAACGAGCAGGACTTTCAGAAGAAACTCGGCGAACTGATGGGCGAGATTTCGACGCTGCCCAAGGCCGAACGCGACAAGCTCGGCGCCCTCGCGTCGAAGACGCAGCAGCGGCACGACAAGCTCAAGAAGACCGTCGGCGAGTTGCAGGAGTCGCTGGATTACCTCCGCCTGTCGATCAAGTACCTCGTGTTCGACCTCGAGGCGACGCGGCGCGAGAACGCCTACCTCCGCAAGATGATCGAGGAGCGTTCGGTGAACGACGGCGACGCCGACGGGGTGGACGACGACGCCGCGGGGCTGGCCTGAATCTCCAGAACCGAGAAGCCGCCGCTTGCGGTTAGCGCACCCCGCGCTAACCGCAAGCGTCGCGCGGCGCGGGTCAACCGCCGACCGCACCGGTTTCATCCTCGATCATCCGCAGCAACCCCTCACGCAGGTCGCGGGTCACCTCGCCGACCGACCCGCCGCCGACGGGTTGTTTCTCCACGCGGACGACGGGCAGGACGCCCCAGCCGGAGTTGGTGAGCATGACCTCGTCCGCCGCGAGCAGGTCTTCCACCGAGAGCATCCGGTGGACCACGTCCAACCCACGTGACTCGGCGAGTTCGATGATCGCGGCGCGGGTGATGCCCGGCAGGACCGGCGCGGGCAGGGCGTTTTGCACCTCCTCGCCACGGGCGAACGGTGTGAGCAGGCGGCCGCTTTCGACGAGCAGCAGGTTGCTCACCGCGCCCGAGGCGAGGTGGTTGGTCACGTTGAGCCAGATCGCCTCGGCCGCGCCGACGGTGGCGGCCTGGCGGAGCGACCGGAGGCGGGCCCAGTAGTTGAGCGTCTTGTGCCCGAACGTGGGGTCGAAGGGGTTGGCCCCGGGGCCATGGATGCGGACGGTCACGCCGTCGGTGAAGTACCGCGGGTCGTAGGTCGTCGGCGGGGTCGGGACCACGGCCACGGTCTGGCGGACCTCGGCCCGCGGCCCGTCGGGGCCGCCGGTCTGCAGCAGCGACACGGTGCCCGCGGTCACGGTGAGGCGGAGCCGGGCCCGGTCGATGCCGTTGTGGGTGATCGTTTGAGCGACCGCGTCGGCAAGGGGCGCGGTGTCGATGGACGCGGCGAGGCCGAGTTCGTGCGCCGACGCGGCCAGCCGGTCGAGGTGCTGTTGCAGGCGGAATACGTTGCCGTTGTACGCCTGGAAGGTCTCGAAGAGCCCCACCGCGTGCTGCAGGCCGGCATCCGTGACCAAAACAGATGCCTCGTGCGGCGGGAGCATCGTGCCGTTGAGGAAGATGTCGGCGGTGGGGGCTGGGGTCTGGGAGCTGGGGGCTGGGGTGGTGATGTTGAGGGTCCGGGTCGGGTTGGCGGGATGAGGAACTTTCGCTAATATACGCGGCTCGATTCCAGCTTTAAGGCGGTTTCGCCGCGGCGTGGCTCACGTTTCGAGTACGAAGTTCAAGTACGAGTACGATTCCCCAGACCCCAGACCCCAGACCCCAGACCCCAAACCCCAGACCCCATGAAAAACGACATCCACCCCAAGTACCGCAACGTCGTGTTCCGCGACGTGTCCGCCGACGAGATGTTCCTCACCCGCTCGACCGCGACGAGCAAGGAGACCATCAAGTGGGAGGACGGCAACGAGTACCCGCTGATCAAGGTCGACATCTCCGCCGCCAGCCACCCGTTCTTCACCGGCAAGCAGAAGTTCGTCGACACCGCCGGCCGCGTCGAGAAGTTCCAGAAGAAGTTCTCGGGCAACTACTTCAACAAGAAATGACGAAATCCGAATGAAGAATGACGAATTGGTTTGGTTCGTCATCCGACATTCGTGCTTCGTGCTTCCCGCAGGGCTCAGCCTTTGACCGCGCCGCTGGTCAGGCCGGCGATGAACTCTTTCTGCAGGAGCAGGAAGAGGACGAGGACCGGGCCGATGGAGACGAGGGTGCCGGCCATGATCATGCCGTACTCTTGGCTGTAGACGCCGCGGAGTTGGGCGACGGCCACGGCCAGGGGCAGCTTCTCGGGGGTCTGCAGCACGATCTGGGGCCAGATGAAGTTGTTCCACATGCCCAGGAAGGTGATGAGCAGGAACGCCCCGCACATGGGTCGGACCAGGGGCAGGACCATGGTGAAGAACATGCGAACTTCGCCGCAGCCGTCGAGCCGGGCGGACTCGAGGATCTCGTCGGGGACTCCGGCGATGGTGGCCTGACGGAAGAGGTAGATGCCGAAGGCGGGGGCGATGCCCGGGAGGATTAGGCCGGCGTAGCTGTCGAGCAGGCCCATCCAGTAGAGCAGTTGGTACGCCGGGGCGAGCAGCAGCGCGCCCGGGAGCACGAGCGCCCCGAGCACGAGGTTGGTGAAGAAGCCTCGCCCCGCGAAGTGGAACTTGGCGAGCGCATAGCCGCCCATCGCGGCGCAGAGCGTGCCGAGGATCGAGGTGACCGAGGCGAGGAAGAAGGAGTTGAGGACGTAGTTGCCGAAGTCGAGTTCGGTGAAGAGGCGGTCGAAGTGGCGGAGGGTGAGCCGGTCCCACGCGACGCCCAGGAACCCGTCACCGGTTGGGAGGAACAGCGAGCCAAAGAAGTCGGCGTTGTTCTTGAACGCGGAGCTGACGAGGTAGGCGAACGGCACGAGCGTGACGACCGCCGCGACGATGAGCACGGCGTAGACCGCGAGCCGGGCGAGCCGTCGCCGGGTGGTCATCGAGGCGGGCATCAGGCGGGCTCCTTCGACAGGAACTTCTGCATGATGGCGAAGCCGAAGAGGAGGACGGCGAGCGACCAGCCGATGGCGCTGGCGTAGCCGAGGTCGTTGGTCTCGAACCCGGTGAAGTAGAGGTACATGACGGCGGTGAGGCCCTGGTCGTCGGGCCCGGCCCCGCCGAGCAGGAGGTAGGGCAGCTCGAAGAGCTGGAAGCTGCCGATGAGCGTGAGCAGCACGACGAAGGTGGCGACCGGGCGGATCGCCGGGAGCGTGACGTTGAGGAACTTCTGCCAGGGCCCGGCCCCGTCAACCGTCGCCGCCTCCTGCAGGTCCTGGCTGACGTTCTGCAGGGCGGCAAGGAAGTAGATCATGTTGAACCCGACGTACATCCACAGGGCCGCGAGGATGAGCGCCGGCATGACGTAGCTCTGCAGCCAGGGGAACTCGATGTCCCACCACCCGCCGGTCATCGTCGCCAGCGCCTGGTTGAGCAGGCCCGTCCGCTTCTCGAAGATGAGCGAGAACATCACGCCGACGAAGACGAGCCCGACCAGCGACGGCGAGAAGAAGATCAGCCGGAAGATCGCCCGGCCCCGGATGTCCGGTCGATTCAGCAGCAGGGCGAGCCCGAGCGAGCAGGGCAACTGGATCAGCACCGACCCCGCGGCGAACACGGCGGTATTGAACATCGCGGTCCAGAACTGCGGGTCCCGCACGAGGAACGTGAGGTTGTCGAGCCCGACGAAGCGCGTCGTGCTCGGGCCGAAGGTCTGCTGCGTGATGAGGTAGACCGACTGGAACAGCGGGTAGACGGTGAAGACGCCGAACGCGAGGAGGAACGGCGAGAGGAACAGGTAGGGCGCGTAGCGCTGGGCGCGGGGGGCGGCACTCATCGGGTAGAGCTCCACCAACGATGTAACGATTCTTCCCGCTCGTACTCGTACTTGAAACGCACGCCTTGCCGCGGCTCCACGCTCGGGGGCGTCGCGTTCAAAGGCGCGGTCGCACTCGCACTCGATCCTCGATCACCGAGTTCGAGTTCGAGTGCGAGCTCGAGTTCGAGTTCGAGTTCGAGTTCGAGTTCGGCGGATTTTACGTGGGTCACGGTTGGCTTACCCCTGCCGCCTCCCGCACGAACACGTTGCGATCCATCTGCCGAAGGGTCAGGGCCTGGGCGGCGGCGAGCTCGCGTCGGGCAACCTCTCGCAGCGTTTCGCGGTCCCAAACGTTGTTGCGCTGGGCGTACTCGAACACGGCGAAGAGGGCGGCATTCACCCGGCCGCTGGCGTAGGACTGGAACGGCGAGGTCGTGCGGCGGGGCACCGAGGTGGCGAGGTCGAGGTAGAGCCGCCCGGCGGGCTGGCCGCTGAAATACTCCACCGGCTCGTCGTAGTACGGCTGGTCCCACAGCCCGCGGAACGGGCTGACGATCCCCGCGCTGCGGTACAGCCGCTCGGCGATCTCGGGCGAGGTGTAGAGCATCATCGCGAAGGCCCACGCCTCCTCGAAGCGGCCTTCCTCTACGGTCCGCTTGGGGATGCCCAGCATGCTCCCGCCGAGGACGCTGGTCCGCCGCCCGCCGGGGTCCCACGCGGGCAGGGGCATCAGCTTGACCTTCCCCCCCAGCGCCGGCAGGTCCTGCATCCACACCCCGCTGAGCCAGTCGGGCATGATCGAGCAGACGACGTAGCCGTCCAGCCTCGCCTGGTTGCCCGAGGCGCTGAACTCCGGGGTATCGGCGGCGATGCGGTCGGACCCGCCGCTCCACGCGACGACCTGCGCGAGGACCCGCGCGTTGTGCGGGTCGTCGAGGATCGGCCGGCCGTCGTCGTCGAAGTACCCGTCGCCGTCCTGCAGCAGCAGCGCGTCGACCTGCATCCCGCCGGTCGGCCAGATGTTCAACAGGTAGCGGTCCGGCCGGCCGTCGCCATCGAGGTCCTCCACCAGCGGCTTCATCACCCGGGCGAAGTCGTCCCACGTCTCGATCCGCGACACGTCGATGCCGGCGTCTTCGACGAGGTCCGCCCGGTACGCCAGCATCACCGGGTGCACGTCGTGCGGCAGGCCAAACACCCGCCCCTCCCGCGTCCACGGCGAGAGCGACGGCCCGTTGAAGGCCTCGAGCAGGCCCTCGGCCCGCATCCGGTCGGTCAGGTCGGCCAGCCCGATGTCCTCCACCGGGCCGGCGAAGACCCGTGCCGCCATCCCCGCCTCGATCTCGACGAGCTCGGCGACGGGCGTCCCCGACACGAAGCCGGACATCATCCGCCGCGCCATCGCCTCGGTGGCGATCAGGTCGACCGTCACGGTTTCAGGCGGGGGGTGGTCGGCGTTCCACTCGGCGGCGACGGGCTTGTAGAGCGTGAAGTGGCTGCGGGCGAAGGTCCACATCTCCAGCCCCTCGCGGGAGGCATCGGACCCCGGCCGCAGCGTGACGAAGCCGGTGGATACGGCCGCGATCACGCAGATGATGACGATGCCCGGCGACCACACCGACCCGGACCACCGCTCGCGGAAGCCGCCCAGCTTCTGCCACGCCGAGGGTTCGGGCGCGGGCGGCTGCGGTCCGCCGGGGGTCTGGGGGGCGGGCTGGGTCATCGGATACAGAGCCGCGAGGAGGTGAACCGTGTCGCAAGGATGATACCGCCGCGTCCGGCGGCGGCCCCGCGCCGCTTGCTCGCTCGGTGGCCCACGTGCAGGCTGCTCATCACGGGCGGTCATCCCGCCGCTTGCGGGGTCGCTCCCGCCGTATCATCGCCCGCTCATGGCCGAGCCCAACGCCAACCTGATCGCGAAACTCGAGGAGCTCGACACGCAGCTCACCCGGCTGGACGAGCAGCTCCGCGACCCGGCGGTGGTGGTCGACCACGAGCAGGTCCGCAAACTCGGCACGCGCCGCTCGGCGTTGTCGGGCCTGGTGGAGAAGTACCGCGCGTACCGCAAGCTCAAGGCGGACCTGGACGAGTCGCACCAGATCATCAGCGCCAACGAGGACGCGGACTTGATCGAGCTGGCGCGGATGCAGCTCCCGGAGCTGGAGGAGCAGACGGCGGCGATGATGGACGAGATCAGCGGCGAGCTGGTCACGGCCGACGACGCGTCGGTCGGGTCGGTGATCCTGGAGGTGCGGGCGGGCACCGGCGGGGCGGAGGCGGCGCTGTTTGCGGGGGAACTGTTGGAGGTGTACCAGACCTATGCGAAGGAGCGGCACTGGAAGCTGGAGGTGGTGGACGCCTCGCCGGGCGAGCAGGGCGGGGTGCGGTCGGCGACGGCCATGGTCAAGGGCGATGGCGTGTGGCAGGGGCTGGGTTACGAGGGCGGGGTGCACTGCGTGAAGCGGGTGCCGGCCACCGAGACGCAGGGCCGGGTGCACACGAGCACCGCGACCGTCGCGGTGCTGCCCGAGCCCGAGGACGTCGAGGTCGAGATCGCCGACGCGGACCTGGAGGTTCATGTGACCACGGCCCAGGGCCCCGGCGGGCAGAACGTGAATAAGGTCGCGACGGCGGTGCACATGATCCACAAGCCCACGGGCATCGAGGTGCGGATGCAGGAGAGCAAGAGCCAGCACCAGAACCGCGAGAAGGCGATGCAGCTCATGCGGGCGCGGGTGTACGAGCGGATGCGGGCCGAGAAGGACGCGGAGTACGCCGACCAGCGCAGCGCCATGATCGGCACCGGCGGGCGGAGCGAGCGGGTGCGGACGTACCGTTGGAAGGACAACCAGGTGGTGGATCACCGGCTGGGCGAGTCGTTCAACCTGCAGAACGTGATGGCCGGCGGGCTCGGGCCGGTGGTGGAGGCGTTGGTCGCCGAGGACCGCACGCAGCGGCTCGCGGCGCTGTGAGGGGGCTAGAGCAAAGATAATCCAAGCGTAGCGGGTGCCACACCTTGGCCGCTCGGGGCCAAGGTGTGCCCACTGCCGCACACCTTGACGCAAAGCCGTCAAGGTGTGGCACCCAGCAGCGGCTGGCGACGCTGTAAGGGGGCCAGGTGGCGGTCATGTCCGCTGATGCCGTGCCACTTGAAGCGATGTTGCCCCACCCTCGTCAAGATGAGCCATCTAACCCATCGGGGTTATTCTCACCGGCTTGAACGGGGCGTAACGGCCGACCCGGTCCGGGCTCCCTAGTGTTCGGTAGGCCGCTGACTAAGTGGCCCGCGCCGGCGGCCCCTGCCGGAGAATCACGACCGAAAGGAACTTTATTATGGCTAATGAACACACCCGGACCGACCGCGACGAAGTGGACGAGAACAAGGACCCGATCACCGGGGCCAAGGGTGCCCACCCCGTCGGCGCGGGCCTTGGTGCCGCGGCGGGCGGTGCGGCCGCGGGTGCGGCGGTCGGCTCGGTTGCCGGACCCATTGGCACGGCGGCGGGCGTCATCGTCGGCGGGCTTATCGGCGGGTACGCCGGCAAGGGCGTCGGCGAGATGATCGACCCCACCGAGGAGCACGGCTACTGGCGCGACGAGCACAAGAACCGCGACTACGCCAAGGGCAACAACCGCAACTACGACGAGCACTACGGCCCCGCGTACCAGTACGGCTGGGAGTCCTACGGCAAGGAGCACGACACCAGCTCCGGCAAGGCCCGTTCGTTCAACGACGTCGAGGGCGACCTCGGCCGCGACTGGAACAAGCACCGCGGCGACAACGATCTGACGTGGGACGAGGCCCGGCCCGCGACCCGCGACGCCTACGAGCGGAGCCACACGCGCGTCTCGCAGAAGTGACCCCCGGAAGCGACACCCGCCGGCGGACCCGCTCCGCCGACTAACCGTTGACCCATCGCCCGCCCCGGCCACCCGCCGGGGCGGGTTTTCGTTTCGGACAACTGCTCCGCCGATGATGTAGTCACTCAATCCCCCGCGGCGAAGCACGCTTCGACCTCGACCGCGAAGTCCGGCAGCAGCCGCCCGGTGGCGACATCGCCCGGCCGGGCGTCTTGATGCTCGGCATACGCCGACGCGCCCCCGGCGAGCGTGAGCACCATGACCCGCCGCTGCTGCGGGTCGACGATCCAGTACTCGGCGATGCCTGCCGCGGCGTAGTCCAGACGCTTCTGCTCCCAGTCCCGCTGCGGGTCGTCCGGGCTCACCACCTCGATGACGAGGTCGGCCCCGGTCCAGAAGGCTTCGCCTTTGCGGCCGGAATTCTGAGCGAGCATGACAACCAGGTCCGGCTCGCGGAACTTCCCCTCCGCGACCTTGATCCGCAGCGGGGCGAATAGCACCTCGCCGTCCTGCCCTTCTCCAAGGGCCTTCGAGAGGTTGCGGTAAAGGTACGCGACCAGGCGCTGGTGCTTCGTGCTCGGCATCGGCAGAAACTCCAGGTCGCCGTCGGTCAGCTCGATCAGCCGCGAGGTCGTCGCGGTGAGGCTGAGGTAATCCCGCTCCGTCCACTCCCCCTGCAACGGCTGTAGCTCGGCCACCGGCCAGACGGGTCCGCCCACGACAACCGGCGGAGTAGGCGTGAGCACCTCGGGTGCGGCTTCGGTGAGGGAGGGAGCCATCACTTGAGTATATGGCGATCTTCCCGCATCCCGCAGAAGTCCCGTGGAGGATCAGGGGAAGCTCCGTCGGACTACCGATTAGAGCCGGGAGCGTGAGCGTCCGGGATCCGCCCTCGGCAGAACCCCCCGGTAGATCACGCTCCGGGCTCTGGAAGGGCAAAAGCGGTCGATCCGGCGGCGGGTCGCGACGGAAATGTCGCGGATCGGCCGTGCCTTCCGATAATTGAGCATGACTTTGCGGACGATCTGGATCCTTAGCTGTGCCTTTGCGGTGCTCCTCCCGGCGGCGACGATCATCGCCCAGCCCGACCCGGCCGACCCGCGCCGCTTGGTGCAGCGGTATGACTTTGAGGAAACCAACGACGCGGGGGTGAAGATCGCCCGCGGGATTGCGCTGCCGCCGGGGTGGTACGCGACGGGGCGGGACCCGCTGTCGAACGACCCGAACTTCCTGCGGGTCCCGCTGCACGCGGGGCTGGCGGGTCGGCCGGGGTTCCCGCACCACAACATTGTGCGGTACTCGGCCGAGGGTGACGGGGTGCCCTCGCCGGCGACGCCCGTGACGCCGTCGAGCGGCGACGTCGTCCACGGTGACGCTTCCGGGGGCGGGTTCAGTTTGCACCTGGGCCTCGACGGCGGCAACGCCGGGGCCTACCTCGCCATGGGGTCGATCCCGGTCGTGCCCGGCGGGGACTACCTCGTTACCGCCCGGGTCCGCACCGCAAAGCTCCAGCACGCCGGGGCGCGGCTCCGCGGGTACTTCCTCGACCGCGAGGGGCGGATCATCGACGGCAGCGTGCAGCAGTCGCCGCGGCTGGTCAGCAACGACGGGTGGACCCGCGTCGACCTGAACCTTGCCGGTGACTTCCCGCTCGCGGCGTGCCTCGGACTCGAGGTCGAGCTCGTGCAGCCGACCGACTCGGGGCAGGGGCCGCTCGGTGAACATCAGCTCGTCTTGCAGGACGTGCGGGGCGACGCGTGGTTTGACAACGTCGCGGTGTGGCAGTTGCCGTTCGTGCAGGTCGCGTCTCAGAGCGCGGTGAATGTGGTACGTGGCGGGGACGGGCCGAGCGGAGCGGCCGGGCGGCCGCGGCTGGACGTGACGGTGCGGGACGTGGTGGGCAGCCGGCTGACGGTAGACCTGCGGACGTTCGACCACACGCTGCGGGAGGTGGCGGCCGAGCGGCGGGCGCTCGCGGACACGGGGCCGACGCGGTGGACGTGGACGCCCGACCTGCCGGGGTACGGGTGGTACCTCACTGAGCTGACGGTGTGGGAGGGCGGGGCGACCGCCGGGGCGAACGGGGTGGCGGCGTTGGCCGGTGTCACCGGGTCCGGCGCGTCCGCCCGGCCGATCGCGCGGACGGTGAACGCGGTGTTGTGGCTGCCGCCGGGTATGGGCGAGGGGGCCGGGGCCGACGCGGAGCGGTTTGCGGTGGTGGCGGAGGGCGCGAGCGACGCGACGCTCGCGCTGCTGCCGGAGCTGATGGGCAAGGTGGGGCTGGGTACGGCGGTGCTCAGCGCGTGGACGCCGAGCACGACGCGGGGCACGCTGGACCTGCGGGTGCGGACGCTCGGCGGGGCGGTCGACGCGCTGTCGGCCGCGGGGTGCGGGGTGCAGTTGTCGCTCTCGCCGCTGCCCGAGGAGCTCGCGGCGACGCAGGCCCAGAGCACGCTACGCGGGCTTTCGGTGCTGGCGGTCGACCCGTCGCGGTGGCTGCCGTACCTCCAGCCGCTGACGGTCGCGCTGGGCCAGCGGGTGACGGGGTGGCAGCTCGGATCGGCGTCGCAGCCCGACGCCGCGGGCCGGGCGGACCTTCCGCTCGTCGCGGACACGGTGCACGACGCGCTGGTGCACCGCGTCGGCCGCCCGGAGGTGGTACTGCCGTGGCGGTTGGACCAGCCACGGCGGGGCGGCCTCGGCGAGACGGTGCGGTACGAGATGGCTTGGCCGAGCGGCTTCGCGCCGGACGCCCTGGCCGAGCAGCTCGCCGCCGCGGGCTGGCCCGCCCCCGGCAGCGTCGCCCCCGGAAGCGCCGCCCCCGGCAGCGACGCCCCCGGAAGCGCCGCCCCCGGCAGCGACGCCCCCGCAGTCGCCCCCGCCAGCCCGCCACCCCTCCGCCTCCACGTCATCCCCGACCCCGCCGACGCCGTCGGCCACGCCGCCCGCGTCGCCGACCTCGCCCAACGCATGATCTACGCCTGGGAGGCCGGCGCCCTCGGCACCGCCCTCACCAACCCCTGGACCCCCGCCCCCGGAGTCGCCGACACCGCCGGACGCCGCGACGCCCTCCTGCCCGACCCGCTCCTCGGCGTCGCCGCCAACGTCGCCCACCACCTCGCCGGCTTCCGCGCCGTCGGGCGGCTCAACCTCACCCACGGCCGCACCGCCCTCATCTTCCAACACCAGCGCGACCCCGGCGCCGGCCTCCTCGTCGCCTTCGCCGGCGATACCCCCCCGGGGCACCGCCGGCTCCGCATGTTCCTCGGCGACCGGCCCGTCGCCCGCGACGTCTGGGGCAACGCCGCGCCCCTCACCCCCGTCGACGGCGAGCACCAACTCGACCTCACCGACACCCCCACCTTCATCACCGGCATCGACCCCACCCTCGCCCGCTTCCGCGGCGGGTTCACCCTCGACCGACCCTTCGTCACCTCGACCCAGACCCCGCACGCCCGCACCCTCCGCGTCGGCAACCCCTGGCCCATCACCATCACCGGCCGCCTCACCATCACCGGGCCCGACGGCTGGACCGTCCGCCCCTTCACCCACAGCTTCGCCATCGCCCCGGGAGACACCCTCGAGCTGCCCGTCGACCTCCGCTTCCCCATCCACGAGACCGCCGGCGACAAAAGCCTCACCGCCGCGTTCGACTTCACCGCCGACCGCGCCTACCGCGTCAACCTCTCCACCCCGCTCACCCTCGGCCTCGAAGGCGTCCGCTTCGAGCCGTCCCTCGCCCTGGAGCCGGCCGGCGCGACCGGCACCGTCGACGCCGTCGTTACCTGCATCGTCACCAACACCGGCCTCCGCGACCTCTCCCTCTCCGCCGCCGCCAGCCTCCCCGGCCACGCCCGCGTCGAACGCCTCATCCCCCGCCTCGGACCCGGCCAATCCGTCCTCCGCACCTTCCGCATCAACGACGCCGCCGACGCCCTCACCCGGCACGACATCCAAACCACCCTCCGCGAAACCAACGGCCCCGCCGTCCTCAACCAACGCATCGGCGTCAACGACCTGGAGTGATTCCACCCGCCCCGCCTAGCCCGGCCGCTTGCGGCCGCAGGGTTCTTCATCCGATCACATACTGCCGGGTGCCACACTGCATCCTGCCGCTCGGGGCGGGTGCGGTGTGCGAGTGTGAGCGATGCGTAACGCGGCTCGGCGTCGTCACACCGCACCCTCCGCAAAGCCTCCGGGATGCGGTGTGGCACCCGCAGGTCGGGATGAAGCATTCGCTTAGCCCGGCCGCTTGCGGCCGCAGAGTTCTTCATCCAGGTAAACCCGCGGCCGCAAGCGGCCGGGCTAGTAGAACGGTGGTGGTCGTGGCCGGCAACCGTCCCGAGGTATGATCCGTCATGCCCCTCCCCCGTCTCACTCCCTTCCTCCTGTGCCTCCTTCTCGCCCTCGCCGCCGCGGCGGAGCCGGACGAGCAGTGGTACGTCGTGCTGCAGGGCGACACCCGCATCGGCACGATGCGGACCGCGACGGTGGCCGACGACGCCGGGAACATCACCACCTCGCAGGATGTGAAGCTCGCGATAGGCCGCGCGGGGCAGCCGGTGACCGTTGAAGTGAGCACCACGTTCGAGGAGACGCCCAACGGCGGGGCGGTGGCGGCGACGTCGTCGTTGAACCTCGGCGGCCGGCCGCTGGTCACGAGGGCGAAGTTCCACGCCGACGGCATCGAGGTCACCGCCGGGCAGGGCGACGCGATGACCACGACGACCGTGCCCCCGCTAGACGGCGACTGGCTCCCGCCTGCCGCGGCGGGTCGGCGTGTCGCGGAGCAACTGGACGCCGGGGCCGAGGTGATTGAGGTCCGCACGGTGGACGTGTCGCTGGGGTTGAAGGTCGTAAACATGACGATGCGGGTGGTCGGCCGGGAGGACGTCGAGGCGTACGGCAAGACGGTGCCGGCGGTGGTGTGGGACGCGACGAGCAGCGCGACGCCGGGCATGACGATGCGGGAGTACGTCGACGCCGAGGGCGAGACGATCCGCTCGACGGTGGAGTTCATGCCGGGCATGACGCTGACGATCGTGCGGGCCGACCGGGAGTTGGCGGAGAGCGCGCTGTCGCCGGTGGAGATGATCGGCGCGACGCTGGTCGAGCCGAGCCGGCGGATCGACCGGCCGCGTGAGTTGACGCACGGCGTGTACCGGCTGACCACCCGCAACGGCGCTGCGATGCCGGAGCTCCCGACGCTCAAGGCGCAGACGGTTGAGCACGACGGCGACGCGGTGTTGGTCACGGTAAACACCACGTCGGCTCCGCCCGCTTCAGCGGGCGGCAGGGTGGAGGTAAAGGACGCGGGCCCCGGTCCCGAGTATCTCGAAGCCTCGCCGATCCTGAACCACGAAGACCCTGAGGTGAAGGCCATAGGCTTCCTAACCGAAGCGCTGATGAGTCACTCGGAGCCCACAGCAGGGGAGAAGGCGTCGTTCTTCCGGAGCCAAGTCAACCACCGGATTAAAATCAAAGACCTCTCCGTCGGCTTCGCCACCGCGTCGGACGTGGCGCGGACCAAGCAGGGCGATTGCACCGAGCACGCCGTGCTCCTCGCGGCCCTGCTCCGCGGCGCGGGCATCCCGTCACGCTGCGTCACCGGCCTCGTCTACGCCGATCAGTTCGCCGGGCACGAGGGGGTGTTCGGCTTCCACATGTGGACCCAGGCGTGGGTCGAAGGCCGCTGGGTCGACTACGACGCGACCCTGCCCGACGGCAAACGGTTCGACGCGACGCACATCGCCCTGTCGGTTTCGGACCTGAACGACGGCATCGCCGGCAGCGACATGGCGGCGATGGTCCCGCTGCTCGGCAACCTGAACATCGAGGTCATCGAGACGGGGCACGACACGACACAAAAAGATCAATAGCCCGCCCGCTACGCGGGCGCGGGACGCGGCGCAACTCCGGACGCGCCGGGGTCGCGTAGCGACCCGGCTATCGGTGGATGAAGCGCCGTACGCTGAAGCATGAACGAACCATCACCCACCGCCGCCTTCGCCACCGTCGACCACGACCGCGCCCGACGCTGCGGCGTGGGCGAGGTGATCTTCGCGGCGGGCAAGACACCCGACGAGGTCGTCGCGATTACCGCCGAGCTGCGCGAGCACGGGCAGGGGTGCGTCCTCATCACGAGGGCCAACCCGCGGCACGTCGCGGCCGTCGAGATGGCGTTCCGCAAGGAAGATGTACCGATCGAACTCGGCAGCCGCGGCGGCACGATCATGGTCGGCGAGGCGGCGCGGGTCGGCACGATCCCCATCCCCATTGTCACGGCGGGGACGAGCGACCTGGCCGTCGCGGAGGAGGCGGCGATGACATGCCGGGCGCTGGGCTACGAGCCGCGCCCGATCAACGACGTCGGCGTGGCGGGGGTGCACCGGCTGATGTCGCGGGTGGAGGAGATCAAGCTGGGCGGTGCCCTCATCGTGATCGCGGGGATGGAGGGGGCCTTGCCGAGCGTGGTGGGGGGCCTGGTGGACGTGCCGGTAATCGCGGTACCGACGAGCGTCGG
The DNA here is from genome assembly GCA_965214155.1 of Phycisphaeraceae bacterium. Classification (GTDB taxonomy): domain Bacteria; phylum Planctomycetota; class Phycisphaerae; order Phycisphaerales; family Phycisphaeraceae; genus Algisphaera. The sequence goes on from CBDCBB010000010.1 coordinate 1,324,719, forward strand.
CTACGGCGCGAGCTTCGGCGGGCTCGCGGCCCTGCTGGGCATGCTCAACTCTTGCGCATCCGGTGTGACGGTGGTCAACATCGACAACGGCTTCGGCGCGGCGTTCGCCGCGTGCCAGATCAACCGCCTGATCGAGCGGGCGGCCGAAGCAAGGGACACGCAAGGCACGCAAAGGGACGCCAAGGAAGCGGATAGCGCCGCTAATCACTAGAAAATGACTGCTAATCCCATTCTTCTTTGCGGAACTTTGCGCCCTTTGCGTGACACCGGTTCGGGATGCTGACCATGCAAGAGATCAACTGGATAGAGAATGTCCCGCCGGCACCCGACCGGCCGGCGGGGGGGCACAAGGGGACGTTCGGGACGGTGGTGGTGGTGGGGGGGTCGGCGACGATGGTTGGCGCGCCGGCGCTTTGCGCGACCGCGGCGCTGCGGGTCGGGGCGGGGCTGGTGCAGCTCGCGGTGCCCGATGCCTTGATGCTGCCGACGCTGGCGGTGCAGCCGAGCGCCATGGGCGTGACGCGCGGGGAGCTCGATGCGTTGGAGCCGAAAGGCGGCACGGTGCTGGCGGTGGGCCCGGGGCTGGGCGGGGCGGACGACGTGGAGCCGCTGGTGCGTGGGCTGGTCGAGTCGGGGCACCCGATGGTGCTGGATGCCGACGGGCTGAACGCGCTGGCGCGGATGGGGCTGGCGGAGCGGCCGGGCGGAAGTGCTTCGGATTCCGGGGGGTGGGTTCTGACGCCACACCCCGGCGAGTTCAAGCGGCTCGCCGAGGCGTTCGGCATCGACGGCGACCCGACCGACCCGGACCAGCGCCCCGACGCGGCGGCGGCGTTGGCGCAGAAGACCGGCGCGGTGGTCGTGTTGAAAGGCCTGCACACGGTGGTCACCGACGGGCAGCGGGCCTACCGCAACACGACGGGCAACCCGGCCCTGTCGACCGGCGGGACCGGGGACGTGCTCACCGGGGCCATCGCGTCGTTGTGGGCGCAGGGGACGGAGCCGTTTGAGGCGGCGTGCTTGGGGGTGTACCTGCACGGGGACGCGGCCGACGCCTGGGCGGCGGTGCACGGGCCGGCGGGGCTGCTGGCGATGGAGCTGGCGGAGCTCCTGCCCGACGCGCTCAACCGCCGGCGGCAGCGGGGGGGTTGACCGGAGCGGGCGGACGACGACATGATGGAGTCACCGCCCGCCGCGGAGTTGCACGAGCTCTCGCAACAGGGCCGTCGCGGCCGGTGCCGGCTTCGCCTCGGCGTCGAGGGCGCGGGTGGTGGTGCGGCCGCCGGCGGTGAGGGTGACACGGTAGATCGTCGACGCGGTGGCCCCCGCGGGCGGGGCGGGGTCGTCCAGCACGGCGGCGCGGGCGAGGCGGTACAGGTCGGCCATCTGTGTAGGCGAAAGCCGCGCGGTCGGCGGGGGGTAGTCCGCGACGGTCGCGCCGGGGCCGAGCATGACACGGAGCTTGCGCGACGGTTCGACCACGTGCTGCGCCGGCCGGCGGAGCGGGTCGGCCGCGTCCGCCGGGCCGTCGACGTGGAAGACCAGCGCGAAGTCCGGCGGGTAGGGCGGTGCCGGGGCGTCCACCGGCATCGAGCACGCCGCGAGCGCGGCCAGGCAGGTGAGCAGGCAGCCAACGGCGGTCCAACGCATCGCGGCATCGTACCGCCCCGTAGGGCAGGGCTTGCCCCGCCTCGTGTGGCGTTGTCAGCAGCGCTCCACCTACGACCCGCGGCAGGGCAAGCCCTGCCCTACTCCGGCCCCCCGCGCCGTGCGTTACCATCCGCACCCCATGCAGATCAGCCTCGCCTGGCTCAACCGGTACCTCGACCCGCCGTGCCCGAAAGCCGAGGTGCCCGACCGCCTCACCGCGCTCGGGTTCCCCGTCGAGGCGGTCGTCGAGGTCGAGGCCGGCCCCGCCGCCGGCGACACCGTATTCGACGTCGAGGTGACGTCCAACCGCGGCGACTGCCTCAGCCACGTCGGCCTCGCGCGGGAGCTCGCCGCCTCCACCGAGGGCGGCGCTCGCGCCGCCTGAGTCCGACCTCCCGCCCGCCGGTGAGGACGTGCATCAACTCACCTCCGTCGACCTGCAAACCCCCGGCCACTGCCCGACCTACACCGCCCGCGTCATCCGCGGCGTCACCGTCGCGCCCAGCCCCGACTGGCTCCGCGCCCGCCTCGAAGCCGTCGGCCTCCGCCCGGTCAACAACGTCGTCGACGTCACCAACTTCGTGCTCCACGAGCTCGGCCAGCCCCTGCACGCGTTCGACCTAGACAAGCTCGACGGCCGCCGCGTCGTCGTCCGCCTCGCCGAGCGGGGCGAGCCCTTCACCGCCATCGACGGGAGCAGGCACGAGCTCACCCCCGACACCCTCGTCATCGCCGACGCGTCGCGGCCGGTCGCCATCGCCGGGGTCATGGGCGGGCTCGATTCGGAGGTGACCGGGACCACCACCGACATCCTGCTCGAGTCGGCGGTGTTCGACCCGCTGAGCGTGCGGACCACGAGCCGTAAGCTGAAGCTCGCCAGCGACGCGAGCTACCGCTACGAGCGCGGCGTCGATCCGCGGGGCGTGGAGATCGCCAGCCGCCGCGCCGCCTCGCTGATCGTCGAGCTCGCCGGGGGAACGCCCGCCGAGGGTGTGGTTCGCGTCGGCGAGCACGAGCCGCGCCCGGCGGTCATCACCATGCGGGTGGAGCGGTGCAACGCGCTGCTGGGCCTCGGCCTCACCGCCGACGAGGCCGCCGGCTACCTCGAACGCCTCGGCCTCGCCGCCGTCGCCCAAGGCCAGACCGTCACCGCCACCGTCCCCACCTTCCGCCTCGACCTCACGCGCGAGGTCGACCTGATCGAAGAGGTCGCCCGGCTCCACGGCCTCGACCACATCCCCGTCCGCGAGAAGATCGAGATCGTCACCCGCCCGCCGCAGGCGTCGGTCTCCGCGGCGCGGGCGCTGTCGGACGTGCTGGTCGCGCACGGCTACCACGAGACGGTCACGTTCAGCTTCACCGATGCGCAGCACGCCGCGGCGTTCCTGCCCGACGGGGCCGAAGCGCTGATGCTTGACGATGAGCGGAAGAAGGCCGAGCCGATGCTGCGCCCGTCGCTGCTGCCGAGCCTGCTCGCGGTCCGCAAGCTCAACCAGGACGCGGGCAACGGCGACGTCCGCCTGTTCGAGACCGCGGCCACGTGGTGGCGGGCCGGCGAGAGACTGGTTGAGAAGCGCCGGCTCGCGGTGCTCCGCGACGCTCCGGGGAAGGGTCAACTTGAAGAGGCGTTCCGCGAGCTTCGGGGCACGGTGGACGAGCTCGTCGAGGCAATGGGTGGTGCGGCGGTGCGGGAGTGGCTGGCGGTTGAGCCGCGGGATATTGGCGGCGCGGAGGATGCGGTGTGGTCGACGGCGGGCACCGTGAAACTGCAGGGCCGCGACGTCGGCACGCTCGGCGTCGTCGCCGACGCGGTGCTGAAACGCTTCGGCATCACGACGCCGCAGCTGGCGGGCGAGCTGGACGCGGCGGCGCTGCTATCGCTCTACCCCCCGCACCCGAGCGTCGGTGCGCTGCCGCGGTTCCCGGCCATCGAGCGTGACCTGTCGGTCATCGTGGACGAGGCGGTAGCGTGGCGCGAGATCGAGCGGACGGTGCAGGACGCCGACCCCGCGCTGCTCGACGGCCTCGCGTTCGTCACGGTCTACCGAGGCAAGCCCGTGCCCCCCGGCCGCAAGAGCGTGAGCCTGCGCCTGCGCTTCCGCGACCCCGGCGCCACCCTGCGGCACGACCAGGTCGACCCCCAGGTTGCCGCGGTGGTTGAGGCATTGACCCGCAAGCTCGGTGCCGAGCTGCGGGCATGAACCGGGCCGCGGGCGTACCGCGTGCCGAACCCCGCCATCCGACAACGGAGACAACCGTGCCCGAGCCCATCAAAGTCGTCGTCGTCGGTTGCGGGGGGATGGCGAACACCTGGGTGCGCGAGGCGCTCGCGGCCCCGGCGGTCGAGCTGGTCGGGCTCGTGGACGTGCGGCGGGACGCGGCCGAGGCGATGGCGACGAGGCACGAACTCGCTCCGTCGCTGGTGTATGACACCCTCGAACAGGCGGTGCGGGGGACGGGGGCCGACGCCGTGTTCGACGTGACCATCCCCGCGGCCCACGCGTCGGTGACGCTCGAGGCGCTGTCGCTGGGGTGCCACGTGTTGGGCGAGAAGCCGATGTGCGACACGCTGGAAAACGCGCGGCGGATGGTTGCCGCGGCGGAATCGGCGGGGCGGAGCTACGCCGTGACCCAGACCCGCCGCCCGCTGCCGGCGTTCATGGGTATGGCCGCCTTCGTCGCCGAGGGTCCGCTCGGCCGGCCCGCCGAACTGCACAGCGACTTTTACATCGGGGCGCACTTCGGCGGGTTTCGCGACGAGATGGCCCAGCCGCTGCTCCTGGATATGGCGATCCACACGTTTGACAGCGCGCGCCAACTCGCCGGGCCGGGGGCCGACCCGGTGAGCGTGTACTGCCACGCGTTCAACCCCGCCCACTCGTGGTACGCCCACGAAGCGTCGGCGGTAGCGATCTTCGAGTTCACCGGCGGGCTCATGTATTCCTACCGCGGGTCATGGTGTGCCGAGGGTCGATCGACGTCATGGGAAGCGACGTGGCGGGCGGTCTGCGGGCGCGGCACGATGACGTGGGACGGCCAGGGTGAACCCGTCGCCGAGGTGCTCGACCCACCCGAAAGCGGCGGCCCGACCCGGCAGTTCCACAGCACGATGAAGCGGGTCGACGTGCCGCTGCCCGCGATGGAGTTCACCGGGCACGCCTACCTGATCCGCCAGTTCGCCGAGCACGTGCAGAGCGGCGGGACGACGCCGCTCGCCTGTCCCGCGGCGGACAACATCAAGAGCCTGGCCATGGTCCTCGCCGCCGTCGACAGCGCCGAGCGCGGCGAGCGCGTCGCGGTCGAGTGGTGACCCCGCCGCTCCGCGTCCAGCGGCGCAGCTTGCCGCGCCTGTTCACGCGATCTCGCCGAGGATGTCCTGGGTCAATTCCCAAAAGTTCGACTCGCGGAACGCGGTGGCGGTGCCGGGGAGGCTGCCGTGGCGCTGGGCGTGGTGGTTCCAGTGCGCCTGGGCCTCGAAGAGCTTGCGGCGGGCGGCGTCGGCGAGCCCGGGCGACGGCTGTTTCTGGTACCGCCGGTACGCCGCGAGCCCGGCGAGCAGGTCGCGCAGCGCCTCAAGCAGCGACTCGGTGTAGATCAGCGTGTTGACGAGCCGGCCGAGCTGCGGGTGCGCCCGGTCGCCGACGTGCTGTTGCAGCGCGTAGCGGAGCTGGGCGGCGGTGCGGGCGGCGTCCTCCTTCTCCGCCACGGCGGCGTCAAGCTGCGCATCGTTGAGCCGCTGGAGCATCCGCCACGCCGCCTTCGCGTCGAGCAGGTCGTCCTGCACCCAGTCGGCCGAGGGGTGCCACGGGTCGACCTTCTGCCGCGCGAACGGCCCGATGTAGAACGCCTGCCGCACCATCTCCGCCGACCGTTCCAGCACGTCGACCAGCACCTTGCCCGCCGCCTCGTCCGCCTCGGGCACGCGCTCCTTGACCCAGTCCCGCGCGATCTGCGACACGTCCGCCTTCGGGTTGTCGGCCAGCCTCGGCGCGGCGTAGACGTTCGCGTCGATCCACGTCTCGTTCTTGACGAACGGCCCGCCCCAGCCCCCGCCCCGCACCCACGCCAGCACCCCCGCAAAGTTCACCGCGTCCGCCGCCTCCGCCAGCCCGCCCGACGCCGACTTCTCCCGCGTCTCGGGCGCCCCGTCCCGCCACAGCCCCGCCTGCCAATTTGGAACCCCGCCCTTACCCTCAAACTCCCGCTGGCACTGCAACTCGTAGATCACCGGCCGCCCCCCGGCAAGGCTTCCGCACCGCAGGCTCGACGGGTTCCACGGCTGGTACCGCCAAAAGTCCGTCTGCGTGAACTTGAACGACAGCACGAAACGGTCGTCCGTCGCCTCGCCCGGCAGCCGCGCCACCACCCGCTCGGCAAGCTCCGGCGCGTCGTGCATCCCCTGCGGCCGCACGTTCCACGCCCGCGCGATCAGCCGCTTGCCCAGCCGGTTCACCACCAACCCGTGCGCCTGACTCAGGACCTCCACCACCCGGTCGGCCCGGCCGAACTGGCTGCACCGCGGGCAGTGCGGCGTGTACAGGTCGTTGCCGATCAGGTACGGCAGACGGTCCGCGTCGGTGTCCCCAAACCGCAGCACCACACCCGCCACCCCCGGCCACCGCCGCACCATCGCCTCGAGCCCCTCAAACGCCTGACGCAGCGCCGCCTCGCTCGCCGGGCACAGCGTCGTCGGCCGGTTCTTACAAGTCAGCGCCGCCACGTTCCGCGCCACCACGTCCGTCGCCAGCACCAGCACGTCGTACAGGATGTACACCTCCAGCCCCGCCTCCATCGCCGCCTCGATCTTCCGGGCCACCGCATCGAACTGGCCCTGCACCCACCGCCGCATCTCCCCGTCCACCACCACCTCCGGCGACGCGACGCCCGACAACCCCGTGGTCTCGAACAGCACCCGCCCGTTGTAGCCCAGGTCCCGCAGCACCGCCGCGTCGTGGTACCGCGACTCCACCGCCGGCTCCCCGGGGTTCTGGACAAGCGTGGCGAGTTTCAGCAAAGCGGTTCCGGGTGCGGGGCGGTGCGGGCGTGGGTCCAGAGTGTAACGCTCGGCGGACGGTCGGCCGCTCGCCGTTAGCCGTTAGCCGTAAGCCGTTGGTTCCAGGGCGTTGGCATCTGGCGTCTCGCATCTGCCTCAAGGCATGGGGCAGTCAGGCTGCCGTAGCGATAAGGTTTGCCAGCAGCCAGCAGCCAGCAGCCAGCAGCCAGCAGCCAGCAGCCAGCAGCCAGCGGCCAGCGGCCAGCGGCCAGCGGCCAGCGGCCACGCGGCCAACGGCCAGCGGCTAGCGGCCGCCCCCCACCCACTACCCATACCCCGCCCGCTCCAAATCCTCCTCGTCCAGCCCGAAGTGGTGCCCGATCTCGTGCAACAGCGTGATGTGGATCTGCTCCCGCAGCCGCTCCCGATCCGCCCTGCCCCCGACGCCCCGCACCCGCGCCACCCGCCGGATCGGCCCGCGGAACAGCATCATCCGGTCCGGCATCCGCGACCCCTCCTCCACGCTCCGCTCCGTCAACGCCACCCCCTCGTGCAGCCCGCATAGATCCGTCCCGTCGCCCAGCCCCAGTTCGTCGAATAACCGCTGCGGCGGCTCGTCCTCCACGATCAGCGGCACCTCCGCCAGCAACTCGCGGAACCGCGCCGGCAACGCCGCCACCTCGCCGTCCAACAGCCCGTCAAACTCGTCCCGCGCCCGGTCACTCAACATCCCCCCAGCATATCCCCTCGCCTCATCCCGCTTCAGCGCGAAGGAGCGCCCCGCATATCATCCGCCCGGTGTCCCATGCCCCCCGACCCCCGCCCCCACCTCTTCGATCAAACCCCCGACTCCCTCGCCGACCTGTTCCACGGCTGGGGCCTCCCCCGCTTCCGCGCCGACCAGGTCCTCGACTGGGTCTACCGCAAGGGCGTCGCCGACCCGCGGCAGATGACCAACCTCTCCCGCGACGACCGCGCCCTCCTCGCCGACCGCCTCACGGTCCTCCGCGGCTCGGTCATCCGCCATCAAACCGCCACCGACGGCACGCAGAAACTCCTCATCTCGTGGAGGCATGAGGGATCAGGGACCGGGGATCAGCAAGACACAACGGACCGACCCCGCAGCCACCCGCTGCCAACCCTGCCTTCACCCGATCCCCGATCCCCAACCCCCGATCCCCAGTCCACCGAATCCGTCCTCATCCCCGCCCCCCCTTCCGCCAGCGCCCGCTCCGGCAAGCCCCGCCGCACCGCCTGCATCTCCTCCCAGGTCGGCTGCCCCGTCGGCTGCGCCTTCTGCGCCTCGGGCCTCGGCGGCCTCGACGCCAACCTCACCGCCGGCCAGATCGTTCAACAGGCCTGGCAGCTAGGAAGATTAAATGACGAAGCACGAATGACGAATGACGAAAAACACCAGGTCGTCGCTCCCCCCGCTCCTCTTCGTCATTCGTCGTTCGGATTGCGTCATTCCCCCAACCGTCTCACCAACGTCGTCTTCATGGGCATGGGCGAGCCCCTTGCCAACCTCCGTGCCGTCGTCCCCGCCCTCCGCGCCCTCACCGCCGACTGGGGCCTCAACCTCTCGGCCCGCAAGATTACCGTCTCCACCGTCGGCGTCCCCGCCGGCATCCGCCGCCTCGCCGACCTCGACCTTCCCGTCACCCTCGCCATCTCCCTCCACGCCCCTAACGACCCGCTCCGCCAACGCATCATCCCCTGGGCCCACCGCGTTTCGATAGATCAACTTATCGAAGCGGGCCGCGCCTACTTTGCTAAAACCAAGCGTGAGATCACCCTCGAATACATCCTCCTCGCCGGCGTCAACGACCGGCCCGAGCACGCCCGGGAGCTCGCCGCCGTCGCCAAACGCCTCCGCAGCAACGTCAACCTCATCCGCTACAACGAGGTCGCCGGCCTCCCCTTCGGCCGACCCGACGACGCCGACGTCCACCGCTTCCAACACCTCCTCCGCCAGGCGAACGTCAACGTCCACCTCCGCGCCAGCCGCGGCCGCGACATCGCCGCCGCCTGCGGCCAACTCCGCCACGAATCCACCCCCGCCTGAACCCCCGCCACTCACCACCTCCCCCCTCAACACACCAAAGCCGCTGCCAAGCGGCCGGTGAATCGCACACCTAAAGAGCCCGCTAAATCCAGGCCGTGGCGACTCACGCTTGCGCCACTCCTACTACAGCCGCCGGCTACCGGTGTGACGGATACCGCCGCGCGAAAACCCACGCTTGAAACAACGGAATGAAGATGAAAACCAGCGGCGCGACGCTAAGCACCACCGTCAGGATCACGTTCGACCGCAGCGGCAGGAAAAGCGTTACCACCCCGATGACGACCAGCGGGACGGACCACAAAGCCAGGCGTTTGCCGCCGAACCGGTTGATCGCGAACCACGCCTCATCCGACTCGAAAGACTCGGGGAATCGGATCCCGTAGTACGCGTTCGGCCCGATACGCCCGACGATGAGCGGGATCGACAGGCCGATGCACAACAGACCGCTGAGCAGCCAACTCACGCCGATGGTTAGGGCTACCGCGTCCATAGGACCTCCATACGCTTTATCAAATACTTCTCGAGCGCTCCAATCCACCCCCACCCCCGCCCCCGGTAGTACGGGCCGGCGCTGAACCAGATATTCACATCACACGCGGGCGTGGCCACCCGAGTGTAGCCGCTGGTTGTGGCCCCCTCGATACAAAGTGTTGTCTCAACGGCCGGTAATCCTGTGAGGCACGGCGGGACGTTTCAACCCGCCGGGGCTGCGTTGTACCACATCCCGGGGGCGGCTTGGCGGGGCCGGGAGCGGGTGCTATATTGTGGTAGGTGTGGGGTGATGAAGCGTCGGGCGATTAGCTCAGTTGGCTAGAGCGCACCGTTCACACCGGTGAGGTCACAGGTTCAAGTCCTGTATCGCCCACTTGTCCGTTTTGACACCCCTTGCCACGCCCTGCCCGTCGGCGTCAAAGTCCGCGTTCTCCACGGGTTTTCCGGCGTCGGGGCGGGTCGGTGTCATGCGATGTCCATCGTCGGCGGGCGGTGACTGCTGGCCTTTCTGCTGGCTCTTTTGCTGGCCTTCATCCGGGGCGTCGGCGGGGGGCAGGCCGGCGGCCCGGCGGAAGTCGGCCCCGCGGTCGGTGTCCATCGCGTAGTGCTTCGCGGCCACCGCCGGCGAGTTGCCGATCCAGCGGCACGCGGTGGACAGGTCATACTCCCGCATCAGCTCGCTTTCCCGCGACGCCCGCAGGTTCTGCCACTGGCGGGGCCACGGCTCCAGCCCGGCCCGGCGGACGATCCGCGATAGCTGCGTGCCCAGGTTCTGCGTGGCGTCGCGGTAGCGGGTGATGACGTGCTCAGTGCCCTCGGGGGCGGCCTCGTAGGCGTCCAGCAGCAGCGGGCGGAGTTCGGGGAACAGCGGGACCAGCCGCACCGCGTGGCCGTCGTGGTGGGCGGTCTTGGCCGACTGCACGCGGATCGTGCCGCGGTCCCAGTCGATGTCGCCCCAGGCGAGCGCTAGCGGCTCGGACGGCGTGCGGAGTCCGCCGAAGCGGGCCAGCCCCACCAGCAGCCGCCACTCGACATCGGGGCAGGCGTCGATGACGCGCCGGATGGTGTCGTGCGTAATGAAGCGTTTGCGGGATTCGTTCTGCTGCGTGCCGCCCTTCACGCCGGCGAACGGGTTGCCGTGGGTGAGCTTCCACCGCCCGGCCATGCGCCACAGGGTGCGGGCCGCGACCACCCGGCGGGCCACCGTCGCGGGGGCAAGCCGCTCGTGCTCGACCAGCCACGCCCGCCAAGCGTCGGCGTCGGCCTCGGTGATGTCGCCCAGCAGCCGGCCGGGGCCGAAGTGCTCCAGCAGGTTGCGGTAGGTGTGGGAGTGAAACACGCGGGTAGACGGCTTCACGTCCCGCGCCGCCTCGGCCCGCTTGAGGAAGTCGCCCAGCATCGTGCGGGTGACGCCGACGCCCTCGGCCAGGCCGACCTTACGCAGCCGCTCCAGCATCGCCTCGTCCAGCGAGCCGAGCCACTGGCACAGCTCCGCGTCGTGCGTCCGGCTCGTGAGCTTGTCGGCGATGAGCGTTTCCACGCGGGCCAGCGTTGCCTTGGCCGTCTTCGCGTTGACCCGGCCCAGCCGCACCGCACGCCGGGGGCCGTTGGGCGACAGGGCGAAGTCGATGCGGCGGAGTCCGCCGCGGTAGGTGATGAGCGATGCCATAGGTCAGTCCTTCCGCCGGCGCTTGGGCGGCCGGCTTTCGATGCCGAAGTGTGCGGCGAGCTTGTCGGCCAGGTCCAGCCGCAGGGACGATTCGCCGCGTGCGAAGCGCAGCAGCGATACATGATTCAATCCCGACGCTTTCGCCACGCCCCGGATAGAGTCGGCCTCGGCAAGCGCTTGGCGGAGCAGTTCGGTCATGGTGCCCTTACTCGGCATGGTAGCAATAATAACCGCACGGGTTCACAGTGTCAACCTTTAACCGGCCGCCTGCAGCGCCGCCCACGCCGCGGCGTCGGGGTCGCGGTGCCGGGTCCGGCGGGCGTCATCCATCTCGCCATACCACGTCTTCGCCAGGTGCATCGCCTCCAGCGGGTCCCGGTCGTAGGCGTCGGCGAGCACGTCGCACACCCGTTGCCGCTGGGGGTTGATGCAGCGGTGGCGGTAGGGGTTCGCCAAGAGGCGGAGTAGCGCGGGCTTGTGCCGGCGGATGGCATCGAGCCGCTCATCGGTCAGGAAGTCGGCGGGGCCGGCCAGTTCAACCTCGGCGGTGACGGTGACGCCGGCGGATCGCAGGTCGGCGAGCACAGCGATGGCGTCGGCGGCGGGGACCGTGGCGGTTGTCATATCCGATGCCTCACACGTTTTGGCGTCGGGGTGTCACCGGTGTCACCGTTACTTAAACCCCCGCTGGGGGGTGCGGCATCGGGTGTATCAGTGACAGTGACACCCGTGACGCCTTGAATCAGCCGCAGCTTCCGCGATGGCCTGCCGGGTCCGCTCGGATAAACCCACTTGCCTATCCCGGCCGTCGTGAGCGCGTGCAGGTCGGCCTTGGCCTTTCCGATGAGGTTCCGGTAGCGGCGCTGGCCGTGGGTCAGGTCGTTGACGCTCACCTCGCCGCCCTTGCGTTCGATCCACTCGATGAGTTTCCGCTGCTCTTTCTGCGGGTCCGTCTCGCGGAGCATGGCGTAGATGCGTTTCGCCTCGTTCTTGAACCATTGCGAGAGGGCGATGCCCGCGTCCATGCTCGCCGGGTCGATGGCGTCGGGATCGTTCACGGTCGGGTCGGCGTTCACGACGCGGATCAGGTGGTGAACCAGGGCGAGCCGGGCGGCCCCGCCTTCCAGCTTGGCGTAGGCGGCGGTCAGCTCGTCCGATGACAGGTCGGGCGTCTCCTCATTGTGGGCGTTGAAGAACGCGATGAATCGCTGAAGCGCGTCGGGGGCGAGCTTGACCAGCCGGGGGCGGGGCTGGCCGTCGTCATCGTGCATCGGCTGGAGCGTGTATAAGCCGGCGGTAAGTTCCTGCATCACCCGCAGGTCACCCTCGGGGACATCCTCATCGCTCCACCGCCGCGGCCGCTGGGGGGGCATGGCGAGCATGAGCCTTGCGCCCATGCCGTTCTCCAGGTTCACCTCGCCCAGCACCCGCCGCAGGATGGCGGGCTGGATGGTGCCCGTGACGCTCACGCTCGCCTGCCGGACGTAGGTGATGCGTTGGCCGGTCTTGCGGTCCACCCGTAGAGGGCGGCCGCCGTGCATCGCCAGCCAGTGCGACGCGTCGCCCCCGGAACCGGACCCCCCGCCGCCCTTGGCGTAGCGGTCGAACGATCCGATCCACCCCGACAGCTCATCCCGCCCCAGCAGCAGCCCGCGCAGGTTGTCCTGCAACAGGGCGGCGAGCGCCTCCACCGTGGCGTCGGTGGTCAGCACGCTGATGACGGTCGGCTCGGGCGGTTCCTCGGGCGGCTCGTCCCCGCTGCCCCGCTTCCACTTCGCCAGGTCGCGGTCATAGGTCAGCTTCGCAGTTTCGTAGGCGTCTCGCTCCCGCGTAAAGCGTTGGATAAGTTCGTGCTGAATCTGTTGCAGCGGTTCGATGGCGGCATCGAACGCGGGGGACTTGCCGCCGCCGGACTTCAACACCGTGGCCGTCCACAGGATGCTCGGCTCGTTCCACCGCCGCTTGATCGACACCCGGCGGGAGTTGCCCACCAGCGACGCCAGCACCGCCAGCATCGGCACCGCGACCATCGACACGTCACACCCGATGGCGCGGGCCGCCCGATCCGCGTAGCCCCGCACCGGCTGGGGCAGCGCTTCCAGCGGGAAAGGTTGCCACCGCGGGGCGTCGGCCGGCGGGGTTGTTGCTTCCGGGGCGTCACGGGTGTCACCGTCACCTAAACCCCCACGGGCGGCATCCTCACGCGGGGTATTAGTGACAGTGACACCGGTGACACGTTCACCATCACGCCGGCGTCCGTTCGCCGGGCGCGGCTTCACCGGGCGGGTCCGGCTTATCACCGCGTCGATGTCGTCGGGGGTGAGGGCGCTGCTCATGCCCCACCCCGCAGTCCCGCCAGCAGCGGCTCGCCATCGCAGTGCAGGCAGTGCTCCCGCCCCTTGTGGCGGATGGCGGGCTTGCCGCAATGAGGGCAGCGGCCGACGTGGATCAGCGACTTGGATCGTCGCTTGCCGGTGTATGATGCGGGTGTCTCGCCCTTACGCCCCGGCACGCCCGCCGGGGTTTTTTCGTGTGCGGGGTTCTTCACTTCGCGCCCCCCTTCATGGTGGGGCGAACCACCGGGCAGCCGTCGGCGATCCAGTCGCGCAATTCCCCGCCCCGCCACCGCACCAGCGAGCCGAGCTTCACCGGCCTCGGCATCTTTCCGGCATCGGCCAGGCGATACACCGTCCGCGGTGAGGCGTTGAGCAGCTCCGCGGTTTGCTTCACGTCGAGCAGTTCAACCCCGCTCGATCCGGGTCCGGCGGTGGGTTCGTGAGTCCTCATCAACATGTGACGTGCTCCAAGCGGGTCGGCGTCGGCATCGTGCCCACGCTCGCCCGCTATAGACCACAGACCGGATGCCCCGGACACGAAAAACATCCACACCGCGGAATCACGGCGGATGCCGGGATCGCCCACGATGGCCCAACAGCGGCGATAGTTGCCAAGAAAAGAAAACGGACCGGATGGCCGGATCATCCGGTTCCCCGTCCGGTCACCGCCCGCCGGGTCGATCCGCACCATCGAGTTGATCGACCGGTGCCACGCTTCGCCCCAAAGAATCAGCACGCCCGGCACGCGGCTTACGCTTCTGTTGGCCGGTCGCCGTCCGCCACTCGCCCAGGTAGCGCGCCCAGGTTGCGTAAGTCGGCAGCGGGTTGACTTCGCCTTTCTGCCCATAGACCCGTCCGAGCAAGTCGTATGCGTCGCGGTCGGTTGGCGAATCACTATTGAGTGCTTCGCACGCCGCTAGATACTGGTCGCGGGCGGTGACAGCACGGGGCGGCAGGTTGACGTGCCTCGGGGCATCCTCCGCCGGCGTGATGATGAAGCCGTGCGCGTCGCGTTGCTCGAACAGCATGCCGGCGTCTCGGGGGGGTTCCCCCGCCGGCGTTCCATCACCGCCAGCCGGCCCGCCACTACCCGCACCGTCCACCGGTGGGGCCACCTCATCGGCCAAGTCCGCCGGCGGTGCGGTGTCGTGCTCCACGAACCACACTCCCGCTTCCGCAGAGGTGATGAGGCGAATCGTCCGCTTCCGCGAATCCGGCCCCTTGTCGTGGTCCCACTTCACGTCCTGCCGGATGAACGCCCCGCCGGGTGTGCTGTAGAGGACGCCGTAGCCGCCCAGTCCGCCGTCGCCGAAGTAAGCCCGGCACGTCCGCCGGTCGAATCGGACCACGCCACCCTCGGCCGTCTCCGCGAACCCCACCGGCTCGCTATCACTGAACAGCCCGTCGCACCGGAGCGCCGCCGCGTCCAGCGCCTCCCGCAGGACCTCGGCCGCCGCCTTGTGGATATCGAGCACCACCAGCAGAGAACCCCACCGCTCGCGGTTACAGGCCCACTCGCCCATAAGCTGCGTTGATGCGGGCATCGGCCCGCCCTCGAACAGCTCCGCCACCGCCTCGATCCTTTCCCACCGGTCCCGCGGGGACTGGTCCCGCTCCGCCTGCCGCTGCATCCGCCGGGCGATGATGCCGAGTAACACGCCGCAGTCGGTCCGCCCGTCTTCGTTCAACTTCGCGTGTGTCACCGCCGGCACCAGCTCATCCACCGACCCCGGATAAAGCCGCTCCAGTCCCCGAAGCGCGTCACCGGCTTTCGCCATATCTTTCACCAGTTGATGAGCTTCCGCGTCGTCCTCCATCGCCACCGTGAACCGGTTGCCGAACAGCGCGAACGTCGGCAGGCCCAGGCCCTCGATGTACCGCTCCACTACCTCACGCGCCGGCTTGTGCGCTGGCATGTCGAACATCGCCAGCGGCACGTCGGGGTGGTCCGCAGCCAACGCCTCGAAGCGCCGCTGCAAGTCCGCGGCTTCACGTCGATGATCGGTCATGGGGTGCTTTCCTAAAGGTGGGCCTTCCCCGACCCGGCTCCGCGGAAAGCGTGCATCACCGGGCCGGGTCCGTGCGCCCGCTGGCCGGCGGGCTACCCGTGAAGATTCTATCGGGGTCGGGTCATAACTAGAGAGTGTTCGGAACGTCTGCGGGTTCGCCAGCGTAAGCCGTTCCCGGACATCCGAGAAAGAACCTACGCCGGGGGGGGCGTAGGGGGTGCGGCGAGCCGGCGTGCGGGGGCCTCGGGGTTCGCCGCCTGCCACGCCTCGATACGGTCGGCCAGGTCCAACATTTCCCGCTTAAACTCCAGGGGCAGGCGCTCCATTTCAACGGGCACCACGCGCTCGGGTTCGGCGGCCGTGGTGGTGACATCCACCGCCTGCCGCGGCTTGCCCGCCACACGATCCAGCAGCGCCTCCAAGTCCAGCTCGCCCTCCAGGATGGCGCGGGCGGCGTGGCGCTTGAGCATCGGGGCACGGGCGTTGTCAGCGACTGCCCGCAGCTCGTCCTCGGTCTTGCGGTGCAGCGCGTTCGCCCACTCGATGAGACTCGCGCCGGCGGATCGGCCGGCCCCTTTCGGACGTTGACCAGGCTTGAACCGGTGGGCGACGGGCGGGGCGGTGCCGCTGATGGGCGAGACGCCACCCGGTGCGGGGTTAGCCTTTACCACGGCTTTCATGCTGAAGTCTCTGCGGTGGGGATGATGATGCGATAGTGCATGGGCGGCTCGGCTTGTGTGCCGCCCTCGAATAGTGGTGTGTCGAGAATGCGGGCCGTTATCCTCGGGCCGTTGCTCGTCACGTCGGTGCGGGCCGGCGCGTCCAGGCCCAGCAGCTTCCGCCGCGATTCGGATAGCCGGATCATCGCGTTGGTGGCCTTGGGTTCCCCGTTCTCGTAGGCCGGCGACGCCGTGAGCCGCGTTAGGGCGTCGTCCAGGCGGGCAAGTTCCAGGTCAACGTAAGCCCCCGCATTCTCCGCCCGCAGTTCGGCGAGCGCGGCCAGTTCCGCGTTGAGGTAGTTGGCGATGCTCGTGTGTGAAACGCCCAGCTTCGCCCCTATCGCGCGGAGCGGCTCACCCGCTATCCGCAAGTCGAACGCCTTGGCGGACAGCACCGCCCGACGTTCACGGCTTCCAATCTTGGATGAATGACGTGCCATGTAAACCCTCATGGTGTAAACCTACCGCCCCAGCAGCCGCCGCACCGCTTCGGCCCGCTCCGCGTCCGATAGGGGCAGCGCCATCACCCCGGCCACCAGTGCCGCGAACCCCCCGGAAGCGGCCGACCCGCCCGCTTCTCGTCGCGGGTCCAATCTGCTGGCCTTTCTGCTGGCCCCGCTTCGGGAAACACCGCTTTTCCCGCGGCTACAGCAGGGGTGTTCAAGTCCTGTATCGCCCATTCAGCATCGCGAGGGGCGTTTGCCACCGCTGGCCGAGCCGTGTCGATAGTGCTGATTTTCTGCCTGACTCGTGCTTGCGGGGTTTGACATCGTCGCGGGTCCACCGCTGGCGGGCGGTGAATGCCGCGGCCTAGAGCGGACTACATTCGACTGGAGCGGCTGGGTACCACACCTCGACGGCTCTGGGTGAAGGTGTGCGGCAGTGGGCACCCCTTGGCCCCGAGCGGCCAAGGTGTGGCACCCGCTACATTTGAGACAGCTTTGCTCTAGTTACCAGTCGCCAGCGGCTAGCGGCCCGCCGCCGTTATCAGCCGCCGCCCATGCCCCGCCCCATCCTCGTCACCCTCCTCCCGCACGACCGGTTATGGGCTACCCCCTCATCGCCCTCTACCTCGCCTGACCTGTCGTTTCCTACGCCGTTTCCGTCCGAGCTAACGGCGGACGGAGAGGGGCCCGGCGGGTCGGGCCAAGGCCCGCGCCGGCGGTGGGCCGACGCGGGAGGGAACCGGGGGTCAAGCCACCTTGCGGCGGCGGGTGAGGATCAGCGCCCCGCCGATGCCGACCAGCGCGAGCGACGCGGGCTCGGGGACGACGTAGTTGACGGTGATGGAGTCGACGCTGGCAAAGTCGCCGTCGCCGAAGTCGTCGGAATTAGTGGTGACGGCGGTGCGGAGCACGTCGTAGCCCTGGTCGGGCCGAAGCCCCAAGGTCGACGCGGTGACGGGCCCGCTGCCGATGTCGTAGGTGATGTCGAGCGTGTTGGCATCGAAGTCGAAGACGGCCGAGACGCTGATGGGTCCGGTGGACACCTTGTCGAGGCCGGTGGCGAGGTCGTTGTTGGTGTTGTTGTTCCCGTCGGCGGCGACGCGGGCCTCTACGGTGACGCCGTTGTTCTTCTCGTTGAGGCGGATGAGCACGTCGCCGTTGGCGGCGAGCTGGGCTTTGACTGGTTCGCCCCGTCGCTTCTGCACGGCATCCACGAGGGCCTCGAGGCCGAGCACCTCAGCCTCACCCTCAACGAACTGCCCGGCGAGCGGATGACCGACGCTGACTACATCCCGCGCCTCTTCCGTGAATCCGCGGTGGACGGCCTGCTCATAAACCTCGACGCGAAGCTGCCCGACACGCTCATCGACGTCTTCGATCGGCAGCCGGTCCCGGCCGTGCTGCTCAACCTCAAGCGGAGCACCCGCTGCGTCTACCCCGACGAGGTCGGCGGGGGCGCGGCGGCGGCGCGGCACGTCATCGCGACGGGCTGCCGACGCGTTGGTTTCCTGATGCACGACCCGATCAACGAGAGGTCGCACTTCTCCCGCGCGGATCGTCTAAGGGGCGTCGCCGATACGCTCCAAGAAGCGGGGATGCCGCCGCTGCGCCCGGTGGTCGGCGAGGCGGCGTTCGACCGGGGCAGCGGGCGGGGCGTCGAGATGGCCGAGGCGTTGCTCGCCACCCGGGGCGGGCTGGACGCGGTGGTGTGTTACGACCTGCCCGAGGCGCTGTCGATTTACATGGCCGCGGTCAGGCGAGGGCTGCGGATCCCGGACGACCTGCGGCTGGTGGTCTTTTCAGACAAGGTCGTGCACGCGATCACCGGCACGCCGATGGACACGGTGATGGTGCCGTTCAAGGCGGTGGGCCTGCGTGCGGTGAAGATGCTCAACGTGATGATCGAGGGGCCGGACCGGCGGCGGATACCGGGAGAAAGCGTGCCCTATAAACAGATTTTCGTAGCCGACCGGCGGGTCATGAAGGACGCCTCGGCGCTCGCGGGGGGTGAGGCGTGAAGAGCTTGCGCTTTCCACTTTTGGCGGTCGTCGCCGGCTTGACTTGGGGCGTGGCGGCTTGTGCCGAGACGGTCACGATTCACGTGGACCAGCCGCTGCACGAGATCAGCCCGCTCATCTACGGCTCGAACCACGAGGTGGAGGGCTTCGTGTTCACCGACGCGCGACGCCTCGGCGGCAACCGGCTCACGGCGTACAACTGGGAGATCGACGCCTCGAACGCGGGCCGGGACTACCGGCACCAGAACGACCGTTGGCTCAGCCGCCAGGCGTGGTGGGAGCCGACCGCCGACGTGCCCGCCGACGCGGAGCCGGGCCTGCCCGCGGCTAGCGTCATCCGCTTCCACACCGAGTCGCGGGCCCGCGGGGCCTACTCACTGGTGACCGTGCCGATGGCGGGCTACGTCGCCGGCGACGCCGACGGCCCGGTGGGCGACGACGAAACCGCCCCCTCGCCGCGGTGGGTGGAGGCTTCAGCGTCCGACGCAGACGACGGCCAGGTATCCGCCGCCGGGCTGGTCGGGTTCCTGGTCAACCGCTTCGGCGGAGCGGGCGACTCCGCGGGGATCAGGGGCTATTCGCTGGACGACGAGCCGGCGCTGTGGTTCAAGACCCACCCCCGGCTGCACCCCAGACAGGTGACGGTGGATGAGCTGCTGGACCGGTCGGTCGAGACCGCCCTGGCCGTTAGGCAGGCCGACCCCGACGCCGAAGTTTATGGCCCCGCGCTCTGGGGCATGACCGCCTACGACAGCCTCAGCAATGCGTCCGATTGGCCGGCCCTGAAACAGTCGCGTGGGTACGACTGGTTCATCGACGCCTACCTCGACCACATGAAAACTCACTCCGAGCGGCACCAGGTGAAGCTGCTCGATGTGCTTGACGTGCACTGGTACACCGAGGACCCGACGGGCCGGGAGACCACCGGCGACGATGCCGCGAACGCCGCCCGCGCCCTGTACGACCCGACCTACACCGACCCGAGTTGGATCGGCAAACATCGCGGCCGGTTCCTCCCGCTGCTGCCGAAGATCCGGGCGAGCATCGACCGCTACTACCCCGGCACGAAGCTTGCGATCAGCGAGTACGACTGGCCCCTGACCGGCGAGGTCCACGGCGGGCTGGCCCAGGCCGACGCCCTGGGCGTGTTCGGGGCGCACGGCGTGTATTTCGCCGCCTACCACCACAAGGTCGGCAAGAAGCCCGACCGCTACGTCGGCGGCGCGTTCAACCTTTACCGCAACTACGACGGCGAGGGAGGCCGCTTCGGCGTCACCGCGCTGCCGGTCGACCCCGCCCCGACACCCGACCTTTCGGTGTATGCCGCGCTCGACGGGAGCCGTCAGCGTGTCCACGTCATCGTCGTTGACCGGGGCGGCGACGCACCGACACCGATCACGCTGCGTCTGGCCGGCGGCGGCTTACCGCTGGCCGCCGAGGCGTGGATGTTTGACGGCCAGGACCCCGCAGTCCGCCGGGGTGACCGGCCCGCGGTCCTCGACCGGTCGGTGATGCTGGAAGCCCCGCCCCTCTCGGCGGTGCACCTCATCATCGGCACTGCCGGCTTCTGACCGATCCCCCGCCGCCTCACGAACCTTGACATGCGATTCAACCGCTCATCCCGCACCGTCGCAGCCGTGTGCCTCTCCGCTCTGACGGTACTGGTCGCGGCGCGACCCGCCCCCGCCGACACCGACACCGGCACCCCGGGCGAGGCGCAGACGCGGCCGAACATCGTGCTGATCGTCGCCGACGACCTCGCCCCGAGCCTCGCGAACTTTTACCCCGAGGGGCGCGGCAAGGCGTTCACGCCGAACCTCGATACGCTCGCCGCTTCCGGGGGCGTGGTGCTGACGAACCTGCACTCGCCCTCGCCGGTGTGCACCCCCAGCCGCTACACCATCCTCTCCGGCCGCTACGCCAGCCGCGCCACCAACGACAAGTTCCTCCGAGAGACCGCACGCAACGACGGCCAGACTGCCGTCGCCTTCAACACCCACCTCACCCCCGACGACGACAACCTCGCCAAGCGCCTCCGCGACGCCGGCTACGCCACCGGCATCGTCGGCAAAAACCACGTGATCGACGTGCCCGGCTACGACCGTCTGCCCTACCGCTCGGATCTGGACGAACCCGGAGTGCGGGTCCGACTTAAGCGGAACGCCGCGGCACTGGAGGCCGCCTTCCACGCGGTGGGCTTCGACTACGCCGACGGGCTCTACTGGGGCAACCCCGACGCCGACGGCATCCGCCCGCTCGCCGCTCACAACCAGGACTGGATCACCCAGGCCGCGGTCCGCTTTATCGCCGATCAGGCCGAGCGTGAAAAACCCATTTTTCTTTACATGGCCACGACGATCCCGCACGGTCCGCACCAGGACGACCGCTCGTGGAACGCCGACCCCCGCATCACGCCCGAGGGCCTGCTTGACCCGGCCGACGTCCCGCACGTGCAGCCGGCGCGCGGCACGATCCCGCAGCGCCTCGGCGAGGCGGGGGTCAAGCAGTGGAACAGCGAGAACGTGCTCTGGCTCGACGACGCCGTGGGTGCAGTCGCCCGGCAACTCGAACAGAGCGGGGTCCGGGGCGACACCGTGCTGGTGTTCCTCAGCGACCACGGCACCGCGGCCAAGGGCAGCGTCTACCGCCGCGGCACGCAAACCGTCGGCCTGATCTGGCGCGACGGCGGGTTTGCGGTCGGTGAAGCGACTGACGCGGCGCTCATGCTGCCGGACCTCGCCCCGACGATCCTAGCCTGGGCGGGCGTTGACCCCTCCGCCGAAGACAGGTCGTTCGACGGCCGCGACATGACGCCCGTGCTCAACGGTCGGGCCTTATCGCTGCACGACCACCTCTATTTCGAGCTTGGCTACACCCGCGCGGTGCAGCGGGGCGGGCTGAAGTACGTCGCGGTGCGGTATCCGGGTTGGGCCGAGGCCCTGACGCTTGACGAGCGTCAGGCGCGGCTGGACCGGGTGGCGGGCCAGCTCGAGAAGCGTGACCGGCCGGTGCCGACCACCGACGCGGCCGCGCCGTTCAGCCACCTCACGATCGTCCCCGGCGGGGCCGACGCCGAGCAGATCGCCATCGACAAACACCCCGCCTACTTCGAGCCCGACCAGCTTTACGACCTGACCCGCGACCCGGACGAGCAGCGCAACCTCGCCGATGACCCGGCCTACGCCGAGCGCCTCATCGAGATGAAGCGGCTCCTCGACCAACGCGTCGGGGCGCTTCCCGGCCACTTCGCGCAGTTCGGCCAACAGGGATCAATTCCCTGATCGTCTTTCTCTGATACCTGTCCCCGGATTTTCTCATGCACCGCCCTTCCCGTCTCGCTCGGTTGTTTCTGATGCTCTTGCTGCCCGCGTGCTTCGTGGTGCAGGCCCGGGCGGCGGATCGGCCAAACATCGTGTTCTTCCTGGTCGACGATCTGGGGTTTCACGACCTGGCGGCGACCGGCTCGCCGTTCTACCTCACCCCGCACGCCGACCGGCTGATCGCCGAGGGCATTAGCTCCACGCAGGCGTACGCGCCGCACCCGCGCTGCGTCCCGTCGCGCTACGGGCTGATGACCGGCCGCTTCCCGGCCCGCGGCGGGGTGCCCGGCGAGTCCTACGGCCTCAAAGCCGACCGCGTCTCCGTCGGGCAGGCGATGCACGAGGCCGGCTACGCCACCTGGTTCGTCGGCAAGTGGCACCTCACCGAGAAGGACGGCTCGGGCAGGCCCGACCGACGCGGCTTCGACGTCAACATCGCCGGCGGCGCGGCCGGGGCACCCGGCAGCTACTCGTTCCCCTACAACCAAAAGAGCAACGGCAGGACCAAGGGCGAGGCCAAGGACATCGACGGCCTTGAGGACGGCGAAGACGGCGAGATGCTCACCGACCGCCTCACCGCCGAGGCCGAGCGCCTCATCCGCGAGCACGAGCAGCGGCGACCCGACCAGCCGTTCTTCCTGGAACTTGCCCACTACGGCGTTCACACGCCGTTCGAGGACACCAAAGACCGCCAGCAGATGTTCCGCCAGCGCCTCCGCAAGGGCGTGGATCACCCCGACGATTCCGCGGATGACCCGGAGTTTCTCGAACGGGACGGCTTGACCAAGACCCGGCAGGACAACGAGGTCTACGCCGCGATGATCTACCGCGTCGACGAAAGCCTGGAGCGGCTTGTCGCGCTGCTTGAAGCACTGGGGATCGCGGAGGACACGGTCATCGTGCTGACCTCGGACCACGGCGGGCTGTCGAACCGCGGCGTGGACAACGGCCGCAGCCTGGCGACGAGCAACCTGCCGCTGCGGGCGGGGAAGGGCCACCTGCTCGAGGGCGGCATCCGAGTGCCGCTGGTCGTGAAGTGGCCCGGGCGGATCGCCCCCGCCGCCGAGTCGGGCCTCGTCACCGTCGGCACCGACCTCTACCCGACGTTCCTCGCCCTCGCGGGGGCCGAGCCCCGGCCCGAGGAGCATCTTGACGGCCGCAGCATCCTCCCGGCGCTACTCGGCGAGGCCATGCCGCCCCGCGACGCGGTCTACTGGCACAACCCCCGGCCTCGCCCCAAGAGCACCGGCGACCTCGCCTCCAGCGCCATCCGCCTCGGCGACTACAAGCTCATCCACTGGTACCCCGACGACTCCAACACGCTCTACAACATCCGCGAAGACCCCGCCGAACGCCACGACCTCGCCGCCGAACAACCCGAGCGTGTCAAGCATTTGTGGTCGCAGCTCGAGGGCTGGCTGCGGGAGGTCGACGCCCCGGACGCCCGCGTCCGCTCCAACGATGACGAGGACAAGGACGACGACGACTGACTGAACTTTCATCCGACGCGGCTACTCGCCGGCGGCTGACAGCCGCCGAACCGAACTCGGCAGGAGCAGACGCCACCAAGCAGATCAGCCTCGGACAACCCTTGCATCAACGACAGGAACGCCCCATGCATCAACGCTTACCGGTTCGACAATTGACCCTCACCGCGACGGTCACGCTCGCCCTCTTCGC
This sequence comes from Phycisphaeraceae bacterium, assembly GCA_965214155.1. Lineage (GTDB taxonomy): Bacteria > Planctomycetota > Phycisphaerae > Phycisphaerales > Phycisphaeraceae > Algisphaera. The sequence goes on from CBDCBB010000010.1 coordinate 1,348,116, forward strand.
CTCGGCAATGGGGCCGGCCGATGCCGCGCCGGACGGCGACCGGCCCAACGTCCTGTTCATCGCCGCCGACGACCTCAAGCCCGCCATCGGTGCCTTCGGGGACGAGCGGGCGATTACGCCGAACCTGGACCGGCTGGCCGGCATGGGCACCGCGTTTCTCAACGCCCACTGCCAGCAGGCGGTCTGCGCCCCGTCGCGGGTGAGCCTCATGACCGGGCTGCGGCCCGACACGACGCGGGTCTGGGACCTCCGGACCCAGTTCCGCCCGAACCTGCCGGGCGTGATCACCCTGTCCCAACGGTTTAAGGACTCGGGCTACGCCACCGTCGGCATGGGCAAGATCTACGACCCCCGCAGCGCCGGGGGCCGCAGCGACATGGACGCCGCATCCTGGTCCGAGCCGCACATCAACGTCGATGCCCCGGCCGAAGAGACGTACGGCTATCGCGACCCCGAGGTGGTGGCGCACGTCCGGGCGATGAAGCAGAGCGGCGACCTGCCGCGGGGTTACAAGAAGCAGCTCGCCGTCATCTTCCCCGAGGGCAAGCCCTCGACCGACAAGGCCGCCGTCCCCGACGAGGCGTACCGCGACGGCGCACTGACCGAGGTGGCCAAGGATCGGCTGAAGGGGTTTGCCCAGAGCGGCGAGCCATTCTTCCTCGCCGTCGGGTTCATGAAGCCGCACCTGCCGTTCAACGCGCCCGCCAAGTACTGGGACATGTACGACCGCAAGCACTTCGAGATCGCCGAATTTCAACAGGCCCCCGAGGGCGCCCCCGATTTTGCGCCCCAGCCCGGCTGGGAGCTGCGGAGCCAGTACGACGCCCCGGACGAGGGGCCGATCTCCGAAGCCAAGCAGCTCGAACTGATCCACGGCTACTACGCCTGCACCTCTTATATAGATGCGCAGATCGGCGAACTGCTCGACACGCTGGAGGAGACGGGCCTGGCCGACCGCACGGTCATCGTGCTGTGGGGCGACCACGGCTGGCACCTGGGCGACCACGACATCTGGTGCAAGCACACGAACTACGAGCAGGCCACACGTTCGCCGCTCATCGTCGCTGCGCCGGGCGTCGGCGGGCGGGGGCAGGTCAACCGCTCGCCGGTGGAGTTCGTGGACATCTACCCGACCCTGCTGGACCTTGCCGGGCTCGAATCGACCAGCCCGTACCGTTTGGCGGGTACCTCCCTCGTGCCGATCCTGAAGGACCCGGACGGCCGCGTGAAGGACCTCGCCATCAGCCAATACCCACGCGGCGGCGGCCCGAACGCCCGGATGGGCTATGCCTACCGCAGCGACCGGTACCGCCTCGTGCAGTGGCGGGACCAGAACGCCAAGGGCGAGGGCGAGACGACCGGCCCCGTCGTCGCCACCGAGCTCTACGATTACGAGGCCGACCCGCTGGAGACCCGCAACCTCGCCGACGACCCGGCGTACGCCGACGTGCGCGGCGATCTGGAAGCGAAGGCGGTTTCGTTGTGGGAGGCCAATCGGCCCGAGCCCGGTGCCGTTCCCGGCGCCTCGAGCGGTGAACCGTCCGAAGACTCTTCGGAGTGATGCCTCCTCCGCACCGCTCACGATCATCCCGCTGCCGCACCGGCTTGCCCCGGCCGTCGTGCTTGCCGAACGCAGACGCCCCTCGGGGTACGGCCTTGAAAGAGTCAACCCCGCGCCGGGGCAGCGGACGGGAGCGAGGGGGGGAGTCAGCGGCGGCGTTCGACCTTGACTTCGATGAGCTTGGTGGCTTCGGCGGCGGTGACGCCGGGGGGGGCAATGATAATGGGTTCGACCGAGCGCATGAACTCGACCTGGGTGGGGTCGGTCTCGCGGATCTCGGCGCGGACGGGGTAGGCGGCGTCGTTGTCGCGGATGCGGGCGATGACGTCGGCGGGGCCGCGGAGCTCGACGTCGGTAAGGAAGTTTTGCTCGGGGACGGGGCGGATGACGTACTGCTGCTGGACGGAGACGGGGACGTTGACGAAGAGCGGGACGCGGGGGAGGGTGAGGCTGTCGTCGAGCTTGCGGGCGGCGTAGTTGACCTGGACCTGGCGGCGGTCGACGTTGACGCGGGGGTCGTCGAGTCGGACGGCCGCGGGGAACTCGAGGGGGACGTCACGCTGGACCTGCTCGATGTCGGGGGTGAGGGTCTCGGGGACGACGCGGTCGAGGCGGGCGACGGCCTTGATGCCGCGGATGTCGTCGGCGACGTCGGCGGGGACGGTGGCGTAGACGGTGTCGGGGGTGGGGGTCGGCGGCGGGTTGTCGGAGAAGCGGCCCGAGCCGGTTTCGACGCGGACCTCCATGGGGACGGTGACGAGGCGTTTGAGGGTGACGGTGTGGGTGGTGGGGTCGACCTCGCCGAGGCTGACGCCCAGGTCGCCGAAGCCGGCCTGTTCGAGCTCGTTCTCGAGGAGCACGACCCGCTCGGTGTTGTCGGCGTCGCCCGGGTCGACCACGACGTCGAACGGCTCGGTGGCGAGCTTCTGGAACCGCTGGATCTGGGACGAGGAGCCCTGGAACGACACGTTGGCGCGGATCGGGTCGGCGGGGAAGACGGCGTACTCGTCCTGTTGACCGGGCGGGGCGACGAAGCGGACCTGGATGGGCTGGCGGGTCACCTGCTTGACGTTAGCGCCCTCGGCGTAGAGCCAGATCAGCACCGCGATGACGGTGACGATGAAGTACGTCTCGATCTTTTCGCGGAGGGTGGGGGCGGGCATGGGGAGTTGTTTAACCGTGGCAGGATGCGGATTTGAGGGATCTTGTAGGGTAGGCCTCGCCCTGCCGCGTGTTGCCGCTGCAAGTGTCGCGGCAGGGCAAACCCAGCCCTACGCGCTGCGGCTCAGCTCACGCGGCGGTTTTGCCCGTGGTGCCGGTGGTCGTGTCGGGCTCGACGGCGGTGTCGGTGAGGGTGTCGGGTTCTTCGAGGGTGACCTTGGTCATGCCCTTGGCGAGGACGGAGCGGAGGTCGTCGGGGGTGAGGTGTCGGGTGAGGTCGCCGCGTTCGGCGACGGAGATGGTGCCGGTCTCTTCGGAGACGACGATGATGAGGGCGTCGACCTCCTGGGAAAGGCCGATGGCGGCGCGGTGGCGGGAGCCGAGTTCCTGGGCGACGGCGTCGCCCTCGGCGAGGGGGAACTGGACGCCGGCGGCGACGAGGCGGTCGCCGCGGATGACCACGCCCATGTCGTGCAGGGCGGAGCCGGGCCAGAAGATGGTGTTCAGTAGCTCCTTGGTCACCTCGGAGTCGAGGCGGACGCCAGCCTCGACGATGCCGCCGAGGCCGACCTGGCGCTCGATGGCGATGAGGGCGCCGACCTTGTTGCGGCTGAGGTAGGAGATCGAGCCAATGAGCTCGTCGACGACGCGGGCCTTGCGGAGGCCGGTCTGGCGGAAGAAGCGGGCCTCGCCGAGGCGGACCAGGGCGCGGCGGAGCTCGGGCTGGAACACGATGACGAGCATGATCGAGACGAAGGCGAGGAAGTTGGAGTAGAGGAAGTTGAGGCGTTCGAGTTGAGAGGCGCCGCCGAAGATCTGGATGGTGAGGGTGCCGACGATGAGGATGATGGCGATGCCCTTGATCACACGGGCGCCGCGGGTGCCGCGGAGGAAGCGGAGGATGAGGTAGACGATGACCCAGATGACGGCGAGCTCGAAGAGGACGGACCACCACTCGGTGCGGAGGTAGCCGCGGAGGCGGTCGGCGAGCTGGGCGAGGGACTCGAACACGGTTGAAGGGTGGGGAACGCTAGGGGTGGCGGTTGGCGGGATCGTCGGCTGGAATCAATATCGGATGACGGGTTTAAACAGGGGGCGAAAAGGCGGGATCGGTGGGGCGGGCGAGTCATCGTATCGGACGCGGGGCGCGGCGGCGTGGGGGGGAATCGGCCGACTGTTGGGAGAGGGTGCAGGGTGCCACACCTCGGCGGCTCGGGGTCAAGGTGTGCCCCAACGACATCGCTGCACCCCTTGGTGCAAAGCCACCAAGGTGTGGCACCCGGCGCGGAGCAAGCAAATCAGAGCCGGGAGCGTGAGCGACCGGTCGGCGGGGTGGGTGACGGTACCCGTCGCTGACGCTTGGGGCTCTGATGAATCGGTGACGCGGGTGACGAGGCCGATCGACGGCGCGGACGCCCGGCCGGGGCTGGAGTGCCGGTATGTGGAGCGGGTGGAGGAGGTGGAGACGGGTTTTGAGGATGCGCCGGCTTTGATATGAAAGCCGGAGCGGGTTCGTCGTGGCCCGTTCGGCCGCGGCTAGGAAGCCACACGGGAGTCGTGGAATGGCTTCCGGGGTCACCGCTATACTCGCCGCCATGCAACGCACCCGCCTGCCGCTGTGGGACGACGACGCCGAGGGCCCGAGCCTGACGCTTTACCCGACGGACCGGGCCGAGGCCCGCGGCGGGGTGCTGATCTGCCCGGGCGGGGGGTACCGGATGCTCGCGCCGCACGAGGACGTGGACGTGGCGGAGTTCCTGTCCGCGGCGGGGTTCGACTGCGGGTCACTTCACTACCGCCTCGCCCCGGACCACCGCCACCCGGCGATGATCCACGACGCGGCGCGGGCGATGCGGATGATGCGGGCGGACGACCGCATCAGCGCCGAGCGGATCGCGGTGCTGGGCTTCTCGGCGGGGGGGCATCTCGCTTCGGTGCTCGCGACGCTTCCCGACGCGTTCGCAGACGACGCCGACGACCTCGCCGCCGAGCACGACGCCCGGCCCGACGCGGCGGTGCTGTGCTACCCCGTGATCGACCTGCTCGGTGAAGCGTCGCACACCGGGTCGAGCCACTCGCTGCTGGGGGAGGACGCGACCGACCCGCAGCGTGAAGCGTTGAGCACGCACCTTCACGTCGACGGGCACACGCCGCCGACGTTCCTGTGGCACACGGTGGAGGACGCCGCGGTGCCGGTGGAGAACAGCCTCGGGTTTGCCCGGGCGTGTCGGGCGGCGGGGGTGCCGTTCGAGTTGCATCTCTATGAACGGGGTCGGCACGGACTGGGTATGGCCGAGGGGGTGCCGGAGGTGGCGACGTGGGTCGAGCTGGCGATGATGTTTCTGGATCGGCACCTCGGGGCGGCGGGCGGGGGGGGCGCAGCTTCCGGGGGCGGCGCAGCTTCTGGGGGTGGGGGAGCGGGCGAGGTCGCGGCGGAGCCGACGGGGACGCAGCGGCGGGCGGGCGAAGCGGCGGGCTGATGCGGCTGTTCGACGGGCACCTCGACCTGGCTTACAACGCGCTCAGCCACGAGCGAGACCCGCGGCTGCCGGTGCAGGCGATCCGCCGGCGGGAGGCGGACCCGCCGTGCGACGACGGCCGGGGCGAGTGCACGTCGAGCCTGCACGAGATGCGTGAAGCGGGGGTGGCGGTGGCGCTGACAACGGTGATTGCGCGGTGCAAGCCGTGGGTCGAGCCGGGCCGGGCGCGGGCACGGTGGTCGGGCGACTGGCCGACGCCGGAGATGGCTCACGCCGTGGCGATGGGCCAGTGGGCGTACTACCGCGAGCTGGAGCGGCAGGACGCGGTGCGGATCATCGAGACGGCGGGGGGGTTGGCCGACCATTGGGCGGCGGGGGAGGCGTCGCCCGGCGGCGATGTGCCGGTGGGGCTGATCCTCACGATGGAGGGTGCCGACCCGATCGTCGACCCCGACCAGCTCCACGCCTGGCACGCGCGTGGCCTCCGCACGCTCATGCTCACGCACTTCGGCCAAGGCCGCTACGCCGCGGGCAACCCCTCGCCCGACCCGCACCACCGCCACGACGTCGACGGGCCCGTCACGCCGCGCGGCCGCGACCTGCTCGCCGAGATGCACCGCCTCGCCATGCCCCTCGACCTCACGCACCTCAGCGACACGAGCTTCGACGACGCCCTCGACCGCTTCCCCGGCCGCGTCTACTCCAGCCACGCCAACTGCCGCGCCCTCGCCCCCGGCCAACGCCAGCTGACCGATGACATGATCCGTGCCGTCGCCGAACGCGACGGCGTCCTCGGCGTCGTTACCTACCACGCCATGATCCGCCCGCCCCGCCCCCGGAAGCCCCGGCCCGCCGACCCCGCGGCCGGCGGAGCGACGCACGACGTCACCCTCGCCGACCTCGCCGACCACCTCGACCACATCGCCCAGCTCACCGGCTCCGCCCGCCACGCCGCGATCGGCTCGGACCTCGACGGCGGCTACGGCCGCGCCGACTGCCCCGCCGACCTCGACACCCACCGCGACCTCCACCGCCTCACCTTGATCCTCCGCAATCGCGGCTGGTCCGAACACGACCTCGCCGCCGTCCTGCACGGCAACTGGCTCCGCTTCTTCACCGAAACCCTCCCCGCCTGAACCCCCCCCACGCAGCGCCGCAACCCCGCCGCGCTCTGTCCCCCGCCCGGTCCCTCCCCACGAAGCGACGCGGCTCCGCCGCGCCTACTCCTCTCTCAACCGCGCCACCACCTCCCCCAGCACCCGCCGCATCTGCGCCTCGAACGTCAGCCGCCCCTCGACGCTCTCCCGCATCGCCACGCTCACCGCCGCCCGCGCGTCGCCGTCGCCGAGGTACCGCTCGATCAGTGCCCGGCACGACATCGCATCGTGGAAGCTCACCGCCGCCAGGTGCGGCAGCGCCTCGGCCGCGTCCGTCACCACCCCCGCCCGCGCCCAGCACCGCACCTGCCGCACCGCGTCCGCCCCGGCGTCCCAGCTCACGCACGCCGCCTCCTCCATCAACAGGTCAAAGGCCCCCCGTGACTCCGCCGGCAGCGCGGCCCGCACCGCCTCCGCCGTCTCGGCATCATCACGAGCGTGTTGCAACAGGAACCGGTGCACCCGCGGGATCAGCGTGTTCGTCGGGTGCTCCCGCACGAGGAAAAACCCGCCGCTGCCCACCCCGTCCAGCAGCCGCTGGTGCGTGAAGCACGCGTACGGCTCGAGGTTCAGGTTGATCCGGGCCCGCCGCGTCAGCCGCTCGAGCGCCGGGCCGTGCGCGACCACCCCCTTCGCGTACCGCCCAAACCGCGGGTGGTCCTCCCACCCCCGGCCGTACACGCCGAGCGACAGCCCCATCGCCCCCGCCGCGTCCGCCGCCCACCCCAGCGCCTGCTGGCGGTACAGCGCGCTGTTCAACGGGTTCCACAACAGCGTGACCAGCCTGTCCAGCCCCTCGCCCGCCGACGGTGTAAATCCCGCCGCCGCTTCTGTCGCATTGATGAACCGCCGCAGGTGCCAGTACGTGGCGACGCTCCCGCCGCCGGCGTAGTGCTCGATCAGCCGCTCACCCACCGCCGCCACCCGCTCCCGGCCGCCTTCCGCGCCGTCGGCCCCGCGTTCCCCCGCCTTCGCCGCCGTCTCGCACGCCAGCGCTCCAGGCTCCCCCGATACGTTCGACACGTACACCAGATCGTCGCTCACCATCCCACGCTTCGCCCCGCTCCCGGCAGCCCGCCGGCTCCGCGTCACCATCATCGGCACGTCGATGCACTGCCGCGCCGGGTACCCGTGCGTCGCCTCGAACAGCGGCCGCGCAAACGTCAGCACGAAGTTCCGACCGTCCACCCGCTCGCCCACCCCCGCTTCCGTCAGGTGCGCCATATGGTCCTGAAGCCAGGACACCATCGGCAGCCCTGGCGGGTACGTATCTCCGTGATGCTGCCGCAGGTAGTCGATCAAAAACACCAGGTCCGGCTCAAACGCCAGCACCTCCCGCTGCAACGACCGTTGAAACGCCCGCTCCTCCGGCTCCGCCTCGATCACCAGCCGCGTCTCGCACCCCAGCGCCTCGAACGCCGCCGCCGTATCACGGGCCGCGTGCTGCAGCACCGTCGTGAACCGCGACGTCACCAGCATCACCCGCGCCGCCCGGCCAAGCTCCCCCGCCAGCGCCGCCGCACAATCCTCCCCCAACCGCCCCGAGTACAGCGCCTGCACCGCCCGGTCCACCCCCGCGTCCGCCTCCGCCACCGCCGCGTGCACCCGCTTCAGCCCCGCCTCAAGGTCGGCCGTCGAGCGCCCCAGCGACACCGACGACCCAGGCATCGGCAGCCGCGGCCTCTCTTCGCACGTCGCCGCATACGACGCTTCCCACCCCGGCCCGACGTGCCACACGAACCGGCCCTGACGCACCGGCCCGTCGTCCCCCGCGAAGTCGTGCAGCATCAGCACCGTCCGCAAAAGCTCCGCGTCCGGCTCGAACACGTGCACCGCCATCGCCATATCCATGAACAGCCGCGGCGGCCGCCGCGCCAGCGCGCTGAGGAGGTACCCGTCCCCCACCCCCAACAGCGCCAACGCCCGACCGGCCTCCAGCGTCGGCCGCAACTGCCTCATCTGGTCGTTCACCGCCGCCACCGGGTCCGGCCCCGCCGACATCACCACCGCCTTGCCGCCGTGCCCCGGCTCCCCCGGTTTCCCCGGTCCCCCCGGCTCCCCCGGTTTCCCCGGTCCCCCCGGCTCCCCCCGGTCCACCAAGCCCGGCACGCCCCCCACCAGCGTCACCACGTAACGCCCCGTCACCGGCGCGTCCCGCACCGCCTCAAATACACCCGGACGCGCCGCACTCAACGCCCGCAGGTTCCGCGCCAACTGCCCCTTCAACATCGCATCCGCGTCCGCCCCCGACGTCGGGGCACGCACAAACGCCGTCGGCAACGTTACGGACGCACCCGTCATACCCCCGCTTATCGGAACACCCACGTTCCCCCCATGAAGCGGCGCGGCTCCGCCGCGTTCAACCTTCCCCCACCCCCAGCAAATCCCCCGGCAACAACACCCCCTCGAACCGCTCGATCCCCCAAGCCCCCTCCACCCGATACGGCCCCACCGCCGTCCGACGCAGCGACGCCAGGTGTCCCCCCGTCCCCAACGTCCGACCCAGGTCCCGCCCGACGCTGCGGATGTACGTCCCCCTCCCGCACGTCACCCGGATCGTCACCGTCGGCCACTCATACCCCAACACCTCCACGCCGTCGATCCGCACCCGCCGCGCCCCGAGCGTCACCGCCTCCCCCCGCCGCGCCAGCGCGTACGCCCGCTTGCCCCTCACGTGGATCGCTGAGAACGCCGGCGGCACCTGGTCCACCTCGCCCACCATCCCCGCACACACCGCCTCCACCGCTTTCCGCGTCGGCCGCGCCCCCGGATCGACCGTCACCTCCGTCCGCTCGCCCTCGCGGTCGTCGGTCGTGGTGAACGCCGTCAGGTCCACCGCCGCCTCGTACACCTTCGTCAACCCCATCAGCTCCTCCACCCGCTTCGTCGCCCGCCCCAAACAGCAGATCACCACCCCCGTCGCCAACGGGTCCAACGTCCCCGCGTGCCCCGTCTTCACCGTCCGCCGCTTCTTTCGGCCCCCTTCCCCCCGGGAGGGACCGGGGGAGGGTCCCCTTTCCGCCGCTCCACCCGTCGCTTCATCTACACCGGCTTCCAGCCCCCTCCCCGCCGCCCGCCGAACGTGCCGCACCACGTCCATCGAACTCAGCCCCAGCGGCTTGTCCACCACGACGATCCCGTCGAAAGCCGCAGCGACGTCCGGTTGAGGCATATTGGATCGCTCCGCATCGATGGCCCGAGAAGCCGGGTGCTTTACACGCCGTTACCAGGACCTAAGATACCCCGCTCGCCCCACCCGGAGAGGTGGCTGAGTGGTTTAAGGCGCACGACTGGAATTCGTGTGTACGAGCAATCGTACCGGGGGTTCGAATCCCCCCCTCTCCGCTTCGTTGAATATCAAGTCTTTGCACGGCAATGGGTTGGCGGACGCACTGGCAAACGCATGTCTTGGTGATTGCGCCCTGTTCCAAAAGAGCTGCCAATTCAGGTTCAAACGACTCGATCAAGGTTCAATAGGCTGACACAGGGCCCTTTTGGAACTCGTCCTCGAACCTGATAGGATGCCTGATCATGGCTCACAAGGTCAGGTAGCTGTGCTGCGTCGACGGTCGCTACCGCCGCACGATCGGGCGGTGGGCCAATAGCCGTGGCGCTGTTGCCCCCAAGAAGTTTCTCCTGGGGACCGACTGTACTCATGCGGAACTAGCAAACCTTCGGCTCGAGCAGCTTTGGAGCGACATCGAGCGGTACGAGTCCGGGAGGTTCGCCGGTCAACCGCTCCGGAACGAGTTCACCCTCGGCTTCGCAGAGTCGATCCGCGCCAAACGGCCATATCGCCTTGACGTAGAAACGAGCGACAAGGACAATCCCGACCGGGCCGGCGGAACCGGTGTGGTGGGTCAGAGCAACGTACCCCTCGATGGCGGACCAGATCGTGGTGGGTGAAGGGGAAGCCGTGCTGCACGAGAGTCGTGCCGTTGCGGCGGCTCTGGCAGCATCGGCGGGTGATACGGCATCTTTGAACGCGGACATCGCCCACGCCCCCCAGGCGGCCGGTGCCCCCGGCCAGACGCTTTAGCGGGCACGGTTTACGCGGGACAGCCGCGACGCGTCGACCGAGACAGGACGGAAGGGGCATGAGGCGGCGCAGCGGCTCGAGGACAGCCGCGACGACCTGCCGTTGATCCAGCTCACCCTCACGGCGGTGGAGCGGATGGCGGACTACTGGTGTTCGCGGCCGCCTTCAAGAACGACCAGCAGCCGCGGCAAGGGCAAGCCGATCAGTGTGACGACGGTCAAGAACATGCTGGGCTTCCTGAGGCAGTTCTTGGTTTGGCTGCACCGGGCCGAGGCTTTCGAGTCGCGTGACCGGGACCGGATCATCGAGGATGCGGCCCGCCGCCGTCGGACCCGGATGCTGATGACGCCGCACGAGCGGAACTCCGAGGCCGCGGGCCCGGCCACCTGGACGCGGGACCAGCTCGTGATGCTCTACCGCTACGCCGCGGACCGGGAGCGGTTGTTCATGCTGCTCGAACACGACGGTGGCGGTCTACCTCGAGCCGATGTTTGCCGCGGCTCCGGAAGCTTTCCGCGGTACGCGCACGCGGCCGATGCGGAAGATCGGGCCCCACGCGGCCGAGCGGATGCGCCTCCTCATCGACGCCGGCGTCGGCGTGGCCGAGGGCGCCTTGAAGTTTGGCTGTGCGCCGGCAACCGTCCGCCACCATCTGCGACAACGGCAAGAGACACGGCCGGTCCGGGCCGAAGCCCCTACTTGAGCGATAGGCCGGTGAAGACGCCGGCTGCGGCTACCGACTGTCCCTGCGGAACCCTGATGCCACCGACTCTCCCGGACCCGCACCTCGACCCGGTGACCACCGCGAGGCTGCAAAGCGCTCCTGCGGCGATGGCGAGGCTGGACCAGCCGAGGGATCTGGATCGGTTCCGCCGGGACGTGATCGAGCCGCTTGTCCCGCTGTGCACCGACGCCCGCTTCATTGCTCGATGCAGGTTTCCCTACGACAAGTTGGCGAGGCTCCGCACGGACCCGCGGCACGAGATTACGCGATGGGAAACCGATCCTTTATCGTCGTTGGAGCAGGCGAGGGGGCAACTTGCACGCCTGGAGCGGGGCCGCTACCGGGTGAGCGGGGAGCGTACACAACGGCTGATGCAGCGTTGGAACTCTAATCCGCAGGCGAGGCCGCCGACCGGGCTACCTGATGCAGGCGGCTCGGTCCGCTCATGGCGGGCGGTGATCGAGCGGTTCGTTGAGGTGCTGGGCCCGACCCCGACGCCTCAGACGAGGCGCCGTCGGCGAGACTGCCTGCGGTCTTCGACCAGCTCCACGAGTTTGAAGCTGGTGTTGCCACGCGTGCCGAAGCGATCTCGCTGGTGCTCGCCCTGCGGTATGACGCGACTTACCCGCACCACCCGGACGCGGTCAGCCTGTACCGACAGATCTTCGGCAGCTATGACGTGAACCTCCACGCCGCGGCTTACAACCAATGAATTAATCTGGAACCGCACGACCGGGTGAACCGCCTGCGGGGGATCATCGAGAAGCTGACACGGCACAACGATGAAGCCGCACCCGGCCCGCCGGGCTGCCCGGTGCTCATGTCGACGGCCGACCTGTACCGCTGCTGGGTGCTCGGGCGGGAGCAACAACACTCGGAAGCCGAGGCCGAGATTCTGCGGCGGCTGATCGCGGCGGGACCCGAGGGAGTTACCCAAGACGACCGAGAGAGTTGCATCGCGTCCGGCAGAGCGATCATCGCGAGGCTGCGGGGCACGTCTGTCTGGTCATCGGTCTTGCCGCCTGCCGGCGACAAGCGGCCGTACCGCTTTCTCTTTACCTCGTCGTGACCGTGGCGAATTGGGCACTGTTTAGGCGTGGTCTGAAAACAGCAATCTTAACACTTGCATGGCGACGCCCAGTTGGACGAAGGCCATGAAGTTGATCGCGAGCTTCTCGTAGCGGGTGGCCAGGCGGCGGAAGCGTTTGAGGCCGCCGACGGCCCGCTCGATGACGTTGCGACGCTTGTACTGCTGGTGATCCAGGCGTGGCGGGCGGCCGCGCTTGCGTCGCCGCCGGCCCTCGGGCAGCCGCTTGACGGGGATCACCGCCCGCATCCCGCGGCGGCGGATCGTGTGGCGACACGCCGGCGTGTCGTACGCCCGGTCACAGGCCACCGCCCGGCCGCGGCGGCGACGGCCGACCTTCACCTTCGACAGCAGCGGGTCGAGTTGCTTCGACTCGTGGGCCTGCCCCGCGGTCAGCGTCGCGGCCAGCACGACGCCGTTGCCGCAGGTCAACAGGTGCAGTTTGCTGCCGAATCCGCCGCGGGAGCGGCCTAACGCGTGGTCGTCGGGTTCTTCGGGCGGGGGGAAAGACGGTCCCCGGAGGCCGAGGCCGCGGCCCGGACGCTGGTGCCATCGGCACACAGCAGCGACCAGTCGATCAGGCCCCGCTCGTCGGCTTGGAGCCGCAGGTGACCGACCAGCCGGTCGAACACCCCCAGCTTCCGCCAGCGGTTGAAGTGGTGGTAGGCCGTCTGGTAGGGCCCAAACCGCTCCCGCGGCAGGTGCCGCCACTGGCAGCCGGTGGTAAGTTGAAAGAGCATCGCCTCGAACATCAGACGGCGGTCCGCCATCGGCCGGCCGGTCTTGGCCGTCGACCGGGGAAGGTGCGGTTCAACCGCCAACCATTGCTCGTCCGTGAGCATGAAGTCGTCCATGCCGCAACTACGACAACTCGACTCATGGGGTTCTCAGACCACGCCTAGAGCATCGCGTCTACTCTCGTGAGGATACTTAGGACTTTGAGCAAGGAGGCTCAAGAAGGCTTATTTGATGGAGACCTACGGTAAACCCAGCTCTTGCACACCCTACCGCCTGGCGCTACAAGGTTGATACGGAACAACCATGTAGAGGACTGACGCTGGCCGACGGGAGACTTTCGCAACTCGGCGGGCCGCGGACGGCCGGGTTGCTCGAGAAGCTGGACGCGGCGACGCCGTGGGAACAACTCACGGCGGCCGTCCGGCCGCTGTATCGCAACCAAACCGCCAGGGGAGGCCGGCCCAACATCCCGGCGGTCATGATGCTGCGGATCACGCTGATGCAGCGCTGGTTCGGCCTCAGCGACCCGGCGATGGCGGAGGCGATCCTCGACCGCCTCTCGTTCCGCCGCTTCCTGAGCTTGGGCACGGCCGTCGGCACGGGGGATCCCTCCACGATCGCCTTTTTCCGCCAGCGGCTGCACGACCCGGGGGCTGGCGGGCGAGCTGTTCGAGATCGTCAACGCGCACCTGCGTGAGCAGGGCCCAACGGTCTAGGAAGGCACTGCGGTGGACGCGACGATCATCGAGGCCCCCACTGGCCGCCCCCGGAAAGGCCCCCGGAAGAGCGACGAGCTGGAGTCGAGCGAAGACAAGGCGACGACGCACACTAAGAAGCACGGGCGGGTCTATCACGGTTAAAAGGCCCACGTCGCCACCGACGGCAACGCGTTGATCACCGACTACGTGCTGGAGACGGCCAGGGTCCACAACATCAACCACTTCAAGCAGCTGACGGAGCGTGAGGCGTGCGGGGGAGCGGTGTTTGCCGACTCGGCGTACCGCGACCCCGAGAGGCGAAAGCGGTTTGAAGACCGCGGGGCGTTCTACGGCGTAATCCATCGGCGGGTGCGGGGCCAGGCCAAGCTGACCCGGCAGCAGAAAGGGCACAACCGTCGATGTGCTAGCGTCCGGGGCATCTGCGGGATGTCGTTCGCCTGGCTGCTTCGGGCGGGCCGGAAGTGGACAAGATACCGCGGCCTGCGGAAGACGGCGACGGTCTTCAGACCCTGGGCGACAAGTTACGACCTCAGGCGAAGCCTCTCGTTGAGGCCGGCTTGACCCCCACCCGCCGGGGCCCCAGGCCGCGACTCTAATCGCCGCGGCCGGCACCGAGCCCGCTCCAACCCTTATCCGAGCGGGAAGGATTGGTTCACCAAAGGTTTTGATGGACTTTCGGCGTCGGGTGCTCGCGGTGCACCACAACGAGGGCGCGAACATCCAGCAGACCGCCGAGCGGTTCCGGCTGAGTTGGGCCACGGTGCGGGCGTGGCTGGACCGTCAGCGTCGGGGCCGGCTGGAGCCGGACCGGTTGGGTCCCAAGGGGCCGCGGAAGGTGACCGCTGAGGACCGATCCCGGTTGTGAGAGATGGTGCAGGAGCGGCCGGGCATCACCTCGGATCAGGCGGCCCGGCGGCTGGGGGGCAAGCTGCACCCCGGCACGATCCGCAAGCTGTGGCTGCAGATGGGCCTGTCGTACAAAAGAAGATGATGCATGCCGCCGAACGGGACCGGCCGGACGTGCGGACCGATCGGCGGCTGTGGCGTGGTGTCCAGCGGCTGCTGGACCCCGAGCGGCTGGGGTTCCTCGACGAAACGTGCCTGAAGACGGACATGCACATGCTGCGTGGCCGGGCGTCACGGTCTAAGCGGTGCGTCGGGCATGTGCCGGGCCGGTGCTGGTCGACCACGACGCTGCTGACGGCGATCCGCAGCGACGGGCTGATGGAGAAAGCGACGCTGACCTGCCCGGGGGCGATGAACAGCGACCTCTTCGAGGCCTACGCCGAGTAGCTGCTGTCCCCGAGCCTGCGGCCCGGGGACATCGTGGTGATGGACAACCTCTCGCCCGACAAGCGGACCGCGACGCGGCAGGTCATCAAAGCGGCCGGGGCCTCGGTCTGGTTCCTGCCGCCTTACAGCCCGGACCAGGGCGACCGCACTCTCACGGCGCCAGGACTTCGAGCAGGCAGCGGTGGTCCATCGCTCAACGCAGCCGTTTGCGTGTTCGAAGCGGTCCTCTCGCTTGAGCAGGCCCAGGGCCAGCCGCCGGAAGCGGGCCAGGTTCTCGGCGGCGTGGCCTTAGCGGACCCGGCAGTGGTCTTCGCCGAAGATCACGTCCAGCGACCGGTGCAGTTGGTTCTCCACGCCCCAGTGCCCGCGGGCGGCGGCGAGCAAAGCTTTGGCATTGCGCCCATCGCATGAAGTGAGGTAGTAGCGGTCTTCCCGGCTGACCTGCCCGTTGATGTCTCGCGTGGCCCGCACCCGCACGAAGCTGCGCAGGCCCGGCCAGACGTCCCGCTCGGCGAACCAGGCGGTGCTCCAGGTGCTGTCGAGCCGACGCGTCTAGATTCGGCCGAGAATCTTCTCGACGGTCTGATGCCGAGCGTGCCGCATGTTCTTGAAACCGGCGGCGTCGGGCTCGTCGCACAACAGCTTCAGCTCATCATGCAGGGCTTTGTAATTGGCTTTGATTTGCAGCAGGTAGTCGCCGCCGACCTGAACGATTTTCGCGGCGATGTCCTTCTGGCAGCCCATGGTGTCGATCGTGACGATGGCCCCCCGGAGGTCCAGAGTTCCAGCAGTTTGAGGATCGCGGTGATCTCGTTGCTCCTGGCCTCGGTGGCCATTTGGCCGAGCGTCGGGGCGTTAACGCCGCACCAGGCGATGACCGTGTGAATCGCCGCTTTACGGTCCGCGGCCTCGAAGCTGCGTCGCTGCGTCCTGCCATCGATGGAGATCAGCGCGCCCGCCGCTCGACTCGGCCAACGCCGCGGTCCAGTGGGTCATGCAACGCTCCAACGCCTCGGGGTCCAGGTCTGCGAACATCCGGCCGAACGTGTTGTGCGAGGCGATGCAATGGGGAAGTGTCAAGAACGACGCCAGCCACGACCGCATGGCCTTGCCGAAGTCTTCGACCTCCGCCCAGCCGTCGGCCCCGCACACCACCGCCACCATCTGCAGGATCACTTACCCCAAGACAATGCGATTGCCCTGCAGCCCGGACCTCAACCTCATCGAGCAGGCGATTTCCAAGATCAAACAGGCGATCCGCCATACCGCGGCCCGCACCGCCAAAGCCTTGACGCGGGCGGCCGTCGCGGCGATGCGTACCGTGACCCCAAGCGACATCCGTGGCTACCTGATCGCCGCCGGCTACCTCGCCCACGTCGTCTCAAATGGTCAGGTGCGACGCTCCGAGCACATGCACCTTTGATCGCCCGGATCGGCTGTAGCACGGTACGGCGTGCGGTGACGCACCTCAGATTTGCGGTGAAACCCGGCGATGCTGCACGACCCTGCACCCGGCTTCAGCGACGATAGGGTCTAGACGTTGCAGATGGTCGACATGTGCAACATATCGCCCGCACCTACGACACCGAGATGCAGACCCTGAACCCGCAGGACCGCCTCCTGTCGCCCCGTCAGCTTGCCGAGCGGTGGGGCCTAAGCCGTACAGGGGCTGTGCGGATCGCCGAGTGGGCCGGGCTCAAAGCGATCCCGCTTGGCGGCGTGGCCCGGGGGATATGCCGCTACCGCCTCTGCGAGGTGGTGGCGCACGAGCAGCAGTGTGTATCCGCAGCGGATTGCGGCAGCGAAATCGGTTTACCGTGAGGGTACCAAGGTGGCGTTAAGCAAGTGGCCCAAGACCGTCGGATCCCGGATCGTCTCAAAGGCCGAGTGTGAAAGCCAAGAGCTGAGCGCGACGGTGCGCTTCGAGGCTCATACGGACACGAGCGTTTGGCAGGTCCCGGGCCCCTGCGGCGAGGGGATCGTGGTCCTCGATCGAGGCGGCGATCGGATCGGCCGGGGGTACGGCATCGGCCATGGGTACGAGCCACCGGCCGCCGTCGCGGGCGTAGCACGTGCGTTGCGCCTGACCCCGGGCGGCACCTCGCTGGCGATCTTCACCACCTCGCAGTGAGTCATCCAACCGATGCGGAAGCTGCACCGGTACAAGGCGGCGGGCTGGTGTCGGAATCATGGTGAAACGGCTAAGCCGGTCTGGAACCGCGACTACCTGCGATTCATCGATGAGATGATGGTGGATCTGCGGGTCGTGTTCGTATATCGCGGTCATTCTCAGGGGGGACAGCTGAGGGGTGACGCGCGGTCTTTCGCCATCGAGGGTATGTACGCAGCCAGACGCGCCGCAGGAAGTTCTTTCTCGACGGAGCCGGAGCTCTACCTGTGCAACAACCCCTATTCCGTGACGGTCGACTTCGTGCCGACCTTGTCTTCCCGTTACTTCGGCGCCCTGCTCCCGCCGCCTGACGTGCTGACGGAAAATGAGGTGGCCCGGGAGGCCAAGAACGATGCCAAATTGGCCCTGGGCCGTCGGCGTGCGATATGCCTCTCCGGCGGTTACCAAGGCGTGAGCGTGAAGGACACAAGCATTGCGCTGCCGGACCCGAGGTACCTTGATGCACGTGTGGGCACGCACGGCCAGTACCACGATCGGGTACGCCGGCAGGCTGGTCGCACGGGCCGGTCGCTGACGCGGGGCCGCAACGGCAAGCCGGACATCGACTTCGCGGCGAAGCTGTTCAAGCGGGCCTCTACCTTCCGTGTACTCCGCGTCGCTTTCGCACACGGCCAGGCGCGTTCGGGCGGGACGGACGGGGTGGATGGGCAGCGGGCCGAAGACTTCTTGAACGAGGCGGAGCGGTGGAAGATGCTTCGGGGCCTGCGCGAGGGCCTGCGGGAGCGGGAGGGGACCTATCGCCCCGGCCGGCTGCGACGGATCGAGGTCCCGAAGCGCGGCCGAACGGGGACGCGGCCGATCGACATCCCCAACCTCTGTGACCGCCTCGTAGAAACGGCGGTCAACCGCATCCTGACGCCCCTGCTTGACCCGCTCATGGCCGAGTCATCGTGCGGGTTCCGCCCCGGTCGCGGGGTCCGTACCGGCCTCGCCCGCTTTGAGCGGCACGTGATGGATTACCGCCTCCGCTACGTGGTCTGCCTCGACCTCAAGGCGGCGTTTTCCCGCGTGCCCAGGAGCCGCCTGCTGGATGCGGCCCGTCCGTTGCTGGCCGACCCACAGATGATCCGGCTGGTGGAGATGATCATAGATCGTCCGCTGCCCGAAGGCGGCGGCATCCGTAAGCGGCAGGGCATCGCCCAGAGCAGCCCCCTGTTGCTGAACTTGTATCTGACCCGGCACCTCGACCTCCCGTGGGCCGAGGCCAACCCGGGTCGGCCCTGTCTCCGGTACGCCGACGACCTTGTCCTGCTCGCCGAAGAGCCGGACGAGGCCCGAGCGGCGGCCGAATTCCTGCTGGAATTGCTGGCCCCCCACGGCCTCATCTCGCGTAAGGGCATCAAAGTCAAAAAAGCTTGTTGCCGGCGACGCGGTCGAGGCGTGGGATTTCACCCTGCGGCTGACGCACGGGTGGCTCGACATCGCGTCGCGCCCCCGACTCACCCCGCTGGAAGCCAGGCTGCTCCGCCAGGCGCCGGACCGGGACCTCGCCATCAGTCGCCTGCTATCAAGATGGCTGAACTGGCTCGGCCCGTGCTCCGTCCCCCGGGCCACGGCCCCGTGGAGACGGTGGATGCGCTTCTTGCCCCGCTCTACCAGCTCTTGTCGGTCGACGGGCTCCGCCTGGAGCTCCCGCGGGATGAGACAGCACAACTCTGGCTCAAGGCGCACCGCCGCTGGCTCTTCCTCAGGCACCGCGTGAAGGCCTCGACGGATGCGCGCGAGACGCTTCTGAGGGATCCAAGGGCTCCGCCGCTTGGAACCGAGTGGCGCGATCGGGTAGATGCGACCCAAAAGATCGCGCGGATCCGGCAACGGGCCGGATAAGTAAGACGGCCGCTTCCACGATGCTTTCGGCTTCATCCGTAGAGGCGGCTTCTGCGTGGGCGACACCGGCATCTACGCCTTCGCCTCCGCAGAGCGAGGCGGCCACCCTTTCCACGAACCCGGTCCAAACCAATGAACCAGCAACAATCTAAGCCCGTTCACGATCACATTCAGCATCGCAAGAAGCGGCCGCTCAGCCCGACAGCAGGGCCCGGGCTGACCGTCGAAGGGTGGCGTACAGCGGGCGACGGGGCGACGTTTGAGAGCGGTGAATCGATGACGGCGTGGGGCTGCCTGCCCTTCGGCCTCGTCCGCCACGCCGGCCGCGGGAAAGCGGTCTCGGCTCTGGACATCATCGTCCTTAGCGCCATCGCCAGCTTCCAGAACACGCGGGACCGCCACCGGGCCTGCTGGCCCGCCGTGCGTACCGTCGCGGCACTCATCGGCACCGATGTCCGCCAGACCCAGAGACACATCGACAAGCTGGTCTGTGCCCGGCTCCTGAGCGTCGAACCCGGAGACACGAAGACCTCGGGTCGCTACCGGCTGCTTGACCCGTCGAACCTCTGGGGCTCGGCGGAGGAGGTGCCGCGGGAGGTCGATGGCGACGTTCAAGATCATCCTAAAAAGGAGCAGGAACCTGCGGATGTCGGGCTCGGGGTGGACACCGCGTCGGATCCGGCGCCGACATCGACGAGCTTGTGACAGATGGGATTGGTGGCGGAGGCACCGGGGGACTCGGCCGCGGAGCGGCCGGTGGAAAGCGAGCAAGTGGAGACCGTGCGCCGACTCGGAAGATAATGCCCGCACCCACGGCGGCGGTAGAGGCGGGAGAGCAACCCGGCGTTGTGCTAGATCTCCCGCTCATCCACCTGCCCCGACATAATCCGCCCATGGCCCTGCCTTATGGCGTCGAGCAGGGCCATCTAGCCGCGAAGATCAGGTTCCGCGACTACACCAGTGGTTTCCGCAAGGCTGTTGAAGATGCGTAGGCCACCACGAGCTTTAGCTGGCTATCCTCCGGGCCTCTGGGCGTAGGCAAAACCTCCTTGATGGGCACGCTGTGCCTCGACGTGCTCGATCAAGCCGGACAGACCGGTCAATCGGGTGGCGGCTGGTCTCTCCCGCGGTGCTGGTGGCTGGACGACTTGCTGCCCAAGAGGCTGCTGCTTGACGAGTCGTACGCTGACAAGGCCCTCAAGTTGCCCGCGAACAATTTGACTCATCGCCTCTGCAGGGCCAGCGCTACGGGGATGCACGTAGGTGACCGTGCCCTCGAGGTGCTTGCTAATACGGACCTGATCTTCGGCGACGACATCTTCGACACGATTGCCACGGTGCCCCACCGCCACCGTTCAATGTTTGGCGATGCTATTGGAGCTCTAATCGTCGCCCGGGCGGATCGTGCCCTCCCGACCTATTGGGCGACGCGGCTGACATCGCAGGAGATCGGGAAGCTCTTGCCGACCGCCGCCGTCAGCCGGCTCTTCGCCGGGACGGTCTTGCGGTGCCGGGGGGTCAACAAGCGCACGGTCGCGCTGTTGCCCGCGCCGCCTCCCCCGGCGGCGGCCCGGCCCGAAGAACGGCAGGACGAGCTGAATCCTGCCGCACGAAGTGAGCCCGTCCCTGATGCCGGGACCGGAGCCGATGCGACGTCGGTAGCCGTGGTGGAGGAACATCAAGCGGGCGGCGTTGCGCCGAATCAGCAGAATCCTCTCCACCGCGAGGTAGAGCGACCTCCCGAAAC
Organism: Phycisphaeraceae bacterium; assembly: GCA_965214155.1. GTDB lineage: Bacteria > Planctomycetota > Phycisphaerae > Phycisphaerales > Phycisphaeraceae > Algisphaera. Next base: position 1,368,840 of record CBDCBB010000010.1, read on the forward strand.
GGAACGGGGCAAGGCTGCGTCCGTACCCGAGCCTGCGGCTGAACGTGAGGCGCCCCCGCTCCCGCCGATCGCGGCCGAAGTTGCTGCGTTAGCTAAGGCACGTTCGCTTGCTGAACCTTCAGTGAAGCTACCGAGAGAGCCTGCAGCGACTCAAGCGGATGCTCCAGACTCGCTCGCGCAGGCCAACTTGTCGATCCCGTCCCGGTCCCCGTCCCCCAGTGATCCGTCGGTCGAGCCCACAACGGCAGCGCCCGACTCCGTCGTGCGCGGGCGTAAAGATTCCGTCGAGGCGGAACCTCCGAACAAATGTGCATTTGCCGGCCGGGAACACCACGCCGAGGAGAAAGAGCGGCTTGCTCGGCTTGCCCTCGAGCGCTGGCTTGAGCCAGTGAGGTTCAACGATGGATCCGATCCTTTTGAGCCTAGAGCCCCGGAGCAGCTCTTTCATTGCCCAACGGGAGCGGCTGGTACGGTCTGGCCTGCGACCCCACCGTCGCCCCCAGAGCCTGCGGCACCCGCGGCCAGTCCAGGTGAACCTGTGTTAATCCCTCCGACATTTGATCCTCCTTTTGAACCCCATTCCGGATCACGCTCGCCGTTCGAGGGACTCGGGATGATGAGCGAGAATAACCCTGAAATGAGGCAACAGCGCAGATACGAGAACCGCCTTATAGCACAAGCGTAACTAGACGCGAGTGACAGGGCCCGTCAGTCTTTGCTCCCCGGTCCGACATCGAAGGGCTCGCCGACCCGGTAGATCGCGCGTGGCTGGCGAACGCCCTGGAGGACGCCGACCCGGCGGCTTATGCGGAGCAGATCCGGACGATGCAGCGGCTGGGGCTGGGGTACCTGGCGGTGACCGCCCCGCTGAAGTCGAAAGTGATCCACAACCAGATGCCGCTCTACCGGCCTTACTGACGCGGGAGTTGAAGCTCGAACGGTCGGTCGACCTGCACCGGCTCGACGAGGCGCTGGCCTGCTTCGCCCATTACGCCTTGAGCATCCGTGAGGTTGCACTCGCCGAGCGCACCGACCCGCTGCGGTCGGAGAAGGAGGCGGCGGCGTACGTATGGATCAAGGCGGCGGCGCTGCCCATGCTCAAGCGGCACGACCAGATCCTCGAGGAGCTTGCCGGGGCCAGCAGGGCCCTGTCGTTCCACATGCACGCGTCGGGGCCGGTGGCGGTGCAGGTGAACGACCCGGCCGCTGGGCCCCTGTCGTTCCCGTTCCCCGCGGCGGCCCGGGACGCTCCCGGGGCGGCTTGCGGTATAGCTTCCGGGGGGGCTGGCTAACGATGCCCGCCCCCACCGGCAACTTGTCGGAGTTGTGCCTGGAGCTGTCGATGACGCGGGTGACGCGGGCGGGGATGCTACCGCGGCACCGGCGCGACTGCATGCGGATGCGCCGGGAGAAGCCAACGCGGATCTTCACGTGGCAGGCCCGGTACAGGAAGGACGCCTACCGAGACAACCCCCCGCCCACCTCACGTGTCGCGGCCCGCGCCGGCACGATCGCCTTCGCCAGCAACGAGAATGGCGTTAAGACGCTGAGCAGGCTCGGGCCCACCACCTCAGGGCCGATGGCGGGGCGGTGCGTTGACGGCGTCGATGGGCCGAGCGAGTCCGACTCGGGGCAGAGTGACCCTTCGGAGCGAAGGATAGAGGTCGCCTGGCTCTGTTGAAACCGCTGTTCCGGAGCGCTTTCGATAGGTGGATCACCATCACCTTTGGGACACGGAGGCCCAGCTATGACCAAGTCGCCGCTCGCGTTGGCCCACGAAGCCCTGGGGGTGGGGCGCAACGCCCTGCCGACCTACGCCAGCCGCTTCGGCCGCAAGGACTACACCCAGCCCCAGCTCTTTGCGGTGCTGGTGCTCAAACAGTTTCTGAAGACCGACTACCGGGACGTCACCGCCTTGCTGGCCGAGTGGTCGGACCTGCGGCGGGCGTTGAAGCTGTCAAAAGTACCGCACTACTCGACGCTCGCTTATGCCCAGCAGAAGCTTTGAAAAAAGGGGTGTATGATCGGCTGCTGTCCGCGAGCCTCGCTCGGGCTCGACGCCTCGGGATGACCACCGACGGCCACGACACCACCGCCGTGATCGACGCGACGGGCCTCGAGACACGTCACGCCTCGTTGCACTTTCAACGCCGCTGCGGCCGGTTGAAACAGCAGATCTGGCACGCCGCCTGGCCCAAGCTCACCGCCGTGTTCGACGCGGCCACGCACCTGATCCCCGGCGTGGTGGTGAACCGGGGCCCGACGCAGGACTCGCCGCAGTTCGCCCCGGCGATCCGTCAGGCCGCGGTGAACCTCAAGCCCACGCGGGTGCTGGCGGACAGGGGCTATGACGCGGAGCACAACCACGCCCTGTGCCGACGCGAACTGGGCATCCGCAGCACCGCCATCGCCCTCAACCCGCGGGGGACCGGCCGCAAGTGGCCCAGGACCCGCTACCGCCGGATGATGAAAAATGCCTGCCCCAGGCGGCAGTACCGCCAACGCGCTCAGGCCGAGTCGGGCTTCTGCCGCCACAAGCGACGCCTCGGCTCAACCCTCACCGCCCGCCACGACGACAGCCAGCACCGCGAGATGCGGCTACGCGTGATCACCCACAACCTCATGCTCCTCGCGGAAGCGGCGTGAGGGTTTCAACAGAGCCGCCGCACGTCATAGGTCTCGAACGCCCAGCGGTGCAGGTCGCACCGCTTCGGCCCCCGGCCCAGCCGCAACCCGTCAAGCCGCAACTCGTACCACTCGTCGGCCGAGGCGTGCAGCCGGAGCGGCTGCGATTGATCCGGGTCGAACCGCAGCCGATAGACGCCGTCGAAGGGCTCGGCCAAAGGCTCCGACATCCGCACCCACGACGCCGGCCACAGCACCCCGCCCCAGTCGGGGCCCCGCCGATCGGAGAACGGCGGGCCGTCCGGCACGACCTCGACGGCCGCCGGATGCGCCGCCGCGTTGAAACCGCAGGCCCTCGCCACCGCCACCGCCTCGGCGTGTGCGGCGGGTGAGGGGTGCGAGGTAATGGGGTCCTGTGCCGTGCTCATCACGCCCGGTTCATCTCATCAACACTCGGGAACATCTCGCCCCTCAGCGGCTGGCCCGGTTTGAGCTTCAGCGGGTCGGTCACCGGGGGCTCCCGATGACCGCTGAAGACCGTCGCCGCGTCGATGTAGATCACCACGTGGGCGACACGGGCCTCGTCGGTCAGGTTCGGCGTGGTCATGTGCGGCGTCCGACCGTGATGAATGGTGCAGTCGCCGGCCCGCAGCGGCAGCGTCACCCGAGGGCTCCACCGCATCTGCAGGCAGATGTCCATCATGCTCGCGGCCGACTGCAAGTCCTGCTCCGGCAGGTTGTCCCGCCGTTGATAGCCCGGCAGGAACGTGATGCAGCCCCGCTCCACCGGCACGTCCACCAGCACCACCCAGCACGAGATCGGGTCCGGCGAGTTGCAATGCGGCCAGTACGGCTGGTCCTGGTGAAATTCGGTCGCCGTGCTCACCTTCGGCCGCTTGATCAGCACCCGGTCGTGCCACAGCCGCAGCGCCCTGCCCGCCAGCTTCTCCGCCACCGCCGCCACGTTCGGGTGCAGCGTCAGCCGCCGCATCAGCTCGTCCTCCCGCCAGGCATTGACGCACCGTCGCAAACCTTGCCGGCATACTCCATCTTCTTCATCCGCGAAGCCGCCGCTTCGGCCACGGCGCGGTACGTCTCGGCCTCCTCCCGGGTGATGATCGAGAGACCTCCGCGCAGGGCACTACCGCATGCCTTTATGCCGATGCCGCTTCGACACCCTCGCCCGTGAAGCGAACAGGGATCGGGTCGCTGATCGCGCCGCCCCGCGATTCGGCGACAGTGCCCAGGAGGTAGTGCCGGCCGCGCCACGCCACGACCTGACCCGCATAAGGGTTCGTTGGCTCGTCCGGGCTGATGATCGGTCGCTTCCGCTCCATGGCGAATGGGCCGAGGGGGGAATCGCCGACCATCGCGTAGGTGGCGTTACGCCGGCCCAGCACCGGGTGCTCCCGGCGTACCGCCGCGCTAAAGAACGCGGGCTGACTCGAGAAGATGAGGAACCAGCGACCGCCGTGTTCCAAAAGTTGAGGGCACTCCAGTTCCTGGCAGAGGGGTTCTACGGCGGGCGGCGGCAGAACTTCCCAATGCACCAGGTCGTCGCTGCACGCCAGTCCGATCGTGCCCCTCACGTCGGGAGGGCCGGCGTTGCGGCTGGCGCAGACGATGTGATAGACCCGGCCTTCGTGCTCAAAGAGGTACGGGTCCCGCCAGTGCGCCATCTTCCGGACGCCGCTGCCGGTTAGTTCGTAGTGGCTTGGATCGATCCGGGTGACCGGGTTGTTCTCGCGCCTCTCCCAGTTGTGCAGGTCATGCGACCAAGCCATCCCGACCTGGGCGCTGGAGTGGCCGGTGTAGGCCATCCAGAACCGCCCGCCGTGTTTCAAGCTTGACCCCGTAGCGAGATTGCGATCCCACGCGTCGGGGCCGGCTTTCGGCAGGCAGACCCCCCGATCCTCCCAGGAGTGGAGGTCGGCGGATACCGCGTGGCCGATGTCCCAATGCTCGTGCCGCGGCAGGTGGCCGGGACACGTGAGGTAGTAGGCGTGGCAGACGTCCTGGTGGACGAAGAACCAGGCGTCGCCGATCTGTCGGCCGGGCAGATGGAACATTTTGGAATCAACTCCAGAAGGGGTGCGGGGGGCCGACAAAGGTTAAGTATTAGCAACATTTCGCTTGACGAACTCGGGCTCGGTGGTACTATGTTGAACGCTCAACAATGGCAACTTTGCAGGACATCGCGGACCGTGCCGGCGTCTCCACCGAGACGGTCAGCCGCGTACTGCGCGGCAAGTACCGCCAGACCGGCGAGCGGGGCATCCGTCGGGTCAAGCAGGTGCGACAGATCGCGGACGAATTGGGCTATCGCCCTGATGCCGCGGCCCGTTCGATGAAGAACCGCCGCAGCCACCTGGTGGGCGTGGTGATGCCGGTGGACGCCCGCAGCCGCCTGGCGCACGCGGTAACGATGGAGATTGTCTTCGGCATCAACGCGGCCCTGGCGGAAGAGGGCTATGTGATGAGCCTGCTGCCGGTTTCGGCCGACGAGGTGCTGGGCGGCAAGCCGCAGTCGCGCGGCCTGCGGGAGCGGATGGTGGACGGCTATATCCTCATCGACCAGGTGGGCGAACACCTGGAAGCGCACATCGATGCCGAGCACAAGCCAATGGTCTGGGTCAACCTCTTGGCTCCCGAACCGGCGGTGAGCGTGGTGCGGGACGAGGCGAGGGCGGGGGAGTTGGCGGTGGAGGCCTTGGCCGCGGCCGGGCACCGGCGGGTGCTCAGTGTGAAGCGGGTCGCTGGGCAGGAGACGCACTTCTCGTTCGCTGCGCGTCAGGCCGGGGTCGATCGCGCCGCCGCCCGGCTGAAGGTCGAGGTCGAGGCGGTCCGCGTCCCGCTGAACGTCCGCGAGTCGCCCGACGTCGGCCGGCTGTCGGAGGCTTTCGTGTCGCGGGCTCGGGCGGTGCGGGCTCTGGTCGTGGCCGACGCTTACCTGGCCCGCCGCGTGATCGGTGACCTGGCGCGGGAGCACTTCGTGGTCGGCGACTACGCCGTGGCGTGCTGCGACGACGCGGACGAGCTCGAGCAGTTGATGCCGTGGCTCTCGCGGGCCGGCTTCAACCGCTTCGAGATGGGCCGCCTCGCCGGTACCGCCCTGCTCCGCCAGGTCCGCGGCGGCACAGCCGAGACGGTTGTTATGCAGCCCCAGTGGCTTACCGGTGATTCTGTTTGCCCGGCGCGTGCCGGGTAGTTGCTTCTATCGACTCCCGAACGGAGGTTTCGTCATGACTCGTTATCTGATCGGCTCTGCAGTTCTCGGCTTAGGGATTAGCGTCGGCGGTAATGCGCAGGCGGATGTGTTGATCGACCCGTTCACCCAGGGCCCCACCACCGTCGTCAACCAGGACATCACCGGACCCTCCTCGTCTTCGAGTGGTCCCCTCGGGCCGTTTGCGAGCGTGGTGGGCGACGGCTTCCGCAATGTGATCGTGACGTCCTTCGGTGCGTTAACCGCGGGCCCGGACACGGCCACGGTGGAGACGACCACCGACACGTTCTCGGCGGTCCGCGGCCCGGGCTTTTCCTCGGCGGCGTTCACCCTCGAGTACAGCTTCGACGCGACGCCCGCCGACGGGAACTTCACCGGCCTCCAGGACCTGGAGTCGCTGGAGATCGACTTCCTGACCAACACCACCGATGCGCTAACCCTGAATGTCGAGGTCTCCGAATTCGGGTCCGGCCCGTTCAACTTCGCCAGCACCGGGCCGCAGGCGGTGTCGGCCGGCGGAGGGACCAAATCCTTCGACCTCAGCGGGCTGAGCCTCGACACCTTCGGTCCGGTCGACACGCTACGCCTGAACTTTGCTTATGACTTCGGCGTTGCCGGCTTCGGCGGGACAATCAATCAAGCGTTCAGCATCGACGAGATCAACGGTGTCGTGCCCGAGCCCTCTTCGCTGGCCCTGCTGGGCCTGGGCGGGGTGCTCGTCGCCGCCCGCCGTCGCCGCGCCGAGGACTGATCCCTCACCCGCCTTCCCCCGGCTGCGCTCAACGGCGCGGCCGGGCCTTGCCTGCTGTTTCTGGAGTCTGCCATGCAATCCCGTATCTATCTCCGCGCGTTTACGCTCATTGAGCTCCTCGTGGTCATCAGCATCATTGCGTTGCTGATTGCGATCCTGCTGCCCGCCCTCGCGGCGGCACGGGAGGCGGCCCGCGACAGCGCCTGCCTCAGCAACCAGCGGCAGATCGGGATCGCCTACACCGCCTACAGCGTCGACAACAACGACCTGCTGCCGGTGGGCTACCTCTACTACCCCACCTTCAACTCGGTGCTGAACGAGAACGCCACCCGCCCGGTGATGCTCGGTGGGTTGTTTACCGGCGATTACCTCCAGACCGGGGCGATCTTCTACTGCACGACCGACGAGTCAAGCCTCACCGGCGGGCGTGACTTCAACACCGAGCTAGAACGGTTCTTCCCGTTCGACCCCAGCGGGACGAACAGTTTCGCGGTCCAGACTAGTTACGAAACCCGCCCAATCGCTCGCTGGGATGCCGGCACTCCGCTCAAGCTGCCTCGTGTCGATGAGCTTCCACCCAGCTACGCGATCATGTCCGACCGGACCGCCACGCTTGAGGAGCTCGAGGATTTCCATGCCGAGAGCGCCAATGTCGGCGCTACCGATGGGTCCGCGCGGGCCGTGCCGTCCACCGCGTTCATCAACCCGCTCACCGACGCAAACGCCGCCAACGGCGGCAACCGATTCGTCGCTCCGTTCGCCGCTCAGTACTTCCTTTACGACCTGGACAACACCAACCCGAGCATGAGCGTGTACGAAATTTTCGACGACAGCATCTGATGGGCGGGCGGCCTGTGTCGCGGCGTCCGGGTCCCGAGTAGCTTCATGCCTTACCTGCTGACTTTGATGACGGCCGCGCTGATGTGCTTCGCCGCGATGCCCGTCGCCCCGGCTCGAGCCGACACCGCCGGGCAGCCGAGCCGTGCGATCGACGGGCCAACCTACGGCCGGTGGCATTCGGCCCGTATCGGCGGCGGCGGGTACGTCATCGACTTCATCCCCACGTCCGACCCGTCGATCTATTACATGCACACCGACGTCGGCGGGTTCTACCGCTCAGACGACGGCGGCGAGTCCTGGCGGATGATCCAGGGCTCGCTCCCCGCGACCCTCGGCAACCAGCAGCCCGCCGCCCTCGTGGTGGATCCCCGCGACCCCGACGCCTTCCTCGTCGCCACCGGCTCCCACTGGGAGGCGCAGCGCGAAGGGGTCTACCGCAGCACCGACGGCGGCAAGACCTACACCCGCACCCTCGAAGCCGCCTTCGCCGGCAACGGCAACGAGCGGATGTGGGGCCGCGACATGGCCGTCGATCCCCGCGATCCCGACGTGGTCATCGCCGCGTCCATGCTCGACGGCGTGTACCGCTCCGAAGACTTTGGGCAGACGTGGACCAAGACGGGGCTGGAGGGCATCAACCCCACCGACGTCGTCTTCGATCTGGCCACTCCCGGGCGGGTGCTGATTGCTGCCCAGCCCTACAAGTTCTTCCTGCTGGGTAATCCAAAGCAGGAGCTCCGCGGCGGGCTGTTCGAGTCAACCGACGGCGGCAGGACCTGGAGCGCTCTGGCGGACGTGACGCCCGCCCCCTTCGAGATGGTGCCGTATACCTGGAAACCCGGCGACGATGATTGGATCGGCATCTTCCCCCCGTCGGTCGTCAAGCACAGCAGCGACGGTGCGCGGACGTGGCAGGACTTCAGCCAAGGCCTGCCGGTCGAATCCGACGCCACCGCCTTCGACGCCGACGGGGTGATCTCGCCGGTCGGCTCGGTCGCCCCGTCCACGTTCTCGGCCCTGGGCGTCGGCCCTGGGTTCGTGCTGCTGGGGGGCGGCGACGGCACGCTCTACCGACGCGAGGCAGGCGACGAGGCCTGGGTGAAGATTAACCCCGTCGCCCACGCCCCGGACCACTGGTACGGCAATCCTGGAGAACGCCCCGGCTGGGTCCACTTCGGCAAGGCCATCTCCAGCCTCGTCGTCGACCCGCACGATCCAGGCCGCTGGTGGCTCACCGACTGGTATATGCTCTGGGACTCGACCAACGGCGGCCGCGACTTCGACTACGCCGGCCCCGGCGTCGAGGTCACCGTCATCCACAACGTGACCCAGCAGCCGGACGACCCGGGCCTGGTCCACATGGGCATGGGCGACAACGGCTACTTCCGGTCGCTCGACGGCGGGGCCAGCTACCGCAACAACCCGCAGGTCATCACCAACAACATCAAGGACGTGGCCGTCTCTCCGGCCGACCCAAACCGGCTCTACGCGATCGGCCCCAGCGTGCCGGGGCACTGGTACAGCAGCCACCTCTTCGTCAGCGACGACCGCGGCACGACCTGGCGGGCCGCGGCGATGGAAGGCACACGCGACGAAATCTCCCGCCGCATCAACTCGCTAGCCGCCGATCCGGTTGACCCGGACCGGGTCTATATTGCAGTCGCCGGGGAGCCGGGAAACGGCGGCGGGGTCTTCGTCTCCGACGACACCGGCGAAACCTGGTCCGACCTATCCGACGGCCTTCACGGCCCTGATGGCCTGTTCAAGGCCGAGATCTGGCACGTCGGACGCGAGCTCGCGGTTGGCCCCAAGGGCGGCATGGTCGCCATCTCCAGCTACTTCGACCGCGTGTTCCGTCGTGGTGAGTCCGATGCCGCCTGGGTTGAGGTTGCCGTCGATGCTACGAGACTCAACGCCGTCGCCGCCGACCCGTTCACCCCCGGCAACTTCCTCATCGCCTCACTCGACGACGGCCTGCTCGAATCCCGTAGCGGCGGAGCCAACTGGACCCCCATCAACGGCATCGACCGCGGCGTCGGCCACGTCGCGTTCGACCTCGCCACCCCCGGCCGCACCGCCGCCGGTTCCACCGACGGCGTCTACCTCTCCACCGACGACGCCGCCACCTGGACCCGCCTTGACTCCGCGCTGCCCAACCGGATCAGCAACCCCGTCGCCTTCGCCGGCGACCGCGTCATCGCCGGCACCTCCGGCTCGGGGATGTTCTACATGCCGCTCGATCCGCAAGCCGCCGACCCCGTCGTCGCCTCGAGCGTCTCCGTTGCCGTAGAACCCGCTGCGCCCGAGTTGCTGACTAACTCCGCATTCACTGACGCCACCGACGGCATCCCCACCGGCTGGAGGCTCCGCTGGTCCGATGTCGACGCCGCCCGCCTCGACCAGGACCGCAACACCTTCGTCAGCGCCCCCGCCTCCCTCCGCTTCACCGTCCCGAAGCCCGGCGTCGGCTTCATCGAGCAGGCCCTGCCCATCGGCCTGTCGCAACTCCGCGTCGCAGGGCGTGTCAAGGCCGAGGGCCACCTCGAGACCGCCACCCTCGCGGTGCAACTCTTCGACGCCGACGATAATCAGCTCGCCTGGATCACTCTCGCCGACATCCCCAGCGGAGCCGACTGGCACGGCTTCAAGAAAACCATCCAATTGCCAACCGACTACACCAAAGCTTCGCTGCTCCTTTACACCCAAGGCAACGGTCAAGTCTGGCTCGACGACCTCTCCGTAACATCGGCCGATCCCTGAGCGTATTGGCCTCCCACGCTAAGCGGCACTCGAACCGCCGAAGTTAATCCTCCAACAATCGCTATCCGCCTGCTGCAGTACCTGCATTCGGCGGTGCTAGCTAACGCATATGGACCCGAATGCACCACCGGACTGCTCAAGCAAATCTGATTCATCTCTTCGGGAAATCTCGACCGGCTTGATCAACCAGGGAGACTTTCGATGTCAAAGCGTGAGAAAGACAAGCGTCACACGCCCGAGCAGTCCATCGTGAAGCTGCGGGGGACCGGGATATTGTTCCCGCCGCCGCACTTCCCCGTCGTCATGATTCCCACCCATGAATGCGGTTGTGGGAGACAATGGAGGGGCTAGAAAAGGACTTCCCCAGGGACCCCCAGAATCAAATTAACACGCCACGGGACCCGGCATTTTTTAAGGGTGCTCCGGTCCCGGCGGTCATCCTCGACCTGCGTGAGGACGGGGCCCAGCACTTGATCGACTTCTTCGTCGCCTCGATCCGCAACCCCCACACCCGAGCCGCTTACTTCCGGACCACTTCCCTCTTCTTAACCTAGCTCGATGAACGTGGCCCTGACCTTCCGGGCATCAAGCCGTTCCACGGTCGGGCTACGTCGAGAAGGTGCTGATGCCGCGCTACGCCAGGAAGACGGTGGCGCCCCACCTCGCGGCGATCCGGATGCTCTGCAACTTCCTCGTGGTCCGGCAGGGCATCCCTCCCTCCTGCCGCAGCCCGGCCGAGGGGGTGCGGGGGCCGCGGCACTCGATGACCACCGGCAAGACCCCGGCGTTCACCAGCCCGGACGTGCGGGCGCTGTTCAACACGATGAAGGGAGAAAAGCCCGCCGATCTGCGGGACCGGGCGATGGTCGCCGTGCAGCTCTACAGCTTCGGCCGGGTATCGGTCGTCGTGAACCTCGATGTGGATGACTACTACCAGGCAGACAGGGCCCATATGCTCCGCCTCCAGGAGAAAGGCGGCAACGAACACGCACTGCCTTGCGTCCACATGGTGGAACCCAGTAGCCGGCGGTGCTCCCGCGGTTGGATGGGTAGGGATTCATCACCCTCATCGATCAAGGAAGCGTAAAAGCGGCGGCACTTGAGGTCTGATCGGCAGGATTGTGGACAAGAAGCGGTTTTGCTGATAGCTAAAAAAAGCGAGATGCCGGCTTGCGGCGGCGTTGTGACCGCCTGAAACCTTACCTGCAGCGGCTCGTGGCGCGGCATGAGGTAGCCCGCCGCTTTCGAGCCGCCGCGTCCCGAACCCGGGGCCGCTCGATGAGCGGCCCCGGGGTGGGACTGGTCCCGTTGAACGGCGGGAGTATCACAAGCCGGCCCAAACCACCAAGCAGGTCCACCCCGGGGTCTGCCGGGCGACAAGAGCCTGCAGCACCGGCTCGGCCTGGCCGCAGGCTTGCGCCAGGTGGCTGTCAGCGACGGCGGCGGGCATGCGTCGGCGGGCGAGGTCGACCGCTTCGGCGACGAGGCGGGCCTCGCCGACGTCGGCGGGGATGGGGGGCCAGAGGCCGCGGCGGTGGGTGGCGATGAGGCGGACGCCGCCGGGGTCCAAGGTGACGGCAAGGGGGCGGGGCGGGGCCAGCGTCACGGTGACGCGGCGGGCGGCTTCGTCGACGCCGAGCGTGGCGTGGGTGAGGTCGGTGCCGAGGCGGACCTCGCCGCGGGCGTGGACCCAGCACTCGGTGCCGCCGATGTAGCCGTCGAGGCGGAGTTGCAGGGTCTGCGACATCGGCAGGGCGACGACGGTGAGCTCGCCGAGCTCGCGGAGCTGGGCGAGGATCACGGGGCTGGCGTCATTCCCGCCCCCGGAACCGCCGCCTCCCTCGGAAGGAGCGGGGCCGGGCGACAGGAAGTCGGGCAGGATCACGGCGATCAACAGGAGGACGATGAACATTAGGGCGAGGGACATGGGCCACAGGAGCCGGGCCGGGGGCATGGGGTGCCACGGCCGCTGCGGCAGCATTGGCCCCGGCGAGCTCCGCGTCGCAGCGGGCGAGGACGCCCAGCACGAGGAGCAGGGGCAGAAGGATCCAGAGTCTGGACACGGGCGGTTTCCCTCGCCGACGAGCGCGTCGGCGAAGCGGAAGGCGTCGGCGTTCTGGAACGGCTCGTAGCGCGGCGTGACCACGCCGAGCACGGCCCGCGTGTCGGTGCGGACCTTGGCGACGTGGCCCGGGGCGGGGGCGCTCTCCCCGCCCGCCCCCCCGGGTGGGGCGGCGTGCAGGGGCCACTGCTCGACGGTCCAGTCGAGGCGGGCGAGGCGGATAGCGTCGTCGCTGGTCGGGGCGTCGCGGACTACGGTGCCCAGGCCGTGCCAGGGCGGGACGAGTTGCGGGTGGGCGGTGAAGATCGCGGCGTGGCCGGTGGAGTGGTCGAGGTCGTGGGGCATAGGGGTTCTCCGGGGTTGGGTGTCAGGGGTCAGGCGTTCGGCACGAGGCGTAAGACAGCGGCCGCCAGCAGGTGTGGCGGAGACGGGATGGTGGGGGCAGGCTTGTCAGCGGGCACACGCGGGTACCGGCTCGGTCACGCTCAGCTCCGACGTCAGCAGGTTCAGCTGCAGGTCGGCGTCCAGCGGCAGGCGGCGGAGGTGGCGGCTGAGCTGCTCGAGCATCAATCCCGCGGCGATGTTGGCGGTGAAGATCGTGCTGCGGGAGGTGCACCCGCCGGCGTATGCCTGCTCCTGGCCGAACCAGGTCGTGGGGTAGTGCCCGCGGGAAACCGGGTCGGTCACGGTCAGCACGCGGATCGCCTCGCCGCTCATGCGGGCGTCGGCGAAGAAGGCGGCGGTGTCGCGGACCGCCTCGAACACGAAGCGGCGGGTGTCGATGCGGTCCACGCAGCAGAAGACGCACCCCCCGCCCCCGCCCCCGCCCCCGGAAGCATCGCTGCCCCCGTAGATTCCCCCGCCGTTCCCGGGAGCGTCCGCGGAACCGTCGGGGAGCGCGTCGCTGCGGCGGAAGCGTTCGGCGACAAGCGTAACTTCAACACCGGGGTTGATCCGGCGGCACAGCTCGGCGGCGGCCTCGACCTTCGTTCGGCCGAGGTCGTCCTCGAAGTAGCCCTGCGGGGCGAGGTTGACCACCTCGACGGTGTCGGGGTCGATGAGCCGTAGCCGCGGCACGCCCAGGGCGGCCAGCTGAAGGGCCACCTGCCGGCCGACGGCCCCGACGCCGACGATGGTGGCGGTGGTCGCGGCGAGGCGTTGCGGGGGGACCAGGTCGCGTTGACGCAGGTCGCGGTCGGTGAGGTCGTAAGGCATGGGGGTCACCTGGTGGGGGTTGAAGGAAAACGCCCGGCCGCGTGGGCGGCCGGGTGTGGGGTGGGAGGAGGATGTCCAGCGGAGGGCCGGGGGTGGACCTCCCGGGGCGGGGTCAGCGGGGCGGAGCTTCCGGGTTTCCGGGGCTTGCGGGCTTCCGGGCTTCCGGGCTTCCGGGGGGGGTTAGTGGTAGAAGGCGTCGGACTCCAGTACGGCCCCGAGCCACGCCGCCTCGGCGTCGTCGAGGGCTTCCGGGGTGTCCGGGGCGTCGGGCCAGAAACCGTGCTCCGCCGCGTGGCCGAAGGTGGCGAACGCCTCGGCGTCCTCGGCCTCGTCCAAGTCAGACGCCGATGTCTCTTCGGCGGCCTCGTCAAGCGTGGGGGCACCGGCAGATCGGGCGGGCGGCCAGGCTTCCACGTGCACCTGTGCGTCGTACGCCGTGCCCCACCCCTCCGCGTCGCTGGCGGCAAACGGCAACGTGTAATCCACCGCGGCCTCGATCGCCAGCTCCCCGCCGGGCCCGGCGTTGAACCTGACTCGGGAGTACGTTGCCCCTCCGCGGGCGAGGATGAACATCGCCGCCCAGTCGCAGCCGCCGAAGACGCGGGCGAACGTCTCCTCATCGGTGGCGCTGGGCTGCGGTGAGTCGCCCGGGTGCGTGTGCAGCCACACCCGCAGGAACCGCTGCGGCGGCACCCCGGCGTCGACCTGCGCGTCGAACAGGTCCGCCACCGCCGCGTCGTCGAACGCGACGGTGACCGCCGAGCAGGTCTGCTTGAGCGTGAGGAAGTCGACGATGCACAGCGGGTCGTCCGCGGCGGCGAGGCCGAAGCCGCCGATCTCGGTCTCGCCGGCGTGGCAGAAGTGCTGCAGCTTCGCCCAGGCGTAGGGGCTGAAGCGCAGCGTCGGCCGGGGACCCTTCCGGGGGCCGGGCCAAGCCGGGCGAAGCGGCTTGGGCGTGCTCGAAGCCGCCTCACGGGAACGGCTCGTACGCCGCTTCCCGGGGGCGGGCCGGATCGGCTGATCCGGCATGTACGGCGTCACGGGGTTCGGCTTGTTGGTCAAGTCGGGGTGTTGGATGGTCTTCATCGTCGGGCTCCATGGAGAAGTCGAAACAGTCGGGGCACTCGCCGGCGTCGCCGTCGAGGCAGTCGGCACAGCACCGCCGGCCGCAGGCGTCGCACCGGGCGATACAGTCGTCGCAGGCGTGCTGGTCGCAGTGGACGCAGCGCTCGAGGCAGCCGTAGCAGCAGGCGTGGTCGCACCCGCGGCAGCGGCCGAAGCAGTCGTCGCAGAACTCGTGCTCGCACCGCTCGCACCAGCAGGTGTCGTCGCCGGGCACCGTCGCGTCGCAGTCGTGGCACCGCCTCCCGTCCCAGTCGTCAAGGGCCACGTACGGCGAACTCGGGTTGTACGTCTGCAGCACCGACCGCACGAGCAGGAACACGTCCGCCACCCGGCCCGCGTCCAACGCCCGGGTCAGCGGCACCGAGGCGTCGCCGGCACACAGGTGCTCGTCGCTGACGTGTGGATGAGTGACCTGATCCCCCGACGAAGCAGGGTTGGGATCGAGCGCCTCGATCCGCAGCGGCAGCGGCGACCAGCGGTCGGCGAAGCGGTTGAGCTCCAGCACGACGCGGAAGCGGCCGAGCGGCACCAGGTCGTCGCCCAGCTCGATCGGCGGCGTCACCACGCTGAGCCGGCCGGCGGCGGGCTCGTAGTGCCAGCCGCCAAACTCCTCGTCCGCCTGGTTCAGCTCGTCCATGAGCTGGCGGAGCGACGGCAGCAAAGGCGGCGGGACGCGGAGGCGCTGCAGGCACGGCGACGCCTCGGCGGTGAGCTGGTCCAGCAGGACGAGGGCCCGGCGACGCAGCCGCTCGGCCGCCCCCGGGACATTCTGCCCCCGGAAGCCCTGCCCCCGGAAGTGCTGACCTAAGTCGCGGTGGGCGAGGCCCAGCAGACGGTGGGTCCGCACCAGTCGCTCGGCAAGGTTCACCGTGGCGGCGAGGGTGTCGGAAGCGTGTGACGGGTCGGCACGGTGCCGGCGTTGCAGGGCACGGTGCAGCGCCGCCGCGGCGTGGTAGTCGGGCGTGAGGCGTAGGTCTGGCATGAGGTGGCTCCGGTCGCCCGGCCGAACCCGGCCGGGCGCAGGTGAAAGGGACGCCCGGCCGGCACTACCGACACGGGCGTCCCGGGGAAGGGGGAGGAGACGATGGCGAGGTCAACCGGTGACCTCGGGCGCGGAAAGGGCTTCCGTGGTCGATGGATCGGCGACTATTCGCGAGAGGGGCTACTTCCGCGGCCGCTACTTCCGGGGGCGGGGGGAGGTGGCGCCCTCGATCTTGGTGGGCGTCATCGAGACGCGGTCGCCGTCCTGGAGGACGTGATCGGCCGCGGCGGGCTGGCGGTTGACGCGGATGAGGTAGTCGCCCGCCTCGCGGCCGGGCCTCTGCCTAGCAAACAGCTGCTTCACGGTCGTGCCGGGCTCGAGGTCGAGGTGGTCGGCGAAGCCGCCGCCATCGTTGTTGAGGAACAGGATCTTCATAGGGTCTCCGGGGTGGGGGTGGGTGAGGATGGAGCGGGAGCGGGATTAGGGTCGGGGGTTGGGGAAAGGATGAGAGATCGGGGGACTACGGCGGGCGGTTCATGGGCGGTCTCCGGGTAAGGGTTGAGTGCGACGGGGGACGCAGGAGGACGAAGATGGAAAAGGGCGGGCGCAGAGGAATGGGGAAGGGGACGCCGCCCGCTACGCCGCGGGCAGCGTCTCGCCTAGACAGGCAAGCGACCGCTCGACGGCCGACCACGGCCACTCTTCCACAGCCTCAGGGGCCATGTGCGACGCCGCGGCGTCGGCCACCCACGCCCGGCACGCCCGCCGATCCGCCCGCACCACCGCCGCCAGGTCGTGCCCCAACCAATCCAAGTCCGACGACTGCAACCGACTCGCAAGAATCACGGTCATGACAAAACTCCTTCAAAATACGCGCAGCACAACCCGGCACCATGCACGGGCAGGCGCTGCGACGGGATAGATAAACGTCTCAGCGGCCGACGACGCCGGCGCGACATGCCCCCGCAGATCGCGGGGCTGAGGTGCGAGAGCTATCCGCTACATCTAGATATAGCTATTTTTGACGCGGAATTAAGCATCTTGGAACGGCTGCCTGATTGGAAGAAGGCCGCGGCAACCCAAGGACAATGGTGCTGAGCCAAGATTTTTCGTTGCTGCGGCTTGTCGGTCATTCTCGTGCATCCATCAGGCCAGTAGCATTAGATATCCTGCGTGCGCTGCGGCAGGGAGAAGGTTATGCCGGGACGTAAAACGACTCGCAGAGCGGACGCGGAGGGCTCGCTGGACCTGCTGCTTGACACGATCTGTAACGTGTTTGGCGGGGTGATCTTTATCGCGATGCTGGTCGCGTTGCTGGTGAACGTTGAGGGCGAGTCGGCGGAGCGGGAGGCGGTGGCGGCCGCGCCGTCGCAAGCGCGTGAGGCGATGGAGGTGCGGCAGGAGATTGCGACGCTGGCGGCGGCGCTGGACGAGGCCGCGGCGTCGCAGCGGCTGCTGGCGACGGACGACGTGGTGGCCGCGATGGAGCAGGAAGAGGCGTTGCGTGATCGGCTCGAGGCGCTGCGGGCCGAGATCGACCGGGCCGACGCCTGGCTGGCCGAGGCGCGGCAGATGGAAGGGAGCGGCGAGGCGGAGGCGCAGCGTGCGCTTGATGGGGCGAGGCGGCGGCTGGCCGAGGCCCGGGCGGAGCGGCGGGAGGCGGAAGAGAAGCCGCGGCCGGCGGGGCGTCTGCCGCGGGAGCAGGGCACGGACCTGCGTCAGGTGGCGTTCCTGCTCGAGGGCGGGCGGTTGTACTGGGTGGAGGTCGGCGCCTCGGGCCGGGCGCTGCTGCCGGGCCGGGCGGGCGACGCCTCGGTGCGTGAGACGCCGGGGGGCTACGCGTTAACCCCGGTGCGTGGCCGCGGCTTTGCCGTGGACGATGCAGCGGCGGCCGACGTGCTGAACGGCCTCGACGCGCGCCGCGACTATTTCTTCCTGATGGTCGCCGACGACTCGGTCGGCGTGTTCCAGGCGTGGCGGGACCGGATTACCGACCTGGGCTTCCGCTACGGGCTGCTGATCTACGAAGGTGGTCGGCCGGTGGAGGTGCAGACCGGCGCGGGGACGGTGCAGTGAGCCTCAGGGTCGGCGGTAGGGCTTGCCGTCGAGCTGGAGCTGATCGCCCGACAGCTGATACGCGAGGTCCAGGGGCAGCGGCCGGGGCGGCGGGGCTTCGATGACGTTGGTCATGGCGTCGCGTGAGGCGGGTGCTTCGTCACCGGCGGCGTCAGAGGCAAAGTCGGTAAGCCGGAACGTGGTGGCGGTGGGCGAGGTGATGCGGAGGCGTCGGCTAAGGACGAGCGGGCCGGCTTCGGAGGGGTAGGTACGGGTGATGAGCAACGTGCCGTCGGCGTCAAAGCGGAGGCTGCTGGCGGTGTAGCCGCCCGGCGCGAAGTCGGGGGTGGAGGGGCCGCCGGCTTGCTGCCAGGTGCCCATGAGCGGCTGGACGGCATCGCCGGCGGGGAGGTCCGGGGCATCGACGACCGAGCGGGTGGGGAGCGGGGGCAGGGGCGTTGGGGCGGCGTCACGCGGCTGGCCGCGGGGCGAGACGGGGCCGGCGGGGGAGGGGGCGGCATCGGCGGGCGTGGCCGATGTCGCGGCACGGGCGGAGCCGGGCGAAGCGTCGGAGTCGTCGGGACCGCCTGAGTCGGAGAGGTCGGGGGAGCCGGGGGAGCCGGGGGAGCCGGGGCGTTGGGCGGTAGGGGCCGCGTCACCGGTGCCGTCGCCGTCTGCGGTGTCCGAGCCGTCGAGCGGGAGGATGAGCAGCAGCACGCCGCCGCCGTGCTGCAGGTCGTCCATCGCCCGGATCAGCGTGGCGGGATCGGGCGACGGCTCGGCCTCGATCCGCCAGCGTGTGGGTCCGCCGGACGCTTCAAGCATTTTGCGGAGGGCGGCAACGAGGTCATGGCCCGTCGTGCCGCCGTCGCGGGTGGTGCGCATCGCCGCGGCGAGCCCGCCCACGCCCGGCACGCCGCCGTCCTCGCCGCCGTCGTCAGACACCGGTGATCCGTAGAGCAGCACGTCCGCCGCCGCCGCATCGGTCAGCGGCTTAACGTCGGGCATCTGCCCCGACAGCCTCGCCTCCAGCGTCGCCCGCACCGCGGCAATGTCCCGCGACAGCCCCGCTTCCCGCTCCAGCGCCGCCTCCCGCTCGCCCGGCGATACCCACGCCCCGCGGTGAGGCACCCTCCCCGCCAGCCCCATCCGCATCGGCTCGGACCCCCGCACCGCCTCGACCTCCGCCTGTAGCCAGCGCGGTCGGCCCTCGTCCCCGGCCTCGACCCCCCGCAGCGCCGCGTCCGCCGCCGCATACTCCTCGGCCCGCAGATCGGCCCATCGACCCGCAGCAGCAACGCCCGCCCCGTTGACCAGGTTGTCCCCGGGATCGTGCCACGCCAGGAGAGGGTCATCGGTGCCGCGTTCGAAGCCGGCCATGACCATCACGTGCCCCACCGGTGCCGACAGACTGGCCGCCGCGCCGGGTGGGGCATCGCGGCGCGCCTCCGCGGTGGCCTGAATCGGCGACGTGTTTGCGTCGGGCACGGCGGGCCCGGCCCCCGGGGGCAGGGCTTGCGGGGGAGGGGCCTCCGGGGCCTCGGCGACCGGCTCGGGCGTCTCCGTCGGCTCGCGGTCACAACCGCTGAGCAGGGCCCCCGCCACAGCGAGACACCACCTTGCCCGCGTCCATCCTGCGGCGTCGTGCTTCACGGAAAAGGCTCCGCGAACAGGCTCGCGTCCTGCGTCACCAGGTCCATCCCCACCTCAAAGCCCTGCTCCCGCAGCGTCGCCATGAGGCTCTCGCCCACCCCGTCGACCGCGTCGGGCTTGATGATGACCACGCAGTAAAACCGCCGGCGGTCCAGCGGCTTGAGGGCGGCAAGGAGCTGACGGGTACGGGCGGTGGCCGTATCGGCCCCGAACCAGAGGACCGACCCCGCCGGATCGGCGCTGCCCAGCGCCAGCCCCTCGGCCGAGACGAGCACCAGCATCGGCTGCTTGGCGGACCCCGCCTCGGGCAGGTACCGCAGCAGCGGGTTGTCCACCGCCTCGGCCGTCTGCTGGGTCACCCGGGTGGCCTGCCTTTCAAGTTCACGCGCTTCGGCTTCCAGAGCCGCGGCGCGGCGCTGGGCCTGTTGCCTCTGAGGTAGCGACGCCGCGGCCTGCATCACCTCCGCCCGCACCGCATCAAGCTGGCGCTCGGCGATGGCCACCGCCGCCTCCAGCGCCTCCGTGTCCGCCGCCGCGCCTAGGCCGGTCCGCTCGGCGATCTCCCGCAGCCGCTCAAGTTGCGCCTCCAGCCGCTCCCTCATCGCCGCCGCCCGCGCCTCAAGCGTCGCCAGTTCCTGCTCGCTCACATAATCCGCCGGCAGCACCCGAGCCGACCGGCCGCGAGGATTATCCGACCATCGCCGACCTCACGAAGGAGCGCCTGCGGCGGGCGGGGGCGAAGGTCCGGGAAGAGTGGGAAGCGAAGGGGCAGGCTGGGGACGGTTCCGCGGCCGACCCGGGCCTTCGCCAAGCCTCAGGCCCGGCTTCGGTGGAGGGTTTCGACACGGGGTTCCGCGTGTTCAAGCTGGACACGGCCAACGTGAAGGCGTGGGAGTCGCCGACGACTGATGCGCTGGGGCCGGGCGTGGCCGAGCGGCTGCTCTTGGAGAGCGTGGACGCGGTGAAGGGCGACCGCAGCGACGCGGACCTCTTGTGGGGGGCGATGCTGAACCTGGGCCTGCCCTCGGATGGGGAGGTGGTTGAGCGGGAGGTGGCGGAGCGGACCGTTTACGTCGCCGGGGCCGGCACCCTGGTGGCCTGCTTCGCCCCCTCGATCGACCGCGCCGCCGGCGAAGCCCTCGCCGTCGGGAGCTGCGGGCGATAGGCACGGAGCGGCAGCGTCGGCAGACGCTGGGGCGGGGGCTGCGGATCTGCGTGGGTGCGGACGGGGCGCGGGTGCGGGACGAGGAACTGAACGTGCTGACGGTGGTGGCGGGCGAGAGCGATGCCGACTACGCCGCGCGGCTGTAGAAGAAGTATGAGGAGGAGGGGGTGGTTTTCGGTAGGATCGAGCCGCACGAGTTTGCGAGGCTGCACGGCGAGGCGGACAAGCCGATTGGCCAGGACGCCAGCGAGCGGCTGCACGCGGCGCTGCAGGCGAAGGGGTATCTCGACGCGAAGGGGCAGGTGACCGATGCGCTGCGGAAGGCGCTGAATCCGGAGGAGCCGGGCGAGGTGGAGGTGCCTGAAGGTTTCGAGGCTGAAGCCGACGCGGTGGTGGCGCTGCTGCGGGAGCGGGCGGGCCGGCGGCTGGACGTGGCGGACGCGGATGAGAAGAAGACGGTGCGGCCGCAGCGGACGGTGATCGACTCGCCGACGTTTGCGGAGCTGTGGGAGCGGGTCCGGGCGCGTACGGTATATCGGGTCGATTTCGACTCGCGGGGTCTGGTCGAAGCGTGTGTGCGGGTGCTGCAATCGATGCCCATGGTGGAGCGGGCGCGGGTGCGGTGGGAGGTGGGGCGGCTCAAAGTGGCTCGCCGCGGCATCGCACAGGTGCAGGACGACGCCGGGCAGCAGCAGCCCCCCGTGGATTACGTGGATGAAGTGGGGGTGCCGGTACCGGATGCGGTTGGCCTGTTGCAGGAACGGACGGGCCTGACCCGGGCCACGGTGGCGGCGGTGCAGACGCGCAGCGGCCGGGCCGGCGAGCTTCGGCGCAACCCGCAGGCGGTGATCAAGCTCGTCGGGGACGTGATCGAAGAGCAGAAGCACGCGGCGATAGTCGACGGGCTCACGTACGAGCGGACCGGGGCGATGTGGGCGCAGACGTTGTTTGACGCCGCGTTTGAGCGTGACCTGAAGCGTCTGATGGAGGGCGGGGAGAAGTCGGCGTGCGACCTTGTGCCGGTAGACTCGGATGTTGAGCGGGCGTTCCTGAAGGAGTTGCAGGCCGAGGCCACGGTGAAGCTGTTTGCGAAGCTGCCTCGGGCGTTCCGGGTCCCCACGCCGCTGGGCATGTACGAGCCCGACTGGGCCGTGCTGGTGGAGCGGGGTGGCGCAGATCGGCTCTACCTTGTGGTTAAGACGAAGGGCGGCCTGCTCGCGTCGGGGCTGCGTGGCCGGGAGATGCAGAAGATCAACTGCGGCAAAGCGCACTTCACGGCGCTTGCGGCTGACCGCGACAACCCGGGCACATACCATGTGGAGCGGTCGCTCGACGGCGTGTTAGCGTCGCTGTAAACAGGCTTCCCGGCCGCGGCTTTACCGGTATGCGGGCGTGGCCCTCAGCCTGATGGAGGGCGGGCGGTGCGGCAGATTGGGGACAAGTGAAGCTACATATTCGGCGCGGTCGACCCGCTTACGGGCCAGTCCTCAGCCCTGATCTTCCCGGCGGTGAACACCCACCTGATGAGCGAGCCCCTGCGGATGATCGCTGAGGAGGTGAGCAACCACACGCACGTGGTGCTGGTGCTCCACGGGACGGGCTGGCACAAGGCCCACCGGTTGGTGACACCCATGGCGATCGCGCTGCTGTTGCTGCCGCCGTAGTCACCGGAGCTGATGCCGATGGAGCGGGCATTGCAGTGGATGCGGCGCCACGATTTGAGCAACCGTTACTTCAAAGACGAGGCCGAGATCGACCGGCCCTGCGAGCAGCGTTGGAACAACCTCACTCCCGAGCGACTGAAAAAGATCACCGCCACCGACTGGATCACGCACGAGAATCTAGTAGGACTGGTGATAGCACCCACCCGGACAACCCGCCTGTTGATAAGCGATCAGGCCGCAGGCCATCTGCAGGTAGGCCGGGTAGTTCTCCGGCCCCTTGCACCGAAAGATTAGGATGGCCCCGGTAGCGGCTGATCCGGCCGTGGTCGCGCTCGACCCCTCGACGCCGGGCCTTGGCGTCGAGACATCGCTTCAGTTCGCGAACGTTTTCGTTGCGACCGCGGATGTGAGGCGTCAAGGCCAGGCCTTCCAGCAGTTCCCGCACCGAACACGCGCCGTAGCCCTTGTTCACGCACACGCCACAGGTCCGGCCCCCGTCGGGGTGGGGCACACGACCTCGAGGGCTTGCAGCTTCGGCCCCAGGAGCTTCACGTTGTGGCGGTTAACCCCGTCGATCACCACAGCCAGCGGGACGCCCGCGCCTCACACCGCCCCGACCGCTTCACGCCGATTTTGCCGCGATCCGTGGGGTGTGGGCGGGCTCTGTGCCCCGCCCAAGGGTGCCTTGTTCATCGCCCCGTCCATCGACAGCCACGACAGTCCTAGCCCTTCAGGCCGTCGTACTCCAGCAGGCCCGCCCGCCAAAAGCGGAGGAACACCCCGTCGATTTCCCACCGCTAGACACGGTCGTGGGCGGTCGACTCCGGGCAGATGCCCGTGGTGCTCACGGCACCATCGCCACTGACTGTATCGAAAGGGGTCGTACTACTCTGGCATTGCGCAAGCCCGTCGTTGAGCAGGCGCAACGCCACGCCAAGACCAACCTCTGCCGCCTGATGCACGCCACCGGCCGGATCCTAACCGTTTAGTGGACCGACTGCTTACTATGATGCAGCCGGTCCGCCCGGGGCGAAAGCCTCACGCGGACCGGAACAGGCGGCGGCTCTTTATGTTTGATCAGCGGCTTCCGGCAGCCGGGCCGCCGCGGCACCCTTTTCCCGTTTTGCCGCATCCTGAAGTTGAGCCAGCCGAGGACTGTCGTCGCGACAATATCCGCGAGCTCGAGCACAATTCGTCTGATCGACTTTAGGACCCGCTCGCCATCGCACCGCGGGTCCAAGAGATTCATCAGGTCGTGGCCCCGCTGGGCCTCCAATCTGTGCGCAGCCACATGCACGACCCGGATCGGCCCCTCCGGCTCGTAGAGGTGTCGCGAGTTGGTGTTCGCCGCCAACGATGCTATCAGCGGGATCTGAGCCAGCAGCAGGCACGCCAGCCACCGCCGGGCCGTGGGAAAGGGGATGAACGGCAAGCCCAAGGCCGAGCCGACTTGACCGGCCCGGTAAAACACCGAGGCCGCATCCGCCGCTCCTGATAAAGCCCAACCATAGCCGTAGTTTGCTAAGTTTCCCCGCTCGCCCGCTCCATCTCGCGGTGCGGCACCATCACGTGGACGGCATCAACAGCACCCTGCCCGCGGCGGTGGCGGCAACGTGCAGCCCGGCGCCCACCAGCAGGGAGATCGACCGCAGTTTTGGTCGCCGCTCGCGTTCCCACACTTTCCGCCGCGCCACGAATGCCATTGACGAACGACTTTCGGCCTACGCCTTCAGCCGGAGTTCAGGGCTCCGGCCGGCCGGACGCTTGCCGCCGGCGACAGGCGCATGTGGGGCCTTGAATTATGCGGGGCCTTCTTTTCGTCCGTATTCGGCGGGTGAATCGTATCCATAACGGATAGGTGGCCGTAGTCTCGGCTGGTCGGGGCGGCTGTTCAAGTCGACACAAGTGGAACGGCAGCAATCAACCATCGGCCTTATCCAAGCAGGCGTTGGTGATGAATGCCGCCACCAACACGCGGGCTTTGCCACCATCCACAGATAGACGAGCAGGCAGAAGAACATCTGCATCGTCACCTCCGCACCGTCCCCCAGCTACGATGCTGGCGCCCGCCGATCAGACCCTCACCACTTCGTGTGCTCAGACGATTAGGCAGGATCGGCTGCGAAGGTGTTGCAGTACACCGTGTAGTTGGCCTCGACCTTACCCGGCTTCTGAAGATGCCCTCTCCCCCGATTCTTTACATCCAACTCGATCTATCGGTGGACTTCGGACACAAGATCGCTCGCGGGATCGGCCGCTACTTCGCGGCCTCGCCTGATTGGAGGCCACGTGTGAAGACGGTTGGGCTCGACTGGTCGCCACGCTCGGCCGACCCCGAGCGGTCTCTGGTCATCACCATGATCCGTGACCGGTCGCACGAGGCGAGGCTGGCGGAGTCCGGTTTGAGGTGCGTCAATGTCGCCGGGAAGGTTCCGGTCGCAAGGCTGCCGAGCATCTTGGGTGATGGAGAGCAGGAGGGCCGCCTCGCGGCGGACCACCTCATCCTTCGTTCGGTCGACGTGTTCGTCGGCCTGACTCGCCGAACGAAGCTGGTTTACTGCGAGCAGCGACTTGGCGGCTTCGAGGCCGGGGTAGGCGAGCACGGCGGACGCTTTCTGAGAGCTCGGCTCGAGCCGGACGATGGGCCGCAGCGTTATGCATCGCTCATGCGACGGGTCCGGAAGGAGGTTGATGCCGACATGCACCCCGGGGTCTATGCCGTCGAAGATTCTTTAGCGGCCCTGGTGATCGAGCAACTGCTCGACGCGGGACTACGTGTGCCGCACGAGGTCGCCGTTCTGGGTACCGGCAACAACCGCTTCATCACGGAATTAGGGCACCCACAGATCACCAGCGTGATGACCGCTTGTGAACAGCGAGGCTACGAAGCGGTCCGCCTGCTCCGGCGGATGGGCACCGGCCACCGCCCCGCCCCCACCGAGGTGCGTCTGCCCCCCGCCGGGATCTCCATCCGCGAGTCGACGGAATACGCCCATATCCGGGATCCGGAGGTGGCCGCCGCGCTGCACTTCATCCGGCGAAACGCCCACAAGCCGATCGGGGTGGAAGACGTGATGGAACAAGCGGCGTGCTCACGCCGGAAGCTGGAGATGGCTTTCAGAAAGGTCCTCTGCACCACCATCCACGAGGCGATTTGGCAAGCCCACGTAAACTTGGCCAAACGGCTGCTTGAGAACGCCGATTTGAATCTGCTCGAGGTTGCCATACGCAGCGGCTTTTCCAGCGCGGCATCTTTCAGCACCGTGTTCCGGCGACGGGTCGGCACTACACCCAACGTCTACCGCGCCAACATCACGAGCAACCCCGGATCAGTCCAGCCACTCGGCCCCGGCGACAGTTGAAGCGCCGGCGCTCACGTCTTGATCATGGATCGGCATCACACCACAATCATGCGCAAGCGTTCAATGCGTTAGCGCGATCATTAAAGTCTGTCATCGCGGATCCTGGATGATTGAGCTGAAGGAGATTGCAGCCGTCCCTGCTTTGGCTGGACCGGATAAGGATCACGCGCCTTCGAAAAAGGTTTAGTTTCAGTCTTGCTATGAGCGGCGTCCGATTGTGTCTTAACCGTTGCCAAAGGATCTATTTTGAACAACCACCCACCCCGCCAAGCCGCCTTCACCCTCATTGAGCTGCTGGTGGTGATCTCGATCATCGCGCTACTCATCAGCATCCTGCTGCCGGCGCTAAGTGCGGCGCGGCGGGCGGCTCGCCAACTCGCTAACTCCACCCAAATCCGCGGCCTCCAGCAGGGCTTCGCGATCAACGCCGAGGATCGCGGCATCCGGGGCTACTACGCGGGCATCGACAACGCCAGCGGCACCACCTTCGACGAGATCTACAGCAGTTCGTCCGGCATCACGGCGCTGCAAAACCGCAACAACGCGGGCATGTTCGTGCCGTACCGCTTCGCCATCCTGGTCGAGGGCGATTATGTCACGGCCGATTATTTGATCAGCCCCGGTGAGATCAGCGACAACGTGCAGCCGTACGACACCGGCGCGGCGGCGGGCACGTACAACATGTTCCAGCCGGTGGCCGACCGAGACTACTTCTACTCGTACAATCTGCCGAAGATTGCGGCCACGGTCGGTGACCTCAAGGCGGACCGGAGGTTTGAGAACTGGTCGAACCTCGGCGGCTCAAAGTCCGTCACCGTCAGCGACCGGATGACCGGCCCGGCTAACCCGGGCGCGGTTTCGGCCGAGAACTACGACAGCATCTGGACCGAAAGCCGCCAGCAGGGGTGGATTGGGTCCGTGGCTTTCAACGATGGCCACGTCGCGTTTTACGACAGCGCCTTGATTGAAGACACCAACTACGGAGCCCCCGGTGTCGGCACGCCAGACAACATCTTTTCCAACTCACCGGCGTTCGATCCCCGCGTCGCAGTGACCCCTGGCAACGAATCCGACGCCTCTCAGATCGGACGGAGCTTCAACACCAGCAAGTTCGTGTTTGAATGATCCGCCCGGCGCGTCCGCCGGTGCAAGGGTTCGATCCGACACAGGGTTGGGGAGACGTGAATCGCCCGATGAGCTTCGGCCTGATGAATTACCTCTGCCGTTTGATGCTTCTCTCGATGGACCACTGCGTTACCGATCCGATAGCGCCTCAGGTCTCTACTGCGGGTCTAATGCAGGCTATGGGGTCCCGCGGTTGGTTGCGATATCGGTCCTTGATCGGATGCTTGGTGATGCTGTTCGCGGCTGGCCATTACGCATCGGCCGAAGAGTATTTGCCGGATCGCACCGAAGTTTACAAAGTGGTAGATGACCTCTCGTTGTCGCTGCGTCTTTTCCTGCCCGAAAATCATGATCCGGCGCAGGCTCGGCCGGCGGTGGTGCTCTTTCACGGGGGGGCCTGGATCACGGGCAAGCCCGAATCGTTGTATCCGCACGCGGAGCACCTTTCATCGGCGGGGCTGGTGGGTATCTCGGCGGAGTATCGGGTGCGGGATCGGCACGGCACAACGCCGTATGACGCGATCCGCGATGCTTTCGACGCGATGCGGTATGTGCGTGACCACGCCGCACAGTGGGGCGTCGACCCGCAGCGGGTCGCGGCGGGGGGCAGCTCGGCCGGTGGTCACCTGGCGGCGGCGACCGCCACGCTGGTCGCGGAGGACTTGGCGGGGGATGCTCCGTTCGCCGCTCGGGCCCGACCCGACGCTTTGATTCTTTACTACCCCGTCTACGACAACGGGCCGGAGGGACGCTTCGGACACAACACTCTCAAGGAGCGGTGGCGCGACGCCTCGCCCGCCCACCACCTGCACCCGGACGTGCCACCCACACTCGTGATCCTCGGGACCGAGGACAAGCACATCCCAGTGAGCACCGCCGAGCGCTTCGGCAACCGCTTGACGGAGCTGGGCGTGATGAACCAACTCATCCTCTACTCGGGTGCCCCGCACGGATTCGCCGCAGAGGGTAACGCGTTCTTTGACCGCTCACTCGAAGATTCGACGGCTTTTTTCCGCGGCTTGGGGTGGATCGACCGGCGGCCGTGACCGAAGCATCGACCGAATCAAAGCCCTGATCCACGGCCCACTTTTTCACGCCCGGACGACTTAGCACGATATGAAGCACGAAGAGAAGCACTTTGACGTGGTGGTCTGCGGGGGCGGCCTGGCCGGCTTGTGCGCGGCGGTCGCGGCAGCCCGAGCGGGGGCCCGTGTCTGCCTGGTTCAGGACCGACCGGTCCTCGGGGGCAACAGCTCCTCGGAGGTCCGCGTGACCCCGCACGGCGCGGGGAACTTCCACGCCTACGGCCGGGAGACCGGCATCATTTCCGAGCTCCTGATCGAAGAGCGGGCCCGCAACCACGAGCCCATCACCGAGAACGGCTGGACCAACAGCGTCTGGGACCTGGTGATGTACGACCTAGCGATGCAGACCGAAGGTCTGACGCTGATGGTGAACACGTCGCTGTCCGACGTGGTGCTCGACGACGGGTCGCACGGGCTGCGGGATCGGGCGGGGACCGAGCAGATGGTGATGAGCGTGGGCTATATCCACCGCAAGGCGTGCAACTCGTCCCGGCGGGTCCGGGCGATCGAGGCCACCGTCGCGAACGCCGAGCTGCGGCTGACGATCCACGGCAAGATCTTCATCGACTGCACGGGCGACGGGGTGCTGGCGCACCTCGCCGGCTGCGAATGGCGGATGGGCAGCGAGTCCCGCAGCGAGTTTGGCGAGGTCCACGCGCCCGCCGATGCGTCGCGTGACGTGATGGGCAGCTCGATCCACTTCAAGGCGCGGGACATGGGTTTCCCGGTGCCGTTCCAAGCACCCGATTGGGCCGTCAAGCACGACGAGCCGAGCTACTTCTACGACCAGGGCCGAGTCCCCCGCACCCTCGAGAGCGGCTACTGGTGGATCGAGATCGGCGTGCCCTGGCACACCATCCACGAGGCCGAGGACATCCGTCACGAATTGACCCGTCACTGCCTGGGCATCTGGGATTGGATCAAGAACAAGGACCCGCGGCTCAAGGAGCGGGCGGCCAACTATGCCCTGGACTGGATCGGCCAGGTGCCGGGCAAGCGCGAGAGCCGGCGGATCATCGGCCGGCGGTTCATGACCGAGAACGACATACAGAGCCAGCGGATCTTTGAGGACGAGGTGGCCTACGGCGGCTGGTTCGTGGACCTGCACACGCCCGGCGGGCTGCTCGCGTCCACCAGCGAGCCCAACAGCGCCGAGGGCTACGCCAACGACACGTCGTACATGGTCAAGAGTTACGTCAAGCCGTACAGCATCCCCCTGGGCATCTGTATCGCCAAGGACCACGACAACCTCATGATGGCCGGGCGTAATGTCTCGGCCAGCCACGCCGCGCTGGGCACCGTGCGGGTCATGGCGACCACGGCCTTGATGGGGCAGGCGTGCGGCACCGCCGCAGCACGCGCTGTCCGCGGGGGCAAGCCGCTCTACGAGACGGCCGACCGGTGCATCGGGGCGATCCAGCAGGACCTGCTCCGGTCCGGCTGCTTCCTGCCCCACCTCGCGAATCAAGACCCGGCGGACCTGGCCCGGCTTGCCACGGTGACCGCCAGCAGCGAGGCGACGTGTGCGGGCGTCGACGTGATCGAGCCCGACAACGAGGCGGCGCAGCCGCAGGACCACACCGGCCGATACTCCGACCGCCTGACGCACGACCGGGCCCAGTGGATCGCGGTGGGCGGGGGTCGGCTCGACGACGTGTCGGTCTGTCTGACTAACCCGACCGCGGAGCCTCAGAACGTGGCGTGCCGGCTCGCGGCGGTGGGCGGCATCTGGGACTACCGCGCCTGCACCGGCGAAGCGCTGCGGACCGCAACGGTCGAAGTGCCGCCGGGCGAGCGGCAATGGGTTACGTGGCGGGTCGAACTGGGCCGCGAGGCCGGGCTGCCCGAGCCGGGCTTCGTCCGTCTGACGCTTCAGCGGCACGACCATGTGGAGTGGCACCCGGGCGACCGTGTCGAGCCGGGGCAGGTCGCGGCGTTCCACATGCGCGACAACCGGCTGCGGCGCTATGCCGGCGGCGTCTCCATGGCCTTCCGCGTGAGCCCGCCGCAGAAGCCCTTCCCCGCGTCCAACGTCACCTCCGGCGTCACACGGCCCCGGGAACAGACCCACCTGTGGCGGTCCGACCCAGCAAAGGTTCTGCCGCAGTGGGTCGACCTGGCCTGGGAGCAAGAACAAACGATTGCGCGGGTGGACCTCACGTTCCCCGGCCACCTGCTCAAGGAGTACCACGCGACCCGGCCGCTCTACCAAGACCCTCAGATCGCACGGGACTACAAGATCGAGGTCACCCGCGACGGCCGGTCGTGGGATGAGGTGGTTGCCGTGCAAGGGAATTATCAACGTCACCGCGTCCACCTCCTGAAAGGCCCCGTCTCGGCCCGCCGACTTCGGGTGACGATCGCAGCCACGAACGGCCACCCCTCTGCGGCGTTGTACGAGGTCCGCGTGTACTAATGCCCGCCTTGCCGACCCTCTGATCCATCCTCGGAAGCCACGAAACATGAAAACCTTCTATCAATCGTTGATCAGTGGAACTTACGCCTTGCTCCTTGCATGCGTCGGAGCATCGCCGGCGATGGCCGAGGAAGCAGCAGAGTTGAACATCCGCTTCGACGCCTCGGCCCTCTCGGACCTACCCGTGCAGGAGAGCTTCTTCGGGACCAACTTCCTGTTCTGGATCGACGACGACAAGTCACGTGCCGACTCGGCGTACGCCCAGGCGCTGAAGGATTCGGGCGTCTCGCTGCTGCGCTTCCCCGGCGGGACGGTCGCGGACAACTACCTCTGGAAGACCAACGAACTGGCCTCGAAGGGGCGGTTCCCTTACCAAGACGGCGAGCCGACCTCCGACTACCACGAGTTCATCGCCTACGCCCAGGAGCACGGCTTCACCCCGACGCTGGTGGTCAACACCGAGAGCTTTGCACGCGACGGCCGGGTCGAGGACGGGGCGCAGTACGCCGCCGAATGGGTCCGTGATGCGAACGTTGAGAACGGCTACGGCGTCAAGTATTGGGAGATCGGCAACGAGACCTACTGGCACGAGGCGATGACCGCCTCGGAGTACGCGGAGGTGGCCAGAGCCTACGCCCGGGCGATGAAGGCCGTGGACCCGACGATCAAGGTGGGGATCAACGGCCACTGGAGCCCGGAGATGGTGGGCGACAAAGACCGCATCGCCCCCGAGCACCGCGACGAAGTGATGCGTCGCTCGGGCCTCTACGCCGGGGCCGAGGAAAAGGAGGAGTACCGCGCTTTTGCCGCCGAGCACATGGAGGAGGACATCCTCAAGGGCGACGACAAGTGGTGGCCCATCGTCATCGAACACGCCGGCGACGTGGCGGACTTCCTCATCGTCCACATCTACTACCACCACGGCGACAAGCTCTTCGAGCTGGACCAGAACCTCAACGCCATCCGTAGCCTGCACCGGGAGCGGTTCCCGGACCGCGACGTCGAGCTGGCCCTGACCGAGTACAACACCGTCGCCAAGTACCGCGACAACGCGTTTGGTAAGGATTACCTGGCGGGCCTCGCCGGCGGGTTGATCCAGTTCCTGCGGGCCGAGGTCGAGGTGGCGATGTTCTGGCCGTCGCAGATCGGCGGGTACTGGGAGAGCGTGGGCCTGGTTGACCACCGCTCCTTCGAGCGGCAGACCGCGTCGTGTGTCCTGCCCCTGTTCCGCGAGTTTTTGGGCAAGCGGGTCGTGCCGGTGGACGCGGGGCAGCGGATGCTTGCCGTGGCGGGGTCTGACGGTGAGTCGTGGGTGATCGCGCTGGTTGATTTCGACCTCGATGCCGAGGCCGTAGCGGACCTGCACCTGCCCGCAGATTGGAAGCCCGAGCGGGCCGTGGCGTACCAGGAGGCCGCGGCCCCGCGGGATCCGACCCTGACCCAGACCGACGTCCCGCTCAAGCAGGCCGACGGCTTGCTGAAGCTGTCGGTCGGGCCGAACCGACTCGTCCTGATCCACGGCACCCACCGGTAATGCCTGCCTGCCTGTCTCTGCGACCCGCGGGTCACCCGATGCTGATCAACTCCTACTACTACGCCCCGCACGTCCACTGCCTCTTGTCGCGGCACCTGGAGTACGACCTGGCCAAGATGGCGGAGATCGGGACCGACGCGGTGTCGCTGTGCATCCAGGAGTCCCACCTCTACAAGCACAGCTTCTGGGGCTGGAACCGAAACCGGCTGCGCAACGTCGTCTCCGCGGCGCACCGGCTGGGCCTGAAGGTCCACGCGGTGCCCAACCGCTGGGCCGGGCTCACCGCGGGCTGGCTGGACGGCTTCAACCACTTCCAGGTGCACAACCCCGATTGCCTGCTGCGCGACGACAGGGGCCGGCCGCTCAACGACGCCGAAGCCACCTGCGATGTACGCCACGAGAAGGTCCGCCGGCACTGCCTCGACAACATCACCATGCTCTTCGAGGACTTCGGCTTCGACGGGCTCGTCTGGGACGAGCCGCATGCCCCGGCCCTTGGTCAGTCCGATCTTAGGGGACGCGACAGCTACCACGTCGCCTTCGCCCATTTCCTGGACGAGCTCTCCGCCCAAGCCAAAAGGGCCCGCTCCGACCTCTGCGTCAGCCTCTTCATACAGCCAGGACAGGAATCGCTCTTCCGCCTGTTCCTCGAGACCGAGCACCTGGAGTACGTCGGCTCCGACGGGCACGTGCGCCACGCCTCGCACCGGATGCACCGGATGAAAGGCACCATCTTCGAAGCCCACCACACCGTGGGTCCGATGCTCGCCGGTTCCGGCAAGAAGTCCCTCTACCTCCTCGAAGCCCAGCGGCACCGCGACGAAGACCTCGGGCATTACCTGGAGGTGATGGACGAGGCGTTCGACCTGCCGATGGACCAACTCATGTACTACTTCTCTGCCCACGAGATGTCGCCCGACCACGCGGAACGCTTCAACGAAGCGACCTGGAACGCCGTGGCCCGCGTCAGCGGCGCCGCTTCCGGGGCCGACCCGCGGCCCGATGGCGTGCGTATCCGTTGAATATGTTTGCGCTTTGATGGAAGTCCCGCCCGGCCCGTGGTTCATAATGGGTTCATATTCGTCTCATTGCCCTTCCCTACCTTGGAGGATCCTTATGCCCGCCACGAATCGACTGGTCTTTGCCGCCGCCACCAGCACCTGCTTCCTACTGGCCGGGGGCCTTGCAACGGATGCGGCCGGCGTGACGATCCTGGAAGACCCGCTCAACAACGCGAATAGCTTTGTCGTGAGCAACGACCCCCTGAACACCGGCGTCGGCGTCAGCTTCGGTGCCCTGAACGGCACCGTGCCGGTGCGTCGTGCCACCACCGGCACCAGCGAGGAGTTGGGCTTCCTCACCCGCACCATCGACACCACCGGCTTCGAGAACATCACCGTCACCCTCGACGCCAGCCAGCGCGAGTTCGCCACATGGGAGGGGCCGGAGTACCTGGAGATCCTGGTGGACACCGGGTCGGGCTTCGTATCGCTGGTCCGGGACGACGGCCTCTTCGGGCCGGTGGATGTCGGGACTTCGGCCGGCGTCTCGATGTCCTTCAGCACCGGTGAGCTTTCGGCCGCCGCGGAGGACGGGAGCTTCGACGTGCGGATTGCGATCAACGTCGGCTTCTACAACCCTACCGGGACCACGCGCGAGGTCTACTTCCTCGAAAACTTCCGCGTCGAGGGCGACGTGATCCCCGAACCGGCGTCGCTGGCGCTGCTGGGGCTCGGCGGCCTGTTGATGGTCGGCCGTGGCCGCCGACCCCACGCATCGTGACAGACCAATAGCCGATCCTCCAGATTGGTGCGGCAACCCCGCTACCCCTCGATCCACTTAAAGCCCAGAATCCGCCGATGACTCAGCGTGTGAAAGCGTCAACGTTCGGTCTGTCTCTTGCCACATTGCTCGGGCTGTCTCTGATAGCCATCCGGGTGCCGGCGCAGGCCGATCCCGATACAGGAGAGGCGGACCCGGCCGCGGGGCAGGTGGTTTTCAGCGACGAGGTGGAGCAGGCCGATTGGGTTCAGGAGGGCCGCGGCTTCTGGACCACCAGGGCGTTTGGCGGCCTCTCCGCCCAGGCGGGCGAGGCCTTCCTCGCGCTGCGGAACCCCAACGGCTTCACCGTGACTTCGATCCAGCGCGACGCGGTCCTGCAACTCCAGCCCGGGCGTTACACGCTTACAGTTCGTGTCGGGGCGCCACGCAGCGAAGAGGGCTTCGTCGGCGTCGATCGGGTGGCAATCGGCCTCTTCGACTCTCAAGCCGAAAGCCCGGAGCGCGACGCGGCGAGGCAGCTCCGCAGCAGGATCGAGCAGCTGCGTCAGGCCGAGGGCGTCACCTTCGAAGCCGTTGACCAACCCGAGCCGGCCGCGGGGGAATGGGCGACCTGGACTTACACCTATAAGGTCGCCCCCGGCTCTGTTTTAGCGGGTCGGGAAGTCGGTCTCGGCTGCTTCGCCGTCACTAGTGAGAGCGGGGGTGCGGTCGCGTTCGATCAGATCCGCGTCGAGAAGGCTACGGCCGCAGAGCCGCAATGATTCGGCCCCGCGTTTGGTGGCTCGGACTCAGGCACCTCGCGATTCTTCTGAAAACATCGGCGGGACGCGGACGGACTGCGATGATGTGGCATGCGTCGGCGGGAGACTCGCCTCCAGATCCCCCGCTTTGATATCCTGACGCCGCTCGGAGGCGTCTCAGCCCTTGACCGCGCCGAGCTGGATGCCGGCGACCAGCTGTTTCTGCAGCAACACGAAGACGATGATCAGGGGCAAAACCGTCATGACGATGGCGGCCATGAGCAGGTTTGTCTGCTGGCCCTGGGTGGAGTCGAAGAACAGCAGGCCGATGGGCAGGGTGTACTTGTCGGTGCTGCGGAGCATGACCAGGGGCCAGAAGAAGCTGTGGAAGTTGCCCACGACGGTGAAGATGGCCAGGGTGATGAGCCCGGGCCGCGACAGGGGCAGGATGATCTCCCAGAAGCGTCGCCAGGGCCCGGCGCCGTCGATGGCGGCGGCCTCGTCCAGGGCCGTGGGCAGGCCGATCATGAACTGCCGCAGCAGGAACGTGCCGAACGCGCTGAACGCCGCGGGGAGCACGAGCCCGGCGTAGGTGTCGACCAGCCCGAGGAAGATCATGATCTGGTAGTTGGGGATCATGAGCACCAGCCCCGGGACCATCATCGTGCCGAGGTAGGCCAGGAACATCTGGTCCCGGAAGGGCCAGCGGAGGCGGGCAAAAGCGAAGGCGGCCATCGCGCTGGTGAGCACCTGCAGGAACGTCACGGTGGCGGCGATCAGCAGCGAGTTCCAGTACCACCGCCCGAAGGTGATGCCCGGCACGCTGAAGACCTCGGCGTAGTTGTGCCACTGCCAGACCTCGGGCAGCCACGCCTCGCGGCCGACCTCTTCCAGCGGCTTGAGGCTGGTCAATACCATCCACACCAGCGGCAGGACCAGGGTGGTGGCCAGCGCGGCGGTGACGAGGTTGAGCGCGAGCTTGCCGGGGAACCCGCCGGTGCCCGGCTTGTCCGCGGTCGGGGGGCGTCGGCGTTTAGTCGCCGGTGCGTTCATTGCCGAACCTCCAGTTGACCAGCGTGGCGGTGAAGATGAGCAGGAACAGCAGCCACGCCGCCGCCGAGGCGTAGCCCAGCCGCCCGGACTCGAAGCCTTCCTCGTAGATGAAGAAGCTCAGGGTGGTGGTGGCGCCCGCCGGCCCGCCGTTGGTCATGGCCTTGGCCATCTCGAAGCCGCCTTGAAGCCCGCCGATGACCGCCATTACTACGATGAAGAAGGTAACGGGAGCGAGCTGGGGCCAGGTAACGTTGCGGAAGGTCTGCCACCGGCTGGCCCCGTCGATCGACGCCGCCTCGTAGAGCTCGGGCTGGACCGAGCTGAGCCCGGCGAGGTAGAGCAGCATGCTGTTGGACCCCACCGAAGCCCACAGGCCCACGAGCATCAGCGAGGGCTTGGCCCACTGGTAGTCGGTCAGCCAGTTAGGCGGCTCGACGCCGCCGCCGAGCGTCGCCCACGCCGGCAGTTGCAGCGTCACCGCGGCAAGGCCGACGAAGACCAGCTGCAGCGTCAACGCGATGCCCCCGGCCAGCAGGGCGTTGCCGATGCCGTCGGTCGGGGAGACCGCCGGCCACCGCCCGGACCGCTTCCACGCGGCCAGCCCGCTCAACGCCCCGATGACCAGGCCCGCCGCCAGCGCCGCCGCCGCCAGCGGCCAGTGCCAGAACCCCAACAGCAGGGCGGTGGGCAGGGCGAGCAGGACCAAGGATGCGGCCGCGGCCCGGCCGCCGATCTCGCCCTCGACCCAGGCCGTGACCGCCGACGCCACCGCCCGCCAAGCGATCAACCCCGCCATCACCAACAGCCCATAGCCGGCCGCCCGCACCAGGGTCGGCGACTGGATCGCCAAACCCTCGGCCGCCTCGACCAGCGGCGAGAGCGCGGCGTTGATCGGGCCGGTCTCCGGGGCGAACAGCTTCTTCCAGAGCAGGAACGTCGCCACCCCGGCGATGAAGTGGGGCATGTAGAAGAGGGTGCGGTACCAGCTCGAGCCGCCCAGCGGCCCGCCCAGCAACACGACGCCGGCGACGCCGACGATGAGCATCGCCGTGGCCGTGGCCCCCGCCCCCGCCGCCAGCAGCAGCGTGGACCCGGCGATCAGCAGGACCGTGAGCATCAGCAGCAGCCCCCCCCGGCCGCCCGCCCGCGGCGAGCGGTGCAGCAGCAACGCCGCCCCCAGCGCCCCGGCAATGGCCAGCGGGATCCCCATCATCAGGAACAGCGTGTTGCCCAACGCCTGCCAGAACCGCGCGTCCTCCAGCAGCCGCGAGAAGTTGGTCAGGCCGATCAGCTGCGGCCGGGCGTCGCGGAAGATGTTGTGCTGCCGCAGGTCCCAGTCGGAGAAGGCCATGTACAGGCTGAAGCCCAGGGGCAGCAGCACGAACGTGGCGAAGCCGATTAGGTTCGGGGCCAGGAAACCCAGCGCCGGGAGCAGGTCGCCGCGGGAGCGTCGTCGGCTCATGCCCCCACCCCTCCCCCGGAAGGAGACTCCAGCCAGCCTTGCCACTCGTAGTACCGCCGCAGGAACGCGTTGTCGATCCACTCGGCGGGCACGGGCCGCCCCTCCTGCCGGGCGGCGTCGATCCGTTGCTGCCGCTCTATCGCCTCGTCGTAGCGCTGTTTCAGCTGCGGGTCGTCGGTCAGGTTCAGGTCGATCCGGGCGTTGATCCGGGCCGCCGCGTCGCGGACCGCCTCCTCGGGGGTGGCGATACCCGACATCACCCGGTCGAAGGCCGCCCCCTTCTCCCGCGCCACCACGGCACCGGAGACGAAGGGGCTGCTGATGGCGGCGATGCCGTCCTCCGCCGCGGCCCGGGCCGACCGCCGGTGTACGGTCCCCTCGTTCTCGTGCCCCGGCGGGTCGAGGAACGCCTCGGTCGCGGCATACCGCGGGATCGGCGGCAGGGCGTCGGCGCTCTCGACGATGTGCAGGTTGTAAGGCTCGCTGGCGAGGTACTGCATGAACAGCAGCGCCCACTTGCGGTGCCTGGTCCCGGCGTACACGCCCGCGGCACGCGCACTGATCAACGCGTTGGGCATCCCCTCCTGCGGGAACTGGCTGAAGGAAAGCGCCGGCGGCTCCGCATACTCACGCAGACGGATCAGCCCGTAACGCCCGGTCGGGATCATTGCAAAGCGCCCGGCCGTGAACAGCGACAACTCGGCACCCCCGTACCCCGCCTCGCTGGAAAACGACGCCGACTCCGCCGGGCTCGGCATCAGGCGCAGGTCAAACGTCCACCGACGCACCAACTCGAGCACCTCCGCGAAGCGGCGGTCGTCCAGCGTCGACCGTGTCAGCGTCTCGTTGAAGTTGCTCAGCCCCAGGCCCCGGTGCATCGTCACCAGCCAACGCTCGGCCGCCCAGCCGCCCACCGACCCGCAGAAGTACACCTGACCGTTCACGCCGGGATCAACACCGGACGCGGCACCGTCGCCCTCGGCATTGGCGCGACGGACAAACTCGGTCCCCAGACGCTCGAACGTCGAGATGTCCCACGTCTCCGGCGGCACCTCCATCCCGAGATCGGTGAAGGCTTCGCTGCGGACCAAGAGGCCCAGCGTCCCGGCGTTGCAGGGGAAGCCGTACTGCCGGCCCTCGTAGGTCAATTGGGGGGCGAGGCCGTCCCACGTGTCCCCGACGGAGAACCCCATCGCCCGCGCCGGTTCGGTGATGTTCTCGAGCAGGCCCAGCTCGGCAAACCAGCCGATGTCGCTGTCCATCACGTCCGCCGCCACGCCCGAGACCCCCTGCACGACCTGCTTCGGGCCTCGGCTAGCCGTGTCAAGGCGGAGTTCGCAGCCGGGCCGACCGCCCTCGGTGACGTGCCCGTTCTCCACCAGCCAGCGGTGGAACCGCGCGATCTGCTCGATCCGGGCGGGGTTCGGGTCCGTGGTCCAGTAGATCACCGGCACTTCGGACTCGACCGCCGGTGAGGTGAGGCCCGTTATCAGCCAGGCCACGGCAAGGACAACAGAGCTCGCAGCGAAGATCGTCCGCATGGCGTGGAAGAGGAAACATCAAAAGGCGGCCGGCAGAAACGCCAGGTATGATACCAGATTTCAGGTAGTCGTGTGCCGCCGTGACTCGGGATGCTCGGCCACACGGCCGGGGCGATTGTATGCCGCGAACGTACGTTTGCCCTGCGCGGCGCTACCACTCATCGCCTGCCGAAGTGCAAAGGGGCTGGAGCCTCGCCTCGTTCCGACAGGCGTTCCAGAAGTGGTTCCGAGACCTAAGACTATCAAGTCGGTTCTTTTAACAAAAGTCGAGAGTTATCAAACGTTTGCATCCGCATCTGAAGCGAATGCCCCCCTCTCCGCTTCTAAGACTTGTTTGTAGCGACCGGGGCGTCACGGCACGGGGGCGGCGAACCTGCGGAGGGTATTTAGGAGGACGTCGCGGCCCACGTGATGGAGGGTGGGGCGGCTGAGGTCGGGCATGGTGTGCTCGTCGCCGAGCAGGTAGGGGAACACCACGTAGGACGGGAGGAACACGGCCCGGCTTCGGCCCATATCGTCGACCCACGCGGCTCCGACGGCGACGTCGATATCGCCGAAGCGGTAGCGGATCAGCGGCCTGACGTGGTCGTGCTGGCCGCTGATGGTGTACCTCGAGTACGGCCGGTGCCAGCCGGCGTCGGTGTCGGGGTCGGCGCGGAAGGTGAGGGTGCGGTCGGCGCTGCCGGTGAGGTCGGCGAGGAGGGTGACCTCGCCCTTGGCGAAGTCCTTGCCGTCGACGGGGTAGCCCTTGGCGTACCGGTCGGGTTTGTTCGATTCGGTGAGGGCGTGGTAGAGCGGGCCGAGGGGCTCGACGGGCTGGCCGCCGATCCAGACGACCCGGCCGCCGGCGTCGAGGTAATGGTCGACGGCTTGGAGCAGGGCGTCGCGGGTGAGGCCGGCGAAGTCGCGGAGGTGGAGCTGGGCGAGGACGAGCACGGGCATCGTCTGCGGGTCGAGCATGGCGCTGCCGTCGGCGAGGGGGCGGAGGTCGACGACGCGGTAGGGGGTGTCGGTGTCCCGGAGGGTGTGGAGGATGGCGCTCTGGAGGAAGCGGGCCCCGAAGCCGAGGACGGCGTCGTCCATGCGGAAGGTCGGCTCGAGGACGACACCGACGGCCGGGCCCTGCTCCGCCTCACCGTCGTAGGCGTCGGCGAAGGCCTGGTCGGCGGTGAGCGGCTTGTTGCGGACGTACTCGCGTTCAAACAGGTCAAAGGCGTCGAGCACCGTGGGGGTGACGGTGAGGGTCTGGCCCGAGCGGCTGAGTTGCCACGCCGCTTCGAGGACGCGGACGGAGAGGCGTGAGCCGCGGGTGGTCAGGTCGGCGAGGAGGCGGAGCGACTCGCGGGGGCCGTCACCGTTGCCGGCTTCTTCGACGTCACCGGCGGCGCGATTTTCGCGGGCGGCGGCGCGGAGGATGGCCCCGCTGGTGGCGGTGTTCAGGTCGGTGGCGGTCAGAGCGGTCTGCATCACCTCGATCAGCACGCGGTCGGGGTCGGTGTCGAGCGGGGGGAAGGCATCGGCACCGACGGATGCCTCGGCATCGAGCAGCACGGCGCGGTCGTCTTTGCCGGTGCGGAAGGCGCTGGCGTCGAGGGGGACGGCGAAGCCCTTGCCGTCGGGCCGTGTGACGCCGTACTTGGACAGGCCGTAGATCTGGGTGTGGGCGATGGGTTCGTGGTTGGGGGCGGTGGCGTCGCCGATGGTGTGGACGAGGGACGCGGCCCAGATGGCGGCGTGGGCGGGCTCATCGTTGCGGAGCGCGTCGACGAGGAGCTTGAAGGCGACGGCCATGCCGTGGGGGGTGTGCAGGTCGTAGCGGCGCTTCAGGCCCTGGTCGGTGAGCTCGGCGACCGCCGCCTCGCCGAGCTCGGCCGGGTCGAAGGCGCTGAAGTTGTCGGGGTAGGAGCGGTAGCCCACGGCGTCGCCCGCTTGGAGCATGGCGGCGAGCGGCTCGGGGACCATGCGGGTGACCTGCTCGACCTGCACGCCGTGGCCGTCGCTGCCCCAGGCGAGGGCGGGGGCGGCGACGAGCAGCGCGAGCAGCGACGCGAGGGCGGCAAGCGGGACGGGGAGGGCGAGCGCTTCAGGGGATACGGATCTCATAGTGCAGGGTGTCGGTTCCGCCGGGTTGGCGGGTGCCGTCCTTGAAGGGGTAGAAGGTGATGGTGGAGCCGTGGACGCGGTACTGGGGGCGGGGGTACCAGTGGTAGCGGGGGTCCCAGTCGGCGACGGCCTGGCCGGTGTCGAACGGGATCGGCAGGGGGCGCTGGCCGGTGTGGTGCGGGATCTCACCGGCCTGCAGCCGATCGGGGGCGGCGGTGAGGTCGACCTCCAGGCTCACGTCGTCGACACCGTCGGGCAGGCGCTTGAACCCGAAGGCGTAGTTCACCTCGACCGCGGTGGGCCGGGCGGTGACGGTTTGTGTCCAGGTGAGGTAATCGCTTTGGTCGGAGGTGATGGTGAAGGTCGGGGTGCCGGTGGCGTCGGTGGTCGTGGTGATGTCAACGGGGCCGAGGGAGGCCTGACGTTCGATGGGGCCGCCGCCGCGCCGCTTGAGTTCCCATACCGCGGCGGGAGTGAACAGCGGCTTGCCTTGGGCGTCGTGGATGACGGCGAGCACGCCGGTCTTGAGCAGGACCACCCCGTAGAGCGCGTTCTGGTAGTGCTGGGCGACATCATCAGCGGCGAGGCCCTCGGGCAGCACCTTGTCCAAGGCAAGCGGCTGGGTAGCCCCGCCAACGTCGGCGGCGCGGGTCGCGGCGGTGATGGCGAGGACGAACGGCTGGCCCGCGCCCTCGCTGCCGGGCGAGAGGATGTCGATCGTGTCGATGCGCTTCCTGGGGTGCGGGTTGGCCCACCGCATCATGTAGAGCCCGACGCGCTGGCCGGAGCGCTTGGAGTGGCGGGTGTGGCCGGTCCAGGCGACCTCGGCCGCGGGCAGCGCCGCCTTGCCGTCTTCCACCAGGCCCGCCCAGTACCAGTCCCGCACGCCCTCACCCGACCGCACCGTCACATCGACGAACGGGTCCGGCTCGGTGGGCACCCACCTGGCCCGGTCCTCGTACCACACGCGGAACGTGAAGGTCGGGGCACCCCAGGCCGCGGAGTAGAGGAACACCAGCTCGTCCGCCTCGCGGTCCACCGTGATGTCGCGGACCTCGGCGGGCAGCTCGTCGGTGGCGGTGGTCCCGGAGAGTGCGATGACGGCGCGGCCGGCGTTGTCCGCGGGGTCGATGAGGTCGAACCGCACCCCGCCGAAGGTCTGCCCGCCGACGGGAAGCTCACGCAGGTCAAAGTCCGGGCCCTGGGCGGACCAGCCGCGCACGGGCAGGCCGGGGTCGTCGATCAGGCCGCGGTTAGCGTGCTCCCGCAGGTCGACGGCGTTGAAGTCCCACCGCGGCGGCGCGGTGTCTGCGGGCGCGGCCAGCCCGAGCGGGTCGAGGCTCAGCCCCGCGTTGGTGAGCAGCATCGACAGGACACGCTGGGCCTTGGGCAGGGGGTAGTCGAACGCCCGCACAGTGCTAAGCACGATCCGCCCGCTACCGACGGTGACGACGCCGAGGTACGCCGGCCGGGTGAGCGGCACAACGTCGTCGCCGGTGAGGCGGAGCCGGCCCACCTGCTCCGGCGTGGCGTGTTGTTGGCCGCGGGAGATGTTGCGGCTGTCGATCTCGCGTCGGCCGATGCCGCCCCAGAACAGGTCGCCGTGCGTCAGCCCGGCGACGAGCGGATCGAAGCGGGCGATGAACGCCTGGTCCTGCCGGAACGGCTCGGCGGCGATGTCTTTGCCGGCAAGCGTCGCCACCGCCGCGACGGTGGCCGCGTCGGGTTCGAGCACGATCATCTGCCCGCCGCCGCGGAGCCAACGCGCCGCCGCGTCGCGCGAGGCGTCGAGCGTGGCGAGCGTGGCCTCATCGAGCGCGGGCACGGTGACGGTTCCGTAGCGTCCCCACGCCGCGGGGTCGGCGGGATTGAACGCTTCGGCGTTCATTCCCATCTCGCCGCGGAGCCGACGCAGCGGCCGGGGGTCCCCCGTCGCCACCAGCCCGACGGCCGGCGCGGGGGCGTCGGCGGCTGGTTCGGGAGCGGAGGGGGCGGAGGCGAGGGAAGCCGGCCACCGCAGCAAGTTCGCCAGCACCCGCCGAGCCGCGGGCTCGTGCCCCAGTGCCGCGGAGAGGTCGAGCTGGCAAAACACAACGTGGCCCCGGCCCTCGGCGACCTCGAGCAAAGGGGCACGGTCGAGGTCGAAAATCGCCCCCGCGGCGAGGTGAACGCGGAAGTTGCCCCGCGACGGCGTCATCAGCGGGTTGCGGACGACGCAGAAGTCGTCGTTCGCCGTGTGCCAGAACCGCAGGTCCCCGGGAATCAGCCCCGCCGCCAGCGGGGCGTGCGGGTCGATCGGCGTCGCAGCGACCAGCCGGTCTTGCGCCTGGGTGAGCGGGAACCGCAGGAAGGTTGGCAGCCGCCCGTGGTTGAGCACCACGACCCGCCCGCCGGCGGCGATGCGCCGCTGCAGCGCCGCCCGTGCCTCCGCCGTCGCCGCATCCAGCGCGTCGGGCCCGATGAGCAGCAGCGTCGTCGGCGAGCCGTCCCACGCGTCGAGCGCGTCGAGCGGGGTCGACGTGGTGCCCTGCGATTGCAGGTAACGAGCAACTACGCCGCCGGGGTCGTACACCGCCAACTCGAAGCCGTCGGCGACGCGCAGCGGGTCCGGCTCGAGCACCGAGAACCGCCGCCAGTCGCGGTACACCCCGTCGCCCGTCTCGGTCACCGCATCAATCAACAGGTCGTACACGCCCTCGTCCCGGATCGGGCCGAACGCGATTGACACAGTTTTCAAGCCGCGCCGGTTGGACGGTGAGTTGCCGGGTCTGCTCGTCGATCACCTCGCCACCGCGTTGTACGCGCCAGCGGACGGTCAGGTCTTGCGGCGTGGTGCGGTCGTTGTGAACCGTGAAACGCATCGCCACCGGCTCGCCGGCCGAGTAGGTCGGTTGGCGGTCGAGCGGGAACACCGCGACGGGGCTGAGCGCCCGGGTGAAGGCGCGGCTGACGTGCATGAGGAAGCCCGCGGCCTCCGCCTGCCGCATGAACTCGATCATCGTCCGCCGCCCGATCGCCCAGGTCAGCGGCCGC
Source organism: Phycisphaeraceae bacterium (assembly GCA_965214155.1). Taxonomy (GTDB): domain Bacteria; phylum Planctomycetota; class Phycisphaerae; order Phycisphaerales; family Phycisphaeraceae; genus Algisphaera. The sequence continues at coordinate 1,412,199 of CBDCBB010000010.1, forward strand.
GTCGCGTCGTCGCCGGCCCGCCCCGGCTCGGGCACGTACACCACCGGGCCCGCCAGCCAGCCGAAGTTCTCGTACACGTTGAGCGACTCGCTGAACAGCGTCGGCCGGTCCGGCGGGTACCCCGCGTCCTTCTGGTACGCCGGCCGCTTGTCCGGGCGGAAGTACCACCACGTGCGGCGGTCGGTCATCGGCGTGTTGTCGTGCGTGTCGATCACCTCCGCGTCCACCTCGCCGCCGCGGGGCGAGCCGGCGGTCACAAGGCGGGTCGGGTCCATCTCCCGCACGCTTTGCATCAGCGTGCTCAGGCGTTCCGCTTCGCCGGGGCCCTCGATGTTGATCTCGTTGCCCACGTCCCAGAACATCGTCGACGGGTGGTTGGGCCGGGCGCGGTACACGGCCCGCATCTCGCGGAAGAGGCGGTCCCACGTGACGTCGAGGTCGAGCGCGTAGCGCCGGGCGTGGTGGCCGTTGAAGCTGAGGTTCTCGTCCTTGACGAGCAGGCCCGTCTCGTCCGCGAGGTGGTTGCGGTCGACGCCGCCCATGTGGTAGTCGGGGCTGAACTTGAAGTGGTGGCGGATGATCCGCGTGGCCATAGGCACGACGGGCCAGAGGTTGAGGTTGGGGTAGACGTGCCCGGAGCCGTGCGGCTTGAACCGTTGGCCGTTGAGGGTGAAGAAGCGGCCGTCGATGCCGAACTCGCGGAACCCGAAGCGTTCGCGGCGGCGGTCAAGGGCCTTGCCGGTGCGGGCATCGGTCAGGTCGACGCGGAGCTCGTAGAGGTGCGGTTTCTCGGGCCGCCACAGCACGGGGTCGCTCCAGGGGGTGCCGATGTCTTCGGTGACGGTTTGGTTGGCGGGGAGCCGGACGCGTTGCGGGTCGAGGGTCAACACCGGCTCGCCGCGGCTCAACACGGTGGCGATCACCCGCACCTCGGCGGGCCGGTCGGTGTCGTTGGTGAGTTCGAGCGTCGCGTCGATCCGCCGCTCGCCGGTGACGCGGGTGCGGACGGCGGCGAAGCCGGTGCGGACCGGCGGCAGCGCGAGCAGCTCCGGCACGGCGGGGAGGCCGAGGTTCACCCGCCCGTCGTTGAAATGGTCCACCGACGCGGCGAGCGACTCCATCGGGGCCGCGAGCGACCCGTCGGCGGGCTCGGGTGTGCCGGGGCGCAGAGCCGCAACGTAGTCCGTCACCGCCAGCAAGAGCTCCGCCTGCCGCCCCGGCGTCACCGCGTCGGTCAGGTCCACGGTGCCGGGCAGGTCCCAGTTGACGATTGTGGCGAGCGGCTTGCCGTCGATGAAAACTTCGGCCCGGTGTCGGAGCACCGGCACGAACAGGTGCACCCGCTTACCCGCCCACGCCGCGGGCACGGTGAGCCGCTTGCGGTACCAGGCGCGGTGCGTGGTGTATACCTTGCCAACGTACTGGTGGGGCAGGTCGACGCGGGTCCACCCGTCGGCCGGCGGCGTGGTGAAGCCGGGGTCGGCGGGGACGGGGGCGGTCTCCCAATCATCGCCCAGCCGCAGCACCTCGCGCCGCTGCCAGGTAAAGCGCGTGCCGTCGGGGATCCACCAGTACGGCAGGGTCCGCTCGTCGTTGCGGACGCCCTGCACGACCGTCTTATATAGATCACCGCCGTCGACCCGCGTGTCGGGCAGGCTCACCGTCTCGCTCCCCCCGGAGGCCAATCGAAGCTCCACGCGGCGGGTGTCGAGGTTCGTGCCGAAGTAGTCCTCCCGCCGCACCTCGACCGTGAGCCGCTGCTCGACGGCGGTGCGATTCTCGACTTGGACGCGGCCGCGGTCGTCGGGCTTGCCGATACGGATGGCCTCGTCAAGCGTCGCCGGCCGCAGCCGCACGCGGCCGATCGCGTTGGGGTACAGGTGGGTCAGGTCCCGCGCCTCGATCAGCAGTTCCGCCGCCGCCCCCGCCTCGACCGCCGGCAGGTGCACGACCCCCTCACCACCCAGCCACCGCTGCTCGCTGACCGACGTGTCGGGCAGAGCGAGCTTCTTGCCGTCGAGCCACAGCGCAGTGATCGGCCGCGACTCATCGAACTCCAGCACCGCCGCCGCACGGTCCGCCTCCCGCGGCAGGTCGAACGTCAACCGCCACCAAACCGCGCTTCCCGCCGGCACCCCCCGCGCCGCGAACGCCTCCCGGGACAACGCCTCGGCCAGCGGCACCCCCTCGGCTTTTGCTGCCTCCGCCGGCCCATCAACCGGACCCGCCAGCCGCTCCAGCCCGTCGGTCAGGTCCACCGCCCACGCCGGCTCGACAGGCATCCGGTTGTGCTCCACCGCCACCTCCGCCATCGTTGCGGCGGGAGCGAGCAGGGCGGCAGCCCACAGAAGCAGCGGCTTGCATCGGCTCATCATGTAAAGCGCCGCGGGCGGTGTCACCGCCCGCGGCACAGTAGATTTCGCGGAGGATCAGGCCGACCGGCGGCGACGCAGTGCCAGGCCTAGCAGCCCCGCGCCCAGGACGCCGAGCGTCGCGGGCTCGGGCACCGCGGCCGTCCGGACCAGCAGGTCGTCGAGGTAGAACGAGTTGTTCGTGTTGCGGTACGTCTCGCCGACGATCAGGAAGTGCGACAGCTCGCTGAAGCTGCGGCCGTAGGTGTACGTCTCGCTCAACACGCCGGAATTGTTCTCCCACTCGGTGGTGAAGGTGGTGTACGCCCCGGCCGCTTCGTCCCAGTGGAACGTGGTGGAGGCGGAGTAGAACCGGTTGGTGGCGTCGTAGTCGTCGATGAAGGCGAAGGCGCCCTGGCTGTTGACCGAGCCGATGCCGACCAGGTGGATCGGGGCGGTGTTGCGGGGGTTGCCGTCGACCTGGGTCTCGTCGTCGGGCAGCGCGAGCCAGAAGGGCTGGACGCGGGCGATAACGTTCGACCCCGAGCCGGTGCCCATGCTCGTCTCCCACCGCTCGGACCACCAGGTCGGCCGCGAGACGAGGTTGTCCAGGTTCGCCAGCCACTCGTAGCTGACCTCCAGGTCGATGCCCGACACCGGCTCGAACGAGACGAACGCGCGGGGCTGATTGACCGTGCCCGAGCCCTGGTTATCGATCACCTCGAGCGACCGCGACCCGGAGGCGGCGAAGTCGTTGGAGGCGAAGGCGGCACCGTCAACGGTCACGCCCCAGCCGCCGGGCAGCGTACCGAGCGTGTCGTCCTCGAAGTTGTCGCTGAGCAGCACGGTGCCGGGGGCGTGGCTGGGCGCGGCGTGGGCGGCACCCGCGGCGAGGGCGAGCGTGCCGGCGGCGGCGGTCAGGGTCAGTGTGCGGTGCGGGGTCATGGTCGATACTCCTGTCGTATGTGTTCCAAGGTGCCCGGTGTGGGCGTAGCGAGAGCGTTCGGGCCGACGCGGCCCGGCGGATCGGGTTCAGGAGCTAGCGGGTGTTATCACCCGCGTCTCGTCACCTAGTTGGTCGCTTTCCAGTTGACCAGGTCGTTCTGCAGCTGTGCGTTGAGGCCCTCGATCAGCGACGCCGGCCGGTAGGCGGCGACGTGCCCGTCCACGAACAGCGTGTTGGTCGAGCCGTTGTGCCGCTCGGTCATCGGGACGCGGTTGGCCCCCGCCAAGACGTTGATCGTGTCGACGTATTGCCCGCCGCCGGCCACCCCGCCGGCCCCGTACAGCAGCTTCGAGGGCTGGTACACCGAGTCGATCGACCGCCAGGGCCTGAAGTGATAGAACGTCTGGTAGTTGAGCATGTAGTGCGGGTTGGGGAAGCTCACGGTCGACACGTCCTCGCTGGGGCACAGCAGCAGCGGCTGCCGGTTCTTGACCTCGTGCATCCTGAAGCCCGCGCCGTCGTTGCCGCTGAAATACCCCATCCGCTCGAGCAGCACGTACCACCGCTGCTGGTTCCGCACCCCGCTGTCTGCGGGCAGCGCGGCGGGGAAGGTCATCCACTCGGCGTTGTCCTTAGCCATACCCAGCAGCAGCGTCCCGTCGTTGTCCGTGGCGTAGGCGTGGACACTCAGGCCCACCTGCCGCAGCTGGCTGCCGCACTGGATGGTCCGCGCCGCCTCCCGGGAGTTGGACAGCACCGGCAGCAGGATCGAGATCAAGAGCGCGATGATCGAGATCACCACGAGCAGCTCAATCAGCGTGAAGCCGCGGCGGGCGGCGGCGTTGATCGATGCGGTCGAGCGGGTCGGCGTTCGGGAGGGGGGGGTCGGCATAGGGTTCCTGTTACTCGGTTCGACACCACGTTTGGATGCGACAACGGCGGGATTGTGCAGGCCCTTCGTGAAAGGCGGATCAGGCTTCGCATAAGTTTTGGTAAGCGACCGGTCAGCTTTTGGTGAGCCGGTCGACCCCGCGTTGAAAGGTTCATTTCAATCACTTCCCGACAGGCGGTTCACGCCCCGGGACGCAGTACCCCCTGCGGCCATCCGCGACGTCACCGTCACCCCCGGCCCAAACCGTTGTTGCGGGCGGGCAGGTCCCGCCACGCCAAGCCGGGGTGCAGGGCCCTGAAAACGCATCGAGCATCAGCCTCGCTCCCCGCGGCGGGCGATCCCGTGACCCCACCGCTCGCGGGGTCGCGGCGGCCTTCTGCTACTGTAAAGCCGTACCCGCGCAGCGTGGGTCCAAACCAAGCACCCGCGCGGTTCGCGACGCGGATGTGCAACGTCGGGGTCGACGCGACGCGGCTGCCAGGTGGTGGACACGACGCGGCAGCCGGCGGCCCCTCGATCTATGTTCAACACCCCAACCGTGCGGCAGCCCAACCACGCGGCAACCACAACTCATCCGCGGGGCAAACGTTTCGTCGGACCAGGTGACCCCGCATGGCTGACACCGAAAGACGGAGCAAGAAAATTGCGGAGGTCTATCGACCTAAGCATGAGCAGGTGTACCACTCGCTCCGCGATGACATCACGCGGGGGCAGTTTGCCCCCGGGGCGGCGTTGCCGAACGACGGCGAGCTTGGGCAACGGTTCGGGGTGTCGCGGGGGACCGTGTTGCGGGCCCTCGAGGCGTTGCGGAACGAAGGGATGATCGAGCGGGTCCGGGGCCGGGGCTCGTTCGTCAGCGGCCCGCCGACGCGTGACAGCCGCAACTCGAAATGGCGGGTCATGCTGCTGGCCGACCAGCAGTCCGGCGAGGGCTTGACCGACACCATCTTCACGGGCGTCGAGTACGAAGCGGCGACGGTGCTGCGTGAAGCGCACGACTCCTTGCTGATCCAAGCGCCGGCGGGCCTGCCCAGGGACCCCCGCGCTGCGTGGTCGGCCGTCATCGACCACGCGATCCAGAAGCGGGTGGACGGGGCGATCTACCTCCCCCCGGAGACGGCGGCGAGGGATCACGATGCCCACAACAAGCTGCTGGCCCCTCTGGTCGAGCGTGGGGTGAAGATCGTGCTGTTGGACCGCGACATCACGCCGCAGGTCAGCCGCAGCGAGTACGACTTGATCACAACCGATAACTGGGCGGCCGGTGGCGAGGTCGGGCAGCACATGATCGGCCGCGGGTGTCGTCGGCTGCTGTTCATCGCTCCCATCGGCGAGGTAACGACGATCATCGAGCGGGTCCGGGGCGTGCGGGACGCGATCAAGGCCGCCAATCACCCGGCGCAGCTCAAAGTCTCGCCGGTCGCTCAGGTCGACTTGCCGTGGGCCGACGACGCCCCAATCGAGGCGGAGATACTCAGCTACAAGCCCGACGGGATCATTGCCAAAGATGACCGCACCGCGGTGGCGGTGCTACGCGTTCTGTACAGCAACCACCTGCGTGTGCCCGACGAGGTGCCGGTCATCTCCTTCGACGACGCCCCGATCGCCGCGGCGGCCTCGGTCCCCTTGACCACCTATCGCCAACCGGCGCAGGCCCTCGCCCGGGTCGCAGTCGCCTCCCTGATCGACCGCTTGGAGGGCAGCACGCTACCACCGCGCATCACGCTAATCCGCGGCGAGTTGGTGCGGCGGGCTTCGGCGTAACTAGGCGGTGTGGCCGACTCGCCAGACAACCAACGCTCCATGGAAAGTCTAGACTAGGTAATCGAGCTTTTGTGAACTTTTTCTGCCGATTACCCTTGCTTAGTGGGTTCAGGTCGGTTAGACTGACGTGAGTTGACCCCCTTTTTGGCTTCTACAATCGATTTATTTGCATCTTTTCTTCTTCCTTTGAACCAGGAGAACCTGTTATGTCAATCAAATACTCACTCGCCGTGACCGCCGCCGCTCTTTTAACGCCGTTGGCGGCAGAAGGCGCTACGGTCTCAAACCTCAGCACGTTGCCCGGCGGCGTCAATATCGACATCACGGGCGACGAGGCGACCGTCAGCGGCAGCGGTGCCGGCACGCAGGCACGCTACCGCAACAACGGCGGCGACATCCGCGGCGCGGTGCAGACCTTCACCTGGAACACCAGCGCTGCCCTCGATGGCTTTGGCCTGCTCTTCGACGATGCGCAGAACTCGGTTGATCCTTTTACTCAGCCGCAGCAGTACAACGTTCAGGTGGACCTGCTCGACGAGAGCAACCGCGACGAGATCGAGGCAACTATCGCTCTGATCGACATCACCATCGAGCCCGGCGACGTGAGCCCGAGCAGCACCAGCGACCCCTCCTACTTCTTCGTCGATTTCGACACCGATCTGGCGCTGATCAACGGTCGGGACTACGCTTTCCACCTCTTTCCCGACGCCAGCCAAGCCAACAATGTAAACCAGCGGCTGTACTTCGCCGAGACGGCGGCCGGTTCGTACAACACCGGCTTCGGCCGCCAGACCGACGGGACGCCCTTCGCTGTCGGGCAGGAGTACCCGCAGCCCGGCGGCGGGTTTGAGGGCACGGACTTGGCCTTCTTCACCGTGGCGGTACCCGAGCCTTCGTCGCTCGTTCTGGTCGGCCTCGGCGGGCTTGCCATCCTCCGTCGGCGTCGCCAGCACGCTTAAGTAGCCTCGGATTAGAAAAGATCGTCGCGCCGGGTGACCGCCCGGCGCGACGTTTCTGGTCTCGCACAGCCCGGTACCTTTCCGCATCTTCGCCTGCCGAGTCGGTTTGATGAAGTTTTGCCTCGCCCCTATCTTCGGTTTGTTGACCGGTGCCGTGCTGCTCGTCGGGCCCGCCGCGGCTCAGGATCGAGCCCCGGTGCGGGCCGAAGCCGTGTCGGAGGTGCCTAGCGGGGCGAACATCGTACAGGACCGGGTTGCCGATCCGCCGGATGCGGTGCAGACGCGCTGGCGGTCGCTGGGCGACGGCGGCAAGTCCGACAACCGCGGCGCGGTGCAGTCCTTCCGCTGGGACCGGGACGCGGCGTTGGCGGGTTTTGGCCTGGGCGTCAGCACCCAGCAGGGCGACCTGGACCCGCTGCCCGGGCCCCAGCCCTACCGTGTGGACCTGCACGAGGTGGACCCGGCCTCTAACCGCACCGCCTCCGTGAGGCTGCTCGAAAGCTTCACGCTGGACCTCACCCCCGAGCACCTGACCGGCGACGGGGAGCGGACCTACCTGCAACTGACCTTTCCCGAGCCGGTGACGCTAACCAGAGGCCGCAGCTATGCGGTGCACCTGCGGCCGGCGGAGGGCGAGTCGTCGGACCTGCATCGGGTGTTCCTGCTCCGGTCGGCCGAGGACGATCCGTACCCCGATGGCGTCGGGAATCAGACCGACGCCACGCCGCGTGAAGCGGGTGACCCCTTTGGGTCTCGCCGCTACGACCTGGTGTTTTTCACGGTCCCCGCCGCCGCCGAGCCGGGCTGACGACCGATTCGGCAAATGCTTAGTTGACCCGGCCCCGGGTGGCTTCGGCTGCCGCTGCCTTGGCTTCCCCGTAGCTCCGATGAGGCCGCCTTGAATTACGCCATCGAATACAGCGTCTTCGGCGGCTACCTCGTGCTTTTGGTCGTGGTCGGCTGGCTCTTCCGCAAGCTCAACTCGGACGTGAGCGACTACTTCCGCGCCGGCTGCCGCGGGACGTGGTGGCTGGTTGGAATGTCGATGCTCATGAGCAGCATCAGCGTCGGCACGTTCACCGCTAACGCGGGCATCGCCTTCGAGGGCGGCTGGTCGGTCACGCTGGTCTACCTCATCAACGCCGCGTGCTACCTGATCAACTTCCTCGTCCTGGCGGCGTGGTTCCGGCAGATCCGCGTCATCACCTTCCCCGAGGCGGTGCGTGCCCGCTTCGGACCCTTGCTCGAACAGATCTACGCCTACTACAACTGCTTCACGCTGCTGCTGTTTGCGGGGCTGCAGCTCTACTCCCTGGGCGTGTTCGCGAACGCCTTATTCGGGTTGCCGATCATCGGCGTGGTCATCGGCATCGGGCTGGTGCTGATGTTCTACAGCGTCAGCGGCGGGTCGTGGGCGGTCATGGCCACCGACTTCGTCCAGGGGCTCATCATGATCCCGATGACTATCGCCCTGACCGTCTTCTGCCTGATGCAGTTCGACGGGCTGGGCGGGTTCTTCGCGGAGATCAGCAACCAGGGTCTCAACGACGAGTTCACGCCCATCAAGTCACAGGAAGCCTTCGACGGCAAGTACACGTGGTGGTGGATCGGCGGGCTGGCGCTGATCCAGGTCTCGGCCAACCTCGGGATGATCAACTCGGTCCGCTTCTTCGCGGCCAAGACCGGTGACGAGGCACGCAAGGGGGCGGGGCTGACGATGATCCTCATGCTGGTGGGGGCGGCGTTCTGGTTCATCCCCGCCATCAGCTCGCGGCTGCTCTACGCCGACCAGGTGATGGCCACCGACATCGCCAACCCTCCGGAGGCGGCCTTCGCCATCGCGGCGCTCAACCTGCTGCCGGCCGGGCTGATCGGGCTGATGATGGTGGCGATGTTCTCGGCGTCGATGAGCTCGCTCGACTCGGCGCTGAATTGGAACGCGGGCATCTTCGTCCGCAACGTCTACCCGCCGCTGATGCGCAAGCTGGGCATCGAGCCGCTCCACGATGAAGACCCCCGGCTGGTCACGCTCAGCCGGGTGTTCACGGTGATCTTCGGCACGCTGGTCATCCTGATCGCGATCTACTTCCGGGCCTACGGCGGGCAGGGCGTGTTCGAGACCGGGTTCATGATCAACGCGACGCTGGCGCTGCCGATGATGGTGCCCCTGCTGCTGGGAGTGTTCGTGCGCAAGGTGCCGTTGTGGGCGGGGCTGACGTCGCTGCTCTGCGGGCTCGCCGCGTCCGGGGTGGAGTGGGCCTTCACGCTGGAGTGGGAGACGCACCAGCGGGCGACCTACGCGGCGGCGGCGGCGGCAACGGGCTTCTTCGCCACCAAGCCGTTCTGGTCACGTGTGCCCGAATCGACCCGTGAGCGGACCGAACGCTTCTTCACCCGGATGCACACGCCGGTCGACTTCGAGAAGGAAGTCGGAGAGGGCAACGACGCGCTGCAACTGCGGATGATCGGTTTCTTCGCCGGGGCGATGGGCCTGTTCATCGCGGTGTTGTTGTTGGTCCCCAACGAGCTGTCCGGGCGGGTCGCAATCGCCTGCATCGCCGGGTTCATGCTCGCGATGGCGACGTGGATGCTCCTGGCGGCGCGGAGGCGTGACGGCGTGGCGGCCCGGGTCCCGCTTCCGCCGACGCCCCCGCCCGGCCTGGACCCGCCGGAGGTACCCCGATGAATGGACGTGATTGGTTGCTGAGGGTCCTGCCCCCGGCGCTCGCCCTGGCCGTGTTCGCCTTGGCCGCTGAAGCCTCGGCTCAGAACCTGTCGGCGTGGACCACCGCCGACTGGCCCGCCGACGGGGTGGCGGTGGCCCTTGACACCGAGGAAGGGACGCTGGCGGTGGAGGCCTACGCCGGCGGTCGGCACCGGGCTGTGGCACAGCACGTGACGGTAGAGCGCCCGACGGAGGTTGGGGCGATTGCGTTCCGGGTGGCCCGCGCCCGCTCCGGGGTCGCCGAGGCGCAGCTGGCGGTGACGCTGCGTGAAGTGCCGGCCGACCTCGCACCCGAACGGGCGGTCGATGCCGGCCGGGTGGTGCTGGAAGCGACGACGCGGCTGCCGGCCCAGGTCGACGACAACAGCGTCCTTGGCTTCACCTTCGAGCCGCTGACGCTGCAGCCCGGCAGGGCGTACTTGTGGCAGATGCGGTTCGTTGAAGCCGCGCCGCTGCGGTCGTTGGGGCTGAGCGCCGGCCGCTTCCGCGGGTCCGGGGGGCAGGCGGTCCTGTCGGAGAATCACGAGCCGTGGAAGCAGGCCACCGGGCGGAGCTACATGCTGCGGCTGTACACGGACCTTGATCCGGCGGCGATCACGCCGGTCCCGCCGCGGCTCGACGACCTCCCGGCGCGGCCGATGTCGATCCAGGTAGAGCCGCGGACGTCGACCACCGCGGAGGTGAAGGGGGTCGCGGTGAGCCAACCCGCGTATGCCCCGGACCTGTTCAACGTACACGGCATCTGGCACGGGGGCGGGGGCGAGCAGCAGGTTCTTCAGACGTTCACTTGGCCCGGCGAGCGGCCGCTGCGGGGTGTAGAACTGCGTGTGCGGGATTACTCGCCGCCCTTCCACGGCGGGGCGGCCGGAGCGCCGTTGTGCCTCGCGGTGATGGAACTCGGCGACGACGGTCGGCCGGGCGATCCGGTGGCGAAGTACCGTGGCGATCTGCCCGAACGGCTGCGGCACAGTGCAACCCTGACGCTGGAGCTTGACGGTCTGGTTCTACGGTCAGGTCAGCGATACGGGCTGCAACTGTGGTTCCCCGAGCCGGCGATGCAGCGGCATCTGTCGCTGAGCGGGGCGCTGGGCGATCCGTACCCCGCGGGCCGGCTGCTGTCGATGCGTAACGGCGGGCCGCCGACGCCGATGGAAGACGGCGAGATGGACCTGACTTTTTCCCTCCTGGCCGATCCGAGGTGATCCCGCTCATGCGTTGTTCCGCCCCGATGCGATGGTTGTCGATGATGCTGCTGGCGGTGCCGGTGGTCTGCGGCTCCGATCCGGCCGCGGCGGCGGCCGAGCCGCCCGCCGAGTTCTGGGAGCTGCTCAACGGCCCGGCGTCGGCCGAGGGCTTTACGACGGTCTACCGCGACGACCAGCCCGACCGCGACCTGCCGCGCGAGGACTTCAGCCGGCTGCTCGAGGTGGCCCACCAGCCTGTCGGCGCGGGTCGGCAGCTGTTCCGCCTGCGGTTTCAGAAGCCGATCAGTCTCGACCACCAATCGGTGTTGCTCTACATCGATTCGGATCATGACGCGGCGACCGGCCGCGAGGACGGGGCTAATGCCGGGGCCGACCATCAGGTCGGGTCCGCGGCGTTGGGCGGCGCGTCGGAGCGGGTGGATTATCGCTACGAAAACGACGGGTTTCGTCGTAACGGCGATATGGCTTGGATGGGGACGATCGGGTCGGACGTGTACGTCCTGCTCGAGACGCCGGTGCACCAGGCCGGCGGGGCCAGCCGCTTTCGCCTCGGTTGGCTGACGCAGCAGAAGACGGCGGGTGGGGGGGTGCTCGGCGACGAGAAGGCCGGGCCGCTGGACGTGAGTTCGGCCCCGGCTTCATCGGCTCGAGCGGACCTGCCCGCGGCGATGCCGGCCGAGTTCGATGGCCCGGCCGAGCAGCACCAGATCGACGCCGCCCAGCTCTACCCCGCGGTCGCCGGCGAGGGGCTGTCGCTCATCGCCCGGCTCAACTGGCTCGGGCCCGTCCGTGTCGAGTACGGCCCGACGCAAGAGCTCGGCCACACCACCGGCTGGTCCCTCTCCAACCGCCTGCACCAGGTCCCCCTGCCCGCCGCGTTGCCCGACGGACGGGCCGTGCGGTTCGCCCGCCTGACCGCAGTTACCCCGTGTTGGGAGCATCGGGTCACGGAGGTGCTCGAAAAACGGCCGCTGCGAGACGAAGCTGCGACAGCTTCCAATACGCCCGACCGCACGCCCATTCCCGTCGTGGTGACCAACCCCACCGCGGATTGGTTGAAGCAGCACCCGCATCGCCTGGGCGTGCCATTTGCGGCCGGTCAACGGTTTGCCCTCGACAGTCTGCGGCTCCGCAATGCCGAAGGCCGATCGGTTCCTGCGGACTTCACGAGGCTCTCGGCCTGGCCCGACGGCAGCGTGCGATGGGCGACGGTGGATTTCCTCGCCGACGTCCCGGCCGCGGGCGAAGCCACCTTCGAAGTCATTGCCGAAACCGGGGCTCGGGCCGCGGCCTCGTCGCTGGATCTTCAGCAGGACGAGGCGGGGCTGACCGTGGATACCGGTGCGCTCCGCTTCGCCATCACCCGTGAACCCTTCGCGGTGTTGCAGGACGTGGCGGTCCGGGGCAACGAGCTCGGCGACCTCAATCTGCACGGCGTGGCGGTGGGCGTCGATGGCCAACGTTTCAGCACCGCCGGCGGGCTGGAGTCGCTGCACGTCGAACGGCAGGGCACCGCCTCGGCGGTCATCGTCGCGAAGGGCAGGCACGTTGCCGAAGATCAGCCGGGGCACCTGCTGGCGTGGGAGATGCGGCTGCGGGTCTGGGCCGGCTCGCCTTTGCTGGAGATCGAGCACGTCTTCGGCACCGACGATGTGACGCAGGAACTCAACACGTTCGCCAGCCTCACGCTGCATATGCACGCCCCCGCCCCCGGAAGCCAAGCCGGCGACGCCGACGAGGTCGACGTGTTCCAGTGGATTGACGACCGGCTCGAAGTCACACGCGATGGTCGGACCGAGTCACGCACCGGTCACTGGAACGGGCCCGTACCGTTGGGCGGCGGCGTGAGCGTGGCCGTCGAGGACTTCTGGCAGAACTACCCCAAGCGGGTCAAGGTCGGCGACGGTCGCGTCGAGATCGGGCTCGCCCCCGAGCTCGCCGACGATCGATACGACGAGTACGAGTCGCTGACGAACCGCCTCTTCCTGTCGATGCGGGGCGGGCGGTACAGCTACGTCGTGGGCGTGCAGCGGCGGCACACGATGATGTTCGACTTCGGCGGGGGGAATGCTCCTGCTGTCGACACGTTGGCCAGGACGACGCCGCAGGTCTACGCCGCCACCGGTGCGGCCGGGCCGATCCTCACCGAGAATCAGATCCCGCAGCGGTTTGCCAACTACCCCGGCCACGCCCGCGCCGGGTTGGAGCGGTACGTCGAAAGCCGCGCGGACTACCGCGCCTACGGCATGATGAACTACGGCGACTGGTTCGGCGAGCGGCGGCACAACTGGGGCAACAACGAGTACGACACCACCCTGGGCCTGCTTGGTCATTTCACGATGCTCGGCGATCTCGCATTCCTGCGTGAGGGGTCGTTGATGGCCGAGCACGTGGTCGACATCGACACGCGGCACCACTCGCCGGACCCGCGCGAGGTCGGCAGCGTGTACATCCACCTCGTTGGACACACCGGCGGGTACTTCGGCGACGACTGGCGGCGGATGCAGCAGACCGAGTTGGCCGGCGCGTTCACGGCCGTGGACATCCAGAACTGGGGCCACTACTGGGGTGAGGGCGTGGCGCTGCACCACTGGCTCCGCGGCGACCGACGCTCCCGCGAGGCGCTGCTGAACACGACCCACCGGATCGCGACGACCTACCTCAACGGGCCGGTGGAAACGTGGCGGAACCCGCGTCAGCAGGGCTGGATCCTCAAGGTGCCTATCGCGGCGTACAAGGTCAGCGGCGACCCGTTCCACCTGCTGGTCGCCCGGACGCTGGTCGACCACATCCTCGACCGGCAGGACGAAAGCGGCGGCTGGTCCGTGCTGCTGTTTAACGCCTCGGCCAGCCCCCAGCAGCAGTCCTACGGCTCGACGAACTTCCCCATCGGGATCCTGCTCTCCAGCCTTGCCCGCTACCACGAGGTCACCGGCGAACAGCGCGTCGCCGACGCGATCGTCGCCGGCACCCGCTGGTTGATCGAAGACCTGTGGGAAGATGAGCCGCCCATCGGCTTCCGCTACAGCAGCGGGCCGTATGCTCGCGGCGGCAACCGCTTCTTCCATATCACCTACCCCCTCACCTACGCCCACAAGCTGACGGCCGACCGCACCTTCCACGACGTGGCGCTGGAGTACAGCGACCGCTACCTCACCGATGAGATCGGGCCGACGCATGAGTTCGGAAAAGTTTGGAGCCAGCACCTCCGCGAGGTCCCGTACACCTTGCCGCTGCTCGAGCGGTTGATGCACACCCCGCACGCCGGGCTCGTCCACGCCGACCCGAGCGGCCAGCCGATCCGGTGGGTGGTGATACCGGCAGCCGACGGGCAGGCGAACGTGCGGGTTCTGGCCCGCGGCGAGGGCAGCTACGCGGCCACGCTCGCCCTGCAGACGCTCGACGGCGAGACGCTGGAGCAATGGGAGATTGCCGGCCAAGGCTCGACGGACCGGAGCATCCCGCTGCCGGAGGCCCCCACCGGTCGGCTCCTGGCGCTGACCCTGACGCCGGCGTCCGGGGAGGCGGCATGGGACGTCGCGCTGCTGCGGGGCAAGCAGATGCTCGAGCTGCGGCCGGGCTACGTCATCGGTGAAGGCGTGCCGTATCCCCGATTCCGCTTCGAGGTCCCGCCCGGTGTCGACCACTTCGACGTCGAAGTCGAGCCGGCCGGCAGCGGGTCCCGGGCCGTCCGGGTCCTCGACCCCAACGGTGACTTGATCGAGAGCTTTGACGCCCCGCCGGGTCGCAGAACATCATCAAGTGTCGCGGTGCCGGCGTTCTGGCCGACGCTCGCCGGGGCGAGCTACCGCGGCCCTTTCAACGACAGCGACCTGCAGTACAGCATTGTCAGCGACGGGCCCGTTCGGCTGAAACTCGGCGGGGTGCCGGCCTTCGTCACCCCCTCGGCGGTCGCCTTCTTCCGCACCTCGGTCCCCCACGTCACCATCGCCGGCGACACCGCACTCGACCTGGGCGATGGGCCGCTCGACCTGGACGCGTCGGCCAGCGGCAGCCTCGACAACCGGCCGCTGAGTTTCACGTGGGACCTGGGCGACGGCACCACCGCCACCGGCCCGCGGGTGCAGGGTCACCTCTACCGGGAGCCCGGCGAGTACACCGTCACGCTCCGCGTGGAGAAGGCCGGAACCCCGCCGGTGGTGCAGACCGTCGCGGTGAACGCCGCACCCGCGGCGCTGTTGACCGGCGACGCCAGCAACCGCGTCTTCATCAACGCCCCCGACTACACCGCCCACACCGGCCCGGACCTGGTCATGGACGAGCGGATCAACAGCATCGGCCAGATCATCACCTACTGGTCCGGCGACGACATGAACGTCCTGACCTGGCCGTTCGAGGTCGACCGCCCCGGCCGCTACCGCCTGGTCACCAAATTTGCCAACAACACCGAGGGCGGCTCGGCCCGCCGCTACTGGGTCGACGATCAACAGCCCGACCCCGCGATGAAGAACGTCGTCTTCCCCTACACCGGCGGCTGGTCCCGCTTCAGCGACAACTGGCAGTGGCAGACCCTTACCGACGACGCCGGCCAACCCATCGTCTTCGACTTCACCGCCGGCCGACACGAGCTGAAGGTCGGTAACACCGATGGCGGGCTCGCCGTCGACTACTTCGTTTTCCAACGCATCGACGATTGACTCACGTTCTTTTACCCCATGACAGGAGTTGCATCATGATCCCCGCACCCCGTTCCCGCGCCGCCGCCCGAGGCTTCACCCTCATTGAACTGCTGGTGGTTATCAGCATCATCGCGCTGCTCATCGGCATCCTCCTGCCGGTGCTCTCCGCGGTCCGATCCCAGGCCCGCAAGATCACCGGCCTCAGCAACCTCCGCGGCCTCGGCCAGATCACCCACATCTACCACAGCGACTACGGCACCCTCCCCGGGCCCCTGTCCAATGGGCACTTCATCGTCTACTACAACGGCCAGGCGGCGCAACTCGGCTTCGTCCTTCGCAACTATTACAACGTCGACGGCGTACCCAATAAAACCATCATCGAGGGCCTGGCACCACCGGCCTTCGTCAGCCAGATCGACAACTTCGACGATATGCACGCCTACTACGCGGTCAACAACATCGACGCCGCCGCGGGCCCCAGCGCCGGGCAGCGGATCAAACCCTGGGGCACGCCCGGCGCGGGGGGTGTCGACGAGCAGCCGAAGCAGTTGGCGGTGATCCCGCAGCCCTCCGCGCAGGCCGCTCTGATGGACTACGACAAAGAGCTGCTGCGACCGGTGCCCGCCGCTCCGGGCACCTGGGGCCCGCCGGTGGGCAGCGGACCGACGGTTATCGATAAACCTCTGTTCGACACCCGCAACTACATGTTCTTCGACGGTCACGGCGAGACACTTCCCCTCGAAGCCAACGTGCCCGGCGAGTACTAGGCGGTAAGCGTCGATCTGCACTTGAAGCCGGTCGCCTCAATTCCTGTGCATGACGTGCACACCGACATGGCAGGCACACCGACAAGGGTTCCCCGAGCGAGGCCCTAGGACCAGACCGGCACACCGGGGGGGGCTTGCCGTGCCCGCGCCCGGCGGCCGACGCCGGCCGCTTTCCGCTGTGGTTCAATACGCTTCATGCCCCTCGCCTCGCTCTCTGCGCACTTCACCGCCCTCGACTGGCTCGTGCTCGTGGGCTACCTCGCGGCGGTGAGCGTGCTGGGCGTGGTGCTCGCCGGGCGGCAGCGGTCGATGCAAGATTTTTTCCGCGGCGGGGCGGGCCTGCCCTGGTACGCGGTGTGCGCGTCGATCATCGCCACCATCATCTCGGCGGTGACGTTCGTGGCCGTCCCCGCGGTGGCGGCCCGCGACGGCGGCGACTTTACCTACCTGCAACTCGGCCTGATCGCGGGGCTGCTCAGCCGGCTGTTCGTGGCGTTCGTGCTCGTGCCGACCTACCTCCGCGAGCGGGTGTACAGCCCCTACGACTTCATCGGCCGCCGCCTCGGCGAGGCCGGCCGGTCCGTCACGACCGCCATGTTCACCCTGCTCGGCCTGCTCGCGCAGGCGGCGCGGGTCTACCTCACCGCCGTGGTCCTCCGCCTCGTCCTGCACGACCCGCTCGTCGCGGTGGGCGACACCCTCGGCCTCACGCCGCTGACGTGCGCCGTCGCGCTCGTCGGCGTCATCGCGGTGGCGTGGACGCTGCTGGGCGGGATCGCCACGGTGATCTGGACCGACGCGATGCTGTTTCTCGTCTTCGTCGGCGGGGGGGTCGTCGCCCTCATCTTTATCGTGCAGGACCTGCCGGGCGGCTTCGGGCAACTGCTCCACGACGGCGCGGAAGCGGGCAAGTTTCGGCTGTGGAACCTTGCCGCGTCGCCCGCAACGGGCAACGACGGCATGTCGCTCGCCGCCTCCATCTTCGCCACGCCGTACACGCTCTGGGCCGCGGTGTTCGCGGTGACCTTCGGCAACATCGGCTCGTACGGCACCGACCAGCTCCTCGCGCAACGCATCTTCGTCTGCCGCTCCCCCCGCGACGCGAAGCTCGCGGTGCTGTGCAGCTACCTCGGCGAGGTGGTGGTCGCCCTCATGCTGCTCGTGGGCGTGGGGCTGTGGGCCTTCTACCGCGCTTTTCCCGGCGAGCTCGCCGGTGAGGCGGCCGCCGCCGTCGCCGCCGACCCGGACACGCTATTCCCCGTGTTCATCCTCACGCAGGTCCCGCCGGGGCTGACGGGCCTCATCATCGCCGGCATCTTCGCGGCGGCCATCTCGTCACTCACCTCCATCCTCGCCGCCCTGTCGCAGACCACGCTCAGCGCGGTGTGGCTGCCGCTGCGACGCCTCGACCCCGACGGCGAAATGACGGCCCACCAGCAGCGCGAGGTCCTGCGGGTGTCGCGCTTGCTGATCCTCTTCTGGGGCGTCGCCCTGTGCGTCGCGGCGGTGGCGATCGACCGGTACGTCGAGGGTCAGCGGGCCGCGGGTCGCGACGTGCCGCTGCTCGACCTCGCGCTGGGGATGACCAATTACGTCGTCGGCACGCTCCTTGCCGCGTTCCTGCTCGCGTGGCTGCCGCTGCGGGTCAACGCCTACGGCCTCGTTTGGTCGGCCCCGCTCTCGGTGGCGATGGTTTTCGCCGCCCGCTTCCACACGCCCGCCGCACAGCGTACCTGCCTCGTAATCGCGGGTGTGCTCCTCACCTCGTGGCTGGTCGCTGCCGTATTCACGCCGGACCGGGGGCGGCGCAATTGCCGGCTCGGCCGCACCCCGTGGCTGCTTCTAGGCGGGGCGCTGCTCTGGCTGACGTCCCGCCACCTGCTCTTTGCCGGCGCGGGCGGCGAGGTATTGCCCATCGCCTGGCCGTGGTACGCCCCAATCGGCGGGGTCACGGCCCTCGGTCTTGGCTACCTCCTCGCCGACGCCCGGCCCCCGACGCCGCCGCCGCGGGCCTGAACCCGAAGCGGCGCGGGGCCACTCCGCAGGCAAACGCCTCTCGCGGTAAATCAGAGCCGGGAGCGTGAGCGACCGGTGGGTCTTGCCAGAGACGCGTCCCGGCCGCTCACGCTCCCGGCTCCGAAACGGCACGAGGGCTTAACCCAGTCACCACGAATGGTTCGGCAGAAACCGGCGGAAACGGGGTATAATGATGCTGATTGTTCCGGCGGCAGGGCGGTGACGCCCGGTGCCCCCCGCCGGATCTTTCACAGCCGCCACCCACGGAGGGGTGACGCCCTCATCGTCGCTAGCCGTTCAACCCGCCGAGGACCCATGCCCGCACGCCGCACCCTCACCGCACCGTTCGCTCTGGCCTGCGGCCTGTTCCTGCTTGCTTTCACCACCCTGCCCGCCGCCGCCGCCGCTGATTTTCAAGCCGAACTCGACGCCGCCGTGCGACAGCTCCGCGTCGAATCGGAGAACCTCGATAAGGCCGAGCCCGCCGCCGACGTGAAGCCGAAGTTCGACCGGCCCCACCCGCTCGTCCGCGGCTGGGGTCCCGACCGCGCCGCCGCCGTACTCAAAACCATCACCGACAAGCACAGCGGCAACGACCAGCGTGACGCATACATCCGCTACCACCTGCTCTACGTCGTCGAGAAGCACCTGATCGACGCCCTCGCCCCGTGCTACGGCGAGAACCAGGCGTTCGACGCGAGCAAGTTCGCCCCCGACCCCGAGGTGATCCGCCGCCTCGACTCGCTCGCGTCGACCATCCCCACCCCGGCGGTGCAGGCCCCGTGGCGGGAAGAACTTATCTACGAGCCGCTCGAAATCCGCAGACAGTGGGAGAGGCTCCGCGGAACGACCGCGGTCGAGGTCGGTGTCCCGCCGTTCACCGAACGGTTCTACGGTGCCGACGCGCTGCCCCACGTCAGCGGGTCCCGCAAGCAGCAGGTCGAGGAGATCGTCCAGCAGATGAAGGCGCTCGAGAAGCAGTACACGACCACCCGTGACCGCGACGCGGTGGAGTACAACAAGCTTGTCTCGAACATCAACCTCGTGCTGCGCGAGTACCGGGCCCGGGTGGTGCTCGTGCTGTTGCAGTCGGGCCAGGACAAGTTCCTGCGGGACGTGCTGCAGGCGACCGAGGCGGCGGTGAAGGCGGACAGCAAGGTCGCCTTCGACCTGCTCGACGCGGTGTACCTCGCGACGTTCGACGGGTACATGGCCCTGTTCGACGAGCAGACACTGTCAAGGTTCGGCCGCGACCTTGAACGCCTCGGGGCGAGTTACGAGAAGTGGGTGTGGTACGAGCGGATCGACGGGGGCCCCCGGAAGCGGCAGATCGACGTCCGCAACTTTGCCGAGGCGGTCTTCACGCTGTCGCAGCTCATGCAGTCGTATTACAAGGTTGAGTGGATGGCGCGGACCGCCGACCGCGACCGGGCCTTCGCCGCCGTCGCCGAGAGCGTCGCGTCGCCCCCGGCCCCGCCGAAGTCGCCGTTCGTCGCCGATGAGCTCACCGCCCGCAACGTCGAGGAAGCCATCGCCCGCGCCACCCACGCGCTCAACGAACCCGCCGGCAAGGACCAGGCCGAGCGGTTCCTGCCGTACACCGAGCCCGGCTCACGCCGCCAGTCGCGCGGCGAGGTGCCCCGACGCATCACCGACCCGCTCGAGGACGGCCGCTGGGGCAACGACGACAACCAGTGGCAGGTGAACCGTGCCGGTAATCAGGCCCTTGTCGCGTGGGCCCAGCTCGAGACCGGCGGCCATTACCTCTCGCCCCAGCTCTACCGCCGCCTCTACTGGTCCCTCTCCCGCGACACCCGCTCGGTCTTCGACCGCTCGATGCGCCTGCAGATGCTCGGCAACCTGCCGTCCGAAGAGTTCAACACCTGGGTCCGCCGCGACGCGCTGGGGCTTTACGCCTCGCTCACCGACAAGGGCAACTTCCTCGAGGTCAGCCCCCCGGTCACCGAAAACGAGCGGAGCGCCGGCCGCAACCAAGCGTACCACTGGGGCGACCACGCCAACGGGTCCTACGGCGTGCTGGGCCTCTGGGCCGCCAACCGCGCCGGCGCCGACGCCAACCTCCAGGCCATCGCCGCCATCGATCAGCACTGGCGCGCCACCCAGGACAACAAGACCGGCGGCTGGGCGATTCTCCCCCTCAACGTCCCGGGCGTCGACACCCAACTTGCCGGCGGCACCGACGTCTCCGCCTCTATGACCGCCGCCGGCCTCGCCACCCTCACCCTCACCGAACGCTACCTCCGCGGCGACGAGATGGCCAGCCTCGGCTCCCGGGGCCGCTCCCCGGAGCTCGACAAGGGCCTCGCCTGGCTCGATAAAAACTTCACCCTCCCTTCCGACGAAACCTACAAGGAGGGGTCCCAGAACCGCCAGCTCATCGACTTCTACTACTTCATGTGGACCATGCAGCGCGTCAGCCGCGCCACCGGCTACCAGTCGTTCAACGACATCAACCTCACCCGCACCGTCACCGCCGAGATCCTTAACCGCCAAAACGCCGACGGCACCTGGTCCGACAAGACCGGCCGCTCCAGCGACCTCGTCTCCACCGCCTTCGCCATGCTCTACCTCGCCGACGCGCTCCAGCCCGCCGGCATCGCCAAGCTCCGCTTCGACGGGCCCTGGGACAACCGGCCCAACGACATCTGGAACTTCGCCGACTACGCCTCCGACGTCTTCGAGTCCCCCGTCACCTGGCAGATCGTCACCCCCATCGAGCCCCTCCCCGCCCTTGTCGCCAGCCCCATCCTCTACCTCGCCACCGACGACGACGTGAAGATCGACGACAAGGGCCTCCAGAACCTCCGCGACTACGTCCACGCCGGCGGGCTGATCATGCTCAACGCCGACGGCAACAAGCCCAAAGCCCGCACCACGCTCGAACGCCTCGCCAACGCCCTGTTCCCCGACCTCCCCGTCACGGACCTGCCCCGCGACCACCCCATCCACTCCATCCTCTACGACGTGGACCTGCCCACCCGCGCCGTGACCAACGGCGTCCGCCCCCTGATCCTCCTGCCCGGCCGCGACCTCTCCGAAGCACTGCAGAAGGACGACACCAACGAAGACGCGTTTAAGTACCTCACAAACGTGTACCTCTACACCGTCGGCCGCGTCACCCGACGCAGCCGCCTCGACGACGACTACCTCGTCCTCAAGCCCGACGCCGCCAGGTCCCCCTCCTCCATTAAAGCCGCCCGGCTGGACCTCGGCCCCGGCTCGAACCCCGAGCCCCAGGCCCTCCCCCAGCTCCGCGCGTTCATGGTCCAGCGACACCTCGTCGACCTCGCCCTCACCACCGTCAAGCCCGAGGCCCTCTCCGCCGACACCAGGCTCGCCTTCCTCAGCGTCACCGAAGGCGTCACCCTCACCCCGGATCAGGGGCAGAAGCTGATGACTTGGGTCGGGTCCGGCGGCACGCTGGTCGTCGATGCCGCGGGCGGCTCCGCCGAGGCCGGCCGCGCCATGAACGACATCCTCGCCACCCTCGCCGGCGGGCAGGGCGGAGGGGGGGGCCACGTCATCGCCAGCTTCGACCCGCTCATCAACGGCGAGGGCCTCGGCGACACCGCCCACGACAACTCCCGCGTCGCCTTCAACCGCTTCACCACCTTTACCCGACGCGTCGGCAACAGCCCCCTCCTCCGCGCCATCGACGTCGACGGCCGACCCGCCATCGTCTTCTCCAACGAAGACCTCTCCGCCACCCTCGCCGGCGTCGACCACTGGGGCCTCCAGGGCTACACCGTCGAAGCCGCCCGAAAACTCGTCGCCAACGTGGTCCTCGCCGCCCGCAGATGAGCCCGCGCGTCCCGTCCGGCGCGGGGTTTAGCGTGGCATTCCATGACCTCTCCGGCGCAACGATTGCGGAAGCGACGCCTTGCCCGCCGATACACCCGGTCCCGGGACTATCCCCCCGGGCCGCCGGCCGCACCTATGCCCGAGTACCCCGACCCCGCCTCACCCGAACCCGATCCGCGCTACTCCGACCAGCCGCTCCGCCTCGGCGGCGGCCCCGGCTTCGACCGTGAAGCCGTCCGGCAGCTCCGCGTGATGATTGCCGCGGGCCGCTACGAATCGCCGGAGAAGATCGAGGCCGCCATCGACCGGATGGCCCCGGCGCTAGCGGCCTAGCCGCCGCAGCCCTCGCACACGACATCACCGCCGTCCCGCAGTTCTCCGCCGCGTAGCGGGTGACGCGCCAGCGTCCCGGGGTTTGTGATTCGAGCGCACAAGGTGGCACCACCGCCACGGGGGCCGCATGACGTACCACCGGGTCCCGACGCGCCCACCGCTGAACCCCACGCCGCTACGATACGCCCGAACATGGGCTACGAACGCGACAACATCGCCCGGCTCGACCCGTACACCCCCGGCGAGCAGCCGTCCTACCGCGACACCGACGCGGGGCTGCTCGGCGACGGGGCGGGCGCGGCCGCCGTCGCGGGGGCCGACGACCCCGCCGCCGCCGGCATCGTCAAGCTCAACACCAACGAGAACCCTTACCCCCCGTCGCCCCGGGTGCTCGAGGCGATCGGCACGCTCCCCGCCGAGGCGCTGCGGCTGTACCCGCCCGCCGACGCCCGCCTCTTCCGCGCCGTCGCCGCCGACCTTCACGGCCTCACCCCCGACCACGTCATCGCCACCAACGGCGGCGACGAGCTGCTCCGCCTGCTCATCACCGTGTTCTGCCGGCCCGGTGCGGACGCTGCCCCCGAAGGCGAGGGGGGCGGCTCCGGGTCCGGGCGGGGCAGGCGGGGCGGCATCGGGATGACCAGCCCGAGTTACACGCTCTACGCCGTCCTCGCCGCGATCCACGACACGCCCGTCACCGTCGTCGAGCGGCTAGACGATGGCTTCGCCCTGCCCGACGACTACATCGAGCGGCTCAACGCGGCGGGCTGCCGGCTCGCGTTCGTCGTCAACCCGCACGCCCCCACCGGCCGCTTTGAGCCGATCGAGCGGCTAGCCGCCCTCGCCGACGCCTTCGAGGGCGTGCTGGTGGTCGACGAGGCGTACGTCGACTTCGCCCCCGGCGACGCGGTGGCGCTCGTGCAGGCGGGGCGCGGCAACGTCGTGATCCTCCGCAGCCTCAGCAAGGGGTACGCCCTCGCCGGGCTCCGCTTCGGCTACGGGCTGGCCCACCCCGACCTGATCGCGGCGATGGACAAGGCCCGCGACTCGTACAACACCGACATCCTCGCCCAGGCCGCCGCCGTCGCGGCGCTGCGCGACCGGAGCTACTTCGAGCGTTCGCGCGACGCCGTCGTCGCCGAGCGGGCAAGGCTGACCGCCGCCCTCCGGGACCGCAGCTTCACCGTCCCCGACAGCGCCAGCAACTTCCTCCTCGCCACCGTCCCCCCAACCCCTCCCATCTCTTCAGCGGAGCCCGCTTCAGCGGGCACCTCCGCGCCGCTCGCGCGTCACCTGTACGAGACGCTCAAGGCCGAGGGCATCCTCATCCGCTACTTCGACAAGCCCCGCCTCACCGACAAGCTCCGCATCACCGTCGGCACGCCGGCGCAGAACGACCGCCTCCTAGCCGCCCTCGACGAGGCGGTGAGCACAGCACGCGGGCCGCGGACGGCCCGGCTCGAAGTGAGCGCCTCGACATGACCCGTCACGCCACGCTCCACCGTACGACCAGCGAAACCGACATCAATCTGTCGCTGAACCTCGACGAGCCGATCGACGGCGCGGCGGTCGACACCGGCGTCGGCTTCTTCGACCACATGCTCACCGCCGTCGCCAAGCACGGCCGCCTCGGCCTCGCCGTCACCTGCGCCGGCGACACCCACATCGACGACCACCACAGCGTCGAGGACGTCGGCATCGTCCTCGGCCAGGCGATCCACGAGGCCCTCGGCGACAAGCGCGGCATCGAACGCTACGGCCACGCCGCCGTCCCGATGGACGAAACCCTCGCCCGCGTCGCCCTAGACCTCTCCGGCCGAGCCGCCCTCGTCTACCGCGTCGACTTCCGCGGCTTCGGCGACGACCCGCCCGCGATCGGCCGCTTCGACGTGCAACTCGTCCACGAGTTTTTCGTCGCCGTCGCCCACAACGCGAAGATGAACCTTCACATCGAGGTGCCCTGGGGCGAGAACAACCACCACATCGCCGAGGCCATTTTCAAGGCCTTCGCCCGCGCCCTGCGGCAGGCGGTGAGCATCACCGGCGACGACGTCCCATCCACCAAGGGCGCGTTGTAGCACCGCCGATGCGACGCACCGACGCGCCGCGTGTCACAGCGTCTTGAGGTGGAACCCGCCGTCGACGTTGAACACCTCGCCGGTGCTGAACGGGAACAGGCCCGAGGCGATGGCGAGAACCGCCTTCGCGACGTCGTCGGGCTGGCCCCAGCGGCGGATCGGGGTGATGCCGCGTTCGTCCTCGAGGATCAGCTTGTCGTACTTCGCCTTCACCGGCCCAGTCATGTCGGTGGCGATCACGCCCGGCCGGACCTCGTAAACGTTGATCCCGTATTCCGCCAGCCGCGCGGCAAACACCGCGGTCATCATCGCCATCCCCGCCTTGCTGAGCGAGTATTCCCCGCGGTTGGGGTGGGCGGTGTAAGCGGAGATGGAGGAGATGTTGACGATCTGGGGGTTGGGGGCTGGGGTTTGGGGTCTAGGCTCAAA
This sequence comes from Phycisphaeraceae bacterium, assembly GCA_965214155.1. GTDB lineage: Bacteria > Planctomycetota > Phycisphaerae > Phycisphaerales > Phycisphaeraceae > Algisphaera. The sequence goes on from CBDCBB010000010.1 coordinate 1,437,126, forward strand.
GTGCGCTCCCGCGGCATTGTCGTCGCTTTCACCAGACCCCAGACCCCAGACCCCAGACCCCACTTCGATCATGTGCTTCGCCACCCGCTGCGTCAACAAAAACGGGCCTTTCAAATTCGTGTTCATCACGAAGTCGTACGACGCCTCGGGCATATCCAGGACATCGGCGCGAACTTTGGGGGCGACGCCGGCGTTGTTGACCAAGAGCGTCACGGGGCCGAAGGCGTCGGTCGCGGCGTCGAGGAGCTTGGCGTGGTCAGCGGTCGAGGCGATGTCGGCCTGCACGGTAACGGCGCGGCCGCCGGCGTCCTTCACCAGCGCCGCGGCCTCGTCGGCGGCGGTCGCGTTGGAGTTGTAGTTGATGACGACGTCGGCGTTGGCCGACCCGAGCGCAGCCGCGATGGCCCGCCCGATGCCGCGGCTCCCGCCGGTCACGATGGCGTGATGTTTTTTCTTCATGCGGTCTTGGCGTAAAGATCCTAGCTTGGATGTCTCAGATAGGTCGGATCGAGCAAGTCGCGGGCTGGGGTGGATGCCCGACCGGAGATACGCCAGGGTTCATCGAGAGTGTCAGGGCGTTCAGGCTTTATCCAAGCTATCCGATCGATCCGAGCTACCCAATCCGGATCAGAGGAAAAAGGTCGGGTATGGACCGCCTTCGCCAAGGCGCTTGATGAGGTTCGCAAGTTCGAGCTGGTGGTAGTCGCCCCACATGGCGGACTCGTTGCAGGGGACCTTCTGCCCGGCGGGGACGTGGTCCCAGCCGTTGGGGCGGTGGTAGACGTTGTGCAGGAGGAGACCCTGGTGCGATGCGTCGGTGGCGAGGTAGGGGTCGCTGAAGAGTGTGCGGGCGGCGGTGAGGCCGCCGCGGGAGTAGCGTTGGCCCTCGTCGGTGTCGCCGAGGTAGCGTCCTAGGCGGATCAACCCCTGGGCGGCGATTGCCGCGGCACCCGAGTCTGCCGGCTCGTGCTCGTTGTGCGGGTCGGCATCGCGATCGCGCCAATCGCCAAGTTGGGCCATTCCGGGGGCACCGTCGTCCCAGTACGTGATGCCGTCGGCGCTGGTCACGTCGTCGACGAAGTGGTCGGCCGTATCACGGGCGTTCTGCTCGTACACCTTCACAACTTCCTTTTTGTCAAGGCCGACCGCTTCGCGGAAGCGGTCGGCGTCGAGGGTGGCAAGAAACTCCAGCTCCTCGGCGTAGCCGAGCACGGCCCAGGCGAGGCCCCGCGTCCAGGTGCTGAACGGGCTGTAACCCTGCTGGGTCGAGCGGTTGCGGAAGTTGCCATCGGTGCGGTTGAAGACGCCCTCGTGGGCGGTGCGGCCGCGGACGTCGTAGGTGTGCCCGCTGCCGCCGTGGAAGACGATGTACTGCGACGTCGTCAGGCCGTGCAGGACGCTGCGTTTGAGCAGGTTCGCCGCCCGGTCGTTCTCGTGCATGAGGACGTGCCCGAGCTGCCAGGCGACGCCGAGGATGCGGATCGTCCGCATCGTGTCGATGAACAGCGAGTGCGGCCCGTTGAACGACGTGACGTAACCGAGCGCCGGCGACATCGCCGAGAGCGGCGAGGGCTCCTTCACCGGCACCCCGGCCCAGCGCGACGCCTGCACCGCGCCGCTCGCGGCGATGGCGTTCTCGTAGGTTTTGCGTTCCCACTCGTTCTCCGCCAGCCGGCCCTCGTTCATCAGGCGGAGCAGGTTGCCGTAGGTCGACAGGTTGTTGAACCCGTGGTCGTGCACGCCGGTGTGGGTGACGTGCGGGAGCATCTTCTCGACCGTGCGGCGGCGGCCGAGGTCGATAAGCTCTTGGTCGTCGAGCGCGTCGCCGGTGAGCAGGCAGTTGCCGTACACGAAGCCCTGGGTCCACTCGGTCCAGCCCTTACTGGTGTAGGTCCCGTCGACGGTAAAGACGGGCGTGCCACGGGAGCTGTCCCACGCGGCGTCGAGGGTGCGGCACTTGTCGGCGGCGAGGGTGAACACCCGCTCGACGGCGGGCAGCAGGTCGGCGGGCTTGAGCGTGGGGTCAATCTTCATCCGGGTCAAGATACACCGCGGGCGGTGGGAGAACCTTGGCGCAGGGGGCCGAGCGGCTTGGCAAAACCCGACGCGAACCGCCGCGCCCCCCCCTCCCCCGCGAGGTTACACTAACGATGCCCCTCCACCCTCACCGGAACCCGCCATGACCCGCCTCTTTCCGCGCCGCCTTTCGGCCCTCGTGCTGCTCGTCCCGGCCGCCGCCGTGGCCGAGCCCGTCTCGGTCAAGCTCGACCTGAGCCCCGGCGACTCGTTCCGGCAGACGATGCGGACCGAGCAGCAGATCGACCAGACCGTCATGGGCCAGCAGATGACCATGGACCAGGTCAACGCGATCACGTACACCAGCGAGGTGCTCGACCGGCCGTCGGACAGGCCCGGCGGGGTGTGGGTGCAGACGGTCTACGACCGCGTGATCTTCGAGCAGGCCGGCCCGACGGGCGCGGTGAAGTATGACTCGGCCGCGCCGGAGCAGGGCGAGCTGCCGATGCAGCTCAAGCCGTTCGGAGCGATGGTCAATTCCGAGGTCCGCTTCGAGATCACGCCCGACGGCGAGATCCACGGCGTCGAGGGCTTCGAGGAGATGATCAAGCGGATGGTCGACGCGATGGACCTGCCCGAGGGCGAGGTCCGCGAAATGACGATGCAGACCATGAAGCAGAGCTTCAACGACGAGTCGATGCGGCAGATGCTCGGCATGTCGATGGGCATCTATCCCAAGGGCGAGGTCGCGGTGGGCGACACCTGGGACGCGAAGCAGGAGCTCGGCGTGCCGTTCCCGATGCGGATCGACACGACCTATCGGCTCGAGTCGGTGCAGGCTGATGAGGTCACCGTCGCGACCGATGGCAAGGTGAAACCCGGCCAAGGCGAGGGCATGAAGGTGGGCAACGGCGGCGAGATGAAGGTCAAGCTCGACGGCACGCAGGGCGGCACGACGACGCTCGACCGCGCGACCGGCTGGGCGACGGCGGTGGACCTGACCCAGGACATGGAGGGCGAGATGACCATGACCCCGCCCGTTGGGCAGGGCCAGGCGATGACCATTCCCATGCACATCAAGGGCACGATCACGATCCGCCCGGCGGGGGAGGCGCGTGGGAGCGGCGGTGGCGCGGCGACACAACCGGCGAAGGCAAATTGAAGCTCGGGGTCCTCAGCGACAGCCACGACCGCCTGCCGGCGCTGGCGGCGGCACTGCGGCGCCTCGCGGACGAGCGGGTAGACGTGCTGTTCCACGCCGGCGACTTCGTCGCGCCCTTCGCGGCGAAGCTGCTCACGCCCGACGCGCTGCCCGAGCCGTTGCGGCCGGTCCCGCTGCACTGCATCTACGGCAACAACGACGGCGAGCGCGACGGGCTGAAGCGCGTGCTGCCGCAGCTCGTCGACGGCCCGCTGCGGGTCACGCTCGACACGCCGCACGGGCCACGCACCGTGGCGATGGCGCACTTCCTCGACTGGTTCGACTCGGACGACCTCGACGGGGCCGACGTCGTCATCAGCGGCCACGACCACGCGGCCAGGATCAAGCGGCGCGACGGCCGGCTGTACGTCAACCCCGGCGAGTGCTGCGGCTGGCTGACCGGGCGGTGCACCGCAGCGGTGGTGGACCTCGGTGGCCCCGAGCCGACGGCCGAGCTGCTGGACCTCCCGAATAAAAAATAATGCTCCGGCGGGTTCTTTCCCTATTGGATGCCGTACCCCCTAACGCTATATTCATCGCGCGCCGAACCTTTACCCCGCCTCACCGCGATCAGGAGACTCACGATGATGCACCCCGACACCGAACTCCGCCTCATCAACGAGCAGATGGGTTACGGCGTCTTCGCCCGACGCTTCATCCCCAAAGGCACCGTCGTCTACGCCCGCTGCGCCATGGACCAGGTTTTTGAGCCCGGCCACCCGATGCTCAGCGACCCGCGATACGCCGACACGCTGGAGAAATACACCTACACCGAGCCGTCGGGCAACCAGGTCCTGTGCTGGGACATCGGCAAGTACGTGAACCACTGCTGCCACCCCTCGACGCTGACCACGGGCTACGCGTTCGAGGTCGCCCTGCGCGACATCTTCCCGGGGCAGGAGGTCACCGACGACTACGGCATCTTCAACTGCGGGATCCCGATCCCGCTGATCTGCGACAAGGCCGGCTGTCGGGGGATGCTCGTGCCGGGCGACTTCGACGAGCACGTGGAGAGTTGGGACGCCCGCATCAAGGAGGCCCTGCCGTTCACGGCGCGGGTGGACCAGCCGCTGTGGTCGTTCCTGCCGCCCAAGACCGTGGCCGACCTCGAGCGGTACCTCGAGACGGGCGAGGGCTACCGCAGCATCGCGACGCAGAAGGCGGTCACGAGCGAGCCGGCCGAGCGCGCCGGCGCGGCGGCGTGAGGCGTTTCGTCGGGCTTCGAACCCAATGATCGCGTCGTCGGCACGGGAGGCGGGGGTTTCGCTGCGCCTGTCCGTTACACTGCCGCGACCCCCGCCGAACCGCCCGCGGATCGCTGCGGGACCGCCGCCGGATCACCCCCGCCCCCGCCCGCCGAGACATCGCCTTGCCCCGACGCACCGACCTGTCCACCATCCTCATCATCGGCTCGGGGCCCATCGTCATCGGGCAAGGCTGCGAGTTCGACTACTCCGGCACGCAGGCGTGCAAGGCCCTCCGCGAGGAGGGCTACAAGGTCGTCCTGGTCAACTCCAACCCCGCCACGATCATGACCGACCCGCAGTTTTCCGACTGCACGTATATCGAGCCGATCACGCCGGAGGCGGTGGAGAAGATTATCGCGAGGCATAACGGCGGGCGAAGGGACGAAGGGACGAAGGGACGAAGGGACGGGGGCGGGGGAGGGGACGGAGGGACGGAGGCACGGAGGAACGAAGGGGAAGAGGCGGCGAGTGGGTCCGGCGGATTCGATCCCTCTGTCCCTGCGTCCCTGCGTCCCTGCGTCCCTGCGTCCCTCCCCCACATCGACGCCCTCCTCCCCACCCTCGGGGGGCAGACGGCCCTTAACGTCGCCTGCGAGCTGTTCGACCGCGGGGTGCTGGAGCGGTATGGCGTCGAGATGATCGGCGCCGACCGCGAGGCGATCTACCGGGCCGAGGACCGCAAGGTGTTCAAGGAGGTGATGGAGTCCATCGGGCTGCGCAGCCCCGTCAGCGGCATCGCCAACACCATGGACGAGGCGTGGGCCGTCCTCGAGCAGACCAACCTGCCCGCCATCATCCGGCCCGCGTTCACCCTCGGCGGGTCGGGCGGCGGCGTCGCCTACAACCGCGAGGAGTTCGAGGACATCTGCAACCGCGGCCTCGACGCCAGCATGACCCACCAGATCCTCATCGACCAGTCCCTCCTCGGCTGGAAGGAGTACGAGATGGAGGTCATGCGCGACAAGGACGACAACGCCGTCATCATCTGCGCGATCGAAAACTTCGATCCCATGGGCATCCACACCGGCGACTCCATCACCGTCGCCCCCGCCCAGACCCTCACCGACAAGGAGTACCAGCAGATGCGCGACGCGTCGCTGGCGATCCTCCGCGCCGTGGGCGTCGAGACGGGCGGGAGCAACTGCCAGTTCGCCTTCCACCCCAGCCCCCCCGAGGGCGCGGACCCGAAGGACTACATGGTCGTCATCGAGATGAATCCCCGCGTCTCGCGCAGCAGCGCGCTCGCCTCCAAGGCGACCGGCTTCCCCATCGCCAAGATCGCCGCCAAGCTGGCCGTCGGTTACACCCTGTGGGAACTCCCGAACGACATCACCGGGCAAACGGTGGCTTGCTTCGAGCCGTCGATCGACTACGTGGTGACGAAGATCCCGCGGTGGACCTTCGAGAAGTTCCCCGAGGCGGACGAGACGCTGACGACGCAGATGAAGTCCGTCGGCGAGGGCATGTCCATCGGCCGCACGTTCAAGGAGAGCCTGCAGAAAGGCATCCGCTCGATGGAGGTCAAGCGGTTCGGCTTCGGGCTGGACGGGCAGGACAAGTGGCTGGCGGCGCGGAAGAGGGACGAAGGGACGAAGGGACGGAGGGACAAAGGGATTGACGCGATCTCGTCTGTCGTCGTCCCTTCGTCCCTTGGTCTCTTCGTCCCTTCTGACAAGCTCCTCCGCAAGCTCGAGGTCCCGTCCCAGGGCCGCCTCTACTACCTCCGCTATGCGCTGAAGATGGGCTGGTCGATCGACCGCATCTACGAGGCGACGAAGATCGACCGGTGGTTCCTCGACCAGTTGAAACAGCTCGTGGATTTCGAGGACGTGCTGTGCGGGTACGACACGCTGGAGGCGCTGCCGCGCGAGACGCTGTTTGCCGCGAAGCAGCTCGGCTACAGCGACCCGCAGCTCGCGATGCTGTACCTCGGCTCCATCTCGACCGAGACGATCATGCACGTCCGCCGGCACCGCCAGTCGCTGGGCGTCGAGCCGGTGTACAAGCTGGTGGACACCTGCGCCGCGGAGTTCGAGGCGGTGACGCCGTATTTTTATTCGACGTATGAGACGCCATACGGACAGGGGCAAAGGGGCAGAGGGGCTAAGGGCCAAAGTGAAGGTCCGGCTGCTTCGCCCTTTGCCCCTTTGCCCCTTTGCCCCTCTGCCCCTTCCCCGGACGACGAGATCCGCATCTCCGACAAGCGCAAGATCGTCATCCTCGGCGGCGGGCCGAACCGCATCGGGCAGGGGATCGAGTTCGACTACTGCTGCGTGCAGGCGGCGTTTGCGGTGCAGGCGATGGGCTTCGAGGCGGTGATGATCAACTCGAACCCCGAGACGGTGTCGACGGATTACGACACGAGCGACCTCTTGTTCTTCGAGCCGCTGACGCTCGAGGACGTATTGAACGTGTGCGAGCGGCTGAACGGGGGGGCGTTCAGGGGAAGGGACGGAGGGACAGAGGGACGCGGGGACGGAGGGGAAATCTGCGCAGCCGATCATGACTCTTCCGACCCCTCAGTCCCTTCGTCCCCCCGTCCCTCCATGCCTTCTTCCCCCGGCCTCGTCCACGGCGTCATCGTCCAGTACGGCGGCCAAACACCGCTGAACCTGGCCGAGGGGCTGCGGGCGGCGGGGGTGCCGATCATCGGGACGAGCGTCGACTCGATCGACCTCGCGGAGGACCGCGAGCGTTTCGCGGCCCTGTGCGACGAGCTGGGCGTGAAGCAGCCGCCCAACGGCATCGCCTACGACGTCGAGCAGGCGGTCGCCATCGCCGAGCGGATCACCTACCCGGTGCTGGTCCGCCCGAGCTTCGTGCTGGGTGGCCGCGCGATGGAGACGGTGTTTGACGAGGAGCAGCTGCGCTTCTACATGGACAAGGCCATCGGCGCGAGCGACCTCGCCGGGCAGCCGATCCTCGTCGACAAGTTCCTCGCCGAGGCGACGGAGTGCGATATCGACGTAATCGCAGATTTTGGGGTGGCAGAGAGAGACGGAGAAACGGAGAGACGGAGAGACGAAGTGGATGACGCCTTGGACACTTCGTCTCTAGGTCACTCCGTCTCTCCGTCTCATCCGCGAGCCGTCGTCTGCGGCGTGCTCGAACATATCGAAGAGGCGGGCATCCACAGCGGGGACTCGGCGTGCACGATCCCGCCTTACTCGCTGCCGGCCGCGGTGATCGACCGGCTCAAGGAGCAATCTCGAAAGCTGGCCGAGGCGTTGGGCGTGCGGGGGCTGATGAACGTGCAGTGGGCGGTGCGGGGCGGGAGGCACGGAGGCACGAAGGCCCGGAGGCACGATTGGGAAGATGCACGGGTTTCGCCCTCCGTGCCTCCGTGCCTCGATGCCTCCGTGCCTTCTGAGCACGATATTTTTGTTATCGAGGTCAACCCGCGGGCTTCGCGGACCGTGCCGTTCGTGGGCAAGGCGACGGGGGTGAGCTGGGCGTACCTCGCGGCCCAGGTGATGGCGGGCAGGCAGCTCGCCGAGCTGGGGGTGACGGAGGAGGTCGTGCCGCGGCACACGTCGGTGAAGGAGTCGGTGTTCCCGTTCGGTAAGTTCCCGGGGGTGGACGTGATCCTCGGGCCGGAGATGCGGAGCACGGGCGAGTGCATGGGGATCGACGCGGAGTTTCCGCTGGCTTTTGCGAAGGCGCAAATGGGGGCGGGATCAGCGTTGCCGACCGAGGGCACGGTGTTCCTCTCGGTCCGCGAGAGCGACAAGGAGGACGTGGCGGAGGTCGCGCGGGGCCTGCTCGACCAGGGCTTCCGCGTCGTGACCACCCGGGGCACGCACGACTACCTCGACGAGCGGGGCATCGCGACCGAACTGGTCCGCAAGATCCAGGAGGGCGGCCGACCCAACGCACTGGACCTGATCAAGAACCGCGAACTTGGCCTGATTATCAATACCCCCACCCGCAAGGGCGGCGGCACCGACGAGGGCAAGCTTCGGGCGACGGCGGTGCGCAACGGGGTGACGATGATCACGACGATGACCGCGGCGAAGGCGGCGGTACAGGCCATCGCCGCGATGCGTGCCGGGGCGTGGGGCGTCAAAACGCTGCAGGAGTACGCCGACGCGGGGGCGTGAGGGAGTCATAACGAAGCGACGCGGCTTTGCCGCGCAGGGAAGGCGCGGCAAAGCCGCGTCGCTTCATGTGAGAGACGGCGTCATCGGTGACCTCGAGTGTGCGTCACGCGGAGGCGTGGCAAAGCCGCGTCGCTTCGTGGCATTGCGTACCCGGGGTTAGGGGACCGGGTACTCGACGAGGCGGAGGGGGCGGTCGAGGAGGAGGATCTTCGCGAGGTCGTCCCACGCCGAGCGTGTGTTGTGATCGATCGTGCGGCGGTAGCGGTTGGTGTCCTCCTCGTGGTTGTAGGCGTACGAGTCGAGGTAGGGGGTGACGTTGTGGCGGGGCCCGCTGCAGCCGACGACGCTGATGAGGAGCAGGCCCGCGGCCGCGGCGGTGAGGGTGGCACGTAGGGCGAGGATCATCGGCGGGTCCTTTGGGGCGGGGTCTTGGGGAGTGGCGTAGTGTCGCCCGGCGGCGGCGGGGTGTCAAGCGTTACGGTGACGCGGGCAAGGCCGGCATATGTCGCTTCATCAGAGCCGGGAGCGTGAGCGACCGGTCCGCGTCGTTGGCGATGACGTGCGGTCGCTACGCACCCGGCTCTGACTCTCTACAGAGGTGCCTATTCTGGCGAGGCGGGGGCGGTGGCGGTGGCGGCAGGACGATCATCAGCCGGGGGCGCGACGGGTTGGAGGCGGACGGTGAGGCGGGTGCCCAAGGGGGGGATGGCGTCGGTGTTGGCGGTCCACAGGCCGTTGCCGCCCTGGTCGGATTGGGTCGTGGGGCGGCCGAGCAGGTCGTCGCCGAAGCTCACGAGGGAGATGAGCGTGCCGTTCTGCTCGGCGAGGAACCAGCGTTGGCCGTTGAACTCGGTAAAGCGGGAGCCGGTGAAGAGCCAGCGGTGGTCGGGCATCACCTCGCCCGTGTCCTGCGCGACGACCCAGCGGTTCGCGGGGACGGGTTGGTCGCCGTCAATGAGGAAGAACACCTCGACCTGCGGCCCGGTGGGGGGGTGGACGACGATGGCGTCACCGTCACGTTCGACGGTCATCGGCGAGCCGGGTTCCAGACCCAGCAGGAGCAGGGCGGCCTGGAGGTCGGTCGCCGAGGCGTCGAGGGTGACGATCGACTCGTGCTCCCGGGTGCCGGGCGAGCAGGCGAGCAGCTCGAGCCACTCCACCTCGCGGCCGACGACGGTGGCGTCGAGGTCGATGCGGCGGTGTCCGAGGTCGAGGGTGAGGCCGGGGAAGACGGCGGCGGGGGCGGGTTGGGTGGCGGGGGGGGCGGCAATTTCGTCAAGGTCGTACCCGCTGTTCAGCGGCGGGTCGCTCTGGGGCGACCAGAGGAGGTCGATGGGTTGGTCCATCACGTCCTGGGTGTGGGTTGGGGTGGCCGCAAGAAGGTTGAGCAGGAGGCACGCGGCTATAACCGTCGGGACGCTGCGCGTCCCGGGCCGGGGACGCGTAGCGTCCCGGCTAGAGGGAGAGCTAGAGCTAGAGCGGTGACGAATGAGATAAGCGACGGTCATGGGGTGCATATTATGTCGGACGAGCGTTTCGATGCATACGACCCGCTGCACCCCGAGCGGTTGACGTGGGCGGTGCTGCTGGGGCGGTGGGTGGAGTTTGCGGGGGCCGCGGTGGGGTTGCCCGACGACGCGGCGGGGCGGCTCTGGCGGGAGTCGGTCGCCGATGTCATCGGCTTGCAGGCGGTGTGGTTCGCGTTGCAACACCTCGACGAGCTCGAGGAAGGCGAGCGGGCTTTGGGGCTGGACCGGGCGGGGGTGCTGGTCGGGCGGCACGTGGCGGCGCTGCGGGTGCGGTGGGGCGGTGAGGGGGGGGATGCGTTGCCGGCGATGGTGGCGGAGCTGATTGACGAGGCGGAGGCGGCGCTGGCGGAAGCCCGCGACACCGGGGGTGACGACTCGAGTCAACCCGACCGCGCCAGCGGAGGGTGAGCTCTATCTAAAGGTCGAGGTGCGTTCAGTCATGGGGTGCCACCGCTTGCACGGTCGCGGGGAGCGTCGGTTACGTCAACCGAGCAAGGTACGCCCGCACCGTCTCAGCCATCCCCAGTTCGAGCGCATCAGCGATGAGGGCGTGGCCGATGCTGACCTCCTCTACTCCGGGCACGGCGTCGATGAACGCCCGGAGGTTGTCGAGGTTCAGGTCGTGCCCCGCGTTGACGCCCAGGCCCGCCGCCGTCGCGGCCTCGGCGGTGGCGGCGAAACGATCCAGCACCGCCGCCTCGTGGATCGTGCCGAACGCCCGGGCGTACCGCTCGGTGTACAGCTCCACCCGGTCCGCCCCCGCGTCGGCGGCGGCCGTCGCGGCGTCGGGGTCCGGGTCGATGAACAGGCTCACCCGGCAACCGAGCTCGCGCAGCTCCGCGACGATCGGCCGCAGCTCCGCGACGACCTCGGGGTTGGTCAGGGCGAAGCCGTGGTCCGAGGTGTTCTGCCCCGGCGTATCGGGCACGAGCGTCGCCTGATCCGGGCGGACCACCCGGAGGATGTCCATCAGGTACCCGCCGTCGGGCCCGCCCCCCGACACCAGCGGGTTGCCCTCGATGTTGAACTCGCCCCGGAAGCCCGGCCGGCCCGCGACGTCCTCGGTCAGCGCCGCGGCCACGGCGTCCACGTCGCCCCGGCGGATGTGCCGCTGGTCGGGCCGGGGGTGCACCGTGATGCCGTGCGCCCCCGCCTCGAGCGCCAGCCGGGCAAGGCGGGCCACCGACGGCACCTCGCCGGGCCGGGCGTTGCGCAGCAGCGCGACCTTATTGACGTTGACCGAGAGCGTGGTGCCGGGCATCCCCACACCGTAGCGGAACGCCTGCGGTCTAGCGGCGGGCGCCGGCCCCGCTCCGCCCGCTCCGTCCGCGGCCGAACCGTCACTCCACCCGCTCGTGCACCATGTTCAGGAACAGCCGGCGGTACGCCGCGAAGCTCACCGCCGCCATCGCCGGGACGACGAACCCGCCGAGGCCCGGAACCCACTGCAGCGCGATGAGCACGACAAACAGCAGCCGGATGCCCCACTTCATGAGCAGGTTCTTGCCGCGGGGGATGTACCGCCTCATCGGCGCGATGAGGGCGAGGCGGTAGTAGATGATCCCGGGGATCAGCCCGATGACGGGCAGGAGGCTGAGCCCGGCGCACACCGCCAGGACCATCGGCAGCCGCGCCGCGAGCCGGCCGACGTACGCCTCGGCGAAGCCCGGCTCGCTGAACGTCTCGTGCCCGCACGCCGGGCAAACCTGGTGCGGCCGCCGCTCGTGCAGCCGCTCGGCACAGACCGGGCACCGCTTCGCCGCGGCGAGGCGGTACGGCTGGCCCGCCACGTCCTCTGCGGGCCGGTCCACCTTCGTCGCGCCCAGCCAGCCGAGCGACTTGATGTCCGAGTTGGCCGTGCCGCACTGCGGGCAAGCCACCGCCGACTGGTACATGCCGTGCCCGCAGTTGACGCAATCGGTCTTCGCCCGCTCCTCCGCCTTTTCCACACGCCGACGCAGGAGCAGGATGAGCCCGCTCACCAGCGCGGTGAGCACGAGCATGACGAACGGGAAGAGGATGAGGAACGCGACCCCGAAGAACGCCCAGATGTTCTCGGCCCACGCGAGCAGCCGCTGCACGCCGGTGGCGTCGTCCTCGTCCGCTTCGATGAATAGGTCCAGCACGGCCGCGCGGCTCTGCGCGATGACGAGCGTCCCCGCCGCGACCAGCGGCGCGACCACCATCTCCGTCGTCCACCCCGCGAGCAGCGGTGCCGCCCCGTGGAGCACCGCGCCGTCGTCGCCGCGCTCGATCAGGTCGTGCACCGCCGCCTCGTCCGCGACCGTCGCGATGCCCAGGTAGGTCAGCGCCGCCATCACCGGCTTGGCGTATTGGTCGATGCCGTTGAGCAGCGCCCGGGCGTCGGCGTTCTCGTTGGCCATCACCTCCAGGGCCGAGAGCACCCCGAGGGTGATGATCGCCCAGTCGCTGGTGAACCACGTCGGCCCGGGCGCGACGCCTAGCGTCCCCAGCAGCCCCCAGTCGGGGATGATGCCCCACTCCGGCCCGAAGCGCATCATCAGCGCCGCCGCAAACGCCGGCAGGAACGCGCGCGACGCGAACAGCCCCGTCGCCCCGACGCCCTGCACCAGCATCTGCATCCACATGGCCGGATTCTATGCGTGAGACACGGAAATCTTTCTGGTCAGTCGGAAAGCCAACAGCCTCTCACGCAGATTACGCAGATGCCGCAAATTAGGGACGCAGATGCCGAACAGTCAAAATTCGCAAACCCAGAACCCGATCGTGACTGAAAAACGTCGCTGAGATCTGCGTCTTTAATCTGCGGCATCTGCGAAATCTGTGTTACGGCTGTTCCCCGCGTCACGCACCTGCAACACCAGCAGCAGCGCCCAGAAGCACAGCACCAGGTTCTGGATCGGCAGCTGCAACGCCTGCGGCAGCGCGTAGATCACCACCACCGCCGGGAGCCACACCGCCCAGTTGCTGACCAACACCGGGAGCACCTTCGCCCGCACCCAGCCGCCGAACCCGCCGTAGTCCTCGACCACCGCGCGGCGGAGGCGGCCGATGTCGAAGCCCTCGTCCTTGAAGCGGTAGGCGAGCACCGTGGTCGGCACCGCCCACAGGGGGACGTAAAGGCACTGATCGATCAGCACCTTGACGGTGATGATGCCGAGCGTTGCCGCGTCGCCGACCAGCAGGGCCTGGAGCTTGTAGAACCAGTCGATCTCGGCACCCTTGTAGCCCCAGAACGCGGCGAGGAACAGCAGGTGCGACCACCGTGTCTCGCCCCGGTACGCCGGCCTTAGCCGCTGCACGAGCCAGGGCAGGACGGCCCCGAACACGGCCGTGCTCACGATGGCGAACGGCCAGCCGACCGCTTCCTTCAAGTCCGCGACACGCTGCAGCGCGTCGCGGACCGGCGCGACGTAGAAGTACGCCAGGAGGAGCACCACCGCGAAGGCGGATAGGGCCGCGCCCGGCCAGCGGTTCGCCCACGCCGCCTCGGCACCGGCACGCCACGGTCGGGCCGGCGTCGGGTTGGCGGTGCTGTCGGTCACGGCGGCGAAGTCTATCGGCGGGCACCCGGTGCCACACCTCAACCCGCGGGCGCAACTGATGATCCACCGGTTTGCCACGTACGGCGTCATGCCACGCCTCCCACGCCCTAAACAACCCGGCCGCTAGAGCGGTTGATGTGAACGTTCTCCAGTAGCCGCGTTGCTACGCCACGCGGTCCGCGAAGCGTAGCGTCGCGGCTATGACGGAGAACTTCAGCACTTGCTTTAGGCGTGGAACGACGGCACCGCGGGCGAGGGTCGATCGGGGGCCTCCGCCGGCGGGGCGTCCTCGCGGATGACCTCGTGGTCCTGCTCGCTGTCGGTGGGGATCGACACGCGGAGCGACTCGCTCAGGCGGTCGCCCACGGCCGCCTCCTCGTCGATCACCAGCGAGGCGCCGGTCGCGTCGAGCAGCTCGACGTAGCGGTGATACCGGGCGCGGGCGACGATGTTGAGCTTCGGGGCGAGCTCGCGTGCCTCGATGATGACGGCCATAGTCAGGCGGTGGTCGGGCAGCGTCACCACGAGCGCCTCGGCGTCGGCGATGGCGATCTGTTTGAGGAGGTCGGCGCTCGATGCGTCGCCGACGAAGGCGCGCAGGCCCATCTGTAGCGCGGCGGCGACGGACCGCGGGTTGAGGTCGACGACGACGACGGTGACGCCGGACTGGTACATCGCGTTGGCGACGGCGCGGCCGGCGGGCCCGAAGCCGACGATGACGGTGTGCCCGTTGAGTTCGCGGGTCATCGCCCCCTCGCCGGTGTAGAGCGACTTGGCGAGGCCGACGCGGTGCAGGAGCAGCTCGACCTTCGCGCCGATGGTCGGGCCCAGCAGCACGAGGTAGGGCGTGGCGAAGAGGGTGAGCACGGTGAAGCTGACGATGAGGTTGAAGAGGAAGTAGTCGGTCTCGTCACCGATGACGCGGCCGTCCTGCGCCGAGCGGGCGAGGACGAAGCTGAACACGCCGACCTGCCCCATGCAGACGCCCGCGGCGACGGCCGAGCGGTGGGCGACGCCGAACGCCCGGCCGGTCATCCAGATCACCGTGGGCTTGACGAGCACCAAAAGCCCGGTGGCGATGAGCACGGCCCCGGCGTTTTGGAACATCCAGAGCGGGTCGGCGAGCATGCCGATGGAGGAGAAGAACAGCGTGACGAAGACGACCTTGAGGGGCCCGACGTCGCCGCGGAGGCGTGGGGCGATGACGGACTCGCCGATGAAGATGGCGGCGATGAAGGCGCCGAGGGCGGGGGAGAGGCCCAGGTGCCACGCGGCGTAGGCCGCGCCGAGGGAGGTGACGATGGCGAAGAGGACGGTGACGTCGCGGTTGCCGGTGGGGGCGTTGAAGGCGACGACGCGGGGGACGACGAACTTGGAGAACAGCACGAAGAAGACGACGAAGGCGGCGACGATGCCGAAGCTGCGCCCGGTGCTGATCAAGAGGTCGGCGGTGGTGCCGCCCGCGCCGCCGAGGGCGGCGACGACGAGGACCAGGGGGATGACGGCCACGTCCTGCACGAGGAGGATGCCCAGGGCGAAGCGGCCGTGGACCGAGTCGACCTCGGCCCGCCGGGCCAGCGCGGGCATGACCACGCCGGTGGAGGAGAGCGAGACCACCGCACCGATGGCGACGCCGGCCTTGAACCCGAAGCCGAAGAGCCAGACCACGAGCGTGGCGACGGCCATGGTGAGGGTGATCTGCATGACCCCGCTGAGGAGCGCGGTCATCCCGAGGCGGCGGAGGCGCGACCAGGAGAACTCGAGCCCGATGGTGAACATCAGGAGGGTGACGCCCAGGTCGGCGATGGCGACGATCTGCTGCTGGTCGACGAGGTTGCCGCCGAGGAGTTGGCCCGCGACGTTAGGCCCGAGGAGGAGGCCCGGCGAGCATGAACCCCACGATGGCGGATTGTTTGAGCCGCTCGGCGATGGACCCGAGCACCATCGCCGTCGCGAGGAGCAGGATGACGTTGAGCAGCGGGACCCAGATCGACATGGGGGCGATGATAACGGGGCGGTGGGGGCGCGTGGCGGGGCCTGTTTCCGATCCCCCTCCCCTTGGGAGGGGTTAGAGGAGGGTTGACCCCACTGCACCGCGATGAGTCATTCACCGTCCGCCCTCCCCCAACCCCTCCCGGGAGCGAGTGAGAAGCACCGATCAGGCTGTAGGGCAGGGTTCACCCTGCCGCGTGTTGCCCGAAGGTCGGGGTCCAGCGCTGGTCGTGGCAGGGCAAGCCCTGCCCTACGGCTAATCGACCAGCAGATAAAATGCGAGCACGCACAGCCCGCACCCGCCCGCCACGGTGGATGCTGCTATGGGACTCTTGAACGACGCCTGTATAAATCGGACGACGTCAGCCGGGTTCGGGAGCAGCAGTAGGTCACCGATCCAGAATGTTTCGGGCTGGCGGCCGACGCTGGTCGACCTCGGCGGCTTTAGCCAAGATCAAGGCGCCGCCGACGATGATCATGGTGAGTCCGACCGAGAACAGCAGGAGCGACGCGACGGTCGTGAACGAAATGTTCCGGTGGTCCATGATTGCTCCGGCACCATAAGAAGGCTCACCGCCACACCAGCGCGGTCCTGCTGGTCCACCCGTCGGCAAGGGTGGTGAAGCGGAGACCTATCGCCGGGTCGCCGAAACTGTCGAGCCGGCGTCGACGGGGGTGGCGTGGTCGAAAAGCGAGTCGGGCTGGGTGGCGTCGTCGTCGGGGTCGGGAGCGGAGGCGGTGAGGTCTCCGGCGTGGGTGTCGGAGGCGTTGGCTTCCGGGGGTGTCGCTTCCGGGGGCATCGCATCCGGGGGCGTCGGCGGTCGAGGGGTCGCGTTCGGCGCGGTCGAGGGGGGTAACCGCGGCGAGGACGGTGAGGCCGGCCTTGACCTTCTCGCCCTTGCGAACCTTGACCTGCGGCTGGAGGGTAAGGGGGAGGTAGAGCTCGGTGGTGGAGCCGAGCTTGATGATGCCCATGCGTTGGCCGCGTTGGACGACCTCGCCGTGGCCGAGACGGTTGTAGATGGTGCGGGCGAGGAGGCCGGCGATCTGGCGGACGGCGGCGACGGGGTGGCCCTTGGCGGGGTGGACCAGGAGCGGTGGTCATTGACTCGTTGTCCTCGGCGGACTTTGGGTTGAGGGTGTTGCCGTGGGCGCCTGGCTGGTGGGACATGGAGGCGACGCGGCCGTGGCAGGGGACGCGGTTGATGTGGACGTCGAAGACGGACATGAAAATGCGGACGCAGACCGCCGGGCCGTCGAACGGCTCGAAGCGGTCGAGCTCGTGGACCGAGGAGACGGTGCCGTCACTGGGGGCGACGGCGACGTTGCGGTAGTTGGGCACCTGCCGATTTGGGTCGCGGAAGAACAGGAGCAGGGCGATGATGACGACGGCCACGGCAACGGCGAGGGGCCAGTAGCCCAGCAGGACGAGCGAGACGCCGACGAGCAGGCCGATGACGAGGAGGGTCAGCCATTCGTTACGGGCGTCGGGGCTGAGCATGGTGAGGGTCGGGCGCGGGGTGGCGGGGGCGGTGGGTTTGGGAAGATGATAGGGGGGCGGTGCGTTCGGGTGCAGGGTGCGGAGTGCGGGTTTGCGGGGAACCACCGGCAAGATGCCGGGGCCACTGGTGATCCACCGGCAGGATGCCGGGGCCACCGAAACCCAATCGCGATGCGTCCGGCGGTATGACGGTGAGGGATTGACAATCATGCAAAGCGGCGTTAAGCTACTCGGACAATCGATTGTGCAAATGCCCCATCTGGTGTCGGTTTGTGTCACCCTGCCGACGATGCCGACGACGCCGGCGCACCGTGTCGCCGCACCGGGCATCGCAAGATCCCGCACCCGTACCGGGGACATCCGATCCTCATGCCGACGCTAAAAGACATCGCGATCCGGGCGAAGGTTGACCCCTCGACGGTGTCGCGGGTGCTCAGTGGGGCCGCCGAAGCAAGGATCCACCCCCGGACGCGGTCGCGGATCCTCTCGATCGCCAGCGACCTCGATTACCGGGGCAACTTCCAGGCCAGGTCGCTGCGGCGGGGCAAGACGGGGATGGTCGGCCTGCTCATCCCCGAGACCTACGACCCGATCCTGTCCCAGTACCAGCACCTCCTCGAGGACGGGCTGCGGCAGCGGTCGCTCGAGCCGTTTATCGTCCGCGTCGGCTGGTCGCCGGACCGCGAGCAGCACCAGATCGACCTGCTGCGGCGGGGCATGGTTGATGGGCTGATCGTGCTGAGCGCTAAGCAGTCCCTCATCGCGACCTACCAAGACCTCCGCGAGAAGGGCATCGCGTTGATGCTGCGGGTGCCGCACATGCGGGGGTTCGAGGGTTTTGATGGGTGTGTGCACATCGACATCGCCGAGGGGTTCCGGCGTTTGGCTGGGCACATGATCGACGGTGGGTGTCGACGGGTCGGCGTGCTGGGGGGCCGGGTCGCGATGGAGCTTGCCGCCGGGACCGAGCACCGAGCCGCGGCGATGGCGTTCGCCGAGGCCCTGCGGCAGCGGGGCCTCACCCCCGATCCCGCGCTCGGTTTCCCCGTGACCCAGACCGTGGAGGACCACAAGCCCATGAGCGACCAGATCGCCGCGTGGCTGGGCGGGGTGCCCGGCGGGATCGACGGGCTGATCGTGACCAACCACCGCGAGCTTTTGGCCGTGTGGCGGGCGATCCGCCTCGCCGGGCTGCGGGTGCCCGGGGACCTCATGCTCGCGAGCCTCGGCGACTCGGACGTCACCCGGCTGTGGGAGCCGCCCGTCACGGTCTGGGACCTGCCGATCGCCGAGACCTCCGGCATGCTCATCGACGGGCTGCTCCGGCAGCTCGCTTCGCCCGGTGATGTTCCCGCAGGAGCATCGACCCGTGGCCGGCTGATCCCCCGTGAGACGACCGGCCGACGCGCTATGGATTAGCAGCACCGAAAGCGAAACGAAGCCTTGCCACTGAAACCCCTCATGCCGAACGGCCGCCGCCTCCGCCCGCGTCCCCTCACCCGGTGGATCACGCTCGCGGCTTTCGGCTTGGTGTTGCTCGGCCTGCCGACGAGAGCCGCGGCCGAGCTCACCCTGGTAGAGAACGGGCGCACCGACTACCGCATCGTGATCGCGGCGGACGCCAGCGAGAGCGTCACCGCCGCGGCTGAGCTGCTCCGCGACACCGTCAAAGAGTCCACCGGGGCGGACCTGCCGATCCGGAAGCTGACGGGCGACGACGACCTCTCCCCGCAGAGCAAGGTCATCGTGTTGGGCCAGAGCGCCTACACCGACAGCCGCGGCCTCGACCTTTCCGGGGTGGCCCACGATGGGTTCCGCCTGCTCACCGACGGCGACAACCTTATCGTGCTCGGCCGGGACGACGCCGGCGACCCGTTCAGCCACAGCCTCTTCCGCTCGGCGGGGACGTACCTCGGCGTCGGCCGGCTCCTCAACGAGCACTTGGGCGTCCGCCAGTACCTGCCGGGCGAGCTTTGGCACCACGTGCCGAAGGCCAGCGCCTGGACCGTCCCCGACCTCGACGCGGTGCACAACCCCGAGTTCCTCCGCCGCAAGCCGAGCGTGAGCTACATCGTCGGCGACCCCGACCGCCGCCGCGCCGCCGCCCGCGTCGACGAGGCGCTGCGCTACGCCCGGTTCAACGGCGCCGGCGGCGGCCTCAAGGGCGCGACCCAGCACGCGGTCGCCGAGATCATGAAGCCCTACGTCAAGGACGGCCGCTACGTCGGCGAACGCGAGTGGCTCGCCCTGGTCGACGGTCAACGCATCGTCCCGAGCTCGCCCGGCCACTTCGTCCACTGGTACCGCTTCCACCTCTGCACCTCCGACCCCGACGTCCGCCGCATCACCGCCGACTACGTCCTGGACTTTTTCAAGAACAACCCCGACTACGACGTCTGCGGCATCGGCATGACCGACGGCGATCGGCACTGCGAGTGTGCCGCCTGCCGCGCCCTCGATGCCCCGGGTTCCGACTCGCTCACCGACCGGTACCTCGACTTTGCCGCCCACGTGGCCCGCGAGGTGAAGAGGACCCACCCCGATAAGCTCGTGGGCACCTACATCTACGCCACCTACGTCAACCCGCCGCTGCGCGAGCACGAGCTGCCGGACAACCTGTACTTTGCCCACGTCCAGAACGGCACGTACTACTTTTCCGAGCGTGAGCGGCAGGCGTCGTTCGACCGGATGAAGAAGTGGTCAGAGCTCTCGGACCACATCGCGTTCTACAGCTGGCCGGCGAGCCACGGCTTCTTCTCGCTGCCGCTGAGCGACCCCGAGTGGGTCGTCGAGCACCTGCGGGCGATGCAGCAACACGGCTACCTCGGCTACGAGAGCTACGTCTCGGGGGCGCCCGCCGCCCGCCAGCCCGACACCTACCTCCTGCTGCGGATGCTGTGGGACATGGACCGCGACCCGCGGGCGATCCTCGACGGGTTCTACTCTGACCTCTACGGCAACGCCGCCGATCCCGTACGCGAGTACCACCGCACCATCACCGGGCAGGCGCGGAAGGTCAACGAGTCGATCGTCATGGTCAAGGACCGCAACGACGACACCGTCTCGCGGTTCGAGGACCGGCTGCTGGCCTATTACGTGCCGATCATGGACGCCTGCCGGTCGCTGCTCGACACCGCCGCTCAGCGTGTGGCCGACGACGTCCTCCTGTCGCGACGGGTCGAGGTGCTGTCCGAGCAGTTCAAGCTGGTGGAGATGATGATCCCCGCCATCGAGATCGGCAAGCGGATGGACGCGGGCAAGGCCTCCGAGGATGAGCTCGCCCGGCTCGACCGGCTGCGGATCGACTACCACGAGTTCCTCCGCAAGCACGCGTACAGCGACGTGGTCGACGTCCGCGACATCAGCTACGTCCCCGGCAACGGCCGCGACGACCTGAAGCGGTACCTGCTCATCCCCATCAAGCTCGAAGAGGTCGTCGACGTGCCCGTCGAGGAGCGGCCCGACTCGCAGTGGCAAGGCCTCGCCTTCGAGTACGAGCCCCCGGTCGAGGCCGAGGCGGCCCCAACGCTGCTCACGCTCCCCGAGACCTGGGCCTTCCGCACCGATCCCGAGCAGGTCGGCACCGAGCAGGGCTGGGCCGAGCAGACCCCCGGCCACGGGTGGCGCGACATCAAAGTCACCGAGGCGTGGAACCACCAGGGCGTCGACCACCGCGGCGTCGCGTGGTACAGCACGACCTTCCGCGCCCCCGAAACGCTCGACCCCGGTCGGCCGCTGTGGCTCTACTTCGGCGCCGTCGACGGCAAGGTGAAGGTCTACCTCGACGGGCAGCCCGTCGGGGAGCAGGCCGGCCCGACCCCCTCGATGTGGGACAAGCCTTGGGCGCTCGACATCAGCGACGACGTGACCGCCGGCGAGACCCACCGCCTGGCGCTGCGGGTAGAGAAGCACGAGAACGCCGGCGCGGTCGGCGTGTGGAAACCAATTGAACTGCGCCAGGCCGCCGCGGCCCGGGCCTCGCAAGTGCCTGCAGCCCGCTAAATCAACCCCCGCGGGCCGACCCCGCGACAGCCCCTTGGGAAGGATCAACCATGAAACGCCGACACGCCTTCACGCTCATCGAACTGCTGGTGGTGATCTCCATCATCGCCCTGCTGATCTCGATCCTCCTGCCCGCGCTCGGCGCCGCCCGCCGTACCGCCAAGAACATCGCCTGCGCGAGCAACCTCAAGCAGCTAGGCATCGGGACCGCCTCCTACGCGGTGGATCACAGCGACGCGTTGCCTTTCACCCGGACCAGCCTCACCGTGCCTTACACGTTTAACAGCCTCCTCGACGGCACCGTGGTTTATTCGGACGGGGTGACGGGGCCGGGGGTCTCGATTCTGGCGTACCCCAACTTCGGGGCGTTGATGAAGGGCGGGCACCTGAGCAGCCCGGCCCCGCTCTACTGCCCGCTGCAGGAAGAGGTCAACAACGTCGCGTTCAAGGCCAGCGTGCAGCTGCCTAAGTGGGACGACTTGGCTGCCGAGCCCACGATCCGCTCGTCCTACACCTTCAGCCCCCGCGTCGACATCACGCCCCCGATGCCCGGGAACTGGCCGCGGCAATACGTCAAGATGACCGACTACCTCAAGACCGACATCCTCGGCATCGACGTGCCGCTGCGTGTCAACGCGATGTCGCACCTCGCAGAAAAGGGTTTCACCGTCCTGATGAGCGACGGCAGCGCGTCGCTGAGGAGCAATGAGGCCGCCTTCAACTTCTTCGCGACCACCCACGGCGGCGGCTACGGGGGCAACTTCGGCAGTATCGAAAACTTCTTCGAGCTTTTACTCGATTGACTCGCGCCGCCGTGTGGCGGCGCGTCTAACTACGTCCACTAATCCGGTACAAATGTTGCTACCAGGTGGATCAACCCTTTCCTCTCCAAGGAGAATGACATGATGAAGACTTTCCAAATCGGTTCGGCAACGGCAGCGCTGCTGCTGGCAGGCACCAGCGCCCAAGGCGTGGTGATCGAGGACTTCCAGGACTACAGCGAAGGCGACAACCTCGCCACCGAAGGGCCCATGGACTGGGACTTCGACTTCGCCACCGGGACCAACGGCCCGCCGCCGACCGCGGTTGATCCGCAGTCGAACGGCAACCTCGTCGGGTTCTTCTCGAACCGCGGCGTCGGCAACAACATCCAGAACGACGGCACCACCTGGGACGAGGGCGACGTCGTGACGCTGTCCTTCGACTTCTCCGCCGCCGGTGCGGTCACGCCGCTCGACGCCAACATCGGCCTGGGCGTGCTGCAAGGCGAGGCCGACCTCGCCGACGGCTCGGACATTGCCGGCACGTTCCGCCTCGACGACGGTAACCTCACCGTCTACAACGGCGCAGCCTTCATCGACACCGGCTTCGACTACGCCGCCAACACCGCCTACACCGTCACCGTGATCCTCGATACCGCGGCGGATACCTACGACACCTTCATCGACGGCGGTGCATTCTCCAACCAGCAGCTCGCCGACGACTTTGGGCTGTACCGCAGCGCTTCGGAGGCCGGCCTGGGGCTGAACGCGTTCATCGTTCGCACCAACGGCGGCAACAATAACCCCGAAGGCGTCTCGTCCCTGTTCATCGACAACATCAACGCCGTGCCCGAACCCGCCAGCCTGGCGCTGGTCGGCGTCGGCGGCCTGTGCCTCCTCGGCCGTCGCCGGGCCTGAGGTTCGTCTTCCCACAAAGCCGGAATCATCCCAAGCCCCGCCGCCACCGCGCGGCGGGGTTTTTTCGTTCGCTTCGTCCGGCTTGATCCCCCTCCCTCCGGGAGGGCTTAGGGAAGGGCGCGTGCTGCGCTACGTGATGCTTCGCGGCAGACGTAGCGTTCGCGAGTTGCCGCCCTCCCCCAGCCCCTCCCGGGGGAAGGGGAGCTAGCAAGGGTCAGTTGATAGGACGAAACGTTTCTACCCCGGTCGCCGGATACCCCACACGACGCCCGAAGGCCGTGGGAAGCCGCGGCATTTACCCGTGAACCTCACCGTCGATCTCGGCGAAGTCGACGGTGACCGACCGGCCGTCCCGCAGCCGTAGATGGGTGACGCCTACGGAGCCCGTATCGTCAAGCGGTTCGATCTCGAACGACTCGACGGGGAACAGCTCGTCACGGCCCCAGGCCCCGCCGTCGGTCCGGTGGAGCATGACAGTGATCATGATTTCGACGGGCGGGCACCACGTGTCGCGCCGGTGGCCGACGTAGAGCACGGTGCTGCGGGTGGTGTCGGGGTTCATCCCGTCGTGTTGCAGGCTGTCGAGCCGGTCCCACCCGTGGTAGCGCGTTAGGGCCAGGGCATTGTCGCCGGACGCGGCGGTGAGACAATCCGCCCGATCCCGGCGGTGCCGGGCGAGGGTCGGCGGCCGGCCGTCGGCGTGGGGCAGGCCGAAGTGGCCGAGCCTCAGGTCGTGCTCGTGGTAGACGCGGCAGCGGTCGACCCGCAGGACGCCCCCGGGGAGGATGATGTCGGCGCAGTCGACCACGTTTCGGCGCTGGTGGGCGACGTCGGTGAGCCTGGCCTGGCGGTAGAGCACGCCGTCGCGCCAGGCGCCGCCGAGCAGCTTGGTTTGCGGGATAAACGGCGTATCGGGTTGCCGCTCGAGCAGGCCCGGGCTGAGGCCGCGGACGCTGTAGGCCATCGGGGTGGCGCCGTCGGGGTTGTCCGCTTCCCAGGGGAAGTGGGTGTTGAAGCAGAGGCGGTTGTAGTTAGGGTTGGGGGTGCGGATGTGCCCGGGGCGGAGCTCGGTGGTGCCCGTGGCACCGTGGTTGGTGAGGTGCAGGCCCTGTCGGGGTAGGGGGGTGGTGTCGCTGCGGCCGCCGAGCGCCGGCCAGGGGCCGTCGTTTTCCTCGGCGGTCCAGTACGGCGAATCGGCGGGCAGGGAGAGCGCGAGGAACGGCAGGAACATCCAGTACGGGCTGGCGGCGTTGGAATACGGCTGGGTCAGCGGCTCCCAGTGGCGGTAGAACCCGAGGCTGGGCACGTTCTCCTGCCAGAGGTCGTCGCGAGAGAGGAACTGCATCAGTGTGCCCGAAGCCAGGCGGCGGGCCCACCCGGGGTTCATGGCGGGCCGCCGGGCGACGAACGACAGGGGGAACGCGCACGCGGCGGCGAAGCGGTAGCAGATGCTGCGGCCCCACATCAGCATGTGGCCGTTGCGGGCGAACAGCCGCGGGTAGCTCTCCATGAACGTCGCAAACCGCCGCTCGTGCACGTCGGCCCGGCGCGGGTCGTGCTCGTCGCCGTAGGCCCGGTTGTAGATGATCGCGTAGGTGTGGAACACCCAGGCGGAGTAGAAGTCAAAGTGCCCGTCGTCGTACCACCCGTCGCCGCCGTACAGGGCGAGCAGGTGGTCGAGGTGGGTGTGGAGCAGGCCTTCGTCGATGTCGTAGCCGTTGACCTTGAGGAAGGTCAACATCATGACGTTGAAGAAGCGCCAGTTGTGCGGCTGGGTCCGGGCGTGGCCCCAGGCGGACAGCATCCCCGCGACCGCGTCGCGCTCCGCAGCCGTCAGAGCGGGCCAGAACTGGTCGGGGTAGCGGAGCAGGATCTGGCACATCCCGCCGAGCTCGCAGGTGAACTGGTAGAACCCGTCGTCGAGCCGGTCGGGCGTGGGGATCGCCCCCGGCCCGCCGGGCGTGAGCAGGCGGACGATGTGCCGGCGGTAATAATCGGCAACGTCGATGCCGTGGGCGGTCGCGTCCGGGTGCACGTGCAGCAGCGGGGCGGCGACGCTCATCGTCCGGCGGAAGCCCTCGAGTTCCTGCACCCGGTCCAGCCACGCGGCCCGGCCGCCCGGCACGACGTCCCGGCCCGGGATGTCGGGGAACGCAAACAGTGAGTCCGCGTCCGCAACGTTCAGGAACGTCCGGTCCACCAGGTACCGGGCACACTCGATCCAGTGCCGCCGCGTCATCCCCGTCATCGGGCTGGTGCCGTAGTCGGGTGCGGCCACGCGGAACGGCTCGGTTGTCATCACGCTGGTCATGTAGGCCGTATCCAAAACCCGGTACTCCATCCGCTCGGGCCGGCGGGGGTGCCGCCGGGCACCATCTATAGCATCTGCTCGATGTGCGGCCAGGCGAGCTCGGCGTAGAACCGGTGGCCGTCCGGACCGACCACCAGGCGGCAGTTCGACGACGCTTCGTCGGCCCCGCCGTAGACCTGTTCGAGCCGGGCGAACCCGGCCCGCAGGTCGCTCTCCGCCACGTGGTAATCGGACGCGGCCCCGACCACCACCACGGGCCGCGGGGCCCGCAGCGCCATCATCTCGGGCAGGTCCATGACCGTAAGCATCCGGGGTACGTAGCCGCACACGCAGTGGGGCCGAAACAACCAGCTCGCCTCCAGCGGGGCGAACGAGCAGGACGGCACCGCCAGCTTAAACCGCTCGTCCAGCACCGAGGCGAACATCGCGGTTGTCCCCCCCGCGGAGTTGCCCATCACCCCCACCCGCGAGAGGTCGAGGCCTAGCCCCTCCTGTCGGCTCACCGCGTCGAGCGCCAGCCGGACATCCGCGACCCGTTCGCCCACGAGCGTCCGCCCCAGCGTCAACGCCCGCATCGCCATCAGGGTGCAGTCGGTGCGATTCTCCGGGTTATCGCGGCGGAGGCCGAAGCCCCGCTGCTCCACGCACAGCGCCACGATGCCGCGCGACATGCACTGCCGCGCGAGGTCCCGGTCCCCCGGCACCGGCTCGTCCACCGACAGATCGTCGGCGGCGACACCCATCGACACGTGCATCCCGTCGGAATGGCCCTGCAGACAAACCATCAGCGGGAGCGACGAGCCGCCGCCGCGGGGCAGCCCGAGCAGGCACGGCACCGTCACCGGCACCCGCCGGTCCACGATATCGACGCGGACCACGGTGCCCTCCGGCTTCTCCGCGCGACCCAGCTCGATCCATTCCGCCCCACCCTCACCGAACCTCGGCGGGTTGATGAGCCCACGCAACGCCGCGACTCCGTCGTCGGCGGGGTGTTCCGCGACCCCGGCGGCGGCTTGCCGGACGAGTCCGCGGTGTTCGGTCTGCGGCCGGTAATCTGGCTGACGGGTCATCTGCGGTTCTTTGCACCTCGCCCCACGACCGGCCCGCCGAACGCCGGACGGGGGACGTGCAACTATACCGTTTGCTCGCGTCCGTTCGCGGTACCCAAGCAAGTTGTGGCACCGAAGCGCACGGGTCGGGGGGACGTAGTTTCCGTCGCCCTTGGAGAAGGACCGGTCGAAGGTGCCGGTTACCCCTCGGCACCCCCCGACGCCCGCCGTGCATCGCTCACGAACGCCTCGACCTCCTCCGCCCGGGTGGCCCAGGAACACATCAGCCGCGAGCCGTTGTCCCCGATGAAGTCGTAGAACACCCAGCCTTGCTCCCGGAGTGACCGGCGGACCGTCGGCGAAAAGTCCACGAACACGGCGTTGGCTTCGCGCGGCCTGACGAGGGCAACCCCGTCGAGCCCGCGCAGTCCGCTTGCCAGCCGGTCCGCCATCTCATTGGCGTGGCGGGCGTGTTTCAGCCAAGCGTCGTCCTGCAGCACCCCCAGCCACGGGGCCGCGATGAACCGCATCTTGCTCGCTAGTTGCCCCGCCTGCTTGCAGCGGTAGTCGAAGCCCCCGGCCTGCGCCCGGTCGAAGAAAATCACCGCTTCGCCCAGGGGCAGGCCGTTCTTGGTGCCCCCCAGGCAAAGCACGTCGACCCCCGCCTTCCAGGTCAGCGCGGCGGGCGACGCACCCGTCGCCGCCACCGCGTTGGCGAAGCGGGCCCCGTCCATGTGCACCCTCAGGCCGCGGCGGCCAGCGGTCTGGCACAACGCCCCGATCTCCGCGGCGGAGTAGACCGTGCCCAGCTCGGTGCTCTGGGTCAGGCTCAGCACCGCCGGCCTGGGGTAGTGAATGTCCGTCCGCCGCTCGACAAGCCGATCCACCCCGTCCGGCTGCAGCTTCCCCGAGGGCGACGACGACAGCAGCAGCTTCGAGCCGTGGGTGAAGAACTCCGGCCCCCCGCACTCATCGGTCTCCACGTGGGCGAACTCGTGGCAGATCACGCTCTCGTAGGAATGGGCCAGATGAGCGATCGACATCGAATTGGCGGCGGTGCCGGTGAAGCAGAAAAAGACCTCGGCGTCGGTCTCGAAGACCTCGCGCAACGTGTCCGAGGCCCGCCGCGTCCACGGGTCCGTGCCGTAGCCGGGAGCGGAGTCCGTGTTCGCCTCGACCAGCGCCTCCCAGGCTTCCGGGCACGCCCC
This sequence comes from Phycisphaeraceae bacterium, assembly GCA_965214155.1. Taxonomy (GTDB): domain Bacteria; phylum Planctomycetota; class Phycisphaerae; order Phycisphaerales; family Phycisphaeraceae; genus Algisphaera. The sequence goes on from CBDCBB010000010.1 coordinate 1,464,488, forward strand.
CGAGGTGTTGTCGCTGGCGAACTGGGTCCCGGGCTGAACGGCGTGAACCACGGGGGTTGTGGAACCGGAGGCGGTGAATTCAGAGGCAGCCATGGCGACGCTACAATAGGACAAACGATTGCTCACCGGGTCTGCAGGCGATTTGACGGTTCGCTCTTTCGTCGACGCCCGTCGACCAGACGGGCGGGCGGGACCGGGTAGTCGGTCAACGGGAGTTTTTGGCGAGGACCATGCCGACGCCGCCGAGGATTGCGGCGACGACGGCGAGGCCGAGGGCGAGGAAGAGGACGTTCATCGCGCCGTCGTCGGAGACGAGGGCGGAGGTGATGGCGCTGCGGGTGCCGGCGAGTGCGGCGACGACGACGGCGAGGCCGATGATGAGCGCGAGGGTCGCGCCCATGAGCAGGCCTGCGCCCAGGGCGCTGCCGGCGGGGTCGGACTCGTCGACGGTGGTATAGGTGCCGACCTCGCCGGCGGCGAGTGGAGCGTCCATGGAGCCGGGGTCGCCGGCGGTGAGGTTTTCAAGGCCCGACGGACCGGCGGTACCGGTTTCCATCGAGAGCGCGCCGTCGAACACGCCCGAAGACCCGACGGCGGACTCGAGGTTGAAGTCGTTGGTGGCCGAGGCGCCCGCGGCGGACTCGCCGCCGGGGTAGATCTCGTCGAGGAGCTCGGCCCCGAGGCTGGTGTCGTCGGACTCGCGGGTGAGGTCCAGGAGGCCCGAGCCCGACCCGACGGACTCGAGGGCGAGCTCCTCGTCGTCGATATCCGAGCGGGTGACCTGGGTCTGGGCGAGGGGGTCGGCGGGCTCGACCTCGCCGGCGTCGAAGACGCTGATGCCGGTGGCTTCCTTGGGGTCCTCCTCGTCACCGTCGGGGGCGGTGTCGAGGGCGAGGCTGCTGCCGCTGGAATCACCCTCGTCGAAGGCGTCAAAGGTGATGCTGCTGCCGCTGGAGTCGGCATCGTCGAGGGAGGCGAGGGCGAGGCTGTCCCCTGGCATACCCGAGCCCGAACTTGAGCGGCCGGAGGCCGAGGCGCCGACGTTGGTGTCCTCGAGGCTGAAGCTGCCGCCGAGTGGGTCGTCGTCGTCGTCGGCGGTGTCGGCGGCGAGGGAATCGTCGAGGAAGTTGCCCGAGGAGGTGGCGTCGGCCTCGCCCGAGAGCTTGATCGTGTCGGTGCCGCCCATCTCGTCGCTGAGGCCCATGGCGTCGGTGTCGTCGGGGCCGGGGTCCTGCAGGGGGATGCCGAAGGCGGAGGCCTCGGCCTGGCTGCCGCCGAGGCTGCCGCCCGCGTCGGCGAGGTTCTCGACCTGCTCGCGCTTGAACATCAGCTTGTCGCGGTCGCGGAACTGCTGGAGCTTGCCGCTGGCGGCCATCTCCTTCACCTTGTCCTGCCCCAGGCCCAGGCGTTCGGCGGCTTCTTCGAGCGTGTAAAACATCTTGGCCATGGCGGGGCTCCGGGTGCGGCGGGTCGCTGCGAGAACGATCTATAGAATAGATGCGGGCGGTGGAACTGGCAAGGTTCACACCGCGTCGCCCGCCCCGCCGGCGCAGACGTTGGCACCGACCTACAGACCGCGACCCGACCATGCCCCTGAAGTACGGCCTCACCGAACCGTTCGACCTGCCCGCGCCCGACCTGCACACGGACCTGGTCGGCCTGCGGATCGCCCACGTCACCGACATGCACGTGCGGCGGATGCGGTCGCGGTTCGAGCGGCTGGCGAACCAACTCGCGTCGCTGCGGCTGGACCTGGTGTTCTACACCGGCGACTACATGACCACGACGGGCGACGAGACGCCGGCGTTCGAGACGCTGCGGCGGCTGACCGGGCGGGTCAAGCCGACGCTCGGTAGCTACGGCGTGTTCGGCAACCACGACTCGGAGGAGGTGGTCGAGCGGTGCCAAGAGCTGCCCGTGCGGTGGCTGATGGACGAGGCGGTGGAGGTCGCGGGCAAGCCGCTGGAGGTCTGGGGCCTGTCGCGGGACATGCACCGCACGGGGGACGCGGTGGCGCTGGCGCTCGATGCGGGGCGGCTGGCGTCGGTGTCGAGCGAGAGCGGGGGGGCAAGCGGGGTGAAGCCGCTGCGGCTGATGCTGGCGCACGAGCCGGACCGGCTGCTGACCGGGGCGGACATGGGCGCGGACATCGTGTTCAGCGGGCACACCCACGGCGGGCAGGTCTGCATGCCGGGGGGGGTTCCGCTGTTCAACTCGTCGACGCTGCCGCTGCGCCTAAGTTCCGGCCTCCTGCGGCACCGCGACACGCTGTGCGCGCTGTCCCGTGGCGCGGGGGAGGTGAAGTTCAAGGTGCGGACCTTCTGCCCGGCCCACGTGCCGATCTACACCCTCCGCCGCCGCTCGCTGCCGGGGGTCTGGACGCAGGGGATCGAGAACGTGGAGCCGTGGTGAGTTGGGGTCTAGGGTCTGGGGTCTGGGGTCTGGGGTCTGGGGGCTGGGGGCTGAATTCGAGATTCAGAACCTTGCCAAGGCTTGACGGCGATCTCAGCCTCAACACGAGGGTCGGCTGAGTCCTCACCCCCAGCCCCTAGACCCTAGCCCCCAGACCCTACCGCGCCCGATCCAGCAGCCGGTACTGCACCGCCTCGGCGACGTGCTGCACGGCCACGGCGTCGACCTCTTCGAGGTCGGCGATGGTGCGGGAGACGCGGCGGATCTTGTCGTACGCCCTCGCACTCAACCCGAGCCGCTGCATCGCTTCCTTCAACAGGTCCCTGGCCGGCTCGTCCATCGGCGCGAGTCGGTCGAGCTCGCGGCCGCTGAGGGTGCGGTTGGTGCGGAGCGGTCCGCCGTTGCGGGCCGCCTGCCGGGCGCGGGCCTTGACGACGCGCTGCCGCATCGTCGCCGAGTCGGTGCCGTCACGCTTGCCGGCGAGCTGTTGGTACGGGACGGGCGGGACCTCGACGTGCAGGTCGACGCGGTCGATGAGCGGGCCGCTGATCTTGCTGAGGTACTTGTCCATCTGGCGCTGGCTGAGTTCATCGGTGGGCGTGTCGCCGCCGGCGGTGGGGTTCATCGCGGCGACGAGCATGAAACGGGCGGGGAAGCGGACCGAGCCGTGGGCGCGGGCGATAGTGACCTGCCCGTCCTCGAGCGGCTGGCGGAGGGTCTCGAGGACGGTGCGGGGAAACTCGGGCATCTCGTCGAGGAAGAGCACGCCGTGGTGGGCGAGCGACACTTCGCCGGGCCGCGGGATCGTGCCCCCGCCGACGACGGCGACGGGGCTGGCGGTGTGGTGCGGCCCGCGGAAGGGGCGCGTGGTCAGCAGCGACCGGCCGGGCGGGACCTGCCCGATGGCGGAGTAGATCCGCGTCACCTCGAGCGCCTCGTCCCGGGACAGCGGCGGGAGGATGCCCGGCAGCGCCTTGGCGGACATGCTTTTGCCCGTGCCGGCGGGGCCGATCATGACGATGTTGTGCCCGCCGGCGGCCGCGATAGTCAGCGCCCGCTTGACCGACTCCTGCCCGCGGATGTCGGCGAAGTCGATCGCCGCCTCGGAGGTATTTAGCTCCGCGTCGAGGTCGCCGGGGGCGGCCGGCTCGATCTCGTGCTGCCCGTTGAGGAATCCCACGACGCTCGACAGCGCGTCGCACGGGTACACCTCGATCCCCTCCACGGCGGCGGCCTCTGACGCGTTTTCCACCGGGACCATCACGCCCTCGAGCCCGAGGCGCTGGCACAAGAGCGCGAGATTGATGATCCCGCGGACGGGGCGGAGCCGGCCGTCGAGGGCGAGCTCGCCGGCGAACAGCAGCCGGCGGTGCCGCTGCGTCGCGATCACCTGCGCCGCGAGGAGCAGCCCCACCGCGATGGGCAGGTCATACACCGGCCCGACCTTCTGCACGTCCGCCGGCGCGAGGTTGCACAGCATCCGCGCCAGCGGGAACGGGTACCCGCTGTTAACGATCGCCGAGCGGACCCGCTCCATCGACTCCTTCACCGCGACGTCGGGCAACCCGACGATGGTCGTCTTGGGGAAGCCGCCCTCGACCACATCGACCTCGACCTCGCAGCGGAGCGGGTCGATGCCCTGCAGGACGAAGCTGTGGACCTGGGCGAGCATGGGCGGAAGATACCCGTGGGGGCGGGGCGGTGCGCCGTTGGACGCGGGAAAGGTGGGCCGGCGGAGCGGCGGTAGACTGCGGGGATGACGCGGTTGATGGACGAGCCGACGGTGGTGGACTGGCACGGGTTGCACGTGGCGCTGCCGGTGCCGTGGGAGGTCATTCGGCACGGCACGTCGCCGCTGAAGGGGTCGCTGGTGTTTGCGGACCGGACGCGGCAGCGGCTACAGGTAACCTGGACCGCCTGCCGCAAGGCCCCGGACGTGGACCGGCTGTTGAGCGACCACCGGGCGAAGCAGCTGCGGGCGAACGGGGAGGCGAAGTTCGACGAGGCGGAGCCGGCCGAGGGCTGGCGCGGGCTGGTGCGAAGGTTCGACGACGGCCGGGCGATCACGCGGCTGGCGCGGTACGAGCCGGGGTCGGTTGAACGTTTCGAGAAGGGCAAGCTGGTCGAGGTCGTGCTGGAGCACCGGCCGGGCGACGCGGCGGAGGCGGAGCTGTTGCCCGACATCCTCGCCGGGTTCGACGCGGACGCCGACCCGCGGCGGTACCGCGTCTTCGGGCTGGATGCGACGGTGCCCGAGGGGTGGTGGTTAGGGTCGACGCGGGTGCTGCCGGGGGACGTGACGCTGACGTTTCAGGACGTGGACCCGGCGACGCAGCGGGAGCCGCGGGCGACGGTGGCGGTGCGGCGGCAGGCGATGGCGGACGCGTGGTTCGACGGCGACCTGGAGGCGCTGGTGCGGCGGGAGCTACCGAAGGCGGAGTGGCGGTTCGACCCGGCCGAGGTGAACCGGCACGACGCGGTCGAGGGCGGCTGCGTCGTGCCAGGCCCGCGGCTCAAGCGGTTTGTAAACCGTCACGACCGGCGGGCCGAGCGGGCGTGGCACTGCGAGGCGGACAACGCGGTGTACCGGGTGGCGGCGACGGGACCGGCCCGGCGGAACCCGTCGGCGGGAGGGTTCGAGCTGCGGTGCCACGGGGGCGGGGCGTGAGGCGGTTCGCTTCTTCGGACCAGGATCGGTTTAGCAGCCCGGACGCTATGCGTCCCCGGGGGTCCGCTTCTGCACCAATCCCGGCGACGCGTAGCGTCCCGGCTGTTTTGCAACGCGTGGCGGTGGCGGTCATGCTGTGGGTCGTGCTGGTGGCGGCACAGGCCCGTGGCGACTTTGACGCCGACCTCGCGGCGCTGAGCCGCTCGCCGCACCGCTTGGCCGGGACGGACGAGGGTGCGGCGGCCGCGGCATATATCGAGCGGCGGCTGCGTGACTTTGCGGGGGTGGACGTCCTGCCGCTGGAGATGACGGTGCAGCAGACGGTGCAGCCGGAGGGGCCGCCAACGCTCGAGGTGGACGGGCGGCCGGTAAAGCTCGCGGCGATGCGGCCGAACGTGGTGGTGCCGCCGACGACGCCGGCCGGGGGGATCACTGGGCCGCTGCTGTACGCCGGCCGTGGCGCGTTGTCGGACTACGGCACGCGTGACCCGGACGGGGCGGTGGTGGTGCTGGACTACGGCGGCGGCGACGGCTGGGAACTCGCGTTCAGCCTCGGGGCGCGGGCGGTGTTGTTCGTTGGTGATGGGAACGAGACGCCGAGCGGGGCGCGGGACGCGGCGGTGCCTTGGGACCTGCCGCGCTTCTATATAGATGCGGGCGAGGCCCGGGCCGCGGGGTTCGACCCGACGGTGGACCGCGACACGGTGACGCTGCACGCGGCCGAGACGTGGGCGACACGGACCGGGCGTACCGTCGTCGCCTTCATCCCCGGCACCGACGCGGCGATGGGCGACGGGGCGGGGCCGCGGCAGGTGATGGTCATCGCGGCGGGGTTCGACACCTACGGCAACGTGCCGCGGCGGAGCCCGGGGGCGCGGGGGGCGGCGAACGTGGCGGCGCTGCTGGCGATGGCGGAACGGTTCGCGGCCGACCCGCCGCGGCGAGATACCGTGCTCCTCTTCTTCGACGCCGAGACGCGCCGCCACCAGGGGGCGCGGGCGTTCTACGACGCGGTGATGATGCCACCGGAGGAACACAAGAGCCTCGTCGAGGCGCACCGGGCGGAGGCGGCGGACGTGCAGCGTTCGCTCGACGAACTGGCGGACGCGGTCGAGCGGCCCGGGACGCTGACCGACGCGACGCTCGACGCGCTGCGGCGGCAGGCCGACTGGCGGCGGGCGGACCTCAACCGCGACCTGCAGGTGCGGCGGCGGGCGTGGGACCGCGACGCCGTGCCCCTCGAAGACCGGCGGGCGGACGAGGATCGGGACGGCGGACAACTCGCCGGCTGGGACGAGGCGCGACGGGCGCTGCACGAAAGCGAGTGGGCGGCATACGTCGCGGACCACCGTGACTCCGACGTACTGACCGCGCTCGTACAGGCGACGCGGGACCGCCTCACCCAACGGCTCGGCGAACTGCGGTTCCACAAGCGGGTCGACGATCAGCGCGAGGCGCTACGTCAACACTTGCGCGGTCGCGGCGACCTTGATGCCGAGGCCGACCCGCCGCGCATCGTCCTGCACGCGTCGCTGAACCTGTCGGACCTTGGCGCGACGTGGGCCCCGGTGGCGGGGGGGTGGTCGAGCCGGCTCTACGGCGTCCGCGACCCGAGGCCCGAGGCGGACGCGCCGGGGTACTACGGCGAGGTGCTCGCCGCGCTCGCTTCGGTCGCGGAGCGGACCGACGGGCTGGCGCAACTGGACCAGCGGGCGCTGCGGGACCCGGCCTACGCCGAGCGTTTCGCGGCCGGGCGGTGGGTGCACAGCGGCGAGGTGGCGGGGGCGTACCGCATCTACAACCTCGCGCTGGTGACGGGTCACGACGCGCGGCCGCGCGACGGGCACCCGGCGGATAACGTGGCGAACCTCGACGTGCCGCGGGTGCGGGGCTTCGCCGAGCAGGCGGGGGCGCTCTTGCGGGCGGCGGCGGACGAGCCGCGTCTGGCGGCGTTGCAGGGCTTCTCCGACGTGTCGCTCGCTAAGCGGATCGGGTACGACGGCGGCAAACCCACCGGCAGCGTCGCGACCCTGCGGGTCAGCGGGGGCCTCGGCGAGAACCGCCCGGCCCCCGGAAGCATGGTCGCCCTCTGGCCGGCGTACCCCGACAGCCGCTCGGCGTTCCGCGGGCTCGACCGGCCGCACCCGGCCGACTACGACCCCGTCGCCCTCGTCGGCGTCGACGCGAACGGGCGGTTCCCCCTCGTCGGCCTGCGGAGTGACATGGACCTCGACGCCGCGACGCTCGGCGTGGCGTTCGACGGTCGTGGTGAGGTGGCGGCCATCTCGACGCAGGATACGACCGCGCAGAACCTGTCGCGGGCGGTGCGGGTCGACCTCTTCACGGGCAACGGCTACGGCGCCACGTGGCTGTCGCCGCGCCCCGGAGGGGCGGGCAGCACCGGCGACCTGACGGTGCTGCGGGCCCGGTCCGACACGGGCTTCCGGGAGAACCAGTCGCTCATCGGCTCGGCCGGGGCGGAGCGGTTTTTTTACCTGTCAGAGCGGGCGGAGGAGCCGCGGGTGAAGCTGTTCGAGCCGCGGGGCGTCGCGGCCCTGGGCCTCGGCGGCGACGACAACGAGGAGGGCGTGCCCACCGCGTCGCTGGCGGTGCCTCGGCCGCTGACGGCGCGGAGTGCGATGGACCTGTGGCGGCTCAACGAGGACCGGCTGGCGGTGCTGCGGGTGCGGGGCGTGACCTCGCCGGACCTCGAGCGGCTGCACGCCGCGGCGGGGCGGCTGCTCGACGCGGGGGCCTCGGATGACGCGACCACGCCAGCGGGGGCCGGCAATATCGGTGCATCTGAAGTTGTCGATGAAGTTGCGAAAGCTCAGTCGGCATTTGAAAGAAGTCTCCTGCTCTCGCAGCGCGTCTACCCCACGCTGCGCAGCACGCTGGACGACTTGGTCTACGCGGTCGTCGCGCTGCTGCTGCTGTCGATCCCCTTCGCCGTCGCGGTCGAGCGGCTGCTGATCGGGGCGGCCAGCATCTACGGACGCATCGCCGGGTTCGCCGCGGTCTTCCTCGTCACCTTCGGCCTGCTGTACGTCATGCACCCGGGGTTCTCGGTCGCGGCGACGCCGATCATCATCTTCCTCGCCTTCGCGATCCTGCTGCTGTCGGGGCTGGTGATTTACATCCTGGTGCGGAAGTTTCAGGACGAGCTCGCGGAGATGCAGGCCGCGGCCCCGGTCGGTGGCGACAGCGGCGGAGGCGGTGGAGAAGAAGCGGCGGCCCCGCCCCACGCCGGCGGGCCCTCCGGCGGCGAGGTCTCCGCCGTCGCGACGATGATGGCGGCCGCGGGCATGGGCATGTCCACCATGCGCCGCCGCCCGATGCGCACCACCCTCACCGCGGTGACGGTCGTCGTGCTGACCTTCACCATCCTCTGCTTCGCCAGCTTCACCCGGCCCGTCGGCGTCCGCTCGGTCACGCTTGGCCCCGTCACCGAGACCATGCCCGCCGGGTCCGTCCTCGTGCGGCAACTCGATCACGGCGAGCTGCCCCCGACGCTCGCCGAAGTGCTGAGGCCTATCGCCGACCGCATCGACGAGGCGTGGTGGCACACCGCCACGCCCGACGACGACCGCCCGATCACCGTCGCCCGCACCGACGACGGCCGGTCGGCGACGGTCGACGCGGTGCTCGGGGTTGACGTAGCGTTTCCCGGGGCGCCGTTAGCCGCCGGACTCGTCCCGGCACTCGCCGCGCCCGGAGCGCCGGGGCAAGCCCGGCGGCTAACGCCTGTTCTACTCCCTGCCGGCATCGCACTCGAACTCGCTCTGGAACCCGGCGACGCGATCCTCGTCGGCGGCTACCCCGCCACCTTCGCCGGCTCGACCGACGCCGCCGTCCTAGCCGCGCAACAGGAGCTCGACGGCCAGCCGGTCACCCCCATCGACGCCGCCGCCGCGGCCGCCAACGCCCAGCGCGGCGGGTCCTCGCCGCCCGCCACCGGCGACGAGCTCACGCCCCCCGTCGGCGGCGGCGAAGCGGTCCACCTCGCCCCCGCGCAGGTCGCCGTCGCCCCCAACGCCTTCGTCCGACAACTCAGCGGCACTCTCCACACCCTCCGCGTCTACCCCCCGGCCGGCACCAGCGCTGCCGCGCTCGGCGCGGACCTCGCCCGGCTCCTGCCCGCCCCCGTCTGGGCCGCGGGCCCCGGCGGCGTCGAGCGGCTCGTGCTCACCCGCCTCACCGCCGTGTCCGGCGGGCTCCGCCTCGTCGTGCCGCTCCTGCTCGGAGGGCTCATCATTTTCGGCACCCTCCTCGGCTCGATCCAGGACCGAGCCAAAGAGGTCTACACCTTCAGCGCCCTCGGCCTCGCACCCAAGCACGTCGGCGTGCTCTTCCTCGCCGAGGCCGCGGTCTACGCCGTCGTCGGCGGCATGGGAGGCCAGCTCCTCGCCCAGGGCGTCGGCCTCGCCGCGTCCGCCCTCGCCGCCCAGGGCCTGGTCCCCGCACCCGCCATCAACTTCTCCTCCACCAACGCGCTGTTCGCCATCGGCGTCGTCATGGCCACCGTTATGGTCAGCGCGATCTACCCCGCCATCGCCGCGTCCCGCGCCGCCAATCCCGGCCTCGCCCGTGCCTGGCAGATGCCCCGCCCCGACGGCGACGACCTCACCCTCACCTTCCCCTTCACCGTCTCGGCCTACGACGTCACCGGCCTGATGTGGTACCTCGCCGAGCACTTCCGCCTCCACGACGACGCAGGCCTCGGCTCCTTCGCGGCCTCCGACGTGTCGGTCCACCGCGATGACGCCGGCCGCCTCACCCTCGCCGCCGACCTCGCCCTCTCGCCGTTCGACCTGGGCGTCACCCAGTCCTTCACCATGACCGCCGTGCCGTCGGAGATCCCTGGCGTCGAAGAAATGGTTGTCCACGCCACCCGCCGCTCCGGGTCCCGCGGCGACTGGGCCCGCACCAACCGCGGCTTCCTCAAGGGACTCCGCCGCCAGTTCCTGCTCTGGCGGACGCTGTCGGCCCGGCAGGTCGAGTGGTACCGCACGCAGACCCTGCACACGCTCGGCGAGGCGAGCCGCCGCGTCGCGTGACCCGCCCCGGGCCCTTAGCGGGCCCGCACCCCGCCCGTTACGATGTGCCGCCCGCCGCTAGTTGCCGCCCGCCGCTCTCACCCGGACCCCGCCCCACGCCGCCCATGATCGTCGACCTCCGAACCCGCGTGTGGGACAGCATCGACGAGCTGGGCACGTCCGTCGCCGAAGCGTCGCGTCGCCGGCGGACCGAGCCGTGGGTCGCCACCACCGCCACCGCCGAGGCCCACGCCGAGGCGATGGGCCCCGTCGCCGTCGCCGCGATCCTCGGCTTCGAGAGCGGCCTCCTCGGCGCGGCCATCCCCCCCGAGCGCGTTGCCGCCGCGGTCGCCAACAACCCGGAGAAGTACCTCGGCTTCGTCGGCATCGACCCGACGCTCGGCCGACCCGTGCCCCGGCTCGAGGCGGCGCTGGACATGGGCCTCGTCGGCGTCACCGTCAGCCCCGCCGCCGCGGGCTTCCACCCCGCCGACACCCGTGCCATGGACCTGTTCGAGGCGTGCGCCCACCGCGGTATCCCCGTCGTCGTCGAGTCGGCCGCGATCCTCTCGCCCCAGGTCAACCTCGAGTTCGCCCAGCCCTACCTCTTCGACGAGGTCGCCCGCACCTTCCCCGACCTCAAGCTCGTGATCGGGTCGTTCGGCCTGCCGTTCCTCGACCAGGGGGCCGCCCTCCTCGCCAAACACCCCTCGGTCTACGCCGACGTCTCGGGCCTCGTCACCCGCTCGTGGCAGCTCTACAACGCGCTGGTCAACGCCTACCAGTCCGACGTCATGGGCCAAGTCCTCTTCGGCAGCGGCTACCCCTTCTGCGACCCCGAACGCGCCATCGTCACGCTGTACTCGGTCAACTCGATCTCGCAGGGGACGCCCCTGCCCAGCGTCCCGCGCGAGCAGCTCCGCACCGTGGTCGAGCGGGACACGCTCAAGGCGCTGGGCCTGCCGCACCCGGGCGAGGTCAAGATCAAGCTGCCGAACGAGCCCGCCGACGACGCGGCCGAAGATGACGCCGCCGCCGCCGCGCCCGAGGCGGTAACGGTGCCCGATCAGCCCGACGAGGCGCCCGATGCGGACGCGAAACCTAAGCGCAAGCGGAAGGCCAAGCCGTGAGTCGGCGGGGGCTGCGGTGCGTGATCCTCGGGGTCGGGCTGGCCGCGGCGTCCGGCTGCGGGGTGAGCCTGTTCAATCAGCCGCCCGGCGAGCTGCGCCTGGTTAGCCGCGACTCCGGCGAGACGACGGGCAACGCCGTGTTCGACCGGGCCCTCTACCGCTACGAGAGCGACAGCAACCTCACGGTCCTGCTCTACGACGGCACCGCCGACGCCCCGACGCGGGTGGCTATCCTGTCGATGTTCTGGCGGCCGCGTGCCGGCTCCACCCCGGTCGACCGCACCGCCACCAACACCGTCATCCGCTACATCGCCGCCGGCCCCCCAGCCGGTCCCGGCGAAGCGGCCGACCCCCGTGACGCCGGCCTCGGCGTCTACGCCGGGGCGGGGTTCATGCGTATCTACTCCGACCCCGCGGGCGTCGACCTGAGCGCGACCCTGTTCGACGGCGACCTCCGCCTCACCGACGCGTTCGAAGGCTTTACCGACTCGCTCGGCCGCACCGCCCTCGCCGGCTCCTTCACCGCCCGGCGCGACGACGCCCAGGTCACCACCATCCTCCGCCGCCTGACCCTCCGCATCAGCGAGGCCCTTGGCTACCCCCGCCTCGTGCGTGACCACACCAAACCCGATGCCTCTTAGCCCGGCCGCTTGCGGCCGCCGTCTCTTCCTGTTGTCACCCATAAACGCCGCGGCCGCAAGCGGCCGGGCTAAGGCCGCTCAACCCGCCACCGCCACCCGTTACACTGCCCGCGCCTGCCCCCCCTCGCACTCCCCTCTGCCCCGCACCGGAACCGCCCCATGACGCCGCCCCGACGCCGCCGGCTCCTTGGCCCGCTGCTTCTGTCCGTCCTCATCGCCCCCCACCTCGCCGCCCAGGCGACAACCCCCGATTCCCTCCCCGACGACCTGCAAAGCCTGCCCCGCATCGGCATGTACGAGCCGCCGCCCGGCCTCGGCGACGCCCTCGACCGCGTCATCAACCCCATCAACAGCGTCGTCGCCAAGTCCCTTTTCTTCGACCTCGCCTTCGGCTCGCTCACCGGCATCGAGACCGACGTCTCAGGCAACGTCGTCTACCAGCGCAACCCGGTCATGCAACCCGCCGACGCCGAGTTCCGCGCCCTGCGCGTCGGTAAGGACGGCCAACCCGTCATGCAGAACGACGAGCCCGTCGTCGTCGAGGTTCAGCCCGGCGGCACTTACCAGCCCGTCGGCGACGACGGCCTCCCCCTCACCGTGCAGGGCGACCCGAAGCCCACCGGCGTCAAGCTCCCGTTCCTCGTCATCTGGCTCGGCCTCGGCGCGATCTTCTACACCTTCTACCACGGCTGGATCAACGTCCGCGGCTTCCGCCACGCCATCCAAATCGTCCGCGGCAAGTGGGCCGCCCCCGACGACGAGGGCGACATCCCCCCGTTCCGCGCCCTGACCTCGGCCCTCTCGGCCACCGTCGGCCTCGGCAACATCGCCGGCGTCGCCATCGCCATGGTCAGCGGCGGGCCCGGCGCGCTCTTCTGGATGATGTTCCTCGGCCTCTTCGGCATGACGTCGAAGTTCCACGAGTCCACCCTCGCCCAGATCTTCCGCACCCAAAACGCCGACGGCACCATCTCCGGCGGGCCCATGTTCTTCCTTGACCGGGGCCTACGCGAGGTCCACCCCGCGCTCGCGCCGCTGGGCAAAATCCTCGCGGTCGTCTTCGCCGTCTTCCTGATGGGGGCGGCCCTGGGCGGGGGCAACATGTTCCAGTCCAACCAGGCTTTCGAGGGCTTTTTCAGCCAGTTCATCGCCCCGCACGTTTCCGGGCAGCAGGCGGTCGAGGTCCGCGAGAACGCCAGCATCGGCTTCGGGCTGGTCATGGCGGTCGCCGTCGGCGTCGTGGTCATCGGCGGGATCGGTCGCATCGGCGCTGCGACTTCGATCCTCGTCCCGGTGATGGCGGTGATCTACGTTGCCGCCTGCCTCGCCATCATCGGGCTGAACATCACGCGGGTGCCGGGCCTCATCGCCGAGGTCGTCGTGCAGGCACTTGGGTTCCACGCGATGGCGGGTGGCCTGCTCGGCGTGCTCGTCATTGGCTTCCAGCGGGCCGCGTTTTCCAGCGAGGCAGGCATCGGCTCGTCCGCCGTCGCCCACGCCGCCGCCAAGACCCATGAACCCGTGCAGGAGGGCCTGGTCGCCTCGCTCGAGCCATTCGTCGACACCATCGTGATCTGCTTTATGACCGGCATGGTCGTGCTCATCACCGGCGTCTACCAGACCGCCGGCGACGAGGTGGTCGGCACCGCCGTCACCCTCGCCGCGTTCAAGCAGGCCGCGGTGTTCGGCGGATGGTTCCCCTACATCCTGTCGATCTCGGTGGTGCTCTTCGCCTTCTCAACCCAGATCGCCTGGTGCTACTACGGCGAGCGGGCGTGGGGCTACCTCTTCGGGATCAAGAGCGTCATCGTCTTCCGCCTGGTATTTGTTGGCTGCGTCTTCGTCGGGGCCGTCGCCTCGCTCGGCTCGGTCCTCGACAGCGCCGACCTCATGCTGCTCTCTTGCGCCCTGCCCAACATCCTCGGCGGCATCATCCTCGCCCCGCGCGTCCGCCGCCGGCTCAGGACTTACTGGGCCCGCTACCAGAGCGGCGAGATGCAACCCGGCGAGACCGTCATGCCCCTCCCTCGCGATGACGAGGGCGCGGGGATCTAGCCGGTATCCCTCGTCATTCATGGCCTGTTGCACAAGCCTTTGCAATGGGTGCCACACCGGATCCCGCCGCTCGGGGCGGGTGCGGTGTGCGGGTGTGACCGGTAAGTCCACTCGCTCGTGGCGTCACACCGCACCCTCCGCAAAGCCTCCGGGATGCGGTGTGGCACCCGGGGCTGTTGTGGCACAGCCCCCTGGCGGGTGATGCGAAGCGTCCCGGGGCACGTCAACCCCACCGTTGGGACTACCGCGCGTTCTTGTCCATCAGGTCCAGCAGCTCGCGGTACATCGCGTCCGCCTCGGCGTCGCCCGCCTTGATCGCGTCGGTCGCGCAGTGGCTGAGGTGGTTGTACATCAGCTCCCGGCCCACCGCCCGCAACGCCTGCCGCACGGCGCTGATCTGCGTGATGATGTCGGCGCAGTACCGGTCGTCCTCCACCATCTGGTGCAGGCCCCGCACCTGCCCCTCGATGCGGCGGAGCCGCTTGAGGTTCGCCGCTTTGATCTCGCCGTCCACGCCCTTCGCCCGCCGCGGCGTGGCGTCCGCTGATCTCTTTTCGGCCATGCCTGATGCTCCTGAGGTCACTCCCCAAGCATAGGTAAAGTTGAACCGCCGTCTTGCCGCATACGGTGGGGGGGTATAGAGTCCGAGGCCGATCCCTACCCCCTCACCCGGAAGGAACCGATGGATTTTTCAAGCTGTATCGAGGCGTGTCAGCACTGTGCGATTGATTGCGACCGTTGCCTGGCGGAGATGGCGGGCATGCAGAGCGACAACGCCTGCCCGCGTTGCTGCGCCGAGTGTGCGGCCGTGTGCCGGCTGTGCGTGCAGTTGATGGCGTTGGGCAGCGACTTTGCCGGCCAAGCCTGCGCCCTGTGCGCCGATGTCTGCGCTTGGTGTGCCGAGCAGTGCGGGGCCCACGACCACGAACACTGCCGGCAGTGTGCCGAGAGCTGCCGCCAGTGCGTCAAGTCCTGCCGCGCGATGGCGGCGGCGTGATCCCCCGCTGCGGCGACCGTGAGGACCGAGATGCGTCACCGTTATGATTTGGAAGGCATGCACTGCAACGCCTGCGTGCAGAAGGTCGGTGCGGCGTTGCGCGCGGTGGACGGTGTGACCGGGGCGACGGTCACGCTGGACCCCCCGCGGGCCGAGGTGGTGATGGACCGCCACGTCCCGACGCCGCGGCTGGCCGGGGCGGTGGCGGAGAGCGGCGGCTATACCCTCCACGAAGCGGCCGCCGCCGCCACCGACGCACGCGCTGAGGCTCAAACGGCAACGCCCGCCGACGGTGCCGACGCCCCCGCCGAGAGCCTCTACCCGCTCATCCTCATCGTCGGGTACCTCCTCGGCACCGTGCTGCTCATCCGCTGGGCCGCCGCCGACGCGACCTGGACCGACACCATGCGGCACTTCATGGCCGGCTTCTTCCTCGTGTTCTCGTTCTTCAAGCTCCTCGATCCCGCCGGTTTCGTCTCGGCCTACCGCGGGTACGACCTCCTCGCCCGCCGGTCGGCGGCCTGGGCGTGGGCCTACCCCTACGTCGAACTCGCGCTCGGCATCGCCTACCTCCTCAACCTCGCGCCGATCGCGGTCAACTTCACCACGCTCGTGATCATGCTGATCGGTGCGGCGGGCGTCCTGAAGGCGCTGCTCGACCGCCGAGCGATCCGCTGCGCCTGCCTCGGCACCGCGCTGAACCTGCCGATGACCACCGTCACGCTCGTCGAGGACCTGACCATGGCGGTCATGGCCGCGGCCATGCTCGTCCTGCACCTGTGACCCCCGGCCGCCGGGCGCTGCGTCCCTCCTTTAGGCTTGACGACGTGCGGGTACTTCACTTGGCGCGGCACGAGGCCGGTCCGCCGGTCGGCCCCGCCTCACGGCACCGGGAGCGGGGCGGCTTCCGGGAGCGGCACCGCTTCAGGGGGCGGGGTCGGTTCCGGGGCCGGGGCCGGGGCTGCGGCGGGCGCCGGCGGCTCGGCGGGCGGGGGGCGGGTGGGGAAGCCGGCATTGTCCGGGGCGGTTTCCTCCGGGTCGCGTTCGTCCGGCGCAGCGCGCAGCGCCAACGGAGCCTGCCACCGACCGGCCGCGTCCACCCGCATCTGGCCGCTGCTGAGCAGGTACCGCAGGATGTTCGTCTGCAGGTTCGACAACGCCGCGTCGTACAGGTCCCGCGCGTCGAGCAGGTCCTCCTCCGCCTCGATCACCTCCCGCGAGCCGAGGTCCCGCTGGTTCAACCGGATCTGCTGGGCCCGGCGCACCGCGATCTCCACGTTGCGGTCCTGCAGGTCCAATGTGTAGAGCGCCTGGGTGATGGACCGGGCCGCCTGCCGCACGGTCAGCGCGACGCGGTCCTTGGCGGTGGCGTACTGCCGGCGCTGCCGCTCGAGGCGGATGAGGCTCGCCCGAAGCTCCGCCTCCTCGATCTTGCGGTCCAGCGGCAGGTCCAGCCGCAGCCGCAGGTCGTACTCGCTCTCGTCGGGGTCGAGCTCGCTGCTGGGGTCCGCCCGGCTGCTCGCCGTCGGCAGGTCCAAATCGCCCCGGAAGCTCAGGTCCGGCAGCAACTGGTTCCGCGCCACCAGCACCCGGCGGCGGGCGTCGTCGATAAAATCCTCCTCGTTCTGCAGGTCAAGCCGCTGGTCGAAGGCGGTGAGGATCGCCGCGTCGACGTCGACTCTGGGGCGGGGCACGTCGATGCCCACCGGGACGATCTCCAGCGGCCGGGGCACGGCCATGCCGATCTGAATTTTCAGGTCGTCCAGCGTGCGGACGTACTGCTCCTGCTGGTTCAGCAGCGAGTTGTACCGGAACAGCACGCGTTGCTCGGCCCGCTCGGCCTGGAACTGGGGGACGCGGCCGGCGTCGGCGAGGGCGCGGAACTGCGCCGTGAGGCGGTCGAGGCTGCGGAGCTGCCGCTGGCGGTTGGCGATCTGCCGCTGGCGGCGGAGGATGTCGAAATACGTCGTCGCCAGGTCGACCAGGAACTCGCGGCGGAACCGCTCGAAGCGGCGGACCGCGTACAGCAGGTCACGTTCGGCCTGCACGCGGTCGTTGTAGATCGGCGTGCTGAATCCCGCGCCGCGCAGCAGCGGCAGGTCCAGCGAGACCCGCAGGCCCGACGACGCCTCGTTGCGGTCGGTCTGCCGGGCCGTGGTCTGCAGGAACGTGACGTAGTCGGCCAGGGCGGTGGCCGAGACGGTGCCGCCGTAGGGCAGCCGCTGCGTGACGCCGAGCGACCCGATGACCGAGAGCGCGGTGGCCTCATCGTTGTTCTCGGGCTGGCCGGTGAGGCGGCCGGTGACGGCGGCGAAGAACCGCGGGCCCCACAGGTGCCGCTCGATGATGAGGCTGATCGCGGCGAGGTACAGCTCCTCCTTCTCCGCGCGGTAGTCGGGGCTGTAGGCGATGGCGAAGGCGAGGAGCTGTTCCAGGTCGAACCGCAGCGCGTCGGGCTCGCCCACGTCGTCCAGCACGTCCGGGTACGCCCCCGGGGTACGCGGCCCCGCGGGCTCCACGTTGAGGTCGGCGGCGTCGGCGTCGGACGTCGGCGGGGTGTAGTCGTAGTAGCGGTCGCGCACGACGACGTCGGGCTGCGCCGGCTCGACGTCCGGGTCGGTCGCGGCGCCGGGCCCGAGGGCCGCGGCCTGGCGGGAAGTGATGATGCGTTGAGCTTCGAGGTCCAGCCGGTCGAGGGGCGGGGCGCTGCACGCGGTCAGCGTCAGGAGGCAGGCAAGGCAGGTGCCACGCAAAGGCGCAAAGGGGCGCGGAGGAGGAACAACGCGCTGAACTGTAATGTGAGGCTTCATCTAAGAGCAGCTTGGGACCATGAAAGCCTGGAGCGAAGGTGATGCGCTAAAGGATCTGTTTTTCCTTCGCGTCCCCTTGCGGCCTTTGCGTGACACCGGCTTTTGCTCTCACGCGATCCGGGATTCGAGTTCGAGGATGAGCTTGTAGACCGCCTTCGCGTCGGGCAGGCTCTTGAGCTGGTCGCGGGTGTCGGGGTCGATGAGCAGGCGGCTGATGCGGCTGAGGGCTTCGATGTGGGCGCCGGTCTGGTCGGGCGGGGAGCCTAGGAGGATGATGAGCTCGACGGGCTTGCGGTCGATGGCGTTGAACTCGACGGGGGCGGCGGTGCGGCCGATGGCCATGTGGAGTTTGTCGATGCCGGGCGTCTTGCCGTGGGGCACCGCGACGCCGCCGCCGATGCCGGTGGTGCGGGTGGTTTCGCGCTTCCAGATGGCCTCTTTAAACGCCTCGCCGTCGGCGATGCCGACGTGGGCGATGAGCACGTCCGCGAGGGCGAAGATCGCGGCCCGCTTCTCGCCCGCCTCGAGCGGGACGACCACGCAGTCGGGCTGGAGGATGTCGGACAGGCGCATGGCGGGCGGCCGGGCGGGACGGGAGAAGGCGGTGGGGCAAGGTAGTGGCGAGGTGGGGCGGGGGCAAATGTAGGCGCTAGGAGTTAGGCGCTAGGCGCTAGGAAAGCGGCTTCAACCGTATGAGGGGGTCTCTAGCTCGCCTGTCGCTTGCGTCTTGCCTAACGCCTAACGCCTAGCGCCCACTCTGCTACCCTTGCCCCATGCCTGCCGATCGCGTCGATGCACTGCTCAAACGGCACTTCGGGCACGAAGCGTTCAGGCCGCGGCAGCGGGCGATCATCGACGACGTCATCGCGGGGCGGGACGCGTTCGTGATCCTGCCGACGGGCGGGGGCAAGTCGCTGTGTTACCAGTTGCCGGCCCTGGCCGACGCGGCGGCAGCGGAGTCGGGCGACGCGGCCACGGCGGGGGGCACCACCGTCGTCGTTTCGCCCCTGATCGCCCTGATGCACAACCAGGTCGAGGCGCTCAACGCCAACGGCATCCCCGCGACGTTCCTCAATTCCACGCTCGACGCGCGGGAGGTGAACCAGCGCGAGCGCGACGCGCTGGCGGGCAAGTACCGCCTCGTCTACCTCGCGCCCGAGCGGCTGATGTCCGGGGCGGGGCGGAGCCTGCTCAGCCGGCTCGACGTTGCCCGGTTCGCCATCGACGAGGCGCACTGCATCAGCGAGTGGGGCCACGACTTCCGGCCCGAGTACCGCATGCTCGGCCGGCTCCGGCGCGAGTTCGACGGGCGGTTCACCGATACGCCGATCATCGCGCTGACCGCGACGGCGACGCCCCGCGTCGCCGACGACATCGTCCGCGAGCTGCAGCTCCGCGACGCGGCGATCCACCGCGGCGGCTTCGAGCGGACGAACCTGTACTACGAGGTCCGGCCGAAGCAGCGCGTGGTCGAGCAGATCCTCGACCACGTCAACCGTAACCCGACGCACGAAGGCATCGTCTACTGCCTCTCGCGCAAGCGGTGCGAGGAGGTCGCCGGCCGGCTCGCCGACGCGGGGGTGGCGGCTTTGCCGTATCACGCCGGGCTCGAAGGGGCGATCAGGGAGCGGAACCAGCACGCGTTCATCTACGGCGACGCGCGGGTGATCTGCGCGACGATCGCGTTCGGCATGGGCGTGGACAAGCCGGACGTGCGGTTCGTTTTCCATGCGGACCTGCCCCGGCACATCGAGGGGTATTACCAGGAGACCGGCCGGGCCGGGCGCGACGGGCTCCCCGCCGACTGCGTGCTGTTTTACTCCGGCGGGGACCGCGGCCGCATCGAGTTTTTCATCAATCAGAAGGAGACCGAGGCCGAGCGGCAGCACGCGCGCGATCAGCTCGACCAGGTGATCAAGTATTCGCACACGCTCGGCTGCCGCACCGCGGCGCTGGTGGCACATTTCGGCGACACGATCGTGTCGGGAGACGGGCGGTGCGGGCACTGCGACAACTGCGTCAAGCCGCCGGAGGTCGACGACGCGACCGAGGAGGCGCAGAAGCTGCTCTCGGCCGTGGCGCGGACCGGCCAGCGGTTCGGCCTGTCGCACGTGATCAACGTGCTCCGCGGCAGCGAGGCGGAGAAGGTCACGTCGCGCGGCCACCACGAGCTCAGCGTGCACGGCATCGGCAGGGACCGGCCCACCGGGTTCTGGCGCCAGCTCGCCGAGCACCTTACGCAGAGCGGCCACCTCGCCTCGACCAAGGACGAGTACCGCACGGTGCACCTCACGCCCGACAGCCGGGCGGTGCTCACGGGAGAGGAGCGCGTGCAACTGCCGCGCAGCAGGGCGGCGAAGACCGGGGGCGGCGCGGGGCTGCCGGCGCGGACCGCGGCGGCGAAGGCGGTCGAGTCGGGCCCGCCCATCGACGACGCGCTGTTCCAGCGGCTGCGGGACCTGCGGCGCGAGATCGCGGCGGAGCAGGGCGTCCCGCCCTACGTCGTCTTCGGCGACCTGACACTCCGCCAGATGGCCAAGCGACACCCCACCACCGACGCGGCGCTGATCGAGATCAGCGGCGTCGGCCAGACCAAGCTGCACCGCTACGGCCCGCGCTTCCTCGACGTGATCCGTGAGCATGCGGCGGCCGCCACCGCCTGATGGCGCGCCCCGGGCCCGGTGCCCGAAACGCCCGGGCCGGCCCCGAAGCCGCTTGTCTATGATGCGGCTCCGGGTTCCACCATGCCCCCCCGACACTACCCCCGCCCCGGCCGCCGATGTGGCATCGTTAGCCGCAAGACCCTCGTGGCTCTCGCGGCGGCGGTGGCGGTCGCCCTCGGCGGGCTCGGGCTGACGGCCGTCACCGTCACGGGCAGTGACGGCGAGCAGCCCCATGGGGCGGACGCGGGCTCGGACTCGGCGTGGTACACGGTGCGGCTCGACAGCTTCGACCTCACCGTGGTCGAGACGGGCGACCTCGACGCGGCCGACTCGGTGGAGATCAAGAGCAAGGTCGAGGGTCGGCCGCAGATCATCACGCTCATCGACGAGGGCACGGAGGTGGCCCCGGGCGACGTGCTGGTGCGGATCGACAACGAGGAGATCACTACTAAAATCGAGGAGGCGCGGCTGAACGTGCAGGGGGCCCGGGCGGAGGAGGTGTTCGTGCGGCAGGAGCTCGAGATCGAGCGGAATGAGGCGGCCTCGGTGGAGAACGCCGTGGAGGTCGCGGTGCGGTTGGCGGAGCTGGAGCTGGCGCGGTGGGAGAACGGGGACGTGCCGCAGAAGCGGCGCGAGCTGCAACTGGCCCTCGAGACCGCCCAGCGGCTGGTCGAACGCACCGAGCGGGACTACGGCCTGAGCACGGATTTATACGGCCAAAAGTTCATCAGCCTCAACGACCTCGAGGACGCGGAGGTCGCGCAGCTCGAGGCGAAAGAGGGGCTCAAGACCGCGCAGCTAGGCCTCGAGGTCTACGACGACTACACCTACGAGACCGAGCGGCAGACGAAGCAGAGCGCCGTGGACCAGGCGAAGGCGGATTTAGAGAAAACGGTCGCGCGGAACAAGAGCTCGCTCGAACGGCTGGAGGCCCAGCTCGCCAGCAAGGTGAAGACGCTGCAGATCCGCGAGGCGAAGCTCAAGGATTTGGAGGCGCAGCTCGAGGCGACGACGGTGAAGGCGCCGGCGGCGGGGATGGTGGTGTACGCGACGTCGGTGGGGCGGCAGAGCTACCGGACGACGCCGATGGCGGAGGGGCGGGAGGTGCGGTTTAACGAGAGCCTGATCTTCCTGCCGGACCTGACGCGGATGGTGGCGAACCTGTCGGTGGCCGAGGCGTACGAGCCCCTGGTGGAGCCGGGCCAGCGGGTGAAGGTGTCGGTCGATGCCCGGCCCGGCCGGGTGTACGAGGGGACGGTAGACAAGGTGTCGATGCTGGCCGAGTCGGGGGGCTGGCTGAACCCTAACCAGCGGGAGTTTTCGGTGCGGGTGCTTTTGGAAAAGGGGGTCGACCCGACGCTCAAGCCGGCGATGCGTTGCACGGGGGAGATCACGGTGGGGCGGGTGGAGGACGCGCTGGCGGTGCCGGTGCAGGCGGTTTTCGCCGAGGGCGACGGGCACTACTGCTACGTCCCGGCGGGCGGCGAGAAGGTGCGGCGACGCGAGGTGACGATTGGGCGGTCGTCGGACACGATGGTGGTGATCGAGGCGGGGCTGAATGACGGCGACCGGGTGCTGCTGCGGCAGCCGGGGGCGGGGGAGGTGGTGGGGTAGGCGCTGGCGGTTAGGCGCTAGGCGCTAGGAGAGTGGGTGTTTAATCAAGTGTGTATGATGGATTTTGAACCGGAGTTGTGCCGGGTTTTCGAGTGTACTTAACGAAAGCTGATCGATGAAACGGATCCTCCGCATTGTTCCTTGTATCGCTCTGCTGGTGGTGGCCGCGGGTGCGGTGGCGGAGACGAAGACGTTCGAATTCGCGGACCCGAAGGGGGTAAATGGGGTCGTGTTTATGATCGATTCGGAGCTGGAGCCGATCGTGGGGATGGCGGGGGGCATCGGCGGGACGGTGGAGTATGACCCGGCGGACCCCGGGTCGCTGACGGGGAGCATCACGATCCCGGTGTCGAAGATCAGCCTGGTGAACGACCAGATGGAGCAGCACATGATGGGCCCGAAGTGGCTCGCGGCGGCGGACGGGATGATGCTCGAGTTTCGGTTCGACGAGGTGACTGGGGTGCAGGAGGACGGTGACGCCAAGGTGTTGACGGTGAAGGGGGCGCTGTCGCTGGGTCCGGCGAGCGTGGAGAAGACGGTCAACATCGCGGCGAGCTATCTGGAGGGGGCGGCGAGCGAGCGGGGCGGGGCGAAGGGTGGGGACCTGCTGGTGCTGCGGTCGCAGTTTGAGGTGAGCCGGCAGGAGCTGGGGATCGAGAACGAGTCGGCGTCGGTCGGGCCGGAGATCGGGGTGTTCGTGCCGATCGTGGGGTACTCGCAGTGAACGCGGGGTGGGCGCGGTGGTTGCATGCGCTATTGCGGGGGGTGGTTGTCGTGGCGCTGGTCGGGCCCGCTGAAGCGGGCTCCGCCGATAAAGGGGTGGCGGGGGTGGCGGAGGAGACGTTGGTCGTGTTCGTGCAGCCCGGGGCCTCAGCGTTGTCGGAGCGGTTTGAGGCGGAGACACTGCCGGAGCTGCACGGGTTGGCGGAGGGGCAGGGGTTGCCGCTGACGGTGGTGGACGTGACGGCGGCGGGCGGGGCCCCGGTGGGGGTGGGGATCACGCCCCTGATCGTGTACCAGAACCACGCGGGGCGGTCGGTGTATCAGGGGCGGTATGCGACCCTGGACCGGGTGAAGAACTTCATCCGCACGTCGCGGTACCTGCCGCAGGGGGATGAGCCGCTGGTGCGGGAGGACCTGATGGTGCGGGAGGCGGGGCGGGCGTTGATCGGGATGCCGCTGAAGATCACCGCTTTGAACGGTGAGGTGCCGGAGGGGTTCGATGCTGAAGCGTTCGCGACGTTGGCGATGCAGGGGATTAATCAGGCGGACGAGCGGTCGTACCTGGAGGGGCGGGTCGAGCTGGGGCGGAGCGACCGGCTGTTCTACTTTGACTTCTACCCACACCGCGCGGCCGACGGTGAGCTGTGGCTGGGGCTGGCGGTGTACTCGCAGTTCCACTGCCACGAGCCGGTGTTCACGTCGCGGGACGAGGTGCACGGGCGGTGGGATGACCGGGCGGCGGTGTTTGCGGCGGGCTTCCGGCGGATGAGCGGGGCGGTGGACCGGCTGCTGCGGGAGTCCACGGTGGGCGACGGGTTCGACCCGGTGGCGGAGACGCTGGCGGTGAAGTCGTGGGACGAGCTGGGCCTGGCGCTGCCGGCTACGCCGGAGGGCGGAGGAGCCGCGGGGGTGACGGCGGGAGACGTTGAGCTGGTGCAGCAGTGGGAGATGGATGAAGCGGCGCAGGACGGGCGGCCGGCGGTGCTGTTTTCGTTCCCCGCGCCGCTCGACGGTTACGCGGGGGAGGCGACCGACGTGACCGGAACGCTGACGCTCGGCGACGCGGCGGGGGGGTTGTCGCTGGCGGGGATGACCGGGACGATCCGGGCGGACCCGGCGTCGGTGACGATGGGCGAGGCGGACCTGGACGAAGCGATCCGCGACACGATGCTGCGGGTGGACGAGCACCCCGGGGCGTGGTTCGACGTCGAGTCGGTCGAGACCGACTTCGACCGGCCGCGGTTCGGGCAGGTCGCGGCGGCGACGCTGGTGGGGACGTTCCATATGACGGGCAGGACGGTATCGCTGCGGGTGCCGACGAGCTTGGAGGCATACGTCGGGGACGACGGTCGGCCGCGGCTGTCGGTGGACGGGCGGTGGGAGCTTCGGCTGGGCGAGCCGTTCGGGTTGACCGGCCCGCCGGGGGAGGCGCCGGCGAACGACACGCTAGTGTTCACGTGCCACCTGGTCTTCGCGCCTGCCGCGGCGGAGTAGCAGACCGATATTTATACAACGGTAGTGGTGGCGGCGGGGAGGTGGACGAGCTCGCCCGAGGCGCGGCGGACGATGAGGCCGAGGCGGGGGTCGAGGTCGATCACGGTCCCGGTGACGGCGCGGCCGGCGGAGCGGAAGGCGGCCGGGCGGTCGGCAAGGCGGCAGCGTTGCCGCCACGTGTCGAGCAGCGCCGCCTCGGGGGTGTGGTGCAGGGCACGGTCGAGCGCAAGCAGCACGTCTGCCAGGACGGCGAGGCGGTCGGCGAGGACGCCGAGTTGGGCGAGGCTGGTGGCGGTGTCGCGGACGTCGGGCGGAAGGTCGGCGGGGTCGAGCATGACGTTGATCCCGACGCCGATGAGGGCGTGGCGGCCGACCCGTTCAACGAGGATGCCGGCGAGTTTGCGGTCGTCGGCGTAGAGGTCGTTAGGCCACTTGATGCGGGGCGGGTGGCCGACCTGGTCGAGGCGGGGCGAGAGCGCCTCGCAGAGGGCGACGGAGGCGGCGAAGGTGGTGCGGTCTGTGGCGTCAGGGGGTTCGTCGGGGGGGAAGTGCGGGGCGGCTTGGGTGTCGTGGAGGTAGGTGAAAGTGAGGCCGGTGCCGGCGGGGGCGTGCCAGGCGCGGCCGAGGCGGCCGCGGCCTGCGGTCTGCTCGTCGGCAACGACGACCGCGCCGCCGAGGCCTCGCGCGTCCCGGCGCGACGCGAGCAGGCGGCGGGCCGCGTCCTGTGTGCTGGCGGTTTGCCGGTAGATCTCGATGCGCCGCGTCTCGCCAATAACGTGGTGCAGGTAGTTGCCCCACACGCCGAGGCCGCTCCGCACCAGCCGCAGCGTTCCGCCGGGTTCACCGTCGGCCTCAACCCGCTCGATGACGCAGCCGTCCGCCTGCAGCGCGGCCACCACCGCCAGCCGGTGCGCCTCATCCGCGCCGTCGCCTGGGGGGAGCGGGATCCCGCCGCCCCCCGCGGCGAGCAGCGCCGCCAGCATCTCCATCGCGCTCATGCGAGGTCCAGCCCCACGTCCAGGTTTGGCGAGGAGTGCGTCAACGCCCCGACGGAGATGCGGTCCACACCCGACTCGGCGATGGCCGCGACGGTGTCGAGGGTCACGCCGCCGCTGGCCTCGAGCTCTACGTCCGGCGCGGCCGCGTCCCGCATCGCCACCGCCTCGCGCAGCGTCGCGGGGTCCATGTTGTCCAGCAGCACGACGTCCGGCCCGGCCGGCAGAACGAGGCCCAACTGATCCAGCGTGTCCACCTCGACCATGACGAACTGCAGGCGCTCGAAGCGCCCCCGGGTGTCGGCGATCCGCCGCCGCAGGGTCGAGGTCAGGTTATCGGGCGCCGCCGCAGCCATCGCCGCGAGGTGGTTGTCCTTAATCATGACTGCGTCGTACAGGCCCATTCGGTGGGTCCCGCCGCCGCCGCAGGCCACGGCGTACTTCTGCAGGCCCCGCAGGCCCGGCAGAGTCTTGCGGGTGTCGTACACCTTCGCCTTCGTGTGCGCGATGCGGTCGGCGTAGGCGGCGGTGTGCGTCGCCACGCCCGAGAGGTGGCCGATGAAGTTCAGCGCCACCCGCTCCATCGCGAGCAGGTCGCGCATCGGGCCGTGCAGCGTCGCGACCGCATCGCCGGGCTCGACGCGGGTGCCGTCGACCGCCGTCGCATCGATGGTGATGTCGTCGCCGTACGCCGCCGCGACACGTGGCAGCAGTGCCAGCCCCGCAGTGACGCCCGGCTGCCGGCAGACGATCCGCCCCTCGCCCGTCGCCGCCAGGTCCACGAACATCGCCGACGTAACATCGAGGCCGTCCGGCCCGAGGTCCTCCCGCCGCGCCGCGGCGATGAGCCCGCCGAGCGTGACATCGTCGATGTAGCGGCTCAGCTCGGGCATGGGACGGCAAGCATACCACCGCCGCCGCCTCACCCCGACCGCGTGCCGCCGCACCGCAGGAACCGCACGGCGTAGCGCCGCTCGCCGAGCGAGATGAGCCGGACCGTATCACCCGCGGCCAGGCCCGCCGCCTCGAAGCACGGACGCCACCCGCGCCACCTGAGCATCGATTTCTTACCGCCGTCCGGGGCGTCCGCGAACCCGGTCTCGACCGTCTGCCCGTCGGGCAGCTCGAGGATCACGTTCGCCTCGCGCATCCGCTCCGACACGCCCGACAGAGAGAGGTACCCGTTGCGGATTGCCCCGCCGGTGAGGGTCACGTCGCGCAGCGGGCTTGCCGCGTCGTCCAGCACGTACCACGCCCGCAGGTGTTGCACCTGGTATCGCGGCCCGACCTCCAGCGGCTCGACGTCCGCCAGCGTGATCAGCGTCACGAACGGGCTGTGACGCTTCGACCGCCAGTAGCCGCCGCCGCCGCCGACGCGGCCGTCCCACTCCGCCGCCAGCCGGTCGATGTCGCGCGGCGACTGGCCTTCCAGGTCCAGCACCGATGCGGCGACCGCCGTCGCCAGGAACGGCGCGCCCGACGCCTTGATGAACAGCCGCTCGCCCACCTCCACCCGCCCGTGCGGCGGGCATCGCACCCTTGACAACCGGCTCTCCACCGTCTTCGCCCCGGCAAGGATCGCCTCGACGTACGGGCGTTTCAGGATGGCGATGTGGATGGACATGAGAGAATGCGCGGATGTCGGATGCGTCACAACGTCGGGTCACTTCTTCTTCGGCATTCGTGCATTCGCCATGACGCGGAGTTCATTCAAGCGCCTTGTAGATCATCCGCACCCCCGCGGCGGCGGCGCCGAGGTACATCACCAGCACGAACGGCTTCTCGCGGATGCGGCCGTGCATCCAGTAGCCGATCAGCGAGCCGATCGGCACGACCGCGATGCATATGGCCGACGTCAGGAGCGTCTGGCCGTTGATAAGTCCGAGCCCGATGAACGTTGGCAATTTCATCAGGTTCAACAGGAAGAAAAACAGCACGAGGGTACCGACGAGCTTCGCCTTTTCCACCCGGTGTTCCAGCAGGTAGATCGACATCACCGGCCCGGCTGAGTGCGCGAGGGTCGAGACAAAACCGGCCGCGCCGCCGGCCGTCGTGCCTGCGGCGACGGTGTCGGGCACACGCGGCACCGGCCCGCCGAGGAGGCGGAAGCATTGCACGGCGACGAGCAGGACGCACACCCCGCCGACGGTGAGGTTCAACAGCGGCTTGAGCATCCCCACCTCGCCGAAGAACCACAGCACCGCCGACCCCGCGACGACGCCGACCACCGCTCCCGCGAGCGTTACCCGCAGGTGCCGGCCCGAGCGGTTGCGGCGGTGCTGCACCACCGCCAAAACGTCGGCGGTGATGAGCACGGGCAGCATGACGCCCAGCGCGTTGGTGGGGTTGAGCGCCGCCGCCATCAGCGGCACGGCGAGGATGCCGATGCCCCCGCCGAACCCCGACTTGGCGATGCCGATCACGATCACCGCCGCCGCCATGGCCGCGAGGGCCCAGCTCGGCGCGACGCCTTCGGGGATCATCTGCAGCAGGAACTCGGGCATGCGGCGGGAGTGTAACCGCCGCCGCGCCGCGGACCGCGGAGGGGCGGTGAGGCGGTGCGGGTAGTTCACCGCCGCCGGCGCTTGTTCTTGCGCGGCGGCGCGTCGCGCCAGTCGAGGATGTCGGTGATGATCACCTTGCCGATGAACACCGACCCCGCGAGCGCGGCGATGAGGAACGTGACCAGGGCGACGATGGGGTAGCCCCACAGCGACCCGCCCTCGCCGCCGACCATCATGATCGACCCGCCGATGATGAGCGCCGAGAGGATCAGCCCGACGCCGATCCGGTTGGCGATCTTTTCCAGCCCGCTGATGAGGCGGTTCTCGTCGATCGCGTCGATATGCAATTGGAAGTCGTTGTCGGCCACGAGGTCGAGCACGCGGTTGACCCGCACGGGCAGGTCCTCAGCGAACGACTTGACCGCGAGGAGGTTGCCGAGGAACCGCGTCGGCGAGAGCCCGCCGAGCAGGCGCTGCACGGCGATGCCCGTGCCGTGCTCACGGATCGCGGCGTTGGTGTCGAACTGCGGCGCGAGCTTGTTCGCCACCTGGTCGAGGTTAAGGAGCATCTTGCCCAGCAGCGTGATCGTCTGCGGGATCTCCAGGCCGTTGCCCCCCGCGACGCGGCAGACCGCGGCGACCAGCCGGCCGATCTGCATCGACTCGAAGCTCGCCTCGTGGTGCTCGGAGATCGCCAGCGAGAGCTCCCGCTTGAACGACGCGGGGTCGAACGTCTCCCGCCGGCTGCCGAGGTTGATCGCCACCTCCGCCGCGTCGCCGGCTCGGCCCTCACTCACCGCGATCAGCAGCTGCAGCAGGTCCTCCCGCATCCCCGGGTCCACGAACCCCGTCATCCCCAGGTCGATCACCCCCAGCCGCCCGTCGGGCATCAGGATGATGTTGCCCGGGTGCGGGTCGGCGTGGAACAGCCCGTCGAGCAGGATCTGCTTCAGGTACGCATGAAACAGCTCACCCAGCAGGGCGGTGCCCTCGGCCCCGAGCGGCGCGTCCAGCTCCGACACGTTCCGCCCCGGCAGGAAGTCCATCGTCAGCACCCGCGTTGCCGTCAGCGCCGTCACCGGCCGCGGGATGACCAGCCGCTCGAACTGCGACAGGTTCTCGCCCATCGCCTCCAGGTTGGCCGCCTCCCGGCCGTAATCGAGCTCCCGCGTCAGCGACCGGCGGAGCTGCCGGATGATCTTGCGGAACCCGTACCGCCGGCCCAGGTCCGTCCGGTCATCCAGGAAGCCGGCGATGTGTTCGAGCGCCCCAAGATCGTCGGCCATCATCTGCCGCACGTTCGGCCGCTGGACCTTGACCACCACCTCACGCCCGTCGTGCAGCGTCGCCCGGTGCACCTGGCCCAGCGACGCGGCCGCCATCGGCTCGAGGTCGAACCGGGCATACGCCTCCTCGACCTCCACCCCGAGCTCCTCCCGCACCGTCTGTTTCACCACGGCAAACGGGAACGGCTCGACGTCGTCCTGCAGCCGCGTCAGCGCCCGCAGGTACGCCTCGGGCAGCAGGTCCGCCTGGCTCGAGAGCGTCTGCCCAAACTTCACGAACGTCGGCCCGAGCTCCTCTAGGTCGTGCGCCAGCTCCTCCGCGTTCCGCCTGCGATGGTCCGCCGCGTCAAGGTCGTCGTCCTTGAAGTACGCCCCGAGCCCGACGCGGTCGAGCAGGTCCCGCCCCCCGTGCTTGACCAGGATCCGCGCAAAGTCGCGGTACCGGGCGAGGTATTTCGGCTGTAGCGAACTGAGCATGACCCCTAGACTATCGGCCAACCGCCGGCCCCGGTCCCGCAGATGCCGGCCCCGCGCCCGCCAAGCCCGGCGCGGCGGCCCGGCTTCCCACCCACGGCAACCCCCCCAACGCCCGGTGCATCAAATTATACATAACACACATTATCGGACTTCCGGCGACGGTGGGGCGGTGGTGAGAGCCGTCTGGAATCGCATCGGGGCCGACGGTCAGAGCCGGGAGCGTTAGCGACTGGTCCAAATGCTAGACAGGCGGACTGGTCGCTTACGCTCCCGGCGCTGAACATCTGGATCCTTGAGCCGGAACCTGATTGGATCAGGCTGCTGTCGGTGAGGACCCTTGATCGGCGAGTGACCGGATGGCGTCGGGATACGCGTTGCACTCGAGGGCGAAGACGCGGGCGGCGAGGGTGTCGGGGGTGTCGTTGGGGAGGACGGGGCAGGTCCGCTGCAACAGGATCGGGCCGGTGTCGTAGGTGTTGTCGGCGAGGTGGACGGTGCAGCCGGTGACGGCCTCGCCGGCGGCGAGGACAGCCTCGTGGACGTGGCGGCCGTGCATGCCCCGGCCGCCGAACTTCGGCAGGAGCGAGGGGTGGATGTTCAGGACGCGGCCGGCATAGTCGTCGGGGATGACCAGGAGGCTGAGGAACCCCGCGAGGCAGACGAGGTCGGCGTCGTGGTCGCGGACGAGGCGGAAGACGTGCTCGGAGTAGGTTTGGGCATCGGGAAAGTCGCGGCGGCGGGCGGTGACGGCGGGCAGGCCGCGGGAGGCGGCGCGGGCGAGGCCGGCGGCGGCGGCGTGGTCGTTGGAGGCGAGGACGAGTGCGATGTCGGCGTCGAGCGAGCCGGCGTCGATGCGGTCGGCGAGGTTGAGCATGGTGGTCCCGCCGCCGCTGATGAGCACGGCGAGGCGGACAGTGCGTGTCGCCGCGGGGGGTGGCGGGGCGTCCGGGGGGTGGTCGGGCATCGGGGTACGATACAGAGGCGGAAATGCGCGAAGGGACGGATGGCAAATGCACGAAGAGGATGTAGAGTTGCCGGAGCTTCAGCATTCGGGCATTTGTCCCTTCGTGCATTCAGGTGTCCCTACCACACGGCTCGCGCCGTCGCCGACGGGGGCGTTGCACCTGGGCAACGCGCGGACGTTCCTCATCAACTGGGCGATGGCGCGGCAGGGCGGGTGGCGGGTGGTGTTGCGGATCGAGGACCTGGACGGGCCGCGGGTGAAGGCGGGGTCGGCGGAGCAGGCGGTGGACGTGCTGCGGTGGCTCGGGCTGGACTGGGACGGGGCGCCGATGCTTCAGTCGGGCGACCTGTCGCCGTACCGTGGAGCGCTAGATCGGCTGTGGGCGGCGGGGCTGACGTACCCGTGCCCGGCGACGCGTCGGGAGATCGAGGCGGCCGGCTCCGCGCCGCACGCGGGTGACCACGAGACGCGGTACCCGGGGCTGTACCGCCCGCCGGGCAGCCCCCCTATTGCCGCCGGGAGTGCAACGGCGACACGATTGATCGTGCCCGACGGGATCGTAGAGTTCGACGACACGCTGCACGGGCGGTGCGAGGTCGACGTACAGGGACAGGTCGGCGACTTCATCGTTGAGACGAAGGCGGGGGTGCCGGCGTATCAGCTCGCCGTGGTGGTGGACGACGCGGGGCAGGGGGTGACCGAGGTGGTCCGCGGGGACGACCTGCTGGACTCGACGGCGCGGCAGGTGCTGTTGTACGGGATGCTCGAGCTGGGCGACCCGCCGCGGTACACGCACGTGCCGCTGGTCCTCGGGCCGGACGGGCGGCGGCTGGCGAAGCGGCACGGCGACACGCGCTTGGTGATGTACCGCGACGCGGGGGTGCCGGCGGAGCGGGTGGTCGGGCTGCTGGCGTCGTGGTGCGGGTTGGGCGGAGCGACCGGGGCGCGGGGAGAGGGGCCGCAGCCGATGACGGCGGCGGCGTTCGCGGCGCGGTTTGACCTCGCTAAGCTGCCGCGGGACACGGTGACGTTCCGCAACGAGGACCACGCATGGCTGATGGGAACCGCTTGAAGCTCACGGTTGCCGGCAATGTTCACCGGGCGTGGGAAAGGCTCGCGGCAAATCGCTGTGGCCAAAGGCTGCGCCAACGGTCGACGTCTTCGGGCTGCGCCCGACGGCAGGTTGGAAGCCTGCCCCACCGGCAACCCGCCCGACCCCGTGCATCGAGCGTCTACCCGGCCGCCCTGCTCCTCACCGCCCTGCTGCTGGCGGGGTGCGGCGGCGAGCGGGCGACGCGGTACCACCGGGTCGAGATCGACGGTGACGACTTCCGGCTGGAGCTGGCGACAACGCCGAGCGAGCGGTATCAGGGGTTGTCGGGGCGGGAGGTGATCCCCGAGGACGGCGGGATGCTGTTCGTGTTCCCGTACGAGGCGGAGCAGTCGTTCGTGATGCGCAACTGCCCGGTGCCGATCGACATCATCTTCCTTGGTCCGACCGGCCGGGTGCTGGCGACGCATGCGATGCGGGTCGAGCCGCCCGAGACCCGGTCGAACCCAAACGTTTTCTACCACAGCAAGGGCAAGGCGTTGTTCGCGATCGAACTGGCGGGCGGGACGCTTGAGCGGCTGGACGTGGAGCGGGGCGAGCGGATCGACCTGCCGGTGCTGGAGCTCAAGCGCGAGGCGCAGTGAGTCGATAGCGGAGGGTGGCGTACCCGTCCTTTCTGCCGAGGTCTCCGCGTGCCGCACCGTCGTGATTTGCTGTTGGTCGTCGGGGGCGGCGGGGCGTCTTCGCCGAGTGATGATCTGGTCCAACGGGTCACGGATGCGACGGGGCTGGTCGTCGAGCGGACGTCGCTGGCCGGGTTTCTGCGGAGCCATCGCTCGGGCGACGGCGTTGTGGCGGTGTGGCTGTTCACGCCGCACCTCGGCCGGCCGGACGCGGCGGTTTATGAGGCGGTCGGGCGGCTGGAGGAGTGGCACGTGCCCGGGGTGCTGACGTGCGGGGGCTTACCAGGGGGGGCCGGTTCGGCGGTGGCGGGCGGGGTGGTCACGGGGCCGGTGGAGGCGGGGCAGGCGACGCTTGCGGCGCTGCTCCGCGCGGCTGCGAACCAGGGCATCGTGACGCGGGCGCTTACCGCCGAGGCGAAGCTGTTGCGGTCGCAGCAGGTCGGCGTTGCGGACCAGTTCGACAAGCTCGACGAGGAGCTGCGGATGGCGGTAAAAATCCAGCGCGAGTTCCTGCCCAAGGCGCTACCGACGCCGGCGGAGGCGGCGTTCCACGCGATGTGGCGGCCGGCGGGCTACGTCGGCGGGGACATCTACGACGTCAGCCAACTCGACGAGCACCACTACGGCCTGTTCCTGGCCGACGCGGTGGGGCACGGCGTGCCGGCGGCGCTGATGACGATCTATATCAAGCAGTCGATGCGGACGCGGGAGGTGACGCCCGGGCGCGGCCCGGGGTATCGGCTCCTCGGGCCGGGCGAGGCGCTGGCGACGCTGAACCGGGCGATGATCGAGCTAGACGCGGGGGCGGCGAGCCTGGGCACGGCGGTGTACGGCGTCCTGGACGTCCGCACGCAGCGGCTGACCCTGGCGAAGGCGGGCCACCCCGCGCCGCTGCTGCTGCACGCCGACGGGCGGACCGCGTGGCTCGAGTCGGACGGCGCGATGCTGGGCATCCTGCCCGACGAGGCGTTCGAGGAAGTCGCGTTCGAACTGAGCCGGGGCGACCGGCTGCTGATCTACTCCGACGGCTTCGAGGTCGCGTTCCCGCAGAGCGACGGCGGGCGGCTGGCGAACACGCAGTACACCGACGAGTTCGCGGCCCTGCGCGACGGCGACGGGGCCGCGGCGGTGCGGCTCCTCGACGACAAGGTTGACGCGTCGGCCGGGTCGTTGAACCAGCGCGATGACCTGACGCTGATCTGCATGACGGCGCTGGCGGACGCGGCAGGGGCGGGAGAGGCGGCGGACGTTGACGGGGCGCGGCGGGCGGCCTGAGGGCGGATGCGGTACGCATAGGTTCAGCCTGAAGTAGCTGTTTCACAAGTACCTTGGGGTGCCACACTGCATCCCGAAGGCTTCGCGGAGGGTGCGGTGTGAGTGTCCGCGAGGGACGTAGCGTCATGGTCACACCCGCACACCGCACCCGCCCCGAGCGGCGGGATGCGGTGTGGCACCCTGTGCGTGGTTGAGGGTGCCAAATCGCATCCCGGAGGTTTTGCGGAGGGTGCGGTGTGAGGGTCAGCGAGAGACGTCCCGCCACGGTCACACCCGCACACCGCACCCGCCCTGAGCGGCGGGATGCGGTGTGGCACCCTTCGCGTAGTTGAGGGTGCCACACCGCAACCCTAAGGCTTTGCGGAGGGTGCGGTGTGAGTGTCCGCGAGGGACGTAGCCGCACGGTCACACCCGCACACCGCACCCGCCCCGAGCGGCGGGATGCGGTGTGGCACCCTTCGCGGAGTTGAGGGTGCCACACTGCATCCCGGAGGCTTTGCGGAGGGTGCGGTGTGAGTGTCCGCGAGGGACGTAGCCGCACGGTCACACCCGCACACCGCACCCGCCCCGAGCGGCGGGATGCGGTGTGGCACCCTGAGCGTATGGCTGCGGAAAGAGCTTTAATCCTCGAAGTCGCCGAGCGCCGCGAGCACGGCAGTGTCGGGCAGGCCGATGTCGCCGACGACGACGCGGCCGGTGTAGCGGTCGGCCCCGTCGCGGTCGAAGCCGGGCTTGCGGGCGACGAAGGTGACGGTGAGGTCGGCCTCGACGGTGGAGCCGTCGGGCGACGCCTCGCCGGTGTCGCAGTCGAGGCCCGAGGGCACGTCGATGGCGATGACGCGGGGGCGGGGCGCGGGGCCGGTTCCGGGGGTGGCGTTGAGGCGGCGGACCACGGTGGCCATCGGTTCGCGCACGGTGCCGGTGAATCCGGTGCCGAGCATGGCGTCGACCAGGGCGGCGGCGTGTGTCCACGTCGGGGCGTGCTCGTCGTGCGCGGCGGTGTCGAGCAGCGGGACGATGCGGAGTCCCAGCGCGTGGCAGACGCGGTGGTTCACCGCGGCGTCGCCGTCGAGCTTGGCGGGGTCGGCCACGGCGTAGACGATGGGGTTGAGGCCCCAGGCGGCGAGGTGGCGGGCGATGACGTAGCCGTCGCCGCCGTTGTTCCCGCCGCCGCAGAACACGGCGACCGTGGCGGTGTCGGCGTCGAGGATGACGTGGTTTTTCAGCTCGTCGAAGATGGCGCCCGCGGCGTTGATCCCGGCGTTCTCCATCAGCACGAGGCCCGGCAGGCCGAGCGTATCAATTGCGTAGCGGTCTACGCGGCGGACCTGATCGCGGGTGAGCACGGCCGGCGGATCGGGGTCGGTCATGGCGGGCGATGGTAGCGGCGGGGGCACACGTGGCAATAGATCAGAGCCGGGAGCGTGAGCGACCGGTGGGTGTTGCAGAGGACGCGGCCCGGTCGCTCACGCTCCGGGCTCTGAAAAAGCATTGGCGTTACCCCGGTAGAGGGGGTGGTCGGGGAGCCGGCGGTTTGCCGGGGGGCGGGGGCTGCCGCACAATGCGTCGGTGCGCATCGATCTGAAAGACGTGGAGGGGCGGCCGCGGCTGACGCTGCACGTGGACACGGCGAAGCCGGCGACGGTGGCGCGGGCGGACGACGGGCGGGGCCCGGCGGTGACGTTGGACTGGGACCGGGCGCTCGACGACGAGGGCCACCTCCGCCACTGCCCGGTGTGCGGGTGCCCGGACCTGTACCTCCGCAAGCAGGTGCCGCAATTGACGGTGTTCGCCCTGGTCCTCGTGGCGGCGGTGATCGCGATGATCTTCTTCGGGTCGGGGCTCAACCGTGCGGCACTGGTCGTGCTGGGCGTGGTGCTGGTGGCGGACCTGCTGATTTTTTTCTTCGCCCCGCGGGTGCTGGTGTGCTACCGCTGCGGCAGCGAGTACCGAGACCTGCCGCTGGGGCGCGGGCGGCGGCGGTGGGACGCGGCGCTGGCGGAGCGTCACCGCCGGGCGGAGCCGGCGGGCGGGGGTGAGCCGGCCGCCACCGCGCCGCCTTCGGCTGATGCGGCCGCTCCGGTTGATCAACGTGAGCAGCCCCGGCCGCACGGGGGTGCGGCGTGATCCAACCCGCCCCAACGCCCGTGCCGCCGCTGGCGATTTACGGCACCGGCGGGCACGGCGAGGTCGTCGCCGACGCCGCCGACGCCGCCGGATTTTCGCTGTTGGGCTTCCTCGACGACGACCCGGGCGCCGAGGCACCCCGCGGCCTGCCCGGCCGCGCCCTCCGCCCGCTCGACCCCGACGACCCGCGCCTCGATCACGCCGCGTTTATCGTCGCCATCGGCGACAACGCCGCCCGCCTCCGTGTCCACCGCCGCCTTGCCGACGCCGGCCGCACGATGGTCAACGTCGTCCACCCCGCCGCCGTGGTCAGCGGGCGGGCCACGCTCGGCCGCGGCGTCTTCGTCGGTGCCCACACGCTGATCCAACCCTCCACGACGCTCGGCGACGCGTGCCTCGTGAACAGTGCCGCCGTAGTCGAACACCATTGTCGCCTCGGGGACGCGGTGCACGTCGCACCGGGGGCCGTCCTCGGTGGGGGCGTCCGCGTCGGCGAGATGACCCTTCTGGGCCTGGGGTCCCGCGTGCTGCCGGGGGTGGTGGTGGGTGAGCGGTGCATCGTCGGGGCCGGGGCGGTGGTGACGCGGGATGTGGCCGGCGGCGTCACCGTGATGGGCTGCCCGGCACGAGCGCGCTGACCTCCGCCGCTCGCGAGCCCGGTTGCGAGCACCCCCCCGCCGCCGGCCGAGGATCCGCGCATGTGGACCAACCTTATCGCCTCGACCTTCATCGCTGCCGCCCTGCTCGCGCTGGCGTGGCTCGTCTGGCGCGTCGGTCGACGCTCCGCGGCCGCCCGCCCGGCGTGGCTGGCGGTTGTGACCGTGCTGGTCCTCGCCGCCTCCGCCCCGGCGGGCTTCGCCGGGTACCTCGGCTTCCGGCTGATCCTGGGTCAGCCGTCACCCACGTCCTACCCGCTCGGCCCCGGCGTCACCTACCAACGCCGCGTCTACGCCGACCCCCGCCTCATCGTCCTGCACGTCGTCACTGTCGATCTCACCCGCGGCCCCCGCTTCCGCGTCACCCCGCCCTACAACGCCCCCGCCGCGCCCCGCACCGCCGCGACCCGCACCACCGACGCGCTCCGCACGCTGCACGCCGACCTCGCCATCAACGCCAGCTACTTCATCCCCTTCGCCGACCACGGCCCGCTGTTTTTCGTCCCCTCCCCCGGCCAACGCACCGAGGCCATCGGCCCGGCGGTGGGCGACGGCGTGCCCTACGGCCGCGGCGGCGACGGCTGGTTTACCCTCACCATCGACGCCGACGGCCGCCCCGCCATCGGCGCGGTGCACAGCGACACCCGGCAAGCCGTGTCAGGCAAGTACCTCCTGCTCGCCGGGGGCAGACCGATGACGTTCGTCCGCGACACGCCGTACCCCCGCACCGCGGTGGGCTTTGACGAAGCCCGCACGACGATGTGGATCGTCGTCGTCGACGGCAAGCAGCCCCGCTACAGCGACGGCGTCACGCTCCGCGAGTTGACCGCCCTGTTCATCGAATTCGGGGCCGACTACGCGCTGAACCTCGACGGCGGCGGGTCGTCAACGCTGGCCGCGAACGGCCGGCTGCTCAGCCGACCGTGCCACAACCACGTCCCGGGCCGGCAACGCCCGGTGTCGAACCACCTCGCCATCGAATTCGCCGACGCCCCGGGCTAAGAGCCCGATTCACCGCCCGATCAGCGGCGTGCGGGCATCACCACGGCTTGCCGTCACGTGTAGCCGGCACCCCGCACCCTCCGCAAAGCCTCCGGGATGCAGTTTGGCACCCCGATCAGGTCGTGAGACAGCTTGAAGACCGCTTGACCCAGGCGTCACGCGGCGCAGCAAAAAGCCCCCGCCGTGGCGGGGGCTTCAGCGTGGCGGTGGTTACCGGCGGATTAGTCGACCTTGGGATCGGTCGAGCCCTCTTCGGGCGCGTCGATGCCCACGGGGACCTGCACCTCTTTGGTCTCGTACTCGACCTTGGGGCCCTCAACGTCGACGTCGGGCGCTTCGCCGCCCTTGACCTCGACCTCGGGCATCTCGCCTTCGTCGACGTCAACGTCGCAGCCGGTGAAGGCCATGGCCGACAGGCCGAGGGCGGCGAACAGGGCCAGGGGTTTCATCAGATCGGTCATCGTGAGCTCCTAAACAAGATGGCAAGCATTGCTGCGGGTGGGGCACCTCCGCATGGAGACGCATGGACCCACTCGTCACATCCGAGTATAGCGGATCCCGACGCGATCGGCATCGTCCAGCACCCGTGCCACTCCTCCGCCGCCACCTTCACCGCACGGAAACTGCGACTATGCTGTCGCCCATGCAACAGACCATCCTCGGCAAGACGGACCTCGCGGTGAGCCGCCTCGGCTTCGGGGCCGCCCCCATCGGGTTCCTCGACACCGACCTCGACCAGATCAAGAGCGTCCTGAGCTACCTCCTCGACCACGGCGTCAACGTGATCGACACCGCGGCGTGCTACCCCGGCTCGGAAGAGGCCCTCGGCAAGACCGTCAGCGAGCGCCGCGACGACTTCGTCCTCGTGTCCAAGGCCGGCCACGCGGCGGGCCTCGACGGTGAGGACTTCACGCCCGGCGTCATCGCCGCCAGCATCGACCGTTCGCTCAAGCGGCT
Organism: Phycisphaeraceae bacterium; assembly: GCA_965214155.1. Taxonomy (GTDB): domain Bacteria; phylum Planctomycetota; class Phycisphaerae; order Phycisphaerales; family Phycisphaeraceae; genus Algisphaera. The sequence continues at coordinate 1,502,708 of CBDCBB010000010.1, forward strand.
CAAAACCGACCACCTCGACGTCTGCCTGCTGCACTCCTGCGGGTTGGAGACGTTGAAACAGGGCGAGGCGCTCGGGGCGGTGGCCGAGGCGGTGGAGGCGGGCAAGGTCCGCTTCGCCGGGTACTCAGGGGACAACGATGCCGCGGCCTACGCCGCCGCCCTGCCCGACATCGCCGTCATCGAGACGTCGGTCAACCTCTGCGACCAGGCGAACCTTGGAACGGTCCTGCCAGTGTGCCGCGAGCACGACCTGGGCGTCATCGCCAAGCGGCCCATCGCCAACGCCGCGTGGAAGGACGCCGAACAGCAGCGCGGCATCTACAAAAATTACGCCTCTGAGTACGCCCGCCGCTTCGCCCTCATGGACGTCAAGCCCAACCAGCTCGGCTACTCCGGCCACCCCGAGGTCGAGTGGCCCGAGATCGCCCTGAAGTTCACCGTCGCCATCGCCGGCGTCCACACGGCGATCTGCGGCACCACTAGCACCGCCAACGCCGAGTCCAACGTCGCCGCTCTGGAGAAAAACCCCCTCCGCGAGGAGGTCGTCCGGAAGCTCCGCGAGGCATTCAACAAGGCCCGGCAGAGCGACAAGGGCGGCGATTGGTCCGGCCAGACCTGAGCCGGGTTCGTTCGCCGCAACCCCGCCCGCTGGGTGCCGCCCGCCGCCCGCCCCACGCCGCGCCGTGGCATCCGCCGCATCGGCCGCCTCACCCCCGCTCCGCCGCCGCGCCGCGCCGCCTGATCGCCCACTGGACCAACACCCCCAGCAGCGTCAGCAGCGCGAGCGTCAACAGCACCCCCCGCCGATCCGCCGGGAACCACCCCGACGCCGACGCGGCATACCCCGCCACCAGCGCCCGCGCCGCGAAGAACATCAGCCCCGCCCCCACCGCCGACGACACCACCGACACCGCCACCAGCGGCAGCAGCAGCCCCAGCGCCAGGCCCACCGCCGCGCCGACCGCCGCCCCCACCGTTAAAAACCACCGCTCCCCGCCGTTGAGCCCCTCCCACCACGCCCGCCACGCCTGCGACTGGTAAGCCCACTCCCCCGCCGCCGCGTCCGCTAACACCTCCCCGTCGAACACCACCCCCGCCTCACCCCCCTCACCAGTCCCCCCTTCATCCGACGCAACGGCATCGTCACCCGACGCATCCCCGGACCCGGCCGCCCTATCCGCTTCCGCCTCTCTCCGCTCCGCGACGCGCCCGTCGACCGGCACGTCCGTATCGCTGGTTCCACCGGTTTCGGCCCCACCCCACAGCCCGGCCGTCGCCTGCCGCGTCGGCTCCGACACCGACCAATCCGGGCCGGTCCCCTCCCACGCCACGATGGCCGCGGGCACCACCATCGCCAGCACCGCCGCGGTGCTCAGCCCCACCCAGATCCGAAACAGCAGCCACGCCAGCAGCACCCCCGCCACCGCCCCGCCGACACCCAGCCCCAGCACCCAAACGCCCTCGGCACTCCACAGCGCCGCCGCCCCCATCGCCCCAAGCCCCCCCAATACGAACCCCGTGACCAGCACCGCCAGGTGCGCCAGCCGCGACCCGATCAGCCACAGCACCAGCCCCACCCCCGCCGCGACGGCCAGCACCGCCGCGTACATCCACGGCCAGTACGCCCGAAGCTCTTCCAGCCGCTCGCCGCCGCCCGCCCCGTCAATCATCGTCGCCGCGCTCTCGTGCCACATCGCTTCACCATACCCCCGCCGCCGCGCCGGCGCTCGACGTGGTTGCCCCGCGCCTCGTCCGCCCCCGGGACGTCGGCGTTCAGAACCTGTTCAATTTTCTTGCGAAGCCAGCCGGAGGGTGCCACACCGCATCCCGCCGCTCGGGGCGGGTGCGGTGTGCGGGTGTGACCGAGGGATCAAGTCGCTCGTGGCGTCACACCGCACTGTCCGCAAAGCCTCCGGGATGCGGTGTGGCACCCTCAATGAAGCGGCGGGTGCCACACTGCATCCCGCCGCTCGGGGCGGGTGCGGTGTGCGGGTGTGACCGGGGGACCAAGTCGCTCGTGGCGTCACATCGCACCCTCCGCAAAGCCTGCGGGATGTAGTGTGGCACCCGTCGGTTGCGGCACGAAACAGCCGATTATTGCAGGTCGTACGCGGCGTTGTCCGTGCTCAGAAACCCCGTGCCCGCGCCGACGCCCGGCAGCCCGGCGGTGTGACGCTCGTTCAGAGACGTGCCGTGCCCGTCGACGTACACCGCGTTCGTCGCCGCGAGGTGGTGGCGGAACGCCTGGGTCCCCGCGGCGCGGAGCAGTGGACCCACCGCGTCGCCGCCGCCGGCCACGTCCGTGGCGGGGGCGCGCATGAACTTGTTCGCCCCGCCGGAGAACCCCCCGTCGCCGAAGGCGGCGCAGGCGACGGGCGAGCGGACGTCGTCGAGCCGTGCGGGCTCGGGGTGGACCTCGAACGGCCCGTGGCCGAGGTACGAGGTGTTGTAGTTGTAGCCGGTGTAGGGCGCGCCGGTGAAGTTGTCCGGCCCGTCAAAACCCGGGCACTGCTGCACGTCGAGGACGCCGTCGTTCTGCCACAGCGCCCCCGGGCGGTGCACGCCGGCGACGGTGTCGATCTCCCACGAGTAGCTGTCGGCCCCGTCGAAACGGTACGCCGGGGGGAAGCGGCCGCGGTGGTCGGCGACGTACACCGCCGCGGCCTGGCCCATCTGCCGCAGGTTCGACAGGCAGGCGACCGCCCGTCCCGCGCCCCGGGCCGCGCCGAGCACGGGCAGGAGCAGGCCAATCAGCAGCGCGAGCACGGCGACGACGACGAGGAGCTCGACGAGGGTGAACGCCCGGCAATGAGAGTGGCGAAGCGACGACAAAGCTTGTCCCGACGGTTCGGCGGAGGCCGCTTCAGCGGCCGTTAAGTGAGGAAGCGGGAGACGGCCGCTGAAGCGGCCGCCGCCGGGATGAACCTAAACCTCATCCTTGAGCGACGCCCGTCGTCGGCGGAGCAGCACACCGCCGAGCACTGCGAGCAGCACCGCCGCCGACGCGGGTTCGGGCACGGCGGCGACGTCCGCAAAGCCGTCGATCTCGGGGGTGGTCCCCGAGCCGAGCGGGTTGTCGTCGGTGATGCGGACGAAGGATACGGACGTGAGCCCGACGGACCCGATGTCCACCCCCGCGCCGCCGCCGGAGCCGGCGTAGGCCGCGGCGATCTGCGCGGTGGTCAAGCCCATCGGGTCGAAGGAGGGGTCCACCGGCCGGGTGAAGTCGGTGGGGACAGCGCCCGCCTCGGAGGGGAACGGCTCGGTCACGTCCCTGTAGCCCAGGGTCGGGAACGCCCCGTCCGCGGCGACGCCGGGCACCTCGATAAAGGTGATCCCGTCCGCGCTGACCTCGATGCGGCCGCCCTCGCCGAAGAGACTGCCGGCGGTGTTATCGGCGTTGAGACCGTAGAACGAGTTGCCGAAGACGAGCAGGTCGATGCCAAACGGGTTCGACGGGTCGTCGGTGATGGGTTCGTCGAAGCGGACGGTGAGTTGGCCGCCCTCGCCGACGGTGACGAGTTCGCCCGCGCCGAACGCGGCTTGGAACGTCGTGACCGCCCCGCCGAAGTTGCTGCCGGGTGCCGTAAACCGAGTCGGCGAGCCGAGGGCAGCGGCCGGGTCCGCGGCCGAGGGGCCGACCCCGACGCCGGGGACGTAGCTCACAACCGCGTCGGCGAAGGGGTCGGCGTGGGCGGCGGCGGCCAAGCCAAGCGCTGCCACCGCGGCCGCACGTCGCAGGGCGAGGGCGGCGTCGGTCGAGAACGAGGAACGGACGGGGAACGTGTGATGCATCGCAGACTCCTGCCGTGTTTCGCGCACGGCAACCCCTGACGGTGTGTTTCCTCCGTCCCCGCGGGAGCCATGCAGTACCGCGAGGTCGCCAGGGGGTAGCGACCGCGCAGCGGCTGCCGGCGTGTCCTATTCCGCGAGGACCCGGTAGCAACCCAGGCAGGTCTTCCGGCTTAAGGCTCCCCCCCCGCCCCGGAAGTTGCCCCCGGAAGATGGCGACCGCGCTGCCGCAGTGGCGAAACTTCGGGGGCCCCGGCTTTTTGGGGCCGGGGGAGGGGGGGGTATCCGGCTCGCCTTCCCGTCGTGGTGACCCGTTGCGGGTCCGACAGTGGCATCGTGAGCCGGACGCATGGCCTTTCACGGCGGCGCGTCCGCGGGAGATTGTCCCCGTCACCGGGAGGTCCACGCCTCGACGGCGTGGGCTTCCCGGGGCGGGGGGCTCCGCTTCCCTATTCACCGGGTCGGCCTGACGGCCGGGCCCGGCACCTGGGTCAATCCGCCGCACGATAGCCACGCTACCCGGCCGCCGCAAACCCGGTCACAACCCCAGCGGTACCCCTCCAGTCGCCGAACGGTATTAGAAGAACCCGGCCCTCCGCTCGCTTGGGCTCCGCCGCCCCGGTCAGCGCCAGAAAAGTACGGCGGTTGATCCCGACGTTGCCGGTGGCCGTACCCGACAGCAATCGTTCCCGTTTGACAGCCGACCTTCTCCGGGAGCGACCGGCGAGGCATAAGCCTATCCCGGAACGACGGCACCGCCTCCTTCCGTTTCTTCCCCGGGTCCGTCTGCCGAAGGCCCAGCGCGGGCGGGCCCGCTCATAAGGCGGAGTGGGGCCAGCGGTTTCTGGCGGATCTCCGCGGGTGCTGCTACCATCCGAGCCGTACACGGTTTGCCTACCCCATGCCGGATTGTGAGGCGCCGGTGCATTGATGCATGTTCGGAAGCAAACAGCCTGTAGGGTCCGTGCGTGACGCGATGCACCTGATACAGTAAGGAACGAATCAAGCGGGGCCGTAGCTCAATTGGGAGAGCGCTGCGTTCGCAATGCAGAGGTTGAGGGTTCGATCCCCTTCGGCTCCATTCCCCCCCGCTCCCCAGCCACCCGGGGCACCCGCACCTCCGGGAGCACCTCGGAACCACACCCCAGCACCGCCCCGATGCCGCTGGTCGGGGCCGGACCACCGCCATGCTCGGCAACCTGTCGGACAAGTTTGAGGACGCCCTCCGCAAGCTCAGCGGCAAGGGCACCATCACCGAGACCAACGTCCGCGAATCGATGGACGAGGTCCGCGAGGCGCTTCTCGAGGCCGACGTGCATTACGAGGTCGCCGAGGCGTTCTGCCAGCGGGTGCTCGAGCAGGCCACTGGCACGGCCGTGCTCAAAGCCGTGAAGCCCGGTGAGCAGATGATCAAGATCGTGCACGATGAGCTCGTGCGCCTGCTGGGCGGCCCCTCGGAAGAACCCGCAGACCCTTCGGCGGAGCCCGCTTCAGCGGGCGTAGGCCCTTCGCCCATCATGTTCGTCTCGCCCGGGCCGACCGTGATCATGATGGCGGGGCTCCAGGGCTCGGGCAAGACCACCACCTGCGGCAAGCTCGCTGCCTACCTCAAAAAGCGCGGCAAGTCGGTGATGCTCGCCGCCGCGGACCTCCAGCGGCCCGCGGCCGTGACGCAGCTCCAGATCCTTGCCGAGCAGGTGGATCGCGGCGAGGGCGCCGCGGCCGGTGGCGGGAAGGTCTCCTTCTACGGCGAGCCCGACAAGGTCGCTGAGTACGGCAAGGCCGTCGGCGCCGCCGTCGACGTCTGCCGCAACGCCCTCAAGGCCGCCCGTTCCCAGAGCGTCGATGTCCTCATCCTCGACACCGCCGGCCGGCTGCACCTCAACGACGAGCTCATGGGCGAGCTTCGCCGCGTCAACGCCGCCGTGACCCCCCACCACATCTACCTCGTGATCGACGCGATGACCGGCCAGGACGCGGTCAACTCCGCCAAGGCGTTCAACGACCAGCTCGAACTCGACGGCGTCATCCTCACCAAGTTCGACTCCGACACCCGCGGCGGGGCGGCACTGTCGGTCAAGTCTGTCACCGGCAAGCCCATCCGCTTCATCGGCACGGGCGAGAAGCTCGACGCGCTCGAACCGTTCCACGCCGACCGCATCGCCGGCCGCATTCTCGGCATGGGCGACATCGTCTCGCTCGTCGAGAAGGCCCAGGAACAGGTCACCGAGGAAGAGGCCGCCGCCCTCCAGGAAAAGATGGCCAAGGGCCAACTCACCATGGAGGACTTCCTCAAACAGCTCAAGCAGCTCCGCAAGATGGGCAGCATGAAGTCGCTGCTCGGCCTCCTGCCGGGCATCGGCAAGCAGCTCAAGGACCTCGACCTCGACGACAAGCACATCGACCGCACCGAAGCGATTATCAACTCTATGACTTCGCCCGAGCGGCGCGACGTGGACCTGCTCAACAACTCCCGCCGCCGCCGCATCTCGCGGGGGTCGGGCACCAGCCCGCAGGACGTCAGCCAACTCGTCAAGGGCTTCGATATGATCAGCAGCATGTCGAAGCAGATGGCCGGCCTCGGCTCGATGCAGAAGCTCAGCGCCATGCGCGGCATGGCCGACGCCGGCGGCGCGGCCCGTGGCATGCCCGGGCTCGGCCGCGGCAAGGGCTCCACCAAGGACCGCCGCAAGCAGTTCGGCAAACGCAAGCGCCGGTGACGGTCTCCCCCGGATCGAGGGGACCCGCAATAGCCGCTTCAGGAACGGTCGGCGGCCGGCCCCAGCACCATCTCGTCGACGCTCTTGCCCGCGGGGACCATCGGGTACACGTGCTCGTGCTTCTCCACCAGCGCCTCGAGCACGGCCGGGCCCTCGTACGCCAAAAACTCGTCCATCACCGCGGGCAGGTCCGCGAGCCTGCTCACGCGGAACGCGCCGCAGTGCATCGCCTTGATGAGCATCACGAAGTCGGGGTTGTGCATCTCCGTGTGGCTGTACCGCTCTTCGTAGAACAGGTCCTGCCACTGCTTGACCATGCCCTGGAAGTCGTTGTTGAGGATGATGGACTTCGCCGGGATGTCATACTGCGCGGCGGTGGTCATCTCCATCGCGGTCATGCAGAAGCTGCCGTCGCCGTCGATGTTGACCACCTGCCGGGCCTTGCGGCCCTCTTTCTCCGCCAGCCGCATCTCGCCGACCTGCGCCCCGACGCTTGACGGCACGCCGAAGCCCATCGTGCCCAGCCCGCCGGAGCTTACCCACTGCCGCGGCTCGCTGTACTTATAGAAATGCGCCGCCCACATCTGGTGCTGACCCACGCCCGTCGTGATGATCGCCTCTCCCTGACTCGACTTGTACAACTGCTCGATCACGGCCTGCGGCTTGAGGTGGAACTCCCGCTCGTCGTGGTCGTAGCGGTAGGGCGCCTCTTTTTTCCACGTCGACAACTGCTCGAACCACTCCGAGCGGTCCGCGTGCTTGAGCAGCGGCAGGAGCAGCTCGAGGTTCTTCCTCGCGTCGCCCTCGACGCCGATGGTCACGGGCACCGCCTTGTTGATGTTCTCCGGGGCGATGTCGAAGTGGATCAGCCCGCCCCGGCCCTCGCGCTCGGCGGCCCTCGCCCCGGCGGCAAACTTCTTCACGTTCCCCGTTACCCGGTCGTCGAACCGCGCCCCGATCGAAACCACCACGTCCGCGTCACGCATCGCCCAGTTGGCGTACGCCGCCCCGTGCATGCCCAGCATGTCGAGGTTGTACTTGTCGACCTTCTGGTCGAAGGCGCCGAGGCCCTGCAGCGTCGTGGTCACGGGGATGTTGCCCGTCTCGACGCACTGCCGCAGCACGTGGGTCGCCCCCGACAGGATCGCCCCCTGCCCGACGTAGAACAACGGTTTTTCCGCCGCGTTGATCATCGCCGCCGCCCGCTCGATCTCGCTGGACGTGCCCGCCTCGCGGATGTGGTACCCCGGCAGGTGCGGCTCGGCGTGCACCTCGCCTTTCAGCACCGCCGCCGTCACGTCCTTGGGCAGGTCCACGAACACCGGCCCCGGCCGCCCCGTCGTCGCGATCAGGAACGCCTGGTTGATCGCCCGCGGCAGGTCCTCGACCCGCTTCACCAGCACGTTCCACTTCGTGCACGGCCGGGTGATGCCGGTCATGTCCGCCTCCTGGAACGCGTCGGTCCCGATGGCCCCGGTCGCCACCTGCCCGGCGAAGACGATAATCGGCGTGCCGTCCATGAGCGCGTCCTGCATCGGCGTCACCGTGTTGGTCGCGCCGGGCCCGCTCGTCACCAGCACGATGCCCGGCTTGCCCGTCACCCGGGCGTACCCCTCGGCCATGTGGCCTGCGCCCTGCTCGTGCCGGGCGAGGATGAAGTTGAAGTGCTCGCTGTCGTGGATCGCGTCAAACACCGGCAGGATCGCCCCGCCGGGGTACCCGAAGATCGTGTCGACCCCATGCTCCTTCATCATCGCATGGAAGACCGCCGCCCCGGTCATCCCGGCATACGCATCGGTGGCGGCCCCATGCTTCGGCGGAGCGATATCAGCAGCGGAAAGGTTGTTGTTCATGGCGGAGCAGGGTTCGGGGTCGGGGATCAGGGGTCGGGGGGCTTCCGTCGTACTCGTACTCGTTGATCGAGACGCAGCCCTCGCCGCGGGCTAAGGCTCACTCCTAGCCGCGGCGTCCTCGCCGCGGTCACCGGTACAGTTTACGCGGCACGAGTCACAGATTGTCGGGAGAAGGTCGAAAGAAGGAATTGGCGAACGGCGCGGGTCGTCCGCTCACCTAACGACGACGCGGCCGCAGAACACGACATCATCGGCGGCAGACGGCTTATCCAGCGAGATCATCACGTAGCAAGGTTACCCTTCCCTTGCTGGTGATGTCAAACCCGCCAGCTTTCGCCCTGCACGGGATTATCGAGAACCCCCGCGACACCCTCAGACGCACGCCACTACCGATTAACTGGTAACGTGAACATAGGCCTGCCCGTGATTGATGATGGTGACCGCCCGCCTTGCCACCCCCTTCGGAACGACCCTATGAATCCCCATTCGATCTACCGTCGGACGTCCCGTCTCGGCCGCTGCTTCGGGTGTGGTGCCACGCTCATGTTCGGCCTTGCGGGCTGCGCGGCAAGTTCACCTCCCGAGGATGCGGCAACGGCGGATGCCGAGCGGCCGCGGACGGATCGGCCGCAGAGCGAGCGGCCGATGATGGGCCAGCAGGACCCGTCGGGCACCGGCGGCGGTGGTGGCAGCACCGGCGCTGGCGGCGACGGCGGCGACGCCCAAGCCCCTGATGAAGGCCCAGCGGGGCCCGCCTCGGAACCGGACCTGGAAGTCGCCGTGGACGGCCTGACCCTCCGCGACGTGCAACTCAAGGTCACCGGCCTCGAGGCGGAGGTGAGGCTAAGCCTCTCCTTCCTCGGCCTCATCATGGCCGAGGTCCGGATCGACGCCAACGCTCAGGAGATCGAGCTGACCCTCGCCGAGCTGCTGGGCGACGTACGGCTGGACCTGCGCTTGGGCGTGCTGGTCAATCTGGTCGAACAGGTGATCAGCTTCTTCGAGGAGAACCCCGACCTGCTCCGTCAAATTCAGGCTCAGATGACCGTCACCGCAGACGGCACCACCATGACGATGCCCGCCCCGCCGACGATGCAAGGCGAATCTCCTTGAGCGGCTGGTCACAACCCCCGCGGCGAGGACGCCGCGGCTACTAGGTAGCGCACGCTACGCCGTGGCAAACAATTCATAGCCGCGGCGTCCTCGCCGCGGGGCTTGGGCGGCGTCAGGAGGCATCCCGTCGGAGATCAAGACCATTAAAGTCGGGTCCATCTAACAGCCGATTCTTGAACCCACTTGGTGATTTATCCGGTACAGGGAAAATCCGCGCCACCGTATGGCCATCCTTGATGACACCAACCGTCTCGCCGCGGGCGATCCGTTCAAAAATTTCTGAAGTACGCGATTTAACCTCGTCTACTCCAACGCTGCCATTGCCGAATGGTGTCACGATTTGCGTCCCTCCTTCAACGAGCAAATTTGCAGAGCGAGTGTAGTAGCGCGAGCCGCGAGGAACCCCACCGCGGCCCGGCGGGTCAGGCGTCTGAGTTTCTCGTGAGGTTCGAGGACTCACCCCAATTTAAGCCCCGGCTACTCCGCCGGCACGAGTTTGAGGATGCGGCCGGGTTGTTCGGTGGCGAGGTAGAGGGTGCCGTCGGGAGCGGTGGCGGCGTCGCGGAGGCGGCCGAGGCCGCGGAGCATGACTTCGTCTTCAACCACGGTTTTACCGTCGTCGCTGAAGCGGATGCGGTGGAGTTCCTGCTTGGCGAGGGCGGTGACGAAGAGGTCGTTTTTCCAGTTGGGGAACGCGTCGGCGGCGTAGAAGGTGGTGCCGCACTGGGCGATGGCGGGGAGCCAGTAGAGGAGGGGCTCGGTGAAGCCTTTGGGTTCGTGGAAGGGGGCGGAGTCGCCGAAGGGATTGCCGTTGTAGTTGATGGTGTAGGACACGACGGGCCAGCCGTAGTTGTGGCCCTTTTGGAGGAGGTTGATCTCGTCACCGCCGCGGGGCGCGTGTTCGATGTCGTAGAGGAGGCCGGTGGCGGGGGACATGGACAGGCCTTGGGGGTTACGGTGGCCAAGGGTCCAGGTGGTGGGTTGCGGCGAGTCGGTGAAGGGGTTGTCGTCGGGGACGCTGCCGTCGAGGTGGATGCGGTGGATCTTGCCGACGGGCGAGTCGAGGGACTGGGAGGGCATCTGCTGCCCGCGTTCGCCGACGGCGAAGAAGACGTGGCCGTCGCCGTCGAAGACGAAGCGTGAGCCGAAGTGCACGCCGCTGGAAGCGTCGAACTTGGGGTCGGGACGGTAGATGACCTCGTGATCGGTCCAGGTGTAGTTATTGAGGTCGAGCTTGCCGCGGGCGACGGCGGTGTTGCCCTCTTTCGGTTCGTCGGGCGTGTTGGTGGAATAGGAGAGGTAGACCCAGCCGTGGCCGTCGCTGCCGGGGTCGGCGTAGTTGGGGGGGAGCCCGACGTCGAGGAGGCCGCCTTGGCCCTGCTGCCAGACCTCGGGGGTGCCGGTGATTGGGTGGACGTCCGACCCGTCGGCGTTCATGATGAAGAGCGTGCCGGCGCGTTCGGTGACGAGGAGGCGGCCGTCGGGCAGGAAGGCGAGGGCCCAGGGCCGGTCGAGCCCGTCGTGGTTCTTCAGCACGGTCTCGACGCGGAAGCTCGCGCGGTCGGTGTGGTAGACGCCGTCGCCGTCGGGCTTGGCATCGCCCGCGGCTTCACGCTGTTTCTTGTAGGCGAGTTCGCGGATGTAGACGACGGTGGCCCAGGTTTCGGCTTCGGAGAGGCCGCCCTTGTAGGCGGGCATGCCCAGTTCCTTGAGGCCGTGGAAGGTCGCGTTGTAGAGCGCCTTGTCGGAGCCGTCGGTGGCCCACTGATCGTCGAGGAGGGTCGGGGCGGAGTTGCCCTGGCCCTGGTCGCCGTGGCAGGAGGCGCAGTTCTGGTCCCAGATTTTGGCGACGGACTCGGCATGAGCGGGGGTCGCGGCGGGGAGGGCGAGCGCGAGGAGGAGGGCCGCGAGGGGGATTGGGCGGGTCATAACGAGAGTGTAGGGCGTGGTGGGGCGTCGAGGGGCCGGCCGCTGAAGCGGCCGACGCCGAGGGTGCGGATTAAAGGGCGAGGTGCACCAGCGGGCGGGCACGTTCCACGTCCTGCATCGAGTCGCCCACGAGGTAGAAGACGGTGTCGCGTTCGCGCCAGACGACCATGGGGTGGGGGCTGTCGTCGTCGGCGGCGGTGTAGGGGGTGCCGGGGCGGAGGTCGGGGCGGTCGGGGTCGTGCTGGATCCAGAGCGAGAGTGCGGCGAGCCGGCCGGCGGCGTCGGGGTGGCGGGCGGTGTAGATGAGGTGGACCGCGTCGTCGCCGGGCACGGGGCAGACGCCGGCGAGGGCGTAGTCGAAGCCGGCGGCGGAAAGGTCCAGCGAGGCGCCGGCGAGGGAGTCGCCCACGAGGCGTCGGAGCACGGGGTCGAGGCCGTCGAGCGTGGCGGGGAAGAGGTCGCCCCGGATCATGGGGGCCTCGCCGACGGAGCAGCGGACGTGGCGGGTCTCGAACTCCTGGACGTGGGAGGCGGTGAGGACGGCTGCGTCGCCGCCCGGAACGGATCCAGCCCCGGAAGCCGCCCCGGGATGGCCGCTCCCCGCGGTGAGGTAGACGCCGACGGCCGCGAGCAGCAGCACCGCGGCGACGGCGGCGGGGAGCCAGCGCGTGACGCCAAGCTCGCGGCGAGGTCGCCGCGGCTGGGACATATCATCGTCGGGTCGAGGGGGCGCGGCGTCGGGTGCTTGCAGCAACGCGTCGAGGCGTCGCCTCACCTCGTCAGGGCAGCGTGCCGTCTCACGGGTCATCACCTTCGCACAGGCCCGCCGGAGCCGCTGCTCGTGCAGGACCCGCCTGACGCAGTCGGGGTTGCCCGAGACGCAGTCACACAGCCGGGCCGCCTGGTCATCGGTCAGCTCGCCGTCGGCGAAGGCGGCAAGCAGGGCCGGGGTGTCGTCGTGTGAGGGCGGCTCGGGCATAGAACTAGGGATGCTGCACGGGGACGCGGTGTTGCCGAACGAACAGCGGGGTCGGGGCGGAGTTTATTCCCGTTGATCACCGCGGTCGCCGTGCCCCGTCACCCGCCGGCCGATGGCGTACCATGAGGCGTCGCCCCCGCTCCAACCGGAACCGCTTCATGAAATGGGTCTTCCGCATCGTGCTGGCCGTGCTCGTCCTCGTGCTCGTCGCGGGGGTGGTGCTGTACTTCTCGCTGAACGGCATCGTGAAGAGCCAGATCCAGACCCAGGGCACCGCCGCGACGGGCGTCGACACCGACGTGGACTCGGTGAACCTCAGCCCCTTCAACGGCGCCCTGGGCCTCGGCGACTTCACCCTCGCCAACCCCGAGGGGTTCGGCGACGGCAGCGTCTTCAAGTTCAACGACGCGGACGTCAAGGTCTCGCTCGCCTCGCTCTTTGACGACGAGGTGGTGGTCAACCGGGTGCACGTCGACGGGGCCGAGGTGCTGGTGAAGCTCGACGGGACGAAGCTGAACATCAAGCAGCTCTACGACCAAATCCAACAGCGGACCGCCCCCGCCGATCCCGATGCGCCTCCGACCGACGAGCCGGCCGACGATGCTGCGGGGCAGCCCGTGGTGGTGGAAGACCTTCGCATCACCAACACGCGGGTGCTGGGCGAGGTGAAGCTGCCGGGGGTGGGCGAGCCGTTTAAGATCGACCTGGTGCTGGCGGACATCCACGAGCGGGAGGTGCGCGGGGCGGAGCTGGGGGACGTCATCGGCTTCGTGGTGCAGACGGTGATGGTGAACGCCGGCCGGTCGGTGTCGCAGCAGTTCCCGGACCTGGACCAGTTCCTCGGCGGGCTGGAGGACCGTGCGGCGGAGCTGGCCGACGACGTGACGCAGCGGGCCGGCCGTGCGGTGGACGGCCTGGCGGACGAGGCGGACAAGGTGCTGCCCGGCAGCGGGGACCGGATCACGCAGGAGAAGGACAAGCTGCTGGACCAGGGCCGCGACGCGGTTGGCGAGCTGTTCGGGGGGAAGAAGAAGGACGAGGCGGAGTAGGGCCCGGCCGGCGGGCTCGGCAACGCTCAAGGGTCGGCCACGTCGACGAGGAGCACCGCGTCGTGGAGGCGGACGCGGTCGAGCACCGGGCCGTAGCGCCGCGGGTCGACGGTGAGGGTCACCGCGGCGGCGTCGGCGGCGAGGTCCAGGTTCGACTCGGCCACGGGTTGCCCGGCATCGAGCGTAACCCCCGCACTTGCCGCACCCGCACCGTCGGCCGCCTCGCCGCTCGCCGACACCGACACCTCGGCCCACGCCGCCCGCTCTGGTGGAACGTCCCCGGGCAGGTCCAGCTCGGCGGTGTACGCCAGCCGCCTTGCGCCGGCGGGCAGGTCAAACCGCACCGTTACCGGCGCGTGCAGGTGGATCGTGGACCCATCCACCCGCGGCGGCAGGTCCAGCCCGAACGCCTCGCCCCCGCTGACGACGTGCATCGGCCGGTCGGCCAGGTCGACCAGGCGGACCCCCGACGACGCGAAATCCACCCGCCGCACCGCGCCGAGCGGCAGCTCGACCGGCCCCGCCGCCGCGGCGAGCGTCGGGGTGAAACGCACCGTGTCGCCGGTGATCGCCAGCCCCATGCCCCGCAGCCGCGACCCGTCGGCGAGGACGACCAGGTCCGCGCCGGCCGGAGAAGCCGCCTCGGGGTTCGACAGCGCGAGCAACGCGACGCGGTCCAGCGGCAGCGTCACCTCGCCGCCGGCGTCGGGCTGGAGCGTAAGCCCGGCGTCGCCGAGCGAAATGACGAAGCCGCTCAGCGTGTCGCCGTTGGTCAGCCGCACGACATCCTCCGTCGCCACGGCGGAGACGGCGGACCGTGACGCCTCGTCCCGCCCGCTCCCCCCCGAGGCGGGCACCAGCCGCCGCAGGTCGTCCAACGGCAAGTCGACCCGCCCCAGCGCCGGGTGCTCCCACACCACCCCATCTCCGTCACCCCCGGCCCCGCCCCCGGCCCCCGTGTACCGCCCGGCGATCCGCTGCCCGTCGGTGAGCTCGATCATCCCGGCCGGCCCAACCCCCCCGGCCTCCCCGTCTGTACCCGACGCCGCAGGCTCCCCGTCCCGGTCCGCCTCACCCGTCAGCGTCAGCCGCACGAACCCCTCCACCGACGCCCGCGCCAGCGTCCGATCCTCATCGAAGAAACTGATCACCCCCCCGCTCACCCCCGCCAAAACCACCGGCCGGCGTTGCAACTCCGGCGTCAGCAACTCCGCCGGGGTCAATCCCGCGGCGGGGAACGTGCATAGGTAGCCGCCAAGGCCGCCAAGAGCGCCAAGGAAGGCACCGCGTTTGATCCTTGAAACACTCATCATGCGATTTACCCAATCAACTCATCGCTTCCCCGTCACCTGTTGCTGCACACGCCTATTGCCTTCCTTGGCGCTCATGGCGTCCTTGGCGGCTAACTCCTACCGCTGGAAGATCGGCAGCAACCGGTTGGGGATCTGCAGGATCAAGAGCGCCATCCCCGCCCCGTACGACTCGCCGTGACTCGAGGCCCATGAGCCGTCGGCGTTCTGCCGGGCGATCAGCTCGTCGCGCATCGGGGGGAACCAGCCGGACCAGTAGTCCCCCCCGGCGAGGAACGTCGCCTGGGCGGCGTAGTAGTGGCCGTAGAAATAGTGCCCGCCCGCCTGCGGCCCCATGCCGCGTGAGGCCCGCATGACGTAGCCGAGCCCGTTGCGCACGGCCTCGTCGTCATAAACCCCCGCATACTGCAGGCTCGCCACGCCCGCCGCCGAACGCGGGTAGGCCGACCCGCCCGACCCGAGCATGTAGGTGAAGCCCCCGTCGCCCGGGTTCTGGCACCGCCGCACGTAGCTGATGGCGTTGTCGATGGTCGACGCGGGCACGGCGATCCCCGCGTTGCGGGCCGAACGCAGGGCCATGATCTGCGTGATCGTCACGGAGATGTCCGCGTCGTAAGGGATCGGCTGGTACCGCCAGCCGCCCTCGGGGTTCTGCGTGTCGACGATGAGGCGGACAGCCTTGAGCAGCACCTCGCGGACCCGCGGGTCGCCGGTCATGCCGTAGACCTCGCCGAGGAACAGCGTCGCGTACCCGTGGCCGTACATCGGCCCGTGCGACGTGTCGGCCGCGATCAGCCCCGACTCGGTCGCGTGGCTCAGCACGAAATCCAGCCCGCGCTGCACCACCCCGCCGTACTCGCCCCGCGCGGGCACGTGGCCGTCGGCCATGAACGCGAGGCAGGCGATGGCCGTGATCCCCACATGCTTGCCGTACCGCTCGGCCCCGTAACTGCCGTCCTCCGCCTGCGCCCCCGCCAAATACGCCAGCCCCCGGTCCACCGCCTCCCGCGAGGCGGGGGTTATTTCGACAAAGCCAGCGTCCGCCGAAGCAGAAGCGGGGAACAGCAGGTAGAGAGAGATTACGAGGCAAAGAAGCAGATAGGAGAGCCGCACCATCATGGACCGGCTCGCCCTGATCCCCGATCCCCGATCCCTAGTCCCTGATCTCATTCCGCCTCCTCCGCCAGCCGCCGGTAATAGTCCTCGGTGAGGCGGCGGTACACCGGGCTGTACGGCTCGTCGAGGCCGTTGGTCAGCTCGTCGCGGAGCCGGGGCGGGAGGCTGCCCCACTCCGACCGCACCTCGTCGAGGCTGCGGGCCTGTGGGTCGGCGGCCCCGGCCTCGCCGGGGGAGAAACGGCCGGGGTTCTCGCCGCCGCTCTGCTCCGCCTGCGCCTCGGCGCTGCCGGGCGCGGGCTGCCCGGGCTTCGGGTCGCCCGGCTGGTTCTGGCCGGCGTTGTCCGCTTTGCTGTCCTGGTTCTGCGGCTTCGATGAGGAAGACGACGAACTCGATGAGCTACTCGACGACTGCTGCTGGCCCGCGGCCTCGATGATCTGGTCCAGCTTCGCCAGCACCTCCTCCTGCACCCGCTGCGTGTCCAGCCCCGCGTCGCGCCCGTCGCCCAGCCGTGACGCTGCCCGCCCCATCGCCTCCACCGCCTGGTCGATGGTGTCCGCCGCCTCCTGCGCCGACAGCCGCCGGTCCATCTCCCCGCCCGGCTCCACGCCGCCCGCTTCCACCGCCCCCTCCGCCGGCTGCGTCGCCGGCGGCCCCGACAGGTCCAACAACTCATCCAACGTCTGCGCCCCCGCCGGCCCCGCCACCCCACTAACAGCCATCATCACCACCCCCAAGAAGCGACACGGCTCCGCCGCGCACTCCGCTAGCCCCCGTACCGCCCCGCTTGTCCGCAACCGTTCATATAGATCCATCACGTCAACCTCCGGGCGTCGCGCCGCCCTGCCGCTGCTTCAACTTCTCGATCAACTGTCGGCCCAGCGCCTCGAGCTCGCGCTGCTGCCGCGACAACTCCGTCAGCCGCTCGGCCGAGACAGCCACGTCCGCCGCGGCGTCGTGCAGGCCACGCGTCTCATCGTAGACCGCCTGCTGCACGCCGCGGAGCAGCTTCAACTCCGCCACCGGCGGGACCAGCGGCGTCGCCCCAGCACCCCCGCCACCCCCGGCCGGCTCGCCGCCCTCCTGCTGCGCAAACTCCGGCCGCTTGCCCTGCTCGTCCAACGCCTCGGCCATCGACTCCAGCAGCACCCTCACCCGGCGCTGGTCCGCCGCGACCGCCCCGTCCGCGACGCCACGGTTCAGCGCCCCCGCCGCCCGCCCCGCCGCCTCGTCGATCAGCTTGTGCGTCTGCGTGAACACCAGCGTCTCGCCGACCTTCCCCCCCAGCTCCGCCGCCGCGTCCCGCACCCCGCCCTGACCCTGACCCACCCCCCGCAGCGCCGCCCGCGCCCGGCGCGACAGCTCGCCCTCCGCCGTCAACCCCGCCACCTCGCCGATCAAACCCGCCTGCCGCTCGGCCAACTCGCGATACGCCTGCCGCAACTCGTCACGCTGCTGATCCGTCTCGTCCGCGTCCGCCTCGTCCCGCTTCTCCCGCACCGCCGCGAGCGCCGCCTCCAGCGCCTCGACCGCCACCCGCTCCTGCCGGTCGGCCGCGGGCTTGCTCGGCTCCCGCAGCGCCGCCATCGCCGCCGCCTGCGCCGTCGCCGCCCGACCGATCGTCGGGCCCACCCCCGCCGTCGACTCGTCCCCCTCCGCCTCCGCCTGCGCCGCCACCGTCAGCACCCACACCCGCTGCTGGCCCTCGGCCAGCCCCGGCAGCACCTCATCCCCCGCCGGCTCGAGCGCCGCCAGCTCCGCCTTCTGCGACGCCACCAGCCGCTCGAGCTTCTGCGCCAACTCGAGCAACCGACGCTTCAATAGCTCCTGCCGAAGCTCGTCCTGTTCTCCCATCTGCTCCATCATCTGCTTCAGGGTCTCGAGGCTCTGCGCCTGCGCCTCGCCCGCCTGCGACAGCTGGTTCTGCTCCGCCGCCTCCTGCGCCTGCTGCATCTGCTGGCTCAACCCCTGCCGCGCCGCAACCGCCGCCGCCTCGGCAAGCGCCTGCGCCGCCGCCCGATCCGCGTCGCTCTCGCCCTGCTGCGCCATCGCCTCGGCCGCGTTCCGCAGCTGCTCCACCGCCGCGTCCGCCTGCTCCGCCAGCTCGCCCTGACGCGCGGCTAACTCCTTTAGCGCCTCCCGCAACGCCTCCGGAAGCTCCGCCGCGTCACGCCCCGCCGTCCGCGGCAACAGCTCCCGGGCGTCTTGCGCCAGCTTCTCCTGCTCGGCCCGCAGCCGCGCCAGTTCGAGCTTTAACCCGAGCGCGTCACGCCCCTGATCCAGCAGCCGCGCCAGCTCATCCAGCGCCTCCTGCGCCTCGGCCTGGTCCCCCTTCACCGCCTCCCGCGCCGCCGCCTCCGCCGCCTCCTGGTCCGGCTCACCCGCCTTCGCCGCCGCCTCCCGCAGCCCCGCCTCCGCCGCGCCACTCGCCCCCGCCGCACGCCCCACTAGCGCGTCCGCCTGACGCACCAGCTCGTCCAGCGACGGCTCCTCCAGCCGGTTCATCTCCAGCCGACGCGCCACCGCGTCGAGCTGCTCGGCCTGGCTCTCTACCGTCCGCGTGAGCCTCGCCTGCGCGCCCGCCAGCGACGCGGCGTCGTCCCCCTCCGCCCGCAGCGAAAGCTCCGCCTGCTGACGCTCCAGCCGCACCGCCTGCTGCCGCACCCCCGCCAGGTCGCCCCGCACCTGGTCGATCAGCGTCCCCTCGTCGATGATCCGCAGCCGCCGCACCGCCGCCTCCACCGGGTCGTGCGTCCTACCGTCAAGCTCAAATCCGTCGGCCGCCACCGCGTGCAGCGTCACCTCATCGCCCACCCGCAGCCCCCGCGGCCCGAGGTCAAGCGTCGCCTCCACCGCCAGCTCGCCCTGCCGCGCGACCCGCTCGGCCAGCGTAGCCCGCTCCGTCGACGCCGCCGGCTCCGCCGATGCCCCCTCAGCCGACGCGCCCTCCGCCGACGTCCCATCCACCGCCGCCCCCTCCGCCCGCAGCGGCTGCTCCACGTCGAGCGTCAGCCGGCTTAACGCCACGTCGTCCCCCGCCCGCGCCGCCACCGGCACCACCGCCGTCGCCAGCACCGACAGGTCCGCCGACGGCTCGGTGATTGACACCGTCGGCGGCTGGTCCTCGAGCGTCTCAAAACGAAGTTCCCGCTCCGCCGCGTCCGTCAAGCCGTACTCGTCCGTCAGCCGCACCGCCGTCTGCACCGTCTCAAGCAGCGTGAACCCCACCGTCACCCGCCGCCCGTCACCCCCCCCCTCCGCCGCGACGCTCAGCGACGGCAGCCCCGACAGCCCCGGCACCAGCGCCGCCGGGTCCAACGAACCCGCCGGCAGCGCCTTATTCAGTTGCAGCGTCAGCTCCACCCGCGACCCCGCCAGCGCCGGGAGCGACGCCACCGCCCCCCCTCCCCCCGCCCCGCCGGCCATGGTCACCGACTGCGGTGCAACCACCCCCGCCGCATACGACGGCGGGTCCACCCGGGCCGTGAGCGACTCCACCGCCGGCCGCGCCACCAGCGTCGTCTGCCGCGGCTCGGTCGCGTCGTCCCCCGCCGCGAACCAGTACTCCAGCGTCGCCCCCGCCGCGTCCCCCTGCACCGCACGCACCGCCTCCGACGGCGGCCGCCACTGCCCCCGGTACCGCCCTAGCCCGGCCCCCGTCCCGTCCGCCGGCTGCTCAGTCAGCAGCATCGACTCCACCGCCCCCGGCCCGTCCCCCCCGGTCCCCTCCACCCACCGCCAGTTCAGCCACACCCGCATCCCCGGCTCGTACCCCTTCTCCACCGCCGCGTCGAACGTGATCGGCGTGTCTACCGGCCGCACCGCCCCCACGTCCGCCCCGCTCACGCCCGTCCAGCGCGGCCACGCCGCGTCGCCTAGCGGCATGGCCCACCGCCGCGCCGCGGTCGACGCGTGCATCGGCATCGCCGCCGCCAAAACCGCCACGCCGGCCACCGCCGCCAACGCCCACACCAGCGTCCGACGCGTCGGCCGGTAGTCGATCACGCTCCCCACCCGCACCCCCGCGAGCCCCGCCTGCGCCCGGGCGATGCTCCGCTGCGCCAGCACCGCGGTCCCCGCCGGCTGCGCGTAGCGGCCCGGCTCCATCCCGAACGCCAACGCGCTGCCCAGCAGCCCCGCCAGCCCCGGGTACAGCCGCTCGACCCGCAACGCCAACTCGTCCAGCGTCGGCCTGAACGCCGCCGCCCGCACCAGCCCGCTCACCCACCACCACCCCCCGAACGCCACCACCCCCAACCCGATGACCAGCCGCAGCCACCCCGGCAGCCGCAGCACGTAATCCACCAACGCCAGCACCACGAACACCCCCACCAGCCACGCCACCCCAAAAGCCACCCGCCGCAACACCAACAACCCCCGGCTCCGCCGCCGCACCGCTTCAAGCTGTCTCGCGAGGTCTTGCATGGTGTAAGGGCAGGTAAGAGGAACCGCAGATCACGCAGATTGGATCAGGCGTCGATGTTCAAGAGAGTCCGTGCCGAAATTGACGAGCAGGCCAATGGGTTGCCGCACAGCTTTCAGATAGTTGATCGTCTGTGCCACATCGACGTTGGTCAGCTTAGTTTGTGCTTTGGTCTCAACGACGACGCAGCCGAAGCACAAAAAATCTGCGGCATATTTCTTTCGCAGGGCCATCCCTTTGTAGTGGATCCTTAATTCCACCTCCCGTTCAAACGGGACCTCCCGCATCTCCAGTTCTATCGACAGAGCCTCTTGATAAACCGCCTCAAGGAACCCCCGGCCTAGCTCCCGGTGCACCTCCATCGCCGCCCCGATGATGGCGTAAGTTTGCGGATCACGCTGCTCACTTAAGCCCATTAAACCGTTCCTAATCTGCGCAATCTGCGAAATCTGCGGTTCCTGCCTTTAGACCGCTCACACCAGCCGGATCACCTTCCGCCCCACCCACTCCCCCGTGACCAGCACCACAATCAGTATAAGCGCCAACAGCGAGTTCCAGATCGGCTCGGCCACGTCGTTCGCCACCTTCCGTGACAGGTTCGGCACCACGCCCGGGTCGCCCAGCGTTTCTAAGTCGGCTAGCTCGATCACCCGGCCGCCCGTCGCTTCGGCCAGCTCGCGCAGCCGCGCCCGGTCCGCCTCGGGCCGGCGCAGCTCGTCGTCCGGCGACACCACCTCGACGTCCGCCGACAGCCCCAGCCCCGCCAGCGCCGGCTCGTCCACCGTCAGCTCGAACGCCCCGGGCCGCGTCGCCCGCCATCGCGTGGTGTAGCGTCTCGCCGCGCCCTGCCCCTGCGCGGCGTCCCCCCCCGACGCCTCGGGCCGCAGCTCCAGCGCCTCCACCACCGGGCCATCCGCCCCCCCCTCGCCGTCCCCCGCCCGACGCACCGCCACCCGCACGCTCGGCAGGTCCCGCGACAACAGCGACGCGTCCTGCACGTCCAGGTCCACCACCGCCGTCCCCCCCATCGGCACCTGCCGGGTGCTGACCGACAGCCGCACCCGCTCCTCGCTCCGCGCCGCCGCCTCGCGCCCCAGCATCCGGATGAGCTGCACCCAAAACCGCTCGCCGTACCCCTCGCCCACGCCGTACCGCCACCGCCAGGTCTCGTCGGTCCCGACGTACAGCGACTGCCCCGCCCCGAACCGCAGCCGCGTCACCAGCGGCGACGGCGTTCCCGCCGACTCGGCCGGCAACGCCCGCGCCAACACCTCCGCCGTCGGCTTGAGCGCCCCCAGGTCCTGCGCCCACCGCAGCGGCGGCAGCCCCTCGGGCCACCCCGCGCCCGCTCCACCGCCGACGCCTCCGCTTGCACCATCGCCCAGTTGCAACACGCTCAGCGACTCGGCCAGCGCCGTCGGCTCCACCGCCACCCGGTCCCACGCCAGCACCCCCACCGCCTCCGCGTCCCGCATCGGCAAGAGGTCCGCCAACGCCGTCCCCGCGTAGCTCCCCGGCGTCCCGCCCGGCCCGCCGATCCAGATCAGCCCCCGGCCCCGCTGCGCCACCAGGTCGTACAACTGACGCTGCTGCTCGCTCGACATCGCCTCCGCCGGCACGTCCCCCAGCACCACCACGTCGTAGCGGCCCCACTCCTCCGCGTCCTGCGGCAGCCGCGTGATCGGCGTGTCCCCCTCCTGCGCGAACGACCGGTCCGCGCTCAACAGCAGGATGCTCGAGTCGATCGACTTCTCCCGGACCAGCGTGTTCTTGAGGTACCGGTACTCCCACCGGGGGTAGCCCTCGACGTACAACACCCGGATCGGCCGGTCGATCAGGCGGACGGTGAACTCCTCGGCGTTGTTAGAAAGGTTGAGCTCCGCGGTGTCCTCCCCCGCTTTGGCGGCGTCGGGGTTGCGGTAGATCACCTCGACCTTCCAGCGGGGTTCGCCGACCCGCATTGGCCGCGCCTCCAGCCGCAGCGGGCGGCCGAGGCCGACCGCTTCCAGCGTCTCCTCGTCGAGTGTTTCGCCCGTGTCCAGGTCGGTCAGGCGGACCGTCACGTCCGCGGGGTCGACCCTCTCGTCGTCGCCGACGTCGGCCTGTTCGACGGTGACGGTGACGGGTACGGTGTCGTTGATGAACGCCGTCTCGGGCGGGTCGACGCGGGTGAGGGCCAGGTCCAGCGGCAGCGTGTCGGAGCCGACGGGCACGGCGAAGACGGGGATCGAGTCCTGGGCGAGGCGCGCGAGCAGGGCGCTGCCGGTGGCCTCGGGGCTGCGGCCGTCGGTCAGCAGCACGATCCCGCTGACCGGGCGGCCGGCCGCCTGGCGTTGGCCCTGCTCGATCGCGCCGCGGAGGGCGGTGCCCATCGCGTCGGGCTCGCCGAGCGATGCCATACCCCGCTCGCCCACCGGCGGGTCGATGGGGTAAGCCTGCTCGCCGAAGCCGAACCAGCGGACCTCCCGGCCTCTGCCCAGCCGCTCGGGCCCGAACACGTCGCCGTGGTCCCGCAGCGCCTCGCGCAGCGCCGCGTCGCGGCTGATTCGCGGCGGGTGGGTGCCTTGTCCCCCCGGCCGCGGTTGCCCGTTGCCGGCCGTCGGACCGCCCGCGTCGGTGATCTGCATCGATGCGCTGCGGTCGACCATCACGATGAGGCGGTCGGGCTCGACGGTTTCGTCCCGCCGCACGACCTGCGGCCCCGCGAGCAGCACCGCGATCAACAAGATCAGCGCCGCCCGCACGCCGGCGAGCCCGTAGCGGACCGACCGCCGGCCGACGAGGTGGCGGTAGCTGAACCACGCCGCCGCCCACGCCGCCGCGATGATGAGCAGCCACGCCCACGCCGGCACGTCATAGCGCCAGCCCAGCGACAGGTTGCCGTCCGACAGCCGCACCGCGTCGAGCCCGAGCAGCGCCTCGGCGGGGCCGGCCGAGGCGGCTTGCCCACCCGTGACCAATACGGAGGCGGTGGAGAGGATGAAGCACGCCGCCCGTGAAAACCGTCTCCTGACGCCGGTCACGACGCGGGCCGCGCTCTTACCTGAACCCCGGTCTCCGATCCCCGATCCCTTCGCGGAAGCGTGGCTGAACCATCGGGCGAGCATCATCTCGACGAGGACGAGGCCGAGCAGGACCCAGAGCAGGGCCCGGCCGAGGTTGTCACGGGTGGCGGCGGTGGTGAGCGCCGCGGCGGGACGGTCCGGCTCGGCGAACGACCAGGGGCCCAGCGCGTCGAGCCACGCGGCGAGTTCGGCTTCGGTGACTTCGGTGAGGTCGCCCGCGGCGGGGTCGACGTTCACCGCCAGAACCGCGGGGGGCGCGGCGGGGCCGGCGGGGAGGTAGACGCCCGGCCGGGGCAGGGGGTCGAGCACCCGGGGCCCGGCATCCGGGTCGTTGCCCACGGCGGACCGCGGCGTGGCGTCAGCCGCTCCGGGTGCGGCGGGGTCGGCGAGCGGATCGCCCGCTAGAACAAGCGTGTTGACGCTGGCCCAGGCGGGACTGAGGTCCGGTGTGTCGGCGACGAGGGCGGGTTGGCTCTGGCGGGCGGCGTCGCCGAGGATCCCGCGGAGGCCGTCCTGCACGAGCGCGGGGAACAGCGGCTTGGTGGGTAGGTTGGTCCACGCCGGGTCGAGCGCGACCGTCGCCAGCACGACCCGCCCCGACCCGACCGGGGCCGAGGCGAGGAACGCCGTCCCGCCGCCCGGGCTGTTGCCGGCGACGCTGATCCAGCGTTGGTCGTCGGGGACGCGGAGGTCGAGGCGCTGCCGCACCCGCACCGGCGCGAGCAGGTCGCGCCAGTCGGCGGTGAGCAGCAGCAGCGCGTCGGGGGGCCGGGTGTCGCTGTCCAGCCGGGCCTCGCGTCCGTCCGCCGCGGCACCCGGAACGTCACCGGGAGCATCGGCGGTTTCCAGTAAATCCATCACGCCCGGGTCGCCGAGGGTCCAGGGCAGGTCCATCGCCTGACGCAGGGTGATCAACCAGGCCTGGGACGCGGCGGCGTCGGCGTCAACGGGAGGGAAGACCCAGACGAGGCCGCCGGCGCGGGCGAACTCGGCCAGCGCGTCCCACCCCGCGGGGGTGACGCGGTGCGGGTCGGTGACGAACGCGGCGTCGGCCGGGGCGAGGGCCTCGGCGGCGATCGAGGAAGGGGCGAGGGTGGAGGTGACGACGCCCGACGCCTCGGCGTCGCCCGCCGGGTCGAGGGCGGCCCGGACGAACGCGCCCGGCCCGAGCGACGCGTCACCGGAACCGCCCCCCGCCCCCCCGCCCCCCCCGGGTGCGGCGACGACGGCAACGGTCAGCCGCTCACGGACCTCGAGCGTCGCCCACCTCACGTCGTCGGCGGCGAGCGGGTCGGCGGGGGTGCCGTCGGCGTCGCGGGTGAGGGCGGCGCGGAGGGCGTAGCGGCCGGGGGGGAGGGCACGGCCGGGGGCCGGGCCGGCCGCGGTGTCACCGGCCAGCGGGAGCTCGACGCTGAGGGCGGCGACGGCCTGGCCGGCGAGCCAGACGACGGGGCGCTCGGTCCGCGTCACCACCGTTGCCGCCGTGCTCTTCCCCTCGCCCCCGCCCGTGCCCGGGGCGAGGTGGGCGAGCAGAACGGTGGCGGATCGGGTCTCGCTGACGTCGCCGAACCGGCGGACCTCGACGCCGACCGCGGCGGTGGGCGGGCCCGACGCCGCGCCGCCGCGGGGCGAGGCGGTCTGCGGCGGGGCGACGACGAGCGAGCGGCGGGGGGTGAGGCCGCTGACCTGGGCGTTGAGCAGGCCCGGCTCGGGGCGGGTGACGACGACGGTGGCGCGGTCGCCGAGCGTGCCGGCTGCGGCGGGGATCGGCCGGTCGGTGAGGTTGTCGCCGCGGGCGAAGTCGCTGAGGATGAACACGGCCGCGGCGTCGGCTCCGGGGACGCCGGCGGCGAGGTCTTGCGCCACCGCCTCGGCGACGCGGCCGAGCGTCGCCGGCAGGTCGGAGGCGGCGTAGCTCGGCCGCATCGCTTGCACCGCGTCGGCGGCGGCGGCGGGGTCGAGCCAGGGCCCTAGCGGCGCATCATCCCGCTGACCGATCGATCCGCCCGGCTCCGCGTCCTTGGCGGTATGCCAAAGTCGGATGCGGTCGTTCGGGCCAAGCGTGTCGAGGACGGCGGCGGCGAGTTGTTGGAGGTTTGCGAAGCGGGTGGGGGTGTCGGCGGGGTCCCGGGGACGCGTAGCGTCCCGGCTGGGGGGGAGGGTGTCGGCGGTGGCGCGGGTGGACAGGTCGTCGTCGAGGACGAGGTGGACGGTGCGGCCGGCGTTGCCCGCGCCGCCTGCGCCGAGGCCGAAGGCACCCTCGGGCAGCAGGGGCCCGGCCAGCGCCAGCCCCGCGAGCAGCACGAGGAGGCAGCGGGCGGCGAGCAGGACCCACCGCTCGAGGCGGAGCTTGTTGCGCTGCTTCTTGTAGGCAAGTTGCAGAAACCGCATCGCCCCCCAGGCGGCGCGGGTGCGGCGGTGGCGCGAGAGGAGGTGGATCGCGATGGGGATCGCGACGCAAGCCGCGCCGACGGCCGCGAAGGCGGGGGCGGTGAAGAGGGCGCTGGCTTGGGCGAGGGTGGTCATGGGGACAGCGGACACAGCCGTAACCGCAGATTACGCAGATTTCGCAGATCGATCCGCCGTATCGTCGCGCGGCTGCCCACTCGACGGATCGCTTTGAGGAAGCGGCTCTAGTTCAGGTGCTGCAGGATGCCTTCGGCGGGCTCGAACTAGCACCGCGAGGAGCAGCAGCACACCTGCGCTGATATTGGCGGCCATCGGCCACGCGGGTGGTGCGATCTGCAGGGGGTTCACCTCGCGATAATGCTTCACCGCAACGACACCGCCTATCGCTATACCTATGAAGAGC
This sequence comes from Phycisphaeraceae bacterium, assembly GCA_965214155.1. Classification (GTDB taxonomy): domain Bacteria; phylum Planctomycetota; class Phycisphaerae; order Phycisphaerales; family Phycisphaeraceae; genus Algisphaera. Next base: position 1,528,869 of record CBDCBB010000010.1, read on the forward strand.
ACGGCGAACTTGAGAAGTGCTTCCTGTAGATGCTTCATCATCTGCGTCCTCAATCTGCGCCATCTACGGAATCTGCGGTTACGGCTGCTTTACCTTGATTCTGCGTTGACGGTACCTACGCCTTGGAGATCATGGACGAGCGGCGGGAGAGGAACTGGGACAGCGGCGGGCCGAGGGCTTCGCGGGTGTTGAGCAGCAGGTAATCGTAGTTGAACTGCCGGGCGACACGCTGCACGGCGTGGAGGTGGTCGTGGAGGACCTCGAGGTAGGCGGCGCGGAGGGCGGGCGGGTCGAGGGAGAGTCGGCCCTCGCCCTCGAGGCCGATGAAGTCGGTGGCGTCGCGGAAGTCGAAGGACAACTCGGCGGGGTCCATGACCTGGAGGATGAGCACGTCGTGACCGCGGTGGTGCAGCCGGGCGAGGCCCTGCTCGAGGTGGGCCGGGTCGTCGAACAGGTCGCTGATGAGGACGATGAGGGTGCGTCGGGTGAGCCGGGCAACGGTGCGGTCGGCGATGGTGGCGAGGTCGGTATGGCCGGCGGAAGGGACCGGGGACCGTGGATCGGGGACCGGGGCCGAACCGCCCGCATCCTTCTTCCTGATCCTCGATCCCTGATCCCCGATCCCCTCCTCCGTCTCCGCCACGAGTTTAGTGCGGTGGAGTAGCTGCGCGATGGTCTTCCAATGGTTCTGGGCGTTGGAGAGGCGTGAGCCGTTGACGATGTCGTCGGCAAAGAGGGTGAGGCCGACGCGGTCCTGCTGGCGGAGGGCGAGGTGGGCCATGGCGGCGGCGAGGCACGAGCCGTGGTTCCACTTGGTCCAGTGGGAGGTCCAGCCGGGGCGGTCTCGGGTGAGCGAGGTGTAACCCATGGACCCGGAGCAGTCGAGGAGCAGCTGCAGGTCGAGGTTGGTTTCCTGCTGGTATTGCTTGAGGTAGAGCTTGTCGGTCTTGGCGTAGATCTTCCAGTCGAGGAAGCGGGTGTCGTCGCCGGGGGTGTATTGGCGGTGCTGGGCGAACTCGACGGAGATGCCCTGCTGGGGCGAGCGGTGGAGCCCAGCCATGAGCCCCTCCACGATGAGCCGCGCCCGCAGGTCGATGGACTTGAGGCTGGCGAGGGTCTGGGGGTCGAGGTAGTTGGGGGTCATGGCGGGGGTGCCCGGTGCCGGGGGTGTACGGTTCCGGGGGGTCCGGTTTTGGGGGCGGCCGGATGATAGGGGCGGGCGTCGTTGCCGCGGCCGGCCTGTTCAGGCCAAGCGGGAGCGGACATACAGCACGGCAACGAGGGCGGCGAGGTTGAGCAGGGTCACGGCCGCACGCTTGACCCGGAACGACCGCTTGCGCGACTTGTGGCGCAGGCGGGACGCGGCGAGGTAGGCGCCCGGCCAGCCGCCGAGCAGCTCGAGCGTGTGCAGGGTAAGTTCCGACACGCGCCGGCCGGCACCGCCCGACCGCCGCTTATCGTGCGCGTAGGCAAGGTAGGTCACGCCGCTGAGGAGGGCGTACCAGCCGGCAAGCAGGAGCCAGAGGTCGGGCATGGTTGCGGGCGGGCCCTGCGGTGTAGGGCAGGGTTCACCCTGCCACATGTTGCGCAGACGCCGGGCGTGGTGCAGAAGCCGGGCGTCACCCCGCTCCACGCGCGGCAGGGCCAGCCCTGCCCTACGCGGGGGCCGCCGCCAGCGAACCCGGAGCAAACGCCACGCCCGCCCCGTCGGCGAGGTGCTTGAACTCGGCGAGCTCGGCGTCGGTGAAGATCAATCCCCCCGCCTTCTCGGTCGCCACCGCCGCTTGGTGCTCGAGCTCGCCGGGGAGGATCGCGCCGCCTTCCGGCGCGGCGTTGCCGTGGCCGAGGATGTCGTCGATCACCGCCTTCACGTTGCCCTTCTGGCTCCGCCCCGCGGCGAAGGCGCCGGCGCTGAGCGCATCGGGGTGGATCACCTGGAAGAAGAAGTTGGGCGTGGTCTTCTCCTTGCGGGAGGCGGGGGCCCCGGCGGTGAGGTCGCCCGTAGCGCGTTCACGTTCGGCCCGGGCCGCGTCGTCGGGGCGGGAGCGGAACGTCGGCAGCGACCCGCCGATGAACGCGGCCACCAACTCGTTGATCAGCGACAACCCGTAGCCCTTGTGCCGGCCGAACGGCAGCAAGGCGTGCACTTTCTCCGGGTCCCGCGTCGGGTTGCCGTCCCGGTCCACCGCCGAGTCGGGGGGCAGCTCCTTGCCCTCCCGTTTGAACTGCTGGACGCGGCCCATGGCGACGGTGGAGGTGGCCCAATCGATGACGATCGGGAAGCCGATGGCGTCGGTCGTGGGGAAGCCCCACGAGTGCGGGTTGGTGCCGAGGGTGGGGAACTTGCCGCCGAAGGGCACGACCTCGGCGAGGGCGGCGGTGCAGTTGGTGTAGGCGATGTAGCCCCGCTTTGCCGAGTCCATCACGTAGCCCCCGCCCCAGAGGTAGTGGAACGCATGGTCGACGCTGACGATGCCCACGCCGAACCGATCCGCCATCTCCTCGGCGGCGGCGATGGCCTCGAAAGCGACGGCCTGGCCGAGCTTCCGCCGCGCGTCCCACACCTGGGCGGCGGCGAAGCGGCTGTCGAGCTTGCGGACCGTCGCGCCCGGCACGCAGCCGGGGTTCTCCTTATTGCCCGACCCGAACAGGTCGTCGAGGTGCAGGGCCTTGATCGCGTTGTGCGTCTTGATCCCGTGCCGCGCGGCGAGCTCGCAGAAGCGGGCGGCCTGCTCCGCCTCGTCTTCGGTGAACCCGCGGTGGCGGTACGTGGCGGCGACGAGGGCGTTGTGCTGTTGAACGGGGAAGATACGGTCGGGCATGGCGGGGATGATAATGACGGAATCAGGATGAAGAACTACGAAGCACGGAGCAGCAGTATCGGCATGGAGCCGGCACTTCCTTCGTCATTCTTCATTCGGATTTCGTCATTTGCCACCGGCGTCTCCCTTCCGCCTCGAGCGACCGCAGCAGCGACGGGAAGATGAAGCCGTGCATCGGCAGCATGGCGTACCAGTACAGCGTGCCGGGCAGGCCCCGGGGCTGGAACAGGGCCGTCTGTTTCACGGTGGTCGCGCCGTGATCGCACCCGACCTCCCACTGCAACCACGCCTTGCCGGGCACCTTCATCTCCGCGCGGAGGCGGAGCAACGCCGGGGCGTCCTCATCCCCGGGGTGGTCGGGGTCCTCGCCGAAGGCGTGTAAGCGGTCGACGCGCCACCAGTCGAGCGCCTCGCCCTCGAGCAGCTCGTCGGGGTCGCGCCGGCTGCGTCGCAGCCCCGGCCCGCCGAGCACCGCGTCGAACACGCCCCGCAGCCACCACGCCCAACGGTAGGTGTACCACCCGTGCTCCCCGCCCACCGCCATCACCGCGGCAAAGACGTGCTCCACCGGCACGTCCGTGCCCAGCGACCGCTGGTCCCGCGCGAGCCCCTCGCGGTCTTCCTTCACCGTCGTCACCTCGGCGCTCTCGCCGGCCTCCGCGGGGGCCGCCCCGCTCCAGCGGGTCTCGACCTCGCCCCGCTCGATCTTGTTCAGGGCGTGGTCCACCGCGGCACGGAAGCCGATCGGCTCGATGTCCGGGAACAGCTCCCGTGCCCGCGTCGTATCGCCCACCAGCGGCTGGACCACCCCCTCCACCAGCGGCACGGCCAGGGCGTTGGGGATCGGCGTCACCGCCCCGACCCACCGCGCCGCCAGCTTCGGGGCCAGCACCGGCGTGGGAATGATGATGCGCCTCAGCCCCCGCGCCTCGGAGACGGTGAGCATCATCTGTTTGAAGGTGAGGGTGTCGGAGCCGATGTCGATGATTCCGAGGCCCTCTCCAGAAAAATTGTTCTCTCGCGTCGAATCGCCCTCCGCCTGCGTGTTCTCGTTCTCGTTCTCGTAATCGACGCGCTCGAACCCAACGCCAGCCTCTCTGCCCTCGCCCGATACGCCCCCCGCCTGCGTCTTCTCGAGATCGTGATCGACCGCCGACCCCACCGAAGGTTCCACCGGCCCTGACGCTCCACCCTCGCTCCGCGGTCGAGTACGAGGACGAGAACGAGGACGAGCGGATGAAGGTTCCCCGCTCTGGCCGTCTACCTTTTGAAGCGCCCCCACCAAATACCCCAGCACGTCCCGCACCGCGATCGGTTGCACCGCGTTCTCCACCCACCGCGGCGTCACCATCACCGGCAGCCGCTCCGTTAAGTACCGCACCATCTCAAAGCTCGCAGACCCGGACCCGATGATCGGCCCGGCGCGGAACTCCGTCACCCTCGCCTCGCCGAACGCCTCCCGCAGCCCCGCGGCAAGCACCGCCCCGACCTCCGCCCGGCTGCGCAGGTGCGCCTTCACCTCGCCCCCGTCGGGCTGCACCCCACCAAGATAGATCACGTGCCTCGGGGCCCGCACCGCCGCCGCGCACGCCGCGACGAAGTTCTTCGCCGCCTCGCGGTCCTTCGCCTCGAAGTCGCCCCCGGCGTACATCGAATGCACCAGGTAGTACGCCGCGTCCACCCCGTCCACCACCGGCCCCAGCGTCCCGGGCTCGAGCAAATCCCCCCGCACCACCTCCACCCGCTTCTCCCACGGCCGACCCCGCACCGAGTCCCGCCCCCGCACCAGCACCCGCACCGAATGCCCCGCCTCCAACAGGTCCGGCACGAGGCGGCCCCCGATGTACCCCGTCGCGCCCGTAACCAATACACGCATAAGCACACAGTAGCGCCGGACCATCACCCCTCCCTTTCGTTCTCGTACTCGTTCTCGTAATCGAAAGGTGACGCGGTGACTCGGCCGACGGGCCTCAATGCGTCACGATCGCTTCGGGTCGAGAACGATGAACGAGTCAAAGTCGAGTGCGAGTCCGAGTCCGAGTGCGAGTTCGAGTGCGAGTGCGAGTGCGGAAGCATCCTCCTCCCCCTCCCCCCGCCCCACCGCGCTACACTGAACGCAGTTCCCTCCCAAGCCCCCAACACCCAAGCCCCCAACACCCACCATGGAAGAAACCCACAACTGGCCCGACCTCGCCATCGGCCTCTTCGAGCGGCTCACCGGCCGCGGCGCGGAGATCACCTACGAGTTCGACAACATGACCGTCGGCGTCCCAGCCTCCACCAACGACGGTGCCCCCCAGGCCAAATGGTCCCTCAACGGCGCGCTCAAAATCCGCACCTCCAGCGACAAGAACCAAGGCGCCGCCGGCTAACCACCGCGCCGCCAGGATCCCCACGAAGCAGCGCGGCTTTGCCGCGCGGACCTTCTCATGCACGACCTCGAGGTCCACGGCCGCCTGTCGATCACCCGCGCCGACCACGCGGTCACCATCACCTGCGCCGGCCGCCGGGTGACCATCAACTGCGAAGACACCGCCACCCTCAAGGCCGTCCTCGCCCAGGGCTACAAGCTGCGCCACCTCAAGCTCGGCCCCGGCGGGACCACCCCCCGCCCCCCCAACGCCCCCGCCGAGCGGGCCCCCGATCCGTCGGCCGCCCCGGACAACACCCCCCCGCCGCCCAACCCCCTCGAACGCTTCGGGCTTGATATCGTCGTGCAGCTTAAGGGCACCACCATCGCGCGCTTCGGCGAGCAGGCCGAACCCGGCTGGCTCGAGAAGAAGCTCGGCCTCAAGGGCCTGGACGTGAAGCCTGGTGCACTCCTCAAGGCGTGGTTCAAGTAGCGACCGTCCGTCGTAGGGCCGGGTTCATCCTGCCGGGGCCACGACCGACGTCGCGTACCGCGGCGGCATCGCTTCGGCGTGGAGATAGGCGCGGCAGGGCAGGCGCTACCCTACGCGGGAGCTTCCGTCACCTCATCCAAAAACCGCCCCGCCTTCTCGAAGATCATCGACCGCCGCTCGGGCTTCATTTTGTCGAGGGTGCCGGGCATCACCGCGAGGCGGGGGTTTCCGGCGAAGAAGCCGCGCTGGCGGTCGACGAAGCGCCAGTACAAGCCGTCGACGACGTCGCACCACTCGCCCTTCTGCGCCGTCGTCGCGTCGCCCATCTTGCGGAGGTAGTTGCTGCCGGCGGAGTAGGGCTTGGTGGCGAAGATGCCGCCGTCGCTGACCAGGCCCATGCCGTAGACGTTGGGGCCCATGACCCAGTCGGACGAGTCGACGTACATGCACATGAACCAGTCGTGCACCTCACGGGGCTCGATCTCGCACAAGTTCATGAGGTTGCCCAGGACCATGAGCCGCTCGATGTGGTGGGTCCAGCCGAGCTTGACCGCTTTGCGGATGGCGTCGTCGAGGGGCGGCAAGCCCGTCGTGCCGTCCCACCAGCACGCCCTGAACCGGCGGTGGTGGTTCCAGGCGTTGCGGGATTCCTGCTCCTCGCTGTAGTGCTGGTAGATGCCGCGGATGAACTCGCGCCAGCCGATGATCTGGCGGACGAAGCCTTCGAGGCTGTTGAAAGGGATGTCATGCCGGTCCGCGTGTTCGACGGCCCGGGTGACGATCTCGTCGGGGGTGAGCAGGCCGAGGTTGAGCACGGGGGACAGGGCGCTGTGGAAGAGCACCGGGTCGCGGTTGCTCAGGGCGTCCTCAAATGGCCCGAAATTGTCGAACCGCTCGGCGAGGAACGTGTCCAGCCAGGCGAGGGCCTGTCCACGGGTGGTGGGCAGCCAGAAGTTGTCGACGCTGCCGGGGTGGTCGGCGAAGCGTTCGGCGACGGTGCGTTTCACCGCTTCGACGTGGTCGGTGGGCGTGGCCCAAGGCGTTTCGGGGACAAGGACCATCCCGGGCAGGGGCTCGCGGTTCTGGCCGTCGAAGCTCCACCGCCCGCCGGCCGGCTTGCCCCGCCGGTCGACGAGGAGGTTCAGCCGGCGGCGCTGGGCCCGGTAGAAGTTCGCCATATGGGGCTTGTGGTCCGCGTCGTCGAGGTACTCGGCGAAGACCCCCCGCGGGGTGAGGAACATCGGGCTCGGCAGCGTCACCAGCTTGAGGCGGTGCGCGTCGGCGAACGCCTCGATGCGGGACTCGAAGAACTTGTCCTCGACCTCGAAGATCAGGAGGCGGTCGAACGACCCGTCGCAAGCGTCGATGAAGCGTTTGAGCTTGGTCTCGTATCTCGTCAGCAGCCCGGCCCCGTGCTGGTCGCCGAGCGATTCGTAGTGAACGGTGCAGCCCTCAGCCCGCAGCGCGTCGGCGTGGCTGCGCATGGCGGCGAGGAAGAGGACGAGCTTGAGCTGGTGGTGCTTGACGTAGGTGCACAGGCCCACGTCCTCGGCCATGAAGAACGTGGCGTCGCGGTGCGCCTCGACGTGGTGGAAGGGGAAGAGGTGGTTGCCGAGGAGGACGAAGAGGTCGCGGGGCAAGTCGGGTTGCGACGGCATGGGGGAGGGTAGGCGTAATTCTTCAGCAGATGAGCGCGGGTATCACACTACATCCTGCCGCTCGGGGCGAGCGTAGTTTTGCGCGACGGCGTGTCATGAAGTGTAAGAGCGGGTTCACACCGCACCCTCCGCCGGGCCTACGGGATGCAGTGTGGCACCCACCACTGCTTCAGGTACGCCCGAGTTACGCCATGGCCTGGCGGAGGCGTTCCTCGCCACGGGGGGCGTTGATGTCGTTCTTGCCGAAGCCGGGGCGGGCACCCACCTGTTCGGCGGCCTCCTGGGCGTCGTCGTGGTTGGAGATCAGCAGGGCGCGCGGGGCGTTCTCGCGGGCGGTCAGCCGTTGGATGAGGTCGACGCCACGGTCGGTGCCGAAGCCGCCGTCGAGGGTGCGATTAATCAGGAGCAGGGTGTCGGGGCCGAGCGCGTCGAGGGCCTGGGTGGAGCGGACCTGGATGACCTTGACGTCGGGGTCGACCTGCTGGGCGAGCTTCGCGAGGCGGGGGCTGTCGAAGCCGCAGTGCCCGACGAGACCGACCTGCGTGACGGCGGAGGTCGGGGTCGCGTCGGCTTCGGTGGAGTTCGGGGCGGTGGAGGTGGCGGGGGTGGATGGGGTGGTCATGGCGAGATGGTAGGCGCGGCGGAGCCGCGGCGCTTCATCGGGGAGGGGGAGTTGCAGCGCTTCGTTCTTCGTTCTCGTGAGCGAAGGCGGAGCGAGCGTATTGCGGTGAGGACCGTGGGGCGTTTCGCGACGCCACGTATCGATCACGGAAACGAGAACGAAGAACGAGAACGCGGAGCGCGGCGGAGCCGCGGCGATTCGTGCAGAAGGGGTCGAGGGGAGGCGGTTCAGGCGGTGGCGGGGGAGGGCAGGCCGTAGACGGAGGCGGCGTTGCCCTGGGCGATTCAGGGGGTCTCGGGGCCGTGCCGGCCGAGTGCTTTGGAGAGCTGGATAGCGGCGAGGGCGTTGGCCTCGTCGTTGCCGGTGACGGCGACGAGCTTGGAGAGGCGGGAGACATGAGCTCATCCGCCACCTTCCCGCTGAGCAGCGACCCGGTGCGGGTCTCGAGGCCGGCCATGCGGGCGGCCTTGGTGTTCTCGCGGTTGGTGTCGATCAGCACGGTGTGGAACCCCACGCCCTTGAGCGCCAGCGGAAACTCGCGGAGCTTGAGGGTGAGGCCGCCCTCGAAGAGGATGACGGCGACCGAGAGCGAGACGGCGGGGAAGAGGAGCCTGCCCAGCAGCGCGTCGGGGTCGAGCAGCGGGCCGGCCCCCGCGCCAAGAATCACCCCCCGATCGGCCCGGCGACGAAGTCGGCGAGCAGGAGCAGGAGGATTGCGGGGAGCTTGAGCCGCCAGGCGAGCCACTGGGCCCCGATGCCCGCGGCGAGCAGGGCGATGAGGCCGATCATCGCGCCGGGGTCGTCCGCTTCCTGTGCGCCGCCCTCGAACACAACGCCCGCTGCGCCGCCCGCCGCGCCCCCGGTCGCGGCGGCGAGGGTCCAGAGCACGTCGAGCGATCCGGTCATGGCGGCAGCTTAGGGCCCTGCCGCACGGGTAGATGCCGATGGTGTGCCCCAAAGCGGACGGGGCCGGTTGAACGTGCTAGGGTTGCGTTTCGTTTGCCGCCCGCACCACCCGCACCCGCATATTGAGGAAAAGATGAAAACTGCAACCTTCGACACCGACAAGGGCACGATCAAGCTCGAACTCTTCGACGAGCAGGCACCCAAGACCGTGGGCAACTTCGAGAAGCTCGCCAACGACGACTTCTACGACGGGCTCACCTTCCACCGCGTCATCAAGGACTTCATGGTCCAGGGCGGCTGCCCCAAGGGCACCGGCACCGGCGGCCCCGGTTACAAGTTCGATGACGAGCCCGGAGCCCTCAAGCTCAAGCACGACAAGCCCGGCATCCTCAGCATGGCCAACTCCGGGCCGAACACCAACGGGTCGCAGTTTTTCATCACCCACGTCCCCTGCCCCCACCTCGACGGCAAACACGGCGTCTTCGGCCATGTCATCGAGGGCCAGGACGTCGTCGACAAAATTAAGCAGGGCGACAGGATCAAGTCGGTGACGGTCGAGTAGATGTCGCTCCGCGTAGCGGGAGGCACGGACTGCCCCACGTCGTCGGGACCGCTCACGCCACCCGTTTCGCGCTAGCCCCCGGGATTGGCTGGATCGTCGCGATGTTCTGCATCGAGCAGGTCGCGAGCCACGTCTCGGGGATCGACTCGTCGTCCATCGACGGGCGGTAGAGGTACACCGCCGCGAGCGTGTTCTTGGCGAGTTTGGGGTGGAGCACCTCGTGCCGCTCACCGTTGCTCATGACGATCTGGAACGGGCGGAAAGGTCGCTCGCGCAGGGCTCGCATCACGCCGGCGTAGCTCATGCTCGTGTCCTGTGATCGATCCGTAACTACAACCACGGCTCGACGTGATCATCCTCCAACAGCCGCATCAGGTACTGCCCGTACTCGATTTTCGCCATCGGCTCGGCCAGCTTCGCGAGTTGGCCGTCGTCGATAAACTTCATGTGCCAGGCGATCTCCTCGGGGCAGGCGATCATCGTGCCCTGCCGCTGCTCGATCGCCTCGACGAACGTGCCCGCCTGCAGCAGGCTCTCGTGCGTCCCGGCGTCCAGCCACGCGGTGCCCCGGCTCCACAGCTTCACGTTCAGCTTCCCCCGGTCCATGTACACCCGGTTCAGGTCCGTGATCTCCAGCTCGCCTCGCGGCGACGGCTCGAGGTCCTCGGCGATGGCGGTGACGTCCTTGTCGTAGAAGTACAGCCCCGGCACCGCGAAGTGGCTCTTGGGCTTCGCGGGTTTTTCTTCGAGTGAGACGACCTTGCCCGAGGCGTCGAACTCGACCACACCGTACCGCTCGGGGTCCTTCACCGGGTAGCCGAACACCGTCGCGCCGTCGGCGACGGCCGCGGCCTCCCGCACCTGTTCCCGCAGCCCCGCGCCGTGGAAGATGTTGTCGCCCAGGATCAGGCAGCACGGCTCGCCGCCGATGAACGCCTTGTCCAGCAGGAACGCCTGCGCGAGCCCCTTGGGCTCGGGCTGCTCGACGTAGGCGAAGTCCATCCCCCACCGCCGCCCGTCACCGAGCAGCCGGCGGAAGTGCGGCAGGTCATTTGGCGTCGAGATGACCAGCACCTCCCGGATGCCCGCGAGCATCAGCACGCTCAGCGGGTAGTAGATCATCGGCTTGTTGTAGACCGGCAAGAGCTGCTTGCTCATCGCCAGGGTGAGCGGGTGCAGCCGCGTGCCGTGTCCGCCGGCGAGGATGATGCCTTTCATTTTGTGCCTGGGGTCTGGAGTCTGGGGTCTGGGGTTTAGGGCCTGGGGTCTTGGTGAGCAGCCGCGGCGTTTTCGCCTCGCTTAGCCGCGACACGTCGCGTCGCTTTGTTGCTTCGTCATTCTGCGTTGGTGCTTCGTCACTGCTCCCCTTCACCCTATCGGCCATCCGCACGCTTGACACGGGCCGAGCGGCCGCGCCGCTCCTATAATCACTTTCCCCCGCCGCCCCCCCGCGAGACGACATGACCGCCCTCGACAGCGCCCCGCCGACGCCCCCCGCCCTCGCCCCCCGCGGCGTCCGCCGTCACGCACCGCGGCCGTCGACCCGCGACGCCTGGCACCACCTCAACGCCGTCGCCCTCATCGGCAACTACCTGCCCCGCCGCTGCGGCATCGCCACCTTCACCGCCGACCTCGCCGACGGGCTCGCCACCGTCGCCCCCGAGATTAACGTCCACGCCGTCGCAATGAACGACCGGGCCGAGGGCTACCGCTACCCCTCCCGCGTCTGGTTCGAGGTCCATGAGACCCGACTCGCCGAGTATCAGCTCGCCGCGGACTTCCTCAACATGTCCGGCATCGACGTGGTGTCGCTTCAGCACGAGTTCGGCATCTTCGGCGGCAAGGCCGGCAGCCACCTGTTCGAGCTGCTCCGACGGCTCCGCATGCCCGTCGTCGCCACCCTCCATACCGTCCTCAAGGACCCCGCCCCGGAATATAGAGAGGGCCTGCTCGAACTTGCGAAACATTGCGACCGCTTCGTCGTCATGGCCGACCGCGCCTTCGACTTCCTCACCGATATCTACGGCATCCCCGAAGACCGCATCCAGCTAATCCACCACGGGATCCCCGACGTCCCCTTTGTCGACCCCGCGTTTTATAAAGACCAGTTCGACGTCGAGGGCAAGAAAGTCATCCTGACGTTCGGCCTGCTCGGCCCGTCCAAGGGCCTGGAGAACATGATCGAGGCGCTGCCCGCAATCATCGCCAAGCACCCCGACGCGGTGTACATGGTCCTCGGCGCAACGCACCCGGGCGTCCTTGCCCACTCCGGCGAGGAGTACCGCCTCGGCCTCCAACGCCGCGCCAAGGAGCTCGGCGTCGAAAAGCACATCAAGTGGTTCAACAAGTTCGTCGAGCAGCACGAGCTTGTCGAGTTCCTCGGGGCGGCCGACGTTTACGTCACCCCCTACGAGAACGAGGCGCAGATCACCTCCGGCACGCTCGCTTACGCCTTGGGCACGGGGAAAGCGACCGTCGCGACGCCGTACTGGTATGCCCAGGAGATGCTCGCCGAGGGGCGTGGCAAGCTCGTGCCGTTCAAGGACACCGAGGCGATGGCGGCCGCGATCAGCGACTTGTTCACCCACGAGGTCGACCGCCACGCGATGCGGAAGAAGAGCTACCAGTTCACCCGCGAGATGCGGTGGGGCGAGGTGGCGGCCCAGTACCTCGACCTCTTCGCCCGGGTGCAGGACGAACGCCGCCACAACCCCAAGCCCGTCACCAGTCGCCGGCACCGCGACCAGGTCCCCGAGCTGCAGGAGATCAAGCTCGACCACCTGAAGATGCTGACCGACGACTGCGGTATTTTGTCCCACGCGAAGTTTACGGTCCCCGACCGGAGTTCCGGGTACACCACCACCAATAATGCACGCGCCCTGGTGGCGGTTTTGGCGGCGCAGGACCACCTGCCGGCCGCCGCGGGCGAGGGTGCCAAGCTCGATATCTTGGCGGGCCGCTATCTGGCGTTTTTGGAAAACGCGTTCGATGAAGACTCCGGGCGGTTCCGGGGCCGCATGAACTTCAACCGGATGTGGGACGAGAGTGAGAACAGCGAGGACACGCACGGTCAGGCGGTGCGGGCGCTAGGTGAGTGCGTAGCGCGCTCGGGGATGCGGGGGCACATGATGCTCGCGACGAACCTGTTCCACCGCGCGCTGCCGGCGTGCGAGTCGTTCCAGCACGTGCACGGCTACGCCTACTCGCTCATCGGCATCCACGCGTACCTCCGCCGATTCTCGGGCGACTCGTACGCCCGGCGGACCCGCGAGACGCTCGCCCAGCGGCTCTACGACACGTTCCAGCAGAACGCGGGTGACCACTGGCCCTGGCCGACGGACCGGGTGACGTACACCGCCAGCCGGCTGCCGCACGCGCTCTTGCTGTCGGGGCGTTGGATGTTCAACGACGCGATGATCGAGCAGGCGTTGAGCTCGCTCGAGTGGCTGCACACGTTCCAGTACCGCGGCAAGGACGGCCAGTTCGCCCCGGTCGGCAGCCACGGCTGGTACCCCCGTGGTGGGGACAAGGCCCGCTTCGACCAGATGCCTGGCGAGGCGTCGGGGACGATTGACGCAAACCTCGAGGCCTACCGCGTCACCCACGATCGCAAGTGGCTTGACCGCGCTTACAAGTGCCTCAACTGGTTCCTCGGGGACAACGACCTCCGCCAGCCGCTCTACGACAACACCACCGGCGGGTGCTACGACAAGCTGCTCGCCCACGGCGTCGACGAGAACCAGGGGGCCGACGCCACCGTGTCCTGGTTGCTCTCGCTCCTGTCGTTGTACGAGCACAACTTGTCCGAGCGCACCGGCAAAGACGTCACCGGCGAGCCGAGCCCGGGTGCGGTGCTGAACGAGAAGCCCCCCGCCGACCCGCGGGCCCCCGCGCCGATGCCGGCGGGGAAGGGGGAGTAGAAGCGTCTCCCGGGTGGGAGTCGGTGTCGCGGCGATAGCGGCGGCCTAGTCGGCCGCGCGTGCTCGACGCGGCGTGTTGCTAGGCCTTAGCCGCATCGCGTGATAGTTCGACGAGTTGTTCCACCGTCAGCGTCTCAGGGCGTGCGGTGGGCTCGACGCCCGGCGGGAGCGGCGCGTCGGGGCCGAGGATGGCGCGGAGTTGCTTGCGGCGTTTGGTGAACAGGCGCTGGAGCATCGCCGACAGCGCGACGGGGTCGTTGGTCAGCGGGTCGGCACGGCGGCGGAGGTGGACCACCGCTGACGCCACCTTCGGCTGGGGCCAGAAGCAGCTCGGCGGGAGCGTGCCGACGATGTCGACCTCGCACAGCGCCTGGATGAGGATGCCCAGCGGGCCGTAGTCCTTGCCGCCCGGCGGGGCGTTCAGCCGGTCGGCGACCTCACGCTGGATCATGACCGTCGCGCCGGTCATGGCGGGGTGGTCGGTCACGAGGTTCGCCAGCAGGGGCGAGGCGATCTGGTACGGCAGGTTGGCGATGAGCTTGAACGGCCCCCCGCCCGTCGCGCCGTGCAACGCTTCAAGCACCGTCGGGTTGAGGGCGTGCTTGCTCGCCAGCACGTCGCCGACGATGAGCGTGAAGCGGTCGCGGTGCGGGCCGAGCCTCGCCCGCAGGATGGGCTCGAGTTCTCTGTCAATCTCGACCGCGACCACGCAGACGTCCGCCCCGAGCAGGCGTTCGGTCAGAGCTCCGGTGCCCGGCCCGACTTCCAGGACGACATCACCGGGTTGCACGGACGCCGCGTTGAGGATGCGGCGCATGTGGTTGCCGTCGTGGAGGAAGTTCTGCCCGAGGCGGTGCTTGGGCCGCAGGCCGTGCGACGCGAGGAGGTGCTTGATCTCGGTGAGGGTTTGTGACAAGGTGGAGCGTGGCAGCTGGCCGCTGGCCGCTGGCCGTTAGCCGTTAGCCGTTAGCCGTTAGCCGTTAGCCGTTAGCCGTTAGCCGTTAGGCAACTTTACTAGCGGTAATGTTGCCGCACAGTTTCGATAGTCTTGCCAGCAGCCAGCAGCCAGCGGTTACCCGCCGCGCTGTACCGCCTCGACCCACGCCCGCGCCATGAGCATGTGCCCGGCGAGGGTCGGGTGCACGCCGTCGCGGGCCCAGTACGCCGGCTCGGCCCGCTCCACCGCCTGATCGAACACGTCCTGGAAGCGGACGTACACATCGGCATGGTCCGCGGCGATGGCGTCGACGAGCTCGCGACGTTCGTCGATGTCGGGGTGAAAGTTCAGGTCGGTGACCACGCCGCACTCGGTGACGAACGGCTGGCAGAGGACGAGCCGGACGCCCGGGAGCTTTTCTTTGGTCTCGTCGAGCAGCGCCCGGTACTTCGTGTCGAACACGTCGAGCGGCGTGCCGGCGGCGGGGTCGCTTCTGGCGGCGCCGTGCCAGGTGTCGTTGACGCCGATGAGGATCGAGAGCACCGTGGGCTTGATCGCGAGGCAGTCGTGCTCCCATCGGTCCGCAAGGTCGGCGATGCGGTTGCCGCTGACGCCGCGGTTGAACGTAGTGACGCCGGGATGATCGACACGGAGCATCGCCGCGACAAGTCGGGCGTACCCCTTGCCGAGCGCTTCCACGTCGTCGGCGGCGGCGCTGCCGCGGTCGCGGCCGCCATCGGTGATCGAATCGCCCTGAAAAAGCACGGTGTCGGTGGGGGTGATCATCGGTGGGGTCTGGGGTTTAGGGTCTGGGGTCTGGGGTTTAGGGTCAGGCTCTTAGGTCCGGGGCCTCGGGTTTGGGAGCCGGGGGCCTGTAGGGGCCTGATACAGTACGGCATTGCGGGAAGCCAAGGCCTGGCCGCGGATACCGACCCTGGACCCCCGACCCTGGTCCCCGTTAAAAATGATCCGCAAGCTCCCCCCGCTATTGGTCAACCAGATCGCGGCCGGCGAGGTGATCGAGCGGCCGGCGTCGGTGGTCAAAGAGTTGATCGAGAACAGCCTCGACGCCGGGGCGACGCGGATCGACATCGCGGTCGAGGACGGGGGGCAGCGGCTGATCCGCATCGCCGACGACGGCGCCGGGATCCCGCCCGACGAGCTGCCGCTGGCGCTGACCGCTCACGCGACGAGCAAGCTCGCGTCGGCCGAGGGGCTTGCGGCCATCGAGACGCTGGGGTTCCGCGGCGAGGCGCTCGCCTCCGTCGCGTCGGTGAGCCGCCTGCGCCTTGCCAGCCGCACCCGCGACGCCGACGCCGGCCACGTCATCGAGCAGGCGGGTGATGACCTCAGCGCCGCCCGGCCGCACGCCATGTCACCCGGCACGGTCATCGAGGTCCGCGACCTGTTCTTCAACACCCCCGCCCGCCGGCGCTTCATGCGGGCCGCGGCGACCGAGTACGGCCACATCGCCGACACCCTCGGCCGCGTCGCCATGGTCCACCCGCGGGTTGGGTTCGCTCTGTCTCACAACGGCCGGGCGACGCTAAACCTCCCGCCGGGTCAGGACCGCCGCCAGCGCTGCGTCGCCATCCTCGGCAAGGAGCTCGACGAGGCGCTGTTGGAGGTCGAGTCGGAGGGTTTTGTCACCGCTCACGATCGGCACGCCCCGCCGAGGCTGTGGGCGTTGGTGGGCGAGCCGTCGCTTGCACGGGGCTCGGCAAAGTTCCAGTACCTGTGCGTCAACGGCCGGCCGGTGAAGGACCGCAACCTCGGCCACGCCGTGAAAGAGGCGTTCCGCGGATTGATCGCCCCGGACCGCTACCCCGTCGCGGCGGTATTCGTGACCATCGACCCGCACGAGGTGGACGTGAACGTCCACCCGACGAAGGCGGAGGTGCGGTTCCGTAACCCCTCGGCCGTACACGGCCTCGTGCTGTCGCACCTGCGGCAACGGCTGCTCGGGGCGGACCTGACGCCTTCTGTAGGGTCTGGGGTCTGGGGTTCAGGGGCTGTGAAGTCCGCCGACGCCGCGGCATCTTCGCCGCTCGGAGCGGGTGTTGAAACGCCGATCGCGTCGCCGACGCCCAGCGCATTCGTTGACTTCTTTAAACGAATGGATCCGACCCAGAAGGGGTTCGTCTTTGATGAGGTCCGACGCGAGATGGCGGAAATCGAGCTTTTCGTCGAGGATCGGGCGGGCGCTCCCCTGAACGCTAGGCCCCAGACCCCAGACCCCATCCTGCAATTCAAGAACAGCTACGTCGTCACGCAGGACGACGAGGGGCTGATCATTGTCGACCAGCACGCGTTGCACGAACGGGTGATGTTCGAGGAGCTGCGGCGGCGGGTGCTCGTCGACGGGAAGAACCTCGAGAGCCAGCGGCTGTTGATGCCCGCGGTGGTGGAGGCGGATGCGTCGCGGCAGGCGGTGGTGGAGGAGCTGTTGCCGCTGCTGACACGGCTGGGGATCGAGGCCGAGCCGATGGGGCCATCGGCGGTGGCGGTGCACGCGTTCCCGAGCCTGCTGTTCGACCGGCGGGTGGAGCCGGCGGCGTTCGTGAACGACCTGCTCGACCACGCCGAGGCGGGCGAGTTGTCGCCGACGTCGCTGCACACGGCCGGGGGCGCGGGGGACGGGGGGGGCGACGCATCGGGCGTGACGATGCAGGACGCCGAGGCGGCGCTGCACACGGTGCTGGACATGATGAGCTGCAAAGCGGCGGTGAAGGCGGGCGACCCGTTGAGCCCCGACGAGTTGACCGCCCTGCTCGCGAAGCGGCAGGAGATCGAGCGGTCAAGCTCCTGCCCACACGGCCGGCCCACCACCGTGCGGCTGACGGTCAAGGACCTGGAGCGGCACTTCCACCGGACGTGAGGCGGTGGCTGCGGGACGCCGACGTGGGGCGTTTGGCCCCGGCCGGGGTAGCGGTCATAATGCGGTGATGGAAACAACCGTTGAACCGCCCCAGCCGTGGACCGAGCCGCGCGACGCCGACCTGCTCCCGGCCGACAGCCCGCTCGCACAGTGGATCTGGGTCAACAGGGCTCGGATGGGTGGCGAGCCATGCTTCAAGGGAAGCCGGGTCCCGATCCAGCATCTGTTCGCCCACCTGCGGGCGGGGGACCCGATGGGTGAGTTTCTCGAGGGCTTCCCGCCGGTGACGCGTGAGCAGGCGGTGGCCGTGATCGACCTCGCGGCACTGGGTCTGCTTTCGGGCCTGCGCCACCTGTGAAGATTCTGCTCGACAACTGCGTGCACCGCTGGACGAAGCGTCTGCTCCCCGGGCACGAGGTGCGTCACGCCAGCGAAGTCGGGTGGTCGCGGTTGGCCAACGGCAGGCTCCTGCGGGCCGCGGCCGATGCCGGGTTCGACCTGATGTTGACGGTGGATCAGAACATGCGGTACCAGCAGCCGCTGGACCGTCTCCCGCTGCCGGTGCTCGAACTCACCACACCCGACGTTCGTTTCCCGGCTTTGACAGCCATCACACCGTTCTTCCAAGACGCGATCAGCGTGACCCTTCTGCACCGCTTCGTCAGCGTTGACCCGACGGGCCGAATCACGATCGTCCAGCCCGGACCGGTGTGACTGTGACCACCGCCTCCGTGACGTGTCGATGCGGCCGCGCCCGCTGGCGGTCCCGCATCAGGTAGCGCTCGGCACCTTCCCGATGAAGTCGGAGATTACCGGGATGGCGAACTTCTCGCCCTTGACGGCCTTCATGATGCAGACAATCGTGATCCCCAGCCAAGCGAGCCACACGACGATATTCAGCAGCCCGATGGCCGATGCGACGACCGCGGCGAGGACGCTGATCACGACCATCACTACGAAGACGGCGATGCTGAACAGCAGGCCCTGCTTCGCGTGCCACTGGATGAACGGGTCGTCCTTCTTGACAAACAACGGGATCAGCGCGAGCAGGCCGAGGTAGCTGAGCACGCACATCGCGGTGTCCGGCTGGCCGGCGGCGGTGGGGCCGGGGTCGGCCACGGCGGGATCTGAGGTCATCGATCCGGCGTCGATAGGATCGGACATGTCGTTCTCCTTCAAGGATCAAGAGGGGCGGGGGGTGGGCGAGCAAGTTACCTGCCGTTAATATACCGGGTTTGGGGTACACGTAAACCTGACGGGCTCCGCTCTCACCCCGGCGACAGCGCCGTGAATCTAAATCGCCCGCGGCTTTGGACCGTACGCGATGCGGTATCATCGCCCTCCGATGCGGGCGTCACTCCTCATCATCCTGACCCTCCTCGCCGCCGCCCGCACCGCTCCGGCGCCGGCGCAGACGTCGTACGAACTGACCGACGACGGCTTTGTCGCCCGTGAGGCCCCGGACCCAGACAGCCCCGCCGGCCGGCTCGTCACCGCCCGCCGCCTCATCGCCGAGGACAAGCCCCGCGACGCGATCAAGGCCCTGAAGCGCTGGATCAAGGCTTACCCGGACCACCCCCTCACCGTCGAGGCCCTGCTCCTCCGCGGCGACGCCAAAGCGAGCAAGGGCAACTACTACGACGCCCTCTACGACTACGAGCAGGTCATCACCCTCTACCCCGCATCCGAGCAGTTCCTCACCGCGATCCAGCGCGAGTACGAGGTCGCGATCATGTACACGACGGGCGTGAAGCGCAAACTCTGGGGCCTGCGTTGGGTGCCCGCCGACGGCGAGGGCGAGGAGTTGCTCATCCGGATCCAGGAGCGCGTGCCCGGGTCCGACCTAGGCGAGAAGGCCAGCGTCGCACTCGCAGATTACTACTACCGCAAGCCGCAGATGGACCTTGCCGCCGAGGCGTACGACCTGTTCTTGCAGAACTACCCCGAGAGCGACCTGCGGCAGTGGGCCTTGCTCCGCCTCATCCAGGCGAGCCTCGCGACGTTCAAGGGCCCGGAGTTCGACGCGACGGGCCTGATCGACGCGGCCGAGCGGGTACGCCAATACCAGGCCGAGTACCCCGCCGGCGCCGACCGCATCGGGGCCGAGGCCCTGCTGGTCCGCATCACCGAGTCGCTGGCCCGGCGCGACTACGCCACCGCCGCGTGGTACGACCGCACCGGCGAGGACGTCTCGGCCGCCCTGCTCTACCGCCGCCTCATCGACGAATACCCCGTCACCGCCGCCGCCCGCCGCGCCGTCGAGCGGCTCGAGGCCCTCGGCGAGGGGGTCGGGGAGTAGCCGCCAAGGACGCCATGAGCGCCAAGGGGGGCAGGATTAAATTCCCGTTCCTCGTTATGCAAAAGCGAGTGGGCTGATATACCTCAATTTGTCTAGAGAAAGAAAGCAGTCGTGTCTGAATCATCCATCTTCTCCCCCTGCCTTCCTTGGCGCTCTTGGCGCCCTTGGCGGCTAATTCTTCTCTTGGGGCTACTGCCTTTCCTCCTGCTCACCGCGACCGGCTGCGGCTACACCACCGCCGAGCTCTACCCCGACCAGTACCGCACCGTCGCCCTGCCCATCCTCGACAACCGCACCGCCTACCGCGGCATCGAGTACGACCTGACCGAGGCCCTCGCCAAGCAGCTCGAACAACGTACCCCCTACAAACTCACCGCCGCCGCCCGCGCCGACACGATCATCGAGGGCACCGTCGTCGGCCTTGAACAACGCCAACTCAGCCGCACCCAGCGCGGCGGCCTCCCCCAGGAAATCGAGGTCGCCCTCGTCGCCAACCTCACCTGGAGAGACCTCCGCAGCGGCGCTATCATCCGCGAACGCAACGGCTTCACTACCGTCGGCCGCCATGTCCCCACCGAGCCCGTCGGCGAACCCTTCGAGATCGCCCAGCACAGCGCCGTCGAACGCATGGCCGAGCACTTCGTCTCCGAGATGCGGGCGGATTGGTAGTGATGAGCGGAATGACGAAGCATGAGTGACGAGTAACGAAGCGGAAGCTCCGATGCTCCGCTTCGCCATTCGTCATTCCCACCGCCCCCCCCGCCTCCCGCCGCACGCGCCTAATATAGATGCGCTGCATTCTCAACACGCTGAAACCCCCGCTAGACCCCGCCCATGGCCGACGACCACGACCCCAACACCGACGGCAAGCCGTCCCGCCATCGCAAGGGCGACGAGGCCGGCAAAGCCTCCCGCTCCAGTAAGCCCAAGCCCGGCAACAACAAACCCGGTTCCTCCGGCGGCGGTCCCGGGGCCTCGGGTTCCGGGGGTGGTGGCGCGAAAACCCCCAACTTCATGTCCCGCGGCGCGTTCCTCTGGGTCCTCGTCGCCGTCCTCGCCGTCGCGGTGCTGCTCATGATGAACTCCGCCCAAAACGCCGCCAAGGAACTCTCCTGGCAACCCTTCTTCAACCATGCCAAGAACGGCGACTTTAAGGAACCGGTCTCTATCGAGAGCGACCGGCTCGTCGGCGTGCTCAAGGACGGCCTCGCCGGCGAGCAAGCGTCGGGCGCCGCCAACCCCCGCGTCTTCTTCCGCGTCAACCCCGAGTCGATCCCCCTCTTCACGCAAGAACTCAAGGCCGTTAATCAGGACGTCAAGCCCGACCCCGGCGGCGGCCTGCTCGTGCCGCTGCTCATCTCCTGGGGCCCGGTCATCCTCATCGCCTTCCTCATCTACTTCTTCATCTTCCGCAGCCTCCGCAACGCCGGCGGCGGGCCCGGCGGCATGCTCGGCTCCTTCGGCCGATCCAAGCACAAGGTCCTCAACAAGGAACACTCCAACGTCACCCTCGGCGACGTGGCCGGCATTGACGAAGCGAAAGATGAAGTCGGCGAGATCATCGAGTTCCTCAAGAACCCCAAGAAGTTCCAGCGCCTCGGCGGCCGCGTCCCGCGCGGCGTCCTGCTCATCGGGCGGCCCGGGTGCGGCAAGACCCTCCTCGCCAAAGCCGTCGCCGGCGAGGCCGATGTCCCCTTCTTCTCCATCTCCGGCTCCGACTTCGTCGAGATGTTCGTTGGCGTCGGCGCGTCCCGCGTCCGTGACCTCTTCAAGCAGGCCAAGGACTCGTCGCCCTGCATCATCTTCCTCGACGAGATCGACGCCGTCGGCCGACGCCGCGGCAACGGCTTTTCCTCCGGCGGGCACGACGAGCGCGAGCAGACCCTCAACGCCATCCTCGTCGAGATGGACGGCTTCGACTCCTCCGACCAGGTCATCGTCATCGCCTCCACCAACCGGGCCGACGTCCTCGACCCGGCCCTCACCCGCCCCGGCCGCTTCGACCGCCAGGTCCACGTCTCGCTCCCCGACATCAAGGGCCGCCTCGAGATCCTCAAGGTACACGCCCGCAAGATCAAGCTCAACCCCAACGCGAACCTCGAAAAACTCGCCCGCGGCACCCCCATGTTCTCCGGGGCCGAGCTCGCCGCCATCATCAACGAGGCCGCCATCGGCGCGACCCTCCAGAACAAGGACTTTGTCGAGCAGGACGACCTCGAAGAGGCCCGCGACAAGGTCCGCTACGGCCGCAGCCGCACGTCCCACAAGATCGAGGAGGACGAGAAGAAGATCATCGCCTACCACGAGGCCGGCCACGCCATCATCATGTACTTCGACGAGCACTCCGACCCCCTCCACAAGGTCACCATCATCCCCCGCGGCCAGGCGCTCGGCGTCACCTTCATGCTCCCCGAGAAGGACCGCCACCTCATGAGCAAAAACCGCCTGCTCGGCCAGCTCCGCGTGACCTTCGGCGGCCGCATCGCCGAGGACATGTTCTGCGGCGACATCACCTCCGGCGCCGCCATGGACATCCGCCAAGCCACCCAGATCGCCCGCGCTATGGTCACCGAGTACGGCATGTCCGAAAAACTCGGGTTCCAGCTCTACGGCTCCGACGACTCGCTTCAGCCCTGGGAGCAACCCGACAAGCTCTACTCCGATGAGACCGCCGAGCTTATCGACACCGAGATTCGCGGCATCATCGACGCGACCTATACCGAAGCCAGGACGATGCTCGAATCCCACCGCGACGAGCTGCACAACCTCGCCGAGGCGCTCTTGAAGTACGAGTCGCTCAACCGCGAAGAGGTCGACCTCATCATGGCCGGCAAGCCGCTGAACAAGGCCACCGTGAGCGAGCTGCTCGAGGCGGAGAAGAAGAAGACCGTCGCCGTCGACGACAACCGTCCCGACCCCGCCAAGGCCGACCGCGCCGACGACGACAACCGCGCCCCCGGCCTGATGCCGAGCCCCGCTTAACCGTCGCGGCCAACCCGCTTAAGCGGGATGGTTGTGCCGATCTTGGGTGATCCGTGATTCACACGCACGTCTCCGCCTCGGGCTTAGTACACGGACCGGTCAGCCCGTCGCCGGTTCTGCCGTCTGCGGCGGGATTGCCCGGCTCAGGTCCACGTGCGTCCCGTCGGTGATCGTCGGACCCGACTCCGGGTAACGTTCCAGCCGGTGGATCACGTCGAGCATCGGGCGGTGCAGCGGCGCGGTGAAGGTGAGGGTCTCTCCCGTCACCGGGTGCTTCAACCGCAGCAGCGCGGCGTGCAGCGCCGGCGTCGCCATCACCATCTCCCCCATCGCCACACGCTCGGCCGCCTCCGCCTCGATCCGCTGACCCTCCGCCTTGGGCCGGGCAAACGTCAATAGCGGCCGCGACCCGGCCGCCAGCGGAGGGTCCTCGATCTCCGGGGACCCCACCGTCTCGCCCCCGTACAACTGATCCCCCACGATCGGGTATCCCAACCAAGAGAGGTGCACCCGGATCTGGTGCGTCCGCCCGCTCTTGAGTTCGCACTCGATCAGCGAGTAGCCCCGGTACCGCCGCCGCACCCGGTACAGCGTCAGCGACGGCTTGCCCGCCGCGTCGTTCCGCACCGCGTGGGCCTCGCGGATCGTCGGGTGCTTCCCCAGCGGCTGGTCGACCGCGCCGCTGATCGGCTCCGGGCAGCCGTGCACCAGCGCCAGGTAGCACTTGAGGTTCGTGCGGTCCTCGAACTGCTTGGCGAGCAGCCAGTGCGTCGTATCCCGCTTCGCGAAGACGATGACGCCGGTGGTGTTCATGTCGAGGCGGTGGACAACCCCGGGCCGCCGGTCTTCCTTGCCGACGGTGGAGAGCCCCAGCGTCCCAGGCCCGTCATCAGTCTCCCTTTCGAGCTTTGCATCTCCCAAATGCCACGCCAGCGCGTTCACCATCGTCCCGCTCTTGTACTTCCGCGCCGGGTGCACGATGATCCCCGCGTCCTTATTGACCACGATCAGGTCGTCGTCCTCGTACAGCACGTCGAGCGGGATCGGCTCGGGCCGCAGGTCCACGCCCGGCTTGGGCGGGACCATCACCTCCACCACGTCCCCCTCCTTCAGCGATAGCGACGGCTTTGCCGCCTTGGCGTTCACCGTTACTCCGCCGAGCTTGATCAGCTTCTGCACCTGGTTGCGGCTGATCCCCTTGAGCCGGTTGTGCAGGTACGTGTCCAGCCGCTGCGACGAGTCGGACCCGAGCGTGTACCGCCGCCGCTCCGCCCCCGCCGCCTCGAGCTCCTCGAGCGTCGTGGCCTCGTACCGGTCGTCGAAATGGTCATCATCACCGGCAGACATCGCGGTGCACCATAAGCGGTACCGCCAACCGGTGCCGCAACCAGGTCGCTGGTGGCGAGCTGGAAGAACGACAGCAACCACAGCCCCCGGCGGCAACCGCACCCGTCGCCGTGGCACGAGACTCCGGCAGAGCACGGCGCGTCGCCGACGCCCGCTCCGGTCGGCGGTGCGATCCTCCCCCCGCCGGCCTCTGCGAATCACCCCCAGACCCTCTTAGCAACTGCTACATCAACTAGAAACAGGTCGCGGCGATAAGGCCGGGGAACCGTCCCCCGGCCCCTCCCAGCGGGAATCATGGGCGGACCTATTTTGCGGTCGCCGCCGGTGGTGGCGTGAATGTGGAGGCGGCGAAGGCTCGGGCGAGGGAAGAGAAGGAAGCGGTACAACGGGCGGCGGTGTGCGGCTCACGATGGTTGCGGCGCGCCCCTTCAGGCTGGTGCGCCCGGCGATGCAAACGTTGGCTTGAGCAAGGTGCGGGGGCTCGGCGCGGCTTTAGCTGATGCCGCGGGCTTCGAGGGTCTGGAGTTCGTTGAGCCAGCGGGTTCGGGTGGCGTCGTCGGTGTCGGGGTCGGGGAGGAGGGAGCGGCGGGTGCAGTTGAGCAGGGCCTGGAGGGTCTGGTAGCGGCGGACGTCGGCGATCGCGGGGAGGAGCTGGTCGTGGGCGATGCGTTCGACGTGTTCGGGGGTGAGGGGTTGTTGTTCGTGGCCGTGGAGTGCGACGGCGGCTTTGAGTCGCGAGCGGAGGGCGGCGAAGGCGGCGGCGGAGGTGGCGGAGATGGAGGCGTCGAAGCGTTGGAGCTGTTCGTCAGTAAGGTCGTTGCCGAGGGCGGGCTTGAGGGTCCAGCGGAGGAAGTCGCGGCGGTCGTCGCTGTTCGGCGGGGGGTCAAGGACGGGGATGATGAGGTCGCCGACGCGGCCGGGGCGTCGGATGTCGGGGGAGAGTCGGTGGATGCGGGCGGTCATGAGGAGCCAGATGACGCGGCCGCGGAGGGCGGGGTCGGACATCATCTGTTGGACCTTGCCGGTAAGTCGCCGTTCGGTCTCGTGGGCGTCGGGGCCGACGCCGCCGAACTGGGTGTCGGCCTCGTCCACGAAGATGAGGACCTTTTCGAGCGAGGCGAGGACGCGGCGGAGGCGTTCAAAGACGACGTCGGTCTGGCCGAACCACTGCGAGCGGATGTTCTTGAGGACGAGGACGGGCAGGTCGAGCTCGGCGGCGACGGCCTCGAAGATGAAGGTCTTGCCGCCGCCGATGGGCCCGGCGACGGCGGCACCGGGGAGGGCGTCGTCGCCGGTGGAGCGGAAGCGGGGGATGAGCTCGTCGCGGCAGAAGGCTTTGAGGGCGGTAGCGCCGACCACGTCGGCGAGGCGGTGGGTGGGGCGTTTGAACTCGATGACGTCCTCGCCGAGCTGGCGGCGGAGGAAGTCCTCGACGTGGGCGCTGACGTCGTCGGGGGCGACGGGGGTTTCACGGTGGGCGGCGGCGAGGAGGAGCTGGCGGAGCGCGTGCAGCGACAGGCCCGCCGAGGCGCGGGCGAGGGCGGGCTCGTCGGCCCAGAGGCGGACGCGGGGCTGGGGCGTGGGCGGCGCGTCGTCGGGTTCGGCGGACTCGGGGAGCTCCGGGGGGTGGCGGTCGGCGGGGGGTGCGGGGTGGCCGTCGCCGCGGACGAAGCGGCGGATGTAGGAGAGGCGGTCGTGGACGTCGGGCGGGTCGACGGTAACGGTGAGCATCGACGGCAGCCGCGCGATGCGGGGGTGGACGAGGGAGGCGGACTCGGCGAGGAGGACGACGCTGTCGGGGCCGGCGGCGAAGCCGGGGTCGGCGAACCAGTCCTGGGCGATGGCGATGCGGTGGCGGTCGGGGTGGGGGAGTGCGGCGATGTCGCCGTTGCCGGCGGGCAGGAGCATGTCGGCGGCCTCAACGACGATGAGCAGGTGCTCGGCGAGGTACCGCCGGCCGGCGGGGTCGGTCGAGCGGGAGCACTGGGTGAGTTGGCGGAGGAACTCGAAGGCGAAGGTCGGCTGGCCGATGACGTCCGTCACGTTGCGGTCGAACTCGGCCTCGACGCGCTCACGCTCGGCGGCGGCGCGGCGGTCGGTGAGGGTCTGGAGGATGAGCTGGTCGGGGTGCGTGGCGAGCTTCCAGTGCAGCCAGGCCGACTTGATCTTGTCCCACCGCGCGAGGGCGTGGTCGGTGGAGGTGGACGACGCGGGGGCGGCGGCGTCGAGCACGCGGATCGGGCCGTTGATCTCGTAGACCAGGACGATGAGGCCGGGCAGCGCGCAGCGGTCGCAGAGGTACGTCACGAGCGGGACGTAGGCGCCGCCGCCGCCGCCCGCGCCCCCATTACCCGTGGCGCGGCCGTCGGGTTCGGCGGTCGGGGAGAAGAACAGGTCGTGGACCTCGCCGGCGAGGATGATGGAGCGGGCGAGGCCGGCGTTGACGATCTGGGCGAGGCGAGAGAAGAAGACGGGCTGGGCGGGGGCGGGGGCGGGTGGGGGCATGGTGGGGCCGGGGTGCGGGGTCTGGTCGGGGGTCAGGGGTCCGGGGTGGCGCGGTGTCGGGCGGCGTCGATGACGGAGCCGGGCAGGCCGTCGGGGTCGGCCGCCTCGCTCCAGAAGGTGCGGTGGTCGACGGGGTTCGGCGCGGTGTCGGGGTCGAAGACGATGCGGCGGATGGCGTCGCGCTGCTCGATGAGCACGGCGGGCTCGACTCGATGGTCGGGCGAGTAGACCGGCGCCGGCCGGTCGTACACGATGGTCGCGCCGGGGCAGGCGGCGTGGCCCGCGCCGCGCCAGTCCCAGTACTGGCTGAGCCCGATGACCCGGTCCGCAACGATCAGCGCCTCGTTGAGTTCGTGCGTGACGATCAGGATCGTGTGCGGCGGCCGCTCCGCGGCGCGGGCGGCGGCGAGGTTCTCCTGGTAGCGGTCGAGCAGCAGACGCTGCAGGCCCTCACGCGTCGCCTCGTCGAGGGCACCGAACGGCTCGTCGAGCAGGAGCACGCGCGGCTTCATGATCTTCGCCGCGGCGAAGGCGACGCGCTGCCGCATCCCGCCCGACAGCTCGGCGGGGTAGCGGTCGGCCGCGTCGGACAGCCCGACCCGCGCCAGCCAGGCGTCGGCCTCGGCGAGGTGACGCTTGCGCAGCGCCCGCCACTTCAGCGGGCGGAACCAGCGGAAGGCGGGCGAGGTCTGGTCGAGCAGGGGCCCGAACGCGACGTTCTGCCGCGCGGTGAGGAACGGGTAAAGCGAGTACCGCTGGAACACGATCCCCCGGTCGCGGCCCGGGCGGTCGACCGCCACGTCGTCCATCAACACCTCGCCGGTCCGCGCCGGGTGCGTACCGAGGATCGCCCGCAGAAGCGTCGACTTGCCGCAGCCCGACGGCCCGACGAGCCCGACGATCTGGCCCCGCGCGAGGGTGAGGTTGATGTCGTAGAGCACCTCGTGCGACCCGAAGCCGTGGCCGAGGCCGCGGGTTCGCAGGACGACGTCGATGCCGTCGGGCAGCCCGTTGTTCGTGGGGGCGGCGTCGGTGCTCATGCGTCGCCGCCGCGTTCGGACCAGGGGCACAGCCGGCGCCGCAGGGCGTTAAGGGTGAGGTCGCAGGTGAGGCCGACGATCCCCAGGACGAAGAGGTAGAAGTAGACGAGGTCGAAGTTGATTTTTCGCGCCTCGATGCGGAGTCGATAGCCGTAGCCGACGTCGGCGACGACGTATTCGGCGGCGATGAGGTAGACCATCGCGGGGCCGACCTGCAGCCGGATCGACTCGAGGAGCCGGGGCAAGACCTGCGGGAAGACGACGCGGGTAATGAGCTCGAGCCGCGACGCACCAAGCGTCGACGCCTTGTCGAGGAGCTCGGCGGGCACGTCGTCACGGGCGGCGAGGTAGACGGCCTGGGCGAGGGTCGGGGTGACGCCGAAGGCGATCATGGCGACGTAGAACCCGCTGCCGCTGACGCCGACGAGGACGAAGAACACCGCGAGCATGGCGGTGGGCGGGATCTTGGCGAGGAACGTAAGCGGGGGGAGGAGCAGCGCCTCGACGTGAGTGAAGCACCCCATCGCCATGCCGATCAGCACGGCCGCGGCGACCGCGACACCGAGGCCTTCGGCGAGGCGGGTGAAGGTGGCGAGGGTGTCCTGCCAGAGGATGACGTCGCCGCTGATGGCGGCGGGGGTGACGGAGCGCTGAATGGCGGCGGCGATGGCGGACCAGGAGGGGATGGTCTGCGACCCGGGGTTGACCGCCTGTTGCCACACCGCCAGGCCGGTGTAGAGGAGCACGACGGCGACGACGGAAACCGCGCCGAGCACGAGCCGGGCCCGCAGCGACAGCGGGCGGCGGATCATCGGCCTTTGGGCTTCAGGTAGTCGGTGGTGAAGGTGAGCTGACCGTCGCCCGAGCGGCCGTAGGCGAGGGTGGGGGCTTCCCCTTCGATGATGCCGTAGTCCTTGCAGAAGCTGACGACGCGGTTCATGGTTTCGCCGAGGCCGTCAGATTCAAAAAGCTCTGTGCCGAGTTCGGGGGTCTCGTAGAAGTCGGTCTGCTGGACGACCTTTTTCATCTGCTCGAGGTTGAGGCTGGAGAACTTCTCCCCGATGGCCTGCAGCGCCTCGTCGCCGGTGGCGGGGTCTTCCATCTTGCGGCAGACGGCGTAAAACGCGTCGGCGATGGCGCGGGCGGCGCGGTCGCCGCCGGGCTTGTCGAGCGAGCTCTTGGCCATCACGACCATGTCGATGATCTCGCCGGGGATGGCGGAGGAGTCGAAGAGCACCTTCGCGTCGGGGCGCTGCTTGAGGGTCTCGAGGACGAAGGGGTTCCAGACGACGATAGCGTCGAAGCCGGCCTGGCGGGTGATCATGGCCTGGGCGGCGGCGGCCGGGTCCATGTTGGAGAAGGTGAACTCGGCGGGGTCGTAGCCGTTCTCCTGCAGGCCGCGGACGAACGTGTATTGGGATACGGAGGCTTCGAGGCCGTAGGCGGGCTTGCCCTTGAGGGCGTTTAGGTTGTCGATGCCCGCAACGATCAGTGCGTCGGCGCCTTTCGAGGTCGAGGTGGGAAGGATGGCGACGCCGGGGCGACCGGTCGCCGGGTTGAGGATGTCCATATTGGTGATGCACACCGCGTCGGCCTCGCCCGAGGCATAGAGGGTGATGCAGGTGTCGTAGTCGGTCTCGTTGAGGACGAGGTCGACGTTGTGCTTCTTCTCGATCTCGCCCATCTTCCCGGCTTCGCCGTCGATCAGGCCATAGAGGTCGGCGACGCCGAAGACGGACCACGACGGATACTCGGACCAGGCGAGGGAGAATTGCGGGGCGGGCCCGGCATCGGACGCGGAACCGCCGGAAGCGGTGCCGTCGGCGGAGGTGGTGCCGGTGGAAGCGCTTTCGCTATCACAGCCGGTGAGGGCGGCGAGCGAGAGGGCGACGGCGGCGAAGCCGAGGGCGGCGGGGGAGCGGCGCGGGCGAACGGTCATGGTGGAAGCCTCCGGAGGGAAGGGGATGGAGCGGGGCGATGAGGTTCAGCTTTCGGGCAGGCGCGGCTCGGGCAGGGGGGCCTCGGCGGGCTCCTGCGTCCGGTCGGTCGTGCCGGCGAGGCCGATAAGCTTGTCAAATTCGTCGGTGGCGGTGGAGGTGCGGGCGTAGTCGAGGAACTCGGCCTCCTGCTGCAGCGTGTCGGTGCCGGCCATCTCCCGGGCGATCCGCGACTGGGCTTTCTGCTCCTGCCGCAGGTCGCGGAGTTCGGTCAGCTCCTGGCTGGTGCGGTCCTTCGAGATGCCCGAGATCATGTCGGCAATCTCCTGCTCCTCGCGGCTGGTGATCATGTCGGCGACGGCCTCGCTCGACTCGGTCTTGAGCTTGTCGATCTCCCGCAGCAGCTGCTGCAGCTGCACCTTGTGCCCGTTGATCGAGTTGCCCAACTCGTCGACCTCGCCCTCGAGGTCGGTGATGTGGGCGCTTTTCTCCTCTGTCGTTGATGTAAAATCGTTGAACGCGGTCATGCAGCGGAGGTACTCGCCGTCCTGCTTAATCGTCTCCATCGACGCCCCCTGGGCCTTGAGCTTGTCCACGACGATCCGGGCCTTGGCGGCGGCGCCCTGCTTGAGTTGTTCGAGCTTGTTCACCTCGTCGGAGAGGGCGCGGACGCGGGCGGCCTTCTTCTCCTGCTGGGCGATCATGCGACCGACCGCATCTTTATATTGGTGGATGCGCTGGGTCTTCTCCGTGATTACGCGGTCGTAGGTGGCCGCGACGACGTGCGGGTTGCGGCTGAGCTCCTTGCGGGCCTGGTCGACCCGGCCGGTGAAGAGGTAGCCGACGGCTTTGAAGTATTTGGCGATCGCTCCGAGCATGGCGTCTCCTTATCCGAGGGGAGTGCGGATGATAATGCAAAGCGCGGTGGCACGGGGCGGCGGCGCTGCGGCCGGAGCGGGTGAGGTGGTCTAGGTCCGCTCGCGCGGCGGGTCAAGGTCGCGGTCCAGATCGGCCATCCGCTCCTCGACGCGGCGGGCGACGAGCAGCGACTGGTCGAGCTCGTGCCGCAGCTCCGCGAGCCGCTGGCCCGGCTCCTCTCGGTCGAGCGAGAGCGTCTGCAACTCGTCGAGGGTGTGCGCGATGTGCTGGATGCTCAGGTCGACCTCGTCGAGCAGGGCCTCGCGGCGGCGCTTCAGATCGGCGCGGGCCGGGGCGGTCATCAGCTTGTGGGAGGCGGCGAGGAGGCCGAGGCTTTTTTCCAGCGAGTCGAACGCGGAGTCGAGCAGGCGGTTGAGGGTCGAGAGCAGGTCGGGGGGCGGCAGCGTCTCGGTGCCGTCAGCGTCGGCGGCGTTAGCCGCGGCGAGGCCGGGGTCGATCCGCCGGGCCAGCACGCGGAGTCGGGCGAGGGCCTTGTTGGTGCGGGCGTCGCCGTCGCGGGAGAGGCGGGCGTCGAGCACATCGAACCGGGCCTCGCCCCGGGCCGCGGCATCGCGGCGGAGCGACGCGGCGGCGTCGTCGATCAGTCGATCGCCGCCGAGGACCCAGCGGGTCGCGGCCGCGCCGACTCCCGCGGCGAGGCCGGCCGCGCCGACGAAGAGGTTCAGCGCCGGGTTGGTGCCGACGGCCCAGCCCCCGAGCATGGCGGAGAGCCCGAGGGTCGCGGGGCCGAGCGTCCACGGCGAGGTGAGCAGGCGTTGGAGGACGCGCTGCCGCAGCGTGGGTGTGTCGGGCACCATGGCCGTGAGTTTAGGGTCAATCAGTACGGCCGCTGGCCGAACTCGAAGGTGACGGCCTGGGCCTCGCCGCCGGTGCCGAGCTCGGGCGACACCACCGCCCGCAGCCGCGCCGCGGGGACCCCGGCTTCGACGAGGTATTTGACCGCCGCCTCGGCACGCTCCTGCGCGAGCTGCCGGTTCGCGTCGCGGTCGCCGAGGGACCGTGCGTGGCCCCGCACCCGGACGTAGTAATTCGGCCAAGTCTCGAGCGTATCGACCAGGCCATCGAGCACGCGCTGGCTTAAGCCGGTCAGCGTCGCGGTGCCCCGGGCAAAGACGAGCCGGCCGGTGTCGACGGTCCCGACCGGGACCAGGCCGGCCCACTGCTCGTCGCTCAGCGGCGGCGCTTCTTCGGCCGCGCGCACCGTCTCGCGGTCGCCCGCGCCGACGACCGAGCCGGCCGGGTGATACCCCTCACGCTGCATCGACTCGAGGATGCCGGCGTAATAAAGCGTCGCGGGACGCCCGTCCGTCGGGTCGCGTTGCAGCGCATCGGTCCGCCCCAGCACGCCGACGAGGTTGCTCACGACGCGCGACAGCGTCGCCACGCCGGGGGCCTGCTCCGGCGGGAGCAGGTCGAAGTGGGCGTAGTTCTCCAGCGTGTTCTTCCACCAGATGCCTTGCACCAGCCGGTCGGCCTGCCCGGGCGTGAGCGGCTCACCGAGCCGGCGGGCGTCCTCGCGGACGAGGCTGTCCCACCCCCGGGGTGTGCGGCCGACCCGGTGCGCCGCGGCCAGGTACGCCTCGACCACCGCCCGCACCACCGGCTCGTTCTCGATCAGGTAGCGGCGCTGCACGACCAGCACGTCGACGATGTACCCGCGGAACCGCGAGCTGTCGATCAGCACGTGCACGCCCGGCAGCTCCAGCGCCTGCGACACGTACGGCTCCCACAGCGCCACGGCCAGCGGCGCGGGGCCGCGGTCGCTGCGAATCGCCTCGTAGGCGGCGGCGGCGCTGGCGACGGGCTGCACCGGGTCGTCGCCGAGCTGCGGCAGCGCAAAGTTGGCGAGCGTCACCCGCGCCAGGGTGTCCGACGGCGAGGCAGGCACGGCGAGGATGCGGGCGTCGGGGCGGTTGAGCGCGTCGACGTTCGGCGTGGTCGAGGCGCGGGCGATGATCGCGTCGGCCCCGACCGTCTCGTCGATGACCATCACGGCCGTCGCCGGGGGCTCACCGCTTGTCGCCGCCGCGGTGCGGAGGAGGGCGTCGACCGTAAACACCGCCAGGGGCGTGCTGCCGTCGGCCAGCGAGCGGAGGCGGGCGGGGTAGTCCGCGCCGTCGTCGATCAGGTCCACCGCGATCCGCCGGTCGGCGAGGCGGCGCTGGAAGTCGTCGCTGCGCAGCACCGCGTAGCCCGAGAAAGAGTCGAGGGCGAGGGCGACGCGGTGGTCGATGGGCCGGGCGTCGGCCGCGGCCGAGGTGAGCCGGCGTTCGAGCTCGGCGACCCGCGCCTGCACCTCCTCGGCCGAGGCGTCGGGCGGGAGCTTTGGAGGGGTGAAGCCGCGCTGCGCCGCCCGCTCGGCGAGCTCGTCGTACCGCTGCACCGCCTGTTCCCGCGCCGTGTCGCTGCGCAAGAGCGGGGCTACGCCGTACCGCCACCCCGCCGCCAACGCGCCGAGCAGCACCAGCCACACGACGACGATGACCAGCCACGACCGCCCTGTTCCGCCGCGTTCGCTCACGTTACTGCCGCCTTCTCGAGACCTTATTGAGCGCCCGCAAGAGCATCATCACCCCGACCAGCGCGATGACGGGGCACACCCAGCAGCCACCGAAGCTGAACCCCTGGACGACGACATCACCGACCGGCCCGGGCGCGGCCTGGGGGTGGGGCGACCCACCCGGTTGCGCGCTCGGTGTGACTCCCGCCACCGCCGCCGCCTCCTCCAGCGGCGTGTTGCCCGACTCCCGCAGAGCCGTGAGCATCGCCCCCGCCGCGCCCGCCGGTAGCGGGGCGATCACCGCAAAATCATCCTCCCCCGCGGTGCCACTGCCTTGCGGTCGGATCTCCGCCACCGACGCCGACAGCGCCGCCTCGAGCGACCCCGCGTCGTTCGCCGAGCGGTACGCGTGGACCTGCCGCGCCAGGGAGTGGTCCGCCGCCATCGCCACGCCGATGACCTGCATCGTCAGCCCCCGCGCCATCGCGGCCGGGGCGTACCGCTCGACCAGCTGCGGGTCCCCCGCCTCGCCGTCCGTCACGACGATCAGGCGGAACGCCCCGTACCCGCCCTGCGCCGCACGTTGTCCGAGCAGCCGCTCCGCCGCGAGGCGGATGTACTCGCCCAGAGGCGTCCCCCCACTAGGCCGCAGGCGGAGCAGCGCCGCCTCCAGGCGGCCCGCGTCCAGCGGCTCGAGCGGGTGCAGCCAGTCGTCCGCCTTGCCCACCCCCGAAAACACCAGCACCCCGACCCGCGTGTCCCCCGGCAACTGCCGCGCCACCGACAGCAGCGCCCCCGTCGCCACCTGCATCTTCGACTCCCGCGTCCCCGGCATCCGCTCCGCCATCGACCCCGACGCGTCCAGCACAAAAACCACGTTTGCCGCGTCAACCACCGCAGCGCTCGGAAGCCCACCCCCCGGAAGCGCCCCCTCATCCCCACCCGCCTGTGGCACCAGCGCCACCAGGCACAGCACCCCCCACACGCCCACCGCCCACAGCCTGTCCAACCCGGCAATGTTCTTCATCAGTATCCCTTAACCGCCGCGGCAGACTACCGCCACTATCCCGACCCACCCTGTTAAAAGTCGAAGTCGGACGGCCCCACCACCTCCGCCGGCACCTTCACCAGCCTGAACTCCACCCGCATGTTCTGCCGCGCCTCGTTCATGTTCGTCGGCTTCGCGATCAACGGCTCGGCCACCCCCACCCCCACCGGCTGGATCTGGCTTGCGTCCAGCCGCAGCCCCTGCTCCCCCGCATACCGGACCACCGCCTCCCGCACCGCCACCGCCCGCGCCCTCGACAGGTTCAGCGCCGCCTGCATCGTCTCCCGCGGGTTCGCCTCCGCCACCCCGTCGAAACGCCCCGCGTCGATCAACTCCACCAACCCCTGCGTCGACTCCAAATCCAGCGGCCGCCCGTCCATGAAGTACCGGTAGTCGTCGGTGGTCCCCGACCGCGTCAACACCCCCTTGGTCAGCCCCGCTTTGACCAGGTCCACCAGCGTCTTGGTCGGGTCCGTGTGGCCCCGGATCGCCACGACCGCGTTGCCGAACGTCGATGCCGTCTCCACCGCACGCCTGAACTCCGGTCCGTACACCTCGTCCGAAAACTCGTCCTGGTTCGGCTCGAAGGTGATCGTGAACGACAGCAGCGTGTCCGAATCCCCCACCGCCTGGTCCGGGAACAGGTCGATCGCCTCGGCCGCGATCCGCCCGCCGCCCTGCGCCTCGGTCTTCGTCAACCCGCCGATCTCCGCGATCCGGCCGTAGTCGAACCCCGGTCCCAGGAACCCCGACCGCTCGCTCGCCAACCCAAGCTCCGCCGCCAGGTCCAGCGCCTGCTTCTGCTTTGCCGCAAATCCCGACAGGTTCCCCTCTTCCGTGAAGAACGCCCGATTGCCCGGCAGCCCCACGAACGTGCAGTCCAGCAGCAACCCGTGCGCGTCGACCTCCAGCGTCGGCAGCACCTCCCGCCCGTAGATCCCCTGCGCCATCTTCAACAGTTCTAAATAGTCGTCCCCGCGCCCCGTCTCTTCAAATTGATTCCGCATCTCCGCCACCACCTCGCTCGCCCGCAAGTAGCCGGCCGTGAACTTCTCGACCCACCCCCGGTTCGCGTCGAACCAGTCCTTCCGCACCGCGTAGACGTCTGCGATTGACCGGCTCATCTGCGCCGTGGACACCAGCACCTTGGCGCCCTCCACCGTGCCCTCGGCCCCCGTCCCCACCGCGTCGAGCCCGCCGGTCAGCCCCAGCATGTCCGGCGAGATCACCGCACACGCATCGAGCGAAGCATCACCGCGGAACGCCGCCGCCGGCCCGCCCGGCCCCGTCAAATCGTCCACCCAAACCACATCGATATCTTTCCACGACAGCCGCGCCGCCCGCAGCGCATCGTCCAGCATCCCCACGTGAGGTCCGCCCCGCTGCAGCACCACCTTCGCCCCCTTCAACGACTCGAGCGTGCCCAGCCCCGACCGGCTCACCACGTGGTCCCCCGCCGACCACGTTAACTGCAAGAACACCACCGGCTTCGTCCGCGGGTCCGACCCGATCACCCCCGACGCCTGACCCAGCATCCGCATCGTCCCCCGCAGGAACGGCGACTCCCCCGCCATATAGCGTTTCACCTGCTCGATGAAGTCATCACCTGCCCGTAACTTCATCTTCAACCCCTGCTCCGCGAACAACGACCCGCCGCGGGTCTCCAACCCGCCGTTGGCGTGGAACATTGCGACGTCCCCGCCCCACGTGATAAACGGCACCTCCACCGCCCCCCCTTGATCCTTCACCGCCCCAACCCGCACCTCCCCCACGAGGTTCTTGAAGCTTTCCGCCGGAGCCGGCCGCGCCACCGCAAGGAGGGCGAAGAGCAACGCGATGTACGATGATCGGGCTTTGTTTGATCGCATGGTTATCGCTCGGGAAGCAGCTCGGTGGCCGTATCGAGTTTAACAGCACCGCGGGGACGCCGCCTCGGCGGTGCGTCCGGCGAGAGGGGAAGTGGAGATGACGACATGTCAGAGCCGGGAGCGTGAGCGACCGGGAGTCTTGCAGAAGACGCGGCCCGGTCGCTCACGCTCCCGGCTCTGAAAAAGCAGGTGCGTCTACACCCGATCGGCGAGGGGTCGGCATCCGCTCATTCTCCGGTCGCGGCCGGCGGCTCGGCCCCCGCCAGCCGGTGCAGGAACGGCACGAGGCGGAACGTGATGAACTCGTCCAGGCGCCACAGGTTCCGCGCCGGGTCGGCGAGGTAGAAGCTTGCGATGCCAAAGAGCAGGAGGTCGCGCCCCCCGTCGACGCCGAAGCGTTGCAGCGGCAGCGACGCGAGCGGCGGGTAGTGGCGGTTCACCGCCGCGTGCAGCGCCAGGATGTTCAGGCCCAGCCGTGTGAAGGCGGGCGTGTCGTCCGGGTCGCCCACCGCACCGTCCGCCGGCTCACCGAACGCCCCGTCGACCACCCGCCGCACCACCCGCGCCACAGCCGCCGCCGCACCGTCGGCCGCGCCCCGCTCGACCCCGGCCCCCACCAACCGCTCCCGCAGCGCCCCGCGCCCCGCCTCCTCGGCCACCCCCGCCACGCTCCGCACCGCCAGACCGAAGTAGAGCCGCAGGTCCGCCAGCGACAGGTCCAGCTTCGCCGGCAGCCCCTTGAGCCGGCTCGAACTGCCCATCACCGCCGCCAGCCTCGGCCGATCCTGCAGCACCTTGTACTCGCACACGTCCGCCAAAAGCTCTGCCACCAGCGCCACGAACGACAGGTGCAGCCGCCGCGACAGCACCGCCTCCACGTGCCCCGCAAACGCCGCCTCGTCCACCCCCCGCGGCCCTATCCCCCCCGGCCCGATCCCCCTCACCCCCGACGCCTCACCGCCCGGCAGCACCGCCGCCAACCCGTCCTCGAACCGCCCGAGCTGCAGGTACACATCGTCGAACCGCAGCAGCAGCGCCTGGCACGCGTGGCCCCACACGTCGTGCACGACGTACTTTTCGATGTCCCGCTCCGCCAGCACGCTCGCGCAGCACGCCAGCCGCCGCCGCACCGATGCATCCTCCACCCCCAATCGCCCGCTCAGCCGCTCCACCAGCCCGGCGTCGATGTCGCCCGGCTCGATGAAGCCGAACGCCGGGAAGTGCCCGAAGTACCGCGTCTCGAACCGCTTGCCCCGTGCCAAGACCGCCTCCGCCGCCGCGTCCCCCGGGGTCGCCCCCGCCCCCGCCCCCGCCCCCGGGGTCGCACCCGCCTCACGCACCGTAAAGATCAGCTGCGACGCCGTCGCCACCAACCCGACGCGGCCGGTCGGCACTTGGCAGCCGTACAACCCGCCGAACAGCCGGGCGATCGCTTCATCATCCACCCCCTTGCCCTCACCCTGCCGCCCCGCCCCGCCACGCAGCCCCGCCTCTTGGAGCACCGCATCCACCACCGCGATCCCCCGGTCGAGGTCCTCAAAATCATTCTCCGCCCGCCGCCGACACGCCGCCACGTCGCCCGCCGACAGCCCCCCGACCTCCGCCGCCCGGCCGATCAGCGCCGACACCCCGTCGCCCCCGCCGCTCCCCGGAACGTCCAGCCGGAACGCCCCGAGCGTCCGCGACGCCGTCGTATCGATCACCTTGTCCGCCGGCCCCACCACGTCCGGCAACCGCTCCAGCACCAGGGCCGCTTCCACCACGCACCGCGCCACCTCCCCGTCCCCCACGTCAGCGACGGCCCCCCGCTCCGTCAACCCCTCCGCCGCCCGCATCGCCCCGCCGTGCGCCGACCACAACTCCTCCGCATCCTCCGCCCCCCCCGCTCCCCCCGCACCCACCACCGCCTCAAACCGCTTCCATTCCGCCAACGCCGCTCCCACCGCCGCCGACCCCCCGCCCAGCCGCGACCCCAACGTCGTGTCCGACAACTCCATCTCCGCATCCTAGCTCATCGCTACGCCCAAGCCCCCGACCGCTACGCCCCCACCCTCCCCTGCAGCGCGTCGCTCAGCACCGCCTTGCTCACGCCCTGCAGGTTCGAGCCCGTCGGCAGGCCCCGCGCGAGGCGCGTGACCTTCACCCCCGCGTCGTGCAGGCGGTCGGCGAGGTACAGGGCCGTGCCGTCGCCCTCGAGGTTGGGGTTCGTCCCAAGGATCACCTCGTTGATCCCCCCCGCCGCGACGCGGTCCAAGAGCTTCTGCACGTTCAACTCGCCGGGCCCCATCGCCTCCAGCGGCGCAAGTCGACCCATCAGGACGTGGTAGCTCCCGCGGTACGCCCCGGTCTGTTCCATCGCGATCACGTCCGAAGGCTGCTCCACCACCAGCACCGTGGCGTGGTCCCGCGTCGGGTCCGTGACGATGCCGCACGGGTCCGACTCCGACACGTGCCCCGTCACCGAGCAGACCTTGAGGTTCTCGCGGAACGCCCGCACCGCGTCGGCCAGCGCCAGCGTGTCGGCCTCGGGCTGCCGCAGCAGGTAAAACGCGATCCGCTCCGCCGACCGCTTGCCCACGCCCGGCAGCTTCTCGAGGTGCGTCAACAGGTCGTCGTAGGCGGTGGGCATGAGCTGTAGGGTTTAGGGTCTGGGGTCTGGGGTCTGGGGTCTAGGGTCTGGGGTCTGGGGTCTCTGCCACGGATCCGACGGGTGCTTCGGTTTTGCATACGCTTATGGGGCATCTACCGCAACGTCCGGCGAAGCCTAATCCTCCCTATCCAGACCCTAGACCCCAGCTCCCACTCATGCACGAAGACGACCACGTCTGCCTCTGCTTCCACGTCAGCCAGCGCAAGGTGGTGGCGTACTGCCGGCGCGAGAAGCCGCCGGTGGCGAGCCTGATCAGCGAGTGCCTGGGCGCGGGCACCGGGTGCGGATGGTGCGTCCCGTTCCTGAAAAAGCTCCACGCCCAGGTCGCCGCCGGCGAGGAGCACCCCGACCTGCCGGTGAGCCCGGAAGAGTATGCGGCGAAGCGGGCGTCCTACCGCAAGACCGGGACGCGGGACCGTTAGCCGCCGGGCTCGTCCCGGCGCTTTGCGTCTCGCTTATCGCCGGGACGAGCCCGGCGGCTAACCCGATACACTCGCCCGATGCCCCTCGGCCGCGACCTCGTCTACCTCTCCGCCGCCGCCCTCACCAGCCCCGTCTGGGCCACCAGCCTCCTCCGCACCGGCAAGTGGCGCACCGACTGGCGCGGACGTTTCGGCCGAGTCAAGGCCTCCGGCACATTTGACCTCAAGCAGGACCGCACCCTCCTCCTCTACGGCGTGTCCGTCGGCGAAATCAATCTGATCCGGAATCTCGTGGACCTTCTCGAACGCGACGCTCCCGAGGTGGAGATCGTCATCGCCGCATCGACCAACACCGGATTCGCCCGAGCTCAGACGCTGTATGCCTCCCGGCACGACGTCGTCCGCTTCCCCTACGACCTCTCCTTCGCCGTCCGCCGCTTCCTCGACGCGATCCAACCCGACGCCGTCGCGCTGGTCGAGCTCGAGGTCTGGCCGAACTTCATGGACGAATGCACCCGCCGCGGCATCCCCGTCGCCGTCGTCAACGGCCGGCTCACCGAACGCAGCTTCCGCGGCTACCGCCGCATCCGCCCGCTCATCGCCCCCGCCTTCCGCCGCCTCGCCGCCGTCGCCGCCCAGACCGACGACTACGCCGCCCGCTTCCGCGCCCTGGGCGTCCCCGCCGAACGGGTGCACGTGCTCGACACCATGAAGTGGGACACCGCCACCGTTGAGGACACCGTCGACGGCGCGGAGCAGCTCGCCGCCGACCTCGGCATCGACCGCACCCGGCCCCTCATTGTTGCCGGCTCCACCGCGCCCGGCGAGGATGAACTACTCATCCGCACCCGCCCCGCCGACGCTCAACTTCTCATCGCACCCCGCAAGCCCGAGTGGTTCGACGACGTAATCCGCCACGCCCCGAATGCCGTGCGACGCACGGCAGGGATCGGGGATCGGGGATCAGGGATCAGGAAAAGCGGTGAAGCTCCGCCCGCTTCCGCCCCTGAACCCCGATCCCCGATCCCCGGTCCCTCTCCCGTCTTCCTCCTCGACACCATCGGCGAGCTCCGCGCCGCCTACAGCCTCGCCGACGTGTGCATCGTTGGCCGCAGCTTCACCGGCCGGCTCCACGGGTCGGACATGATGGAACCCATCGCCCTGAACAAGCCCACCGTCGTCGGCCCCCACCACGCCGACTTCGCCGACACCATGCACGCCCTGCTCGACGCCGGGGGCGTCATCGTCAGCGGCGACCCGATGGGCGCCGCCGCCGAGCTGCTGCACAACCCGTCCCTCGCCGCCGAGGTCGCCGCCGCCGGCCGCGCCGTTATCCTGTCCCGGCAAGGTGCCACCGAACGCCACGCGGCGCTGCTGCTCGGCCTGCTCAACCGTTAGCCGCCGGGCCCGTCCCGGCGCTCCCGCCGACACTAAAGCGCCGGGGCAAGCCCGGCGGCTAACGCCACCCCGCCCCCTCCGCCTTTCGTCATTCGTCATTGGTCATTCCCCGCTCCCCATGCCCTCCACGCCCCTCCGCCACGACGTCATCCGCAAGGCCCGACGCGTCGTGGTCAAGGTCGGCACCCAGCTCCTCACCACCCCGGAGGCCGGCCAACCTAGAACACCCGGCGGCCGGAAGAACCCCCACGCCACCTCCCCCGCCACCCCCCCGGCCATCGACACCGCCTTCGTCGCCGACACCGCCCGCCAGGTCGCCGCCCTCGCCTCCCGCGGCTACGAGGTCACCCTCGTCAGCAGCGGCGCGATCGGCGCGGGCTGCGTCCAGCTCGGCCTCGCTAAACGCCCCGCCGACGTCGCCGACCAGCAGGCCGTCGCCGCCGTGGGCCAACGTGCCCTGATGACCTTGTGGCACGACGCGTTCCAGCCCCACGGCCTGGGCGTCGGGCAGGTGCTGCTCACCCGGGCCGACTTCGACGACCGCGTCCGCTTCCTCAACATCCGCAACTGCGTCGGCCGGCTCCACGCCCGGCGGTGCGTCCCGGTCCTCAACGAGAACGACACCGTCGCCGTCGACGAGATCCGCTTCGGCGACAACGACCTGCTCGCCGCGCTCATGGCCAACGCGCTGCGCGCCGAGGTCCTCCTGCTACTCACCTCCGTGCCGGGCCTCCTCGACGCCGACGGCCGCGTCATCGACCGCGTCGACCGCGTCGTCGACCACCTCGCCCACGTCCGCCAGACCGAGAAGACCCGCTGGGGCAGCGGCGGGATGCGCAGCAAGCTCGAGGCCGCCCGTCTGGTCACCGACGCCGGCGAGGTGGCCGTCATCGCCTCGGGCCGCGAGCCCGACGTCATCACCCGAGTCCTCGCCGGCGAACGCCTCGGCACGGTGCTCGCCCCCGCCCCGCGCCAGCTCGACAGCCGCCAGCGCTGGATCGCCCTCACCGCCCGGCCCGCCGGCACCGTCACCGTCGA
Source organism: Phycisphaeraceae bacterium (assembly GCA_965214155.1). Lineage (GTDB taxonomy): Bacteria > Planctomycetota > Phycisphaerae > Phycisphaerales > Phycisphaeraceae > Algisphaera. The sequence goes on from CBDCBB010000010.1 coordinate 1,569,990, forward strand.
CGCCGGCGCGGCCGACGCGCTGACCCACCGCAAACGCTCGCTCCTCGCCACGGGGGTCGTCGACCTCACCGGCCCGTTCGAGCGGGGCGACATCGTCATGCTCCGCGACCCCGCCGGCCGCGAGATCGCCCGGGGCCTCACCAACTACGCCGCCGACGAACTCCGCCTCATCCGCGGCAAACGCTCGAACCAGATCCCCCCCCTCCTCGGCCGCCCCGCCTATAAAGCGGTCGTCCAGCGGGAGAACCTCGTCGTGCTGGTGTCATGATGCGCCGCAGCACTCATCAGAGCCCCGAGCGCCAGCGAAGGGGAGGTGAAAGTTAGGGGTTAAATAAAATCCCGTTCAATCCTCGTGCGTCCGGCGGGGTGCCACACCTTGGCCGCTCGGGGCCCAGGTGTGCCAACTCCGGCACACCTTGACGCGAAGCCGTCGTGGTGTGGCACCCGTCCCGCCCGAGTTGCTCTTAAAATCCGTATGAGTGGGGGTAGCTGGATGCTTCTCAGCGTTTGATTAGATCCCGTTTTTTGACTTCCTTGGCGCCCTCCGCGTTCTTGGCGGTCAAACCCGCCTCCGCACCGCGGCTACTCCGTCCCCGGCTCGTCGACGAGGAGGATGCGGATGGTGATCTGAAACGGACCGGTGCGGTCGGCAAGGGATCTGCCGGTGGCCTGCCAGCGGTAGAGGCTCGAGAGGATGGGGCCGTCGACGTTGTCGTAGCCGGTGGAGGTGGTGAGTTCGGCGGCGGAGACCTTGCCGTCGGGCTCGAAGGTGATGAGGGCGGTCGGGTTGGCGGGGAGGGCGATGACCCGGGCGGTGGCGGAGAAGTCGGGGCGGGCGGTCTTGATCTCGAGGCCGGGCCCGACCAGGACGCGGCCGGGGCGGACCGTCTCCGCGTCGACGGTGAGGGTGGGGTCGGCCTCGCGGTCGGAGCGGGGGGTGGAGGTGGGGGTGTCGCCTTCGGCGGTAGCGGCTGGCCGCTGGGGGCGGGGGGCTGGCTCACGCCGAGGCGCGGCTGGCTTGCCGTTCTCGGTCTCGCTCTCGAGGGTGGCGCTGCCCGGTGCCGCTGGCCGCTGGCCGCTGGCCGCTGGCTGCTGACGGGAGGCGGCTGGCTCGCCGTTCTCGTTCTCGTTCTCGTCATCGAGCGTTGACGCTGCGGAGGGCGTCGGCGGTGGCGCGGCGGCGGTGAGGGCGAGCGGGGTGGCGGCGTCGGGATTGGGCTCGAGCGGGGCGTCTGGAGTGGGTTCGGCAGCGGTCTGGACGGCGGGCTGGTGGGTAATAGAGCGGCGGGCGAGGAGGTCCTGGAAGTCGTCGTGGGCGATCCAGGCAACGGTGACGCGGTCGGGCTCGTCGGCCCGGCCGAGCTCGACGTCCTCCGCGTCGGGGGGCGGGGGGTCGGCCTTCTGGCGAACGGTGAACGGCTGCACGTGGAGGTTGTTTCCCTCGTCGTATTCGTCGAGGTTGTGTCCGTCGTCGGTGGAGACGATGAGGTACATGCGGGACGAGGGCAGGTCGTCGGGGTTGAGGGTGAGGCGGTGGGGAGGGGTGCGGTAGCGGCCGTTGCCGGGGAGCGGGGCGAGGTTGGGCTGGCTGAGCAGGGGCTTGTCCGAGTCGTCGAGCACGTCGTCGGCGGAGAGGTAGACGCGGTCGGCCCAGACGGATGGCGGGGTGCCGGGTTTGGTGGTGGGGACGGGGCTGCGGTTGACGACGGTGAAGGCGAGGGTCTCGGGGCGGCCGGGGGTGACTTGGGCCGGCCAGCCGACGTCGGTGACGGTCAGGTCCGGCCGCGTCGCGGGTTCGACCGTCACACGGCGCGTGGCGGAGCTGGCCCCCCTCCCCCCCCCGGCCCCCGCCCCCGCCCCCGGGGCTTCCGGCGTGACGGTGAGTTCGTACTCTCCGGGCGGTGCGTCCAGCGGCAGTGCGAGCTGCACCGCGGCGGGGGGTGCGGTGTCGCCGGGGGCCAGGGCTCGGGGGCGGATCAGCTCGACGGCGGCGGCGGGGCTGGCAACGTTGCCGACGAGGCGGAGCGTAACCCGGTCGGTGCGGTTGGGCCGCGCCCAGCCGGGGCCGGCGTTGTGGACGGCGAAGCTCGCTGCGAACGTACCCCCCGCCGCGACCCACTCCGGGGCGGTGAAGTTTCGCACCTCGAGCGCCGCCGCCCGCCCGCCGTCGACCCAGACGCGGGTTGCGGCGGTGTTGTCGGTCTCGTCCGACTCGTCGACCCCGCCGTCGGGGTCGACCACCGCCAGCACGAACCAGGGCCCGTCGGCGTCGGCCGGCAGCGTCGCAGCAATCGGCAGGTCGGCGCTGCCGCTGGGATGTTGTGGCGCGGCATGGAGAGTGACGAGCGGCAGGTCGTCGGCAGTCGGCCGCCCGCCGCGGGACAGCGAGACGGCCACCGCGACGGGCTGCTCGGACGGCGCCCCCCCGGGGGCCGGCCCCTCTCGGGTGAGGCGGATCAAGCCGTGGAGCGGTGCACCCCCCGACGCTTCGCCCTCGGGGCGCTCGTCCCACTCGATCCGCAGGTTGAGGTCTGGCTGCGGCGAGGGCGGGGTGAGGTAGCCCGCCGCGACGGGCAGGAGGGCGAGGTGCAGGGCCACGGCAAGGGCGAGGCCGACGAGGAGCGAGGGCGTGGGGGAGGACGGTCGCGGCATCGGTGGCGTCTTAGCCCGGCCGCTTGCGGCCGCGGGTTTCACGATTCCGCAAGCGCGAACGGCGTAAGCGGTGAGTTTCGTCGCGGCCTGTTAGACCGCGGCTGTGTGAGCGTGCGACTGTCATCGTCGCGGCCGCTAGCCGCCGGGGGGGCCAACTTTGACGTAGCGTTCGAGGCCGGCGCGGCGGACGCGTTCGTCAAGCTGCCACAGCAGCGGTGCGCGGTCGACGTTTCCGTTCTCGGTCAAGGTGAGGTACAGCGTCGGCTGCGCTGGGTCGGCGGCGAGGTCGGCGAGGAGAGTGTCGAGCGCGGCGTCGTCGAGGGTGCGGCCGTCGTACCGCAACGCACCGTCGGCGTCGATGGTCAGGACCTCCGCGACCTCGCCGGCGGGGCGGCTGCCGGTGGTGACCGGGGCGAGGTCGACCGAGAGGGCGTCGGCGCGGATCATGACCACGAAGCTGTAGATGAAGAACGTCAGCAGGAGGAAGACGACGTCCAGCAGCGGCATGATCTCAAGCCGGGCGGCGTCATCGGTGCGGCGGACGCGGGGCATCAACGGATTGTAGCGGGCGACGGAAAAGCCCACGCCGGGAGGGCGTGGGCTTCGGGGAGAACGGGGGGCGGTGGATGCACGCCGTCCCGCTCCGATTCAGGCGGCACGGCGGCGGCGGACACACAACGCGGTGACGACGATCACGACGAGCGCCCCGGTGCCGGGCTCGGGGACGACGCCGATCTCGTACCCGATAAGGTCGAAGGCGCGGAGGTCGGCCATAGTGATGGGGAAGACCTGGCCGGCGGCGAGGGTCGGGTCCATGACGCCGATGAGGAAAGGCGAGGCGTTGGGAACGCCGGGGCTTGCATCCTTCCAGTGGCTGGCCTGCTGCCCGTCGACGTTGGGGAACGACGAGGGGCTGGTGCCGGTGGAAAGCTGGTACTCGGCGACGATCTCGTCGAACACAGCCTCGACGCCGGGCGTGAGTTGCCGCGGCGCGGTGGTGAATTCGGCGAAGGTCTCGGGGTCGGCGGCGGTGTCGTCGGTGAACCGGTAGAGGTCGAGGGTCGTGGGGGCGATGGAGGTCGCACCTTCGTTGACCTCGTCGACGACGGAGATGAAGCCCAGGGCGTGGCCGATCTCGTGGAGGGCGACGGTCTCAAAGTCCGTGCCGTTGACGCCGTCGCGGTTGTCGAAGTCGAAGGTGAAGGCGTTGTTGAACCTGATCGTGGCGTCGTTGGGGCCGAAGGTCGCATCAAGGCCGGTGAACCCGAGGGCTTTGAGGTTGGCCTTGGTCGCCGAGAGGTTGCCGGAGAGGCTGGTCCCGGTGGGGAGGGTGGCGGAGAAGTTGGCGGCGGTCGGGAGGAAGGTCGTGATGTTGTCGTCGAACCCGCCGGTCTGGTCGAGCTCGTCACCGGCATCAGTGACGAGCGCGTTGCGGATGGTGGAGTAAGGCGCAAAAAGAGTCACGGAGCTGGCCGACCCGATCGTGTTACGGCTTGAGAAAGAAGCGAGGTCCGCGTTGATGTTCACCGTGATCGGATCAGCGATGAACGACTCCCACCGGGCGGCGGCACGGTTAAACGCATCGAGGGCCGCGGAATTGGCGGCAAGCGTCGGCCCCGGGTCGATGACGATGTCGAAAGACCCGAGGCGGCGGGGGATCGTATCGACCCGCTCAAACCCGCTGAGACCCGAAGATCGGGGCATGGAGGCGGTGTAGGTATCCAACTGGCCCGATGGACCGGCCTGACCGGTGCCGGGCACGGTCAGCGGCGCGGCATCAACCGTCGCCGGAGCCGAAACGGCCGCGGCCCCTAAAGTGACTACAGCCGCCCACTGATGCTTGAACATAGCAGTATCCCGTCGGGTAAAGAATCAAAAGATTCGCACGCCGGACACGGCGGACAAGTCCGCGAGTGTAACCGGACGGACTGACCAAGTCAAGGGTCTTCCCGATGCGGCATCATAGAAGAATCTGCCCGCTATCGCCCGCTCGATTGTGGCGCGGGCGATTCGGCAGACATCGATCCACCACGCCAAGTCGCCACCGTTCGTCTATCGAACGAACGGCGGGCGGGTTGTTGGTTCTACCAGCGAAAGCTGGACGTCTTCCCCCTGCATTACAGGCCTCTGTGATGAGGTGTTCTTCGGCGTACGGAGTCAGCGGATACTGTCCCAGGCGGCGCGGAGTTCCTCGGCGGAGACGTCATCGACGATGACGACCTCCCCGATGCGGACGGGCAGGACGAGGCGGACGCGGCCGGCGCGGACTTTCTTGTCCATTCCCATCGACTTGATCAGCAGCGGCGTCGGCGCGAGGCCCTCGGCGTGGGTCGGCAGACCCACGGCCCCCAGCGCGGCGAGCAGGCGGTCGAGCACGTCGGGCTTGCACAGCCCCCGGGCGAGGGCGAAGCGGGTCGCGGCGACCATGCCGAGGGCGACGGCCTCGCCGTGTTTGTAGGCGGTGCCAAATTGCGACGTTGCCTCGATGGCGTGGGCGAAGGTGTGGCCGAGGTTGAGGTGCGCCCGCACCCCCGACTCGCGCTCGTCCTCCGTCACCACCGCGGCCTTGATCCGCACGTTCCGCTCGATCAGCTCGACGAGCGTGGGCATGTCCAGCGCGAGGATGGCATCGGCGTCGCGGGTGATCCAGTCGAAGAGCGGCTCGTCGCCGAGCATCCCGTGCTTGATGCACTCGGCCAGGCCGCAGCGGAGTTCGCGGGGCGGCAGCGTGGTGAGCGTCGCAGGGTCGATGACGACGAGCGACGGCTGGTGGAACGCGCCGATGAGGTTTTTGCCCTGGGGGACGTTGACGCCGGTCTTGCCGCCGACCGAGGCGTCGACCATCGCCAGGAGCGTGGTGGGGCATTGCACGACCGGGACGCCGCGGAGGTAGGTCGCGGCGACGAAGCCGGCGACGTCGCCGCAGATCCCGCCGCCCAGGGCGACCACCGGGTGGCCGCGCTCCATCTTGTTGTCGAGCAGGACCTCGTGCAGCTTGCGGACGGTGCCCAGGGTCTTGTGCTTCTCACTGACGGGCACGACGGCGACGACGGTGTCGACGCCGCCGTCCTGCATCGCCCGGGCCGCGGCCTTGCCGTGGTGCGGCTCGACGCCCTCGTCGACAATCAGCGTCGCCCGCTCGGCCGACGGCACCGCGTCCCGCACCAGCTCGCCGAGGTAGCGCAACGCCCCCGGCTCGATGACGATGTCGTAGCGGTGGTGGGGCAACTCGAGGGCGACGGTGGGCATTGTCGGAGTCTAACTTCGGTCAATTGCAAAGACGCTGAGACGCCAGTTGCCAAGGGTTTGCATCCAGCAGACGGATCCAGCCGCATTTCTGCGCCTTCACATCTCGATGGCCTAGTGCGTACCCCGTAGCCGCTCCAACGCCTCCGCCGGGTCGCTCGGCAGCGGCGGCGTCGAATCCTCATCATCGTCCGGGCCGTCGTTCGCATCCCGCTCCCGCCGCGCCCGGTCATTCACGGTGTGCCGACTTGGTGCCGCGGCGACCCGCCGCCGCGTCACCCGCTTCACCACGAATAGCAGCACCGCCCCGCCCAGCACCGCGGCAAATAATGCCGCTGCGCCCCCGGAAGCCCCCCCAGAACCCGCCCCCGCCCCCCGTGCCGCGGCCCCCCCGGCCCCCCCCGCCCCCGCCCGCGTCACCTCCGCCCGCCGCGCCACGAACACCGGGTACCGTCGCTCCGCCCCCGTCGCGTCGCGGTCTTCCCAGACTTTGTAGAACCGCCCCACCGCCCGCACCCGCGCCCCCTCCCCGCCCGCCGGCGGCCGCATCGTCCCCCCCGAGTCCACGAACAGCACGACCGCCACCACCGCATCGCGCCCGGCTTCACCCCTGCCCCCGGCCCCGGCCGCGTCCGCCACCACGCCCCACTCAATCATCGCCTCTCCCCACGCGCCCGGCCGCAAAAGCTCCATCCGCCGCTGCCGCCCGCCGTACCGACCTTCCACCAGGAACAGGTCCCCGCGGAACGCCCCCGGCTCCCCCAGAAGTGCCGCCCAGTCCGGCCGCGCCACCCCCGGCGGCAAACCCCCCTCCACGTCCCCCTCCACGCCCGCAGGATCGGCCCCGGGTAGCACCTCCGGAGCCGGCCAGGCCGCCACGTTCGCCAGCAGCGCGTACAGCCCAGCACCGTCCACCACCGCCCCGTCCGTCGTTGTCGCCAACTGCCGCCGCTGCCCCTCGCTCAGCGGCGTGATCCCCACCACCACCGTCAACATCAGCACCAGCACGCTCATGTTCGAAGGATACGGCACGGCGGCCGGAGCATCCCCCGGTGCGATGCGCCGGGCTACTTACCGCTTGCTCCTACCCGCTGCGGCTCTATCGCCGCCGCCTCGACCTTGGCTCTTTTTTCAATGCTCAATGTCAGCGATGACGCCGAATGGGTCCGAGTGCGATGCGGACCACGAGTACGAGTGCGGGTACTAGTTCTGCTACGGGTGCGGAAGCGAATGGCCGCGACACCCCCCGTGGTATCCTCCCCCGCCCCATGCCCGATGCCCTCCCCGCCAACCCCCTCGAGATCCCCGCCGGCGTCACCGAGGCCGTGCCCATCCTCGACTTCGGGTCGCAGTACGTCCAGCTCATCGCCCGGCGCGTCCGCGAGGCCGGCGTCTTCTCCCTCCTCGTCGCCCCCGACACCCCGCTCGATCAGCTCCGCGCCCTGAACCCCAAGGGCCTGATCCTCTCCGGCGGGCCCGCCTCCGTTACCGACGCGGACGCGCCCCGGCCCGACCCGGACCTCTTCGGCCTCGGCGTGCCCGTGCTGGGCATCTGCTACGGGATGCAGGCCGCTTGCCAGCTCCTCGGGGCCGAGGTGAATCACGCCACCGCCCGCGAGTACGGCCGGGCCGCCCTCACCGTCGTCGACGGCACAACCTTGCTGCACGGCCTGCCGTCGCCCACCTCCGTCTGGATGTCCCACGGCGACCAGGTCAACGTCCTGCCCGACGACTTCATCGCCACCGCCACCACCCCGACCTGCCCCTACGCCGCGGTCCGCCACCGCGACAAGCCCTTCTTCGGCGTGCAGTTCCACCCCGAAGTCACCCACACGCCCCACGGCCAGGACCTCCTCGCCAACTTCTTGTTCAACGCCTGCCACTGCCGCGGCGACTGGACCATGGCCGACTTCCTCGACGCCGAGACGGCCCGCGTTCGGCAGTTCGTCGGCGACGGGCACGTCATCCTCGGCCTCTCCGGCGGCGTCGACTCGGCCGTCGTCGCCGCCCTCCTCGCGAAGGCCATCGGCCGGCAGCTCACCTGCCTCTTCGTCGACAACGGCCTCCTGCGCAACGGCGAACGCGACCTCGTCGAACAAACCTTCCGCGGCCACTTCGACCTCGACCTCCGCGTCATCGACGCCGCCGAAGCCTTCCTGCAAGACCTCAACGGCGTCACCGACCCCCAAGAAAAACGCACCCGCATCGGCCACCGCTTCATCGAAGTGTTCAAGTCCGAGTCGGCGAGGGTCGCTTCAGCGGCCCGGTCGGACATCCGCTTCCTCGCCCAAGGCACCCTCTACCCCGACGTGATCGAGTCCGGCCACGGCTACGCCGGCACCGCCGCCAACATCAAACTCCACCACAACGTCGGCGGCCTCCCCGCCGAGCTCGGCTTCGATCTTATTGAACCGCTCCGCACCCTCTTCAAGGACGAGGTCCGCAAGCTCGGCACCGTCCTGGGCCTGCCCCAACAGATGGTCTGGCGACACCCCTTCCCCGGGCCGGGCCTCGCCGTCCGCATCCTCGGCGAGGTCACCGCGGCGCAGCTCCGACTCCTCCGCGCCGCCGACGAGATCCTGTTGGAAGAGATCGTCGCCCACCAGCTCTACGACAAGACCGCCCAGGTGTTCGCCGTGCTGCTGCCCGTCAAGTCGGTCGGCGTCATGGGCGACGGCCGCACCCATGAGCAAGTCATCGCCATCCGCGCCGTGGAGAGCCAGGACTTCATGACCGCCGACTGGGCCCGCCTGCCCTACGACGTTCTCGCCACCATCAGCAACCGCATCATCAACGAGGTGCCCGGCGTCAACCGCGTCGTCTACGACATCTCCTCAAAGCCCCCTGCCACCATCGAGTGGGAGTAGCCGCATCCGATGAACGATCCCAATACGCACCACCTCACCGCCGGCGACGGCTCGCTCGACATCGCCGTCCGTGGCGCCCGCGTCCTGTCCTGCCGCGTCGACGGCCACGACGACAACCTCTTCTACGACGACGGCAATGGCAGCGGCGGCGACCGCCTCTGGATCGCCCCCGAGGTCGCCTACTACTGGCCGAGCCTCGACGACGCCCGGCGCGACCCCGTCGGGACCGCCGCTACCCCGCCGCAGGTCGACCCGGGCGACTGGTCCGTCCTCGACACCCCGCCGGCGGGCGTCACCCTCCGCAACGCCGCCACCCTGACCGACGGCCGCGACGGCAAATCCATCTCCCTCGACATGGTCCGCACCGTCGACTCCCTCGACCGGCCGCACGGCCTGCCCGACACCCTCCGCTGCGTCAGCTTCGGCATCACCAACGGGCTCCTCGTCACCGGAGGCGATGAAGGCGCCGTCGCCGCCGCGTGGGACATCCTCCAGGTCCCGCCCACCGGCACACTCATCTGCCCCGTCACCCGCCGCGTCGAACCACGCTCCTACTACGACCCCTTCGGCGGCCGCCACGTCGTCTGCGACGACACCGCCGTCCGCTTCCTCATCGACGCAAAACGCCGCATCAAGATGGGCCTCCGCCCCGAACACACGACAGGCCGCATGGGCTACTACCGCCCGCCGGCCCCCGGAAGCGACGGCCGGTCCAGCCTCATCGTCCGCGTCTTCCCCGTCTACCCCGGCGAGCGGTACGTCGACATCCCCCGCGACCACCCCATCGACCAGCGCACCGGCGGCGACGCCCTCCAGGCCTACAACGACGACCTGACCTTCGGCCCCTTCGGCGAGATGGAGTTCGTCGCCCCCGCCGTCGCCGTCGGCGGCACCACCTACCGCTCCACCCTGTCCGTCACCCAAGCCCTCGTCGGCCCCGACGACGCTATCCACGAAGCCGGCCGAGCCCTCCTCGGCGTCGAAGTCGGCATGATCGGCTAGCTCCCGGTCCCTCTCCTATATCGGTGAGGAGGCTTGAAGAAAAGCTCGGATGGATCGGATGGGTCGGATCCGGAATTCTCGAGCCGTCTCGCTGCGAAAGCATCATTTCTACTCAGTGGGTTCGATACAGCCCTTCGGGAAGTACCAACGCCAAGACGCCAAGGAGGAGAGACGCCAAAAAGATCCCAGAAAAGGTGGACCTATCTTTCTTTTTGGCGTCATGGCGTCTCCGCGTCTTGGCGATTTATATAAAAACACGCAATTGTTATAAGCATCATTGTATAGTTCTACTAAGCAGATAAGACGCTCCCTCGGCATCATCCGAGACATCCGATCCATCCGAGCCAACACTTCACGCCTCCATCCTCCGCGTCACGTTTCCCAATCGATCCGCGTCCATCTGAATGCATCTGCGGCTAACCTGCCCCCATGGCCCGCACCAAGTCCGCCACCCCCGACGCCGCCACGCGCGTCCTCGCCCTCCACGGACCCGAGCAGGCGGTCCAGAAGGACCACCTCGACGCCCTCCGCACCGCTCTGGAAAAACAGCACGGGGAGGTCCAGACGGTCGGCTTCGACGGCAAGTCCGCTACCCTCGCCGACGTCTTCGACGAACTCCGCGGCTACTCGCTCATGGGCGGCTACAAGCTCGTCGTCGTCGACCCGGCCGACGACTTCCTCAAGGCCCACCGTGAGGCGCTCGAGCGGTACGCGGCCGACCCCGTGGACCACGCGACGCTCGTCCTGAGGGTCGGCACCTGGCACAAGGGCAAGCTCGACAAAGTCATCGAGAAGGTCGGCGCGGTGATCAAGTGCGAGCCGCCCAAGCCCGCCGAGGCCGTCGCCCGGCTCGTCGCCCGGGCCAAGCAGCGCCACGGCCTGACGCTCGAACGACCCGCCGCCCAGATGCTCGTCGACCGCCTCGGCGTCCACCTCACCGCACTCGAAACCGAACTCGACAAGCTCGCCGCCATGGTCGGCGAGGGTGAGACCATTATCACCACCGCGATGGTGCAGGAGGCCGTCGGCCAGAGCAACGACGAGAAGGCCTGGGTCGTGCAGGAGGCGGTGCTCGGGGCGATGGCGTCGCAGCGGCCGGGGCAGGCCATCGCGAAGGTCCGCGAACTGATCGATGTCGGCGGACAGCCCGAGGTGCTGGTGATGTACTCGGTCGCGGACCTGATGCGCAAGCTCGCCATCGCCGGACAGATGAAGGCCGACGGCGCGAGCGACACCGAGATCGGCAAGGCGATGCGGCTGTGGGGCCCCGGCCGGCTGGCGATGTTCATCAAGGTGCTCGAACGCCTCGGCTCGCCCCGCGCCGCGCGGCTGCTCGGCCGCGCCCTCGACGCCGACGCCCGCAGCAAGTCCGGCCTCGGCAACGCCAACCGTAATCTTGAAGCCTTTTGCGCCACCCTCGCCGATGTTCCCCGGTAGCGAGATCGGCAGGACGCCGACCTGCCCGAGCCGGACGCTCCCATGGCCCGCTTCACCCACACGCCACGTCGCCAAACCCCGCGCTTAGCCCGGCCGCTTGCGGCCGCAGCCCGCCCACCGTGGCCGCAAGCGGCCGGGCCACGGCGCTTCCCCTCCGCGATCAAGGCCCTCGCCGCCGCTTGCCTGGCCGCGTCCACCGGGTGCGGCACCCCCCCGCCGACTGCCCCGCCGCTCGCCACGGACCCCGCCTCCTCACCGCCGAGCGAGCCCGAGGACCCCATGCTCGCGCGGACCCGCGCCATGGCCGCCCGCCTCCTCGCCGCCGAGGGCGGCACGCCCGATGCCGACGCGGCGTTCGACCCGTTCCCCGACGCCCAACCCGTGTACGACCGGCCCGCCGCGACAACCCCGGTTGAACCCGTCATCAACGCCCCAGCCGCCGCTCCCGCACCCGTCCCGCCCGCCGCCGTCACCGCCCCGCCCCGGCCCGGCCCGGCCTACCCGTCCTCGCTCCCGATGGGCCACGCCGAGCTGATCCAACGCCTCGGCCGCGCCGTCCGCGATACCGACGACCCCGCCTTCGCCCAAGCCGTCGCCGGCGTCGGCCTCAGCCTCGCCGACCCGTCGCACACCCTGGACCCCGGCTTCCTCGACCCCCTGCGGCCGGGCCAGCGCCGGCAGGTCGAACACCTCCACCAGGCCCTGCTCGTCCTCCTCGACGAGGCCTCCGCCAGCCCGGGGCTGCTCACCCGCGACGCCCTGCTCCAACGCCTCGACGCGGTCTTCCTCGACGAACCGATCCGCATCGCCACCCTCGAGCTCTGCCGCAGCGTGCAGAGCTACGGCGTCTACGACCCCTTCACCAACCACAACTTCCTCAGCGGCCAGCCGAACCGCGCCATCGTCTACGTCGAGCTTGATCATTTCCGCACGCAGGAGGTCGCCGACGGCTACGAGGTGAAACTCAAACAGGAGCTGATATTATATAACGAGGCCGACGGACTCGCCGTCTGGAAGGCCGAGCCGGTGCAGGTCGTCGACGCGTCGCGCAACGCCCGCCGCGACTTTTACATCGTGCAGATGATGAGCCTCCCCGCCCGCCTCGCCAGCGGCAAGTACCGCCTCAAGGTCCGCATCACCGACGAGCACGGCGAGTCGGTTGACGAGACCACCGCCCCGATTCGCATCGTCGCCGACGAGGCCCTGCTGTCGGGAGCACCCGCGGCGGAGTAAGATTCCCGCATGCTCCCGCTTATCGAAAATAATCTTGAAGCCATCGCCGCGATCTGCCGCAAGCACCAGGTCAAACGCCTCGAACTCTTCGGCTCCGCCGCGCGGGAGATGGATGAGGCAGTGGTGACCGATATTGACGTGCTGGTTGAGTACGAGACTTACGAGACGGCGGGGGCGTTCGACCGCTGGTTCGGCCTCCAGGAAGAATTAGCGACCCTCCTCGGCAAGGACGTTGACTTGTCGAGCGTCAAGCAGTTGCGAAACCCCGTGTTCATCAGTTCAATCGACCAAGATCGAGTGGCGGTTTACGATGCTCCCAGAAGTCGACAAGCTGTTGCGGGACGTGCTTGACGCCGTCGATGCGGCGGAGGCTTTTGCCGAAGAACGTGACCTCTACGACCTCGGCGAAGACCACATGCTCCGCTCCGCACTCAGCTGGCAACTGATGGTGGTGGGCGAGGCGTTGTCGCAGATCCGCATGCTCGACGAGCGGACACTCGAATAGATCGGCGAGTCGCGCAACATCATCGCCTTCCGCAACCGGATCGTGCACGGCTACTCCGACATCGACCTGGCGGTGGTGCGGGAGGTGATAGAGAACAAGCTGCCGATCCTGCGTAAAGACCTGCGGCATCTGGGCATCCGCTAGCCCCACCGGCCGTGCTATGGTGGGCGGCTGTGGACGCTGTAGCCAACGACGTGCGGGTAGCGGAATTGATCGGTGACGTTGCGTCGTGGGTCCGGCGGCAGATCGATGCGTCGCCGCGTGGCGATTGGGCGCTGGTCGGCGTGCGGAGCCGGGGGGACGTGATCGCGCGGCGGGTGGCGGAGCGGGTGGGGATCGACCGGGTGGGGACGCTGGACATCACGCTGTACCGCGACGACCTTTCGGAGTTGTCGAGTCAGCCGGTGGTGCGGACGACGGAGGTCGACTTTGCGCTGGACGGGCTTGACGTGGTGCTGATCGACGACGTCATCATGACCGGTCGGTCGGTGCGGGCGGCATTGCAGTCGCTGATGGACCTCGGCCGGCCGCGCCGGGTGTGGCTGGCGGTGCTGGTGAATCGCGGCGGGCGTGAGCTGCCCATCACGCCGGACTTCGCGGCCCTGGTGCACGAGACGGGCGGCAACGTGCGCGTAATGCTCACGCCGACGGACGAGCGGGACGGGATCGAGGTGGAGGATGAATGACAAACTCGAAGCCGAAGTTTCCGCTTCGTCATTCGTCATTCGTGCTTCGTCATTCCGTGCTGGAACCCGTGCCTTGGAGTCACCATGAGCCAAACTTGGCCCCACCGCGACCTGCTCGGGCTCGACGAACTCTCGGCGGAGGATATCCGTTTCTTGCTGCAGACCGCGCGCGGGTTCGAGGGGGTGTCGACCCGCAGCGTGAAGAAGGTGCCGGCCCTCCGCGGCCGGGTCGTCGTGAACCTGTTCTTCGAGGACTCGACCCGCACCGCCAACAGCTTCAAGCTCGCCGCCCAGCGGCTTTCGGCCGATGTGCTGGACTTTGCCGGCAAGGGCAGCAGCGTTAGCAAGGGCGAGACGCTGGTCGACACCGCCCGCAACATCGAGGCGATGGGCGTCGACGCGATGGTCATCCGCCACCACCACTCGGGCGCGGCCCTGCAGCTCGCCCGGGCGGTGAACTGCAGCGTGATCAACGCCGGCGACGGCCAGCACGAGCACCCCACCCAGGCGCTGCTGGACCTCTATACCGTCGCGAAACGCTACGGCCGGCTCGATAGTTTCGACTTATCGAATCTGACCGTCGCCATCGTCGGTGACATCGCCCACTCCCGCGTCGCCCGCAGCAACCTGATCGGCCTGAAAAAGCTTGGCGCGGCCGTGGTGTTCGTGGGCCCGCCGACGCTGCTGCCCGGGGCCTTCGCGGACCTCGGGGCGGAGCTGTCGCACGCGCTGGACGACGTGCTGCCGCGGGTGGACGTGGTGAACATGCTCCGCGTGCAGTTCGAGCGGATCGGCGGGCACGCGTTCCCCAGCGTGCGGGAGTACGCGGCCCTGTACGGACTCACCCCGGCGCGGATGCGGCGGGCGAAGCCGGGCGTGCTGGTCATGCACCCCGGCCCGATGAACCGGGGCCTCGAGATCGACGCCGCCGTCGCCGACGGCCCCAACTCCGCGATCCTGCAACAGGTCGCCCACGGCCTGGCGGTGCGGATGGCGGCGCTGTTCCTCACGATGACGGCGCGGACTCACGCTTCATGAAGCGACGCGGCTGCGCCGCGCCGTCCGCACGGCACGGCAAAGCCGCGTCGCTTCCTGCGGATCATCCCGTACACTCTCCGCCCCATGCCCGACGTCAGCCCCGGCTTCCTCCTTATCATCTCCGGCCCATCGGGCGTGGGAAAGTCCACCCTCGTCAACGCCCTGCTCGAACGCCTCGACGCCGACCTCTCCGTCTCCATGACGACCCGGCCCAGGGGACCCGGCGACGTCGACGGCGAGCACTACCACTTCGTCGATGTCGACACGTTCGAGCAGGCCATCGAGGCGGACGAGCTGCTGGAACACGCGGTGTACGCCGGCAATTTTTATGGCACCCCCCGCCGCTTCGTGCAGGAGAAGCTTGACGCGGGGCGGATCGTGATCCTCGAGATCGACATCGACGGGGCCCGGCAGGTCAAGGGGGCGATGCCCGCCTGCTTCACCATCTTCATCAAGGCCCCGGACGAGCAGGCGCTGCTCGACCGCCTGCGGGCCAGGCAGCGTGAGGACGAGGCGACGATCCAGAAGCGTTTCAGCCTCGCTAAGCGGGAAATCGCCTTCGCGCAGGGCAGCGGCGTGTACGACGCGATCGTGGTCAACGACGAATTCGACCGGGCGCTCGGGGAGTTGGAGCGGCTGGTCAACCACCGCTTGGAACGCGGGCCGGGCGAGTCGGGGTGGTTGTTTTCGCCGGAGCGGTAGGTTCTTTGTGGTGAGCGTCAACGGCGGGTTGCGCTAACCGCAAGCGGCTGGTGGAGTTGAATGTCGGCACGCTCGATCTGATAGGTTGATGCCATGCGCCGCCCCGCGGTCTTCCTCGACCGGGACAACACGATCATTCACAACGACGGTGACCTCGGCGACCCGGGGGAGGTCCGGCTGATCCAGGGCGTCGCCCCGGCGATCGCGTCGCTGTGCGGGCTGGGGTATCGCGTGGTGGTCATCACGAACCAGGGCGGCGTCGCGCGCGGTAAGTACACCGAGGAGGACGTGCACGCGGTGCACGCACGGATCGAGGAGATGGTGGTGGAGCGGGCGAACGGGGCGCGGATCGACGGGTTCTACTTCTGCCCGTTTCACCCGGAGGGAAAGGTGAGCCGTTACAAGCGGGAGCACGACGACCGCAAGCCGCGGCCGGGGATGCTGCTGCGGGCGGCGGAGGAGTTGGACCTTGACCTGTCGCAGAGCTGGACGGTGGGCGACGCGGAGCGGGACGTGGAGGCGGGGGCGGCGGCGGGGACGCGGACGGTGCTCTTGCGGGAGGACTGGTCGCACGATATGGCGGCCGACCTGCGGCGGGAAGCGGGGTCGCGGCCGGTAAGCCCCCGGAAGAACGGCAGTGAAGAGATCGGTTTTGATGCCGGCAGCGGCGGGTACGGGGATGGACCGCACGGCGGCGGCGGAGCAACGGCGTCGGTTCATGGCGGGCCGGACTTCGTGGCTAAGAATCTGGTGGAGGCGGTGCGGATCATCGCGTCTCAGCGGAAGCCCGAGGCGGGCGAGGAGCTTGGCCGGGTGCGGGTGGCGGGCAAGCGGTGGGACGCGGAGGCGATGAAGGCGTTGCAGCGGCCGGTACGGCGTCGCCCGCCGCCGGGGGAGCCGCCGCCGACGCCGGACCCGGAGAGCCCCGATGCGCCGCTCGGCCCTGCGTTCGAGCCGGACCCGAGCCCGCCGGTGGAGCCGGGCCCGGCCCCCTCGCCGTCGCAGCCGCAGGCGGCCGGTGCGTCGTCGATGTCAACAGCGGTCGACGCCGGCACCGCCGTGACGCCGCGACCACCGCGCCCCTTCCGCCCGTGGACGGTCGGTCCACCCGAAGCGGACGAGCCCGCGCCGGCGACGCGCCCCCCCCGCGCCGGCAGTGTTGCATCAGCCTCGGCCGATGAAGCCGATGCCTACCCCGCACCGGAAGCTTCGACGCTCACCCCGCCGGCCCCCCCGCCCCACGCCGAGCCCGCCGCGTGGGACGAGCTGAACCAGAACCTGCGCCTCATCCTCTCGGAGCTCCGCACCCAGCGCGGCACGTCCGGCGAGGCGGCTTACCACGGCATCATCGCCATCGTCCTGCAGTCCGTTGCAGTCCTCTGCCTCCTCGGCGGGCTGTGGATGGGCGGCGGCGACGGGGGCACCGCGCTGTTCTGGCGCTGGCTGGGCGTCGCGCTCATCGTGCAGCTCGGCGCGATCACCGCCCTGCTCTTCGCCCGCTCCGCCCGCTGACGTCGTAACACGGCGAACGCCGGGAAACCGCCCCGGCGACGCTATACTCGGCCGCCTATGCCCCGGCCCGGCCAACACGATCCCGCCGCCCGCCTGCTCGTGGTCATGCCCACCTGGTTCGGCGACTGCCTCATGGCCACCCCGACCCTCCGGGCCCTCCGCGGGCTGTACCCCCAGGCCCACGTCGCCGCCTTGGTCCGCGAGCCGCTGGTCCCGCTGCTCGAGGGCCTGCCGTCGCTCGACGTGGTCATCCCCTACATCAAGAAGGGCCGCGGCGGCGGGCTGCTCGGCACCGCGAAGAAGCTCGGCAAGGACCAGTACGACACCGCGGTGCTCCTGCCCAACAGCTTCCGCGCCGCCGCCCTCGCCGCCGTCGCGGGCATCCCCCGGCGTGTCGGGTACGACCGCGACGGCCGTGGCGTCCTGCTCACCGACCGGCTCATCCCCCGACGCCACGGCCGAACGTTCGTCCCCGTCGCGACGCTGGATTATTACCTCGGCCTCGCGCGCTACCTCGGCGCGGCCGACCCCGACCCGCACCTCGAAATCACCACCAAGCCGGACGACGACGCCCGCGCCGCCGAGCTGTTGCAGGCGGCGAAGGGGCGGCCGATCGTGCTGATGAACCCCGGTTCCGAGAAGCCCGAGAAGCGGTGGCCCGCCGAGCGGTTCGTCCAACTCGCGGCCCGCTGCCGGCAGGGGCTGGACTGCGCCGTGGCCGTGACCGGTTCGCCGGACGAGCGCGAGGTGCTTGCCGCCGTCACCGGCAAGGCCGCGGGCGAGGTGATCGACCTGCCCAAGGCGGGGATGAACCTGCGGCTGCTCAAGTCGGTGATGAAGCGAGCGGCGGTGCTGGTCACCAACGACACGGGGCCGCGCCACCTCGCCGCGGCGTGCGGCACGCCGGTGGTGACGCTGTTCGGCCCGACCGCGCCGGCGTGGACCGAGATCGGCTTCGAGCGCGAGCGCCAGGTCGTCGCCGCCGACCCGCAGGGGCCCGACCCGATGCGGGGTATCGGCGTCGATGAGGTTTTTGACCGCGTCGCCGAGCTGCTGCAACCGACCCCCGGAGGCGGGGGCGGGGGCGGGGGGGCGGGGGGCGAGGCCGACGCACCCGCCGCGCCGCAGGGCGCATCATGACGGGCCCCGCCGCCGCCGCGCCTATGCGCCTCGCCGTGGTGATTGAGTCGTTCAACCTCGCCGCCGGGGGCAACGAACGGTCGACCGACCAGATCATCGCCGAGCTGGTCCGCCGCGGGCACGATGTCACCCTCATCGCCGGGGCGGTGAAGCGGGCGCACATGCCCGGGGGCGTCGAGACGCTGCGGCTGAGCAAGCGCAAGAGCGCCTCGACGCTGCGGCTGCTGCGATTCAGACGGTGGGCGACGCGGAAGCTAGCGGAAGGTAACTTCGACGCGAGCCTGTCGATGACGATGGCCGTGCCCGCGAGCGTGCTGCAACCGCGGGGCGGGACGGTGCGTGAGACGCTCGAACGCAACGTCGCGATGCGGGGCGGCGGCTGGCCGAGTACGAAGAAGCGGATCGAGCTGGCGCTGAACTCGAAGCAACAACTGCTGCTTCGGCTTGAGCGGCGGACGCTGGCGAACCCGGGGGTGCAGCGGGTCGCGGCGCTTAGCCGCTACGTGGTGCGGCAGCTCGAGGAGCATTACCGTTACCCCGCCGAGCGGACGGTGGTGATCCCCAACGCCGCGGTCATGCCGCCGGTGGACGGCGCGACGCGGGCGACGTGGCGGCACTCCATCCGGCGGAGCTTCGGCGTCGCCGACGGCGAGGTGGCGTACCTGTTCGCCGCGCAGAACCCCGGGCTCAAGGGTTACCCGACTCTGCTCAAGGCGCTCGCGACGGTGCGTGAGCGGGGCGTGCCGGCGGTGCTGCTGCTTGCCGGGCGGTTCGCGTACAAGGAGCACCGCAAGGCCGCCGACGCCGGGCTGCGGGAGCACGTGCGGTTCGTCGACCAGACCTCGCACATGCAGGAACTGTACGCCGCGGCCGACGCCACGGTCTTGCCGACGTGGTACGACCCGTCGAGCAAGGTCGTGCTGGAGTCGCTGATGATGCGGGTTCCGGCGATCAGCACGGCGTACAACGGCGCGAGCGACCACCTGTTGCCGGAGAGCGAGTCGCCGCGCGGCGAGGTCATCGCCGATCCCGGCAGCGATGCGCAGCTCGCCGACGCGATGATCCGGCTCGCCGATGCGGAGCGGCGGGCGGCGTGTGCCGCGGCTTGCGAAGGGCTGGACGAGGCGCTGTCGATGCGGCGGCACGTCGATGCGCTGGAGCGCGTCCTGGCGGAGGTGGCGAGGTGAGCGTGAGGAGCGGCCTTGGGTGCCATACTTCGCCGCTTTGGGCGATGGATGCGCGGCTTGCATCGTCACGCCTGCACACATCGCCGCAAAGCCGGCGAGGTGTGGCACCCGCCGGTGCGTCCGCACGGTGAAAGTCAGGTTCCGGTGCTCCGCGACCGGCGCCGCAGCCACCGCATCTCCGGCATGCGCAGCAGCACCGCACCGCCGAAGTAGACCGCCGCACCCGCGGCGACGAGCAGGGCGAGCTGGCCCCACGCCGCGGCGCGGTGCGGGGTCATCAGGTCCAGTTGCGTCGCGATGATGAACAGCACGACACCCATCACCGCGGACAGCAGCGTAACGCGGGACCAGCCGCCGAGTACGTCGGCGTCGACTGGGCGGTCGACGTGCCGGCGGACCAGGATCAGGAGCAGTGCCGTCTGCACCGCCGCGCTGACCGCGGTGGACCAGGCTAGCCCGGCGACACCGAGCGGCCAGATCAGCGTGAGGTTGAGCGTGAGATTTAGCGCCACCATCGCGCCGCTGACCCGCAGCGGTGTGGACGCGTCGTCGGCGGCGTAGAACGCGCGGGTCAGGACGTGGGTCATGCTGTACGCCCAGACGGCCGCGGAGTAGATGCCGACGAGCGTCGCGGTGCGGAGGGCGTCCGCCTCGCTGAACGAGCCGTGCTCGAAGAACACGCGGGTCAGCGGGACGCGGACGAGGATAAGCCCGACGCTGGCGGGCAGGGCGATGAACACCGTCAGCCGCAGCCCGCGGCGCACGATGTCGCCGAACGCATCGTCTGACGTATCACCCTCAGCCGGGTCGCTACGTGGCCCCGGGGGTCGATACGCCGCGGCGAGTGCGGGGAAGATCGCGGTGGCGATGGCGATGCCGAACACGCCGAGGGGGAACTGGTAGAGCCTTTGGGCGAGGGTGATGACGGTGACGGCGCCGGGCTCGATGGGGTACTGCATGGTGCGGCCGAGGAGGTGCAGGGTGGCGTCGGGGTCGTCGACGGGGTGTGCAAGGCCGTAGGCGATGAGCCCGTCGATGAGGGTGTTGATCTGGAACACGCCGAGGCCGACGACCATGGGCAGCATGGTCTTGAGCATGGCGAGGAACGGGGCGCGGGTGCCGGCGAAGGCGAGGGTGAGGGGCGCGGTGCGGGCGACGGCGAAGCCGAGCCATGCGAGCTGCAGGACGCCGGCGACGAGGACGCTCCAGGCGATGAGGCGGACCATGACCGCGGGGTTGGCGTTCCCGGGCCCGCCGAACCATATGAACGCGTCGGCGGCGATCATGACGAGGTTGAGCAGGACCGGCGCGGCCGCGGGCGGCCCGAAGCGGCGGTGGACCTGGAGGATGGCCCCGAGGAACGCGACGCCGCAGACCATGGGCATGTACGGCAGCATGAGCATGGTGAGGCGCAGGGCGGGGCCGGCCTTGTCGCCGCCGCCCGCCGCGTCGACGTGGTGCAGCGCGAGCGCCATTGCCGCCTCGCCGACGAGCGTGATGACGGCCAGGAGGACCGACACGAGCACGACGCACAGCGACGCGAAGCGGCGGGCGAGGGCGGGGTCGTCGTTGAGCAGGCGGCTGTAACGGGGGATGAACGCGGCGGTGAGCGCCCCCTCGCCGAACAGGCGGCGGAAGAGGTTGGGCACGAGGAAGCCGATGAGGAACGCGTCGAGCCAGATGGACGCGCCGAAGACGGCGGCGAGCGACGCGTCCCGGACGAGGCCGGTGACGCGGGAGAAGAGGGTGAACGCGCCGACGAGGACGGCGTGCCCGACGAAGCGGTGGGGGTCGGTTCTGCGTGACGGCTGACCGTCGCGCACGGCCGGGTCGCTACGCGGCCCCGGGGATATTGAGGACTCCCGGGATCGCGTAGCGACCCGGCTGTTGATCCAGCGAGACCATCCGAGGGAGATGCTTGCGCCGAACGCCAGGCCGATGCCGTCCGCGAGCAGGTCCGCCGCCGAGCGGGTGCGGCCGAAGTACGGCTGTGTAAGCTCGTCCACCACGCCGTACGCCAGCCCGACGCCGATGACGTTAACCGCCCGCCGCAGGGGCGTCGCCCGGCCCCCCAGCCGCGCCGCCATCAGCAGCACCGCCAACCCCGCGAACGACAGGACGTGCATCGTCTTGTCGAACGGCAGCACCTCCCACCGCGGGGTGTTGTCGGCGTTGATCCCCGACGAGTGGGTGATGATCGCGAGCGTGAGCCAGTAGGCCGCGAGCGCCAGCCGGATCAGCGTGAGTCGGTAGCGTTGGAAGAGGACCGGCACGCGCGCCATGCTAAAGCGGCGCGGAGCCGGACGTGACGACCGCCGCGTTCCCGTAGCCGCGGAGGTCAATCCGCCGGCAGGGTCGACGATGCCGATCCCGACGGAGCCGACGGATCGACATCCGCGGCTTCGGGCTCCTTCGGTTTCTCGACGGGCACGGGCACGGGTTCCCGCAGCATCGGCCAGAGCGACAGGGGCCACTCACGCCGCATCCGCACCGCCTCGGCACCCGGGGCCGCATCGGGCTCGAGCAGGATCGGCAGCAGCCCGTCGCCCGGCAACCGGTTCCCCGGCAGCATCGCCCCGCGGTAGTGCGGGCTGACCCAGTACGTCGCGTCGTTGCCGGCGATGGAGGTAGGGATGCGGCTGGTCCCGTCGTCCGCCTCGGACTCGAGCCGCTGGGTGATCCGGGTCTCGTCGGGGTCGCGGCTGGGCGTCTCGCGGAGGTGGCCCAGCCGCCGCGCCATCCACCCCAGCCACGCCGGGTCGTCCCGCCGCTTGGGGTCGAGGCTGAACACCGCCACCAGTCCGAACCGCGCGCCCTCCGGGTAGCCCGAGCTTTCTGGCTCCCACAGCGCCTCATGCGCCTGCACCACCGACGCGAGCGTCAGCGGCAGCGACCGCAGCTCGCCCCGTTTGCGCACGCTGCCGAGCACGCTGTCCTGATACGTCAGCACCACCAGCACCGCCGTCGCCAGCAAAATGACGGCGATCGCGATCCATGCCACCACCGTCCACGGGATCAGCCACCAGGCCAGCGCTGCGAGCCCGACGCCGACGCCGAGGAACAGCCCGAGCACGCCCCATAGCTCCGCCCCGGCGAGTTGCTTGTCGTCGAACTTGCGGGGCGTGGGCAGCTTCCGCGGCGCGTCGCGCAGCTTCGCGAACTTGTCAACGTCCAGCACCCGGCCGTACGCCGGGCCGAACACCGGCTCCTGCCCGCGGAGGTGCTGCGCCACGTCGCTGTCGGACCGCAGCGTGAACAAAAAGATGCTCACCGAGTCGGGCTCGATGCCCTCGACGTCCTCGTGCAGACGCCGTTGCAGGTCGCGGCCCGCCTCGTCGCCGATCTCGGGGTCGAGCTCGGGCCCGCCGTGGCCACGCAACTCGGCGGCGAGCGCCAGCCGCGGCGGCCGCGCCTCCTCGTCGCCGGTGAAGTACATCTCCGTCACCCACAGCCGGCTGACCCAGCCCGACCCCGCGTTGAGCGAGCGGCGCAGCGGCACGATCAGGTCGTCGGGGTAGCGCGACGGCGGACGCAGCCGGAACGGCGGGGGGTCGTTCTCCATCGCCAAAGCCTAGCGATGATCGGCCGCTCGTCGTGAGGTGCAATCGCAAAAAGTTGTCCCGGTTCAGCGACGGGTTATACTTGCGTCCCCGGCCGGCGACGGCCCAAGTTGACCCGTTCCCCGGGGACGAAAGGCTAAATCATGTCCAAGAAACGCATCCTCGTCGCCGGCGGCGGCGGCTTCATCGGCGGGCACCTCGTCGACTTCTACCGCAAGCAGGGCCACGACGTCCGCTCGGTCGACATCAAGCCCCTCGACCAGTGGTACCAGGTTTTCGACGGTGTCGAGAACCTGCAACTGGACCTGAACCTCCGCGACAACTGCATGACCGCCTGCGACGGGATGGACGAGGTGTACAACCTCGCGGCCGACATGGGCGGCATGGGCTTCATCGAGACGCACAAGGCCGAGTGCATGTTGACCGTGCTCATCAGCACGCACATGCTCGTCGCAGCGAAGGAGAAAAACGTCGGCCGGTTCTTCTACAGCTCCTCCGCCTGCGTCTACAACGCTGACAAACAGGTCAACGAGGACGTCGTCGCCCTCAAGGAAGAGGACGCCTACCCCGCGATGCCCGAGGACGGCTACGGCTGGGAGAAGCTGTTCACCGAACGCATGTGCCGCCACTTCCGCGAGGATTACGGCCTCGCCACGCGGCAGGTCCGCTTCCACAACGTCTACGGCCCCGAGGGCACCTGGGACGGCGGCCGCGAAAAGGCCCCCGCCGCCATGTGCCGCAAGGTCATCGAGGCCAAGCTCAGCGGCAACCACACCATGGAGATCTGGGGCGACGGCAAGCAGACCCGCTCGTTCATGTACATCGACGACTGCATCAAGGGCGTCGACCTCATCACCCACAGCGACATCGTCGAGCCCCTGAACCTCGGCTCCGACGAGCTCGTCACCATCAACGGCCTGGTCGACATCGTCGAGGACATCGCCGGGATCAAGCTCGAGCGGACCTATAACCTCGGCGCGCCCAAGGGCGTCAACGGCCGCAACAGCGACAACACGCTGATCGAGGAAAAGCTCGGCTGGGCCCCTTCGATCCGGCTCCGCGACGGGATGGAGAAGACGTACGCGTGGATCTACGACCAGTACGTCGCCAAGCACGGCAGCCCCGGAAGCTCGGGCAAGCCCGCCGCCGTTACGGCCGGGGCGTAGGCGGTCGATAACACCATAGCACCACGATCCGGGGTTACATCCCGGTCATGATGAGGAGGACGGAGATGAAGGTTATAGTTACCGGTAGCAGCGGCCTCATCGGGTCCGAGGCGGTCAAGTTCTTCGACGAGATGGGCTTTGAGGTCGTCGGCGTCGACAACAACATGCGGGCCGACTTCTTCGGGCCCAAGGGCGACACGACGTGGAACCGTCGGCGGCTTGAGGCCGACTGTGCCCGGTTCTCCCACGTCGCCACCGACATCCGCGACCGTGCCGCGGTCGACGCGCTGATCCACCGCGAGCGGCCGGACCTCATCATCCACGCCGCCGCCCAGCCCAGCCACGACCTCGCCGCGAGCCGGCCGTTCGACGACTTCGACGTCAACGCGGTGGGCACGCTGAACCTGCTCGAGGCGACGCGGCAGCGTGCCCCCGACGCCGTGTTCGTCTTCATGAGCACCAACAAGGTCTACGGCGACGCGCCCAACCACCTGCCCCTCAGAGAGCTCGACACCCGCTACGACTACGCCGACCCGGCGTACGAAAACGGCATCGCCGAGACGTTCACCATCGACCAGTCCAAGCACTCGCTCTTCGGCGCGTCGAAGGTCGCCGCCGACGTGCTCACGCAGGAGTACGGCCGGTACTTCGGGCTCAACACCGGCACGTTCCGCGGCGGCTGCCTCACCGGGCCCAGCCACTCGGGCGTCGAGCTGCACGGCTTCCTCAACTACCTCACCCGCGTCGCCATGGACGGCGGCAACTACTCCATCTTCGGCTACAAGGGCAAGCAGGTCCGCGACCAGGTCCACAGCCACGACGTGATCAACGCCTTCTGGCACTTCGCCCAGAACCCCCGGCCCGGCGAGGTGTACAACCTCGGCGGCGGCAAGGCCAACGCCGCGAGCCTGCTCGAATGCGTCGACCTCATCGCTGACGCCTCGGGCGGCCGCCGGCCTAACCTCACATACGTCGATCAGAACCGCGCCGGCGACCACATCTGCTACTACTCGGACCTGTCCAAGTTCAAGTCGCACTACCCCGGGTGGGACCTGACCTACACCCTGCCCGAGATCGTCGACGAGATGGTCGCCGCCGTCGCCGCCGACCCGGTGGCGGCCTGAAGCACCCGCCGGCGCGCCGGTGCTACGATCCCGATCCGTGGTTTCGCCGGAGGCGCGTGTCCCCGCCCTCGCGTAGCGGGAGACGCGCCAGCGTCCCGCTCCCCGGTACGGGTTACCGTGCCGACCGGCGTCACCCGAGCCCGCCGCGGCCGCCCCCCGGATGACCCCCGCCCTCCGGATTAGCCCCCGACCGCCCATGCCCCGCAAGCCGACGCTGCTCATCCTCAGCCAGGTCTACGTCCCGGACCCGACCAGCCTCGGCCAGCACATGCACGACGCCGCGGCCGAGATGGCCCGGCGGGGCTATCGCGTCGTCGTCTACACCTCCGCCCGGGGCTACGACGACCCCTCGGCCCGCTTCCCCCGGCGCGATACCCGCGACGGCGTCGACATCCGACGCCTGCCGCTGTCCTCCTTCGGCAAAGGGTCAATCAAGGTCCGCCTCGCGGCGCAGCTCCTCTTCCTGCAGCAGGCGGCGGCGCGGGGCGTCCTTCGTCGCAACCTGCACACGGTCCTCGTTAGCACCTCCCCGCCGATGGCCGGCGCGGCGGGACTTGCCATCGCCCGTGCCCATCCTGGCGCCCGCCTCGCGTTCTGGGCGATGGACATCAACCCCGACCAGTCCGTCGCGATGGGCGCGACGACCGCCGACTCGGCCCTGGCGCGGGCGTTCGACGCGATGAACCGCCGGCTGCTCAAGCGGGCCGACGTGGTGGTCGCCCTCGACCGCTACATGGCCGCGACGCTGGAACGCAAGGCGCCTGTCGGCGGGCGGATGGCGGTCATGCCGCCCTGGCCCCACGACGAGCCCGCCGAGCCGCTCGACCACGCCGACAACCCCTTCCGCGCCGAGCATGGCCTCACCGGCAAGACCGTCGTCATGTACAGCGGCAACATCTCGCCCGCCCACCCCATCGACACGATCCTCGAGGCCGCCGACCGCCTCCGCGACAAGCCGTCGCTCGTGTTCCTTTTCATCGGCGGCAAGGCGGCGCGTGAACGCATCGATGAATTCGCCGCCGAGCGGGGCCTAGGCAACGTGCGCACCCTGCCCTACCAGCCGCTTGATCAACTACGCTACTCGCTGTCGGCTGCGGACCTGCACCTCGTCATCATGGGCAAGAAGATGGTCGGCATTGTCCACCCCTGCAAAGTCTATGGCGCAATGGCGGTGCACCGCCCGATCCTCTTCGTCGGGCCGCGGGACAGCCACGTCGGCGAGATCCTTGCCGCCGATCAACTCGGCTGGCGCGTCGATCACGGCGACATCGACGGTGCGGTCGCTGCGCTACGCGAGGTCCTCGCGACGGACCCCGCCGCTCTGCGTGCCATGGGCGATCGGGCGTTCGACGCGATGCGGCGCAAATACACCAAGACGGTCCTGCTAGAACGCTTCTGCGACGCACTGGAAGGCAAGCCTGACAATTCCGCTTAGCCCGGCCGCTTGCGGCCGCCGTGTTCCGCGTCCGACCCACCGCCACTACACCGGCGTCGTATGGCTCTCCGCCTCCGCGGCGTCGGTGAACACGTCGCCCGGGTCGTCGGCGTCGGGCACCATCTCGCGCAGGTGCATCCCCGAGGTCGTCATCACCACCGCCCCGATCAGGCCGTACGCCAGCAGGTACAGCCGGTAAGCCATGAGCATCCCGACGATCTGGTTGCCCGTGATCTCCCCCGCGTCGTGCGAGAGCAGGCCTTGGGCCGTGGCCTCCATCACGCCCAGGCCGAGGTAGCCCAGCGGCATCGACCCGACCAGGAACGTCACCGGCAGCGCGACCATCAGCGTCAACAGCGGCGTCGGCACGCCCAGCGCGTAGCCCGCCATCGCCGTCGCCAGGGCGAGGCAGATGTGCACCGGCAGGCTCAGCCCCACCGCCGCGAGCAGCACCCCGCGGTGCCCGCGGTAGCCGGTGATGGCCCGGTCGATCTTCTGCACCCCCGGCAGCTTTTCGAGGAAGCTTAGCCCCAGCCACCGGCGCGTGAACGGCGAGACGTACACCGCTCCGCCGACGAGCAGCCCCAGCAGCACGGTCCACGAGATCACCGTGACCCGCTGCCCCGTCGGGTCGTTCCACATGAACAGCCCCATCACCCCCGCCAGCAGCAGCAGCCCGATCATCCCGCTCATCCGGTCGAGCAGGACGCTGATCACCATCGTCGACTTCGACCCCGGGGCGGTCATGGTTCGGGCGGCGCCGTAGGCCTTGACCACGTCCCCGCCGTTGGACCCCAGCGGCACGCAGAAGTTGAAGAACAGCCCGACCATGACCAGCCGCAGCACGCTGACAAAAGACACCTCCAGCCCGCGGCAGCGGATCAGCAGCCACCACCGCCACGCCTGCAGGGGCCAAACCACCGACACCAGCACGAGCCCCCCAAGCAGCCAGCCCGGCGACGCCTCGCGCAGGAGCGTGAGCATCCCCGGCCGCAGCACCGCGGGGCCGCCGCCCTCGGGCGTGACCATCGCGTCGTTCCACTGCACGACCCAGAGGATGTACCCGATCCCCGCGAGGATCAGGGCCACTCGCAGCACAGTGAAAAGGTGGCGACGCATCACGCTCCGGGGCCGGCCGAGGGTCGGCCGGGCCCGGATGATACCGACCAAGCGAAACGGTGAAGGCGAGGCGACCCCGCTACCGCAACCGTGTAGCGGGCGACGCGGAGCGGCCCTCGATGTTCCGCCCCACCATCACTTCGGACTCGCTCACTCGCTCAGCCACACCGCCACGCCGCCCGCGGGGCAGGTGAACGCCGCCTTGCCCTCGCCATCGGTGGTGACTTCCGCATCCTCGCGCAGCGCGTCGCGGAAGCGGGTGTCGGGCCTTGTCTCAACTTCGACGGACTCCTCATCGTGGCCGCGGTTGAGGACGACGACCATCACGCCCGGGTGTTCTTCGGTGCCGGTGCGGACCCAGGCGATGCGGGTGGGGTCGCCTAAGTGGTCCTCCTGCCCGCCGAAGCCGTAGCGGCGGCGGGCGTCGATGAGCTTGTCGATGACGTCGCGGTGCGGGGTCAGCGGGTACCCGTGGGCCTCGTCGTCGGGGTCGTCCGACGCGGGCCGGCCGTCGTAGTCCCCGGCGTACACGCACGGCAGGCCCCCCTCCCGCAGCAGGATCGCAGCGTACGCCAGCGGCTTGAACCAGTCGTCGACCCAGTGCCCCTGCCCTTGGGCCGGGTCCGAATCGTGGTTCTCGACGAACGTCACCGTGAGGTCGGGTGCCTCGGCAACGAGCGTGTCGTCGAACAGCGTGCGGAGGTCGAAGTTGTCGCGGTCGTTGGCCGCCTCGCCGAAGCGGTAGTGCAGGGGGAAGTCGAACGCGCGGGTGCTGCCCCCGCTCTGGTCGAAGAACGTGAGGATCGCTTCGGTCTCGGGGATGGCGTACTCGGCGACGCTGAAGAGCTCGCGGCCCGTCTCCTCCCGCAGGCGCGTCAGCCAGTCACGGATGAACGGCGCGGACATGTGCTTCGCCGCGTCCAGGCGGAACCCGTCGACCCCGCTCGCGTCGATGAACCACCGGCCCCACCGCATCAATTCCTCCCGCACGTCCTCCTGCTGAAGGTCCAGGTCGCAGCCCATCAGGTAGTCGTAGTTCTCGTTCTCCTGTCCGACCTGCTGGGCAAAATCCTTGTCGGCGATGCGGTAGAGGCCCGGCTCGTCGTCCTCGCCGCCCTCGCGGTGGTCGACGGCTGTGTAGTGGTGCCACCGCCACCCGAACTCGCTGTACTTCCCGTCGCGGCCGGGGAAGTCGAACCGGGTGTATGCCTCAATCTCAAACGGCTCGCCGTCCTCGGTCAGCCGCCGGTCCTCCCCGACCTTCTGGATCGTGAACCGCTCGGTCTGGTCGGCCCCCATCCGGTGATTCAGCACCACGTCGGCGAGCGGCGTCACGCCCGCCTTGCGCAGCGCGGCGGTGCAGGCCCCAAGCTGTTCCCGCGTCCCCCAGCGGGTGCGGACCGTGCCCTTCTGGTCGAACTCGCCGAGGTCATCGAGGTCGTAGAGCGCATAGCCGATGTCGTCGACGCCCGCCGCCCCCTTACACGGCGGCGGCAGCCACACGTGCGTGAACCCCGCGTCGGCGAGCTCCCGAGCCCGCCCGCCGAACGTGTCCCAAAAGGTTCCATCGCCGGGGCTTTTCCAAGTGGAAGCCTGAAACATCAGACCGGGGGGCGGGGCGTCGGGCACGATTCACTATTCCAAGCATCAGCGGGCGATAGCAACGGCCGGGCAGGTTAGGCCCCTTTGGAGGTCATGACTTCCAGCAACGCCCCGTGGTCATTCTCCCTCGCCCGATCCATCCCCGTCCGGAGGCAGCCCCGCCAACGCCTCGACGAGCGGTTCAAGTTCGTCTTGCACAACGTGCCAAAGGATGCCGAGGTCGATGTCGAAATAGGCGTGAACCAGGCGGTGCCTCGTCCCGGTGATCTTCCGCCAGGGCACGCGTGGATAAATGTTGCGAGTCTGGTCCGATACGTGGTAAGCCGCCTCCCCGATGATCTGAACGCAGCAGGTCACAGCCCGCTGTGTGCGCAAATCGCGCAGGAAGTCCTGGCGGTCCATTTCGTGGCATTAGCTCAGCGCTTCCGAAGCCGCGTCACGCATGTGCCTCAGCCGCGTCACGTCTTCAGGCTTCATAGACGGGCTCGGCGGTGCGGATGACCTCGGCACGGAAGTAGCGGCTCAAGTCGTCGGCCGTCCGTAGGTCCGCCTGCCGCCCAATCACCTCAGTGAGGTCCTGCATCATGCCTCCGACATCCCAGAGCGAGACGTTTGCGCCGTGGGCGAACTCCACCAGGAAATCGACGTCGCTGCTCTCGTCGAACTGTTCGGTGAGGACCGAGCCGAAAAGCGACAGCCGACGGATCGGGTGCCTGCGACAAAACGCGGCGATCTTTTCA
This sequence comes from Phycisphaeraceae bacterium, assembly GCA_965214155.1. Lineage (GTDB taxonomy): Bacteria > Planctomycetota > Phycisphaerae > Phycisphaerales > Phycisphaeraceae > Algisphaera. Next base: position 1,599,943 of record CBDCBB010000010.1, read on the forward strand.
AGGTCGAGGTCGATCCCGGATTGAGGCGGAGGGGCGTTCATCGGTATGTTTGATCAAGAAGCTCTACCGGGTGCGGCGGCCGACAGATACTACCCGTCGCTTACGGCTGGGTCACCGCCCCGCCGCTCTCGTCTTCCGCGCCCAGCGTCGTCGCGGCGACGGCGCGGGACTCGCTGGTTTTGATGCGGTTGATGGCGGCGAGGTAGGCGTGGGCGGCGGCCTCGATGACGTCGGTCGAGACGCCGCGGCCGCGGACCTTGCGGCCGTGGTGGTTCACGCGGACCTGGACCTGGCCCTGGGCGTCCTTGCCGCCGGTGATGGCGTTGGAGGTGTAGTCCTCGAGGGTCACGTCGACGCCGGTGATCCGCTGGATGGCGGAAAAGATGGAGTCGAGCGGGCCGTCGCCGGTCGCGGCGTCCTGGGTCACGTTGCCCGCCGAGTCGCGGACGACGACGGTGGCGGTGGCGATCGCGTTGGTCCCGCTGGTGACCTGGAAGCTGTCGAGGTGCCACAGCTCCCGCTGGGTGTCCATCTGCGTGTCCAGCAGGGCCTCGATGTCCTCGTCGTACACGTCCTTCTTCTTATCAGCCAGCGCCTTGAACGCCTCGTAGACGCGGTTGAGCGTGTCGGCGTTGATGGAGTAGCCGAGCGCCTCGATCCGTTGATTGAGCGCGTGGCGGCCCGAGTGCTTGCCCAGGACCAGCTTGGATTCGGGCACGCCGATGGCGCGGGGGTCCATGATCTCGTAGGTGTTGCGGTTCTTGAGCATGCCGTCCTGGTGGATGCCCGACTCGTGGGCGAAGGCGTTCTGGCCGACGATGGCCTTGTTGCGTTGCACGGACACGCCGGTGAGGTTGGCGACCATGCGGGAGGTGGGGAAGATGCGGGTCGCGTCGACGTTGGTGGTGTAGCCGTGGTAGGGGTGGCCCCGGAAGTCGGCACCCTCGCCGCCGCGGGTGCGGAGGGCCATGACCACCTCTTCGAGGGCCGCGTTGCCGGCCCGTTCGCCCAGGCCGTTGATCGTGCACTCGACCTGCCGCGCCCCGTTCTGGATGGCCGCCAGGGAGTTGGCGACGGCCAGGCCGAGGTCGTCGTGGCAGTGGCTGGACAGGTAGATGCCGCTTCCGGGGGCGTCGATCTGCGGCAGCTTCTCACGGACGTAGGCGAAGATGTGGCCGTACTCTTGCGGGGTGGCGTAGCCCACCGTGTCGGGAATGTTGATCGTCGTCGCCCCCGCCTCGATGGCGGCCTGCGTGATCTCCACCAGGTAATCCAGCTCGGTTCGGCTGCCGTCTTCGGGGCTGAACTCGACGTCGTCGACGTACTCCCGCGCCTGCCGGATCGACTGCCGCGAGAGCTCGATGATCTGCTGGAACGCCTTCTTGAGCTTGTGCTCGCGGTGGATCTTGCTCGTCGCGCAGAAGACGTGGACCCGGCCGCGCCTGGCGTGCCGCACCGCCTCCCCGGCCCGCTCGATGTCACGCGGGACGCAACGTGCCAGGCCGCAGACGATGGGTTTGGTCACCTCGGCGGCGATAGCGCTCACCGCGTCGTAGTCGCCCTGGCTGGTGATGGGGAACCCCGCCTCGATGACATCAACCCCGAGCAGCTCGAGCTGCCGGGCGATCTCCAGCTTCTCGGCGTGGTTGAGCGAAGCGCCCGGCGACTGCTCGCCGTCACGCAGGGTGGTGTCGAAGATGCGGATGTCCATTTGGGAGTTGGGGGCTTGGGGGTTGGGGGCTTGGGATCGCCAGGTGGAGCTTCGCTGCGAAGAAGAACGCAAGAAACAACCCCGTCGGGCGGGGGCCGGACAGGGTGAAGACGTGTCACACGGAGTTACTAACGGTGACGGCCCTATCCGGGGCGGGCGATAAGCAGCGGGCGGAGGGGCCCGTTGCCGCGGTCGAATCGAAGGATGAGGGTGCCGATCACGCCTTCACGGTAGCGGCGTCACGGTGCCCGGTCAATCGCACCTCGCCGGGCCAACGGAAAATTGCGCCGTTGTGCAGGCATTCCGGGGTGGGTGTGGTAAACTTCGCGGCCCGGGCCCGCCGTGAGAAGCGGGAGGACAGGTCACGCTTCGGCGTGGCGCGGCTTCACGGGGCCGGGTGGACGATGCTTGGTATAGCCACGGACGGCGACGATGGGTGCCGGGGGTGACGGCGAGCCGGGCGGCGTGGCCCGCGGAAACCTTTCGTGTCGATGGAGCGTAGTTGTAACCGGGGGAGCCGGCCCGACGCGGCCGCCCGACGTGAACCGCCTGGGGACCGACCGTGCTGACTCTGATCTTACTCAAGCCCGACGAGAAACCCCAGAGGTTCAAGCTCGACGGCTCCGCGCCCGAGACGATCGGGCGGCACGCCAAGCGGCTGAAGCTCGACGATTCACGGGTGTCGCGCCGCCACGCCGAGGTGCTGCTGCGTGACGGGGTGTGGCTGATCCGTGACCTGGGCTCGTCCAACGGGACTCACCTCAACGGCGAGCGGATCACCGGGACGAGCGAGCTGGAAGAGGGCGACGAGGTCCGCATCGGGCGGCAGCGGCTGGTGGTGGGTCACATCGACCCGCCGATCGACGCGACGGTGCTCGACCTCGACGGGGAAGAGCTGCGGGCGGAGGCGGCGCGGGGGTTTGCCGCGGAGGGTCTAGCCGGGTCGTCGACGGGCGATGCGGAAGCCTCTCGGCGTCGCAACGGTACGGGCGGGCCGGGTGCCGTGGACGAGCGGGACGACGATGACCTGGTGGAGGTCGTTGAGGCGACGCCGGGAGATGAGGGGGAGCCCGCCGAGCCGACGGCCCACGCGGATGCGGGGGCTCCGCCTCGCGCTGAAACGCCGGGCGAGTACGACGTTTCCGACGCGGACGCCGACGATGAGTACGGGGCCGATTTGTCCGGGTCGGCGTCGGGCGTTGGCGGGGTGATGGGGGATGATGACGACGATAAGCTCTCGCCGCTGAGCCTGGTGGACCTGGACGAGCTTGAGGCCGTGGACGAGCCCGGGTCGGTGGCGGACGAAGAGGACGAGCTCACCCCGCTGAGCGTGGTCGACCTGGATCAGCCGGACGAGCCGGGGGAGCCGGGGGAGCCGCATCGGGCGGGCGGCCCGGGCACGGTGGATGCCGGGGGCGCGGGGTCGGCCGTGTCGGGGCTCGACGATAGCGATGAAGATGATGCGGAGGCGGTCGACACCATGGCGTCGGACGCGTCGGCCGCGGGCTTGGCCGACGACGGTGATGAGGATGACGTGGACCTGGGCCCGCCGATTGTTTTTGGTGCCGCTTTTGAGGACGATGAGGACGACCTGTCACCGCTGAGCCTGGCGGACCTCGACGGGCCGTCAGGGTCGGCGGCGGGTGGTGGGGTGGCGGCCGACCCGGCGCATGACGAAGCGTTGGACCTAGACGAGTTAGACGACGACTGGCTGGCGGACGATGACGACGGGTCGCGGGCGGCGGTGGCCGTGTCCGACGATCGGGACGCCGACGACGCCGACGACGCCGACGCGGGCGGCGCCTCGGAGAACCCGTGGGACCGCGACGCGCTGGCGGAGTCGTACGCTCCGGAGGAGATGGAGGACGAGCCGGCGGGGGTGGCGTCGGGAGGCGACGCGCGGGAGGCTGAGGACAACGACCCGGCGCGGTTCATCCGGATGACCGAGGAGCTGCCCGAGCCCCGGGACCTGGGCGGGGGTGAGGCTCCGGCGGTCGGCGGGCCGGCGTGGCAGCCCGGCGGGCGGGAGTCGGCGCGGCGGAAGCGTAAGCGCAAGAAGAAGCTCGGCTGGCCGCTGTCGCTGGCGCTCCTGCTGGTGCTGGTGGCCGGGGGGGTGGGGGCGTACGTCTACCTGGTGGGGACGCCGGCGTTGATCACCGGGCTCGGGCAGGACCGCTCGCGGCCGGCCGCCCCGCCGGCGGACCCGGCGGACGACGCCTCGAGCGTGACGCCCCCGGCCGATCCAAGGGCGGGCTCCCGCGTGACGGACCCCGCCCCGCCCGCCGGTCAGCGTCCGCCCGGCGTCACCGCCCGCACCGACGAGCCGGCCCCCGAAGCCGAGCCCCAGCCCGACCGCACCGGCGCTCGGCGACCCTTCGCCGACGGCCCGACCCTGCCGGGGTTCAGCCGCGATGTCGCCCTCGCGCCGGTCCCCACCCCCGGTCCCGCTCCGGCATCGGTGCGGACGCCCCCGCCGCCCGCCGCCCCGCCGGCCGAGACACCCGAGGTGTCGGCGGCCGGGACACCCGGGGCGTCGCCCGCCGCTGAGGTGCCGTCCCCCCGCTCGCCACCGACGCCGGATGACGCGACCGCCGCCGCCGCAAGCGCTACCGCGAACGCCGACCCCGCCGCTCCGTCCGAACCGGCTCCCCCCCAGTCCGCCGCCGACGTCGCCGGTCGCACCGACTCCACGCCCGAACCCGGCTCCACCCTCGCGACTCCCCTCGACTACGAGCCGCCGCAGGCGGCCGCCACGCCTCAAGCCCCTCTCGCCGACCCCCCCGCCGCCGAACCCTCCCCCGCCGCCCCCCCCGCGGCGGGAGCCCCCGCCGCCCCGTCGCCCGCCGCCTCCCCCGGACCCGCCAGCGCCACCGGCGTGGCCGCCGATACACCTCCGCCCGCTGCCGTCGCCGCGGGCCGCCGCGTCGTGTTCATCGTCGACGCCTCGGGTTCCATGGTGGATTCCATGAACAGCGGGGTCAACGCCTGGCTGCGTGACCGCATCACCGGGCTGAGCGACGCGGACCGCTTCACCGTCCTGTACTTCCGCACCGGCGAGGTCATCGAGCCCCCGCCGACGGGCCTGAGGCAGGCGAGCGACACCAATCGGGTGCGCGTCCTCGACTGGATCGCCCCCCAGTCCGGCAACATCCAGCCCGGGGGCAAGTCCGACCCGCTTAACGCCTTCCGCCAGGCCGCCGCCTACGGCGCGGACGAGGTCTACCTCCTCTCGGACAACCGCTTCGGCCAGACCGAGCCGAACCAGCCGGAGATCGGCATCGCCGAGCTCACCCGCGCCCTCGACGAGGACGCCGCCGTCGTCAATACCGTCCAGTTTTACTACCGCGACCCCGACAACCGCCTCCAGCAGATCGCCCAACACTTCAACGGCACGTACCAGTTCGTCGACGAAGCCAGCTTCCAGCCGCCCCCGCCCGACCTGCTCGGCGAGCTCGATGTGCGGCCATAACCGCGCGGTGGTCGGCGACGACGTGCTTAACACCTAGAGCAAGACCATCCCAAATGTAGCGGGTGCCACACCCTGGCCGCTCGGGGCCAAGGTGTGCCCACTGCCGCACACCTTGACGCAAAGTCGTCAAGGTGTGGCACCCAGCCGCTACAGGTGAATCGAGTGCGCTCTAACAGGCCGCGTAGTGGAACAACACGCGCGGCCTGTCAGGCCGCGGCTAGAACGGATTGCAGTAACCTTGGCCGGTTAAGTCCCACGGATCCCGTCTGTGCCTCGTGCGTCTGAGAGGTGCCACGCTTCGCCGCTTGTGGGGATGTGTGTCCGCTGCCATGAGGCGACACGCCTCGGGGCGCGGCACACATCGCCGCAAAGCCGGCGAGGTGTGGCACCCGGCACGCCTGTGTCGCGGCTACCGACTGCCCACATCCCGTGATAGTTCACACCCCGCGCGAGCGGGGGAGGCGGAGGGTGAAGGTCGAGCCGTGGCCGTCGCCGTCGCTGTCGGCGGTGACGGTGCCGCCGTGCATCTCCATCAGGTTGCGGACGATAGACAGGCCCAGCCCCAGCCCGCCGCCGTCCCCGCCGCCGTCGGCCTGGCCGAAGCGCTCGAACACGCGGGGCAGAAACTCGCCGCTGATGCCCCGCCCGGTGTCGCGGACGGCGATGATGACGTCGCGCTCGTCGTGGCCGAGGCTGACCGTCACGCCGCCGCCGACCGGCGTGAACTTGATCGAGTTGCTCAGCAGGTTCCACAGCACCTGGCGTAGCCGCGCCGCGTCGGCGGTCACCTCCAGCGGCTCGGTGGGGAGCTCGACGGCGATCCCGATCTCCCGGGCCCGGGCGGTCGCCTGCACGTTCTCCACGGCGCGGCGGATCACCTCGGCGGGGTCGACCGCCTCGAGCTCCAGCCGCATCTTCCCGCTGGTGATGCGGGTCGTGTCCAACAGGTCCTCGATGAGGTGCCGCTGGGCCTGGGCGCTGTTCTGGATCGCCTCGATCCCCTCCTCACGCTCCGCTTCGCTGAGCGGCTGGCCCACCTTCCACCCCTGCCGCAGCGCCTTGGCCCACAACGTGATCGCCGCGAGGGGCGTGCGCAGCTCGTGGCTGATGTTCGCCAGGAACCGGTCCTTCGCCTCGTTCGCCGCCTCGGCGCGGTCCCGCGCCGCCTCCGCCTCCTCCAGGAGCCGCAGCCGCTCCTGCTCCTCGGCGTGGCGGCGGGTGATGTCCAGCGTGCTGCCCACCATCCGCACCGTGCGGCCGGCGTCGTCCGTCACCGGCCGGGCCCGCGCCGCGACCCACGTCGTCTCGCCGCCGTCGAGCACCACGCGGAACTCGCTGGTGTACGCCTCCGCGTCCCGCACCGCACCGCTCAACAGCCGATCCACCTCGCTCCGGTCTTCGGGGTGGACCCGCCGCATCACGTCCTCGTACGACCCGCAGCTCACGTCCGGGGCGAGGCCCATCATGCGGTTGTACCGCTTGTCGCAGACGACCTCGCGCTCCTTCGGGTCGTACTCCCAGAAGCCCATGTCCGCCGCCTCCGCCGCGAGGCGCAGCTTCCGCTCGTTCTCCCGCAGCTCGTGCTCGGCCCGCTCCCGCTCGGTCACGTCCACCACCGCCAGCACACCCCGCATCCGATCCCCGTCCCCGCCCTTGCCGTCCGTCACGCTCACGAACTTCTCGACCCAGACCGTCGCCCCGTCGGGCCTCGTGTAGCGCGTGGTCACCTGGCACGCCTCGCCGGAGTTAAGCATGTCCTGCACGCACTTGCGGTACGCGTCGGCGTCGTCGCGGTGGGTCAGCTCGAAGTCGGTCCGCTCCTCGATGAGCTGGTCCGCCGGCCGACCGACGATGCGGCAGTAGCGGTCGTTGACGTAGAACAGCCGCCCGTCGGCGCCGATCTCGGCGATGCCGATGCTCGCGGTCCCGACCAGGTCGCGGTACCGCTGTTCGCTGACCCGCAGGGCCTCGGCCGCCTTCTTCCGCTCGGTGATGTCCACGAACGTGAGCACCACCCCGTCGATGCGGTTGCCCGCGTCGCGGTACGGCAGGACCCGGCGGAGGTAGGTGTGCCCGCTCTGGCTCGCCACCTCCCGCTCGCGCGGGACCAGCCGGTCGAGCACCCGCTGCGCGTCGGGCAAGAGGTCGGGGTCGTCGAACTTCCGCGCCAGGTCCCGCAGCGGCCGGTCCACGTCCGACGGGATCAGGTCGAACAGGTCCGAGACCGACGGCGTGAAACGGCGGATCCGAAACGACGTGTCGAGGAACAGCACCGCGATGTCCGTGCTCGCCAGCAGGCTCGCCAGGTCGCTGTTGGCCTCCTCCAGCTCGCTCGCCTTGCTGCCGAGCTGCGCGTTGACGGTGGTCAGCTCCTCGTTGAGGCTCTGCAGCTCCTCCTTGCTGGTCTCGAGCTCCTCGTTGGTGCTCTGCAGCTCCTCGTTGACGCTGGTGACCTCTTCGTGCGAGGCCTTCATCTCCTCGTTGCTGGTCTGCAGCTCCTCGATCGTGCTCTGCAGCTCGGCCTCGACGCGCTGGAGCTCGTCGCTCATCAGCCGGTGCTCGTGCCCGCCGAACTCGCCGGCGTTCTTGCCGTCGTCGTCGGCGGAAGGCCGGACCTCCACCGGCTCGGCGATGTCGCGGAAGGTGACGAGGTAGTAGCCGTTGTGCCCGTGGTGCTTGAGCGGGGCCGCGTCGATGATCGCGCGGCGGCGCTCGCCCTCGACGTCGAACAGCCCGTCGCGGATCGTCACCGGGCCGTTCTCCTTCACGACCTCGCGGAGCGCCGACCGCACCGCGCCGCGGATGACTTCCCGCACGAGCAGCAGCACGTCCCGCGTCGGCTCGCCCTGGGGCGGGGCGAAGTAGCGCGCGGTGTCGCCGTGGAAGTACGCCACCTGCCCCTGCTGGTCGACCACCACGGCGGCGGGCGTGTGCGACTCGAGCAGCGCCTTATGGGCGACCTGCGCCAGCGAAACCCGCGGCGCGGACGTGAAGTTGTCCGACGCGGCCGAAGTCGGCCTCTCGCGGGTCAGCACCGAGGCGAAGTCGACCAGCCCGTGCCGTGTCGGCCCGACGCGGCGGTAGAGCTTGTGCTTCTTGTCGATCGGCTGGAACAGGTCGTCCTCGACGCCGACCGTCTCGCTGTTGCCCAAAAGCAGCGCCCCGCCCTCGCGGAGCCCAAAGTGCAGCAGCCGCAAAAGCCGCCGCTGCACGTCCGGCTCGAGGTAGATCAACAGGTTGCGGCAGGTGCACACGTCCAGCCGGCTGAACGGCGGGTCCGACAGCACGTTCTGCGGCGCGAAGACGATCAGTTCGCGCAGCTCCTTCTTGATCAGGAAGTGGTCGTCGGTGTGGATGAAGAAGCGGTCGAGCCGCTCGGGCGACAGGTCCGACTCGATGCCCGCGGCGAACGACCCCCGCCTGGCGTGCGCCAGCGACCGCTCGGCCATATCGGTGGCGAAGACCTTGATGTCGAAGCTCTTGCCCCGCGCCCCGGCCGCCTCCATCAGCAGCATCCCGAGGCTGTACGCCTCCTCCCCGCTCGAACACGCCGTGACCCACGCCCGGATCGACGACATGTCGGGCCGCTCCGCGACCAGCGGCTCGATCACCTCCTCGCGGAGCGCCTCCCACACCTCCGGGTCACGGAAGAAGCCCGTCACGTTGATGAGCAGGTCGTCCGCCAGCGCGGCGACCTCCGTCGGGGTCTGCCGCAGGACCTTGGAGTAGTCCTCCAGCCGCTGGATCTGGCTCAGGCCCATGCGGCGCTGGATGCGGCGGAGCAGGGTCGGGGTCTTGTACCCGTTGAAGTCGTGCCGCGTGCGGGTGTTGACGATCGACAGCACCTCGTCGAGGGCCTGGCGGGCGCGGACGTCCTGGAGGTCCGGCGGGCCGTCGTTCTGCACGTAGTCGTGCTGGACGTACCGCTGCAGGAGCTCGGGGATCTCGTCGGGGCGGAGCACCACGTCGGCGAGGTGGCGGTTGATCAGCGACCGCGGCATCGACGGGTACTGGGCCGTCTCGGGGTCCTGCGCGATACACAGCCCGCCCGCCGCCTTAACCTCCTGGGCCCCGGCGGTCCCGTTGCTCCCCATCCCCGACAGCACCACCGCCACCGCCCGGGAGTGCTGCTCCCGCGCCAGGCTCGCAAAGAACATATCTATCGGCTCGCGGTGCCCGGGCTTGCGCACCGACTCGCCGATCCGCAGCCGGCCGTCCTCGATCAGCAGCGTGTGCCCCGGCCTCGTCACGTAGACGTGGTCGGGCTTGACCTCCAGCCCGTCCTCGACCTGGAGCACGGGCAGGCTCGTCTGCTTCAATAACAGCTCGACCAGCAGGCTTTCCCGGTCGGGCGGGAGGTGCTGGATCAGCACGAACGCCATACCGGGATGCTCCGGCAGCGCCTTGAGCAGGTCCTGATACGCTTTGAGCCCTCCGGCCGATGCCCCCACCGCGACGACCGGGAAGTCCAGCCGCGGCGTCGCCTCCCCATCGATCACGCTGTCCCCTAAGCCCGACCCGCGGCTCGGCACCCCGCCGTTACCGCTGCCGTTGCCGGGTGCACCGTTGTGCGGGTTCTCGGACGTCGTCGCCGCCGGTTCGTCGGGCATGGGGGGACTCGAAAGGTAGATATGCGGCCGCGGACGCCGTCGGCCCGGGGGGTGTCCATGCTAGCTCCGCTGCGGTGCGACGCGGCTGGACGAGGCCGATTACCCAATGACGGCGACGGTTTTTGCCGCGTCGGGGGGAACAACGTCCCCCCGTAGACACCTTCTACCCAATTATTGCGGGGGGGGGGGCGCTAATTTTTGTGTCGGGTAGCCCCCTGTTACCGGTATGATGTAAACCCCTAGGCACCTGATCTACAGGGGGATATTTAGAGGCCGGGGGACTCGCCCGCGGCCCGATCGAAAGGACGCTCCGGTATGCTCACCACGTCAAAGATCCATTCTCTCGTGCTCGCCGATGACCACCAGTTGATCCGCCACGCGCTGCGTCGCATGATCGAGGAGGACGGGGGGTATCGGATCGTGGGCGAGGCGAGCGACGGGCGGGAGGTGATGGAGCTGACGCTGGGCAAGAGCCCGGACCTGGTGGTGATGGACATCGGGATGCCGGGGCTCAACGGGATCGACGCGTGCCGGCAGATCCGCCGCGCCTCGCCTCGGACGCGGGTGGTGGCGGTGTCGGCGTATACGGACCGGCGGCGGGTGAACGACATGCTGGACGCCGGGGCCGTGGGCTACGTCGCCAAGGGGTCGGCGGCGGACGAGTTGCTTCGGGCCCTCGCGTCGGTGGTGGCGGGGCGGAAGTACCTGAGCCCCGAGGTGACCGACGCGGTGGTAAACCACATGACCGGCAACGACGACGGCGAGGCCGACCCGCTGGGCCCGCGCGAGCGGGAGGTGCTGCAGCTCCTGGCCGAGGGTCACACTTCCGGCGAGATCGCCTCGGACCTGCACATCGCCACGTCGACGGTGGAGACGCACCGCCGCAACCTGATGCGCAAGCTCGGCATCCACAGCGTCGCGGAACTCACCAAGTATGCCGTCCGCGAGGGGCTGACGACGCTGGAGTAGGGCGGCCGGGGCGGCGGTTTAACTCCCCTCCCTCCGGGAGGGGTTGGGGGAGGGCAGCGACTCGCCGTTGTGACTCTCATCTTGAAGCGTGACGTTATGGGCAACGCGCCCTCCCCTAGCCCCTCCCAGGGGGCGGGGATCTATTCCCTAACCCGCGTCGCGGTGCGTCATCCGCACCACGTTCAGCGCCGCAGGCAGGACCCGCACGCTGAGCGGGGTGTCACCGAGGCGGTCGCCGTCGATCTGCGCGGGTGCCGCGTCCTCGCGGTGACGTAGCGTGATCGACGCGGCCCGGCCGCAGACCACTGCGCCGCTCCGCTGGTGTTGCCGCGCGAGGACCATGGCGCCGAACCGGGCGAGCTGCACCCGGCCGCGGGGCCTGAACACGACCCAGTCCAGCAGACCGTCGTCCGGCTCCGCCCCGCCGCACACCGCGATGTTGCCCCCGTACTGCGGCAGGTTGAATACGAACGCCAGCGACCCGTCGACGGCGTGGCCGTCGGCCTCCAGCGTCACCGCCGGGTAGCGGTACCGCGCCAGCGCCTTGAGCGTGGGCACCGCGTAGCGCAGCCGGTTCACCCGCCGCAGGCTGCCGTCGTGCGGGGCCGTCCGCCACAGGTCGACGCGGCGGACCACCTCCGCGTCGAACCCCGCGCTGACCATGAGGTGGAACACCCGGCCGTTGCACTCGCCCAGGTCGACCGGCCGCGTCTCGCCCCGGACGATCGCGGCCGCGACGGCGGCGGGGCGGCGCCGCTCGAACCCGAACTCCCGGGCAAAGAGGTTCTCGTTGCCCACCGGCAGCGTGGCGAACGGCAGGCCCAGCCGGTCCGCGTCCCGCATCGCGTTGAGAATGCCGCCGATGGAACCGTCGCCCCCCGCCGCGACGAGGCACCGCAGCGGCGCGTCGGCGTGCGACGCCAGCAGCTCGGCGTGCCGATCACGCTCCCACACCACCTCGGGCCTCAGCCCCGCGTCCCCGAGGTGCGTCTCCAACTCGCCCACCCGCCGCCGGTTCGGGCCCGACCCGCTGTAGGGGTTGGCGAGGATGAGCACCCGCCTGGCGGAGGGGTCGGGGACCGGGGATCGCGGGTCGGGCGTCAACGGGTTAAGTCACCAGTGCGGGGGTCGATCGGCGGCGGGATCGGCGTCGGCGGCATCGTCGGCCGCCCCGGCGTCGGCCTCAACTTTCGCCCGCAGCTTATCGAGTTCGACCCGCACCGCCGCGATCTGATCAAACGCCTCGCGGACCACGCCGTCGAGTTCGCCGACGAACCGCTCGAGGTGCGCGAGCTTTTCCTCGACCCGGGTGAGGCGGTGATCGGCGGGGTCCGGCGAAGGCAAGGCTACGACAGCCGCTGCTGGACCTTGATCAGGTGATGGCCGAAGTCGGTCTTCACCGGCTCGGACACCGTGCCGAGCGGTAGGTCCGAGAATATGACCTCGTCAAACTCGGGCACCATCTGCCCGCGGCTGAACTGGCCCAGCGACCCGCCGGCCTTGCCCGACGGGCATTGCGAGTGCTTCCGGGCGAGCTCCTCGAAGTCGGCCCCCTCGTCCAACTGCATCTTCAGGTCGGCGGCCTCGGCTTCGGTGTCGACGAGGATGTGGCTGGCAACGGCGCTGGGCATGGGGAGTCTCGGGGTGAAGGAGCGGTGGTGAGGCGGGACGCGGCTGGTTGCTGGTTGCTAGTTGCTGGTTACTGGTTGCTGGTTGCTAGTTGCTAGTTGCTAGTTGCTAGTTGCAGACCATTTTGTTGACGTCGCTTTGCAACGGCCAACGGCTAGCGGCCAACGGCTAGCGGCTAGCGGCTAGCGCCCCGCCTCAGGGGATCTCGTACGTCCCGCCGCCGGATCGTTTCAGGCGGCCGAGGTCGGCGAGCTTCTGCCACACCGCGGCGGGGAACTCCTTGGGCGGCTCGATGGCGGTGATGGCCGACACCTTCCCCGACGTACCGTACTTGCTGCCCAGCCTCGACTCGTCGTCCCGCCGAAAGCTCTTGAGCTTGCGGCGGAACGCCTTGAGCGCCCGCTTGAGGTTCGGCTCCTCCAACGAATCGTACCCTCCCGCCGCCGCGGCCTCGGCCCGCATCTGACCCACCGTCCGCCCGTCCGCCAGCGACCGCGCCCCCCGCGCCTTGAGCTCCAAATCGTCCAGCGGCGTGGCACCACGGTGCCCCCCGGAATCGCCCCCGGAACTTCCCCCGGGAGCCCCCGCCGAGCTACCCCCGGACGCTCCCGCGGAACCGCCCCCGGAACCCGCCGGGCGCGGCGCGGTCCCCGGCGCGGCCTTGCCGCCCGGCTGCACCTGCGTGACCAGCTTCGCCAGCGCCTCCATGTCCCGCTGGTTCACCACCGCCGCCACCCGCGTCGCGTCCACCCCCAGCCGCATGAGCGCTACCTGCGCCTTGCCCCAAAGCTTCGCCAGCGCCTTCTCGTCCTCCGCCAGCCAAAGCTCCGACACCAGCTCGCCCAGCCGATCCGACTGGATCGTCTCCTGGTTGTCGTAGTACCGCTTGACTATCTTGGACTGGTGGCGGGAGAGGTCCTGGGGCATGGGTGGTTCAAGAGAGTCTGGCTGGATCAACGGCTTTCGCCGACGCAGCGGCGTCACGCCTCGACCGAATCGTAGATCAGCACCTTCGTCCACCATGACTTGAACCGCTCGATGAAGTCGGTGTGCACCACGTCCGCGTCGGACTGGTAAGCGTCGTGGTCGGCCCCGGAGTCGAAGACGCAGAGGAGCTGCACGTCGTACGAGTTGTCCACGACCGGGCGGTCGGTGCCTGCGGGGGTCCCGACGCGGCAGGTGGCGACGTTGGGGCTCTCGGCGATGCGGCGGCAGCCGGCGATGAACGCGTCACGCTGGTCGGCGGTGAGTTCGTCCTTGAGCCAGAAGTGGACGGTGTGGTGGAACATCGGGTGCGGGGCGTGCAGGGCGGATCGGTGGCGGCAGCGGATCGGTGGCCGCCGGTTCAACCGGCCGTGAACAGGAGGATGACCACGAGCAAAGCCCCCACGAGGAAGAGCCCGCCGACGATGACGATCGCGATCCACATGGGCGGCCCGCCGCGGGTGCCCTTTTGCCCGTCGTCGATGTTGAGGGAGTCGTTCTTGACCTGGCCGGGCATGTCTTTGTCGCTCATGGTGACGATGATAGCCGCTGTGCGGGGGCTAGCCGCGGCGGGGGTTGCGGCGGGAGGGCGAGGCGCGGCGGGTGGCGCGGGCGGGGGTGGTCCCGGCCCCGGAAGCGCCGGCTGGCCCGGCCCCGGAAGCGGCAGCGGCCCCGGAATTTGCAGCAGGTGCTTGCGGGGGTGGCGGATCGTCGACATCTCGCCCCGGGTGTGCCCCGTCGGCGGCGGGCTCCCCGGCGTCGGCCGACCGGCCGTCGGCGGGGGTGGGCGTGGTCTCTTCCGCTTCCCGCTCGAACTTGCCGAACACCATCCGCCCCGCCGAGGTCTGCAGCGTCGACGTCACCGACAGCTCGACCTCGCGGTTGAGGTACGCCCGGCCGCCCTCGATCACCACCATCGTGCCGTCGTCGAGGTAGCCCACCCCCTGCGTCCCGCTCTCGCCGGGTTTGACCACCCGCACCGTCATCGCCTCGCCCGGCAGGACCACCGGCTGGAGCGCCTTCGCCAAATCGTTGAGGTTGATCACGTCGACCTCGCGGACCGCGGCGACCTTGTTGAGGTTGAAGTCGTTGGTCATGATCCGAGCGTGGGTCGACTGCGCCAGCGCGATGAGCTTCTGGTCGACGTTGGCACCCTCGGCGTCCTGGTCGAGGATCGTGACGTCGAGCTGGGGCAGGCCCTGGAGCTTCTGCAGGATGTCGAGGCCACGCCGGCCGCGGGCGCGTTTCATTTTGTCGGACGAGTCGGAAATAAGTTGGAGCTCGTCCAGGACGAAGCGGGGGACGATGAGCGTGCCCTGCATGACGTGGGTCTCAACGATGTCGACGATGCGGCCGTCGATGATGACCGAGGTGTCGAGGAGGGTCGGGCGACTGCCGCGGACCTCCTTGGCGAACTCGACGTAGGGGATGACGAAGCGGAAGTCGTCTTTGGTCTGGATGACCAGGGAGATGGCGACGTAGCAGCAGACGACGCCGATGATGACGTTGATGCCGTTGAGGAGGTTGCCGATGGCGTCGGCGCGGACGGACTCTTCGTTGGCGATGATGTAGCCGCCGACGAGGTCGACGATGAAGGATAGCGCGTATGCCGCGACGAGCCCGGCGACGAGGCCGAGGAAAACCCCGGAGAAGACCGAGAGGCGTTTGCGTTTGATGCCGATGTCGAGGGCGACGACGGAGAAGGCGACAAGGAGGGTGACGCCGATGATGGCGGCGACGGGGGCGAAGCCGAGGGAGGCTTGCCGCTGGAAGTTGAACTTGTCGCCGACGACGAAGAAGGTGATGATCGCCGCGACGAGGACGAGGAAGATGCCGCGGAGGATGGACAGGATCATGGCGACAGGATAGGTCGGGGCGGGGTTGCCCGCCGGGCCGCGGGGGGGTAAGGTTCGCCGTTCGGCCCCGCGTGGATCGCGGGGCGATGGTCCCCCGCCTTGCCCCGCCCCGTTGGACAGGCGGCCGGGCCCGATGCACGGGTCGACTCGCGAACCGGGTCAGGCCTTGACCGGAGCAGCCCTAAGCGTCGTGGGCCCGGTGCCGTCGGTGTCCTGGCCGTCTGTCCGGCGGGGCGGGGAGTAGGCGCTAGGCGCTAGGCGCTAGGGCCTAGGGCTTAGGAAAGGCAGGAGGACCCTTTTGAACCGGTTCGTCTAGGCCCAAGCGCCTAGCGCCTAGCGCCTACCGCATGTCCTACACCGTCCTCGCCCGGCGTTACCGCAGTCAGTCCTTCGACTCGGTCGTGGGGCAGGGGCCCATCGCGTCGACGCTGACCAACGCGATCAAGACCGGGCGGGTGGCCCACGCGTACCTGTTCACCGGGACGCGGGGCGTGGGCAAGACGTCGATGGCCCGCATCTTCGCCCGGGCGCTCAACGCCCCGGACACGGTGGAGGACGCCCCGAAGGCCGAGGGGGCGGAGTACCCCACTGAAGAGGTGCAGGGGCGGATGGCCGAGGCCATTATGAAGGGCGAGGACCTCAACGTGATCGAGATCGACGGGGCGAGCAACAACTCCGTCGAGCAGGCGCGGACGCTCATCGCCAACGCGGGCCTGTCGCCCACGGCCAACGCCCTCTACAAGATCTACATCATCGACGAGGTGCACATGCTCTCGGGGGCGGCGTTCAACGCGCTCCTGAAGACGATGGAGGAGCCCCCGCCGCACGTGAAGTTCATCCTGTGTACGACCGAGCCGCACAAGGTGCCCACCACCATCCAGAGCCGCTGCCAGCGGTTTGACTTCCGCAACATCGCCACGGCCAAGATCGCCGAGCACCTCCGCGAGGTGCTGGCGAAGGAGAACGTCGAGGCGGACAGCGACGTGGTGTGGCAGCTCGCCCGGCTGGGCAACGGATCGATGCGTGATGCGCTGTCGCTGACCGATCGGCTGCTGGCGACGGGGGTGTCGCCGCTGACGGCGCAGACGCTGCAGGACATGCTCGGGCTGCCCGACACGCAGCTCATCGCGGGGCTGGTCGACGCGATGGCGGACGGGGACGTGAAGGCGTCGCTGCTGCGGACCGGCGAGCTCTTGGGGCGTGGCATCGGGCTGGACCAACTGGTCGAGGTGCTGATCGAGCGGCTGCGGACGCTGATGCTCATCGCGGCATGCGGGGCGGAGAGCGACCTGGTCGAGCTGCCCGAGGACGCCAAGCCCGCCGCGGCGGAGCAGGCCGGGCGTTTCGACGCCGCGGGGCTGGTGCACATGATCGCGCTCCTGGAGAACCTGCAACGCTCGGCCAAGGCGTCGAGCAACCCAGGGGCGCTGCTGGACGTGACCGTCGTGCGGCTGGCGCTGGCGGAGAAGATGGCGGACGTGGGGGCGCTGCTGCGCGGGGAGGTCGGGGCGGGCGCTGGTGGTGGGGGCGAAAAAAAAAAGCTGAGGTAGCGGCTGGGGTCTTGGGTCTGGGGTCTGGGAGAGACGGTAAGCCCCGGGAGCGGACACAGGTTGCCGCGGCTCTCGAAGGCGGAGAATACTTGTCCTCGACTCCCAGCGTTACGACGCGCACCCCAGACCCTAGACCCCAGCCCCTAGACCCCAAGGCCCTCTGGGCCGCCACCCTCGACGCCGTCGGCCGGTCCAACGCCTCGGCGTGGATGAGCCACTTCCGCCTCGCCCGCTTCGACACCGCCGGGCCGACGCCTGTCGCCTACCTCGCTCCCGCGCCCGGCGCGTCCCACGCCCGTAACTTCGCCACCGGGCCCCGCCTCGCCCGGGTCGCCGAGACCCTCACCGCCCTCACCAACGCCCCGGTCCGCGTTGAACTTGAGGCCCCTGCCACCCCCGGAAGCACCGTCGCCGGTGCCGTCGCCGACGATCCCGACGCGCTCGACACCCCCCGTCCCGCTGCCGCCCATTCCGCCCAAGCGGACCCGGCACGTCACCCCGCCGACGCCCATACACCCGACCCCGCCGCCCCGGAATCCGCGACTCCCTCACCCCCGCCACCCGCCTCACCCCCCCCACCCCCCACCCCCCAGCGCCTCGACCGCCGCACCGCCCTGAACCTCCCCCTCGTCCGCGACGCCTTCGACGTCTTCCCCGACGCCACCCTCATCGACGCGAGGCGGGAACCAAACGCATGACCGCTCTGCTTCGTTAACCCTGTGGAACCGCGACCACGCAAGCGGAGGCGTGACGCCATACGACGCTCCATCCGTCTTTTTAACCTCCACCCACCGCTTGAGTGGTCGCACCGCCCGCCCCGCCCTTCATGATACGGCGCAGCCCGTACCCCCAGATACCCAGCGCGATGAGGACCAACATGAGCAAAAACAACGGGCTACGCCGGATATCGGTAGAGGTCTGGACGTTCAGGTTGGCGAATGAGGCGGATGGATACCACGAGCCGGACCCCGATGACGATCGGCTGCCGGGCCAGAGCGTGTAGGTTGCCCGGGTCATCTCGCCGAGTTGCTGAAGCACCTCCACCGCCTGCCCGTCCGCCGCGCTCGCGGTATTGCCCGTCACCCGGACCAGCCACGCGACCAACGAAGCCTGATTGAGAGCGTAGCCGCCGCCGACGCTCCCCCCCATAACGTGCCAGGTTCCCGTCACCGATGTTTGCACCTCAAGAGTTTCGCTGCTGCCGTCGCGTTTCTGCAGGCGGATCGTCACGGGGGCCGCGGCCCGCACGACCCGGCCCCCGGCGAACGGGCTGTGCAAAAGGGATGACAACTGAGTCAGCGTAAGGCCGGTGAACGCTCCCGACGCCGGCCGGTAGAGTTCGTGCCGCTGGTGGTAGATCGCCCGGATGGGGGCGAGGTTGTAAAACAACAGAGGCACCATCACCCCGCCGAGAATCAAGACCAGAAGACTCCACAGCACCGCCGCCCCCAGCCGGCTGTCACGCCGCGCCCCCGGCGGGCGGATGCCCACCTCGCGCAGGTCCGCCCCGCACTCCGGGCACACCAGCTCGGCGATGCCGCGCGTCGGGTACCCGCACGCCCCGCAGCGTGGCATCCGCTGCTCGTTCTTGACCACCTTCGCCTTGAGCGGGTAACGCCACGCCAGCCAGCACACCCCCGCGCTCACGACTGCCAGCAGCGTCAAAGTCAGGCTCGGCGTCACGGGTGCAGCGTACCTCAGCGGCTTTGTTACAGATGCCGCGCCAGGATCCGGTGCTGGTTGCGGGTAGAATCCGCCGATGCCGATCCACGACTGGACCAGGGTGTACGCCGAGGCGTTCCACGACTTTCACCACCTGTGGATTGCCGAGTTGCGGCAGTTCCTCAATGAGGATGCGTTGCCCAACGGGTACTACACCCTCGCCGAGCAGCATACCGTGCCGTTCTTGCCGGATGTAATCACTCTAGAACGCGGTGACGAGGGATCCGGCGGCAGCGCCTGGTGCGATCCCGGCGGCGACGCCGGCGGCCTCGTTGCCCTTGCCGAAGCGCCGCCGAAGGTGGCGATCTCCGCTCAAGCCAGCGAGACCGCGTGGTTCGCCCAGAGAAAGGACCGGCTGGTCGTGCGGCACCGCAGCGGCGATAGGCTTGTCGCCATCATCGAGCTGGTTTCACCGGGTAACAAGGAGAGCCGCACGACCGTCGAAGAACTCGCCGCGAAGGCGGCCGCGTGCATCGACGCGGGGGTCCACCTGCTCATCGTCGACCTGATCCCGAGGCCGGCGACGGTGCCCGCGACGCTGCACGGCCTGATCTGGTCGCACTACTCGTCGGATTCGTTCGACCCGCCCCCGGGCAAGGGTCTCACGCTGATGGCCTACGCGGCGGAGCCCCGGGGCATGTCGGCGGCGTTTATCGAACCGGTGGGCGTCGGCGACCCGCTGATCGAGATGCCGCTGTTTCTCGACCCGGGGCACTACCTCAACGTCCCGCTGGAGGCGACCTACGGCCGCGCCTTCGCCGGCGTGCCGCGCCACCTGCGCGAGGCGCTGGGTTGAGCGGCCGCGCCGATCGTCGCCCCGCGGCGGGCTATGATCCGGGCATGTTCGACAACCTCAAAAACATGAAGTCGCTCGCCGGAATGCTGGGCAACGCGGACCAGCTCAAAGCCCGGTTCGAGCAGATGCAGCGGGACCTCGAGCACAAGCAGGTCTCCGCCGACGCGGGGGCCGGGGCGGTGCGGGTCACGATCAACGGCAAGATGCGCATCATCGGGGTGCAGCTGGACCCGTCGATGACCGCCGCGCTGGTCGGCGAGGGGAGCGACGCGGACCGGGAGATGATCGAGGAGTTGATCGTCTCGGCGACGAACGCGGCGCTGCTGAAAGCCCAGGAGATGGTGAAGGACGAGCTGGCCGAAGCGACCGGCGGGCTGAACCTGCCGGGGCTGGACGGGCTGCTGGGTGGGTAGGTTGAGCGGCGGCCGTCGGCCCCACGCGGCGGCTGACGCCGAGTGCTAAACATTGACGCGTGCCGCCCGTCTGCTTCGTCAACCTACCGTTACACCGTGGCCGGCTTCCGAACCCCATCTTTACGATGACCACCGCCGCCCTCTGCGACCTCGCGATCTACGGGCCGGGGCGGTGCGACGGCCTCCCGCTCGCCGAGGCGCAGGCTTACACCGATCGTTTCCTGCGGCGGAGCACCGAGAACTTTACGGTTGCGTCGCGGCTGTTGCCGCGCCCGATCCGGCGGGGCTTCGCGGATGTCTACGCCTTCTGCCGCTGGGCGGACGACCTGGCGGACGAGGCGGGAAGCACCGAGCGGGCGTTGGACCTGCTGGCGTGGTGGCGCGACGAGCTCGGCCGGTGCTACGCCGGCCGGCCGCGCCACCCGGTGTTCGTGGCACTAGCCGCGACGGCGGAGCGGCACGGCCTGCCGCGTCGCCCCTTCGACGACCTCCTCAACGCGTTTGAGCAGGACCAGCGGGTGACGCGGTACCCCGACCTGCCGACGCTGTTGGCGTACTGCGAGAAGAGCGCGAACCCCGTCGGCCGGCTCGTGCTGATGCTGATGGGCTACCGCGACGCCGAACGGTTTGCGCTGTCGGACGCGACGTGTACTGCATTGCAACTGACGAACTTTTGGCAGGACGTGCGGCGGGACGTGCTGGAGCGGGACCGGGTATACCTGCCCGCCGACGTGGCGGCGCGGCACGGGCTCGACGTCGAGGCGATGGTGAAGTTGACGCGGCTGAACGAGACGCTCTGTGGAACCTGTACCGTCGGCGGTGACGGCGGCGTGTCCGGCGGGGTGCGGGAGATGCTGCCGGCGTACCGGGCGACGGTGGCGGACCTCGTCGCCGACACGCGGCGGCGCTTCGACGAGGGCCGGCCGCTGCACGAGCGGGTGTCGTCGGCGTACCGGGTCGACATCGACCTTTTCACGCGCGGCGGGGAGGCGGTGCTGCGGAAGATCGAGCGGCGGGGGTACGACACCTGGACCCGCCGGCCGCGGCTTGGCCGAGCGACCAAGGCGCGGCTGCTGGTGCAGGCGATGGCGGCGCGGGCGGCGGCGGGTTGGTTGAGCGGGGCGTCACGGTGACCGCCGGGAACCTGCCGGCCGAGGTAGAGGCATCGTTCCGGTATTGCCGCCGCGTGGCGCGGGAAGCGGCCGGCAACTTCTACCGCGGGATGAGGCTGACGCCCGAGCCGAAGCGTTCGGCGATCTTCACGTTGTACGCCTGGATGCGGGCCGCCGACGACCACGCCGACGGGGGCCAACCGCCCGAGCAGTGCCTGCGATCCCTCGACTGTTTCCAGCGGTCGACGCACAGCGCCGCTGACCCCGCCGCGTCGATCCCGCAGGGCCCGCTCTGGCCGGCGGTCCGCGACACCGTCCACCGCTACCACGTCCCGCTGGCCTACCTCGACGCGATGCTCGACGCGCAGCGGGACGACGCCTTGGGCCACGCCTGCCCCGACTTCGACGCCCTCTACCGCTACTGCTACCGCGTCGCCTCCGTGGTCGGGCTGTCGTGCGTCCGGGTGTGGGGCGACGACGGCGACCCGGCCGTCGCGAAGCTGGCGGAGTACCGCGGCGTGGCGCTGCAACTGACCAATATCCTGCGCGACGTGGCGGAGGACGCCGACCGCGGCCGCGTGTATCTCCCCGACGAGGACCTGCAACGCTTCGGGTACCGCCCCGCCGGTTTCAGCGAGCGCCTCGCGGACGAGTCGTTCCACCGGCTCATGCAGTTTCAGGTCGAGCGGGCCCGCTGCTATTACGACATGGCCGCCACGCTCGAGCGGCACCTCAGCCCCGACTGCCGCGCCACGAGCTGGGCGATCATGTCGACCTACCGGCTGCTGCTCGAACGCATCGCGGCGAGGCCCGCGGCGGTGCTGTCGCGGCGCGTCCGCCTGCCCCTGCCCACGAAGCTGGGCCTCGTGGTCAAGGCGGTGAGCAAGCGGCGGTGGTAGAACATGCTCCTATTGATCGAGAACCTAACAGCCGGGACGCTACGCGTCCCCGACGCGAGGTGCAACACGCCCTGATCCTCGGCGGCGGGGTCGCGGGCATCGCCGCCGCCGTCTGCCTCGCCACCGCCGCCCCGCCGGGTCGGTCCCGCCGCGTGACGCTGCTGGAGATGCGCCCGCGCCTCGGCGGACGTGCCGGCAGCGTGCCCGACCCCGACGATCCAACCGGCGTCGCCCAGCTCGACAATTGCCAGCACGTCGTCATGGGCTGCTGCACCGCGGTCCTCGAGCTGTATGAAAGCCTCGGCGTCGCGGATCGCATCGACTGGCACGACCGCTTCGACTTTGTCCATGTCGACGGCACCCGCGACCGGCTCCGCGCCCGACGCCTGCCCGCCCCGCTGCACTTCGCCCCGTCGTTCCTCGGCCTCCGCGGCCTCGGCTGGCGCGACAAGCTCGCCATCACCGCCGCCCTCCGCCCGGTCCGCCGTTTCACCGATGAACAGCTCCGCGCGTACAACGGCACCGGGTTCGATGCGTGGCTGGCATGCCACCACCAAACGCCGCGCGCCGTCGAGCGGTTCTGGGAGCCGACGATCGTCAGCGCGTGCAACGAGACGCCCGACCGCGTCGCGGCGGGCTACGCGTTGAAGGTGCTGCGGGACGGGTTCCTGTCGGGCCGGGCCGACTCGAGGATGGGCCTGCCGACGGTCCCGCTGGCGGAGCTCTACGGCCGCACGGCCGCGGTGCTTGCCGAGTGCGGCGGCTTGCTCCGGCTCGGCACCACGGTCAAGCGGATTCACTACGATGCGGCGTCTTGCCGGGTGACGGGGGTCACGCTCAACGACGGGGCCCGCCTCGACGCCGACGCCGTGGTGTCGGCCCTGCCGTTTGACGTGCTGCAACGCCTCGCCGGCCCGGCGATGATCGCCGACGACGCGCGGCTGCAACGCCTCGCCGAGCTGCGGACCAGCCCGATCATCGGGCTGCACCTGTGGGTGCGGCTGCCGCCCGGTGCCGCCGCGGCGGTGCCCCCGCACGTCGTGCTCACCGGCTCGCCAATGCACTGGTTCTTCGACCGAGGCCCCTCGCCGATCCGCGCCGGGGCACGGCACCTCCACGGCGTGGTCAGCGCCGCCCGTGGCTTGATCGACACGCCCAATCGTGAGCTGCTCGACCTTGCGATGGGCGAGTTACGCCGCGTCATGCCGGGCTGTGCGGACGCGGTGCTGATCGACGGCCGCGTGATCAAGGAGCGGCGGGCGACGTTCTCTGTGAGGCCCGGCGTCGATGCGCTGCGACCTGCGACGACCGGCACCATCGGCAACCTGCTGCTCGCCGGCGACTGGTGCGACACCGGCTGGCCCGCGACCATGGAGGGTGCCGCCCGCAGCGGCTACGCCGCGGCGCTGGCATGTGCATGAAGCGACGCGGCTTTGTCGCGACGGCGCGGCTAAGCCGCGTCGCTTCGTAAACCCACATTCACGCGATCCGACCACGCTCCGCCCGCGGGAAGCTCACCTCGATCCACACCGCGTCCTCTTCCACGTGCACCCGCCCGCCCCGCCTAGCCGGGGGCAAGAACACCGTGTCGCCCGGGCCGAACGCCACGTCTTCCGCCCCGTCGCAAGTCAGCGTCCCCGAGCCCGACATCACCATCCACACCGTCGGCTGGTTTTCGCCCGCCCGATCCTGGAAACCGGCCCCCGCCTCCACCCTGTCCATTCGGAAGTACTCGCACGCCACCATCCGCGTCACCGCCGCCCCGCCGTCCCGCGAGCCCAGCGGCGTGAACAGCTCGTAACCCTCCACCTCCGCCGGCCCGAACGTGATGCACTGCATCGCCGGGTCTACGTGCAGCTCGCGGCCCGTCCGGCCCCAGTCGTACACCCGATACGTTGTGTCGCTGGGCGTCTGCACCTCCGCCACCAGGACCCCCGCCCCGAGCGCGTGGCACGTCCCCGACGGCAGGTAATGACAATCCCCCGCCCCCACCGGCACCTCGATCAATAGCGGCACCACCGCCTCGTCCGTGTTCTCGTCAATTGCCGCCCGCAGTTGCTCCGGCGTCGTCCCCGCAACGATGCCCTTGTAGATCACCGCGCCCGGCTCGGCCTCGATCACGTACCACGCCTCGCTCTTGAGGTGCGCCTCCTCGTGCTGCTCCGCGTACTCGGGCGACGGATGCACCTGCACCGACAGGTTCTCGCTCGCGTCCAGGAACTTCAGCAGGATCGGAAAGCCGCCGTCGGGCGACAGCGGCAAGTCCCCGATCACCGCCGCCCCGTGCGACTCGATCAGTTCCCCGAGCGTCCGACCCGTCAGAGGGCCGTTGGCGATCGTCGACCGCTCCGCCCCCCCCCCACCGCCCGACGCCGAGGTGCTCGCGAGGTCCGCCAGCTCCCACGACTCGCCGATGGCCGTGTCGGCATTGCCCGGCAGGTCCCGCCCGAGCGCCTTGAGCGTGCGGCCGCCCCAGACCTTTTCCTTATAGATCGGCTTAAACTTCAGCGGGTACAACGGCGGCAACGGTTCGGCATCCATGGCCGGAGGATAGCCGACCGGAGCGTTATACTCCTGTCATGAACATGCACGACGAACTCGTGGATCGGTTGCAAGCCGAACCATTCACCCCCATCGTGTTGGTGATTTCGAGTGGCGAGAGGTTTACGGTTGCTAACCCGCGGCTGGTTGCAACGGGTGACCTGACCATGTGGATATATCCGCCGAAGTCGGATCGTGGCAACCTGCTCTACCTCCGGCAGCTTACGGCGCTGGAACTCCTTGAACCCGCCGCATGATCGCCCGACGCCCCACCCGACCCGTGAGCCTCGGCGACGACCGCACCGGACGCGTCGTCATCGGCGGCGATGCACCTATCTCGGTGCAGTCCATGACGTCGGGCTACACCTACGAGGTCGACAAATGTGTCGCCGAGATCAACCGGCTCGCCGCCGCGGGTTGCGACGTCGTCCGCGTTGCCGTGCCCAACCGCAAGGACACCGAGGCCCTCAAGCACATCATCCCGCAGGTCTCGGTCCCCATTGTCGCCGACGTACACTTCCACTTCGGCCGCGCCCTCGAAGCGGTCGAGGCGGGCGTCCACAAGATCCGCCTCAACCCCGGCAACATCTCCGACCGCGGCCAGGTCAAAGAGGTCATCGCCGCCTGCAAGCAAAAACGCCTGCCCATCCGCATCGGCGTCAACGAGGGCTCGATCATCGAGCGCAAGGACAAGCAGAAACGCGCTAAGGAGCTCGGCGGCGTCTTCAGCGAGCACAAGCACGGCCACTTCCTCGCCATCATGATCTCTAAGCTCGAGGAATACCTCGACATCTTCTACGAGGAAGATTTCCACGACATTGTCATCAGCGCGAAGAGCCCGGATCCGACGCTGGTGATCGCGGCGTACACCGAGATCAGCAAGCGCTTCGACCACCCGCTGCACCTGGGCGTGACCCACGCCGGGCCGAAGGAGACGGGCACCATCAGGAGCGTCGTGCCCCTCGGCCACCTGCTCGCCGCGGGCATCGGTGACACCGTGCGGATCAGCTACGCCAACGACCCCATCTACGAGGTCGAGGATGCGCTGGAGATGCTGTACTGCCTCGGCCTGCGTGAGCGCAAGGGGGTGGACCTCATCGCCTGCCCGACGTGCGGGCGCATCGAGGTCGACCTGTTCACCCTCGTGCAGGAGGTGCGGAAGAAGCTGGCCGATGAGATCAGCTTGCCGATCAAGGTTGCGGTGATGGGCTGCATCGTCAACGGCCCCGGCGAGGCCGAGGGCGCGGATGTGGCGGTCTTCGCCGGCAAGCACCGCGGCATCATCTACGTCCAGGGCGAGAAGGTCGCCACCGTGCCCGAGGGCGAGATCCTTGACGCCCTCTTTGCCGAGTGTCAGAAGTTCGAGACGCGGGTGAACGCCGGCGAGGCGAAGCTGGGCGAGAAGGTCGTCGAAATTACCCCGCCCGACCCGATCGGCGAACTGGGCAGCGGGTACGAAAGGATCGCCGCCGGCGGGGTGACGCCGCTGACGGTCGGCGGGCGGTGAGCCTAGAGCAGCGTAGAAAGCGGTGCATCCATATGACGACGATGACGAAACCCGCGGAAGCTGAATCCTCGCAAGCGGCCGAATGGATCTACCGACTGACACTCGATCAGTACCATGACGCCGTCAGATCAGGCGTGTTTGCACCGGATGATCCGGTCGAGTTTGTTGACGGCATGCTGTTACAGAAGATGGCTCCTAACCCCCCGCATTCCACCTGTGTCCGACTGTTACGCGAATCAATCGCCGCGTTGCTCCCGAGCGACTGGTTCTATGACAGTGAATTGGCCGTGACGTTGAGGGACGGTGAGCCCGAGCCCGAAGGGGCAATCCTGCGTGGTCAAATCCTTGATTATGCCTCGCGTCATCCCGGTCCCGACGACGCCGCATTGATTATCGAGGTTGCCGACACGAGCCTCCGCCGCGACCGCGGCATCAAGCTGCGCAGCTACGCCCGGGCCGGCATCGCCTGCTACTGGATCGTCAACCTGATCGACCGTTGCGTCGAGGTTCATCACGACCCGCAACCGGCCGACAACCCCCCCACCTACCGCAGCCGAACCGCCTACACCGAAACCGACGAGGTCCCGGTCGATGCGGCGGGCAAGAGCCTCGGCAAGATCGCCGTCGCGTCGGTGCTGCCCCCGGGATGAATCGGTTGAACTTTACTGCCCTCTCACATTTGCGTCAGCCAGATTGGGCGGTAAGCTTCCCCAATCGGCTTCGGTCGTCTTTACGCAACCCGGTCCGGAGGCATTATGAAAGTTCTTCTCGTCCTCATCGTCCTCGTCCTCGGCGGGGTGTACGCGGCCTATCACTTCGGCGGCTTGGGCTCGTTCGACCCGGACGCCAAGGCCGACGAACTGCAACAAAACGTCCAGCCCGGCATGACCTGGCAACAAGTGATGGACGTGGTCGAGCCGAAGAAGGTCGCACCCATCAACTACGAGACCGAAGGCTTCGACCCCGTCGGGCCGAGCCAGGACTTCGAACTCAACGGGTTCAAAACCCGGCTGCAGAACAACAGCTACCCCGACGGCTTCGTCTGGAAATACACCTTCAGCGCCCAGCGAGCGTATGACCTGACCTTCGCCGCCGATGGCAAGCTGATCGATATGAGGGAGCCGGTGATGATGAAGGACCTTTTGAACGGCACCGCTCACAAGAAACACTGATCCGTGCAACGACCGTCGTTCGTGTGGTCGTTGTCACGCCGCGGTTCCGCAGACCTTTCGCCCCGCCAATGCGAAGCGTGGATAAAATTGTAGAACTTCTGCAAATTGTTCGGCATCGGGGTATACTCTGCTAATCGCGTAGGAGTCTTCCGGCCGATACGCATTCAGGTAGGCATCACCGTTCGGAGATCGCCCGCTTGGGGAAGGGCTTTTTGACGTTGTGCACGTAGCGTGGCGCCGCAGCAGGGCCGTCGCGGATCGTTGAACACGCAAGGGAGCCGGTTCCAACCTGTTTAACTCTCGGGCACCGGGCCCGAGCCGCGAGATAATGTTTCGGCCGGTCGACCGTTCGCAGGTCACCCGCCCGCCGCCATGAGTGCCGCACAACCCTTTGCCGTCGGCGACCAGGTCGTCCACACCCGCCGCCCCGAGTGGGGCGTCGGCACCGTCCGCACCGCACGCTCCAAAGCGTCGTCGGCCCCCCCGGACGACGCCCCGCAGCAACGCCTGACCGTACATTTTGTCCGCCACGGCCGCGTCACCCTCGATACTTCCGTGGCCCCGCTCCGCCTGCAGTCCCAGAACGCTCCGTCTACCGGAGCACACGACCAGACCCCGGCCGCGCTTTCCGCTTCACGCGGGGCCGGCCACGCCTCCAAGGAACCCGTTATGCCTTCCGCGTTTTCATCCGGTTCGTCCTCCACCACCTCCGATAGCGGGGGTTGGCTCGCCGCACTCGATAAGTCCACCGCTAACTCTCACGAGCTTTGGGACCTTCCCGACGCGCTCACCAACCCCTTCGCCACGCTCACCGACCGCCTCAAGGCGACGCTCCAAACTTACAAGTACTCGACCCAGCCCCGCCCGCTCATGGACTGGGCCTGCGTGCAGACCGGCCTCGCCGACCCGCTCAGCAAGTACACCCGTCACGAGCTCGAACAAGCCTTCCCCCGCTACGCCCGGGACCGCGACCAGCACCTCCGCGAACTGGTGAAACAGTGCAAGCGCAACAGCGACTACGCCGCGCTCAAAGAAGCGGGCCGCGGCCTCCTTCCGGCCGCCCAGTCGGCGCTCGATAAGGCGATCCGCAAATAATCAGGCGGGTTCTCCCGCGGCGCTGCACCCCCGCTTGCGTGGTCGCGCCCCCGCCGTTGTCGTAAACTCGACGCATGGCCGCCCCTAAAGCCGACCGCGACCGTGCCGCCCGTCTCCGCGCCGACCTCCACCGCCACAACCGCCTCTACTACGTCGACGCCGCCCCCGAGGTCACCGACCAGCGGTACGACGAGCTCCTCCGCGAGCTTCAGGACCTCGAGGCCGCCCACCCCAACCTCGCCACCCCCGACTCGCCCACCCGCCGCGTCGGCGGCGAGCCCATCGACACCTTCGAGACCGTTGCCCACACGGTCCCGATGCTCTCCATCGACAACACCTACGACCGTGGCGAACTCCGCGCCTGGTACGACCGCACGATCAAGGCGCTCGCCGCCGCCACGCCCGACGCCAAGGACGGCGGCACCCCCGCCCCGCCCGTGCCGTCCCTCTTCGACGGCGACGAGCCACCGCACCGCAACGCGCCCCCGCCGCCCGCCGCCCCCCCCGCCTCCCCCGCCCTCACCCTCGAACCCAAGATCGACGGCGTCGCCCTCGCCCTTCGTTACGAACGCGGCACCCTCACCCGTGCCGTCACCCGCGGCGACGGCACCCGCGGCGACGACATCACCCACAACATCCGCACCGTCCAATCTATTCCCCTCCACCTCACCCCCCCCAGCGCCCACACCCGGAACGATCGCTTCAGCGACCCGTGCGTCCCCCACATCCCCGACGTCCTCGAGGTCCGCGGCGAGATCTACATGCCCACGGAAGTCTTCAACACCATCAACCAGCGCCGCGGAGCCGCCGGCCTCGACCTCTTCGCCAACCCCCGCAACGCCACCGCCGGCACGCTCAAACAGAAGGACCCCGCCAAGGTCGCCCGCGGCCTGCAGTTCCTCGCCCACGGCCGCGGCGAGGTCTCCCCCCCCTCCCCCGACACCCCCCCGCCCGACGCCGACGCCGACCCCTTCCACACCCACCACGCCGCTTTCCTCCACGCCGTCGCCTCCCTGGGCCTGCCCGTCTCCCCCGCCGTACGCACCGTCCAGACCTTTGACGACGCCTGGGCCTTTATCCAGCAGTTCGACTCCGACCGCCGTAGGCTGCCCTATGCCACCGACGGCGTGGTGATAAAGATTGACGACCACCAACTCCAGGATTGCCTCGGCGCCCGATCTAAATCTCCGCGGTGGTGCATCGCGTACAAGTTTGCCGCCGATCGGGCCGACACGACGCTCCTCGCCGTCGAGCCGCAGGTCGGCAAGAACGGCCGCATCACCCCCCGCGCCGTCATGGAGCCCGTTGCCCTCGCCGGCACCACCGTCCGCCACGCCACCGTCCACAATTACGGCCAAGTCGCCCGTCTGGGCCTCCACCTCGGCGACACCGTCCGCATCGAAAAGGCCGGCGAGATCATCCCGCAAATCATCGAAGCTCTCCCCGCTCGACGCCCCCCCGACGCCGCCCCCGTCGCCCCCCCCGACACCTGCCCAGCCTGCGACACCCCCCTCATCACCGAGGCAGACCCCCCAAAACCCGACGCCCCCGAAACCGACCCGTCGGCGGAGCCCGCTTCAGCGGGCGTTGCCCCCGCCACACCGCCCGATCCCACCGCGGAAACCGCACGTTTTTGCCCTAACCCCCAGTGCCCCGCCCAGCTCCGCGAGCGGCTTAAGTGGTTCGCCGCACGCGGCCAGATGGACATCGACGGCCTCGGCGACAAGTCCGTCGAGCAACTCGCCGACGCCAGCCTCCTCCAAACCTTCGCCGACGTCTACCGCCTCCACCACCACCGCGAGGCGCTCCTCCAACTCGACCGTATGGCGGCGAAGAAAGTCGATAACCTCCTCGCCGGGATCGAAGCTTCCAAAACCCGCGGCCTCACCCGCGTCCTCGCCGGCCTCGGCGTCCGCCACGTCGGCTCCACCGCCGCCCGACTCTTCACCCGACGCTTCCCCAGCCTCGACGTCCTCACCGCCGCTTCACTAGACGAACTTCAAGCCGTCGACGGCATCGGCCCCGTCACCGCCGCGTCACTCTATACTTTCCTCCACTCCGAAGCCGGCATTGGTGTTCTAACCGCTCTAAAGAACGCCGGCCTCAAACTTCACGAAGACGCGCCACCCCCATCCCCCGCTCCCGACCCCGCCTCACCCGACACCCCTTCCCCCTTCCAGGGCAAAACCATCGTCCTCACCGGCACCCTCGAAACCTTCACCCGCGACGACCTTAGGCAGCGCCTCGAACAACTCGGTGCCAAGGTCACCACTAGCGTCAGCAAGAACACCGACCTCCTCATCGCCGGCGAGGCCGCCGGCTCCAAACTAATCAAGGCCGAAGCCCTTGGCGTCGAGGTGTGGGACGAGGCCGCCCTGCTCAACGCGCTCGAGAATTGACTCACAGCCAAGCGAACATTCAACGGCACGGCTGACTGTCGGGCTCGCCATCCTCGGCGATCGGCCGCAGTTGCGAGGGTTTAAACGGGGCAGCGCTGATCAGGGGGTAGAAGGCCGGCTGCTTGGCGATGTGGGTGGTAAGGCCATGGGCGACGGTAAAGCGTCCGGCGTGACGCGCCAGCGCCAGCTGCCCGTTCCCGTCGCACGCGACGTCGAGGGTCGGCGGAGGCAAGACCTCCGGGTGGGTCCAATGCAGGCCGCGGTAGTTATCTGCACCCGGGCAGCGTCGGAGGCGTTGGCGGAACGGTGGGTAGAGGCACCCGCCGCCGACGAGGATCATGTGGAGTTGCGGGCTATCGCTCTGCGGCCCCCGGCCGACGCCCGTGGCAGGTCGGAACTGGGCCATGAACGCCCCGACGCCGCCCCGCGAACGTTCCCCGGCCCCGAGCATCCCGCGGACCCAGTGCTTGCGGTAGATCATCCGGATCTCGTCCGCTAGGCCGTTTGTCGCGCGGGAAGCGGCGTCGTTGGCAAGCGACAGCGGGACCTTCTTCGCCCGGCCGATCTGCCGCACCCGCGCAGGGATCGGCGGCCGCTCCTTCGACTCGCGGACCCGCTCAAGCAGGTGGACTCCCCCCAGTGCGGTTGCCAGCCGTTCGTCCAGGTCACGCCCCGCCAGCGGGATCACGACGGTGGCGATGTAGCAAAGGGTCTGCATCGCCGCCCGATGGATGAACAGCGAGACGTCGGTGGTGCCCGCGCCCACGTCCACGACGGTGACGTAGCCATCGGGCAGCGTCCGGTCCTGTACGGTACCAAGCACCGAGGCGTGGACCTCCGGCACGATGAAAGTGGATCGCGTGGCCGCCGGCGGCACGGTGGGCACCGCCGCGTCCGCGGCTGCGCAGGCCCGCGCCGCCGCGGCCACGTCGCAGCCGTCGACGATCAGCACGTTCCGCTGGACAAAGGCGAGCCACCACGCCCGCGCCAGCACAAGCTCGAACAGCCGGGCCTCGGCGGCGTGGCCGGCGTCGTTGAAGTTGCCCAGGGGCGCTCCAAGGTTGGCGGTGAGGTCCACGTCGCGCCCCAGCCGCGCCGTCACCGCCGAAGCGGCGTGGCGGAGCATCGCCGCGATCAGCAGCGTCGCCAGCGTTGCCGACGCCTTGCCTCCGCTCGACGGCGTGTCCCGCTGCGCCGCGCCCACCAGGGTCATCTTCAGCCAGCGCCACACCTCGGTGCTTGACGCCGCCGCGGGTGGCTCGAGGCCCAGCCGCCACCGGCCCGCGTCGCGCCAGACCAGCGAGGGCCACAGCGGCGGCCCGCCGTCGGAGGGGTCCCAGCCGGGCGGCGGGACCACCGTCGTGGTGGCGTGGCCGTCTTGCCGGAAGGCGACCTTGGTCGTCGCCGTGCCGAAGTCGATCCCGATGGTCACCTCCGGCCGCGTCGCAGGCCCCAGCGTGCCCCAGTTGAAGAAGCCGTTCTGAAGTGTCGACATCGTTCTCTCCGGTTAGAGCGTCACACGATCCGCAAGGCACCGAGCGTGAGGAACTCGTGGGGGATGCTGACGCCGCGGGTTTCCTGCAGCCGGGCGATGGTCCGCTCCTCGTCGCGGAGCAGGTTGTTGAGCCGCGCCTCGAAGCCGCGGAGGCCCGGCACGTCCGGCCGCCGTTGTCGCAGTGTCTCGATGCGGCGTTCCTGCTCCTCTCGCTCCTTGGAAAAACGCTGCCGCTGGTAGGCGATGCGGCGGTTAACCTGGTGATCGACCTCCGCCTCCAGCCGGTCACGCCGGTCGTCCAGGCGCGTGATAAGCACCTCTTCGGCCCGCGCTAGCTGCGCCTCAATCTCCCCGGCGGCGATATTGGGGCCGGGGTCCCAGTCGCGGCCACGGATGCCGATCAGGTGCAGCAGAGCCCGGCCGGCCGCCTCCTTTAGCGCGTCGATCTGCCCGAGGAAGACCGGCTCGAGCGCGAAGCCGGGATTCGGCCCGCCTACCTGCTCGCTGCGGAACAACACGAAGAACCATGACGCGCCGCCCGCGGCGTTGAGGTGTTCTTGCAGCCACGGGTCGACCGCCCCACGGTCCAGCTCGACCCGCACGCCCGGCAGGAGGCGAAAGCCCTCACGGCCCGCGCCGTAGCGGGCCGCGGCCGCCCGCACGATCGGGTGCCGCGCGTGCAGCAGCTCGGTCGCCTGCCCATTGCCCGCGGCCGCTTCGCCCACCGTCGTCAGACGCAGTGTCTCGTAACGTTGCAGGCGGCTCCAAAGCCCGTACGTCTTCTCCTCCACCGTCAACTCGTCGTCGACGCACCGCTGCACCGCGTTAGACCACACCGCCCGCCAGACGTGCGGCTCGTTCGGCTGGGGCGACCACGGCTGGCCGAGATCAGCGAAGAAGCCGGCCACGAAGGCCTCCAGCTCTTCACCGGTGAGATACTGCCGCGTCCCGTCGATCTGCCGCAGCCGCTCGTCGAGGGCCTCGTCTTGACCGAGCAATTCGTGTTTGCGTTCGTCAAGTGCTTGTTGGAGCTGGTCGAGGTTCAGCCGGACCAGCACGCCGAGCTCGGCCTTGCGTTCGCGTTCCGTGTCGGTCAGGCGGTTGGACATGATCAGGTCGTTGAGGTCGCGGAGCTGGGGCGAACCGAGGATGGGCTCGAGGTGGCCGATGGTGTGCTCGAACACGCCGACCTTTGCGTACAGCCGGTCGAGGATGCGGCCGTCGATGGTGCCGCGGTTGACAAAGTGGTAGATCAGCACCTTCGCCGACGGCTGGCCGAAGCGGTCGATGCGGCCGATCCGCTGCTCGACGCGCATCGGGTTCCACGGCAGGTCGTAGTTGACCAGCACGTGGCAGTGCCGCTGGAAGTCGAGCCCCTCGGATCCGACGCGGCTGGAAAGCAGAACCCTCACGCCGGGGTTTTCACGAAACGCGGCGATGCGTTCCTCTCGCTCCTCACGGCGGACGTCGCCGGCGATGCGGCGGCAGCCGATCCCCGCCGCGGACAGCCGTTCCTCCAGGTAAGCCAGCGTCCCGCGGAAGAAGCTGAACAGCAGCACCTTCCTCGGAGCTTCACCGTTCGCCGCGTCCTCCGCGGCGAGCTTCCGCAGCGCTCCGAGCAACGCCTCGAACTTCGTGTCGTGACTGATCGCCTCGGCAAGCCGCAGCACCTCGCAGCGGAAGCCCTCGTCGCGCCAGATGCTGAAGCCTTCCGCTTCACCCTCATCGTCATCGGCGTCGCGCGCGGTCGGATCGGTGCTTGACGCGTCGGGGGGCGTCGCCATAGCGAGCCGCCGGAGGAACGCGGGGATGCAGCTGGCAAGCTGCTGCTGCATGTTGATGGTGGCAAACTGGGCCGCCCGCTCGCCGTGGTGCAACTCGTAGAGCTCGCTGCAATAAGTGCTGACTTCATCGTAAAGAGCCTGCTCCGCGGCGCTGAAGCGGATGTCGATCGGCTGCGGGACGCGGTCGGCCTGGGCGATGTCCACGTCGCGCTTGAGCGTACGGGTCAGCGTCAGGTCCAGGAGGTTGAGCTGTTTGACCCGCCGCTGCAGGTCGACGCGGCCGGCGACATCGGCCGGGTCCCCGCCGCGCAGGCGGGCGACGGTGTCTTGCAGCACCCGGACCCCGCCGAAGAGCCGGGGGTGCGTCGGATGCGCTAGCAGACGCTCAAGCTCGTCGGCGGCGTCGTGCATCTTCCCCTCTCGCAAATGCAGCTCGGCAAGTACCACCGGCCGGTTCGCCTGCAGCCTCGCCTGGAACAACTCCTTGTTATCAAAATCCACCGGGTCGAGCAGATTGAGCAGGTGATACAGGTCGTCCGAACTGTTGTTAATCGGCGTAGCGGAGAGCAGCAGCATCGCCTCGGCGTGCTCGGCCAGAACCCGACCGGCTTTGTGCGTCTGAGCCGCGGGGTTGCGCAGGTGGTGCGCCTCGTCCACGATTACCAGGTCGAGGTACTCGCCCCGGGGCTGCAGCGCCGTCTCAAACTCGGCCAGGAGCGAGCGTTGATCCGGCTGCAGCTCCGCCGCCCGGTCGCCCCGCAGCGTGTCCTTCGATACGATGACGGCGAAGCGGAGTTGTTCGCCCTCACGGCTCATGCGGCCGATGATCTTCTTGCGGAACGTGGCCGCGTCCATCACCTCAAACCGCAGGTCAAACTTACCTTCCAGCTCCTCCTGCCACTTGGTCAACAGCGGTGCGGGGCACATCACTAGAACGCGGCGGAAGCTCTGCGGCCGACGCGCCTCAAGCTCCCGCAGGATGTAGCCCGCCTCGATCGTCTTGCCTAGCCCGACCTCGTCGGCGATCAGTAGTCGGCCCCGCGGCGTGTCAAGGAACTTGAGCAGGGGCTTGAACTGGTAAGGCTTAAACTCGGTCCGGCAGGCACGGTACGAAAGGAGCACGTCACGAAGCGGCCGCATCGGGTCGAGTTTGGCCAGTGTCACCCGCCGCGCCAGGTCGAGAAGGCCCCCCCATCGTCGGCAGTCAAGGGTCAGCGACGCCTCGCCCGCCGCATCGTCGTACGGCTGGAGGTCTGACTCGGTAAAGGTCGAGGAGGTCGCGCCGAAGTTCACGCGGTATCTCCAGCGGTTAGCCATCTCCACCGGCGCGGCCGCCACAGTGCCAACCTCCGCCGCTCGCCCTCGAATGGTTACTCGCTGGCCGACGTGGTAGCAGGCGGAGCTCTCGTTCATTACCGGCGTCTCCGCGACCACCCTCTCCCAAAACTTTAAACTCGAGACGGATCAAGTCTCACCCGGGCGGCTCCGGAGATGGAGCCAATGCACCAGATACAAAATTTAAGCCGATGACCACGGA
Organism: Phycisphaeraceae bacterium; assembly: GCA_965214155.1. Taxonomy (GTDB): domain Bacteria; phylum Planctomycetota; class Phycisphaerae; order Phycisphaerales; family Phycisphaeraceae; genus Algisphaera. The sequence goes on from CBDCBB010000010.1 coordinate 1,635,193, forward strand.
CTGAAAAAGGGGCATAGTCTAACACCGAAATCGTTCGAGTGTTAACTTTCCTGCTCTTGACAGGTTACTGCGAATCTTATGACCAATGCCACACCATCCGTCGGCTTCATCCCCGCAGATCGCCGCGGCAGCACCCGCATCGGGTGGCTGAACTCGTGGCACAGCTTCTCGTTCGGCAACTACCACGAACCGGCGCGGATGGGCTACCACGGCCTCCGCGTGCTCAACGACGACCGCGTCGCACCCGGTCAGGGGTTTGGTGCCCACCCTCACCGGGATATGGAGATCCTTACCTGGGTGCTTGATGGGGAGCTCGCCCACCGCGACTCGATGGGCCACGCTTCCACCCTCGGGCGAAACGGCGTGCAGTTGATGTCGGCCGGCACGGGGGTGACGCACAGCGAATTTAATGGGGCGTCCGATGCCCCGGTCCACTTCCTGCAGGTTTGGATCGAGCCGCGTGAACGGGGGACGACGCCACGCTACCAGGAGAAGCTTGACGCGCTGCCGAGTGACGTGGGCGGCTTCGTCCCCACCGCCACACCCGACGGCCGCGACGGCTCGCTGATGATCGGGGCGGATGTACAGGTATTCCTCGCTTCGCTGCCCGCCGCGGGTGAGGCGTCTCTGGACATGCCCCCGGGCCGGGTGGCGTACGTGCACGTGGCGACGGGGGGCGTGACCGTCAACGGGCTGGCGGCGGGCGCGGGGGACGCGGTGACGGTGGAGGGCGGCGATGTCAACGTTGTCGGCGGCGGCAACGGCGACGCCCGGGTGATCGTGTTTCGCCTGCCGGCGTGAGGGTGGGACGCGTTGTTCTTAGCCCGGCCGCTTGCGGCCGCAGTGTCGCAGAAGATTGCGGCCGCAAGCGGCCGGGCTAAGCGGGTGGGGGGCGGGTGCTTTGTGGGGGTAAGTTGGGTCCCGGGGGCCGCTACACTTTTGCCGTGTTACGACGAGCCGCGATCGCCGATGTGCCCGTGATGGGCCGGATCATCAACGATGCGGCCGAGTTCGGGCTGATGCTGCCCAAGTCGGCGGCGGTGTTGTACGAGAACCTGCGCGAGTTTGTGGTGGTGGAGGACGACGATTCGGGGGAGGTGGTGGGGGTGTGCGGGCTGTCGATCATCTGGGCGGACCTGGCGGAGGTGGTTTCGCTGGCGGTGCGGTCGTCGCACCGAGGCCGGGGGCTCGGTGGGGCTTTGGTGGGGGCGTGTCTGGAGGAGGCGCGGGCGCTGGGGGTCCCGAAGGTGATGTCGCTGACCTACCAGCGGGCGTTCTTCGAGCGGCTGGGCTTTGTGGTGGTGGACCGGCAGGAGCTCCCGTTGAAGGTCTGGGCGGACTGCGTGCGGTGCCCGAAGAACGAGGCGTGCGACGAGATCGCGATGATCCGGGTGCTGGAGGGCGTCGAGTCGCCGGAAGGGATCGGCGACGCGCCGGCGAGGGAGTTGGGGGTGGCGCGGTACGAGGCGCCGGTGGTGCTGACGTCGAGCGTCTTGGCGGGCGCGGGGGCGGGGGTGACAGGCGGTGCGGCGGGTGGTTGAGCGGGCCCCGCTGGTGGTTTCGCTGTGGATGGACGACGCGGCGTGGGCGCGGCTCGACACAATGCGGCGCGATCACTTCCCGGCGGAGCGGAACGTGCTGCCGGCCCACCTGACCCTGTTCCACGCGTTGCCGGCGGAGCGGCTCGCGGAGGTGGACGCGGCGCTGCGGGACGTGTGCGGATCGCGGGGCGCATTGCCGCTGGAGGCGGCGGGGCCGATGCGGCTGGGCAAGGGGGTGGCGGTCCGGGTGGAAGGCAACGGGCTGGCCAAGGTCCGTACGGAATTGGCGGAGCGGTTTGTCGGAGCGTTCGGCGAGGAGATGACGGGGCAGGATCGGGGCGGTTCCCGGGGCAAGTTCCGGGGGCATGTGACGGTGCAGAACAAGGTGACGCCGGGCGAGGCGGCGGCGTTATACGGGCGGCTGCGGGCGGGGTGGGAGCCGTTTCCGGTGACCGGCGAGGGGCTGGCGTTGTGGCGATACCGGGGCGGGCCGTGGGAGTTGGTGAAGCGGCACCGGTTCGGCGGGGTGCGGGTGGTCGGCTAGATCGCGGCGGGGGGTGAGCCTCCCGAATTGGGCGTTCTATCATCGTCGCCCATGCCCGGACCTATGCCCGGACTGATACCCGCCTGGCTCGACCCGTTGGACCGGTCGGCGCAGCTCGCTGCGCTGCTCGATGCGTTGTCGCGTGAGAAGGCGGTGCTGGCGCGGGGGGTGCGGGGGTCGGCGGGGACGCTGGTCGCGGGGCTCACGGCGAGGGCGCTGCGGCGCACGGTGCTGCTGGTGGTGGCGCACCTGGACGAGGCGGACGATGCATTGGACGACCTGGAGGGGCTGTTGGAGGGGCTGTTGGAGGGGATGGAGGTGGAGCGGTTTGGCGCGATGGAAGTCGTCGCGGGGGGCGGGGCTGCGGGGCCGGCCGGGAGTGGTCTCGATTTGGTGGCGGAGCGGCTGGCGGTGGTGCAGCGGCTGGTCGAGGGGGGTTATGAGGGGCGAGCGGCGGTGCTGGTTGCGCCGATCCAGGCGTTGATGCAGGCAGTGCCAGCCCCCGCGGACCTCGGCAAGATGACGCTGACGCTACGGGCGGGGCAGGGGGACGGGGGGAGCGAGGCGTTGCCGCCGGGGCGGTTGTTCGAGTGGCTGGACCGGGCGGGGTACACCCGGCAGGACGCGATCGATCAGCCGGGCGATTTTGCGGCCCGGGGCGGGATCATCGACATCTTCCCGCTCGCGGGCCGGGTGACGGTGGCGGACGGGGCGGGCGGGGCCGCGCCGGGGATCGTGTCACCGATCCGGCTCGACTACTTCGGCGACGAGATCGAATCAATCCACCGCGTCGACGCGGAGACGCTGGGGTCGGGTGAGGCGTTGCTGTCGGTGGGTTTGATCGGCACGCCGCCGCGGGGCGGTGCGGGCGGTGCCGGCGGGGAGGACACGACGTCGCTGCTGTCGCTGTTGCCGGCGGACGCGGTGCCGATGTTGCACGAGACTTTAGAGCTGAGCGAGCAGGCGCGGGGGTACTACGAGCGGCTGACCAACACCGCGGGCATCCTCCCGCCGGGCGAGGTGCTGCGGGACCTAACCGCCCGGCCGCACGTCGAGCTGAACAGCTATTCGCAGACGAGCAACACCGACGCGGTGACGGTGGACTTGCCCGTGGAGCCGCTGCCGAGTTTCGACCGTGACGCGAAGTCGGCGATCCGGGAGCTGGGCGAGCTGGCCTCCGAGCCGGGGAACAAGGTCACGGTGCTGTGCGCGAAGCCGGCGGAGCGCGAGCGGCTGGTGGAGCTTTTGATCGCGGAGCTGCCCGAAGGGTACAAGCGGGTGGGGGTGGAACTGGGGATGCTGCACCGGGGATTTGTTTGGGGTAGGGGAAGGGACGAAGGGAGCGAGGGACGCAGGGACGAAGGGCAGAAGGCCGATCGTTCTTCCCTCCGTCCCTCCGTCCCTTTGTCCCTCCGTCCCTCACACGTCCTCATCCCCCACCACGAACTGTTCCACCGCTACGAGACGCGGCGGCGGGTGCGGCAGGTGCTCTCGACCGGCGCGGGCTCGGGAACGTCGGCGGGGGGCGACGCGTTTCTTGACCTCTCCGTCGGCGACTACGTCGTGCACGTGGACCACGGGATCGCGAAGTTCACGGGGCTCAAAACGATCCGCCCCCGGAAGCAAGACAGCGGCGAGAAGGCGGGGGAGTACCTTACGCTGCAGTTCGCGGACCAGGCGCTGTTGCACGTGCCCGCGGCGCAGATCGACCTGGTGCAGCGGTACATCGGCGGCTTCGAAGGCCGGCCGCCGCTGTCGACGCTCGGGGGCAAGCGGTGGCAGCGGCAGAAGGAGCAAGTCGCCGACGCGGTGAAGGACATGGCCGCAGAGCTCTTGCGGGTGCAGGCGGCGCGGCAGACCCAGCCGGGGATCCGCTACCCCGCCGACTCGGCGTGGCAGCGTGAGTTCGAGGCGGAGTTTCCCTACCCCGAGACCGAGGACCAGCTCGCCGCCGTCGCCGCGATCAAAAACGATATGTCGGACGAGACGCCGATGGATCGGCTGATCTGCGGAGATGTCGGTTTTGGTAAAACCGAAGTTGCGATCCGCGCGGCGTTCAAGGCCGTGGAGTTCGGCAAGCAGGTGGCGGTGCTCGTGCCCACGACGGTCCTCGCCGAGCAGCACGAACGCACCTTCCGCCAGCGGCTGGCCGACTACCCGTTCACGGTCGAGTCGCTGTCGCGGTACAAGACCGCGAAGGAGCAGCGGAAGACCCTCGACCGGGTGAAGGCGGGGCAGGTCGACGTGCTCATCGGCACGCACCGCATCCTGAGCAAGGACGTGAAGTTTGCCGACCTGGGACTCGTGGTCATCGACGAGGAGCAGCGGTTCGGCGTTGAGCACAAGAACAAGCTCTTGGAGTATCGGCTGACGGCGGACGTGTTGACGCTGACGGCGACGCCGATCCCGCGGACGCTGCACATGTCGATGGTGGGGCTGCGGGACATCTCGTCGCTGACGACGCCGCCGGTGGACCGCCGGGCGATCGTGACGGAGGTGGTGCCATACGACGAGGAGCGGGTGCGGCAGGCGCTGATCCGCGAGCTCAGCCGGGACGGGCAGGCGTACTTCGTGCACAACCGGGTGCACAACATCCACGACGTCGCGGCCGACCTGCAGCGGCTCGTGCCCGAAGCGCGGATCCTTGTCGGGCACGGCCAGATGCCGCCGGCGCAGCTGGAAAAGGTGATGCTGGCGTTTATGCGGAAGGAGGCGGACGTGCTGGTGAGCACGACGATCATCGAGAGCGGCATCGATATCCCCACCGCCAACACGATGTTCATCAACCGGGCGGACCACTTCGGGCTGGCGGACCTGCACCAGTTGCGGGGCCGGGTCGGGCGGTACAAGCACCGTGCGTACTGCTACATGCTTCTCCCGCCGGACCAGACCGTCAGCGAGGTGGCGGCGAAGCGGCTCAAGGCGATCGAAAACTACTCGATGCTCGGGGCGGGCTTCAAGATCGCGATGCGGGACCTGGAGATCCGCGGCGCGGGCAACCTGCTGGGGTCCGAGCAGTCGGGCCACATCGCCGCGGTGGGGTACGAGATGTACTGCGTGCTGCTCGAGCAGGAAACCAAGAAGCTGAATCACGAGCCGATCATCGACGCGAGCAAGACGCACCTCGAGCTGCCGTCGCCCGGGGGCGGCAGCGGCATCCCCAAGAGCTACATCAAGAGCGACAAGCATCGGATGGAGGCGTACCGCCGGCTCACCCGCGTCGACACGCTCGACGCGCTCGACCGGGTCGTGGAGGACCTGACCGACGCGTACGGAACCCCGCCGCAAGCGGCGCAGAGTTTTATCAATTTGACGGAGGTCCGGGTGGCGGCGAGTACGCTGCGGATCGATAAGATCAAGCTGGAGAAACTGGACCTGATTTTCAACGCGCCGGACGCGGCGGCGTTGCAGTCCCGCTTCGCCGCGGCCCCGGGGCGGGCAACGGTGATCGACAAGAGCACGCTGTACTGGCGGCCGCCGCCGAGCTACACCGAGGATCTGGCGACGCTGCTGGCGGTGCTACGCAAGCTGCTGGTTCGGCCGGTCCGGGCTTTGGCCGGGGGCGTTGAAGAAGGGTCACGCAGAGGCGCAAAGGTAGCAAAGGAAGAGATGGTGGGGTTGGGTTGAATCGGGAGTTGATGTGTTCGGCCGGTACATTGGTAATCAACAACTCGCTTCAGAGTTTGCCACCCTTTTCTTCCTTTGCGTCTTTGCGTGACACTGCCTTGTCTGCCTTGGAAGCTTCGACTTGATATGTTGCACCTGGTCCTCTACCACCCCGCGATCCCGCAGAACACCGGGAACATCGCCCGCACGACGGTAGGGATGAACGCGCACCTGCACCTGATCCACCCGATGAAGTTTGAGATTTCGGACCACGCGGTGAAGCGGGCGGGTCTGGATTACTGGCCGAACGTGCGGCTGACGGAGCACACGGATGAGGGGGCGTTTCTGGATTGGCTGGGGGAGCGCGAGCCGTGGCTGGTGACGAAGCACGGGGCGCGTCGGTTTGATGCGCCGCCGTATGCGGACGGGGACGTCATCGTGCTCGGCAACGAGAACACGGGGCTGCCGAGGCGTGGCACGAGCGGTGGCGGGAGCGGACGGTGTATATCCCGATGTCGGGGGGGATCCGCAGCTACAACCTGGCGAACGCGGCGGCGATCGTGCTGGCGCAGGCGTCGCTGCGGGTTGCCGATGGGTGTGGTTGATGTCGGGTGCGCTAACCGCAAGCGGTGGGGTTAGGTTGATGCAGCGCGTTATGCGACGGACGTGCCGGGGGTGCAGGTGCGGTCGACGGCTTCGGCGATGCGGGCGAGGCTGGCCATAAGGGTGGTGAGGGTGTCGGGGGTGATGGACTGGGCGCCGTCGGTGAGGGCGTGTTCGGGGTCGGGGTGGACCTCGATGGCGAGGCCGTCGCAGCCCGCGGCGAGGGCGGCGCGGGCCATATCCGGGACGAGGGCGGCCTTGCCGGTGCCGTGGCTCGGGTCGATGACGACGGGCAGGTGGGTGCGGGTGTGCAGTTCGGGGACGACCGAGAGGGACAGGGTGTTGCGGGTGTGGTCCTCGAAGGTGCGGATGCCGCGCTCGCAGAGGATGACGTTGCCGTTGCCCGCGGCGAGGATGTACTCGGCGGCCTGGAGGTATTCGTCGAGGGTCATGGCCATGCCGCGCTTCATGAGCACGGGCTTGGGCTGGCGGCCGGCGGCCTCGAGGAGCTTGAAGTTCTGGCTGTTGCGGGTGCCGATCTGGAGGCAGTCGGCGTACTGGCTGACGAGGTCGACGTCGGTGGGGGTGAGGACCTCGGTGACGATGGGCAGGCCGGTGGCGTCGCGGGCGGCGGCGAGCATCTTGAGGCCGTCCTCGCCGTGGCCCTGGAAGGCGTAGGGGTTGGTGCGGGGCTTGAACGCGCCGCCGCGGAGGGCGTGGGCGCCGGCCTGTTTCACGGCTTGGGCGGCCTGGAGGATCTCGCTTTCGCCCTCGACGCTGCAGGGGCCGGCGATGACGGGGACCTGCTTGCCGCCGAAGACGCATAGGTCGCCGTCGCCGACCCGGACGCGCGTGGTTTCGGGGTGGTCGGCGCGGGCTGCCATTTTGTACGGGGCGAGGACCTTCATCACCCGGTCGACTCCGGGGGCGCGTTCGAGCTTGCGGCCGTCTTTCTTGCGGTCGTCGCCGATCACGGCGACGACGGTGAGGTCGGTGCCCTTGATGACGTGGTCGGTGAGGTCCATCTCGCGGATGAGGGTGCCGACGTGGGCGATCTGGTCGGGCGTGGCGTCGGGTCGCATGACGACGATCATGGGGGGCTCCGTTCGGGTGGTCGGCTGAAGGGTATATCGGATGGCGGCGGGGGGTCCGCCAAGGGGGCGTGGACCGGGTGACGGGGCGGGGGGCGGGAGACGGCGGCGGGGCGTTGAACGGGTGGAACGGGGGCGATACGATGGAGTCCGAGCAAAGTCAGCCGGCACCGCGTGTGCCGTGGCGTGCCTCCGCCCCAGGATCGGAGCCCTGTGGCGGGGGCTTTTTTATCCGCCGGGTGGCCCGGCCGCGGCCGCACCGCAGCGGCATTTGTCACCGTATGCCACGCCCCGATCCGCCCGAGCAGCCCGGCACCGCGGAAGCACCGAGCCCGCCGGAGACGACGCCGCCCGGACACGCCGACGCCGCGCCGCGGGCCCCGAACGACCCGCTGCGGGCCGAGTCGAACGGCGGCCGCGGCGGCCTGGCGCAGGAGGCGGCGCGGAGCGGCATCCTCGTCCTCGCCGGCAACGTCGTCGAGGCGGCCGCGACCGTCGGCAGCATGGTCGTCCTCGCCCGCCTGCTCGACGTAGAGGCGTTCGGCCAGTTCGCGATGGCCAGCGTCGTCGCGTCGTTCCTCCTGCAGATCAACACGATGGGCATCTGGGCGGCGATCGTGCAGCGCCCGACGCTCAGCGACGCGGTGTGCCAGCGGGTGTTCCGGCTGAGCGTCAAGCTCAACCTCATCCTGGTGGCGCTGCTCGTCGTGCTCGGGCCGGCGGCGGCGTGGTTCTTCGGCGAGCCGATCGTGGCCCCGCTGATCTGGGTGTTGAGCCTCGGGGTGTGTATCAACGGCATCGCATCGGTGCCCGACGGGCTGGTCCGCCGGCAGATGCGGTACGGCATCATCAGCGTGATCGACATCATCTCCACCGTCACCGCGGCGGCCGCGGCGATCCTCATCGGCTACCTCGGCTACGGCGCGTGGGCGCTGGTGACGAGCCAGCTCGGGATGCTCATCATCGCGGGGTTGGGGCGGTGCGTCGTGTGCGGGTGGCGGCCGCGGCTTTATCTACCGGAGACCGGCGGCAGCGGCGGGGAGGACGAAGAGGATATCGGCGGGGTGATGCGGTACGGCCGGGATTTCACGCTGGCGAAGCTGATACGCTTCCTCGGGCGCAACGCGGACCAGGTGATCCTCGGCCGGCTGGGCGGGCCAGGGCCGCTTGGGCTCTACAGCGCCGCCTACCGCTGGGCGGTGTTCCCGGTGAAGCAGGTCCACACGCCGATGCTCTCGGTCTGCGTGTCGAGCTTCAGCCGGCTGCAGGACGACCCCGAGCGGCTGCGGGTCTACGTCCGCCGGGCGTTCACGCTCTTGTATAGCCTCATCCTCCCGGCACTCGCGCTGCTGTTCATCGAGGCGGAGTCGGTCATCCGGCTGCTGCTCGGAGAAAAGTGGCTCGCGGCGACGGGCATCTTCCGCTGGCTGCTGGTGGGGATGGCCGCGGAGACGCCGCTGCTTTTAAACAAATACGTGTACTACTCGGACGGCCGCACGGGTAAGCAGGCGCGTTGGACGGTGGTCGAATCGGTGGTGATGGCGATCGGAGCCGGGGCGGGCGCGGGCTTCGGGCTGGGCCTGGACGACGTGGGGCTGGGCGTCGCGGCGGGCCACACGCTGTCGTGCTGGCTGCTTGTCGTGCCGAGCGCGCGCAACTGTGCGGAGGGGGCGCTGGTCACGGTGGGGGACATCCTCAACCCGATGACGCGGCCGGCCGTCGCATCGTTTGCGGCGGGGGCGGCGACGTGGGCGCTGATGTTCGAGGCGCTCGGCCCGCTGCCGTTCGTACTGGAGCTGGCGGTGGCGGGGTGCGCGTTCAGCGTGCTGTACGCCGCGGCGTGGGTCGCGCTACCCGGCGGCGGCGGCGAGGCGCGGGTGCTTTGGAAGCTGTTCCACTCGCTCCGCGGGGGGAGGAAGCTCGTGGCGGCGTGATGGAGTAGGCAACCGCGGATGTCGATCCGTCGGCTCACACGGTGAGCGATTGACCCGACGGATCTGCATCCGCGGCTTCAGATACGCCGCGGCTCCGCTACCCTCCCGCGATGCGGCCGCGCTTCCTGCTCATCCTGTCGGGGCTGTTCATCCTCGCAGCGACGCCGCGCCTCGACGCCCAGACCAGCCTCTCGCTGCTCGCCGCCGACGGTGCTTTTGACCTCAACGCCGACGTGTTCCTGCAGTCCAGCGAGACCGACGCCCCGCCCGGCGACGTCGCCGACCCCGACGTGACCATCGCCGTCGCCCGGTCGCGGCTCCGCTACCGGCCCGACCCCGACGGGCTCGCCTTCGGGCACGAGTACACCCATCTCGACCTCAACAGCGACGACACGGCTCTGCCCGAGCGGCTCATCCGGCACGAGGCGGCGGTGGGCCTGCCCCTCGGTGAGGTCGACGTCGCCGGCCGGCCGTGGGACGTCGGGCTCATCGCCGGCGGCGGGTATGCCGGGACCAACGCCTACGGCGACGCCAGCGCCTACTACGGCCTGGGCGTGCTCTACGGCGAGACCGTCCTCGGCAACGGGGCGACCCTCCTCCTCGGCGTCACCTACGACGGCAACCGCTCGGTCCTGCCCGACACCCCCCTGCCCCTCGTCCAATACCGCCAGCCGCTCACCGAAGAGCCCGGCGGCGCAGAGCTCGGCCTCCTGCTCGGCTACCCCGAGTCGCGCATCACTTACCGCCCCAGCGACCGCCTCACCCTCTCCGCCGGCCTGTCGCAGATCGACGTGCTCTCGGCCGACGTGACGTATCAACTCACCGACGCCGTCGCCCTGCTCGGCGCGTACGGCGGGTTCTACGACCAGTTCTACATCCCCGACGGCGGCCGCGACCGGTTCTATTTCGTCAGCCAGCGTCTCGAGCTCGGCGTGAAGCTCACGCCGGCCGAGGGCGTGGACGTCACCGTCACCGGCGGGTACGCCTTCGCCCAAGAGCTCCGCCGCGGCTACGACTGGCGCGAGACGGACGTGGTCCGCGAGTTCGACCCCGCCCCGCTGGTCCGCCTTGCGGTGCGGGTGGGGTTTTGAGGGAGCAGCCTTTCAAGCAGATGGCGCAGATGCCGCAGATTGGCGGACGCAGATTTAAGACCGTGATTCGGCCGACGAGGGTTGCCGTAAAAAACTGTTGACCAAGATGATCGCCGAGACGCCAAGGATGAAAGACGCCAAGGGAGCCTTGGGAAGGTTAGATGAATGATCTTCTTGGCGTCATGGCGTCTCTGCGTCTTGGCGATCGGTCTTAGAATGTCAGATGGGAGTTGAAGCGACACGTCGACGTCCCCCTGCGACATTCTTCTCCAGTCGATGGCACGCCCTCCTTGTTAAATTTGCGTCCCCAATGTCCGCCATCTGCGGAATCTGCGTGAAAGGCTGTCCACCCGCTATGTTGAAAATACTCATCTTCGGAGCCCTGCTGTTGACCATCAGCACCGACGCGACGGCGCAGGACGACGACGCTTGGCGGGCGGAGGCGGCGGCGCGGATCGGGGAGCACCGGATGGGGCCGCTGACGGTGGAGGTGGTGGACGGTGACGGCGAGCCGGTGGCGGGGGCGCGTGTGCATGTTCAGCAGACGCGGCACGCGTTCCGCTTCGGGACGGCGGTGAACCGCGCGATGTTCGCCGGGCCGACGAGCGAAACCGACGACGCGGCCACGTACCGGGCGAAGGTCGGGGAGCTGTTCAACGCCGCGGTGCTGGAAAACGGGCACAAGTGGCGCGTGTGGGACAAGGCCGGCAGCCGGCAGGAGACGGTGGCGACGACGAACTGGCTGCTCGACCACGGGCTGCACGTGCGCGGGCACTGCCTCGTGTGGCAGCACCGCAATCCGAAGTGGTCCGTGCCGGACGACGTTACGGAGAGCGACGACCCCGCCTACGTTCGGCAGCGCGTCGCCGAGCACATCCGCGAGGAGATCACCTTCACCTACGGCAACCACGGCCGGCTCGACGAGTGGGACATGGTCAACGAGCCGGTGACCGAGCACACGCTGACCGACAAGCTCACGCCCGGCGTGCCGAAGGAGGAGGCCCCGGACCTGGTGGACTGGTTCAACCTCGCCCACGACGCGGCCCCTGAGGTGCGGCTGTTCATCAACGACTTCCACATCCTCGTCGGCGACTTCACGGGCCACCGCGACTCGTACGAGAAGACCATCCGCTTCCTGCTTGACCACGACGCGCCGCTCGGCGGGATCGGGTTCCAAGGCCACTACCACGGCGGGAACCTCACCCCCCCGCCGACGGAGGTGTACGACCGGCTGCAACGCTTCGCCGCGTTTGGGGTGCCGCTGCTCGTGACCGAATTTGACATGTTCGGCAAGGGCTGGGACGAGGGGCAGAAGCAAGCCTGGCTCAGCGACTTCATGACCGTCTGCTTCAGCCACCCCGCGGTGGAAGGCTTCTATATGTGGGGCTTCTGGGACGGCCGGCACTGGAACGACGACGCCCCGTTGTTCACCCGCGAATGGACGCTCAAGCCCGAGGGGCAGGCGTGGATGGACCTGGTCTACGGCGACTGGTGGACCGACACGACGGGTACGACCGACGCCGCCGGGCGGTACACGGTCCGGCCGTTCCGCGGCGAGCACCGCGTCACCGTCACCGGGCCCGACGAGACGACGGGCGAGGCGACCGCCACCGTCACCGCCGACGACCGCCCCGCGGTGCGTGTGACGCTGACCGCGACCCGCCCCACCGAATGAAGCGACGCGGCTCCGCCGCGCCTTCGTCGAGCACACTCACTTTGTTAGAGTCCGGAGCGTAAGCGACCGGACCGCGTGTCCTGCAAGACCGACCGGTCGCTCACGCTCCCGGCTCTGATCCGCTGGCATGCACGCGTCTTCTGCTGCGCGCCGTCCTCCGGCGCGACAAGTCGCGTTGCTTCGTAAGCTATCGCGCTATGCCGTACCGCCCCGCCGCCTGTTTCACGCTTGCCTGCATCCTCTTTGCCGCCCTCCCCGCCGCCGGGCAGGTCGGCAGCGCCCTCGTCGTCGTGCCTTGGGCCGAGGGCGAGCGGGTCGAGACCGACGCCTACTTCACCGGGCAGAGCGGCGACGCCGAGGCCACCGGCGAGTCGGTCGACCTCGCCCGCTTCGTCACCTTCGGCCGCACCCGGCTCGAGCCCGATCGGCCCGGCTCGTTCTCCGCCGGCTGGCTCTACGACCACCTCCACATCGACAGCGGCGACGACGCCCTGCCCGAGCGGCTGGTCAACGCCACCGGGGCCGTGGGCATGGGCCTGGGCCAGTCCGGCCCGTGGGACTGGGGCTTCACCGTCGGCGGCGGCTTTGCCGGCGACACGCCGTTCGCCGACGAGGACGCGTGGTTCGGCGTCGCCTCGGTCTACGCCCGCAAGCGCATCAGCGACCGCCGCTTCCTCCTGCTCGTGCTCGACTACGACGGCAGCCGCGTCTTCCTCCCCGACATCCCCCTGCCCGCGATCCAGTACACCGAGTACCTCGATGCGGACAACTACTACACCCTCGGCTTCCCGTTCTCCAGCGTCCATTGGGAGCCGATCGACCGCCTCAGCGTCGACATCACCTACTTCATCCCCATCGGCGGCCGGGCCCTGGTCGAGTACGACCTGACCGACCGGTGGCACGTCTTCGGGCAGTACCTGAACACCGACCGCGGGTTCCACCTCGACGGGGACGACGAGCACCGCCGGCTGTTCTTCGAGCAGAACCGCCTCGAGCTCGGCGTGCGCTACGAGCTGGCCGAGGGGTTCGAGGCCACCGTCGCCGGGGGCTGGGCGTTCTCACAGGAGTTCTCCCGCGGCTTCGACGCCCGGGACCGCGACACCGTCCGCGAACTGGACGACGCGGCGTTCATCCGCGTCGGCCTCAACGTGTCGTTCTGACCGCTTGATCCGGATGAAGCGATTCTGATCCACATGAAGCGACGCGGCGTTGCCGCGCTGGCGGGAGCGCGGCAAAGCCGCGTCGCTTCGTAGGGATGGGGAAGATCTACACGGGGGACTGGAACGCCCCGACATGGTGACGTACGACCGGTTTGCCACGCTCCGCGAAGTCCACGGCGATGACGTCGAACCGGAAGCGGCGCTGCGACAGGCCGTGCCGCCGGGCGAGGGACGCGGCGACGGCGACGAGTTTGCGCTGTTTCGCGGCGTTGACGTGCACCTCCGGGCGGTGCGGCGAGCCAACGCGGCCCGCCTTGACCTCCACCACGACCACCGTGCCGTCCGACGCTTCGGCGAGCAGGTCGACCTCGCCGAGGCGGTTTCTCAGGTTGCGGCCGAGGATGCGGTAGCCGTGCCGTCTGAGGTGCCGCGCGGCGAGGCGTTCGCCCCGCCGACCGGTGCGGCGCTTCACGCCTTGCAGCGGCCGCAGCGCGTCGAGCAGGGGCCGCAGGAAGTGGGTCACGGCGTCGCCGCGTACTTGCTCATCGCGATCCGCAGCACCGCCGACGTCATCGCGTCCTCATCGGTGAAGCTGCCCACGCTCCGCAGCCGCTTGAAAAAGTCTTCTCGCAGCCGCCGGCCCTGCTCGTCCCGCAGCGTCCGCTCGATGCGGGCCTGCGCGTCCATGAGGTCCACGCCCTCGGCCGCGTCCAGCCGCTCGACGTAGACGAACCAGTACCGGCCCCGCTGCTCGATTGGCCCGACCCACTGCCCCTCGTCCAGCGAGCTCACCGCCGCGTCGATCGGGCCGTAGCCGAACATCACCTCGCCCTCGATCGGGTACAGGTTCGCCTTGCCCGGGTACTGGTTGCCCGGCTCGGCGGCGAGATCGACAAACGACTCGCCCGCCTCCAGCCGGCCGCGGAGCGACTCGGCTTCGGCCGCGTCCCTGGCCCACAACAGCCGCACGTCACGCTCCGCCGGCGGCCGAAAATCCACCACGTGGTCCCGGTAGTACCGGGCGATGTCCCGCCGGCTGACGTTCACCAGCGGGTCGATCTTGCGGTCGAGGTACGTGCGGATCAGCACCGACTCGCGGAAGTCCTGCAGCGACTTGTCCAACCGCGTGCCGGTCTGCTCGACGATGTTCCGCTGCGCCAACGCGACCGACCCCTGCCCGTATTTCCGTAAAAGCTCCTCCCGCTGGAAATCCAGGAGCTGGCGCAGGCCCGTCCGTTCGCCCTCGGTCAGCACCCGCTCGGCCTCCTCGAGCACGAGCGCATCGATGACGAGGCTGGCAATGCGGCGGCGGATGAGCTCGTACGCCCGGTCCCGGAACCCGGCGCGGCTCTCGCGGTTGCCGATGGCCCGCAGCTCGGCCTCGAGCCCGTCGAGCACCACGTGGGCGTAGAGCGGCTTGCCGGCAACATGGCCGATGAGCCCCTCGACCGGCCGGCCCAGGTCCGCGTCCCGGCCGGGCGCGGCGGGCTGCGTGTCGGCGGGAGCGGCGGCCTGCCTCTGAACCACCGGCGCGACGCGGGCGTCGGGCCTGCCCTTGGATGCGCAGCCGGCAGTGGCGACCACGGCCACCCAAGCGACGAGACATCGGCCAAGCCGGCGTGACGTGGCCCGTGCAAGGCGGTGTTCTGTGACAGGGGGGCAACCGTCGGCCATAGATTGGATCGTACCCGCCCCCCGCGTCCCGCAGGTTCGCATCGAGTGACGGGGGCAGAAAAAAAGCGGCGAGCCAGCCGAAGCTGACTCACCGCCTTCCGGGGGCTGTGTTGTGCGTTCAGGATAGCATAGGGTTATCCATGAGTCCAGCGGTGGGGTCAAGATTTTTCGGGTAATCCCTCAGCCCGTCTGGAAACCCTATTCCCCAAAGCGGCGATGGCGGAGGCGGGTAACCCAGCGGGCCCCGCCGTTGCTCTGCCCCGCCCGGCGGTTACACTGCCGGCGCGATAGAACCCGATGCATCGGTCTTCCCGAAGGTTAAGTTATGGAATCAGCACACCCCTCCGACGGCCGGTCCGCGACGCGGCGGGCGTGGTTCCGCTGGTCGGTGCTGTCCGTGGCGTGCGGCGCGGCGGTGGCGGTGGTGGTATCGGTGACGGCGATTACCGACGGCCGCGACGTTCAAGCGGCGGGCGGGGTCGGCGCGGCCTGGGGTTTGTTGCCGCTGCTGTGGCTGATGCTCGTCGTGCCCGCGTCGGTGGTGATGAACGCCGAGACGTTCCGGCACGGCTGGGCGTCGAGCGACACGGGCCCCGCGGACCGGGCGGTGTACCTGCGGGGGATGTCGGCGATGTGGACCGTGCTTGCGCTGGGGATCGCGCTGGCGTTGGCGGCGTGCCTCGTCGCCGGCAACGCCGAGCCGGCGATCTGGCCGGGCGCGGTGATGCTGATGCTGCTGGTCCTGGCGCGTCCCGGGGCGGTATAAGACCGCGACTGTAAGCCGGGTACCAAACGCGTGAAACACCGCAGCAACCGCGGCTTGGCCGGAACTTGCCCGGGTCTTGACCGGCCCGCAAAGGGAGCGAAAAATACTTTGGTTCGCCGCTTTGTCATCGGCAACAAAAGCGGCTACCCTGCCCGCGACCCGGCCCGGGGCAGGCGGGTGGCGGAGGGGAAACCAAGGCACGGGGGATGCCCCGCCGCGTTTGCCCTGATCGCCTAACCGTGACGGAACGAGCTTGTGAGTGAGTTGAACCAGCCCCGATACGTGTTCCCGCGGTGGGCGAATTACCTGCTGCCGGTGCTCGTCCTGGGCATCCTCGGGGCGGGCCTTTACGTGCCGATCGTGGTCGGGTTCGGGCTCAACCCCAACACGCTGAACGAGGACTACCGCCCGCGGCAGCCCATCCCCTACAGTCACCAGCTGCACGTCGGCCAGCTGAACATGGACTGCATGTACTGCCACACGACGGTGAAGGACGCGGCGTTCGCGGCGATCCCGCCGATCGAGACCTGCATCGCCTGCCACAACCCCGACGACGCGGGTGGGATCAAGAAGCAGAGCCTCAAGCTCCAGCCGCTGTTCGACGCCTACCACAGCGGCGAGCCGGTGGAGTGGGTCAAGGTCCACGACCTTGCCGACTACGTCTACTTCAATCACGCCGCCCACACGACCAAGGGTGTCGGCTGCAACGAGTGCCACGGCCGCGTCGATCGGATGGATGCCGAGGGCGTGTACCAGGTCGAGAACCTCTCGATGGGCTGGTGCCTCGAGTGTCACCGTCAGCCCGAGAAGCACCTCCGCCCGCCGGACCAGGTCACTAACCTTGCCTGGACCCCGATGGACGACCCGGAGGTCATCGACCGCGGCATCACCGACCTCGACGAGGCGAAGCTCCTCGTCGGCACCCGGATCGCCCGGGAGTACCAGGTGCACGGCAAGGCGTATATGCAGAGCTGCTCGACGTGTCACCGGTGAGAGGTGCGACGGTCGAAGTCTGAAGTGCGAAGTGTGAAGCAGAAAGAGCAACGTTTGAAGGTCGAGCCCGAACCCCGAACCCCGGTCCCCGATCCCCGGATGAACGATCAACCCGCCGGCCGCCAGTACTGGCAGAGCCTCCACGAATACGCCGACGGCCCCGAGTTTCGAGCGGAGCTGTCGCGGGAGTTTCCCGGGTACGACCCCGATGAGCTCCTGGGGATGTCACGCCGGCAGTTCATGAAGCTCGCCGGGGCGTCGATGGCGTTGGCGGGGCTGACGCTGACGGGCTGCCGCCGCTGGCCGGAGGAGGAGGTAGTCCCGCACAACCATCGGCCCGAGGGCTCGATGCCGGGCATGCCCCAGCAGTACGCCACGATGCACCAGCGCGGCGGGGTGGCCTACGGGGTGTTCGCCACCACGGTCGACGGCCGGCCGATCCACCTCTCGGGCAGCCCGCTGCACCCGATCAACGGCAACCCGGAGCTATATAAGGAGGGGAAGCTCAAGATCGGGGCGGCCGACAGCTTCACCATCGCGTCGATCCTGAACCTGTACGACCCGGACCGCACCCGCACCGTCGGCCGACGGGGCGAGGAGGGGGCCGCCGTGGCGACCTGGGCGGATTTCGCCGAAGCGTTCAAGCCGCAGGGCAAGCGGCTCGCCGTCCTTAGCCAGGCCAACGCCGGCCCGACGTTCCAGGCCCAGAAGAACCGCCTGCTCGAGGCGTTCCCCGGCGCGACGTGGGCGACCTGGGAGCCGATCAACCGCGACCACGAGATCGCCGGCAGCGAGAAGGCCTTCGGCCGCCCGCTCCGCCCGCTGTACGACCTCCGCAAGGTGCAGGTGCTGGCGACGTTCGACAGCGACCTGTTGACCGATCACCCCGCCGCGCTGCAGCACGCCCGCGGCTGGGCGACGAACCGCAAGTCCTGCGACGACGGGCACATGTCCCGCACCTACGCGGTCGGCCCCACCCTGACCCCCACCAGCTCCAACGCCGACGAGCACCTGCAGGTCAGGCCCTCGGCCGTCGCGGCGATGCTCGACGCGCTGGCGGTGAAACTCGGCGTCCCGGGCGCGGACTTCGGCGTCAACCTTCAGCCGCTGCAGCAGGCGTTCGTCGACCGCCTCGCCGCCGACCTCGACCACGCCCACGGCAAGTCGCTCGTCACCGTCGGGCCGGCCCAGCCGCCGGACGTGCACGCCCTCGCCTGGGCCGTGAACTCGCACCTGGGCAACCTCGGCCAAACGGTGCAACTGGTCGACGAGCCCGACGCGCAGGAGCCGCTGCGGGCCAACGCGATCGGTGATTTGGCCCGGCGGATCGACGCCGGCGAGGTCGACCTGCTGCTCATCCTCGGCGGCAACCCGGTGTTCGACGCCCCGGCCGACCTGGACCTGGCCCGGCTGATCAAGAAGGTCCCGGTCCGGGCCCACCTCACGCAGTACGACAACGAGACGACCCGGGCGTGCCAGTGGCACCTGCCCGAGGCGCACGACCTGGAATGCTGGGGCGATGGCCGGGCGTGGGACGGGACGCTGTGCCTCCAGCAGCCGCTGATCCAGCCGCTGTTCGCGGGCAAGTCGGCCATCGAGGTGCTGGCGATGCTGGCGGGCGACCCACTCGCCGCGGGGTACGAGCTGGTCCGCCGCGCGTGGACCGGGCCGCTCGGCGGCGGGACGTACGACGAGCGGGCCGGGGCCTGGGGCTCCGGCGGCGGTGAAAGTGAGATCGAGAAGGCGTGGCGCCGTGCGGTGCACGACGGGCTGGTGCTGGGCACCGGGTTCGAGCCGGTCGACGCCCCGGCGGGTCGGGCCCGCAAGGCCGGGGGCAGCACGACGCACCAGGGCTTCGAGGTCGTCCTCCGGGCGGACCCGAAGGTCCACGACGGGCGGTACGCCAACAACGGCTGGCTGCAGGAGGTGCCCGAGCCGATGACCAAAGTCTCGTGGGACAACCCCGCGCTCGTCAGCGTCGCCGACGCCCGGGAGATGAAGCTCAAGAACGGCGACATCGTCCGCGTCGCCGCCAACGGCCGGGACGTCGAGGCACCGGTGTTCATCATGCCCGGCCAGCCGCGGGGCGTCGTGATCCTCACCCTCGGGCAGGGCCACACCGCCGGCGGCCGCATCGCGCGGGGGGTCGGGTTCAACGCCTACCCGCTCCGCGCCGCGGCCGGGGCCAACGCCTCGTCCGACCTGATCTACGGCGCAGCGGTCGAACGCACCGGCAAGAAACAGGCCCTCGCCACCACCAGCATCCACCACCTCATCGACCCGGGCAAGCTCGGGGCCCAGGGCGTGGGGGCGGTCACCGCCTACGGCCTCAACGAGCGGATCGGCCACGCCCACGGCATGGGCTCGCTCGTCAAGCAGGCCTCGCTGTCGTACTACCTCTCGGCCAAAGGCCGCAACTTCGCCAACGAGGGGGCGCACGGCGACGTCACGCTGCAGCTCTACGACCCGCCCCGGGCCGCCGAGTTCCGCGAAAGGGCGCGGATGCTCGCCGAGGAGCACCCCGAGGCCGTCGCGGAGGGTTGGGAGCCCCCCACCGTTTTTAACGAGCCGCACGCCTGGGGCATGACCATCGACATGACCACGTGCCTCGGCTGCACGTCGTGCATCATCGCCTGCCAGAGCGAGAACAACATCCCCATCGTCGGCAAGGACCAGGTCATCATGTCGCGGGAGATGCACTGGCTCCGCATCGACACCTACTACCGCTCAGCCGAGGCGGTACGGCTGGACGACGAGGCGATCACCAGCAGCGAGAACCTCGACGTCGTGCACATGCCGCTGATGTGCGTGCACTGCGAGAACGCGCCGTGCGAGCAGGTCTGCCCCGTGGCCGCGACCGTGCACGACACCGAGGGCCTCAACACCATGGTGTACAACCGCTGCATCGGCACGCGGTACTGCTCCAACAACTGCCCGTACAAGGTGCGGCGGTTTAACTACTTCGACTACCACAGCAAGCTCGACGGCCCGATGTTCCGCAACCGCGGCAGCGCCGGGGGCGTCAGCAACGACCCGTGGCTGAAGTTCCCCGACCAGGAGCAGAACGACACGATCGACCAGGTCCGCCGGATGGTGTACAACCCCGACGTGACGGTGCGGATGCGTGGCGTGATGGAGAAGTGCACGTACTGCGTGCAGCGGATCAGCCGGGCGAAAATCTATGCCAAGGCCGACTGGGCCAAGGCCAAGCTCGCCGTCGATCGGTTGCCGCCCGGCGCGGAGCGCGACGCGGCGGTCAGTGACTTTTCCGCGTACCCCGAGGTCGCCGACGGGACGATCATCACGGCGTGTGAGGCGGCGTGCCCGACCGGGGCCCTGACCTTCGGCAACCTCAACGACCCCGACTCACGCGTCAGCAAGCTGCAGACCCGTAACCCCCGGAGCTACACGCTCCTGAGTGAGCTCAACACCCGGGCCCGGACCCAGCACCTGGGGCTGGTGCGGAACCCGGTGGAGCGTGAGGCTGCGGGGTACGGCAATGGCAAGGGGGACCATCATGGTTGAACCCGACGATGTGCAGGCGAAGGTGAAGGCGGAGCCGTTCTACCGGTTCACGCTCATCACCGATGAGGGCGATCGCTACGACGTGGCAGCTCCCGATTGTGCTTATGTGACCGCCACCAATGTGTACGTGCTGCGTGAGCCGGCACCGGGCAAGACGGTGCCGCGGGGACCGGCGCGAGTGGTCGATCTGTCGGACATCAGGCGGATCGAAGTGTCGACACGCCGAGCCGCTTCCTGAACAGGCATTTTATGGACCCCGAAGAAATGAGACGGCTGTTGAGGAGGATGCCTTTTGTCCCCTTCACCATCGCGATGAACAACGGCGAGAGCTACCCGGTGGAGCAGCATGGATTCGTGCTGATGAGCGAAGACACGATCTACCTTTACCCGAAGCCGGGGCTGGACGGCGAATATGTCACCGAAGAACCGACCCTCTGCGCCGTCCTGAACATCGCCACCGTAACCCCCTTGATTGAAGGCGCTGTCATCGCAAACTGATCGAGCTTATGGCTACCCTCGCCCCCCCCCGAACGCTCCCGCGCCACGTCGACAACCTCAGCGACGACCCGCGGCAACGCGCGCCGCTGGTCACCGGCGGCAAGGACTTCCTCGGCGTCACCGACGCCGTCGCTCACAACGCCGAACGCAAGGCCCGCCTCGCCTGGTGGGTCTGCTTCGTCGTCTCCGCCAGCCTCGCGGGCATGTTCTTCGGGCTCATCGGCTACCTCATGGCCACGGGCGTGGGCGTCTGGGGCAACAACCAGCCGGTGTCGTGGGGCTTCCCCATCATCAACTTCGTGTTCTGGGTCGGCATCGGCCACGCCGGCACGCTCATCTCCGCCATCCTCTTCCTCTTCCGCCAAAACTGGCGCACCAGCATCAACCGCTTCGCCGAGGCCATGACCATCTTCGCGGTCATCTGCGCCGGCATCTTCCCGGGCATCCACGTCGGACGACCCTGGCTGGCCTACTGGCTCTTCCCCTACCCCAACCAGATGGCGATGTGGCCCCAGTTCCGCTCGCCGCTGTTGTGGGACGTCTTCGCGGTCGGGACCTACGCCTCGGTCTCGCTGCTCTTCTGGTACACCGGCATGGTCCCCGACCTCGCCACCCTCCGCGACCGTGCCAAGGGCCGCATCAGCCAGATCGCCTACGGCATCTTCAGCCTCGGGTGGAACGGCTCAAGCCGCCACTGGCACCGCTTCGAGCGGGCCTACATCATCCTCGCGGGCCTCTGCACCCCGCTGGTCCTCTCGGTCCACAGCGTGGTGAGTTTTGACTTCGCCATCGCCCAACTTCCGGGCTGGCACACCACCGTCTTCCCGCCCTACTTCGTCGCCGGGGCGATCTACGGCGGGTTCGCCATGGTCCTCACCCTTGCGGTGCCCTGCCGCGTGTGGTTCGGGCTCAAGGACATCATCACCGAACGACATATCGACAACTGCTGCCGCGTCATGCTCGGCGTCGGCATGATCGTCACCTACGCCTACGCCCTCGAGCTCTTCACCGCGTGGTACTCCGGCCACCACTTCGAGCAGTTCACCTTCCTCAACCGCGCCCTGGGCAACACCGCCATCTCCTACTGGGCGCTCATCATCTGCAACTGCATCATCCCCCAGGTCCTCTGGTTTAAGTGGGCGCGGCGGAACGTGTGGACCATCATGATCGCCGCGATGGCGGTCAACGCGGGCATGTGGTTCGAGCGGTTCGTGATCGTCGTGTCCTCGCTCAGCCGCGACTTCGTCCCGTCGAGCTGGGCCGAGTTCCGCCCGACCTGGGTCGACATCGCGATGTTCGTCGGCAGCTTCGGGCTGTTCTTCACCAACTTCCTCCTGTTCCTCAAGTTCCTGCCTATCGTGGCGATGGCCGAGGTCAAAACCGTCATGCCCGCCGCCCACATGCACCACGCCGGGGGGCCCGCTTCCGGCATGCACGGCGACATGACCCAGACCCACGAGGAGACCAACTGATGAGCGTCCTCGACCACCCCGTTTCACAGGGCATCACCACCGCCAACGCCCCCGCGGAGGCGAAGGTCTACGGCATCATCGCCGAGTTCGACAACACCGCCGACGTCATCCACGCGACGCAGGCCGCCTACGACGCGGGCTACCGCCGCATGGACGTGCACTCGCCGTTCCCGATCCACGGCATCGACGACGCCTTGGGCGTCAAGCCCACGATCCTGCCCTGGATCGTGCTGGTCATGGGGCTGCTGGGGATGTCGACCGGCATCTTCCTCACCACCTACACCATGACCGACTGGCTGCCCCAGCCCGACTGGGTGCCGACCAACTTCGAGGGCTACCGGTTCATGATCTCCGGCAAGCCGTACAACTCCTTCGCCGCGTTCATCCCCGTGATCTTCGAGCTCACCATCATGTTCAGCGCCTACACCGCGGTGATCGCGATGTTCCTGCTCAACAAGCTGCCGCTGCTCTACCACCCCCTGTTCAACTCCCGCAACTTCCGCCGCGCCACCCAGGACCGCTTCTTCCTCGCCATCGAGTCGGCCGACCGCCACTTCGATGAGGACGAGACGATGCGGTTCCTCGAGGACAAGAACCCGCTGTCGACGGAGCTGATCCGCGAGTGAGTCGGGTTCGGGGTCTAGGGTCTGGGGTCTAGGCCGCCAAGCATCCCGCCCTGCAATGTCGAAGCCCTAAACCGCTCCGCTAGACCCTAGCCCCCAGACCCTAGGCCCCTGACCCCATGCTCGACACCCGCCTTTGGCTCCCGAAATGGCCCCCCACCGTGTTCATCGCGTTGGCGGCGATCTTCGTCGTCGCCACCTGGGTGCCCCTCGCCTTCATCTTCAACTACACCCAGGTGAAACACGAGCGCCCGCGCATCCACCTGTTCCAGGACATGGACAACCAGCCGCGGCTCAACCCCCAGGCCTCCAGCTCACTGTTCAACGACGGCCGCGCCATGCGCCAGCCCGCCGCCGGGACCGTCGCCCGCGGCCAAGTCCGCGACGACGACCACCTCGACCGCGGCTACGTCGTCCAGCCGAACCCCGACGCCGCCGCCGACCAGCCGCAGGTCACCGCGGAGTACCTGCCGGGCTTCCCCGACTCGGTCGAGGTGGACGACCTGTTCCTCGCCCGGGGCCGCGAGAAGTTCAACACCTTCTGCTACCCATGCCACGGCAAGGGCGGCTACGGCAACGGCCCGATCAACGAGCGGGCCCTCCAACTCATGAACGGCGACGCCTCCCGCTCGCTGGGCACTTCCTGGGTCGCCTCCGCCAACCTGCAGGACGTGGTGGACGGCAAGCTGAAATACGGCCCCGAGCTCTACCCCGACGGCAAGCTCTACAAGGTCATCGACCAGGGCCAGGGCAATATGGCCGGCTACGGCCACGCCATCCCCGTTTACGACCGCTGGGCCATCGTCGCCTACGTCCGCGCCCTGCAGTTGTCGCAGAACGTCGAGGCCGCCGTCGCCGCGATGGACGCCGCCGATCCAAACTCACCCGCCCTCGCCGAGAAGCCGGAGTAACGCAAGTTGTCGACCCACGCCGCTAAGCACCTGACCGATGTGGACAAGATCGTCCTGGGCGAGAAGGCGTGGCCGGTGTGGCGTG
This sequence comes from Phycisphaeraceae bacterium, assembly GCA_965214155.1. Classification (GTDB taxonomy): domain Bacteria; phylum Planctomycetota; class Phycisphaerae; order Phycisphaerales; family Phycisphaeraceae; genus Algisphaera. The sequence continues at coordinate 1,658,985 of CBDCBB010000010.1, forward strand.
CGCTGCTGGTGATCGGGGGCGTGTCGCTGATCCTCGCCCTGGTGTACTGCCTGCTGATCCCGGGCGCGGGCGGGGCGAGCCGGTTCATGTTCGCCTACTTGATCGCCTTTGCGTTCGCGCTGGTGATCACGCTGGGCAACCTGTTCTTCATCATCGCCACGTCGCTGTTCCACGCCGGCTGGCACACCGCTTTCCGGCGTGTGCCCGAGACGTTTGCCGCCAACATGCCGCGGCTGGGCGTGCTGTTCATCCCCATCGTCATCTTCACCCTCCTCGGCGGCAAGCCGGGCCTCTACCCCTGGGCCAACCCCGCCTCGCACGAGTACCACCACGCCGAGGGCGACGCCAACCCGTTCATCGAGTACGCCACCTACGAAGAAGGCGACCCGTTGCCGCAAGCCGCCGCCGCCGCCGGACACGGCCCCGCGACGGGCACCCCCGGCCACCCCGGCATCGCGGACCCCGACGAGGGGCTCGACGCCGATTACGAGTCCCACACCGCCATGGGCGCCGAGGACCCCGGCGGCGAGCACAGCGGCGACACGCACGGCGGCGGCCACGCCGTCCCCGAGGGCCAGCCCTACGTCCCGGTCCCCCAGGCCGGCACCACCCCCGGCGACTACTCGCACACCGGCAACACCTGGTACGCCCACGACCACGCCATCCCCTACTTCGTCTCCAAAAAAGGCATCTGGTACACGACGCCGTTCTTCATCCTCCGCTGGACGATCTACTTCACCGTCTGGTCCTTCATCGGCATCGCCTACTGGAAGACCTCCCTCAAGCAGGACGAGACCGCCGACCACACCCTCACCAACTCCCGCGAGTGGTGGGCACCCATCAGCGTCATCCTCTTCGGCGTCACGGTCACCGGCGCGTCGCTGGACCTGCTCATGTCCCTCGACCCGGTGTGGTACTCGACCATGTTCGGCGTGTACTTCTTCGCCGGGGCCATGACCGCGGGGCTCTGCACCATCATCCTCACCCTCATGATCGGCCAGCGCGTCGGCCTCTTCCCCGCCATCGGCACCGACCACTACCACGACCTGGGCAAGCTGCTCTTCGCCTTCGTCTTCTTCTGGGGCTACGTCGCCTTCAGCCAGTTCATGCTGATCTGGTACGCCTCGCTGCCCGAGACGACCTACTGGTTCGAGGTCCGCGGCGTCACCACCGTCGCGGGGGCGCCGACCTACGGCGGGCCGTGGAGCAAGGTCGCCTGGCTGCTGCTGTTCGGCCACCTGCTCGTCCCCTTCGCGTTCCTGCTCAGCAAGCACGTCAAGCGCAACCGCGCCGCCCTCGGCGCCGCGGCCGTCTGGATGCTGTTCATGTGCTACGTCGACCTCTACTGGGTGGCGATGCCCGCGTTCAGCAGCCCCGAGCTGCTGCTGCCCATCCCCGAACTCCTCGCGGCGGTGGGCACGGTCTGCCTCACCCTCGCTGGGGCCGTCCGCCTCGCCGCCAAGCACCCGCTGACCGCGTACAACGACCCGCGCATGCACGAATCGCTCGGCCTCGAAACCGCGTCCTGGGCCCCGGTGCATGTGCAGCATTAGGCGCTAGGCGCTAGGTATTAGGCGCTAGGAAAAGCGCCGTGACTTTGCAGAGAGCGTGTCTATGATCCCGTCGATCATGCCTTAATTATGAGCCCAAAGATTGCCTGGTTGACTTCTAACCTTAACCCGATTTCCTAGCGCCTAGCGCCTAACCCCTAGCGCCTAAGACATGCCCTCCTCTACCCGCGAACTCAACCTCAAGGTCATCGGCGTCGTCACCCTCGTGGCGGTGATGCTGCTGGTCACGATCGTCCTGCTCTCCCAGGGCGGGTACTACTACTTCAACGACCGGCAGATCGAGCGACGGCGGGCCGCGGACGCCGAGCGGGTCTACACCCGGTACGGGGTCCGGATGGACAACGGCGACCTCGCGCGGATCGACAACGAGCAGCTCGCCGAGCTGCACGAGGCCGGCCGCCAGCCGGTGATGGGCGAGGTGAAGAACGAGGAGACCGGCAAGTTCGAGGAAAAGGTGCTTCGAGAGGTGCAGAAGATGCCCATCGACGAGGCGATGAAACAGGTGGCCGAGCGGTATTGAATCGAAGTTGACGATGAACGCGGCAGATTCGATAACTCGACCGGGGTGCACGGGCATCGCCCGGGTGGCCCTGCTGCTCGCGCTGATCGTCGCCGCGCCCGCGTTCGGTCAGTCTCGAGTCCCGCCCGCCGGCGAGGTCGGCGGGATGAAGGCCCCGCCGCCGGACGAGGTGAACCAGGTGGCGGTGTTCCAGAACCTCGGCGACGACCTGCCCCTGGACGTGCCGTTCTTCGACGAGACCGGCCGCCCGGTCCGACTGGGCGACTACTTCACCGGCGATAAGCCCGTGCTGCTCGAGTTCGTCTACTTCGACTGCCCGATGTCCTGCCCGTTGGTGACCAGCGGCATCGCCGAGGCCGCTAATGCCACCGGCTGGACCCCCGGCGAAGACTTCACCATCGTGTCGATCAGCGTCAACCCACGCGACACCCCCGTCGTCGCCGCGGAGAAGAAGGCCGAGGCCCTCGCCAAGCTCGACGCCCCCGCGGGGGTCACCGGCAAGGGCTGGCACTTCCTCACGGGTCGGGAGTCGGACATCAAGGCGGCCGCCGCCGCCGCGGGCTTCGGCTACTCGTTCGTCCCCCGCACCAACGACTACGCTCACGGCGAGGTGATCATCTTCGCCACCCCGACGGGCACGATCAGCCGGTACCTCCTCGGCCACCGCTACGAGCCGCTGGACTTCCGCCTCGCCCTGGCCGAGGCGGGCGAGGGCAAGCAGGGCTCGATCTTCGACGCGATCCTGCAGACCTGCTACCACTGGGACCCCCAGGCCGGGCAGTACACCGTCCAGGCGATGCAGCTGATGAAGTTTGCCGGCGCGGTGACGGTGCTCACCCTCGGGGGCATCATTGCCTATCTGCTATACCTCGAACGCCGCCGCCGCCGCCGGGATGCCGATGAAGACCACGGCGGCGGCCCGACCCCTTACCCCGATCACGCCCAACCGCGGACCCATTGATGACCGATTTTGTACCGATCTTGGCCGTCGAAGGCCTGTGGATGCCCGATAGCGCCGGCGGCTTCGCCGGGGGCGGCATCATGCAGAGCGTCGACTGGCTCTACAACTTCATGATCGTCGTCTTCGCGTTCTTCGTGCTACTGATCGGGTCGCTGATGGTGTGGTTCAGCTACCGCTACCGTCAGCGCGATAAGCGGAAGGTCGCGCACGGCGCCCACCACTCGACCCTGCTCGAGCTGGGCTGGACCATCCCGCCGCTGCTCATCGTGCTGTTCATCTTCGCGGCCGGGTTCAGCGGCTTCCTCAACATGACCAACCCCCCGCTCGACGCCTACCCGATCCGCGTCGAGGCGAAACAGTGGGGCTGGAACTTCTACTACCCCAACGGAGCGATCTCCAGCCAGGAGCTCCGCAAGGACGAGAACGGCGAGCAGCTCATCGATGCGCGGGGCCTGCCCGCGTTCGACTACATGATCTATGTCCCGTCGGATCGGCCGATCCAGATGACGTTGGAGTCGCTGGACGTGATCCACGACCTGTACCTGCCCGCGTTCCGCATCAAGAAGGACGTCGTGCCCGGCCGGTTCAACACGCTGTGGTTCGAGCCCGACGGCAAGGGCGTCAGCGACGGCAACCCCAAGTCCTACGACATGTACTGTGCCGAGTACTGCGGCCAGGGCCACTCGCAGATGAGCGGCAAGATCGTCGTCATGTCGCCCAACGACTTCAAGGCCAAGCTCGAAGAACTCAACGTCTGGAACCGCAACGACCTGCCCCCGGTGGCGCTCGGCGAGCAGCTGCACAAGAGCCAGTGTGCCACGTGCCACAGCGTGCAGGAGGGCGTGCGGATCCAGGGCCCGTCGTGGAGTAACCTCTGGGGGTCTAAACACCAGTTGATCAACGGGCAGACGGCGACCGTGGACCATGCGTACACCGTCGAAGCGATCCGCTACCCCGCCGCGGAGAAGCAGGTCGGCTACGCCGCGGGGAACATGCCCGCCTTCGGTGAGCAGTCGCTCCCGCCGGGCGACGTCGAGGCGATCGTCGAGTTCATGAAGTCCATCAGCGACAAGACCGGCGAGAAGCCGCTGGAGAAGTGGCCCGAGGGCTATAACGGGGCCACGTACCTTGCGGACTTCGCCGGGGCCGAAGGCGGGGAGACGTCCACGACCGGCACCGACCAGCCGGCGATCCCCTCCCCGCAGGACGAGCCGCTGGAGGGCAACACCCAGCGGATCAACCCGGAGACCGGCGTGGTGCAGTAGCCCGGTAGCCGCTGGCCATTAGCCGTTGGCCGCTAGCGGGGGGGGGAGGAGGAGAAGGTAAAAATTTTTCCTGCCCGACGCTTCGACCGCGGCCTTGGCAGGATCGACCCCGACCTACAATGCGAAAACCACGCAGCAGAACACCCGATTTTCTCGCTAACGGCTAGCGGCTAACGGCTAGAGGCTACCCATGTCCACCTACAACCCCCCCGTCACCACCACGACATCCGATGCGGTCCACGAGCACCCGCACGGCGAAAACTACCTTAACTGCTCGCGCGGGTTCCTTTCCTGGGCCCTGACGATTGACCATAAACGCATCGGGCTGATGTATATGGTCGGCGTCTTGGCGGCGTTCTTCATCGGCGGGGTGATGGCGATCGTCCTGCGGACCGAACTCATCGCCCCCGGCCCGACGCTCATGTTCTGGGCCAGCGGCAGCGAGGCGGCGACCAATGCCAACTGGAACCTTTACAATCAGATATTCACCATCCACGGCGCGGTGATGGTGTTCATGTTCATCATCCCCTCGATCCCCGCGATCCTCGGGAACTTCGTGCTGCCCATGATGCTCGGGGCCAAGGACGTCGCGTTCCCCAAGCTCAACCTGTTGAGCCTTTACTGCTGGATCGTCGGGGCGATCTTCTTCGGGTGGATCCTCGCCGGCGGGCTTGTGGGCACCCTCTTCGGCATCCAGGACATGCCCTGGTTCTTCCCCCAGGGCCTCGACACCGGCTGGACCTTCTACACGCCGTACTCCACCACGACCAACACCGGCGTCATCCTCGCCACCCTCGGCGTGTTCGTCTTAGGGTTCAGCTCGATCCTTACCGGCGTGAACTTCATCTCGACGATCCACATGCTCCGGCCGCGAAACATGGGCTGGGGCCGGCTGCCCCTGTTCCTGTGGGGCCTCTACGCCACGTCCATCATCCAGATCCTCGCGACGCCGGTGCTGGCCATCACCGTGCTGCTCCTGCTCGCCGAGCGGACCCTGGGCGTGGGCGTGTTCGACCCCAAGCTCGGCGGCGACCCGGTGCTCTACCAGCACTTCTTCTGGTTCTACAGCCACCCGGCGGTCTACATTATGATCCTCCCCGGGCTGGGCGTGGTCTCTGAGATCATCTCGGTGTTCAGCCGCAAGCACATCTTCGGCTACACCTTCATCGCCGCCTCCTCGCTCGCCATCGCCCTCTTCGGCTTCATCGTCTGGGGCCACCATATGTTCACCTCCGGCCAGTCGCCGCTGGTCAACTCGATCTTCAGCCTCCTGACCATGTCCGTCGCCATCCCCTCGGCGGTCAAGGTCTTCAACTGGCTCGCCACCATGTACCGCGGGTCGATCCGCCTCGATACGCCGATGCTTTACGCGCTGGGGTTTATCTGGCTGTTCACCATCGGCGGGCTCACGGGCCTGCCTCTTGCGGCCCTCTCGACCGACATCCACATGCACGACACCTACTTCGTCGTCGCCCACTTCCACTACGTCATGGTCGGGTCGACCCTCTTCGCCTTCCTCGGCGGGCTGTACTACTGGTGGCCGAAGATGTTCGGCAAGATGTACAACGAGAAGTGGGGCCGCATCGGCTGGGCCCTCGTCTTCGCCGGGTTCAACGTGACCTTCTTCATCCAGTTCATCGCCGGCAGCCTCGGCATGCCCCGCCGCTACGCGGACTACGACCCGAAGTTCTGGGAGTTCCACCTCGTCTCGACCCTCGGGTCGTACCTGCTGACCGTCGGCCTGTTCGTGGTGCTGTGGAACTGGATCGAATCGCTCCGCAAGGGCAAGCCCGCCCCGGCCAACCCCTGGGGCGCCAATACCCTCGAGTGGCACACGCCCTCGCCCCCGCCGCACCACAACTTCGACTACGACCCCGTCGGCGTCGAGCCATACGACTACGACCACTGGGAGTACGACGAGAGCATCGACGGGTACGTGCCGGTCGACGGACACGACGAGGCGGCCGAGCCCGCGGCGGCCGCCCATTGATCCGCCCCCGTTTAGCGGCGGGCGTCAGCCCGCGTGTGTGGTGTCGAACCCGCGGGGGCTGACGCCCGCCGCTAAACGGGGAGCGCCCGCCAGTTGTTTCGGCGGGTCTACACCGCCATCGGTGATCTGATATTTTCCGCAGACCTATGACCGACCACGACCCGCCGCACGATCACCGGGACCGCGAGTCCCCCGACACCCCCGGGCACGAGGGCGACACCGGCCCGGGCAGCCGGTCCATGCCCACCCACCTCGGCGACGACGCCGACACCCACGGCGGGGCCGGAGACGCCGCTGACGGCGGGGGCAACCCCGATGCCGAGGTCGCCGGCAACCCGAGCCACGTCCGCCCCGCGGGCGACGCCTCCCACGAGGGGGACGGCCACGGCCACGCCGACCATCCGGGGGGTGACCACGACCACCCCGCCTTCCTCGCCCACCACTTCGAGACCCCCGCCCAGCAGATGGAGTCGGGCAAGCTGGGCATGTGGGTCTTCCTCGCCACCGAAGTGCTCATGTTCGGCGGCCTCTTCTGCGCCTATTCGGTCTACCGCGCCAACAACCCCGACATCTTCCTCTTCGGGCACCAGGCCCTCGACACCACCTGGGGCGCGATCAACACCGTCGTCCTCCTCGCCTCGTCGTTCACCATGGCGTGGGGCGTCCGGGCGGCCCAGCTTGGCCAACGCAGCCTGCTCGTGGGCCTGCTGCTGCTCACCATACTCGGCGGGTGCGGCTTCATGCTCATCAAGACCGTCGAGTACGACGCCAAATTCAAGCACGACCTCCAGCTCGGCGGGGGCAACGCGTTCTACAACGTGCTGGGCAACCTGACCAACCCCGACGAGGCGGAGCATTCCGCGGAGTACATCGAGAGCCACGGCAGCGCCGCGCCGTCGCATATGGGAGCCGAGGGCAAGGGCGGGCACGGCGGCCACGGCGGGCACGGCGACGTCGAGGCCCTCGGCCAACCGGGCGAGCCGTCCCATGCCGAATCCGACGACTCGCAGCCGAGCAAACACCCCAAGGACGCCTACGCCGCCGACGGCGTCACCGACGAGAACCCCGCCGAAAACGTCCCGGGCGACCCCGACGCCCCGGCCGCCGTCGCCGGCGACCACGTCGACGCCCCGGTCGAGGACTCCATCGTCGGTGCCCAGACGCCGGTGTGGCCGCCCCGGCCCGCCGAGGCCGAGCTGTCGATGAGCAAGCCCCCCGCCGCCCCGCCGGCAGGGATCGCCCAAGACGTGATGATCGGCGGACAGCCGGAGATCGCCTTCGGCGAGTCGTTCGTCACCGGCGTCGGCGCGGTCCAGGCCGAGCACCAGGGCTCGCACTACCCCCGCTTCGCCGAACTCCGCCCCCTCGACAAGGAGCGGGCCCACATCTTCTTCCAGATCTACTTCCTCATGACCGGGCTGCACGGCATCCACGTCCTCGTGGGCATCGGCCTCATCTCGTGGATCACCTACTACGCCGGGGGCACCCTCACCCGGGCCCTGCTCCTGCCCGGGCTGGTCTTCGCCCTCGCGGGGTACGCCTTCTTCCTCACCTTCATGCCGACCCTTGCGGCGGCCGAATCCACCTTGCTCGGCATGAGAGCGACCGGGTGGCTGCTGACGATCGCCACCGTCCTAACCCTCGCCGCCGTCGGCTGGGCCGTGCTCAACTACCTCCGCCGCCGCCGCAACGCCAAGGGCAAGTTCGGCCCCGAGTACTACACCCCCGTCGACATCGTCGGCCTCTACTGGCACCTCGTCGACCTCATCTGGATCTTCCTGTTCCCGCTGCTGTACCTGATCCACTAGGGATTGGGGGCTTTGGTGTTAGGTGTCGGGCAAGCATGATGACCCCGCCCCAAGTCCCTCGCGTGAATCTTCCAGGTCAAGACCCAAGCCCCCAACTCCCAAGCCCCCAACCTCCAGATGAGCCACCAAACCACCCACTCCGAGCACCACCAGGCCGACCACGGGCACGACGACGCCCACCACCCCCACGCCGTGCCGCTGGGTCTGCTCATCGGCGTCTTCGCCGTCCTGTTGTTTTTCACGTTCATCACCGTCGCCGTGACCGAGTTCGACTTCGGCTACCGCATGAACCTCCTCGTTGCGATGGTCGTGGCCCTGATCAAGGCGGTCCTCGTCGGCCTGTACTTCATGCACCTCCGCTGGGACGCGCCGCTCAACGGGTTCATCCTCGTCGCGTCGCTGCTCTTCGTGACGCTGTTCATTGTGGCCACGCTGACCGACAGCGAGGCCTATCAGCCGACGCAGGAAGCCGCGGCCATGTCGCGGCCGGCCCAGACCTCTCCGTAAGGTCATCCGGCACCCTCAGAGCCGGGAGCGTCAGAGCAAAACGATTCCCGACGTAGCGGGTGCCACACCCTGGCCGCTCGGGGCCAAGGTGTGCCCGCTGCCGCACACCTTGACGCAAAGCCGTCAAGGTGTGGCACCCAGCCGCTACAGGTATTTTGAGTCCGCTCTAGCGACCGGTCTCCCTTGTCGAGACGCCACCGGTCGCTCACGCTCCCTGCTCTGATCAAACAATGATCTGCGCCGGTAGCGTTCCCGGATGACGTCCCTCCATGCGGCCGCCTCCTGCCGCGTTTTTCTAGCTCTAAGTCCCCCGCGTCCGCGCCGCACGACGCTACGATGGCCCGTGAGCGACCCCGGCCCTTCCGTCTCCGCCCGCCGTCCCTCGCCCCCGCCGCGCCGGCCCCACCACGTCCCCCGGGCCGCGGGCGACCTAGGCATGAAACTGTTCCTCGTCTCGCTGGCGATCCTCTTCGCCGCGTCCATGCTCGCCTACCTCCTCGTCCGCGTCGTCGGCACCAACGAGCGGGTCCTGCCCCGCGGCGACGGGACCCAGACCGTCATCCCCCCCACAACCCCGCCCCTGGGCTCGATCGAACTGCCCTGGACGCTGTGGCTCTCGACCGTCGTCATCCTCGCCTCGAGCGTCACCATACAGATCGCCCTGAACAAGGTCCGGCGCGAGCGCCAGCGCGGCTTCCGCCTCGCGCTCAATGCCACACTCGCCCTCGCCATCCTCTTCCTGCTCGTGCAGGTGCCCAGCTTTATCATCCTCCTCGGCCGCCACGCCGGCGTCGACGTCGGCCACGCCATGTTCGGCGCAATCTTCTTCCTCATCCTCCTCCACGCCCTGCACCTCGTCGGCGGGATCATCCCCCTCTTCGTCGTCAGCCAGCACGCCCACGCCGACCGCTACGACCACGAGGCCCACGCCCCCGTCAAGCACGTCACGATGTACTGGCACTTCCTCGACGGCGTCTGGCTCGTCATGTTCGGCGTGCTACTCGCGACCGGATGACCCCTCATCCCGTTTAGCGCCGCGACTTGTCGCGTCTTCTCCCCCGCCCAGCCCCTGCTCCGCCGCCGCCGCGAGCTGCTCCAGCCGCGACAGCGTCCGGTCCACCTGCACCCGCAACAGGTTGTACGGCAGCAGCACCACCAGCGCGACGACCAGCCCCGCCGCCGTCGTGATCAACGCCTCGGCGATCCCCCGGCCGACCAGCGACGGGTCGCTCGGCCCGGGTAACCCGCCGCTCCCCGGCCCCGCGCCCGCCGCCCCACCGAGCACCTCGAAGCTCGCGATGATCCCCAGCACCGTGCCCAGAATCCCCAGCATCGGCGCGGCGGTGATGATGGTCGACAGCGTCGGCAGAAACCGCTCCAGCCGCGGCCGCTGCGCCTCGATCGCATCCACCGCCGAGGCGGCCGTCACCGGCTCAGCAAGCAGCCGCCGGGCCGTGTCGCCGTACACCGACGCATCGTCCTCCGCCAGCGCCGCCGCCGCCGCCCGATCCCCCGCCCGCAGCCGCCGCGTCAGCGCCGCCACCCGACCCAGCCGCCCGAACCCGTTGCTCGACACGTAGAACCACGCCCGCTCGACCAGCAGCGTCACCGCCAGCACGCTCAGCGCGAGCAGCGGCCACATGACGACGCCGCCACGCTGCATCAAGTCGGTCAGTCCGCCCAGCCAGGCGAGCGTGAGTGGAACGTGCATCGCCGCAGCATAACCCCACGTCCCGGCCGGAGCCGCTCCCGCGGCCGAGCCGTTCGACGACGGCGGCGGGTGCCGCTTGTAACGGATGTAGTGAAGTGCCGACGCCCAGCGGTCGATAACGCAGGGGGCCCCGCGAGCCGGCTCTCGCCCGCCGCCGACGCCCCGCTGCGCATGGAACGTGACCCCACCCACTACGAGCTCGCCTGGCGCAACGCGATGGCCGACCTCGGCCGCGTCAACGGCTCGGTGGAGGTGCACACCCACACCCCCGCCGACGCGCGCGGGCTCAGCTTCAACGCCCGCGTCCTCGAGGCTCACGCCGACGCCGGCGGCCTCGTCATCGAGCGGCCCCCGAGCCTCGCGGCCTCGGCGCTGGCCCCCGGCGCCGTCGTCCGCCTCTTCGCCCTCATCGGCGACACCCGCCTCGCCGCACGATCCCGCGTCGCCCGGTCCGGCCGCTACCGCCTCAACCCGCAGGTCCGCGTCACCGCCGTCGAACTCGACCCCGTCACCGCCGTCCAACCCTCGCAACGCCGGGCGTCGTTCCGCGTCTCCACCCTTGGATCGCCCGTCCGAGGCGTCACCCTCACCCATCCGGAACACCCCGGCGTTGCGGCAGAGGTCCTCGACCTCAGCGAAGCCGGCGCCGCGCTCGGCTGCACCCTCACCCCCCCGCTGGTCCGCGTCCTGCGGGGGGCGCGTGTCCGCATCGCCCTCCCGCTCGACCCGGACCAGGCCGCGCTCGACGTGGACGCCGAGGTGGTCCGCCTCGACCCGCGGAGCGACGGCGTATGGAAGCTCGGGCTGCGCTTCACCTTCGCCTCCCCGGTGGAGCGGCACCGAGCCGAGCGCATCATCCAACGCTTCTCGACCGACCGCCAGCGGCTCCACCTCCGCCGCCTCCGTGACGCGGGCTGAGCCCGACCACAACCTCATTCGCCGGGGCCCGACGCGCCGCGAGACCGCCTGATCCGGGGCACCGCATCGTCTAAACTTGCTTGATGCACGTCAGCCTCTTCGTCACCTGTCTCACCGACACGTTCTACCCCCGCAGCGCCATCGCCATCGTCAAGGTGCTCGAACGCCTCGGCCACACCGTGAGCTTCCCCGAGGCCCAGACGTGCTGCGGCCAGCCGATGTGGAACAACGGCTTCCACGACGAGACCCGCAAGCTCGCCAAACGGATGATCGAGGTCTTCGACGACGCCGAGGCCGTCGTCACGCCGTCGGGCTCGTGCGCGGCGATGATCCGCGACTACTACGCCGAGGCGTTCGAGCACGACGCCGAATGGAAAGCCCGCGCCGAGGCGCTGGCCGGCAAGACCTACGAGTTCATCGAGTTCCTGGTCAAGGTGCTCGACGTGGACCTGACCGAGTACGGCGTGAAGTGGGACGGCAGCGCGACGTACCACTACTCGTGCCACCTCCGCGGCATCGGCGTCACCGACGAGGCGGTGCGGGTCATCAAGCAGGTCAACGGGCTGGACTACGTCCCCCTCGACAAGGCCGACCAGTGCTGCGGCTTCGGCGGGACCTTCGCGGTGAAGTACCCCGAGATGTCCGGGGCCATGGTCCGCGACAAAGTCGCCTGCATCGAAGCCACCGGCTGCGATCACGTCATCAGCAACGACGCCGGCTGCACCATGAACCTCTCGGGCTCCTGCCGGCGGGAAAAGAGCAACGTCAAGTTCATCTCCCTCGCCGAAGTCCTCGCCGAGGGCATGGGCCTGCTGGAGCGGGCGTGAGGAGGTTTCTCGCGGGGGACGCGGGGAGCGCCGGGAAAGGCAAGAGAAGCGAGATGCACGAGAATGAGATTGGAGATGCCGTGATCGATGCCGCCTTTGCGGTACATACTAAATTTGGGCCGGGGCTGCTGGAGTCGTTTTACGAGGCGGCGCTGGCGGCTGAGCTTCGGCATCGGGAGCTGAGGGTGGAGCGGCAGGTGGCGATCGAAGTGGAATACCAAGGTGAGCCGCTTGGCGTAGCATTCCGTGCCGATCTGTTGATCGAGCGCAAGGTGCTCGTGGAGCTCAAGTCGGTCGAGGCCTTGCACAACGTGCATAAGAAGCAGACGCTCACTTACCTCAAGCTCGGTGACTGGCGACTGGGCTACCTCATGAACTTCAACACCGTCCGGCTCAAAGACGGCGTCGTCCGGATCGTCAACAATCTTCAATAGCTTCTGCTTCCCCGCGCTCCCCGCGTCCCCCGCGAGACATTACTTCCCATGCCCGAAGCCGTCACCACCCCCGCCAAGCCGCCGCCCGCAGCGCACGCCCCCGACGCCCGCACCGGCGAGGACCTGCTGTTCCCGAAGCTGCCCTACGACATCACCGACCGCACCCATCATGCGACCCGGGACGTGCAGCTCCAGCAGTTTGTGAACTCCGCGACCCTGCTGAAGGACCGCACCCGCAAGCAGGTCATGCCCTCCGCCTTCGGCGAACACGTCGACGAGGTCCGCGCGCTGGCCGGGGCGATCAAGCAGCACACGCTCGACCACCTCGACCACTACCTCGGACAGTGGATCGACAACGCCACCGCCGCCGGGGCCGTGGTTCACTTTGCGAAGGACGGCAAGCAGGCGAACGCCATCGCCGTGCAGATCGCCAAGGACAACGCCTGCACCCTCTGCGTCAAGAGCAAGTCGATGGTCACCGAAGAGACGCACCTCCTCCCGCGGCTCGAAGAGGTCGGCGTCGAGACGGTCGAGTCGGACCTCGGCGAGTTCATCCTGCAGATCGACAACGACGCGCCGTCGCACCTCGTGACGCCGATGATCCACAAGGATCGCACCGCCGTCGGCCGGGCGTTTCAGCGCGAGCTCGGCGTGCCCTACACCGACGACCCGGCGGACCTGGTGCGGATCGCGCGGGAGCACCTGCGTGAGAAATACCGCAAGGCGGACCTGGGCATCAGCGGCGGCAACTTCCTCATCGCCGAGACCGGCGGGATCACCATCTGCACCAACGAGGGCAACGGCCGCTTCTGCACCTCCGCCCCGCGGGTCCACATCGCCTTCGTCGGCATCGAGAAGCTCATACCGAAACAGGAGCACCTCGGCGTGCTGCTCAAGGTGCTCGCGCGGTCCTCGACCGGCCAGCCGCTGACGGTGTACACGCACACCATGACCGGTCCGCGGCGCGAGCACGAGCCTGACGGCCCCGAGCAGATGCACGTGATCCTCGTTGACAACGGCCGGACCGAGGCGCTGCGCGCCGAGACGCGGGAAATGCTGCGGTGCATCCGCTGCGGGGCGTGCCTCAACGCGTGCCCCGTGTACCGCAAGATCGGCGGGCACAGCTACGGCAGCGTCTACGCCGGACCCATCGGCGCGATCCTCACGCCGGTGCTCAAGGGCTTGGCGAATTACCACGACCTGCCGCACGCGAGCTCCTTGTGCGGGGCGTGCTACGAAGCGTGCCCGGTGAAGATCAACATCCCCAAGTACCTCATCCGCCTCCGCGAGGACATGGTCGGCCAGAAGATCGCGCCCCTCGGCGAGCGGGTGGTGATGCGGGCGTGGGCCAAGGCCCTGGGCGCGACATGGACCCACCGCCTCGGCGGGTGGGGCCAGGCCAGAGCGTTCCGCCTCATCGCCAAGCTCCGCGGCACCCTCGCCGGTGACGACCCCTACGCCGGCCGCGGCTGGCTCACCAGTGCCCCCGGCCCCGTCGCCGGCTGGACCAAGGAACGCGACCTGCCCACCCCGACCATGCGGTCCTTCCGCCACTGGTGGAAGCACGAGCACGGCGAGGAAACAGTTGCCGCCCCCACTCCGACACCAGAGGCCAACCAGCAACTTGTCCACTAACGCCGACATCCCGCTTGCGGTTAGCGCTTCCCGCGCTAACCGCAAGCGGAGCGTTCCGCAACCCCGGCCCCTGCTTCTTAATGCTCAAGACCTCCCCCACCCTCGGCGACACCCGCGACGCCTTTATGGCCCGCGTCCGCAAGGCGCTCGAACACGACGCGACGGCCGCCCCTAGCGAGCCGCCGCCGGCGGTGGACGAGGCGCTCGTGCGGCTGGCGAGCTCGGCGGAGAACCTCGTCGACCGCTTCGAGGCCGGCGCGACCGCGGTAGGGATGAAGGTCTACCGCTGCGAGCAGGCGGCGCTGTCGCTCAAGCTCGGGTCCGTCCTCGACCTCATCGGCGTCGAGACCGCGGCCGTGGGCATCGGCACGCTCGACCGGCTGTTCGACCTTGACGCCACCCTCGCCGCCCATCACGTCCGGCGTGTCGACTGGCAGGACGTGCCCGACGGGGCCAACCCGTTCGAGCCGCTGTACGACGTCGGCGTCGGCATCACCGACGTCGCCGCGGCGCTCGCCGAGACCGGCACCCTCGTCGCCCACTCCGGCCGGGGCCGCTCGCGCGGCCTGTCCCTCGTCCCGCCGTTCCACATCGCCCTGGTCCGCAAGAGCGACATCCTCCCCGACATGATCGACTACTGGGACCGCCTCCAGGGCATCCCCGGCCCCGAACTCCCCAGCTCCCAATCCTTCATCACCGGCCCCTCCAAAACCGCCGACATCGAGGGCCAACTCATCACCGGCGTCCACGGCCCAGGGGCCGTGCACATCCTCCTCATCACCGACGCGTAGGCGAATGTATTGTCACGCAAAGACGCAGAGGAGGAGATGCACACGCCTGAGCTGTTTGGACTACTGACGCCGATGCTGCTCACGTTGATCGTGTCGGCGTCGATGTTCTTTCTGGTGAGGCACCCTTGGCGGTGGATCGTGGTGCTGCCCGGCGTCCTCGGCATCGTTGCTACCGTCCTTGTTCTGCCGTTAATTAACCCGCCCCAAGTCGACGAACCCCAACGCGGGGGACTTCTGATCATGATGTTCGGAATGTTGTTGTTTCCTCTGTCACTCTGTTTCGCGATTGTTGGCGGGTTCTGGTTCCCATGCCGTCGCCGTCTCTCATCCAAAGATTAAACATGAAGCGACGCGGCTTTGCCGCGCCGTGACACGCGCGGCGGAGCCGCGTCGCTTCCTGTGAAATCATTACCTTGAACCATCGTTCTTCGGCTCGGATTGCCAGGGCCAGCGGCCGCTGATTTCCATCTCCAGCGACCAGCTCAGGAACGTGCGGATGACGACGATGATCGCCAGCGACGTGGCGGAGCTGATCGTCGGTCGCACCAGCACCGTCGCGATGATGTCGGCGGCGACGAGGAACTCCAGCCCGAGCAGGATCGCCCGGCCCAGCCGTCGGCGCAGCGCGTGGTACCGGTCGTCGTCGGGGTGTTGCGTCTGCCGGGGCCGGTGGTCCTTGCCGAACGCCGCGAGCGCCAGGGCGTAGAGGCTCCCGCCGAGGATGATCAGGATGCCCATCCCCTCGATCAGCGAGGAAGCCGCCTCGGCAATCCGGATGAACCCCTCGGGCCGCTGGGTCAAGGCGAGGGTGAGCAGTCCCATGCCGCACGATAGGAACGTGTCTCACGTTTAGCGCCGCGACTTGTCGCGCTTCCCGCGCGACAGATCGCGGCGCTAAACGGGTCACGCGGACAGCGGCGTGCAGAAGAGGGTGTGGTGCTCGCCGATGGACACGTCGCGGAGGAGGTGCAGTTTCAGCAGGTCGCCGAGGCGGGCGACGAGGTGGACGGCGTGCTCGGCGCGGTCGGTGAACAGGTGCAGCGTCGGGTCGGCGTCGGGGTCGAACCGCCGGCCGCGCTCGGTCAGTTGCAACAACTGGCGGTGCTGCCGGGCCCAGTCGCGGACGGCAACGAGCTCGACGATGGCCTCGCGCGGCGTGGGCGGGTCGCCCATCGACGAGTCGTGGCGAAACAAGAGGTGCAGCCGCCCCGCCGCGTCGAGCGCGAGCTGGGTATCCGGCTGGCTGGGGCACCGCGCCTCGAGCGCAACCCCGCCGGGGATCGACGCGCCGGTGCTGCGCGAGGTGTCGAGCAGCGCGAGCAGGTCGACCTCGCCGGTGCCGTCGGGCTGCGACTCAAAACCCATGTTGACGTCATCTTCTGCTTGCGTGGTCGCGTCGGGGTCGGGGTCATCGTTGTACCGCTCGGCGTGCACTTGCACGTGGACCGGGCGGCTCAGAGGGGGAAGCCCGCGCGGCGGCACGGCCGGGGGTTCGTCTCTCGCGCGCGGCTCGAGCGCGGCGAGCCAGCGGGTGAGGCGGTGCCAGGTTTCGTCGTCGAGCGGGAAGCGGCCGAGCGTGCGGCAGCGGGCGGGGACCATTTTCTGCTGAAAGCCGACGAGCTCGAGCGGGGTGTGCAGGAAGTGGGCCGCGGCCGAGCGGAGGCGCCGCGCGGCGTGTCGCCCCGCCGCCTCGTCGGACCCGACGACCATGAGCCCGACCTTGGCGCGGGCGGCGCGTTCGTCGGTCTCGAGCAGGCGCTTGAGCAGGCGGTACCCGGCGACGACGGCCGCGTCGTCCGCGCCGCTGAGCAGGGTCCAGTGCTCGAAGTCGTGCAGACGCTCGGCCGCGCCGCCCTCACCGGGGAGGTGGACCAGCACCGTCCGCACCGGCGACGCTCCCCGACCCGCCGCCGTGACCAGACGATCCAACGTCTCCACCAGGCCCTCGGCGTCGGCGGCCACCGCACCGCTCCGGCCCCGCGGCGGGACCCGGACCGAGCCTCCCCGCTCCGCCGGCCGCACGCCCGCCGGCTCGACCAGCTCCAGGTCGACCGCATCCTCGTCCACGTGCAGCACCGCCACCGCGCCGTCCTGATCCGCGAGCGCCTGGGCGTACTGCGTCAGCCACGGCCCCGCGAGGCTCGGCAGGTTGCCCAGCAGCACCGCCTCCGCCGTCACGGTGTCCGCCACGTCCGGGACCCCGGCGTCGTCGGTCCCGGCATCGGCACCGTCATCCGCGGGCTGCAGCCGCAGCCGCGGCTCGTCGTGTCGGGCGGCGTCGAAGGCCTCGCGGAACTCGGCGTCGTAGGCCTCCTCCGGCGGGGGCAGCTTCATGCCCGGTGCTTGCGGCGGCGCGGGTGCGGGACGGGGGGAGGCGGGTTTGGGTGACAGCTTCATCGGAGCGGGTCCGGTGAGCGGGTCGCTTGCCGCGACGTTTTCGGCCGATGCAAGCGGCGGCTTGGGGGCCGGCGGCACCGGCTCACGGCGCGTCGGCGACCCGGTGAGGAACAGGTCGGCAAGCTCATCGAGCGTGTTGGGGTTGAGGTCGTCCATGGGTTTGGGTGTTGGGGGCTTGAGGGCTTGGGTGCTGGGTGAGCGCGGTCAGCGCTGGGGCGGGTTCGCACTCGCTGCGGCGTCCGGGTTCCGCTTGCGTCTTCCCAACCGCTAAGACCCAAGCACCCAACACAAGGTCACGCCACTTCCACGATATTGTTCAACTCGCCGAAGGGGTTGGTCTCGACGGTCGGGTTGAACGGGTCCTGGACCCATTGGCCGTCCTTGACCAGGCGGTAGCGGTAGCGGCCGACGGGGATCTGGACGCATGCCTGGTAGACGCCGAGGTCCTCGTCGCGATTCATCGGGGTTTGGCTGGGGTTCCAGTTGTTGAAGTCGCCGGCGATGGCGAACTGGCCGCGGGTGGCGGCGGGTTGGACGAAGAGGACGCCGCGTGAGGTGGTGCGGACGCCGTAGAGCTTGTCGAGCTTCTGGCGGATGGCGTCGGGGTCGGGGCGACGCGGGGGGGTCGGGTGGTTGGCGGGCGGGGGCTCGGTGAGGACGAGGGTTGACGCCGCGGCGGCCCCGGTGGAGGCGGACGGAGCGGGCGAAGCGGCGGGCACGGGCTCGGGGGAGGGCGCGGGGGCGGCCCGCCCGACGGCGGCCGGCCGGTCGGCGTCGTCGGCGAGGCGGAACGCCGGCGGCCTTGTTGGGGTGGCGGTCGATGGCGTTGACGGCGGCGGGGTGGGGGCGGTGACAGAGGGCTCTTCACGTTCGAGCCGGGCGGCGGTGGCGGCGGCGTGGGCGGAGAGGGCGCGGGCCCGTTCGACGAGCTCGGCGGCGCGGCTGAGCGCGGGCGGGGTCGAGCGGGTGGTGCCCGAGGCTGTCCCGGCGGAGGCGGTCCTTGGTGATGTAGCCGGCGGATTGACATCCGAGGCTCCGGGGGCGTTCCCGCAAGCGACCCCGGGTGCTTCCGCGGGCGGGGTGAACATCTCCGGCGCGTTCGGCGGGTTGGCGAGGAGCCACGACGCGAGCTGCTCGAAGTCCTGCATCCCCCGGCTGGCCGAGTCGTATTCGCTGATGGGCTGGCCGAAGCTGGCCGCCTCTTTCAGCTTGCTGTTGAAATTGATGACCATCGGGAGGACGCGGTCGCCGAAGTGCTTTTTCAGCTCGCCCAGGATCTCGCGGGCCAGCTTGGTCCGCACGTCGTACATGGTCGGCAGGACGCGGAAGCGGACGCGGTGCCCGACGCGGCGGACGAGCAGCTCGATGGTGCGTTCCTGGCGGACGCTGCCCTGCAGGGCGAAGTAGCCGGTCTCGACGGGGATGAGCACCTCGTCGGCGGCCCGCAGCGCGTTGAAGGTTAAGAGGCCGATGCTCGGCGGGCAGTCGATGATGCAGAAGTCGTAGACATCTTGGGCGGGGCTGAGCACCTGGGCGAGGCGGCGGTCACGGTCGGGAGCGGAGGCGAGGGACTGCTCGAGCCCGGCGAGGGCCATGGCGGACGGGGCGAGGTCGAGGCCGCGGCTGATCTGCCAGGTGATGTCGTCGAGGGACATGGACCCGTCGAGGCCGTGGCGCATCAGGTCGGCGGTGGAGCGTTCGATGCGGTCCTCGGGCACGGCGAGGCCGAGGGCGCAGTGCGACTGCGGGTCCATGTCGACGAGGAGGGTGCGGTGGCCCTGCAGCGCGAGGACGGCGGCGAGGTTGATGGAGGTCGTGGTCTTGCCACAGCCGCCCTTCTGGTTGATGATCGCGATGGTCCGCACGGCGACGCCTCTCGTCCGTGAAAGGTTGAGGTACGAGCGAGTTATCGGGAGCGGGGGTGTTTCGGCTTGAAGAAACGGGGCGTATAGCGGCGCTGTTTCTATAGAATCCGGCGATGTCGCAGCCGGTGAGAATGCCGAGGCTCGTGCTGGCGAGCCGCTCGCCGCGGCGGGCGGGGATGCTGCGGGAGGCGGGGTTTGAGCTCGTGCAGATCGACCCGCCGTTCGCGGACCCGGCGGACCCGAACCGCGAAGCCGGCGGACGTGGTGTTCATCCCCCTCACGGTCCCGACCCGGCGGCGGTGGCGCTGCGGCTCGCGGTGGCGAAGCTTGGGAGTGTGCCGTCGGACTTGTATCGGGGGAGCGTCATCCTGACGGCGGACACGGTGGGGGCGGCGTTAAGCGGCCGTCTGATCGGCACGCCCGAGACGCCGGCAGCGGCGCGGGCGACGCTGGGCGGGCTCGTTGGGGCGGAGCACCGCATCGCCACGGGCGTGGCGCTGCGGCTGCCCGACGGGTCGCGGCGTCGGCTGCGGGACACGGCGACGGTGCGGCTCGGGCCGGTGCCGCCGCGGGTAGTGGATGCCTATATCGACACGGGCGACTGGCGGGGCAAGGCGGGCGGGTACAACCTGGCCGAGCGGCTGGCCGCAGGCTGGCCGCTCACGGTCGACGGCGACCCGGGGACGGTGATGGGCCTGCCGATGCGGAGGCTGGGGCCGCTGCTGCGGTGTCTGCTGCGGGGGTGCATAGGTAGCCGCGGATGTTAATCCGTCGGCTGAGGTAGCCGGACCCTGAGCCGGCGGATTGACATCAGCGGCTACAACGGGCGTACGGCCTCATCGGGTCAGTGGCCGTAGCGGTGGTGACGGATCCTCTCGAAGCGACGCAGCCGCCAGATGCGGCGTCGTAGGTCACGGTGGCGGTCGAACCGATCATGCTTGTCCTCGGCACGGTCGCCGACGGCCGCGGGTTGGGAGGTGGCCGGGTCGCTCGATGAAGACGGGGACGTGCAGGACGTGAGCGTGGTCAGCGTGAGCACGGGTATCAGGGCGGACGCGGCGATGAGTAACGTGGGGCGCATAATCGGTGAACCGCGGCGCTGGCGCAGATGTTCCGGGCGGGGTGAGGAGCCGACGGATTGACCTCCGCGGCTGCGGTTCACGTCCGCGGCTGCGGCGTCCGCTACCGTACCCGTCCCTATGGCGATGAAGCTTCCCGATCAGGCCCGATTGATCCGTATCCAGAGCGGGGCCGACCGTGATGCGGCGGCGGCGGCGTTGCGGGTGGCGAGCAACGTGGGGGTGCCGCCATACCGGTTCGCGGTGGGGGTGCGGAACCGGGTGTACGGGCTGCGGCTGCGGCGGGCGCGGCGGCTGGGTCGGCCGACGGTATCGGTCGGCAACCTCACCGCGGGGGGCACGGGTAAGACGCCGATGGTGATCGAGCTGTGCCGGCGGCTGGAGGCGATGGGGCATCGGCCGGCGGTGCTGCTGCGGGGCTACGAGCCGGCGGGCCTGGAGACGAAGCTGGGCAGCGACGAGGCGGCGGTGCTGCGCGGCGCGCTCGGCGGGGTGCCGGTGCAGCCCGACTCGAGCCGGGTGCGTGGGGCGAAGGCGGTGTTGGAAAAGCACCCGGAGACGAGCGTGTTCGTGCTGGACGACGGGTTCCAGCACCGGCGGGCGTACCGGGACCTGGACCTGGTGTTGATCGATGCGACGCGGCCGTTCGGGTTCGGTCGGCTGCTGCCGCGGGGGCTGTTGCGTGAGCCGGTGGGCGCGCTGCGGCGGGCGGACGCGGTGATCGTGACACGGGCCGACCGGGTGACGGCGGAGGAGCTGGCGGCGGTGGACCGCCGGGTTGATCGGGTGACGGGGCGGGAGCCGCTGGCGCACGCGGCCCATCACTGGGCGGAGTTGAAGGCGGGGCACCGGGTGCAGCCGGTGTCGCGGCTGAAGGGTCTGGCGGTGCTGGGGGTGTCGGGGATCGGCAACCCGGCGGATTTCGAGGCGAAGCTGCGGGCCGAGGCGGGCCGCGTGGTGGGGATGCTCGCGTTCGACGATCACCATGCGTACTCGCGGAGCGAGGTGAGCGGGGTGCTGCACCACGCCGAGGAGCGTGGGGCCGAGGCGGTGGTGACGACGGAAAAGGACTGGGTGAAGTGGCGTCGGTTGGCGGGCGGGGTGAAGGCGACGCTGCCGGTGTACCGCCCGATCGTGCGGATGGCGATGCTACGGGGGGGCGAGGCGCTGGGCGAGCGGTTGGCGGGGGCGGTGGGGGGAAGTCCGTTGTCTTAGAAGGCAGATCGCAGCGGCGACGCGACGGGTGCCACACCGCATCCCGCCGCTCGGGGCGGGTGCGGTGTGCGGGTGTGGGCGCGGCGTAGTCCAACCCGCAGCCGGCACACCGCACCCTCCGCAAAGCCTCCGGGATGCAGTGTGGCACCCGCGGGCGGTACCGGCCGACCGCTTGAGACAAGTACAGGCGGGGCGACGAGCATCGGCTTGAGGGGCTGAGAAAGCTGACTGCGGCCGCAGGCGGCCGGGCTAAGAGGGGGGGCCTTGCAAAAGAACCCACGCCTCGCGGCGTGGGTTCCTGGGGGGGTCGAGTTGGGGAGTCGGCTTACTTAAGCCGCTGCCAGTAGTCGATGGGCATGTCCAGGGCGAGCTGGAGGGCACCGTCGGAGCCGGCGTAGAGGGGCTCTTCGACGACGGTGACCTTGCCGCCGCCGACGCGGTCGAGGCGGTCTTCGATGGCCTTGTTCAGGCCGTCCATGAGCCCGCCGCCGCCCGAGAGGATGATGTTCTCACGGATGGTCTGCTGGAACTCGGGGTCGAAGGTGGCCACGAGCTTGTGGATGGCCTCGACGATGGGGTCGATGAGGATCGAGCACGCCTCGCGGATCGTGTCGGTCATGTCGTGCTTGGTCGGCTTGCCGTTGACGGGGAAGTCGACCTCGATCTTGTCCTTGCCGGTGTGGACGTAGCCGTACTGCTCCTTGATGCGCTTGATCATGGTCTGGGTGATCGACGCCTGGGGGAAGCGTTCACGGGCGAGCTCGAGCATCCGCTTGTCGACCGCGTCGCCGGCGACGTTGAGCGAGATCTGGTCCTCGGCGGTCGGGACGGTGCCGTGCATACGGCAGAGGTCGGTGGTGCCGGCCCCGATGTCCACGACGAGCACGTCGGAGGTGCGGTCCATGCCGTAGGCGACGCAGAACGGCTCGGTCACGATCATGACCGAATCGAGGATGCCCTTGGTCGAGGCGATGATGGCTTCCTTGTTGGTCGAGGACGCCTCGGAGGGCACGCCGACGACGCCGTAGAGCTCGTACCCGCGGCCGGGCTCGACCATCTCGACGAGGTGGTTCATGAGTTCGCGGGCGGCTTCGAGGTTGCGCGAGCCTTCCTTGTCGTCCTGGATGACGCCCTCGGCGAGGGGTCGGTACAGGTCGAGGGAGAGGCGGTTGTCGAGGGCCTCTTTGCCGAAGATGATGTCGCGGCCGCCGAACTTCTTGAGCGACACGGCGTCCTTTGGCCAGCCGACGTAGGACTCGAGGGTCTTGCGGGCGCCGCTGGCGGCGGAGATGGTCGAGCGGCTGGTGCCGAGGTCGAAGCCCATGTAGAAGGCGTTGACCGGGCCGCCGCCGCCGCTGTCATCATTAGAGGAAGGGGCTTTGCTCATATCGATTCGAACTCCTGATCGGGGTGGGGGTGGGGGGTGGTACGGGAAGGTAGGTTGGTTGATCGGCCGGGCGGGGGCGGGGGTTGAGCCGCGGGGCCGGGCTTTAGACGGTTAGTTTTATCACGTCGCGGCGCCCGCGGCGGCGGCGGCTTTGATTTTGTCGTCGTTCTTCTTCGCGCCGCGTTGCAGCGCGACGTTGGTCTCGAAGATTTCCATGAGGACCTTGTCGTTTTTGGGGTCGCGGACCTGCTTCATGAGCCGGCCCTGCACCCCGCCGCCGCCCCCGCCACCGCCGCCGTAGCCCCCGCCGCCGCCGCGACGCAGGGCCATGCTCATGGCGGTGAGGGATTTTTCCATGCCCAGGACGACGTCGGTCAGCCGCTCGATCTGCTCGCCGAGGCCCGCGGGGGCGGCCTCCGCGTCGCCGCCCCCGGCGCCCGCCGCGACCGGGGCGGCGGGCTTGCCGGCCCGGTTGACGGGCACCTCGCTGGTGAGGTTCTGCGCGTCGCCGAACATCTTCTTGAGCGCGACCTCGACGCGTTCGAGCGTCTCGTTGGTCTGGTCGCGGCCGCCGCTGCCGTTGCCGCTGGTCTGCCGCAGCGCCGTGGTGACGACGCTGAGGACGCGGTTGCGGATCTTGTCGCGGTCGATGACGCGGACACGCTGGCCGCGGTACTTGCGCCACAGGTCGTCGACATTGACCTGGGTCGACGAGGTGTCGAGGGCCGAGTCGATGGCGTTGGCGACGTCGTTGTCGCCCCCGCCGCGGGGCATAAGATTGCCGCCGCCGCCGGTCCCGGGCGAGGTGTAGTCGCCCATGCGGGGGTCCTCGCGGAGGGCCTCGCAGACGATGTTGTTTTCGGACATCAGCGCGTAGGCGGCGTCGGTCGACGGGGCCTCGACGTGGCCCTCGACGGGCTTGCCGGTGTCGCGGAGCAGTCCTTTGAAGCGGTATCGCAAAGCGGGGGGTCCTCGCCGCGGGTCACGGGTCGGGTGTTAAAGCGGGCAGGCTGGGCCGGGGGGGCAGGTAGTTATACCGTATCGCCGTGCGGCCGGAAGCCTCTATCGGCGGATAGCCTAGCCATCTTCACATCTTCGGCCCCGACACGTCAAGCGGGCGGGACGGGGAGGCCGATAAACCCGCCCCGCCCGTCACGCACAAAGCCCGTCATGATCCTCGCCGACGTCACCCAGCAGGCCACGTGGATCACCGTGACGCTGTTCCTGCTCGACGCGATGATCCGCGTGGGGCTGTCGCTGCGGGTGGTGATGAGGCGGCGGGGCGTGGGCGAGTCGCTCGCTTGGCTCGCGATCGTGCTGGTCCTGCCCTTTGCGGGGGCGGCGATCTACATCGTCCTCGGCGAGAACCGCCTGGGCCGGGCCCGGCTGCGTCGCGCCAGCGAGATCTACCCGGCGTACCGCGACTTTTTTAACTCGCTAAACGATCGGCCGGACGTGGACTGGGACGCGCTGCCGCCGATCTGCCGCGCCATCGATCAGCAGGCCTACCGCGTCGCGGGCATCCCCACCCTGCCGGGCAACCGCCTGGACGTGCTGGGCGATGCACAGTCGGCGCTGCGTCGCATCATCCAAGACATCGACGCGGCCGAGCGGACCTGCCACCTGGAGTTCTATATCTGGTTCACCGGCGGGACCGCCGACGAGGTGGCGCACGCGTTGATGCGGGCGGTGGACCGGGGCCTGGAGTGCCGCGTCCTGCTCGACTCGATGGGCAGCAAGGACTTTCTGAGGTCCGACCTGTGCGGGCAGATGCGGACGTGGGGCGTCGAGGTGGTCGAGTGCCTGCCGGCCAACCTGATCCGCGCGTTGTTCCGCCGCATCGACCTGCGTAACCACCGCAAGATCATCGTCGTGGACGGGCGGGTGGGGTACACCGGCTCGCTGAACATGATCGACCCGCGATACTTCAAGAAGCACGCGGACGTCGGCCCGTGGGTCGACGCGATGGTGCGGGTCGAGGGCGAGGCGGTCAAGCCGCTGGCGGCGACGTTCGTGGAGGACTGGGAACTCGAGACGCACCGGGACCTGCTGCGGCTGCGTGAGGAGGCGGACGCGTACGCGCGGCTGGACCTGACGCCGCCGCGGTCGGACCCCGCCGACACCGCGGGGGGGGCTGACGGAGCGGGTCTCGCGGAGGCCGACCCCCGCTCGGCCGTGCAGGTCGTCCCGTCGGGCCCGCACCTCGAGGCCCAGTCGATCCACCAGCTCCTGCTCACCGCGATCTACAACGCCCGCCAACGCCTCATCCTCACGACCCCCTACTTCGTCCCCGACGAGTCGCTAGTCATCGCCATCACCTCGGCCGCGGCCCGCGGCGTCGACACCACCGTCATCCTCCCCGAGCGCGTCGACTCGGCCCTCGTCCGCTACGCGTCCCACGCCTACTACCAGGACCTGCTCGAGGCCGGCGTCAAGATCGCCCGCTACGACGCCGGCCTCCTGCACACAAAGTCCGTCACCGTCGACGACCACCTCACCATCTTCGGCACCGTCAACCTCGACATGCGGTCGTTCTACCTCAACTTCGAGCTGTCCCTCCTGGTCTACGACGCCAGCTTCGCGGCCCGCGTCCGCGCCTTGCAGGTCGGGTACCTGCAGCACTGCACGCTGCTGGACGTCGAGGCCTGGCGCAACCGCCCGGTCCATCAACGGGTGATCGAGAACGTGACCCGCCTGCTCAGCCCGCTGCTTTAACCGCTCGCAGTCCCCTCACGAAGCGACGCGGCTTTGCCGCGCCGTGCCCGACCACCCGCGCCGCATGGTCGCGTCGCTTCATGAAACCCTGCGACAACGCGGGACGTCCGAGCCGCGCGGCAAAGCCGCGTCGCTTCGTGCGTTGCGGTGACACCATCGAGACAACTCCCGTCGTCCGCGCCGCTACGCTACGGCGGGAGTTGGCTCCACATGCCGCACATGACCCCGCTGGACATCACGATGGAGAGCCTCACCTACGTCGCCCAGAGCCGTGGGCCTGCGCCGCCACGCCCCGCGCCCACCGCCGGCCAAATCGCCGAGGCCGAGGCGCTGCTGGGCGTGCGCCTCCCGCCGAGCTTCGTGAAGTTCATGGAACGCGCCGGGCTCGTGCTCCTGCCCGACTGGGACCTGTACTGGGTCGGCCCGCCGGACCTGCAGGACTGCCGCCTGCTCGTCGTCGCCAACGAGGTCGAACGCGACCGCGAGGGCTGCCCGCTGCCGCCCGAGCTCATCGCGTTCTGTGACGACGGCACGGGCAACCAGTTCTGCTTCGACACTCGGGCCGCCCACCGCCCCGACACGCCCGGGGGCGAGCTGGCCCCCGGCTGGGAGTACCCCGTGGTCCTGTGGGACTACGACGAGGGCCCGGACCAGCTCGACGCGGACCTCGAAGCCTTCGCCGCCGCCGCCGCGGAGGACTTCGTCGCCTGGGTCAAGCAGCAGGTGCACGATTCGGTGTGACCCGCCGATAACCAATGCGGTACCCGCGGTGTCGGTTTCCAGGGACCGATGACTATGGTCACGGCCGCGCCCTCTTCCTCGGTGTCCCGCCTGATGCCCGTGCGTCTGCCTGGGTGCCAAACCTGGGCCGCTCGGGGCCAAGGTGTGAGATTACTCGCCGCCCGCACACCTTGGTGCAAAGCGACCAAGGTGTGGCACCCAGCCCCGCTAAAATCAACCATGAGAAACCACATGCAATGCTCCGCTGGCCGCCGGACGCGCCGCCCCGTCCGAGCGGCCGGCGTCGCCCTCGCCGCCGCCCTGCTCGCCCTGCCCGCCTGTCGATCCGGCCCGCCGAAGGGCGGGGACCCCGTCGACGCCGGCAAAGCCGACAGCCCCCCCGTCGTCAAGACCAACCCCAACGTCGACACCACCGCGCCCGGCCCCCCGCCGCCCGGCGGCGACGCCGTCCCCACCAAGCTCGAACCCATCGAGCTCCGCGACGCCATGCGCAACTTCGCCGACATGTACCGCAGCGTCGTCGCCGAGGTGTGTGACAGCATCGTCCGGGAGTCGGACGACCCCGCCGTCCGCCGCCGCGCCCAGGCGACCAAGATCCAGGCCGCCACCGCGATGTACGACATCGTCATCGACCCGGTGCCCGCCACGGCGCTGCTCAACGGCCTGACCCTCGTGTCGCTGCAGGTCAACACGCTCGAGAACCGCGGGGACGCCTACTTCGGCGGGATGACCCAGCGGCTCCTGCAAAAGGCCGAGTACCTCGAGGAGGAGGCCTACCGCCTCGCCGCCCGGGTGATGAGCAACGATCAGCGCCGCGACCTGTGGCAGATGTGCCAGCAGTGGTCGAAGGACCACCCCGAGCAGGTCAACATCTGGTACGTCCGCCTCGACGACCTGCCCGGCATCAAGCGGGGCGCTTCGGTGATCGACGTGGTCGACGGGCTCACCAACCTGCCCGCCGCGTTCATGAGCAAACTCAACCCGTTCGCCGCGGCGCAGGACGCCGCCAGCGACGCTTCGGTCCTCGCCGAACGCATGTCCTGGCTCGCCCCGCGGCTGATGGTCCTCGCCCAGTGGCGTGCCGAAGCGGTCATCTACGACACCCTCGCCACCACCGAGATCACCGGCACCCTCGACATGGCCGAACGCCTCACCCAGGTCGCCGAGACCCTGCCCGGCACCATCACCGAGCAGCGCGAGGCGCTCTTCAACGACCTGAAGGAAAACGAGGGCACCATCAGCACCCTGCTCCGGGACACGCAGGCGATCACCGGCGACGCGGTGACGCTGGTGAACGAGGGCGACGAGGCCATCGGCTCGACGACGGAGCTGATGAAGGAGATCGACGGCATCGTCGCGCGGGTCCAGGCGATGCAGGCGGTCGCCGCCGTGCAGGCCGACAGCGCGCCCAAGCCCCCCGCCGCGACCCAGCCGAGCAAGCCCTTCGACATCAACGAGTACACCGAGACGGTCCGCGCCCTTAACGATGTGGTGAACGACACGAACGAGCTGGTGAAGACCACCAACTCGAGCCTGACCTCCGAGAGCATCGACGACAAGCTCGACCCGATCCGCGACACCATTGCGTCGCTGATCTGGCTCGCCGGCGGCGTCGTGGTCGGCGGGGCGCTGATCATCATCCTCGCCGTCAAGCTCATCCCCCGCCGCCGGCACTACGTCGAGGAGGTGTGACCCCATCCCCGCTCGGGAGCCGCCCGCTACACTTGCCGCACCATGGGCAAGACGCGACGGCTTCGGGGTTCGGGGACGGGGTTCTGTCGTGGCTTGCCGGCGGGGGCTGCGGCGATCGCGCTGGCGTCTGGCTGCTCCTCACCGCTGGGCCAGCGCGACCGACCCGGCACCGAGGGCCTGCGCGAGCGGGTGATGCAGGAGAACCACGACTACCTCCAGGCGACCGCGGCCGGCGGGGTGATCGAGGTCTCGCGTGACAGCAGCGACGTGGAGGAACGCCTCAGCGACGACCGCATCGCCGAGCTCAACGAGATCAGCGGCGCCGAGGCCTACCAGGGCGAGACCGTCAAGACGGGGACGGACCTGACGGGTTCGGAGGACGTGGAGAAGGTCGAGCTCTCGCTGGACCGGGCCGTGGACCTCGCCGTCGCGGGGAACCTCGACCTGCAGGTCGCGCGGCTGAACACCCGCATCGCCGAGCAGCAACGCATCCAGGCCGAGGCCGCGTTCGACGCGGTGGTCTTCGCCAACGTCGACTGGCAGAAGCTCGACATCCCCCGTCCCCCCGGGCAGGTGCCCGGGCTCTCCGGCGATCAGCAGGCCGAGACCTTCACCCTCAACACCGGCATCCGCCAGCGCATCTCCGACACCGGCGCGACCGTCCAGGTCGAGACCTCCATCACCCGCGACGAGCAGACCCCCTCGCTCTTCGCCGTCGACCGCTTCTACGACGCGGACGTGCTGGTCAGCCTCACCCAGCCGCTCCTGCGCAGCTTCGGGTCCGATGTCGCCCGCGCCCAGATCGAGCTGTCGCGCAACGCCGAGCGGTCCGCCGGCGAGAGCGTCCGCCGGACGCTCAACGAGCTGATCCAGAACGTCGCCGCCGCGTACTGGGACCTCGAGTTCGCCCGCCGCCAACTGCTCATCAACCAGCGGCTGCTCGGCCGCACCATCGACGAGCGCGACCGCCTCGTGCAGCGGGCCGAGTTCGACGTCTCGCCCGTCCGCCTCACCGAGGCGAACAGCTTCGTCGAGCTCCGCCGCAGCGACGTCATCCGTGCCCGCCAGCGCCTCCGCGACGCCTCGGACCGCCTCAAACGACTCATCAACTCTCCCGATCTGCCCATCGCCGGCGAGACGCTCATCGTCCCCGTCGACGACCCGATCGACCAGCCCATCACCTTCAGCCTCGTCGACTCGGTCACCACCGCGATCCAGCGCCGGCCCGAGCTCGGCGTGTCGCTGCTCAACATCAACGACGCGGGCATCCGTCAGCGCGTCGCCGACAACGGCGTCCTACCGCAGCTCGACCTCACCGCCGCCATCGGGTTCAACGGCATCGACATTGACGACTGGGCCCAGGCCTACGACGACCTCAGCGAGCTGAACTACATCGACTACATCCTCGGCCTGTCGTTCGAGCAGCCCCTGGGTAATCGCCCCGCCGAGGCCCAACGTCGCCAGCGCCGCCTCGAGCGCGATCAGGCTGTCGTCGCCTACCGGCGCGACGTGCAGGACGTGGTGCTGGAGGTGAAGAACGCCCTCCGCGCGGTGCTGAGTAACTACGAGCTGGTCGGCGCGACCCGCGCCTCGCGCTGGGCCGCGGCCGACAGCCTGCGGGCGATCAACGTCCGCGAGGAGGTCGGGGCAGCCCTCACCAGCGAGTTCCTGCTGGACCTCAAGCTCAATGCCCAGCAGCGCCTCGCCGACGCCGAGACCCAGGAAGCCCTCGCCTTGGCTAACTACATGACCTCCATCGCCGAGCTCTACCGCGCCATGGGCACGCTGCTCGAACGCTACGGGATCGAGGTCGAGTAGGCGCTAGCTGTTAGGCGCTAGGCGCTAGGGGGAGGCGCCTCTTTGTCCTCGAGACTCTGCCGCAGGCGGGTGAGCATCTTGCCGACTTCTTGCGCAAGTTCCCACGACCTCATTGCGGCCTCACGCTCAACCGGCGTCACCCGCACGGCAAGAGCGATCTGGGTTTCCAGTTCGGCGAGGGAACCCCTCGCGATCGCGAGGTGCCGTCGATAGTCGCCCCGCGACTGGCGACCGTGCCCCTCCGCAATGTTGGAGGCCACCGAAACCGCCGACCTCTGCATCTGCGAAATCAGACCGTAACGCTCAGTATCGGGTAACTGTCGGGCGAGGATATAGACCGCCTCCGCCAACTCCATCGACCGCTGCCACACCGTCAGCCCCTGATAACCCTTTGCATCCACAACATCCTCCACGTCATCGCCGCTTGACCCTAGCGCCTAGCGCCTAACAGCTAGAAGCTACCTCACCCGTACTTCGCCTTCATCGCCCGGCCCGCGGTGGCGCTCTTGCCGGCCAGGTCGAGGATGTGGATCGGCCGACGCGCCCACTGCGGGGTGATGATGAGCTCCGCCTTCCCCGTCAGGTAATCGGCGATGTTTTTGTAAAACAGCTCGCCGCGGCTCTTGGGGTGCTTGCCCGTCTTCTCGACCAGCTTGCCGTCCCGCCCGGGCTTGCGGACCTTCCACTCCTGCCACCCGATCTCGTACACGCCGCCCGTGCCGTAGAACGCGATCATGAACGGCCGCGGGTCGCTCCTGAGTTGCGAGATACTCAGGTTGATCATCGCCCCGTTGGCGAACCGCACGACCGCCGTCGCCTCGTCCTCGTTCGCGTCGTTCTTCCAGGGGTGGTCCGCCTTCATCTTCCCCGCCCAGTGGCCCGTCGTCGCGAAGCCCGACACCTCCGTCACCTCCGACTGCACGACCTGCAGCGCGTACTCCAGCAGGTGCACCCCCCAGTCGTACAGGATGCCCCCCGAGATCGTCTTGCTCGTCCGCCACCAGTCGCGCGGCATCCCGTAGCTGCCCATGTGCGCCTCGACCTTGTACACCGTCCCGATCGCCCCCTTCTCCACGATCTCCCGCTTCGCCCGCAGGATCCACCCGTCCCAGTGGCGGTTGTGGTACGTGCTCACCATCACGTCGTGCTGCTCCGCCAGCTTGATCAAACGGTCCGCCTCGCTCGTGGTCAGCACGAACGGCTTCTCCGTCACCACGTGCTTGCCCGCCTTCACGCACCGCGCCGCCAGCGGGTAGTGCAGGTGGTGCGGGGTGATGTGCACGAGCAGGTTCACGTCCGACCCCTTGAGCATCGCGTCCAGCGACGGGTAGGTCTCGATCCCCGGGTAGTCCTCCTCCGCGACCTTCAGCCGCTCGGGGTCGAGCTCGCACACCGCAAACGGCGACATCCCCGCCTTCTTCATCTCGGCGAGGTGCTTGCGCCCCATGTTGAACGCCCCGCCGTACCCGATCACCCCGACCTTGATGTCGGACGCCATGTCAAACCGCTGTTTCATATCAGCCTCGTATCGCGGGAAAGTGGCACGGCAGTGTAGCGGCTGGCGGCCGGCCGCTGGCGTCTGGTTCAGAGCCCCCGGCGTCAGCGACGGGCCGCGTCACCCGCGCCCCCACCGGTCGCTCACGCTCCCGGCTCTGATGGATCGTCGCCGGGGTGGTGAAGGCGGCGGCCCCCTGTCGGGGGGGCCGCCGCGGGTGGCGGTGGGGGTCAGGCCGTGGCGCGACGCCGGCGGCCGAGGGTGGCGGGGCCACCGACGGCGAGCAGGGCCAGGCCGGTCGGCTCGGGGACCAGAGCGTTGGCGGCGGCAACGGCGTTCTGGAACTCGGCCGAGTCTTCTTCGACGCCGAAGGGCAGGAGGATGAAGAACGGGTCGGACCCGTCGATGCCCGGCGTGGTGGTGGAGGCGACCAGTTCGAGCAGGTACACCCCATCATCGCCGGCGAACATCGGGTCGGTGGAGCTCGGGTCGTCCACCGGCAGGAGGGTGAAGATGAAGTGGCGGTGGTAGCGGCCGTCGCTGAAAACCTGCTGGGTTGGGAAGGTGACGTTGCCGGGGACGGCGGGGTTGGTTTCGACAGGGCTGGCGTTGAAGCTGATGCCCAGCGACTCGGTCACGGCTCCGCCGGTCAGGGCGGTGCCCAGGGCGACGTCCGTGCTGACGTAGGCGTCGCTGATGGGGTCGTAGACGCGGAGGTCGCCGTCGAGGTTGCCGACGCCGCTTCGGACGGTGAAGTTGACGGCGGTGCCGGGGGTGAAGGTGCCGGTGGGGCTGTCGAATCCGGGCGTGTTGGTCACGAAGGGCAGGTCGGGCGCCGGCGGGAAGACGTCGGGCCCCCCGTCGGAGCCGCCGCCTGCTTCGGATTCGACCTCGCCGAACTCGGCGAGGAACACCCGCTCGGACACGAAGGCCCCGTCGCCCTCCTCGGCTATGAGGTTGGTCTGGATCCGGCCGTTCTCGACGGTGAGGCCGATGTCGCCGGCGTCCTGCGCGAGGGCGGGAAGGGCGAGTGCGGTGAAGCCGAGCGAGGCGGCGGTGAGAGCGAAAAGGTGGGGGTGATATTGCATGATCTTCAGGGTCTTTCTTCCCCGTGAAGGAAAGTGTTCAAATCAACGATGTTGAGCGAACGCGGCCGCTACCGGGCGACCGCGGGGTCCATCTGGTTGGTTGTGGGATTGGTGTACACGTCGCCGAACGGCAGCGTCGCGGCGTGGCCGTCGAGGAAGCCCCAGTTGGACCGGGACTCGACAGATGCGGGCGGGCCGTCGGCGGCGTCGATCTGGACGTTGTCGTCGGCAAGCCGGGGCGTGATGCCCGGCAGGAACGGGTTGAACCAGGTCTCGACGTGCGGGTGGTCCGCCCCGGCGAACGGTCCGGTGAATGACATGATGAGGAACTGATTCAACGCGGTGGGTTGCGGCACCCGGTCCAGCGTGAGGTACGGCACGGTGGGCGAGAGCGGGGAGAGGTAGTTGTTCACCCCGTAGCTCGTCCGCCGCCGCCGGTCCGCGGGGGCCCCGGGGATCGGCAGCCCGTCGGGGGCGGGCCCCCAGTGCGGGCTGTCGTCCAGGGGCGACCGGGCGATCAGCGGCGTGCCGTAGTACCGCGACAGCGTGTTGATCCACGCGACGCCCTCGTCCGAGTGCGACGCCCCGTGGCCGAGGCCCACGTCGATGAAGCGGCCCTTGTAGTCGCCCATGTAGAGCCAGTGGGCCGTCTGCATCTGCCGCAGGTTGCTGAGGTCACTAACGACGCGGGCGGCCCGCCGGGCGTTGGACAAGACGGGCAGCAGGATGCCGATGAGCAGGGCGATGATGCCAACCACCACCAGCAGCTCGACGAGCGTGAAGGCGGAACGTGCGCACATGGCGCACCTCCGGGTCGGGGCGGTTCGGGATGAGGGAAAGAGGACGCGGCGGGGTCAGAGGTGGACGTGAGGCGGGCCGCGGCCGGGGGGCAGAGGGGTGTCATCCCGGGCGACAATGCGTTGCGCGGGCGTCGGCGGGGCGAGGCGGGAGGGGCAAAACAGCTTCGGCGGCGGCTGCAGGTCGAGCGGCGACGCCCGGCCGTGCACCAGCAGGAAGCAGGTCGCGCAATCGTCGTGGTCGAGCGGCCCGAGGGCCGCGGGCGGTCCCTGCCACTCGGCCGACGCATGCGGAGCCGTCGGCCCGTGGTGATGGTCCAACCGTTCGTGGAGCGGCTGGGCGGCCCCGCTGAACAGCAGGGCCATCGCCGCGAGCAGCCACCAGGTTGTGAGGCGCTGGCGGGTCATGCGGCGGCCGATTTGGTGCAGGACGCACAGCGGCCATGCAGCAGCAGGTCGTGCGACTCGAGGGTGAAGCCATCGGGCACCAGCCGGTCGAGGCGGCCGGGGCAGCCCATCACGTCGTAGACGCGGTGGCAGGCTCCGCACTCGAAGTGGTGGTGGTGGGGCCGGTCGGCGGGCTCGTACCGCGTCGGGCCTTGGGGCATATCCACGGCGGTGAAGCGACCCGCCTCCACCCCCCGCTTGAGCAGGCGGTAGACCGTCGCGATCCCGATGCAGTTGCCCGCGTCGTCAAAAGCCAGCCGGACCTCCTCGGCCGAGAGCGGCCCGTCCGCCTCACGCAGCACCCGCTCGACGCCGTCCTCGTGGCTGGACCGGTGAGTCATCGCCGCCACGATAATCGTTTATCACGCGGTGTCAACCTGGGGCAGGCCGGCTTTGCTGCACCCGCCAGCGTTGCAATCGTTTCGGCCAGCGCGCACCGCTCTCCCGCCGGGTGCCGTGGTTTGAGGCTTGGCGGAGGCCACGAGGGTGAACCCCTGGCGTGGCCTTCGCCCAGGGCAGATAGGCTCATAGCACCCGGCACCCACGCTTTGAACGCCGCGGGTGAATGGTTTCATCAGAGCCCCGAGCGTCAGCGACGGGCCCCAGTCGCTCACGCTCCCGGCCCTGAAAGGCTCGGGCATCACACCGCGCCTGCTTTGCGGCGGTGTGTGCGGCACGTGCGTTACAAGCCGCGCACACATCGGCCCCGAGCGGCCGAGGTGTGGCACCCGACGAAGCTAGAGCGAGTGCTGAAGTTCCTCGCTATAGCCGCGACGCTACGCGTCGCGGACCGCGTTGCGTAGCAACGTGACTACTGGAGAAGCTTCATATTCAACGCTCTAAAAGGTGTCACGCTCGACCAGTGGCCAGCGGCTAGCGGCTAGCGGCTACGTCACCCGACCCGTTCGGGTTTGGGGTCGCGGGACATGAGGTTGCTGATGGCGTCGAGGGGGTCGAGGTTCTCGAAGAGGACGCGGTGGACGGCCCGGGTGATGGGCATGTCGACGTCGTGGCGGTCGGCGAGCTGGACGACGGCGCGGGTGGTCGGCACGCCCTCGACTACGCCGTGGATCTGCTCGAGGCAGTAGTCGAGGGGTCTGCCGCGGCCGAGCAGTTCGCCGCAGGAGCGGTTGCGGCCGGTGGGGGAGAAGCAGGTGGTGGCGAGGTCGCCGACGCCGGTGAGGCCGAAGAAGGTCTCGGGGGTCGCGCCCATCGCGGTGCCGAGGCGGGTGATCTCGGCCAGGCCGCGGGAGAGGAGCGCGGACTTGGCGTTGATGCCCGCCTGCAAGCCGTCGAGGATGCCCGCGGCGAGGGCAATGACGTTCTTGAGCGCCCCGGCGAGTTCGACGCCCAGCAGGTCCGGGTTGGTGTACACGCGGAACCACTCGGTGGTGAAGGTGTCCTGCAACAGGCGGGCGAGGTCGGCGTCGTCCGACGCGGCGGCGACGGTGGCGGGGAGGCAGCGGGCAAGCTCGTCGGCGACGGACGGGCCGGAGAGGGAGGCGAGGGGGATTTCGGGTTTTGGATTGAGGATTTTGGATTGCGAAGCGGGTTCCAACGATTCGGTCTCGCCCTCGGTCCCTTCGTCCCTCCGTCCCTCCGTCCCTCCGCCGAGCACGTCCGCGATGATCTGCGTCGGGCGCATAAGCGTGTCCTGCTCGATGCCTTTGGCGACCGAGACGATGGGGACGCCGGGGGGGGCGTGGTCGCGGAGGCGGGTCATGACCGGGCGGATGAACTGGGTGGGGATCGCGACGACGATGAGCTCGGCGTCGCGGAACGCCCGGCCGTCGTCGGCGGTGAGGCGGATCGACTCGGGCAAACGGTGGTCGGGCAGGTAGCGGCGGTTGACGCGGGTCTGGATCACCTCGGCGACGTGGTCGGGGTGGGGGCCCCACATGGTGACGGGGTGGCCCTTAGAGTCGAGCAGCAGGGCCATGACGCAGGCCATGGCGCCGTCGCCGATGAGGGTGGTGGTGGGCATGGGTAGGCGCTAGGGGTTAGGCGCTAGGCGCTAGGAAAGAGTACGTCGTTCTAGTTCTCGATCTCGTACTCGATCCCGGTCTCGTACTCGGACTCGGTATCGCACTCGATCTCGGTCCCGCACTCGGACTCGCACTCGCCCCGATGATACGGCCGGGGCTGGCGGCGCGGCCGAATTGCGCGTCAGGCTGTACCCCGAGGGTACACGCCTTGGCTATTCAGAGCCCGGAGCGTGAGCGACGGGGCCGCGTCCTCTGCGACGCCTTCGGTCGCTCACGCTCCCGGCTCTGATCCGCAACGCCCTCCGGTCGCTCACGCTCCCGGCTCTGATAAGTTGTCGTGGACGCTTACCCCGGCGGTGCCCCCGCTTGTGGGTAGCGAGGGGGGTGCGGGCGTCGGGGCGATGCGGTACGATCCCGGCCGACCGGGGGCGGATGTTCATACGCCAGACCCTTACCGCCCGATACGACGATGCCCGGCCGCGTTGCTGGGATGTGACGACACCAGGAGCCGACCACGTGATTCAGACGCGACTGATTGCCCGCCGGGCCCTTCTCACCGCCCTCGCCGTTGCCGCCCCGCTGAGCCTGCTCGGCTGCGAGTCGGACTCGTACCTCGACCCGACGCTCGTGGGCCGGTGGGAACGCACCCCCGTGACCATGCCGATCCTCGACCGGCTCGACCTCCGCCGAAACGTCGCCACCGAGGAGGTCGAGGTCTCGCCCGTGCAGCCGAGCGACCTGATCCCCGACGTGCAGGAGTACGTCATCGGGTCGGGCGACTTCATCACCGTCAGCATCTTCGAGCTGATCAACGTCGGCGTGACGGATACGCAGAACCGCGAGATCGACGAGACGGGCAACATCCGCCTGCCCGTGGTGGGTAAGGTCAAGGCGTCGGGGCTCAGCCCCAGCCAGCTCGAGGAACGCATCATCGACATCCTCGACCAGAAGGGGATCATGAAGGACGCGACGGTGAGCGTCGTCGTGCAGCAGAGCCGGCAGAACCTGTACTCGATCATCGGGGCCCCGGAGATCGGCAACACCCGGTTCGGCACGTACCTGATCCCGCAGCCCAACTTCCGCCTGCTCGAGGCCATCGCCCTGGCCGGGGGCGTCAACGGGCGGACGCGGAGGATCCTGATCTTCCGCACCACCCCGCTCACGCCCGAGGTCGCCGGCGAGGCCCCCTCCGACCCCAACCAATCCACCCGCGACACGCCCCCCGCGCCCCGCAGCGGCAGCGAGCTGATCGACGACCTGCTCGGCGGCGGCGACTCGGACGACACCCGCGCCGACCAGCCCGAGCCGACCCAGCCCGAGGACCGCCCCGCCCCGCCGCCGGGCGTCGAATCCGGCCTCGACCAGAGCCCGGGCAACTCCACCAAGTGGGTCTACCTCAACGGCGAGTATGTCCGCGTCCGCGGCAACCCCGACACCAACTCCCCCGGGGACCTCATCACCGATCAGGAACTCTCGGGCCTCATCGCCCAGCGCATCATCGAGGTGCCCTACGACCAGCTCATCGACGGCGACATGCGGTTCAACGTCGTGATCCGCCCCGGCGACGTCATCCGCATCCCCGACCAGACCGCCGGCTTCGTCTACATGATGGGCCAGACCAACCGCCCCGGGGCCTACACCGTCCCCGGCGACCGCGACCTCACCCTCAAACAGCTCATCGCCTCCTCCGGCGGGCTGAGCGCGCTGGCCAACCCCGAGCGCGTCGACCTGGTCCGACGCACCGGCACGAACCAGGAGATCACCGTCCGGCTCAACCTCGCCGCCATCTTCCACGGCAACGAGCCGGACATCTTCATCAAGGCTGACGACATCATCAACGTCGGGTCCAGCGGCATCGCCGCCCCGCTCGCGGTCATCCGCAACGGCTTCCGCTTCACCTACGGCTTCGGCTTCGTGCTCGACCGCAACTTCGGCAACGACGTATTCGGCGACAACGGCCGGTTCAACAACTAACCCCTCCCCCCTTACGAAACATCGCCATCACAACGAAGCGACGCGGCTCCGCCGCGCCGCTTCTTCTAATAAACGCCGCCGCTCGCACGGTCGCCCATCTCCCCGCGACCACGCAAGCGGCGGGCAACGCTCAAAGTCAGCGGCCAGCGGCCAGCGGCCAGCGGCCAGCGGCCAGCGGCCAGCGGCCGAGTACGAGTACGAGTACGAGTCGATCTTTACCCTTGCCCCCCTCCGCGCCGCGCGGTACGGTAGGACATGCCCCCCATCGACAATACCCAGGACCTCCTCGCCGAAGCCGGGCACAAGAGCCAGGATTCGGAGTTCTTTAACCCCGTCCCCACCGGGTACCGGCGCGGCCGCCACAAGTACGTCGTCGTCTTCGGCACCGTCCTCTCCGGGCTCGGCAAGGGCATCTTCTCGTCCTCCCTTGCCAAGCTCCTCAAGGACAAGGGCCTCGCCATCGCCCCCATCAAGATGGAGGGCTACCTCAACCTCGACTCGGGCACGCTCAACCCCTACCGCCACGGCGAGGTCTTCGTCCTCGACGACGGGCTCGAAACCGACATGGACCTGGGCACCTACGAGCGCCTGCTCGACCAGGACCTCAGCCGCGACAACTACGTCACCTCCGGCCAGATCTTCCGCAAGGTGCTCGAAAAAGAACGCCTCGGCGGGTACCTCGGCCGCGACGTGCAGATGATCCCCCACGTCACCGGCGAGGTGAAGTACATGCTCCGCGACCTGGCCATGAAGCAGGACGCCGACGTGGTGTTCATCGAGGTCGGCGGGACCGTCGGCGACCTCGAAAACACCTACTACATCGAGGCGCTGCGCCAGCTCGCCTTCGAGGAGGGCGAGGGCAGCGTCTGCTACGTCGCGCTGACCTACGTGATCGAGCCCCCCGCCCTGGGCGAGCAGAAGACCAAGGCGGCGCAGCTCGGCCTCAAGAAGCTGCTCGAGGCGGGGGTCCAGCCCCACATCATCGCCGCCCGCGCCAAGAACCCGGTGAACCCCAACGCCAAGGAGAAGGTGGCCATGTTCTCCAACGTGCCGATGGACCGCGTGTTTTCGATGCACGACCGCGACTCGATCTACACCATCCCCGAGTCGCTCCGCGCGGCGGGCATCGACCGCAGCGTGCTCACCCTGCTGAACCTGCACGACCGCGTCGACGCGCAGCACGAGGACGACGCGCGCGAGACCTGGCGCAGCTTCGTCCGCAAGATCAACGCCCCGCGCAAGTACGCCTGCCGCATCGGGATCACCGGCAAGTACGCCTCGCTCCGCGACGCCTACGCCTCGATCGACAAGGCCCTCGAACACTGCGGGGCCCACCTCGACGCGAAGGTCGAGCTCGACTGGATCGACACCACGAAGATGGAGCCGCAGGACGCCACCCGCACGCTCGGCGGGTTCGACGCCGTGATCGTTCCGGGGGGGTTCGGGCACCGCGGGACCGAGAGCAAGATCGCATGTGTGCGGTACTGCCGGGAGAACCTCGTGCCGTACCTGGGCATCTGCCTGGGGTTCCAGATGGCGGTGGTCGAATTTGCCCGCAACGTGGTGGGGCTGGTCAACGCCGGGTCGACCGAGTTCGACCCCAACGCCCCGGACCCGGTGATCGACATCCTGCCCGAGCAGAAAAAGATCGAGGGCCTCGGCGGGAATATGCGCCTCGGCGGCAAGGACGTGCTCATCCGCGGCGACACGCTGGCGGCGTTCCTCTTCGCAGAGGAAGGGGCAAAGGGGCAAAGGGGTAAAGGGGCTGGGGGTAACGCCCCGTCCGCTTCCGACTCTGCCCCTTTGCCCCTCTGCCCCTCTACCCCTTTCCGGGTCCGCGCCCGCTTCCGCCACCGCTACGAGGTGGACCCGGCGTACCTCGAGCAGCTCGAGTCGCACGGGCTGATCTTCTCGGGCCGGCACCCCGAGCAGCCGATCATGCAGGTCCTCGAGCTGCCGCCGGTCGGCCCGGACGGCCGCGGCGTTGGGCACCCGTTCTTCCTCGGGGCCCAGTTCCACCCCGAGCTGACCAGCCGGCCGCTGCACCCCCAGCCGATGTTCATGGGCGCCGTCGCCGCCGCCATCCGCCACGCCCACCCCGACGTCCCCGCCGAGGCGATCAGCGGCCGCTGGCTCCGCCCCACCCCGGAACCCGTCGCCCCGGAACCCGACACCCCGGAACCCGACACCACCGAATCGGCCGTCCCGGGATCGGCCACCGCGGAACCCACGGCCGCCGCCCTCTGAGCCGGCTCGGCCGCGCGGGGGTGAAGCCTGTACGCTTGCCGCCATGAACTTCCGATACGTCTCGCGGCTGCTGGGCCTGCTGCTCGGGGTGCTCGCGGCCAGCACGGCGCTGGCGCTCGTGGTCGAGTGGGTCGGGTACGCCAGCGCCAGCCAGGCGGAGCGGATGTCGCTGTACGCGCTGCTCTGGGCGACGTGCGTCACCGGCGCGGCCGGGGGGCTGCTATGGGCCGTCGGTCGACACACCCGGGTCGAGCAGCTCAACCGCCGCGACGCGCTGCTGCTGGTCGCGCTGGCGTGGCTCATCGGCGCGGGGTTCGCGGCGTCTCCCTACTTCGCCTGGTCGCTGCTCGGCGGGACCGCGGCTTTGCCCGAGGGGCCGGCCCACCCCTTCGAGTCCTTCGCCGCCTGCTACTTCGAGGCGATGAGCGGGCTGACCACCACCGGGGCCACCGTCCTCGCCGCCCCGCCCAACGACATCGAGACCCTCCCCAAGGGCCTGCTCCTGTGGCGGGCGATGACCCACTGGCTCGGGGGCCTGGGCATCGTCGTGCTCTTCGTCGCGGTCCTCCCCGTCGTCGGCGTCGGCGGCAAAAAGCTCTTCCAGATCGAGGCGCCCGGGCCCAAGGCCCAGGGCGTCCGCCCCCGCATCAAGGAGACCGCCCGGGTCCTCTGGCTGATCTACCTCGCCCTCACCGCCGCCCAGACCGTCGCCTACGCCCTCGCCGGCATGCCCTGGTTCGACGCGGTCTGCCACACCTTCGCCACCCTCGCCACCGGCGGGTTCTCCACCCGCAACGCCAGCATCGGCTACTACTACGACACGCCGAGCGTCGATGTCATCACCATCGTCTTCATGCTCCTCGCGGGCATCAACTTCGGCCTGTACTACCAACTGGTCAACCGCAAGTTCTCCGCCGTCTACAAGGACCCCGAGCTGCGGCTGTACCTCGGCATCATCGCGGTCGCTACCATCACCATCGCCGCCTGGCTCTGGCACGACCCCGTGACCACCACCGGCGGCAAGCAGCACCACGAGGGCGCCCTTTTCGCCGTCCGCGACAGCCTCTTCCAGGTGGTGTCGATCATGACCACCACCGGCTACTGCACCATCGACTTCGAGCAGTGGCCCTTCGGGCCCAAGGCCATCCTCGTCGGGCTCATGTTCGTCGGCGGCATGGCCGGCTCCACCGGCGGGGGCTGCAAAGTCGTCCGCTTCCTCATCGCCGGCAAGATCATCGCCGCCGAGTTCGAGCGTATCTTCCGCCCCCGTATCATCAAGCCCATCCGCGTCGGCGGCGAGACCGTCGATAACGACACCGCACGCTCGGTGCTCATCTACCTCCTGCTCGTGGTCGTCATCTTCGCCCTCGGGTCCGTCGCCCTCATGCTGCTCGAGCCGGCGAACGAACTGACCTACACCTCCGCCGCCACGGCGACCATCGCGACGTTCATGAACGTCGGCCCCGGGCTCGACGCGGTCGGGGCCGTCGACAATTACGGCTTTTTCACCCCCGCCAGCAAGTCCGTCATGGCCCTGCTCATGGCGCTCGGCCGGCTCGAACTCTTCGCCATCCTCGTGCTGCTCACGCCCCGGTTCTGGTTCGAGAGGTGAGGCAGCCGCTAGCCATTAGCCGTTAGCCGTTGGCAAGCGAGAGGGATCGAGGCCGTTGCGGTAACTTCTGACGTACAGACCAAGTCGCTATCTCAAAGATCCAGATGCTCCGCCGCTTCTTGCTAACGGCCAGCGGCTAACGGCTAACGGCTAGCGCCTACACCATGAACCCCCGCCTCGTCATCCACCAACTCGGGTCGGTGCTGCTGGTGCTCGCCGCGGCGATGGGGGTGGTGACGCTTCTGCACGCCAGCGGAGCGCTCGGCGGCGGGCGCTCCGAGAAGATGGCGTGGTATGCGCTGCTCTTCGGGGTGGCCATCACCGCGGCCTCCGGCGGGACGCTGTGGACCGTTACCCGGCGGGCGGAGGCGGGCAAGTTCAACCGCCGCGATGCGCTGCTGCTGGTGGCGCTGGTGTGGATGATCGGCGCGGCGATGGCGGCCGTGCCGTACTACGCCTGGGCCCACCTCGGCGGGCCCCCGGCGCACCCGGAACTCCCCCACGCGCGGCACGTGTTCGAGGGGTTCGCGGCGTGCTACTTCGAGGCGATGTCGGGGCTGTCCACCACCGGGGCGACGGTGCTCGGGGCGGTGCCTTACGACATCGAGTCGCTGCCGCGGGGCCTGCTCCTGTGGCGGGCGCTGACGCACTGGCTCGGGGGGCTGGGCATCGTCGTGCTGT
Organism: Phycisphaeraceae bacterium; assembly: GCA_965214155.1. Lineage (GTDB taxonomy): Bacteria > Planctomycetota > Phycisphaerae > Phycisphaerales > Phycisphaeraceae > Algisphaera. The sequence continues at coordinate 1,701,158 of CBDCBB010000010.1, forward strand.
TCGTGGCGGTGCTGCCGGTGGTGGGCATGGGGTCCAAGCGGCTGTTCCAGGCCGAGGCCGCCGGCTCGACCGCCACCGGCGTGAGGCCCCGCATCCGCGAGTCGGCCCGCGTCCTGTGGCTGATCTACACCGGCCTCACCGTCGCCCAGACCGTCGCCTACCGACTCGCCGGCGTCCCGTGGTTCGACGGCGCCTGCCACGCCCTGTCCGACCTCGCCACCGGCGGGCTCTCCACCCGGAACGCCAGCATCGGCGCGTACTACGACACCCCCGCCGTCGACGTGATCACCATCGCCTTCATGCTCCTCGCCGGCGTCAACTTCCGCCTCTACTACCAAATGGTCAACCGCAACTTTGCCGCGGTGCGGCAGGACGCCGAGCTCCGCGTCTACCTCGGCATCCTCGCCGTCGCGACGCTGGCCGTCGCGGCCGTCATCTACGGCGACACCGTGACGCTGACCACGGGCGACGTGAAGACCGAAACCGCCGCCGGCGCCCTCCGCGACGGCGCGTTCCAGGTCGTCGCGATCCAGACCGGCACGGGGTTCTGCACCGTCGACTTCGAGCTCTGGCCGTTCTCCGCCAAGGCCGTCCTCATCGCGCTGATGTTCGTCGGCGGGATGGCAGGCTCGACCACCGGCGGGCTCAAGGTCATCCGACTCATGATCGTGTGCAAGGCCGTCTACGCCGAGTTCGAGCGCGCCTTCCGCCCCAACGTGGTCAACCCCACCCGCGTCGGCGGGGGCGTGGTCGACGCCGACACGGTCCGGGCCGTGCCGCTGTACCTGCTGCTGGTGCTCGCTCTTTTCGTGGTCGGGTCCGTGACGCTGATGCTGCTTGAGCCGGCGGGCTCAATCAGCTACGCCTCGGCAATGAGCGCGACCATCTCGACGCTGATGAACGTCGGCCCCGGCGTCGCCGCGGTCGGGGCGATGGACAACTACGGCTTCTTCACCGGCCCGAGCCTCCTGCTCATGTCCCTGCTCATGGCCCTCGGCCGCCTCGAAGTCTTCGCCCTGCTCGTGCTCGTCATGCCGCGCTTCTGGCGCACGACGTGAGCGGGGTTGAAAAATGACGGCCGGCCACGGACGCGGTGACGTCGGCCCCGGCATCGTTTTTCAAGTGCGCATAGCCGCGGCATCACGCCCGCCGCTTGCGGTTTAGCGGGCCCCGGCACCCACCGTCACCCCGGCGGCGGGCCCACCCGCGTCAGGATCGCCGTCGTACCCCCGTTCTCATCGATCCGAAGCACCAGCCGACCCATGACGTCCAAGACCGCTCCGGCTTCGGCCGTGTCACCCTCAACCGTCATCGTAAGTCGGCCTATGCCGATTAATGCGTACGTCCCGATCTCCGCCGGCACGCCGTTCCTGGTCATCCGCAGTTGGCCCCCCTCCAGATAGTCCAGCCGCATCTCCATCCCCGGCGGCATCACCTCACCGTCCATCTCCGCCACCCGCCACTCGCCCAACAAGTGCTCCACCCGCTCCACCGGCCCCGCCCGCGGCGGGTCGACGTCCTGCGCCACGGTCACCTGCGCCCGACCCACCACCAGGGCGAACAGGAAGGTTACCGACCACATGCTGAATCGCAAGCAGGAGCCTCTCACATGCTGCATGAGTTGGAGTATACAGCTACGGTCCGGCCACTTGAAGGACGCGGACCCCTATCCGTCGCAGGTGGTCACCGAGCCGCCCATCATCCGTCGCTACGACCGTTATGTCTCCCGTCGCGGTGCTGGCGACGCCGACGTCCGTGAGCCCAAGCCACTGGAACGCAGGGATGGCTATCAGATCGCCTGCCGCCGGATAGACCTCGACGGCCTTGGCGACATACTCCCTGTACGCCAGCAGCACCCGTTCCCGGTCCGGCTCCGCGATGCCGGAGAAGATGAAGTTCGACACTTCCGTCAGGATGTGCGGCGTGGTGATCAGCGACGCGGCCGAGCCGACCGCCTCCGCAAGCTCCATCCGCTGCACGAGCGAGTACCCCCGGGTCCGTTTGTAGCTCGTGGCCAGCCCCTGTCTCGCCTCGCCCACGAGGAACACGAGCAGCAGATTGGTATCCACTAACAGCTTCATGCCTCGGCTGCGCGGCCGTGACGCAATCAACACGATCAAGCGGCCTCATCGGCTCGCCAGATACGCATCCATTCCCCGCGGCGTTCCCGTTGATTCACCCTGACCACCTTGTAGTCACGCTTCGCGTACAACCGTGTCTCGCTGCCGCGCGGGCCGTCCATGCTGAACGTCAGGTTGTAGTCCCCGTCGACCGGCACCACTTCCTCCAGCCGAAGCTCGAGATCGTTGAGCTCCGGCCCGTAGATCGTCCCGAGGTAGTCACGCCCGATCTGGACGATCTCACGCAGGTCTTCGCGCACTTCCATAGCGACATCCTACATCGGCTTCTTCTCCACCGTCGCGTCGTAGACGGCGAGGAGCTTCTCCTTGTCGAAGATCATCTCCTGGCGGCTGAGGCCGACGATGTCGTAGGCGTAGGTCAGCTCGATGGCGTCGACGGGGCAGGCCTCTTCGCACATGCCGCAGAAGATGCAGCGGAGCTCGTCGATATCGAACTTCACGGGGTACTTCTCGCGGTCGGACCATGGCGCTTCCTTGCCCTCGATGTGGATGCAGTTGGCGGGGCAGGCGGTAGCGCACATGAAACAGGCGACGCAGCGGACGCGGCCGTCCTCGTCGCGGTTGAGGCGGTGCACGCCGCGGAAGTTGCCGACGTTGATGCCGCCCTCCTCCACGGGGTAGTTGTCGCGGCGGTCCTCGGGGTATTCAAGGACGCGGTTGCCCGGCCGGGTGTGCCCGCCGATGGCCCCGGCGAGATGGCGGAAGGTTGTGCCCAGCCCCTTGAAGACCTCGGGCAGGTAGAACGCCTCGGCCGAGTTCAGCGGCTTGAGGTCGACGTTGACGGTATCAGAGTCTTGCATAGCGGTCGGGTGGGCTTGCGGGTCGCCACGGATCTTAGACGGGGCGGCTGGCTTCTGGCCGCTGGCACCTGGCCCAAGGCAATGATTGCTCCAAAGGATCAAGCCAACGGCCAACGGCTAACGGCTAACGGCCGCCTCCTCCATCACCTCCGGCTTCGGCGGGTCCACCGCGACCGTCGGCCCCGGCACGATGCCCAGCCCCCGCAGCCGGTCCTTCGTCTCTTCGAGGTTCGGGTTCACCGCGTACGCAAACTTCAGCGCCTGCACCCGGTTCTCCAGGTCGTTCACCGAGGCGTAAAAGTCGGCGATGGCGAGGTACGGCGTCGCGTCGCCCTCCGGCGCGAAGTAGGCCGCCTTCTGCAGCGCGAGCTTCTGCCCGTCCGCGTCGCCGACCAGGCCCATGTACTTGCCCATCCGCAAGAAGTCCTCGCTCCGCCGGCCCCGCGACTCGACCATGTTCTCCAGGAAGGCATACAGCGTCTCGACCCGGCCCTGCCGGTAGTACGACTCGGCGAGCAGGTCCGCGATCTTCGGCGTCCACTCCGCGTCGTCGGGCTTGAGCGCGAGCGCCTGCTCCAGCGGGGTCTGGGCCTGCACCGGCTGATCGAGCTTCAGGTACGCCAGCCCGAGGTAGTACTGGCTGTTGAAGTCGGTGGGCTTCTTGTCCACCGCCGCCCGGAAATGCTCCAGCGCCGCCGGGTAATCCTGCTTGCGCAGGTCGTCGTAGCCCCGCTCGCGCAGCGTCACGTTGGTCGCACAGCCGCCCGCGCCCCCCGCCAGCACCGCGGCCAACAGCATCCCGATCCACAATCGCGTCATCTTCATCCTTTTCCGTAAGCGGGGGGTCCGGCCGATTCGCAAGGGGGAAGATAGACCGTCGCCCCCGGCCGGGCAAACGCGCCGACGCCGACGCCCCCCCGCCCGCCGCGTTGCCTCTACAATCGCCGCCTCATGCAGGCTTTCTGGACCTTCGCGCGGCAGATGCTCCGCTACCGCGGCTTGCTCGCCGTCGCGGGCGCCGCGGCGCTGCTCGACGCCGCCAACGCCTTCGCCGGCTTCGGGATCATGCGCCTCCTCATCGAGATCACCTTCTCGGAGCAGCAGACCCTCCACGATTACCTCGCCGCCAAGCTCGCCACCCCCGACGTCCAAAAGTACGTCGGCGACGTCACCAAGCTCGCCGGGTACGTCCCGAACGACATGTTCATCGGCTTTGCCATCGCGCTCCTGCTGGTCATCCCGCTCGGCGCGTTCGGGTCCGTCGTGCGGTTCGTCCACCAGGCGATGTGCATCACCGTCTCGCTCCGCACGGTCATGCGGATCCGCCAGCAGGCGTACTTTCACATCCTCCACGTCCCGGTCGAGCGGTACGCGGGCATCGGGTCGGCCGACCAGCTCAGCCGGCTGATGAGCGACACGAACCGCCTCGGCCGGGGCTTCTCGACGCTGATGGGCAAGGCGGTCCGCGACACGCTGATGGGCTTCGTCTTCATCGGCTCGGCGTTCATCATCGACTGGCAGCTCACGCTCGTGTTCATGCTCGGGCTGCCGCTGATCGCCTTCGCGATCCGCAAGTTCGGCAAGCAGGTGCGTCGGGCCGCGAAGTATTCGATGCGGCAGTACGCCCGGATGGTCGAGGCGGCGCAGGAGACGATGCAGAACCCCGCGGTGGTCCGCCTGCACAACGCCGAGGGGTACGAACGCCGGCGGTTCAACACGATCAACCGCGAGGTGCTGCGGCAGGAGATGCGGGCCCGCAACGCCCGGGCGCTCAGCTCGCCGGTGATCGAGTTCATCGCGATGCTCGGGCTGATCGGGGTGTCGCTCGCCGCGGCGTGGCTGGTGTTCCGCTCGGGGTCGGCCGAGCCGCTGGACGTGCTCATGGTGTTGACCGCCCTGGCGCTCGCGGGCACGTCGGTCAAGCCGCTGAGCAACCTCAACAACGACCTGCAGGAAGCGGGCGCGTCGGCGACGCGGATCAAGGAGGTGATCGACACGCCGCTCGAGCCCAACACGCGCGAGGGCCGGGCCGCCGACCCCGCGCGGGCGCTGCCGCGGCACCACCGCAGCATCACGTTCGAGCGTGTCGGCTACCGCTACCCCAAGAGCGACGAGTGGGCGGTCGACGGCGTCGACCTGCACATCACCTTCGGCCAGTCCGTCGCCGTCGTCGGGACCAACGGGTCGGGGAAGACGACGCTGCTCAACCTCCTCTCGCGGCTGACGGCGCCGACGCGCGGCCGGGTGCTGATCGACGGGACCGATATCGGCACGGTGTCGCTCCGCTCGCTGCGGCAGCAGCTATCGGTCGTCACGCAGCAGACGGTGCTATTTGCCGGGACGGTGGCGGACAACATCGCCTACGGCCGGCGCGACACGCCGCGCTCGCGGATCGTTGAGGCGGCAACGGCGGCGCACGCCGACGGGTTCATCCGCGAGCTGCGGGACGGGTACGACACGAAGCTCGGCGAGGGCGGCAGCGGGCTGTCGGGCGGGCAGCGGCAGCGGCTATGTATCGCCCGGGCGATCCTGCGCGACCCGGCGATCCTGGTGATGGACGAGGCGACGAGCCAGATCGACGCCGACAGCGAGGCGCGGATCGCCGCCGCGGTGGACGCGCTGCGCGAGGGGCGGACGACGCTGATCATCGCGCACCGGTTGAGCACGGTGATCGACTGCGACCTGATCGTGGTGATGCAGGACGGCCGGATCATCGACCGCGGCCGGCACCGCGAGCTGCTCGGGCGGTGCGAGACGTATCAGATGCTGGTGCGGACCCAGCTCGGCGGGGCTCCGGTCGCGGCGGGGAAGCCTTAGCTCGGATGCATCGGATGGGTCGGATGCGATAGAGATGACGCATCGGCTTGACACCGCAGGATGCGTCGTCTTGGCTCCTCTCTGATCCGAACCATCCGATCCATCCGAGCTCAATGCTCCCGCGTTACAACTTCCCCCATGCCGCTACGCGGGATCATCCTCGGCCTCGCCCTCGCCCTCTGGGTGTCGCTGTTCACGTTCTTCAACGACACCGTCATCCGCCAGCCGCTGATGACCGGCAACCTGATGCCCACGTCGGTGTACGGCCTGCTGGTCGTGCTTACCCTCGGCGGGGGGTGGTGGGCCGCGTCACGCCTGCCCGGCGGCGGGCTGAGCCGCGCCGACCTCGCGGTGATGGTGGTGCTGGCGACGGCGGCCTGCGCGTGGCCGGGGTCCAACTTCTTCCGCCCCTTCGTCGGGTCCGTCGGCCACCCCGTCAACCTCGCCAAGAGCGAGTCGGCGTGGCAGCACAACGAGGTTTTCAGCTACGTCCCCGGCGGCTCGCCGCGTATCGCGCCGGGGCAGGTCCACGACTGGCGCGGTCTTGGCGAAAAGCTGCTTCAACTCGAGCGCGATAGCCGGGTCGCTACGCGACCCCGGCCGGGGACGCGTAGCGTCCCGGCTATTGACATCTCACCCGCGCTGCTGCAACGCATCCTTGACACCCCCGCCGACCGGCCGGTCCCGCCCGACGTGTACCGCCCGCTGCTCAACCGCCTCAACCTCGCCATCACCCGCGAGACGCTGGTCGACCCGGACCTAACCGACCGCGCCGTTCTTGACCGCCTCAACCGGGCCGCCCTCGTCGCGGCGTACCCCGACCACCTCGACCCGATCCCCCCGGGAAGCGGCGTGCTGCTCGCCGGCGGGCAGGAGGTCCCCGACGTCACCGGCCGCCTCGTTACCGGGTCCGACCGCCGCGAGGGGTACCGGCCGTCCAACGTCCCGTGGTCCGCGTGGTGGCCGGTGCTGCGCCTCTGGGGCGGCGTCGCCCTCTGCCTCGCCGGCGCCGGCGTCTGCCTCGCCGTCATCGTCCACCCCCAGTGGTCCCGCCACGAGATGCTGCCCTACCCGCTGGTCCGCTTCGTCGAGGAACTCACGCAACCGGGCGCTTCTAGCCGGGACGCGACGCATCCCCGGCGCGACGACGCCGTGTCGAGTACGAGAACGAGAACGAAGAACGAGAACGACCAGGCCACCCACCGCGACACTCCACCGCTTGCGTGGTCGCGCGTCCCCGCCATCCTCACCAACCGCCTCTTCCACCTCGGCCTCCTCACCGTCCTCGCCCTCCACCTCGCCAACGGCCTCCACGAGTGGTTCCCCGCCTTCCCCGCCATCCCCCTCCGCTACGACTTCACCGCCTTCGAGTCCGTCTTCCCCAACGCCGCGGGCAAGTACGGCTCGTCCGAACTCTTCCACCCCACCGTCTTCTTCTCCGTCCTGGGCTTCGCCTTCTTCATCCGAGGCGACGTCTCATTCAGCCTCGGCATCTCCGGCCTCGCCTGGGTGGCCCTCCTCGCCGTCGCCGCCTCACGCGGCGTCTCCCTGGGCAACAGCTACCTCGAACCCGAGGCCGGCTCGCTCCTCCGCGCCGGGGCCTACCTCGGCTCCGCCCTCACCATCATCTACCTCGGCCGCCGCTATTACAGCCGCGTTGCCCTCGACGCATTCGCCCTCTCCCGCTTCACCAGCGCCGGCCACACCGGTTCCGGGGGCGGGGGCGCCGCTAAATGGGCCGCCCGCCTCCTTGTCCTCTGCGTCCTGCTCGCCGTCGCCCTGCTCTACCAGTACGCCGCCCTCCACCCCCTGCTCGGCCTCGCCGCCGTCGGCGTCATCCTCGTCATGCTCCTGGTCATCGCCCGCATCTCCGCCGAGACCGGGGCCTTCTACATCGATCCGTCCTGGATGCCCACCGTCCTCTTCACCGCCCTCTTCGGGTTCGACGGCCTCGCGCCCCCCACCTTCATCGCCCTCGCCCTCGTCTCCACCGTCCTCATCGGCAACCCCCGCGAGGCCCTCGCCGCCTACGCCGTCAACGCCCTGCACCTCGGCCAACGCGTCGGCCGCCTCCCCCCCGGAAGGTCGGCTCTGGGCATCGGTGGCGTGGCCATCGCCGGCTTCGCCCTCGCCGCCGCCGCCACGCTCACCGTCGTCTACACCCGCGGCCTCAGCCCCACCGACGCCTGGGGCGTCCGTTGGCACCCCTCCCTCGCCTTCGACGCCCTCGCCCGACGACTCGCCGACGCCGAGGCCCTCGGCCAACTCGCTCAACTCCAACACACCGCCCTCCACCCCCAGTGGGGCTCGCTCGCCTGGCTCGCCCTGGGCCTCGCCCTCGTCGTCGGCTGCGCCCTCGCCCGCCTCTACCTCGCCCGCTGGCCCCTCCACCCCGTCCTCTTCCTCGTCCTCGGCTCCGCCCCGGGCGTCCGATTCGCCTGGTCCTTCCTCCTCGGCTGGTTCCTCCGCCAGGCCATCCTCCGCCTCGGCGGCAACCGCGCCTTCAAACAGTCCCTCCCCCTCGCCGTCGGCCTCATCGCCGGCGAACTCCTCGCCGCCCTCCTCTGGCAAGCCGTCGGCCTCACCTACTACTTCACCACGGGCCAAGTCCCGCGGAGCTATTTCATCCTGCCGGACTGACGCCACGGCCTCCACAATTCCGCACTCGCACTCGCACTCGCACTCGCACTCGTTCTTCGTTCTCGTTCTCGTCCTCGACAGGTGGAGCGAGCATCGAATCGTGAGGGCCGCCTCACTGGCATAAGCTGCTTTTAGTGGAGCAGGCTTTTAGCCTGCTTTCGGGCGCAGCCCGAAGTCGCACACCGCACACTTGGCCCTTCGGGCCGACGGCAGGCTGGAAGCCTGCCCCACCAAATATCTCCCGTCCCGCCTAATCCTTTCGCTAAACTCTCGCTATGGACCTCGACGAACTCCTCGCCCAGATCAATGTCGACCGCACCGCCGACATCGTCCTCACGATGAACAGCGGCACCATCCTCACCCTCCCGCCCGGCACCAAGGCGTACATCCAGGGCGTCGACACCCTCCTCATCATCTGGCCCGGCGAGTCCGAGTACCGCGTCAGCCAGTCCCGCTGGGTCTCCGGCGTCAACGTCGCCACCGCCCACAGCCAACCCACCGCCGCCTGACCGCCCGTCCCCGCCCATTTTCCTTATGCTCAACCGTTACTCCCGCACGATCACCCAGCCCGCGCGGCAGGGCGCATCCCAGGCGATGCTCCACGCCACCGGCCTGACCCGCGCCGACCTCGACAAGCCCCAAGTCGGCATCGCCAGCATGGGCTTCGAGGGCAACTCTTGCAACATGCACCTCGACTCGCTAGCCGCCCTGGTCAAGCGGGGCGTCGTCGAAGCGGACTGCATCGGCATGCGCTTCAATACCATCGGCGTGTCCGACGGCATGTCCATGGGCACCGACGGCATGTCGTACTCCCTCCAGTCCCGCGACCTCATCGCCGACTCCATCGAGACGGTCATGGGCGCGCAGTGGTACGACGCGCTCGTGACGATCCCCGGCTGCGACAAGAACATGCCCGGCTGCGTCATCGCCATGGCCCGGCTCAACCGGCCGGCGCTCATGGTCTACGGCGGCACAATCAAGCCCGGCTGCACCACCGTCAAGGGCCAGGAGGTCAAGCTCGACATCGTTTCGGCGTTCCAGTCCTATGGCCAGGCCCTCGCCGGGACCATCACCGAAACCGAACGGCAAGCCATCGTCCAGAACGCCTGCCCCGGCGCCGGCGCGTGCGGGGGCATGTACACCGCCAACACCATGGCCTCCGCCATCGAAGCGCTCGGCCTCACCCTGCCCTACTCCTCCTGCACCCCCGCCGAGGACCCCGACAAGCTCGACGAGTGCGTCCGCGCCGGCCACGCCGCCCGCCGCCTCCTCGAGCTCGACCTCAAGCCCGCCGACATCGTCACCAAGCAGTCTTTCCTCAACGCGATGCGGCTCATCATGGTCACCGGCGGGTCGACCAACGGCGTGCTCCACCTCCTCGCCATGGCCCGGGCGTTCGGCATCCCCCTGGAGATCGACGAGTTCCAGAAGATGGCGGACGACACGCCGCTGCTGTGCGACCTCAAGCCCTCGGGCCGGTACGTCATGGAGGAACTGCACGCCATCGGCGGGACGCCCGCGATGATGAAGATGCTCCTCGACGCCGACCTCATCGACGGCGATCAGATGACCGTCACCGGCAAGACCCTCGCCGAGAACCTCCGTGACCTGCCGGGCCTGCCCCCCTACGGCGACCCTCAAAACGCGCCGGGGACGCAGGACCTCGTGCGCCCGCTGCACGACCCGATCAAGCCCACCGGCCACCTCCAGATCATGCGCGGCAACCTCGCCCCGGGCGGCTGCGTCGGCAAGATCACCGGCAAGCAGGGGACCGTCTTCACCGGGACCGCCCGCGTCTTCGACCGGGAGGAGGCCATGCTCGACGGCCTCGAACGCGGCGAGATCCGCTCCGGCGACGTCATCATCATCCGGTACGAGGGGCCCAGGGGCGGCCCCGGCATGCCCGAGATGCTCACCCCCACCAGCGCCCTCGCCGGTGCGGGCCTCATCGACGACGTCGCCCTCATCACCGACGGACGCTTCTCGGGCGGGTCGCACGGCTTCATCATCGGGCACGTCGTCCCCGAGGCTCAGGACGCAGGCCCCATCGCGCTGGTGAAGTCCGGCGACCGTGTCACCATCGACTCGGACCACGGCGTCATCGACATGGAGGTGGCCGCGGAAGAACTCGACCAGCGCCGCGACGCCTGGACCGCCCCGCCCCTGCAGGCCTCCCGCGGCACGCTCTACCGCTACATCAAGAACGTCAAGACCGCCAGCGAGGGCTGCGTGACGGACGAGTGAGGAGTGACAATCAACCCCACTAGCCGGGACGCTACGCGTCCCCGGGGTCCGGGGACGCGTAGCGTCCCGGCTATTGCTGCTATTGCTATCCTGTTGACGTGAGCGACACCATGCCCGACAAAAAGACCAACGTACCGGCCAACACGTTTACTGAGAAGTCTTTCTGGGACAAGCTCAAGGGCGGCGCGAAAAAGGCCGGCCGGGAGGTGGTGACGCAGGCGTTGATTTTGTACTACGTGTTCCGCGACGACGACACGCCGGCGAAGCCGAAGCTGGTGATCGGGGCGGCTCTGGCGTACTTCATCTTCCCGGTGGACGTCATCCCCGACTTCATCCCGGCGATGGGGCTGACCGACGACCTGAGCGTGCTGCTGTTCGCGATCAAGCAGGTCCGCGACCACATCAAGCCCGAGCACCGCGAGATGGCCGAGGCGAAGCTGGGCGAGTGGTTCGATGTGGAGGATGAGGACGGCGAGTCCGTTTAGCGGGGGAGCCGCGACCACACAAGCGGCGGGTGAGAGGCGGGCGACGGGAGGGGAGCGACGGGGTGGCCGGGGCAGAGTCTTCGATGCCCCGGAATCCTCGACAATATCCGTGTCTCGCGGTGACGCTTCCGGGGCTTCCCAAAGCGTCAGCCCCGGCCACCCCGGCGGTGACACCGCCGACGTTTAGCGGGGGGCGTCAGCCCCCGCGGGGGTGGTGCACACCGCACGCGGGGGCTGACGCCGTCCCGGGCTGTCCTGGTGGTGCCGTTCTTCAGTGGCACAGGCTTCCAGCCTGTGTTCGCCGAAGGCGAAAGATGTAGCTGAGAAGGTCAACCTCGGCCTGCCGGCCGAACACAGGCTGGAAGCCTGTGCCACTAGAGAAGAAGTTGAACAAAGGCTGGAAGCCTGTGCCACTATTGAAGGAAGCGGGGTTACTCCGCCCACCCCGCCTCGCCGAGGAGGGGGACGAAGCGGCAGGGATCGTGGTCTTCACGGATCAGTTCGGCCCCCTTCCCGCGGCGGTGGTAGACGACGAGGGCCTGTTCCTGGCGGGTGCCGAGGGGGACGACGATGCGGCCGCCGCCGGGGGTGTCGTCGGCGAGTTGATCGGGGTAGGCCGGGGGCAGGTCGGGGCCGCCGGCGGTGACGAGGATGCGGTCGTAGGGGGCGTCGTCCGGCCAGCCGAGGGTGCCGTCGCCGACGACGACGGTGACCTCCGCGTCGGGCGTGATGTCGTGTAGGCGTCGGCGTGCCGAATCGGCGAGGGAGGCGTGGCGTTCGACGGTGGTGACCCTGGCCCCGAGCGCGGCGAGCACCGCGGCCTGGTACCCGCTGCCGGTGCCGACCTCCAGGACACGGTGGCCCGGGTGGACGTCGAGCAGCTCGGTCATCCGCGCGACGATGTACGGCTGGCTGATGGTCTGGCCCTGTGCGGTGGGCAGGGCCCGGTCGGCGTACGCCTCGGCGGGCGGACGCTCGGTCACGAAGCGGTGGCGCGGGACGGCACGCATCGCGTCGAGGACGCGGCGGTCGGCGATGCCCCGCGCCTCGAGCTGGTTGCGGATCATCTGCTCGATGGCGAGGTCGTAGGCCATGGCGGGGGGGGACGCAAGGCGTTTGACGTAGGGCGTGGAGCGTGGAGCGTGGAGCGTCGTGCGTAGGCCGTGGGGTACGGGGGGTGGGTGATCGGTGAATAACAGGTTATGCCGAGCCGGCCGGCTTGACGCGCGGGCGGCGGCGGCTCAAACTGAGGTTTCCCCAACTTCACACGGAGGTGAAACGTTGGCGTATCCGGTCCCCCCGTCCGAACCCGTGTCCCCTGCGGCCGGCCCTGCCGCGGGCGTGCACCGCCCCCCGCTGGGCAAAGCGGTCCGCCGCTTCACCCCCCCGCCCCCCGGCCCGACCGATGAGCCGGCGGCGGCGGTGACGGTGCGGAACAAGCCGCCGACGCACCTGAGTGCGGGGCAGATTTTGGACGCGACGGCCGTGTGCCTGCGGACCCGGGGCTACGACGACACGACGGTGCGGTGCATCACCCGGGAGCTGGACTGCGCGGTGGGGTCGATCTATCGGTACTTCAAGGGCAAGCGGGCGCTGTTGCTGGCGACGGTGGAGCGGCGGTTTGAGGAGGTGTTGGAGCGGGCCGAGGCGCGCGACGACGTCGCGGCGGTGGCGGGGGAATACTCGCGGCTGGCGTCGGGGGAGCTCGAGCAGTACCGGCTGATGTTCTGGCTGGCGAGCGTGGGGCACGACCAGGCGGGGACGGCTTTGCCGACGACGGTGCGGCGGCTGATCGCGGCGTGGTCGGCGCAGCTGGGCGACGCGACGGCGGCGGAGGCGCGGTGGGCGGCGGTGCACACGGCGGTGATCCTGGGCAAGGCTGGGGACGGGTGGGCCGTGGCGACGGCGCGGGGGGCGGAGGGGCCGGGGGCGCGGGGGCCAAGGGCGCGGGCGGGGTTGGCGGCGCCCGAGGCCGAGGAGTTGACGCTGCTGTGAGTGGCCCGGGAATCGTGGTGGCGTGCCCGGCGAAGCTGAACCTGGCGCTGTCGGTGGGGCCGCGGGTCGTGCGGCCGGGGCATCCGCACGACGGGCTGCACCCGGTAGCGAGCTGGATGACGGCGCTGACGTTCGGGGACACGCTGCGGCTGGAGCGGGTGGATGAGCGTGTCGGTGAAGGGGTGGCGCTGCCGGCGGAGGGGGCGTTGCGGGTGGGGTTTGTGGGTGAGGCGGCGGGCCGGTATGCGGTGGATTGGCCGGTGGAGTCGGACCTGGCGTGGCGGGCGTGGCGGGCGGTGGAGGGGCACGTGGGGCGGGCGTTGCCGGCTCGGGTGAACATCGACAAGCGCATCCCCCCGGGCGCGGGGCTGGGGGGCGGGTCGTCGGACGCGGCGGGGATGATCGTGGCGCTGGACCGGGCGTTTAGGCTGGGGCTCGACGACGCGGCGGTGCTGGATCTGGCGAGGCCGCTGGGCAGCGACGTGGCGTTTGCGGTGGCGGCGCTGCGTCACGGGGCGTCGGCGCTGGTGACGGGGGTGGGCGATGTGGTGGAGGTGCTGCCGCGGCGGGGGCCGTTGCACGTGGTGCTGGTGCTGCCGCCGTTTGGGTGTGCGACGCCGGCGGTGTACCGGGCGTTTGATGAACTGGCCGTCGATGCACCCGCTGCCGATGCGCGACGGGTGCGACACCTTGCCACGATTACGCCGCTCCACCCGGCCGACCTGTTCAACGACCTCGCCGCCCCCGCGGCACGAGTTGAGCCGCGACTGGGCCGACTGTTGCGTGACCTGCGAGGGGCGACGGATCACCCGGTGCACGTCACCGGATCGGGGGCGGCGGTGTTCCTGCTGGCGCGGGACGAGGAAGCGGCACGGGCACTGGCGGGGGTGGTCGAGCCGGTGGCGGGGGGCGCCGGGGTGGGGGTGGTGGTGACGCGGACGGTGGGGTGAGGCGCGGGCGGCGGGCGGGCGGGGTGAGGTCGGTGGGCATCGTGTGATGCGGATCACGTCAAGAAGTCGTGCGTCACGGGTGCCACACCTCGGCCGCTCGGGGCCGATGTGTGACCGCTTGTATCGCACGTGACGCACCCATCGCCGCAAAGCCGGCGAGGTGTGGCACCCACAACCGCAGCGCACGAGGATCTGACGGGATGCGTATGAGACGTCAGCCGCCGCCGCTGTCGAGGTATCGCTCGATCCGCCGCAGGTCGTAGGTTTGCAGCGGCTCGGCGGGGTCGAGGTACTTCTGCCGGCGCAGCTCGAGGACGCGGCGGTACTCGGTGGCCGCGGCGTCGCGGTGCCCCGCCGCCGCGAGCAGGTCGGCCAGGGCGAGGCGGTCGTCGAGGTTGTACGGCGAGAGGGCGTTGAGCCGGCGGTACGCGGCGACGGCCGCGTCGAGCCGGTCGGGCTCGCCGAGGCGTCGGGCGGCGGCCTCGAGCAGCGACGCCTCCAGCCGCGTCGTCGCCAGCGGCGCGGCACCCGCCCGCCGGGCGTCGTCGATCCAACGCAGTACATCGTCCACCGCCGCCCCGGCCCGGTCCCGGTTCAACGTTGCCCCCGCTTGCTCGCCCCGCATCAACGGCTCCAACACCGCCAGCCGCACCCGCCAGGCCAAGGCCCGTTCGTCGACGCCCGCCGCGCCCTGCATCGCCTCGAGGTGCGACAGGGCCGCGGCGGTGTCGCCGCGCCGCATCGCCGCCGCCGCCCGCTCGGCCGCGGCCTCGTGGGCGTCGACCCGCACCGCGTACCACACCGTGCCCCCCACCGCTCCCCCCACCGCCAGCGCGCCGAGCACCGCCAACGGCCACGCCCCGGGCCGACCCGCCGCCCGCGTCACCGGGGCGCTGTCCCCCCGCCCGCTTGCCGCCAGCGCCCCGACGCTCCACGCCAGCGTTGCCGAGTTGGTCTGGAAGAACGTCATCTCGATCTGGTTGTGCACGAGCAGCACCACCGCCGCCATGAACAGCCCGAGGTCCAGCCACCGGCGGGGCAGGTCCGCCGCGCCCCCCACGGTGCGGATCACCCACCACATCCCCCCCGCCGCCGCGAGCGTGAGCAGCGCCGACTCGGGCACCAGCCCCGGCCGCACCGCCGGGAGCACCACCGCGTAGACCCCCGCCACCACGCCCCCGCCCAGCCACGTCGCCCCCCGGCCCGTCACGCCATCGTCTCCCGCTCCCTCGTCGACCCCCGGTCCCGCCGCCCCCCGCGCCGCCCCCCGCCCCGCCCGCCACAGCCACCCCACCAGCAGCGCCCCCCACGCCAGCCCCCCCACCCCGAACACCACCGCGTTGTCCACCAGGACGTTGTGCAGGCTCGACACCGTCTCGGGGTTCAGCGGGTCCTTCACCCGCGGGTACCCCTCCGCGATCCCGCTCGGCCCCACGCCCCACACCGGCGACTCCATCCACAGCCGCGCCCCCGCCGACCAGTACTGGTACCGGAACAGCAGGCTCCGCTCGCCCTCCACGCCCGGCCCCCCCGGCGGCGGCAACGGCACCCCCATCGCCCCCCGCACCAACACCGCCCCAAACGCCAACGCCACCACCCCCACCGCCACCCCCGGCACAACCCAACCCCACCCCCGCGTAGCCCGGCCGCTTGCCGCCGCAGTGCTCTGCCCCCTTGAACGCCCCCCCCACCACCACGCACCCACCGCCACCGCGCCTACCCCCAACCCCGCCGCCAAGCCCACCGCCCCCCCCGTCGAATGCGTCAGCGTCACGGTCACCGCCCCCGCCAGCACCGAGACCGCCACCGCCGCGCCGGCCCCCCACGACCGCCGCCGCCGCAGCCCCCCGATCATCCCGACCGCCATCGCCGTGAACGCCCCGGCCAGCGACGCCAGCACGTTGCTCAGCGCCACGTTCCCCGTCGCGTCGTTAAAACCCATCCGCCGCGCGTACAACTGCTCCTGCTCGCTGCCCGGCTCGATCCCCTGCTTCGCCAGGACCTCCGCCCGGTTCGCCTCGTAGTACTCCACGTTCCAGCGGTGCTCGACCCGCGTCTCCCACACCGCATCGGCCGCGACCGGGAGCAGCACCCCCACCAGCACCGCCGCCATCCACCGCCGCACCCCCGGAAGCTGACTTAGGTGAAGCACCCCGAGGGCGGTGACCACCGCCGCCGCCCACGCCCCGCCCTGCCGCCAGTCCTCCCACGTCACCGCCCCGATGGTCATGTGCCCGACACACCAAAGCAGCCCGACCCCCGCCAGCGCCACCGATGTCCACCGCACCCGCGCCCCCGCCCACACCGCCATCACCCCGCCCGCCACCGCCAGCCCCGCCGTCACCACCGCCAGCCACGCCGCCCCCCGCGGGTCCCACCCCATCGCCTCCACCCCCGCCACCGCCTCAACCCCCACCCGCGGGTCCACGTCCAACCCCCCCACCGGCAACACCGGCAGCAGCAGCGGCAACACCACCGCCCCCATCAACCCCGCCCCAATCACCGACAACACTCGCACCATCCCCCCAGCGTACCGCCCCCGCCCCACGAAGCGGTGGCACTTCGTGTCACCCACCGTTACCGCCCCCGCCCGATGAAGCGGTGGCACTTCGTGCCACGCCTCCGGCTAATGGTTACCGGCTACACGCCACTGGCTGCGCGCCGTTGACTGCAGCATCGTCCAACAGCTAACCGTTAAGGTCCAACGCCCAGCGGCCAACGGCCAACGGCTAACGGCTGGCGGCCGACGGCTAACGGCTAACGGCTGACGGCCGACGGCTAACAGCCCCCTTGACACCCACCACCCCCCGCGCGTTAAACTCCTCCCAACCCTTTACCAGCCCGGACGCCGACCATGACCACCGCCCGCCTCACGACCCCCCTCATCGCCCTCGCCCTCGCGCTCGTCTCGCTCTCCGCCTGCGAACCTAAGCCCCAGCCCGCCGCGCTCGACACCATCACCTTCGACGTCACCGCCTCCCGTTACAACGCCCTCGCCGGCGAGGTCGTGACCTTCACCGCCGACGCCACCAACACCCTCGGCCGCTCCTCCAAAGTCAACTGGACCACCACCGGCGGCACCATCGAACGCCGCGCCGACACCGCCCTGCAGATCAAGTTCAACGACCCCGGCGAGTACATCATCTCCGCCGACCTCATCGTCGACGGCGACCGCATCCGCTCCGACGACGCCAAAGTCAAGATCACCCCCGTCGAGTAGGCGGGTGCAGTAGAAGAGGTGGTCCAATTTTCTGCCATAGCCGCGTTGCGTGGCGACGCGGCTAATGGAGAAGATTTGCGTCGTTCGCTCCGACCCTCGGCAGACTGGGCAGTGCGCGAATAGCCGCGGCCTGACGTGCCGCGACGCGCTGGACACGTCGCGGCCTGCTAGGCCGCGGCTAGAGCGAACGACATCAACTTTCTCCGTTAGCCGCGTTGCTACGCAACGCGGGGGTGGCTGGGGCAGAGGCTCTGCGAAGCCCCGGCGGAGTGACACGGACCGCCGGCTTTGCAAGACGCGTCGGGGCTTCCGAGAGCGTCAGCCCCAGCCACCCGGGCACACAGCATGGAGAAAAATACGCGATCCGCTTTAGCCCGGCCGCGTGCGGCCGCGGGAGGGGTTGACCGTGCGAAGCACTGCGGCCGCAAGCGGCCGGGCTAAGGGGGGGCGGACCGGTCAGCCGCAGTGGATCTCGAGGGTGTTGGTCCCGTCGGGGTTGAGGTGTTGGGTCATCTCGTCGAGGGCGAAGGTTGGGCCGGTCGGGCGGTAGGGGTTGGGGGAAGGGCCGAGTGTTTCGGGGCCGAGGGGGGTGAGCTTGTGGCCGTTGAGGGCGGCGCTTCGGGGCGGGCTGCCGGGGGTGGTGAGGGTGTAGCGGAGGGTGAGGGGGATTTGGGGGGTGTGGGGGGCGGGCCCGCGGGCGGGGTGGTGGAGGGTGGTGGTGGCCGTGAGTTGATCGAGGGAGGCGGGGAGGACGGGGTCGAGGGTGAGGTTTTGGCCGTGGGGCTGGAGCCCCAGGAGGTGGGTGGTGATGAGGTTGAGGAAGAGGCCCGGGCCCGAGGAGTAGAGCCGCCAGCCGCCGTGGACCGGGACGTCGCCCTGCATGAGGTCGTCGTAGCGTCGCTCGGCCTCGCGGCGGTTGGCGAACGCGGCGTCGGAGGAGCTGAAGTACATGTTCGCCTGGCGGGGCAGGGCGTTGGAGACCGCGTGCCGCAGCCCCACGGGGTTGACCACGAGCAGGGCGTGGTAGAAGTCGTCGGCGAGCCCGAGGTGGGCGAGGGCCTGGGCGTAGCGGAGGTGGGCGTGGGTGTACATGAGCCCGACCTCGCGGCCGAAGAAGGCGGCACTCTCGGCGCGTTGGAAGTAGTGGGTCGTGCCGCCGCGGTAGCGGGGCGGCCGGTCAAAGAGTCGCGCGCCGTCAGGGGCCAGGAGGTGCTCGCGGATGAGGCCGAGGTGGTGTCGCGCCTGGTCGGGGGTGAAGAGGCCCGAGAGGATGCCGCGGATCATGGGGAGGAGGCGGTGGTGGATGCCGGTGGTGGTGTCGCGGGGGTGGAGTAGGTAGCCCGCTTGGGCCGGGTCGTCGTGGTGGAGGTAGAGGCCGGTCGTCTCGCCGCCGGGGATGAGGCGGTCGTTGGTCTCGGTGCGGATGTCGTCGGCCAGCCCGTCGAGGTCGGCGGCGTGATCGGTGTCCACGATGCCGGGGGCACGGGCGAGGTGACGCAGGGCGTGGTAGAGCAGCTCGACGGTCCAGGTGCTGACCATGCGGTGCCGCAGGTCCGGCTGGGCGGGCTGGAGCGAGTCGTTCCAGTCGCCGTCGCCGAAGGCGAGGAGGTGGGTGTCGCCGATGAACTGTTCACGGAGGCTGCCGAGGGCGCGGGTGAGGTGGTCGCGGACCGGGGCGGTGTCGTCGGTGAAGGCGAAGGGGGCGTCGTCGTCGGTAAAGGGGATCTCGCGGTCGAGGAAGGCGGTGTCGGCGGTGTGGTGGAGGTAGTGGGCGGCGGCGAGGAGGGGCCAGATGGCGACGTCGCCGTGGCAGTGCGGCGACTGGATGTTTTGGAACGGCGGGTGCATGTACCACTGGGGCCAGTCGCCGCGGCGGTGGTACTGGTGGGCGAAGACGTCGGCGAGGAGGTCGGCGGCGGCGTCGGTCTCGCCGCGGGAGAGCAGCCACTCGAACGGCCCCTGGCAGGCGTCGCGGACGCCCCAGGCCGCGCCCGAGTATTGCTCGAGCCCGTGGGGCGCGGCGAGGTGGATCGCGGCGTTGTGCTCGAACCAGGCGAGGGCGTCGGACAGGGCGGAGACCGAGCGGAGGGAGGGGTGGGCGAGGGTCGGTGATCTCTGATTTTGGAATGAGTATTCTGGATTGGGAGCGGGGGCGGGAGCAGGGGTGTCGGTGTCCGCGCCGAGGTTGCCGGTGAAGGTGAAGGTGAGCTCGGTGACGGGGCGGGTGCGGGCGGCAACCAGGGGGTAGCGGTGGCGGGGCTGGCCGCCGGTGAAGAGCAGCTCGTCGCCGCCTAGGGTCTCGACGGCGGCGGGGTCGCCGAAGGACCAGGTGAAGGAGGCGTCGGGGTAGGCGTTGGCGAGGAGGGTGTCGGGGTGAGGCGTGAGGGTGGCGGTGGCGGCGTCGGGGTTGATAGCGGCGCGGCCGGCGTGGTCGTGCTCGCGGTCGCCCAGGGCGAGGTCGGCGGCGAGGAGGAAGCGGAGCGGGCCACCGGTGGAGACGGAAAGGGTGTAGCGGATCGCGGGGGTGCCGTCGCCGGGGGTGCCGTCGCCGGGGTGGAGGGCCGCGGTGAGTTCGATGAGGTGGTCGGCGGTTTGGTAGAGCCAGCGGCAGTCGGTGGTGCCCATATCGAAGGCGGAGGGGACGGCCAGGGCGTGCCAGGGGCCGTGCCCGTCTGCGTTGGGGGTGTCGTCAAGTCCGACCCAGACGCGGAGCCCGCCGCCGGCGGCGGTGAGGCCGAGGGGCTCGCGCGAGACGGGCAGGAGTTTGTTGAAGTTGGTGTTGCCGAGGCACAGGTGCGAGGCGAAGGGCCCGGCCATGTAGGCGGTGGTGCAGAGGGTCCGGGTGGAGGGCAGTCGGCCGGGGCTGTGGTGCAGGAGGTGGGCGTGGCGGCGGGGGACGGCGAGCTCTTTGCGGCGGAGGGCGGCGTGGCGGTGGTTGCCGTGGAAGAACGAGGCGGTGGCGTCGCCGAGGCGTTCGACGTGGCGGCGGTCGGGGGTGAAGTGGCGGTCGAGGTCGGCGTCGGCGAGCTCGTCGCCGTTGAGCACGGGGGCGGCCCAGACCGCGTCGGGACGCTCGGTGAAGTCGTCGCCTTGATTGGCGGCGGGCGGGTCGGCCGGGCCGGGGCGGGTCAGCCCGTCGAGGAGGTGCAGGTCGTCGACGTTGGGCGGCGCGGGGTGGTCGTCGACGAACCGGGCCAGGAACGTGGTGCCGGCTCCCCCGGCTCCCCCGGCTCCCCCGGCTCCCCCGGATGCGCCGGCTTCCGCGCCCCCGTCGCCCGTGGCGGCCGGCACGTCGAACGGCGCGGAGGCCAGCGCGTGGCACGCCAGTTCGTGCTGTTGCACCGCATCGGGCCAGGCCGTGTGGCGGATCATCGCGGGCGCCCCGGCGGGTCCCGCGGCGCGGAAGCCCGGGCCGAAGAAGGCGTACCCGTCGGTGACGGCCCCCGCCGCGCCCCGGACGCAGGCGTGCAGGATGTACGGGTGGTTGCCCTCGGCCTGCGGCAGGTTCTGCCGCGCGGCGAGCACCACGCCCAGGCGGGGGTGGTCGAACGCGTGGTGCCCGATGTACTGCGAGGTGTACGCCTCGTTGTTCTGCACCTGCCCGCGGCCGGCGAGGCCCAGGTCCTGCACGAGGATCGCGTCGTACCGCCCCGCCGCCGCTTCGTCCCGAGCCGTCACCCGCACGTCCCACCACCACGCGGGCAGCGTGTCGTGCAGGCGGAGGGTCACGCGGACCCCGACCACCCCCCCGCCGCCGCGGTCCCAGGTGTCCGTCCACGTGACGGTGCGGCCGTCGGTGGCGACGCGCGGCGTCGACCCGGTGCCGAGCACCTGCCGCCACCCGTCGATGCGGCCGTCGCCGCCCTCGGCCCAGCGGCGCAGGTACAGCCGGTGCATCCCCCCGCCCAGGGGGTCGCCGAGGATGAGGTTGACCAGCGTTTCGCCGGCGGTGATGCAGCGGACGCAGCCGTTGGCCAGGACCGTGACCGACACCCCGCCGTCACTGCTGACGGTGCGGCCGGGGAAGCCCGACTCGGTGAGGAACTCGAAACCGTCGGCGGCGGCGGGCGACGGGGCGTGCGGTGAGGCGGGGCTGGTCATGCCGGGAGTTTACCCCCCACACCCGACGGTCACGGACCCGGGGGATTTTCCCCGCCCCAACAGGCAAAAACGTGGCGGCCGGCCTATCGTTCTGACGATACTTCGTATCGACCCGCGACCTGTTAACACTCACCCATCGGGCCTCGTGCCTACCTTGGAAATGGGCAGTTGTTCGCGGGTTTTTTACTGCGCTGATCCACGAATTCACGAGTGCAAGAGAGGGATCGGTCTTCGACCGGCTCTGTAGAAACTCTTCTCTTGAGGGTGCCACCAACAGAGATGCCGAAGGTTTCAGCAGAGTCTCTTTGTATCTGAACGTTAGGCATTTGCCATGCGTCCAATGGTCCCTTCGTGCATCCCCGCCCCCTGCATTTCCTCATCTATCCCCCTCAGCCAAAACTCCCGAAACGCCCCCGCCGACGCGAGCCCCTGTACGTCGCGCCGCAGCCCCGGCCAGGGCTGGAGGTGGGCCGAGTACTTGCTCACCCGCGTCTTGATCGTCCGCAGCGCCACCGCCTCGCCGCGGTACCGCACCAGGTGCTCGAAGTGATCGAGCACGAGCCGCGCCCGCTCGGCCCGCGGGTACGCCGGGCCCTCGCGCCCCGTCGCGAGGTGGTACGCCATGTCCCTAAACAGCCACGGCTGACCCATCGCCCCCCGCGCCACCATCACCCCGTCGCACCCGGTCATGTTGACCATCCGCTTCGCGTCGGCGGGCGTGGTGATGTCGCCGTTGCCGATCACCGGCACCGCCGGGTGCGACCGCTTCACCGCCGCGACGGTCCGCGCGATCCCGTCCAGCCTCGCCGAGGGCTTGAACTTCTGCTCGGTCGTGCGGCCGTGCACCGTCACCATCGCCACCCCCACGTCGCACAGCCGCGGCGGCAGCGTCTCCGCCACGATGCTCGTGTCGTCCCACCCCAGCCGGATCTTCGCCGTCACCGGCACCCCCACCGCTTCCACCACCGCCTTGGCCAGACGCACCGCCCCGCCGGGGTCGCACAACAGCTTCGACCCGCCGTGCTTCTTGGTCACCTTGTCCACCGGGCAGCCCATATTGATGTCGATCAGCGTCGCCCCTTTCTCCTCAGCCCAACGGGCGGCCTGCACCAAGATGTCGGCGTCCGCCCCGTACAACTGCATGCACACCGGCGAGTCCTCCTCGCTCGTCGCCGCCCGCCACATCGCCTTGTCCGACTCCCGCAACAAGCTGTGCGGGCACAACAACTCCGTGCACGCCAGCCCCAGCGCCCCGTAGGTCCCGTCCCCCACGTCCGCCGGCCCGCCAACATCGCCCGCCTCACACGCCACCCCCCCCACCGACCGCACCACCAGCCGGTACGCCAGGTCGAAGTACCCCGCCACCGGCGCCAGCAGCAGGTTCGTCTTCAGTCGCACATTGCCGACACGGAGCATGGGGTGGGAGGGGTTGGGGGCTTAGGAGTTGGGGGCTCGGGCGCCGAATGCCGATGTTCGCACCGACGTGCCGTGGTTGGCGATACTATTCGACTCCGAGGCGGCACAACCCCATCCACCCCCACAAGTCAGCGTCCGGGACCCAGTTCCCCCAACCCTCAAACCCCCAACCCCCCGGCCCGGTAGTCCAATCGGCAGAGACAGTGGACTTAAAATCCATCCAGTGCGGGTTCGAGTCCCGCCCGGGCTACTGGGGCGGAGGGGCAAGACGGGCAGGGGGGGACCGACCGGTCGCTCATGCTTTTGGCTCTGAGGGTCCGTGAGCCGCGCCGCTGCTCAAGAACGCCGTGCGGCGGCGGTTCTATGCTACAACTGCGGGCATGGGCCCGAACCGCTGGCGTGTGACCCTGGCCTCGGCCGTGCTCCTCGCGGCGGGGTGTACCTTCCCGCCGCTGAACCGTATGAGCAACGCGACGATCTATCGTGGCCCGCCGACCGCGTCGGCGGCGAGGGTTGCCGCGCCGCCGACGATGGGGGACGCGGCGTGGGAGCGGAGCCGGGCGTACCCGTTGACGCTCAACGCGCAGCAGTTGGCCGAGGGCGAGGCGTTGCAACACGGCGGCACGGCCCGGTTCGCGTGGGACGAGGAGGCGTTGTACCTGCGGGTCGCGATGGACGACGCGGACCCGTTCACGACGGCGACGGCGGACGGGGACGTGCTGTACACGGCCGGCGACGTGGCGGAGCTATTCATCGGCAAGCCCCCGCCGGAGGACTGGTCGGCGTCGGGCCCGGGGCCGGGGTGGTACCTCGAGCTGCACGTCGCGCCCACCGGGCTGCGGAGCGGGTACCGCATCGCCGCGCCCGGGCAGATCGAGCCGCTGGCGGGGTTGCCGTTCACGGCGGAGGTGGAGCGGACGGCGACGGGGTGGACGACGGTGTTCACGCTGCCGTGGTCGGCGCTGCGGGAGATAGATCCCACGTTCCAGCGGGGCGACGCGTTGTCGGTGCTGGTGGGGAGGTACAACTACGCCCCCCCGGCGGGGGTGGAGGGTGAGGAGCTGCTGCCGCGTGAGTTATCGATGTGGCCGACGCAGCCGCGCACGGCGTTCCACCTGCGGCCGCACCACGCGCCGTTGCGGTTGGGGCCGTAGCCCGTGCACCGCGACGGGCGTAGCGGGAGCACCGACCGGTGCCCGGC
The DNA here is from genome assembly GCA_965214155.1 of Phycisphaeraceae bacterium. GTDB lineage: Bacteria > Planctomycetota > Phycisphaerae > Phycisphaerales > Phycisphaeraceae > Algisphaera. The sequence goes on from CBDCBB010000010.1 coordinate 1,725,168, forward strand.
TCCGGAACCGCGGGACGCTGGCGCGTCTCCCGCTACGCCACACGTGGTGTCTGTTGTTCCAAGTTGCTGATCGAGAGGTTGAACCATGAAGATCATCCGTTTCGGACCGTACGGCCGCGAGAAGCTTGGGATCGTCGACGCCTCGGGGCGGCGGCGCGACGCGTCGCGCGTCGTGGACGACTACGCCCGGGCCGATGCGTTGCCCGACGTGCTGGAGCGGCTGCGTGGCGTCGATCCCGAGACGTTGCCGGAGGTGGCGGAGGGCGAGCGGCACGGGGCGCCGGTGGTGCGGCCGGGCAAGGTCATCTGCATCGGGCTGAACTACTCCGACCACGCCGCGGAGTCGGGCATGGCCGTGCCCGACGAGCCGATCGTGTTCTTCAAAGCCCCGAACACGGTGGTCGGCCCGTTCGACGAGGTGCTGATCCCCCGCGGCGGGGACAAGACCGACTGGGAGGTCGAGCTCGCGGTGGTGATCGGGCGGGAGGCGCGGTACCTCGACGGGCCCGGGGCGTCGCTCGATCACGTCGCGGGGTACTGCGTGGCGAACGACGTATCGGAGCGGGCGTTTCAGTTGGAGCGGGGCGGGCAGTGGGTCAAAGGTAAGAGCTGCGACACGTTCAACCCGCTCGGGCCGTGGCTGGTCACGGCAGACGAGGCGGGCGACCCGGGGGAGCTTGACCTGTGGCTGGACCTCAACGGCGAGCGGGTGCAGACGGGCAACACGCGGACGATGGTGTTCGGCGTGCCGCACCTGGTGTGGTACCTGTCGCAATTCATGACGCTCGAGCCGGGCGACGTGATCTCGACGGGGACGCCGCCGGGCGTGGGGCTGGGGATGAAGCCGCCGCGGTACCTCAAGCCGGGGGACACGATGCGGCTAGGCATCACCGGGCTTAGCGAGCAGGAACAGACGTGCGGCGCGGCGTGAGCGGGAGGTGACGGCGCGACAGGCCGTAGCGGAGCGCGGGTTGAAGGGAAGGGCGAGGCGCCCGTCCCACCGGGTCCTGAAGCTATCGAAGACCACCCGTTCTCCATGGCCGCCTCCGATTGACCCGCCCGCCGCGCCGCCACATACTGGTGCGAGAAGCGAATCTACCATTCCGCACCACACCGCTCGACGGTGCAGCCACCCAAACGGAACCTCGGCAATGGCCCTCGACTGGCCCTTCGACGACGGCCTGTGCACCGGCATCGTGACGCCCGACGGGCCGCTGTACCAGCGGTCGCCGGGGCCGGTGGTCGGCGCGGCGGTGCCCGGGGGCGGGGCCGTCTGCCGGTCGTTCTCCCACCGGCTGGCGGACGCGGGCCCGGGGGTCGGCGAGGTGCTCGAGGTCGAGGCGACCTTCGACGCCGCGCCCGGCTCGGCGGTGGGCTTCCACACCGGGGTTTACCCCTCCGCCTCGCTCGGCACCACGCTCGTCGACCTGCCCAAGTCCATCTACATCGACCGCTACCACCACGCGCTCATCGAGTTGGGCGACGCCCCGGACCCGACCCGCCGCCTGCCCGTGGGCACGCCCGGCCAGAGCAGCGGCGACCTCATCGCCCACTACCTCGAGCCCTCCGGCAGCGACCCCGCGACCCTCACCACGCGGCACCCGCTGCTGCTGCCCGTCGCCGTCTGGCACCAGCCCCACGTCGGGCACCGCGTCGCCCTGTTCGCGCCGCCCGACCGGCCGTGGCAGCTCGCCTGCACCGGCGAGCGGCGCGGGTCGCCGGTTTGGTCCCTCACCACCGCCGTCACCGCCGACGACCCCCGGCCGCTCACGCTCAAAGCCTGGCTCGCCGTCTTCCCCGCCCCCCCCGCCCCCCCCACGGCCGTCCCCGTCCCCGCCGACCTTGGCGACACCGCCAACGCCCCGGCCTACGACGCCTTCCACCGCCTCGCCCACCACGAACCCCACCCCGTCCCCGGCTGGCTCCGCGACGCGAAGCTGCACTACTTCGACTTCCTCTCGCCCGAATCCCCCTCCGGCCGGCGCGGCCGCGGCTTCGAGCAGAACACCCTCCATTTCGACGAGTTCTCCGTCGGCCTCGCCACCAGCCACGGCTACTACCCCTGGTGGGGCGACTACCTCCACCCCGACCGCCCCGCCTGGACCGCCATGAAGGGCGACACCCTCGGGCCCGGGCCGATGAGCCTCAACCAGCTCCGCGAGCGGGCCGCCGCCACCCGCGCCGCCGGCTCGCGCTTCGGGGTGTACCTCCACCTCGTCGGCTTCGACCGCAACTCGCCGCTCTGGCCGACGCTCCGCGACAGCGTCCGCACCGGGCCCGACGGCGAGCCCAAAGCGTTCGGGTGGGACGGCCCCGACATGGAGGGACAGGCCGCGTTCATGTCCATCGCCAGCTCCGTGTGGTCCGACCACCTGCTGCAGCAGGTCCGCTGGGTGATGGAGCTGATCGACCCGGACGCGATCGTCTTCGACGAGACGTTCGCCGGCATCGGGCACGAGCACCACCCCGACCGGGCCGGGCCGATCTCGTACGCCATGATCCGGTTCATGCGGGATTTGCGGTCGCTGGTGAAGAGCTTCGGCGAGGACAAGGCGGTGCTCACCTCGGACTGCGGCATGTCGCCGTTCGCGCTGTGGGCCGACGGCGAGGGCGGCGACCACGCCTACGAGGCGTACCTCGGCAAGCCGGCGTACCGCGCGGCGGTGGGGGCCTACGCCTCGGTGCTGCACGGCAAGCCGTGGCTCCCGTGCGCGTGGCGCGGGGTCACGTTCTGGAACGACCAGATGGACCTCGCCCGACGCATCGGCACGGGTGTGAGCATCGGCAACGGGTGGTGCGAATACGCCGGCCTCGCGCTGCTCTCGCCGGGCAACCGTGGGCGCGTCCTGGCCGACCTCGCTACCCTCGCGCCCTCGAGTGAGCCCTTCGCCGCCGCGGCGACGCCCCGCGAGAACGCCCCATGACCATGCAACCGCTCGACTGGGCCATCGTCGGCGGCATCCTCCTGCTGCTGCTGGTGATCGCCGTGTGGACCCAGCGGCTCAACCGCAGCGTCGCGGACTTCCTCGTCGCCAACCGCTGCGCCGGGCGTTACCTCCTCACCATGGCCGACGGCATGGCGGGCCTGGGCGCGATCACCATCGCCGCCAACTTCGAGTCGTTCTACGAGTCGGGCTTCGGCGGGCTGTGGTGGGGCAACATCCTCGCCCCCGTCCTGCTGGTCCTCTCGCTCACCGGGTTCGTCGTCTACCGCTACCGCGAGACGCGCGTGCTCACTATGGCCGAATTCTTCGAACGCCGCTACAGCCGCCGGTTCCGCATCTATTCGGGCATGCTCGCCTTCGTCAGCGGGATCATCAACTACGGCATCTTCCCCGCCGTCACCGCGCGGTTCATCATCTACTTCACCGGGCTGCCCGCGACGTTCGACGTGCTGGGCGTCGCGCTGCCGACCCAGTCGTTCATGATGCTGATCCTGCTCGCCGCCGCCGTCGCGGTCACGCTCTCGGGCGGGCAGATCGCCGTCATGGTGACCGACTTCTTCTCCGGGCAGCTGGTCAACATCACCATGCTCATCGTCCTCGGCCGTGCTGATCACGACGGTGAGCTGGCCCGAGCTGATGCAGGGCCTCGCCACCGCCGAGGCGGGTAAGAGCAAGGTCAACCCGTTCGAGCAGGGCAACCTGCCGGACTTTAACCCCCTCTACTTCTTCATGAGCGCGGTCATCTCGGTCTACGGCTACCGCGCCTGGCAGGGCTCGCAGGGCTACAACGGCGCCGCCAAGACCCCGCACGAGGCGAAGATGGCCAACATCCTCGCGGCGTTCCGCGCGGTGGTCACCCAGCTCCTGATCCTGCTCCTGCCGATCTACGCCTACGCCGTGCTCCACCTCGACTCCTACGCCGAGCTGCAGGCCGCCGTCCAGCAGCGCCTCGACCAGCTCGGCGACGACGTCCACCTGCAGGCCCAGATGCGCGTGCCCGTCACCCTCGGCCAGATCCTCCCCGTCGGCGTGATGGGCCTGTTCGCCTCGGTGATCATCATGGCCGCGGTCTCCACCGACGACACGTACCTGCACTCGTGGGGCAGCATCTTCATCCAGGACGTGGTGATGCCCTTCCGCAAGAAGCCGCTGAGCCCCAAGGCGCACATGCGCCTCCTCCGCGGCGCGATCCTCGGCGTCGCGGTCTTCGCCTTTGTCTTCTCCTCGTTCTTCACCCTCTACGACTACATCAAGATGTGGTTCCACATCACCGGGGCGATCTTCCTCGGCGGGGCGGGCACGGTCATCCTCGGCGGGCTCTACTGGAAGCGCGGCACCGTCGAGGGCGCGTGGGCCGCCATGATCATCGGGCCGATCCTCGCCGTCAGCGGCATCGTCATGCAGAACATGATCTGGCCGTGGGTCCTCATCCCGCTGCACGAGCGGAACCCCGACGCGGCCGTCTTTAACTACCTCCCCGCGGTCTTCCCGTTCAACGGGGTGCAAATGTCCTTCGTGGTGATGATCATCTGCATCACCGCCTACGTGATCCTGTCGCTCCGCTCCGGCCGCCCGCCGGTGAACATGGACAAGCTGCTCAACCGCGGCAAGTACGCCGTCGAGGACCAGGGCCACCACCCCGCCGTCCCCGCCGACGCGGTGTCGGACGCTCTTGACGACCCCGCCGCCGCGCCCGGCCCGGCCCCCGCCGCGGCCGGCTCCCGCTGGAAGACGTTCCTCCGACGCCTGGGCATGACCGAAGAGTTCACCACCGGCGACAAGGTCATCTTCGCCCTGAAGTTCGCCCTGTTCTTCATCTTCTTTGCCGTCTTCATCGTCGTCACCCCCCTGCACTTCTCGCTCGTCGCCCTCGGCTACACCTCGCCGTTCGACACCGGCTTCTTCGAGGGCTGGTGGTTCTTCCGCACCACCTTTATCATCGTCCTCGGCGTCATCGCGACCGTCTGGTTCCTTATCGGCGGCTTCTACGACCTCTTCGACCTCATCAAAACCCTCCGCACCGCCGCCCGTGACGAGACCGACGACGGCACCGTCGCCCCCCCGGAACACCTGCAGGAACCCACCTAGTGCAGACGCAATCCGTCCGTAGCGGCTCGGCTCTTGGGTGCCACACCTTGACGGCTCTGCGTCAAGGTGTGCTGGAGGTCGCACACCTTGGCCCCAAGCGGCCAAGGTGTGGCACCCGCTACAAACGACTGGGCTCTGCTCTAGCCGCGTTGCTACGCAACGCGGTCCGCGACGCGTAGCGTCGCGGCTATGGCGGAAAACTTTGACCCCTGTTCTAGCGTTAAATGTCATCCCCCCGCGCCGCTCAGAACGGGATGTCATCCTCTTCCCATGCGCCCCCGTCGCCGCCCTCGCGGGGGGCCGGGGGGGCGGGCTTCTCGCCGGGCTTGAGCACGCGGCGGCCGTCGGGATCGACGTAATCGAGGTCCGTGGGCCGCACGTCCCACCCGAAGCCCATCCCCGGGCAGTCCCGCACCGGGCACATCCACCCGTGCATCTGGAACGCGTCCTCCGGGCAGTCCTCGTCCACCCACCACACCATCTTGTCGCTGGGGTAGAACTTGCCGCAGCACTCGCACCGCACCTGCGTCGGCTCGGCGGGCGGGCGGGTGTCGTCCGTCTCGGGGTCGGGCGGCTCGTCGTCGCTCCAGCCCATGTCCCGGCCGTCGGGGTCGACGTAATCCTGGTCCACCGGGTGGATGTCGAACCCGAACCCCGCGCCGTCGCACCCGGCGGTCGGGCAGCACCACATGCCCTGGCCCTTGCCGTCGGGGCCCTCGTCGACCCGCCACTCGATGAGGTAGCTGTCGTACTCCTCGCCGCAGTGCAGGCACTCCACCAGCGTCGGGATCGACGGCGGGTGGAACGGATCGCCCGCCGGGTCGGTCGGGTCGAACGGCGGCTCGGCGGCGGCGTCCTGGGGGTCGCGGGCGGGGTCGCGGTCGCTCATAGCCGCATTGTATCGTCCGGTCAACCGACACGGGCAACGTGGGTCTCAACCCACCGCGCCTCCCCCGTTTAGAGGTTGTTGCAGAGCCCCAGGCACGGGTGCCACACCACATCCCGCCGCTCGGGGCGGTTGCGGTGTGCGGGTGTGTCCCGAATGCGACGCGACTTGGCACCTTCACACCGCACCCTCCGCAGAGCCTCCGGGGTGCAGCGTGGCACCCGCAAAACCTCGTGAACCAGCTGGGTAGCAAATGACGCGAAGCGTCCCGATCTTCTTCGCCGCCCCGCCCGGCGGCCGGCCGCGCGTCCCTGACACCGCCCCTCACCCCCGCCGCCGCACCGCCCAGACCGCGACGCCCAGCCCCAGCGCCAGCCCCGGCAGACCCGCGAGCAGGGCGAGCCGCAGCGTCAGCGATGCGTCGTCCGACACCGGGCCGATGCGTCGCACGTCCTGCGTCCGCGCCGTCGCGGCGATCGCGTCGTCGAGGTGCGCCAGCCAGTACACGCTGTTGATGAACAGTTCGCTGTTGCCCAGGTTGCGGGCCGCGAGGTTGTCCGTCGCCCAGTGCGGCTCGCCGAAGGCGATCAGCCGCCCGCCCCCCCCCGCACCGTCCCCCGCACGCTCCGCCGCCGCGGCGATCACCACCGCCTCGGCCGCCGCCCCCGCGTCGTACGCCGCGGCCACCACCGCCTCCTGCGTCGCCAGCCCCGTCGCCACCCACTGCCGCGGCGAGGCCAGCTCCACCAGCGGCATCACCTCCACCCCCGGGACCGCCTCCAGCTCCACCGGCGACGCCATCACGAACACCCCCCTCCGCCCCGCCAGCGCCCCCGCCAGCGGCGACGCCCCCGGCCAGCGGTCCACCTCCGCCGCCGGGCTCGCCCGACGCCGACGGTCCTGCCCCACGTCCTCGTGCAGCACCACCCCGTGCCGCTCCACCCCCACCCCCCAACGCGCCGCCAGCTCCGCCAGCGGGTCGGCCGCCCGCACCCGCGCGTCCGGGTCGTACCCGAACGTCAGCATCACCCCGTCCCCCGCCGCCAGCCGCTCCCCCAGCACCGCCGCCACCCGCTCCCGGTCCGCCCCCGACGTCCGCTGCAAATCCAGCGGCGGCACCACCCACACCACCGCCGACCCGTCCCCCGGCAACGGCGGCGGCACCACCGCCGAACCCCCACCACCGGCCTCGCCCGCACCCCCGCCGCCCCCCACCGACCACTCCGCCAACTCGAAATCCTGACGCAACAGCCGCTCCGCCACGTGACGGTACTGCCCCCGCTCCCCGAACACGCTCACCGGCGAATCCCGCACGAACACCACCCGCGGCGGCCGCTCCAGGCTCATCGTCAGCAACGCCCCGGTCAGCCGGTCCTCCCCCACAAACACCCGCGCCGCCTCCTCACCATCCGTCGACACCGCCGCCGCGAACATCTCATCAATCGGCACCAGCCGCTCGCGCCCCTCGCCCAGCACCACCACCGCCTCCCCCGACGACAGCCCCGCCACCACCCGCCCGTACCGCGGCGTCCCCCCCGGCCCCAGCAACGCCTCCACCGCCGGCGTCAGCCTCGCCTGCAACCCCTGCACCCGCGCGTCGAGCTCCAAAATCCCGTCACGCACCGCCATCGGCGCGTCCCGCGAATCCGCCACCGGCCGCACCGCCCGACGGAACGGCTGCAACACCTCCGCGTCCAGCCGCCGGAACGCCGTCGCCAAATCATCCCGCGCCGCGTCCCACAGCGGCAGCGCGCTGCCCACGTTCGCCCGCAATTGCTCCCCCGCCCGGGTGTAGCTGTCGTGCGTGTCCGCCAGCCCCGTACCCAGCACCAGCAGCCGGTCCTTCACCGGCCCGTCCGCCAGCTCCGCCGACTCGGCCAACGCGAAAAACCGCTCCGCCACCGCGTCCAGCTCGCCCCCCACCGCGTCCAGCGTGTCCAGCCCCCCCACCACCGCCCCCCGCAGCGGGTCCACCTCGTCCGCGAACCGCCCCTGCAGCGAGCTATATAGAGATGCAAGCCGCTCCGCGTCGCGGTCGGGGTGGATGAACTCCGCTTCGACACGGTTGCTGTACCGGGCGTACTCGGCGATCAGGTCGGCCGCCTCCTGCGCCGACGTGTCGTTCACCCGCATCACCGCGACCAGCCGCACGCCCCGGCCGAGGCCCTGCAACACCCGCCGCGTCTGGGGCGAGAGCGTCTGCGACCGCGTCGCCGTCAGGTCGTACCGCACCCACGACCGCCACGCCGGCGGCGCGTGCCGGTACCCGTAATCCACCGCCGCGTTGACCAGCACGACCAGCAGCACCGCCGCCGCCACGGCCACCGCGACGTTCAACCCATAAAGCGCCCGCCGCTTCTTCTGCGTGTTTGACCTCGTTCGCTTCACCGCCATCGCCGGCTCTCCAACAGCTTCACCGCCACGAACAGGAACAGCCCCGTCATCGACACGAAATACACGAAGTTCCGCACGTCGATCAGGCCCCGGTTGAAGTCGGCAAACTGCGTGTTGACGTTGGCGTAGTACATCGCCGACCGCGCCGCCGGCGGGACGAACCCCTGCTCGGGCAGGAAGAAGAGCAGGAACGTGAACATGCAGATCACGAACACGGTGAGCAAAAACGCGATGACCTGGTTCTCCGTCGCCGCCGACGCCGCCACCCCGATGGCGAGGTACAGCCCCCCCACCAGCACGAGCCCGACGAACCCCGTCGCGATCGGCCCGGGGTCCGGGTCGGCAAACCATTCCAGCACCGCCGCCTGCACCAGGAGCGGCGCGAGCAGCACCACCAGGAACGCCACCGCCGCGAGCCACTTGCCCACCACCACCGCCGCGTCGCTCACCGGGCTGGTCATCAGCCGTTCAAGCGTCCCGGTCCGCACCTCGTCGCTGATGAGCCGCATGCTCACCGCCGGGGCGATGAACACCAGCAGCCACACCACGCCCCCGTACGTCCCCCGCATCGACGCCAGGTTCGACGGCCCGAACCCGATGAAAAACACCAGCGACGACCCGAGCGCAAACAGTGCCAACACCACCCACGCGATGGGCGAATAAAACAGCGACGCCAGCTCCCGACGCGCGATGGTCAAGGTGCGTCTCATGGTGCGTCCGGTGCCCCCGATGAAGCGGCGACGCTCCGCGTCGCGCCCCTTCGTCATCCGTCACCCGCACAAAAAACGCCTCCAGCGACGGCACCTCCCGGTGCAGCTCACGCAGCGGCAGGTCCCGCCTCCGAAACGCCTCCGCCATCGCCGCCCGGGGGTCCACCGTCACCGCCGGCACCACGTCCACCCGCGCCCACCCGTCCGCCGCACGCTTCACCTCGTACGACACCAGCCCCCCCAGCTCCCGCAGCGCCGCCTTGACGATCACCACGTCCCCGTGCACCTCCGCATGCACCGCTTGCCCCGCCCCCGCCGCACCCTGCACCGAACCACCCCCTTGCAACCGCAGCTCCTCCGGCGTCCCCTCCGCCACGATCCGCCCCCGCGCGATCACGATCAGCCGGTCGCTCACCCGCTGCGCCTCGGGCAGCAGGTGCGTCGACAGCAGCACCGTGTGACTCCCGCCCAGCTCGCGGATCAGGGCGCGGATGTGCGTGATCTGGTTCGGGTCCAGCCCCGACGTGGGTTCGTCGAGGATGAGCACCGCCGGGTCGTGCAACAACGCCGCGGCCAGCCCCACCCGCTGACGATTCCCCTTGCTCAGCCGCCCGATGGTCCGCCGCCGCAGCTGCGACAGCCCGCACCGATCGGTGGTGTAACCGATGCGTTCGCGCCGCCGCCGCCGCCGCATCGCGTGCAGCCGGCCGACGAAATGCAAATACTCGTCCACCCGCATCTCGGGGTACAACGCGTTGGACTCGGGCAGGTAGCCGAGCTGTCGGCGCGCCGCGGCCGCGTCGGTCAGCGCGTCGTGCCCCGCCAGCGACGCGGAGCCCGACGTCGGCGGGAGGTAGCCGGTGAGCATCCGGATCGTGGTGGACTTGCCCGCGCCGTTGGGGCCGAGGAACCCCACCACCTCGCCGGTGCCGACGTGCAGCGACACGTCGTCGACGGCGAGCGTCGGGCCGTAGCGCTTGGTGAGGTGTTCCGCGTGGATCATCGGGCCCGCCATTGTCGCGGGCCGGCGTGACGGGTCAAGGCGGCGGCCCGTAGGTCAGGCATTCCTGCCTGACATGTGGCTTAAAGCCGGGTCAACACCGCGGCCCGTAGGTCAGGCATTCCTGCCTGACATGTTGCTTGAAGCGGGAGAACGCGGCAGGCAGGAATGCCTGCCCTACGACTGAAGCGTTATCATCCATGCTCCGACCACCGCGCGAAAGCCTCCCAATGAAAATCCACGAATACCAGTCCCGCGAGCTGCTCGAAAAGTTCGGCGTCCCCGTGCCCGGCGGCATCGTCGCCGACACCCCCGACGAGGCCGCCGCCGCCTTCGACAAGCTCGCCCAGGACGGCGCGACCCTTGCCGTGGTCAAGGCCCAGGTCCACGCCGGAGGGCGCGGCAAGGGCGGCGGGGTCAAACTCGTCAAGACCGCCGACCAGGCCCGCGAGGCCGCGTCTGCCATTCTGAGCAGGCCCCTGGTCACCCCGCAGACGCCCCCCGAGGGCGTACCCGTCAACAAGCTGCTCATCGCCGCGGGCGTCGACATCGAGAAGGAGTACTACCTCGGCATCGTCGTCGACCGCGGCCGGGGCTGCCCCGTCCTCATGGCCTCGGCCGAGGGCGGCATGGACATCGAGGAGGTCGCCGCCAACACCCCCGAGAAGATCATCAAAGAACCCATCGACCCCGTCGCCGGGCTCCAGGGCTACCAGGCCCGCAAGGTCGCGTTCCAACTCGGCTTCACCGGCAAGCAGGTCGGCCAGGCCGTGAAGGTGATGAACAGCCTCACCAAGCTCTTCCTCAACACCGACGCGAGCCTCGTCGAGATCAACCCGCTCATCGTGACCCCCGCCACCGACGAACACCCCGACGGGCAAGTGCTCGCCATCGACGCCAAGATCGACTTCGACGACAACGCCATGTTCCGGCACAAGGACATCGCCGCGCTCGAGGACCCCGCCGAGGTCGACGCCGCCGAGGCCCGCGCCTCCGAGCACGGCCTGTCGTACATCAACCTCGACGGCAACATCGGCTGCCTCGTCAACGGGGCCGGCCTCGCCATGGCCACCATGGACATCATCAAGCTCCACGGCGGCGAACCCGCCAACTTCCTCGACGTCGGCGGGTCCGCTTCGGAGGAAGCCGTCACCGAGGCTTTCCGCATCATCCTCGCCGACGAAGGCGTCAAGGGCATCCTCGTCAACATCTTCGGCGGCATCGCCAAGTGCGACACCATCGCTAACGCCATTGTCACCGCCGCCAAAGAGGTCGGCTTCACCGTCCCCCTCGTCGTCCGCCTCGAAGGCACCAACGTCGAACCCGCCCGCCGCATCCTCGAACAGGCCAAGGGCGACGTCCCCACCATGACTGTCGGCGACGACCTGACCGACGCGGCAAAGAAGATCACCGCCGCGATCGCGGCGTAGGCCGCTGCTAAAATGGCGTCGTTAACCGCACACCCGGCCCCCAGGCTTTCGGCTTCCACAGGTGAACAAGCATGACCCGTACCGCCATCATGACCCACCTCGACCCGAACGCCTTCGAGCCGTTCGCGCTGCGGATGAACAACGGCGACCTCTTCGTCGTCAGACACCCCGAGCTCGCGCAACTCCTCCGCGACGATTCGCTCTACATCTTCGAGCCGGCCCGCGACGGCTCGGTGCTGCGTGACGAGGTGACCATCGTGCGGATCCACAACATCTGCTCGATCCACAAGCCGCTGAGCCAAGCGGCCTGAGCGGCGGATGACACAACCCTGACGACATCCGGCGCTGGACGTCGCAACCCCGGAATGCCCCACCCCGCCGCCGTCATGTTCGACCTCGACGGCACGCTCGCCGACACGCTGGCGGACATCGCCGCGTCGGGCAACTTCGCCTTCGCCAGCGTCGGCGCCCCGACCCACCCCGTCGACCGCTACCGCACCCTCGCCGGGCAGGGGCTCGAACGCCTCATCCGCGACGGCCTGCCCCCGGAATTGATACATCGCTTCGATGAAGCCACCGAAAGCTTCCGGGTGCACTACGCCGTCCACCGCTACGACCACTGCCGGCCGTACCCCGGCGTCGCCGACCTGCTCGACGACCTCACCCGCCGCGGCACCCGCCTCGCCGTCATGAGCAACAAGCCCGACGAGGCGACGCGCGACATGGTGCAAAAAGTCTTCGCCCGCTGGACCTTCGACGCCGTGCGCGGCCACCGCGACGGTTACGCCGTGAAGCCCGACCCCACCGCCGCACTCGAGATCGCCGCCGAGCTTTCGGTCCCCCCGGAACATTGGTGGTACGTCGGCGACACCGACGTCGACATGCACACCGGCCTCGCCGCGGCTTTCCACACCGTCGGCGTCACCTGGGGCTTCCGCGACGAAGCCGAGCTCCGCGCCGCGGGGGCCCACCGCATCATCCACCACCCCTCGGAGTTGTTGCAACAGCGCGGCCATCCCGCTTAAGCGGGATGGCCGTACCGCGTATCCTGTCCCCGCCATGCCCCTCCTCCTCATCGCCGCCCTCGTCTTCACCAGCGTCTTCCTCCTCGTCCGCTACGGCTACGCCCCGGCGCTCCGCTTCCGCGCCCGGCAGGAGGCGGGCTACGACCGCGTCCTCCGCCGCCAGCTGCTCATGGACATCGAACCCCGCACCGCGTTCGTCCTCGCCGTGTCGGGCGTCGTCGCCGCCTTCGCCTTTGCGGGGCTGCTCACCGCCAACCTCGTCGTCGCGCTGCTCGCCGGCGTCGTCGCCTTCTTCGTGCCCACCGTCATCGTCCGCCACCTCGAGGCCAAGCGCCGCATCCGCCTCGAAAACCAGCTCGTCGACGGGCTCACCACCCTCGCCGCGGGCGTCCGCGCCGGGCTCAACCTCGTCCAGTCGATGCAGCTCGTGGTCGACAACCACGTCGGCCCGATCCAGCAGGAGTTCGGCCAACTCCTCCGCGAGTACGGCCTGGGCATGGACCTCAACCAGGCGATGAAGGCCGCCAGCAACCGCATCGGCTCGCCGCTTTACCGCCTGACCTTCACCGCCATCGAGATGCACCGCGTCCGCGGCGGCGACGCCGGCGAATCCATCGACCGCATCGCCGAGTCGGTCCGCGAGATCAAGAAGCTCGAGGGCAAGCTCGACGCCATCACCGCCCAGGCCCGCAGCCAAGCCTCCATGATGGCGGTCATGCCCCTCGTCTTCATCGTCATCCTCTACGCCATCGACCCGGAAGGCATCCGCTCGCTGTTCACCGAAACCATCGGCCGCATGATCCTGCTGTTCTGCTTCTTGCTAATCGCGGGGGGGTTTTTGTGGATCAGGAAGATCATGGCGGTGGAGGTGTGATGGCCGCTGGTGACTCGTGACTAGTAACTGGTGGCTCGTGACTCTTTCGTGGAGATCAGATGATGCATCAGACGCAGGACTACAGGAAGTTGGATGTTTGGCGCATTGCGCATCAGCTCACGCTTGACGTGTATCGGGTGACCGCCGATTTCCCGCGTGACGAGTTGTACGGCTTGACGAGTCAACTGCGGCGGGCGGCCGCGTCGATACCGACGAATATTGCAGAAGGCTGCGGGCGCGGCGGCCAGAAGGAGCTGGCACGCTTCCTACGCACAGCGAGGGGATCCGCCAACGAGGTCGAGTACCAGGTACATCTCAGTCACGACCTCGGCTACATCAAGCGGGAAGTCGCCACCGAGCTCTATCGTTCGGTGCAGCAGGTGGGCCGTATGCTCACGAGCCTCATCCGCAGCGTAGAAAAGCAGCATGCGAAGTCGCAAGCTACTACCGGGCGTTAGCCACCAGTCACCAGCCACCAGCAACCAGCCACAACATGTCTCCCACTGAACTACTCATCGCATTCGCCGTCTTCGCCTCCGTCTTCCTCCTCACCTACGGCATCTTCCGCTACCCCGTGCCCGCGGCGGCGCCGGTGCACCGGCGGATCGCGCGGGCGGTGGGGGCGGACACGCCGACGATCTTCGAGCAGCCGGGGCTCGCGCCGGTGCTCAGCCTGGCAACGTCGCTCGCCGGGCGGCTGAACCTGCCGCGGATCCGTCGCAACGTGCGGCAGGACCTCGACGCCTCGGGCAACGCCGCGGGCTACACCGTCGAGCAGTACCTCGCCATCGCGCTGTGCTCGTCGCTCATCACCGCCGTCGTCGGCGGGCTGATCGAGTCGGCGCTGGGCGGCGGGCTCTTGCTCGTGATCGTGCCCATCGCGGCGGTGGTCGGCTTCTACCTGCCGCTGTGGATGCTGCACGCGGCGCGGGAGCGGCGGGTGATGGCCATCGCGAAGCAGTTGCCCTACACCCTCGACCTGGTCGCGCTGGTGATGGCGGCGGGGTCGGGGTTCCAGGAGGCGGTGGAGACCCTGATCCGCGACGAGCCGGGCGAGGAGTTGAACCTAGAGTTGCAGGTCGCGCTGTCGGAGATGGAGTACGGCGCGACCCGGGCCAAGGCGCTCAAGAACGTGGCGGAACGCATCCCGCTCGAATCGTTGCGCAGCGTCGTCGCGGCGGTGAACCAGTCGGAGAAGCTCGGCACGCCGATGTCGGCGATACTGAAACTGCAGGCGGACATGCTGCGGTCGCAACGCGGCGTCACGGCGGAGAAAAAGTCGGCGTCGGCGAGCCTGCGCATCCTCATCCCGTCGATGATGATTATGATCTCGGTCGTGACCATCCTCTTCGCGCCGATGATCATCCGTTATATCCAGGGCGACCTGTTTTGAGTCTGCTCGAGCTGACCATCACCGCCGGGCCGACGCGGGGCCAGCGGGTGCGGGTGAACGAGTCGCCCGCGGCGTTCGGGCGGGACCCGGGCAACCCGCTGGTGATCGACCTGCCCACGGTGTCGCGGGTGCACGGCGAGCTGCACCGGGCGGGCGACGACTGGGAGCTGCACAACCTCTCGCCCAACGGGACGCGGGTCAACGGCAAGCGGGTCACCACCAAGCCGCGGACGCTGGCCCACGGCGACCGGATCGTGGTGGGCGACGAGGAGGTGATGAGCGTGGCGCTGCGGGCGGGGGCCGAGGCGGAGGCGGCGGGCGCGGCGGCGGAAGCGGCAGAGGGGGGGGCGGGGCCGGGGCCGGGGGCGGCCGGGGGCGCGGCGGAGGGTCGGGGGCGGAAGAAGCCGCGGATGAGCGCGCGGGCGAAGCTGTGGGCAACGATCTTCGGGTTCTGGATCGTGGTGTTCGTGGTGGCGTACCTGCTCGTGGGCGGGGAGAACCGGGGCCCGCAGGCGGGGGGGCCGGACGTCGACAGGCTCAGCGACGAGCAGATCGCCGCGGCGATCCGCGAGCCCCTCGAGAAGCAGGAGCCCAACGAGCGCAACGCGGTGGAGTGGCTCAACAATGCGGAGCTGTATCACCAGACGATCGTGGCGGACGAGCGCAACGTGTTCCGCGCCTACAACGCCTACCGCACCGCCCTGTCGTACGCCATCGGCAACGACTTCACCGACGACCGCGACACGTGGGGCGGCCAGGCCCGCTCCGACCTTGCCCTCGCGCAGCGGCGCCACATCGACCTACAACGGCAACTTACCGCCGAGGTGCAGGAGCGGTACAAGGACGCCTACGGCAAGCTCAAGAGCCGGCGCTACGCCGCGGCGCAGGACGCGTTCCGCGGCTTGATGACGTACTACGACGCCCCCGACAGCGCCATCTTCCGCAACGCCCAGCGCCAGCGCGACGCGGCGCGTCGCCTCGGCGAGGGCTAGCGCCCGCCGACGAAGCGGCGCGGTTGAGCAGCGCCGGGGTCCCGGCGTATGGCGCGGCAAAGCCGCGTCGCTTCGTCGGAAAGTTGCACCTACGATCCACAATCATGAACGCGACCACCGCCCCGCCGTTGCCGACCCACCGCACCGTCCCCGACCCCGGCGGGCATTACGGCGACTACGGCGGCAGCTACATCCCCGAGACGCTCCACGCCGCCGTGAACGAGCTCGCCGAGGCGTACGCCGCCGCCCGTGCCGACCCCGATTTCGCCAACGAGATGCAGCAGCTCGGCCGGGACTACATCGGCCGACCGACGCCCCTGCAGCTCGCCCAGCGCCTCACCGATCACGTCCGCGCCACCGCCGCCGCCGGCCACGGCGCGTCCGTCTGGATCAAGCGCGAGGACCTTGCCCACACCGGGGCCCACAAGATCAACAACGCCATCGGCCAGTGCCTGCTCACCCTCCGCATGGGCAAGAGCCGCATCATCGCCGAGACCGGCGCGGGCCAGCACGGCGTCGCCACCGCGACGGCCGCGGCCAAGTTCGGCCTCGCCTGCGATGTGTTCATGGGCACCGAGGACATGCGCCGCCAGCGCCCCAACGTTCTGCGCATGCGTCTCATGGGGGCCAACGTCGTCCCCGTCGAGTCGGGCAGCAAGACGCTCAAGGACGCGACCAACGGCGCCATGCGCGACTGGATGGCCACCAGCACCGACACGCACTACATCATCGGCAGCGTCGTGGGCCCGCACCCCTTCCCGATGATCGTCCGCGACTTCCAGGCCGTCATCGGCCACGAGACCATCGCCCAGTGCAAGGCCCAGATCGGCCGGCTGCCCGACGCGGTCACCGCCTGCGTCGGCGGCGGGTCCAACGCCGCGGGCATCTTCTACCCCTTCGTGATCGACGACGACGCCGCGGGCGTGCGGCTCGTCGGCGTCGAGCCCGGCGGGACGTCCAGCGACTTCGGCCGCCACGCCGCGTCGCTCTCCCACGGCAAGCCCGGCGTCCTCCACGGCTCGCTCTCCTACGTCCTCCAGGACGACAACGGCCAAACCTCCCCCGTCCACTCGGTCTCCGCCGGCCTCGACTACCCCGGCGTCGGGCCCGAGCACGCCTACTGGAAAGACGCCGGCCGCGTCTCCTACGTCAGCGTGACCGACACCCAAGCGCTCGAAGCCTTCAAGCTCCTCGCCCGCCGCGAGGGCATCCTCCCCGCCCTTGAGTGCAGCCACGCCCTCTACCACACCCTCCAGCTCGCCGGCGACATGCCCCGCGACCACCACGTCGTCGTCAACCTCAGCGGCCGCGGCGACAAGGACCTCGACGAGGTCGTGCGGCTGATCGGGGAGTGATATCCTTGCCGAACGCCTCACCTCCCGCAGTTGCACACGGCAGATTCCGCTATTGCTCTGGCCTGTTTAGTTCCTCCAGCAAATCACGCAACTGCCGGATCAGGATCGGTAGCTGTTGCGTCACGATTGCATGAACGCGGGCCGGGTCAAGATCAAAGTAGCGGTGGGCGATCACGTTGCGGAACGCGATAATGTCGGCCGCGTGGTCAATTCGGTCGAACAGTTCGGCGTCAACGCGGCTGAGCTGCCGCAGCGCCTCGCCGATGATCTCAAAGTTGCGTTCGGTGGCGCGGCGGATCTGCACGACCCCTTCGAAGATGTCCGCGTCAAGCCCGGCGGTGTCTCCCTCAATATGACGCGCCGCCTCCAAGGCGTCGGCGAGGTAGGCCCTTGCGTCACGCGGCATGCAGCGATCTCCGCGTCGCATCGATACCTTGCCGGTAGTAGCGGTTGCGGATGCCGCCCGGCTCGATCAAGTCCACTTCACGCCCCAGCAGTTGGACCAGCGCCTCACGCAGGCGGAAGTACGTCCACGGGTCGTCGATCCCCGCCGCCTCAAACTCCACCAGCAGGTCCACGTCCGACCGCTGCGGGTCAAAGCCCTCGCCGGTCGCCGCGGAGCCGAATACGTCCAGCCGCTTGACGTGGTGCCGCTTGCACAGGGCGATCAACGCATCGCGGTTGTTCTCGATGAGGTCGACCATGACGGTGCAGGGGTGCGGACGACGCGGGGGCTGACGCCCGCCGTTAAACCGCAAGCGGCGACGGTGTCACTCGGCGGACAATTTGGCGTAGTCGTCGACGCTCGCGCCGCCGAGGCAGGCCTCGATGATCTCGCGGCCCTTGGGTTCGAGGTCGTCGTCGAGGTACTTCTTGATCTGCTCGTGGAAGAAGCCGGTGAGGATCTTCGCGCCGGCGTCGTAGCCGGCCTCGCCGACCTCGGGCTGGCTCTCGACCTGGAGGAACCAGTGGCCGATGGTCTGGCCCTCGACCTGGATGGTGCGGGGGCTCTTGCCCAGCAGGGGGCAGCGGCTGTCGATGACCTTGTCTTCCTTGAACGGGTTGGCGCCGCGGCGGGTGAGGTACTCCCGGGCGACCCACTGCGGGGCGAAGCCCGTCTCCCAGCAGCCGACGTGCTGGTTGGGGATGAGGATGAACATCGTGTCCTTGGTGCGCATGATCTGGTGCAGGAGGATGTTGGCCTGATCGACGCGTCGCCCGGTGGCGAACGGCCAGTACGACCCGACGCCCTCGGAGGTCATGCCCCCCTCGTCGACGATGGAAGGGTTGCCGTGCCCGCGGGGCGCGACGAGGCGCCACAGCCACGCGAGGCTCGGCGGCAAGAGGTGGAACACGCCCATGATCCCGTAGGTCGGCTTGTCCCTGGTGCACGGCGGGCACCGCACGCCGAAGCTGCGGATGTCCACCGTCACCGGCTCGCTCACGATCCCGGGGTAATGGTCGCGCGGCACGACGACCCGCGGGTTGGGGCACGGCTCGCCCGGCTCGTCCTCGATGGGGTTCCAGATCAGCGCCGTCGACCCGGGCACCGCGTCGATGTTCAGAAACAGCAGCGGCTCGTCCGTGTCAATGGTGAGCTTCTCGAGGTGCGGGTCCGTGCCGTAGTGGGTGATGTGGTTGACGCGGAGGAACCACGCGGCCTCGGCGTCGGTGACGGTGAGCTTGTTGAACTTGCCGCCGTGGGTCTGCAGGTCGGGGTGGCAGAGCGCCATGTCGTCGGTAACGGGGTGCAGTTCGCAGCCGCGGGGGATCGCGACGTAGCGCCGCTCGTTCGAGACGAGGTTGTGGCCCGAGCAGCAGCCGCCCGTCGGGCTGGCGGTGCATCTGCTCGAGCATCTCGCTCTTGCCGCCGCCGGACGCGCCCTCGTGCATGATCGTCACGGTGTTGTCGTAGGGCGTCACCGCCTGGACGGTCGAGCAGTGGGCGGTGGTCCAGTCGTTCTTTTCACCGAGCGTGAGCAGCATGCCGTACACGCCCTTCTTCGCCGACGGCCCGGGGTAGAGGTTGTAGCTGAACAGCTCGTGCAGGCCCTCGCGGCGGTTGTGGACGACGACCTGCTTGCCGTCGAAATGGGTGTGGCGGAAGGGCGGGGCGATGTAGATGATCGCGGTGTGGTGGTAGTCGTCGCCCTGCCGCTCGATCTCTTCGATGGGGACGATGCCCTGCAGCATGGCGAGGCCGAGGGCGAAGAATCCGGCGTTGGCGGGGCAGATCGCGAGGGCCGGCAGCCCGCCGGAGTTGTGCCCGGTGCCCCCGGCCTTGAAGAACAGGCACGCGAGGTCCTGGGTCTTGAGCCACTCGAAGGTCTCCTGCCGCGTCGCGTCGAAGCCGTGCCCGAAGCGCCCTTGAACGTGGGCTTGTCGGTGGCGCGTTCGTCGGCGATGACCATGCAGTGCGGGTCGCGCCGCCGCATGTACGGCTCGAGGTAGTTCGCGGCGATGCCGTTGCGGACGCGGCAGACCTTCGCCTCGGGGATCATCTTGCCGTCGACCTCGTACTCGACGGTGTAGTAGCCCCGCTCGTCGACCTTGTCGGCGGGGACGGCGAGTGCGACCAGTTCCTCGACGGTGGAGGCGAAGGTGACGGACTTGGCGTCCTGGAGGACGCTCATCGCCGAGCCGGAGAGGGTGACGTCGGGGAGGGTGGCGGTGGTCATGGTGGGGTGGTGTGGGACGCGGTGTCGGGCAGGCGGCGGGGAGTATAACGGGCGGGGGGTGGGGGACGGGGGGTGGGGGTGGGCGTCGGCGGGTGCGCGTCGGGGTGCCACACTGCATCCCGCCGCCCGGGGCGGGTGCGGTGTGCGGGTGTGACCGGGGCGTGACGCCGCCCGGTGTCGTCACACCGCACCCTCCGCAAAGCCTCCGGGGTGCAGTGTGGCACCCGCAGGTTGATCTGCGAAAGCTACTCGGCGCGGGTGGCGGTGGGCGCGCGCACGGCGGCACGGGGTGGTGGGCGGGGATTGGGCTGGCGCTGCGGTGTTTTGTCTCGTGTGACGGGGCGGGGTTAGGGGTGGTGGGGGTGGGGGCGGCGCGGCGGCGGTGCGCACCGGGGGCGCGGCGCGGGTGGGGGGTATGGATGAGGTTTTTGACCATGACATGATGCCGGCGACGCGGGGTGACAGCGGGCGGGGCGACGCTTTGCCCCCGGCGGCGGACGGGGTCATGTTGCGGGCGCTGTTGCACGGGGCGGAGGATGTGGCGGCGGCGGCCGAGCGGCTGGGGATGACGGCGGACGGGGTGGCGGCTTGGGCGGGGCGGCTCGAGACGCGGCGGGCGGTGGCGGGGGTGCGGCTGCTCGCGGACGTGCAGGCGGAGGTCGCGCTGTCGCGGCTGCGGGTGCACGCGGTGAACCGGCTGGCGCGGCTGGCGTTCGACGAGGACACGCCCGTGGAGACCGCCCGCAAGGCGGCGCAGGCGCTGCTCGCCGGGGACCTGCAGCGGCTGAGCGCCCGGCTGCCCGAGGCGGGGGACGCGGACGACGATGCGCTCGGGGCGGAGATGCGGTCGTTGCGGGAGGCGCTGTATCACGGGTGCGACGATGGCGGGGGCGTTAGCCGCCGGGCTTGTCCCGGCGCTGCGGGTGACGTAAGCGTTGGGGCGAGCCCGGCGGCCAACGGCGACGGATGCGACGACGACGACCCCGAGGACCCACCGCCCGGGCCGGGCGGAGCGCCCCCGCCCTCACCCCCCCACCACCCGGCGGACGGAGGCGGCGTGGCCGCCGAGGGTGGTCCAGGTCAGCGGCCACAGGAGGCACAGGCCCACGCCGACCAGGGCCCCGACCCCCAGGGGCTCGATGAACATCACGAGCGCCAGGGCCGCGGCCCACACGAGCGGGACGGCGTAGGCGGGGGACCGGCCCAGCGTGCGGACCAGCATCACGTGGGCCAGGGCGTACGCCGGCAGGGCGACGAGCTCCGCGATGCCATAGCCGAGGAACCCGACGCGCGGGACGAGCAGCGCCGATGCGGCGAAGACGGTGCCGACCAGCGCGAGGTACCACGCGGCGACGGCCCAGGTGCGGCGGTACATGAACAGGACCGAGGCGTGCAGGGAGAAGAGCCCGGCGGCGAGGGCGGCGGTGCCGAGGTAGGGCAGCAGCCGCGTCATCGCTCGCCACTCCTCACCGAGCAGGGCCGGGACCAGCCAGGGCGCGACGACCACGAAGCCCGCGACGGGCAGCCCGACGAGGATGACGTGCAGCTGCATCCCCTCGCCCAGCAGGTCGCCGACGCGTGTGCGGCGGTCCTGCACCTTGGCGAGCGCGGCCACGGACATCTGCTGGCTGATGGACTTGATCACGCTGAGGCGGAAGATGAGCTGCGACGCCATGCCGACGTAGCCGACGGCGGTCGCGCCGGCGAACGGGGCAATGATGAGCGGGTTGATGAGGTTTCGCATCTCGAGGGTCCAGATGGACGCGGTGTAGCCGGACCCGAAGCCGAGCATGTCACGGACGGCGGCGCGGCCCCAGCGGAAGCGGGGGCGGTAGCCGGCGCAGAAAAGGTAGGCGGCGAGGGCGAAGAGCTGGTTGACCACCCAGGAGAGGGTCAGGGCCCACGCGCCCAGGCCCAGGACGGCGAGGGTGACGGCGACGGCATGGAACTGGACGAGGCCGGCCAGCTCGATGGCGGCGACCTTGTCGTAGGCGAGTCGGCGTTCGAGGAGGGTGCGGGGGACGAGGGCGACCTGGGCGAGCGGCAGGACGAGGAGGTAGACGAGGGTCATGGGTGCGAAGCCGTCGAGCCCGACCCACTGTTGGAGGACGGGCAAGAGGGCGACGCCGAGGGCGGTGGTGCCGATGGCGAGTGCGGCGAGGAGGCAGAAGGCGCGGTGGAAGGTGTCGGGGGGCGCGTCGTGGTCGGGGAGACGGATGAGGTAGATGTCGACGCCCCAGCGGCCGACGAGGGAGGCGAAGGTGAAGACGGCGAGGCTGGCGGCGAACAGGCCGTAGGCCGCGGGGCCGATCAGCCGGGTGACGACGACGACGCCGACGAGGCTGATGACCATGCCGACGGCCTGCCGGCCGACGAGCACGACGCCGCCGCGGGTGACTCGGTCGCGGAGGGACGGGCCGGGGGCGGGCGGGCCGGGGCGGGACGTGTCGGCGGGGGGCGTGTCGTGGGGGGGTTCGGAGGGGGGGGCGGCCATGGCGGGTCGTGCCCCGGGCGGGCGGGCGGATCAGCCGTGGTGGTGCCCGTCGCCGTTGAGGTCGGTAGCGTCGCCGTCGTCGTCGGAGCCGCCGGCGCGGGCGAACAGCTCGTCGACGGAGCCGGTGAACACCGAGACGTCGTCGCGGTCGGCCAAGGCCTCGACGGCGGGGACGGCGGCACCGGGGTCGGCGTCGGGGTTGGCGTCGGTCGCGGGGCCGGAGCCGGCGTCGTGGCCGGGCGTGTCATCGACGTCATCGGTGCCGGAGGTGGCGAGCGTCCAGCGGTCGTTGGCGTAGCCCGAGTCGGCGTCGGAGAAGACGGCGGCGGCGAGGATGCCCGAGCCCAGGGCGCGGTCGGCGTCGAGCATCGCGTCGTCGTCGTCGCGGACCATCAGGTCGACGGGCTCGGCGGCGGGGGCGGGGTTGTGGCGGGGGTTGGCGGGTGCGGTAGCGGCGGCGACGCTGCGGTTGAACACGGTGCCGACGATCGTCGCGTCGACGACCTTGAGGTACGACAGCGTGCGGTCGAGGGCGGCGGGATCCTCGCCCTCGGGCACGACGAGGACGACGCCGTCGACCTGGCTGGTCACGAGCAGGGCCTCGGTGCTGCCGGGGATCGGGCCGGTGTCGAACAGCACGAGGTCGAAGCGGCCGCGCGACTCCTCCACGACGCGTCGGACGAAGGCGTCGGACATGCGGCCGATGTGGCGGGTCTCGGCGGCGACGGCGGGCAGGAGCGAGAGGCCCTCGACGGTGGCGGCGATCGCGCACTCGTCGAGGGTCCCGCCGTCGAGCATGCCGGTGACGCCGAGGCGGGGCGCGTCGTGGCCGGGGGCGGGGTCGGCGGGGGCGGCGACGGCGCGGGAGTCGTCGTCGGCGAGGTAGCCCTGGTCGACGGCGATGTCGTCGAGCGAGTCGCCGCGGGACGGGGAGCCGTCGGGGGAGATCGGGCCGTAGGGGTCGGCGGCGGGCGCGGGTCGGCCGCGCTGGCCGCGGGCGATGCGTCCGGCAAGGTCGCAGTCGACGACGAGGGTGCGGGTGCCGGACAGGGCGAGGGACGTGGCGACGCCGATGGTGACGCTGGTTTTGCCGGCCCCGCGTCGGGGGCTGGTGAAGGCGTAGGCGGCGTGGCCGTGCTGCCGGGCGTGGACCTGGAGGACGGCGCGGACCTGGTGGATGGAGGAGGCGGAGGCGTCGAAGTCGGGCGAGGCGAGGCGGCGGCCGAGGGGGATCTCGGGCACGACGCCGAGGACGGGGAACGCCGGCGCGGCAACGGCGGCACCGGCGCGGGCGGGCAGGGTGTTAGGCGGCGCCTCACCGGCGGACGCGTCGGCGGCGGGGGCGTCGGCGGCGGGGTCCAGCGCGTCGGCGTCGGCGTCCGTGGCACCGCTCGGGTCGCGCTGCCGCAGTTCCAGCCCGATGGCCAGCAGGCTCCCGGCGACGAAGCCCAGGACCAGCGCGATCGCCAGCGTCCGCCCCTTCCGGGGGCCGGCCTTGACCTGCGGGACCCGCGCCTCCTCGATCACCCGCACCGGCAGCTCGGCGTCGGCCTCGGCGGCGGACCGCTCGGACCGCAGGCCCGCCGCCAGCTCGTCGCGCCGCTCTTGCGCCTGCCGGTGCGTCTCGCTAAGCATCCCCAGCATCGCCGCGCCCGTCGACTCTTCGAACGCCCGCATCTCCCGCTCGACGGCGCGGTACTCCCGCTCGATCGGCTTGCGCTGCTGGTGGTCGGGGCCGAACGTGTCGGACAGGCTGTCGAGGGCCATCTTCACCCGCGCCCGCTCGTAGCGGAGGTAGCCCAGCTCGGCGAGGCCGATGTTGTCGGTGGTCAGCCCCGACTGCTGCACGAGCTGAGTCAGCAGCGCCACGTCGCCGTCGGCCTGCCGGCCCTGGGCGAGCCGGGCGGCGGCGGCGCTCGCGCCGACCTCCGCCGCGGTGAGCTGATTGGACAACTCGCTCAGCCGCGCGGCGGTGAGCTCGTCGGACATGATGCCCCCCCCGCCCAGAGGCGACAGGCCGCCCGCGGCCGACTGTGCCGCCAGCCACGGCTGCTGCAACGTCAAGTAGGCCTGCAGCACGGCGTTCACGACGGCCGCGATCTCGTCGGGGTCGTTCCCGGTCAGGGCGATCGTGACGGTCTCGGCCTCCTGGGAACTGTCAACCTCCAGCGCGTCCCGCAGCCGCTTGACCCGGTCGAGCGAGCCCGCGAGCAGGGTGCTGTCCGCGACGGCGGGGTTCTGCAGGGCCGCCTCGAGCACCGGGGTCGAAATCATCAGGGCCGCGTGCGTGGAGGGAAGCCCCGCCGAGACGCCGCGGGGCGACAGCGGCGAGTTGGGCCGACCCGCCTCGGTCGGCTCGACATAAACCTCGGCCTGGGTCCGATAGAACGGCGGCGCGAGGTAGAGGTACAGCGCGCCGAGCCCGAGCCCCAGCAGCGTGCAGGCGATGACGGCGAGCTTGTGCTTGAGCAGGACCTCGAAGATCGACAGCGCCGGATCGCCCGCCGTAGGTCGGGTCGGCGACGCCTGATCAAAAGGCCGAGCGGGGTCGCGGCCGCGGTCGGCGGCGCGTGCGGGAAGGTGGTTCGGATCCAATATCTGCCCCTCAATAGTCGTGCAACGGCATGTAGCGACGCCCCGCGGAATGAGCGGGCCAACGCTTCGGTCCGGGTCTCGAACAAAAGTTTCCCATCCACCTCGCCCCGCGATATGCACTATCGGCTAATTCAGCCCCGGCTTCCTGCGGGCGTTACAAATGTACATCCGCGATACGCCGCGTCAAATCCGCGGGCCGTTGAATCGTCATCGACGGCGGGGCCGGTGAGCGAGCCGGGTTGTCGTCGCTTGGCGACATCAACCGATATCATCTACGCGGCACCTGCGACGTTTGCCCTCCCCCACGGACCCAGCCGGACCTTACCTATGCCTCAAGGCAGCCCCATCGCCGTGCACCGCACGTCGCAAATGTTCAGCGCCGACGACAAGCGCGTCATCGCCCGGTTCTTCCAGGTCGGCGGCGAGCAGCGGATCCTCAACATCCTCCGCCGCGTCGCCGAGCTAAACGAGGCGAAGGTGGAGGAGCTCGTCCGGCAGGTCTGCGCCGACTTCTCGCCGCGCCACCGCAAGATCGAGTTCACCTTCAAGCGCAACTACGAGCAGGTCGCCCACTACATCCGCGACCCCGAGTCGCTGACCGCCGACCGCAAGCTGCTGATCGGGTCGTACTTCACGATGGAGTACGCGATCGAGTCGGCGGCGCTGTTCAACCCCTCGATCGTGCCGCACCCCGACCAGAGCGGCGCGGGGCCGGGCGAGCTGCGCTTCATCATGTCGCTGCGGGCGACGGGCGAGGGCCACGTCTCGTCGATCGTCTTCCGCACCGGGACCATCGACCGCGACGGCGGCATCCGCTTCGACCCTGCAGGCAAATACGCCGCGAAGATGCAGGTCAATCAAGACCGCCGCTACGAGAAGCGGCTGTTCTTCCTCAAGCTGATCGAGATGGCGGCCTACACCGACGCGGCCCGCGTGATCCTCGACGAGCTGCCGGCGTACTTCACCTACCTCGACCTCGACCACAAGATCGCCGAGATCAAGAAGCGGCCCCACAGCCCGCGCCCCTTCAGCGAGACCGCCGAGAACATGCTCTGGCTGGCGCGGAGCAACTACAAGCTCATCGTCCCCCCGGAGGCCGAGCCGAGCGAGATCGTCATCTTCCCCACCAGCGAGAACGAGAGCCGCGGGATCGAAGACGTCCGCCTCACCCACTTCACCCACGAGGACGGCCACGTCACCTACTACGGCACGTACACCGCCTACAACGGCTACCGCATCCTCCCGCAGATGATCGAGACCAGCGACTTCAAGGACATCGACATCCACACGATGAACGGGAAGTACGTCCAGAACAAGGGCATGGCGATGTTCCCGCGCAAGATCGACGGGCTGTTCCACATGATCTCGCGCCTCGACGGCGAGAACATGTTCCTCATGCAGTCGGACAACCCGTACTTCTGGAACGAGTGCCAGCGCCTGATCGAGCCGATGTACCCCTGGGAGTTCGTGCAGATCGGCAACTGCGGCCCGCCGATTGAGACGCCCGCGGGCTGGCTCCTGCTCACGCACGGCGTCGGGCCGGTCCGGCAGTACTGCATCGGCGCGTGCCTGCTCGACCTGCACGACCCGAGCAGGGTCATCGGCCACCTCGACCAGCCGCTGATCATGCCCAGCGAGTCTGAACGCGACGGCTACGTGCCCAACGTGGTCTACACCTGCGGCGCCCTCGCCCACAACGGGCATCTCGTCATCCCCTACGCGATGAGCGACAGCGCGACCACCTTCGCCACCGTCAACCTCGCCGAATTGATCACGGAGCTGACGACCAAGAGCCGCAGCTGCCCCCTGCCCGACCGCCGCATGGCGATGCGGTAGTCGGATCGGGAGGGGAAGCACAAGAGCACTCCATTCACCGGACCGCTTAGGGGGTGCCACACTGCACCGCGCCGCTCGGGGCGGGTGCGGTGTGCGGGTGTGACCGCGGCATCATGTCGCTCGCTAGCGAAGAGCCTTATCACCGGCCGATCTGGTTGTTCAGGGTGGCCGGGGCAGAGTCTTCGATGCTCCGGGATTGTCAACGGCAATGTGTTTTGCCGTGACGCTTCCGGGGCTTCCCAAAGCGTCAGCCCCGACCACCCTGCCGCGCCATCATCCGCGGCACACCAATCTTGACAGCCAGATCAAGCCGCGAGTTGGCGGCGGCCGTCTTTGTCGAGCGAGTCGGCAAGCGTCGGCAGGTCTGTGACGTCGCCGGTGAAGCGGCCCTGCAAAAAGTCGGCGTCCATATCGAGCGCCAGCGCGACGTGGTCGGCGGACTCGATGCCCATCGCGACGACCTTGATCCCGACGCTGTGGGCGAACGCGGTGATCGCCCGGGGCACCATCCAGCCGCGGTCGTCCGAGTCGTGGAGGGTGCGGAAGAGGTGGCGGTCGATCTTGACCTGGTGCAGGGGCAATGCCGCGAGGTAGCTGAGCGAGGACTGCTCGCGGCCGAAGTCGTCGAGCCCGCACGACAGCCGCAGCCCCGACAGCTCCCGAAGGATGTCGGCGAAGACCTCGCGGCTGCGGCCGATGACCGACTCGGAGAACTCGAGGCACAGCCGGTCGGCGAGCGTCGGGTGCTCGGCGATGAGCGCCTTGACCCGATTCGCGAAGCCCGGCCGCATCGCCTCGCTGCGGCTGATGTTGAGGTTGATCAGGAGCCGGCCGAGCCGCGGGTCGTCGCGGTACGCCTCGGCGTCCCCCGCGACCCGGGCGAAGAGCCAGTCGCTCAGGTCGTGGATCAGCCCGGTCTCCTCGGCGATGTCGATCAGCTCGCCGTTGTCCACCCGGCCGAGCGCCTCGTGCTCCCAATGCAGCAACGCCTCAACCGCGGCGACGCCGCCGGAGCGGGCGTCGAAGATCGGCTGGTACCGGATCGCCAGCGTGTCGTCCGCGATCGATTGCCGCAGGTGCTTTTCCACGAGGAAGCGGCGGCGGGCGAACTGGTACATCGAGTCGTCGAAGAGGATGTAGCGGCCCTTGCCCGCCTCCTTCGCCTGGAACATCGCCAGGTCCGCGTTGCGCAGCATCGTCGTGGGCGACCACCTGACGGCGGATTCGGCATCGGACGCGTCGGCCGCGCCCCCGGCCGAGGCGTGCCGCGGGTTGGCCACCACCACCCCGATGCTCGCGGTCGAAACACACGCGTGGGGCCCAAGCTGGTGCGCCGGAGCGAACTGCGCCAGCGCCCGCTCGGCAAACGGCCGCGCCTTGGCCACGATGCCCGGCCCCACGGCGAGGACGACAAACTCGTCCCCTCCCAGGCGGAACCCCTCGACGCGGTAACCCCGCTCGTCGGCCGCGAGCCGCTCGATCCGCCTTGCGATGTTGACCAGCAACTGGTCGCCCACCTCGTGCCCGAGGCTGTCGTTGATCGCCTTGAACCGGTCGAAGTCGATGAACAGCAGGGCGAACTCCTGGGGCACGTCGGTCGGCCCGTCGTCGCTGCCGCAGAGCCCGTCGAGTCGTTCGAGCAGCGCACTGCGGTTGGGCAGGCCCGTGAGCGCATCGTGCCGCGCCTGGTGCGACATCAGTGCGCTGGCGTTCTCGAGCGAGCGGAGCTGACGCTTCATCTGCCGGGCGGCGGGCTCAAACACCAGCAGCGCCTCGGCTGCGAGCAGCGCGAGCGTGATAAGCATCAGCAGCCACTGGGTCCGCTCGAGGGAGGCCACCTTCTCGTCCGCCAGCGCCTGGTGCCGCGACACCACGGCGTCCTGCCGGGGGAGGTACTCCGCCTGCTCGGCGAGGATCGTGGCGGTGTTCGTGTCCACGTCCCGCCCGGCGAGGAGGCCGGTGACGGCGAGGTTCATGCGCCTAAAAGACGGCTGAATATCTCGGTACATCGTCATCAGTCGGGGGTCCTGCGGGACGGGCAGGCCGCGGTCGACGTCGCCGTGCGACAGCCCGACCTGCGCCGCCTGCCACTGCTGCTGGGCGTCGCGGAGCTCGGCCTCGTAGGCCGCCCGCCTCGGGTCGCCCGCTCCCGACACGCTCAGCGCCAGCGCCGCTTTGCTGATCTTCTGGCTGAGCATCCGCTGCTTGCCCGCGACGTTGATGATCAGCCCATCGGCCCGCTGGTCGGCGAGCGCCCGGCCGATCTGCCGGTGGGCGGTGAGCGTCAGCAGCGCGATGAGCGACAGCCCGATGGCGTACGACCACGTCAGCCGCCGCACCGACCTGCGGTCCTTGCCCGCTCGATCGGCGTGCACACTCATCCGCGGGACACGCATCATCATGCGGTTGTATCGGGTCAATCCACCAGCGTGTTCACGGCGGCGGGGCCGGGGTGTCAGAGCAGCGAGACGGGGTCGACGTCGACGGCGGTGTGGGTGTCGCTGGTGAGGCCGTGACGATTGCGGACGTCGGTGAGGAGTTTCTGAATCTCGACGGCTCCGCGGGGCGGCGAGGCGATGATCTCGATCTGGAGGCGGTGGTGGTCGGCGATGCGGGCGATAGGGCAGGGCGCGGGGCCACGGAGACGGACGCCGAGGCCGAGGCGGGCGTCGGCCTCGTGGAGCTGTTGGGCGAGGGCGTGGGCGCGGGCGGCGTTGGCGAGGTGGTCGGTATCGCGGAGGACGATGCGGGCCATCCGTCCGACGGGCGGGAGGCCGACCTCGGCGCGGACGGCGAGCTCGCGGGTGGCGAAAGCGAGGTAGTCGTGCTTCGCGGCGAGGGCGATGGTGGGGTCGTCGGGGTTGAAGGTCTGGACGATGACGCGGCCGAGGTGCTGCCCGCGACCGGCGCGGCCGGCGACCTGGGCGATGAGCTGGAACGTCCGCTCGGCGGCGCGGAAGTCGGGGAAGTTCAGCGACGTGTCCCCCGAGATCACACCGACGAGGCGGACGTTCTCGACGTCGAGCCCCTTGGCGATCATCTGTGTGCCGAGCAGCAGGTCGGTCTCGCCACGGGCGAAGGCGTCAAGCGTGCGGCGGTAGTCCGACGCCTTGCGCATGACGTCGGCGTCCATGCGGGCGAGGCGGGCCTTGGGAAACTTGAGGCGGAGTTCCTCCTCGACTCGCTGCGTGCCGAGGCCGAACACGCTGACCTTGTGCCCGGAGTCGGGACAGACGGCGGGCAGGAGCTGCTCGGCGAGGCAGTGGTGGCAGCGGAGGATGCCGTCGGGAGGGGCAGAGTGAGGAGCCGAGCCACTGCCGGACGTCATCCCGTCGCTTCCTCTTGAACTGTGCCCCGGTACCCCTCTGCCCCTCTGCCCCTTGTGAAACACCATCGTCGCGTCACAATGGTCGCACCGCATCATCCAGCCGCAGCGGTGGTCGGGGCAGGCGATGTAGTTGGCGTAGCCCCGTCGGTTGAGAAGCAGGATCGCCTGTCCCCCCGCGGCGAGGTTGTTCGACAGGCTCGCCTCCAGCCGCTCGGAGAGCAGGTGCACGCCCCGCCGCTGGCGGCGCTCCTCGATAAGGTCGACGATCTCGACCCGCGGCATCGTCGCCCCGGGGATGCGATCGGGCAGGCGGATGAGCTCGTACCGCGGGGTTCGGGGATCAGGGATCAGGGATCGGGTCCCGCTGCTTTTGCTCCCCCCGATCCTCGGTCCCTGATCCCCGATCCCCGCGTTCCACGCGCTCTCCAGCGACGGCGTCGCGCTGCCGAGGATGACGGGGCAGCCGGCGAGCTGGGCGCGGCGGATCGCGACGTCCCGGGCGTGGTAACGCGGGAGCTGGTCCTGCTTGTAGCTCGACTCGTGCTCCTCGTCGACGACGATGAGGCCGAGGCTGCCCGGCGGGAACGGCGCGAACACCGCCGAGCGGGCGCCGACGGCGATGCGGACCTCGCCGCGGCGGATGCGTCGCCACTGCGCGTGCCGCTGGGCGGCGGTGAGGCCCGAGTGCAGCACCGCCACGCCGTGCCCGTCGCCGGGGAAGCGGGCGAGGAACCGCCCGACGGTCTGCGGCGTCAACGCGATCTCGGGGACGAGGACGATGGCGGCGGAAGAAGGGACTAAGGGGCTGAGGGGCTGAGGGGCAAGGTGCGAAGTAGCTTTGTCTTTGCCTTTGCCCCTTTGCCCCTTCGCCCCTTTGCCTCTTTCCGCCAGCATCGCCTCAATCACCCGCAGGTACACCTCCGTCTTCCCCGACCCCGTCACCCCGTGCAGCAGGTGCACGCTGAACCCCTCGGCCAGGCTCCGCGTCAGCCGCTCCACCGCATCCGTCTGCGCCGCCATCAACGCCACCCGATCCCGCGGCTCCGCCACCCGCTGCGCCCGCAGGTCCAGATCCGACACCACCACCTCGCTCGTCCTCGCCTCGAGCAGGCCCCGCTCCACCAGCGCCTTGACCGGAGCGACGGACTTCGCCCCCGCCCGGTCCGCCAGCGCCTTCTCGTCGACCCAACCCGCCCCCCGCGCCGCTTCCAGCACCGCCCGCTGCAACGGCGTGACCTTCCCCTCCTCCCCCCCCGCCGGCTCGTCCGCCAGCCGCACCAGCCGCCGCGTCGCCGTCCCCGTGCCCCGCTTCACCGCCGCGGGCAGCATCGACGCAAACACCATCCCCAGCGGGCAAACGTAGTACCCCGCGATCCACCGCGCCAGCTCCACCAGGTCTGCCGGCAGCGACAGCTCCGCCGGCTCCACCCCGCGAATCGGCTTGACCTTCGCCGGGTCTATCCCCGGCTTGTCCGTCAGCTCAATTACGTACCCGTACGCCGGCTTGTCGCCCCGTCCCAGCGGCACCCGCACCCGCCGCCCCACCCCCACCCCCCCCTCCACGCCCGCCCACCGTGCCGGCACCGCGTACGTCAGCCCCCCCTCCGCCCGGTCGATGCTCCGCTCCAACGCCACCCGCGCATACCCCGAGATCGCCCCACCGGCCCCCCCTCCCGACGCCGCTTCGTCCAGTTGAAAAAGCTCGCCCATCACCGCGACGATAGCCCCGGCCGCGCCGCTTCACCGCGACCGGGCCGTCAGCCACTGCCGCGCGTTGGGTGCCGTGACCCGGTGCGTCGCCTCCGCCGGCCGCGTCGCCGGCTCGTGGACCCCGCCCTCATACAGGTCGATCTTCACCGGCTCCGACACCGCCTGTTCCGCGGCCACCGGGGCTGCTGCGCTCGCCGACACGGCGGCCGGCCCTTGCGTCCCAAATGTCACCGCCGCGGCCCCCGCCCCCATCACCGCCAACACCGCCAGCACCCCGCCCATCCGCCCCCAACCCGTTCCAGTCGCATCCGTCGCCATGTTGTTCTCCCTCTGCTTCAACCGTTCCAACGAGCTTCTATATAGATGCATCGGCCATCGCCGCGTCCCGGGTAAGCCCCACCGCCACCGACAACCCGGGTGACCGCCACGACGGGGCGAGCGTGTCAGCTCGATCAGGGCCGGGAGCGTGAGCGACCGGTAGGCGTCGACTATCGCTTACCCAGCCGCTCACGCTCCGGGCTCTGATCCATCTACACCCGTCGTTTCACCGGCCCGTGCCCCCGCTCGCCCCCGCCGTCCCGGCGCGATATCATCCGGCAGCCGGCCGCATGCCCGAGTGGACCAAGGGGACGGATTGCAAATCCGTTTGCGTAAGCAGTCGTGGGTTCGAATCCCACTGCGGCCTTTGACCCGCCGACGTTTCTACTCGCAGGATTTGGCTGACGCCTTATCCGCCATGACCATCGACCCCGTGGACGACCCCGGCATCACTTGCGGTTCGTTGAGGCCATGCAACCGCGGATGTCGGCGGTGGCGTCGAGCCTCCGTACCAGTTCCTCGTACCGCTTCGTGAAGCGGCGAGACTCGACGAGGTCGCCGAAGACGGCGCGGAGCCGGATGAAGGACAGCGGGTCGCTCTCGGTGCCGCGGGCGGCCTGGTGTAGCGCCTGCTGCATCGGGTCCTGGATGTCGAGCGGGACGCCGTCCTGGGTCGTCTGGCGGTTGCAGTAATCACGCCATGCCGCGACCACGAGCGTGGCCCGGTCGATGCTCCCGCCCGAGGCGAGGTTGGCCCGGAGGGTGGGAAGCAGGAACTTGGGCAGCTTGTCCGAACTGTACGAGCAGATCCGCGCGACGGTGTCGCGGATGGCGCGGTTCCCGAAGCGCTGCACCAGGCTCGCCTGATACGCGTCGAGGTCGATGCCCTCGACCACCCCGAGCGGCGGCGCGGCTTCTTCTTGCAGGAAGCCCGTCAAGAAGTCGGCGAACACGGGGTCGGCCACGCAGGCGTCGATGGTGTCGTAGCCATGGACCGCCCCGGGCAGGCCGACGACGGAGTGCCCGGCGTTGAGGAGCCGCAGTTTCATCTGCTCGTAGGGGGTGACGTCGTCTGCGAAGGTGGCCCCGACGGCTTCGAGGTCCGGCCGGCCGTTGCAGAAGCGGTCCTCGATGATCCACTGGATAAACGGCTCGCACGGCACGGGCCAGGCGTCATAGATGCC
Source organism: Phycisphaeraceae bacterium (assembly GCA_965214155.1). Taxonomy (GTDB): domain Bacteria; phylum Planctomycetota; class Phycisphaerae; order Phycisphaerales; family Phycisphaeraceae; genus Algisphaera. The sequence goes on from CBDCBB010000010.1 coordinate 1,758,403, forward strand.
GTAGGCTTCCTCGACGTACCGGATGTCGGCGGCGTCGGTGACCGGCGTGATGCGGTCGACCATCGTATTGGGGAACGTCACCTCGCCCTCGATCCAGTCGGCGAGGTCGGCGTCGCGGAGGCGGGCGAAGTCCAGGAGCATCCGGCGGGTGAGGTCGCCGTTGTGCTGGACGTTGTCGCACGACATCACCGTGAACGGGGCGGCCCCCGCCCCGCGGCGGCGCTCGAGCGCCGAGGCCAGGTAGCCGTAGACGGTCCGCGGCTCGTCGGGGTGTGCCAGCTCGTGGCGGACGTCGGGGTGGTCGGCGTCGAACTCGCCCGTGGCCTCGTCGGCGTTGTAGCCGCCCTCGGTGATGGTCAGCGAGACGACGCGGGTGTCGGGGTGCGCGAGCCGGGCGACGGCGGCCCCGGGGTCGTCCGGCGCCAGGAGGTAGCCGGCGATCGAGCCGATGATGCGGGCGTCGGTCGTGCCGTTGGGGTGCTTGACGAGGAGCGTGTAGAGGCCGTCCTGCGGGACGAGCGCGTCGCGCATGCGTGCGTCGCCGGGGCGCAACCCGAGCCCGCAGATGGCCCAGTCGGAGGCCCCGCCCCCGGCGAGGAGCCGGTCGAGGTAGGCCGCCTGGTGCGAGCGGTGGAAGTTGCCCACGCCGAGGTGGACGACGCCGGCCGTCAGCGTCGTGCGGTCGTAGGTCGGGACCTCCAGCCGGTCGGCCGGGGCGGGGAGGGCGTGGTTGGAGAGGCGTGTGCTCATCGGCTTGGACGGCAGGGTACGGGCTTGTCGCAAAGCCCGCGCCGCCGCTGGGGTGCCACTGGCAACGCTGCTTTGCACGCTGTCGATGGATCGACGCCGCGGGCCGAGAACACCGACAAGCTCCGCGAGCTCCGATGATCGGTGGCACCCGTGAGGATGCGATTGCCCTGTGGGGTTGGAAGCCGGCGCCGACGGCTTTCGCTAAAGGCGTACTATAGAAAGGTCGCGTCGGCGGGTGAAGGCCGTGATGAGGCGGCGGGTTGCGGGGCGGCCCCGACCCGTCGGCCGCGTCGTGTGACCGTGTCCCGGTTCCTCCTCCATCCACGCCGAGGCGGAGCTTAAGCTGGCGTTGAACGGTTGTGATGCTTCTTTCAGAAAAACGACCCATGACGCCTGTCGCCGCGGACTCCACGGTTACCGTTTCCGACCGCTTCCCGCGTTTCCTCGAGGGCAACCCGGAGGTGCCGGTGTGGTGCGTGACGCCGAACACGTCGCGGTGCCTGCACCGGTTTTTCGACACGTCGCCGTTCAGCCCGTCGGGGCGGTACCTGGCGTGCTTCCGGCTGCCGTTCGAGGACCGGCTGCCCGGGCCGGGGGACGCGGGCGAGGTGGTGCTGGTCGACCTGCACGAGGGGACCGAGCGGGTGGTGGCGACGACGCGGGGGTTCGAGACGCAGATGGGGGCGAACGTCAACTGGGGCGATTCGGACGACGCGTTGATCTTCAACGACGTGGACACCGACACCTGGACGCCGAGGGTGGTGAAGCTTGATCCGCACACGGGGCGGAGCGTGCGGTGGCCGGGCGGGGTGTACCAGGTGTCGCCCGACGGGCGGACCGCGGCGGCGGCCTCGATGGAGAAGATGCGGCGGACGCAGTTCGGCTACGGCGTGCTGGTGCCCGACGAATACTCCCGCCGCAACGTCGGCGCGGTCGACGACGACGGGCTCTTCTTCGTCGACCTCGACACCGGCGAGCGCCGCCTCGTGCTGTCGCTCGCCGAGGCGGCGAAGGCGATCCCGGAGCTGCGGAGACTGTCCCGGCGCGACTTGGAGGAGTGGGAGATTTACGGGTTCCACAGCAAGTGGAGCACCGACGGCGAGCGGCTGATTTTCACGGTGCGGCGGTACCGCCACGGGGGGCAGGACCGGTTCGACGCGTTCAGCCGCAAGGGGACGGAGAGTGAGGTGCGGTTTGACGTGCTCACGCTCCGGCCGGACGGGACCGAGGTGCATGATGCGGTGCCGGCCGAGCTATGGGAGCACGGCGGGCACCACATCAACTTCTTCCCCGACGGCGAGCGGCTGTCGATGAACCTCGGCTATCTCAGGGGCGGCCGCGGGCGGGGCTTGGACCTCGTGCAAGTTGACATCGACGGGGGAAACCTCCGCAAGATCACCGACGCGGTCGACGGCTCGGGCCACCCGACGGTGCACCCCGACGGGCGGCACCTCCTCACCGACACGTACTTCCACGAGCGTTGGGCGGACCCGGCCAACGGCACGACGCCGCTGCGGTGGATCGACCTGGCCCCCGCCCCCGCCCCCGAAAGCGGCGGCGGCAGCGGCGACGACGGGCGGGGGGAGGGGGAGGCGACGGAGCGGGAGATCGTGCGGATGGTGACCAAGCCGCCGTACCAGCCGGATGGTGCGCTGCGGATCGACCCGCACCCGGCGTGGGACCGCGGTTGGGGGTGGGTGGCGTTCAACGCGAACGTCGGCGGGACGCGACGGGTCATGGTGGCGGACATGCGGGGGCTGCTGGGCGAGGTGGAGGATTAGCCGCCAAGGACGCGGAGAGCGCCATCTAGATTAGGAGCAGTGCGTTCTTTCGCTCGGACTCGATGCTCGAGTGCGAGTGCGAGTGCGAGGCTGAGCGGGTGCAGAGGCTTGAGCGTTCGTGGGTTTGGGCGGCCGTTACACTCTCGCCGATGAGCGAGATATTTCAGACGCGGCTGGGCAACGGGTTGACGGTGCTGGCCGAGCCGCTGGGCGGGGTGCGGTCGCTGGCGATGACGCTGCTCGTGCCGGCGGGGGTGGCGAGTCAGCCGGGCGAGCGGCAGGGGGTGGCCCCGGTGCTGGCGGAGATGGCGACGCGGGGGGCGGGGGGGCGCACGGCCCGGGAGCACAGCGAGGCGCTCGACACCCTGGGGGTGATGCGGTCGACCGAGGCGCAGACCCGCTTCTTCCGGGTCGGGGCGATCATGATCGGCGAGCACCTCGACGCCGCGCTGCCGCTGGTGCTGGACATGGCCCGCTCGCCGAACCTCGACGAGGCGGCGCTTGGGCCGAGCGTGGATTTGCAGTTGCAGTCGCTCGACGCGCTGGCGGACGAGCCGCAGCGTCGGGTGATGCTGAACCTGCGGGCGCGGCACTACCCCGAGCCGGTCGGCCGCTCGCCGCTGGGCGTCCGCGAGCACCTGCAGTCGCTGCGGCTGGACGACGTGCGGGCGTTCTGGCAGGAGCGGTTCCGGCCCGAGGGGTCGATCATCGCGTTCGCCGGCCACTTCGACCGGGACCACCTCGTCGGCTTGGTGGAGGACCTGCTCGGCGAGTGGGAGGGCCAGGCCGCGCCGGCCGTGGCATCGGGCGAGGGCGCGGGCGGGACCGAGCACGAGGCGGCGGAGACGACGCAGGTGCACATCGCCCTGGCGTACCCGACGGTGGCGGAGCCGGACGACGACGCGGCGCTGCAGCAGGCGGCGGTGGCGGTGCTGTCAGGGGGGATGTCCGGCCGGCTATTCACTGAGGTGCGGGAGAAGCGGGGGTTGGTTTACGCCGTGTCGGCCAGCTACGCCGGGCAGAAGGACCGCGGCGACGTCATGGCCTACGCCGGCACCACCGCGCCGCGGGCGCAGGAGACGCTTGACGTGCTCAGCGCGGAGCTCCGCCGCCTGTCCGACGGCGTGACACAAGAGGAGTTTGACCGCGCCATCGTCGGCATGAAGAGCCGGCTGGTCATGCAGGGCGAGTCGAGCTCGGCCCGGGCCGCCGCCATCGCGACGGACCAGTACATCTACGGCCGGCCCAAGGCCCTCGGCGAGCACGCCGCGGAGGTCGATGCGGTGACGCTCGACGCGGTGAACGGCTTCGTCGCGTCGCACCGACCCGAGCGCATGACCGTGGTCACGCTCGGGCCCGAGGCGCTCCGGGTGCAGGAGTAGCCCCGCCTCAGGCGTTGTATATTTGCACCCGCGGCCGGTAGACTCAACCGGACGAACCCGCCGAGAGAGCAACGCATGACCACCACCCTCAGCACCCTCGCCATCCACGGCGGCGACCCGACCATCACCCCCGGCACGATCCGGAAGTGGCCGCCCATCGACGAGACCGACCGGCAGGCGGTGCTCGACTCGCTCAACCAGGACAACCACGCGTTCGGCCCGCACTGCGACCGGTTCCAGCGCGAGTGGGCCGCGTGGAACGGCAACCGCCACGCCATCTTCACCAATTCCGGCACCGCGGCGCTGCATATGGGCCTCGTCGGCTGCGGCATCGGCGCGGGCGACCACGTCCTCGTCACCGCCTACTCCTGGTCCGCCTCCGCCACCTGCATCCTCCACCACAACGCCATCCCCATCTTCGTCGACATCGACTTCGACACGATGAACATCGACCCGGCCAAGATCGAGGCCGCCATCACCCCCCGGACGAAGGCGATCGTCGTGGTCCACCTCCACGGCCTCGCCGTCGATATGGATGCGGTCATGGCCGTTGCACAAACGCACGGCCTCCGCGTCATCGAAGACGCCTGCCAGTCCCACGGTGCGACCTTCCACGGCCAGAAGGTCGGCACCTTCGGCGACTGCGCGGCGTTCAGCTTCAACCAGAACAAGAGCCTCTGCACCGGCGAGGGCGGCATGTTCGTCACCGACGACGACGCGGTCCGCGAGGGCGCGGTCAAGCTGTGGAACTTCGGCGAGACCCGCACGCCGCTGGAGAACCGCGATTACCACGCTTATGCGCTCGGGTGGATGTATCGAGGCAGCGACCTCGTCGCCGCGTTCGGGTGCAGCCAGTTGGCGAAGCTCGACCGCTACCTTGAGCAGGGGCGCGAGAACGCGTGGACCCTGCACCGCGGCCTCGCCGGGCTCGGGGAACACGGCTACATCCGCCCCGAGGAGCCCGGGGGCCACGGGCACTCGTGGTACAACTTCACCAGCCGCATCGATATGCAACAGGTCGGATGGACCGGCGACCCGAAACTCATGCGTAACGCGGTGATGGAAGCATTGAAGGCCGAGGGCGTCCCGGTGAGCGTCTGGCAGCGTTTCATCCTGCCGGCGATGACCGTGTTTCAGGCGAAGAACGCCTACGGCGGCGGGTTCCCCTGGTCCATCCCCGGCGCCGACGAGGGCGTCGACTACGACCCCGCACGTTTCCCCGAGGCGCTGCGGCACAGCGAGACGCATTTTGGCCTGACCCTGCCGCTGCGGTCGCCGAATGGGCCGGACATCGCCCGGCTCGTCGCCGAGGCGTTCGAGAAGGTGTTCGCTAACCTTGATCGGATTGACCCGGATGAAGTAGCGAACGCCAGAAAATGAAACGTCAAACCGGAAAGCAAATTATAGGGGCAATAGCCGGGACGCTACGCGTCCCCGGCCGGGGACGCGTAGCGTCCCGGCTAGTTTGGCACCGTGTACCGGTCGCTATTTGGAGCACCGTCATGCTGCTCACGCTCGGGTCCGCCGCGGCCGCCGCCGCCGATACCGATGACGCCCCCGCCCGGCTGCTCATCGGTTGGGCGAACACCGACATCACGCCGCCCGAGCCGGTGATCCTGGTGGGGCAGAACTACGAACGCATCGCCGACCCCGCCGAGGCGTACGACCGGCTGACGGCGACGGCGATGGCGGTGTCCGCCGCGGACGGCTCGCCGGATCAGCAGGCGGTTTTGGTCTCGCTGGACCTGGTGGGGGCGTACTTCCTCGGCATCGAGTTGAAGGAGCGGCTGGCGGAACCCCACTACGCCGGGCGGGCACCGGGGCTGGACCCCGAGCGGATCGTGCTGTTTGCGACGCACGTGCACACCGGGCCGTACGTCAACCCGAAGGACGGCCCGCCGGGCACGATGCAGGGCGACGCGTACCACACGTTCCTGCTCGACCGGCTGGCCGAGTTGGTCATCGCCGCGTGGGGGGCGCGGCAGCCGGGCGCGGTCGGCTTCGCCCGCGCCGAGGCGGCGGTGGGGTTCAACCGTATCGCCGTGTACGACGATGGCCACGCCGAGATGTACGGCGACACCGCCGACCCGACGTTCTCTCATATGGAGGGGCCGGTCGACCACGGCGTCGAGCTCATGTACACGTGGGACGCCGACGGCAAGCTCACCGGCGTCCTGCCCAACGTCGCCGCCCCGGCGCAGGTGCTCGAGGCGAAGCGGTACCTGTCGGCGGACTATTGGGCGGAGGTGCGGAAGGTGATGGCTGGCGATCCCACGTTCGGCGAAGCGGTGCACCTCCTGCCGATGTGCGGCGCGGCGGGCGACCAGGCCCCGCGGAACCTTGAGGACCACGACGCCACCCGCGAGGACGGCTGGGGCCACGCCGGGACCGAGGCCATCGGCCGGCTGCTTGGCAGCACGCTCGCCGACGCCCTGCCCGCCGCGAAGGCGGACCGCCGCGGAGAGGTGGTGTTCCGCCACGTCATCCGACGGTTCGACCTGCCGCGGAAAGAGGGGTTCGACGGCGGGCCGTTCCCGGTCGTGCTGCACGCCGTGCGGCTGGGCGACGCGGCTTTCGTGGACGTGCCGTTCGAGCTGTATACCCAGTACGGCCTGGACCTCAAGCGGCGGAGCGCGGCCGAACAGACCTTCATCGCCGAGCTCGCCTCGGGCCCCGAGTACGGCACCTACCTCCCCACCGAAGCCGCGCTCGCCGGCGGGGCCTACGGCTCTCGCCTCAAGAACGGCAAGGTCGGCCCCGACGGCGGCCGGCTGCTCGTGGATCGTGCGGTCGAGGCGATTGCGGAACTCTTTCAACCGTGAATCCGATCCGCCGCACCGCCACCCGTAGGGCAGGGTCAGACCTGCCGCGGGTCCCGGGGACGCGGACGGACGACCCAGCTCGTGGCAGGGCAAGTCCTGCCCTCCGGTGGGCGGGGCCGGGGCGTCTGCTATAACCGCCCCGGCCCCGCCATGCCCGACCCGCTCCCCGATTCCGCTCCACGCAGCGCCTGGCCCCCCCACCGCTGGCCCCTGCACTGGCAGATCCTCCTGGGCCTCGCCCTCGGCGCGGCCGCCGGCTACGCCATCGGCGCGTGGGCCATGGCCCGCCTCCCCGCCGACACCCCCGCCGCCGACCGCGGCTCCGTCGCCGCCGACCTCGCCACGTCCAACGTCGCCTACCTCCTCCTCGACCTCGTCGGCGACCTGTTCATCCAGGGCCTTAAGCTCATCATCGTGCCGTTGGTGGTGTCATCCATCGTCCTGGCCGTGACCAACATGGGCACCGCCAAGGGCTTCGGCCGGCTGGGCGGCAAGACGCTGCTCTACTACGCCTGTACGTCCCTGATCGCGATCCTCATCGGGCTGACGCTGATCAACCTCGTCGCGCCCGGCACCGGCGCCGACGGGCGGGGCCTGCTCGAGGGCCGGGACATCAGCGCCTTCGCCTCGGATCAGGCCGCCGTCGAGAGCAAGGCCGGGGGCAAGGGCGCGGCCGACTTCCTCGACGTCTTCCGCGAGATGGTCCCGCCCAACCTCGTCGCCGCCGCCGCCGACGGGGCCCTGCTCGGGCTCATCGTCGTCTCGCTCGTCGTCGGCTACTTCCTCGCCCGGCTCGACACGCCCGCGCAACCCGTCCTCCTCCGCTTCGTCGAGGGCGTCTACGACCTGACCCTCCGCGTCACCGACCTCGTGCTCCGCCTTGCGCCGATTGGCGTGCTGGGCCTGCTCGCCGCGACCGTGGCCGAGCAGTACGCCAAGCTCGCCCCCGACGACCGCTTCGCCGCGTTCGCCGCCGGCATCGGGTGGTTTGCCGCCGTCGCCCTGGCGGCGCTTCTCATCCACCTCCTCGTCACGATGCCGCTGATCCTCATGCTCGTCGCCCGGGTGAACCCGCTGCGGCACTACCGAGCGATGGCCCCGGCCCTCGTCACCGCGTTCTCCACCGCCAGCAGCAGCGCCACCCTCCCGCTCACCATGGACTGCGTCGAACGCCGCGCCGGCGTCTCCAACCGCACGGCCGGCTTCACCCTCCCCCTCGGCGCGACCGTCAACATGGACGGCACCGCGCTCTACGAGTGCGTCGCCGCCATCTTCATCTGCCAGGCGTTCGGCGTCGACCTGACCGTCGGCCAACAGTTCATGATCGTCGTCACCGCCCTGCTGACCAGCATCGGCGTCGCCGGCGTCCCCGCCGCGTCCCTCGTCGCCATCATCGTCATCCTCAACGCCGTCCAAGCCCAGCTCCCCCCCACCGCTCCGGCCCTCATCGCCGGCCTCGGCCTCCTGTTCGTCTTCGACCGCCCCCTGGACATGTGCCGCACCGCCGTCAACATCTTCAGCGACAGCGTCGGTGCCGTCGTCATCGCGAAGAGCGAGGGGGAGACGGGGGTGCTGCGGGGGTAGGAACAACAGCTCGTAGGGCAGGGCTTGCCCTGCCGCACGTCCCTGGACCTTCACCCGAGGGCGACACAGGGCAGGGTGAACCCTGCCCTACGGCGGCGGCGGCGGAACGCGCGGTGGAGACGCCGCGGCTGGGAGCGGGGCTGAGGCTACGCATTCGCGGCGTGTACCATGCCGACCCACGCCCCTACGCCCCCAACGCCCAAGCCCCCGATCCCCGCATGCCCAACCACCGCATCCGTGTCGCTTCGCTGCAGTACTTCATCCGCCCCGTCGAGACGTTCGACCAGTTCAAGGCGCAGGTCGGGGCGCTGGTCGACACCGCGGCCGACTACGGCTGTCGGCTGCTCGTGTTCCCGGAGTACTTCACCTGTCAACTGCTCACCACGCTCGAGCGGCGGGACCTGCCCATCGACCGGCAGGTGCGTGAGCTGGCCCGGCTGGAGGAGCGGATCGTCGAGATGTTCGTGCGGATGAGCAAGAAGTCGGGGATGTACATCGTCGGCGGGACGCTGCCCGCGGTCGACCCGCCGGACCTCGAGACGCTTTACAACGAGTGCTACCTGTTCGCCCCCAACGGCAACTGGGAGGTGCAGGGGAAGCTGCACATGACCCGCTTCGAGCAGGAGGAGTGGCACGTGAGCCCGCACAACGCGCTGAAGGTTTTCGAGACCGACTTCGGGCGGCTGGCGATCAACATCTGCTACGACGTGGAGTTCCCCGAGCTCGCCCGGGCCGCGGCGCTCAAGGGGGCGAACATCCTGATCGTGCCGAGTTGCACCGACGACCGGCAGGGGTTTTTGCGGGTGCGGCTGTGTGCCGCGGCGCGGGCGATCGAGAACCAGTTGTACGTGATCCATTCCGGGACGGTGGGGTCGTTGCCGATGATCCCGGCGGTGAGTTTGAACTACGGGCAGGCGTCGATCCTGACGCCCAGCGACTTCGGCTTCGGCCGCGACGGCATCCTGGCGGAGGGGATCCCCAACCAGGAGGCGATGATCCTCGGCGAGCTCGATATGGCCCTCATCGACCAGAGCCGGGACGAGGGCACGGTGCGGCCGCTGCTCGACGCGCAGTCGGCGGCGGAGGTGAATAAGGAGTTGGAAGTCGTGAAGCTGTAGAATCCGGATCGTCTGTTCGTTCTCGTTCCCGTTCTCGTAATTGATAAGTGGAGCGAGTGACTCGTCGGAGGGGGCATGAAGCCTTTGAGCACCGCGGCTCTCGAATGCCGAATGCAGAGAAGACACTCAGAGGGGCTTGAAGATTTCGAGCGGGTTGCGTTTCGATCACGAAGTGCGAGTACGAAACCGAGGACGAAAGGAATGAGGTTAGCGGGGGACGAGGTTTATCTGATGAACGTCATCAACCCCCTACACCCCGCCGCGACGCGCGGGTCGATCCGGGTCCGGCACACGCGGGTCAGCGACTTCGCGCGGATCATCGAGTTTGCCGGGGCGATCTACCCGCACGAGAAGCCGTGGCGGACGCACGAACTGCAGAGCCAGCTCGACCATTTTGCGCGCGGCCAGCTCGTCGCGGCCGACCCGGAGACGGACCTGGCGGTGGGCATGGCGACGTCGCTGATCGTGGCGTGGGACGACTACGGCATGGACCACACCTGGGAGGAGATCACCGGCGACGGCAGCCTCCGCACCCACGATCCGCACGGCTCGACGCTCTACGGGGCCGACGTCATGGTCGACCCCGAATGGCAGGGCCGGGGCGTGGGCAAAGCGCTGTACGACGCGCGGTTCCAGTTGTGCCGCGACCTCAACCTCCGCCGCATCCGGGCGATGTCGCGCATCCGCGGGCTGCACAAGCACCCGGACCTGACACCCGACGCGTACGTCGAGCGGGTGGTGGCGGGCGAGATCGGAGACCCGACGCTGACGTTCCAGATCCGGCAAGGCTTTGAGGTGCTTGACGTCGTGCCGGGGTACTTGAACAAAGACCCCGAGTCGCTGGGCAACGCGGCGGTGATCGAGTGGATGAACCCGGATTACCAGCCGGTCGTATGACGTTCGTAACCTCGCTACCTTATGAAGCGCCACCTATGAAGCGACGCGGCTTCGCCGCGTTGTAGCGCTACGGCGCGGCGGAGCCGCGTCGCTTCATCATGAGTCGTCACCCCCACGAGAAACTGCCATGCCCCGACTCGTCCCCTCTTCCGCCACCGGCCCCATCGAGATCCCCCCGCAGGACAAGAGCGTGTGGATCTGTGCGTGCGGCTTGTCACGCGACCTGCCGTTCTGCGACGGGTCGCACAAGAAGTGCGAGAAGATGGAGCCCGACGAGGCGAAGGTGTACATCTACGACGCGGACCGGCGGCGGGTCGTCGAGACACGGGACGCGTGACCCGGTGGTGCGGCGGGTGGGGACGTGGGGGGCACCGCCGAACCCGCCGTGGATCAACCCGGGGCGACGCCGCCGCGGTTCCCGGCACACCGCGGCGGACGGGGCAAGGGGGCCCGCTCTGCGGTGCTGGCGTGACGGGTGGGCGACGTTACACTGTGCCGCTCCACGTGCTGCGGCCGCCGCGGCCGTGGTGGCTCTTGATTAACCCGACGCCGCCGACCCGTTCAGGGAGCGGCGGTCCCGCCGCTCCATGACGATCCGCGCCCTCATCCTCGGCCTGCTGCTCGGCCTGTCGATCTCGGCGGCGACGTACTTCAACGACGCGGTCATCCGCCAGACCTTCCTCATCGGCAACCACCTGCCGGTGGTGGTCTTTGCGACCGTGCTGATCCTGCTGCTGGCGGTAAACCCGCTGCTGGTGCGGCGGCGGCCGGACGGTGACCCCGACGGTGGTGCCGGCCTGCGGCCCGCCGAGCTCGCGGTGATCGTCGCCCTCGGGCTCGCCGCGTGCGGCTGGCCGGGGTCGAACTTCTACCGCACGGCCGTGCCCGTGGTGACGATGCCCCAGCACTGGCTCAAGGCCGAGGCGTCGTGGAAGTCGGCGAACGTGTTGTCCTACCTGCCCGGCGGCTCGCCGGCGGTGGCGCTGGGGCAGGTGCGGGACTGGCCGCGGCTGACGGATCGGCTCGCGTCGGGTGGGGACGCCGGGGGGGCCGGCGGCGATGATGCGGTGGCGCGGGCGGTGTGGGCGGCGCTGCCGGACGCGGCGAGGCGGGCGCTGGAGCAGCGTGATCCGGGCGGGCTGACCAACGACGACAAGGCGACGCTGCTGGCGGCGGTGAACGACCGGCTGATCGACGGGCCGACGCGGGGGGAAGACGCGCTGTTTGCCGTGGCGGAAGCGGCGGGCCGGCTGCCCGACGCCGCCGCGGGGCCGGCCGAGCGGCACGCCGCGGCGTTGAAGCGTGAGGCCGAGGCGCTGGCGCGACGTGATGCGCTGCGGCCGGAGATCGACCGGCTGCGGGGGGAGCTTGAGCCGCTGAACCGTGCGGCGGCGGAGGCCCGACCGACGGCTAGCGAGGGCGCCGACGCGGCGGACGCGGCGGACGCGCAGCGGGCCGAGGTGCAAGCCGACCTCACCCGGCTCCTGCAACGCGACGACCGCGCCGAGCGCGACGCCGCGCTCGCCCGCAGCACCGCGGCGACGCTCGGCGCGCGGATGAACCGCGCCACGCTCGACGCGTTCGCCGACGGGGCCCTGCTCGGCCCGCCCGCCGGGAGCGGCGTCCTCCTCGGCGGCGGGCAGCTCGAGGGGCCCGTCGTCGACACCCTGCTCAACGGCCGGCCGCAGGACGACCGGCTCGGCCTCACCGAACTGGCCTGGGGGGCCTGGTGGCCGACCGTCAAGCTGTGGGGCGGCGTGGCGGTCCTGCTCGGCCTCGCCTCGCTCGCGCTCGCCCTGATCGTCCACCCCCAGTGGACCCACCGCGAGCTGTTGCCTTACCCCATCGCCCGCTTCGTCGAGGAAACCGTCGAACGCCGACCCGACCGACGCCTGCCCGATATCGCCTACAACAAGCTGTTCTGGCTCGGCCTCGCCGTGCCGTTCACCCTCCACCTCGCCAACGGCCTGCACGCCTGGTTCCCGGTCCTGCCCGAGGTCCCGCTTAAACTCGACTTCAACCCCCTCAAGGTCCTCTTCCCCAACGCGCGGCAGGTCAGCGTCGCGTACAGCTACTTCTCGCCCACGATCTACCTCAGCGTCATCGCCTTCTCCTTCTTCCTCACCACCAGCGTCTCGTTCTCGCTGGGCATCAGCCAGGTGCTCTGGCTCATGCTCGGCTCGTTCCTCATCGCCAACGGTGAGACACTCAGCTCCGACTACCTCGGGGCGGAGAAGGGCAACGTCCTGCGGTTCGGGGCGTACTTCGGCTTCGCACTCATCATCCTGTACGTCGGGCGGCGGTACTACCTCAACGTGCTGGGCACCATGGTCGGCACACCGCGCCTCAAGGAGACGCCGGCGTACGCGCCGTGGGCCGGCTGGGTCCTCGTGCTCTGCACCGTCGGGGCGGTGCTGCTCCTGGTGGGTGGCGGGCTCGGCCCGGTGATGGCGACCGTGCTCGTGCTGCTCGTGCTGTTGATGCTGCTGGTGCTCTCGAGGATCGTGGCGGAGACGGGGCTGTTCTTCATCCAGTCGTGGTGGATGCCCGTCGGCGTGCTCACCGGGCTGTTCGGCGTCGAGGCGATCGGGCCGACGACCTACCTCATCCTGGCGTTCGCGAGCCTGATGCTGGTGGGCGACCCGCGTGAGGCGCTGATGCCGTTCCTGGTCAACGCGCTGCGCATCGTCGACCGCCGCGCCCCGGCGGACCGCGACACGCCCGTGGAGCGGGTGTCGGCGGCGCAGACGGCGCCCTGGCTGGCGCTGATGGTGGTGGCCGGCTTCGTGGTCGCCGGAGCCGTGACGCTCTACCTGCAGTACAACAATGGGCTCAACGCGCAGGACAACTGGGCGCGCAAAAACGTCCCGTCGATGCCGATGAGCCAGGCGGCGACCCACCTGAAGCAGATGGCGTCGGACGGGACGCTCACCGCCTCGACCGCGGCGAGCGGGTTCGAGCGGCTGAGCCTCGTGCGGCTGGACGGCGGGCTGGTGGGGTGGACCCTCGCCGGGGTGGCGCTGGTCCTGGTGGTTTCGGTGGCGCGGCTTCGGCTACCGTGGTGGCCGATCCACCCGGTCCTGTTCATGGTCTGGGGCACGTTCCCGCTGGCCATCTTCGCCTTCTCGTTCCTCCTCGGCTGGCTGGTCAAACTCACGGTGATGCGCAGCGGCGGGGCCAAGGGCTACCACCAACTCAAGCCGATGATGATCGGCGTCATCGGCGGCGAACTGCTGGCCGCATTACTATGGGCCGTCGTCGGGGCGGTGTACTACTTCATCACCAACAACCAGCCCGCCGAGGTCCGGATCTTCCCCGGCTAGACCCCGCGTCGCCCGCTTCACCTAACGATGGCCAAGCCCGCCGACAGCCCGAGCCTCGAGCACCTGCTCCGCACCGTCCCGGTGGCGAACCGCGCCGCGACCGTGCTGCCCCGCGGCGAGGGGCTTCACGTGCTCCTGCCCATCCGCCGGCGGTGGTGGATGAAGCCGCCGCTGAGCTGGGTCCTGCCGTACCGCGAGCACCGCACCGTCGCGCTCGACCGGCTGGGGCGCGAGGTTTACGAAGCCATCGACGGGCGGCGGGACGTCGAGTCGATCGTCGAACGCCTGGCCGAGGCACACCGCCTGCGCTTCCACGAGGCGCGGATGTCGGTGATGCAGTTCTTGCGGATGCTCGCCGAGCGGAACATCGTGATCCTTGCGGTGCCGAAGCTGGATGCGGAGGGTGAAGGATGAAGCCGATCGCCGCGAAAAAGCAGGTCGTGCTCGGGCCGATGCGCTGCGTGCAGCTTGCGGTGACGGGGATGAGCTACCGGCTGTTCCGGTCGCTGATCACCATCGCGATCCTCGGGCTTGCGGTGGCGTTCCTGGTGCACATGCTGGCGTACGGCCTGCTCAGCCAGGCGACGCAGCAGGCCGCCGAGGCGGAGCTGAACGTGGACCGGCGGTCGGGCGAGTTGATCACGCGGCTGACCGTGCCCGACACATCGGCGACGGTGCTCGAGACGCTGGCGCGGGACGATCGGCCGGCGCGGCTGGAGGAGTACCGCCGCTGGGCCGGCGACGCCGGCATCGACGCCGAGGCGTTCGACCAGGCCGTCGTCGCCGCCGGTGAGGCGCACGAACTAGATGCCTACTTCCGCAAGCTGCCCGCCGCGAGCCAGGCGGCGCTGATGGGCGACCTTGATACGCCGGCCCTGCTCGACCGCCTGCGCGACGCGGACCGCTACGCCCGGTTCAAGCAAAAGGTCGCCAACCTGTCGATCCCCGCGCCGCTGAGCGGGTGGCCGAGCTTCGAGCGGCTGGTCAACGAGCGCTGGCCCGCGGCTCAACGCGTCGCCGCCGCCGTCGTGCGGGGCCACACTGACGCCCTCGCCGACCTCCGCGCCGCCTACCCCGACCGCTCGCCGCAGGACCTGTTCCTCGACGCGCCCGCCGGGCTGGGCGACACCCTCCGCGGCGCGGGGTTCGTGTTTGACGACGCTTCGGCCGCCCGCGTCGGCGGCTTCGTCGGCCGGACGCGGGACCTGCAGACCCTCACCCGGCTGGTCACCTCCAACGAGCCGATCCGCCAGGCCCTCGCCCGGCGGCTGGGTGTTTCCAAGGCCGAGCTCGGCTTCGACCAGGTCATCGACGAAGTGGACAGCCGCGACGGCGCCGCGTGGTTCGCCGACCTGCTCGCGAAGCAGAACGTCGACGCCCCGCTCACCGCCGACCGCATCATGGAACTCGCGCAGGACCGTCAGCGGCAGGACCGGCTCGAGGCCGCCGTCGGCGAGGGCACCCAGGAGCCCGGCCCGTTCATGGGCCTGCCCGTTTCGACGCTCTACCTGATCGGACTGTCGTTTTTGGTCTGCGTCGTCGGCGTCGCCAACGCGATGCTGATGAGCGTGACCGAACGCTTCACCGAGATCGCCACGATGAAGTGCCTCGGCGCGATGGACCGGTTCGTCATGATGATGTTCGTGTTCGAGGCCGCGATCCAGGGCGTCATCGGCGGGATCGCCGGGCTGGTCCTGGGCATCGTGCTGGCGGTCCTCCGCGGGTGGGCCGACTTCGGCTCGCTGCTGAGCAACGGCGCGAGCGCGGCGGGCATGATCGTGGTCGCGGCCGCGCTCTCGCTGGGCGTGGGCATGCTCCTCGCCACCCTCGCCGCCGTCGGCCCGTCGTGGGTCGCCTCCCGCCTCGCCCCGATGGAGGCGATGCGGGTCGAGTGATTATCAATCTTTGATCGAGGGTTTCTAATCGAGGGGCGGCGGGTGCGGCGGTTAGATCGGTTTAGGTGAAGCCATGGCAAACGAGACGCTACAACCCGAGGGCCACGCCGAACGCGTGATGGATGTCGATTCCGACGATCAGAAATCCTCACTCAGAAATGAACAATCGGCCGCCGCCGACCGCCCCGTCATCATCCGCACCCTCCGCCTTGCCAAACGCTACGGCGAGGGCGAGGCGGCGACCCATGCCCTCCGCGGGGTCGACTCGATCATCTACCGCGGCGAGTTCATCTCCGTCATGGGGCCCAGCGGCTCGGGCAAGTCGACCTACTTCAACATGATCGGCGCGCTCGACGGCCCGACCGAGGGGCGCATCCTCATCGACGAGGTCGACGTCGCCCAGCTCTCCGCCGTCGAGCTCGCGTTCCTCCGCTGCCAGAAGATCGGCTACATCTTCCAGAGCTACAACCTCATCCGGTACATGACCGCGTTGGAAAACATCACCGTGCCCATGGCCTTTGCCGGCGTCTCGCCCGAGGACGCCAGGCGGCGGGGCATGGACCTGCTCAACCTCGTCGGGCTCGCCGACCGCTGGCAGCACCGGCCCATCGAGATGTCCGGCGGGCAGCAGCAACGCGTCGCCATCGCCCGGTCCATGTGCAACCTGCCCAAGATCCTCCTCGCCGACGAACCCACCGCCAACCTCGACTTCAAGACCGGCCAGGACGTGCTGGACATCCTCGTCCGCATCAACAAGGAACGCGGCGTCACCATCGTCTGCTCCACGCACGACCACCGCCTCCTCTCGCTGTGCGACCGGATCATGTGGGTCCGCGACGGCACCATCGAGCGTGTCGAAGACGCCAGCAACGTCAAGATCACCACCGGCACCATCGAGGGGGAGGAGCATTGAGCCGCCCGTCTCGCATCACGCCCAACACCCGCGACGCCACGCGTCCCAACACCCGGCACGCTACGCGTCCCCGGGGGTCCGCTGCAAACCCAGGGACGCGTAGCGTCCTGGCTACTCGGGCGATGGTTGCGCTGTGGGTCGCGCTGCTGCTCGCGCCCACCGCCCGCGCCGACGACGCCTCGTTCAAGGCCGACCTCGACGCGCTGACGCAGAACCCGCACCGCCTCGCCGGGACGCCCGAGGGCCGCGAGGCGGGGGTACACCTGACCAAGCGGCTGCACGACATCGGCGTCGACGAGGTGCTCACGCTCGAGTTCCCGATGTGGCAGACCACCGTCGAGCGGGCGGACCTCGCGCTCGACGGGCTGACCGTGCCGCTCACGCCGCTCAAGCCCAACCTCTTCGCCGCGGTGAACACGCCCGACGACGGCTTCACCGGCCCGCTGCTCTACGTCGGGCAGGGCACCCTCGAGGATTACGGCAACCGCTCGGCGGACGGCGCGATCGTCGTGCTCGACTACGCCTCGTTCAACAACTGGGAAGTCGCCTTCTCCCTCGGCGCCAAGGCGGTCGTCTTCCTCGACGACGGCACCTCCACCAACCCCGACCCGATGCAGGCGGGCATCCCAATTGACCTGGTCCGCCTCTACGCCCGGATCGACCCGGACACCGGGCTCGCCGCCGGAGGTGTGGACCTGAAACAGGACCGTGACGAGGCGACGGTGTTCAGCCGGGTGCACTGGGAGCGGACCGTCGGGCGCAACGTCCTGGGCATCGTCCGCGGGACCGATCCGACGTTCACCGGCCGTGCCGGCAACCTCCCCGAGGTGGCCGTGCTCGCCGCGCCATACGACAGCTACGGCAACGTGCCTCACCTCTCGCCCGGCGCCCGTAACGCCGCTAATGCCGCGGGCCTCCTCCAGGCCGCCGCCGCGATCGCCGCGGCCCCGCCCCGCCGCGACACGGTCATCTTCTTCCCCGACAACGATGCGCGGGCGCACCAGGGCACGCGGGTGTTCTACGACGGGCTGCTCATGCCGCCGGACGAGCACCGGTCGCTCGTCACGTCGCACGACGACGAGGAGGCGTTCGTCACCGCCGCGTTAGAGCTGCTCCGCATGTCGGGCCTGACGATCCGCCGCGGCGAGGCGGGTTCCGAGGCCGCGAACGAGGCCGCCGGGACGCTCTCGCTCAAGCTCAAGGACGAGGCGGACTGGGCCCGCGACGACCTGCAGCAGCGGGTGCAGCAGCTGCGCCTCCGCTACGCCGGGGCCCTCACGCCCGCCGACGACCCCGACCGCCCGCAGCCCGAGCTCGATCGGCTCGAGGCGGAGATGCGCCGCTGGGACGAGATCCGCCGCATGCTCCACCGCGACGAACTCGCGGTGTTCATCGGCGAGCTGCGGGCGATCGTCGGCGGCACCGAATCGACGTTCTCGTCGGGGTCGGGGGCGCTGGCGCGGGCCGCCGAAGAGGGCAACCCCGCCCGCCGCGCCGAGGCCGCCGCGATGCTCGCCACCATCGGCAAACTCGAGACCCGCATCACCAACCGCCTGCAGCGCCGCCTCGACGAGCTCGCGCTGCTCCAGCGGACCGACAAGCAGCGCGACGCGATCCGCCGCGCCCTTTCCCGCGACGACGTGCCGTACTGGATCACGCTCCACACCACGTTCAACCTCGGCGACGCGACGGCGGTGTGGGGCCCGGTCATCGGCGAGTGGACGCCGCTGCTCTTTGCCACCAAGACGCCCGCCGCGGGCACGGACGACCCGGGGTACTACAACCGCCTGCTCGCCGCGTTCGGGTCGCTCGTCGGCGACCGGGCCGAGGCGCTGGGCGTCGCGCCGGCGACGCTGCGCGACACCAACTTCGGGTGGGGCTTCGCGCCCGGCCGCTACGTCCACGGCGGGGCCGTCGCCGGGTCCTTCGGCATCTACAACATGGCCGTCATGACCGGCTACGACGCCCGCCTCCGCGACGGGCACCCCGCCGACACCGTCGCCAACCTCGGCTGGCAACGCCTCGCCGCCCAGGCCCGCGCCGCCGGCGGGCTGCTCCGCGACTTCACCGACGACCCGGCCCAGAGCCAGCCCCGCTCCTTCACCGCCAAGGCCACCAGCAAACGCACCACCTGGTCCTACGGCAAGCCCTCCGGCGAGTACGCCAAGCTCCAGGTCACCGGCGGGCTCTCGGAAAACCGCCCCGCCTCCGGCGCGATGATCGCCCTCTGGCCGGGCGTCGCCGGCCGCGCCGCCGACGCCCTGGCCACCCTCGACGGCTCGCTCCTCACCCCCGCCTTCGAGCCCGTCGCCCTCCAGGTCGCCGACGCCAACGGCAACTTCGAGCTCGTCGCCCTCCGCGAGGACCTCTACGGCCAGCCCAACACCCTCGGCGCCCTCTTCGGCGACGACGGCGAAATCGCCGCCATCACCACCACCGACTCGGTCAACCAAATCCTCGCCGACGCGATCCGCAGCGACCTGATCCCCGCGTTCGGCTCCGGGTTCACCTACCGCCCCACCTACGACACCCTCCCCGCCCAGCTCAAGGTCCTCCGCGCCGCGGCCAACTCCGCCTACCGCACCAACCGCTCCATCGTCGGCCAACTCGGCGTCCACTCGGTCTTCTTCATCGCCGACCAGGTCGTCGACACCCGCACCAAGGTGTTCCAGCCGATGGGCATGGCCGTCATGGGCCCGTTCGACGAAGAGCCCACCGGCGCGGGCGTCAACGCCGACTACTTCGCCCCACCGCCCTACCTCACCCCGCCCACCGCCGCGGCCCTGTGGACCCTCAACGAGACCCGACTCGCCAGGCTCC
This sequence comes from Phycisphaeraceae bacterium, assembly GCA_965214155.1. Taxonomy (GTDB): domain Bacteria; phylum Planctomycetota; class Phycisphaerae; order Phycisphaerales; family Phycisphaeraceae; genus Algisphaera. The sequence goes on from CBDCBB010000010.1 coordinate 1,777,688, forward strand.
GCGCCCGCGGCGTCACCTCCGCCGACCTCGAAACCCTCCACAGCCAGGCCAACCTCATCCGTGAGGCGGCCCCCGCCCGCGACACCGTCGCCGCCCGGGAGGGCGCGTTCAAGCGCAGCCAGATGATCTCGCACCGCGTCTACACCCCCCTCCGTGGGTCGATGGACGACCTGGTCCACGCGGTCGTCGTGCTTCTGCTGCTGGCGATCCCGTTCGCCTTCGCGCTCGAGCGGCTGTTGATCGGGGCGTCGAGCATCTACGCCCGCATCGCCGGGTTCGTGGTGATGTTCCTGCTCACCTTCGGGGCGTTGTACCTGATGCACCCGGGCTTCGCCATCGCGACGACGCCGGTGATCATCTTCCTCGCCTTCGCGATCATCCTGCTCTCGTCGCTGGTGATCTACATCCTGTCGCGGAAGTTCAACACCGAGCTCAAGGCGATGCAGGGCCAGGGCGGCGGGGGCCACGAGCTCGCCATCTCCGCCGCGGGCACGACCCTCGCCGCGGTAGGCATGGGCATCTCCACGATGCGGCGGCGGCCGATGCGGACCACGCTCACCGCGGTGACGGTGGTGATGCTGACCTTCACGATCCTGTGCTTCGCCTCGTTCTCGACGCGGATCGGCGTGCGGGAGACGTACGTCGGCCCGCCGGCGGCCGACGCCCCGGGCGGGGTGCTGCTGCGCAAGCTCGACTACGCCGCCATCGTGCCGGGCACGCTGGACCTGCTCGCCGGGCAAGCCGGCGAGGGCGGCCGCGTCGCGGCGCAGTGGTGGGCCGTGCCCACCGGCGACACCAAGGCCGCGGAGTATTACCCCGTCACCCGCCCCGCCGACGGGCGGACCGAGCGGGTCAACGCGGTCATGGGCCTCGACCCCGTCGAGGTCGAACGCTGGCCGGCGCTCGCCGCCTCGCTCGGTGAGGGCGACGCCGCCGCCAAGGCCGACGCCCTCCGCGGCGACGCGGTCTACCTCCCCGCCGTCCTCCAGCGCTTGCTCGGCCTGACCGTCGGCGACCGCGTCCTCGTCCAGGGCGTGCAGGCCACCTTCGCCGGCACCACCGACGGCCAGGCCCTGCAACGCCTCCGACACGTCGACGGCGAATCCGTACTGCCCGTCGACTTCCTGTCCGAGTCCTACGGCCTCGACGAGACCCAGACCGCCAACGAGGGCGAAGAGGCCTTCGCCTCGGAGGTGCAGAAAAACTTTAACCACTTCAGCTCCGACCAGGTCGCCATCGTCGGCAACGACCTGGCCCGACGCCTCGGCGGGGACCTGCACCTCGTGACGGTCTACCCCGGGCCGGAGGTCGAGCCGGCGGGCCTCGGCCGGGACCTCGCGACGCTGGTGGTCATGCCCGTTTGGGCCGCGGGCGACCAGGGCGTGCAACGCATGATCCTCACCCGCCTGACCGAGGTCGCCGGCGGGCTCCGCCTCGCCGTGCCCCTGCTGCTGGGCGGGCTCATCATCTTCGGCACGCTGCTCGGCTCGATCCAGGACCGCGAGAAGGAGATCTACACCTTCAGCGCGCTGGGCCTCTCGCCCCGGCACGTGGGCATCCTCTTCTTCGCCGAGGCCGCGGTCTACGCCGTCGTCGGCGGCATGGGCGGCCAGCTCCTCGCCCAGCTCGTCGCCCTCGTCGCCAACGCGCTCACCCGCGCCGGCATGATCGACCCGATCTCCATCAACTACTCCTCCACCAACTCGCTCTTCGCCATCGGCGTCGTCATGCTCACCGTCCTCGTGTCCGCCCTCTACCCGGCCCTCCGCGCGTCCAAGAGCGCCAACCCCGGCCTCCAACGCGCCTGGAAGCTCCCGCCCGCCGACGGCGACGACCTCAAGATGGTTTTCCCCTTCACCGTCTCGGCCTACGACATCACCGGCATCGTGTCCTTCCTCGGCGAGCACTTCCGCCGACACGACGACGCGGGCCTCGGCGGGTTCGCCGCCTCCGGCGTCGCCGTCCGCCGCGACGACAAGGGCTCGCTCCAGCTCGCCTCCGACGTCGCGCTCGCGCCGTTCGACCTCGGCGTTACCCAGCACCTCACCCTCACCGCCGTTGAGTCGGAGATCCCCGGCGTCGACGAGGTCGCGGTCCACGCCGAGCGCCTCTCCGGCGCCAAGGGCGACTGGCACCGCGCCAATCGCGTCTTTGTCAAGGACCTCCGCCGCCAGTTCCTCCTCTGGCGCACCCTCAACCACGACGTCATCGAGGGCTACCGCATGCAGACCCTCAGCACCCTCGGCGAGGCGCCGCCCCCCCACCACGACAACGCGGAGGGCAACGGCCATGCTTGATCACACGGTCCAATTCGGGGTGCCACACCGTATACCGGAAGCTTTGCGGAGGGTGCGGTGTGATGCTTCTCTCTCACCGTATTGTTCGTGGGACGTGCACACCGCACCCGCCCCGAGCGGCGGGATGCAGTGTGGCACCCAACCTGCCGAAGCGGGGGTGACGCATGGCTAAGCGCAAGGGCCCCCGCGTTGACAAGGAGCTCGAAGAATTCCGCTCGCTCATGGAGCCGCCCGACACGTTTGAGGACGGCTTCAGCTGGGCCGCCCTGTTTGGCGCGATCTTCGTCGCGCTGCTCATGGTGCCCGGGTCGATCTACATGACCCTCCTCGCCGGCGTCGCGGTGGGCCCGGCCGCCCAATGGGTCACGCTGATCCTCTTCATCGAGGTCGCCCGCCGGGCCAACAAGAGCCTCAAACGCGCCGAGATCTTCACGCTGTTTTACCTCAGCGGCGCGATCATGGTCACCGCCGCCCAGTTGCAGGGCCAGTTCCACGGCGGCCTCGGCGCGCTGTGGGCCCAGTTCTACGTCCAGTCCGACTCCGCCCGCGCCTCGGGCATCGCCGAGATGATCCCCTCCTGGGTCGCGCCCCGCGTCGACGAGGACGGCAACGACATCCTCGCCACCCGGTCGCTCCTGCACTGGGAGTGGCTCCCCGCCATCGCGCTGATCGCCTTCACCATGTTGATCGGCCGCATCGACAACATGATCCTCGGCTACGGCCTCTTCCGCCTCACCTCCGACATCGAAAAGCTCCCCTTCCCCATGGCCCCGGTCCAGGCCCAGGGCATCATGGCCCTCTCCGAGGAACAGGTCGAAGAGTCGGCCCGCAAGGGCGACCCCGACGACGACCCCGAGCCCCACACCCGCGGCGAGCCCGCCGGCTCGTGGCGCTGGCGCATCTTCTCCATCGGCGCGGTCATGGGCCTCATCTTCGGCGCCGTCTACCTCGGCATCCCCACCATCACCGGGGCCCTGCTCGACGCGCCCATCACGATCCTCCCCATCCCCTTCGTCGACTACACCCAGAAGACCAGCGAGTTCCTCCCCGCCGTCGCCAGCGGCATCTCGCTCAACCTCGGTCGCGTCATCTTCGGCATGGTCCTTCCCTTCTGGGCCGTCGTCGGGTCATTCGTCGGGCTCGTCGTGACGTTCGTCGCCAACCCTATCCTCCACGACCCGTCGGTCGTCGGCCTCTCCGCCGAGCCGATCCTCTCGTCGTGGAACCGCGGCGACAACATGCAGGTCACCTTCTACAAGAACCAGGTCGACTTCTACTTCTCCTTCTCCGTCGGCGTCGCCATTGCCATCGCGCTGATGGGCTTCTGGTCCGTCTTCCGCGCCTACACCAACGCCCGCCGCGAGGCCCGCGAACGCGGCGACAACGAGACCGCCGGCGAGAAACTCACCGACGTGCCCGAGGGCCGCGGCGACATCCGCCCGTGGATCATCGTCGCGGTCTACCTCCTCTCCACCGCGCTCTACATCGGCGTTTCGTGCTGGCTGCTGTTCATCACCGACGGCGCGGTGTTCATGCCGCTGGTCCTGGTCATGTGCATCTACGCGTTCTTCTACACCCCCCTCATCAGCTACGTCACCGCCCGGCTCGAGGGCATCGCCGGCGAGGTGCTTAACATCCCCTTCGTCCGCGAAGCCTCATTCATCCTCTCGGGCTACAACGGCATCGCCGTCTGGTTCCTCCCCATCCCCCTGCACAACTACGGGTCCATGACCGTCTTCTACCGCTCCTGCGAGCTCACCGGCACAAAGTTCTGGTCCATCTGGAAGTCCGAGATCCTCCTCACCCCGATCATCCTCGTCGGGTCGCTCGGCTTCGCCCACTTTATCTGGCAGCTCGGCGACATCCCCGGCCCCAACTACCCCTTCGCCCAGGAATGGTGGGAGGTCACCGCGGAACAACAGTCCCTCATCTTTTCCTCGACCCTCGGCGACCAGTTCAGCGAGTTTGAGCGGGCGCTCAACGTCAACTACATCGGCGCGGGGGCCGCGGTCGGGCTCGTCTGCTTCCTCGGCTTCTCCTGGCTCGGAGCGCCGACGTTCCTCATGTACGGCGTCGTCAAGGGGCTCAACCAGACCCTGCCCTTCACCATCATCCCCGAGTTCATCGGTGCGCTGATCGGCCGGTACTACTTCCAGAAAAAGTACGGCCTGCAGTGGCGGCAGTACATCCCCGTCGTCTTCGCCGGCTTCTCCTGCGGCATGGGCCTCGTCGGCACCCTCGGCGTGGGGTTCACGTTCCTGGCCAAAGCGGTGTTCCAGTTGCCGTTCTGACGCATCGCGGCGCACCCGCGCCGCCGTAGCCGGGACGCTACGCGTCCCCGGGGCCTGTGACCGGCATAAGATTCTCTCGTTGCCGTTTGGAGAACGCTCATGCCCACCGCCACCCTCACCGCCCCGCTCACGTCGCTCGGCCACGAGCTGCCGACCGGCCCCGACGCGTTCGGCTGGCTCCGCGACTCGACCGACGCGACCGGCGACCCCGGCGAACTGCGGCAACGGTTTGCCGACGACGGCTACCTGTTCATCCGCGACTTCTTCGACACCGACCTCGTGCTCGACGCGCGGCGGAGCGTCTTTGAGAAGCTCGCCGCCGGTGGGCAGCTCGACCCGGAGCGGCCGGTGATGGACGGCGTTGTGCGCCCGTCGATGCGGCAGGTGGAGGGCGCTGCAACCGGCGACGGGGCGGGCAGCCCCGACCGCAATTTCCGCCCCGACCTCGCCGCCGCCGACGCGGCGGTGGAACGTGTCGTCTACGGCCCCGAGTTGCTCGGCTTCTACGAACGCTTCGTCGCCGAACCGATCCGCCACTTCGACTTCACCTGGCTCCGCGTGATCGGGCCGGGCGAGGGGACGCCGTGCCACTGCGACTGGGTCTACATGGGGCGTGGCTCGCGGCGGCTGATGACGTGCTGGGTCCCCTACGTCGACGTGCCGCTGGAAGTCGGCGGGCTGATGCTGCTTGAGGGATCCTTCCGGCAGGAAAAGAAGCTCAAGGGCTACCTCGAGCGCGACGTCGACACCTACTGCGAGAACCGCCCCGGCGACGTGCAACGGGTGAAGGACGGCGGCGGCTCGTCGTTCCCGGGCCACCTCAGCCGCCGGCCGGACCTGCTGCCCAAGCAGTTCGACGGCCGCTGGCTCACCGCCGAGACGTTCCGCCCCGGCGACTTCATCACCTTCCGCATGGACCTCGTCCACGGCTCGCTCGACAACCGCAGCGACCGCGTCCGCATGTCCACCGACACCCGCTACCAGCCGGCGAGCGACCCCGCCGACGAACGCTGGATCGGCGAGAACCCCCCCGGCCACGGCAAGGCCGGCAAACGCGGCCGCATCTGCTGAATCTCGATTGACCCCGCTGGTAAGCTATAGCGATGGATGCCGAACTCGCCCGACAACAAGTGCAACGCCTGGTCCGCCAGACGCCTTTCCGCCAGTTCGGAATCACGTTCGAGAACGGCGACCGCGCCTTGATCGAACATCCTGAGAACCTTGCATTCGTTCCCACTGTCGACGAGGAAACGGACCTGCCCACGGACCTCGACATCGTGACGAAAGGCTCGAGGCTTTACACGTCCTTCGAGTCGGTCACCACCGTCGCCGCCCGCGATGCCGGCCAGGTCCGCGCCGGGTGACGTACTAGAACGGGAGGACGATCGCACCGCACCGAACGCGACGGCCACTGTGCCTGTGGCGAGCCTGAAGTCCTACCCCTAGCCCCTACACCATGCCCGACACCGCACCCGACCTTGACGCCGGCCCGACGAACATCTCGCGGGGTCAACGCCTGATCCACGTCACCGATGTCTCGAAGATTTACGCGCTCAAGCGGGAGACGGTTTACGCGCTCAACGGGGTGTCGCTGGAGGTGTTCCGCAGCGAGTACCTGTCGATCATGGGGCCGTCGGGGTCGGGCAAGTCGACGCTGTTCAACATCGTCGGGGCGCTGGACAAGCCGAGCGAGGGGGACGTAAAGATTGGGCCGCTGAGCCTGCCGCGGCTGACGTCGCGGGAGCTCGCCTACGTGCGGTGCAACTACATCGGCTACGTGTTCCAGGCGTACAACCTGATCCCGTCGCTGACGGCGGTGAAGAACGTGTCGCTGCCGGCGGTGTTCCAGGGGTTGACGCCGGAGGAGGCGGACGAGCGGGCGGCGACGCGGCTGAAGCAGGTGGGCCTCGGTCACCGCCTCGACCACCGGCCGGGCGAGCTGTCGGGCGGTCAGCAGCAGCGCGTCGCCATCGCGCGGGCGCTGGTGAACGACCCGACGATCATCCTCGCCGACGAGCCGACGGCCAACCTCGACCTGCACACCGGGGCCGAGATCATCGACATCTTCAAGGGCCTGACCCGCGACGAGGGCGTGACGATGATCTGTACGACGCACGACCACAAGATGCTGGCGAACTCCGACCGTGTCGTGTGGATCCGCGACGGGAAGGTCGAGAAGATCAAGACCGCCGCCGAGATCGACATCGCCGAGGGCACGATCGAGGTCGGCGGGCGGGCGGTGGAGCATTGACGCGGCGATGAAGCGAGGCGGCTTTGCCGCGTGGGGGAGGCGCGGCAAAGCCGCGTCGCTTCCTGCGGAGTGCACCGCTTTGTTTCGTGCGAAATAGGCCGCGTCATTCTTCGGTGCCGATGCCCGCGCCCGAGCCGATGCGCCACGCGCCGCCGAGCATGAAGAAGACCCACAGGCCGTCGAGCCACGAGAGCACGCCGCTTTCGAGCGCCTCGTCAAGTTGCCCGGGCAGGGGCTGGTTCATGATCTCCTCCCGGATGCTCGCGACCATATCGCTCTCCATCGACGGCTCGCCGTTGCGCTTGATCCAGTCGTCGGCGAGGCCTTTGACCTTGGCGAGCTCGTCGGGCTTGAGTTCGTCGTTCATGAACGCTTCGTAGGTGGTGTCGTTGATGGTGCGTTCGGTGTGGAGGTTCTCGATAGCCTGGACCTCGGCGTAGCCCTCGTTGAGGTCGGCGCCGAACTGGGCGGCGAGGCCGGTGATCTCGGCGACGGCGATGACGGGGTAGGCCCAGTAGAGGATCATGACTTTGCCGGCGACCCAGCCGAGGAGGGCGACGAAGGCGGCGGCGACGCCGATGAGCTGGTTCTGCTGTCGGGCGATGAGGGCGACGCAGAGCCCGACGCCGGCCCCGAGGAGCGAGGCGAGGATGCCGAACTGGAACCCGGTGTACCGGGCGACGGCGGCCCAGATGAACCCGGCGAGGAGCGCCGTTCCGAGCCCGCCGGCGAGGGCGATGCCGCTGCGTCCCATGAAGAGCGAGGCGAAGCGCATGCGGGCGCGGTTCTGCGCCGAGAGGCCGGCAAACCCGTGGCCGCAGTTGATGCAGATTTTTGCCGAGGCGTTGACGGCGGTGCCGCACTTGGGGCAGGTCTTGACGTCGGCCTCGGTAGGCTTGGGCGGGGCGATGGCGGTGGGCGACCTTGCACCGGACGACGCGGCGGGGCCGGGGGAGCCGGGGGAGCCGGGGGTGGGTTTAGCGGCGCGGCCGGGGCGCTTGCCGACGGGCGCTTCGGCCTCGGGCTCGGGGTCCATCCGGCGGAGCGACCCGCCGCCGGCGGGCATGTCGAGCCCGGCGAGGGCCCCCATGGCCGCGGACCCGCCGGGCAGCCCCACCGCCGAGCCCGCGGCGGCGGGCGGGGGCGTGGGGATCGTCAGCGCCTCGGCACAATTCGGGCACTTAACCCGCTTGCCGGCGTACTCGTCCTTCACCGCGATCTTCTTCTCGCAGGATTTGCAGCGGAACTTGATCACGATGGGGCCTCCTCTGGCATTTCAGGCGGGACTCAAGGCAGTAACCGCAGATTGCGCAGATGACGCAGATCGAAGAATGAAGATTGAAGGTTCCGAGACTGCTCTGTTTTCAATCTGCGCAATCTGCGTAATCTGCGGTTCCTGCCTTCCAGGTTTTAGGTCGCGTCGGGGACGGGTCCGCTGAAGCGGGAGCCTTCGAGTCTGACGCGGCGGTTGACGGCCGGGCCCTGGGGGAGCCGCGGGCCGATGACGGCGGCGGCGAGGGCAACGATGATGTTCGCCCCGAGCAGCCAGAGCTTCTCGGCGGGTGGGTGCAGGAACACGATGAACCCCGACGCGAGGAGCATCACCAGCACGATGGGGATGAGCCCGCGCCAGGCCAACTTCATGAGCTGATCGAAGCGGAAACGCGGCAGCGTCCAGCGGACCCACATCATGACGAAGAGCAGGAGGAAAACTTTGAACGCGAACACGCCGAACTTCACGAGGACCAGCAGCGTGCCGAGGAGCAGCCCCGGGGCCTCGTTGACGCGGGGGAGGATTTCGACGAAGGGCAGCAGGTCCCACCCGCCGAGGAAGAGCACGCAGAAGAACGCCGCGCCGGTGATCATGTGCATGTACTCGCCGAGGAAGAACAGCGCCCACTTCATGGACGAGTATTCGGTGTGGAACCCGCCGACGAGTTCCTGCTCGGCCTCGGCGAGGTCGAAGGGGGCGCGGTTGCACTCGGCGAGGACGCAGATGAAGAAGATGACGGCGAGGAGGGGGTGGATGAGGATGCCCCACATGCCGTCGAACCCCCAGCCGCCCTGGAGGATGGACATGAGCCCGGCGTCGGCGGTGTGGAAGGTGAGGATGGCGATCAGAACGCACACGCCCATGGGGATCTCGTAGCTGAGCATCTGGGCGGTGGCGCGGAGCCCGCCGAGGAAGGCGTACTTGTTGTTGGAGCCGTAGGCCCCGATGACGACGCCGTAGACCGCGAGGGACCCGATGGCAAGGATGACGATGACGCCGATGGAAACCGGCGCGACGGCGACGCTGACGACACCGGGGAGGACGAGCTGCGTGCCGAAGAGTTCAAGCCCCGGGAAGACCCAGAGCCCGCCCCAGGGGATCACGGCCCAGCCGATAAGGGCGGGGATCACCGCCAGCGCCGGGGCGAAGTAGAAGAGGGCCTTGTCCACGTTGGGCGGGGAATAGTCTTCCTTGACGAGGAGTTTCAGCCCGTCGGCGAGGGCCTGCCCGAGGCCGAAGTGGGTGCGGCCGCGGAACCACGAGCCGATGCCGAGCTTGTCCCAGAGGTCCTGGAGCCCGAAGGAGAAGTTGGTGCGGTTGGGCCCGGTGCGGTCCTGCACCCACGACGCGGTCTTGCGTTCCAGCAGGATCAGGTACGCCGTCGCGCCGAGCATGACGTTGGCGACGACGGTGATAGTGAGGAGGGAGATGAAGAGCTGGGCGGGCACAGTAGGGTCTAGGGGCTGGGGTCTAGGGTCTAGAAAATGCGGACGCCATGCGGCGAGTGTAACGGGTCAGTGTCAAACACGTCGATGGAATGTCTTGCCTCAGTGGGTGTACGATCGCGTTCCATGGCTCCCCCAGACCCCAGACCCCAGACCCTAGCCCCCAAGAGCAGCGACGAAACCATCAAGGAAACTTTCGAGTCTATCGTCATCGCGTTCATCCTGGCGTTCGTGTTCCGGGCGTATGTGGTGGAGGCGTTCGTGATCCCGACGGGGTCGATGGCGCCGACGCTGCTCGGGCAGCACGCCGAGGTGGGGTGTTTGCAGTGCGGGTACCGGTGGACGTTTGATGCGTCGTACGCGGCGACGGTGGGGGAGGATGTGTCGGTGGCGTGCCCGATGTGCCGGTACCTCAACCCGGTGGCGGCGGGGACGCCGACGCGGGCGGGGGACCGGCTCTTGGTGCACAAGTACATCTATCAGTTGGCCGAGCCGCGGCGGTGGGACGTGGTGGTGTTCCGCAACCCGCAGCGGAGCAACGCCGACGGCTCGCCGGGGCCGGAGACGAATTACATCAAGCGGCTGGCGGGGCTGCCGGGCGAGCGGCTGTACCTGTTGGACGGGAACGTTTATGTCGCGCCCTTGAACGCGACCACGCAAGCGGGGGGTACGGCCGCGGGTGACTGGAAGATCGCGCGGAAGACCGATCCGGCGGCGAACCGGCACTGGGCGGACATCCAGCGGGCGGTGTGGCAGCCGGTGTACCACAGCTCGTACATCCCGCTGGACGACGGCTGGCGCGACCGGTCGGTGCGGGAGCGGTGGCGGTGCCCTTGGGAGCCGGTGGGCGAGCGGGGCGAGGCGGCGTGGGACGTGGGCAACCCCGACGACGGCTGGCGGCTGGGCTACCGTTATCACTCGCCGACCGGATGGAGCGGCAAGCTCCGCTTCAACTGGCGCGAGTACCACGGCCGGGGCACGGGCTACCCCTACAACCTCCCCCGCAACGGCCGCTACGCCTGGGACGAGCCCATCGAAGACATCCGCCTTGCGGCGACCGTCGTGCCCGACGGGATACAGACGCGCGTCACGCTCGCCACAACGGCCCGGCTTGGGCACGACACCGAACGCTTGAGGGCGAACTTTAGCACGTGGGAGATCTATCTGACACGGCAAAAGCTCGTAGACGGCGGCCTCGATGGCGGGCTGGTGGACAGAGGCTTGCCGGACCGCTATGCGTCGGTCCCGATCGAGTTGTTCGCCCCGGAAACCGCCACCACGATCGAACTCTGGTACGTCGACCAGGAAGCCCTCGTCTTCGTCGACGGCAAGCTCGTCCTGCGTCATGCCTTTGACCTGCCCCTCGATGAGCTGATGGCCCGCCCCGCTGCCCGGTCCACGCCCGACGTCACCATCGAGCCCAGCGGTTCACCCCTGACGCTGTACGACGTGCAACTCGACCGCGACCTCTATTATGGCAGCGAGCAGATCGGCCGGGGCCAGCCGCCGCACGGCGGGCTCCGGCGCAGCGCCGGCCGCGTCGTGCCCGGGCCGCCGATGCGCATCGAGCCCGACGAGTTCTTCGTCCTCGGCGACAACTCGCCCATCAGCGAGGACAGCCGCTTCTGGACCGACGTCGAGCCGTGGGTGCAGCGCGACTTCTTCCCGCCCCGCCTCGACCCGGAAGACAACCGCGAGCACGTCGGCGTCGTGCCGCGGGGCCTTATGGTCGGCCGCGCGTTCTTCGTCTACTACCCCGCGCCCTACCCGCTCGGCCCCCGGGGCCGGCAGGTCCTGCCGAACTTCGGCGACATGCGGTTCGTGTGGTGAACCTCCGCCGCGTAAGCCGCCGCGCTCGCCCCGGCGTTTCCGGCCGTTGCGTGTTCGTCGCCGCGCTCGCCCCGGCGCTCGGGGCAGTCGGGAGCGCCGGGACAAGCCCGGCAGCTAACTTCCGTGACGGCGCTTGACATCCGCTCCTGAGCAGCGGATAGTTCTTGCGAATGAATCTCAACCGTCAACCCGCTGCCCCCGCGGCCTCGGACCGGGTCACCCTCGACCGCTTGGACAAGGGCCTCGCCGCGGTGGTCACCGCCGTCGACGCCGCGGACGAGGACCTCACCCGGCTGCAGACCATGGGCATCTGCACCGGACAACCCATCCACACCCTCCGCACCGGCTCCCGCATGATCGTCTGCGCCGCCGGCACCCGCATCGGCTTGGCCCGCCCACTCGCGGCCGCCGTCACCGTCCGCGTATTGGCCGACCCGCCGGTCGCCTGACCCCGCTGCGTCGGCTCCAGTCATGCCGCCACGGCGTTCGATTCTCGATCACGAGTGCGAGTGCGAGTGCGAGTGCGAAAGCGAATTTAGGGTCCGTCCCAGACCCTAGCCCCCAGCCCCCAGACCCCACCCATGACCGCCGCCCCCCCCCCACCCCGCACCTCCCCCTCACCGACCGGCGGCACCCCCCTCGCCGTCACCCTCGGCGGCCGCACCCTCAACCCCCACACCTCCGTTGCCGTCATCGGCAACCCCAACGCCGGCAAGACCACCCTCTTCAACCGCCTCACCGGCCTCCGCGCCAAGACCGCCAACTTCCCCGGCACGACCCTCGAATGCCACCGCGGCCTGGCCGACCTCGACGACGACCACCGCGTCACCCTCCTCGACCTGCCCGGGCTCTACGGCCTCACCTCCGGCTCGCCCGAAGAAGTCGTCGCCGCCCACGCCATCCACGGTGAACTGCCCGGCTGGCCTAAGCCCGCCGCCGCCGTCGTCGTCGTCAACGCCACCGCCGTCGCCCGCCACCTCTACCTCGTCAGCCAGGTCCGCGAGATGGACCTGCCCATCGTCGTCGCCCTCAACATGGCCGACGTCGCCGAACGCGAGGGCATCGACGTCGACCCCGCCGCCCTGAGCGAACGCCTCGGCTGCCCCGTCGTCCCCGTCAGCGCCCGCACCGGCCAGGGCCTCGACGACCTCAAGCACGAGCTCACCCGCCTCATCACCGGCGAGGCCGCCGCCTACCCCCCCGTCCCCGAGCCCATCGCCGCGTGTTCGAGCTGCTCGGGCTGCCCCCACGCCGCCCGGCACAATTGGGCCACCGGCGTCGCCGCCGACTCGGTCCGCGGCATGAGCGAACGCGCCCGCCGCATCGCCGAGGCCGCCGACGCCGTCGCCACCCACCCCGTCTGGGGCGTCGGCCTCTTCGCCGTCATCATGGCCGGCCTCTTCGTCCTCATCTTCTCCACCGCCGCCATCCCCATGGACTTCATCGACGGCATGTTCGCCCACCTCGGCGGGGCCGTCGCCTCCGCCCTCCCCGACAACGACCTCGCCAGCCTCCTCGTCGACGGCATCATCGGCGGCGTCGGCGGCGTCCTCGTCTTCCTCCCCCAAATCTGCATCCTCTTCTTCCTCCTCACCCTCCTCGAAGATACCGGCTACCTCGCCCGAGCCGCCCTCGTCATGGACCGCCTCATGTCTAAGGTCGGCCTGCCCGGCCGCGCGTTCGTCCCCATGCTCTCGGCCCACGCCTGCGCCATCCCCGCCATCATGGCCACCCGCGTCATCGACAACAAACGCGACCGCCTCGTCTCCATCCTCGTCATCCCCCTGTTCACCTGCTCCGCCCGGCTGCCCGTCTACGCCATGGTCGCCGCCCTGCTCTTTATCGACCGCCCCGTCCTCGGCGGGCTCATGTTCTTCGGGGCCTACTCCCTCGGCATCATCGCCGCGCTGCTCATGGCTTTCGTGCTCAAGCACACCCTCCTGCCCGGCAAGGCCCGCCCCCTCGTCATCGAGCTCCCCGACTACCGCCGCCCCAGCCTCCGCGTCGCCCTCCAGACCACCCTCGACCGCGGCCTGATCTTCCTCAAAAAAGCCGGCACCGTCATCCTCCTCATCACCATCTGCCTCTGGGCCCTCTCCACCTACCCCAAGCTCGACGAGTCCCAGATCCCCAACGTCGCCACCCCCCAGGACGCCCAACGCATCGCCCAACTCGAACAACAGATCGCCTCGACCCCTCCCTCGGCGGAGCCCGCTTCAGCGGGCGCGGACCCCACATCGGTGGACGACCCCCAAGCCGAGCTCGACCTCCTCACCTCCAAATACCAGGTCGCCTACTCCGCCGCCGGACGCTTCGGACGCTTCGTCGAGCCCGTCTTTGCGCCCCTCGGCTTCGACTGGCAGATCAACGTCGGCGTCCTCTCCTCCTTCGCCGCCCGTGAGGTCATCGTCTCCACCCTTGCCATCGTCTACGGCATCGGCGAGGACGCCGCCGAGGAACCCGCCACCCTCACCGAGACCCTCCGCAGCCAGACCCGGCCCGACGGCTCGCCCGTCTTCGACACCGCCACCGCCATGTCCCTGCTCGTCTTCTTCGTCCTCGCCATGCAGTGCCTCCCCACCCAGGCCATCGCCCGCCGCGAAACCGGCGGCTGGAGATGGCCCATCTTCCAGGTCGCCTACATGACCGTCCTCGCCTGGACCGGCGCATTCATCACCTACCAAACCGTCAGCCTCTTCACCTAACGCCCACGCACCGCCGTGCGAGGATCGTGCGACAGATCGCGGCACATCGCACCGGTGCGACGTATCGTCGCAGCGCTGCAACGAGCCATCGCAGCACTGCAATGGGCCATCGCAGCGCTGCAACGGGTCATCGCAGCGCTGCAATGAGCCATCGCAGCGCTGCAGCGGGTCATTGCAGCGCTGCAGCGGGTCATTGCAGCGCTGCAGCGAGGCATTGCAGCGCTGCAGCGGGTCGTTGCAGCGCTGCAGCGGGTCATTGCAGCGCTGCAGCGAGGCATTGCAGCGCTGCAGCGGGGCATTGCAGCGCTGCAGCGGGTCATTGCAGCGCTGCAGTGAGGCATTGAAGCGCTGTTCCCGATGCTGGTACGCGGCATTTTATGCGGACACGTCATGCATGAGCGTGAGCGACGTTTTTATAGGATGCGATTCTTGGACAAGTTTCACCACCCCGTCTAGCGCACGCACCGAAGGTGCCCGCGGGTTCTCGAATGGCCGGGGCAGAGTCTTCGATGCCCCGGAACCCTCGACCCCGAGGCGTGGCACCCGCCGTTATGATCGCCCCGATGCCCGCCAACACCTTCTACGTCACCACCCCGATCTACTACGTCAACGACAAGCCCCACCTCGGGCACGTCTACACGACGATGGTCGCCGACGTCGTCGCCCGCTACCACCGCCTCAAGGGCGACGACACCTTCTTCCTCACGGGCGTCGACGAGCACGCCGCCAAAGTCAGCGAGATGGCCGCCGCGAAGGGCGTCACGCCGCAGCAGTGGGCGGATGAGAACGCCGCGGAGTTCAAGGGCACTTTCGACAAGCTCGAACTCATCTACGACGACTTCGTCCGCACCTCCTCAGAGCACCACAAGCAGAAGGTGACCGAGTACGTCACCGCCCTGCTCGCCTCCGGCGACGTCTACGAGGGCGAATACGAGGGCTGGTACGACGCCGGGCAGGAAGAGTACGTCCCGGAGAACAAAGCGAAAGAGAGCGATTACAAGTCCCCCGTCAACGGCAAGCCGCTGATCCGCAAGAAAGAAAAGAACTACTTTTTCGCCTTGGCAAAATATCGAGACGCGGTGCTCGACCACATCGCCGCAAACCCGACGTTCGTCCAGCCCGACGCCCGGCGGAACGAGGTCGTCAACCGCATCAAGGAGGCCGAGGACGTGCCGATCTCCCGCACGGGTTCGGGCGGCTGGGGCATCCCGGTCCCCGGTGATGAGGAGCAGACGATCTACGTCTGGATCGACGCGCTGTTTAACTATCTAACGTACACGGACCGGCCGGACCGCAAGCACTATTGGGAGGCGGGCGCGACGCACTTCATCGCCAAGGACATCCTCTGGTTCCACGCCGCGATCTGGCCGGCCATCCTGCTCGCCCTGCAAAAGTGCGACGGCTACGGCTGGGTCAACCTGCCCAGGCAGATTTACACGCACTCCTACTGGGTCAGCGAGACCGGCGAAAAGATGAGCAAGTCGCTGGGCAACTTCCTCGACCCCAAAGCCATCGACAACTACATCGCCGAGTTCGGCCTCGACGCCCTGAGATACTTCCTCGCCACCCGAGGCCCCCTCGGCACCACCGACACCGCCTTCAGCCCCGAGCTCTTCATCGAGACCTACAACGCGGACTTAGCCAACACTTTTGGTAATAGCGTGTCCCGGGTGACGAACATGATCGGGAAGTACTTCGACGGGGTGCTGCCGGGAGAATCAACTCGCAGAGGCACGGAGGATACGGGGGAAGGCCGGTTTCGCGAGTGGCTATCAGAATGCGACCAACGGGTTAATCCTGGATCGGAGCACTATCCGAACTCGGTATACATCGGATTCATGCGAGATCAGTATCTGGAGTGCTTCGAGGCGATGGTGTTGTGGATGGTCATCATCGAGCCGATGCAGTTGGTCTCGGACGTCGATGCTTTCGTTGAGAAGACCGCACCGTTCAAGCTTGCGAAGGACTGCGAAAGGATGGCCGAAGTCGGCACGATCCTCTACAACTGCCTCGAAGCGTTGCGCATCGCGTCGGTGTTGTTGTGGCCGTTCATCCCCGCGGCGTGTGAGGCGTTTTGGGGGCGGATCGGGTGCGACTACGCGGCGCAGATGAAGGCGAGTGGTGGACGCGGTAAACTCGACGAGTGGGTGAAGTGGGGGTTGTTGGAGCCCGGCACGCCCGTCGAGAAGGGCGACGCGCTGTTCCCGCGGTATCAGGTGGAGAAGAAAGCTCAATAGGAAGCGACGCGGCTTTGCCGCGCGGGGCGGAGGAAGCGCGGCAAAGCCGCGTCGCTTCATGTTGGGGGGTGGACGGGGGGTTTTATCGGAGGGGGATGACGCCGGAGTCG
This sequence comes from Phycisphaeraceae bacterium, assembly GCA_965214155.1. Taxonomy (GTDB): domain Bacteria; phylum Planctomycetota; class Phycisphaerae; order Phycisphaerales; family Phycisphaeraceae; genus Algisphaera. The sequence goes on from CBDCBB010000010.1 coordinate 1,794,127, forward strand.
GGGTTGAGGCCGCGGAAGACGTTGGTGTTGAGGTCCCAGGTGAGGGCGGCGGCGGTGGTGGAGCCGTTGGGCTGGTCGTCGCGGGTGAGGGTGACGCCGCGGCCGGGGTCGGCCCAGAGCAGGACGTTGCGCTCCGCCTCGACGTAACGCAGGTGGTCCGACACGACGTTGAAGTCGCCCTGCGTCACCCGCACCGCGCCGTCGGCATCGATCTGGCGGACCCGGGCGGTGGGGGCGGCCTCGCCGACCCAGGCCCCGAGGCCTCCCGTTTCGGTCAGGTCGGCGAGGAGGCGCTGCGCGTCGAGCTTGATCGGCTCGGCGGTCTCGCCCCGGCCCGCGGCGGTGTCGAGGGGCTTGTGGACCATCCACACGTCGCCCTCGATGAGCATGTCATTGGCCTGGGCGTCGAGCGTGAGGCGGTCGAGCCAGGCGAACAGCGTCACGCCGGGGCCGGCCATGAGAACCCCTTTGGCGTTGCCATCACCGTCCGCCTCCGGGCCTTCCGGGGGCGGGCGGAAGTCTTCGAGGAGCATCTTGCCCTTGCCGTCGACGACGACGCGTTGCACGGCGATGTGGTCGTTGATGCGGCTGTCGTCCTCGAGGTTCGGCGGCTCGTTGGTGAACGTCAGGCGCGGACCGATGAGGGTCAGGCGGGTGACGGCTTCGCGGGGCTGGCCGGCCTCGATACTTCCGGTGGCGGCGCTTCCGGGGGTGGGGGCGAAGGTGCGGGCGGAGAAGGTGACTTCGGATTCGGCGTCGCCGGGGACGGCGGTGGCGAGGGCGTGGCGGAGGGCGATCTGGGTGTTGCGGGTTGGGTTTTGGGTGTTGGGGTTGGCGGCACCGCCCTGCTGCATCGCTTGCGGGTCGAAGGTGAGGCTGAGGTCGTGGGCTTGGAGGCGGGTGTCGTCGGTGGGGGTGGTGGAAGCGGCGTCGACCTCGCCGAGGAAGTGGACGCGGCCGGTGCGGTTGTCGAACGCCATGGAGCGTTGCCAGGTGACGCGGAGGGTTTCCTCCGGAGCTTCCGGAGCGCTGCGAGTACCGGAGGTGCCCGGGGCGTCGGGGTTGAGGTTGGCGGTGAAGGTGCCGGGGCCGAGGACGTCGGCGGTCTCGCTGTTTTCGAGGAGGACGAGGTGTTGGCCGGTGAGGGTGGCGTCGTCGCGGGTGAGGGTGGCATCGACATCGGGGAGGCCGAAGAGCTCGAGCCGGCCGGCGCGGGGGTCGGCGTCGAGGGCGTGGGCGGTGAGGGTGGTCGAGGCGGTGGCGGTGGCGTCGCGGGAGCCGGGGGAGGCAGGGGTAGCGGCGTCTTCGGTGAGTTGCACGTTGACGTCGCCAAGCGCCCGGAGGCGGGCGATGTCGACGGCCCCGGAGGTCAGGCGGGACCGCACGCGTTCGGGGGGGTCACCCGGCACCGCGGCCGCTTGCTCCGGGGTTGGGGCTTGGGGGGGTGCGAGGGTGATGTCGAGCTGGTCGGTGGTGAGGCGGTTGCCGGGTTGCAGGGCGCGGACGTTGCCGGTGGCGAGGAGGCGCGACGGCCGGGGCTTGGGGTCCGGCGTCTCGGCGGTGGCGGGCGGGGTGGTGAGGCTGAGGGCGAGCGCGTCGGTGCGGAGGTCGAGCTGGTCGTCGGCGGTGTCGCCGACGGCGACGGCGTGGACCTGGCCGACGAACGTGGCGGAGTCGAGGGTACCGAGCCCGCCGGCGCTGTCGCTGCTACCGGGAGCGGGAGCGATTCCGGGGACGTCGCTGCTTCCGGGGGCGGGTGTGGGGGCGAAGGCGAGGTCGAGGCGGTCGTTGAAGGTGACGGCGAGGTCGTGTTCGGGGGTGTCGAGGGTGCCGGGGCCGAGCAGTTGGCCGGCTTTCTGAGACTGCTGGACCCAGAGGGACGAGCCGGTGAGTCGGCCGAGGTCGGGGGTGGTGAGGGCGACGGGGGTGGCGGGGCCGGACGCGGCAACAACGCGGCCGGCGGCGGTTTGGTAGCCGAGCGTCGCGGCGGTGACGTGCTCGTCTCGGTCGGTGTCGAGCCGGGCGGGATTGCCGACGAGGGTGAACTGCGCGTCCCCGGGGCCGGCGAGTTCGGGCGGCTGATCCTTGAGCGGGGTGAGGACGAGTTGGCCGTCCCAGTGCAGGACGAGGTCGGTCTCGGAGGGGGTGAGGAGGGCGCGGGGGTCCTTGGGGGTTTTTGATTTATGAGTGAGGAATTTTGAATTGGGGGTGGGGGTGAGGGTGGGGGTGGGCGTTGAGAGATCAGCCGCTGAAGCGGCCTCCGCCGATGAGGCCGAGGGGGCGGCCTCCGGCGAGGGGGTGGGGGGGGGCGTCGAGTCGGTGGGCGCGGGGGTGTTGTCGGCGGCCGCGGGGGCGAGGCTGAACAGGACGGTGAGCGTGTCGCCGGCGAGGTCCGCGTCGTTGCCGCGGATGCGGACGCGGGCGGCCATCACCGCTTGATAACACGTCGGCGCGGCGGCGGTCGCGGCGGGCGTGGGTCCGGGGTCTGGGGTTTGGGGTCTGGGGTCGGGGGGGAGAGGCGATAAAGTGTCGGCAATTTCGGGTGCCGGACCGGGATCGGGGGAACGGGGTGCGGCCGACCGCGGTGCGGCGGGCGGCTGAGCCGCTGCGACGGAAGGCGTGCCCGCCGCCGTGGCCAGGCGGAGCTCGTCGGCGTGGTGGATGACCATGCGTTCGACGCGTTGTGAGAGGTTGTTGTAGGTCAGGTCGAGGCCGCGGCCGGTGAAATCGGCGTCGGGGCGGACGAGTCGGACGGGGCCTTCGGTGCTGACGATGCCCTCCTCGCGGTTGAAGGCGGTGACGTCGTCGAAGTAGAGACGGAACTGCACGTGGGCGGGGTCGGCCGTGTCGAGCGGGACGCCCCCGGGCGACTCGTAGAGCGTGAGCACAGTGTTGGCGTGGAACTCGCCGCGTTGCGGGACGTTGCCGGGGTGGAAGAACGTGCCCGAGTCGGCTTGGATGGTCAGCAGCCGCGTTGGCGCGAAGCGGACCTCGGCGACGGGGTGCTCCACGTCGGAGATGAAGTTTTCCCGCGGGTTGGCCCGGCTGCCCCGCAGCCGCGTCACGGTCTCGCCGTCGTCGACGAAGATGTCGAAGTTGTCGACGCCGTAGATCGGCGACTCCTCCGCGTCGGTGAGGCTGTCGCGGTCCACCGTCGGCAGCGTCGCCAGCTCCGGCCCCTTGACGCCGGGCGTGTCGACCCCGTCCGCCACCCGCTCCGCCGCGTCCCCCGCCGCGCCTGGCCCCCCGATGTAGTACGCCCCCGCCAGCACGCCCGCCGCCAACGTCGTCGCCGCGAGGATCACCAGGTATCGCTTGTCCATCGTGTCAGTGTCCGCCGCCGGCGCGTCGGGTTCAAGTTCGCCCGCAAAAATCAGCCTCTACAATCGCCCGCCATGAAGATCGCCCTCGCGCAAATCAACCCCACCGTCGGCGACATCGCGGGCAACGCCGACCTCATCCGCCGCAACATCGGCCGCGCCAAAGGCGCCGGGGCCGACCTCGTCGTCTTCCCCGAGCTCGCGATCATCGGCTACCCGCCGAAGGACCTGCTGCTCAAGCCCGCCGTCATCGACGAGTGTGTCGCCGCCGTTCACGACATCGCCGAACATTGCACCGGCATTGCCGCGGTCATCGGCTACCCCTGCCCGGCCGACTCTGCCGACGAGGGCCGCGCCCTCTACAACGCCGCGGCGGTCTGCACCGGCGGCCGCCTCGCCCACCGCCACGTCAAGAGCCTCCTGCCCACCTACGACGTCTTCGACGAGCACCGCTACTTCGAGCCCGGCCCCCGCGTCGACCTCGCCACCATCTTCGGCGCGAAGGTCGGCATCAGCGTCTGCGAGGACCTGTGGAACGAGCGCGACATGTTCAGCCGCCGGCTGTACCACGACAACCCGATCGACGAGCTGGCCGAGCGTGGCGCCAAGCTCTTCGTCAACTGCAGCGCCTCGCCCTTCGTCGTCCGCAAGCACGCCTTCCGCCTCAAGCTCATGTCCCACGTCGCGAAAAAACACCGCATCCCCCTGGTCTACTGCAACCAGGTCGGCGGCAACGACGAACTCGTCTTCGACGGCCGGTCGCTGGTGATCTCGGCTGATGGCGAGGTGCTCGGCCAGGGCGAAGCGTTCGAGGAGGATTTACTCATCGTCGACGTAGCCGTCGGCCGCTCGCCGTTAGCCGCTGGCGAGCAAGAAGATGACAAAGACGGTGACATTCCAAAGCCAACGGCCAACGGCCAACGCCTGACGGCTGCTCCCACGATGCCCCCCCTGGAAGAGGCCTACCACGCCCTCGTCCTCGGCCTCCGCGACTACGTCCGTAAGTGCGGCTTCTCCGACGTCGTGCTCGGGCTCTCGGGCGGCATCGACTCGGCCGTCACCGCCGCCGTCGCCGTCGCCGCGCTTGGCTCCGACCATGTCCGGGGCATCGGCATGCCCAGCCGCTACTCCTCCGAGGGCTCGGTCGGCGACGCCCGCCTCCTCGCCGACCGCCTCAACATCCCCTTCGACGTCATCGCCATCCAGCCCGCACACGAGGCCATGGAACACCTTCTCGACCCCCACTTCAAGGGCATCGAGCCGGGCGTCACCGAAGAGAACATCCAGGCCCGACTCCGCGGCGTCCTGCTCATGGCCTTCTCCAACAAGTTCGGCTCGCTGCTGCTCACCACCGGCAACAAGAGCGAGATGGCCGTGGGCTACTGCACCCTCTACGGCGATATGAACGGCGGGTTTTCAGTTTTGTCCGACGTGCCTAAAACAATGGTGTTCGACCTCGCCCGGTGGATCAATGAAGACAACGCCTCGCCGCTCCGCCAACGCTTCGGCGGCCCGGTTGTCCCCGAAGCAACCATCACCAAGCCCCCCTCCGCCGAGCTCCGCGCCGAGCAAAAGGACGAGGACTCGCTGCCGCCATACGAAGTGCTGGACGACATCATCGAACGCTATGTCGAACGCGAGAATTCGGTCCGTCAAATTATCGAATCCGGCCACGATGAGGAAACGGTCCTACGCATCGCCCGCCTCATCGACCTGAACGAGTACAAGCGCAAGCAGGCCGCCCCGGGGTTGAAGATCACCGGGCGCGCCTTCGGCTTCGGCCGCCGCATGCCCATCGCCCAGCGGTACGACAACCGCCGCGCCCTCAACGCCCCGCACCCGAGCGGCGTGTAGCGTCCCGCGCCATCACCCGATACCCATGGAACGCCGCGGCTGTGCCGCGGACGGCGCGGCAGAGCCGCGGCGCTGCCTGTTGAACCGCAGCTTTGACCATCACCCCGCCCACCACCGTCAAGACCGACCCTCACCCGCCCCTCGGCGGTGCGGCGATGTTGCGCCGACAGCTCAACTGGGTGACGGTCGCCTGGGTGTTCGGGTCGGTGTGGATGTGGACCATCAGCGGGGCGGCGATGACGCAGTTCGCCCGGGGCCTGGGCCTGCCCGACGCGGGGTTCGGGCTGCTCGCGGCCCTGCCGTTCATCGGCACGCTGTTCCAACTGCCAGCGTCGTGGTGGCTCGAATCACGCGGCGGGCGCAAGCGGCTGTTCATCGTGACGCTGGTCGCGTCGCGGGGGTTATGGGTCGCCGTGGCGCTGATCCCGTGGGTGTTCGGCGGGCTCGACCCGGCGGTGCAGTGGGGCACGATGCTCACGCTGATCGGGCTCTCGTGGGTCCTCTCGCACCTCGGGGCCCCGGCGTTCATGTCGTGGCTGAGCGACCTCGTGCCGCGGCGCGTGCGCGGCCGGTACATGGGCCTGCGGAACATGGTGTCGATGCCCGTCGCCCTGGCGGTGACGCTCGGCGTGGGGTGGTGGCTGGCGACGTCGCAAGAGCGCGGTGCGGCGGAGCTGCTGCGGATCACGAGCCTGCTCATCGGGGTGGCGGGGGTGCTGGGCGTGATCGACGCGCTGTGCTTTCTCTGCGTCGGCGACCCCATGCCCCGCAGCCGCAATGCGGAGCCCGCGGCGTGGGGCCGAATGCTGCTCACGCCCCTGCGGGACCGAAACTTCAGGCGGTACCTTTTATACAACTTCACTCTCATGCTGGCGACGGGGTTCCTCGGGCAGTACGTCTGGCTGTTCGTGTTCGACGAGGCGAAGCTGTCGCCGCTGATGGCGAACCTGTTGCTGGTCGCGGTGCCGATGTTGTTGCGCGCGGTGGCGTACCCGGTGTGGGGGCGGCTGGTGGATCGGCTGGGCAAGAAGCCGGTGATCCTGATCGCCGGGACGCTGTTCATCGTCGGGCCGATGGGCTGGTTCTTCGTCGGGCCCGAGCGGCTGTGGGTGGGTTACGCGCTGACGATGATCTCGCCGCTGGTCTGGCCGGGGCTGGAGGTGGCGAACTTCAACTTCATGCTCGGCCTCGCCGAGACCCGCAAGGGGCGGACGGGGGGCAGCGCGTACGTCGCGGTGAACGCGATCGTCGTCGGCGTCGGCGGAGCCCTGTCGGGGTTCATCGGCGCGACGGTCGCGGGGGCGCTGCCCGAGGTGCGGTGGGAGTGGTCGGTGGGCGCGGGCTTCGGCGTGGTGGTGACGTACCACGGCGTGCTGTTCCTCATCTCGATGGCGCTGCGGGTGGCGGCACTGGTCTGGGCGGTGGGGCTGCACGAGCCCCGCGCCGCGGGGACGCGTGAGGCGCTGCGCTACGTCTCGGCGTCGCTGTACTCCAACGTCGTGCAGGGCCTGCTCATGCCCTCCCGCGTCGCCGGCCGGGCCCGGTCGTGGAGCTACAGACTGCGGCGAAGCTGACGCCGCTCCCTATAATGTCCGGCTCCGTCACCCCTAAGAGGAAACGTCATGCTTCACCGCCGCTTCGCCTTGATGCTCGCCCTGGCCGCCCTGCTGCCGACGCTCGGCTGTGCCGGGCCCCGCGGCCGGGTCGACCCGTACGAGACCACCCGCGCCGAGAAGGAGAGCCAGGGGGTCCTCCCCGTCGCGCTGCTCGAGTTTGCCGACCAGGTGCCCCAGCGGCTTACGCAGGACCTGTACGACCTGCCGATGATCCGCGAGACCGACGGCCGGGTGCTCGTGCTCATCGGCGACTTCAACAACACCACGCGGATCGTGCCGACCAGCGACTTCGAGCTCGTCGCCCAGCGGATCCGCAACCGCCTGATCAACAGCGAAAACGCCACGGGCAAGCTGCGCTTCACCGAGAGGCGCCGCCGCATCGAACGCCTCGCCGACGAGGAGATGGTGCAGAACGCCGACGGCTCCCCCGTCGGTGCACCCGCCTACGACGCCGCGACCACCTACGTCCTCACCGGCGACTTTTATCGGGCCAACCGCGGCGACACGAACCTGTACTACATGCAGTTCCAACTGGTGAACGCGGGGAGCAACGACATCGTCTTCAGCGACAGCTACGAGGTGAAACAGGCGAGGTGAAGCCCGAAGGCGGGGGTCACGCAAAGGACGCAAAGGAGCGCTAAGGGAAGCAAAAGAGCAGGACCGCAGGTGTTGTCTCTCCGTTTTTCCCGGTTGCTTACATCAGCGACTTTATTGCAAGCCGTGGCGTTCCGTCGTCTTCCCTTTGCGATCCTTAGCGTCCTTTGCGTGACCCTTCCCCGGACGATGAAACACGTCGCCATCATCCTGCCGCTACTCGTGCTCTTCGCCTGTGCCGGGCCGGACCGGACGACGCGCATTGCGGTGGAGGACTACGAGGCGATGGGGGCGGCGATGGCGGAGAGCCTCATCGCCAGCGAGGCGTTGGCAAGCCGGGGCCCGGGGAGTGAGCCGTGGGTGATCTCGATCGACAAGGTGACGAACCTGACCAGCGACGTGATGACGGTGAGTGAGCAGTGGGCGATCATCGAGCGGGTGCGGGGGGCGCTGCCGCTGGCGACGCTGTGGGATGCCAAGCGGGTGCGGCTCGTGCTGCCCCCGGCCGGGCGGCGAGGGGTGCGGGAGACCGCGGGGCTCTCCGACCCAGGCGACGTCGCGGCGGGGGTGACGCACGTGATGACGGCGACCTTCTATTCCACGACCCGGGCGGTGCGGGATCGGCGCAGCGAGCTTTACTACTGCAAGTTCGAGCTGCTCGACCTGCGGTCGGGCGAGCCGGTGTGGGAAGACGCATTCGAGTACAAGCGTGCCGCGGCGGGGGCGGTGTGGGATTAGCGGGGAGTGAACCGCCAAGGACGCCAAGACCGCTAAGGAAGGCATGGGAAAGTGACCCCCGAACTTAGATCTATTCTTTCCTTCATGAGTTTGTGGTGATTTCCAGGAAGCTCAATACGAACTGTACGTTGTCTTCCTTGGCGCTCTTTGCGACCTTGGCGGTTTCACTCGCCGCGCTGACCGCCTGTCACAGCACCCAGCCGACGCCGATTGCGCCGGCGCTGTTGACGTCCGGGGAGTTCGGCGTGGCGCGGGCGATGATCCGGGCGAATCAGATCGAGGACCGGCGGAACCGCGCATTCCTGCTCGACCGGGCGCGCGTGGGCATCCTCACGCTGGCCGACGGGTACGCCGCGTCGGCGTTGACGGTGTTCGAGGACGTGTACGACGTGATCCGCACGCAGGGGCTCAACGAGGGGCGCGCCGTGGTGGCGGTGGCGATCAACGAGGACCTGAAGATTTGGAAGGGCGAGCCGTTTGAGCAGGCGTTGACGCTGGCGTACATCGCGATGGCGAACGCGGAGGTGGGGTCGTGGGACAACGCCCGGGCCGCGGCGGGCAACGCGCTTTTTTACCTGCGCGACTTCACCGAGGCGGCGGGCGAGGAAGAGCTCACGCCCGAGGAGCTGACGGTCGAGGCGGCCAAGCATGACCGCGACCCCGACGCCGGCGTCGACCTGGAGAAGGGTTATGTCGTCAGCCGGTCCGACTTCACACTGGGGTATTACCTGCACGCGATCGCGTCGCAGCGGCTGGGGCGGGACGACGAGGCGGCGGACTACTTCAACCGCGTCGTGGACCTGAACCCCGCGCTGGCGGCGGATGTCGGGCGGATGCAACGGGGGGATTACGACACGGTGCTGGTGGTCAGTTTCGGGGTGGGGCCGCGGAAGGTGGGGACCGGGCCGGACAACGCGGTGGCGTCGTTCCGACCCCGCACCCGCAGCTCCTCCACGCCGCTGGCGGTGCGGGCGGACGGCGGGGCGTCGGTGCACCCGGTGGTGACCGACGTGAACCAGATGGCCCGCGACCACCGCTGGAACAACCTCGAGGACGTGCGGCTGGCCAAGTCGGCGGTGGGCAACGTGCTGCTGTTCGGCGGGCTGCTCGTGGCCGACCAGGCGCTCTACAGCCGCAACCGCGACGTCGCGGCGGTGGCGGGCGGGCTGGCGGTCATCGGGGCGATCCTCCGGGCCGGGGCCCACGCCGACACGCGGTACAACGACATCCTGCCGCAGCGGTACTACGTCGTGCCGCTGACGCTGCGTAACGTCGCCCCGGTCGCCGGCGCGGCGTGGCGGCCCGTCCAGCTAGGCATACGCGGCGTCCCGTCGGCCCGGCTGACGCTCACGGGCCTCACCCCGCCCGCGCCCGGCGTGGTGCAGCTCCGCTACGTCCGCCTCGTCGGCGGCGGGGGTGGACTCGCGCCGGGTTGGGCGACCTCGGGCCGCGTCCTGTACGGCAACCCCCACACCGGGGCCGCGTCGCCGGACCCGCTGCCGTTCATCCTCGACGGCCGCGACCTCCAACTCCCCTCAGAAGACACGCTCGACCAGTACCAGGCCGCGGGCCACCTCCCCGGCCTCACCCTCGCCGGGCTGGAGAACCTCTACCGCGAACGCAGCATCACCTGGACCATCGAGGACGCCGACGGGGTCGCCCCACGCCACGTGCTCGAGGGCGGCTCGTCCCTCGTCGCGCCCCTGCCCGGGACGACCGGCTTCATGCGCCTCTTCGGCGGGGAGCACCCGCCCTTCAACGGCGTCACCCCCCCGCCGCAGCCGAAGCAGCCCCAGCCGTTTGATTAGCAGGGATTTGAAGTGCGGAGGGGACAGTGCGCTGTGGACCCGATGCTCCGACTATGATCCTGAACGCACAGTTCCCTGTTCTTTCCGCACTCCCGCCATGAAACACCGCCCGCTCGTCTTCGTCCTAACACTCGCCCTCCTCGCCACCGCCGCGTGCAAATACCGGCCGGGCGAGGCGGAGGTCGACCCGCTCTCGGTCGAGGCGTACCCCGAGATCACGGTGTCGGGCGTGCTCGAGGGCCAGACGCTCCTGGCCGAGCCGCCCAACGTGCAGCGGGGCGACAACCGCCCGCTGTCGATCAGCGTGCCCCTGCGGCTCAGGAGCCGCGACGTGGTCAAGGTGCAGTACCGCTTCCTCTTCACCGACCGGTCCGGCCGGCCGCTCGACAACGACCCGGGCTGGCACTTTGCCACCATCCGCGGGCGGGAAAAGGTCTACCTCCTCGGCAGCGCGATGGACACCAACGCCAACGATTGGCAACTGCAGGTGCGCGAAGCGCAGGAGTAGCGGGCTCAGATGGTTGCCGGTGGGGCAGGCTTCCAACCTGCCGTTGGCCCGAAGGGCTAAGCCTGCTGTCTATAGGTTCGGGCTGCGCCCGAAGGCAGGCCGGAAGCCCGCCCCACAACAGCTATTAAACAACCTCTTAGCCCGCGTGCCACGGTGCGGCACGCGTCACTCATCCCTCCGCACACTCCCGCAGCGCATCGAGGCCCACCGCTTCGCCCGCCGACTCGTGCGTGGCTTCGAGCACGACCCGCGGCGCGATTCCGGCGTCGTACGCCTCGCGCCAGCGGCCGGCGCACAGGCACCAACGGTCGCCGGGCTTGAGCCCCGGGAAGCGGAACTCGGGCCGGGGCGTGCTCAGGTCGTTGCCCTGCTCGCGGGTGTAGCCGAGGAACTCGGCGGTCATCACGGCACAGACGGTGTGCGACCCCGCGTCACCGGGCCCGGTGTTGCAGCAGCCGTCGCGGAAGAAGCCGGTCATCGGGTCGGTCGAACAGGCCTGCAGCTCGCCGCCGAGGACGTTCTTCGCTTTGGCTTGCGTCGCGGGGGTGGAGGTGGCGGATCGGATCATGAGCGATGGTAGGGCGGCACCCGTGACCGAGGTCACGGTCCCGTTTAGCGGACCGCGTCAGCCGCCGCGCTCGCAGCGTGAGGGTCACCGTCGGACTCCGTACCAGGCGGAGCACGCGCTACACTCTGCGGTGCGATGCCTGAGCGACCCTTTCACCGCCGTGCTCGACGCCGCGTCCTGCGGATCGTGGCCGTCGCGCTCGCGGCGGCGGGCGGGTGGTGGGTCGCCGGGCCGGGCGGCGGGGGCGAGGGGGTGGCCGAGGTGAGCCACCCGCACGAGGCCGAGTTGAAGCACGACGACGGGTCGTGGCGGTACACCAACGCGCTGATCGACGAGACCAGCCCGTACCTGCTGCAGCACGCGCACAACCCCGTGGACTGGCGGCCGTGGGGCGAGGCGGCGTTTGCCGAAGCGCGGGAGCGGCAGGTGCCGATCTTCCTGTCCATCGGGTACTCGACGTGCTACTGGTGCCACGTGATGGAGCGGCAGGTCTTCGAGGACCCGGCGATCGCCCGGCAGATGAACGAGCGGTTCGTGTGCATCAAGGTGGACCGGGAGGAGCGGCCGGACGTCGACAACCTGTACATGACCGCGACGCAGCTGCTCACCGGCTCGGGCGGCTGGCCGATGAGCGTGTTCCTCACCCCGCCCCCGCCGGAAAACGACGACGACGCAGCCGGGCCGCTACGCGGCCCCGGGGGTCCGCCGCAACACCAGGGCCTGCTCCCCTTCTGGGCCGGCACCTACATCCCCCCCGAACCGATGCACGGCCGGCCGAGCTTCCCGCAGGTGATGGAGGCGCTCACCGCCGCGTGGAACGACCAGCGGGCCGAGGTGATCGAGCAGGCCCGCCGCGTCGCCGCCGCGGTGGAGCAGCAGCTTGCGCAGGCGAGCCGGCCGGGCCCCGTCACACCCGACACCGTCGCCGCGGTGGCCGACGCGCTGATGCAGCGTTACGACCCGGAGCACGCCGGGTTCAGCGGGCCGCAGGGGCCCAAGTTCCCCACGCCCGTGCAGCCGGCGCTGCTCCTCGAACTGCAGCGGACCCGCCCCGATGCCCGTGTCAGACGTGCAGTTGACCACACCCTCGCCCGGATGGCCCGCGGCGGGATGTACGACCAGGTCGGCGGCGGGTTCCACCGCTACAGCGTCGACGGGCGGTGGCTTGTTCCGCACTTCGAGAAGATGCTGTACGACAACGGCCAGCTCCTCGAGCTCTACGCCGAGGCGTACGCCGCCGATCCCGACGGGCCGAACGCGGCGCTTTACGCCCGGGTGATGCGGGAGACGGCGCGTTACCTGCTGCGGGAGATGAGAGATGAGACGGGGGCGTTGTGGTCGGCACAGGATGCGGAGGTGAACGCGCGGGAGGGCGGCAACTACGTCTGGACGGCGGACCAAGTGCGTGAAGCGTTGGCGGGCGGGGACGACGCGGCGGGATTGACGGGCCTTGCGCTGACGATGTACGGGCTGGACCGCGGGCCGAACTTCACCGACCCGCACCCCCCGGAGGGCACGTCGGCCGACCCGGTGAACGTGCTGTACCTGCCCGAGCCGCTGGCGGAGATCGAGGGGCACGGCGACGCGGCAACGGTGGCGCGGAAGCGGGACCGGATCAATGCGGCGCTGCTGAACGTCCGCGACCGGCGCGAGCAGCCGGCGACCGACGACAAGGTGCTGACCGGCTGGAACGGCCTCGCCATCGCGGGCCTGGCCGAGGCAGGCACGGCGCTGGGCGAGCCGTGGATGAGCGACGCGGCGCGCGACGCCGCCGACGCGGTGCTGTCGCACATGTCGATGCCCGACGGCGGGCTGTTCCGCACGATGCGGGGTGGCCGGGCGTCCATCCCCGCGTTCCTCGAAGACTACGCCTTCTTCGTGCACGGCCTGCTCGCCCTGCACCGTGCACACCCCGAGAGCGACCGCCGCTACCTCGACGAGGCGGTCCGCCTCACCGCCTATGCGGAGCAACATTTTGCCGCTCGGGCTGGGGTCGCTTCCGGGGGTGGCGGCGCTTCCGGGGGGTACTACGACACGCTGGCGGGGCAGTCGGACCTGTTTGTGCGGGCGCAGTCGACGGATGACGGCGCGGTACCGTCGGGCACGAGCGTAATGCTGCACGTTCTGATCGACCTGTACGGGTCGACCGGGGAGCGGGCGTACCTGGACCGGGCGGTGACGGTGCTGCGGGGTTTGGCACCGTCGCTGGAGCGGGCGGGGTTGGGGATGACACACGCCGCGGAAGCCGCGGCGCGGCTGCTGGCGGCCGCGCCGCCCGGCGTGGCCGAGGCGCTGCGGGCCCCCGCGGCCTCACCCGCCGCCGCCCCGCCGTTCATGCGGCCTGAGCATGGCGTCACCGCCACCGCCGAGGCGTTGTCTACCGGCCGCTACGCCTACCGCGTCACCGTCGTCATTCCCGCGGGCCTGCACCTCAACGCCAACCCCGCCGGCGACGGGGGGCTGATCCCCACCACCATCACCGTCGACGGGGTCAAACTCGACGTGCGATACCCGGAGGGCGAGATGAAGCGATACCCCTTCGCCGAGTCGGCGTTGCCGGTGTACGAGGGCAAGGTGACGCTGGAGGTCACCGCGGCCGGGCCGGTCGAAGCGTTGACGCTGCACTACCAGGCGTGCAGCGACACGATGTGCTTCGCCCCGGCGGAGATGGCCGTCCCCGTCGAGTAAAACCGATCGACACGAAGCGACGCGGCTCCGCCGCGCCGGCGCGGCAAAGTTGCGTCGCTGCATCGGCATCGGGACCCCACCCATGATCGACACGCACTGCCACCTGACCTACCCCGGCCTCGCCGAGCGGGTGGACGGGGTGATCGCCGACGCCCACGCCGCGGGGGTCGACCGCATGGTCAGCATCGGCACCACCCCCGCCGACGCCCGCCGGGCCGCAGCCCTTGCAGAGCGTCACCCCGGCGTCTTCGCCACCGCCGGCGTCCACCCCGGCCACGCCGCCGAGGTTGATGATCTCTCCCGCCTCGCCGACGAGCTCGCCGAGCTGCTGGAACACCCCCGCGTCGTCGCGCTCGGCGAGATGGGACTGGACCACCACTACCCCGACCCGCCGCCGAACGTGCAGCGGCGTGTGTTTGCCGCGCAGCTCGCCCTGATGCACGGCCGCCCGCACCTCAACGCCGTGATCCACAACCGCGAGGCGACCGACGACGTGCTCGCGATGCTCGCCGACTCGGGCCTGCCCGGCGAGCGGTTCGTGTTCCACTGCTTCACCGGCTCGGTCACCGAGGTAGAGCGCATCCTCGGCTTCGGCGCGATGGTCGGGTTCACCGGGATCGTTACGTTCAAGAGCGCCGGCAACGTCGCCGAGGCGTCAGACCGCGTCCCGCTGGAGCGGATGCTGATCGAGACCGACAGCCCGTACCTCACACCCGCGCCGCACCGTAAGGTGAAGGTGAACGAGCCGAAGTACGTCCCGCTGGTCGCCGCGTTCCTCGCCGAGCGGCGGGGCCTCGCGGTGGGCGAGTTCGCCGCCGCGGTGGACCGCAACGCCGAGCGGTTTTACCGGCTCGACACGACGCCGCCGCACGGCGGGTGACGCGCCGGCATCCCGCGAACCGCGTCGCGGGTGACGGGCCGACCTAAGGCGACGCCGCCGCACCGGGCGGCACGTTCGGCGACTTCAACGCCGCATCGACGGCCTCACACAGCCCGTGGCCCAGCTCGATCAGCAGCTCCCCGGCCCGATCGGGCGACGCCTGCAACGCGTCGTTGATCCGCCGCGTCAGCGGCGCGGCGGCGTCCTGCAGTTCCTCCTTCGACAGCACCGACGCCATCGACTCCTTCATCAGCGTCCGCGCGACCAGCGTGTTGCGGCTCTGGTCGTACAGCATGAAATACCCCGCCACCTTGCGCTTGTCGTGGAACAACGTGTCGAGCAGCACGTCGCCGAACTCCGCCACAGTCAGCCCCTCGGGCGGGTTGTTCGCCGCGGCCTCGAGCGACGGGATAGTAAAGATCGTCACCATCGCCTCGCCCCCGCTCAGCAGGTACACCAGCCGGGTCCGGTCGACCAGCCGCAGGCTCTCCCAGCGGTCCATGACCCCCGCCTGATCAATGACGAAGTACCCGTTCAGCGGGGCGCGCAGGAACGGCCCGCCCACGGGCACGTGGCCCAGCACCGACCACAGGCTCGCGTAGTCGTCGGTCCACAGGATCGGACCCTCGGGGCTCTCGAACGGCGAGGTCGCGCCGCGGATCACCGGCTGCCGGGTGAAGCGCTCGTTGTCCGTGACCAGCACCCAGAGGCTCGTGAGCGAGCCGTACACCAGCGGCTGCGCCACGTCGACGACGAGCAGGCTCTGCTTGCCCGCCCGCTGCGCGAGCGCCTCGACCACGGGCAGGAGGTTGAGGTGACGGTTGGAGATGTGGATCGCGAGGATGCCGTCGGGCTGCAGGTGCTTCCAGTAGGTGTCCGACGCCTCGGCGGTGAGCAGGTGGACCGGGATCGCGTCGGAGGTGAACGCGTCGATGGCCAGGATGTCAAAGTGCTGCGGGTCGCCCTCGGCAAGCTCGCGCTCCAGCACCACGCGGGCGTCGCCGAGTTCGATGTCGACGGTGCCACGGGCCCGCGCGTCGTCGAGGTAGGTGAAGTAGTCGGTGGCGAGGTCGACGATCTCGGGGTTGATCTCGTAGTAGCGGAGGGTGTCGCCGGGGCGGACGTAGGCGGCGGTGGTCCCGGTGCCGAGGCCGACGACCCCGATGTTAAGCGGCGGGGAAGGGGCGTCGAGGGGCGGGGTATCGGCGGGCTGCGTGGTGGGGGCGGCGTCGGAGGGGGCGGCGCGGTCGGGGAAGTGGCGGATGGCCAGGCCCAGCCCGGAGAAGGGGCTGTAGTACCCGGTGGGGATCCACTGGCTGGGCTCAGCGAGGAACTGCGTGCCGTGCGACGTCGTGCCGTGGCGGATCTGCCGCAGCGCAGCCCCGAGCAGGTCGGTGTCGGCGACGCGGAAGCTGCCGTAGAAGTTCCGCTCGATGACCAGCGCCGAGGCGCGGTTGTTCCACACCGCCACGCCGAAGCTCACCGTCAGCGCCAGCAGCGGCACCCCACCCAGCAGCACGATGCCCCAGCGGTTGAACACCATCCCCGAGCGGTGCGCCGGCCAGGCCCGCACCAGCGCCACCAGCCCGAGCAGCCACGCCGCGAGAAGCCCGGCGTGGTACTCCCAGTAATCCTGAAAGATGAACGGCGCCACCAACGCGACCGCCGTCCCGCCGAGCGCGCCGCCCGCGGCGATCATGAGGTAGTAGAACGTCAGGTGTCGCGCCGGCGGCTTGCTCCGCGCCAGCTCGCCGTGGCACACCATGCAGATCGCGAACAGCGCCACGAGGCACACCGCCGTCGACGTCGGCAGCGACGGCGTGCTGTCGGCGTGGAACATGAGGTTGTTGCCGAACACCGCGAGGATCAGCAGCGGGATGAACACCCACCGCTGGTACAGCCACTCGTACTCGAAACAGATGATGAACGAGAAGAGGTAGATCACCAGTGGGACGATCCACAACAGCGGCAGCGGCGCGATGTCCTGCGTGAGGAAGTTGGTCGCGCTGATGAGCATGAGCGCCCCGACGGCGGACAGGGCGAGCCAAAAGACGACGAGGCCAAGGTTGGGTTTGGCCTCCACCGCCGGGGACGCGCCGCTTGCGTGGTCACCGGGTCCGGGGCTGCGGCCGGTGGCAAGGTCTTCGTCCCACACCGCCCGGCCCCGCCGGTAGAGGCTCACCCCGCACCACAGCACGCACCCGGCGAACCCGAGGTACAGCACGGTCCACGTCAGCGTCTGCGACCGGATCGCGAAGCGGGGCTCGAAAACGAACGGGAACGTCACCAGCGCGAGCACCGACCCGAGGTTCGACAGCGCGTACAGCCGGTACGGGCTCCGCCCCGGGTGCGACAGCGAGAACCACTTCTGCATGAGCGGGCTGGTCGACGCGAGCACGACGTACGGCAGCCCGATGGTCACCGCGAGGATGAGCATGATGCCTACGGTGGGCCCCCGCGCCTGGGCCGCTTCAAGCCAGTCGCGGCTCGCGGCCAGCGGCAGCCACAACAGCGAAACGAGCAGGACCACCCCGTGCACGACGACCTGCCAGCGGCCGCGCGTCACCCGCTGGAGCAGGTCCGCGTAGGCGTACCCCACCAGCAGCGCCACCTGGAAGAACAAGAGGCACACCGTCCACACCCCCGCCCCGCCGCCGAACCACGGCAGCAGCAGCTTGCCGATCATCGGCTGCACCTGGAACAGCAGGAACGCACCGAGGAAGATCGTGAGGGCGAACTGCGGCAAGCGGTCTCTTTCCGGGGGGGGCGGGCGGCGAGTATAACCTCACCCCCGGGCATCGGGTTCGCCCACCCCCCCCTTGTCCCGTCGCGGCCCGGCCGCCGCGGCGCGCGGAGCGGTCGATTCTTGCTACCCGATAATCGCCCAACCAGAAGGGTTGAACGTCTCGAGAATGCGTGTATATTGAGGCTCGGCGACCCCGGCCCCGAACGCAACAGGAACCTCTGATAAGCTATGCGTCGCCATCTGATGAACCCCACGCAATGATTGCGTACTCGTCATGAGCAGTAACGGCCACACCTCCACTTCTACGGACCGGACCCCCACGGCCGACCGTTCGCGTACCGCTGGGCACCGCGACGACGGCCTGCGTGACATCCTCGCGACCCTCACGCACGAGCTGCGCCGGCCGGCGCTGAGCATCTCGGGCCTGCTCAAGATCCTGCACGACGAGGCGGCGGAGAAACTGACGGACGACCAGCGCAAGACCCTTGACCTGACCCGGGCCGAGGCCGAGCGGATGAAGCGGCTGGTCGAGCGGCTAGGCGAGATGGTCAAGGTCGAGGAACTGGCGGTCCTGCCCGAGCGGCACGACGTTGGTGCGTTGATCCGCGAGGTGGTCGCGTATCACGAGCCGCTGCGGCGGCGTTACGGTGTCGAGGTCGACACCGCAGACGTTTGCGATGAGCCGGTGTATATCAGCTATTTCCAGGTGCACGAGGCGGTGTCGAACCTCGTGAAGAACGCCATCATCCACGGCAGCACGGACCCGCGGCCGCGGGTGGACATCGCCTGCGAGCGGCGCGACGGGCACATCTCGGTGCGTGTCCGGGACAACGGCCGGGGCATCGACCCGAAGCAGCACGAGCGGGTATTCCGCCTCTTCGCCCGGGCGGGCAACGACCCGGACCGCCCGGGCGACGGGTTGGGCCTTGCCGTGGCGAGGCGGCTGATCACCCGCGTCGGCGGCCGCGTCGACCTTGAATCCACGCCCGGCGAGGGCTGCGCCTTCACCCTCACCGTGCCCGTGGACCAGTTCTAAGCCCGCGGCCGGCACCGCCCCGCCGCACCCCCGAAGCCCCTTATGCTCATCATCGAACGCACCCTCGGCAGCGTGATCCGCATCGGCAGCGACATCCGCATCAAGGTCCACGCCATCCCCGGCTCGCGCCGCGTCCGCCTCGGCCTCGACGTGCCCGGCGGCACGCTCATCTGGCGCGAGGAGCTCGGCCAGCCCGAAGACGCCAAGCCCGCGTTGCCCACCAAGGCAACCCTCAATGTGCTCGTGGTCGAGGACGACGCAGCCCACGCCCACCTCATCGAGAAGGGCTTCAAGATGGCCGGGTCCGCCGTGACCCACTGGGTCGGCACCGCCGAGGAAGCGGTGGCCTACCTGGAAAACACCGTCGGCACCGACGACGAGCCGAACCTGCTCACCCTCGACCTCGAGCTCGGGCTCGGGACGCTCGACGGCATCGACCTGCTCAACGAGATCCGCGGCAACGACCAGCTCGCGCATATCCCCGCGGTGATGCTGTCGGGGGTCGCGAGGGAGCAGGACATCACCGCCGCGCTCGAGGCCGGTGCTAACGCGTTCTTGGCCAAGACCGACGACTACGGCGACTTCTGCAACCTGATCATCCGCGTGGCGGAGTTCTGGCGGCAGGCGGTCCACCCCCGGCCGGTGTGAGGACGTTGACGGTCCCGCGAGTCGGAAGAGACCGCGGCCGCAAGCGGCCGGGCTAAGCGGGATGATCCGTTACGCCGAGATGCCGGTGATCTTGACCTTGAGGAAGTCCTGCCGGTGGCCGTTGATGCGCTTGTAGGTCTTGCGGCGTTTGAACTTCACGACGTAGATCTTCTCGCCACGACCCTCCTCGAGGATGTCGGCGGTGACGCTTGCACCCTGCACGTACGGCGTGCCGATGTTCGCGCCGCCTCCGTCGGGGTTGCCGACCATCATGACCCGGTCGAATGTCAACTCGATGGCATCGTCGGCGAGGTCGCGGGGGTCGATCTTGATAACGTCGCCCTCGGCGACTTTAATCTGGGTGCCGGAATCTTCGATGACTGCGTACATGGTCGGGTTCGGGGTAAAAGGTCGGGGGTTGGCGGCGGAGCGAGCCGGGCAGTTTAGCCAGAGCCCGCTGATCTTGCAACGGGAGCGTGAGGCTGATTCGGGGGTGAGGTCACAAGAACTTTTATCAGAGCCGAGAGCGTCAGCGACCGGCTGCATCGAGCCGCGGGTCCGGAACGTTCGCTGACGCTCCCGGCTCCGAACGAAGCCGCTCAGTGCTCGATCTTTTTCATCGTACCCGCCTCGGCGGCTTCCATGGCGGTGAGGATGATGTCGAGGCACTTGTAGCCCTCCATCCCGTCGATGAGCGGCTTCTTGTCGGCGAGGAGCGCCGTGATGAACATGTCGGCGATGCCTGAGCCGACCTGTTTGGTGTTGGTCGAGACGGCCCCGACCTTGTACTGCTCCTCCTGGCCGTTGCGGTAGCGGACGCTGACGCCGAATTCGCGGGTGCCGTCGAGGGTGAGGCTGCCCTTCTCGCAGCGGATGACCGTGTCGTTGGATTCGACGCCGTAGTTGGTCCACGAGATGGTCATGACGCCGCAGACGCCGGACTCGGACTTCATGGTGATGAGGGCGTTGTCGTCGAGGTTGATGAGCTTGCCGTCGCGCATCTTGTCGAGTGTGGTGACGATGCCGCCGACCTCGACAAACTCCTCGCCGAGGAGGTAGCGCATGAGGTCGGCCTTGTGGACGCCCAGGTCGCCGGTCGCGCCCATGACGGCCTTGGGCGGGTCGAAGAACCAGCTCTCCGCCCCGTCGACGGACCAGCCGTCGGGCCCGGGGTGCTGGAACGCCGTGCGGAAGGTGAGGACCTTGCCCAGCCGGCCCGAGTCGAGGATCTCCTTCGCCTTGACGTGCGGGGGGTCGAGGCGCTGGTTGAGCCCGATCATGAGGTGCTTGCCGGCCTTCTCACCGGCGGCGATCATCTTCTTCGCGTCCTCCCGAGTGGTCGCCATGGGCTTCTCGACCAGGACGTGGTTGCCCGCCTCGAACGCGTCGATGGTCTGCGGGGCGTGCAGCGCGTTGGGCGTCGCCACGACGACCGCGTCGAGGTCCGCCTCCTTGAGCATCTGCTTGTGGTCGGTGTACGCCTCGGCGTCGTACAGCGCCGCGATCTCCTTGACCCGATCGACCCTGGGGTCGGCGATGGCAACGACCTTCCCGTGCGGGTGCTTGTGGACCTCGGGCAGGTGGCGACGCTGGGCGATGGCGCCGGCACCGATGACGCCGAACTTGATGGGGGGTTGTGAAGGCATTTTTGGATGAGGATTGAGGATTTTGGATTGAGGGACAGGGGGAGGAGTATAACGGGCGGTTGGAGCGGCGGATGTCAATCCGTGGGGCGGGCATTCCTGCCTGCCGCGCCGCGTGTCAGGCAGGAATGCCTGACCCACCAAGTCAGTCGAGCCCGCCGCGTGTCAGGCAGGAATGCCTGACCCACCGGGTTAGTCGAGCCCGAACACGCGGCCGCCGCGGGCGCCGTCGGGGACGAGGGCGATGCCGACGCGTTGCTCGTCTTCGATCTCGTCGAAGCTGACGAACGTCCGCAGCGTCCAGCGGGGGAGCTTGCGGTCGAGGACGAGCGAGATGCTGCGGGACTCGTCCTCGGAGAAGTCGAGGGTTTGGGACGCGCCGACGCGGTACTTGGTGGTGAGCTGGTAGTCGAAGCCATAGGTGAGCAGGCGGCTGTCGAGCGACTCGATCTCGGCGTAGGAGAGGAAGCTGCGGAGGCGGGGCGAGTGGTCGAGGGTGATGCCGAGGCGCCACTGGGCGACGCGGTCGTCCTCGAGGGAGTGGGTGACCTCGCCGGCGGCGCCGAGGGTGTCGGTGACGAGCCAGAGGAGTTGGGCGTAGAGGTGGTCGCCGCCGGCGGAGTATTCGGGGCGGTAGTCGTAGAAGCGGGCGATAGCGGCGTCGTCCCCCCCTCCGTCGGCGTCGTCGTTGCCGGAGCGGAAGACGGCGTCGGTCTTGAGGGTGACCCAGTCGACGGTGCGTTGCCGGCCCGCGCCGCCGCGGCGGGTCTGCCACGTCTGGGTGACGCCCAGCCGCATCCCCGCGCCGTCGGCGAGGGACTCGACGTCGGGGTCGTACACGGGCAGGTCGTCGGGGCCTAGGGTGGCCCCGTTGACGAAGAAGGTGGCGGAGGGGGCGACGACGTGGCGGAGGCCGTCGACGTCGAGGATGTCGGACCGGGCGTCGGGCGAGGCCTTGGAGA
This sequence comes from Phycisphaeraceae bacterium, assembly GCA_965214155.1. GTDB lineage: Bacteria > Planctomycetota > Phycisphaerae > Phycisphaerales > Phycisphaeraceae > Algisphaera. Next base: position 1,815,736 of record CBDCBB010000010.1, read on the forward strand.
ACTCGGTGCCGACGCGGACGCCGAGCTCGCCGAAGAGGCGGATTTGATCGTCGTCGCCGCCGTTGAAATCCTCGAACGACTCGTCGTAGGCGGTGAGCCGGCCGACGGCGTAGGGGGTAACGTCGAGCGCCCCGGCCGAGAGGGGGACGGCGAGCTCGTGGCGGGTGTCGAGTCGGCGGACGGACTGGAGCGGCAGGCCGTTGGCCTCGGCGCGGTCGGTGAAGGTGGTGCCGGGGTCGATGCCGAAGAAGCGGTTGGACTCGGCCACGTCGAAGCCGCGGTCGGACGGCGCGTCGTCGCCGGGGTCGATCCGCAGTTGGCTGACGGTGGTTTGGCTGTAGAGGGTGGCGGTGTCGTCGAAGAGCGAGCGGCCAAGGACGCGGTAGCCGAGCTCGGGGTAGCGCTCGACGCGGTAGCCGAAGACCTGAAGCGGGGTGAGCTGGGGGTTGAAGTCGCTGAGGTAGGTCGCGGCGAGCAGGTCGGTGGCGGTGTCGCCGTCCTGCCACTTGAGGTAGGCGGAGGTCTCGTAGGGGCGGGCCTCGTCGGCCTCGCGGGGGAAGAACTCTTCGAGGAAGGTCTCGTCGGAGACGTAGGCGCCCTGGAGGGAGAGCTCGATGCCGCGGGGCAGGGTGGAGCGGTGGTAGGCGCGGGCGAAGCCGCGGACGTCGTCGGAATGTTCGACGTCGAGGCGGCCGCCGATCTCGTCGGTGCCGCTGTCGTCGGGGAGGAGGTAAGCCCGGGCGTTGCCGAGGCCGTCGGGCGTGTCGTAGGCGAGGGTGGTGCCGAGGGCGGGGCCGTGGGTCCCGCGGTAGTCGAGGTCGGCGGTCCAGTCGACGTTGTCGGGTTCGGCGCGGCCGAGCAGGGCGAAGACGTCGTAGGAGGTTCGCACGGAGACGCCGGTGTCGGACGAGTAGCCGGCGCTGACGCGTCGGAGGGGGATGTCCTGCACGTAGCCGGCGAGGCGGGGCCAGTAGAAGAACGGCCATTTCCCGAGGTTCAGGGTGGTGCCCTCCGCCACGAAGGCGAAGCCGCTGCGGTCGTCGGCGGTGCGGTACTCGCTGACCTGCAGCTCGTTCGCGCCGATGGAGAAGTGGGGGACGGCGAACTCGCTGGTGGTGAGCTTCGCGTCGCTGGCGGCGAAGTCGGTGGCGCTGGTCTGGCGGACGCGCGCGGCGCGGACGTAGAGCGGGATTTGGCGCTTGAGGTCGTAGGTGTAGAACACCGCGTCGAGGAGGACGGCCTGGTTGCGGGCGAGGTCGTAGTAGACGCGGGGGGCGCGGACGGTGTAGTCGCCGTCGGTGATGGTCGCGCCGTCCTCGAGGTAGACGCCCGAGACGGCCGAGGCGTCGAGGCTGCCGGCGGCGGCGGTGGGCGTGTCGGCGTCGGCCTCGTTGTCGAGGAAGAGGACGACGCGCTGGGCCTTGAGCGTGACGACCCGCCCCCCGGGAGCGCTCCCGGCCGCGCCGCCGGGGGACGGTGCGCCGGGTACGACGGCGGTGCCGGGCACGCCCTCGAAGACGAGGCGGACGTCGCCGATGAGCGAGACGAGGGTCTGGCCTTCGGTGGGTTGCACGGCCCAGGCGTCCATGGCGTAGGCGACGGTGCCGCGGGCGGGGAGGATGTCGGGACGCTGGCGATTAGGTGTTAGGGGTTGGGTGTTGGGCGAGGTGTCGGTTGGCACTGCGGATGAGCCGTCGGCGGCGGTGGTGGCGGTGGAGGGTGCGCCGCCGGGTGAAGCTCGGTACACGCGCTGCTGCTCGGCGGCGAGGGCGGCGCGGCGGGCGTCGCGGGTGGCGAGGGCATCATCGCCGATCAGGTCCGTATCGGGCACGGCGAGGCCCGGCTGCTGGCGGTTGCGGCGGAGTTCGGCCAGCCGCTGCCGGGCGTCGGTGATGAGCGGCTCGTCGGGGGGTTGCGCGACGCGCTCGAGCAGGCCGGGGTTGTCGAGGCGGACCGCCCCGGTGGTGGTCGCGGTGATCATGAGCCGCCCCGCCTCGGCACGGACGGGCCCGACGCCGGCCAGGGGCGTCGCGTCGGTGAGGTAGATGGCGAGGTGCCAGAGGCGCTGGCCCATGCGGTCCTGCCGCTCGATGCGGACCACGGCACGGTTGCCTTCGAACCCGTAGGTGCCCATGCGGAAGCGGGCGTCGCCGTCGAGGAGCATCATGCGGGCCGGGCCGTCGTCCCACGTCGTGACGCGGAGCGCGGTGAGCTCGGCGTCGAGGCCGAGCACCCGGTCGCTGAACGGCTGACCCGCGACGGCGGGCGGGATGTCGACCGGTTGTTGCGCCTGAACCCGCCCCGCCAAGAGCAGCAGCACGATGAAGGAGATGGCCGGTTGCCGCATCGCGGCCGACTATACCTAGGCCCCGCCGAGGCGTAAACGCGGCGTGAGCACGACGATCTGCCAGAAGTCGACCGCGCTCGTCTTGAAGTGGTAGAGCACCCGCAGCCCCACGCCGTCGAGGCACTCCTCGAGCGTCAGGTCGCTGCGCCAGCCGATCTTCACGAAGATCGGGTTGAACACGCGCTCGAACCAGCCGACGACCGGGCGGTGCGAGCGGAAGTGGTTGAGCACGATGATGCGGCCGTCGGGCTTGACCAGCCGCCGCGCCTCGCGGAGCAGGCGGTTGGGTTCGCTGACGACGCTGATGGTGTGGCTGATGACAACGTGGTCGAAGCTGTGGTCGGCGAAGGGGGTCTGCAGGGCGTTGCCCAGGACCAGCTCGACGTGGTCGAGGCCGAGCTTCTGTTTCTTGTGCATCGCCTTGCCGAGCATGCCGGGCGAGAGGTCCATGCCGACGACGCGGACGTCGCGGGGGTAGTGCTCGAGGGTCATGCCCGTCCCGACGCCGAGGTCGAGCACGCGGTCGCCCGGCCGGTGGCGGACCTGGTGCAGGGCCCGGTGCTGGCGCTTGTGGACGAGGGCCCCGAAGCTGTAGTCGTAGAACTTGGCCCAGAGGTCGTAGAGCCTGCTCGTCGACGGCTCGGCCATCGAGGCGTTGGTGCGGTAAGCGGACGCGGCGTCGCGCTCGGCGGGCGTGAGGGTGTCACTCATGGCGGTGTAGAATAGCCCGCCCCCCGGAGTTGGCCCAGACGGAGCGATGATTTAATGCAGTTAATGGTGAACGGCGAGCCGATGGAGACCGACGCGGCGGATGTCGCGGCCCTGGTGGATGTGCTGGGACTGACCGGCCAGGCGGTGGCGGTGGAGGTCAACCGCGAGGTCGTGCCGAAGCGGCGGCACGGGGAGGTCACGCTGCGCGAGGGGGACGTGGTGGAGCTGGTTACACTGGTGGGGGGCGGGTAGACTCTTGGTCGTCAAGATTTAGAACTTAGCACCCATGAATTCGAACGAAGTGATCGCACAGTTGGAAGAGAAACCTTTCCTGCCTTTTGCCGCGTTGACCACTGATGGACGACGCTACGAGGTAAAGCACCCGGAGAACGCTCGCGTCGCCGAGGGCGGGCTGCTGCTGATTTTCAGCCTTCTGAAGACCCCGAGGCTCAGATCCAACGCCCGGTGACGCTGAGCCTCCTGCACGTCACGACGCTCCAACCGATCCGCGGGACCGCGGCTTGATGCAGCGCGACGAGTCGCGTCGCTAAACTTTGGTCATGACCACCGCCACCGCTACCGCCAATCAACCCGTTGTTGCCGACCGCCCGCTCGTTGTGGGGGGGCGGGAACTGACTTCGCGGCTCATCGTCGGCACGGGGAAGTACCGCGACTACGAGCAGATGCAGGCCGCCCTCGACGCGAGCGGGGCGGACGTCGTGACCGTGGCGGTCCGGCGTGAGCGGCTGGTGGACGCCGAGGGGCGGTCGATGCTCGACTTTCTCGATCTTGATCGGTACACGGTCCTGCCGAACACGGCCGGGTGCTTTACCGCCGGGGACGCGGTGCGGGTCGCCCGGCTCGGCCGGGAGCTGCTAGACCAGCTCGACAACCCCGGGCGCGACTGGGTCAAGCTTGAGGTCCTCCACGATAAGAAGACGCTGCTGCCCGACCCTGTGGGCACGGTCGAGGCGACGCGCGAACTCGTCGCCGACGGGTTCAACGTGCTGTGCTACACGAGCGACGACCCGGTGATGGCGGTGAAGATCCGCGACGCCGGCGCGGCCGCGGTCATGCCCGCCGGCTCTCCGATCGGCAGCGGGCAGGGCGTGCTCAACCCCAACGCGGTCACCATCATCCTCGAGCTTCTGAAGGACCCCGCATCCGGGGGCGATCCGGACTACCCCGTCATCGTTGACGCCGGCGTGGGAACTGCCAGCGACGTGACCATCGCGATGGAGCTTGGGGCCGACGGCGTCCTGCTCAACACCGGCATTGCCCATGCCGCCGACCCGGTGACCATGGCCGCCGCCATGCGCCACGCCCTCGATGCCGGCCGGCTGTCCTACCGCGCCGGCCGCATCCCCAAGAAGCTGTACGCCACCGCGAGCTCGCCCTGGGACGGGGTGATCAGCTATATCCCGGGGGAGTAGAGCAACCCGGGCCTCGTGCCGGCAGTGGCACAGGCATCTTGCCTCTGTTCTTCAGTGGCACAGGCATCTTGCCTGTGTTCTTCAGTGGCACAGGCATCTTGCCTGTGTTCTTCAGTGGCACAGGCATCGTGCCTGTGTTCGTCGAAGGCGAAGCATGAGGTGAAGCGCGAGGCAATCCGCATCAAGGCGAAGATTCATACTCGAGCACCCGCTCCGGCTTCAGCAACAAATAGTAAAGCCGCCCCTCCGCCGCCATCCGCCCCGCGACACCCTCGGCCGACTCCCCGACGCCGAAGTAGATGTCCGCCCGGCCGGGTGCCCGGATCGCCCCGCCGGTGTCCTGGTCCATCATCAACCGCGTGAAGTCGCCGCCCCCCGGCGAGGCTGTTTCCACCACCACCGCCCCACCCCGCGGGAACACCGACTTGTCCGTCGCCAGCGTCCGCCCCGGCGTCACCTTGAACCCCAGCGAGCCCGCCGGCCACGCGCTGCCGGGGTATTCCCGGAAGAACACGAACCGCTCGTTCCGCCGGATGTACCCGTCCAACTCGTCGGGGTGCTCCCGGAAGTACGCGCGTATCGCCGGCATCGACACCCGGTTGCGGTCGAGCTTCCCGTCCGCCACCAGCAGCTTCCCGATGCTCGTGTACTCCCGCCCGTTGGTCCCGGCGTACCCGACGTACAGCGTCTCGCCGCCCTTCATCTCCAGCGCCGCGGACCCGTTGACCTCGATCGTGTACGCGTCCAGCCGGCTGGGCAGATACGCCAGCTCCGACTCGTCGAGCAGGCCCCCCGCCTCGATCTCTTGCCGCGTCGGGTACGGCCCGATCTGCGGCGGCTGCCCGGGCCCGCTCGGCGGGGTTGAACGCCCCAGCACCCGGCCCGTCGCCGCGTCCGTCACGAGGTCCGCCGGCCGCGCGTACAGCGGATACCGATACGCCCCCGTCCGCTCCCGTGACGCCGTGAACCGCGGCGAAAAGTACCCCGTGAACAGCACCACGCCCTTGCCGTTGTAGCCCACCGACTCGTACAGCCCCATGCGCTCCCGCAGCCGCGCCACCCGCCGGGCCGCGTCCGGCTCCCCCTCCGCCACCGCCAGCAGCTCCTCCACCGACTGCCGCGCCCGCTGGTAGGTCACCCCCTCCACCGGGAACGCCCCCCGCGCCGAGGGCAGCGCGAACCACGCCACGCTCCGCTGCAGCGCTTCCACGAACGCCGCGTCGCCCATCTGCCCCGCCGCTTCGTTCAGCACCCGCTCCGCCCGCTCACCGCTCACCGCCCGCAGCGCCGCCTCCCCCGGCCCCAGCGCCCTCGCATAATCCGGCACGCTTGCCGACTTGCACCCCCCCAGCAGCACCAGCCACAGCACCAGGACCGGTACCCATCTGTCAAGGCGTTCGTGCATAGGGCGGTGATCCTAATCCGCCCGCTCGGATCGTGTGGCGGCCGGTGGCACGGGCGTCCCGCCCGTCCTCGACCAGCGGTCAGGCCACCTGGCCGCCACCCCAACCCATCCCTCACCGCTCCGCCCCCACCCCCCCACTACCATGCCCCCTCATGCAACTCTTCATCACCAATCTCCTCTCCGACAACCCCGCCGACCGCTTCTACTTCTTTGCCGTCGTCCTCGTCGTCATCGTCTCGATCGTCCTCCACGAGCTCGCCCACGGCGTCGCCGCCCTCCGCCTCGGCGACCGCACCCCCATCCTCCAGAACCGCATGACCGGCAACCCCCTGGTCCACATGGGCCCGTTCTCCCTCCTCGCCCTCGCCCTCGCCGGCATCGCCTGGGGACAGATGCCCATCGACCCCACCCGCCTCCGCGGCCGCTACGGCGAGCTCATCGTCGCCGCCGCCGGGCCCGCCCTCAACCTCGCCCTCGCCCTCGTTTGCCTCTCCGGCCTCGCCGTTTTGCTCCGCGCCTGGACCTTCCCCGGCTTCCCCCCCGCTGCCGCCCTCTCCGCCGACCTCGCCTCGCTCAACCTCGGCCTCTCGCCCCTACAACAGAACGTCCTCCGGCTCCTCGCCATCGCCGGCCTCTACAACCTCATCCTCCTTTTCTTCAACCTCCTGCCCGTCCCCCCCCTCGATGGCTCCCACATCCTCGCCAACCTCAGCCGACCCTACGCCGACTTCATCGGCGACCCTAAAAATAGCGGCGCCCTCATGATCGGCTTCATCTTCTGCTTCGCCGTCGCCTCCGGCCCCCTCGTCGTCCTCTCCGTCAAACTCATGTCCGCCTACGTCTCCCTCTTCAACTAGATCCTTCCTCACCCGCACACCCGCCGCTTGCGGTTAGCACATCCCACCCGAACCACCCGATGGCCCACGACCAATACGCCCTCGCCGCCGCCCGACTCGACGACATCGAGGCCGAGATGAAACGCATCGGCTACTGGAAAGGCGACCCCCCCGACCTCCTCGCCGAGTACCAAGCCGGCCGCATGCGCTCGTTCCTCGACGCCCCCACCTTCGAGCTCTGGCTCCAGTGCGTCTTCCTCCCCAACGCCCGCGCCGCCGCCGCCGCCCGCAACCTCCCCAGCGGCAGCCAGGTCGGCCTCATGGCCCAACGCCAGTACGACTACCACTCCCACATCCCCGAAGCCCAGCCCCTCCTCAACCTCCTCCACCGCTTCGACGCCATCGTCGAAAACCGCCTCCACGTCAACGACGACGGCCAACTCGACTACCCCGGCCTCGACGTTGAACACGAAGACCCCTGACCCACCCCATCAATCCCCCAAAACCACCCCCCGCTTGCGGTTAGCGCACCCCTTCCAGCCCATCCCCCCCCCGACGGCTCTTACATCCTCCTCAACCTCAGCCCCCCCTACGCCGACTTCATCGCCGATTCCAAAAACAACGGTGCCCTCATGATCGGAGACACAAAGTCTCGCAGAAATTCCAGGCAGAAACCGCAGATTCCGCAGATGACGCAGATTGATGAAATACCGAATGTTTTGCTAAAACATCACCGGTTCAACTATCAATCCTTCAACATCATCAACGGGGTGCAAGCAAGCTCCGCGAGTGAAGCACCTAAACAAACAGACTCTCCATCTGCCTTCTTTAGCGCTCTTGGCGACCTTGGCGGCTAATCCCCACTCTCCTCCGCGTCATCTGCAAAATCCGCGGTTCCCGCCGTGCCTCCGTAATCATAACTCTCCCCGCCCCAACACCACCACCGCCCAGCAAGCCACCGCCTCCCCCCGCCCCACCGCGTCGACCCCCTCCCCCGTCTTCGCCTTCACGTTCACCCGCTCCACTTCGCACCCCAGCGCCCCCGCCAGCCGCTCCCGCATCGCCGCCTTATGCGGCCCCACCCGCGGCCGCTCCAGCGCCACCGTCACATCCACGTTCCCCACCCCGTACCCCGTACCCCGCATCCGCCGCGCCGCCTCCGCCACGAACACCGCCGAGTCCGCCCCCGCCCACGCCGGGTCGTCGTCCGGGAACAACCCCCCGATGTCGCTCCACCCCCCGGCCCCCTCCATTAGCCCCCCCAGCGCCCCCAGCACCGCATCGGTCACCGCATGAAACACCACGTCCCCGTCCGAATGCGCCACACACCCCCGCTCACTCTCCAGCTCCACCCCACACACCACCAGCTTCCCCCCGTCGACGAGCCGGTGCAGGTCGTACCCATGCCCCACCCGCGGCAAGTGATCGATGTCCATCGCCCAATCCTAACGCAACCCCGCAACGGGCTGCTCCACCGTGACGCAAGGACCCCGTCTGACCGGTGCTGACGCAATAGCAACCCCCAACCCGACACCCGCGGCGTCACGCCCCCGCCCCCATCCTCCCGGGGCATCGAACTTTCACTTCAGCCACCAGATGACCCCTCTACCCTCGGTTGTAAGCGGATACACTGCTTGGTATCATCTGATTACGCGGGGAACGGCACCTGTTCTAACACCGGTGCAATCTTCCCGGTGACCGCATGCGACTGTGCGCTCGCCGTTCACCTTCCAAGAGACCGACATGAAGACGTTGCGTACCCTCGCTTACGCATTGAGCATCCTCTTGGTGCCCGTCGGGGTCCTGCGGGCGGAGCCGACGTTTTCCATCGAGTTGGGTCCGGACATCGCCGCGGGCTTGGTGCTGCCCGACAACCGGTACCAGGCCGACCTCCGCGTGGACCCGACCAACACGGACCGTCAGGTCATCACGTTCAAATACAACCGGGACGAATCGGAAACGGGTGCGGTTGCCACCACCGACGGCGGAGCCACTTGGCCGCCGCACGTCGCGACCAGGTCCGGCGATCCCGACGCGGTCATCGGCGCCGACGGGGTGATGCACCGTTCCTTGATCAGTCAGCGTGACGGCAACAGGATCGGCTACCTCCGTTCGACCGACGGCGGACAGACTTGGTCGGACCGCGACGTGCTCGACGCAAAGCTCGACCACCCCCACATCACGATGGACCTCGGCGCGAGCTCCCCCAACCGCGGGCGGCTCTACATCGCCGGCCGCCGATTCGACAACTCGGGGATCGACCTGCTCCGCACCACCGACAACGGCGAGACGTGGTCCAAGACCACCCGGAACCTCGGTGGACAGTTCAACCTCGGCTTCGCCTACAACCTGCAGACGACCGACGACGGCACCCTGCTGATCCCCATGCGGGGCAAGAACAATATCAAGTCCAAAGACGGTAAGTTCGACGGCAACCGGGTCGAGTTCGGCGTCGTCCGCTCGACTGACGGCGGCCAGACCCTCTCGTCGGTGATCCCGGTCGCCGTGCGGGACGAGCCGGCCCGCCAGGGACCCGGCGGGTTCTTTGGTGCCAGCCTCGCCATCGGTAGCCACGAAGGGGGCGAGAGGGCCTACTTCGGCTTCGTCGAGAAACAAGCGGACCCTGATGGCGCGGTGCTCAAGTTGGCGACTTCGGACGACTCGGGGGCATCCTGGACCGACGCCCGGATCGCCATCACGCCGCCGACCGGCCAAGGTGTGGGATCACTGAGTTTGATGGCCAACCCGGACGGCGTACTCGGGTTGCAGTACTACTTAATCGCAGACAACGCCAACAGCTATAGCGTGCACTTCACCGCTTCGACAGACGGCGGGCAGACGTTTCTCGATCCCGTCACCCTCGCGGAGGCCGCCACCGAGCCGTCGGATCAGCCGCGGTTTATCGGTCAGGACCAGGTGTTCGGGCAAGCCGGCAGCGACGGAGCCTTCTACACCGTCTGGACCGACCACAGCGTCGGCGACGGCCACTACACGGTTCACACCCGTCGTGCTGTGGTGGTCGTGCCCGAGCCGGGGGCGCTCACCTGTCTGCTCATGCTTGGGGCGCTGATGTATCGGCGGCGGTAGTTGGCCGCCCGTTTCGAGGTGTGGCACCCGGCACCTGGGTGGTTGCCTTACGCCTGTTCGAATTACGGCCGCCATGGCCGATCCCGCCCCACCCCCCGACCTCGCCGCCGACTACCCCGGCCCTCCCCCCTCCACCCAGTCCACTCTCCCCGCGAGAAGGGACGGGGAGGTCCCGCGCCCCTACTTTGACCCACCGGCCCGACCCCCGCTAACCCTCCCGTTCCCGTCCTCATCCTTGTACACGCAACGCCGCGCTGTCCGCGGCGTCACCCCGCCGCACTCCACCGGGTACCGGTGATTAGAATGCCGCGCCGAGCCCCAACGCCGACGCTTCGGCAAGCCCTCAGAGTTGCCTACCAACGCCGCGCCAGCCACCCGTCCGGGGCATGGAAGACACTGCCCGGGCGACCCGCCGGCTCTTCCCCGGTATTGCCGAAACAACTGCCTTGACGCACAGCCATCTAACCGGTAAAGTGGCGGATGCTCCACCTCAGCTCTGGATCGATTGACTAAACGTTCAGTCAGCCGCATCGTTGCTGGACGTCCTGGTCCATCCAATCCCTTTCATCCACCTCTCGATGTCGGCGACTAAGTCGGCATCGCATCTTGCCCCGGAAGCAGCCACTATGAAGTTCAATCGTCCGGCTTGGCGGTTCCTCCTGATGGCTCCGCTGGCGCTCTTCGCCGGGTCGGCCGCGGCGGAGACCGTGGCGGTCACGACCGTCGACCAGCTTTTCGCGGCAGTCGATCAGGGTGGTGCCGGTGACACCATCAGCCTCGCGGCCGGAACCTACGAGCTGCCCTCGACGCTCAGGCTCAAGTCGGGGATGACCCTGCAGGGTGCGGGGGTCGGGCAGACCGTCGTCCGTAACGGTCCCACCTTCGCCTTCCCCACGAGTTCAAGCTACGACAGCGATACCCGCAGCAGCGACTCAAACCGCAACGCTTACCTGATCGACCTTGGCCAGAACCAGAACAACCTGACCCTGCGCGACATGACCCTCACCGGCCCGGAACTCTACGGCGGGGTGCACGCCATCAGCACCACCGACGTCACCCTCACCGGGCTGGAGTTCCGCGACTTCCGCTGGAGCGGGGTCCGCAGCTTCAGCGGCACCCGCCATACCGTCACCAACAACTCGTTCATCGACGCCGGCGGCCAAACCGTCCGATCAGATGGCTCCTTCGGACAGACCGGCGGGTCCATCTTCAACTTCAACCAGAAGGACTCGCTGTTCGACAACAACCGCTTCGAGCAGACCGGCACCCGCGCCGACAACGTCTACGGCATCAAAGGCCGCATCTTCAAGAACACGCAGATCAGCAACAACACCATCCGCAACAACTTCGCAATCGAACTGCCGTTCGAGAACGACGAGTTCGTCGAGATCAACAACAACCTGCTCGAAGGCGCGGTTTCCATCCCCAAGTTTGCCGGTGGACCGGTTCCTAACGCCAAGCCGAGCAACCCCGACGCGACCCCCTTCACCTTCGACATCCACCACAACTACTTCACCGAGTCGTACTCGCTCGAGGGCGCTCGCAACGGCCTGATCGTCCGCAGCAACGTCTTCGACATCGACGTCGATGACGACCGCGGCAACCTCTACTTCGCCTTCGACCCGTCGAGCCGGATCCCCAAAGCGACCGGCCCGTACACCTTTACTGAGAACGTCGTCCTCAACCCCGGCCGCGGCGTGTTCGCGTCGGACGTTGTGCAGGACAACCTGACCTTTACCCATAACCACATCGTCGCCGACGAAACCGACCCGAGCGAGTTCCCCACCGGGCTCTTTGGCTTCCGCCCGACCAGCCCGGCGGAGGGCGGGCAGGTGACCGACTTCGACACGATCCTCATCGCCGACAACATCATCGAGGTCCTCGGCTCGGGCAGGCCTCTGCTGCGGAACATGGCCTCCGGCCAGGCGCAGATCCTCAACAACATGCTCACCAACCTGACCGACGGCGAACGGTACCTCAACCCCCAAACGGGCGAACCCCAGGGCCTCACCCAGCCCCTGCTGTTCCGCGTCGGCGTCAACGGCGAACTCCTCGTCGACAGCAACCAGCTCCTGGGCCTACCCGTCCCCACCCCCGCCGCCGGCCTCACCCTCCTCGCCCTCGCGGCCCCCCTCCTAACCCGCCGACGCCACGCCGCCGCCTAAAGCGCTCTGACCCCCACCTCTAGCGCCTCACCGCTATGTGCCACGCGTCGTGTCCCCGTTTAGCGGGAGACGCGCAGCGTCCCGGCCTCTGCCACACCCCCCCCGGGGCGCTGCGCGTCTTCCGCTAAACATCCGATGCGTACGGTTGCCGCTCCGGAAAGACCCGAAGATGCGGCTTGCGACCTCCCCCCGTGCCCCCACGCGTCCGGTACATCAACAACCCTGCCCCGGCCACCCGCCGCTAACGGCCGGTTACACGCAGTAGATGAAGTAGGCTGGGGTCCGTAGAGCCTCACCCGACCCTACGTGCTAAATCGTATCGCCTACTTCGCGCGTTGCCTCAACTATACGATAGATATCAGCGATGCTTGCATTGTCCGAATCCGACTGCAGTGCCCACCCTGTGTTACTTGTAATACCTGCGGGTCTGCCGTATATACCAAACAAGCTGAACGTCATCAGAGCTCCGTCCAACGGCTGCTCACTAGGATAATCCCGCTGCCGATCTACGACAATCTTTTTTACAGCATCGATAATAACTTCGTTGACTACATCGATAGGCGACATATCCGTCTTACGGAAATCAAGAAATTTAGGCGGTTCCTCAAAAACTTCGTTTATAAGAACTTGATCTAGCCCTATAACTACCAGACCGGGAAGTCGTTGCCGCTTGATCTGCTTGTAACCTTTTGAGATGTGATCTTGGATTTGTTTTCTACTTGAAGGATACTTGCAAGCCAGACCATGTTCGCTGCTCAAACCGTTTCCGCTTACTACGATATCTGGTTCGCATAACGCAACGGTGAATCCTGCTTTGACGAGGCGATGTGCCGTTTCAAGCTCGTAGAAAAAGTCTTTAGACTGCTTCGGCTGAAAGTCTTGCGTCAGCGATCCCGAGATGATCTGCTTTAGACACGACTTAAGCCCCTGTACAGGCTGATCCTGAAGCGTCACTACGGCTTCAGTTAAACGATGTACCACAATTGCTGCATCATAGAAACTTTTGAAATCGCTATGATCTTGCTGCTGAGGTTCTTCCTCCTCCATAACGTTTGGTTCGCTCAGCAGGAATGATCGTACTTGATCGAACTGATGCTTTATGGGTGCGGCTGGACTCATTGATAACCCCAGATGTAGCATGATCTCATCGAACTTGTGAAGCGAGAGGCGGAGATGATTCCAAGCAATGGGGTGTCTCATCAAGGGAGATGAAAAAGCTGGGCGGCGGGTGGATGGGGTGAAGGTTGTCAATGCCCCGGCGGGGCGCTGAGAATGTAACTATTTGGAGTAAGTGCCGAAGCTTTCAACGAGCATCAACCCTAGACACCCGGACTAGGCGATGTTGAGGGCTTCGATGATGGACACGGGGAGGTCGAAGGGGGGAACCAGTCGAGGGGGTAGGGGTAGTCCTCCTTTTCTTCGTCAATGATGCGGATGTCGGTCGGGGCATCATTGGGGTACGGCCTAACGATGCGGTAGAGCTTGCCTTTCATCACTGACAGCGGGTTGCCGCGGTGGGTGAGGCGGATGACGTAAGTGGCGGAGGGGGTGGGCATCAGTACGAGCAGTTTATCAGGCGGTGGGGGTTGCTGGCTTGGTGCCCTCCCCCGGCCCCTCCCGGGGGGAGGGGGGTAAGCGATGCAAGCCGCTTCTTCTTGCGGTCTCTGCGACTCTGCGGTTCAAGTTGGAAGCGGGGCAACTTGTGCCGCCGGCTATGCGGGAGGGGGGGGTTATTTGAGGCCGTACTCTTTAAGTTTGCGGTAGAGGGTGCGTTCGCCGATGCCGAGCATTTTGGCGGCTTGTTCGCGGTTGCCGGCGGTGGTGCGGAGGGTGTCGCGGATGGCTTGTTTTTCTAGCTGGTCGAGGGACATGCCGCCGCCTCCTGAAAACTTTTGCTCCCCCCCGCCGTCGCCTCCGGGGCTTGCGGAAGCGGAGGCAATCTCCGGGGGGAGGTGGCGGGGTTCGATGCTGTTGCCGTCGGTCATGATGACCATGTTCTGCACGGCGTTCATGAGCTGGCGGATGTTGCCGGGCCAGTCATATTGCATAAGAGTCTGCATCACATCTTCCGCGACGGCCGGCACGTCTTTCTCCATGTCGTGGGCGTACCGATTAATAAAATGTCGGACGAGCTGGGGGATGTCTTCGCGGCGGTCTCGGAGCGGGGGGAGTTTTAACTCGACGCCCTTGACGCGGAAGTAGAGGTCTTCGCGGAAGGTGCCGTCCTTGACCATCTGTTCGAGGGGCTGGTTGGTGGCGGAGATGAGGCGGATGTCGACGGTTTTCGGCTCGTTGGCACCGACGCGGACGACCTCGCCGGACTCGAGGACGCGCAGGAGCTTGGCCTGCATGGTGCGGGGCATGTCGCCGACTTCGTCGAGGAAAAGCGTGCCCCGGTCGGCGTACTCGAAGCGGCCCTGCCGGTCCTTGTCGGCCCCGGTAAACGCGCCGCGGACGTGGCCGAAGAGTTCGTCCTCGAGGATGGACTCGCTGAGGCCGGCACAGTTGAGCGGGGCGAAGCGGTTGCCGGCCCGCTTGGAATTGTTGTGGAGGGCCTGGGCGACGAGTTCCTTGCCGGTGCCGGACTCTCCGGTGATGAGGACGGGGATGGGGGAGGGTGCGATTTGTTTCATCGTGGTGATGAGGTGGCGGATCGCGGGGGAGGTGCCGATGATGCCCTCGAAGCCGAGGCGGTCGTCGAGGCGGGAGCGGAGGTCGGCGTTCTGCGACCGGAGGAAAACGGTGTTGAGGGCGTTGTTGCAGAGGGTGCGGAAGACGTCGAGGTCGAGGGGTTTTTCGATGAAGTCGAACGCGCCGGCCTTGATCGCGGCCTTGGCGGTGGGCACGTCGCCGTGGGCGGTGACCATGATGGTCTCGGCGTGGGGCTGGCTCTGTCGGGCGTGGCGGAGGACGTTGAGCCCGTCGTCGGGGGCGTCCATGACGAGGTCGGTGACGACGAGGTCGAAGGAGCCGTGGTCGAGCTCGTCGGTGGCGGCGGTAAGGTCGTGGACGAGGGTGCAGACGTGGCCGAGCCGGCGGAGGGCCTCGGCCATGACCTCGGCGTGGTCGGGCTCGTCGTCGATGACGAGGATCTGAGCGACGGGGGTGTCCTGGGGGTTGGGCATTGGGGGCTTGGGAGTTGGGAGAAGCAGCACGACGGGCGGGGGGACGGTTGACTATAAATAGCGACGATGGTCGAGTTATGGCCCGATCTGAAATTTATCTCTGATGCGCCGGCGCGGGCGCTTCGGGTGGGGTGTGTGCCTTATCTGAACGCGAAGCCGCTGGTGCATGGTTTAGGCAGAGAGACGGGGCCGTGGGGATTGGTGGGCGATATGGGAGAGGAGGAAGTAGATGAGCCGACGGTGGAGCTCGTGGCCCCGGCGAAACTGTTGCCGAAGTTGGAGTCGGGGACGCTGGACGTGGCGTTGCTGCCGGTGATTGATCTGTGGCGGAGCGGGGTGCCGCTGCAGGTGGTGACGAACGGTCGGATCGGGTGCGACGGGCCGACGTGGACGGTGCGGCTGTTCAGCCGGGTGCCGATCGAGGCGGTGACGACGGTGCACTGCGACACGGAGAGCCACACGTCGGTCGGGCTGGTGGAGGTGCTGCTAATGTCGCGGTACGAGATCGAGATGGAGGCGGTGGACTTTAAGCCGACGGCGGAGAACCTGGCGTGGCTGGGGGAGGAGGACGGGCCGGAGGCGGTGCTGTTGATCGGGGACAAGGTGGTGGCGAGCCCGCCGCCGAAGCGGCTGTACCCGCACGAGTGGGACCTGGGCGAGGTGTGGCGGGAGGAGGAGGGTTTGCCGTTCACTTTCGCGGTGTGGGCGACGCGGTACGGGGTGGACCTGCGGGGTTTGCCGGCGCGGCTGGATGCGACGCTGGAGCGGAACCTGGCGGACATCGGGGGCCTGGTGGAGCGGTACGCGGGGCCGCACGGGTGGGACGCGGCGCAGGCGGCGGAATACATGGGCGGCGTTTTGCGGTACCGCGTGGACGACGACGACCTGGAGGGGATGCGGCGGTTCGGGGAGTTGGCGGCGATGTCGGGGCTGGTGCCCTGGCCCGAGGCATCGGACCCGACCGAGGAGCACCCGCCGGGGGAACGCTTTGAGCTCCAGCTCTACCCGTTTTAACTGTGCGCCGCTGGGGCAGTTGGCGACGCAGATGCTGCAGGGGACGCCCGCGCGTCGGGTTGAGCAGATGCGGGCGGCCGAGGCGCTGCACGACGCCATCGATGCGGACACGACGTACCCGTTCGACTTCCTCGCGTTCCGGCTGACCGGGTTCAGGCGAGACTACGGCACGGACGCGATGCTGGTCGGTGCGGCGGTGCGGCCGGACCTGCGGCGGGTGATTGACCTGTTAAGCGGGTCGGTGTCGGTGCCGCTGTCGGACGGTGGTGCGCTGACGACGGACCAGCTCGCGGCGAGGCTGGGGGTGAGCACGAAGACGCTGTCGCGGTGGCGGAAGGAGGGGCTGCGCTGGCGCAGGGTCGAGCCGCTGCCGGGGGCGCGGCGGGTGATCGCGTTCACCGAGGAGGCGGTCGAGTGGTTCCGGGCGGACCACGGCGAGCGGGTGGAGCGGGCCGCCGGCTTCACGCAGATCGAGCCGGCGGACCGAGCGAGGCTGATCGCCCGCGCGCGGCGCTTGGCGGCGGCGACGGATGCGTCATTCAACCGGGTGGCGACGCACCTGGCTAAGCGGACAGGCCGCGCGGTGGAGACGGTCCGCCTCATCCTCGAAAAGCACGACCGCGAGCGGCCCGACGACCCGCTGTTCCCGGACCGGACGGGCCCGCTGACGGCGCGGCAGAAGCGGCTGATCTCGCGGGCGTATCGGCGGGGGATCGGGGTGGGGAAGCTGAGCGAGCGGTTCCGGCGGAGCCGGGCGACGATCCACCGCGTGGTGCTGGAGCGTCGGGCGGCGCGGGCGCTGCGGTTGCCGCTGACGTATGTGGCGTACCGGGGGTTCGGGGCGGAGGGGGCGGACGAGGTATACCTCGGGCCGCGGCTGGAGCCGCGGGAGGCGGACGCGCGGCGGACGACGGTGCCGCTGGACGGCTTGCCGTCGCCCCTGCGGGAGCTGTACGTGCAGCCGGTGGTGTCGCCGGACAAGGTGCGGTCGCTGTTTTTGCGGTTCAACTACCTAAAATTTCGGGCGGCGGCGACGCGGGAGCGATTTGCCGCGGGGCCGGCGCGGGCGCGGGATTTGGCGTCGTTCGAGGCGGACGTCGCGCGGGCGGCGCGGGTACGGAGCCTGCTCGTGACATGGCACCTGCCCGTAGTGCTGTCGGTGGCGCGGCGGCACCTCGTCGGGGTGGACGCCTCGCCGGGGCGACTCATCGAACTGCTGGAACGGGGCAACCCGACGCTGATCCAATCGGTGGATGCGTACGACGCAGCGGGTCGGCCATCGTTCGATGCGTTCCTGACGAACCGATTGTTGCGGACGTTTGCCGCGCAGCCGGCGGGGCCGGTGAAGGCGCGGAAGCGGGAGGGGGCGGAGGCGGTGGTGCAGCGGATGATCGATTTGGCGGGCGAGTCGGGGGTGCGGTTGGCGCTTGGTTCTGAAGATGATGAAGGGGAAGTGGAACCACGGATGGACGCGGAGGGCCGCGGATGAAGAAGCTGCCGAACATCTTTGAAGAGCCGCTGAAGTGGCGGCGCTATGTCTTGCTGGCGCTGGTCGTCACGGTTGCCGTTGCCGCCGCTTGGATCGGGTATTGCTATCGAAACACGCCGATCCCGTTTGACATGGCTGGATGGGCCCGAGCCGACGGCGACGGGTACTTTGATGCCCGCTGGCGGATGCGGGAGGACGTATTGCGCATCCTCGGGAACGGTGCCGTCATCACCCACGCCGATGCGATCGCGATGCTGGGTACACCACGCTTCGGGTACGAAACGGGTGACCGCCTATCGTACCGGGTCTCCGGGTTCCCGCCGTTTTGGCTGGAACTGCGGTTTGACGCCGACGGGAAGCTCGTTGATTACGTACTCAGAGCCGGCTGAAGGGGCTCTCCGCGAGGAAGATGAGGCCGCCCAGGGCTTAACCCGACTCTATCTGCGTCCATCCGCGATCAGAACAGCGAGCCTTGGCCGTTGAGGGTGGGGTGGCGGAAGTGGGAGCGGTTGAGGGGGCGGGGGTTGAGGTTGAGGGCGTGGCGGCGGCAGTAGACGTCGAAGACGGTCTTGAGTTGTTCGACGACGGGGCCGGTGCCGCGGCCGCGGTTGGTGTTGGCGTCGTAGAGCTTGCCGCCGCGGGCCTGGCGGATGAGCGACTCGACGTGGCGGGCGCGGTCGGGGTGGACGTTGCGGTGGAGCCAGTCGAGGAAGAGTTCTTTGAGTTGGTACGGCAGGCGGAGGAGGACCCAGGCGACGCGGGTCGCGCCGGCGTCGGCGACGGCGGCGAGGAGGCGGGGGACCTCGTGGTCGGTGAGGCCGGGGATGACCGGCGCGAGGTTGACGGCGACGGGGACGCCGGCGGCAGTGAGTTTCTCGATGAGGCGGAGACGGGCGGCCGGGGGGCTGGCGCGGGGCTCGAGCCGGGCGGCGAGGTCCGGGTCGAGCGTGACCAGGGTGACGGTGACGCGGCCGGCCCCCGCCTCGGCGAGTTTCTGCCACAGGTCGAGGTCGCGGAGGACCAGCGTGTTTTTGGTCATCGTCGAGACGGGCTGGCCGCAGTCGGCCATGACGTCGAGGCAACGGCGGGTGATGCGGAGCGACTTCTCGAGCGGCTGGTACACGTCGGTGATGGCGGACATGACGATGGGCTCGCCCCGCCAGGTCGGCCGGGCGAGTTCGCGGCGGAGCAGGTCCGGGGCGTCGTGCTTGGCCATGATCTTGGTCTCGAAGTCGAGCCCCGAGGAGAAGCCGAGGAACTCGTGGTACGGCCGGGCGTAGCAGTAGATGCACCCGTGCTCGCAGCCGCGGTAGGGGTTGACGGTCCAGTCGAAGGGGACGTCGGAGGTTGACTCGACCCGGTTGATGATGGTCTTGGTCGCGTCGGGCAGGACGGTGAGGGGGACGTGGGGCGGCGCGTCGGCCGGGGGCGGCGGGGTGCCGCTGCGGGTGACGGTGGCTGCGGCGTCGGCCTCGCGTTCGTGGCGCTGCCGGTCGAGTTCGTCACCGTCGAGGTGGACGCGGGTCGACTCGAAGCGGTTGCCGGGGTTGAGCCCGGCCGCGCGGCGGTGGGCCCCGCCGAAGGCGCCGCCGGGCAGGGCGTCGCGGTAGGTGCGGTCGCCCGGATCGGCGGGGTCGGCACCGGGGACGTGGCCGGGAGGCATACCTAACAGGATACTATCTTGTCGGCGTCTTGTACAGGCCGAGCATTATTTTGACCTGGGGTTGAACGACGGGCGGGACGGCCGTCCCACCGGGGCCTGCTCAACCGCTACCGAAGTTGATCATGTGGCTACCCCGCGGCCGAGATTGGAGGTTCTCGGTGGGGCAGGCTCCCTGCCTGCCGATGGCCCGCAGGGCCAAGCCCGCGGGGTTCGACTTCGGGCTGCGCCCGAAAGCAGGCCGGAAGCCTGCTCCACTAAAAGCTAAAACCGCCGACACGGGTGTCACAGCGTCTCGACGTGCGGCAGCGGGCCGACGATGGGGGCGAGGTAGTCGTGGAACGACGGGGCGATGTCGCAGCCGTCCACGATGTACTTCGGGTCCATGGTCTTGGTTTTCGCGGCCACGTCGCTGATCTCGATGCGGCGGTATTCGATGGTGTAGGGGGTGCTTCCGGGGTCGCTGGTGCGGACGATGGCGATGGAGCCGGTGGGGTGCTCGCTATTGAGGGCGTGCTCGACCGCATGGCGGCCGGCGAGGCGGGCTTCGGCCTGGTCCACCGTCGAGGCGCAGCCGACGAAGGAGCGTTGCAGGTAGCCGAACGTGTCGGCCCGGACCCGCAGTTTGTGGTCCACGCGGTCCTTCAGCTTCGTCTTCACCAGGTCGGCGAGCAGGTCGCCCAGCGCCCCGGTGCCCGAGAGCTGCACGTTGCCGTGGGCGTCTTTCTCGACTTCGTCCTGCAGCTTGGTGATGATCGCGTTGCCCGACGCGTCGTGGATGCCCTCGGATACGGCGATGAGGCAGCGGCCGTGCTTCTTATAGATACGCTCGACGTCGTCGATGAACTTGCCCTCGTCGAAGGCGACCTCGGGGACGTAGACGAGGTGGGGCCCGTCGTCGGAATCGGGGCGTCGGCCGAGCGTCGAGGCCGCGGTGAGGAAGCCGGCGTGCCGGCCCATGACGACGTTGATCTTGATGCCCGGCAGGGCGCGGTTGTCCAGGTCGTCGCCCATGAACGCCTGGGCCACGAACTTCGCGGCACTGCCGAAGCCGGGCGTGTGGTCGTTGATGACCAGGTCGTTGTCGATGGTCTTGGGGATGTGGTAGGCCACCAGCGGGTGGTTCTCTTCCTGCGCCATCTCGGCGATGATGCGGCAGGTGTCGGAGCTGTCGTTGCCCCCGGCGTAGAAGAAGTAGCCGACGTTGTTGCGGGTGAACGACTCAAGAATCCGTTTGCAATATGCGTCGTCGGGCTTGTCGCGGGATGAGCCGAGGGCCGACGAGGGGGTGTCGGCGATGGCGTCGAGCGTCGGCCGGGCGATCTCCGTGAGGTCGATAAAATCGTCGGCGACGATGCCCTGCACGGCGTGTCGCGCTCCGAGGATGCGGTCGACTTTGTCCGACTGCTGCAGGGCTTCGACGGCCCCCGCGAGGGACTGGTTGATCACGGCGGTGGGCCCGCCGGACTGGCCGATGACGGCGGTGGTGGGGTGGGGGGGCATGGGGTCTCTCCGAGGGCGAAAGCGGGAGTGTAGCGGGTGTCAGAGCGCTAGGAACCGCAGAGGCGCGGAGGACGCCGAGGAAGACGCAAGCGAAGCCGGATACCGCAGAGTCTCGCAGGATTCACTCTGCAGATTTGGCATCAAACGAGATGACGCCCCGTATCAGCATCGGGTTGGCGTGCAGATGGGCTGCGGCAATCGGTGCAAGCCCTGCGGTTCCTGCCTTGGTTTGCTCCGCGGCCTTAGCGTCTCTTGCGCGTTTAATTCGCTTCAAGAAAGTTCGGCGAGGACGGTGTCGGCGAGGGCGCGGTCGTCGGCGGAGAGGCGGTCGCGGGCTTCGGTGAGGAGGGTGCGGGCGCGGTCGGGTTGTTGCAGGTAGCGGGCGAGGATGAGGCCGAGGATGAGCTGGATGTGCGGCTTCTGGGCGTAATTGGGGTAGGTGGAGAGGAAGAGGTCGTAGGCGCGGCCGGCGGTGTCGTAGCGTCCGTCGGCCATGAGCTGGTTGGCGAGGTCGAGCTGGGTCTGCTGGGCCATGACCTGGTCGGGGTGCTTCTGCAGGAGGTCGGCGTAGAGGCGGGCGGCGCGCGAGGAGTCGTGGGCGGCGACGGCGTCGCTGATCGCGGCACGCTCGTCCATCAGTTGGCGGTCCTGCGGCGAGGGCTCGGCGGGGGCGCGTTTGCGGCGCGAGGGGGTGTCGGCGGACCCGTCGCCGGCGTGGTCCCACGGGGAGTAGCCGCCGCGGCTGAGGCGCTTGAACTGGCTGCGGCGACGCCTTTGGTTAATCAGCGAGAGCATGTCGTACGGCTCACGGGTGAGCAGTCGGCCCAGCAGCAGGGCCATGCCGACGACAAAGCCGTAGGCGTACCCCGCGAGGTGGGCGACGTAGGCGGTGTTGCCGATGCCCGAGACCTGGAAGATGAGGTCCTGGACGATGCGGAAGAGGATGAGGATCATGGACGAGACCTCGAAGGACCCGATCATGACGATGACCCAGTAGAAGATGGTGACGTTGGAGAGGGGCGAGAGGGCGAGGTAGGCGCCGGTGACGGCGGCGACGGAGCCGGACGCGCCGAGGACCGGTGCCCCGGAGGCGAGGGTGTGGCCGACGCCGGCGACGACGCCGCCGGCGAGGTAGAAGAGCAGGTAGCCGACCTTGCCGAGGCGGTCTTCGACGGCGTTGCCGAAGACGTAGAGGAAGAGCATGTTGAAGAGGATGTGCTCCCAGCCGACGTGGAGGAACTGGTAGGTGAGGAACTGGTAGAGGCGGGTGTAGGGCTCTTGCGGCCAGAGCCAGTAGCCGACGGCGGGGGCTCGGGCGATGATCTGTTCGGTGGAGTTGCCCTGGGCGGCGAGGGGGCCGAAGGCGATGATGTGTTGGTAGGTGAGCCCGAAGATGAGGATGTTGAGGGCGATGAGGGTGTAGTTGACCCAGGGGGTGGCGTGCTGGCGGCGGTCGGTTCGGATGGGGATGAAGAGCATGGCTCAGCGGGGCGCGCGGGGGTCGCCGGGGGCCGGCGGTTTGAAGGGGTCGGGCAGCGGCCAGTAGGAGGGTGCCGGTGGCGGATCTATAGCGGGGGACGCGGAGCGTCGTGCGGGGAATGGGGGTTACCGGGGGGCGGCGGGGTTCGGCTGGTCGACAGTAGGGTCGGTGTCGTCGGCGGGGCCGGGGTAGGGGCCGTCTTCGGCGGAAGCAGGTGTGGCAGAGGGGGTGGAGGAGGGGGTGTCGGGTGCGGGTTGGGGTGCCGGGCTTGGCGTGGCCTGTGGGGCGCGTTGCGAGGCGGTTTCCGGGGTGGAGTCGCCGGAGAGGTCACCGCTGACGCCGTAGAGGATGAGCAGCCCCACGCCGATGAGGCCGACGACGAGGGCGAGTGAGGCGATAAGGACGAACCAGCGTCGCCGGGCGCGTCGTTGCCGGTTGAGTTCGACGGCTTTGCGGTGGAGGGTGGCGGCGCGGGTGGATCCCTGAGCGTTAACCTCGGGCACCTGGGAGAGGCCGGCGCGGAGGTCCTCGGCGGGGTTGGTGAGGGTGGCGGCGGCGAGGGGGCCGGGGGTGGAGGACGGGCCGGGGGCGGTGTCGGCCCCGACCATGGGGGTGCCGCCGGGCTCGGCCTGCATGAGCTCGCTGAGGCCCGAGAGGCCGGTGATGCTGCTGCCGCCGGCGGGGTCGTCGGGGGGCGGCGGGTCGGTGATGAGGACGCGGTCGGGGGCGGGGGCGGCGGGCTTGGCCCCGGCGGGCTGGGGACGGGTGACGTGGGGCGGGCCGATGCGGTAGACGGTCGAGCAGGCGTCGCAACGGGTGACCGCGCCGAGCCGGACGAACGGGGTGGCGCGCTTGACGCCGCAGGATGGACACGCCAGTTCGTACATAACCCGGAGGCAATGTAGCAGACGGGGGGTTGAGGGCTTGGGGTTGGGGATTGGGGGCTTAGGAGTTGGGGGCTTGGCCGCACGTTCGCGCTCGTTCTCGTAATCGAGCAGCAGGCCATGCCGCGGCAAACCGCTCCGCACCCGCACCCGCCCACGCACCTCGCGGCCCGCCGTCCGCGCCTCAGTCACTATTGGCAACACAAGCCAACCTCCGGTGCCTGTCCGGCGACCCCTCACCCCCCCGCCGCACTCCGCTCCACCTTGCCCCGACTACACTCGTTTCATGCCTGCCACTTCCACCTCCACCCCCGACCGCCTCGCCGAGTTCAACGTGCCCGACGCCCTGCACGTCGAGCCGGCGCGGCACGACCTGGCCTCACTCCACGTCGACACCGATGACTGCACCGGCCGGCTCTACCTCCTCGGGGCGACGCTGACCGAGTGGCAGCCCGCCGGTCAACGCCCGGTCCTGTTCACCTCCCGCGCCTCGTGGTTCAAGGAAGGCCACCCCATCCGCGGCGGCGTGCCCCTGTGCTTCCCCTGGTTCGGCCCGCACCCCTCCGACCCCGACGCGCCCTCGCACGGCCTGGTCCGCGCCAAGCCGTGGAACCCGGTCAACACCGCCGCGACGCCCGACGGGGTCCGGGCCGAACTCGTCACCAACCTCGACAAGCTGCACGTGTCGTACCAGGTCACGTTCGGCCGGTCGCTGCACCTGAAGTTCATCGTCTCGAACCTCGCCGACACCGAGCAGCGGTTTGAGGCGGCGCTGCACACGTACCTGGCCGTCGGCGACGCGACGAAGGTGAAGATCACCGGCCTCGAGGGGGCCGACTACCTGGACAAGATGCACAATGCGGAGCGGCGGAACCAGGGCGACGCCCCGATCACCTTCACCGAAGAGACCGACCGCGTCTACGTCGATACCGAAGCGGCCTGCACCCTGCACGACCCGGTGCTCGGGCGGCGGATCACGGTGGCGAAACGTGGGTCGAGATCAACGGTGATCTGGAACCCCTGGACCGCCAAGGCGGCGCGGATGGAGGACTTCGGCGATGAGGAATGGAAGCAGATGTGCTGCATCGAGACCGCTAACGTCGGCAAAAACGCCATCACCATCGGTCCGGGTGAATCGCATGAAATGAGCGCGACGATCAGTGTTGCGACTGCGGAATAGCTCAGCCGTAAAGCCGTCGCTTGCAGTCTTTTGCGACCCCGTTAAACCGCAAGCGGTACCCGTATCTTACCGACGGATATCGATGTCGAATTCCGCTGTCTGCCACCGGTCGCCAAACGCCTCGTCGAACGATGCGAAGGTGCGGCCGTCGACGTTGATGCGGAACTCGGGGTCGGGTGTCGGCCACGGTCTGGCTAGGCTGAGATCGACGCCCGCGGCGGTCCAGGGGCGGTCGGTGTAGATCGCTTTGATGTGGACGCGGCCGGATTCTCGGAGCTTGATCTGGCGGGTCGACTCGCCGCTGCCCGGCGGGGCGGGGTAGAGCAGCTCGTCCCCGGCGTTCAGCGAACCGGAGGGCCGGTCGGCGTTGGGGAAGAACTGGACGGGGTGGCCGCCGGCCTCGATGGCAAAGATCGTGAGGTGGCCCGGCCGCTCGGCGGAGGCCGTGAAACGCAGGGCCTGGTCGGCGGGCAACGCGGCGGGGTCGGCGACGCCCTCGGCGGCGAGGCGGTCCCACACCGTCGGGTCCGCGACGCGGTACACCCGCCGGCCGCCGGCGGTGTCGAACCGCAGGCCCAGCGGGCTGTCGGGGTTGACCTGCAGCAGCGGCGGCGGCGGTTTCGTCGCTTGGGCAACGGCGGCTGCCCCGGTGCTCGCCGGAGCGATCGACGTCGAATCATCCCCTTCGATTTCAATATCGTCCGCCCGGCCTGCGACCCACCCCGTCGACTCCACCCAGCCCGCCACCGCCGCCCACGCCCGCTGCGCCCCCTGCTCCGCCCGCTCCTCCAGCCCCGGCACGAGAAACACCCCCGCCGCCGTCGCGACGATACCGAGCACCACTGCGGTGAGCAGCACGTGCCACCCCGGGCGTCGCGGCCGCTCGCCCCCGCCGTCGGCGAGCGTCTTCTGCAACGGGCCCCGTGGCTTGCGGCCCTCGCGGATCGCCGCGAGGTCGTTGAGGATGTGGTCGACGTGGAAGTAGCGGTCCCTCGCGTCCCGCGCCATCGCCCACTCGGCGATCCTCGTCAGCGACTTGTCCGCCTTGCGGTTGCGCTCGCGGATCGGGGTGGGCGGCTGGGCTGCGATGATCTTTTTCAGATCGTCGAGCTTCGCGCCGCTGCTCGCGGCCCGACGCTTCATCACGTCCGCGTACGGCGGGTGCCCGGTGAGCATCTCGTACAGGGTGGCCCCGAAGGCGTAGACGTCCCACTCGTAGCCGACGTTCTTGCGAGCGTCGACCACCACCTCGGGCGGCATGTAGGGGATCGTCCCGGCGCGGAGGCCACGTGCACCCTCGCCCACCTGCCACACGAGGCCGAAGTCCGCCAGCCAGGCGGAGCCCTGATCGTCGAGCAGGAGGTTCTCGGGCTTGATGTCGCGGTGGAGCTTGCCGTGCTTGGCGTGGATGTAGGCGATGGCGGTGGCGAGGTCACGGGCGTGGCGTCGGGCCTCGTCGCGGGGCGGGATGCCGTGAAGCTTGATCCGGTCGCCCAGCGAGCCGCCGCCGATGTATTCGGTGACGTAGAACGGCCGGTCGAGGCTGCCGAAATCCTTGACGACGAGGACCCGGGCGTGGGCGGGGATGCGGTTCATCTCCTTCGCCTCGTCGAGGAAGCGGACGCGGGCCTCGGGGTTCTTGAGGAAGCGGGGCTTGAGGGTCTTGAGCGCAACGAGGCAGTCGCCGGCGTTGTCGTAGGCGAGGAAGACGACGCCCATGCCCCCGACGCCGAGCTGCTTGCGCAGCTCGTAGCGGCCGGCGACGACGGCGAACGCCCCGCGGCGGCGGGCGGCGGGCGGGGCGGCTTCCATCACGCCCAGGTCGACCAGGGCCTGCACGTTCGGGTCCAGTGGCGGCGGCGGGTCGGCGGAGCCGAGGCGGCTGCCGGGGGATTGCGACGTGGCCGCGTTGCTCTCGCCCGTCGCGCCGGTCTGGCCGGTCTGGCCGGTCAGCGGCGAGGCGGGCAAAGTGGGCTTGGAGATGGCGGGCCGTGCTTTGCCGGGGGTCGTCGGCTGGACGGGCGGGCGGGCGGCGGGCTTCGCGGTCGGAGCGGGGCGCGGGTTGGCCGTGTCCTTGCGGGTCGCGTCGGGGTCGATGAGGTCGCGGCGGGGCGCGGCCGGCCGGGGCGCGGCCGAGTCGGGGTCGTAGGTCTTGAAGATGGAGGATTCTTCGACCGTCGGGTCCACCGGGTCGAGGTCGCCGGACGGGGGGCCGGTCTTTGCGGCCGCGCCACCCTCGCCCCCGCCGCCTCGGGCTCCGCCGCGGCGTCGCGGCTGCTCGGATGGGCGGCGGTCAGCGGGCATGCATCGGGTTCCGCAACGGTAAGTGATCCACCACGCTCGGCCCCGCTCAGCGCGCCAGAGGCCAAGCCAGCCTCGCATTATACCCGCCGCCCCGCCAACGCCGCGCTTTCACTAAATCGCCGATAACCGTTGCCGATACACAGGATACGCCGTACATCCAGCATCGCCGCATCACCCGCTCCCGACGACGCGGCGTTGTGCCGGGTCGAACCCATTGGCGGACGCACCGCCTTCTAGCCCGGCCGCTCGCGGCCGCCGTCTCCGAGTTTGCCCACCCTGCGGCCGCTACCGGCCGGACGGAGGGCCTTCTATATAGATGCACGCTTCGGTCGTTCGATCCGACTCAATCCGCCACTGCACCCGCCAACAGCCGCGCAGCCCCCTCGTCCAGCAGACGGTCGGCCGTGCGACGCACCACGTGCCGCAGCTCACCGGTCCGGCAGCGCTCGTCCGCCCCCAGGCACGCCGACCCGTCGACCGACAGCACCCTCACCCGCAGGCGGAACCAATGCGAGTCTGCGTTCCGCGTCGCCCGCGTCTCCCCCGGTTCCAGCGGCTCGGCCAGCACCGCCAGGGAGGAGTGGCAGCTCGCGCCCAGCCTCGCCACCAGCTCGCGCTCGGCGTGCACCGCCGTCGACGCCGCGGGGTCGTTCAGCGGCAGGCACCGCGCCAGCGTCGCCCCGTCGGCCGTACGACACGTGATCCCCAGCGCCGCCTGGCACGCCGCGGGCAGCATCTCGTCGAGCGGTAGCAACGCTGCGGCGTGCTCATGTAGCCCCAGCCGCCGCAGCCCCGCCGCCGCCAGCAGCGTCGCGTCCACCTCCCGACGATCCGGGGCGAGCACCTTCGCCAGCCGCGTCTCCACGTTCCCCCGAAAGACCCTGACCCGCACGTCCGGCCGCAGCCGCTTCACCTGCGCCCCGCGCCGCCCGCTGCTGGTCCCCACCACCGCGCCCTCGGGCAGGTCATGCACCAACCCGTGCCCCCCCGCCGTGATCAGGCAGTCCTGCACCGCTCCCCGCTTCGGCACCGCCGCGAGCGAGATACCCGGCACCGCCTCCGCCGGGTCCGCCGGTAAATCCTTGAGGCTGTGCACCGCCAGGTCCGCCGCCCCGGACAGCACCGCCTCGTCCACCCCCCGCGTGAACAGCCCCTTGCCCCCCGCCGCCGCCAGAGGCCCCGCCACCTTGTCACCCCGGCTCACCACCCAATGAAACTTTACCTCCAAACCTGGGTTCAGCCGCGACAGCGCCCGCCCCACCGCCTCGGCCTGCGCCCGCGCCAGGGGGCTCCGCCGCGAGGCGATCACGATGGTCCGACGGCTCCGCGGCACCCCGGCAATATAGACGCATCCGGTTCTTCAGTGGCACCGGCATCCTGCCGGTGCTTCGCAACGCAACCCGTCACCCCCCACCGCTACACTGTCCCCGATGCCCGCTTCCCATCAGTTAACCCCCCCCGCCCGGCTCGCGCTCGAAGACGGTGCCGTCTTCCACGGCCACGCCTTCGGCCACACCGCCCCCGCCGCCGTCGCCGGGGAGGTCTGCTTCAACACCTCCCTCACCGGCTATCAGGAGGTCCTCACCGACCCGTCCTACGCCGGCCAGATCGTCACGATGACCAACCCGCTCATCGGCAACTACGGGGTCAACCCCGCCGACCTCGAGTCCGCCCGGGTGCAGGTTGCCGGCTTCGTGGTCCGCGAGCTCGCCCAAACCGCCAGCAACTACCGCAGCACCCAGAGCCTCTCGGACTGGCTCGCCGAGCAGGGCGTGCCGGGGCTCGCGGGCATCGACACGCGGGCCCTCACCCGGCGGCTGCGGATCGAGGGGGCGTTGCGCGGCGTGATCTGCACCGACCCGTCGCCCAGCGATGATGAACTCGTCGAGCGGGCGCGGGCCTCGGCGGGCCTGACGGGGCGGAACCTCGTGGCGGGGGTCAGCCGCTCGACGCCGCTGGCGTGGGACGAGGGCCTGGGCCAATGGGAGCCGATCCAGGGCGCGGTGTCATCGCCGACGGCCCGGCGGAAGGTCGTCGCCCTCGACTGCGGGGCAAAGCTGAACATCCTGCGCAACCTGACGGACGCGGGCTGCGACGTGACGGTGCTGCCGTACGACGCCCCACCGCAGGCCATCCTCGAACACGACCCCGACGGGGTGTTCGTGTCCAACGGTCCGGGCGACCCCGCCGCGGTGCAGCCGACGGTCGACCACCTCAAGCAACTCATCGGGCAAAGGCCGGTCTTCGGCATCTGCCTGGGGCACCAATTGCTCGGCCTGGCGATGGGGGCCGAGACGTTCAAGCTCAGGTTCGGCCACCGCGGCGGCAACCAGCCCGTGCAGAACCTCGGCACGCAGAAAGTCGAGATCACCAGCCAGAACCACGGCTTCGCCGTCGACCCCGACTCGCTCCGCAAAGCCGGCGGCGAGCCGACGCACCTCAACCTCAACGACCGCACGCTCGAGGGCTTCCGCCACACCAGCGAGCCCGTCTTCGCCGTGCAGTACCACCCCGAGGCCAGCCCCGGGCCGCACGACAGCCGCTACCTCTTCGACTGTTTCATGGACATGATGGACCGCGGAGCCCCCCCCACCGCCGAGCAGATGGACGCGGCGCAGAAGCGCCGTAGCACGATCTGAGACTCTTAGCGGTTCGTTGGCATCCGGTCGCGCCCGCCGAGCCGGGCGCGGAGCTAGACCCTTGGGGTGAGTTTTCGGTGAACTTCCTGGGTTATGCTTGCAATGGGGGCGGCTTGTCACTAGGTTGGGTATAGATCGAAGCCCGAGGACCGCCCGCTGTGGGCAAGTCGCTCGGCACATCACCTCTTCAGGGAAGGTCGAGAACATGACGACGATTAAGAAAACCGGGCTCTTTTTTGGGTGTATTGCTGCGGGAGCGGCATCATTCGACGCTTCGGCGTTCACCGCCTTCGGCGTGACCGATACCAATAACCTCGTCTCGTTCGACACCGATAACCCCAACGAATTGTTCTCCGGCCGGGCGATCCGCGGGCTTGAAAGCAACGAGGACATCCTCGGGATCGACTTCCGGCCGACCACCGGCCTCCTCTACGGCCTAGGTAGCTTCGGCAACGTATACACCTTCGGCAGCCCCCTCAGCCCCAACTCCACCGCCACCCTCCAGTTCAACCTCGACGATGACACCGACGGCAACGCGGACTTCGCGGCCGATGGCGGGCTGAACGGCACCAGCTTCGGCTTCGATTTTAACCCCGCGGCCGACTTCGCCGGGGCTAACAGCCTCCGCATCGTCAGCAACCAGGACCAGAACCTCGCCGTCAACGTCGACTCCGGCGCTGTCCTGGTCGCCAACGACGTGTTCTACCCCGGTGGGACGCCCAACCCCAACATCGTCGGCGAGGCGTACAACAACTCCATCCTCGGCGGCAACCCCAACGGGATCAACACCCCCGGGCAGGCTGCGGGCAACGGTACGACCCAGTACGCCATCGACTCGGGCACCGATGGCCTCGTGCTCCAGGCGTTCAACGCCGGAGTGCTCACCATGGTTGGCTCACTCGGCGAAAACACCACCGCTAACGTCGGCTTCGATATCCTCTCGCCGACCATCGGCCAGAACTTTGCCTTCGCCACCCTTGATTCCGCCGGGTCCAACACCAGCAACCTCTTCAGCATCAACCTGGCGAGCGGTGAGGCAACCAACCTCGGTGAGATCGGCGGCGGGCTGCTCGTCCCCAACCTCGCCCTCGTCCCCGTCGTCATCCCCGAGCCGGGCACCATCGGCCTGCTCGCCGTCGGTTCGCTGCTGGTGTTCAAGCGCCGCCGTACCGCCTGAACCTCTGCCTCATCCATCTAAGAACTTCCGCGAGGCGGCCCCACCCGGGTCGCCTCGCTTTTTGTTGACTATGCTCTGATCCCGCACCGGCCACCCCGCCGCCGCCTTGACTCACCCTTCGCCCCCGACACGAGTAAGCCGTTGACCACCGCTACGCCCGCCGCCCCGCACCCGACCAAGGAACATCATGCGGACCCAGCGGCGTGGTCCACGGCGGACGCGGCCGACCTCTACGGTGTGCACCGCTGGGGGCACGGCTACGTCTCCATCAACGATCACGCCCACCTGTGCGTCCACCCGCACCGTGATCGGGGCGGGTCGGTTGACCTGCACGGCCTCGTCGCCGAGCTCCGCCAGCGCGACCTCACGACCCCCCTGCTCCTGCGGTTCCCCGGCATCATCGCCGACCGTCTAGCGGAGATCGCCGGCGCCTTCACCGCCGCGATGACCGAGTTCGACTACCGCGGCGGCTACCGCGGCGTCTACCCGATCAAGGTCAACCAGCAGCGCCACGTCGTCGAAGACCTGCTCCGTTTCGGGAAACAGCACGGCTTCGGCCTTGAGGCGGGGTCGAAACCCGAGCTACTCGCCGCCATGGCCCTGGTCGAGGACGACGCGACGCCGCTGATCTGCAACGGCTTTAAAGACGCCCAGTTCATCGAGGCGGTCATCCTCGCCCGCAAGCTCGGCAAGAATGTCATCCCCGTCGTTGAAAAATTCAGCGAGCTCAAGCTCATCATCCAGCAGGCCAAGGCGCACCGCGTCCGTCCCGCAATCGGCGTCCGCGTCAAGCTCGCCAGCGCCGGGTCCGGCCGGTGGGAGGGCTCCGGCGGCGAGCGGAGCAAGTTCGGCCTGTTCGTCAGCGAGGTGCTCGACGCGGTGGAGCTCCTCCGGGACGAGGGCATGCTCGACTGCCTGAAGCTCACGCACTTCCACCTCGGCAGCCAGATCAGCGACATGCGTGCGCTCAAGCCGGCCTTGGTGGAGGCGGCGCGGGTCTACGCCGAGCTGTCGCGGCTGGGCGCGGGCCTGGAATATCTCGACGTGGGCGGCGGGCTGGGGATCGACTACGACGGCTCACGCAGCGGCGGCGAGTCGAGCACCAACTACACCCTCGCCGAGTACGCCAACAACGTGGTGTATCACGTCGCGGAGGTCTGCCGCGCCGCCGACGTCGCCCACCCGACGATCATCACCGAAGCCGGTCGGGCGATGGTCGCCCACCACGCGGTGCTCATTATGGACGTGCTCGGCTGGTCGGGCCTGGAACGTTCCGAGTCGCCGGACGAGCCTTTGGATGCCGCCGCGCTCGACGCGCTGCCCAAGCCCGTCCGCACCCTGTACGAAACCCTTGACGCTTTGGATGCCCAGCACGTCCGGGAGTACTTGCACGACGCGCAGATCGCCCGTGACCAGATGCTCAGCCTCTTCTCGCTGGGCTACTGCAGCATCGCCCAGCGGGGCCTCGCCGAGCGGCTGTATTACGCCATCTGCTCCAAGTCGCGCCGCCTCATCCGCGGCCTCAACGGCTCGGCCGGCCTTACCGACGAGCTGGCGCAGCTCGACCGGCTCCTCTCCGATACCTACTTCTGCAACGCGTCGATCTTCCAGTCCCTGCCCGACTCGTGGGCGATCGACCAGCTCTTCCCCATCATGCCGATCCACCGCCTCGACCAGCGGCCGACGCGGCAGGGCATCCTCGCCGACATCACCTGCGACAGCGACGGCAAGATCGACCATTTCGTCGCCCACCCCGACGAGGGCGTGCCGTTCTCCCCCGTCCTCGACCTGCACCCGTACGACGGGAACGACTACCTGCTGGGCGTCTTCCTCGTCGGGGCGTACCAGGAGACGCTCGGGGACCTGCACAATCTCTTCGGCGATACCCACGCGGTGCACGTCACCGTCGACGACACCGGCCGCGTCCGCATCGACGAGGTGGTCGAGGGCGACACCATCGCCACCGTGCTGAGGTACGTGCAATTCGACCCGGCCGAACTCCGCCGCAGGCTCCGCGCGACCCTGGAAGAGGCGGTTCACGGCGGCAAGATCACGGTGGAAGAATCCGCCGTCCTCCGCCGCTTCTACGAGACGGGCCTCACCGGCTACACCTACCTGACCTGACGGATCGCTTGCACCTCCGCGCCATGATTTGCGGCGCGGCGTGAGTCCACGGGTCGAGCGTGTATCTCGTACCTCTGTCGGGATGCCAGACTGCATCCCGCCGCTCGGGGCGGGTGCGGTGTGCGGGTGTGACGATAGCGTAACGCGGCCTTAAAGCCGTCGCCCCACTGGATCACGCCGTCGTCGGGGAAGCCCGCGAAGGCCTTGACATGCGGCAGGTCCAGGACCAACTGGCTAGCCGCCCAGAGCCAACTTAAATCGTTTACCGGCGAAAGGTATACCGCACCTCCGGGTTCTGCGAGGACCGGCCCGTCGACGGCGACATCCGGGGCGTCGGGGTTATCGGTGAAGGCGATGCGGTGGCCGTGGCCGTACGCGGTCGAGCGGATCAGGTCGTAGAGGTGCTCGGCTCGGTCGGGGGAGACACCCTCCACCCTCGCCGCGTGTTCGCCCCCGGGGTCGAAGCTGAAACGCTGCCGCGGTCGAGTTCTTCGCCGGTCGCAAGCGTGCCCCAGGCTTGCCGCAACGACGCCGTGTCGCCGTAGCACTCTTTAAACCACTGGTTGCAGCGCTGTGCGAGTTTGCCGGCGAAGTACGGGCCGAACGCCCTGCTGCTGTCGCCGCGGTGCTCGTTTTCGAGCATCATCTGCCAGATGAAGCGGCTCTCGTTGGAGATGTCCCAGAGGACGAAGTTGCTTTCGTCGGCGTTGCGGAGGCCGGTGTAGGGGTTGACGTGGTCCAGGTAGTCTGTCGCGTGGGCGAGCATGATCGCCTGGCAGCGTTCGTCGAAGTATTGGGCGACCCGGAAGAGGTTGTACACCTCATTGCGGGTCTTGTGTTAAAGGGCATCGGCCCAAGCGCCGCGGTCGTCGGGGGTGGTCTTGATGATGTCGACGAAGTCGGCGAAGTACGGCGGGTAGTAGAGCAGGGCCGGGTTGTAGATGGCGACGCCGCGCCGCTTGGCGCGGGCGATCATGCGGTCGTAGAGGTCGAAGAGGCTGCCGTCGCCCTGCGTGTAGTCGAGGAACTTCAAGCCCTGGGCGGGGCCGCGGGTGTCGGACGGCTCGACGCCGTAGAACGCCTTGCGGTTGGGCCAGAAACGGATGGCGTTGAAGCCCATCGCGGCGATGCGGTCGACCACGGCATCGACGCTGTCGGCGGTGACCCACGGCTGGAGGTTCGCGGTGACGCCCCAAAACCGCACCGGCTCGCCGTCGCGGATCAGGTCCTTGGCGTCGACGGTGACGGGGGAGAGCTCGGCGGCCGGATTGATGTCCGGCAGATCGACGGGACCCGCGGCGTCGCCGGGCGCTTGGGGCGGCACCTCGTCGGCGCAGGCGGGTTGCGGCGTGGGCTTGTCGGGGAGGCGGGCTGGCCCAGCCCCGTCGCTCACGGTGAAACCGAGGTAGCTCACCGTACCGTTCGCGGGTCGCACGCCGAACCCGCCGGGGCCCGGGAGCGTGTCGTCGGTCCTTCGGGTTTGGACAAGCTGTCGGCCGGCGTCATTATTAAGTGCCACGGAGAGCGTCGAGCCGGCCAGCGTCAGCCTTAGTTGGTTTACGGCCGGGTCAACGCGTGACCCCCGCCACTCCTACTTCCCCCCTTCCGCCGATCGTCCTCCCACACAAAATCTGACAGTTCCCCGCCTCCGTCCTCCCCGAAGGTTCCACCCTCATGCCGCCGATGAGGCCGTACCGTTTGTCGGGCCGGCTGTACCGCTCGGCGAGGAAGCCGAGGGCCCCGACGTAGCTTGCGACGGCGCGGGCGGTGGTGAGTTTGAACGGTGCGTTCTTCACATCGGTGTCGGGGTGGATGAGCCCCTTGCCGCGGGCGTCGGCGAGCGGGTTGAGGATCACGGCGACGACGTTGATGCCGTCGCCGGTCATGCGCTTGATTTGCGTGTCCCAGTCGCGGATGGCTTCGGGATCGAAACGGACGCGGGCCTCGCCGACACGCCGCATGAACTCGGCTGGCGGGTCGGGGGCGTCGTCGGGGAGCAAGAGCGAGCCGAGCTTGATGTTGACGTGGACGTGCCTGACGCCGAGCGCGACGAGGTCGTCGGGGTCCTCGGGGTTGGCGGGAGGGCCGCTAGCCGCCGGGCTCGTCCCGGCGCTGCGGATGATTAGAAGCGCCGAGACAGGCCCTGCGGCTAACGGCTATCTCCGCGCCGCGACACTCTGCCGCTCGATCAGCGTCGGGCGGATGACTGTGAGCAGGTCGGCGTCGCCCGGGTCGGCCCCCGGATCGGCGTCGGCCATGCGTTCGATCAGGTTGAACGCGGCGTCGATGTGGCCGGGCACGTCCACGTCGACCGCCGTCAGCGGCGGGACGCACAGGGCGGCGTGGGCGGTACCCGCGTACACCAGCAGGGACACGTCGCCGGGCACCTTCACGCCGAGCTCGTACAGCGCGGCGTTGGCGCCGACGGTGGCCTCCTCGTTGAGGCCGATGAGGGCGGTGGCGCGGACGCGCTGGCGGCCGTGGTAGCGTTTGACCGCGTCGTACGCCGCCGTCGCGACGCCGCCGACCGGCACCGGCTCGAGGCGGATCACGTGCTTGTCGGTGGTGGCCCGGTCGAGCCCGCTGGCGATCATGGCCTGCTTCCAGAGCTGGACCTGCAGCTCGAGCAGGGGGTGATCCGTCTCGGCGACCGATGCGATGAGCCCGATGCGCTCATGCCCACGGTCATGCAGGTCCTCGACGGCGAGGCGGAGGCCCAACTCGTCGTCGCCGATGACCGAGTGCACGCCGGCGTGATCCAGCCGGGCCCCGATGATGACCACCCGCCCGGCGGCATCGCGGACGGCGCGGCCGAGCTCGTCGCGACGGCTGAGCGGGTTGCCCATGAGGATCGACGGGTCCGGCCCCGCGAGCGCCTCCGCGGCGACGTGCTCACCCCCCGGGTAGACCCGCAGGACCCGCGGCTCGAACCGCCGCTGCCGCGCCGTTGCCAGACAGTGGTCCACGAACAACGCCATGTGCGCCGAGTCGCCGCCGAAGCAGATGAGGTTGATGTGCCGCTCGGCCGGGTTGTCGGGCAGGTGCTCGCGGACGAAGTTGCCCAACGGGCGTCGCTTGACCACCAGCCCGGATTGAACCAGTGCGGCCGTCGCCTGCCGCACGGTCATCCGGTGCACGGCGTACGCCTCGGACAACTCACGCTCGGTGGGCAGGCGGCTGCCCGGGCCGTACTCCCCCCTGCGGATCCCCGCGAGCAGCTCGTCGCGGATCACCTTGTACTTGGGCTGGTCGGCTTGATCGGTGAGGCCGGGCTTGGAAGGGGGCATAGCTAACCTTGCAGAATGACTGTACCATAGGGGGTGCAACAGTCAACCTTCGGCGACGGGTTCGTCGGCACGAGTCATCGGATCAACCCGCTTCCGTATCGGAGTAAGGACTCCGCCCGCCTTCAGCCGTAGCGGCAAACTCTTCCAACTATCGAATAATTTTCCGAAAGCGACAGGAGGTCCATTGCCCTTCGATACTCTCTGGTTCCGTCCCGCCATACCACGTCGGGGCTCGTCACGCTCCGAGCCATTGTCTAGACTCTGCTCCGCTGCTTCCGGCAAATAGTGAATCGTACGGAGCCCGCCGATCCGCCACCCGATGCTTTCCGCCCCCTTTGAACCCCGTCGATGACTAGGCCTGGCCGCGCGGCGGACACACCCGGGGTGCTGCGGCCCGAGCGGCTGCGCTGCAACTTCAGTGTACGGCCCCTTGCGGTCGGACAGGACCCGCCGGATTTCTCGTGAGGTTCGTCGGCGGTGCGGGGCCGGCGGCGGTGCAGCGGGCGTATCAGGTGCGGGTGGGGCCGGAGCGGGCGGGGCTTGCGGGTGGCGAGGTCATCTGGGACAGCGGGCGGGTGGACACCGATCGGCACAACGACGTCGTGTACGGCGGGCCGGCGCTGCCGCGAGGGGTGCGGCTGTGGTGATCCGTGCGGGTGTTGGACGGGGCCGGGGCCGCGTCGGCTTGGGCGGAGGCGGCGGAGTTTGAGGTTAGGCCCTGCGAGCGTGATGGGTTTGCCGGCCGGTGGATCGGGGCGGACGAGAACAGGCTGGCCGACCCGCTGCCGCCGCTGGGTGCGTGGATCGTGCCGCCGGACGCGGTGCGGGGTTCGCACCACGGCGATGACCGGATATGGCTGCGGGGAACCTTCGGGCTCGCGGCGGGATACCCACGCTGCTTCGGGATGGCGAGGGTCGCGGCCGAGGCCGGCTGCCGGGTGGAGCTCAACGGGCAGCTGCTGGAACACGACGGGCCGTTCTCACCCGACCGGGCGGTGGCGGTGCGTCTGCCCTGGGACAAGCTGCTAAAGGGTCGCAATACGTTGGCCGTCACCGGCACGGCCACGGCGCTGGGCGACGGCGTGGCTTGCCTGGCCCGCGTCCACGCCGCTGGTACCGGGTTGGTCGATGTCGTGAGCGACGGGTCGTGGCGGTGCGTCGACGGCGATCAGGAAACGCCCGTTGCCGTCCTGCAAGACCCCCCCGCCGCGCCGCGACCGGCGGACAACGGCCCCCGCCGCGCCGTCGAAATGAAGCGCACGTTTGGCCTCGCCGAGGTCCCGCAAGCGGCGCGGCTCTACGTCACCGGGCTCGGCTGCTACGAGGTCCACCTCAACGGCCGACGCGTCTGCACTACGCCGTCCATGATGTCGGTGAACTCCTGCGGCCGGGTGACAACACGCTGACGGTGACGCTTGGCAACGGGTGGTGGTCGGCGGGGTTGGGCTGGGAGAGCCTTGGAAAAGCGGCGCGGCCGTACCACCCGCTGCGGCTTTTGCTTGACCTCGTCGCGCTCGACCCGGAGGCCGCGGCGCGTGAGGCCGACGCTGAGCCCCGGCGGCTGGTCACGAGCGACGACGCCTGGCAGTGGCGGCCCGGCTGGACGCGGCGCGACCCGATCTACCACGGCCAGCACGTCGACCTTGCCGCCAAGCCCGAGCCGTGGCGGCCCGTCGCATTGCTCGACGACGACGGATTCGCCCCACGACTCGGGCCCGCCCCCGCCGAGCCGATCCGCGTCACCGACACCCTGGTGCCGCGGGCAATCCGCCGTCTGCCGACCGGGTCCTGGCTGTTCGACTTCGGCCAGAACCACGCCGGCCGGCCGCGCCTCCGCTTGGACGTGCCCGCCGGCACGACGCTCAGCCTCACCCACTGTGAGGTGCTGGACGACGCCGGCCGACCGTACCTCGAGAACTACCGCACGGCGGCCGTGACTGACCGCCTCACCGCCGACGACGGGCCGCTGGACTTTACGCCCAGCTTCTCCTACCGCGGCTACCGCTACGCCGAGCTGCGGGGCCTTCCCGACGGCTTCGAGCCGACCAACGACACGCTCGTTTCACAGGTGCTGCACAACGTCGCGCCGTCGCCAGCCGCTTTAGCTGCAGCAACGAAGCGCTTCAACGCGATCGACCGCATCGTGCGGTGGGGCCTGCGGTCAAACCTGCACAGCGTGCCGACCGACTGCCCGCAGCGCGACGAGCGGCTGGGTTGGACCGGCGACGTCAACCTCTTCGCCGCGACCTCGTGCTGGCTTTACGACCTGCGGGCTTTCTGCCGCAAGTGGCTCGTTAACGTTTTCGATGCGCAACGGGAAGACGGCCGCGTGATGCACACCGCCCCGTTCGATGAACGGGTGCTGCCCGTCGAGGCGGCCCCGGTGTGGGGCGACGTCATCACCGTGCTGCCCCCGGTGCTACACCGGTTCTACGACGACCGATCGCTGCTCAAGTTGGCGTACGGCCCGATGAAGCGCTGGGTCGATTGGTTCGCGTCGCAGGCGACCGACGGGCTCCCCCCGGTGGGCGGGTTCGGGGACTGGGTGTCGCTCGAGCCGACCCCGCCGGAGATGGTCGGGGCGGCTTACTTCGCGTACAGCAGCCGGCTGCTCGCCGACGCGGCGGCGGTCCTCGGCATGATGACGACGCTTCTTTCTACTTAAAACAGTCGAGGTCGGCGGCCGAGGCGTCTCACCGGCACTTCTCCGACGAAGCCGAGAATCGCTACGAGCCCGATACGCAAACGGCGCAAACGCTCGGCCTCGCACTCAACCTCATTCCGGAGCCGCTGCGGCAGGGCGTGGCGGACCACCTCGCGGCGCTGGTCGAGGCCCGCGGGGCGAAGTCGGCGACGGGATTCGTGGGCACCGCCCTCCTGCTGCCGGCCCTGTCGCGCTACGGCTACCACGACCTCGCCGGCCGGGTGCTGGACACGGACGACTATCCGTCGCTGGGCTACATGATCGATCGGGGGGCGACCACGGTCTGGGAGCGGTGGAACAGCGACAAGGAGGGGCCGGACATGAACTCGCGCAACCACTTCTGCCTCGGCGCGATGGCGCAGTGGTTTTATGAAGAGCTGGTGGGGTTGAAGCCGGCGGATTCGGCGGATGGCGCGGGGTTCCGGCGGGTACAGATCGCGCCGCGGCCGGCGGCGGGCGTGACGTTTGCCGAGCTGAACTATGCCACGCCGCAGGGGGAGATCGCGGTGCGGTGGGAATTGCGGGGTCGTACGTTGACGCTGGACCTCACGCTGCCGCCGAACGTGGTGGCCGACGTGCGGCTGCCCAACGCCGCCCCGAGCGAGACCACGGTCGACGGGCCCGCGCCGCGATCTACAGACTTTAAACGAAACAGCGGCGGCGACCTTGGGATCGCGGTGCTCGAGCTCAACCCAGGGCGGTACCGGTTGCGAACACCGGCGGCAGGGTCCGCGGCGGAGGCGCGACAAGTCGCGGCCATAAACAGGTGACGGAGACGGCTAAACTCGCAATGCACGGGACTCTGACCGCCCACGGCATCTAATTCAATAAGTTCAACTGCTATTTATCGTCACGCGGCTTCGGGAAAGGGCATTCCGTTATTCCCACGCCGATCCATGGCGGCAAAAACCGCACCTACCGCATGCGATACACCATCACCGACCCGCTCGTGTCGCTCAAGCTGGACCCGAGCAGCGCAAAGGGCACGGTGCGGATCAGGACCTGCACCTCGAAGATGCCGCCGGCGAGACGGTTCGGAATCGACTTTCCGACGGCAACGGCGATGGCGAAGCCCCTGAGCCGCGGTGGTTCCCAACCGTGGATCCGCCGCAACGAATCGCCGGTGCCCCGGCGTCGCGGCCGGCCGAGGCGTTGAACGTGCTCCCCGTGTTGCTGCGGCATGACCGCATCATCCACCGAACCAGCCCCGCCGCTTGCCTCCCCCGGCTACCGCGTCGCCCTGCTCATCCGCGTCGGCTGGAAAGGAAGTAGATAAATGTTGATCGTTTGCAAGGGCGTGCGCATGGGCCCGACTGCGGCTGCGTGGCACCGTTAGCGGCCGGCGCCCCCGGCTCCACGTCAGTGCGAGTTGCCCGTGCCGAAGCGGGCGGCGAAGAGGTCGGGATAGTCGCGGGTCGGGTCGGCGTACTCGTTGTCGGGGTGGCCTTGGCCGCGGGCGAGGTAGACCTGGTGCGGCCACTTGTGCTCCTTACGGCGGTACAGCACGCTCGCCGGGATAAATCGCATCGTGTACCCGCACCGCCGCAGGTTGCTGGTGTTCGGGTCGCTGCCGTGGATCAGCCGCGCATCGTGCAGGCTCGCTTCGTTGGGCCGCAGCTCGCACCGCGCCGCACGCACGGTCAGCCCCTGGGGGGAGTTCGTGGCCTCCCGCACCCGGTCCGTCGGCAGGTTCTTCAGCCAGTTGATCTCGGACTTAAACACGTTGACGTCGCCGTCCACTTCCTCGTAGTCGCTGTAGCCGTGCAGCGCCTTGGGGATCACGCACATGCACCCGTTTTCGGGCAGGCTCGCGTCCAGGCTCAGCCAGACGGTGCAGACGTGCATCGGCTCCAACAGGTCCCGCCAGTACGAACTGTCCTCGTGC
The DNA here is from genome assembly GCA_965214155.1 of Phycisphaeraceae bacterium. Taxonomy (GTDB): domain Bacteria; phylum Planctomycetota; class Phycisphaerae; order Phycisphaerales; family Phycisphaeraceae; genus Algisphaera. The sequence continues at coordinate 1,856,175 of CBDCBB010000010.1, forward strand.
CACGGCACCCGCTTGCCGTCGCCCGCCGGCTTCGCCAAAAAGTGGCTGCTGAACAGCGCGATGTTCGGGCCCACCAGCGGCTCAACCAGGTCCAGGATCTCCTTGGAGAAGACCCACTCGAACAGCCGGTGGTCCCCGAAGTGCGGCGTGTCCATCGACTCGGGACGCAGCCCCGTCTTCGTGTGCGCTTCCAACAACGTCTCAAAGTGGGCCTTGAGCCCGTCGAACTGCTCGGGCTTCAACACCGGCTCGTTATAGAGCAAAAACCCGTCGCGGCAGTACGAAGCGACCTGATCCTGATCGAGCCGCGGCCGCTCGAACGTCCGTTGCGTGACCGTAAAGTTCGGCTGAAGCCGCGGGTCGTCCCCGCTGATGTGCGGCGCGGCGGTCGGTGTCTGAGGTGTAGCTAGATGCATCGCCCCACTATAGCGTCAGGTCGGCGGTTCTTACGGCGGGATGAGGGGGAGGATCCGACGGCGTGAACCGAGCGGATCGTGGGCCCGTATGTAATAGCCCGTGCTTCACCCGATCCCCGCGTCATCCCGGCTAGCCGACTTCGCGGCGTTGGAACAGGGCTACGGCAAGGGCGAGCACGACGATGACATAAAGCCCGGCGTAGGCGGTGACCAGGGCGAGGACGGCGAGCGTGAAGTTGCCGGCATTGTCGTGGATCAGCGAGTGGCCCTGCGTGATGGCGTCGGCGGGCCAGAGGAACTGGAGGTTGGGGATCACGAGGTAGAGGCCCTTCGCGGCGAGGTAGCTGAGCTTCTCGAGGAGGCCGGCATCGGCGGTGAGGATGGCGTTGAAGGAGGTGAAGACGCCCAGTTCGGCGGGGAGGGCGAGCTGCTTGTTGACCCAGCCGGACAGGGAGTTGCTGACCAACCCGAGGCCGAACACGCCGAAGCAGATCAGCAGCGTGACGATCTGGCCGAGGCGGGTGGAGACGGCAATCGCCACGGCGGTGAGGATCAACACGGCCTCGAAGATGAGGACCAGCCCCACGGCCACCTCGGTCAGTTCGCCGCCGTGTTCGAGGAACTCGGTGAGGGGGCCTTGCAGGGTCCAGCCTTTGCCGATGAGGAGCATGCCGAGGAACGCGAAGGTCTCGCACACGGCCAGGGCCTTGATAAACGCGGAGGTGAAGACGCGGTTGTAGAGATAGTTCGCCCCGGTCGCGACGAGCAGGGCCACCACCGCCCCACCGACGAACAAGGCGATGACGGGCGTGTCGAACCGGTCCGACGCGGCGGACATCACCCCGTGGCGGTAGGTGGCCAGGAAGACCAGCGAGAGCGTCCAGTAGGCGAGGAGGATGGCGGCCGCGACGCCGAGGTACTTGCCGACGACGAAGGTCGGCCGAGCGACGGGCTTGCTCACGACGGTGAGGACGGTACGCTTCTCGATCTCGGCCGAGAGCACACCCGTCGCGCTGAACGCGGCGAGGAGCACGCCGGTGATGAACACGTTCATGAGCCCCATGTCCACCAGCAGTTTCTTGTCCCCCTCGCCGGTCTCCATCGAGTAGGCGGCGAGCGAGACGTTGAGCACCAGGGCGACCGCGGCGACGAGGGTCAGCACCGTGAAGATGGGCTGACGGATCGACTCGGTGAAGGTGTTGCGGGCGATGGTGAGGGTCTGTCGGATCATGACGCGAAGGGTTGTGGGGGATCGTTACTATACGGGGCCGCGGGTGCGGGGTTCACGGATCGTTTAGCAGCAGGAGCACGATGAGCCCGGACCAGCAGACCTATCGACGAGCCGCGACCGCCGCCCTGCTCGGGCTGGCGGTGCAGGTGGTGTTCACGGTGATCATGGCGGTGCTGGGGCTGTACGCCCGGTCGACGGCGATCAGCGCGGCGACGTGGCACCTGCTCGGGGGCGTGGCGATCTGGCTGACGCTGTGGCTGTTGTACACCCAGCACCGCAAGGTGCGCGACGAGGCGCTCGAGGCCGAGGAGCTTTCGCGGACCGACGCACGGGCCGCCGCCCTGTTCGACGAGGCGGGGCACGAGCTCGCGTCGGCGAAGAAGGGGCTCGACCGGTTCTACCGCTGGGGCCTTAGTGCGGTGTCGGGGGCGCTTGCGCTCTACCTCATCGCGGTGGGCGGAGCGATGCTCTGGGCAGGGTACACGCGGATCGAACGCACGCCCGGCGAGGCGACGGTTTGGACGCGGCTGTTCGACGCGGCGTTCCGCAACGGCGACGCCAACGCGTGGATGCTCGTGGGCCTGTGCGCCCTCATGGCCTTCGGCGGGTTCCTCGTCGCCCGCTACGTCGCGGGCATGACCCGGCTCCGGGATTGGTCGCTCCTCCGCGGCGGGGCGGGCTACCTCATCGGCAACGTCGTCATCATCATCCTCGTCGGGCTCGCCGCCGGGGCCCAGGCGGCGGGCGTGCTCTGGCCCTTCGCCGCCCTGTCGCTGCTCATCCCCGCGGTCATGGTCATCCTCGGCGTCGAGATGGCGCTCGCCCTGATCTTCGGGGCCTACCGGCCACGCAGGGAGGGCGAGATCGTTCGCCCCGCGTTCGACTCGCGCCTCCTCGGCTGGCTCACGCGGCCCGAGTCGCTCGGCAAGATCGTTTCCGAGACGCTCAATTACCAGTTCGGCTTCGAGATCACCAAGTCGTGGTTCTACGTCCTGCTCGCCCGGGCCATCACGCCGCTGGTCGTCATCGGCGTGCTGATGCTGATCGCGCTCACGAGCGTCGTCATCGTCGCGCCGCACCAGCAGGCGGTCATCACCGACCGGGGCAGGCTGGTGCGCATCGCCGGGCCGGGCCTGAGCTTCAAGCTGCCTTGGCCGCTGGGCAGCGTGGAGAAGTACGACGTCGGCCGTTCGCAGCAGATGGTGATCGGCACGTACGCCGCCGAGCAGCGCATCGCGGGCAAGGCGACGCTCTGGACCAACGAGCACGTCACGGGCGAGGTGACCTATCTCGCTACCGCGCCCACCCGGCTCAACGACCGGGTGCTCCGCCAGCGCATCGAGGAGGAAGTCGGCGACGGCGAGCTTGACGACCCCAACGACACCGATCCCCGAAACGACTCCCCTGCGAATGATGGAGCCGCGGGTGTCAACACCTCGGCCGACTCCGCCGCAACCGATGCACCCCCCCGCCGCACCTCGACGTCCAGCCTCGGCGGTCTCATCGCGCTGCAGTGCGTCGTAACCTACAACATCGGCGACCTTGCGCGGTACGTTGCGACGGATGCCGCGGACCGGCCGGAGAAGCTGCTGCGGGCGCTCGCCGAGCAGCACCTCAGCGCGGTGGTCGCCACGCGTGAGGTGGACAGCCTCATCGGCCCGGGCCGCCTCGACACGGGGGATGAGCTGCTCCGCCTCATCCGCGCCGACGCCGAGCCGCTTGGCTTCGCCATCACCGACGTGCTCCTGTACGACATCCACCCGCCCAACGAGGGCGAGGTCGCCGACGCCTACCTCCAGCAGGTCAACGCGCTGCAGACGCAGAAGACCGCGGTGGAGAACGCCCGCAAGGACGCCATCGCCACGCTCAGCACCGCCGCCGGCTCGCGCAGCGAAGCGCTCCGCATCGCCGACGCCATCGCCGAGCTCGAACGGCTCAAGGGCGAGGCCGCCGCGGCCGACGCGGTGTCGCACCAGCAGCGTGAGGTCTACCGCCTCATCGACCTCGCCGGCGGCGAGGCCGCCCAGACCCTCGCCCGGGCGCGCGAGCAGCGCTGGCGCATCGCCCTCGACGAGCGGGCCGAGGGCACCCGTTTCGCCTTCGAGCTCGAAGCGTTCAACAAGGCCCCTGAGTATTTCAAGGCCCGGTACTACCTCGACACCCTCGCCGAAGCGTTCAACAACGCCAGCCGCCGCATCATCACCACTGTCGACACCAACCAGCCCGGCACCGTCCGCCTTAACCTCGAAGACGCCTCCGCGGCGGACGACCTGTTCTCGAATTAGCAGTTAGGTGTTGGGGGCTTAGGGGCTTGGGATCGAGCCAGGCACCGTAACCCAAACCTCTTCCCAAGCCCCCAACACCCAAGCCCCCAACACCCAGCATCATGCGAAACCTCACCACCCTCATCATCGCCGTCATCATCGTCCTGGTGCTGGCGTGCTACATGTTCTTCTTCCAGGTCAGCTACGACGAGCACGCCGTCATCACCACGATGGGCAAGGCCGAGGCCCCGACCTACCAGGACGGCGAGATTGTCAATACCGGCAGCCTCATCACCGACCCGGGCATCCGGTTCAAGGCCCCCTGGCCGATCCAGCAGGTCTATCGCTACCCCACGAAGATCCAGCTCCTTGAACAGGAGTTCGCCCAGTTCCAGACCCGTGACCAGTTCTCGGTGATCCTCAAGACCTACGTCACCTGGCGGATCGTCGAGCCGTACCGCTTCTTCGTCGCCCACAAGACCGAGCAGGCCGCAACCGAGAAACTTTCCAACCAGGTGCAGGACCTCTTAGGCATCATCAGCGAGTACGACTTTGAACAACTGGTGAACCTCGACCCCGCGCAGCTCGCGCTCGACGAGATCGAAACGCGGATGACCGAGCGGCTTCGCGAGGAGATGAGCCGGCTGGACTACGGCATCTATATAGAACAGGTCGGCATCCGCCGGCTGATCCTGCCCGAGTCGACGACCGAGAAGGTTTTCGAGCGGATGCGGACGACGCGTGAGACGCTGGCCGCCGCCGCGGAGCAGGAGGGCGAGAACCGCGCGACGGGAATCCGCGCCGACGCCGAGCGGATCAAAGGCCAGATCCTCGCCTTCGCCGACAACGAGGCCAAGACCATCCTCGCCGAGGCGAAGCAGGAGCAAGCCCAACAGTTCGACCTGTTCAACGAAAACCCCGAGCTCGCCATCTTCCTCCGCAAGGTCGACACGCTCAAGCAAACCCTGCCCGGCTCGACGCTCATCCTCGACGCGGCCAACCTCGAGTTCCTCGACCAGCTCCGCAAACAGGGCGTCGGTGCCACGGAAGCCAGCCGCGGCGGAGGTCAATAAATGTTTGAGACGCTACCCCCCCAGCCTGATCCCCGGTCCACGGTCCCCGGTCCCTCCACGTCCGCCACCAGACCCCAGACCCCAGACCCTAGCCCCCAGACCGACCCCGCGCAGCAGTCCCTCGCCGACGCGCTCCGCGTCAGCTTCGGCCTGCTTAAGGTCGTCATGGTCGTGCTCCTCATCGCCTACCTCTTCTCGGGCGTCTACCAGGTGCCCGAGCAGGAAGCCGCCGTCGTGACCCGCTTCGGCCAGATCGTCGGCGACACCCGCGAGGCGCAGGTGAAAGAGCCCGGCTGGTACATCGGCCTGCCGTTCCCCATCGACACGGTCATCCAGGTGCCCACCAACGAGCGCACCGTCGACCTCTCCCGCGCCTTCGTGTACGAGACGACCGAGGCCGAGGAGGCGATGCGTCCCGAGGACCGCCAGGGCCGGCCGCTCAACCCCGAGCAGGACGGCTCGCTCATCACCGGCGACGCCAACATCGTCCACGCCCGCTTCACCACGACCTACGTCGTCGCCGACCCCGCCGCATTCGTCAAGAACCTTGCCGACCTCGGGGCCGCCGACGCGCTGGTGCGGGGCACGGTGGAGCAGGGGATCGTGCATGCCGTCGCCGCCGTTGCCGCGGACGACCTCATCGGCGGCCGCTTCGGGTCCGACCGAGCGAAGACCACCGCCCAGCAGGTCCTCGACCAGCTCGAGTCGGGCCTCCGCATCAACAGCATCCAGATCAACCTGCCCGAGATGCCCCTGTCGGTCCGCGACGCCTACGGCCTGGTCTCCGGCGCCGACGCCCGCCGCTCGACGCTGATCAACGACGCCAACAAGGAGCGGACCCGCCTGCTCGGCGAGGCCGCGGGCAAGGCCGCGCTGCCCGACCGCGGGGGCGAGGGCCCGCTGGTGACGCTGATCAAGGAGTACGAACTCGCCACCGCCGCCGAGGACACCGAGGAACTCAAGCGCCTCGACCGCCAACTCAGCGAGGCGTTCCGCGACCTGCAGATCGACGCGAACGACACGACCTACGACATCGGCGGCGAGGCGGCGCGGACCATCAACCAGGCGCTGATCCAGAAGACCCAACTCGTCGAGCAGATCAAAGCCGAGGCCCAGACCGTCCGCCAGCTCAGCGCCTCGTACGACCGCGACCCGGCCCTGTTCAAGGACCTCATGTGGCAGTCCGCCGCCCGCGAGATCTTCCGCGACGGCTCGGATATCGAACTGTGGTACGTAAAGCCCGGCTCAAACGTTTACATCGAGATGAACCGCGACCCCGCCATCACCCGGGAACGTGAGACGACAAGGCTCCAGGCGGAACGAGAACAAGCAAGGCAATAGCCTTCAGGGACGCCAAGACCGTCAAGGCAGGCACCGTTTGACGACATAGCATGCTTTGCCTTCCCTGGCGCTCTTGGTGTTCTTGGCGGCTCACTCCGAAGTTGTGAAAATGGAACAAGCCAGCAACCCCGACCACGTCATCCGCTGCGCCCGCCTCACCAAGGTGTTCAAGGACTTTTGGCTGCGCGACCGGGTCACGGCGGTGAACGCGATCGACCTCGACGTGCGGCGCGGTGAGGTGTTCGGCTTGCTTGGGCCCAACGGTTCGGGCAAGTCGACGACGATCAAGATGATCCTCGGGCTGCTGCACCCGACGTCCGGCGTGATCTCGGTCTTCGGCAAGCCGCCACGTGACGTGTCGACCAAGCGGAACATCGGCTACCTGCCCGAGGAATCGTACCTGTACCGATTCCTCAACGCGCGCGAGACGCTGGAGTATTACGGGAAGCTGTTCCACCAGGACCGCCGCAAGCGGCAGAGCCGTATCGACATGCTGCTCGAAATGGTCGGCCTCGACAAGGTGCAGCGCCGGCCCGTCGGCGAGTACTCCAAGGGCATGCAGCGGCGGATCGGGCTGGCGCAGGCGCTGATCAACGACCCGCAACTGCTCATCCTCGACGAGCCGACGACGGGGCTGGACCCGATCGGGACACGCCAGATCAAAGACCTGATCGTCAAGCTCAAGGACGCGGGCAAGACGGTGCTCCTGTGCTCGCACCTCCTCGCCGACGTGGAGGACGTGACCGACCGGGCGGCGATCATGTTCGGCGGGAAGGTGCGGCGGGCGGGCACCATCGACGAGCTGCTGGCCAAGCACGACCAGACCACCATCACCGCGGCCGCGGTTGAGGGAGTAACCAACGAGGAACTCGTGTCCCTGCTCGCGTCGCGGGGCATCCACGACGTGCAGGTCCGCCAGTCGCGGCAGAAGCTCGAGTCGCTGTTCCTGGATATCGTGCACCAGGCACAGAACGAGGGCGTCGCGACTGCGGGCGCGGGGAATGCCGGGGCGGTGGCGGCGTTTCTGACCGCCCCCGGGAGCGCCGGGCCCGGAACGCATGGATCCGAATCGGAACGCGTTGTGACGGCGGTGGATGCGGGCGGTGCGGCGGAGGGCGACGAAGAGGTGATCGATGACCTGGTGGCACCGGTGCGGCTGGAGCGACCGGAGCCCGTGGACGTGGCGGACCCGCAGGCGGGGCCGGGGCACGCGCGGGACGTGCCGCGTGGCCCGTCGGCGCTGCCGGCCGACGCGGCGCTGGGCAACGGGGATGCCCCCCCGCCGCCACCCGTCGATGCCGATACGGACTCGGACGTGCTCGGCACGTTGACCGGCGAGCCGACCCGGGCCGAGCCGGTCACGCCCACAACCGCCCCCCCCGCGGAACCCGCCGCCCCCGCGGCTCGTACAGACCCCGACGACGCCGACCAGTCGCTGCTCGACGACTTGATGGGAGGCAAGCCGTGACGCGTCGCAACCGTCAACCGACGCGCGCCGGGTCCTAGCCCGGACGCTACGCGTCCCTGGCCCCCTTGAGGACGCGTAGCGTCCCGGCTATTGCCGCTTCTACCCGATCCCTGATCCCCGGTCTCCGATCCCCACGCATGAAACTTCGTTTCTGGACCTGGCTGACGATCCTGATCGCCCTCGCCGCGGCGGGGGCGGGCATCGGGTACTTCCTGTTCGCGCAGGGGTCCACCACCGCCGGCCGAGCCGTTTGGATCGTCGCGCTGCTCGCGGTTGACGCCTGGGTGGCGCTGGGGCTGTGGCGGTGGCGCGACCGGGCATGGGTCGCCAAGCTCGGCCGGCTCATCGTCTTTTGGCTCGTCTGTGGGCTCATCCTCGCGCTGCTGCTCGCCCTCGGGTTCACCACCGCCGCGATCGTCGTCACCGCCATCCTCGCCATGACCACGGCGTTCTTCCTCGGCCTCGAGCTGCTCCGCTTCGCACTCTCGCCCGGCTACGCCACCCTCGGCGTCGCGCGGACCCTCCTCGACGAGGCCATCCGCATGAAGCTCGGCCTCGTCTTTGTGGTCATGGTCATCCTCATGGTCGCGGTCCTGCCCTTCACCACCGGCGGCGAAACCCGCTTGCAATACCGCCTCGAATCGTTCCTCACCTACGCCCTCACCGTCGTCTCCACCCTCCTCGCGGTGATGACCATACTCCTTGCCGTCCGCACCGTGTCGAGCGAGCTGCAGGAGCGGCAGGCGTTTCTCACCCTCACCAAACCCGTCGGCCGGCTCCGCTACCTCGCGGGCAAGTGGCTGGGCATCATGGCGCTGAACCTGCTCCTGCTCGCCGTATCGGGTATCGGGGTCTACGCCTTCGTGCGGGTGCTCGAGCGCCAACCCGCTATGGACGCGCTCGACCGCGCGGCCGTGCAGGAGCAGGTCCTCACCGCCCGCAGCGAAGCCAAGCCACAGCCGGTGCAGCCCAACGGCCTGGCCACCGCCTTCGCCCGCCGTGTCGAGGAGCTGCGCCTGCGCGAGCCCGAAACGTTCGGCCGGCCGGGCTCGCCCCTCACTGAACTCCCCGAGGAGCGGCGCTCTGAGATCTACGGCCAGGTCTACCGTGACTGGCTCACCCTCGGCGAACGCGACACCACCACCTACCGCTTCACCGGGCTCGGCGACGCGAAAGACGTCGCCCCCACCGTACAGCTCCGCCTCAAGCCCAAATCCGCCGGGGCCGGCACGGGCGACCAGCGGCTGCAGCTCTACTTCCGCGTCAACGACCGCGACTACATCGACCCCCGCACCGGCGGCGAGGTGCCCCGCATCCGCGACGACACGTTCCACACCTTCTACATCCCCACCACCGAAATCCGCGACGACGGCACCCTCGACGTCGCCATCACCAACGGCGGGGGCGACGCCCCGCCGCAATCCACCGTCAGCTTCAACCCCACCGACGGCCTCGAGCTGTTTTACCGTGTCGGCGGGTTCGGGCCCAACGTCTTCCGCGGGCTCGCCATCCTCTGGGTCCGCCTCGGCTTCCTCGCCATGCTCGGCCTCGCCGCCGCCACCTTCCTCGGCTTCCCCGTCGCCTGCATCCTCAGCTTCCTCATCTACCTCACCGCAGTGGGCAGCGGCTACCTCGCCGAGTCCCTCTCCAGCTACGCCGCCATGCCCACCCAGCAGGTCGACTGGTGGGACTCCATCTGGCTCGTCTTCGCCAGGTTCGGCCAGGAGGTCGCCGACGGCAAATACTGGGACGCCTTCAAGCTCATCGTCCGCCTCGTCGGCGAGGCGTTCACCCTCGTCGTCCCGTCCTTCGAGAACTACAACCCCACCCCCAATGTCGCCTACGGCCGCGTCGTCCCATGGTCGAGCGTCGGTGGGGCGCTGCTCAAGGTCGGCCTCTTCTGGACCGGCATCGTCGCCCTCGTCGCCGGCTTCATCTTCCAACGCCGTGAACTGGCGCGCGTGACCGTTTGAGCGGCCCGGAACAGCAGTAACCGCAGATTGCGCAGATCTCGCAGATCCGGAAAATTATGAACTTATCACGCTGTATGAAGGTATAAAATCAGATGTAGCTTCCTGACAAGTATCTGGGACCTGCTTTGTTTTCAATCTGTGTCATCTGCGAAATCTGCGGTTCCTGCCTTGATCGCCCCCCATGAACAAAGACCGCCTCCTACAACTCACCGCCCTCGTGATAGCCCTCGCCGCGCTCGTCGGCACGTCGCTGCTGGTGGGCACCATCAACCGGCAGCGACGCGACCTGCAATTAGGCTTCGACACCGAGATCGGCGACCGGGTGCCGCCGATGGTGCAGCTGGCGTCGCAGCTGGGCAGCTTCCGCGGCCTCGCGGTGAACACGCTGTGGTACCGCGCCGAGATGATGAAGCGCGAGGGCAAGTTTGCTGAGGCGAACACGCTCGCCTCGTGGATAACGACGCTTCAGCCGCGCTACCCGCAGGTGTGGAGCTTCCAGGCGTGGAACATGGCGTACAACATTTCGGTCGAAACCTTCACGCCGCAGGAGCGGTATGACTGGGTGATGAAGGGGGTGGACCTGCTGCGGGACCAAGGCATCGTCTACAACCCCAACGCGGTGCGGCTGTACCGCGAGCTTGGCTGGATCTTTTTTCACAAGATCGGCAAGTTCACCGACGACGTGAACTGGTACTACAAGGGCCAACTCGCCGAGGAGTGGGAGGAGGTGCTCGGCGCGGCCGCGGAGTCCCGCAACCCCGAGCTCATCGTCGCAGACTTCCGCAACACCGCGGAAATGGCGAACGCCTACTTCACCGTCGACAAGCCCGCCGAGCAGGTGCGGCGGGCGCTCGACGAGCTCATCACCGCCGACCTCATCCCCGCCGTCGACGAGCAGGCGGACCGGCTGCGCGAGCTCGACGTCATCCCGCTGCGGGACCGGCTGGGTGAAATCCGCGCCGGCCTCGCCCCGGAGGCACGAGGCGTACAGCGCCTCGACACGCTGCTCACCCTGATCGAAGAACAGCTCGGCCGCGCCGAGCGGGACCCCGTTGTCGCCTTCACGGCAGACCTCCCCGAGGGGGCCGACGTGGTGCGACGGCTGCGCGACCTGGGCATGGAGATCGACTACCAAACCCTGCGTGCGATCGGCCGCTGCCAAATGATGCTTCGCCTTCGTAGCCCCGACACCGTCGCCGCGATGCCGACCGAGTTCCTCACCGCTCCCGCCAAGAAGGTGTTGCCCCTCGTCACCGTCGCCACCACTGCAGACCCCACCAGCGACCTCTACAAGGGCTTCTGGCAAGTGGTGTATTTCCTGCGCGCCAAGGCGCTGGTCGAGCATTACCACATGCAGCCGGTGACGATGCTGCGGTACATGCAGACCTACGGCCCGCTGGATTGGCGGCACCCGGCGTCGCACGCCGCGTACTGGTCGCAGCTCGGCGTAGAGAAGTACGCCGACCTCCGCGACAAGGAGAAGACCGACCTGATCAACACCAAGCGGCAGGTGATCCACTCGATGCAGCTGCTGACCGACGCGGGCAGCGTGTCGTTCAACCCGCTCAACCCCAACCCCTACGCCCGGATCGACCTGCTGCCGAACCCCGACTACATCGACGGGTACCTGATCGCGTTGCAGGAGGCGAAGGAGATGGCCGACGCGGATGAGTTCGGCCGCATGCGGGCCGAAGTGTTCAACGCGGGGTACGAAAACTTCCTGCAGCAGGCGGTAATGATGTCGTGGATGTACGGCAACCCCACTAAGGCGCAGCAGTATTTCAGTCGACTCAACACCGAGTTCGGCGAGTCGGAACAAAACCAACAGTACGGGATGTATAACCTCGCGCTCGGCGACTTCGTCGCCTCGATGTTCATGGACGACGACCTCGGCCGCGTGGGCATGCAGGGCGTGATCGACGGCCGCCTGCGTGAGGCGTTCGCCAAGGGGCTCGGCCAACGTCGATTCAGCGTGTTCGACCGGAACCTGCAGGTCGCCGCGGCCGTCCACCAGACGTACAACGACAAATACGCCAACGAGACCGGCCTCGACGTCAAAGATCGTATGGGCCTGCCGCCGCTGCCGGAGATGATCTTCAACGCCTTTACGAAGTTCATGCTCGATCAAAATATCGACCTGATCACCCGGATCAACGCCTACCAGGCAGCCTACGCCATGCAGGACCGGATGCCCCTAGCCCCGATGACGTACGACCGGTTCGCTGATGCGCTCACGTCTGAAGTGCAAAGCGTCGGCTTCGATCCCGCTCAAGCGCTCCCCCGTCCGGAAGACGTCGCCGAAGCCCTCCCCGCTCCGGGAAGCGCCGCCGAAAGCACACCCGGCAGCGTCCCTTCCACCCCCGAAGGCGGCGCGACGGTGGAGCGACAGTAGCCGTTGATGTGAATCCTCCTACCGTCATCGAGCGGCAACGGGCGGCTGCATTAGTCGCTTTGCCGGATCGCACGTAGAAACCGGTCGCTTCGTTTAAACCGCCGCTTGAGAGGCCCGAAGCATCGCCGCGGGCGTCGCCGGTCAACTGCAGCCGCTGGTTAGGCCCCGCCGCACCACCAGTTGGGACCGCGAGCCTTCAGTTCGGCCATGCCACCAGAATTTACCGGCTGCTTCGTGCGGACTTTCTCGAGCCAAGTATCCCGACCTCTCTTGACTTTCATACTTTGATCTTTTCCCCTTATCTGAACGACCGGTTTCGGCTTGGCGGGAGTGATGACAACAATAGGAGCTTCTTCAACAGTAATGCCCGAGTCAGGGTGAATCTTCCGAAGATGTCGACCAATGTTCTTGAGTAGACACTGACTCTGACAGATCGGACAGACTCGCCACTCCAACGCGCCTGTTGCGGAATTATCAGGTGAGGGCCCTTGCTTGGCAGGACGATTAACAATTTTGGCATTTAGGTGATCAGAACTGCAGTGCCACTTGATCGCCTGCAACGTTTCAGCAAGATGACCGCAGATTTTACAGCGATACTTCATGCGGGGCCTAACGAAGAACGGCTCAGTTGCCGGCCGCCCGCGGGGGGAGGCGCTGAGCCGAGAATATACGTCAGCCGCGGGCGTCGCCGGTCAACTGCAGCCGCTGGTTAGGCGACCTCAGCCGCAAGTGAGCTCACGGTTGATGTTCGCTGCAACAAAACCTAAGTCGATGGAACGGAAGAATGGAAGCCACTCGTTGGGCGCGAGGAAGTTAAGCCAGCCGAACCCATCGTCCCAGACCGGCACGACGGTTCCTCGCAAGCCCGCAGATGACGCGCAAGCCTGTAATGAAGCAGAGGTCGCGTTCTGCTGTTGATTGCTTTTGTGGCCAAATGAGCTATCGACCACGACGATGATCATGTTCTGGCCCTGCTCGTTGATATGTGCTACTTCGAATCGTGCCACTATTGCCTCCGGGTTGTCGCCTAACGAAGAACGGCTCAGTTGCCGGCCACCCGCGGGAGACGACGCTGAGCCATGATTATAGAGCATCGCGGGCGTCGCCGGTCAACTGCAGCCGCTGGTTAGGTCGCACCGCGTCCATGTCTCGTCCAATGTATATCGAAAGCGACATGACCCATCAGGATTGATATCCATCTGGTTTTCGACGACATGATCGGAGGAAGGCATACGGGCACGGAACCGAAGAGTCGATCCATCCCAATGAACGTCGGAAATGACGAAAACTTCGTCACCGCTGGCGTCACGCCCCTTTAAGGCAAAGCGACCGCCATCGAGCGTAATGGTGAACTCCGCCGGGGAGTCTCGATTCCCGGTTCGCCACGTGCCTAGCAATGGATGGTTTGGGTCTACCGGCACTCTTGTGCGACCTAACGAAGAACGGCTCAGTTGCCGGCCGCCCGCGGGGGGTGGCGCTGAGCCGGGAGTATAAATTTGCCGCGGGCGTCGCCGGTCAACTGCAGCCGCTGGTGAGGCAGCCTCCTATTCTTCCGGACCGATGAATTTGAACATCTCAGCTTCTTCCGCCTTGTCCGACACCTCGCCCATCAAGTCGAAGTTATTGATCACCGTCAGCTTACGCACCGGCTGGTCGGCGTCGAAGTTGATCTTCTTCACGTCGATCCAGAACACCTGCGCGCTGAATACTGAGTCGTAATAAAGCACCTTATTAGACAGATCCGTCACGGTACGCCAGATCGTGGTCGAAACGTTCGGCCGCTCCGGGTCGGCAATCCCGAAGGGAGCCGACACGTTCCGCATCACACTCATCATCGCCGCCACCGCTTCCCGATCCGACTCCGGCTCGGGAAGGTGCTTGACGTAGTAGGCCCCGCGAGCAAAACGATCGCCCGGCTCGTGCGTGCCCGGCAGCCGCTTATCGCCACCAAAACCCCGGTACTGCCTCAGGTCTTCAAGCTGCTTGTCGAAGGTCGGCTGATTCGTCATCACCGTGTGTTCGCGGCTGTGGTAAATTTTGATCACACCATCGATACACTCAAGCACCGCCGAATCACCCGTCGCATCATCCATCGCCAGGTGGATCGTCGCCGCCTTGCCGCTGCCTTCATGCGTCGCCATCCGCAACTGGAACGGGTCGTCCTTCATCGCCTCGACCGCTTCGGCCACCGTCGCGAAATTATCCAGATAATACTGCGGCCACATCGTGATACTCAGCCCCGGCACCTCCTCGTCACGCTCGCCGACCGACGTCTCAGGCAGATACAGCATGTGCACGGCCAGCCCCTCCTCGTTGATCCCGTCCGCGGTCCCTGCGTCGTAGGCGCTGATCACCACGCTGCCGTATTTACTGGTCCATTCGAGAGGATTAACGGGTGTGTTGCCAGTTCGCTCCATCTCGCGCGGCAAAAACCAGATATTGCTCTCGATGTCCTCGAACCAGTCCATGTTCCGCCCGACCAGCACCCCATGACCATTGTCGTTCCAAAGCACGCGGGAACAGGCGTCGGAAGATGTCACAAAGAAGATGCCGACGAGAAGGCCGACCAAAGTAGTGAGAAGAATTCGGTGCATGCTTTCGATCGCTTTCAGTAAGGGGTACAAGGTGCGGTTGCCGCCTAACGAACAGCGGCTCAGTTGCCGGCCGCCCTCGAGGGGTGGCGCTGAGCCAAGAGTATACATCAGCCGCGGGCGTCGCCGGTCAACTGCAGCCGCTGGTTAGGCGAATCTCTAACGGGCTGGTCTGTCACTGGGCGACGTTCCCAATCGTTCCCCACCGTCAACATCCACGACCGTGTTCGTGACCGCGGGATTAGCCAGCAACGCGAGAATCATCGCCGCCACGTCTTCGGCCTTGCCTTCGTGCTCCGCCAGTTGTCGATCCGGCTTCATTTCGATCCCCCGGGGGAAACCACGTTGACTCGCAGCGGCGCAAGATCAATGGCCGCGGCCTTCGCCAATGACTCGATCGCGCCGTGCAGCGCCGTCCACAGGCCATAGCCTTTAACCGGCCGACGTCCGCTACTGCCAGAAACTAGAACCACCGATCCGGTCCGCCGGACAAACCGCTTGGCGTAGTGCAACGCGTTGTAGCAAGCCCAATACCGCCCGAAAGCCGCTTGAGCCTCGACCGGCTCCGTCGAGTCGATCCCCGCGCCCCGGCTATTCGCCGAGATTGCCACCACCAGATGGTCAAATGGATCCAGAGGAGCCAGTGCTGTTACAAAGGAAGCGGGGTCCGACGCATCTAGCTTCAACACATCCGATGCAGTGTCCGGAGCCCCCGCCCCGGTGCGTGAAGCCGCGGTAACCATCGCCCCGGCACCCGCCGCCGCCTGAACGGTCGCAGCGCCCATCCGCCCCGTCCCACCGAGTACAAGTATGCGTTGATTGTGGAGAATGGCCGGTTCCAGTTGATGATGTTGCCTGGTCGCCTAACGAAGAACGGCTCAGTTGCCGGCCGCCCGCGGGGGGTGGCGCTGAGTCCGGAGTGTACATCAGCCGCGGGCGTCGCCGGTCAACTGCAGCCGCTGGTTAGGCCCGACTACCAGTGCAAGCCCGAATCCCATCGTACCCGACAATCGGGGCAATCAAAGGTTATCTGCGGCTCCGCCCAGTAATCCAGCAGCGGCTTCCGCAGATGTAGACCACATACCGGACAGTCATAGTTGAGCAGTACGATCCAACCGGCACGAACTACGGCAATAAGGCCGATTGCTAGGGAGACTACCCCGACCCAGAAGGTGACGGAGGCGTAGGCAGTGGGAACCGGAACGAAGAAGCCGGCGGCGCTGATGGCAAACGATATCCAGGGCCACGCTACGGCAGCTTGATACCGACGCTTGAAGCTTTCATCGAGCTTTAGCGGGTAGGGCATAACGAAGAACGGCTCAGTTGCCGGCCGCCCGCGGGGGGTGGCGCTGAGCCGGGAGTATACATCAGCCGCGGGCGTCGCCGGTCAACTGCAGCCGCTGGTTAGGCCCCACCGCTACCAGCTTCGCGTCGAAGTCTGATGACGTTGATGAGGTCACCGAGCCAAGTCAAAATGAGCACCACGATGATGATCCAGTAGACGAAGGCGGGAACGGGAAAGATTAGATCAAGCATCCAAGCGAGTGCGAGGAAGACGAGTAAGCAAATAGGCGTCACCCAAAGGCTCATGCGCGACTTCTTCAGCCAAGCTCGCTCACGTGATCCCACGCTTTCACTCTTGGGGCCTAACGAAGAACGGCTCAGTTGCCGGCCGCCCGCGGGGGGTGGCGCTTAGCCGGGGTTATAGAACATCGCGGGCGTCGCCGGTCAGCTGCAGCCGCTGGTTAGGCCACCGCCGCCTTGCGACGAACACGGGACCAAGCGACTCCTGCACTAAGCAGAAGCAAGCCGCTCACCGCGAGCAGCAAGACTATCACCAGGTCAAGACCATAGTTGTCCGCTCGGCTGAAGCCCAGCAGAAGACAAACGATCGCAATGCAGGCCGCTCCAACGATCGCAGCTTCCGCGTAGAGGCCGTGTTTGACGACGAAGTGGACGCCGAATCCCGCCAGGATCAAAACCGGAATGAGGATGATCGGTGTGAGGATTGCCGGAGTCATGTGAAGCCCTTCAGAAGGTGGCCTAACGAAGAACGGCTCAGTTGCCGGCCGCCCGCGGGAGACGGCGCTGAGCCATGATTATAGAACATCGCGGGCGTCGCCGGTCAACTGCAGCCGCTGGTTAGGCGGACCGCGAAAGGAGCGGGCATGGGTTCGACCGGGACGGCGACGCTACAGGCGTCTAGGAACAGGGGACGGAACGAACGGGCCGAAACGTTCAAGCGAGGCAGAACATCGAGCGGCTCGCGACGCCCCGACGATCAGCAGCCATCTCAGCGTCTACACCGAGTCCGCCTAACGAAGAACGGCTCAGTTGCCGGCCGCCCGCGGGGGGTGGCGCTGAGCCAAGAGCATACCTCAGCCGCGGGCGTCGCCGGTCAACTGCAGCCGCTGGTTAGGCGGACCGCGAAAGGAGCGGGCATGGGTTCGACCGGGACGGCGACGCTACAGGCGTCGAGGAACAGGGGACGCAACAAGCTAGCCGAAACGTGCAAGTAAGGTTAAACATCGAGCGGCTCGCGACGCCCCGACGGTCAGCGGCCATCTCACCGTCTACACCAAGTCCGCCTAACGAAGAACGGCTCAGTTGCCGGCCGCCCGCGGGAGACGACGCTGAGCCAGGAGTATACATCAGCCGCGGGCGTCGCCGGTCAACTGCAGCCGCTGGTTAGGTCGCTACCGGTTGACCACGCGAAATCGTATAGCAGTCTGCGTGGGTCCGAAGCGGTCGGATGATTCACGTGTCGCAACCTGTTCTAGCACCTCATCCTCAACCAGCTCCCAGTCGGGCATTCCGCTGATCTTCATTTTATCGTAGGCGTTTCTCCATGCAGCTAGGGTTGCTACAGCCGGAGTATAGCCCTCACCGTAGCCGATCACGGTCCGTGATCCAGCACAGCCAACGATGCATAACATTAACGTAACCAGAGCAAGCTTCATAAGCGACCTAACGAAGAGCGGCTCAGTTGCCGGCCGCCCGCGGAGGGTGGCGCTGAGCCGGGAGTATGCATCAGCCGCGGGCGTCGCCGGTCAACTGCAGCCGCTGGTTAGGTCGCCCTCACGGAAGGTGCGGAAAGGTCTGCTCGATGAGTTTCTTCAGTTTCGCGGCAGCGGCCTCGTCCAGTTGAATCGACTGGCTGATCTTGTCAGGGTAATCGCGCCCCGGAGTTCCATAAGTGTCGAGTTGGAGGATCGGCTGATTGCCAGGACCGACGAAAGTCGAGACTTCACATCGGGTTAGGCTTGTGGAGCGAATAACGCTCCTTCGTCGTCCGGTCAATGTCCTGAATCAACGCCATGCTCTTGCGACCTAACGAAGAACGGCTCAGTTGCCGGCCGCCCGCGGGAGACGGCGCTGAGCCAAGAGTATACCTCAGCCGCGGGCGTCGCCGGTCAACTGCAGCCGCTGGTTAGGCGGACCGCGAAGCCAACGGGCACGGGTCCGACCGGGACGGCGACGCTACGGGCGTCGAGGAACAGGGGACGGAAAAAGCGGTCATCAGCGTTCGAGCACCAGAGGACATTGAGTGGCTTGCGACGCCCCGAAGGTCAGCGGCCACCTTAACGTCTACACCAACTCCGCCTAACGAAGAACGGCCCAGTTGCCGGCCGCCCGCGGGGGGTGGCGCTGAGTCCGGAGTGTACATCAGCCGCGGGCGTCGCCGGTCAACTGCAGCCGCTGGTTAGGCGGACCTGAACGGAAGCGGGCACGGGTTCGATCGGGACGGCGACGCTACTAGCGTCGAGGAACAAGGGACGGAACGAGCGGGCCGAAACGTTCAAGCGAGGCAGAACATCGAGCGGCTCGCGACGCCCCGACGGTTAGCGGTCATCTCACCGTCTACCCCGAGTCCGCCTAACGAAGCACGGATCAGTGGCCACCCGCGCGCGGGCGGGACGGTGGGGATCATAACGCCCGGCGACGAGACAAGCGTCATCGCGCGCGTGGTGGTCCACTGCATCCGCTGGTTAGGCCCGTGTGACGCCCGTAGCCGCCGCTGGTGGCCCGGTGGTGGTGCCCGGCGGCCCCGGCTGCGGTCGGTGGCGGCGGCCGGAGTCGGCGAGGCTCTGCACGGCCCCGGCTCTGCGGGGCCGGGCGGACGCCGACGCAGGCCGGTAGCTGCCGGGGCCGCTCCCGTGCGCCCTGGTGGGGCCGGTGAAGATTTTTCGACCGTGACGCTTGACACCCCGGCCGAGGCGGGGTAACCTCCCGCGGTCGCAAGTCAACACGCCCCTCGGTCGGCCCGGACCGCGGACGGCAGGCGACACCCGGTGCCACGTTACGAGCCTCCCCCGGGACACCCGGAGCGCCCCGACCCGACTGGACCTCGCCGCCTCCCCCCGCGCCACCGCGTCCGACCTCGGACCCCGCCCCGGCGTTACTTCCGCTCCCCGAGTCACGTTCTGTGACTCGATGACGAACCCGACAATCGGCAGTGCAAGGGCACCCCGCCACCGCGCGGGGTTGTTGTGTTATGGGTCTCGGGGAGCGTGTTCCCTAGACTTGAAACAACACACAATAACGTAATCGACCCGTTCCCGACCAGGGAACCCCGACCAAGGATGACGAATTCGGCCCGCCCCGGCCCGCTCCGGACCCGAGCCCGGACCCGCGCCGCGTCCTCCCCGGTTCCCGCGCGTCACCGCCCGCTGACCCCCGACGAGATGCCGGGCCACCCCCGCGGCGTCTGGCGGCGACCGACCCCGCGCCGGGTGGGCACGGGGACCGTGGCGAGGCGAGGGCCTCGGGTGACGGGAACGCTCTAACGTGGGCACCGGGTGCGGGCGGCGGAAGCGGGCCGGACCGCGGCGCGGAGCGAGAGCGGAGCAAGCGGGACGGGACGGGCCCGCCGCCCCTCGATCGGGCACGGGAGGCGGTGACCGTAAGCGGCCTAACGAAGAACGGCTCAGTTGCCGGCCGCCCGCGGGGGGTGGCGCTGAGCCAAGAGTATACATCAGCCGCGGGCGTCGCCGGTCAACTGCAGCCGCTGGTTAGGTCGCACGGCTTCGGACTTTTACAATGAGCAAAAAACAAATCGTGATGGGGATCGCGAGCATCACCATAAAAAAGGCCCAGAAGAAAGCCACTTGCTCGAACATACTGACCTGAATGTAGTTTCGACCGAGCAGCAAATACTGCATGCCAGCAGCAGAGGCGTACAAGTGATACAAAACTCCTAGTGACTTCTCCGTGATCAGATTGAACCGGCCCAGAACTAAAGGGGTCAATAACGCGGTCGACAGCGAAGCGTCAGCAAGAGCCACTATGTGCCAGCGTTTCATGCGACCTAACGAAGAACGGCTCAGTTGCCGGCCGCCCGCGGGAGACGGCGCTGAGCTGAGAGTGTACATCAGCCGCGGGCGTCGCCGGTCAACTGCAGCCGCTGGTTAGGCGGACCACGAAACCCGCACCGGCGGACGGCGACGCTTTGATGAACAACGGACGGAAGAGCGAGTCGTGACATTAGCAAGGCTGACCATGAGCATCAAGCGGCATCGCGACGCTCCGAGTCAGCCACCTGAACCGTCTACCCAGATCGCGAAGTCCGCCTAACGAAGAACGGCTCAGTTGCCGGCCGCCCGCGGGATGACGGCGCTGAGCCGAGAGTGTACCTAAAGCCGCGGGCGTCGCCGGTCAACTGCAGCCGCTGGTTAGGCCGGCCGGCCCGTTACCAGCGTCCTCGACGCTGAGTTTGATGCACGTTGATGAGGTCACCGAGCGGGCATGCCCGGTGAGCACAATGATAATAATCCAGTAAACGAAGCCGGGAACTCAGACTAAGCAATCGCGACTGCTGAGAAAGAAGAGTACGCAAATGGGCGATCACAAAGGCATGCCGACTTCTTTGTGCTCGCTCACGGATCCCACGACTCGGGCCTATCGAAGCCAACGGCTCCATGCCGGCCGCCCGCGGGGGGAGGCGCTGAGCCGGGAGTATACATCAGCCGCGGGCGTCGCCGGTCAACTGCAGCCGCTGGTTAGGCGGAGCGAAGCCAACGCGGGTGCGACCGGGACGGCGACGCACCCAGACGTCGAGGACAGGGTCGACGGAAGCGAGTCATCAGAACGTTCGAGCACCAGAGGACAAGTGGCCCGGACTCGACGCCGACCGACGGTGAGCGGTCCGTCTAAGTCTCGGCACCTAACGAAGAACGGCTCAGTTGCCGGCCGCCCGCGGGGGGCGACGCTGAGCCAACAGTATACATCAGCCGCGGGCGTCGCCGGTCAACTGCAGCCGCTGGTTATCCATCCGAGTGGAGTCGTCGCTTCTTCGTCCGACCCTTTGGCTTCTCAGGCTGTGACGGGAGCAGTCCTTCGGTACAGTTCGGCCAACTGTCGAAACGGCATTCTCAGCGATTAAGACGCATCTTGTGGATCAGCGGGCTCATTCGGACTGCAGCGTTGATCCCTCACCCTCTCAGTAGGCGAGAGCCCCGGTTTCACCATCCAAGAAGCGAACACCATGTCGCCGCACAATCGAGAGCAACAGTCGGCGATGAGTTGCCGCCACTCGTGCTCGGAGAATCGTCGGCCCACCATCAGACGCGAGAAATGATGCCCCACCTGGAGCAGACCTTGAAGTGCATCGATGCCCATCTGTTATGCCATAGCGGGATAACGAAGAACGGCTCAGTTGCCGGCCGCCCGCGGGGGTGGCGCTGAGCCAGGAGT
Source organism: Phycisphaeraceae bacterium (assembly GCA_965214155.1). Lineage (GTDB taxonomy): Bacteria > Planctomycetota > Phycisphaerae > Phycisphaerales > Phycisphaeraceae > Algisphaera. The sequence continues at coordinate 1,877,617 of CBDCBB010000010.1, forward strand.
ATACATCAGCCGCGGGCGTCGCCGGTCAACTGCAGCCGCTGGTTAGGTGCCGGCCGGTTGATAGCGGATCTGCTGCGAAGATGTGCCAACGTATATTCAAGCGAGCGTTCATGAGCGGTCGGTGGAATGTCGTCGGGCATCAATCCGAAAGATCGCACGCTGTCGAGATCGGCGTGACTAACACCGAGTCCGCCTAACAGTGATTAGACTGAATTGGTTCGGCCGAACGGCGGCCGGGTTGGGGGGAGTATCTCACAGGTTGATGGGGGCGTCAAGCTTTTTCTACATCTGTTACGTGGGTGAAGGGCATATTGGCGTGCGGGATTGCCGAAGGTAGTGTGCGGGGATGGGGTGAGGGGGGTTGCTTTGCGTTGCACGCTTGAAGCGCGCGGCGAGGACGCCGCGGCTGTGAATGAGGAGGAGGGGAAGCGTGCGGCGGGGACGCTGTGGCTATGAGAGAGGAGGGGCGGAAGCGTGCGGCGAGGACGCTGCGGCTATGAAGTGGGAAGGGGGGGGGTATCGCTTGGGGGTGTGGGGGGTGGTGGGGTATCGGGGGGAGCGCTAAGCCGCAAGCGGGGGGTGGGGGTTTGGGGGGCGGGTCGCGGCGTTGAACGTTGGGGTTGTGGGGGTGAGGGGCGGGAGTTTGGGGAGATTGACGGGGGGGGATTGCCGCAGGTAGTTTGGTGTTATGAAGTTGATGCGGCGGGTGCATGAGGCGCTTCGGCGGGGGCATTACAGCTTTCGGACGGAGGAGGCTTATGCGCGGTGGATTGAGCGGTATCTGATCTGGCACCGGGATCAGTTGCCGCGGCGGGGGGAGTGGGTGGCCCCGGAGGAGTTGATGGAGGCGGGGGTGGAGGCGTTTCTGACGCATTTGGCGGTGGAGCGGAAGGTGGCGGCGTCGACGCAGAGCCAGGCGATGAACGCGTTGTTGTTTCTGTATCAGAAGGTGCTGGATATCAAGTTGGAGGGGTTTGAGGCGGAGCGGGCGAAGCGTCCGGAGCGGTTGCCGGAGGTGTTGAGCCGGTCTGAGGTGTCGGGGTTGCTGGGGGCGGTGGCGGTGGCGGGGGAGACGGCGTGGCACCGGCGGAGCTACGGGCTGATGGCGGGGCTGTTGTACGGGGCGGGGCTTCGGCTGATGGAGTGTTGCCGGCTGCGGGTGAAGGACGTGGATCTGGAGCGGGGGCAGGTGACGGTGCGGTCGGGCAAGGGGGCGAAGGACCGGGTGGCGTTGCTGCCGGAGCGGTGTGTCGACGCGATGGCGACGCAGTTGAAGTGGCGGGCCCATGTGCATGAGGCGGATTTGAAGCGGGGGGATGGTTTGGCCCTGCGGGCCGATGACGGGCTGGAAGCCTGTGCCACTGGCCGGGCTGATGACAGGCTGGAAGCCCGTGCCACTGGCTGGGCTGATGACAGGCTGGAAGCTTGTCCCACTGGCTGGAAGGGTGCCTCACCGAGGTCCTGGGGGTGGGTGCCGCTGCCGTATGCTCAGGTGATGAAGTCGCCGGCGTCGGGCCGGTCGTTGGGTTGGCAGTACGTGTTTGCGGGGACTCGGCTGACGCCGACGCCGGTTTGGCGGCTGTTCATGGACGGGGAGGGGGAGACGGGGGGAGCGCCCCTCGAGGATCGGGCGCTGCTGGACGGGGCGGCGCGGCGGCTGGGGCTGGGGGCGGGGGCGGCAAGGTGGGGCGAAGGGGACGCGGGGCTGCGGGTTTACGTGCGGCGTCATTTGCACGAGTCGTCGCTGCAGAAGGTGGTGGCGGCGGGCGTGGTGGCGGCGGGTATCGGTAAGCGGGCCGGCTGTCACACGCTGCGGCACTCGTTTGCGACGCATTTATTAGAAGACGGGTATGACGTTCGGACCGTTCAAGAGTTGTTGGGGCACAAGAGTTTGAAGACGACGCAGGTTTATCTGCATGTGATGGAGAAGGGGCCGCGGGGGGTGTTGGGGGTGGTCTCGCCGCTGGATCGGGGGCGGGTAGGGGTAGGGGTGCCGCGGCTGTGAGTCTACGGTTGATTATCGGGGGGGCGACTACGCAAGCGGGGGGTGGTGGATTGGGTGGAGGAGGCGCGGCGGAGCCGCGGCGCTTCGTGTGGAGGGGGCGCGGCGGAGCGGCGGCGCATCCCGGTCGCTTTCGCTCCGGGCTGTGTCAAGGCGTTGGGCGGATTGTCGGGTGTGGTCCGCCCCCCGTTGGATGCTCATTGGGTCGCTCTGGGCCGAAGCGATGCCACCTGGTACAGGGTGTGCGGAGGCACGAGGTGTGACCGAGTGTTTTGGTGCTGGTGGGTTGGGCTTGCAATGCGATCAGAAACCTAACATAATGGGTGGATGCCCGGCCCCGACCGCATCTCGACGATCCATGAACTGCGGCGGGGCCTGCCTGGGGAAGGTGTGCGGGCGGGGGCGGGAGCGGGGGTATTGGAGGAGTGGGCTTGGGGGGAAGGTGGTGTGGAGGGGTCGGCCCATGGCGGGGGTGTGGAGCGGTCGGCGGGTGGTGAAGGGGGTCGTGAGGGGGGGCATAAGGGGGGGCGTGGGACGGGTGCGGGGGTGCTGCCGTGGTTGGCGGCGGTTTGGAGGCTGGGGCGGGGCGTGTCGGGTCGGCGGGGGCTGGTGGTGTGGGTTGGGGGTGGGGACCGGCCTTACCTTTTGGGTGGTGGTGGGGAGGGGTGGTCGTGGTTGACGGTGTTGTCGGGCGAGCCGGAGGAGCGGGTGTGGGCGATTGAGCGGTGCGTGGGTTGTGCGGCGGTGTCGGCGGTGGTGGCGGACGGGCGGGGGATGGGTTTCACGGCGACGCGGCGGCTGCAGCTTGCGGTGGAGTCGGTGGCGGGGGTGGGGGATGGGGTGGAGGGGGTGGGTTGCGACCGGGTGATTTTGCTGCGTGATGAGGGGGAGTTGGGCCGGCCGTCCGCGGCGCGGGTTCGGGGGGTGGTGTGGCCTAAGCCCAGCGGGGATGGGATCGTGAGATGGAACGCTCAACTGCTGCGTCGCAAGGGAATGCGGCCTACCGACGACTTGGCCGAGGGCGGCCGGGTCGTGTTGGAGTTGCGGCATGGACAAGTTGTGGTTGTGTGTGAGCCTGCCGAGGTGGCCGATCGATCGGGTGCTTCGGGGTCGGGGGGTTGGGGGGGTGCGGGGGCGCGACGGGTCGCGGGGGGTTGAGGGTGGGAGTGGGGGCCGGCTCTCCGCTGGTGGTGCGGCGGCGTGGCCGGCGGTGTTGTTGTTTATCGAGCACCACGGCCGGCAGGAGGTGGTGATGAGTTGTGAGTATGCGTGTGGGCGGGGCGTCCGGCCGGGGATCACGTTGGCGGAGGCGGTGGCGTTGCTGGATCGGCGTGAGGTGGCGCGGCGGCATGAGCCGGGGCGGGACGTGGCGGCGTTGTGGGCGTTGGCGCGGTGGTGCCTGCGGTTCACGCCGCGGGTGGCGCCGGTGATGGCGGGGGGTTTGCCGTCGGGGTATGGCCTGATCCTGGACATGACCGGCTGCGACCGGTTGTACGGCGGGCCTCACCGCACGGTGGAGGCGGTGGTGGACGGGTTGCGTCGGTTGGGGCTGACGGTGCGGGCGGCGTTAGCGCCGACACGGGCGGGGGCCGAGGCGTTGTCGCGGGGCGACGGGTCGGCGGTGTGTTTGGTGGGGTCGCTCGACGAGCTGCGGGCGCGGCTGGATGGGCTGGGGGTTGCGGCGTTGGGGCTGGGGTCGAGCGAGGTGGACGGGCTGAACGAGGTGGGGATAGATCGGGTGGAGCAGTTGCGTAGGGTAGCGCGGGAGGAGGTGGTGTCGCGGTTCGGGCCGGGGGTGCTGCGGCGGCTGGATTTGGCGTGGGGGGATCGGCGGTGCGAGGGGATCGAGCCGGTTCGGCGGTGGGAGGCGCCGGAGGTGGGGTTGCGGTTCGCAGGGCCGACGGTGCGGTATGAGGCGGTGCAGGGGGCGGCGCGTGGGTTGTGCGAGGGGTTGGCCGAGCGGCTGCGGCACCGGTTGCGTTCGGCGGCGACGCTGACGCTTCGGGTCGAGCGGCTGGACGGTGACCTGCGGGTTGAGGTGGTGGACCACACGTTGACGCTGAGCCGACCGAGCCGCGACGGCAAGCACTTGTGGGCGATGCTGCGGCCGCACGTGGAGCGGCTGCACCTGGGTCACGGGGTGGAGGCGTTGACGCTGCGGGCGCGGCAGGCGCCGCGGGTGGGTCACACGCAGCTCGGGCCGAGGGACGGGCGGGTGGAGGATGCCGCGTTGGCCGAGGCTGAGGCGGGGTTGGTGGACGTGCTGTCGGCGCGGCTGGGTCCGCACCGGGTGGTCCGGCCGGTGGCGGTGGCGACGCACGTGCCCGAGGCGGCGTTGCGGTGGGTGGCGGCGGTGGAGCAAGAAGAAGGCACGGAGGCATGGAGGCACGGAGGCACGAAGCAGGAACCTCCCGAAGCTGACTCACCTTTCACTCCCCCTCCGTGCCCCCGTGCCTTCGTGCCTTCGTGCCTCCCGGCTTCCCGCCCGACGTGGCTGCTCGATCCGATGGAGCCGGCGCGGGTGCTGCTGCTTAATCCCGAGGGCCCGGTGCTGTCGCTGGACTGGCGGGGGACGAACCGTCGCCTGGCCGAGTCGATCGGCCCGGAGCGTATCGCTCCGCGGTGGTGGAAGTCGCCGGCGCGGCGGGTCGTGGTCCGGGGTGCATCGGCGGACCGTTCGTCGGGTCACCCCGGTACGGGTGGTGGCACGACATCACCCGAACCCCCCCACCGGGAGGCGGGCACCCTGCTCAGCCCTGGGGGTGAGCCGGGGGGCGGGCCGGATGAGTCGGGGGTTGTCGAGCCGTTGCCGCCGCTGTGGTCGGACCTGGCCGCCCGCGACTACTACCGCGTGCAGGACGAGGTGGGGCTGTGGCTGTGGGTGTTCCGCCGGCTCGACAGCGGGCGGTGGTTTGTGCATGGGGTGTGGGTGTGAAGGAGGGATTGAGCGAAGGGATGAAGGGACGCAGGGACGGAGGGATTAAAGAACAGCGAAACCTACTCCCCCCTCAGTCCCTCCGTCCCCAGTCCCTCCGTCCCCAGTCCCTCCGTCCCTCACTTCACCCCATGCCCGACCCCTCACCGCCTAAACCCGTGCCCCACCCCTTGCGGCTGCAACTGCCCGAAGCCGGCGCGATTCAATGCCGCGTCGCGCTCTGCGGCAGCGAAGCCGCCTACGCCGAGTTGTGCGTCCGCACGAACTTCACGTTCCTGACCGGGGCGTCGCACCCGCACGAGCTGGTGGTGCGATCGGCGGAGCTGGGCTACCGCGCCCTGGGCATCGCCGACACCAACTCGCTGGCCGGGGTGGTGCGGGCCCACGTCGCGGCGAAGCAGGTGGGCCTGCCCCTGCGGGTGGGCTGCCGCCTGGTGCTGAGTGAGCCGGCGGGGCTGAGCGTCGTGGTCTACCCCACGGACCTCGACGCCTATGCGCGGCTGTGTCGGCTGCTCACGCTGGGCAAGCGGCGGGCCCCGAAGGCGCAGTGCCACCTGACCCTGCACGACCTCCTGCAGCACGCCGAGGGCCTGGTGGGTTTGCTGCTCCCGCCGCGGGAAGTCGACGACGACCGGCTGCACCAGTACCGGGGCCTGTGCCACGGGTTCGACCGCGGGTGCTTTCACGTCGCGGCCCGGGTGCCCTACCGCCACGACGACCGCGACCTCCTTCGCCGCGACGCCGACCTGGCCGAGCACTTGGGCTGCGGACTGGTCGCGACCAACGACGTGCTGTACCACGTCCCGGCGCGGCGGCCGCTGCACGACGTGGTCACGTGCATCCGCCACGGCTGCACGCTCGACGCCGCCGGCTACCGCCTCGAACCCCACGCCGAGCGCCACCTCAAGCCCCCGGAGGAGATGGCCCGCCTTTTGGCCGATCACCCCCAAGCGATCCGCAACACCGTGTACGTCGCCGAGCAGACCGCGGGCTTCAACCTCGATCAGCTCCGCTATCAGTATCCCGCCGAGCTGGTGCCGCAAGGCGGCACCGCGATGCAACACCTCACCGAGCTGGCCCACGCCGGCGTCCGCCGACGATTCGGCTGCGACCTGTCTGGGGCGGGGGTGCCCGGCCGGGTCCGCCGGCAGTTCGGCCACGAGCTGGAACTGATCGCCGAGCTCGGCTACGCCCACTATTTCCTCACCGTCGAGGATATGGTCCGCTTCGCCCGGTCGCGGGGCATCCTGTGTCAAGGGCGCGGGGCCGCGGCCAACTCGGTGGTGTGCTACTGCCTGGGCGTGACCGACGCCGACCCGCGGAAGATCAACACGCTCTTCGAGCGGTTCGTTAGCCGCAGCCGCGACGAGCCGCCGGACATCGACATCGACTTCGAGCACCAGCGCCGTGAAGAGGTGATCCAGTACCTCTACCAAAAGTACGGCCGGGACCGCGCCGCGCTGACCGCGGAGGTCATCACCTACCGCGGCCGGTCGTCGGTGCGCGAGGTGGGTAAGGCGCTGGGCCTGTCGCTGGACACGGTGGACCGGCTGGCCAAGGGCATCGACTGGTGGCACGGCGGGCCGGTATCGGCCCGGCAACTGCGCGAGCTGAAGCTCGACCCCCGCAAGCCCGCCATCCAACACCTCGTCCGCCTGTCGCAGGAGGTCCAGGGCTCGCCCCGCCACCTCGGCCAGCATGTCGGCGGGTTCGTCCTCACCCAGTCACCGCTGTGCGAGCTGGTGCCTATCGAGAACGCCGCTATGCAGGACCGCACCGTCATCGAATGGGACAAGGACGATATCGACGCGCTGGGCATCCTCAAGGTCGACGTGTTGGGCCTGGGGATGCTGACGGTGCTGGCCAAGGCGTTCGGTCTACTGAGGGACGAAGGGACGGTGGGACGAGGGGAACAGGGAACCAGATGGCGGGACGCGTCGCGGGAGGATGTAGAATGCCGGCCATCATTTTCCGGAGTAGACGGCGATGAGCGAGGTGCTGACCTACAGAGACTTGAGTGTTTGGCAAAAGGGGATGGAGCTAGCCCGGATGGTTTATCACCAGAGCAAGTCGATGCCGGCGGACGAGCGCTTCGGACTGACGAACCAGATGCGTCGAGCGGCGGTGTCCATACCATCGAATATCGCCGAGGGCAATGCGTCGGGAACCACGGCCGTTTACCTTCGACACCTCCGCATCGCTCGGGGATCGCTGGCGGAGCTCCAGACGTAATATCAACTCGCGACCACAGAACTGCGCCTGCTCAACAACTGCCAGGAGCTCTGCGAGCTTCTACAAGAAGCGGACCGGATGTTGCAGGGCCTGATCCGCAGCATCGAGAAGAAGCTCAATCGGCACTGACCCTCACCGCGTCGCAATCTTTCAACACCCCGTTCCCCCTCCGTCCCTTCTTTCCTCCGTCCCTCGCCAACCTCCCCCACCACGACCCCGCTACCTACGACATGATCTGCGCCGCCGACACCGTCGGCGTGTTTCAGATCGAGAGTCGGGCCCAGATGTCGATGCTGCCGCGGCTGCGGCCGCGCTGCTACTACGACCTGGTGATCGAGGTCGCCATCGTCCGACCCGGGCCGATCCAGGGGCAGATGGTCCACCCCTACCTCCGCCGACGCAACGGCGAGGAACCCGTCACCTACCCGGACGAAAAGGTCGAACGCATCCTCGGCAAGACGCTGGGCGTGCCGCTGTTCCAGGAACAGGCGATGCAACTCGCCATCGAGTGTGCCGGCTTCACGCCCGACGAGGCCGACGCCCTCCGCCGGGCCGTCACCGGTTTCAAGCACGTCTCGGCCATCCAGGCCTTCGGCGAGAAGATCGTCGGCGGGATGCTCGAGCGCGGCTACGACGCCGATTTTGCCGAACGCTGCTTCCAGCAGATCCAAGGCTTCTCTACCTACGGCTTCCCCGAGTCGCACGCCGCCAGCTTCGCCCTCCTCGCCTACGCCTCGGCCTACCTCAAGTGCCACCACCCCGCGGTGTTCTGCTGCGCCCTGCTGAACAGCCAGCCCATGGGCTTCTACGCCCCCGCTCAACTCGTCCAGGACGCCCAACGCCACGGCGTGACGGTGCTGCCGGTAGACGTGAACTTGAGCGGGTGGGAGTGTTCGTTGGAAGAGGAGACGGAGGGACTAAGGGACGAAGGGACAGAGGGACATGAGAAGAAGCGGCCACCAGATCCAACCCGCTTATCCGCCGTCCCTTCGTCCCTTGGTCCCTCCATCCCTAAGTCCCCCTCCCTCCGCCTCGGCCTCAACCGTGTCACCGGCCTGCGCGAAGACGACGCCCGGAAAATCGAGGCCGCGGTGCAGGAACACGGGCCGTTCCAAAGTATCGAAACCATCTGGCGATCCGCCGGCTGCACCGCCGCAGCGATGCGCCGCCTCGCCGCCGCCGACGCGTTCAACTCCATGGGTCTCGGCCGGCAGCAGGCGTTGTGGGAGGCGCGGAAATTGAAAGATGTGGAGGCGCCCTTGTTTAAGAAAGGCACGGAGGCACGGAGGCGCGAAGGAGAAAGCAGGCACGAAGATAAAGATCAGTCCGATGAGGTTCTAGATACTTCGTGCCTCCGTGCCTCAATGCCTTCGTGCCTGTCTCTTCCCCCCCTTCCCCCCCTCCGCCACGTCGTCCAGGACTACGCCGCCACCGGCGTCACGCTCCGCCCGCACCCGATGAGCTTCCTCCGCGGCTGGCTCTTGGCCCGCTTCCGCAATGCCGTCACCGCCGCGCAGCTTGCCGACGAAAACGCCTTTCCTCAAGGCAAACCCGTCGCCGTCGCCGGCCTCTGCCTCGTCCGACAACGCCCCGGCACCGCCCGCAATATCACCTTCATGACCTTGGAAGACGAGACCGGCACCGCCAACCTCGTCGTCTTCCCCAGCGTCTTCGACCGCCACCTCCGCGTCGCCCGCCACGCCCACGCTATGCTGGTCCACGGCACCATCGACCGCCACGGTGCCGTCGTCCACGTCAAGGCCCGACGCTTCACCAGCCTCGACGACCGCCTCGCCGACCTCCGCGACACGTCACGCAACTTCCACTGAGGCCAACGATGTGCTCGCGCCACTTTCGATAATCGTGCGACGCAATTTCACCTAGGCGTGGTCTGAAAACAGCAATCTTAACACTTGCATGGCGACGCCCAGTGGACGAAGGCCATGAAGTTGATCGCGAGCTTCTCGTAGCGGGTGGCCAGGCGGCGGAAGCGTTTGAGGCCGCCGACGGCCCGCTCGATGACGTTGCGACGCTTGTACTGCTGGTGATCCAGGCGTGGCGGGCGGCCGCGCTTGCGTCGCCGCCGGCCCTCGGGCAGCCGCTTGACGGGGATCACCGCCCGCATCCCGCGGCGGCGGATCGTGTGGCGACACGCCGGCGTGTCGTACGCCCGGTCACAGGCCACCGCCCGGCCGCGGCGGCGACGGCCGACCTTCACCTTCGACAGCAGCGGGTCGAGTTGCTTCGACTCGTGGGCCTGCCCCGCGGTCAGCGTCGCGGCCAGCACGACGCCGTTGCCGCAGGTCAACAGGTGCAGTTTGCTGCCGAATCCGCCGCGGGAGCGGCCTAACGCGTGGTCGTCGGGTTCTTCGGGCGGGGGGAAAGACGGCCCCCGGAGGCCGAGGCCGCGGCCCGGACGCTGGTGCCATCGGCACACAGCAGCGACCAGTCGATCAGGCCCCGCTCGTCGGCTTGGAGCCGCAGGTGACCGACCAGCCGGTCGAACACCCCCAGCTTCCGCCAGCGGTTGAAGTGGTGGTAGGCCGTCTGGTAGGGCCCAAACCGCTCCCGCGGCAGGTGCCGCCACTGGCAGCCGGTGGTAAGTTGAAAGAGCATCGCCTCGAACATCAGACGGCGGTCCGCCATCGGCCGGCCGGTCTTGGCCGTCGACCGGGGAAGGTGCGGTTCAACCGCCAACCATTGCTCGTCCGTGAGCATGAAGTCGTCCATGCCGCAACTACGACAACTCGACTCATGGGGTTCTCAGACCACGCCTAGAGCAAAGCTAACCCAAAAGTAGCGGGTGCCACGCCTTGGCCGCTCGGGGCCAAGGTGTGCTCACTGCCGCACACCTTGACGCAAAGCCGTCAAGGTGTGGCACCCAGCCGCTACAGGTGAATGGAGTCCGCTCAAGGGTTGCTCTATCAGACCAAACCTCGTGTGGTGGGCGCTACGGCCGCGCGTTGCGTTCGAAGTTGATCGCGAAGATGGGTTTGTCAGCCGGGATCTGCAGCATCCCGCCTTTGATCTCGCCGGTGTCCAGCGTCTGCATCCGGTAGTCGACCATGGTGTAGCGCATGCCGTCGAGCGCGGGGGCGTGCAGTGTCGCCCCGACGCGGGTGATGAGCACGGGCGCTTTGCCGTAGTTCGGTTTCTCGCCCGACAGGTCGAGGCCGGTGTTGAAGCTGGTGCTACCCAGCGACATGGTGGCGGTCCGCGCCTCGGCCAATGGTTTGTCGCCGTCGGTGGCGACCAACCCGAAGGTGAAGTATTTCTCGTCATCCGTCACCGGGTAGGGCGACTCTTTGGGGTTGTCGATGGTGATGTTCGAGAGGCTCACCCCCTGCTCGAAGCTGAGTTCGTCGTCGCCGTAGTTGGCGAAGAAACCGGCGTAGGCGACGGCGCCGGGGGTGTCAAAGGTGAGCTGCTGGCGGTGCGTGTCGAACGTGATCGCGTCGTTGGGGCGGATGATCGACGGCACGAGGTAGCTATCGGCCCGCACGACCGGGCCTTCGACGGTGTCTTCTTCCTGAGTGGGATCAATCACCAGCCGCATACCGTGGCGGTAGGTGGTGTAGAGCATGTTCTGCAGGGTGCCCGGGCCGTAGGACCCGCCGTAGTCCATGGATTCGGGGCTGTAGAGCGAGCGTCGGCCGAAGGTGAAGGTGGTCGGATCGGGGGCCGGGGGCAGGTGGCCGTGGCGATAGATCAGTCCCGCGATCCGCCGGGCGGCGAAGGCGACCTCGTCGTAGGTGTAGTCGTACTGATACGCCGCATCACCGGGAAAAGACAGCCGCCCCTCCATGCCGCCGGGCTCCACATAGTCGTAGTCGACGATGGTCCAGAAGTGGTAGACGGCCGCGTCCCAATCCTGGATCGCGGCGAGGGCGGTCAGGCGATACGGGAACTCGGCCCGATACTTGCCGGGGTTGCCCATCTGTACCTCGTAGGCGAGGAACGGCATACCCGGTGCTCGGTTGTGTTCCAGCCAGGGTACGTCGTTGCCCATCCGCGGGTACTGGTCGAGGACCGAATAGAACGGGTGATGCGGGTCCTGCGGGTCGGCCTTCTCGCTGAAGCCTTCCATGTAGGCGCAGTGGCTGATCGCGTCGCCGTGTTGCTGGATGAACTGAGACTGGATGCTCTCGCCGATGCCCGTGTCGTAGATCAGAGGGGTGAGGCGGCAGCTCTTGCCCCACGTCTTAAACTCGGCGGCGAGGCGCTCCTTGTGCGACAGCAGCAGCCCGGTGAAGAACTCGAGCACGTCGGCGGTCCGTGCGGCGGTGAAGTCGTCGCGGCCGAGCTTCTGCTTGACGCCCTCGAACGCGGCAATCGCTTCAGGGTTGGTGTCGTTGAAGCTCGACGGCGTGCCCTCGCCTTTGAGCGGGGCCAGCAGGATCGTGCCGTCGTCCAGCGACTCGCCCTCGGTCAAGCACCCCCACGCTTGCGTCAGCGCGGCCTGGCTGCCGTACTTGTCGCGGAGGTAGCCATGCCACTCCTCCAGCAGCGACCGCTTAAAAATGTCCGGCAGCCTCTGCCACTTTCCTCGGACCATATTGGGCACGAACCACTGCTCGTTGCTCAACTCCCAGACGACGTTGACCGGGTCGTCGCTGTAGCGGTAGCCGGTGTGCTGGTTGACGTGTTGGGCGGCTTCACGCATTTCACGGATCATCAGGGCCTGCATCCTCGGGTCCCAGATGCCGACCAGGTCGTACGCCGGACGCGATGCACGCACGTCGGGCGAACGCCAGTCGGTCTTCTGCATGGCACGTGCCGCCTGCTTCCATTCTTCGGCCGACGCGGGCTCGTCGACGATCTTGACCGCTTCGTCAACATCCGGCTCGTACAGCGTGAACGCCCCGCCGCCCAGGCCGGCCGGCCAGATCGCGATGCCTTCACGGGCACACTCGGCGAAGAAGAAGTCGATGCGGTCCCGGGCCGAGCCGTCGCCCTTGGTGTAGTCGCTGTCGCCGCGGTAGTGCCAGAAGCGGACCATATTGAAGCCCATGTCCTTCAGCCGCTGCACCGTTTTTCGCTGGCCGTAGTAGGGGTCGCCGTCGTGCGGCTGGTCGGGGCCGGGGAAGCTGCCGATGGCTCCCCAGTAGCGTTGCCTCTCGCCGTTGAGTGAGAGGTGGCCGTCATCGTTGACGACGACGTAGGCCGCGTCGGGCGGCAGGTCGTCTTGGGCGGAAACCCGAGCCGGGCCGGCGAGGGAGACGAAGATCATGACGGTCACCACGGTGAAAAGCCGTTGCGGAAGCTGGTGCATGGGCGCGGGTCCTGGGGTAGAACGGATTAGTCTTCGGGGGTCGGGCGATCTTCGAGGTTCACGATCAACGTACCGTTAGCTGGAACATGGACGCCGCGGCGTCCCGCCAGAGGATTGGCTCCGAGCGGCTTCGCGCCGGCCGCGTCGTCCTCGACCATAATCTTCACCCACGCGTCGTGCGGCGTCGGGTTCTCCAGGTGCAGGCAGTTGCCTTTAAGGCGGGCGCGGACGTGGTCCAGCGCGACGCACCAGCCGCGGTCGTGATGCACATAAACCCCGGGCAGTTCGACACGGGTGAGCAGCATCGCGGTCTCGCTCCAGGTGCTGCCACCAAAGCACTCGCCCACGCCGATGTCGGCGGTGGGGTTGCCGCGGACCTCCCAGTCGCTCGTGTTCACCCGCTCGTTGATCCAGCCCTCGGGCATCACCGGCCAGCGTTGATCCGGGCGACGGTCGCGGATCGGGCGGTCGGCCCGGCTCATGTACTGTGGGATCGCCTCGGCGATGTCGGCCAGCAGGTCGAGCCAGCGGCGGTCCCCGGTCGCCCGCGCCAGCCGGAGCAACGAGATGCCGCTGAGGCTGCAGATCCCGGGTGCCGAGTGCTTGTTCTGAACGTTGGCAAAGACGGTGCCGCGGGTCCGCATGCCCAGCCGCCCAAACGTCGAATCGGGCGGGAACGCGAAGTCGTACGGCATCACATAGCTGGCAGCCTGGCAAGCCGCGTCTTCGGCGATGTGCAGCCAGCGGGTTTCGCCGGTGGCCTCGTAGAGGTGGGTGTAGCTGGCGAGCAGCGCGAAGGCACTCTCGCTGTCGTGGGCCTGCGCGATATCTCCGGGGCCGCCGTTGGTCAGCCCCTCGGCGGTGAATCGTCCGGCGTAGTACTCCCCGATTTGCGACGCGAGATCCGCCCACTCAGGTTCGTCAAGCAGCTGCCCCGCCAGCAGAAACCCCGCGGGAGCCAGCCCCGCCGCACACGTCCGGCCGATGCGGATTTGACCGGTCATCGCATCGGCGTACTGCCCGAGTTGCCCCTCCTCCCGCCACATCCGGCCAAACGCCTCCGCAATGCCCCGCGGCAAACTTGACCATGCTTCGTCGATCTCCACCCCCCTTCGACGCAGCAGCAACAGCGACTTGGACAGGAAGTACAACGCATCGGCCTGATGCCGCAGAAACACCCGGGCCGACTTGACCCATCGTCCCTCCGCGAAACGGTCGCGGATGAACCCCGATGGCAATCGCCCGCCCAAGAGGTGATCGAAGGTCCGCGTGGCCCGGCGACGGGTGATCTCATCGCCGTCGGCCAGCAGCGGATAGAGCGTGTTACAGCCGCCGACCCACCCGGTCTGCCAATCCTGGCTGGGGACCTCACGCATCCCCACGCTGTAGTAGCCGTGGGCTTCGACCCAGTTCTGCTCGTTGAACTTACGATGTTGGACCCGCCACGCCTCGGAAAACGGCAGCACCTCGCGCGGCAGCAAAGGCGTTTGACTCGCTACCCGCTCGAAGTGCAACATCGGCCGCAGCCGCATGAGGTGGCGGTGCAACTCGGCAATCCCGTCGCAGGCGAAGCTGCGGCAGAGCACGGTCAGTGTGACCACATCGCCGGCGCCGAGGGTGGCACCTTCATCGGAGCTGGGGAAACCTTCGCGGCGCTCGACCTGCCGCACGCCCGCCGCAAGGACCTCGACCGCCGCGCCGCCGGCGTCGGGTTCCTCAACCACCCGGATCACCGAGTCGAGCTCAACGCCGGCCGCCCGCTGCGGCGTCGCGAGGATCAGCCCGCGGCCGTGGTCCGGGAAATACAGAGCGACCGCGGGCACGCTCATATCGCCGGCCATCATCTGCAGCGACGCGCCGCCGCCCAGGTCCAGACGTGGCACCAGCGGCTGCTGGATGATGACGGGGTTGGGCCCGCGGTCCTCGAGCACCTCGGACTGCCAGGTCCCGGTCGGCTCGTGGCGGTTCGCCCCGTAGGCCGCCGCGGGCATCATCACGTGCACCCGCGTCGACCAAGCGTCGAACACCAGCCGTAAACCGAGCGAGACGTCTTGCAGTCGACCCGTCAAGACCCGGAACGTAAGCCGGTGCGCATCGAGTCCACCGTTCCGTGCCACGGCGACCGTCGACCTCTTGATCTGGACCTGCTGCTCGACGCGATCTAAATCAGCCCAGTCAAGCGTTGTCTCATCGGCGGGGACGGTCTGCTCGTGGACCCGGACCACCGCCGAGGCGGAGCCGCCCGCGAAGGGCAAATCGGCGGGATTGGCAAGCTCGGGCGGCGTAGAAAGAGCAACAATCAAAGAGCGGCCTCCTGACGACGGACCTCAATAACCCCTGACGTGATTTCCGCAGGTATCGACGAAGTTGCGGCACGATCACCGTCTGCAGTGATGGCTTAAACAAAGCCGCGGGCTGTCGCCCGCGGCTTTACACGAGGTCGTAACGCTTCATTGCGAGCGAGACCTCACTGCGGTTCCGCTGCGGCAGAGGCCTCTTCGCTCCCCGCGATAGCCGATCGGTACAGCGGCAGGTGGTAGCCTTCGATCTCCTTGCGGCCGAGTTGGTGGGTCTCACCGTCGCGGGTCTCGTCGACGATGACGGTGAACGGCTGTTGCCAGTGGTAGAAGCCCATGGTGATCGACACCTGCGAGTTAGCGATGGTGAAGGCGGGCGGGTCGAGTTCCTGCTTGTCCCACGACTGGTACGACACCCCGCCGAGGAGCTCGACCTTGGCGCCGTTGCGGGCGGTGAGGTGATTGGCGCGGCCTTCGGTCTTCAAGCCAAGCAGCCAGAGCTGCCCGCCATCGACAATGATCATGTCCTTCGTGGGCGACTCGGGGTTGAACTGCCTCGACCACATTTTTTCACCTTCGGCAAGACGCATCGAATCTCCGCGGCCGGGCGAAACGTCTTCGAGGAACCAAGTGCCACCAGGCTGGGGCGTCTTGAGAATACCGCGAGAGTTGACGTTCTTGACCACCATGGTGGCGTCCGTCTTGTTCTCGAGGAGGGTGGTGTACCCGGGGATTTTCCACCCGCCGAGGAGAAAGAACCTTTCCACAATAATTTTGTCGCTGGTGAGGTCCTCGAAGGTGAAGACCGCGGTACCGGGACTGCCGTCTTTCCACTTGAATACCTCGCCGGGATCGGAGACATGCACGATGCTGGACATGCCGAGGATGCGGTTGATACTGCCGTGCACGCGGATCGGGCCGGTGATCTTGTACTTCTCGCTCTGCGGGAAGCACAGGGTGGTCTTGCCTTGCTTGACGCCGGCGTCGATGGCTTTTTGGATCTGCTGCGTCACGTCCTGGCCCTGCTCGAGGTCGAGCACAATCCACTTGTCCATGTCCTCTTCCCACGGCACGTTCGGCGTCTCCTCGATCGGCAGCCGCAGCGTTTGCTCCGGGGTATCGGTGAAGAGCGTGTACGCCGGCAGCGGGTACCACTCGTCGAGCTCCTCGCCCTGCACGGCTTCGCCACTCGCGGGCTTGAGCATCATGCCGTAGCCCCGCTGCGTGATGTCGCGCAGGAACACCTCGCGCCCCTCAAACTCCATCGCCGCCTCGCCGCGGCTTCCGCCCGTCAACTCCGCCTCGATCAGCGTGAGGTCGGCGTGCTTGCCGTTGCGGATCGCCGGGACGCTGTTCTCGCTCTTGAGCCCCCGCATCGTCGTCCGCGACTGCTTATTGAAGTAACCCGCCTTCCGCTGGTTCCGCAGCGTGATGTGCTCGAACACGATCGAGAAGCTGTTGTGGCTCTCGATCCCGTGGTCGAAGCCCTCGACGGTGATGTGCGAGATCATGCAGGGCCCGAGCTGGCTCTGCCGCAGGTCCAGCCCGATTGCGCCGGCCCCCTCCGGGTCACTCGAGCGGATCGTCACGTGCTCCATCGCCCCGGTGTTGTGGGTCAGGAACCGCAGCCCCGCCGCCCCGGGGTTGCCCCGGCCCACGTCGACCGTCAGGTTCCGGATGTAGTTGTGCATCGCATCGCCGGTGCTCACGCCGTCGTAGAGGCAGACCGCGATCTTGGGCTTCTCGGGATCATCGAACCCCTCGGCGCCGTCCTTCAGTTTGATGATGACCCCCGCTTCGCTTTGCCCCTGTAGCGTGATGAAGCGGTCCTTGCTGTGCGGCTTGCCGTTGAAGACGCCTACCGAGTCGGAGATCAGGTACGTCCCGTTGGGGAAATAGAGCGTCTGGTTGCGACCCCTTTGTTCGTCGAATGCCTTCTGAATCGCGGCGGTGTCGTCCGTCTTCCCGTCCCCCACCGCACCATACGCCGTCATGACGTTGATCACCCCGACCTTCTCGGGGAAGACCACGTTCTCGGCCAGGCAGACGGTGCCCGGCATCAGGGCGACGAGCAACAACAGGGATGGGAGCAGGGTAAGGGATCGGAGCATGAGGTCACCTTTCGAGGGCATGGAGAGACCGGGTGAGAAAAGCATCAGATACTGCTGGAACCGGCGACTTAACGTTCAGCACGACTCGCGTCTGCCGACACAAGAACGCCTGTAATGTTGGGATCGTCGACCGCCTTATGTTTGGAGAGGGTGAAGCCTTGAGACCGGGATGTGCGGATCACGGAGAGGTTTTTCTGAAGCCGACGGGACGCGGTTACGCGACCCGCCGGCGATTGGAGGTGCCGATCAAAGATCAGGCGCGGTTGCGGCGGCGGCCCATCAGGGCCAGTCCGCCCAGCCCCAGCAGCGCCAGCGAGGCGGGCTCGGGGATCGGCGCGAACGGAGGATTGTCAGAGACCCGAAGCTCGTCGAAGTTGCTGATGACGCCGCGGTCGGCGAAGGAGGCGAAGCCGAACGAGGTGAAGTCGAGTCCCGTGCCCGTGATCCGATTGCTCGGCCCCGTGAAATCCTCATCCGCATCGGGGTTCAGATAGGCGTCGATGGTGAAGCTCTCGCCGAGGGGGCCGTTGAAATCGAACTTGGCCACCAGCAGGTTGACGCCGGTGTTGAACGCACCGACCGACGGCGAGCTGCTGGCCGGCTGCGAACTTACGCGGTGCTCGAAGTCGGCAGAGCGGGTATCGCCGTTGCTGCGCAGCGACCCAATCTGATAGGTGCGATTGGTGTCGCCATCGGGAGGGGTGGCGCCGGTGGTGGGGTCGTTGTAGAGCTCCAGCACACGGAAGGCCCCCGGGTTGCCGTCTCCAAAGCCCACGTTGCTGTCGGTCTGCAGCAGGAAGCTGATGAAGACCGTCTCGTCCTCATCGCCGTAAACCTCGTTCAGGAACCGCTTGACGCGGTCGTTGACGAAGCTGGCGCGGCCGCCGGTCTCGCCCGTCAAGGTCGGATGCTCCAGCGTAGCGGCGTTGAAGTGGGCCCTGCCCCCATCGTCGCCAAAGTAGGCGGCGTCAAACGCGGCTTCGTTGGCGTAGACGAACGATTCGACTAGGTCGGCGTTGGCGCCGCTGGGTGCGAGCAGCAAGCCGGCGGCGAAAGCGGGTAAGAGCGATTGGTAGGGAATCTGCATAATGAAACCTCCTATGGGAGTCTGCCGCGAATACGGCGGTTGCGAGTCACGCCGACGGAACGTCCGCCAGCGTCTGCCCCAGCTCGAACGTGAACGGGACCGGCTCGGGCGGCAGGGGGTCGCCCGGGTGGTCGATACGGTGTTGAAGCATTTCCACGGCCCGGAGGCCCATCGCCTCCTGCGGCAGCCGCATGAAGCTTGCCCGCGGGCCGACGTCCTCGATCACGTTCGCCCCGAACGTGATAATCGAGAGGTCGTCGGGCACCCGCAGCCCGGTCGCCGTGGCGGCGAGCACCACGCCGCGCGCCTCGGCATCGCGGTAGCAAACGACGGCGGTTGGGCGGTTGTCTTTCCGGAGTACCTCGATCAAGGTTTTGATCATCCCGCCGCGGTAGAAGGTGCCCTGATCGCCGATGCGGAGGGGCCGCAGCCCCGCACGCTTCATCGCCGCGGCGTAGCCGGCGAAGCGGTCGAGCCCGCTGTAGTGCGCTTCCGCGGGGCGGTTGGGCGTGATGAAATCAAGGAACGCGACGCGGCGATGCCCCCGGTCCAGCAGCTGCGTGGTGGCCGTCTCGCCCGCCGCCCGATCGTCGGGATAGATGCAGTCTTGGGCATGGCGCGAGTTGAGCCAGATCGACGGCAGGCGGTACTGCTCGATCAGGGCGACCATGGCGGCGGGGATGTGGGCGTTGTAGTTGATCAGCAGCCCGTCGGAACTGAGCTGCTTGAGCAGCCTGGGCACCCGGTCGGGGGCGGTGAGCGCGGCGTCGGAGAAGGTCTCGACAATCAGGTTGAGCTCACGCTCGCGCATCCCCGCCTGGATCCCCGAGAGCAGGCCCGACGGCAGCAGCGAGGAAGCTCGATCCTCCGAGAGCAGCAGAGCGAAGGCGTTGAACCGCCCGGAGGCGGTGTTGCGGGCGGCGGTGTTGACGCGATACCCCAGACGATCCGCGGCGGCGAGCACCCGCTCCCGGGTCGCGTCGCTGTGCCGCGTCGAGCCGTTGAGGATGCGGCTGACCGTCGGCTGCGACACCTCACAAGCCTCGGCAATTTGGTAAAGGGTGACCGTGTTCATCATGATCCGGTGTGTAAGCGGATACACTTTACGGCGGGTCCTTGACCTTGTCAAGAATAAACGTGTCGGCCGAGGCGGTGATTCTCGGGCGGGACGGAGCGAAGTGCCGGCTTCCGCTGCGGAACCATGATGGGTCAAACGGGTCAATGTAAACGAATACAATGTTGAGGGCTGGGTCCCCCGCCTGGTCGCCTATTGGTCATCAGAGGAACTGAATGGAAACTTCACATGTCCTTGCTTACTGCTTGATGAGCGTAGTCGGCCTCAGCTTGGTGGGAACGATGGATGCTGTGGGGCAGACGGGGCTGGACTCCGCTGGTGCAGGGGTCTCCGAGGGTGAACCCTCGGTCCCGGGGGCCGTCTCCACCCGTGACGATGCGATGGAACTGGTTGAGGTTGACTGGTTCCAGGAAGCCCTTCAGGGCGGGCTAACGATGGTCGCGCTCGGGACGTTGTCGATCGCGTTGGTGGCGTTTGTGATCGAGCGGGCGGTGGTGCTGCGGCGGGAGCGGTTTGCGCCCCGCTCCCTGAGCGACCGCGTCTATGAGGACCTCAAGACGAGGCCGCCTGCCGAGGTCGCGCGGTGGCTGCAGAAGGAACCCAGCACGCTCGCGGCGGTGCTGTCGTACCTGCTACGTCATCGCCACGAGCCCAAGGGCGAGGCGGTCGAGGCCGCGGGCGATCTGGCTGGGCGGGACATCGGTGACCAGGAGGCGAGGCTCACACCGCTGTCCGCCATCGCGGCGCTCGCTCCGCTGCTGGGGCTCCTGGGCACGATGATCGGGATGATCGAATCGTTCAAGCTGGTGGAGGTGTTCGGCGACGAGGGCGGGGCGTCCATGCTCGCCGGGTCGATCTCCAAGGCGCTGATCACCACGGCCGCGGGGCTGGTCATCGCGGTGCCGGCGATCGTGGGCTACTACTTTTTCAAGCACCGGCTGCACGTGATGACGTTGGAGATCGAGCGCGAGACCGAGCGGCTGATCGAGGTGCTTTGGCCGCCCCCCTCGTCCTCCGGGTCTGCTGCCGACGAGCGGAAGAACTTTGATGGTGAGCCCGCGCCCGGGCTTCGATCGAAAGTAGAGAAGCCGACCCCCGCCGTGGCCCGCGTCGGAGAGTCCGACGGCGACGCCAGCCCGCCCAAGGGTGTGGTCCGCCCCGCAGCCCCCGCACCCGCCGGGTCCACCGGGCCCGCGTGAGCGTCCGGTTCCCTGCGGCCGCACGAGGTACGTCTGATGCGTGTTAAGAAGACGACGAAGGAGCCGGGCGTGGCGGTCATGCTCTCGCCGCTGATCGACTGCGTGTTTCTGCTGCTGATCTTCTTCCTGGTCACCAGCATGATCAAGCGGTACGAGCGGCAGATCCCCATCCGCCTCGCGGCCCCCGAGGCGTCGGTCTCGATGGCGTACGACAACCCCGCGTTTCAGATGCGGGTCGACGAGCAAGGCGGCGTTTACGCTCGATCCGGACGGGACCGGCACGGCTCACTCGAATTTGCCCCGATGGATGATCGGCTGCAGACGCTGACGACGCTGCGGCAAGACGAAGGGGCGCAGGTGCCCATCGAGCTGATCGTCGACCGCCAGACGCCGTTCCAGACGGTGATCCGCGTGCTGGATGAGTTAGAGGTCCTCGGCTTCGAGCGGATTAGCAGCCGCATCAACCGCGACCGCTAGGACCGTCTATGAAGATCCGCAAACGCCGCCCCGACGAGCCGGAAGTTGCGATGTCGCCGCTGATCGACGCGGTGTTCCTGCTGCTGATCTTCTTTTTGGTGGCGACGATGTTCAAGAAGGAGAAGCGGGACATCGACATCGTGCCGCCCGAGTCGGGTTCGGCGGTCAAGATGAAGCCCGACGACGACGTGCTGGTGCTTGGCGTCACACCGGCGGGCGAGGTGTTTTGGCAGGGTCAGCCGATCACGCGGACCGACCTTCACAACCAGCTACGCGACCTGTCGCTGAACGACCCGGGCCGGCAGATCCGCTTCGACGCCGACGCGGCCACGCCCTACTACCACGTGGTCCAGGTGCTCGACCACCTTCAGTTCCTCGGGTTCGACAACGTCGGGATACGCACCTATGACGACCGATACAACCGCTAGCGGCCCACCGCCCGCCCCCCCGTCTGCCCCGCCCCTGCCGCCCCGCCGCCGAGAGGCATCGCTTTGGCCTTGGCTGGTTTCGCTGGGGATCAACGGCGTGTTGGTGGCGGTGCTGTTTTTCCTCGGGCACAGTGTGTTCGAATTTGATCAACAGGCGGAACGCGAGCGGACCGAGGAGGTGCGTCTGCGTGAACTCGCTCGTCAGGAACTTGAGCGGCAGCAGCGCGGCCGGATCGAGCTGACCAAGCAGCAGGCGGACCTGCTGCAGGCGCGCCAACGCCGCAAAACCGAAGACGAGCTCCGGGTACATGTCGAGGAGATGCTTGGTCACCGCCGACAGATGGAGCGGGTGCGTGAGGAAGCTTTCGACAAGCTCCGCCGTCGGCCCTTGGAGGAGATGGTCCGTCAGGAGCTCGAGCCGGTCCGGCGGAAGGTGGAGATCGCCCGTAAGAAGCTCGAATATTCCGCCGAGAAGACGGAGTTTGAGGACTTCCGCAAGAAGCAGTTGGACCGCGCCGAGCAGGTTGAGAAGCTCGAGTGGTTGATCGAGGCTACGGTGGCGAATGCCGAGACATATAATGACCGTCGCGACGCGATAGTGGATGCGGTGAAGGGCCTGGAGCGCGAAGCCGAGCTGGGCCTGCGAGAGCCGCGGAATCGGCCGGAGCCGGAGCAGACGCAGAGCGAGATCCGGGCGTCGTCGGCCGCTTATCGTGCGGCTAAAGACGCGCGGTTCACGGCACAGAAACTCCGTGAAGCAATCGACCACGAGGCGATGAACGACACCGGCCTGGCCGGGGATATGACCGACACGCCTCAGATGCCGGAAGTAGCGCGTGACGGCGGCACGTCGGACCCTGCCGAGATGTACGAGGCCGCCAGGCAGCTCGAAGGCGACGTTGCCAGGCTGCACGATGACGTCAAGGCTGCCGAGCTTGCGGTGTCGAACAACTCGTCGTTCGGCGAAGCGAAAGCAGCGGTTGAAGCCGGCTCAACGAAGCCTTCTCGTCCCGACCTCGCCGCCGCGATCCGCGGGAGCGGCGGTGGTTCCGCCCCCTCGTCGCCCGCCGGCGGCGGCAGCGAATCCGGCGGCGAGCGCTTACCGGGACAGGGGGAGTCCACGGCCAATCAGGTTAGCGCCGCGGCGGCTGGTAAACCGAGTCAAACCTCGAGCTCGTCGTCGAACGATGAATTCGGATCAACCGACCGCCCGGGTCAGCCGGGACAGGCGGGCGGCGCTGCTCCCGACGCTGGCGGAACAGGCGGGGGCACCACGATGGCGGATGTCCGTAACAGCCGTGAGGCGATGGGTCGGGCGCAGCACCAGGTTGTGCAGATGCGGGCCAACACCGCCTCCATGGTCGCTCAAGCTCTCCGGGGCCAAGGTGGAATCGGCGGGGTCGACGGTTTGGCGCTCCTCGGCGTCCGCCAGCGGGCGGCCTCACAGTCCGGCTTCGCCGACATGACCTCCTTCTCCGGCGGTGCCAGCGGGGGCGCCGGCGGCAGCGGCAGCGGCGGTGGCGACGGCCCCGGATCCGGCGTCACGGATCAGGCTTACGATCCCACCGCCGAGGGCGCAGACATGGTCGGCGGCAAGACGGGCCCGAAATTAGTCATCCCCGAACAGATGGCCAAAGCCAACGCCTTGCCCGGCCGCGTGTTCACCGACGACTCCGCTCGGCAGGGTTGGCTCTACCTCGACACCTGGTGGGTGATCGGCCCTTGGTTCAACGATTCGAAGATCGATTGGGAGAAGGCGCATCCGCCGGAGTACGAGATCAATTTCGACGCCGAGTATGTCGGCAGGAAGGGCCTCGGCGTGCGGTGGGAGTTTTGGCAGTCGGACCGGATCGATATTACCCCGCCGGTGGTGATGGGAGCCAGCACCTACTACGCCTACACCGAGGTCTACTCCGACCGCGAACGAGACGTGCTGGTTGCCGTCGCCGCCGATGACGCCGCGCGGCTGTGGGTCAATGGCGACATCGTGTGGCAAGAGCACGGGCAGTCAGCCTGGCGGATGGGCGAGGCCCAGCGGCTGATCCGGCTGCGGGCCGGCGTGAACACCGTATTGCTCCGTTTGGAGAACGGCCCGGCTCATGCGATCTGGTCCGTCCTTTTAGCTCCGCCGCAAGCCGTTACCCCCGTGCAGTCGACACCATAATCTGTAGGTTCTGGACTCCCCAGCCGCTACAGCCACCGTCGGCCGCACTCGCCGCTCTTTCACAACAGCGGCAGCATCGCATCCCACGCCGCGTCGGCGTAGAAGCGATGGCCGCCATCCCCAACGACTAGGCGGCAGGCGTCGGCCGCGCCGGCGGTAGTATAGATGCGGCGGAGCGTGTCGAATTCCTCCCGAACCCC
The DNA here is from genome assembly GCA_965214155.1 of Phycisphaeraceae bacterium. Lineage (GTDB taxonomy): Bacteria > Planctomycetota > Phycisphaerae > Phycisphaerales > Phycisphaeraceae > Algisphaera. The sequence goes on from CBDCBB010000010.1 coordinate 1,901,096, forward strand.
GTCGAGGTCGAAGAGGTCGTCGTCGCGCCCAGTCACAATCACCACCGGCCGCGGGGCAAACAGGCCCAGCACGTCCGCCGGGCCGGCGTAGGTCGCCAGCCGCGGCACATAGTTGTCCGAGCAGTGCGGCACCCCGAGGATCGAGCCGCGCCACGAGCAGAATGCGCACGACGGCATCGTGTAGGCGATGCGTGGTTCGACGGCTGCGGCGTAGATGCTCACGGTGCCGCCGCCGCTGTTGCCCATGACGCCGATGCGTCCCGTGTCCACCTCCGGCCGCGTGTGCAGGTAATCGATGCCACGCGAGACGTCGAACACCCGCTCGCCCAGGAGCGTGCGCCCCAGGAGCAGGGCGTGCATAGCCGCGTCGTGGCAGCGGTCTTCCCGGAGGAGCTTGGGCAGCCGGTGCTCGTGGCGCTCGCCGAAGGCCCGCTGCTCTATCGCCAGCGCCGCCACGCCATGCCGCAGGCAGCCCAAGGCGAAGTCGCGGTCTCCCTCAACCTCCACCGGTGCATCCTCATTCTCGAACGAGGCGGCGATCGAAAGGTGCATCCCGCTCGAGTGCCCCTGCAGGCAGACGAACACCGGCGGCGGGTCGGCCAACGGCTGGTTCGGCAGGCAGAGGTACGCCGGGACGTCGGCCCCGGCCTCGGCGGTGAAGACGATCTTCTCGATAACGCCGAGCGGGTGGTCACGCCGCCAAAGCGTACGCGGCTCGAGCGGCGGCGGGTCGGTCGGCATGATGTCGAGGCCGAGCAGGTCGCGGAGCCTCGGCCGCAGACGCTGCTGCCAGTCGCGCACGTCGCCGCCGTCGTAGGCGAGGGCGGGCCGCAGCTCGCCGCCGAGGCGGTCGTGGACGAACGAAGGCGAGAATGTCGGCCTGTCTACATCGACGCGATCGTCGGGCATGAGCATGTTGTAGCACGCTGGACGCGGCAGCGATGTTGCGACAAGGGCAAGCCCGTGCGGCGGGACCCGACCGCTTAGGTTGCGAAGGTGCTTCGGGCCTTGACGCTGGTGGAGTTAAGTTGAAGTTCATCGGGCGGCTCGGCCAGGTCCGTGTCACCCAACGCCTTGGCCACCCGCTCCCCCACGCCAGCCGCGGCCGCTTACGCGTGCGTCGCGGATGATGTTGCTAGCCTTGCCCCCTCTCCGCCGTACAACACCGGGCAGAAACGAGTTGATTGAGTCGCTCGCTGAATTGAAGCCTCAACCCCAGCAGGCCACGCCGGGCTGCTACAAACCTGGGTTGACGGCGCATTTGAAACGCTATCAGATACCGGCCATCATTGGCATGACCCGGGTGAACCCCGTTGATGTGTCGGCTCTTGTTTGAGCCTCAACCTGTTGTTGTAGCGATCGGCAAGAGCTAACTACGACAGCATGTGCAACCGCTACCAACTCCGCGCCAGTATCAAAAGCATCCGACAAGCCTTCGGCGTGACACAGGAGCTGTTTGAGCCCAGCCTCCCGGCCGAGTACTTCCCCGGCTCGACCGTCCCCGTGGTTCGACCCGCTGACGGCGGCCGTGAATTGGCCGGCGTCGAGTGGGGCATCTCGCTGGGCAAGCACCGTGTCACGAACAGCCGCGACGACAGGATCGACCGGACGTGGGGCCGGTACATGTCCCGTCGCGTGGTGCTGCCCCTCGGTCGGGCGGTGGAGTGGAAGTACCCGCTGGACCTTTTCGGTCAGCCCCGCGGCAAGCCGCAGTCGTGGGTGCTCTACCCGGCCGACGAATCGATCGCCGCCATCGCGGGCATCGCCGACCCGGATCGGTCAGGCGTCTCGATGATGACCTGCCGCGCCACCGGCCTCGCCGCGGAGGTCCACAACAAGAAGCCCGACGACCCCCGCATGATCGTGTTCCTCACCGAGCCACACGACGTCGCCCGTTGGCTCGACCCGGACGCCGGGCCTGATGACGTGGTGGCCTTATTGAAGCCGCCCCCCGACGGCTGGCTGGCCGGCGAACCTTTACGTGGAGTATAAACCTGCAAATCGAGGAATCACGCTTGCGATCCTGGTGCTCCAAACTGAACGCGTAACGTCGGGTATGGCCCCGCGAGTGACAACCCGTGGATTCAGCGAAGCGGAGAGGGTGGGATTCGTCATCGGGTCCGGCGACGCCCATGCTATGCCGGTGATTTTGGAGGATAACCCCCGTTATACAGTTGATTTAGCGATGCATCTTGATGTGCTTTCATGTGTGTTGGTAGAGGCCGATGGGTACGCTGGATTGGGACCATTCAAGGACAGTCTGGTGTAGGGTTAGCCGCCTTCAAACTCAGACTGCATGAGTCGGTGGAGGGCAGGATAATCAACGAAGCCAGAGTCCTCGGTTTTGGATGATGTCGGGATGCCACAACTGCGTCGGCTGCTCAGTCCTGGGCCCAGCCCCCTCCCGCCCATACAGGTTGAAGGACTTGGGCGGCCGCTAGGAGCTTAACCCTGAGGCCCGAGAAGGGGCCATATGTTTGGGTAGAAGGTCGCCCTACAAGATTGGATCAGCAGCAAATGAGTTGACTCCGGCTGTTGATATGTGTAGACTAACCATTAGCCTAGATCAAAGCGCCGTCTAAGTAGGATAAACATGGCTCTGAAGGAACTGGTGTCGCCGGGAAACAACGCGGAACTGATCGCGTCGGACCTGCGGTCCCAGATCGTACAGGGGGTACTGCCGGCTGGATCTCAACTTTCAACCCATAAAGAACTAGCGCAACACTATGTCGTCGCCCGCGCCACCTTAATGCGGGCGATGAATCATTTGAAAGATGATGGGTTCGTGCTGGCGCGTGGCACACGCGGCACTTATGTGGTCGATCGCCCGCCGCACCTGTCGCGGTTCGGGCTGGTTTTCGCCACGGATGACGAGCGGTCTGGCGGCTCGGAGTGGAACCAGTTCTGGACGGTGCTGGTAGGCGAGGCCTTGGTCATCGGGCGTTCCCAAGATATTGAGTTACCCGTCTTCTTCGCGGTTACCGATTCGGACAGTAAGGGGTTTCGCGATCTGGAGCGAGACTTGGCGGCGGATCGGCTAGGAGGCCTCATCGTCGTGGGGCGTGCTGACTTGCTGAACCAGCAGCTCATACTGGACGCGCGGGTCCCCAAGTTGGCGATTTACGGCGGGCAGCTGGAGGGCACGCCCCGGATCTATATTGATCGACAGTCGTTCCTGGATCAATCCCTGGACGCTCTCAAGGCTCAGGGCGTTAATCGCGTCGCTCTGTTGGCATCGCACCTGCCGGCCTGGTCGGGATTCACCGAGGCGGCCGAGGCGCGGGGGATGCAGACTCGCCGGTATTGGCAACACGCCGGGTGGGGCGACGAGGTCTCGCGTCTGGTGGAGTTGCTGTTCAGCCCGGACCAGCGGTGTGTCCCCGACGGGCTGGTGATCGCCGACGACAATCTGGTGAACCAGACGGTCGTCGGGCTGCTCCGTGCAGGGATTCGTGTGCCCGAGCAGCTCAAACTGGTGGCGCATTGCAACTGGCCGGCCCCGCTGCCGAGTTCGCTCCCGGCTGTCCGGCTGGGATTTGATGTGAACGAGCTGCTCCGCCGCTGCGTCGAGACGCTCCTGAGGCAGCGCCGCGGCGAGAAATTCAAGGCGGTGCAGCTCCTGCCCGCCCGCGTCGAGCCCGCCGCCGCTTCACCCGACTTCGCGTTCCAACCTGCCGGTCGGGGAATGTCCCCGATCGCCTGATTCACATCACTCCTTACGGAGGTCTTGCCATGTTTGATGATTCGATTCGACGTTCCGCTTCCTGCCCGCTCCTGATCGCCGCCGCACTGGCCGGGGTGCCCGCGTCCGCGGCTGTCATCACCCAAGGAACCTTCACCGACGGAGGGCCGGCGCAGAACAGCGGCAACTTCCTGGAGACCACGGGAAGCTTCGGGACCGTGACGAGCGGGGCCGCCGACTTCACGCTGGACTTCGCGATCCCCACGGGGTTGGCGATCGGCACGTACACCCTGTCGTTCGACATCCGCCTCAACGACCGGCCGGACATCCAGGTCAGTTCGTTTCCCCGGACCGACGGGGCGGACAATCAGAGCTTCAACAATAACGTGTTCGTGAACGACACGGGCCTCAACGCCACCCCCCTGGACACCTGGGTCCGCAGGCAGGCGACCATCACCGTCACACCGACGCCCACAACCCCGACCTCGAACCTCGTCTGGAACGGCTTGTTCCGCACCGGTTCGCGGCTGCTTGTGGCACAGACGGACCCGACCGACATGTTTGACGTCGACCTGGACAACATCTCCCTCGTCGATAACGCCAGCGGTAATCAACAGCTCCTGCGTCTGTTCACGTTCGAGAACGATGTAGCGGGGACAGCGCCGTCGGACGTGACCCTCACCGGCACGGCCGGAACGAACCGGACCGTCGTGGTCCGGGCGGTCCCCGAGCCGGCGTCGCTGGTGCTGCTGGGCCTCGGCGGCGTGTTGCTCGCCGGTCGCGGCAAGCGTCAGTAACTCAAACCACACCGTCCGGGCGGCCAACGCCGCCCGTGCGGTTTCGTCTCGGCCTCTCCTTGTGTCTCACGTCTTTCTTCACGGAGCCCGCTCATGACCCGTCGTGCCTTTACCCTCATCGAACTTTTGGTCGTGATCTCCATCATCGCGCTGCTGATCGGTGTGCTGCTCCCCGCACTCGCCGGGGCCCGGGCCGGGGCGAAGGATATGGTCTGCAAAAGCAACATGCGGCAGATGGGGCTCGCAGCCGCCATCTACGCCAACGACTACCGCGACCGAATCCCGCTTAACAACGCCAACACCAACGGCAACCCCAACGCGGTCCGTAACGACTACGCGACTTGGGACGGCCTTATGGCGGAGTACCTTACCGTCCCGCGGACCGACCTTATCGACCGCAGCGGCTCCTACCCCAAGTGGGCCGTCAATCCCAAGCCCGCCGGCTTCACCCCGATCACGATGTTCCAGTGCCCGCTGGCGGACTACATCGGCAAGGTGGGCGAGGACGATTTCGTCTCCTACCGCGTCTGCTCGGGCACCGGCCGCAATGCACAGCAAAAGGCCATCTCTCAGCAGATCGCGGTTAACCCCGACTTCATCCGCAGCGACTTCGACACCATCGGCGAGGCGGGCGGGCCCTCAGACTTGCTGTATGTCGGCGAGCTGAACTTTAGAGACAACAAGGTCCGCCAAGGCCGCGGCGACGGCAGCTTTGCGGGCAACTGGCGCTTCGACTCGGGCACCGTTTGGACCAACGGGCACCCCGCCACCGGCGAACCCCAGACCCGCGGACGGGGCAACGCCCTCTATTTCGACACCCACGTCGCGCCCGAGCCCGGCACGTGGCAGCAGAAGGACGCCGCCATCTGGTGGATGGTTGCGCTTAACTGACCACGCGGCCACCGCGAGGCGGTATGCCGCCGTCACCCGCGAGCGCCTCCGCGCTTCGCCCCCCGACGCTTAAACCAAATTGACCCATTCCAGTCTCCATTTTTTCAAAAGGTTCGTAATGATGTCGTTCAGCTCTGAAGCCGGTAGTCGCCCCGATGCGTTTTCAATCCACCGTGCGCTCACGACCCGTGGACCGGCGTTCGGGAGTAGCGGCACCGGGGTCGCCGGTCGCTCGTCGCGTTTCGGCCGATGCCTGCTCGCCCTCCTGATCCTGGCGCTGCCTGGCGTCGTATCGGCGCATGCTGAGGAGACGGACGACATGGAGGACGCGAGCGGGTTTTATGACGCGACCGATGCCGCCGCCGTCGAGGCGGCGGACGGCAAGGTGACGATCACGAAGTCGGCGATGGCCGACGCGTTTCTACGGTGGTCGCTGACGGGTCGTCGCGACGGCGGGATCCCGCTGGATGCCGAGCACGACAGCGTGGAGATCGACTTCGCCGCGTTCCCCGAGGGGGGTATGGCCGAGGTGCGGATCGGGCTGCTGGACAAGGACAACAAGAGCCACGCCCCGGTCTGGCTGGCGGACTACAACACCCCCGGCAAGGTCACGCTGCCGAGCGTGCAGGCTTTCGCCGCTGAAAACGGCGTGGTGGCGACCGGCGACTACCACTTGTTCTTGCGCGTCGCGAGCTCGCCGCCCGGCGGATTCACCCTTGAGCAGATCCGTGTCAGCGATGGCAGCGACGCCGGCGAGCCGGCGGCCACCGGGGAGACGCTCAAGCTCATGATGGACCAGAACCCGGTGGAGGAAGGGGTCTCTTTCGATCGTAAGGGCGTCGAGTACAAGCCGGTGACCATCGACGACCGGACCACCCCCGCCTGGGCCGGGACGGGCACGATCCCCGGGATGGGCTGGATGCGATCGGTCGGGTTCAAGGTCGAGGACCCGCAGTTCCGCGAGGGCAAGCGGCCGGCGGTAGACGTGGAGATCGAGTACCTGCTGGACACCTGGGGCGGCGTGAGCCTGTACGCCGACACCACACGCGGCAGCGCCCTCGTCGCCGAGGGCTGGGGCGGCGGCAAAAAGTGGCAGACCCTCCGCGCCACCCTTGACGACGCCTACTTCGGCTCACGCGACCTGGGCGGCGGGGACGATCAACTCGATAACGGCGGGTATGACCTGCGCATCGTCGCCCCTAATGCGCCGCTTCACATCCGCTCGGTCAAAATCGTGGGCTATCCGCTCACGGGTGACGTGAACTGGCGACGCCTGCTGAGGCTCGAGCCCATCCAGGTTGACCAGCCTGCCGGGCTGCTGGTGTTCAAACGGAGCGAATCGAATGAGCTGCGATACGCGCTTCGCAACATTGCCCAGGAGTCGGTAGACCTCCGATTTCAATTCACGGTGCACCGGCACCAAGGGCCTGAGGTATACGAAAAATCAGGAACTTTCACGCTGCAGGGCAGCACGACGCACCGGCTCGCCTTCGATCTGAATACCGCGGACTGGCCCCTTGGGCCGTACCGGGCCGAGTTCGAGGTGTTTCCCGCCGACGGTGGCGGTCCGGGCAGCGGCGGCAAGGCGATCCTGTCGCGGGCCGTCGGCTTCGGCGTGGTCAGCGACACCAAACTCGCCAAGGCAGCCGGGGGAGAGTTCCTCTTCGGTTTGGACCCGGGCAACCCCGCGACGAGTGACCAGGCCCTGGCGTTCTACGACCTGATGGGCGTGGACATCCTCCGCGATCCGGGAGCCGGTGCGAAGCCCAACCTCGGCAAGCTGCTCGACGCCGTGAACAAGCTCGATGCCCGCGGTGTCAAGACAGCGGTGATGATCGACCCGCCGAATCAGATGCGGCAGGAGGGGCCGTTGAGCGACGCGGAGCGGCAGAAGGCTCTCGATGAGATGACGCCCAAAATCGAAGAGGTCGCCCGGGCACTCAAGGGCAAGGTGATCTACTACGAGATGGGCAACGAGCCGGACCTGCCCTTCTTCTATCCGGGGACGATCGAGGACTATACCGACAGCTTTGAGCAGATGGCCGATGCGGCCCGTCGCGGCAACCCCGACGCGGTCGTCATGAACGGCGGGTTATCGTTTCACGGCGACGAGGGCTATCCACGATCACGCGAGTTTGTCCAAATCGTAGACCCATCAAAGCTCGATGCGTGGGGTTACCACGGCCACGGGCCAGGCGTCGAATCCGAGCGTGATGCGCTGCGTCGCATCCGCCGCACCGTCGCCGAGTTTAACCAACCGACCGACAAGATCTACTTCGAGACCGAGTCCGGCTTCGCCGCGGTCACCGAGGCGCAGGAAGTCGAGCAGGCCCGCACCGCGGTGCAGAAGATGATCTACGCCTGGTCCGAAGGCTCGCCGACGCTCATGTTCTTCCGCATGTTCATGCCCGAGGATCGCTGGACATTGGTGTTCGACAACGTCGAGCCCCGCCCGGCAATCTTCGCCTACCGCAACATGGTCGAGCAGCTTCGGCACCATCGCTACATAGGTACGGTCGACCTGGGTTCGTCGCAGGCCGAAGGGTATCTGTTTGAGGGCCCCGAGGCCGGCCGCAAGGTGCTGGCGTTCTGGACCAATGACTCCGCCCCCCACGCGGCAACGCTCGACCTGCCCGGTGCCCACTTACCCCGAGTGATTGACCTCTACGGCAACGCTTCGGAGGCCGAGACGCTGCCCGGCGGCGCGATCACCTTCGAAGCGACCGAAGATCCCGCCTATCTCGTTTGGAAGGATGACACCGCCAGCCTGGAGGGCGTCCAGACCGCCCGGCCGCTGATTGATGCACCTCAGCCGATCCGTGTTGTGCCCGGGCAGACCACACCGGTCACGGTGAGCATCCGCAACCCGCTCGATCACACCGTGACCGCCAACCTTGAAAGCAAGTCGGTGGAGGCTAGCAATCTCGAGGTTTCGATCGTCGAAGGGTCGTTCCAGCTTGACCCCGGCCAGAGACGGCAGGTCGACGTGCAGGTCCGGGCCCAGGCGGTTGAGCGGATCGACTGGCCGCAGCATTGGTCCGTCTTCGCGCCGGTGTCCAATAAGGTGGACCTAAGCAAGTTCGATTCGATCCCCGACACGCTCTCAGGGGTGTCGCCCGTGCCGGCCTACATGCAACAATCGACCATCGACCTGAAGCGGTTCGCCCAAGGCAAGGTCGAGAAGCAGCGTGCCATCCTGATGGCCACGGTCGAATCACCCGCCGATCAGGCCGTCACCGTCGGCGCGGCCGCGGACTGGTGGATGGCCTGGTTCGTCAACGGCCAGCCGGTCTACGACACCATGGAAGAAGGCAACGAAGCCCCCTATAGCATCGACGCCCACACGTTCGAGCTGCCGCTCCGCAAGGGCAAGAACCTGCTGGCGGTCGAAGTGCTCAGCGGCTCGGCGGGTTGGGTTTTGGTGACCGGCGGCCCCGAAGAGCACCGCCGTGTACAGCAGGGTAAAGGGGCAGACGATCAGGTCACCCTCACCCTCGCCTTGGGTGATGCCGCGCCCGTCGAGCGGCAGGTGTCGGTCGAGTGGACCCAGCCCCTGCCGCACTGGTCCGCCGAGCGGTGGATCGCGTCGCTCGACGAGATCGCATCGACTTCCCCGACGCTCATCGGCGGCGAGGTGAACATCACCAACCGCTTCACCAGTCTGCCCGACCCGGCCATGTGGTGGGGCGGCAACGATGACCTCTCGGCCGTCGTCTGGCTCGCCCATGATGAGCAGTACCTCTACATCGTTGCCAATGTCCTCGACCAGAACGTCTCGACCGCCACACCGGATGGCGACTCGCTCACGCTGACCTTGGCCGACGCAACCGACGGTGAGCCGACTCAATACCGCGTCAACGCCGCCGACGCCAGGGCTTCGCGGGAGGGTATGGAGGCCCGAGTCGAGACGGGCAAAGACAGCATCACGTATCACGTCCGCATCCCCCTGCCCGCCGACGATTCCGACACGGTACAACTCGCCCTCACCGTCTCCGATAAGGACGGTGAGCCGGGCGCTGCCAAACAGGTCCTCGCCTGGCCCGTCGGTGCTGCCGAAGAATCCGCGGACGAAACTTCACGGGGCGATCAATGGATGACCTTCCATCTCGACAAGCGATGAGTCACCCGCGGGTTGGGCCTGATCGTGTTTTGAATGGACATGTCCTCCAAACCTCAGACGATGCGTAACGGTCCCATCTCCACCGCCCCCACGCGGGGGCGGCGGCATGCGCCCAACCTCATCGTCGTCATGTGAGATGAGCTGCGCTGGTGCGAGATCGGCTGCTACGGCCACCCCACCATCCGCACCCCACATATCACGCCTTCGCCCAATCGGGTACGCGCTTCGACACCGCCGTGAGCAACTGCCCGATCTGCATGCCCGCTCGGTCGATCGTTATCTCCGGCCAGTACGCACGCACCTGCACCGGCATGCTCACCAACGTATGTTGGCCCCACGGCGAGTCCGAGGTGCCCTTTGCCGTGGCCGGTATGCCCCAGTGGCCGACGCAGCGCCGCCGCCACCTGCCCGATCCGAACTTTCCCGAACTTCTCCAACATGCCGGCTACCGCACAGCCGCCATTGGCAAGTGGCACATCGAGGCCTGGCCCGACGCCGTCGGCTTCGACCACTATTTCATCCCCGCCCACCACCACGCACACACCGCCCAATGGATTTGTGACAATGGCCAACGCCTCGTCGCCCCCCAAGGCTACAGCGTCGATGCCAAATTCGAGCGCGTCGAGGCTTTTCTCAACGAGAGACCCAACGACGATCCGTTCTTTCTTTACTACAACATCTCCCCCCCGCACATGCCCTTGGCCGACGCTCCGCTGCACTACGTCGGCATGTACCGCCGCGATGAGGTGATCCGTCGCGACAATATCCCGTCGGCTTACCAGCCGACCCGGGACCAAATACTAACCTACCTCTGGGACTACCGCTACTACCGTGATCGCCTGCCGTTTACCCGTGAGCTGCCCCACGATGGCTTCGACCTCGACGACCTCACGGCCATGTACATGGGGCTGGTCACCTAGGTCGATGACACGCTCGGCCGACTGATGCAATCGCTCCGCGAACTCGGCCTCAATGAGAATACGCTGGTCGTCTTCACCTCCGACCACGGCGACAACCTCGGAAGCCACGGCCGCATGGGTAAGGGACAACTCAACCAGAAATTCAGCCGCATCCATCTCTGTGTCCGTGGCCCGGGGGTCGCCGCCGGACACGTTAGCCAAGGCGTCGCCTCCCTTGTCGATCTTGCCCCCACCGCATTATCGATGCTCGGCCTGTCTATTCCCAACCACCTCCACGGCCGCGACTTGGCCCCCGCCCTCCGGGGTCAACCTCCCATTCCCGACCACAACCACACCTTAATCGAAAGCATCAATCAAGGCATCGCCATCCGCAGCCCTTCGTTACTTTTGGGCATGGCCCATGGCAACACCCCACGCGACCACCTTGCCGCCCCAGATCGCTTCTTCAAACTCGACGCCGACCCCTTCGAGCAATCACCACTGGACCCCCAGTCCCCCGATGCCGCCCCCCTCCTGGGCACGCTCCAGCAAGGGGACCGATCCACCCCCTGGCTCGATACCTCCGCCTTTTTAAGGTCTACCTAACCACCGCACCGCTCTATTCTGATGCCCTTGCCGTATACCCTGGCTTACACCTCCGCCGACACATCGACCTCCGGCAGTCCTGCACACCCCCTGCTCGGATGCCAGAACTTCCCCCCCCCGTCCAAACTAAAACTGCAAGATGCCGAACTCGTTGGCTGCGCGGCGGCAGCGATAGCAAACTGTACGAAGGGGGCCGTGGACATGGTGGTAACGGCAGTTAGCCCAAGCTAGGCGGACCACGGGCGCGGGGGGCGTCTCGTCTACAATTGATGACGGTGAACAGCATTCTCGATGCAACTGGCGCAGCGGGCGCTTCCGCCGACTGTAAAAAGCCGCCGGCTGCTCTCGCGGCCGGCGGCTGAGGGGTAGCGTCAAGCCGCCAAAGCTCCAACGATCCCGTCGCGCGTCCAGGCGACGCGGCTGCGGTAGAGCAGGAAACCCGCTTCTGGGGCTGTGAGGCGGTGTGCCTTGGGGGCATCCATGTGAGCATGGCTGTACCCGCGGCACTCGCGCTCGGGCGCTTCCAAGGCCCAGTGCGGCAGCCTAAACTCCAACTCAAGGTAACGAGAGGCCATATCGACCTCGGCTTTCGTGAGCAGAACATCAAGCAATCGGTTGAGCATGGGGCGGCCGAGGGTGCGGACGAGACTCTCGGCCTGCAGCAACTCCTTGATGCCTCGATCGACGGCGGTGTCGACGTCGAACTCTGGCTGCGAGGGCTTCGGCGTGGAGCGTTGCAGTTGCCGCGTGACGGCTTCAAAGCGGTCGCCGAGTCCGCGCATCTTCCGCTCCGCGACCTTGAGGTCAAAGCGTTCGAGATGTTCGGCGGGGAAGTTAAGTCGGTCGGACAACTCCTTCCGCTCGGCTTCAAGCAGAGCCGTTTCGTCGCCGACCTTGGGGGTCGAGGCGGCAAGCTGCGCACGCGCCTGTTGCTTGACCCGCTCCCCGATCTGGGGCAGCGAGCGGAGGGTTTCGCCGAGCATCGCGACGATCAACGCGTGCAGCGGCGGCGCGGGGATGAGCTTGCGGTCCAGCGGATCCCCCGTCGCGCCGGGGCGGTTCCTCGCCTTCGTGACGGAGTAGTAAGTGTGGCTCCTGCCGACCCTCCCCGTGTTGCGGCCCGAGAGGACGTCGTCGCTGTGCCTTGCGGTGATTCGGTTCGTAAGGATGATGGGGGAGTCGACCTTGCCCCGATCTCTCGCTCGGTCCTGCCGCGGGCCGCGCCGACTCACCGCTTGTTCACGAAGAAGTCTGAGGATCCGCCGCCGCGCCAGCCGCCGTGTGGGATGCGGCAGGAACCCGCGGAAGGCGTCGAGTCGCTCGATCCGCCAGTCGCTCAGCGGCCGCGGCCGATGGGGGAGGTATCGATGGCCCGCGGTTTCGGCCAGCGGGCGCTCGACCTTGATCGGGCCGCCGCCCCCCTCGACGAACCAGCGCCCCGAGCGTAGTACCTGCCCGAGACCTTCCGCTGCGTGACCGCCAAGCCGAGGTAGAGCGGATTGAAGAGGAGCTTGCGGACCGACGACTTGGCCCATACCCCGCCCGTCGGCGAAGGGATGCTCCGCTCGTTGAGGTTACGGCAGATGCGGTGGTAGCCCCAGCCCTTGACGCCGTAGAGGCGGAACATCTCGCGGACCGTCGCCGCGTCGGCCGGATCGCCCGCGACAAGGACGTTGGTCTCGTCGTCCTGCTTGCGGTAGTGCTGCCGCGCCGAGCGTTTGCCGTCAAGGCCGTACCGACGGAGGACCTGCCGCGTGAGCGGATCGAGCTTCGTTTGGCTGCCATGCGGCTCGAGACGGAGGATGAATTGAAGCTCGCCGCCAGCGTGCTGCTGATTCCGAGGGCCCATGACGAGTCGGTCGATGCCAAACGGCGGCCGAGGGATCGAGAGGGTGTCGCCGCGCTCGATCGATGCCGAACGGCCGCGCGTGACCGCCAAAGCGGTGGCCTTGGCCTGCTGCTGCGCAGCCATGTGCTTGAAACTCCAGAGGACGTCCCCCATCTCGCCACCGAGGTGCTCGTCGTGAACCGAGAGCAGCTCGACGCCGACCTGCGCGAGGCGGTTCTGAAGATAGTCGCCCGCGATCACCCCGCCGCGCGTGAGGCGGCTGAGGTCGTGGACGATCAGCAGGTCGAAGTCGTCGCGGGTCTGCTTGCGATCAACGAGCTGCTCGATGGCGGCGGTGACGCGCGGACTTGACCCGCTGACGCCGTCGAGGGTGACCCGGTCGACGACCTTGATTTCGTGGGCGTTCGCGAAGGCGGTGGTCGCCTTGGCCTGGACTTCGCATCAAGTTTCCGACTGCTCCCTGGTGCTCTGACGAACCCAGAGGATCGCTCGCTGCCCCGCGCACCGTGAGGGCTTTTGTGGTTGCTTCGCCATGACAGCTATGCCTCCTGCGGCTTTCGCAGTTGCGCGAGGACGCGTTCGACGATAAGCCGCTCGATGTCTGCGTCCAGCCGCGCCGCCTGAGCTTCATCGAGCGGGAACCAGACGAGGGTCTCTGGACGAGGGTCACTGTGAGTTCGTCGCGCTCGAACGAGAGGCTACGGGGCCGTGTTGGGGGCGGCGCGGCGGGCCGCGTTAGGTTGTTTCTCCTGTTCCGCGGCACCGCGTGAACTCCATTGTGTATTTAATAAAGGCTCAGCCGTCGTCCCGAATTTCCTGATCGTCATCGCCGTTCTGCGTCGGGGGCGGCTGGAAGCGCTCAAGGAAGTTGAGGATGAGGTTGTTCGTGCTGATCTCGCCCACTTCCCAGATCACGCGGTCGAGTCGGTCGCGGAACTACTCGACCTCCTCGGGTGGAGTCACGCCGGGTGCGCCACGAAGCGACTGCACGAAAAAGCCTCCCCCGCCAGATAGCGGGAGAGGCTCCTTTGCGATCACCTCGGAAGGTGCGGGTTACACAGTGACCGTTTCGGAGGTCTGCGCTTCATCTTCCCAATCATCGACCTCGGCGTCGTAGCCGCCTTCGTACTCATCCGCACCCTCATCGAGTAAGTCTGCCGAATCCTCTGCATGCCGAAGCGAGGTGGTGTCGGCACCGATCTTCTTGCGGGCACGGCGGGACCAGGCGTTGAGGTCGTCGTCGAGTTCGCGGAGGATTTCTCGCCACTCGGCGGCGTGCTGCGGATCGATGCCTTCGGCCTCGCAGAGCGGCACGCCATCGTCGCCATGCTCGCTGGCGAGGTTTTGATGGGTCTGCCGGACCTGCTCGATGGCGTTGCTGAGTTCAGCTTGGTGAGCCAGGTACTTCTCCATCGGAGTGGAGCCATTACGCTTAGCCCGGACCTTTCCCTTGGGTGGGAAGGTATCGCGCAGGTAGACGTCGGTCACGAACTGTGGCCCTTCACCGTCGGGGCGTTGCTTCACCTTTCCGTCATCGTCCACGGCACGGATCGGGCGGTCTGTTCTGTAGTCGCGGAGGGCTTGGGCCAACTGCTTGATGCCGAGCGGACGCCGCCGCATGGTGTCGAGGATTTCGCTGGGGGTGCGACGGTCCGGCTGGTCGTTGTTGGCCGTGCCGCGATCTGCATTGAGGCGATTCTGCACGAGCAACGGGTATGCGGCCCGGACGGCGAGTTCCAGCGAGTCAGGGCCGGGATCGCTCAGTTGATTCGAGGCGATGGCGTGAGCACATTCAGCCGCGGCTGCCTTTTCCAGTGTGTCGCCGTCCCGATTCGTGGCTTCCCACGACTCGTTGTGAACCACCTTACCGAAGGCGTGCTTCATATACCGCCGCACCTTGTCGACTTTGGCCGGGTCCTCGTCCAGGGCGCGGAGGATCAACGCGGTGGCTAACTCATTGAGCAGCTTGCCGCTGATCCGCTTGCGGGTGGACTGGCTTGTGACCGCGATTCGGATCGCCCCCTTGATGCGGGCATCCTCATCGGTGAGAAGCCGTATGATCCGGGCTGCCCGCAGCGAAGGCTCTTCAGGCAGGTGAGCGGCCTCGGCTTCGCGCCGGGTACACGAACCGGCGTAGTACGCTTTCTCGTTGGCGGTGATGAGACCCTGCCGAGCCAACTCATCAAGCACTTCATCGGCGAGCGATTCGTTCTCCGGCCCAGCCCCCCACGGTTTGGGTGGATCGACGTGACGCAGGGCCACCAGCGATTTCAACGCCGTCGGGAAGGTGGTGGTGGCCGAGGCGTGACGACGGAAGCCGACGATGATGAGTGCGGGCATGACTTCACATCGCAGAGCGACTTCATCCTCAGCGGTCATTCCCGCGGCGCGAGTTTCGTTCAGCTTTCGGATAACCGCGCGAAATTTCGCATCAGATTTCTGGTACGGGATATCGGCCGACACGATCTTCAGAAGGTCGTGGACCGCAGTGGTGCGGGACGATCCTTCGATCGTCGTCGGGACTGTTTGTGCTTCGGCCTCATCAGCGTGCTGATAAGTCGTCGCGGCAAGCCAGACCGGCTCCATCACCCCCTGCGACTTGATGGAGTCGCTCCAATTGTTCTCGCTGAGAACGTACCGAGCTGCTTGAAGCGAAGCCCAAGCGAGATGATCGCGTGATTCGATCTCGACAACCAGCTCAGGAGCATCGGGAAGATCGGGACGAGCGGTTGGTTCGGGAACTGGGCGGAAGCGGGAGTCTTCACCCGAAGTCCCGGGTTCGACAGCGAACGGATGCCGACGCGACGGCCCGATCCGTGGGTTACGGGGGTCGGGCATAATGAGCCGGGACCACACCGGGGTCCGTAATGCGAGCAACACGCCGCCGGGCACCCGGATTTCCTCAAACCTGGGCTCCTCTGCTGCGCCAACACGATTGCGAACGGCGCTAGGATTGAGGGTGGCGTCGGCAATAGCTTCGGCAGCGGGATCGGAGAGGCCAAATGCCGCGGTCAGCCGCTCTGCCAAATTCTGACGAGCGTTGGCGTAGGCGAAGTCGGGCAGGTCTTCGACGGGGCGGGGAAGGACATAGTTAGGAACTTGAGCAGCAGTCATCGTGGGGACCGTTCTTGTGCAAAGGCACATGGAGCGGCTTAGGTGTGGCGAACACCGCTTCAACCTTGGGCCGCATGAACGCGGACACCGAGGGTGCCGAGACTTGTAAGGTCCCACGCATCCTCCTTCGACGTACCGGACTGAATCCGGCGTTGGCGAAGGCGGCGACAGCTTCAAGTTTCGTTCTAAGACGTACAGAGGTTCGGTTGTTCCGATCCATCTGCGTAGCCGCCCCACCAGTCGGGCTGGCGGGTGAACGACACCGTTAGCTGCGTCGCAGCAATCCGATGCCAGCGTGTTCGGGACTGCACGTCAATCCTATTAATTTTTAGATCTTCTTAACTGAGATAGAGGTGTCGCAGTGGCGGGTTCGCGGGGTAAGGGGGCAGCGGAGCGAGCCGAAGCGCAGCCGGTGACCGCGAGCGATGTTCGCAAAGCGGAGGAGCCGAGCGGCCTCGTCTCGGTGAGGGCTGGCATCGAGGATCGTTTCCTTGGTGGCAGTTAGGTCGTCCGAGACCGACTGATGCATAACGGCGAGCGGGTTCACAATCATCAGAAATCTCCACCTGAGTTGATGGTGGGAGATGCAACAGTAATGCTGGCCTGACACGGCCGCTTACGCGGCGTCCTCCCGCTGGTCGTACCGGATCGTCGCCATCGCGCGGATCGCGCTCTGGTCGTACATCGTGTAGTAGATGTCGAGGATGCGACTGCTGGGGTGGCCCATCCATTCGAGGGCGTACTTGTAGGAGATGTTGTTGCGGGCGCACATCGAGGCGAAGGCGTGCCGGAACGTGTGGACCTTGTACCGCTCGGGCCGGGGCAGGCCCGCGGCCTTACACAGCCGCTTGACCTGGGGCAGCAGCCGCCGCGGGTCGATCGGCCGACCGTGCGGCTGGCGCGGCGTTGGCTGGCGCGTGAAGACGAGGTCACGTCGACGAGGCAGGCTGTCGAGATACGGGCGGAGCTCGGGATGGATCGGGATTTGCCGCGTCTGTCGGTTCTTCGTCAGCCCGCCGCCGGTCCCGGAGAGGTCCTGCCCGGTCTGGCCGCCGGCCATGCCCGAGCCGCCGCGACGGATGTGGAGGAACCCATGCTCGCCCTGGTCGAGCACCACGTCCTCCCAGCGGAGGGCCGCGAGCTCGCCCACCCGCACCCCCGTGTACGCCAGCGCCGCGATCACCGGCCGAAGCTCGGCGTCCGCCGCGACGATGAGCGCAGCGACCTGCTCGGGCGTGAAGCACGGCTGGTCCGCGGTCGCCGGCTTAGGATGCGTCAGCCCTGCCAGGGGGTTGGCCGCCTGCATCTGACCTGCGACCCGCTTGAGCACCTGCCGGACCACCACGAGCCGGTCATACGCGGTCTTCTCGCCGACGACCCGCTCTTACACGTACCACCGCCGCATCCGCCAGTACATGGCCTCGTCGAAGCTCAGCGCACGGTCATCCTTCCGCCGACCGAGGAACTCCTCGATGTCGCGTCGGACCAACTCGTACTTCTGCACCGTCTTGCGTGCTCGTCCCTAATTGCGAACCCGTCCCAGGTAGTCGTCCCAGGCCTGCCGCATCGTGACCTTCGGCGGCTGCTTCGGCTCAATGCCGGCCGCCAGCTTGGCGAGCAATGCGTGTACCCGCCGGATCGCCTCCTGCCGATCGGTGGTGCCCAAAGCGACCTGCCGCTGCCGGCCGTCGAGTGTGAACTCGGCCGTCCATCGGGCGCTGCAACGTTCGACCCCGGTCGCCCGGTCTCTAAAGACTCGGCGACCGATGCAGGCCCGCGGGTCCGTGCCTTCCACGACTTGGCGGCTGCCGAGTTTCACGCTCGGTTGAGCCAGAGGCGGACGAACTCGTCGCGGTCGACCTGGACGCGGCCGCGGGTGCGTCCGATGCTTAGTGGGCTGCGACGCGCAGGCAGGTAATATTCGCTTCGTATCCAGCGTCGGATGGTGGCGGGCTTGTGCCCCGTCATGGCGGCGGCGTCTTCAACGATGACGACCGGCGGGAAGTTGTGATACCGCCGCGCCACCCAATCGCGGGTCACCGGCTTGGCGACGCGGCAGGGGCGTGGATGAGCAACGGGCGGGGGCGGAGCAGCGAGGCCGGCCATGACGGACTCTATGAAGTGGATGTCCACGATATCCAAATTCTGTCCCAGATTAGACTCAGTGCTCCTGAACAGCGCAGTGTCAAGGAAAGACTGTTCGACAACCTGCATTCTTACTTATAGGATGTCCGATAAGTGATTCCTGGCATAAAGAGGTTGCCGCGATCCGCAAAGAGTTGGGCCGCCTGCTCCGCGATCAGCCCGATGCCGCTCGGCGAGTCGCCGAGGTGCTGGAACGGTTGGACCGACTCAAATACCTTTACCGCGACCCAGGAGAAGATGGCTCGACGCCCGCACCGTCGGCGGATGGCGACGGCGGGCGCTATCGACGCCGGCGGAAGACCGACGGGTGGTATCTCTCGGAAGCTCGCCCCAACGACGGGCCGGCGATGCTCGTCTCGCGAGGGGACTACGACATGGTCGCCCACCTTATCGCCGAATCAAAGGAACCGATGCGGGTTGAAGACCTCCGCGTCGCGCTGGGCGAGGCCATCGGCATGCCCAACCCGCCCGACTACCGCTGTCGCGTGGTCGTCCGTTACTGGTTGAGCCTCGACCCACCGCTCATCGAGAAGGTCGGCACCCGCTATCGCCCCGCGAAGCGGCAGGGCTTCCTCACCCAAGTCGCCCACGCCTTCGACCAGCTACCCGAGCGGTAACTGCTCAACCTCTACATCGCCAAGCCCATGCCTCACCTGCCCGCCGCAGCGTCTGCCGGAGGTGCCGCTCATCTGGCTGGGCTCGGTTCGCCGGTGCAGCCAAGGACAACGCAGGACAAGCGGCGGATTAGGACCATCTTAGGACGGTAGCGAAGGCAACGCCGGAGATGCGATTTCAAAATGTTGACGCACAGGGGCTTGCGCCAACTCAATCAAATGAAGCGGAGAGGGTGGGATTCGAACCCACGGTACGGGCGAACCGCACACCGGTTTTCGAAACCGGCTCCTTCAGCCGCTCGGACACCTCTCCGGTGGGGCGACACCCGGAGGGCACGGGGCCCGGGGGTGGTCGGCTGGGCGACAATATAGCAGCGCTGAGCGGGCCGCGGGTGACCGGTCAAGCGGGCCGTGACGGCGCTTCGGCGAGGTCGACGAAGTTGGTGTTGCCGTCGCCGTTGACGTGGTGGTCCGGGTTCTTATCCACGGGCTGGTCGGGGGCGACTTCGGTGCTGTGCATTGCTTCGCGGGCGGCCTGCTGCTGGCGGAGGCGGTCGCGGGCGATGCACTGGGCGCCGTACTTAAACGCGGTGACCATGATGAAGCCGTAGAGCACGAAGAACACCGCCAGGACGTAGCGCCAGCGGAGCTCCATCGCCACGAGGGCGATGCCGATCAAGGCGAACAGCACGGCGAGGGCGTAGAGCGAGGTCACCGACTGGCGGACGGTCATGCCGGTGCGTCGGAGGAGGTGGTGCAGGTGCTGGTTGTCGGGGCTGAACAGCGGCTGGCCGCGGAGCTTGCGGCGGATGATGGCGAGGGAGGTGTCGGTGATGGGGACGGCGAAGACGATCAGGGCCGCGGTGGTGAGGCGGAGGGCGCCGGCCCCGGTGTCGCCGAGGAGGAGGATGGCGGTGACGGCGAGGAAGCCGAGCAGGAGCGACCCCGCGTCGCCCATGAAG
Organism: Phycisphaeraceae bacterium; assembly: GCA_965214155.1. Taxonomy (GTDB): domain Bacteria; phylum Planctomycetota; class Phycisphaerae; order Phycisphaerales; family Phycisphaeraceae; genus Algisphaera. The sequence goes on from CBDCBB010000010.1 coordinate 1,920,775, forward strand.
ATGCTGGCGGGGTTGAAGTTGTAGGGGAGGAAGCCGAAGATCGCGCCGAGCGTGGCGAGGCAGAGGACGATGAGCGTCGGGCCCTCGAGGGCGGCAAGGGCGCTGCCCTGCCCGGCTATGAGGGCGATGGTGAGGAAGCCGGCCATAGCGATAGCGACAATGCCCGACGCGAGGCCGTCGAGCCCGTCGATGAGGTTGACGGCGTTGCACCCGCCCAGGACGAAGGCGGCGACGATGAAGGTGGCGGCGAAGTAGGTAACCTGCGACGGCAGGTCGAGGCCGGCGAGGCTGAACAGGGCGTCGGTCGCATCGATGCCGACGTGCTGGGAGGTGAGGGCGGCGGCGGCGAAGAGCTGGCCGCCGATCTTGACGCGGGCGGGGATGCCGTAGACGTCGTCGATGACGCCGGTGACGGTGATGACGCCGGCCCCCAGGATCAGGGCCAGGGGGAAGCTCGAGAGGCGGTGGGACCGCGCGAGCACGTCGCCGGTGTCGGGCGTGACGAGGTGGCTGAGCAGCACGGCCGCGAGCCAGGCGAGGAAGATGGCGACGCCGCCGAGGTAGGCCACGGGCAGGAGGTGGTTCTTCCGCTTGAGGTCGGGGTAGTCGATGATGCCGTTGTTCACCGCGAGGCGGCGGACGATCGGGGTGAAGATAATCGCGGCGAAGAAGGCGATGAAGAACACGCCCATGTACGGCGACAGGACCGCGAGCGGCCCCTCGCTGACCGGCGGGACGTCGGGCGGCGTGAGCGGGATTGCGGCGAGGGGGGTCACGTTTCACCGCCTGCGGTCGGGGCGGGTGCGACGTTGACGGTGCCGGTGCCGGTGTTAGAGGACGGCGCGGCGGGCGGGCGCTCAGCCCCGTGGAGCCGCCGCTCGATGAGCTCGCGCAGCGTGTCGTCCAGGGTGTAACGGGGGTTGAACCCGATCGCGACGTCCAGGCGGGACACGTCGGGGAGGCGGTGCGGGGTGTCCTCGAACCCCTCGCCGTAGGCGGCCTCGTAGGAGACGTGCCGGGTGGTGGCGACGGGTCCACCGGCCTCGGCGGTGAGGGCGATGACGCGGTCGGCAAGGGCGTTGACGCTGACCTGTCGGGTCGAGCCGACGTTGTAGACGCGGCCGTACGCGTCGGGGTGGTCGATGAGGCGGGCGAGGGCGTCGACAACGTCGCGGACGTCGCAGAACGCGCGGGTCTGCTCGCCGTCGCCGTAGACGGTCAGGTCGTCGCCGGCGGCGGCCGCGGCGACGAAGCGGGGCACGACCATGCCGTAGCGCCCGACCTGGCGCGGCCCGATGGTGTTAAAAAGCCGCACCACCACCGAGCGGAGCCCGATGCGCCGGGCAAGGTCAAGGGCGAGGTGCTCGTCGAGGGCCTTGGACAGGCCGTAGCTCCAGCGGGAGGCGGAGGTCGGGCCGTAGACGAGGTCCATATCCTCGCGGAGCGGGAGGACCGGGCACTTGCCGTAGACCTCGCTGGAGGAGGTGATGAGGACGGAGGCTCCGGCCTCGCCGGCGGCGCGGAGGACCGCGTCGGTCTCGTCGACGTTGTTGCGGATCATCCCCGCCGGGTCATCCACGACGAGGCGGACACCCACGGCGGCGGCGAGGTGGAACACGCGGGTCACGCCGCGCATCAACTCGTGTTCCTGGACCGCCTCACCGGCCGACGCCTCGACGAAGCGGCAGCCGTCGCCGAGCAGCGGCTCGACGTTCGCGAGCCGCCCGGTGGAAAGGTCATCCACAAGCAGCAGCCGGTGCCCGTCGGCGCGGAGGCGTTCGGCCAGGTGCGAGCCGATGAACCCCGCCCCGCCGGTGATCATGGTGACGTCGGTCAAGGGGTATATCCTGGCGGTCGGGCCCGGTGTCTGAGGGGTTGCCACGGCCGGGGCCCCGGCGAGGGTTCAGCCGACGCGGGACCCGTTGCCGGGGGTGTTGTCATCGTCGTCATCGAAGTCGGCGAAGACGTCGTCCAAGTCGTGCCCGGAGTCGTCGGCGTCGGCGAGGGCGGGGGTGCTGTAGACACCCGTCGCGGCGCTGGAGCCGTTGGACGCCGCGGGGGGCGTGGCGTGGCTGCCGTTCGCGGCGGCGGCGATCGCGGGGTCACGCTCCACGGGGTCGGGCTTCGCCGTGCGGCGCGAGGACGCCTTGGCGGGCTTCACCTTGCGTTCCGGGCGGTCGCCGTAGCGGTAGAACTCTTCGTAGGACTTGCGGAAGTAGCCGCCCGAGGCGGACTTCACGCCGTTGAGGATGACGCCCAGCACGTCGGCCCGCTGCCCGTCGAGCTGGGTCAGCATCCGCATCAGCATGCCGCGTTTGTCCGAGCCGGCCTGCACCACAACGGCGATGGCGTCGACGTGCTTGGCCAAGAGCTGGCTGTCGGAGGTGAGCAGGGCCGGCGGCGCGTCGATGAGGATCAGGTCGTAGTCGGACTCGAGCCGGCCGAGCAGCCCGCGGAACGCCGCCCCTTCCAGCAGCTCGGGCGGCGAGTCGCCCGCTTGCCCGGTGGGGAGCACGGCGAGGTCGAGCCCCTCGTGCCGCACGATGACGTCGTTAAGCTCCGCGCGGTCGTTGAGCACGTCGACGAGGCCCCGCTGGTTGGGAGCGTCGATGCGGCTGTGCTGGCCGGGCCGGCGGAAGTTGGCGTCGACGATGACGACGCGTCGGCCGTTGTAGGCGAGGCTGGCCGCGAGGTTCTGCACGACGGTGGACGTGCCGGACTCGGGCTGGGCCGAGACGCACACGAGGGTCTTGTAGCCGCGGCGTTCCATCTTGGCCAGCACCGCGGTGCGGACCTGGCGGTACGATTCGGCAAGGAGGCCGGTAGGCGCGTTCTCGACCGCCCGGTCGGCGGAGGTCCTCCCGCTCGAGGGGTCTTCGGTCGCGTGGGGGATCAGCCCCAGCAGGTTGATCCCGGGCAGGAGCTTGACGTCCATCGGGCTGCGGACACGCTGGTCGAGCATCTCCCGCAGCGTGAGCAGCCCGGCAACCAGGCCGAGCAGCGACAGGGTGACCATCGGCACGATGACCTGCATCTTCGGGAAGGCGAGCTCGGCATCGGTCGGGCTGACCTGCGGGCGGATGCGGATCGAGTCGGGGCGGATGCTCTTGAGGCGGATCTCGTCGAGGGCGGCGTCCGCGCGGTCGAACTTGTCCTGGGCCGAAGCGAGGCTGGCCTCCAGCAGCGAGAACTGGCTGAGCTTCGAGGTGAGGTCCTGCAGCTTCCGCGACGCCTCACGCATCTTCGGCTCAAGGCTCGCCGCCTGCCCCTTAAGCCCCTCCACCACCTTCGCCGCCTGCTGGACCTTCAGCGACCGCATCCGCCCCATCTCCTTGTCCATCTCCCGCTGCAGCTCCAGCCGCGTCGCGTCCGCCACACGGTCGAGCTTCTGCACCATCGGGTGAGACGCCTGCTTACCCTCGGCGAGGTAAACCCGCCGCTGCTCGGCCAGATTCAGCAGCTCGCTCTCCCGCGAGGCGATGGTCGGGAGCTGCTTGATGTACGCGTATTCCTCGTCGGTCATCGCCATCTCGTCGCCCGCCGACTGCATTGATTCGTAGCTCTGCGACGCCGCGTCGAGCTGGAGGTTCAGGGCGATCTGTTCGTTGGACAGCTTGGCGTAGACGTTCTCGGTGTCGCTGCGCTGGCCCCGGGTCGCGTCGATCTCGTTGTCCCGAAGGAAGCTGCTCAACTGCTGCTTGATCCGCAGCACCTCGTCGGCGGCGCGCTCCCGCTCGGAGATGAACGCCTGACGCATCGCGGCACCCTCGTTGTCCGACTCGATCTTCTTGGCGTTGAGGTAGGTCGTCATCACCGCACGGAGCAGGCCCTGCACGTCGCCCTTGTAGCGGCAGCTCATGTTAAGGTTGATCAGCGTTGTCCCGCGCGACGGGCTGGCACGCAGCATCTCCTTTTGCATCTCGAGGCTGGCGGCCCGGACGTCGTTGTTGAACGTCGCGAACCAGTCGCTGTCCTGGACCTCGGGCTTGCCGATCGCCTCGCGGACGATCTCGTCGGAGGTGATGTAGTTGATCTCGTTGGCGATGAAGCTGTCGACGCCGGAGTTGCGGCCGAAGTCGCTGCTGGTGGTTGGGTTATAGGGGTCCACGACGGTGTCGCTGTAGACCCGCAGGGACGCTTCGGACTCGTAGCGTGGAGCTTCTTTCTGGAGGAGGTACCACGCCCCGAAGCCGAGCCCCAGGCCGATGAGGGTCGTGATGATCAGCAGCGGCGCGTGGGTGCGGGCGAGGCGGAGCGGGTCGATCGGCTTGAAGCGGCCGGTCGGCTGGGCCTGGGGCATGCCGGTGGTCGGCCCGATGGGCGGGATGGTGGAGAGGGGATTGGCGGTCATGACGGGGCTCTTCTTCGGGGTTCTGTGAGAGCGGGCGGGGCGGATCGCCGGTGGCGTAAGCGGGTCTTTCCGCGGTTAGTTGGTCCGTTCGAGCAGCTGTTGCGCTCGCTCGAGCGTCTCTTGGTCCTTAGCGGCGGTGGCGAGCTCGACCGCCTGGTCGAGCGATTCGCGGGCTCGGCCGAGCAGTTCCATCGCGACGTACACCTGCCCGAGGTGCAGGGTGTTTGCCGGCAGGGGTTGCAGGCTGACGCTGCGTTTGAGCGTTTCCTCGGCCTCGGGCAGCTGGCCGGCGCGGTAGTACGTCCACCCCAGTGTATCGAGGACCTCGGGGTTTTTATCGGCGATCTCCGCCGCACGCTTGGCCAGGGGCAAGGCGTCCTTCGGCCGATCCAGGTCGTTGGCCAGCAGGTAGGCAAGGTTGTTGAGCACCTCGAGGTCTTGGGGGTTGTCCTCAAGGAGGCGCTGGTAGGCTTGAGCGGCGGCGTCGAAGTCGCCGGACTGGTAGGCGGCGAGGGCCTCGAGCCGGGCGATGCGGGCGCTGACCTGGTCCTGCTGAGCGAAGGAGGTGTCGCGCAGGGCGGCGAGGCTGGCACGGGCCCGGTCGTACTGCTCGGCGTTGACGAGGCGTCCGGCGACGATGAGGTCGAGCCAGCCGCGGTCGACGGCGGGGTTCATCGCGGCGGTCGCGGCGACGGCACGGTCGGGGCCGAGGGCCTCGAAAACCTGGGCAAGGACCGCGTCGAGGATGCCGGGGTCCGGGGCCCGCTCCACCGCGAGGCGGAACACGTTGTCCGCGGCATCGGCCTGCCCGGAGGCGGCCAGGGCGCGGCCCCGCAGCGCCTGTATCGCGGGTGAGGCGTTGAGCATCTCGGGGTGGTTAGTCAGCAGCTTTTCGGCGTCGCCCGGGCGATCGGCCCGGAGGTACAGCGCTGCCAGGCGGGCGACGGAGCCGGGCGAGGCGCCCGCTTCGACCGAGCGCTCCATCTCGGCGATCGCCTCGTCGGCATCGCCGCGTTCGTCGGCCAGGCCCGAGGAGAGCTGCAACCACGCCGGGTCGTCGGGGAAGAGCGAGCGGCTCTCGGCGATCAGCGAGGCGAGCCGCTCACGGTTGCCGGTCCGGGCGTAGAGGTTCGCCAGGTCCAGCCGCGCGACCGAGTTGCCCGGCACCGCCTCGACCAGCTTCTCGAGCGCCGTAACCGCCTCCTGCGTCCGGTTGTCCGCGATCAGGAGCTGGGCCTTGAGCGTCAGCGCCTGGGGCAGGTTCGGCTGGAGCGCGAGGGCTTTGTCGAGGTCCTCGTAAGACTTGGCCCGCCGCTCGGGATCGTTGGCGTTGAGCGTGGCCCGCTGGAGGTAGGCCATGACGTTGGTGTCGTCCTTCTGCAGGGCGGCGTCGATCTGCTTACGCGCCTCGTCCGGCTGATTGCGCTGCAGGGCGATCACGGCGGCGAGGTTGTTGGTCACCGAGGAGGCGGGCAACTGGCCGAGCAGCGTGGACGCGCTGTCGATGTCGTCGTTGCGGAGCATCGCCTCGACGAGCCGCTGGCCGACCGCCTCTTTCTGCTTGGGTTCGGCGAGGCTCTGGTAGAGCGAGCGGTAGAGTTCGACGGCTTGATCGGTGCGGCCGGCGTCGAAGAGCGCATCGGCGAGCTCGCGGCTCGCCGGCCGGGTGGCGGGGTCCTCCACCGCGATGGCGTTGCGGTAGGCGGCGTAGGCGTCCTCGGGTTGCCCGGCCCGCATGATGTAACGCGCCAGGGCGAGGCGGCCTTCCGCGGTCGCCGCGTCACCACGCTGGGCCAGGTACGACTCGAGCGCCTTACGCCCATCGTCGGGCCGATCCGCGGCCAGCAGGACCTGCGCCCGCGCCGCGGCGGCCTCGAGGCTCGGGCCCTGGTCTTTTTCCAGCTCGTCGAGGACGGCCAACGCCGGCTTGAGTTGCTCGTCCGAAGCGAGCATCACGGCGAGGCGGAGGCGGTTGTCGCGGTCCTGCGGCTCGGTGCGGGCGAGGTCGCGGCGGGCGTCGATGGCGCGGGAGAGCTGGCCGAATCGGGATTCGTAGATGAGGTAGCGTTCGCGGGTGTCGGGGTTGCTGCCGCCGTAGCGGAATGCCTGACGCATGGCGTCGAGGGCGGGGCCCCGGTTGCCCTGGGCGTCTTCGGCGGCGGCGAGGCCGATCCACGCCCGGACGTTGTCGGGGCGCTGGTCAAGGGCGGTGCGGTAGGCGGTGATGGCGGGTTCGAGGTCGCCGTTGGCGCGGAGCAGGTCGCCGTACTGCCGCCAGCCCTCGTCGAAGACCGGCTGGACCTTGAGGCCCTGGTCGAACTCGGCGATGGCCTGGCGGGTGTTGCCCCGGGCGGCGGCGAGTCTGGCCCGCAGAAGGTGGCCGTTCGCCGAGTCGGCGTTGTCCCGGGCCAAGTCGTTGACGAGGCGTTCGGCCTTGTCGAACTCCTTGTCCTGCAGCGTGAAGTCGAGCTCGAGCAGGCGGACCTGCGGGTGCTCGGGGCCGAGCTGTTTCGCCTGCTCGTAGAACGGCCGGGCCTGCTCGGGCTGGTTGTTGCCGAGGTAGTACGTCGCCTTGCTGAGCGCCAGGTCGAGGGGGGTGGTCTGCTCACCGGCGAGGTCGTCGATCACCTCCTCGTAGGAAAGCTGATTGCCGCCGTCGACCTGCTTCGACAGCAGGTCGATGAGCTTGGGATCGATGCCGCCGCCGCGGGCGCGTTGGAGGTAGTCGAGCTTCTGCTGCTTGTCGGTCGTGAGGCCGAGCAGGGTCTGGAGGGCCCAGATGTCGCCGGGGTTTTCGTTGAAGCGGGCCTCGACCAGGTCGCGGGAGCGGTCGGTGTTGCCGGCCTTGGTCTGCAACTGGACGAGCGACCGCAGGACCGCCGGGTCGCTCTGGGGGTCGAGGGCTTGAAGCATCTCGATGCCGCGGTCGGGGTTGCCCGACGCGGCGTACCACTCGGCCATGAGGCGTCGGCCGGCGGGGTCCTCCGGTGCATCGGCAAGGAAGGTCTCGAGCTGCCGCCGCGCCTCGGGAAGTTCACCGGCGCGGACGAGCATGCTCGCGAGCTGGAGGCGGATGCGGCTGGTGAGTTCGACGCTGGGGTTGGACCGGACCAGGTCTAGGGCCTGCTGGAGGCGCTTGGTGGCGGCGCCCCACTGGTTGTTCTGTTGCCGGGCGTGAGCCGAGAGCAGGATCGTCTCGATGTCGGCGTCCTTGAACAACGCGCTGGCCCGGTCGATCTCGATCATGGCGGTGCGGTTGTCCTTGCGCAGCAGCGCGATCTTGCCGCGGAGGAGGTGGACCTGACCGGTCTCGCCGGTGGCGGTCTGCAGGGCGTTGACCGCGGCGTCGGCGTCCTTGAGGATGCGCTCGCGCTCGGCGGGGTCCTTGGCCTGCTCAGCGCGGATCAGCTCGAGGTTCGCCACTTCGTACACCGCCTGCTGGCGGAGCTGCTCTTCCCGCAGCGAGGTCTCGGCGATGCCGAAGACCTGCTTGTCGCGGGCGGCGACGTAGGCGTCGTGCGCCTCGTCGAGCTCGAGCTGGAGCTTGAGCATGTTGCCGAGCATGACCCGGTAGAGCAGCGAGTCGGGGTCGGAGGCGATGGCGGCCCGCAGCAGCTCCTCGGCGCGGAGGATGCCGACCGTCACGTTGGCCCCGGGCTTGGCGTCGTCGGGCCGCTGGCGGTCGAGGCGGGGCAGGAGCTCGGCCACGCGGCGGACGAGCATCGGCGGGTCGGGGTTTCCGCTGAGGTACGACGCGAGGCCGTCGATCACCGGGCGGGCCTCCTGGGTCCGGTCGACGCCGGTGGCCAGCAGGATCGAGACGTGGTCGATCGCGGCCTGCCCGTCGTTGGGGTGCCCGTTGAACGCTTTGGTCGACAGCTCGACAGCCTCGTTCCGGAGGGCCTGGACCTGCTCGCGCGGGGCGTTGTTGGTTTGGGCGATGCCGGCCTGGTAGAGCTTGTACCGGGCGAGGTAGTGCAGGAGGTCGGGGTCATCGGGCCGGGCCTGAAGCGCGGTGGTGAGGTCGGCGAGGGCTTGTTCCTGCTTGTCGACGGGGAGGTCGGGCGAGAGCTGGAGGGTGAGGGTGATGCCGCGCCACTTGTGGGCGATGATGTTGCCGGGGTCGCTGTCGAGGCGTTGGGCAGCGAGCTGGTAGATGTTGGTGTAGGTCCGCACGTCGCCGGTGTCCTGCGCCCAACCGTAGAGCATCTGGTAGAAGCGCTCGAGCAGTTCGGGGTTGTCGCGGTCGAGTTCGGTGGCGTCGCGGAAGCGCTGGTAGACGGTGCTGACGATCTCCTGGGCCTCTTTGGCGTCGCGGACGGGGATGTTGCGCAGGGCCTCGATGTACTTGAGGAGCACCTCGACGTTGCGGCGGTCCTTGTTGTAGGACTTGCCGAAGTTCTGGGCGGCGAGGCGGTAGTCCATCGCCTGCTGCTTGCGGGCGGCCTCGGCCCGCTCGCCCTCGAGGTCGGGGCCGACACGGTTGTCGGCCGTGACGAGGTACTTATCGCCGAGGGCTTCGTACTCCGAAGCGCTCTTCACGACGTAGAGCTGGTAGAACGCGAACGCGCCGCCGAGCAGCAGCACGAGCACGGCGAGGAGGATGTAGACGAACTTGGTGTTGACTTTGCCGGGCATGAGCGGGAGGGGTTAAGGGGCTAAAGGGTCAGGGGGTGGACGGGTCAGGGGGTGGCGCCGGAGCGGGGCCAGCGGCCGGCCTGCACGTCGTGCCAATCCGGCAGCGCGGCCATGATCTCGGGGAGGAAGACGTCGAGGAACGCTTCGGTACGCTTCCGCATCGAGTCGGGATCGGCCTCGCCGACAACCATGACCTCGATTTTGCAGTAATAGCTGTGCTTGTCGGTGATGTCGAAGCCCTGAAGGCGGACGGCGTTGGGCGAGGAGAGGTACTTGCCGTTAGCAGCGAAGAAGTAGATCACGTGGCTGGGCGGCGCGGCCGGGCCGGGCAGGAAGGTGAAGCGGGTTGCGTCGATGAGCGGGTCGGGGATGACGGCGAGGGTGCCGGCATCGGGGTCGGCGGTTGCGCCCAGGGGGTTGGCGAGGACGGCGGGCGCGACGACGCCGAGCCCGTCGGGGTTGGGGTATTGGCCGGGGGCGTCGATATCGAGGGCGACGCCGGTGACGCCCTGGTTGACCATGCCGCCGGCGACGAAGCAGCGGTCGGGCACGTGGGGCACGGTGTCGACCAGGCCGGTGTAGTACGCGATGTGGACGCGGACGATGCGCCCGGGCTGGCCTTCGGGGATGCTGGTGTCCTCGTAGAGGCGGCTGAGGTACTGCTCGGTGCCGAGCGCGTCGACGACCTCGGGGCTGAGCACGTCGTCACGGAGGAAGGTCCAGCCGGCCTTATCGAGGGGCAGGAGGGTGAGGGGGTGGCGGAGGTCGACTTCTTTCTTGAGGAGCACCGCGCCCTGCCAGGCGACGACGGCCTGCATGCCGAGGGTCGAGCCGAGCAGCAGGCCGCAGGCGAGGGCGATGATTGAGCCGAGGGCGAAACGGTTGGCCGCGCCGCCGGCGGGGGGCGGGGGCGTGGTGTTGCGGCGACGTTTCGACCACCGCCGCCAGGCGACGACGGCGACGAGGCCGAGGGCGGCCGGGACGAGCGGGGCGACGGGCAGGGGCACGTCGGCGAAGGCGTTGAGCCCGGGGACGCGGCCGAAGAACCAGGCCATGCTGAGCGGCGGGAGCCAGGCAAACGACGCGGCGTACAGCGCCCCGCCGACGACCGCGAGCGCAAGGCCCGCGGCGACAAAGACGGCGATCCGGCCGGGCGTGGCGCGGCCGGTCGGCCCGGCGCGGTGCGGGGCGACGGGCCGAGGCTCGGGCTCCCGGTCCGCCTCGTCACGGATGACGATCCGGTCCAGCACCCAGCCCAGCAGCAGAAACAGCCCCGCCGCGGGGATGAGCATGAGCATCCCGACGAAGATGTGGAAGTCGCCCTGCGCGTAGCGCTTGTCGACGAGGTAGATCAGCCCCAGGGCCGTGACCCGCGCGATATTGACCGCCAGGGCGATGGGGATCGCCATCGCGATCATGATCAACCGCTGCCACCACGCCCGGTCCCACAGGAACGCCAGCGCGACGCCCAGCGCGACGAACGCCATGAGCATCCGCAGCCCCGAACACGCCTCGGCGATGTTGAGCCCTTCCTCGACCCATCGGCCGTCCTGCATGAAGCCGAGGGTAATCTGGTTACCCTCGCGGGTCGGGGTGAAGTCGACGAACACGGCCGCGACGTTCAGGGTCACGCCCGCACCCCGGGCGGCGATGTCCTGCAGCGCATTGGCGATCCGCTCCCACAGCGCGTCGGGGATCTTGACGGCGAAGACGAGGTAGGCGATGGGGAACCACACCACCCGCATCGCCGCCGGCCCGAGCAGGAGCAGGGCCAGCCCGAAGAGGCTGATGATCATGCTGTACCCGCGGAACATGTCGTTGCGGCCGGGGTAGATCCACCAGAAATAGCTGTAGATGCCCAGGAGCAGCAGCGGCAAGCCCCACCAGCACACGCGCCGCGGCGTCGCCGCGAGGCGGTCCTTGTGCTGCATTAGATAGTAGAGCGAGATCAGCGGGACGATGAGGATGTGCGACCAGTTCGGGTCGCGGCTGGCCATGACCATGCGGCTGATGAACTCGAAGTGCATCGCCACGAAGGCAATCGTCAGCGCCGCGATCCACGCCCAGCCGGTGGGCGTGATCAGCGGGCGCGGGCGCGGCGCGTCGGCGAGGTTGGGGATCGTCGTGCTGGTCATACTCCACCGAGGGGACGTGAGGGGCGACATGAGCCGGGGTGCGTTGATCCTCCCGGCGCGATACCTGATCCTCCACCGACAGTGCACGATTTGCCCCGTCTCACCGGCCGCGTCTGTCGATTCATACGGCTAACGGGCCGGGCGGGTTCAAGGGAAACGGATAGCAGTTCGGGAAACGTCGCTCCGAGCCTCACCGGGACCGGCCGTCGGCTTGGCGGTCACAGCGAGACCCGTTGGATAGTGTACCTCACCTCGGGCGGCGGTCTACCGGGGGTTCGGCGAAAATCCGGTGAGCGGCCGGTTCTTCCGGGGCCGGCGACGGGTTCGGCGTGAGGCGGAGGGCGACGAGGCGGTCGCCGTTTTGCAGCACGACCCAGCCGGGGTTAACCTGCGCGAGGCGGTAGCCGACGACGGTGTCGCCCTGATGGACAATGATGCCGTTGAGTACGGCAGACCCGCGGGTGAGGGCGGTAGGCGGTGCGGTAGCCTGCAGCCGCAGGGTGCGGCCGGCGGGCAGGTTGATCTGATGCGCCGCTCCGCCGGCACGGGCCGGGCGATCCGTGGGGTGCGTGGGCGGCAGCGACGGGGCCGCCGCGGCGGAGGCGGCCGCAGGGCTCATCACGGCGAGGATGTGCCGATAGGCGTCGCCCTGCACCAGGCCCCGGTAGGTCAGCAAGCCCAGCGCGGCGGCCGCAAGCGCAAGCCCGGCGGTGCCGAGGCGCGCCGGGGTAAGACGCCGGCCACGTCGCCGACGTTCGTCGGCGGGCGTCCGCGCGCTGGAGGAACCGCCGGACCCGCCGCCGAGGTAGGGCCGTCCGGCGTTGGCGTGCAGGGCTTCGACCTCCGCATCGTCTAAAACGTCGTACGCCGCCGATCCCCCGGGCGGCAGCGAGGGCTGGCGTGAGAATGTGGCCATGGCGGTCCTCCCGCCGTCTTATCGGGCGGCGGGCCGGGGCAATCCAACTTCGACCCTCCGGCGTCGGCGGACCCGCCTTGCGATGCGTTACGACCCTCACACTCGGCCGCTGAAGCGGCCTCCGCCGAGGTGACGGTGAGCGAGCATTGTCAGCCGAGACGTCTCCGCCTCACCAGTGCTGCGGAACCCAGCAGCACGACGGCTGCCGACGTCGGCTCGGGCAGCGCCACGATGGTGATGGGGACGTCGGCTTGCGTCTCGTAGGCGTAGCCGAACACCGTCGCCTCGAGCGTCACCGGGTCAAGCCGCAGCTCGGCGTAGCCGTTGCTCCCGGAGACCAGCGGGAAACTGAACGCCAAGTACACCGCGGTCGCGGGAGGCTCGGCGAACGGGCCGGCCGCATCCGTCACCGCCCCGCCCCGGACCTCGTGCTTCGCCAGGATCAGCTCCCCGCTGAAGCTGGAGCGGACCTCCACGGTGTCCCCCTCGTCGAACCGCAGCGCGACCTCGGTGTTGGTGTCGAACAGGTCGCCCGCGCTGCCGCCGGGCACCTCGGTGGCGGCCACGACGCTGCCGGGCTGCGTCAGGCTGAGCGTAAACAGGCCGCTGCCCGGCCCCTCGACGCCGACCTCTTCGCTAAGGTGCGTGAGGCGGACCTCCACGCTCCCGTCGGCGTCGACGTCCAGGTCCACCCCGCTGTCCGAAGCCACCAGCGGCGTATCAAGGACGCGGGTCACCACCGCCGCCCCACCGTGCGGTGCGAGGCTTACGGCGGACAGAGCAAGCGACAGGGTCAGGGCGGGCTTCATACGGTTCTCCTTCGACGTCAGGCGGGCCGACCGCACGATAACCGACGGCGGCGATATACGGTGACGGCGAGCACGCTGAACCAAAATCTAACCGTGCGTCGCGGCAAAGTCGCCCATGAACCCCGCCAGCCGCTCGGCCCCCGCCAGCGGCATCGCGTTGTACACCGACGCGCGGATGCCCCCGACGCTGCGGTGGCCCTCTAGCCCGTCCATCCCCGCCGCCGTCGCCTCCGCGACGAATCGCTTTTCGAGGTCCTCGGTCGGCAGGCGGAACACCACGTTCATCGTCGACCGGTACCGCTCGTCCACCGGGCAGCTATAGAAGGATCCTCCCCCGGCGTTCGCGATAGCGCCGTAGATCAATCCGCTTCGCCGCTCGGCCATGTCCGACGCCCACGCCAGCCCCCCCTTGTCCTTGAGCCACCGCAGCACCAGGCTCATCATCCACACCTGGAACACCGGCGGCGTGTTCAGCATCGACCCGCCCTCGACGTGCCCGGCGTAGTTGAGGTACCCCGGCAGCGTGTTCGGGCACATCGCCAGCACGTCGTCCCGCACGATCAGGATCGTCGCCCCCGCCGGTGCGACGTTCTTCTGCGCCCCGGCGTAGATCAGCCCGAACCGCTCCACCGGCACGTCCCGGCTCAGAAAGTCGCTGCTCATGTCCGCAATAATCGGCACACCCCCGGAACCCCCGGAACCCCCGGAAGCCCCGACCTCCGGGAACGCCTTCCACTGCAGCCCGCCGATGGTCTCGTTGCTCGTGAGGTGCAGGTACGTTGCGTCGTCGCTCGCCTTGACCGTCGCGGGGTCGGGCAGCGTCGTGAAGTTGCTCGGCTTGCCGTCGAAGATCACGTTGACCTTCCCGCCCATCGCCTTCGCGTCGGCGATGGCCTTCTTCGCCCACGCGCCGGAGTTGGTGTAGTCGGCGGCCCGGGGTTCCTGCCCGGCGAGCACATGTAATAGATTCAGCGGGATCATGCCGAACTGAAACGTCGCCCCGCCGGCGAGGATCAGGACGTGGTAGTTGTCCGGCAACCCCATCAGCTCGCGGACCAGGCCGGTGGCGTTGCCCATCACGTCCTCAACCGGCGGGGTGCGGTGCGACATCTCGACGATGGACATGCCCTGGCCGTGGTAGTCGACGAACTGGTCGCGGACCTCCTCGAGGACCTCGAGCGGGAGCGTGCAGGGGCCGGCGGAGAAGTTGTAGAGGCGGGGCATGGCGGTGGGCGTTGGGGCTCGGGTATCGGGGGCTCGGCCGCTGGCCATTGGCCGGCGGATCGTTTCTGCTCTCGTCTTTCGCCCTCAGCGTAGCCACTCCCGCGGGCTGCGCCCGGTCAGGCGTTTGACCACGCGGAACGCCTGGGTGTAGCTGCCAAAGCCCGCGGCGTAGGCGGCCTGGGTCAGGTTCAGCCGACCGCCCCGGCCGACGAGCTGCGCAAAGCGGTCCGCCCGTTGGCGGTTGCGGTAGGCCGTCAGCGACTGGCCGAGCTGCTCGCGGAACAGCCGCGAGAGGTGCGGCCGGCTGACGTGGCACGCCGCGGCGAGCGCGACAAAGTCGTCGTGCGACGGGTCGTCGTGCAGCCTCCGCGCCGCCTCCGCCACCGCGGGGTGCAGGTGGCTGCCCGCCGGGACGTCGTCGGCGTCGACGTACGCCGACCACGCCTCGGCCGCGAGCCACGCCAGGCCCGCGGCCTCCTCCGCCGACCGGTCGGACGCGCCCCCGTCACCGGGTCGCCCCCCCGCCGCCTCCACCCGCCGGCACAGCCGCGCCAGCCCCGACGCCGACGCCTCGCCCAGCACCCGGTGCCCCGGGCCGTCCGGCCGCCCCGACTCCAACCACCCCCGCCACGCGGCAAACTTCCCGTCCCGGCTCAGCCGCCGCGCCACCGCCGCCCGGAATACCACCACCCACATCAGCAAGTCCTCCGAACGCTCGAGCAGCAGATGCGGCTGACCCGGCAGCAGCCACGCCAACGCGTCGGTGTCCAACCGCACCCGACGCCCGTCCACCACGTACTCCGCCCAGCCCCGCGCCACCAGGTTCACCTCCCACTCGCGGTGCGTGTGCCCCCGGTGCATCCGCGGCTCACGGGCGGCGTCGTGCAGCTGTGCGTAGCCCCACCGCCCGGGCCCCAGCCGGATCGTCACCCGCTCAAACTCCAGCCCACCCGCCGCCGGAGCCGACGCATCACCAGACGCAACCTTTTTAATCTTCACCGTAAAGACTCGGCCTGCCGGTTCTGCATAATCTCTTTCAACGGTCCATCGACCGCACCGTTCCCCCGCCACCCCCCACCGGAGCACCTTACCCGATGAAACCCCCCGCCACCGCCGAAGCCCCCTCCGCTAAGTCCGACGCCCCGACCGCCGAGTCGCAGGCCCACGTCCCGGC
This sequence comes from Phycisphaeraceae bacterium, assembly GCA_965214155.1. Lineage (GTDB taxonomy): Bacteria > Planctomycetota > Phycisphaerae > Phycisphaerales > Phycisphaeraceae > Algisphaera. The sequence goes on from CBDCBB010000010.1 coordinate 1,936,022, forward strand.
CGTCAAGGCCGACCCCAACGAGAGCCGCTACACCCAGGCCGAGCTGGACTACCTGTTCGAGGTCCGCGGCTACCGCATCCTCAAAGGCGCGCTCTCGCCTGACCAGCTCGAACGCATCAACAACTGGGTCGACGAGAAGGACATCGACAACCTCAAGCCCGGCGAGTGGATCGGCAACGTCGAGACGCACACCTACGGCGCCAAAGACGGCATCAACTTCCAGAACGTCATGGAAGGCGGCGACGTCTTCGAAGAGTGCATCGACCACCCCGCGTGGTTCGAGCAGTGCAAGCGCTACATCCAGCACGGCGGCCACTCGATCTCCATCGACGAAAACTTCCTCAACATCCGTCAGAGCGGTGGCTTCATCCCCACCCACTCCGGCGGGGCGACCGTCCGCTTCACGTCCAACTTCCGCAACATCGCCGGCCGCCTCGCCGTGGGCCAGATCAACGTGCTCATGGCGTTGACCGACGTGCACCTCGGCGACGGGTGCACCACGGTCGTGCCCGGCTCGCACAAGGCCGCCATCGACCACCCCGCCGACGACGAATCCAGCTCCGCCTGGGCGAATCAGGTCTCCGGGGCCGACTCAGTCGGCATGGTGCAGGCCCACCTCGACGCGGGCGACGCCCTGATGTTCACCGACGCGATCACCCACGGCTCGCTGCCGCGGGTCAACCCCGGCCAGCGGCGCGTCATGATCTACCGCTACGCCCCGCAGCTGCTGGCCAATCGGTTCAACTACATACCCAGCCCCGAGTTCCTCAACCGGCTGACGCCCGAGCGCCGCAAGCTCGTCCTGCCGATCCCCCCCCGCTTCCGCCCCGACCGCACCATCACCGCCGACGAGTTCGGCACCGAGGCCCGCAACTTTTGATCCGCCAAATTCCGCAGGATGAACCCGACCCCACTCCGCCCCGCCCCAACCGGCGGGGCGGTTGTTTTTCATGAACGGCGGTCGGTGACGAGTGTCTCGTGCCACATCACCGACTCGTCCCCGCTCCGGTGCGGTTGGCATATCTTAGGACAGGGTGACCGGGGCTGACGCTTCGGGACGCCCCGGAAGCGTCGCCACGAACCGTGGGCATGGCCGAGGGTTCCGGGACATCGAAGGGTCTGCCCCGGCCACGCCCGCGGGGAGGACGCCGCGGCTGGCACGGAGGACTCGCCCGTGCAGAGAGGCCTGGCGGTCTCACCAGTCGAACGTCACGTGCTGGCCCGGCAGGTCGTGGCGGCCGAGGGCGAGGCCCGGCTGGCGATCCGTCAGCACCGTCACCGACCAGCCCGGCAGCTCCACCGCCGGGCCCGGCCCCACCGCCGGGGGCAGCACCTCAACGAGCAGCCCGTCGGCGTCAATCCGCATCAGCGTCGTGAGCCCCGACCTCGATTCGGGTGACGCGTCGAGCCTTACCGCCACCTCGAGCGGGTTGATCAGCACCAGCGACCGCCCGCCGTCGGCGCGGACGATCGGGATGACTTGTATCCCCAGCCATCCGTCGCCCCCGACCGCGTCGCCGTCGACTACGACCTCGGCGCGGGTGCCAACCATCCAGCGAGACAACGTATAAAGCTGGCCGGTCGCCCGCATCCGGTCGTCGCCGTCGATCAGGCCGTAGGCGTCGCCCTTGTCCTGCCACATCGTGATCCCGGTGACGCCCCAATCGGCGAGGCGGGTGACCATCGACGCGAGGAACACCGCACCGACGTTGTTGGCGTGCCGCCGCTCAAATGGCTTCCACGTCCACTGCGCGTTGACCTCGGTCAGGTACGTCTGGACGTCATCCAACCCCCGCTCCATGAGGGCCCGGCGCACGTAGGCGGCGTGGCCGACGATCTTGTTCACCTGGTTCAACAGCGTCGCGTTGGGCACCGTCGGCTTGCCCCCGGCGTAGTTGTGCCAAGTGATGAAGTCGATCTCCTCACCGCAGGCGTCAAGGAACGGCTCGACCCATATCGGGTTCGCCCACGAGAACGCCGGCCCACCGACGCTCGCCTGCGGGTCCGCCCCGCGAATCGCCCCCGCCATCACGTTGAACAGCTCGAACATCTCGCCCAGCCGGTCGATCTTCTCGTACGCCTGCTCCGCCTCGTTGAGCAGCTCCCAATGCTCCACCCGCACCCCCGTCTCCGCCACCGCCTCGACCAGCTCCCGCGTGATCGCCGCCGCCTGCTCGAAGCGGTCCGCGTCGATCAACTTGCCCTTGCTGAACCACGTCGGCCAGTAGCCGTGGCAGAGCATGAGCTCGACGTCCACGCCGCGGTCCCGCATCGCCTGCACCGGAGCAAGGGCGCGGCGGATGGTCGCGACGTCCCACGTCGGCTTGCCGTCGTCGAACGACGCCTTGTCGCGGTTCATCCACAGCCTGCCCTGATCCGCACGGTGCAGGCGGACAAGGCCCGGCCGTGCCCAGACCATGAAGTCGAGGTACGCCCGGTCGTCGTCGGCCTTGCCGTCCACCGGGTGGTAAAGCGCGATGCCCCAGTGCTCGCCGGTGATCTGGCCGCGTTCAACGGACCAGTCCACCTCCACCGCGGCATCAACAGTGCCCGCGTCCGCCGCCGGGCGGTACGGCGGGATCGCGCCGCTCCCGCTCATTGAGGACCCCGCCCCCGCCGCGTCGCCCGTGATCCCCGCGTCCCCCGCGTCCTGCGGCATGTCCGCGTTCTGCGGCTCGGCCGCGCCCGCTCCGCCGCCGCCGCCCGCCGGCGACAGCACCACCGCGTCCACCGTCGGCTGCCGATCCCCGCTCCCGCGGATGATCCGGATCGACCGGCCAAGCTCCTCCCGGCCGTACGTCCCGAGGTTGAACCAGGTGTACTCGGCCGGCTTCTTAAAGCTGCTCTTGAGCTCCTTCTGCTTCCCGCCCTCCATCACCGCCTTGAGGATCACCGGGCCCCCCTTCTGCCGCACGTGAACCGTCACCCGTTCGGGCGTGCCCTCCCCGAGCGTGTGCATGAAGATCGGCTCCCAATCCTTATCGCTCGTCACCGCCTTCCCGCCCGACGCCTCGGCGTCCTCCACCACCCGCGACGTGCTCGCCGGCGCCGGGTCCTCCGCCTCGATCAGCGTCCCCGCGGGGGCGTCAACCTCCGCGGCATGCGCCGGAAGGATCGTGAGGAAGAGGCCAAACAGAACGGGCCGTAACCATCTCATCGAGACTCCTTCGGTTGGAGGCGGAAGTTCGTAAGCAGAAGCCGCGGATGTCAATCCGTCGGGTACGTGCACCGCGGACGCAGCCGACCGATCGACATCCGCGGCTACGACAACAGTGGAACCAGTCCGGGCGGTTTCAGGTGACGCTTCACCAGTATTCAACGGCCCCGGTGTCACGGATGCGGACGTAGTCGCTGTTGTAGCCGCGGGGATCGAAGAGCTTGGTCATGGCCGAAGACGCGCTGAAGGGGTTGTAGACCCACTCCGCCGGTCGGTCCGCAAGTCCGCCCACCTTCAGGCGTTCAGCGTGGCTGTCGTAGTACGCCGCGATCACGCCGTCGCCGTGGCGGTTAAAAGGAAACTGGCTGTCCCAGTTCCCCGCGCTAGCCATCTGGAGGTCCTTGCCCGGGTTGAGCCCGCTCGCCCCGCTGCCGCGGTCCGTCATCATGATCAGGTTGCCGGGGCTCTGGATCGAGTCTCGCACCCGATAGGCGGCGCTGTTCGCGAACGATCCGTGCAGACAGGGGTTGTAGACGTAGCTCAACGGCCGGGTGTCGGCCCCGGGGAACGAGCCGGCATTGAAGTTGAAGGTCTTCGGGTTCTCGTCCATGGGGCAGACAAATACGGTGGGCGAAGCGAGGTAGGGCCGCAGCACCTTGTTGTCGTACCACTTCGGGTCGCCGAAGTTTGGGGCGCTGGCGGTGGGGAAGTAGCCTTTCCAGTCCTCGGTGTACATGTTGAGGGCGAGCCCGGTCTGCCGCTGGTTGCTGAGGCAGGCGGTGGCCCGCGCCGCGTCGCGGGCGGCGGAGAGTGCCGGCAGGAGGATGGCGATGAGCAGGGCGATGATGCTGATAACCACGAGCAGTTCGATCAGCGTGAAGCCACGGGGTCGGCGGGCGGAGGGGTGTGCGGCGGCCATGACGGGTTCCTGAGTAGGCAGGCGGAGGGTGAAGCGGTAAACGACCGGGCCCGTCTTCACGGGCCAAGCCGGGAGGTTTTGCAAGGGATCAGGCCGACCGGCGGCGGCCCATGAGCAACAGCCCGCCGAGGCCGAGCAGCGCCAGCGACGCGGGCTCGGGGATGGCGGCGCTGTCGCTGAGCACGAGGTTGTCGACGTTGAACGTCTGCTGGTTGCCGCTGCTGACCTGGAAGAACAGGTCGCTGATCGTCACGGCGTTGCGGAACGTCACGTCGTCGCCGATGAGGACGCCGTCGAGGGTGACGTCGTAGGTGTTGGCGTCGTCGTCGATCGACAGCAGGAGCGAGTGGGTGGTGTCGAGGCTGTAGGTACCGAGGGTGGGGACGCTTGAGCCGTTGTTGACCAGGAGGGTTCCGTTGTTGAAGAACAGGTCCGGCCCGGCGCTGGCGTTGGCGTTGGCGGAGCCGAGGCGGAGGTTGAACCCGCCGTTGCCCCCGCCGGTCGGCTCGGAGAAATCGAGCTGCAACGCCAGGTCCCCCCCGCTGCCGGCCTCGGCCCCGGCCCCGAACACGGCGCTGAACGCCGTGCTCGCGTCGAGGATCTGCAGGTACTGGTTCGCCTCGGCCGCGCCGATGGCACCGTCGTCGCGGACCAGGACCGAGGTGTTGGTCCCGCTGGTGATGACATACGGGTCGCCGTTCACGTCGGGGCCCGCGGGCTGGGTGTCGGGGGTGTCAGACTCGAAGTCTTCCGAGAAGACGATCGCGCCCGACGCGGCGGGGCCGTACAGCGCAGCCGCGGCCAGGAGCGGGGTCAGACGGGCGGTGAGGAGCAGGGGTTGACGCATGGGGAGCCTCCAAGAGCAAGAGAAAAGTCAACGGGACACACCCGGGCAAACGCTGCCCGGGGTCAGAGCGGACGGGTACTCGCGCGGACCGCGAGGGACTGGGTGAGGACGATCGGCGACGGCGACTCGGCCCCGGGCGAGTCGATCTGCCGCATCAACAGCTCGACGCTGCGGGCGGCGAGTTCGGCGGCGGGGGTGGTCATCGTGGTGAGGGGCGGGATGACGCCGGCATTGGCCGCCTCCTCGCTGAAGGTCAGAAGGCTCAGATCCTCCGGCACGCGAACGCCCAGCGGCCAAAGGTGCTGCAACAGGCAGCGGGTGTCGTAGTCGTTGTAGACAAGCAGCGCCGTGGGCCGACCCCCCGCCGGCCGCGCCACAAGGTCGGCGGCGAGTTCGTCATACTCGGCCGTCATCACCTCGAGATGGCGCTCCAGCCCCGCGTCCAACATCGCCGCGGCGTAGCCGTCCTGCCGCTCGGCCTCGCTGTAGTGATGGCCGTGCCGCTTCGGGGCCGAGTAATACATAATCCCCCGATGCCCCAACTCGATGAGGTGTCGCGTGGCACGCCGGGCCCCGTCCAAATCGTCGAACGACACCTGCGGCACGTCTAACTCGCTCCGCAGATTCACGAACACCGCAGGCAGCCGGTGCTCCGCCACAAACTCGTCCAGGCCCAGCGGCATCGGGTACGTCACCAGCGCCCCGTCGACCCGCCCGTCCCGCAGCTTATGCGCCCAGCGGTCCATCGGCCCCGTCGCGGGGATCAGCATCAGCTCGTGGTCCAGCCGCGACAGCTGCTCGACCAGGGCCGACACCATCTGCGACCGCTCGACGTACTCCGCCGGCCGGCCGTATACCAGCCCGACGATGTTGGACCGCTGCCGGGCGAACGACCGGGCCCGCCAGTTGGGCCGATACCCCATCGCCTCGGCCGCCTCAAGCACCCGCCGCCGCGTCGCGGGGCTGACCTGCCCGGGCTTGTTATTGAGCGCATAGCTGACCGTTGGCTTCGACACCCCCACCCGCTCGGCGATCTGTTGGATCGTGACACTCATTTGATAGAACTTGACGGGAGACGCTGGATCTATATTACCTTAACCGGTTCAGGTGTCAAGACGAATTTTGCGGGGCGGGGTGCCCTACCGCGTTTGGGAGGCCCGGCGGCGGGTGCGGGGGGAGGGCCGTAAGTGGCGTCAAGCCGCGGTCACACCCGCACCGTACCCGCCCCGAGCGGCGGGATGCAGTGTGGCACCCCCAGCGGGTGCCGTTAAATGGCTTTTAATCAACGCTCTGCGGGAACAGCACCCAGTCGCCGTCGCGTTGTGCGTTGGGCTGATCGTCCCAGTAGACGGCGAGGCGGGGTTCCGGCCTGCCGTCATAGGGGTCCACCGGTGCCACCCCGCCGTCGTCGTCGCGGTCGCCGCCGAGGCTGTAGACCACCGGCCCCCCGGCCCCGCCCCCGGAAGCTTCGTCTGCCCCGGCCGCACGTACCCGGTAGTGAAGCGGGCCGCCGGTGATGCGGTCCACCGGCAGGGCGGGGATGAACCGCGGCGTCAGCGCGTCGAGCGACGCCGGCCAGTTGCCGTGTTCGCGCCGGTACAGCTCCAGCGCGATGCCCAGCAGCACGCCGTCCTGCTTGCCCTCGATCTTCTCGGCGGTGCGGCCGACAGCACCCATGGCCGGGACCAGCGTCGCCAGCAGCGGGAACCGCGCCCGTTCCCGCAGGCTCCAGCTCTCGATGTCGCCCTCCGCGGCCAGGTAGTCCGACTCCCGCATCGGTTGGGCGAATTCCGCTTCCATCTCGTCCATCATCGCGTCGTACCGCTCCCGCATCTCCCGCCGCGATGCAACGACCGCCAGCGACGCGGGCATCGCGGCCGACTCGACCGCCCGCAGGGCCAGCGGCCTTTCGGTCGCTTCGTAGGCGAACTTCACATCGGGACCCCCGAGCATCTGCATCACCCGAAGCCCCTCGTCGGTCATCCGCCCGTCCCCGTCCCCGTCGTCGGTGTAGATCCGCTGGATGGTGTCGTACATGAACGCCCGCTCACCGTCGAAGTGCAGCAGGTCACGCGGCGAGAGGGCCGCGATCCCGTGGGCGAGTGTCCGCAGTTGACCGTCGCTCAACAGGTCGGGGTAATCGGTGAGCAGGCTGTCCACCCGCTCGTGGTGCATCGACACGATGGAGATGCCGACCAGCCCGTTGATGAGGAGCGGGGCCTCGGCCGCCTGCCAGGCGAACCCCCGGAGGGCGGCGAGGTCGGCCAGCACCCGCTCCGCCTCGCCCGCCTCCGCCGCGTGGTCCAGGTCGGCCGCGACGATCCGGGCCATCTTCCGCATCGGGCCGAGGTTTTCCAGCAGCACGCCGATCACGGAATGCTCGACCAGCCACTTCACGCGGCCGGACGATGCACGGTCGGGCTCCGGCGGCTGCTCGTGGTCGGGGCCGTAGAGTGCGAGAACATCCCGCTCGTCGTAGTCCCAGCCGAAGGCGGTTATAAACCCCAGCCCCGGCTTCGCCGCGCCCTGGCGGAACGTCTCGATCAGGTCCCGGTGCTCATCCAGCCACGCCCCCGCCGCGTCCCACTCGGGATCGCTCGGCTCTACCGGGTCGTACGCCTCGTTCAGGATCGGCTCGATCTCCAGTTCGACGAAGCCCCAGTCGATCCACGCCTCGCGGTAGATCGGCCAGGCCCGCTCGTCCGCCGGCACCGCACGCGCAGGGGTATTAATCGCCGCGACGTAGTCCACGCTCGGCTCGGGGTGCCCCCAGAAGAACCGCACCGCGACCAGGGCGTACACCAGCACCAGAACCCCAAACGCCCGCCGCGCCCACACGAGCGATTTCCACGCCCACGAGCGGTTGCGCCGCTTCGCCCGCCGGATCAGCCTCGCCGCCGTCGCCGGGTCGCCAAACGAGTCGAGCAGGCCGTCGTACCCCGCCCCCGCGTCGTGGCCGTCTCGGAAGTGGGCGATGAGTTCGTCCGTCACGTCCGCCCGCTCCAGCCGCGAGAGGCGCGTGCGTTTCACGACGTGCCGGACCAGGGCCGCGACGTCCGGGGGCAGGTCGGCCGCGGCCAGCTTCGCGTCGAGGTCCAGCCGCCCAGTGACCCGGCCCCGCACGAGGTCACGCCACGGCGTCCGGTTCAGCCGCCGGACCCAGGACCCGCCGCCGTCACCCGCCTTGTCTTCGGGGATCGCGTCGCTCACGCCGCACCCCCCATCGCCTGCGGGGTCGCGGGGCCGGCACCCGGCGAGCCGGTGACGCCCAGCGCCGCCATCGCCTCGCCCAGCGCCGCCCACTGCGCCCGCTTGGCGGTCAGTTGCTTCTTCCCCTTCGCCGTCAGCCGGTAGTACCGCCGCGGCCGGCCGCTGTCGGCGGTGACCTGTCGGCTCTTGACCAGCCCCTTCGCCTCGAGGTTGTAGAGCATCGGGTACAGCGTCGACTGCCCCATCGCCAGCACCCCCCCGCTCTCCCGCCCGAGCGCCTCGACCAGCTCGTACCCGTAGCGCTCCCCCACCGTCAACAACTGCAACACCGCCGTCGGCCCCGCCCCCCGCATCATCTCACGCTCGAGCTTCATGGCCGTGTCTCCATCACCTGGTACAAGGTATGCGTGACATAGTATGCGAAACGGTCCCCACGTTGTCAAGCCTTTTCTTCCCCGTTTAGCGGGTGACGCGGAGCTTCCCGCAGCCGGACGACGGGCACCCGCCGTCACGGCGTCGCGCCGACCGTAAGGCGCAACCCCAAACGACGAGGTACGCCGCGAGCACCTAGTGGATCGCGACGGGGATCAGCCCCCCGGCCCACCACGCCGGGCCGAAACCGCCCCGCCACGCGATCGCCACGGCGTAACGCAGCAGCATCACCCCGGCATCCACCCCGCCGAACCCGACCAGCACCGCCCCGACGCGCGGCCGCGACGCCGACGGCTCCGCCCACCATCGGGACGGCCCGGACCTTCCGCCGCACCGTCTGCCGTCGGGCGGGGCGCAGCGTCACCGTCAGCGCGACGCCGAAGCACCCGTACCCGTCGACGGCCAGCGCGAACGGGTCGGCATCTCCCGTGCGAAGACACCTCACCACATCGCCCGCGGCCTTCATCAGCGTGAACGTTACGATGTCGTCGACCGGACGCTCACGCCCGCCCGGAGCGGCTGGTTTACCTTCCATCCTCGGCGGCGGTCTAGCACGGAGCGTGATGTCATGAACGGCTGGTTCTGCTTCTGCGGCGTCGCTCTGATGTTGGGGGGTGTGGGGGCGTTGGCCCAGCCGGCGACGGGTCCGGTGCGGGCGGGGCGGCATCACGACGAGGGGCCTGACGACCGGTACGCCGCGCCGTACACGCCGATCACGTACGGGCACGTGACCACCGCCCCGCTGCCGGGGCTGGCCCAGGGGTATGAGTTGGCGGACTGGGACGGCGACGGGCGGGTCGATGTGCTGGCCCTGCTTCGCCGGGGCGGCGGTCTGGTGCTGCACCGCAACGTGCCGGCATCGGGGGGCAATGCCGAGGGCCCGCGGTTTATCGAGCCGCGGCTGAGCCCGCGGCTGATGGACACCGCAACGGTGGGGGGCGACTTCCGCTGGTTCACGCTGGCGGACCTGACGGGGCGGATGAGGGGGCCGGGGGGGCCGGGGGTGCTGACCTATGTGGACATGAGCGAGGACGCCGGGGCGGGCAGCGGCGCGGGCGCGTCGGGCAAGGGGCTGACGCTGTTCGTGAACGACGGCGAGCCGCTGGAGCCGCGGTGGCGCTCGGTGGCGGTGCGGGATGAGCGGGGCGAGGCGTTCTCGTTCGGCGGGCGGATCGCCGCGGGGGACCTGACGGGCGACGGGCGGGACGACCTGGTCATCGCGACGTTCGACGAGGCCGAGGCGACGGACCTGCCGGTGCGGGGGCGGCGGAGGCTGAGCAACTTCCCGCCGCCGGACCGGGTCGACCCGCACGTCGGCCGCGTGTGGGTGGCCCGCAACATCACCCCCGACCCGGATCGGCCGACGCTGGCGGACCCGGTGGAGCTGACCGCGGATGGGCGGCCGCTGCGGGTGTTCATGCTGGCGTACCCGACCGTGGCGGACCTCGACGGCGACGGGAAGAACGAGCTGATCCTCGGCGCACAGGACGCGACGCTGCGGGTCTTCCGCCTCCCCCCGTCGCCGCCCAACGGGGCCGCGGAGCGGTCGATGGACCTGACCGAGCTCGGCCCGCTGAGCGACGAGCGGGGCGAGCCGATCCACACCGCCCTCGCGGTGCGGGTGAAGCCGGCGGACTTCGGCGAGGGACTCGAGCTGGTGTCGAGCGGGTACTTCGGCAACAACGACCGGTACGTCCGCTACCGGCGTGACCCGGGCTTCGACGGGCCGCCGCACCACGGGTGGCGCGAGGTGGGCGACCTTTTGATCGAGACGCGGCCGGACACGCCGGTGTATGGCATGGGCAACTCGACGGTGGACGTGGCGGACCTGACGGGCGACGGGGTGCACGACCTGGTGCTCGGGGCCGAGCCGGGGCTGGCGACGTGGGTGCGGAACGTCGGCAGCGACGCGGAGCCGCGCTACGAGGGCCCCTTCCGCCTGCTCACGCCCGAGGGCGAGCGGATCGAGACTTTCAGCATCGTGACGAGCCCGGGCGTCGGCAGCTACTGGGGCCCGTTCGAGTGGTACAGCGACCGCCTGGCCCCGCGGGCGGTCGATTGGGACGGCGACGGGACGCTCGACCTGGTCAGCGGCAGCATGGGCCGGCGGCTGTACCTGTTCCGCGGGTCAATGAACCACGGAGAGCCACGCTTCGCCCGGCCGGAGCTGTTCCGCATTAACGGCGAGGAGCTGGTCCTGCCCGACCGGCTGTTCCCCGGCGTCGTTGACTTCAACGGCGACGGGCACCCGGACCTCATCCTCAGCAACGACGCGGGCCACATCCTGCTCTACCCCGGCGACGGCACGCTCGACCTGGGCGAACCCACCCGCCTCGGCGAGATGGTCCTGCACGACTACTGGGGCCGGGACAAGGGCAACCGCAGCGGCTTCACCGTCGCGCCTTGGACCGGGCCGGGCCGGCGCGACATGATCGTGTACCAGTTCCACCGCGGCATCTTCCTCTTCGCCGACCTGGGCGACGGGCGGTACGGGCCCGAGCAGCTGCTGGTCCCGCTGTACAGCCACCTCGCCGGGCCGACGGTTCTCGACTACGACGGCGACGGCACGCTCGACCTCGTCATCGGCGGGGACGAACGCCGCATGATCGAGCCGGCGGTACCCGCACACCTGGCGGTGTTCCGCGGGCAGGAGACGGCGGCCCCGCCGACGCGGTGACGGTGCCGCTTCGGGTTATCGCATCTAGTTCTTAGTGGCACCGGCATTCTGCCGGTGATCCGGCGTAGCCGAAAACAAACTGGCGTTCAACCTGTCGCCCAACCCACAGCCGGGCGCCGGTGCCACTGATCTACCATAAATGCGGCGAAAAAGGCCTACCCTGAACCACGCCGCCGCCCGCGTGGCACCGACGCGATTGCCCCTAAACTGCACTCATGCCCGCCGAAACCATTGAACTGCAATACGGCACCGGCGGCCTGCCGCTCGACGTCTCGGGCCTGAACGTCACCGTACTCCGGCCGACTTACCCGCCGCCGCTGGCCGACGAAGCCGCGGCCTTTCGTCAAGCGGTCCGCGAGCCGATCACCGCACCACCCGCGGGGGCGGGCGGCGAAGCGGCCGCGGGGATCAAACCGCTCGCGCAGTGGGTCAAGCCACGCGACACCCTCGCCATCGCCATCCCCGACATCACCCGGGCCCTGCCGAACCGTCGCCTGCTCGAGTGGGTCTTCGCCGAACTGCCCGACACCATCGCCGACCACGTCACCATCATCGCCGGCACCGGCACCCACCGCGGCCACACCGACGCGGAGTGGCATCACCTCGTCGGCCGCGACATCCACCAACGCTACCGCTGCGTCGACCACCGCGCCGACGACCCAGCCACGCTCGCCCACGTCGGCACCTCGCCCTTCGGCTACGACGTCAGCCTCAACCGCGCCTACGCCCGGGCCGACCGCCGCCTGCTCCTAGGCTTCATCGAGCCGCACTTCATGGCCGGGTTCTCCGGCGGGTACAAGGCCTGCTTCCCCGGCGTCGCCGGCGTCGAAGCCATCATGCACTACCACAACGCCGCCAACATCGGCCACCCCCGCAGCACCTGGGGCGTCCTCGACGGCAACCCCACCCAGGCTCACCTCCGCGCCGCCGGCGCCCTCGGCGGCGACGCCTTCCTCCTCAACGTCACTCTCGACGAACACCGCCGCATCACCGGCTTCTTCTGCGGCGACCCCGTCGCCGCCCACGAAGCCGGCTGCGCCTTCTGCCGCGACACCGCCATGCAACCCTGCGACGAGCCGTTCCCCCTCGTCGTCACCAGCAACAGCGGCTACCCCCTCGACCAGAACCTCTACCAAGCCGTCAAGGGTATGGCCGCCGCCGCCGAGGCCGCCGCCGACGGCGGGCTCATCATCGCCGCCGCCCGCTGCAACGACGGCTTCCCGTCACATGGCAACTTCAAACGCTTCCTCTTCGACCACGCCGGACCCACCGACATGCTCGACGAGATCAACGCCCCCGGCTTCCGCATGCTCGACCAGTGGCAGGTCCAGAAGCTGGCGGTCGTGCTTGAACGCTGCCGCGTCTCGCTGTACAGCGACCTCCCCAACGCCGACGTCAAACGGGCCCACCTCACCCCGATCCACGACCTACGCGCCGCCATCGACGCCGAGCTCCACCGCCTCGACCCCAACACCCCCATCGCCATCCTCCCCGAGGGCCCGCTCACCATCCCCTACCTCCGCTCCGCCGTGACAGGCAAAACCTAACGAAGACCGGCCCAGTCACCGGCCGCCTGCGGGGGGTGGCGCTGGGCCACGAGTATCCATCAGCCGCGGGCGTCGCCGGTCAACTGCAGCCGGCGGTTAGGTGCCGCCCCGCTTCATCGTGGCCTTGATCCCGGCAATCTGCGAACTACTGCAATTAAACCCAAAGCGAGCCACCGTGTCGACCTGCAGCGGCAGGTTGAATGGCCGGCTCAATGCTGGTGCCTGTGATGACCGTCGTGACGCCCCCCGTTCCCGTAGCCACGGAGCCGGTTGTACAACGCCACTTGAGCCGAGGTCAGGACCGTAACCATATCGAGGTGAGCATTGAGGTGCGCCACCCGGACCTGGCTCTCAATCCGGGCCGCCGCCTCGGCCAGCGCCCGGACCTCCTCACGATCCACCCGGCCCTTTGCGAACGCTTGGTCGAGCGCAGCCTCGGCTGCCACATACTCCCGCCCTCGCGTCCGCGCCTCAGCTCGCATCGTGCGGAATCGCTCCTCCACTCGGCACCGCTGGTCGGCCGTGAGCCCGAGCGACTCGGCGAGATCAAGGACGTGGCGGGGACCGGGGTAGCCGTTCAATTCGGCCGCCTTCGCGTAGCCGAGGCCCGCACCATCGAGGTAGCCCCGGACCTCATCGGTCGAGAGCACCTTGATCTCTTGGGTCTCCTGACCGCTGTATGGGGATGCCTCTGGTGGCGGGGTGGTCGCCGGCGTCCCGGCGTGCTGGCAACCAGCGAGGGCGCAGAGCGCGAAGATGAAGGCAAGTCTTATCAAGGTGTCAGGTTAGCAAGGAGGCAAGGCCATATAGCGAAGAACGGCTCAGTTGCCGCCGCCCGCGGGGGACGGCGCTGAGCCGGGAGTATACATCAGCCGCGGGCGTCGCCGGTCAATTGCAGCCGCTGGTTAGACCCCACGGCATACGCTACTCCTGAAACCACTCGCCACAGCTTATGCAGTAATGCGGACAAGGCTCAGCAACAGTACGTCCATCAGGCGTTTCAAAAACAATGTTGAAATTGGCCTGATGCATATGAGACCAAACTTCTTCTTGCTGGGTAGGCTGAAGATGTTTTAGTATCTCTTCAGCCGGGAGGGAACTGTTCATCAAAAGTGCCAAACCTGCAATTATAAGCCAGAGAATCATGATGGGCCTAACGAAGAACGGCTCAGTTGCCGGCCGCCCGCGGGGGGTGGCGCTGAGCCAAGAGTATACCTCAGCCGCGGGCGTCGCCGTTCAACTGCAGCCGCTGGTTATGTCGTACCTCCGGTGTGCGGCTCGCTGAACAACGTGGCAATCTTGTCCCAATACTCCGATCCTTCGCCTTCACACCGACAGTGGAACTCCGGGTCCGCGGTGAAGCTGTGAGGACCCCACCCCTCATCGACGAAAGACGGACACGCGAAATGCTCGAACACCGTTTCCAGGTGGTGGCGAGACTGTGCGTGAGCGCACAATCCCCAATCCGCGTTGAACGCTGCGAAGAATGAGCATCCGCCGCATTGCCGCTCGCCGTTCTCGCAGGCGACCCGGAGCGCAGGTTCGTCCGGCCACTTGGCGGCGTATAGCTGCCGACTGCTCTCGTTTGACCAGTTGTCGGTGATGATCCGGTTGGCGTTCATCGGCACGACATAACGAAGAACGGCTCAGTTGCCGGCCGCCCGCGGGGGGTGGCGCTGAGCCGAGAGTGTACCTCAACCGCGGGCGTCGCCGGTCAACTGCAGCCGCTGGTTAGGTCGCCTCGGATTGAGAGTCTCTTCGGCCTCGACGGTAGTGAAGGAACGCTAGCACCACATATGCAACGCTCATCAAGGTAAACCACGTGTCCGGAAAATCTGAAGTAAGACCGAGAGTAGCCTGCGTTATACCGAGCAACAGCCAAAGTACCGCAAAGTGGTAGTCCTTAACAGGATCAGACAACTTCCAGATACGCATGCTGCGACCTAACGAAGAACGGCTCAGTTGCCGGCCGCCCGCGGGGGGTGGCGCTGAGCCAAGAGTATACATCAGCCGCGGGCGTCGCCGGTCAACTGCAGCCGCTGGTTAGGGCGAGACGGTCACGCGCTTTCCATGCCGGTAATCTTCGACCTTTAGTACCGTCCCATCTGGGTTGTAGTGAGTCCATGCACCGTGTGCAACGCCATCCTTCGCCTCCATCGTGAAGTGAAGCGAACCATCGGTATGGAAGTCCCATGCTACGCCTTGGTCGTCTCGCCAGTCTTCTTCGGCTAACATATGACCGTCGGGATGATACCAACACTGATAGACCATCTTCCCCGCGACATACTCCTGCCGACGCGCCGCAGGCCACTGCTCTACTGGCAAACCTTCCCGACGGTAAAAGTCTGCGTGCGTGCCAGTACCGCGCCAGTTCCCATCTGTGCCCTTGTGCAGTGTGCCCGGGACGTAAGGGTAGACGAACCAAGCACCGAACGCGGCAGCTAGGGTGAGTGTCAACAAGTACACTGCGAACAACTTCCAGAATCGCCTGCTCATGCTTCGCCCTAACGAAGAACGGCTCAGTTGCCGGCCGCCCGCGGGAGACGACGCTGAGCCAGGAGTATACATCAGCCGCGGGCGTCGCCGGTCAACTGCAGCCGCTGGTTAGGTGCCCTCTTCGAGCTTGCGGATGCGGTCGTTCGTCTCCTTAATCGCGATGCTGGCGAATGTGCCGACAAAGCCCGTGGTTAGGATAACGATCGGGATCTCGCTATCAGGTCGGTCAGAGATTAGTTGATAAATAAGCATCAACGCTGCGATAACGCAAGACGCAGACGAGAAGCCACAGAGTAAACGGTAACCAATCATGGATTAGGTTAAGTCTCGGCACCTAACGAAGCACGGATCAGTGGCCACCCGCGCGCGGGCGGGACGGTGGGGATCATAACGCCCGGCGACGAGACAATCGCCATCGCGCGCGTGGTGGTCCACTGCATCCGCTGGTTAGGCCGGGGACCGTCGAGGGCTGGGACGCGGTAACGTGGCCGGTGCGGGACCGATCCCCGCGGCCCCGGCTGCGGTCGGTGGCGGCGGCCGGAGTCGGCGAGGCTCTGCACGGCCCCGGCTCTGCGGGGCCGGGTGGACGCCGACGCAGGCCGGTAGCTGCCGGGGCCGCTCCCGTGCGCCCCTCCTCGGGGGCACGGGGGGGCGAGTGACTATCAGCCCCCCCCTCAAACGTGCGCCCCGCCCCCGCGCGGGGTTGGTGGGTGACGGGCCTCGGGGGTCGTGCTCCCTAGACTTGAATCAATACACAATAACGTAACATGAGGACACCTGACGATCTGGGACGGTCCTGGTGGGACCTCTGATGGCGCATGATTGACATTGAGGACGCTGCCCGTTAACCTCCGGGGATGGACCGCAAGCAGCGCCGTAAGCAGCGTCGGACGGAGCGCCGGGTGTCGGTGACGGGGCCGCCCGTACGCACGGCGGATGAGGCGGCGGCGGTGGTGCCAAGGACGCCTCGGGCGGGCGTGCCCCCGCGGCAGGCGAGCGCAGGCGAGCGGAGCGAGCCGGACGCGGGGGCACGCCCGGCGCGGTGGCAACCCCTGGGACCGTGGCTGTTGACGATCCCGCAGGTGTGCGAGGTGCTGGGCGTGTCACGGGCGACGGTGGATCGCCTGGCCAAGAGTGGGCACCTGCCGGGGCGTGTGCAACTCGGCGGCGTGGTGCGGTACGACGCGGCGACGCTGCGGCGGTGGCTGGACGAGCTGGCGGCGGCCTAACGAAGAACGGCTCAGTTGCCGGCCGCCCGCGGGGGGTGGCGCTGAGCCAGGAGTATACATCAGCCGCGGGCGTCGCCGGTCAACTGCAGCCGCTGGTTAGGCCCTTTGTCGAAGCCCGAAATTGCGCCATTTCTGAATTGCCACACGCAGCGTCCAGATAGCAATGGCTGTGAGCATTATCACGAACGCGAGTCCAGCACCTGAAAGCCAAGCCCAGATCGCGAATGTCAACCAGACTAAAGTCGCGGCAGTGCAGTTCCAGCATGCGCCGCTTTCAAGGTGAGGTCTCGATGGATGTCCTCTGGGGTACATGGGAAATGTCGATGGGCCTAACGAAGAACGGCTCAGTTGCCGGCCGCCCGCGGGGGACGACGCTGAGCCAGGAGTATACATCAGCCGCGGGCGTCGCCGGTCAACTGCAGCCGCTGGTTAGGCCCCGCCGGTCGTGGCGATCTCCTGCCACCACTCCTGCATACGATCATCGCGATACGCCAGAAGCAACGCCCGCAACGGGTCGTGTGCATCGTCAAGCAGATCGTCGGACCTAGTTGGGTCGATCAGCCAAAGCCACGCGAGGCGTTCCTGTTCGGTCGGTGGAATGTCGTCGGGCACCCAGTCGATTGACTCCTCGTTGACGCCGAAAACGCTGCCGAAGAGCACCGTCCCGGCACTCACCCGCTGATCGAGATCGTCAAACCTTCGAATCTCGGAGTGACTAACCCGACGCGGCGTGTTGCTGGCATCGGGTAGTTGCATAAGGGGGCTAACGAAGAACGGCTCAGTTGCCGGCCGCCCGCGGGGGGTGGCGCTGAGCCAAGAGTATCCATCAGCCGCGGGCGTCGCCGGTCAACTGCAGCCGCTGGTTAGGCGACCACCTAGCGGCTCAACCCGCCAGCCAGCCGACCCAAACGGGCGGGATCTCCAGAAAGTCGATGGTCACTTGCTCACCGGTCTCTTGGTTCAGCAACACAATATCTCGAAGAACAACCGCCGATTGATGCGTTGCGTTCGCAACACGGCTGGGTGGTGATCCGGGCGTTCGTACCGCAACCACAGTTCCAGCTTGTGCCTCCCAACGAGCGATTGGTTCCGGATCGCCCGCCACATCATCGCAGAAGTAAGCTCCAGTCGGCCTTTGCCACTGGTAAACGCCAACATTCGTTCGACGCTCATTAGGGACCTGGGTGAGATCGACATGCATTTCGCTGCCGTTTATAGGAACATCTCTCGCGTCAACGCTCACGAAAATGGCAAGCGTTCGATCATCGTTGTAGCGATAAACGTGGTAGTCACCGCAGCCCCCAGTCGCGCCAGTGAAAAGAGCGGGCTGTGGAGTGATGATGTCGGTGGAGCAGCCGCCAAAGGCGAGAACCAGCACCGGCAGAAGGCAAACGATGCTAGCACGTCGCATGAGGTCGCCTAACGAAGAACGGCTCAGTTGCCGGCCGCCCGCGGGGGACGACGCTGAGCCGAGAGTATACATCAGCCGCGGGCGTCGCCGGTCAACTGCAGCCGCTGGTTAGGCGGACCACGAAACCTGCGGGCAAAGGTTCGACCGGGACGGCGACGCTACAGGCGTCGAGGAACAAGGGGCGGAACGAGCGGGCTAAAGCGTTTAAGCAAGGCTGAACATCGAGCGGTTTGCGACGCCCCGACGGTCAGCGGCCACCTCACCGTCTACCCCAAGTCCGCCTAACGAAGAACGGCTCAGTTGCCGGCCGCCCGCGGGGGACGGCGCTGAGCCATGATTATAGAGCATCGCGGGCGTCGCTGGTCAACTGCAGCCGCTGGTTAGGCGGACACCGATGGAAGCGGGCACGGGTTCGATCGGGACGGCGACGCTACAAGCGTCGAGGAACAAGGGACGGAATGAGCGGGTCGAAGCGCTCGAGCAAGGTTGAACATCGAGCGGCTCGCGACGCCCCGACGGTCAGCGGCCATCTCACCGTCAAACCAAGTCCGCCTAACAAAGAACGGCTCAGTTGCCGGCCGCCTGCGGGGGGTGGCGCTGAGCCAGGAGTATACATCAGCCGCGGGCGTCGCCGGTCAACTGCAGCCGCTGGTTAGGCGGACCACGAAACCTGCGGGCACGGGTTCGACCGGGACGGCGACGCTACAAGCGTCGGGGAACAAGGGACGGAATGAGCGAGCCATGACGTTCAAGCAAGGCTGACCATCAAGCGGCTCGCGACGCCCCGACGGTCAGCGGCCACCTCACCGTCTACCCCAAGTCCGCCTAACGAAGAACGGCTCAGTTGCCGGCCGCCCGCGGGGGTTGGCGCTGAACCGGGAGTATACATCAGCCGCGGGCGTCGCCGGTCAACTGCAGCCGCTGGTTAGGCGGACCACGTAGCCAACGGGCACGGGTTGGACCGGGACGGCGACGCTACAAGCGTCAAGTAACAGGGGACACAACGAGCGGGCCGAAGCGTTCAAGCAAGGTTGAACATCGAGCGGCTCGCGACGCCCCGACGGTCAGCGGCTATCTCACCGTCTACACCGACTCCGCCTAACGAAGAACGGCTCAGTTGCCGGCCGCCCGCGGAGAGCAGCGCAGAGCCAAGAGTGTACATCAGCCGCGGGCGTCGCCGGTCAACTGCAGCCGCTGGTTAGGCAGCTTCACCGGAAGTCAATCGTTCGGAAGATCGTCTCAATAGTTGCAGGGTCCGCGCCTGACAGTCGGGCATACATCGTCAACTTGGTATCTCCTTGAACTTCAGGAAAATGCACGCCCATCACGTCGTCACCCCGAACGACGTAGGCTTTCAGACCGTCAATCCGGGTGGATGAGCGATCATAGCCTCTCCGGTCCATCGGGCTGGAGTACCAGCCATAATCGAATGAAAGCTCGAAGGTAGAGGTCGCATACTTGCCGACCAATGAGTCAATGCCCTGCACCTCAACGGGTTGTAGGTCGGGTGGTGCTTTGAAGGTGAACGCGTCACCAGCCTCGACAAGTTCCCAGTCATCCGGGACGGTAGGCGGAGCGGGTGAACTGCAACCGTAAATGTTGCAGCAGACAATCGACAGGAGGACGAAGAGGAGGCGTCGCACTTGCTGCCTAACGAAGAACGGCTCAGTTGCCGGCCGCCCGCGGGGGGAGGCGCTGAGCCGGGAGTATACATCAGCCGCGGGCGTCGCCGGTCAACTGCAGCCGCTGGTTAGGCGGACCGCGAAGCCAACGGGCACGGGTGCGACCGGGACGGCGACGCTACAGGCGTCGAGGAACAGGGGACGGAAAAAGCGGTCATCAGCGTTCGAGCACCAGAGGACATTGAGTGGCCCGCGACGCCCCGACGGTGAGCGGTCCGTCTCACCGTCTACACCGAGTCCGCCTAACGAAGAACGGCTCAGTTGCCGGCCGCCCGCGGGAGGTGGCGCTGAGTTGAGAGTATACATCAGCCGCGGGCGTCGCCGGTCAACTGCAGCCGCTGGTTAGGCGGATCACGACATCTACGTGCACGAGTCCGATTGGGACGGCGACGCTACAAGCGTCGGGGAACAAGGGACGGAATGAGCGAGCCATGACGTTCAAGCAAGGCTGACCATCAAGCGGCTCGCGACGCCCCGACGGTCAGCGGCCACCTCACCGTCTACCCCAAGTCCGCCTAACGAAGAACGGCTCAGTTGCCGGCCGCCCGCGGGAGACGGCGCTGAGCCGGGATTATAGAGCATCGCGGGCGTCGCCGGTCAACTGCAGCCGCTGGTTAGGTGCCATCGTCGGGCAGCGCTTCCAACTCTTCTATGAGTTGTTGAATGTCGTCGATGGCCGATTCCTCGAACCAGATGTTGATGTGTTCAGGCTGTTCGCCAGACGGTGAGAAGTCGGCATACTCTGAGTTGCCACTCATGAACCAGACATCATCTTGCTCTTTTGCCCAATGCATCCAATGTAGCGTTGCCTCGCGGGTGTGGGGCACGGCTGGAAGGACGAGGTCCGCGTGCCTAAGCTCGCCCGCTTCAACCAAGGCCGCCAAACTTGGCCCCGGATGTGGGGGCTGGGCAATCTTTTTGCCGGTTACCGGGTCAGGCTTGAAGTTCTCCGGGTTGTACATGAACTCCCTGAAATGGCGAACTGCCTCCCAGTGTTGTCCAATTGCCTTGTCGTCTAGTCGCGTGGCATCCGGCTCACAGGCCACCAAAACAGCAGCTATCGTCAATAGCGTGAAGCGGCAGCCTGCTGATGTGAACCTTCTCATGGCACCTAACGAAGAACGGCTCAGTTGCCGGCCGCCCGCGGGAGACGGCGCTGAGCCGGTATTATAGAACATCGCGGGCGTCGCCGGTCAACTGCAGCCGCTGGTTAGGCGACCGTTGGAAGACGCTCACCAGACTCTATCGAGTTCCCCGTCTTTGAATACAGCTTTGTACGGGCGGACTCCCACGTATCCGCCCATGCGATTCTTAGCGTTGACCGTGAAAGGCACGACGTAACCGTAGTTCCAACCGCCGTAAACGATACCACCCCAAACCTTCCCCTTGTACGGCGGGCTGAATCTGTAGACCGCCGAATACGGGTCAAACAAGCGAGTTTCCATACGTTCGCGAATGTCCGCTTCGGCTTTCGCCGCTGACAATGGAGGCCCATCAAACTCGGGCCGTGCCAACTCATCTACGGATAAGTCAGAAGTGCTCGCGCAACCCATAAGCGGCAGAAACATCAACAGAATAACTAAAATTCTTTGTCTCATCTTACTATCCCCATAAAAACTTTTTTACGTCAAAGACTTGATGTATTCAGCTAGCACAACCTTTAGCCCACCAGTGGAGACATCTATGCCTTTGCGCGAGATGAATCTTTTCAGCTTAGCCCATTTGGTGCCAGACTTCGCGATTTCAAGCAATTTATGTCCGTCGGGAGTGAGTTGTCTAATTATTACCATGTCAGGAATGTTGGAACTGGTTCGGCTAGAGTAGTGGACTGGTGGGCCTTCCGCCAAATGTTCGTCGATGAGAATTCGCTTGTGATACAAGATCGCTTCAGGGGGATACGCCGAGAGATCAGGCGTCTGTTCTCCTTCGACTTCTAGCAGAAGCGAACGGATGAGATCGAGGTCACGTGGCATCAGTCGCCTAACGAAGAACGGCTCAGTTGCCGGCCGCCCGCGGGAGACGACGCTGGAGCCGGGATTATAGAACATCGCGGGCGTCGCCGGTCAACTGCAGCCGCTGGTTAGGCGGACCTGAACGCAAGCGGGCACGGGTTCGACCGGGACGGCGACGCTACAAGCGTCGAGGGACAGGGGACGGAACGGCGGGGGCCGAAGCGTTCAAGCAAAGTTCAACATCAAGCGGCTTGCGACGCCTCGACGGTGAGCGGTCCGTCTCACCGTCCACCCCGAGTCCGCCTAACGAAGAACGGCTCAGTTGCCGGCCGCCCGCGGGGGGTGGCGCTGAGCCAACAGTATACATCAGCCGCGGGCGTCGCCGGTCAACTGCAGCCGCTGGTTAGGGGGCATCGGTGGGAGACTGAAAGCAACCCGTGATCTGGTGTACAAACAGCATTTTCGGCTCTGAACCAGAGACGAAGCTGAAAGCACCTCCGTCAAAGGACAGCACACCATTGCAGACGATCAACTCACCATCTGAGAGTTGGAGCCAAAAAGGACAATCAAGAGCCTCACAAGCTGTCTTAAAATCCGCTGTCGTCATCGTCGTAAACCCGTTGTCGAGTGTTGGAAGCATCGCCTGCTAAGGTGAAACGCCATGAAGGCGTGCGATTGCCAGAACGTCCATCCAGGTGGCTTCGATACGGGCGTTGTTCCGCGATTCCCAAGCCTCGATATGTTTCAGATAAGCTTGTCTGAAGTTATCCGGCGTGTTATCCAGCGGAACCCGACGAAGATTCCTGACGTAGTTCGCTTTCCGCTCGTCGGAAGCGCCGAAAAACATTTCGCCAAGTGATGCACCTGAAGCGTTTTGTTCGGTGATCTCGGAATCGTATTGCAATGCGGCACGGATTGCCTGTTGTTCTTCGGCAGTCCGTTCTGCTTCAGACTGACCGCATCCGCTGACGATGCCGACGCTGATGAGCAAGGTGAGGATCAAAAGACGGCGCATTGGGTGCCCCCTAACGAAGAACGGCTCAGTTGCCGGCCGCCCGCGGGGGGTGGCGCTGAGCCAGGAGTATACATCAGCCGCGGGCGTCGCCGGTCAACTGCAGCCGCTGGTTAGGCCCTTTGTCGAAGCCCGAAATTGCGCCATTTCTGAATTGCCACACGCAGCGTCCAGATAGCAATGGCTGTGAGCATTATCACGAACGCGAGTCCAGCACCTGAAAGCCAAGCCCAGATCGCGAATGTCAACCAGACTAAAGTCGCGGCAGTGCAGTTCCAGCATGCGCCGCTTTCAAGGTGAGGTCTCGATGGATGTCCTCTGGGGTACATGGGAAATGTCGATGGGCCTAACAGTGATTAGACCGAATTGAAGCTGGCTAACGGGTCATCGAGTGGGGCTAGGGTAATCGGGTAAAGGTTGATTGTCAAGAGTTTTGTGCGGGGGTGGATCGGGATATTGGCGGGAGGCATCACGGAATTCGGGTGGGGCGGGGGGTGGACCGGTGTAGCATGGGAGTAGCAGACGCGACAAGACGCGGCGCTAAACCGGGGGGGTGGGGGAAAGGGGATCGGGGGGAAGGGGGTGAGGGGACGGGGCTTTGTTGGTCCCCGCTTGCCCTCCCACGCCCCCCCGGGGGGGTAAGGATTAAGCGAGATGCGGCGGGTGGCGGGGGCAGCGTCTTTTGCGCCTCAGAAGGTAGAGCGGGGGTGTGACGGTGCGGTTACGCCGCCGAGGCTGGCGCGAGCTTCAGCCCCGAAAATTCGCCGCTTCTCAAAGGCGCTACCGCACCAGCTTCGCCGTCCCGTAGTGTTGAGACGACGTCCAACTGTCGTTGCGGTACGCGTGCCAGGTCAGCTTCCGAGCCGCTTGTTCACCGGCGTCGCGGTCGTTCACGTGGACGTCGAACCCGAACCGCTCGTCCCGTGGCGGGCCGCCGATGAGCGCCCACGGCATGGCAACCTCCAGCCGGTAACCTTCGGCGGTAAGCGTGAAGCGCCTCATCACGCCGTCGGTACTCCCCCGCTTTGCTTCACGGACAACAGCGTCGGGCGCGGCGGCGAATACGAGCTGCACCGCGTTCGCCTCGCCCACGGTCGGGGCGTCGTCCGGCGGGTCCGACGACAGGAACAGTTCAACCGAGTCCCCTCGGAAGGGGTCCGCGGCGTCCGGGGCCAGCACCGCGTCATCGTGCACGTCCAGGCGGAGGTAGAGGTGCATGTCGTCGTATCCCAGTCGCGCGGCGGCGGAAAGGTCCGCGTCCTGCCGGTCGGACGGTTTCCGCGGTTCGGAGAACGCGATGAAGTTGCGCAGCTCGAACGGCGGCACGTCGTTGAGGAAACCATCGCCTTCGGCCGCGGCGTCGTCATCTTGATCGAGCCGCGGCGGGGTTTCAACCCGCACCACCGCCGCCGGCATCGTCGGGTCGAACGGTTGCGGCGAACGGGGGAGCAGGTACCGCCGCAACGCCTCGGTATCGAGGGTGCGGTCGATCATGTACACGTGGGAGAAGCTGTCGGTGGCGGCGGCCATGTGGACGAACACCAGGTGCCGGTCGGCGGTGCCGTCGCCGTCGGTGTCGAACTGGACGCCCGCGGCGGGGTGGCTGCCGTCCTGCCAGAGCTCGGGGTGGAGCTGGCCGCCACCCCCCGGAAGCGAGCCATCCGGGGGCTGGTCGCCGTCGCGGACCATCGGGCCGTAGTTGCCCTGCATGACGTTAAGGGCCCCGTCGTAGCGCCACGTCGCGGAGCCGGCCTCGAGCTCGTCGCGGCCGATGGACCAGAGCGTGGTACACATGCCCTCGTCGTCGACGCCCGGGGCCCGGCCGCCGCGGTTGTGGATGACCGCCTCAAACCGGTTGTTGAGCGGGTTGAGGATGACCTCGTGGGTGTCGGGGTTTTGCGTGCACCACATGTTGGCCGGCTGCGCATCCAGGACGGCATAGTCGCCCGGGCCGTTGACCTGCAGGCGGAGCTGGAACGGGCGGTGGGGGTTGTGGTTGTGCCCGTTGCGGCCAAACAGCAGGACCTTGTCGCCGTCGTACAGCAGGGCGGTCGGCTCGACGGGCATCACGTCGGGGTGCCCGGTCGGCACGGCGGTACGGGTCCACGTCGCGCCGCCGTCGGTCGAATGCAGGATTTGGACTACCGGGTCGACGGGCTTGTCGCTCGAGCCGCCGAGGTGGCCAAACATCATCAGCCCCCCGCGGGGGTGGTCGATGAGGCGGCTGCCCAGGCCGACGCTTTCGTCGCCGAGCTCGGCCTGGGTGAGTCCCCCGACGAGCCGGTTCCACGTCACGCCGTCCGTCGACTTCAGCACGCCGACGCCCCGGCCGGTGACGATGTACAGCGTCCCGTCCCGGCCCGTCCCCGTCGCCTTCATGAACACCTTCGGGCGGCGCGGGTCTTTGTTGTTGAACAACTCAAGAGCCCCGGTTTTGTCGACGCGAACACCCCCGGACCAGGTCTCCCCGCCGTCGTCGCTGTGCTTGACGAACGCGGTCGACCCGTCGCCCTGGTCCTTGTTCAGGTCGGCGGGCGTGATCGGCCAGCGCCAGTGGAACCGCCCGTTGAATGCGGACAGCACGATGCGTTGGCCGTGCAGGGCCCGGTCGTGTGGCACGACGGCGGCGGTCGCCGCGGTCCAGTTGTCGTGTCGGTCGAGGACCTGGTCGATGCCGAGGCCCGCCACCGGCGAGACCCGCAAGAGCTTGGGCGGGGCCTCGCGGATCGTCTGCAGCCAACCGTGGTCCCACCCGGTGGTGAGGCGGTACAGCGGGTCGTAGGTCCAGCCGTAGGCCGGCTCGTCATCCGGCTGCCCGCGGCCCTGCTGCCCCACGGCCGGCAAGGAGACGACGGGGCAGATCAGCATCAAGATCAACCGTCGGGCGGCGCGTAGGCCCCGCCCCTGGACCCGCTGGGGCCCGCGGCTCATCGTGGCTCCCTCGGTGCGATCGCGGTACCGCCGGCCGCGGGCTCGACCGCTTCGCGGAGCGAGGGGGGCAGCGTCTGTTGCCACGCCGCCTCGGTGTCCCACCGCGGGCCGACCCGCAGCGGCAGCCACCGGCCCGACCCGTCGCTCCCGGAGGCGACGTCAAACGCCCCCGCCGGCGAACCGTCGCCGGTCGCGTCGACCGCAGCTGAGCCCGGTGCAAGCCGCGGGTCCAGCGGGGCCCCGTTCCCGTCGCCGCCCGTATCGAGCGGCACCAGGACGGGCATCATCCCGGTGCCGTATGGCGGCGGCGCGGCGTAGCCCACCTCGTCGTCGCCGAGGAAATGCGAGTTGGGCAGCCCAACGTTGCCCCGGTGCTTGCCCTTCATCACCCGCAGCACGTTGCCGGGCCCGGGTTCGAAGCCGGTCAGCTTCCACTCGTTCGCCAGCACCACGTCGACGAGGTTGTCGTCGAACACGATCTTCTCGAACAGGTGGTCGTCGCCGGTCCAGTACAGGAACAGGTGCGCGTTGATCAGCGTGTTGTGCACGATCGTCAGGTCCCGCGTCGGCGAGCGGCCGTCCTGGCGGAAGCCCCACGGGCAGTCGAACTTCAGGAGCGCCGACTTGGCCAGGCCGTGCTCCGGCGAGTTGTAGACGAGGTTGTGGTCGACCTTCAGGTCCCCACCGAGCACCGGCGAGAACGCCAGCGAAACCAGCGCGTCGGCCATGACGTTGTGGTGCACCCGCAGGTGCAGGGGCTCCTTGCTGTCGAACTCGTAGTGCTCGTCGGCCGACCCCAGGATCAGGTTGTAAGCCGACTCGCTGCGCACCCTTGCCGGGTCGGCGTCGTCGCCGCCGACCAAGTCGCGCGGGTGCATCGCGTCGTAGGCCTGCCACGCGACGTTGTGGCGGATCACCGCCCGGGGGCCGGCGTGCTGCACGAAGCAGGTCTCGAGGTTCGAGGTCTGCATCGCGTCGCGGGTGTTGACCTCGGGCTTCTGGCTCTGGCCCCAGCGGACCCACTCGTACGCCGGGTAGCCGCTGAACGACGAGTGCTCCACCGTCAGGTCCGCCGACGCGCCGCTGGCGATCCCCCATCGCGTCGCGCTGATCTCACAGTCCCGGATCGTCGCGCCGTCGGCCTTCACCGCCACCCCCGTCACCGGCGCCATCTCGATCCGCAGCCCCTCGAGCGTTACGCCGTCCGCCGCGATCACCACGCCCACGCCCGGCTGCTTCGACAGGAACGCGCCGAGGTCGGCGGTGTGACTCCACTCGGTCGGCCACCACTCGCGGTTCTTCTTGTCGGGCTTGAGGTCGTCCAGGTCCCGGTGGACCTTCACCTCCGCCTGCCGCGGGTCTTGAGCCTCGAACAGGCGGACGTAGAGCTTGCCGTCCTCCCAGGTGAAGCCCTCGGGGTTGGCCCCGACGTTGTCCTTGGTCTCGCGGCCGAGGCGTTGGAACTTTCTCAGCCCCTCCGGCTGGTCATAGCCGAGCAGGTTCCGCCCGTCGGCCGTGACCCAACGCACGGGGTACGGGACCGCGGCCACAAACAGCCCCTCGGTCCCGTCGGCCGGCTGCCAGTTCAGCGGCGTCTCCGCCACGTTGCTGAGCGTCACCGAGCCGGGCTCGGCCGCACGGAGCGTCAGCCCCGGCGTCTCGACCGTCAGCGGCAGCGGGTAGGTTCCCGCCGCGAGCTCGAGTGTCGTGCCCGGCTGCGCCCGGTCGATGGCTTTCTGCAGGTCATCGCCCGCGGCGACCGAGACGGTCGGGCCGGACGTCGGGCCGTAGGTTTTCTGCGTCACCTCGCCCCACGCGACCGTGGCGGAGATGCCCTGTTCACCGGAGCCGCCGCCGCCCGACGCGGCCGCACCCTCGCCGCCCGCTCCGTCGCCGCCGGTGATGACGATGTCGTCCACGAGCGTCGTGTGCGGCAGCTTGCCGTCCTTACTCGGCTTGAGCATCAGGTAAAGCGGGACCATCGCGTCGGCGGGGACGCTCTGGCCCTGTGCGGTCAACTTGAGCGTCGCGGTGGCGGTATGCCACTGCCCGTCCGCCTTGAGCCGGTCGTCCCCGCCGCCCGCCTTGAGGGTGCCGGTGGCAAAGTCGAAGGTCCGCCCGTCGGTCGGCTGGTGGAACGCCATAAGGACCACCTCCCACCGCCCGTCCCAGGCGTCGGTCTGGTAGTTCAGCGTCACGGTCGGGGACGCGCCGAGGTCCCCCGCCTTGACGTTGCCGATCCCCGCCAGCCGCACGAGCGGCGCGCCCTTGCTGTTTTTCAGCTCGAGCACCTTGCCGTGCTCACCCCCCACGTCCGCCACCGACGCCTCCACGTCCCGCAGCTTGAGCTCGGGTTTGAAGTCATCGGTCACCTCCGCCACCGGAGCGGCCACGGCCGCGAGGCCTAACATCGAAAGAAAGGCAGCGGTCGGAAGCCGGAGTGCGGTCATGATCGGGTTCATGTCAACGGTGGCGGGAACGGGGAAAGGGTTAGAGCGGCGAGGTGCACCGGCCTCAAGGCCGGCTCGGAAGCCACAGATAGCAGATCGCGGGAACCAAGCGGGTTACGGGATCGCCGCGCGGCCGGCCCAGTTGCTCTGGGCGCCGGTGCTTGTCACGTCGCCCCAGTACCACGAACGGATGTCGTCGCGGAGGTCCTTGTAGGAGCTGCTGATCACTGAGCCGTCGTAACGGGCGGTGTTGGTTGAATCGCCGTGCGGCTCGCTGTAGCTGCCGCCGCCCCCGAAGCCGAACTCGCCGTTGCCGCGGAGAATGAAGTAGAACCCCCAGTTGTTCGTGCCTTGGCGACGCCCCGCCAGGGGCGGCTGACGGCTGATGTTGGTCGGGCTGGTCGAGTACAGCTCATTGAGCAGCATGAGCTGGCTGGGCGACTGGACCTTGTCGATGTCGTAGACGACGTAGTTCAGCGGCGTATTCGGCCCGAGCCCCTGCCCGCCCGAAGCGGTCGAGTCGCGGTTGGTGGTCATGGTGTAGCACCGCTCAACGAAGCGGTCCCAGAACAGCGTCTGGGTCTGGACCTCCTTGTACTTCGGGCAGACGAACTCGGTGGAGGCGGTGGTGGCGTAGCTTCCCGCGCCGCCGCTGTCGTTGACCTGCAGGTAGTCGAGGCGGGCGAGGACGACCGGCCACTTGCGTTCCTGATCCGCGTTGGCGTTGCTAAATACGTTGCCGCCACCGGCGGCGAAGGTCGAGAACTCGTGGGTCGGCAGCTTTCCTTTGCTATCCGTAGCGAAGGTCAGGCCGGCGAGGGCAAGTTGCTTCTCGTTGCTGGCGCAGGCAACCTGCCGGGCGGCCTCGCGGGCAGCGCCGAGGGCCGGGAGCAGGATGCCGATGAGCAGGGCGATGATGGAGATCACGACCAGGAGCTCGATGAGCGTGAACGCCTGACGGCGGGGGCGTGGGGCGGGGTGGCGATGCATCGGGGACCTCGTGCGGGCTTGGATGGCGGGGTGTCTGCCCCGTGATCGGGATGTCGGGCCCGGGGCTGCAACCGGGCCGGGGGAAGGGGAAGCGTCGGGTCGCGGTGAAGCCGACCCCGCGGCGTTAGCCGGGGGGTCGGGGCGGGGTGCGGGGTGGATCAGGCGGACCGCCGGCGGCCGGCGATGAGCAGAGCGCCCAGGCCGAGCAGGGCGAGGGACGCGGGCTCGGGGATCTCGACCACATTGACAGTGCCGTTGACCTCGAAGGCGGCTTGGCCGGCGCCGTCCTTGAAACCGAAGTTGATGAACTCGGCGTTCTGGGACGCCTGGACGCCGGAGATGACCGTGGCGATTTGGAAGGTGGTGTCGGTGGCCACGGCGGCGAGGGCTGGGGTGTCGATCTGGAACGTGCTGAACGCGCTGGTGCCGCTGCCGGTAAACTCGACCGAGTCGAGGAACAGCCCGTTGGCGAACAGGCCGAAGCCGAAGGTCGCGTTGGTCTGCTGCCCGGCGGCGCGGAGCTCAATGTTGTCGATGTCCAGCACCGTGGAGTCGCCGTCGGGCCCGACAGTGAACTGCAGGAAGTCGTTGTTGGTCAGGGCCCGGATGTAGTCGGTGAAGGTGATGGTGCCCAGGGCGTTGGAGGCGCTGACGGTGGCGCTGCGGACACGCAGGCCGCCGAAGTTCGCCCCGGGTGAGGCGAGCCCGCTGCCGGCGGAGAGGCTGCCGGCATCGACGCCGCTCAGTTCGGTGGCGGGTGCCTGCGGCAGGGCCGACACGTCGGTGTTGGCCGTGAAGCTGTAGCTAGTGAGAATGTCGGCGTCGGCAGCCGGGGCCAGTAAGCCAACGCCGAAGACAGCGGCAAGGGAGAGGACAGCTGGCTTCATCACGGAACGGGGGGTGGTCATACGATGCATTTGAAGAGCCTCCAAAAAGCGGTTGAGAAACGGACTGTTCGAGAGACAACTCGAAGCGGCCGGGCGGAAAACCGGCGGAGAATCCGCTCCCCTATAGATTACCGTGGACCGAACCCGATGCGCAGCAATACGGTCCGTTGTTGTGCCGATCTGCGCAGGAGATAGACTCGGCTGATGACCGACGCGACACGGGTGTTGCTGGTTTTCGACACGCGGCTGCCGCACCGTCGGCAGTCGATCGCGGGGGTGATCGATTACGCCCGGGAACATACCGCGTGGGAACTGCACCACGTGAAGATGCTCGCCGGTGCCGACCTGGCGGGGGAGCCGAGTGGCGGCGGGTGGCGCGGGATCAACGGCCTGCTCGGGGTGATCGGCCACGCCGACGAGCCGCTGGACGAGGTTTCGGCGCGGCTGGGCGTGCCGGCGGTGGCGGTGGGGCACGGCTCGACGCGGTGCCCGAGGGTGCAGGTCGACGACACGGCGGTGGGCGAGATGGCGGCGACGCACCTGCTCGAGTTGCAGATGGAGACCCTGGCGGTGGTGACCTTCAGCGGGATTGGGTTCTCCGACGAGCGGGAGGCGGCGGTACGACGGTCCGCGGGCCTGCGCGATCTGGCGTGTTACACCTTTGATTCGCGCGGGGTGGACCTGGCGACGCGGCCGGGGCAGCGTCGGTTGGAGGCGTGGCTGAAAGACCTGCCCAAGCCTGCGGGGGTGCTGGCGGTGAACGTAGACCTGGGCCAGCAGGTGATTGCGGCGGCGAACCACGTGGGCGTCGCGGTGCCCGACGAGCTGGCGGTGCTGGGGGTGGGGGACGACGAGCTGCTGTGCCGGTTGACGGTGCCGGCGTTGTCGGCGATCGAGCCGAGCGGGTGGCAACTGGGGTACGAGGCGGGCCGGCTGCTGCACACGCTCCTGCGGGGCGGGCCGGTGGAGCGGGGCGTGGTGCGGGTGCCGCCGGCGGATCTGACGCCGCGGCGGTCGACCGACACGATCGCCGTGCCGCATCCCGACGCGCGGCAGGCGCTGGGGTTCATCCGGCGGCGCGCGACCGAGGGGATATTGGCCAAGGACGTGTTCGCCGAGGTGCCCGCGTCGCGGCGGACGCTGGAGGCGGCATTCCGGCGGCACGTGGGCCGGTCTATTTATGAGGAGATCACGCGGGTGCGGGTGGAGCACGCCAAGCGGCTCTTGCGGACGGGCGAGCGGAGCGTGCTGGAGGTCGCGCTGGCGTCGGGGTTTTCGAGCGGGGCGAGGCTGGCGGCGACGTTCCGCCGGGTGGTGGGCCAAACGCCGCTGCGGTATCGGCAGCGGTACCGGGGCGGGTAGGGGACGCGGCGGGGGAGGGTTAGCACGGCGAGGGGAAGGGGCTGCGGCCACGGCGGCAGGCGGTGCGGCGCGGCGGTCGGATGCCGCGGCACGGAAGCGTTATGCTGGCGGCTTCGCCACGTCCCCGGAGATCCGCGTGCAGGCTATCCGCGTCGGTTTTGTCGGTGCCGGGCAGTTTGCGAACCTGTTCCACTACCCGTCGCTGGCGCGGCTGGACGGGGTGGAGGTGGTGGCGGTGGCGGACCTGGACGCGGAGCTGCGGGACGCGGCGGCGGAGCGGTGGGGCATCGCGTCGCGGTACGGCGACTACCGGGAGATGCTGGAGCGTGAGGAGCTGGACGCGGTGTACGTGATCATGCGGCCGGGGCCGCTGATGCCGATCGTGCTGGAGGTGCTGGCGGCGGGTAAGGCGGTGTTCACCGAAAAGCCGTGCGGGACGGAGACGGCCCAGACGCGGCGGATGGCGGGGGCGGCGGCGGCGGCCCGGGGCGGGCGGGGCGTGGTGACGATGGTGGGGTGCAACCGGCGGTACGCGGCGGTGCTGCGGGAGGCCGAGCGTCGGGTGCGTGAGCGGGGCGAGATCAGCGGGGCGCTCGCCGAGTTCCACAAGCCGATGCAGGGCGACATGTTCGGCATGAGCGTGCTGCACGCCGACGCGATGCACGTGATCGACCCCCTGCGGGCGTGGCTGGGCGAGGCCGAGTCGGTGAAGAGCGCGTCGTACAGCCCGTACACCGGGGGCGAATGGCACGCCTCGCGGCAGGTGTACGCGGCGATGCTCGGCTTCGCCGGCGGGGTCACCGCCCTGTTCACCGCCAACCGCCGGTCCGGCACGCGGATCGAGCGGTACGAGCTGCACGGCAACGGGATCACGTGCATCGTTGAGCCGCCCGAGCGGCTGACCGTCTGGACCGAGGGCGACAAGGAGCCGACCGTCATCACCGGGGCCGAGCTCGCCGGGGCGGGCGACATGCTGGCGACGTACGGGTACCTGGAGGAAAATCGGGTGTTCATCAGGGCGGTGCGGGCGCGGCGGGACGGCGACGTGGACGCGGACACGCCCACCAGCTTCGCCGACAACGCGAAGACGATGTCGCTGTGCGACCGGATCGAGGCGAGCGGGGCTGAACCGTGAGGTGGAGCCTGTTCCCCAAGGCGCTGCGGGGACACCCGGCCAAGGAGGTGGCGCGGGTCGTGCGTGAGGCCGGACTCGATAGTTGCAATGTTGTCATACGTGAAGGTTTTTGGATCGAGCCGAGTCGGCTGCAAGAGACACTCGAAAGTTATGTCGCAGCGATGCGGGACGGGGGGGTCGGCGTGCATTGGGCGACCACGCCGTGGACCGCTGCGGACCTGCCCGATCACGAGGCCGACCTCGCGGCGCTGGCGGGGCACGGCATCGCGGAGGTGCGGCTGGCGCAAACCGTCAGCGCCGGCGGGTACGGGCGCGTCGGCGACGTGCGGGCGGAGCTTGACGCCGCGGGCCGGGCCTTCGCCGACGCCGCCGCGGTGTGCGCCAAACTCGGCCTGCGGGCGGTGTACCAGCTCCACCACATGACGCTGCTGTCCAGCCCGTCGTCCATCGCACCGCTCCTCCGCGACCTCGACCCGGCCCACTTCGGCGTCATGATCGACCCCGGCAACCAACGCATCGAGGGCCACGAGGACCCACGCAAGGCGGTGCAACTGCTCGGGTCCCACCTCGTGGGCATCGGCGTCAAGGACGTGCTCTTCGAGCGGGACACCGGCCGGGCGGGCGACGCGGACAAGGGGTGGAAGTTCCGCATGGTTCCGTGCGACGAGGGGCTGAACGACTGGTCGGCCGTGGGCGCGGCCTTGCGGTCGAGCGGCTTTGACGGCACGGCGGTGATGATGCCGTTCTACCCGGTGGACACGCGGGAGGGCTGGACCGCGACGCTGAAGCGGGAGGTGGCGTACGTCCGCGGGCACTTCGTCACTCTGCGGGAGGGAGTGCCTTGAGCGATCACCCCGCCACCCCCGGCCGAATCATACCGGTGGTCCCGGCAATACCGGCCGCCCCGCTGCTAGCCGACTTCGCCGACATCGCGCCGGTCGACTGCCCCTGCGGCAGGGCCCAACGCGCCCTGGTCGACCGCGGCAACCGGCTGTGTTCGCTGCACCGCGTCGAGATCAGCGCCAACGCCCGGACCCACTACCACCGCCACCACACCGAGGTGTACCACGTGCTCGATGGCGGCGGCGAGATCGAGCTGGACGGCGAGCGGCGGCCGCTCCGCCCCGGGGTGAGCGTGCTCATCCCGCCGGGCGTGAGGCACCGCGCCGTCGTCGCTCATGGCCAACGTATGACCATCCTCAACTTCGTCATGCCGCCGTTCGACGCGGCGGACGAGCACTTTGACTGATGCCCGACGCCCGGCCGAACCTGCTGATCGTCATGACAGACCACCAGCGGGCCGACTCGCTGGGCATGGTGCAGTCGGGGGTGGAGGTGTGCCCGAACCTCACCCGCCTCGCCGCCCGGTCGTGGCGGGCTGAGCGGTGCTACAACATGGCCCCGCTGTGCGTCCCGGCGCGGACCGCCCTGGCGACCGGGCGGTATCCCGCGGCCAACGGCGTGGTGTGCAACGAGATGCTCACCACCACCCACAGCCACCACCCTACGTGGCACCGCCACCTCGCCGAGGCGGGGTACACCCTCGCCCACGTCGGCGTCGACCACGTCCGTACCGCACCCCCGGTGCGGGAACAGGCGGAGTATGACCTGTGGATCAGCAACGCGGAACACCGCAATTTTCTTGCCGACCAAGGTATCGAACCGAACCCGCCGGGTTGGCCGGAGCTTTACAAGTTGACGGTGCCAGAAAACTGCGGCGGCGAACGGCTTGACCGGGTGTACTCTAACACCGCCGTCGGCCCCTGGGACGGCCCCGCCGAGGCGTTCCTGGACCGGTGGTGGGCCAAGCGGGCGGCCGGTTGGTTGCACTCCCGCGGCGGCCTGGACGACGCCGGCCCGTTCGCGATGTTCCTGAACCTCTGGGCCCCGCACCCGCCGCTGGTGCTGCCCGAGCCGTATTTCTCGATGTTCGAACCCGACGGGATCGACCTGCCGCCGAACGTCGGCAAGCCCAACCCCGACGAGCCGCCGGACCGCCGCGACGCCCCCGCGGCCCGGCTCGCCGAGGGGCTGACCGGCACCGACTGGCGGCGCGTCTGGGCCGCCCACCTCGGGCTCGTGCGCCTTGCCGACGACGCGGTCGGCCAGGCCCTCGCCGCCATCGATGAGGCGGGCCTCGCCGGCTCCACCGTGATCGCCTTCACCAGCGACCACGGCGACCACCTCGGCCAGCACGGCCTCTATCAGAAGATGGAGATGTACGAGCCCGCCGTCCGCGTGCCCCTCCTCCTCGCCGGGCCGGGCATCGCCCCGGGCCGCTGCGGCTCGGTCGTCTCCCACCTCGACCTGCACGCCACCGTCCTCGACCTCGCCGGCCTCCCCGAGGCCGCCGCCGCGTCCCACGGCCGCTCCCTCGTCCCCGCGCTCCACCACGGCCGGCCGCCGCGCCCCGACCGCCCCGCCTTCATCCAGTACACCGGCAACCCCGCCCCCGGCGACCTCCGCCGCGCCGTCGTCACCGACCGCTTCAAATACGTCTGGTCCCCCGCCGGCAGTGAGTTGTTCGACCTTTGCGACGACCCGCTCGAGACCCGCAACCTCGCCGCCGACCCCGCACACCGCGGCACCCTCGACGGCCTCCACACCGCCCTCCTCCGCCACGCCGCCCACGTCGGCGACGGGGCGCCCTCGGCGGGATGAACCGCGGACCCGCACCGGAAGATTATTGCACGACCGATCTTGAACGTGTAACCTTGATACTCGATCTTCGTTCGCCGCTGGAGAAAACTGTGAAACCTTCGCTATGCCTCACGCTGCCTTGCCTTGCCGCCATCGTGCTAGCCCCGGCTGCCGCAGCCTTCCCGTTCACCTCTAATCAGGCGACGGTGATGACGCGGGTTACGGCCGGGGGAGTCACCGACACCGATCAGGACACCACCACTTCGCCGAGTGACCCCTTCGTACTGACCCGCTCGGGTGTGAGCGATCCGAGCGGCCTCAACCTATCCGACGCACGCTCGAATCTGCTGGACCTGGGTGACGACGAACTCCGATACACCGCGCGGAGTTCGGTGCGGTTGCGGCGGAGTGGCGGCCAGGTTTCCGCATCCGGCAGCGCCTTCCTCGAGCCCGGGCAGCAGTTCGTCTTCGAGGTGCCCGAGGCACCCCTCCGCCTCGAGTACCGCGCCCTCGGCGTGATCGATATCACCAACGAGATGCAGGCGAACAACAGCTTTATCAATTTCTCCATCAACATTTTTAATCAGTCCACCGGCCAAACCCTGTTGCGTGAATCGCGCTTCTCGCCCGACGGGTATGACATCGTGGAAAGCGTCACGCTGAACGCCTCGCCGGGCGACACGCTGAGCGTCGGGATCGACAACGGCGCGACCGGTTTCATCGGAGGTGCCGAGACCGCGGGCGACATCAGCACCGACCTGCAGCTGCGCTTCCTCGTTCCCGAGCCCGGGTCGCTCGCCCTGCTCGGAGTAGTTGGGCTGTCGCTTCTCGGCCGCTGTCGTCGCACCGCCTGATGGCGGTGAGACCAACGCCGTCGCATGAGGACGATGCGGCCGGCCCTTACAGGATGCGGCGGAGCTGCGCCGGGTCGATGTTCAACCCTGGTAGCTCGCCGCGCACCTCGCGCCAGAAGCGTTTGGCGTCGCTGCCGTAGCCCGCGGTGGGCGCGATGCCGGGGAGCCGGCGGGTGAACCACGCCTTGAACCGCATCATCAGCAGCTCGCGGCTGTACTTGGCCACCATCGACGCCAGCGCTACGGGCAGGTGCTGCCGCTCCGCATCGGCGACGAAGTGCACGGTCAGCGTCGCCGCATCACCCCCCCCGGCACCGCCCCCGCCCCCGGATCTACCCCCGGAACCGCTCCCGGCCCCCGGATCGAACCCGCTCCCCCGGATGACGTAGTGCGACCACGCCGGCGTCTCGCGCTCGACGGTCACGGTGCAGCCGTCGAACCCCATCGCCAGCAGGTCGCGGTACCGCATCCGCCCCGACTGCCGGTCGACCACCGCGGTGGGGTGCTCCCGGCCGTGCTCTCTATATAGATGCTGCAGATGCCCGAGCACCGACGTGAAGCTGACCGCGGCCTTGGACCGCGTCGCGGCGGCGAGCGTGTTGAACCGGTCCTCGGGCACCACGTCGCAGCCGAGACGTAGCACCTCCACCCCGATGCGGCCCGCGGTGGTCTTCAGCAGGCCCCGGCTCACGGCCAGTTCGCCGCGGTCGACCGCCACCGGCAACGCCTGCCACGGCACCTCATCCGTCGCCGCGTACCACGGCAGCGCCGCGTCGCTGCGGTGCCAATCGGCCCCCATCGCGTCGAGCCACGCCGCGGCGTCGTGCGGCTGCAACCCCTGCAATGCGGCAAAGGCGAGGCAGCCGGACTCGAGGTGGCCGATGCCCGCCGCCTTGGTGGTCAGCTTCTTCGAATCGTTGACGGCGATGCGGCCGCGGCGGTCCGCAAGCGTGCGGCAGACCGCCTTGTTCAGCCGCTTCCACAGGTCCGGCAGCGGCGCGTCTGCCGCCAGCTTCGGGACCGCCACCACGCAGCACCCCACCGTCAACGGGCCGAACGCCGGGCCGTAGCCCGCCTCGTCGATGCCGGCGTAGATGAGCATGCTCGGAGGCTCAGGGATCTCGGAACCCGACCGTATCCTACCCGGCGTGGCATCACCGGCGACGCCGCTTTACCCAGGTCCCCCCGCTTATCAACCCCCAACTTTCTTTGGACGCGGGGCTTTCACGGTCTAAACTCTACATACCTTTGAATCCCTACCACCGTTGCCGGCCGCACGGCCGGTTGGAGAAAGACCCAGCCCATCATGACCACCGCCCGCCCCGCAACCCGCCTTTCCGCCGCCCTCGCGGCCGCCGCTTTGACCGTCGCCGCCGGGCCCGCCGCCCACGGCCAGCTCGCCCGGGAGGTGGAGGGTCAACGCGCCACCGGCACCGCGATCATGCTCGACACCGGCCGCCCGGTCGTCCCGCGCCAGTCCGTGCCGGGGCGCGTGTACAGCTCCGACGGCCGGCTCTCGGTCGGCGCGGTCCGCAACCTCCGCCCCGCGCCGCTCTTCGACCCTTTCACCGCCTACTCCCGCTACAACCGCTTCGACCGCTCGGACCGGTGGCTGGCCCGCGAGATCATCCTCGGGCGGATCGACCCGTACCGCGTCGAGAAGTCCATCGGCGTCGTGCGGGCCTACCGCCAAAACCCTTACATCGACGTGCGCGAGGCCCAACGGGGTGTGCTGGTCTTCACGAACCCTAACGCTCCGGACGCCGCGCCGTCGCTCGACACCTCGGACCTGCAACCTTCCATCACCGGGGCCGGCGGAGCGGGCACGCGGCGCGTGTCCGACCTCGACGAGGCGACGCAGAACGACCCCTGGGCGTTGCTCGATGAGGGCTTCTACCGTGACGCCCGGGCGATGTTCGAGGCGGCCGAAACGCCGGACGCCGCAACCCGCACCGGGGCCGCCCTCGCCGCGGCGATGCTCGGCGACCTGGACGCCGCTGCGGACCTCATGCCCGACGGGCCGACGCTGCCCGACGGCGTGACGCTCTCCGATGCGACCCGCACCCGACTCCGCCAGCTCGGCTCGTTCCTGTACCAGGACGACCCCGCCATGCAGCGGGCCATGACCACCCTCGCGGGGCCCGACCCGACGCCGGCACCCGACGACGCCGCGGCCAAGTAGCCCGCCGTCCGCGAGCCGTGCCACACACCGACCCCCCGGTGATCCACCGCCTCCCGCTCGTCTACCACCGCGACTACGTCACGCCGCTCCCCCCGGGGCACCGGTTCCCGATGCCCAAGTTCGGGCTGCTGCGCGACGTGCTGGTTGCGGACGGGGTGGCGACACCGGAGCAGTTCCACGAGCCGGCGAAGGCGACGCGGGAACAGTTGGAGCGGGTCCACGCCCCGGCCTACGTCGAGGCGTTTATTCGCGGCACGCTTGACGCCGCCGCCGTGCGGCGGATCGGCCTGCCCTGGTCCGAGGGGCTGGTGAACCGCAGCATCACCGCCGTCGGCGGGACGATCCGCACCGCCGAGCTCGCGCTTCAGCACGGCCTCGCCTGCAACACCGCCGGGGGGACGCACCACGCCCACGCCTCGTTCGGCTCGGGGTTCTGCATCTTCAACGACCTCGCCGTCGCCGCCGCCGACCTCCTCGCCCGCGGCCTCGTGCAGCAGGTGCTCGTCGTCGACCTGGACGTTCACCAGGGCGACGGCACGGCCGCGATCTTCGCCGACGAGCCACGCGTGTCCACCTTTTCCGTGCACTGCGAGAAGAATTTCCCGGCCCGGAAGGTGCCGGGCGACCGCGACGTGCCGCTGCCCGTCGGGCTCGACGACGACGGCTATCTACGGGCGCTGCGGGCGGAGCTGCCGCCGCTGCTCGAGCGCGTCGAGCCGGACCTGGTGCTGTACGACGCCGGGGTAGACCCGCACGTCGACGACAAGCTTGGCCGGCTGGCGCTGACCGACGCGGGGCTCGCGGCGCGGGACCGGTATGTGCTCGAAACCTGCCGCGGCGACGGGGTGCCCGTCGCCTGCGTCATCGGTGGGGGCTACCTCGACGACCGGGCGCGACTCGCCCGGCGGCACTCGATCATCCACCGCGTCGCGGTCGAAGTCGGCTCGGGGCGGTGACGGCGATTGCGGCCTATCGTCCCGCGCTACCTATGAACCACATCCGCGCCATCCTCAACCCCAACTCCGGCTCCGCGGAAGACGAAGACCGCGAGGCGCTGTGCAACCGCCTCGACGCCCTGCTCGGCGCGCACGTCGTGTGCACCGAAGCCGAGGGCGACGCGAAACGCCTGGCGCGGGAAGCGTGCGACGACGGGGTCGAGCTGCTGGTCGTCGTCGGCGGCGACGGCACGGCTCACGAGGTGGTCAACGGGCTGATGGACGCCGAGGCGTCGACGCGGCCGCGCGTCGCGCTGATCCCGATGGGCACGGGCAACGACTTGGCGCGGTCGCTGGAGCTGCCTAAGTCGATGGACGAGGCGGCCGAGGTGGCGCTGCACGGCACGGCCGACCCGATGGACCTGATCCGCATCGACCACATGGCCGGGGTGACCGACGAGGACCTCAAGCCTCTGCCGGGCTATATGCACAACGCCGCGACCGGCGGGTTCAGCACCGTCGCCCGGGAGAACCTCGACGACGACGCCAAGTCACGCTGGGGCGCGATCGCGTACCTCATGGCGGCGGTAAAGGCGCTCCACGAGATCCCCGACTTCGAGGTCACGGCCGAGGCGGACGGCGAGACGCTGACGACCAAGGCCTGTGCCGTGGTCGTCGCCAACGGCTCGTTCGCCGGCGGGGGGATGCAGCTCGTCCCCGCGGCCGAGGTTGACGACCGCCGACTCGACCTCATGGTGGTCAACTCCAAGACGTTCTTCGAGCGGGCCGCGACCACGGCACGGTTCGTGTTCCACCAGCATGAGGACGACGAGCACGTCATCACGCGGAGCGTGAAGTCGGTGACGATCCGCAGCGAGCCGACGATGCGGTTCAGCATCGACGGCGAGCCGGCGGGCCAGACGCCGATCACCTTCACGCTCGAACCCGCGGCGCTGCGGGTGATGCGGCCGACTGGGGACACGCCGCGGCGGTGACAAGGCGCTGTCACACCGTCAAGAGGCTGTTTCACAGCAGGAGTCGGGTGCCACACTGCATCCCGGAGGCTTTGCGGAGGGTGCGGTGTGACGACCGCGGGTGACGTAACGCCACGGTCAAGCTCCAAGGCCGGCCAAGTAGGCGGTAAGCGGCATTCTCACGCCGGCCGCAGGTCGACCACGTGCAGTTCGGCGCTGGTGCGGCCCTGCCAGACGTTGAGCTTCGGCTCGAAGACGAGGTCCACCGTTGCCCCGGCGGGCAGGTCGTCGGCGAGGTCGCCCAGGCCGAACG
This sequence comes from Phycisphaeraceae bacterium, assembly GCA_965214155.1. Lineage (GTDB taxonomy): Bacteria > Planctomycetota > Phycisphaerae > Phycisphaerales > Phycisphaeraceae > Algisphaera. Next base: position 1,976,246 of record CBDCBB010000010.1, read on the forward strand.
CCACGGCACGGAGGGTCGGGCCGCCCGCGCCGTCGCGGAGGTAGAGGGAGAGGTGTTTGCCGTGGCCGCCCATGCGCTGCGCCGGGCGGGCGAGCGTGGCGTCGCGGAGGAGCAGGCGCGGCCGGGGGTTGTGCCGGCCGAACGGCTCGAGCCGCTGGATCTGCCGGAACAGCGGTAGACAGCAGTCGGCAAGCGCCACCTCGGCGTCGACCTCGACCACGGCCGCGAGGTCCTCGGCGGCGAGTTGATCATTGATGCACTCGACCAGCGCGGCGCGGAACGCGTCGACCCGGTCGGCGTCGAGCGTCAGGCCCGCGGCCATCGCGTGCCCGCCGAACTTCACCAGGTGCGCCGCACACGAGCCGAGCGCGGCGTGCAGGTCGACCCCGTCGACGCTCCGCGCCGAGCCCTTGGCGGTGCCGGTCTCGGCGTCGACCGCAAGCATCACCGTCGGCCGGTGGAACGCCTCGACCAGACGGCTGGCGACGATGCCCACCACGCCGGGGTGCCAGTCGGGGTGCGCAAGCACCAGCGCCCGGCGGTCGGGCGTGTCGTCGCCCCGCTCGGCCACCATCGCCTTCGCCTGCTCCAGGATCGCCCGCTCCGTCGCGCGGCGGCGGTCGTTCTCGCCGGTCAGAAACTTGGCCAGCTCCGCCGCCTCGGCGGGCGTGGCGTCGGTCAGAAGTTTGACGGCCTCCCGGGCGTGACCCATCCGGCCGCAGGCGTTGAGCTTCGGGCCCAGCACGAAGCCCACCTTGTACGAGTCGATCGTGTCGTCGCGCAGGCGGCTCGCGTCGATCAGGGCGTTGAGCCCGACGAACGGCGTCCGCTTGATGCGGGAAAGGCCGAAGGCGGTGATGACGCGGTTCTCGCCGACGAGCGGCACGACGTCGGCGACGGTGCCGAGCGCCGCGAGGGCGAGCAGGTCGACCATAAGCGAGCGGAGCGGGTCGGGCAGGCGGTCGCTGCCGTGGAACATGCGGGCGGTCTGCCAGGCGAGCTTGAGCGCGACGCCGGCGCCGCAGGGTTGAGCGGTGAGGGTTAGCGGCTTGAGGGCTTGGGGGCTTGAGCCGAGGGCATCCACATCCGGGGCGGCGTGTGCTTCTTTCCCAACCCCCAAGCCGCTAAGCCCCCAAATCCTACCCTCCGGATGCACCACCGCGTCCGCCGCCGGCAGCGTGTCGCCGAACTGGTGATGGTCCGTGATGATCAACCCTAGCCCGAGCTGCCGGGCGAGCTCCGCCTCGGCCACGGCCGTGATGCCGCAGTCGACCGTGACCACCAGCGGCATGGCCGTGCCCGCCGCCGCGGCGTCGGCGGCGAAGCTGCGCAGCGCCTCGGCGTTGAGCCCGTAGCCCTCGTCGATGCGGTGCGGGACGTACGTCGACACCGCCGCGCCGAGCCCGCGGAGCGTGTGCCACAGGATCGCCGCCGCGGTCACGCCGTCCACGTCGTAGTCGCCGTACACCACGATCGGCCGACCGGCGCGGGCCGCGTCGGCGAGCCGCTCCGCCGCCGCCTCGCACCCGGGCAGGTCCCGCGGGTCGGCGAGGTGCTGCAGCTTCGGTGAGAGGAACCGTTCAACGGCCTCGGCATCGGTGAGCCCGCGCCGCTCGAGCAGCCGCGTCAGCAGCCCCGCCCCGCCCCGCGGCGCGGTGGCCGTGGCCGTGGCCCTGCCGCCCGAGCCGTCGTCATCCACCCCCCGCCACCGCTTGCGCGTCCCTGCAAGTGCCATGGCGGCATCGTAGCAGCCCGCCCCCTCCGCCCCGAGCAGCGCCGCCGCCCGCCGCGTTGCCCACGCCGCAATGAAGCCCGGCCCGCCGTTGGTCGATGCACCGGTACCACCGCCCGAGCCCGCTTATGCCCCACCGCCCCTCCCCCACCGTCGCCCGCCGCCGCACCGGGTTCACCCTGGTGGAAATCCTCATCGTCGTGACGATCCTCGGCATCCTCGCCGCCATCGTTGTGCCGCAGTTTTCCACCGCGTCCAGCACCGCCCGCGAGAAGGCGCTCGAAACCACCCTCACTCGGGTCCGCCAGCAGTTGCAGGTCTACGCCAGCCAGCACGACGGCAACTTCCCCACCCTTGCCCGTTTCGAGGCCCAGTTGACCGGCTCCAGCGATGTCGACGGCGCGACCGCCGCCCGCGGCACCGAAGGCTACACCCTCGGCCCGTACCTGACCGAGATGCCGGTGAACCCGCACACCGAAGCCAGCGACCTCGGCACCGGGGCCGCGGGCACGAGTTCGTGGTACTACGACGAGGCGACGGGCGACTTCCGCGCCAACGACTCGGCCGCGAGCCGGGCCTTCTAACACCCCGCGCGGTTCCGGGCCGTTATGATGGCCCGCCGCTCCTCCCGGAGCGTCGCGGCCGCAGGCGGCCGCGCTAAGAAGGATCGCCCATGTCAGATTCACCCAACCCAGAATCACCCAACGACCCCACCCCCCCGACCGACGCCGGCTCCGCCCGGCCGCCGGTCGACACCCGCGCCGCCAGCCAGCCCCCGCCCCCCCCGCCGCCGGGTTACCTGCCCCCCGCCTACCCCGCGCCGCCCAAGCAGCGCGGCGTCCTGGCCAAGGTCGGCACGTCACTCGTCGCGTCGCTGCTCATCATCTCGCTCGTCCTGAACGTCTACCTCGGCTTCATCGTCTACTCCGTCACCGCCGGCCCCCGCGAGGCGCCCTACCGCGGGGGCGACGCCGGCGGGTCCCGCGTCGTCATTGTCCCGATCGAGGGCGGCATCGACGACGCCATGGTCCAGTTCGTCCGCGGCGCGTTCAAGGCACTCGACCAGGACCCCCCCGCCGCCGTCGTCCTGCGTGTCAACTCCGGCGGCGGCGGCGTCACCCCGTCCGATCAGATCTGGAATCTCATCACCCGCTTCCGTAGTGACCATCCCGACGTCAAGATGGTCGCGAGCTTCGGCGGCATCGCCGCCAGCGGCGGGTACTACGTCGCCACCCCCGCCGACTACATCGTCTGCGAACAGACCGGCATCACCGGCAGCATCGGCGTCATCGCCCAATTCCCCACCCTCGAGACCCTCGCCCACAAGCTCGGGGTGGACGTCAACACCATCGTCGCCGACGGCTCGCCCCAGAAAGCCGTCGCTAATAACCTTTTCGAGGACTGGCGCAACGACCAGGGCGAGCTGACCGAGACCGGCGAGGAGAGCCGGCAGGTCATTGAGAACCTGCTGAACAGCGCTTACGAGCGCTTCGTCGAGGTCGTCGCCGGCGGCCGCAAGAACCTCACCAACGAGCAGGTCCGCGAGATCGCCAGCGGCCACGTCTACACCGCGGACGAGGCGGTCGACGTCGGCCTCGTCGACGAGAAGGGCTACCTCGACAACGCGGTGGATAAAGCCATCGAGATGGCCGGCCTCGACGCCGAAGCCCCGGTGACGACGCTCGGCCGCCGCGACGGCTTCGGGCTGCTGGGCCTGCTCGGTGCCGATGCCCGCCCGCCCGCCGCCGCCGCCTCGCTCACCCGGCTCGACCCCGCCGCCGTTCGAACCTGGCTCGCCGACGTGCTCCAGGTTGAACTCGCTTACCGGGTAAACTTTCGATGACTGGCGGGGTCGCCCCCGACCCCGTTCCGCGTTATGCTGGGTTGGTTGCCGCCGCTCCCCGTCAGGGTTCGGCTCACTCCCCTCCGCCTCACCAGGACCCCCGCCATGAGCCTCCGCGAATACCTCAACAATAACTCCGCCGTCGCCACCATCGTTGCCGTCGTCCTGTTGATCGTGGCACTAGGGATCATCTACTGGACCACGGGGTCGCGCAACGCCGGGCCGATCGCGACCTACTACTACGACATGACCACGCAGAAGCTCGTCGCCGCCGAGGCGCAGATCCCGCCGTTCGACACCGGGTCGAGCCAGTACACCTATTCGGGCAACGAGACCGGGCCCGCCGGCGTGCAGGCGCAGGTGTATTCCTGCACCGACTCCTGCGACGACATCGAGCCTGGGATGACCATCGAGCAGGTCGAGGCCGCCGGCGGCCACGTCGCCTACTTCAGCCGCTACAGCATGGAGGGCAAGCGGCTGATGGAAGAGGCGAACACCGGCGGCGCCATCGACCCGGCAATTTACGACAACCCCGAGATGAACCAGCAGCTCTACGCCACGCCCGGCTCGGACCAGTGGATCAGCGAGATGAGCGACGCCGGCCAGCAGGTCCTCGCCAACTTCGGCAGCAAGTGCGGCCCCGGCGAGACCGCCACCCCCTGTCTGCCGTGATCGACCCCCTCAACCGATAAGCCGTCGCCGGTTGTCGTTTAGCGCCGCGACTTCTCGCGTTCCCCGCCACCTCACACCAGCCGGCACCGCTTGCGGAACACCCACTCCGCAATCAGCAGCGCGACCAGCAGCCCCCACAGCAGCGGCGCGTCCCACGCCGCCTGACGGTCCTCGAGGGTCCGGGCGATGCGGCCGAGCGTGAAGCTGCCCGGCACCCTGTCCAGCTGCGTCAGGTCGTACACCCGCCCGCCGGTCGCCCCGGCCAAGGTCTGCAGCGCCGCCCGGTCGAGCTCGGGGTGGTCAAACTCCGCGTCGGGCAGCGCCACCTCCACCCGCACCGTCGCCGGGCGCGACGACGCATCCGCCGCCTCGCCCGGCCAAACCTGCACCAGGTGGTCCCCCGCCCGCGCCGCCGTAAAGCTCCCTTCGAACGTGTCATCCGCCCCCCGCGTCAGCGTGAACGCCAGCGGCTCGTCGTCGCCCCGCACCGCTTCGGCGTGCATCACCGTGAGCCCCGGGTCCAGCGCCGCCGGGTCGGTGAACCGCGCCGTCACCGTCATGGTGCTGCCCGGCTGATAGCTCGCCCGGTCCGTGCGGAGGCGGAACGGGTACACCCCGCCGAGGCGCTTGGCCCGGCCCGCCCGGTCGATCACCCGCGACCAGAACCCGTCGAACAGCCCCTCGCCCAGGTACCGCCACCGGTACGTCGAGTCGAAGGCGATGAACAGCGTGCGGCCCGGCCCGACGAGTTGCGTCGCCAGCAGCACCTCCGGGCCGTAGTCGTTCACCATCCGCGGGTCCCCGTGCCGCGCCAGCACCGTTGCCGCCGGGCGTGGCCGCGTCACCGGGAAGTGCCAGTACATCCCCGGCAGGTTCGCCAGCGTCCGCCGGTTCGCCTCGGGGTTCGCCTCGAACGCGAAGATCGGGTCCGCCGCGCCCTCCGGTGTGATCGCCAGCCGCCACGCGTCCCGCGCCGACCACGTCAACTGCTGGGCCGTGCGAAACAGCCCCGCCTCCCGCACTACCGGCAGCATCGACAGCCAACCGAGCAGCGGGTCGCCCTGCCGGTCGAAGCTGTCGCGCGTGTGCTGCTCGCCGGCGATGTACACGATCCCGCCCCCCGCGTCGCCGACGAACCCCTGCATCAGCTCGCCGAACCCCGGCGGGAAGCCGTCGGGGTCCGGGTCGTACAGCACGAGGCAGTCGTACTCGTTCAGCTCCGCCGCGGTCTGCGGCAGCCGGCGGATCGGCGTGTCGCCGGGGTGGCGATACTCCGCGTCCGCCGTCATCAGCCACGTGCTTAATTCCACCGTCTTGTCTCGCAGGAGCGTGTTGCGCAGGAACTGCACCTCCGGGAACGTCGACCCCGCGATGAGCAGCACGCGCAGCTGCCGCCGGATCACCCGCACCTCCGCCAGCGCGACGTTATCGTCGTCGGTCTGTTCCTCCCCGGAGCCCGCCGCCGCGCCGTCGACGGTTAAGGTGGCCCGCAGCCGCACGTCGCCCGGCGACTCCTCGGCGAAGCCGAACCCCACCTCCCGCGTCTGCCCCGCCCCGCCCAGCGTCACCCGCTCTTGGCCGACCCCCTCCCACGGCCCGCCGCCGCGCGAACGCTCCAGCGCAACCGTCGCCGCCTCACCCTCCATCCCCCGGCTCCGCACCACCACCGCCGCCGACACCTCGTCCCGCACGAACACCACCGGGTCCGCCTGAAGCTCCACCACCTCGGCGTTGCGCGGCCCCTCCTCGGTCCCCACCGCCAACGCCGCCACCGGTACGCCCTCCTCCGCCGTCAGCCGCGCCGCCTGCTCCACCGACAGCCCCGCGTTACTCCGCCCGTCGCTCACCAACAACACCCCCGCGACCGGCCCGCCGCGGTACCGCTGTATCGCCTGCCGCACCGCCGCGCCGATCCCCGTCCCGTTACCCCGCACCGCCCCGCCTCCCCCGCCGCCGCCTCCCCCGCCGCCGCCCGCGTCGTCTTCGACCAGTTGCTCGGCAAACGGCAGCGTCACCACCGACCGCTCCCCCCCCATCGCGAGCCGCTCGGTCAGCCCGCCGCCCAGCGCCCGCTCGGCCAGGTCCAGCCGCGTCGCGCCCCGCACCGCCGCCGCGCCGTTCATCCCGAGCGACGACGCGACCGCCGCCGCCCGGCCGGCGTCGCTCCAGGCGTCGGTCAGCCCCATCGACGGCGACACGTCCCGCAAGACCAGCAGCCGCGAGGGCTCGTACTCCGTCTTGCTCAACACCACCACCGGCTCGAGCAGCATCACCGCGACCACCCCCGCCGCCGCCGCCCGTAGCGCGAAGAGCGTCCACCGCCGCCACGCCGCCAACCGCCGCGCCTCGCGCCGCTGCCACCACCACAGCCCCGCCACGAACGCCGCCGCCGCGAGCAGCACGAACAACGCCCGGTCCCCGGAGGGGGCGCCGGCCCACCCGAGCGACCACCGCCCGCCGGCGGTCCACTCGGCTGGGTCCAGCCCGATTAGCCACTGCCACAGCCGCGTCAATGCTCCCTCCCGACCCACGCCGCGAAGGCGCTCTCCATCACCACCAGACCGAGCACCGCCAGCATCGCCGTCCGCCACAGGTCCCGGTTGCCCGCTTCCTCCCCGCCGTCCCCCGGGTCGCCCAGCCGCGTCACCGTCACCGCCAGCGGCGCGAGTGCCCGCTCGATCTGCTCCGCGGGCACCGGCGTCAGGTCGCTCTCCGCCGCGTCAGGGTTGACCGCGAACGTCCGCTCCCCCGTCGTCGGCCCGACGCCCGCCGCCTCCCACGACACCGTGTAGAATCCCGCCCGCTCCGTCTCGCCGTACCGGATCACCGGGGCAGCGGGGTCGCCGCGGTCGACCGTCGCCGACACCGTGCCCCCGCCGCCGCTCCCGCCGCTTCCGGGCGGCAGAGCCACCGTCGCCACACCCGGAGGCCGCCCCGCGTCCGCCCCCACCGTCAACGCCTCGCCCACCGTCCGGTTCACCCTTCCCGCCCCCCCGCCGACCCGCCCCGCCACCGCCCGCGCCCCCTGCCGCACCGCCAGCACGAAGCTCGGGTCCGTCGGCCAGTTGCTCCACGCCCGGTCCGCCGTCGTGGTCCACAGCAGCACCCTCCCCGCGCCCAGGTGCCGTTCGATCACCGCCTCCTTCCACCCCGCGCTCCACCGCATCAACGTCGACGCCAAGGGACCCGCCGCCGCCTTGCCTCCATCCCCACGGGAGCGGTTGGGGGAGGGCTCCCTCTGACCCCCCTCCCCTTGGGAGGGGCCGGGGGAGGGCGGCCGCCCCGGCGCACTGTCCGATATCGCAGAAGTCGGACCCTCCCCGATCGCCGGCACCGCCACCGGCATCACCCGTGCAGCCACCACCCCGCCGAACTGCTCGCGCGGCACCGCCGCCAGCGGCCCGAGCGCCGACCCCGGGTCCGCCGTCACGAACAGCCCCCGCGCCCCCTCCGACCCGTCCTCCGCCGGCCGCAGCTCACCCGGCAGTACCCCCCGGCCGTCCGCATACAACCGCTCGTTGTACGACTCAACCTCCACCAGGTCCCCCACGAACACCATCAACCCCATCCCCCCGCTCACCCGCTCGGTCACCTCCCGCGCCCGCTCCGTCGACAGCGACGCCACGTTAGCCAGCACCAGCACGTCGGGCGTCTCCGCCTCGGGCCACGCCCCTTCCAGCCACGCGCTGTCCACCGCCCGCCGCACCGTGAACGGCCGACCCCCCGCCCGCAGCGCCCACCCCAGGAAGAACGTCTCGCCGTCCCGCGCCTCCGCCGCCGGCTCACCATCAACCAGCAGCACGTCGATCCGCTCCCGCGCCTCCACCACCAACTGCCGCGCGTTGTCCCCCGGCAGCGCGTCGTCGGGCAGCCGCAACGCCAACCGCTGCGGCCCCGCGCCGTCGAAGGTCACCGTCAACGGCACCGACACCGCCTCACCCACCGGCAGCGGCGGCAACTCCACCGCGTTCTCCGCCCCGTTCACGCTCAACACCGCCCGCACCACTTCCCCCCCCGCCGGCCCCCCCCCCAGAGACCCCGCCGCCCCTCCCGTTAAGCCCCCGTCCAGCCGCACCGTCGCCGTCAACGGCACCGCCTCCCCCGCCACCGCCACCGCGTCGTCCCCCGTCAGCGACAGCAGCGCCACGTTGCTCACCCCACCCGCAGCGCCCCGCCCCACGTCCATCACCCGCACCATCGCCCCCTCCGCGTCGAGGGCGTTGGCCACATCACCTAAACCCGTCGACCAGCCCGGCCCCCGCGGGTCGGTGAGCACCGTCACCTCCCGCTCCGCAAACGGCGCGGCCGCGAGGTACTCCCGGGCCGCCCCTAGCGTCGCCGCCCAGGCGTCGGCGGTGTCGAGGGGCCCAAGTTGCCGCACCGCCTCCACGAGCGCGGCGGGGTCGTCCACCGCCGCGTTGCGGATGAGCGGCGCGTCGGGGCGTGACGTGGTGAAGACGGTCAGCGTGTCCTGCGTGCCGAGCGTCTCGATGAGGCTGACGGCCGCTTCCTTCGCCCGGTCGAACGCCGCCTCGCTAGCGGACGTGCCCCCGCCGCGGAGACCCATGCTCAGCGAGTCGTCGATGACGAGCACCCGGCTGACCCGCTCGGCCCCCGCCACCCACCCGCCGAGGCCCGACCGGGCCGCGATGGGTTGCGCCAGCGCCACGAAAAGGATGAGCACCAGCAGCGCCCGCATGGCGAGGAGGACCCACTGCTCGAGGCGCAGCCGCCGGCGGTTGGTGCGGAGGGTGTTCTTGAGGTAGCGCATCGGGGCCCAGTCGACGACGGTGAACCGCCGGCGGTTGAGCAGGTGAATGACGATCGGGGCCGCCGCGAGCAGGCCACCGGCCAGGAGCCAGGGGGCGAGGAAGGTCATGCGGGGAAATGACGAAGCGCGAATGACGGATGACGAACCAACGCCATAAGTGCTCTTCGGGCCGGTAAACGGGTCGCAAATCCGTCATTCCTCATTCGGGTTTCGTCATTCATCCCCGCCCCCTCTCGTGCAGCCACCGGCTCAGCGTCACGCCCAAATCGCGGTCGGTTTGCAACAGCACGTGGTCGATGCCGCGCTGGCGGCAGCGGGCGTGGGCGTCGGCGATGAAACGCTGCATCTCCTTCTGGTACGCCTGCCGGAACGCCCACGGCTCGCCGTATACCTCTTCGGGACTGCTGGCGGCGGATTCGATATCGCGGAACATGGTGGATTGGTTGAAGGGCAGGTCGATCTCGTCGCCGTGGAGGACCTGCATGACGATGACCTCGTGCCGGCCGTGCCGCAACCGCGACAGCCCCTCGCCCAAGCGTTCGAGGTCGCACAGCAGGTCGGACAGCACGACGACCATCCCGCCCCGGCCGGCCCGGTCGGCGACCTCGCTTAGCACGGTGCCGACCTCGGTCTCGCCCCGGGGGCGGGGGGCGTGGACAGGGTCCGTGGCGGCCAGCGTGTCGAGCACCTGCGTGAAGTGCCGCGTGTTGGCCCGCGGTGGCAGCACGTCGCGCAGGGCGTTGTCGAACGTCGCCAGCCCCACCGCGTCGCGCTGCCGCATCAGCACCGACGCCAGGCACGCCGCGGCGGTGGCGGCGAGGTGAAATTTCGAGGACCCGGCGGAAGGGGCAAAGGGGGCAGGGGCAGAGGGGTAAAGTGCCGAGCCAGATTGCTCCGCCGCATCCCTTTCACCCCTCTGCCCCTTTACCCCTCTGCCCCTTACCATGCTCCCCCCTTTACCCCTTCGCCCCTCTGCCCCTTTGCCCCTTCCATAAGACATCGACCCCGACGCGTCCACCACGAACGTGCACCGCAGGTTCGATTCCTCCTCGAACCGCTTGATGTAGAACCGGTCGCTGCGGGCGAACACCCGCCAGTCGAGGTTCTTCAAATCATCCCCCGGTACGTACTCGCGGTGATCGGCAAACTCCGGCGACACCCCCTGCAACGGCGAACGGTGCCCCCCTGAGACCGACTCCTCCATCACCGACCGGGCGCGGAAGCCCAGCGGCGTGATGCGGGAGAGGACGTCGGGATCTAGATAGGTCGTCAAGGCGGTGACCGCAGATTACGCAGAGTTCGCAGATTCAAACGGACCCGTTTTGGATCACTTAAAGCTGTTCCTGCGGGGGCCGTTAGGCTAAACAAAAGTCGTTCCAAGTGTTTTGGAGAATCTGCGTCATCTGCGAAAACTGCGGTTATAGCTGTTATGCCTTGAGCACCGTGTCCAGCCTCGCCGCCTTCGCCGCCGCACCGCCCTCGATCGAGACGGTCTCGATCAATTTGGCGATGACGGTGTCGGGGGTCTCGCCTTCGGCCTCGGCGTGATAATTGAGGACCAGGCGGTGGCGGAGGACCGAGGGGGCGGCGGCGTGAAAGTCTTCGAGGGCGACCTCGGGTCGGCCGTGGAGCGCGGCACGGGCCTTGGCGGCGAGGATCAGCGACTGCCCGCCGCGCGGGCCGACACCCCAGAGGGCGTAGCCGCTCACGAAGTCCGGGGCGAGGGGGTCCTGCGGCCGGGTCGAGCGGATGAGCCGCATCGCGTAGTCGATGAGCGTGTCGCTGATCGGGACGGCGCGGACGAGTTTTTGCAGGTCGCGTACCTGTTGTTCGCCGACGACGGGACTCGGGCCGCGGACGGCCCGGCTATCACCGGAATCGGTCGATGCGGAGGAGGGGTGGGGAGAGGTGGTGAGGCGGTAGACGTCGCGTTCTTCTTCGGGGGTGGGGTAGGTGACGAAGACCTTCATGAAGAAGCGGTCGAGCTGGGCCTCGGGCAGGGGGTAGGTGCCTTCCTGCTCGATGGGGTTCTGCGTGGCGAGGACGAAGAACGGGTCGGGCAGCGCGTGGTCCCGGCCGGCGGAGGAGACGTGCCGCTCCTGCATCCCCTGCAAGAGCGCCGCCTGGGTCTTGGGCGGGGTGCGGTTGATCTCGTCGGCGAGCAGCAGGTTGGCGAACACCGGGCCGGGCATGAACTGGAACGACCGCTCGCCGGTCTCGCGGTCCTGGCGCATGACCTCGGTGCCGGTGATGTCCGACGGCATCAGGTCGGGGGTAAACTGGATGCGGTTGAAGCTCAGCGACAGGCTCTTGGCGAGCGTGGAGATGAGCAGAGTTTTAGCCAGCCCGGGCACGCCCTCGAGGATGCAGTGGCCCCGGGCGAAGACGCAGATGAGCAGCTGCTCGATGACCTCGTCCTGCCCGACGACGGCGGTGGCGATCTGCGCGCGGATGGCGTCGAAGGACTGTTTGAAGGTGTCGAGTTGCTGGAGGTCGGGAGCGTCTTGGTTCAAAGTCGATCCTTTAGCCGCCAAGGACGCCAAGAGCGCCAAGGAAGGCATCTGAATTTTGTACCTCTGGCGCTCTCAGCGTCCTTGGCGGCTGGTTTTTACCGCTGGTAGATCGGGAGGTACTTGTAGGGCAGTTGTAGGATGGTGCAGGCCAGGGCGGTGCCGTAGACGGGGCCGATGCCGTCGCCGTCCCAGGAGCCGTCGCGGTTTTGTTTGGCGAGGAGCTGGTCGCGGATCGAGGGGAAGTAGTTGGCCCAGTAGTCGTCGCCGGCCTGGTAGAAGGACTGGGCGGCGTAGTAGTGGCCGTAGAAGGAGTGGCCGCCCATGGACCACTGGATCTCGCGGGCGTTGATGCTGTCCCAGACGAACTTGAGGCAGTCCTCAGCGAGGTCGGACTCGTACTCGCCGACGGAGTAGAGGCAGGTGATGGCGGCGGCGGAGATGGCGAGGCGTGACCCGCCGCCGCTGCCGTAGGAATAGACGATGCCACCCTCGGGGCCTTGGCAGAGTTCGAGGTAGTGGATGGCGCGGGTGACGGTGTCCTGGGGGACGGTGAAGCCGGAGTTCTCGGCGGCACGGAGGGCCTGGAGCTGGGTGACGGTGACCGAGCCCTCGTCGCCGGAGTTGGGGGTGTAGTACCACCCGCCGCGGGGCGACTGGGCGGAGGCGGTGAGGCGGATGCCGTTGGTGATGGCGGCATGCATGCGTTGTCGGGTGCGTTGGTCGGTCTCCATGCCGTAGGTGGTGGCAAGGAAGAGCAGGCCGAAGCCGTGGCCGTACATGGTGCGCCCGTTGGCGGCGCCGACGGAGATGAGCCCGTCGGGGCGTGCCTCGGAGGTGACGTACTTGACGGCGGCGGCGAGGGTGTCGGCGTAGGGCCCGCGGGTGGGGGTGTCGCCGTGAGCGAGCAGGGCCATGCCGGCGAGGGAGGCCATGGAGACGGGGTAGGCCGACCCGTCGGCGGTACCCTTCCACGAGCCGTCGTTGGACTGGGTGCGCTGGAGGTACTGCAGGCCCCGCTCGACCGCGGCGACGGCGTCGCGGGTCATGTGCTGGGGGAGGGGCGGGTCGGCGGGCTGGGCGGGGGCGGGCGCCGCGGCGGCGCAGGCGAGGGCGATGAGCAGCAGGCGGACGAGACGGGTCACTCGGAGGCCTCAACGCTGGTGGCCGAGCTCCCCGGCTTGATGGCAAACCGTAGCGACACCGTTAGCCGCACCGTCGCGGGGCCGAGCAGCGACGAGCTCACCGCGTCGTCGTTCACCACCCCGCCCTGGTTGTTGGGGGTGTAGCCCCGGCGGTTGCCATACATGTCGACGGTCTGCTCGTAGGGCAGCGAGACGTTTTCGCTGAACGAGACGATCGGGCCGAGCGTCGCCCCGATGAGGGCGGCGATCTTGGTGGCGTTGGCCTTGGCGTCCTCGACCGCCTCGGCCCGGGCCGCGGCGAGCTTCGCCTCGGCCCCGGTCGACTCGTAGCTGAACAGCGTCTGCGGCTGGGCGTTGTACCCGTAGCTGTACCCCGCCATCTCGGCCGTGGGGTCCTGCCCCAGCCCCAGGCCCTGGTCCCGCACGGTCGTGATCACCTGTTGCATCGCCCCAACGAGCGCGTCCTCGTCCTCGAACGCCTTGAGGCCCGGAATCACCACCCGCAGCCGCTCGCTCACCACGATCTTGGGCGTCGGGGCGACGGCGTTAGGCATGCCGTTGCGCATCTGGTTGAGCTCCTGCTGGTCATAAATGTACGACAGGCTCACGCCCATCGGCTCGACGGTCAGCCCCTCGAGCGGCACCGCTTCAAGCGCCTCGATCGCCCGCCGGCGGTTGTCGCGGAACTTGACCATCGCGTCCTGCGGGTCCTCGCCGGTGCCGGTGACCGCGACCCCGAGCACCGCCCGGTCCGGGCTCATCTCCACCTCGGCCTGCCCCGTCGCGTTGAGGCGCTCGTCCGGCCCTCCGCTCCCACCCCCCGGCCCGCCCCCCGACCACTCGGCGTGATAATCCTGGGCCGCGACCGGCCGGGCAAACGCCACGAGCAGAAACCCCAGCACGATCAGACGACGAGGCTTCAAGGCGACTCCTCCGGCAAGGGGGGTTTGGACCCGGGCGGCGTGGCAGACCCGCCCGACGCGTCGGGCCGGGGGCCGTACGCCATGATACCCGTCGGCGTCGCCACGAGGGTGAGGTCCCCCAGCAGCCGAAAACGCGCCCCCTGCCGCCCGATCATCTCCGGGTCAAACCGCTCCGCCACGTCGCCGTCCGACGCGTCGAGCTTCAGCAGCCCCTCCTCGCTGGACACCACCACCGCCCCGCCCGTCGCCGTGAGGCTCCCCGGCACCGCCCCCGATCGCAGGTTCCGCGACCACACCGCCTCACCGCTGCCGATGTCCCGCGCCATCAGGTCCGTCCCCAACAGGTACAGCCGCTCCGCGTCGTGGCCGGCGATGGCCCCGTCGCGGTCCGCCAGGTGGCTCCACAACACCCGACCGGTGGCCGCGTCCACCGCGAGCAGCCGGTTGCCGCCCGCTTCCTTGATATACAACGTCCCGCCCCCACGCACGATCGACCCGGGCCGATCCGTGTACGCATCCATGCCCCCGCCGCCCCAGTGGTTCTCGCCCAGATGGGTCGGCGGGGCGAACTTCAACGCCCACTTCACGCTCCCCCCCCCGGAATCCCCGACACCCCCGGAAGCCCCCCCACCCGTCGCCACCGCCAGCAGCGCCCCGCCGTTGGTCAGCACGTACACCGTCCCCCCCCCTCCCGATCCCCCCCCTCCCGATCCGCCCTCCCCCGACCCAATGTCCACCGCCAGCTTCACCGCCGGCGCCACCTCATACCCGTGCCGCGTGTTCGTCGGCTCAAACTCACCGAGCCCCACCGACCACCGCTCCGCCCCCGTCTGCGCGTCGAGCAGCCGCAGCGTCAGCGTCCGGCCCCCCTCCTGCGGGTACGTCACCACCCAAACATCATCACCGCCACCCGCCCCGCCCCCGCCCCCCGGGGGCACCACCACCGGCTCGGCGCAGAACCCTTCACCCTCCAACGCACCCGACGACGAGGACCACTTCACCCGGCCCGTCGCCGCGTCGTACGCCACCATCCGGTACACCTCGTTCCAACGGTTCTGCTCGCTCGGCATCGACGTCGCCAATACCACCCCCCCGGAAGGCGTACCCCCCGTGTTCGACGCGACGTCGACGTGGTACCGCCCCGGGCTCAGCAGGCTGCCGCGCTGCAGCATCTCGGCGAAGCCGTTGGCCATCTCGTGGAACGACCGGGTGGTCCACAGCAGCTTTCCGGTCGCCCGGTCCAGCGCGAACACGACGCCCAGCCAGTTGGCGTAGACCCGCTCCGCGTCGGCCGCGACGGGGGGGATCGCCCGGTGGATGCCCGTGCCCTGGGCCGACCACCCGCCCTGCACCGCCTGCATCAGCTTGATCTGACCCACGTCCGTCAAGAACCGGCACCGCCACAGCACCCCCGCCTCAGCCCCCTCACCCCCTTCGCCCCCCCACGGCCGCGCCGCGTCACGTCCCGCCCCCGGCTCCCGTTCCCCCGGCGACGACGACACCGACGGCACCGCCGACAACCCCGCCAGCACCTCCCGCACCGCCACCTCACGCCCCCCCACCGTCACCCTCGCGTCCCCGTCCCGGGCCAGCAGCCCCTCCCGCACCGCCTCAAATCCCGCCGCGTCCCCCGCCCGCGCCAATGCCACCGCCCGCTTCACCCGCAGCCGCACCACACCCCCCACCCCCTCCGCAGCCCCCTCGCCCCCTCCGCCCCCCCCGCCAAGGCCGCCGAGCGCCTCGCCCGCCTGGTACGTCAGCAGGTCGTCCCACACCCGGGCCGCGGCCGCGAACTCGCCCCGCTCGAAGTACAGATCGCCCAGCCGATCGACCCCCACCGGCCCCGCCGACGTCAAAAAGTAATCCTTATATAGACGCTCCCCCGCCTCCCGTTCCCCTACCCCCCCGGAACCCTCCGTCTCTCCCGCCCGCATCGCCCGCAGCAGCTCCTCCGCCGCCGCATCGTGGAACAGGCGGAACGCCTCCCGCCCGTCGGCCGGCAGCTCCGCCATGGCTAACCACAGCCGCTCCCGCAGCGGCACGTACAACACCCCGTCCGACGCCGCCCTCCCCTCACCCCCCCCGCCCCCCGCATCCGACACCGCCACCAGACCCGACAGGTCCGACCCCCGCAACGCCTCCAGCTCGCGGAACACCTTCTCCCACAGCCCCTTCTCCCGGTACCGCGCCACGTCCGCCACCGCGTCCCGCGTGTCCTGGTCCACCGTCGTGAAACGGAACCCGCCGAGCTCCGCCACCGCGTCCCCCGCATCCTCCAACCCACCCCCCTCACCCCCTTCACCCCCCTCTTCAACTTCCCCCGCCGCCTGAACCACGACGACCGGCATCTCCCCCCCCACCACCCGATCACCCGCCCCCGGCCTCGCCACCCCCACCCATGAAACCACCACCACGACCACCGCCCACCACCGCCACCCGGTCTGTCCGCGTCCGCTCATGCCCCGCATCATACCGTCTCCGCCGCGACACACCCACCCCCTCCCGTAGGGCAGGGCTTGCCCCGCCGCGTGTGATGCGACGCTGCACGCCGCGGGCACGCCGTGGCAGGGTGAACCCTGCCCTACGGCCGCCTACCTAAACGGTCTAGGGGGTGCCCCAAACCATTGAGGGAGTGCCCTAAACGGTCTAGGGGGTGCCCCAATCCATTTAGGGGATGCCCTCAAGCTATTTAGGGGGTGCCCTGCAACGTCTAGGGGGTGCCCTAAATCGTTTAGGGGGCGCTCTTAAACATTTAGGGGGTGCTCTAAATGGTTTAGGGGCTTTACTTCAGTCGTTTAGAAGGTGCCCGGTGCCACACCTTGGTGGCTCTGCACCAAGGTGTGAAGCTATTCTGCCACCCCACACCTTGGCTCAAAGCAGCCAAGGTGTGGCACCCGGCCACCCAAGCCGTCAAGGGGCGGCATCCGTGTTCAGAGCCCCGAGCGTTAGCGACGGGTGGGGGGGGGTGGGGGGTGAGAGGGTCGACCCCTCGCTTACGCTCTGGGCTCTGGGTGTGGGTGCGGCCGGTTGCGGTATGATGTCGGCGTGCGTCGAGCGTTACTCATCCGGATTGCGGCGGTGCTTATTTTCCTGCTGGGGTCGGCGTCGGCGGCGTCGGCCCAGGCGATCACGGAGGTCGAGGTGACGCCGGAGCGCGAGGCGGCGTTCCGGCAGGAGCGGGCGCAGGCGTACATGGCCGAGCTCGAGGACCGGATGTACCGGCTGGCGGAGCTGATCCGGCAGGCCCAGCCGCAGGACGCGTCGCGCCTCACCCTGGCGGTGCAGACGTCGCGGGAGGCGCTGCTGACCGACCGCATGTCGCGGATCGGCGCCCTGCTGGAGGGGCTCGATCTGGACAATGCCGAGGCGACGCAACATGCGGTGCTGCGGGAGTTGGAGGAGCTCAAGCGGCTGTTGTTGACCGCCGACCTGGACCTGGAACTGAAGCTCCGCGAGCTTGCGGCCGTGGAGGAGGCGCTGCAGCGCCTCGGGGCGCTTGAGGCGGCCGAGCGGCGGCAGCGTGACGAGACGGGGAAGCTCGCCGAGCGGAGGGGGCGGAGGGGGGGGAGGCGGGGGAGGCGGCGCAACGGGCGCGGCTGGCGGAGGTGTTGGGGGGCGACGAGCGTCGTAACCAGCGGACGGCCGAGGATTTGGCCCGGTCGCTGGCGTCGGTCGGCGGGGAGGCGGCGGCGTCCGGCCAGGCGGTGGAGCAGGCCGGGGGCGCAATGGGCGGGGCGGCGGGCCACCTTGACGAGGGGGCCGGGGGAGCGGGTGAGGCGGCGGCGAAGCAGGACGAGGCGCTCAAGCGGCTGGCCGAGGCGCGGGAGCAGTTGCAGGCGCGGCGGGATCAACTGAACGAGGAGGTGGCGGACCTGGCGCGGCGGCGGGTGCTGGAGAACCTCGAGGCGATGCTGGCGCAGCAGAAGGACGTGTCGCGGGTTTTGGGGGGGTTGCTGCCGGGGGTTGCGGCCGGGGAGACGCCGGCGGTGGAGGCGGTGAAGCGGTTGGCGGGGCCGGAGGACGAGCTGGTGACGTTGGCGGGTCAGACGATTGATCTGGCGGAGCGGGCGGCGTTCTCGATCGCGTTGCCGGCCGCGCTGGGGCTGACGCGGGACCGGATGGTGGTGCTGAGCGACGACTTGCGGACGGGGCTGGGCACGGCCGCGACGCTGGCGGAGTCGGGGGCGGTGGAGGCGGAGCTGGAGGCGTTGTTGGGGGCGATGCGGCTGGCGGACCGTGAGCCGGGCAACCGCGAGCCGGGCGCGGCGGGGGACCGGGCGCGGGACCAGGAGAAGAAGTTCAATCAGATCGCGGCGGAACTCCGTATGCTGAAGCTGATGCAGCAGGGCGTGAACCGTCAGACCGCGGCACTGGAGGGGGCGCGGGCGGGGGGTGAGATGAAGCCGGCGGAGGTGCGGGTGAAGGCGGACGCGCTGCGGGGTCTGCAGGACGCGGTGCGGGACGCGACGCTGAAATTGGATGCGAAGATGAAGGAGGGTGGGGATGGTTGATTCATCCACAGGGAGGTTCCGCTTGCGTGGTTGCGGAGAGCTGATGGGTTCCACACCGCATCCCGCCGCTCGGGGTGGGTGCGGTGTGCGCGTGCTTCGCAGCTTGATGCACCGGGCGACCCGCACACCGCACCCTCCGCCGAGCCTCCGGGGTGCGGTGTGGCACCCGGCGTGGCGGGTGGCGCGGGGTTTAGGGATCGGGCTAACGCTGTGTGTGCCCGCGTGGTTGCACGCCGCGCCGACCGGGGGGGGCGACCTGCTGCAGCCGGGCGGGTTGGTGGACCCCGAGGCGGACCGGCGGGTGCGGGAGATGTTGAACGACCCTGCGGCGGAGGGCAGGAACGCGGTGGAGGAGATGCGTCGGGCCGATGCGCTGGTCAACCAGGCGGAGCGGATGATGCGGGCGGCGCGGGGTGAGGCGGTCCCGGGGGAGGATGGGCAGCCGGCGTGGATGGAGGACCCGCTGGTGCACGTGGCGGGGGAGATGGAGTCGGTGAGCGGGCGGCTGCGGCGTGACGAGACGGGGGCGGAGGTGCAGGAGCGGGGCGCGGGCGTGGTGGAGAAGCTCGACCACCTGATCCAGCTTGCCGAGCAGATGGGCCAGAGTGCCGGGGGCGGGGGCGGCAGCGGGCAGGGGATGGCGGACGGCAGCGCCCCGGCGGGCGAGTCGACCCTGGCCCCGGGGCCGGGGGGGATGGGCGAGCTGGTAGACCCGCGGGAGGGCGGCGGGGACTGGGCGCAGCTGCCCGAGAGCGAGCGGCGGCGGATTTTGCAGTCGCGGACCGAGGGGTTCCCGCCGGGCTTCGAGGACGTGCTGAGCGAGTACTACTCGCGTCTGGCGGGGGACGGGGACGGGGACGAAGGCGGGACGGGGGTAGGCGAATGAGCGGTTCTCGGATGGCAATGCGGCGCAGTAGCCGGGGCGCTACGCGTCCCTGGGGGAGGCCGGGGACGCGTAGCGTCCCGGCTGTGGCTGTCTCATTGTTGGCGTGGGGGATGATCGCGCTGCCGTGCGTTGCGGGGCAGGTGCGGACGGCGGGGGGCGAGACGCTGGCGGGGGACGTGTCGGTGGACGCCGAGGGACGGGTGACGGTGGCCCCGCCGACGCCACCGGAACGGACCCCGGAAGCGGCAACGCAGGCGGCCCCGGAAGCGGCCCCGGAAGCGGCGGGGGAGGACGCGGCGGTGCGGCCGGTGACGGAGCGGCGTGAGGTGGCGTTGCTCGACGTGGACGAGGTCCGCTTTGGGGATGTGGCGCTCTTGGGCGACGGTCGGCCGGTGGTGCAGGTGGCCGGGCCGGGGCGGGACAAGCGGGGCGAGGCGACGGTGAGGCTGCGGGCGGGGGCACACCGGATGGTGCTGGCGTACGCCCACGCGACGGGCAATGCGGAGCTGGGGCTGACGTGGGCGGGGCCGGCGGGTTCGGGCGTGGGCGGGGAGATCGGGGCGGAGGCGCTGGCGCGGCTGGGCGGCCGGAGCGAGGACCCCGCGCCGGCGGGGATCGACCGGGAGGGGTACCGCCTGCCGGAGGACCCCGAGGGTCTGCGGTCGCGGCTGGGGTACACCTACTACACGTTCGAGGCGGAGCAGCCGGGGCTGGCGGAGGCGGACCGGTGGGGGTTGGCCGAGCCTTTCTCGGTGGCGCAGCGGAGGCGATCGGGGTCGACCAGCCGGATCGACCTGCGGCTGGCGGGGCGGGACGACCACTACGCGCTGCTGTTCGACGGGTACCTGAAGGTGCCGGCGGACGGGGACTACACGTTCACCCTGGGGGCGGACTCGCCGGCGGCGCTGTACCTCGGGGCGATGCCGGCGTTCGCGGCCCGGGCGGGGGAGGCGGCGGGGGCTGGGGGCGGGGCCGGGGGCGGCGGGTCCGGGGCGGCGGCGGCTTGGCGGGTGGTATTGGTCGGATCGGGTGACGGGGCGGGGGCGGGGGCGGGGGACGCGGGCCGGGTGGACCTCGACACGTGGTCGGGCGGGACGCTGGGGTTGTCGGCCCCGGGCGGCGGGGCCGGGGGCGGCGAGGGGACCGATGATGAGCCGCTGCGGCTGGCGGTGCCGCGGGGTGCGGTGGCTGAGCTGTGGGCGGCCGGGGCGTCGACGGATGCCTTGGACCGGGCGGACGAGCCGGGCGACGCGGACAGCGTGTACGTGCTGGACCGCGACGGCAAGGTGCAGCGGGTGACGGGCGAGGTGCTGGGGGTCGAAGCGGGCACCGGCGGCGCGGGGGAAGGCGGCGTGGCGGGGGACGACGGCGAAGCGAACACCCGGCAGCTCGTCATGCGGTACCAGGGGCGCGAGCGGCGGCTGGACCTGGCGCGGGTCCAGGGCGTCGTGTTCGCCCCCGAGCGGCGCGACCGCTCGGGGCAGGCGGCGTTCCACCAGGTCGTCGAGCTGCTCAACGGGCTGGCCCTGCCCGGGCGATGGACCGGAGGCGGTGAGGGGGATCCCCCCGCCCCGCTCACCTTCGTCAGTGCGTGGGAACAGGAGCTCGCGCTGCCGGTGGAGACGGTGTCGCGGCTCCGCACCCGCAACGGCCGGCTCGTGCGGCTGACGGACCTGGACCCGGCGGCGGACGAGGTGCCGTACTTCGACCGGGTCATGCCGCACCGGGTGAACACGGCGTTCGACGGCGGGCCCATCACGCTGTACGACGGCCGGCGGTACGACACCGGCCTCGCCGTCCACTCGCAGTCCCGCCTGACCTACGCGCTCGACGGCGGGTTCGCCCGCCTCCGCGGCAAGGTCGGCCTGCTCAAGCCCGGCGGCGCGCTCGGCAACGTGTCGCTCCGCGTCCTCGGCGACAGCTCGCCCCTTTTTGAGCGCGAAAACGTCACCGCCGACGCGGGGGCCATCGACCTCGACCTCGACGTCACCGGCGTCGACCAACTGACGCTCGAGGTCGGCTTCGGCGCGGGACAGGACGTCGGCGACCGCGTCGGCTGGGTCGACATGGTGCTCGTCCGGCCGGGGGGGCAGCCGTGAGGCGTCGATTCCGCCTGCCACCCGTCGTCTACTTATTCAGTGCGCTCGCGTGGGGTTTTGCCCCGTCAAACCGGGCGCAGGAGGGCGAGCAACCGCTGATCGCACGGGAGGTGGTGGTCCTGGTGGTAGACAGGTTCGGCGAAACGGCCAACGGGCCGGGCATGTTCAGCACGGCGCTGCCGGGCGGCGGGAACGTGAAGCGCGACGCGGCGGCGGGTGGTGGTGACGGCGGGGCGAGCGGTGCCGGGGAAGATTCCGGGGGGCTTTCCGGGGCGGCTTCCGGGGGGGCGATGCCGGGCGGGTTCATCACGTTCAGCGGCGGGGCGAGCGGCGTGGGGCCGTTTGACGTGCTGGTGGAGTTAGAGGGCGGCGAGTTCATGGGGGCGTGGCCGCGGCCGGACCGGCGGCGGTCGGACCGGCTGTTGTGGCACGACCTGCGGGCGGTCGCGGGGGCGGACGACGCCCCGACGCCGCCCCCGGCGGCGCTACCCGCCGGCCACTGGATGGCCCCGCTGCGGTCCGAGTCGCGACGCTTGCTGCGGGACAACCGGGCGGCCGAGCGGTTTTTGTTCTACGACGCGGCGGTGGCGTACACGACGCCGATGACGGTGGAGACGGAGGGCGACAGCTATCGCCTGGTGCCGACGCGGGACGAGGCGGTGCGGGATGCATTCATCATCAAGCGGGGGGACGGCGGGGGCTGGACCGTGGTATCGGCAGACGCTTCGGGCGGTGGCAACCGGGTCGCTGACGCACGCCCCGCGGCGACGCAGCCGGACCCGGCGGCGAGCCAGCCCGCAACCACGCAAGCGGCGGGCGGCGGTCATACAGGCGCGGGCGGCGGAGGCGTGGTGGTTTCGCAACCTGTCGACGCGGCCACACCGGCGGAGGCGCTGGTACCGATCGTCAGGGCACTCGAAGCGTCGGACGCGCTGAACGAGCCCGAACTCGCCTACGCCCGCGCGGTGCTCGAGCGACACGCCTTCGACAAGGCCGGCCTCACCGTCGTGTACCGCCTCGACGGTGCGACGCTGGACCGGCTGCTCCCCTTGGACATCGCCCCGGCCCCGGCCGAGACGCGGCGGGTGGGCATGATCATCCTCCGCAACGCCGATCCGGCGGTGGGCGAACGCATCGTCGCGCTGGTGGCGCAGCTGGGCGACGCGTCGTGGTCGAAGCGCGAGGACGCCCAGCGGCAGCTCGCCGCCCTCGGCAAGGCCGCGGTGCCCGAGCTGGAAAAGCGCCGCGGGGACGAGGACCCGGAGGTGCGGTACCGCGTCGAGCAACTGCTCGAGGCCGAGCCCGCGGGGTGATGGGGTGACCGTCAATCACGCATGAAGCGACGCGGCTTCGCCGCGCACCATCCGGCGCGGCGAAGCCGCGTCGCTTCATGTTCAACGATGCGGTGGTGATGGCGTCGCCGGCTTACGCCATGCCGAGTGTTTCGTCGTCGTGCGGGGTGAGTTCCTCGCTGTGTCCCGACGCGGCAAGGTTCAGCACGGCGCGGAACTCAGTCGGGGTCCGGGCGCGGAGGCACGAGGTGCGGGTCGCGCCGTCCTCGAACGCCTTGGCGATCAGCGACAGCATCTCGATCTGCGTGTCGGGCTGGTCGAGGGGCGTGAGGATCAGACAGACGAGCGTGCTCGGCTCGCCGTCGGAGGCGTGCAGGTCTATGCGGTCGCGGCAGCGGGCGACGAAGACGTGGGGCTTTTTCAGCCCGTCGAGCCGCGCGTGCGGCACCGCCAACCCGCCGGGCAGCGCAATGTGCATCGCCCGCTCCCGCGCTCAGACCTCACGGAAGATCAGCTTCGGGTCGGTCACGGCGGTGACCTCGGCGGCCCGCTGGCTCAGGCCGTGGAACACCTCGTGCACGCCGTGCGCCGGCGGGTCGAGGAGGATGTGCCGGTCGCTGAGCGGGTCGTGGAGCTTCCGCTGGGTCTTGAGCCTCAGCTCCGCCTGCATCGCCGGCCCGGCGATGAGCGAGGTCGCCAGGGCCATGATGACGATGGCGACCAGCAGCTGGTCGGTGATGAGGTTCGCCTGCCGGGCGAGCTGGCCGAGGATGATGCCCACCGCGCCCCGGGGCCGCCATCCCGAAGCCCACGCCCCACGACTCACGGCTGGACAGCCTCGCGAGTTTCGCCCCGAAGTAGCAGCCGATGACCTTGCCGAGCAGCGCGACGATCAAGACGATGGCGACGGCGGAGAACTCGAAGCTCGCGACGAAGTTGATCCGCAGCCCGATGGAGGCGAAGAACACCGGGGCGAAGATGTTCATCACGAACTGGTGGATGGTGTCGCGGGTGCGTTCGCGGAGGTGGTGCGAGTCGCCAATGGCGACGCCGGGGACGAACGCGCCGAAGATGGAATGGATGCCGAGGTACTCGGTGAACGCTGCGCTGACCAGCGCGATGACGAGCACGAGGCCGAGCACGCCCCCGGGGTAGCTCCACCGGGACTGGACGTAGGGCAGCACGCGGTGGGCCGTCCAGCGCCCCACCGTAAGCATCAGGCCGAGGAACAGGAGCGTGAGCGTGATGGTGAGGACGACGCCGTGGCCCCCGGCCCCGCCCCTTCCCCCAGCAGCGGCGGCTGGCCAAATTTGCGAGAAAATTCAACGAGCATCCGGGCGCTGCCGAGCAGCACCGCCATCGCGAGCAGCAGGCGCGTGACCTGGGACTGTTCGAGGACGGCCGCGGCGAGGATGTGGATCGAGTCGAGGGGCAGCGGCATGCGGCGGCGAGTGCACCGGGATATGGGGACAACGTCGGCCCAGAATCACGCTCAGCCCGGCCGCTTGCGGCCGCCGTGTCTACTGCAACAGAGACCGCGGTCGCAAGCGGCCGGGCTAAGAAGCGGTGGCGTCACCCGTTGCCGTACACCGCCGCGGGGTCGTACGCCTTGTCCTCCACCGTCGATAACTCGCCCGGCCCCGTGATCTCCCGGTAAAAACAAGAGCGGTACCCCACGTGGCAGCACGGCCCGCGGCTCTTGCACCGCAGCAGAACCGTGTCCTGGTCGCAGTCGATGCGGGCCTCGACCACCTCCTGCGTGTTGCCCGAGCTCTCGCCCTTGACCCACATTTTGCCGCGGCTGCGGGAGTAAAACGTCGCCAGCCCCGTCGCCAGCGTCTGATCGAGCGCCGCCCGGTTCATCCACCCCATCATGAGCACCTCATTCGTCGAGTGGTCCTGCACGATGGCGGGGACGAGGCCGTCGGCGTTGAACTTCGGGTCGAGCGTGGAGCCGGTCTCGCGGGCGGGGTCGGACATGGTGGTTCGGCGGTGGGGAGCGTGGCGGAGCGGCTAGAGCCTAGCAAGACGCGAGCGGCTGCTCTCGGGCCGACGCCGGGCTTGCTCTTGCTAGGCTCTAGCAGCTAGCAGCCAACAGCTACCGCCTATACTCCGGCCCGAAAGGCGATGCAACCATGAGCGAGACGAACGACCCGCCAAAGATCCTGGTCGACGACGACTGGAAGGCGCAGGCCCGGGCGGAGAAAGAGAAGCTGGCGGCGCAGTCGAGGACCGCCCCACGCGACCCCGCAAGCGGCGCATCCGCGGCTCCCACAGCCGGCGGCTCTGCGGGCGGTGATGCCGCGGGTCGGGCCGGCGGCGCACCGCGCAGCGCTGCCGGGGGCGGGGGCGGGGCAACCCGCGAGATGCCCCCCGCCAACTTCGAGACCCTCCTGAGCACCATCGTCACCCAGGCCCTCTTCGCCATGGGCGCGATCCCCGACCCCCAGACCGGCCAGCCGATGCTCCACCTCGACCTCGCCCGCCACCACATCGACATGCTCACCGTCCTCGAGGACAAGACCAGGGGCAACCTCAGCGACGAGGAAAGCAAAGCCCTCAGCAGCACCCTCTACGAACTCCGCAGCCGCTACGTCCAGGTCGCCAACGCCGCGCGGGGCGGGTAGCTGCTAGCTGCTAGCTGCTAGCTGCTAGCTGCTAGAGCCTAGCTGTTAGCAAGACTGACGCCGGTTTGAGCCGCCTCAATATCCGCTTGCGTCTTGCTAGGCTCTAAGCTCTAGCCGCTAGCCGCTCCGTCACTTTGAACCCCTACACCATGTCCACCGCCCACGCCACCCCCGGCCCACCCCCCGCCAACCACGACGCGCCCACCTCCGCCCTCGGCGTGTTCTACGACCGCAACTATTTCCTCCTCCGACGCCTCCACTCGCTCACCGGCATCATGCCCGTGGGCGTGTTCGTCATCTTCCACCTCTTCACCAACATGCAGATGGCCCTCGCCACCTGGCTGGGCAACGTGAAGTACTTCCAGGAAGAAGTCGACTTCATCCACTCCCTCCCCGCCCTGCTCTTCCTCGAGCTCTTCGGCCTGTGGCTGCCCATCGCCTTCCACGCCGGCCTCGGCATCGTCTACATGATGAAGGGCAAGCACAACTCCCACACCTACCGCTACGGCGGCAACGTCCGCTACTCCCTGCAACGCTGGACCGCCTGGATCAGCCTCGTCTTCATCTTCTTCCATGTCGCCACCCTCCGCTGGGGCTGGACCTTCGGCGTCATGGACTACCCCTTCATCGCCGCCGGCGTCGACGAGTACCCCCTCGCCCATGCCACCACCGCCATCGCGCTCCAGTCCGGCCCCCTCAACGGCTGGCTCGTGACCCTCTTCTACCTTGTCGGCTCCCTCGCCGTCGTCTACCACTGGTCCAACGGCCTGTGGACCGCCGCCATCACCTGGGGCCTCACCCTCACCCAGAAAGCCATGAACCGCTGGGGCATCATCTGCCTCATCATGGGCGTGGTCCTCGCCATCTTCTCCATCTCCGCCATCTGGGGCGCCCGCACCTACGAAGTGACCCAGGCCGACATCGACGCCCTCAAGGCCTACGCCGAGTCCCTCAACGCGGGCACCGTCCCGCACTAAGGCATAGGTCACGCAAAGGCCGCAAAGGAACGCAAAGGGGAAGCATCGAGGTTTCTTCCTTAGCGATCCTTGACGTCCTTGACGTGACCCATGCCTTTTTGCACCGCCTAAAATCAGAACCCATGGCTGAACCCAAAGACCACCACCCCCGTGTCATCGTCGTCGGCGGGGGCCTCGCCGGCCTCGCCGCCTCGGTCCGCATCGCCGAGTCGGGCACGCCCGTCGACCTGTTCTCCCTCATCCCCGTCAAACGCTCGCACTCCGTCTGCGCCCAGGGCGGCATCAACGCCTGCAACGACGTCGCCCGCCAGCAGGGCTACTCCGAGTGGCAGCACATGGACGAGACCCTCATCGGGGGCGACTTCCTCAACCACCAGCCGCCCGTCTACGAGATGACCCACTGGGCACCACGGATCATCAACCTCCTCGACCGCATCGGCGTGCCCTTCAACCGCACCGCCGAGGGCATGCGCGACCTCCGCCTCTTCGGCGGCTCCCTTTTCAAACGCACCCACTTCGCCGGGGCGTCCACCGGGCAACAGCTCCTCTACGGCCTCGACGAGCAGGTCCGCCGCTACGAGGCCGAGGGCAAGGTCCAAAAGTACGAGTTCTGGGAGTTCCTCCGCCCCGTGCTCGACGGCGACGGCAACGTGAAAGGCATCGTTGCCCAGGACATCCGCACCATGGAGATCCGCGCCTTCCGCGCCGATGCCGTGGTCATGGCGTCGGGCGGCAACGGGTTGATCTACGGCAAGAGCACCATGTCGGTGATGTGCACCGGGGCCGCCGCGGCCCGGTGCTACAAGGCCGGGGCCTACCTCGGTAACCCCGAGATGATCCAGGTCCACCCCACCGCCATCCCCGGCGAGGACAAGCTCCGCCTGATGAGCGAGTCGGCCCGCGGCGAGGGCGGCCGCGTCTGGGTCCCCCGCCAGAAAAAGGACGACCGCCACCCCCTCGACATCCCCGAGGACGAACGCTGGTACTTCCTCGAAGAGAAGTACCCCGGCTACGGCAACCTCGTCCCCCGCGACATCGCCACCCGCGAGATCTTCTGGGTCTGTCAGGACGGCAGGGGCCTCGGCGGCGGCAACCAGGTCTACCTCGACATCACCCACCTGCCCCAGGCGACCAAGAACAAGCTCGCCTCGATCCTCGAGATCTACGAGAAGTTCACCGGCGACGACCCGCGCGAGGTCCCGATGAAGATCTTCCCCGCCGTGCATTACACCATGGGCGGGCTCTACGCCGGCTACGAGCCCTACGACCCCGAAACCGACAACACCACCCCCCACGGCACCCCCAAACGCGAGAAGTACCAGGGCCTCGCCTTCGGCCACCCCAACAACATGATGACGAACCTGCCGGGGCTTTACGCCTTCGGCGAGGCGAACTACTCCTACCACGGCGCAACCCGCCTCGGGGCCAACGCGCTGCTGTCGTGCATCTTCGACGGGCTGTTCAACGGCCTGTCGGTCCACAACTACGCCCAGGAGCCGCAGGGTAAGCCGGCCGCGGAGCAGCCCCAGTCGCTGTACGACGACGCGGTGGCCGTGGAACAGGGGCTGATGGACCACCTCATCGCCACCGCCGACAAGGCGTCGGGGCACAACCCGTACGAGATCCACCGCGAGCTCGGCGAGGAGATGACCATGGCCGCGACGGTGGTCAAGGAGGGAAAGCGCATGCTCCAGGCCCGCGAGAAGCTGGCCGAACTGCGTGAGCGGTACCACGACCTCAAGCTCAGCGACACCGGGCACTACACCAACCAGAACGTCAGCTTCGCCCGCAGCCTCGGCGACATGCTGATCTACGCCGACGCCCTGCTCGAGGGGTCCATCGCCCGCAAGGAATCGCGCGGCAGCCACTACCGCAGCGACTACCCCGAGCGCGTCGACGAGGAGTTCCACAAGACCACCAAGGTCCGCTACGACGCCGACACCGGCCGGCCCGTGATCGAGTGGGAAGAAATTGACAGCCCCCTCATCCCCCTCCGCCCGCGGACCTACGGCAAGGTCGAGAGCAAGGCGGACGTGGAGCAGAGCGAGAAAAACGAGGGCGAACTCGTCGGCGTCGGGGCCGCCTCGGAGAAAGAGGCCGCGGAGCACCAGGCGATGATCACCGACGAGAAGCCCGGCGGCGAGGGCTACGCCCAACAACCCGCCCAAGGCGAAGGCATGCCTCTCGACAAATACTCCGGCCCCGACGGCGGCAACCCCCACGCGAAGGATTAGGAGCTTTGCCGCCAAGGACGCCAAGAGCGCCAAGGAAGGCAGAGGATCACACCGTACACTCTGTAGTCGTGATGAAAGTCTGGGCGTACAACCCGGTTATCTTGCTGGTGCGGGTGTCAGGCATCTTGGCAATGTCGTTGCTTGCCTACGCCGTTTGGCAGATCGGCTTGAGCGTGTGGGAGATACGGGGCGAGCTTGATGGAGACGGTTGGTTTCTTCTTGCTTCTCACGTCTTTGGCATGCTCTTCATAGGCTTGCTAGGTGTTTTATGCTTTACCGCCCTGCGATCTCCCCAGCGACCCCACTTGGCCGCCTTCGTGGTTGTCGCGACCATCGTTGCAGTCTCTTCTTTATGCCACGCTCTGCTTCGTTTCTCGAGTCGATTCTTCACCGAGTCTGCCTTCGAAACTATACATGAACCTGTCATGCTTTCGAGCGTCGCCCTCGGCGTGTTGGTCGCCATCGGCATCGAGTGGCGGCTCGCAAAGCGAGCAGGGTTCGTTGACCAGGACGAGCGTTGGTGGCGTGAATCGAACATCCGTGGCATCTGCATCGCGACGGCGTGGATCGCCGGCCTTGCTGGTACCGGGATGTTCGCCGGGCCGGACGCATTGAACGGGATCGTGCGGGATCAGTATCAATCAGCTGCGGGTTCGTTCGTTTTCTTCGGCACGATCGTGGCCTGCGTTGCATTTGCAAAGCTGGCTCCAATGTTCCTCATGCGGCTAACTGATGTCGAACCCGACCCCCCTACTGCAAAACCGAAGAAGCGTGGCTTTCGCCTCATCTGACGGTGCTTGAAGTTAATTCTCCTTACCAACAAACCACTCTGGAGTTGCCCTGCCTTCCTTGGCGCTCTCCGCGTCCTTGGCGGTTCACTCCCCCGGCCGTCCTTGGCGGCTAAAATGCCTTCCACATGATCGCCAAGAACGATACCCCGCGTACCTTCATCGCCCGCATCAAGCGTCAGGACGGGGCGGATCAGCCGTCTTACTGGCAGGAGTTTGAGGTGCCGGTCAAGCCGGCGCAGAACCTCATCAGCGTGCTGCAGTACATCGCCGCCCACCCGGTGACCACCGCCGGCGAGCACGTCGAGCCTCCGGCCTGGGAGTCGGGGTGCCTCGAGGAGGTCTGCGGGTCGTGCACCATGGTGGTCGACGGGCACGTGCGGCAGTCGTGTTCCTGCCTTGTCTCGGAACAACTCGAGAAGACCGGCAAGGGCTCGATCGACATCGCCCCGATGACCAAGTTCCCCGTGGTCCGCGACCTGTTCGTCGACCGCACGCGGATGTTCGAGAACCTCAAGCGGGTCAAGGCCTGGGTCCCCATCGACGGCACCCACGACCTCGGCCCCGGCCCCCGCGAGACGCCCGAGCAACAGGAAGAACGCTACGCCCTGAGCCGCTGCATGACCTGCGGCTGCTGCCTCGAGGCCTGCCCGCAGTTCACCCTCGACAACGACTTCGTCGGGGCCCAGGTAATCGGCCAGGTGCTGTATTTCAACGAGCACGAGACGGGCAAGAAGCTCAAGAACGACCGGCTTGAAGTCATGGCCGGCCCCGGCGGGATCAACGACTGCGGCCAGGCGCAGAACTGCGTGAAAGTCTGCCCGAAGGAGATCCCCCTCACCGCCGCGATAGGCAAGGTCGGCCGGCAGCTGACGGTCCACAAGATCAAGCAGTTCTTCACCGGCAAGTAGCGTGGCGTCGCCTACGAGTAGCATTCAGAGCCGGGAGCGATGGCGACCCGACGTTGTGTCACCGACGCGTCCGGTCGCTGACGCTCCCGGCTCTGACGCAAACGTGCCACGGTGCAGATGAGAAGCCGCGGATGTCAATCCGCCGGCTGCCTGGCGTTAGAATGTGGCGATGCTGAGCGATACCTCCCCCGAAGCCGAGCGGGTCCAGATTGAGCTCCTGCGTCGGGCCGGCCCCGGACGCCGCGCCGAGTTGATGTCGTCTCTCACCAACTCCTGCATTCAGCGAGCTAAGGCCAGTGTCCGCCGCGCCTATCCCGATGCGGACGAGGTCGAGTTGCAGCGGAGGTACATCGCGCTGCAGTACGACCCGGCCCTGGCCGACGCTTACGCAAACTATGTCCGCCGGAGCGGGGCGTGACGCAGGCCGATGAGAACGCAGCCCTGTTCCCCGTCCTTGACGTGCTTGAAGCGTTGGAGGTGTTGCACTACATCGGCGGCTCAATCGCCAGCTCCATCCACGGGATGGCGCGCGCCACCGCCGATGCCGACGTCATCGCCGACCTCAAAGCGGAACATGTCGGCGAGGTGTTCCGCTTCCTGGTCGATCGCTTCTACCTCTCGGAAGAGGCGATGCGTGACGCGGTCCAGCGGCGCGGTAGCTTCAACCTCATCCACCTCGATAATCAATTCAAGGTCGACGTGTTCTCGCCGAAGGACCGGGCGTTTGACTGGTTTGCGTTGCGTCGCCGCGTGTACCGCCCGGCCCCGGGGGGCGCCGAGCGGCAATTGCCGCTTTCCTCGGCGGAGGACACCGTGCTCGCCAAGCTTGAGTGGTACCGCCTCGACAACGAGACGTCGGACCGACAGTGGCGTGACCTCATGAACGTGCTGAAGCTCAACCGCGGTGAGATCGAACGCGAATACCTCACGCACTGGGCGAGCGAGATCGGCGTGGCGGACCTGCTCGTTCGTGCGATGGCCGAGTTAGCGGCTTATGAGGCGGTCGACGGATGACCGGATGCCCGGGCGGAGTCGCGGACATCCTTTAGTCGGTCCAATCCCCGGCCACGCAGCCGGCGGATTGACATCCGCGGCTTCCGGCCGGGTCAGCGGTATTCGAGCGTCGGGCGGGGGTTGCCCTCGTCGTCCTTCTCCCACGTCAGCGTGACGGTCGGGCGGAGTTGGGACGCCTTGATCGACGGGGGCAGGCCCTCGGCGGCGGGGGCGACGAGCTCGAACGGGACCGATTCGCCCTTGCGAGTTTCGTAGGCGTAGAGGCCGTCGTTGGCGGCGTCGATGACGTGCTCGCCCGCCTCGGTGGTGTAGCCGATCTTGAAGCCGCGCTGTTGCAGGGCGGCCTTGAGCGTGTCAAGGTCGGCGGGCATGTCGGCGCCGCTTGCCCGCAGGTAGCCGAGCCCGGTGCCGAGGAACTGGATCCGCTTGAGGGCGGTGCTATACGCGTCGGGCTCGGCCTCGGCGATGAAGTCGATCCACCGCTTGGCGAAGGGCGCGGTGTCGGCGGTGCCGAAGCTTTTCTTAAACGCCTCGTCGTGGCCGCGGCCTCGGCTGACTTCGAGCAGGTAGCTCTCGAACGCCTTGCGGTACCGCCCGCCGTCGCCGTGCACGAGGAAGTGCACCATCGACCACGACTGGTCGTACTGCAGCGGCCCCCGGACGCGGTCGGCCATGTTCGCGTGCCACCGCGGGCTGGTGATGTTGAGCAGCTCGTCGAAGCCCAGGGCGTTGTTCGAGGCGAGGGCGGCGCGGATCTGTTCCAGGCGGTCGGCCTCGACGATGCCGAGGCGGACCTTGCCGTCGACGATGATCGCCGAGCCGAAGTATTCGGCCAGGCCCTCGTTGACCCACAGCGGCAGGTCGCGGCCGAGCTTGGAGTCGGCGAACTGGTGGAAGCCCTCGTGCTGGAGCGTGCTGAACACCTGGTCCCGGGTGAGGCCCTCGGTCCACGTCGCGAGTCCCGACCCGCGGGGCCCGAAGAAGTACATCCCGCCGGAGTTGGACCCGTTGATGCCGAAGCCGGCGAGGGTGTCGACATAATTCTGGCGGGTGCGGAGGAGGTAAAGGTTTTTCTTGTCACGCTCGTTGCCGCGGAGGACGCTGAAACGGTCGGTGTACTCGCGGAAGATCAGGTCCATGTGGACGCCGAACTCGCGGGCCTCGTCGGGGCTGAGGTTGGTGTGGATGTTGTAGGAGCGGCTCTCGTAGACGTTGAGGTCGGCGGCGAGCGCGGGGCGTGTGGCGAGCGGGACGAGCAGGGCGAGGAGGAAGACGACGCGACGAAGCAGGGCGGGGAGTGCGTGGCGCATGGCGTCCTTGTAGCTGGGCGTGGTGTCGTGCGACGCTCCGTCAAGCGACGGGCGGCACGCCTAGGGTAACGTATCCGTGACTTCACCCGCCCCGTCCCGAACGTCAAAGGTACCCCGTGAACAACCTGATCAAGATCCTGCTGGCCATCTTCCTCCCGCCGGTGGCGGTGTTCCTCGAGCGGGGCGTGGGCGTATCGCTGCTGTTGAACATCATCCTGACGATCATCGGGGTGCTGCCGGGGAGCATCCACGCGCTGCTGGTGGTGTTGGACGATTCGGTGGGGTGAACCTTTGCAGTAGCGCGCCCCCGGGGACGCGTAGCGTCCCGGCTATCGCTATTGATCCGTTGCGATGAGGTAATGAGATGGCACCGTCGTGGAGCGACAAAGATGAGCGGCAGTACGAGCACATCAAGGAGTCGCAGCTCGACCGAGGCGCGAACGAGGACCAGGCGCAGGAGGTGGCGGCCCGGACGGTGAACAAGCAGCGTCGGGAGGAGGGCCGCACGCCGAACAAGACGACGCAGGGCACGGGCAACCCGAACTGGCCGCTGGCGGAGCGGACGGTTGCGGAGCTGCGGAACCGGGCGAGCGAGCTCGATATCGACGGGCGGAGCAAGCTCAACAAGGCGGGGCTGGTGACGGCGATCCGCGAGGCCAACGGGTAGCCGCACCCGTAGGGCAGGGCTTGCCCTGCCGCGTGTTGAGTAGAGCGAACACAGGCGATATGTAGCGGCTACCGGTTCGGGGGTGCCACACCTTGACGGCTTTGCGTCAAGGTGTGCGGCAGGTCACACACCTTGGCCCCGAGCGGCCAAGGTGGGGCACCCGCTACACATAAACTGGGTCTGCTCTAGGCGTTACCCGCACCGCGGCATCGGCGTCGTGCCAACCATCACACGCGGCAGGGTGAACCCCGCCCTACGGACGGGTCAGCCGTGCATCAACTTCTGCAGCGCCGCCCCGACGTCGCGCTGCCGCATGAGGTGTTCGCCGACGAGCACGCGGTGGACGCCCTCGTCGGCCAGCCGCCGGATGTCGTCGTGCGTCCGGATGCCCGACTCGCTGACGAGGATGTCGCGGTCGGGCACCTCGGGCAGCAGGTCGAGCGTGTGGCTCACGTCGGTGGTCATGGTCTTGAGGTCGCGGTTGTTGATGCCCAGCAGTTGGTAGCCCGGGTGCGGGAAGCCGACGTGGCTCTTGACCTGGATGAGCGATTCATAGTCGTGCACCTCGATCAGGCTGGTGAGTTTCAGCTCGGTGGCGAGGATGAGCAGGTCGATCAGCTGCGCCTCGCCGAGGCACTCGGCGATGAGGAGGATGGCGTCGGCACCCGCGGCCCGGGCCTCGTAGACCTGGTACGGGTCGAGGATGAAGTCCTTGCGGAGCACCGGCAGCGGGACGGCCGACTTGATCTTCGCGATGAAGCCGAGCGAGCCCTGGAAATACTTCTCGTCGGTGAGGCAGGAAATCGCGGCCGCGCCATGCTCGGCGTAGGCCATGGCGAGGGTGACGGGGTCGAAGTCCTCACGGATCACGCCGGCCGAGGGGCTGGCCCGCTTGATCTCGGCGATGACGCGGAGCGTCTGCTTCGGCCGGGTGACCGCGGCGAAGAAGTTGCGGGGCGGGGCGCTGTCGAGCGCCGCCGCCCGGACCTCCGCCAGCGGACGCCGCGCCACCGCCTCGGCGAGCTCGGTCCGCTTGTGGTTGACGATCTCGGTGAGCACGTCCTGCATCGGGTGGGCAGTGTAGGCCGCGGTGCCCGGCGGTTGTGGAAAGTGGCACGCAACGAGATTCGTGTTAATCTTCATCAGCGTTGCACACCGCGTGCGGCCACGTACCCCCCCTCTCGAAGGAGACCCCGATGCGTAAATTGTTCACCCTGTTGGCCATGGGCGTATTCGCCCTCTCGATCACCGCCTGCAACACCGCCGACGGCATGGGCGAGGACATGGAAGAGGCCGGCGACGAGATCGAAGACGCGATGGAGTAATCCGCCGCTCGACACTCGACTACGACAAGACCCCGGCCTCGAGCCGGGGTCTTGTCTTATTGAATGCACGCGACGAAGCCGCGGGTGTTAACCCGTTCACCGGGCGGTGACCGGCGCTGCGGACTCAGCCGGCGGATTGACACCCGCGGCTACCGGTGCGTTCCACGTTGGTTTACAACGCGGCGGTAGGATGAGTCGATGCGATGTCTCCTGATGCATTTGACGATCTTGTGGGTCCTGCTCGCGGCCGTCATCGCAGCCGCACAACCGGGGGCGCAACCCGTGGCCGATTGGTCGGCCGAGCGGTGGCTGGCTTACGCCGAGGACGCGGCGCGGGATATAGACGACCCCGAAGACCGGGTGAGCCAGCTCAACCTCATCGCCCAGGGGTACGCGTTGCTCGGCGATCCGGAGGCGAAGCGGGCGGTCAACCGCCTGCACGATGAGATGGTGCCGCTGCTGGGTGAAATTGAGGACGAGGAAACCCGCGAATTCACCGCCGCGACCCTTGTTTATGCGTTGGCGTTAGCGGGCGAAGCCGAAAAAGCCGAGGGGTTGATACAGAGCATCGGGTCGCCGGCGACGCAACTGCAGGCGCGGATGGACACGGCGCTCGCGGCCTACGAGCGCGGCGACTTTGGCGTCTTGCGGGCGATCCTGGATGAGGCGGACCGCGACATCCCGCGGCTGGAGGACGCCTGGGAGCGGGAGGCGGCCGACGCGGCGGTGGGGCCGTACCTGCTCGCTTTGGGCGACCTGGAAGGGGCCGAGCGGCGGTTGGCCCGGGTGACGGACCCGTCGAACGCGCTGGGCGAGCGGATGTGGGGCATCTACATCCTGACCGAAAACGGCCACACGGAGGAGGCGAAACGATGGGCGCGGGTGATGCTCGGCACGCTGGCGACGCTTGATCCCGAGGAGCGGCAGTGGTGGGCGTTGACGGTGCTGGAGGGGGTCGCGGAGGCGGGGCTGTCGGCTGAGGCCGAGGGGCTGCTGCCGCTGGTCGAGACGCCGGGGGAGCGGATTTACGGCATGTTGGAGGTCGCCCGGGCGCACCACCACGCGGGGGAGGACGGGTTGGCGGCGGGCACCTTCGAGCGGGCCGTTGCAGCCACGGCCGCGTTCGAGCCGGACGACGAGGAGTATTACACCGCGGCGGACCTGTGGAGCCACGTCGGCATGACGGCGAACGAGATCGGTCGACTGGATGCGGTGATCGGCCGGCTGGACACGCTGGACCCCGCGTCCCAAGCCGGGTTCGCGTCGCAGGTGGCGCAGAACAAGCTGTACCTCAAGTGGCGGGCCGAGCGGTTGGCGGACCCGATGCCGTTGAACGGCGGCGCGGCGGGTTCGGAATGACATAGCGACGCGGGTAGCGGCACGCCGCGACCGGGGCCGGGGCGTTGGCGGGGGGCGTACGGCGGCCGCAAGCGGCCGGGCCAGGAGCTTGTTTCACAACCGGCTTGGAGGGTTGCTGGTGGGGCAGGATTCCAGCCTGCCGTTGGCCGGAAGGGCCAAGACTGCTGTCTACAGGTTCGGGCTGCGCCCGAAGGCAGGCTGGAAGCCCGCCCCACCAAGGCTGTGAAACAGGCGCTAAGCGGGGTGCTAGAGCAAAGATAAGTCACATGTAGCGGCTACCGGTCCGACGGTGCCACACCTTGACGGCTTTGCGTCAAGGTGTGCGGCAGGTCGCACACCTCGGCCCCGAGCGGCCAAGGTGTGACACCCGCTACACATGAACTGGGTCTGCTCTAAGAGCGTCATCTTCGGCCTGCCGGCCGAACACAGGCGAGACGCCTGTGCCCCTGCCGGAATCGTCGCCGGTCGCTCTAGAGAAAGTGCTGAAATTACCCGCCATAGCCGCGACGCTACACGTCGTGGAGCGCGTTGCGTAGCAACGCGGCTACTGGAGAAGATTCCCATCAATCGCTCTAGCCGCCGCAACGCTTCGCCCCCGGGGCGCGTCACCCGCTCCGCTAGCTCGGCTGCTGTTTGCTGCCTGCTGCCTCAGTCGTAGCGGAAGACGCCTTTGCGCCAGGCGTAGGCGAAGGCGATGATGCTGGTGAGGATGAAAAAGAGCATGCGGCCGAGGAAGAGCGGGGCGAGTTCGCCGCCCTCGGGGCCGCCGAGGCTGGGGAAGGTGACGGCCCAGGGGTAGAGGAAGACGATCTCGACGTCGAAGAGCAGGAACGTCATGGCGACGATGTAGAAGCGGACGTTGAAGCGTCGGCGGGTCGAGCCGATGGGGTTCATGCCCGATTCGTAGGTCATGCCCTTGGTTTCGCCCTTGCGGGTGGGGCCGAGGAACTGGGTGAGCACGACGTTGCCGACGCCGAAGGCGACGGCCATGAGCAGGAGGACGCCGAGGCCGGCCCAGAGGGAGAACGAGTCGGCGAGGGTGAGGGGGAGGGCGGGCATGGGATCGGGGGGAGGATAGCGTGGGGCGCGGCGTTAGGCGAAGACGTCATCGACCGCGGCGGTGAAGCCGGGCAGCACGGGGCCGGCTTCGACCGTGTCGCCCTCGTGCACGATCAGGACGTCGGCACCCGGCCGGTGCACCGTGACGGAACGGGTGCGGGGCCAGGCGACCCAGACCTCGGCGGTTCCGGCGTCGAGCCACTGCCGGGTTTTGTCCGCCACTTCGGATTCACGATCGCCCGTGGAGACGACCTCGACGGCAAAGTCGGGGGCGCCCTCGTCGAAGGTGGGCAGCGGCTTTTTCGGGACCCGCTCAGCCCGCAGAAACGCAACGTCCGGGGCGCGGAGCGTGTCGGGGTCGCAAGCGAGGATGAAGCCGGTGCCCGCGGCGTAGCGGCGACCTAAGCGGCAAGGTTCGTTCCACTTGAAAAGCAGAAACGAGAGGTTGCCGACGATCAGACCACGTTCGTATCCACCGTAGTTTCGTAGCCGCAGTCCGCCGTTCACAAGCTCCCACCGCCCCGCCGGCGGGTCGGCCATCACCTGTTCGATCGTGATCGGTGCAGCAAGCGTGGACATCGTCGGCCTCGGCAACAGTATACCGCACCCCGCCCGCTATCATCGCCGCCGATGCAGGCCTACCTCGACCTCCTCCGGCACGTCCTCGACCACGGCCACGACCGGCCCGACCGCACCGGGACCGGCACCCGCTCGGTCTTCGGCCACCAGATGCGCTTCAACCTCGACCCCGCGACCGGCGGCGGGTTCCCCTGTGTCACCACCAAGAAACTGCACGTCCGCTCGATCATCCACGAGCTGCTGTGGTTCCTCCGCGGGGACACGAACGTCCGCTACCTGCAGGAAAACGGTGTCTCGATCTGGGACGAGTGGGCCGACGCCGACGGCAACCTCGGGCCGGTCTACGGCGCCCAGTGGCGCAGCTTCCCCAAGCCCGGCGGCGGGCACGTCGACCAGATCGCCGCGGTGCTGCGGTCGCTCCGCGAGGACCCGCACTCGCGCCGCCACGTCGTCTGCGCCTGGAACCCCGGCCAGCTCGAAGAGATGGCCCTGCCGCCGTGCCACTGCCTGTTCCAACTTTATGTTGTGCCGCCCCCGGAAGTAGTGAACTGTAAAAATGAAAAACCGCGGCTCTCTTGCCAGCTCTACCAGCGCTCGGCGGACATCTTTTTGGGCGTCCCGTTCAATATCTTTTCCTATGCATTGCTCACCCACCTTGTCGCCCACGTCCTCGGCCTCACGCCCGGCGAGTTTATCCACACCCTCGGCGACGCCCACCTCTACCACAACCACCTTCACCAGGCCCGCGAGCAACTTACCCGCGCCCCCCGGCCGCTGCCGACGCTCCAGCTCAACCCGGACGTCGACGACCTGTTCGCGTTCACCCACGACGACATCACCCTCCAAAACTACGACCCCTGGCCCGCGATCAAGGCCCCCATCGCGGTGTAGCCGCGGCCGAGCCGCGGCGGCACCGGGGATAGTGGACCGGCGACCGGTACCTCGGCTCCAAATCGTGACCGTGACCTCGATCAATCGATTTCCCCCACCGTTGAACCACTGACTCCTGATCCCCGATTTTTGGTCCCTGATCCCCGACCCCCGATACCCTCCATGCGCCTCTCCCTCATCGCCGCCCTCTCCACCAACCGCGTGATCGGGCGCGACGGCACGCTGCCGTGGCACCTGCCCGACGACATGGCGTGGTTCAAGGCCGCCACCTCGGGCCACGCCGTCCTCACCGGCCGCGTCAACTTCGAGGTCGAGAACAAGCCCCTGCCCCACCGCCACAACATCGTCCTCACCCGCGACCCGGACTGGGCCCCCCCCGCCGCGTTCCCCGACGCCGATGTCGCCCGCAACCTCGACGCCGCCCTCGCCCTCATCGACCCCGACGACCCCGAGCCGTTCGTCATCGGCGGGCAGGCGATCTACGAGCTCGCCCTCCCCCGCGCCGACCGCCTCTACCTCACCCACGTCCACGCCGTGCTCGATGGCGACACCTTCTTCCCCCCGCTCAACCCCGGCGACTGGCACATCACCGACCAACGCCACCACCCCGCCGACGCCCGGCACGCCTACGCCATGACCTTCACCACCTACAATCGCAACGACCCGCACTCTGCCCCGTCATCCTGATCTCCAGCCGCCACCGGTGCTCTCTACAGCCTTCTTCCTCGCCGCCGTCGCCTTGCTCCTGCTGGTTAACGCCGCGGGCGTCGTCCTCACCGCGCTGCAGCTCCCGGGCAACTGGCTCATCGTCCTCGCCACCGCCCTCTTCGCCTGGGCCTACTGGGGCCCCGCCGAACCGCCCGACGCCCGCCTCATCGGCTGGTACCCCCTTGTCATCCTGCTGGGCCTTGCCCTCCTCGGCGAGCTGCTCGAGTTCCTCGCCGGTGCCCTGGGCACCCGCAGCGGCGGCGGCTCGAAACGCGCCGCCCTCGTCTCCATCCCCGCCTCCATCGCCGGGGCCCTGCTCGGCTCGTTCCTCATCCCCGTCCCCATCGTCGGCACCCTCGTCGGGGCCGCCCTCGGCGCCGCCGCCGGCGCCTTCCTCGGCGATAAATGGGCCGGCCGCCCCTGGTCCCACGCCTTCAAGGGCGCCACCGGCGCCGCCGTCGGCCGGCTCACCGGCACCGTTCTCAAACTCATCATCGCCGCCGCCCTCTTCCTCACCGCCACCCTCGCCCTCATCTTCTAAAGCACCCCCCGGGCACAACGCCCCCGCTCCCCCGATCCGAATTCCTCACTCAAAAATTCGGATGCCCCTACCCCCGGTGCCCGCTCCCCCGCGGTGCACCCTGCGACGACGGGTCGTTCGTCTTCACGTCCGGCTTCGTCGCCTCCTTCGGGTGCCCCGGGTCCGTCGCCCCCGTCTGCTTCTGGGCCGGCTGCCCGCCCTTCTTCGTCGTCTTGTGACTACCTTCACCTTTATCAGCCATGATGCACATCCTTTAACAGGGGACCTCGAACTCGTCTGCACCATCATACCCCGCCGAACGCCAAAAACCTCGAACCCCCTCGCCTCCCCGACCCAATCGCACCTAACCACGGATCAGAGCCCGGAGCGTAAGCGA
Source organism: Phycisphaeraceae bacterium (assembly GCA_965214155.1). Classification (GTDB taxonomy): domain Bacteria; phylum Planctomycetota; class Phycisphaerae; order Phycisphaerales; family Phycisphaeraceae; genus Algisphaera. The sequence goes on from CBDCBB010000010.1 coordinate 2,015,996, forward strand.
CCGGGATGTCTCGCAAGGGACGCGTCCCGGTCGCTTACGCTCCCGACTCTGAAAACGCATATCCGCTTTCGCTGCGCGCCTTCCCGCCACCCGGCGCCTACAACCTAGTACCCACCCATGTTCATCTTCTTCTCCAACAAGCTCGGCTGCCTCGGCTCCCTCGCCGTCTCCCTCGTCGCCTCCGCCCTCCTCGTCCTCCTCCTCTACGCCTGCAACGGCTAACTGCACCCCCCCCCAGGCCATCCCGCTTCAGCGGGATGGGAGCCCTACAAACCGCCCCCCACCCCCGGCCTCCTCACCTCCCGCCCGTACAACAGCCCCCCGCTCAACCCGCTCACCAACCGGTTCCACCCCGCCGCCGTCCCCACGTCCCCATCCCACTGCGGGTTCCAGCACCGCGCACACGCTAAACCCCGCCGCAGCGCCCACGGCTGCGCCACCATCGACTCCACCCCCCGCGCCCGGTCCACCGTCCACACCGGCAGCGGCAGATACAACTTCTTGCACCGCCGCCCACACCCCATCCGCTTCCCGTCCGCCAACACCCGACCCGGACAAACCCAGTCCCACCCCCGCCCCCCCGAGGCCATCCCGCTTAAGCGGGATGGGAGTCCGCCCACGCCCTCAACCCCCCGCCCCCCCGGCACCCTCCCGCGAAAACCCCGATTTCCGCCCATCCCGCTTAAGCGGGATGGTAGAGCCCCCGCGCCACCCTCCCCACCTCCACCCCAAAATCCAGCGGCACCCTCTCCCACAACCCCTGCCACAGCGTCCCCCACCCCCCGTCCCGCCCCTGCGGCAGCGCCACGTCCAACGCCCGATCCGTCCAAACCCACCGCGTCGGCAGCCCCCGCCGCCCCGGCGTCCGCTCCACCCGGCTCCTCACCCAACCCCGCCTCACCCACAGGTACATCGTCCCTACGTCCACCCCGCACAACCCCGCCGCCACCGGCAACGCCACCCCCGGCCACCCGATCCGCACCGGCTTCGTCAACGCCCGCACCTCCTCCCCAAACAAAAACACCCGGTGCCCCTCCCCCGCCGCATGCGCTTGCCGATCCACGATCGCGGAAGCATCCAGCCGCAAATCGCTCGCCTTCACCACCAAACACCAAGCCCGCATCGGCCGCCGCAGCTCCCCCCGCAGCCCCCGCTCCCACCGCCGCCCCGCCCGCGCCGGGTCCCCCATCAACCCCTCCCGCACCCGCCCCCACGCCTCCAACAGATTGACATCCAGCTCATCCATACCCCCACCCGCCGACGCCACCGGCGCGCGCATAAGGCACGCGTACGTTCCCCTAAGATCACCCCCCGTCACCATTAGCGCACCGACAAATCGTCCCTCTCAAACCAATGTTTTATGCGCACGGCCATCCCGCTTAAGCGGGATGGCCCTCGCCAAGCTCGCTCTCCTCCCCAAGCCCCACCGCCTCGATCTCCGCCATGAACCCCCGCGTCGCCCTCAGGGCCTCCACCACGGTTGCACAGCGCACAGCGCCAATCAAGCCAAACATCCGATCTCGCCGAATGACCAGTTGCCTTTGAGGGTACCTGCTACCCTCGATCCCAAATACCGGTCGCTCTCTTATCCTACCATTGAAATGCTCCAAGCTGTTCACCGCTACGCCGAAGCTACGGAACCGCCGTCAATGAATCCGGGATGATCTCGTTGCCAAGTTGCTCGATCTGTTCGATCGTGTCACGGAAACGGCGAGAACGATCCTCAAGTTCCTTCCTCTGCGACCCGAAATCGCCTTCGACACTTTGCGCCATAATGATCTCCAACGCTGGGCGATACTTCGACTGCATCACGTCAAGCAGACGCTTCTCAATCTCCTGCATGTTGTTGATAATCAGCGTCGGAATGTTCCTTGCCACACCCCGGTGCTCCTGACGCACCCGCTGGATGTAGTGATCCTTCAGCGTCTTGCGGATAGCCTCGGTCTTGCTGATGAAGTTCTCCCGCTTGATCGGCTCGTTAGGATTGTTGATGATGTCTGATCCGGCTTTAGCGGCGTCATTCAAACCATCAAGAACCTGGTTGCCGCCCCACAAGATCAAGCTCTTAGGGATATAAATCAGAAGCTTGTCGAACTCCCCCACAATTGACTTGACGTGGCCATCTACCTCTGAAGCAAATGAAGTTCCACCCCGATTGAGCACCGCGTCGAAGGGGGCCATGATCTCGGCGTTATAGTTTACATCTTTCCGAAAAGCTTCCAGCGCTTCACGTACCTTCGCGGCGTAATCCACAAAAACGGCGGAGGCCTGCGTGCGCACGATCTCACGGAACTCTCGCTTCAACATCGTGTTCAACTTGTCAACGATCCGCATCTCGATCTCGAAGTGATAGGGGTAGCGTCGCAGTTCAGATTCGGAGATGATCTCGAGGTAGATCGTATACGCATCGGTTTCTGACCCCTCGGCTATCTTGCCGGCGAGCACCTTCAACAGGTCTTCCGTCTTACTGGCTAAGATAGTGCTCCGCTTCTCTGCAACCTCCCCCCGCATCTCACGGAGTTGCTTCTCAAGTTCCGACTTTCGGACTCGGCATCGTTCATCCACCGCATGACGCGAAGCCTCTTTTTCCTGACGCTTCAGATCGCCGCTGAGCAGGGCATCGTCCGCCTCTTTAGCCCGGCGCAGGTGGTGAGGGATCGGGTCGCAGAAGTTCGCCCGGGTGTTCCCGCTGGCGGATCGCAGCGTTGTTTCACGCAGCCGCTCATTCAGAAACGACAGCACCTGCTCCTGTAGTGTCGCAACCTGGCTCTCACGCAACGCCGTCTGGTCACTGCCGCCGTAGCGCACGTTGAGCGCGTCTTCATAATCTTTGAGATGCCGCTGCAATGCTAGATCTTCCGGCGGTTCACCACGCGATGCTAATTGAGCCAAGAGTCCGTGGAGCGCGTTGGTGTAGAAGGACTGGTAGCCGTTGGAGATCGCAAAATCGCGCATCTTGCTTTCAAAATCCGCTACCGTCTGTTGCTGCTGCATTGCAGAAAGCGAATCCCAGCGGTTGAGAACCCAAAAGGTCTTATCTGCGATCCTGCTTTCGCCAGAACGCACCAGCTCAACAATCTCGATTTCATCTTTATCAAAAAGACGCGTCGCCATCAGCACAAAGACTAGAGCATGTGCTTCTTCTTTCACAAAACGAAACGTAATATTGCGGTGCCGCGGATTCGGGACGCTGATCCCCGGTAGGTCCACAAGGACTACGTCTTCGGGCAGTTGCGACCCACGCACCTTGAGAACTACGCGATCCAAAAAGACGGATTCGGCTTCATTACGGATCTTATCTTGTGCTTCCGCGATGCTCGTTGACACCACCCGGCCGCGAGATTCTAGCTGCCTTGACCGACGTTGATCCTGGTACAACTGGAACTGTTCAACGAGCCTGCGACCCCGTCCCTCCGACGCTAACGGCCTCACCTTGTCCAGGAGCGTCGAGTACGGCGCGTCGACCAACTCAGGCACCTGGTAAAATGAGGCAATCTCGTGTCGGTACATCTCTCCGAGCTTCTCAACCTCCGCCTGGTTGAGGTAATGCAACTCGGCTGTCTCAGCGTCTGATGTTGTGCGGACGAATGTTGGAACAGCCGTGGTCACTTTAGTCGATTCCGGGAGCAGATAACGACCAAGAAATGCATTGACCAACGAAGATTTGCCGGCGCTGAAGCCACCCACGAAGGCGATCGTTAAGTCCGGGTTTCGCAGACGAATGCTCTCTCGGTCGAGAAGCAACATCTTCTGTCGCACATCCACCGGCAGGTCATTGATAAAAAGTGGGTCGCGAGCTGCAAGCCCGTCCCTTATTTCACGCAGCTTATCAATGCGTTCAAGGAGGTGAAGGCGACGTTCTTGATAAGCGGCTGGTTCCATAGTCATTGTTCCCTCATTAACGGGTCGCACGGGATCGTAACAGCAACGGCATGCAGGTGCTCGACGAGTGTTTTTGTGCACCCCTGTATTCGGTGGTGAACCTTGGGGTGACCCACTAGGTGGCCGGGGCAGAGGCTTGGCGATGCCCCGAAAGCGGGGGAGCGAGGGGTGGCGTCTTGGGCAGCCGGGTGCCACAGCGTGACGGCTTCGCGTCACGGAAGGCGAATACGGTGAAGCGAAGATGGGGTGGCGACTTTTCAGACTCCCATGCGGGCTGGAGCCTAAACGAAAGCCACCCTCTTACCCAATCCTTGTGCCCGTCCCGTTACTCCCATTCAACGGGCGGGTTCTAGACTCGATTCATTGCGTGGCCCCGTTTCGTGCGGAGCGACGGCCTTTTTACCTGATCGTCCCGACAGAAGGAACTGCCTTATGGACCAGCCGATCTCTCGCCGCGAGCATGCGGTTACCGACTACAGCTATATCCCGACCGTGGCGTCGGCGCCGGAGTTGTTCGGGTTTGCCGAGGACGAGGTGCCGGCCCGGCTGGCGCGGGCGTTTGCCGGGACGATCATGGTCTCGACGTTCTTCACCCGGGCGGAGTGGGGGGTGGTCCGCGTGATGCCGTACAAGGCGCACGTCGCCATCGACTTTGCGGTGGGCGTTGCCGCGCTGGCCGCCCCGTGGGCGTTTGGGTTTGCCGACAACCGCCGGGCCCGCAACACGTTCGTCGCCATGGGCGTCACCGGCATCATGGTCGGCCTGCTGTCACGGCCCGAGGAGATGCGGGACGGGGACGGGCGGACGCCTTGACAGTCAGTCATCCGGCTTGCTTGTGCACACGCCATGCGGACTGAAGCCCCCACGCCCCTCGGTCGGCGTGCGGGCTTTAGCCCGCATGGAGTGCATCCGATTCGCCTGCACCCCTACCCACTCTCGTACCGCTTGTAAGGCACCCCCTCCAGGAACGCCCCGATTTCGAGCGCCCGGCTCACCCCCCGCTCCAACTCCACCCCGACCCGCGTGTGCGGATAATCTCGCCAGTCCGAGCAGACGCCGTGCCGTCGGCACTGCGTCAGCGTGTAGCCGAACGCCAGTCGGCACTGCTTCTCATCGCGGATGCAGCCGTCGAAGTAGTTGCGCTTCCCCGAGTCGATCCAGAATGGCTTGACCCGGTCCGACCCGGCCTCGGCCAGCAGGTCGTTCACCCGCTTGGCCGCCCGCCCGTGCACCCCCCGCATCATCCGCGGCAGGTCCTCGCCCCGGCGTAAGAAACCCAGCGTGTGGTAGTGGTTGTCCAGCAGCGACGTAACCCAGGGGACGAAGCCGCACTCGCTGCGTAGTGCTCAAACGCTTCCCACCAGATCCATTTTGCCTCTTCCGACGCGAATGCGGGGAACCTGCCGCGGACGCGGGCGGTGATGAAGTAGACCTGCTTGTCACGCAGCCAGTGTTCGAAGCGGTGCTTGCCCTGGTAGATGCGGCGGGTGGAGCCGGAGCGGCGGTGCCAGTCTTCCATCCTTACATGCTACAGCATTCGGGTGACTCCATGCGGGCTGAAGCCCGCACGCCTACAGACCCCACCCGGCGTGCGGGCTTCAGCCCGCACGGAGTCCCAAAAAAAGACCCCGCACCGGGTGCGGGGTCTTGTCGTAGGTCTGGGTTGAGCCGGGGTGCCGAACGCTAGCTCTTCGCGTTCACATCTTCGCCGAGGAGTTCGGCGACGAGGCGGGAGTCGCCGACGGTGGCGGTGATCTCGTCGGGGCTCTCGGCGCCGGCGGCCTCGGCGAGGCGGGCGGCGGCCTCGATCTCTTCCTCGACCGAGAGCATCTCCTGGGCGGGGGGCTCGGCGAGCTTGACCACTTCCATCTTCTGGTACTCCTTGTACCCCGTGCCGACGGGGATGAGGTGGCCGAGCAACACGTTCTCCTTGAGCCCGACCAGGTCGTCGGACTTACCGGCGAGGGCGGCCTCGGTGAGGACTTTGGTGGTCTCCTGGAACGAGGCGCCGGACAGGAACGACTCGCTCTGGAGCGAGGCCTTGGTAATGCCCAGCAGGAGGACCGTGCCGGTTGCGGGGCGGGCCTTGCTGGCGGAGGCGGTGGCCTTGCCGTCGGACTCGAGCTTGGCGTTGAGGTCCTTGAGCTCGGCCTTGGTCACGATCGAGCCGAGGGGCAGGTTGCTGTCGCCCGGCTCCTTGACCTTGCCCGAGCCGGCGACGGCCTCATTGGCTTCGCGGAAGCGGAACTTGTCGACCACCTCGTTGGGCAGCAGGTCGGTGTCGCCGGGGTTGTCCACGCGGACCTTGCGGAGCATCTGGGCGATGATCACCTCGATGTGCTTGTCGTTGATGGGCACGCCCTGGGCGCGGTAGACGTTCTGCACCTCCTCGATGAGGTAGTTGTACAAGGCCTCCTCGCCCTTGATGGAAAGGATGTCCTTGGGGTCGAGCGGCCCCTCGATGAGGGGGTCGCCGGCCTCGACGTGGTCGCCGGTGTGGACCAGGAGGTGGCGGTCCTGGGGCACGTGGTGGTCGACCTCGAGCCCGGCGTCGGACCGGACGGTAACGGTCATCTTGCCCTTGCGTTTGTCGTTGCGGAGCTCGACGGAGCCGGAGAGCTCGGCCATGATGGCGGAGTCCTTGGGCTTGCGGGCCTCGAAGATCTCGGTGACGCGGGGGAGGCCGCCGACGATGTCGGCCGAGCTGGTGGCGGCGCGGGGCTGGCGGGCGAGCATGTGGCCGGCCTTGATCTCCTCGCCCTCGTTCACGTCGATGCGGGCCTTGGCGGGCAGGTAGTGGAAGTCGAGGATCTTGTCGTTCTCGTCAACGATGGAGATGCGGGGGTGCATCTCGCCCTTGTGCTCGATGACTTCGAGGACCTCGCCCTCCTTGCCTTGGGCCTTCTCGGCGCGGACGGTCTGGCCCGGGACGATGTCCTCGAAGAGGACGCGGCCGTCTTTCTCGGCGAGGATGGCGGCGCGGTGGGGGTCCCAGGTGACGAGGATGGTGCCCTTCTTGACCTTCTGGCCGGGCTCGACGCGGATAAACGCGCCGTAGGGGACCTTGTACTTCTCGATCTCACGGCCTTTGTCGTCGAGCAGGGCGACCTCGCCGTTGCGCTTGAGGGCGACGAGGACGTCGTGGCCGTCGTCGTCGACGGTGGGCACCTCATTGCAGTCGCGGAGCTCGACGACGCCGCCGGCGGCGGCGCGGTGGGAGGTGTCGACGAGGCTGGTGGTGGCGACGCCGCCGGTGTGGAACGTCCGCATGGTGAGCTGCGTGCCCGGCTCGCCGATGGATTGCGCGGCGATGATCCCGACCGCCAGCCCGGGCTCAACGAGCTTGCCGGTGGACAGGTCCATGCCATAATCCAGCACCGAGATGCCGGTGCGGCTCTCCGTCGTCAGCGGCGAGCGGACGACGACCGTGTCGATGCCTAGGGCCTCGATTTTCCGCGCGACCTCCATATCGATGAGATCGTTCTTCTGAACGATCACCTCGTCGGTGATCGGGTTCATGATCGTCTCGAGCGACACCCGGCCGTGGATGCGATCGCGCAGCGGCACGTCGACTTCTTCGCCTTTGTAGATGGCACGCTTGGTGATTCCGCGCTTCGAGCCGCAATCGTGCTCGCCAATGAATTGGTTCTGGGCGACGTCACAGAGCTTGCGGGTGAGGTAACCCGAGTCGGCCGTCTTCAAAGCGGTATCGGCGAGGCCCTTACGGGCACCGTGGGTGGAGGAGAAGTATTCGAGGACGCGCATGCCTTCGCGGGCGTTGGCCTTGATCGGCGTCTCGATAATCTCGCCCGAGGGCTTCTGCATGAGGCCACGCATGCCGGCGAGCTGCTGGATCTGCGACACGTTGCCACGGGCGCCCGAGGCGTCGGCGGACATGATGTGCACCGGGTTGATATAGAGTTCGCCCTCGGCGGAATCGACCGGGACGGGGTTGCCTTGGCCGTCGCGGCGGTCCGACTTCAGCTCCTTGAGCAGCTCCTTAGTGACCTCCTCGCGGCAGTGGGTCCACTTGTCCAGGAGCTGGTTGTACCGTTCGCGCTCCGTGATCGCCCCGGCGTCGAAGGCCTTCTCGATGCGGTCGACCTGCTTCTGGGTCGCGGCGATGAGCTCGTGCTTGGCGGCGGGGATGCGGAGGTCAGTGATGCCGAACGAGAGACCGGAGGTGGTGGAGCGTTTGAAGCCGATAGCCTTCATGTTGTCCAGCAGCGCAATGGTCGCGGGCCGGCCGAGGAACTTGTACGTGTCGTCGATGACGCGGGAGCAGCCCTTCTTGCCCAGGGCGCAGTTATAGAACGGCATGCCCGGCTCGAGGATGTCGTTGAACAGCAGCCGGCCGACCGAGGTGATGATGCGCCCGGTTTCGGGCATCGCCTCGACCTCGCCACGCTCCTTGTTGACGACGCCGTGGTACTTGTCCGGATCAGGCTTCACCACGATGGGCTCGTGTATACCGATCTTCTTGAGGTCGTACGCGAACATCGCTTCGCCCGAGTCCTTGAACTCTTTGTAGCGTCGCATCTCCTTCACCTGACTGTCGCTGAGCGAGCTGGAGCGGGTAACCAGCTCGTTGGCTATGTCTTCCGACGGCATGTTCCGCAGCATCGTGGTGTAGTACACACCCAGCAGGATGTCCTGCGACGGGGAGATGATGGGGTCGCCGTTGGCCGGGCTGAAGATGTTGTGCGGAGAGAGCATCAGGACCGATGCCTCGGCCTGTGCTTCGACCGAGAGGGGCAGGTGGACCGCCATCTGGTCACCGTCGAAGTCGGCGTTGAACCCGGTGCAGACCAGCGGGTGGATCTTGATCGCGTTGCCCTCAACGAGCACCGGCTCGAACGCCTGGATGCCCATGCGGTGCAGGGTCGGGGCACGGTTGAGCATGACCGGGTGCTGGTAAATCACCTCTTCGAGGATGTCCCAGACCGCGTCGTCCTTGCGCTCGAGCATCTTCTTGGCGGACTTGATAGTGTCGCACAGGCCGTGCTCTTTGAGCTTGCGGATGATGAACGGCTGGAAAAGTTCGAGCGCGATCTTCTTGGGCAGGCCGCACTGGTGCAGCTTGAGCTCGGGCCCGACCACGATGACGGACCGGGCCGAGTAGTCGACACGTTTGCCGAGCAGGTTCTCGCGGAAGCGGCCCTGCTTGCCCTTGATCATGTCGGTCAGCGACTTGAGCGGGCGGTTGCTCGAGCCGAGCACCGGGCGGCGACAGCGGCCGTTATCGAACAGCGCGTCCACCGACTGTTGCAGCATCCGCTTTTCGTTGCGGATGATGACCTCAGGCGCGTTGAGGTCCATCAGCTTTTTCAGCCGGTTGTTGCGGTTGATGATGCGGCGGTAGAGGTCGTTCAGGTCGCTGGTGGCGAAGTTACCCGATTCCAGCATGACCAGCGGGCGGAGGTCCGGCGGGATCACCGGCGTCACGTCCATGACCATCCAAGTCGGGTCGTTCTCGCTGCCGCGGATCTGCTCGACGATCTTGAGCCGCTTAGACAGGTCCTTGGTCTTCTGCTTGCTCTTGGTGGCCTTGAGGTCGGCGCGGAGCTCGGCCTGGAGGGCGTGCAGGTCCATGGCCTCGAGCAGGACCTTGATCGCCTCGGCCCCCATCATCGCCTCGAAGCCGCTGCCAAATTCGGAGACGGCGGTGCGGTACTCGTCCTCGGTCAGGACCTGCCGCTCCTTGAGCGGGGTGTCGCCGGGGTCGGTGACGACGTAGTCTTGGAAGTAGATAACCTTCTCAAGGTCGCTGGTCTTCATCCCCAGCAGGTTGCCCAGGTGCGAGGGGATCGCTTTGAAGAACCAAATATGGACGATGGGCGCGGCAAGGTTGATGTGACCCATCCGCTTGCGGCGGACGCGGGAGTGGGTCACCTTCACGCCGCAGCGGTCGCAGATGATGCCCTTGAACTTAGTGCCCTTGTACTTGCCGCAGGCGCACTCGTAGTCGCGCTCGGGCCCGAAGATACGTTCGCAGAACAGCCCGTCCTTCTCGGGACGGTAGGTGCGGTAGTTGATGGTCTCGGGCTTCTTCACCTCGCCGAAGGACCACGAACGGATGTCGTTCGGGCTCGCGAGGTTGATCTTGACCGAGGAGTAGTCGTTGACGCGGTCGTAGAGTTGTTCCATAGTATCATTCACTTTCTAGTAAGTCGGTGCAGCCGGTTCCGGTTTCACCGGGACGAGCATGACCTTCACCTGGTGCTGCTTCTCAATTAGTTCTTCAACATCGTTCAGTAGGTCGTAAAAGCGCCCCCGGGCACTTCGACCCGCGGAACTTGCAATAAAAATGTGCCACAGACCTTCTTCATCCTCGAAGGACAAATCCCGCATTACGCTCGGATCACCAAAAGTCAATCCTGAAGCACTCTCCCGGAGCTGATCTTCAACAGCTTGTGAGATGTCGCTGAGTGTCATAGCGGAAGTCCCAGGGTGTAGATCACGCTCTCTGCCCGTCTCAATGCCTCTTTCGCATCGTCTGCATCAAGCGATGCGTGAGGCAGATAATCAACTCGCTCACGGTCGCGCCTCAGCTCGCGAAGGCATCTACGAAGATCATCCACACTCTCAGCAGAATGCCCCTGCATTGGGAGCGACTGTTGGATGCAGTCGAGTAAACTGCCATGAGCCGGATTGCTTCGATCAGCGGAGAAGGTGACGCCAGGGTCCTTCTTCAGTTCACTCGTAACTGCGGCATAAGCGGCGTAGTACGCACGGCTGATTGCACTGCGGGGATGCTTCTCGCGTAGCTTCCGACTCGCCTTGCACGCGTCGATGCTCATACTGACTCACGTCGCTTCCGGTTCCATCGGGCTAAAGCAGCGATCCTCCGTCCAGCTCATCCTTCTCGAGCGTGATGTTCAGGCCCAGGCCGCGGACCTCGTTGCAGAGGACGTCGAAGGCGACGGGCATGCCGGCTTCGAGGGTGTTGGTGCCCTTCACCATCGACTCGTAAATCTTGGTGCGGCCCTCGACGTCGTCGGACTTGACCGTCAGCAGTTCCTGCAGGATGTACGCTGCCCCGTAGGCCTCGAGCGCCCAGACTTCCATCTCGCCGAAGCGTTGCCCGCCGGTGCGGGCCTTGCCGCCGAGGGGCTGCTGGGTGATGAGGCTGTAGGGACCCGTGGCGCGGGCGTGGATCTTGTCGTCGACGAGGTGGTGCAGCTTGATGATGGTCATGAAGCCGACAGTGGTCTTCTCGTCGAACGGCTCGCCGGTGCGGCCGTCGTAGAGCTGGATCTTGCCGCCGCGGGGCATGCGGGCGAGGAGCTCGCGGGGGCCGTGGGCGCCTTTGGTCTCGGTGAGGCGGGACTCGACATAGCCGTTTGCCTCCTCGATGGCGGCATGGATTTCGTCCTCGGTCGCGCCGTCAAAGACGGGGGTGACGGCCTGGAAGCCGAGTACCGCACAGGCCCAGCCGAGGTGGGTCTCGAGGATCTGCCCAACGTTCATGCGGCTAGGCACGCCCAGCGGGTTAAGCAGCACGTCGCACGGCGTGCCGTCTTCGAGGAACGGCATGTCCTCTTCGGGCACGATGCGGGCGATAACGCCTTTGTTGCCGTGCCGCCCGGCCATCTTGTCGCCGACGCTCAGCGGCCGCTTGGTTGCGAGGTAGACCTTGACCATCTCGAGGACGCCCGAGGCGAGTTCATCGCCGCGCTTCATGTGCGCGAGCTTGCGCTGCTTTTCCTTCTCGATCGCCTGGATGCGGGGCCAGAACTGGTTGTAGACCTGCTCGGCCTCTTCCTTGATTTCTTTGTTGCCCTTGACCCACTTGAGCGTGAAGTCGTTGACCTGTTCCATCACCACCTCGGTGATGTCGGACTGGGCGACCTTCTGGCGGGTCGAGGGGTCGACCATCTGGCTGCCCGTGAGCTCATTGATCTGCTCGACGAACTCGCGGAAGAGCGAGACGGCCCGCTCGTCCATCGACTGCTCGTACTCGCGCATCTCGCGGCGGAGGTTCTTCTTCTGATCGTCGCTGAGGTGCATGCGGCGGCTGAACCGCTTGGCCCCGATGACGATGCCCTCGGTCCCGGCGGGGACCTCGAGCGAGTCGTTCTTCACGTCCTCGCCGGCGCGGCCGAAGATGGCGTGGAGCAGTTTCTCTTCCGGGGTCAGTTCGCTCTTGGACTTGGGGCTGACCTTGCCGACGAGGATGTCGCCCGGGCTGACGCGGGAGCCGATGCGGATCACCCCGTTCTCGTCGAGCATGTCGAGCATCTTTTCGCTGACATTGGGGATGTCGCGGGTGAACTCTTCCTTGCCGAGCTTGGTCTCGCGGATTTCAACGTCGAACGAATCGATATGGATCGAGGTGAAGACGTCCTCTTTCACCAGGCGCTCGCTGATGACGATGGCGTCCTCAAAGTTGTAGCCGTCGAAGGTGTTGAACGCGACCATGACGGACTTGCCGAGGGAGAGCTCGCCCCGGTGGGTAGACGCGCCGTCGGCGATGATCTGGTCGGCCTTGACCTTGTCGCCGAGGTTGACGATGGGCTTTTGGTTCTGGCAGGTACGCTCGTTGAGGCCGACGAACTTGCGGAGCTCGTACTCGTCGGCGTTGTCGACGACGATGCGCATCGAGTCGACGTAGGTGACGGTGCCGGGCCGCTTGGCGCGGACGACCATGCCCGAGTGCAGGGGCACTTCCTTCTCCATCCCGGTGGCGACGTAGGCCGGCTCGGTGATGATGAGGGGCACGGCCTGCCGCTGCATGTTCGAGCCCATGAGGGCGCGGTTGGCGTCGTCGTGCTCGAGGAAGGGGATCATCGCGGCGGAGACGCCGACGATCTGCTTGGGGCTGATGTCGACGTAGTCGAGCTGGGACGAGTTGACCTGGGCGAGGTCGCCGTCGACCCGGGCGAGGGCGTGGCCGGCGATGATCTTGCCGTCGGTGTCGATGGCGTCGGTCGGGCCGAGGGTGAGCTTCATCTCCTCGTCGGCGCGGAGGTAGACGATGTCGTCGGCCACCTTGCCGTCTTTGACGGGGCGGTAGGGGGTCTGGAGGAAGCCGTACTCGTCGACCTGGGAGTAGATGCCGAGGGACGCGATGAGGCCGATGTTGGTGCCTTCGGGCGTCTCGATAGGGCAGATGCGGCCGTAGTGGCTGATGTGGACGTCGCGGACCTCGAAGCCCGCGCGCTTACGGTTGAGTCCGCCGGGGCCGAGGGCGGAGAGGCGGCGCTCGTGCGTCAACTGCGACAGCGGGTTGGTCTGGTCGACGACCTGGGACAGCTCGCCGCGGCCGAAGAAGTGGTCGATGGCGCTGCTGATCGACTTGGAGTTGATCAGGTCCGCGACCTTGGACAGCTCGTCGGGGTCCTTGACCGACATGCGTTCCTGCACGGTGCGGCGGAGCTTGAGGAAGCCCTTGCGCATCTCTTCGACGGCGAGCTCGTCGAGGGTGCGGAGCCGGCGATTGCCGAGGTGGTCGATGTCGTCGATGTGGGCCTTGTTGCGGCTGTTGCGCAGGTCGAGGATGTACTTGATGACCTCGAGGAAGTCCTCGGCCCGGATGTGCATGAGGTCCTCGGGCACGTCCATGTCGAACTTGCGGTTGATACGGAAGCGGCCGACCTTGCCGAGGCGGTAGCGGTTCTCGTCGTAGAACTTCTCGGCGAAGAGGGCGCGGGCCTTCTCGACCTGGGGCGGGTTGCCGGGGCGGAGCCGGGCGTAGAGCGCGAGGAGGGCCGCCTCGTGCTCGGTCACGTCCAGGCCCTCGGGCAGGTGGGTCTGCTTCTCATCGGCAATGGTGTTGAGGATGAGCATGTCCGACGCGTTGGTGATCACGTCGATGGTCTTGAGCGAGCTGCCGATGACCGCGTCGAGGTGGTCGCCGATCTGCGCGCCCAGCGGCACGAGCTCCTCGCCGGTCTCGGTGTCGACCACGGGGGCGGCGACGTAGTGCTCGGCCTTGGCGTCCTTGACCTTGATGGTCTCGACGTCGTAGAACGTCCGCAGCAGCTTGTCGGTGGTGGAAAAGTCCTCGTCGAGGGCGCGGAGGAACGTGGTCGACGGGATCTTGGTCGACTGGTCGATGCGCATCTGGAGGATGTCCTTCTTGGACACCTCGAGCTCGATCCACGAGCCACGCTCGGGGATGATGCGGGCCGAGTGCAGCGGCCGGTCCGCCTCGGCCGAGGCGATGGAGAAGTCCACGCCCGGCGAGCGGTGGAGCTGGTTGACGATGACGCGTTCGGCCCCGTTGATGATGAACTCGCCGCCGCCCATGATCACGGGGATCTCGCCGAGGTAGATCTCTTCCTCGGGGATCTCGGCCACGTCTTTGCGGACGAGGCGGACGCCGACGCGGAACGGCAGGCCGTAGGTCAGCCGCAGCTCCCGGCACTCGTCGGGGGTGTAGCGGGGCTCGTCGAGCTTGTAGTCGATGTACTCGAGCTGCATGTTCCCGTCGTACGAGACGATGGGGAACACCTCGCGGAGCAGCCCCTCGAGGCCGGTGTGCGGGTCCCGCTCGTCGCGGGTCTTGCCTTGTTGGAGAAACCGTTCGTAGGCGACCTGCTGGACGCGGACGAGGTTGGGGATGGGGAGAGCGTCGCCGCGCTTGGAAAAGTCACGGACAGTTTGAAGCAGCATCGATACCTCGCGCTTGCCAGGTTAAGGGTAGGTCAGGATGTCGGTTTGGGGCCCGATCACGCCGCGAACCCGTCACTATAGACGAAAAAATTCAAGTCCACAAGGGCACCGGCCAAAATATTTTGCGGCCTTATCGGTGTGGCCCAAGGTTTGCGGGGTGTGGATCGGGATACAGGGCGGTCGGGGTGGTCGGGGTAGTGACGGCGGATGCAGCGGCTTCAGGCCGAGGCGGTGGACGCGTCGGTGTCGGCCCCGGGCGGCTGGGTCTTGTTGGGTCGGCCCTCGCGGACGGCGTGCTCGTCGGGCTCGATGCCGCTGCCGTAGATTTGGGTGCGGGTTTGGGTGATCTCGGCGCCGAAGAGGAGGATGATGGCGGAGTAGTACACCCACACGAGCAGGACGACGAGGGACCCGGCCGCGCCGTAGGCGGAGCCGACGGCGGAGTGGCCGAGGTACAGGCCGATGCCCGCTTTGCCGACGATGAAGAGGACGGCGGTGATGACGGAGCCGAAGAAGACGTCTTTCCAGCTCACCTTGACGTCGGGCAGGAGCTTGAAGAGGAGCATGAACATGGGGATGTAGATGATGAGGGAGACGAGGACCGAGCCGACGCGGCCCCAGCCCTCGGCGTTGGGCAGGATGAGGCCGATGACGGCCGAGACGGCCAGCGACGCCATGAGGATGAACACGAGGCTGGCGACGACGCCGATGGAGAGCAGGCGGGCGCGGACCCAGCCCCAGACGCCCTGGCCGGGCTTGGGCTTGACGTCCCAGGCGCGGTTGAGGGCCTGTTGGAGCTGGGCGAAGACGCCGGAGGCGGAGAAGATCGTGACGGCGAGGCTCAGCCCAAATGCCCAGACGCTCTGGCCCTGGTGGGTCTCGGCGTTCTGGATGACGGTGTCGATGGAAGCGCCGGCCTGCTCGCCCATGACACGTTTGACCTCGCCGATCAGCTTGTCCTGGGTCCCCTCGCCCAGCCAGCTCCCGATGCTGATGAGCAAGGTCATGAGCGGGGCGAAGGACAGGGCGGTGTAGAACGCGATGCCCGCCGCCCAGGTCATGGCGTTGTCTTCGAGGAAGTCGGAGACCGACGCCTTGAGGATGGTCCAGGTTTGTTTCAGCACGTTCATGATGGAGTTACGGGTGGATCGGCCGCGGTGGTGAGCGGTCAGCTAAGAGAGATTAGCAGGACGCGAGAGGCTTGGTGTCCGTCGTTGCGGTCGGTATGATGTGGGGCGATATCGGAGCGTCTTGAACGGGCGAGCGACCTGCAGCTTTTTGACGAGGAGCGAGCTTGTTCAGCGGCTTCACCTTCCAATTCCTCTGCCTCGGGTGCCTTTTGGGCGTCTGCACCGGCGTGCTGCTGGTCGACGGGACGTTTATCAACTTCCGCGGCGAGGACGTGCGGTACGCGATTGAGAAGCTGGCGGAGGACAATCCGGCGGGTTGAGGTCAGCGGGACCGCTGATGGGGTGAAGGCGCGACACCGGCTTGCGCCGTGCTCCGGGGGGTTTATGCCTCACCCCGCAGCCACCGCACGACGGCGCGGGCGTAGCGGGTGGGGATAGGCTCGCTCGGGACGCGGCCGCGGAGCTTGACCTGGTGGGCGACGATGCGGCCGCGGCCGAGGGTCAGGCTCAGGGCGACGGCGAGCGGCCGGCCCTCGCGGAAGTTAAAGTTGCACACGCCGGTCTCGAGGATCGTCGTGGCGGAGTCGAGGCCCTCGGGGCTTGTACCAGCTGTCCGAGAGGATGCCGGGGCGGTCGGTGGCCGGGTCGTAGACCATGAACCAGTCGCGGGGGGCGAAGCGTTGAGCGACGGGGTGGTCGCGGCGGCGGAGGTACTCGCGGCGGTTGTTGGGCGGGTTGGCGTCGATCTCGAGCCGTGAGTGCCTTCAGGGAGGCGCCACGGCGTTGGAAGCGGCGGACTTGCCGCCGGCTGTTCAAAGAGCCACAGGCCCGCCCCGGCGCGGACCGCGTCCCACACGGCTTCACCCGCGGCGTCGATCGCTTCGGGCGTGTCGACCATGATGAGTTGTGGCGGCGGGGCCGCACCGACCTCAACCCGTTCCAGCCCGAGCGCCTCCGCCGCGCCGTCATCCGCACCGAGCACCGCGACGCGGCAGCTCGTCTCCGCTTCCCGGGGGAAGACCTCCACCTCGAACGTGTGCTCGTGCCGCGCCTCGCCCCCCGCATCGCGCAGCAACGCCGTCACCACGACCGTCTCACGGTCCTGCGTCTCGGGGCAGGTGAACCTGATTCGGCCCACCGCCTCGCTGAAGCAGCCGCCGCTGCGTGTCCACCATCGCCTTGAGGAACGTGCTCGGCCAGGCGTCCACCGCCAGGTGCACCGCCGTCGACACGATCCGGTCCGCACGCCGCCGCCAGGCGTAGTTCATCTCCGCGATCGCCTCGGCCATGTACGTGTTGGTCGCGTCGTACCACGTGCGATAGCTGTGCCCGGGGTCGAACCAGTACCGGCTCCACCCCACGGCCTGCGACGAGGGGATGCTCGACGGCTTCCACTGGGCGTCGGGGTCGAGCCCCGGCGGCAGCCACGCCTCGGGGTAGCACGCCTTGGCCGTCTCCCACGCGTCGAGCCCCTCAGCCCCGTACTCGCCGCAGCCGAGCCGCCACCCCACCTTCGTCGGCGGCAGCTCGCCGCGATAGCGGTCGCCCCACGGCCCGTGCCCGGGGTGCCACCGCGCGTACATGTGGTGGTCCGGCAGCCCAAACGCCGTCGGCGGGTCGTAGTCCCCGTCCGTCGCCTTCAGGACCCGGTCGGGGTTCTCCAGCAGGATCACCCGTCGGCACGCCTCAAACACCAGCTCCATCTCGTGGCGGAACAGCGTGCGGTGCCGCTGCTGGCTCCACGCGTACGGGGACGGCTCGTTGATGATCGACGCCATGATGCAGCTCGGGTGCCGCCGCACGTGCCGCTCCATCTCCCCCGCCTGCTTCACGAGCTCCGCCTCCGTGCCGCGCCGCATCAGCCCGAACAGCGGCAGGTCGCACTGGTGCATCAGCCCCAGCGCATCCATCGCCTCGTACGCCCGCCGCTGGATCGGCCGCTGCGTGATCCGCAGGAAGTTCATGTTCGCCATGCGGCAGATCAGGATGTCGTCGACGAGCTGCTCGTCGTCGCCGCGCTGCACGTCGAGCTGCAGGAAGCCCATCGTGTTCGCGCCGCGGAGGATGATCCGCTCGCCGTTGAGCCGCAGGGCCCCGGCGAGGCCCCGCTCGTCGGGCTGCTCGTCCATGGTGAAGCTGCGGACGCCAAACGCCTGGTCCCGCCGCTCGACCACCTCGCCCTCGACGCGCAGCGTCACCCGCGCGGTGTACAGGTGCGGCGTGTCCGGCGACCACCGCCGCGCGCCGGGCGTCTCCACCGGCACGACGTAGCGGTTGGTCTCCGCCCGCGCCTCGCGCAGCTCGACCACGCCGGTGCGGTACCCCCCCGCCGCCGCACCGCCGTTCCCGACATCCCCGCCCTCGCCGCCGTCCCGGTCGTCCCCGTCGTCCGGCTCGAAGTTCCGCGGGAACAGCTCGACCTCCGCCGACACCTCCGCGGGGTGACGCTCCGCCACCCACACGTCCACGTGCACGTCGCACCGGTCCTCGCCCGGCACCGGCCGGACCCACAGATCCCGCACGTGAACCCGCGGCCGCGCCTCGAGCCACACCGGCCGCCACAGCCCCGCCCCCGGCGGGCAGTGCGTCCAGCCGTTCTTCGGGTCGTCCCAACCCATCCCCGTCCCCGCATAGACCTTGTTGCCCTCGATGATGTGCGGCTCGGTGCCCTCCATCCCGAACCACCGCCACGACGCGTTGCTCATCGAGATCTGGTCGTTGCCCACCCGCACCAGCAGCACGTTCTCCCCGTCGGGCCGCAGGTGGTCCGTCACGTCAAACTCAAACGGCGCGAAGAAGCCGGTGTGCCCGCCGACGTAGTGCCCGTTGAGGTGCACCTCGGCCGTGTAATCCACCGCCTCGAAGCAGAGGAACACCCGCTCGCCCGCCGGCACCTCCCCGCCGGCGAAGCGGCGCCGGTAGTACCCGAACCAGCGGTCCATCGGCCCGCGATAATCCGGGATCGCCACCGTCTCCCAAGGCCCGTCGTCCCCGTACCGCCGCGCCGCGTCCGCGAGGTCCTCCGGCTGCTCGTAGCGGAACTCGCACTCGCCAAAGTGCAGCGCCGCCCGCTCGGTCGCCCCCGGCGGGGTGTGGTCCGCGAGCCAGGGCTTGGCCCACTCCCGCCACCGCGACAACTCACGGGCAAACCCCGCCGCGTCGTCGATCCGCTCCGGCCGCGGCAACGGCTCGATGCCGCCATCTTCGGCGGGCTCCAGCACCCGCGTAGGCTTGTCCCGCGCCGGGATCGGCGCAATCTCGCCCTTGACCTGCACCCCCACGGTGGCGACATCGAACGCGTGTTTCACTTCATCGGGCATCGGCGATAGCTCTCGGCGGCGGCGGGATCGAGCGGCGTGGTTGCGGAAGGAGGCTGCGGGCGATGACGGGGCGCGGGTGGATCAATCAGGCGGGGTCCGGCTGGAAGTCCCGGGGCGTGGCGAAGCGGGGGGGCACGAGCACCTCGCGCGCCGCGGCTTGATCGGCGGGTCCGGGGTCCGGGGCGTCGGGGGTGACCGGGGCGTCGGGGACGACCTGAGCGAGCATCGCGTCGAAGAGCTCGCCCCCGTCGAAGCCGAGGCAGGCGAAACCGGGCCGGAGGATCGTGTCGCGGTCGAAGGGGAAGTTGACGCTGACCACGCCGTCCATGCCTTCGCCGACGCGGAAGCCGATGTTTTCCAGCGCCTCCTGCACGGTGCCGAGCGAGCGGTAGTCGAGGAGGATCAGCCCGTCCGGGCGGACCTTTGGCGGGGCGGTGAACATGAGCTGGACGACGTTGCGGACCGCGCGCGGGTGCGGCAACAGGACGTTCTGCACCCGCAGGGGCGAGAACGGCAGGCCCGCCGCGTCCAGCGCCGCCTCGAAGTGTCGGCCGTGCAGGTCGTACCACGCCGCGTGGCAGAGCACCGCGATGCGGCGCCGGCCGCGCCCCCGGAGATGGTCGATCGCCTGATCGAAGAACGAGCGGTAGTCGCCGTGCACCGCGGGAAACCCGCCGGACACCAGCGCATCGCCCAGCACCACCGTCGGCATCTGCGTCTCCCGCGCCAGGTCCAGCAGCCGCGTGAGCGTCGGCGACGGCTCGATCGACATGATCAACCCCCCCACCAGCCGCCGGCGGATGTCCCCCGTCAGCTTCGCGAACTGGGGGTGCTCCCGCACGTCGGGCATGAGCGGCATGCGGTAGAGCCTGAACCGCAGGTGGTGGTCCGCCCGGTGCCGCGCCTCCGCCTCGTCCGCCAGCAGCCGGTAGAAGATAATTGTCCGCCTCCGGCACGATCAACGCGAACTGGTGGCTATGCGGCGGCCGCTCGGCGACGAACGTGCCCCGGCCGGCGTACTTCTCGATAAACCCCTCGCGGTGGAGCTGCTCGATCGCCCCCTGCAGCGCCGTCATGCTCACGTTCAATTCGCGGATCAACTCCCGCCGCGGCGTCAGCCGCTCACCCGGCCGCCAGTGGTTCGACGCGATCCGCTCGCGCAGTGTGCTGGCGATCATTCCCCGCTGCCGCGGGGGCCGGCCGAGCGTCTTGCTCGGGCGGCCGGTCGACCGGCTCTCGGGCTGGGGGGGAGTGCTCTCTATGAGGGGGCTGCACCTCTGTTCCGTAATTGTACCGACAAATTCGATGCGATTAACAGCTCCCCCTTATTCCGGGCAGACGGCCCGTCGAGCGTGGCCCGGCCCCCGTTGGTACAGGGGATCCGCAAATCACCCGCGGTGCGCGTGCAACATCGCCCCCCTCCCGCTTCCGTTGTGCAGGACGGCAAACAGGGTCCCCTACCCGATTGCACGTGCTAGTGCGGGTGCTGTCATTCTTGGCCACAGCCGCGACGCTGCGCGTCGCGGATCGCGTGGCGTAGCAACGCGGCTACTGGCAAAAGTTTACGTTGATCGCTCTAGCCGCTCGAAAGCGGCATCAGGGGCCGTCGGGGTTGGCATCGACCGTGAAGCGGTCGAACCCGCCGGCGGGGAGGGTGGCGGTGTCGTCGTAGCGGAGGGTGGCGGTGAGGGCGCGAAGGGAACGTGGCACAGGCGCGCCGTCGGGCGGGTCGGCCACCGCGGCCGTCGTGCCGGCACGCAGTGCTTCGGCCTGGCCGTCGGTCAGCCCCTCGAGGTGCAGCCGGTAGCCGTCGAGCAAGCGGGCGTCGAGGGTGGGGGCGTCAGAAGCACCGTCGCGCGACGTGTCGCGCTCGAAGCCGGCGACGGTGAAGCGGGTGACACGCTGCTGGACGCGGATCAGGGGCGAGCGGCCTCTTGGGGTGGCCTTAAAGGCGCGGACGTCGCTGATGCGGATGTCGCGGCAGTCGCCCACGCCCCGGGCGTACCGCGGGTCGGCGGCATCAAAAACCTGGACGCGGCAGTTGCGGGCGCCGTCCATGTTGATCACCGACTCGGTGCACCCGCCACGCAGGTGGCTGATGTCGATGTGCTCGATCAGGCTGTCGGTGCTTAAGATGCGGACGAAGCTGTGGCACTGGTCGGCTTCGAGGTGGTGGATGTTCAGGTTGCGGATCGGGCCGCGGGTCTTGCCCTGGCACTCGATGCGGTCGAGCGCGTCGTCGGCGTTGAGGGCGACGAGGTCGTCGCTGGGCGCGGCCGGGCCGAGGCCGCGGAGGTGCCGGATGATGCCGTCGCTGCAGTTCCCGCCGAGGTGGATGCCGTCGTTGTTGGGCCGCGGGTTGGTGCTGTGGAAGCGGACGTGCTCGACGAGGAAGCTTGAGAGTTGGGTGGCGCGGAAGTGGTACGTCTCGGGGTCGCGGAGCAGGGCGTCGGCGAAGACGAGGTGCCGGACGTTGCGGAAGTTGAGCATCACGCCGGTGTACGAGCCGGGGTCGATCAGGGCGTCGAGGGTGCGGGGGTTGCCGCGGTTGTTGCCGTCGAAGGTGCCGCCGCGGATTTCGATGTGCTCGTTCCCGGCGTCGTGGTCGGCGTTGGTGAGGAGGAAGTCGTCGGCGGTCCGGCCGACGCCGTCGGCGAGGCGGAGCGTCGCCTGGGGGTGCAGGAGCAGGCGCGTGTCCGAGCCGATGCGGAGCGTGCGGCCGACGCGGTAGTGCCCGGGCGGGACGCGGACGGTCCCCCCGGCGTCGAGGGCGCGTTGCAAAGCGGGGGCGGCGTCGGCGCTGCCGTCGGCGAGGGGCTGCAGGTCGGGGGGGGTCGGCATCCGGGGCAATGTAACGCCTCCACCGCGGCCCGGGCCCGCCCCGGCGCGCCCGATCCAAGGCGACGCGACGCGGTAGACTCCCCGCGTGACCCGCCCGCCGCTCCCCGGCCCCCTCCGCCTGCGCCGACGCCTCCGCCCCCGCCACTTCGCCCCGGCGCTCCTGCTGCTCGCCGCCGCGGCCGCGGCTCAGCCCGCGCCGCCCGCCGACGCACCCGAAGGGCCTATCCGCCAGGAACTCCGTCAGGACCTGCAGGCCTACGATTGGCCAAGCCTCGCGCGCGACGTCTGGACCGTCCGCCTCTTCAACGCCGGCGACACCGAGATCCACCTCAACCAGGTCGTCGTCGCCCTGCTCGTGGCCGCGCTCGGGTTCTGGCTTGCCCGCCGCCTCAGCCAACTCGTCCACTACCGCCTCACCCGCCACAAGCGCATCAACCTCAACGTCATCGCGCTCATCCAGAAGCTCACGTTCTACGCCCTCTTCACCGTCGCACTACTCGTCGCGCTGCCCATCGCCGGCATCCCCATCACCATCTTCACCGTCCTCGGCGGGGCCTTCGCCATCGGCCTTGGCTTCGGCGCTCAAAACCTCGTCAACAACCTCATCTCCGGCATCATCCTGATGACTGAACGCCCGATCCGCCTCGGCGACATCGTCGAGGTCGAGGGCTCGGTCGGACGCGTCGAGGAGATCGGCAACCGCTGCACCCGCATCCGACGCTTCGACGGCATCGACGTGCTCATGCCCAACGCCTCGCTCCTCGAAAACCCCGTCGTCAACTGGACCCTCAAGGACGCAGACGTCCGCGGCAAGGTCGCCGTCGGCATCGCCTACGGCTCGCCCACCGCCACCGCCCGTGACCTCATCCTCAAGGCCGCCACCGAGCACGCCCGCATCCATAAGAAGCCCGAGCCCGCCGTCCTCTTCACCGACTTCGGCGACAACGCCCTCGCCTTCGAGCTGCTCTTCTGGACCGCCGTCCAAAGCCCTATGGACCTCAACCGCATCCAGAGCGACCTCCGCTACCGCATCGAACACCTCTTCAAAGAAGCGGACATCAGCATCGCGTTCCCCCAGCGCGACCTGCACCTCGACACCGTCCGCCCGCTGGAGGTCCGTATGGTGAAGGGGGACGCGGAACAGCCGTAACCGCAGATTGCGGAGATCGCGCAGATTAGATTTAAGGAGGCAACCAGGAAGAGTAACTAAGGCGGAGGCTTCAATGCTTAGCGGAGCGGCAAAATTGATCTTTCATCCAGTTCTTGCTTGACTCCTGAGTTGCACAACAACTTTGGATGTCTTTGTTCAACCTGCGAAATCTGCGAAATCTGCGGTTCCGGCTGTTCCGGCTGTTCCACTAACCTACCCCCATGAAGAAGCGTAAAACCGCCGTCCGCGTCGGGCGGCTCATTGGGCACGCCGTCGATTCCACCGTCAACTCCGCCGCGGGGCGCGTGTCCCACGCCTTCACCTCGGGCCTCCGACTCGCCGGGCTCCGCTCCAGCCGCCACGCGGCCCCGGTCGGCTCGCGAACCCCCGACCGGCCGGGCACCGTCTCGGGCATCGAGGCCTTCGACGTCGACACCCCCCCGCCGCCCGGCACCATCCACTACACGGTCATCGACTTCGGCCCGGACCTGCTCACCCACGACAGGCCCCACGACCTCGACACCCTCCTCGACACCTCGCCCCCGGAAGGCGCGGCCGTCCGCTGGATCAACGTCGACGGGCTCCACCCCCACGTCGTCAAACGCTTCCTCGACGCCTACGGCTTCCACACCCTCGCCGCCGAGGACACCCTCAACGCCCCGCAGCGCCCCAAGGCCGAGCCCTACGACGACCACCTCTTCGTCGTCGCCCGCATGATGCAGCTCGATGGCGACGACCTCCACGGCGAACAGGTCTCCTTCTTCCTCAAGCCCGGCCTGCTCCTCACGTTCCAGGAACGCCCCGGCGACCTCTGGCAGCCCATCCGCGAACGGCTCGAAAAGCACGGCTCGCGCATCCGCACCCGCGGCGCGGACTACCTGATGTACGCCCTGCTCGACGCCACCGTCGACCACTGCTTCCCCATCCTCGAACGCTTCGGCGACGTGCTCGAAGACCTCGAGCCCCGCATCATCGACGACCCCGACCCGGCCCTGATCCGCGAGGTCTATCAGGTCAAGCGCGAGCTGACCATCCTCCGCCGCGTGCTCTGGCCGACCCGCGAGCTCCTCGCCACGCTGCTTGACGAAGCGACGGCCGAAATTACCCCGGAGGTCAAGCTTTTCCTCCGCGACGTGCAGGAACACTGCGTCCAGCTCGTCGAGATCATCGAGACGTTCCGCGAGATGACCAACAGCCTCACCGACCTGCACATGTCGGCCGTCAGCAACCGCATGAACGAGGTGATGAAGTTCCTCACCATCCTCGGCTCGCTGTTCATCCCCATCACCTTCCTCGCGGGGATCTACGGCATGAACTTCGACCACATCCCCGAGCTGCACAAGGACTGGGGCTACCCCGCGTTCTGGGTCGCCTGCGGCCTCATCACCGTCGGCCTGCTCATCTACTTCCGCAAAAAGGGTTGGCTGGGCAACTGAATCACGCTGGACCAGTCATCGATACGAAGCGACGCGGCTTTGCCGCGCCACCGGTGACCACGCCGACCGCGCGGCAAAGCCGCGTCGCTTCATGAGATGGTGGAAGGCTATAGCGGCGATTACCATGGCAAGATGAGCACGAATCCTGCAACGGGTTTCAGGACCATCGCCGAGTACCTCACGCTCGAGGAGACCTCGGAGCAGAAGCACGAGTACCACGACGGCGAGGTCCTCGCGATGAGCGGGGGGACGTACAGCCACGCCCGTGTCTGTTCCAACCTCGGAGGGATGCTGTTCAATCGCCTGCGGGGCAGCGGGTGTCAGCACCTCGACAGCAATATGCGGGTCGCCACGTCCGAGTCGCGCCGCTTCGTTTACCCCGACGCGAGCATCCTCTGCGAGGAGCCGCGGTTTCACCCCGACGACCCGAATGAAACGACGCTGATCAACCCGCGGGTCATCTTCGAGGTGGCCAGCGAGTTGACCGAGGGGTACGATCGGGGCGACAAGTTCGATCAATACCGCAAGATCGAGAGCTTGGAGGAGTACGTGCTGATCGGTCGGGTGTCGCCGACGGTGCAGGGCTTCTTGCGTCAGGACGACGGGAGCTGGTCGATGCGGGCGTGGGAGGGGCTGGACGCGGTGGCGGTGGTGCGGAGCGTCGGGGTGGAGCTGCCGCTGGGGGAGTTATTTGAGGGAGTTGAGGGGGCAATGACGAAATCCGAATGAAGATTGACGAAGCAAGGAGGAGGCGTTTCTTGTTCGTCATTCTTCATTCGGGTTTCGTCATTCCCGCTTCGGGTCATACGCCCAATTCGCTCTTGAGCTGCGCGACCCACTCTTTGCAGCGTTGCTCGGTGAGTTCGGGTTGGCAGTCGTCGTCGAGGGCGAGGCCGCAGAACTTGCCGTCGATCATGCCTTTGGATTCTTCGAAGTCGTGGGTATCGGGGTCGGTGAAGCCGATCTTGCCCTCGGCCCCCTGCTCGAGCATCTTGAGGTAGACCATACCGATGGCGTCTTGATAGGTGTCGGGGTAGCCGCCCTGGTCGCCCATGCCGAACATGGCGATCTTGGTGCCGGCGAGGTCGACGGTGTCGAGGGCGTCATATACGTCCTGCCAGTCGTACTGGATCTCGCCGACGTCCCAGGTGGGCACGCCGCAGATGATGAAGTCGTAGCCGGCGAGTCCCTCGACGCCGACCTGGGCGATGTCGTCGTAGGTGTCGAAGAAATCTTCGCCGAACTCGTCGCGGATGAGCTCGGCGGCGGCTTCGGTCTTGCCGGTGCAGGTGCCGTAGAGGAGGGCGGCTTTCATGGATGAGCAGGGGCTAAGGGGTCAAGGGGCTAAGGGGGCAGGGTGCGGAGTGTAGGAGGGGATGCAAGGGATTTCAGCGAGCGGCGATGCGGTCGTTCTTCGTTCTCGTTCTCGTACTCAAAAGTGGAGCGAGGCCGGGCGGCGGGGGCCGAGAGGTTTTGGCGAGCATGACGCTCGAGTACGAAGACGAGTACGAAGAACGAGAACGGCGGACGCCTGCGCGGTGGGGTATCGGTTTTTGGGCGGGGGGATGGGTCAGCGGGAGAGGGCCACGCTCACCAGCATCACGTCGGCGGGGTTGACGCCGGCGAGTCGGGCGGCCTGGCCGAGGGTCCTGGGGCGGAACCGGTTGAGGGTGGTGGCGGCCTCGGCGCGGAGGCCGGTGACGGCGGCGAAGTCGAGGTCGGGCGGCAGGGCGACGGCGTCGCGCTCGGCGAGGCGGGTGATCTCGCGCTCGCTGCGGTCGATGTAGCCGGCGTAGAGGCGGTCGGCGTCGAGCCAGGCGGCGGCGCGGCGGGTGATCGGGTCGGCGTCGGCGGGCGTCGCGGGATCGGGAGGGTCGGCGCGGCGGAGCCGGTGAGCTTCATCGAGCGCGCGGCGGCGGTCGACGGTGGCCTGGTGGACGGCCCAGCGGGCGTCGTCGACGAGGCCCAACTCGCGGCCGGGGGGGGTGAGGCGGGCGTCGGCGTTGTCGGCGCGGAGGCGCAGGCGGTGCTCGGCGCGGCTGGTGAACATGCGGTACGGCTCGCGCGGGGTCTTGGTCACCAGGTCGTCGAGCATGACGCCGAGGTAGGACTCGGCGCGGCTGAGCCGCGTCGCTTCCTGGCCGCGGGTGTAGCGGACGGCGTTGAGGCCGGCGACGAGGCCCTGGCCGGCGGCCTCCTCGTAGCCGGAGGTGCCGTTGATCTGCCCGGCGAGGAACAGCCCCGGCAGCCGCTTGGTCATGCACGTCGCGTCGATCTGGTGCGGCCAAACCATGTCGTACTCCACGGCGTACCCGGGCTTGAGCATCACCGCCCGCCCGCAGCCGGGCAGCCGGTGCACGATGTCAAGCTGCACGTCCGGCGGGAGCGAGGTGCTGATGCCGTTGCAGTAAATCTCGTTGGTGCTGAGCGACTCGGGCTCGAGGAAGACGTGGTGGGAGGTGCGGTCGGCGAAGCGGACGACCTTGTCCTCGATCGACGGGCAGTAGCGGGGCCCGGCGGTGTCGATCTGGCCGTTGTACATCGGCGCGCGGTGGAGGTTGTCACGGATGAGATCGTGGATCGCGGGGCTGGTGTGGGTGATCCAGCAGTGACGTTGTTCAAGGACCGGGAACCGCGCCGCCACCGCCTGATACGCGCCCCCCGCTTGCGTGGTCACGGCGGCGGCGGTGCCGGTCATGGCGCTGAAGGGCGTCGGTTCGTCATCGCCGGGCTGGGTCTCGAGGCCGTCGAGGTCGAGCGACTCGGCGGCGAGGCGGGGCGGGGTGCCGGTCTTGAGCCGGCCGAGGTCGAAGCCCAGGCGTTGCAGCGCGCCGCTGATGCCGTCGGCCGAGCCTTCGCCGACGCGTCCGCCGCGGGTTTTCTGCGGGCCCGAGTGCATGAGGGCCCGCATGAAGGTGCCGGTGGTGAGGATGACGGCCTTCGCCGTCAGGGGCCGAGGGGTCGCGGGGCCGAGGGGCCAAGAGGTGGCGGCGTCGCCCGTGTCACGCAACGTGTCGTTGGCGCACGGCCCGAAGTCGCCGCAGCAGTCGCCGCCGTGCTCCCACTTTGCCCCTTTGCCCCTTTGCCCCTCAACCCCTTCCCACACCACCCCCACGCACCGCCCGCCCTCCACCAGGAAATCCTCCACCGTCCCGGCGAGGATGTCGAGGTTCGAACGGGTGTGGAGCAGGCGCTGGACCTCGGCGGAGTAGGCGTACTTGTCGTTCTGCGAGCGGGGGCCCCGCACCGCCGGGCCCTTACTCTGGTTCAGCACGCGGAACTGGATCCCCGTCGCGTCGGCGGCGAGGCCCATGAGCCCGCCGAGCGCGTCGATCTCGCGGACCATCTGCCCCTTGGCCAGCCCGCCGATCGCGGGGTTGCACGACATCGCCCCGATCTTGCCCGGGTCCATCGTGATGAGGGCGACACGGCCGCGGCCCCCGGAAGCCGTGGATGTCGATCCGCCGGCTGAGTGCACCGCGGACGCAGCCGACGGATCGACCTCCGCGGCTTCGGGCGCGGCAAGCAAGTTGCACGCCGCCCAAGCCGCCTCCGCGCCGGCGTGCCCGCCGCCGATGACGATGATGTCGTAGTGCGTGTCGCCGCGCATGGCCCTCATGATACGCCACCGCCCCGCCGCCCCCGCGTTTCCCCGGGGCCTACTTCTCCTGCGTCGCGTGGGCGATCTTCGTCTGCGCCAGGTTCACGACCTGCAGGTTCTCCACGATGCCTTGGTGCACCCGGTCAGCGAACACGACCTGGTCTTCGGACAACAGCGTCAACGCCGGGTCCTCGATGGTGGCCGTGCGGCCGCGCCCCAGGTCCAGCAGGATCGGCGTGAACGGGGCGATCTTTAACAGGTCACGGAGTTCGGCTGCTTCCATATGAACACTCTAGCCACTCCGACCCCGCCCGCGGGATCGGTCAGAATCCGCCGGCGCGGACAGTCACGTCGAGCGGGACGCGGACGGTGCGGAGGTCCTGCCAGACGGTGAGTTCCAGGTTGGCGCGGTCGAGCGAGTCGCGGCGGAGCGTGTAGGAGACGTTCAGGGTGTCGCCCCACTGCATCGTGCTTTGGCCGCCGGTTTCGATAGCGTCGCCCGCCTCATCGAGGAGGCGGAGGGAGGCGAAGTTCTTGGCGAGGTTGCCGGTGAGCTGGAAAGCGACCTCGACCGTGGCCTCGTCGAACATCTGCTGCGGCTCGATGGATTCGAGGGTGAAGGCGTGGTCGCCGGCTTTGACGGGCCCGGGCTTGAGGTCGATCATGCCGGTCTCGACGGATTCAGAGCCGGCGGCGGTCTGGACGGCAAGCTCGCCGGTGAGGGTGACGGACTCGGCCCCGGCGGCGGGGGAGCGGGGGGCGGCCACCTCGACGAGGGCGAGGCGGTGGTCGTCGGACAAGCCCGGCAGGCCCTGGATCCCGGCCATTGCGCCGAAGCCGTCGGCGGCGGTTTCAGGTTCCTGCATGAGGTCGCGGCCGGTGGAGTCGACGAAGGCCTCAACGTCGCTGTCGATGGGCTCGACGCCGACGATGGGGTGCTCGCCGGCGGTGAGCATGAGGGCGACGCGGGTGCCGGTGAGGCCGTTGAGCACGCCGAACTGGAAGCGGTCGGCGGGGAACGCCTCGCTCACGACGGCGACGCCGACGGGTTTGACGGTGAGGCCGACATCCTGCGCGGCGGCGGGCAGAGCAACCAGCGACGCAAGGACGAGCGGCGTTACAGCGAGACGGTTGAGGAAGGGCATATTGAACTCCGAGGGGCGGGGGCGTGGTCGAGGGGAGCATACCGCAGCGGCCGAGCGGTCGGCCGGTGCCTCCGGCGGCGTCCGGAAGAAGGCGGCGTCTCGCGGGGGTCGCCGAGATCGCAGAGCTCAGTTCCAGAACGACACGGAAAAGCTGTCGCCACCTGACGGGGGTTGCTCAGGCTGCCGGTTGGAAGGCCCGACAGGGCCGACGAATTTTGTCGCTCCGCCGGAGCATCGCCGGGCCTCTGCCCCGGCCACCCCCGGCTGACACGAATCCCGTTGGAACCTCGTGGGGTGGTCGAAACATGGGTGACCCGTCGCTTACGCTCGGGGCTCTGCATTGCGTTGCGCCCCCCCCCCCCGCGGCCTTCGCGAAAGACTCGGCCGTGCGCAGGATCACCCCACGCAGATGAGCTGGTTTTGCAGCCCCGGCCACACCCGGACGACGTGGGCCCGGGCTTCGGCGACGAGGGCGTCGTTGTTCTCGTAACGGATCAACGCCTCGAGGCGGTCGAGCGCTTTGGCCTCGCCGAGGCGGGCGAGGTAGGCCTCGAGCGGGGCGGCGTCGCCGGTGACGCGGGCGGTGACGACGTGGCGGAGCAGCTCGGTGGTGAGGGTCAGGGTGAACCCGCCGTCGCGGGCCAGCATCGCGTCGTGGGTTTGGTGGGCGAGCTGGAGATACGTTAGCGGGCCGGCGTCCCGGGTGGACGGGGGGGCGGCGAGGGCGGGGGCGTGGGGGTCGAGCTCGCCGCGGTGGATGCGGTCGTACAGCCGCGTCGCGGCGTTGGACCGGGCGTAGCTGGCCACGCGGAGCGGCGACGGCAGCCGCCGGCCCTCGGGCAGGCGGCGGACGTGGTGCATCAGCGTCGCCGTCGCCGCGTCGTCGTGCAACGCCTCGGCCAGGCCCGCCAGCCGCAGCATCTCGGCGACGTACAGGTCCGTGTCGGCCAGGTCCCGCCCCGCCACCATCACGTTCAGGTGCGCCATCACGCCGGGCAGCGACGCCTCCCCGCACAGGGCCGTGACCACCCGCGCCCCGTGCAGGACCAGCTTCATATCCGCCTCGGCCCGGCCGATCTCGCGGTGCTCCGCGAGCGTGACCA
This sequence comes from Phycisphaeraceae bacterium, assembly GCA_965214155.1. GTDB lineage: Bacteria > Planctomycetota > Phycisphaerae > Phycisphaerales > Phycisphaeraceae > Algisphaera. Next base: position 2,046,221 of record CBDCBB010000010.1, read on the forward strand.
TGAGCTGCCGCAGGATGAGACCCAGCCCCCCCGCCGCCCCCGGAACCTCCCCCGCTTCCGCCCCTGGAACCTTCCCCCCGCCGCCACCCGCCAATGAACCCCGCAGAAACCGCAGGAAGCGCCCCTCGGCCGCCCGCAGGTCCAGCGCCGCGGGGATGCCCTCGCCAAAGTCGCGGTCGATCAGCCGCCCAGCCGCCGCCCGCACCGCGGTCAGCACCTCCAGGCCCACCTCCCGCCGCAGCCGCTCGCCCGCGGCCGCATCCCCCGCCGCGAGCTCGTCGAAATCTTGCCGCAGGCGTCGGTCGAGCCCCGCCACCGGGTCGCCGGGTGCCGGTTGCGCCGCGTCCGCCGCCGCCTCGCGCCGCTGGCGCCGCTGGGCCTTGCGGAGGTGGGTCACGGCGGTCTGCACCCGCTTGGCGGAAAGCTTGGCGCCGGTGACGCGAGAGACCTCGGCCGCGAGGGCGCTGTAGTTGATGCGTTCGACGTCGGGGCCCGGCCGGAGGCAGCGGTCGAGGACCGCGTCGAGGCCGTCCGCCCCGCGGTGGCCGACGGTGGCGGCGAGCCAGGTGAGCACGGCCCGGGCGGCGTCCCGCACGTTGGCGCGGACCGCGGACGCGGCATCGTCCACCCGGCCGACCACCCGCAGCCCCGGCGGCGTCGCGGCTCGACCCGCGTCGTTCGCAGCCGGAGCCGGGGTCGACTCGAGCATCGCCCCGTCCACGAACCGGGTGCGGTACCGGACGCGGGCGGGTCGGGATGGGGCGGGCACGGCAGGCATGGGGGGATTCTTTAGCTCGTCCAAGGTTCCACTGAATAGCCGGGGCGTTCCGCGCCCCGTCGTGCATCGGGGCCCGTTGGGCCCCGGCTAGGGCGCGGCGCGATCGACCGGTGACGAAACGGACTCAGCCCGCCTCGTCCACGTCGATCGGCAGCGTCTCGGGCGGCGGCGGCGGGAGGCGATGGGCCCCCGACTCGGCCGACGCCGGGGCACTCAGCCCCAGCGGCAGCGCCGTCGCCGCCAGCATCCAAACCGCCACCATCAGTCTTCGCAAGGGCATCATCGGGCTCCGGGGTCATGCAGGGGACGCGGCCGAACACGGTCCGGCCCCCGGTACTAACGCGCGAACCCGCCGATTTATTCGGCACCGGCCGCTTCATCAGACCCGATCTCACCCGGTGATACGTCACCAACCCGCGGCCCCTGCGCGGTTTACCCCACCCGGTCAACTTTTTTCCGCCCGTGCGATCCCCCCTACAGCGCGAACGCGACGGATCGTGGATCAACGCCGGGAGCGTAAGCGACCGGTGGGTGTTGCCATGGATCAGATCCGGGAGCGTAAGCGACCGGTGGATCTTGCAGATAGCGCGGCCCCGTCGCTCACGCTCCGGGCTCTGAAGAGGCAAAAGCGTCTACCCGCCTCTCGACACCCCCGCCCCGCCGACCCCCCTTCGGCTCCGGGACGCGCCCCGCTTACGCACCGCCTTCGACCATTTGTAAGCCGACGCTGAAACGGAACTTACGTTCGTTTCTTAGGCTTCGACGCCGCCGACGCGACCTAAAATCCGTCGCGTTCGGCCCGTGGGGTAGCGGGGTCCACCGGCCCCGCCCGACCTTCCCCCACCCCCCCCCACCCCGCCCGGCTGGGCGTCAGCCCCGGCCGCGCCACGAAAGGATGTGCCCCGTGTCACGACTTCTCCCGCTTCGCCTCGTCCCGCTCGCAGTCGCCGCTCTCGTCGCCCCAATGCTGTTCACCCAGCCCGCCTCCGCCGGCGGTTCGGGGGGTGATGTACGGTGGTCGATCACCTTCGGCAACAGCCGCTCGTATGACGACGGCTACCGCTCCCACCGCGGCTATGACCGCTACGACCGCGGCTACCCCTACGGCCGGGGGTACGACCGGGGGTACGGCTCACGCTACGGGCACGACGGCCGCTACAGCCGCGGCTACACCCGGACCTACGACCGCGGCTACGGCTGCGAGCGGGTCTACGTCCGCCCCGTCGTCGTGAAGTATCGCTACGACCAGCCCCGCTACCGCAGCGGCTTCGACCGGCGGGGGTGGGACCGCCCGGGCCTCGTGTTCAACAACGACCGCTACCGCGGCCGCGGCGACTACGGCCGCTACAACCGCCGCTGCGACTAATCCCGGCGGGTCGCCCCACCACCACCCCGCACACCGGCCGGGGGCGCCGCGGACGTTCCGCGGCGTCCCCTTTGGGTGTTGGGGGCTTGGGTGTTGGGGGCTTGGGTGGTGAATGGAGGAGTGCAATGCTTACAGAGCGCCGTCTACTTTCCTCAGGTCAAAGCGGCCGGGCCCCAACTCCTAAGCCCCCAATCCCCAATCCCCACCGACGCGGTATGATCCCCCCATGCCAGCGAACATCCGTGAAATCAAGGGCCGCATCAAGGCGGTGGGCAACATCCAGCGCATCACTAAGACGATGCAGCTCATCGCCTCGAGCCGCTTCCAGAAGATGCAGAAGTCGGCCACGCGGTCGCAGGCGTACACCGAGAAGATCCGCGAAATGGTCGGCGAGCTCGCCGCGGCCCTGGGCAGCGCCGGCGACATCAGCCACCCGCTCATCGCCGCGCCCGAGCGGGCGGCAGGCCGCGAACTCGTGCTCGTCCTCACCTCCGAACGCGGGCTTTGCGGGGCGTACAACGGCAACGTCATGCGCACCGCCACGACGTACATCCGCGGCGACGACGGCGGTGGCACGGCCGGCACCGACGTCGAGATCGTCGGGAAAAAGGGCATCGGCTACGCGAAGTTCAACCGCATTGACCTGGAGGAGTCGTACACCCACTTCGGCGACCAGCCGAAGTACGCCGACGTGGCCGAGCTGGCGGAGCGGTACATCGCCGACTTCACCGCGGGCAAGTATGACGCGGTGAAGGTGGTCTATATGAAGTTCATCACGCGGAGCCGGCAGGCGCCGGTGGTGGAGACGCTGCTGCCGCTGGAGCCGCCGAGGGCGGAGGGGCAAAGGGGTCAAGGGGCAAAGGGGCTGAGTGAGGAGAAGGCGGCAGCGGGCTCCGAACCCTCAGCCCGTCAGCCACTCGACCCCTCAGCCCCTTCCTCCGTCTACGAGTTCTCCCCCGACGCCGAGACGCTGCTGGCCGAGCTGTTGCCGGTGACGGTCAAGACGTCGCTGTACCAGTCGTTCATGGACGCCGTGGTGAGCGAGCAGCTCGCGCGGATGGTCGCGATGAAGAGCGCCACCGACGCGGCGGGCAAGCAGAAAAAGAGCCTCAACCGCCAGTTCAACCGCGCCCGCCAGACCGCCATCACCACCGAACTCAGCGAGATCATCGGCGGGGCGGCGGCGCTCGAGTGATGAAGCATTTTTGATCTTTGCCTGAGGATTTCTGATTGCAGGCGAGGTAGCAATCACGCCTCAGAAGAGGGTTCACCTCCATGGATTCCAATCAAAAATCCTCACTCAAAAGTCAAAAATCACCCATGCACTACGCCGCCCTCGGCAGCGAGATCGCCGGGGCGGTGCTGATCCCCGCCCTGCTGGGGCTTTGGCTCGATTCGCACTTCGGCTGGTCGCCCGTCAGCGTCATCGTCGGGGCCTTCGTCGGCATGGGCCTCGCCGGCGTGCTGATGTGGAACGTGGTGCGGGGGTCGGCGGCGGACGACGGGGGGCGGGCGCGGTGATCCACTCGCGGAGCTCGGCGGTCCACACGGACCGGGTGCCACACCTCGCCGGCTTTGCGGCGATGCGTGCAGACTTCTCGCGGGGGACGGTCCTCGACGTCGCGCAGACATCGCCCCGAGCGGCGAGGTGTGGCACCCGCGGAGGAGAATCAACATAGTGCACATCGCCCCCGCTCCAACCCCCGCCCTCTGGCTCACCCTCGCCTCCCTCCTCGGCCTCGCCGTCACCGTCCCCCTCGGATACCTCGCCGGCGGGCCCGGCGCCGCCGCCCACGCCGCCGTCGGCATGGCCGCCGCCATCCTTGGCGGCGTCGCCGCCGCCCTCGTCATCGCCCTCACCAGCCGCCCCGGACGCGTCGCCGTCGCCACCCCCACCCTCGCCATGGTCGTCCGCCTCGCCGTCACCGCCGCCGCGGTCGGCTTCGCCGTCCTGGGCCTGCGCCTCCCCCAACGCCCCGTCCTCTTCGCCGCCCTCTTCGGCTACCTCTGCCTCATGGCGGCCGAGGTCGCTATGGTGTATCGTCTCGCCTCCGCATCCCCCGCCCCCCCGGAAACCGCCCCCCCGGCAGCCGAGCCCCCCACCGCACCATGATCCTTCTCCTCGCCGAAGGCTCCGACCCCCTCTCCCACGTCATCCCCCACGACCTGGGGTGGTTCAGCAACCACTTCCTCATGGGCCTGATCTCCGCGTGCCTCGTCGGCCTGGGCTTCTGGTGGTACAGCACCAAACTCGACCCCACCCACAACGCCACCGCCGACGACTACGTCTCCAAGGGCATCCTCGGCCAGCTCCTCGAATCCCTCTGCGAGTTCATCTACGACTTCGTCGCCAAGCCCCAGCTCAAGCACCTCACCGACAAGTACATCGGCTTTATCTGGACCATCTTCTTCTTCGTCCTCACCTGCAACCTCCTGGGCCTCATCCCCTTCGGCTACTTCTTCTCCCTCATCGCCTCGCTCCTCGGCTCCGACCACGTCAGCTACTACCAGCACCTCGGCGGCACCGCCACCAGCAACCTCTCGCTCAACGCCCCCCTCGCCCTGTGCTCCTTCATCGCCGTGCTCTACATCGGCATCAAGGAAACCGGCTTCAAGCACTTCGTCGGCCACTTCAACCCCATCGGCTGGGACGACAAAAAACTCGCGCCCATCGGGGCCATGCTCTTCGTCCTCGAATGGGTCGGCCTCGTCATCAAGTGCGTCGTCCTCGCCTTCCGGCTCTTCGGCACGATGCTCGCCGGGCACCTCGTCCTCGCCGTGCTCGTGGGGCTGATCTTCCAGGCCACCAACGCGCTCGGCGGCACCGCCGGCTTCGGCGTGGGCATCGCCATGACCATCCTCAGCGTCCTGATGTTCTGCCTCGAGATCTTCGTCGCGTTCCTCCAGGCGTTCATCTTCACCTTCCTGACCGTCCTGTTCATCGCCATGACCGCCGTGACCGAGCACCACCCGACCCACGACGGCCACGCCGAGCACGACGACGGCGAGCCCCACCCGTCGGTGGTCGAGGTCTACACCCAGCCCGCCGCGCACTGATTTTTTCACCCGAACCGATCGAGCGGATTGATGCCGCGGGGAGTTGCCCGTATGCTCCCCGCCCCGAACCCGAACCCTGAACCCCGTACCCCTTTGACCCGGAGACCGTTGACGATGCGTAAGCTTCTGACCTTTGCCGCCCTCGCCGCCTTTGCCGTGTTCACCCTGCTCTTCGCCGACGGGGCGCTGGCCCAGAACGCCGAGGAGGCGGTGGACATCGCCGCCGCCGCCAACCCCAACTGGGGCAAGGGGCTGGGCCTGGGCCTGATCATCCTCGGGGCCGGCCTTGGCATCGGCCGCATCGGCGGGTCCGCCGTCGAGGCCATCGCCCGTCAGCCCGAGGCCAAGGGCGACATCCAGACCAACATGATCCTCGCCGCCGCGCTCATCGAGGGTGCGACGGTCATCGCCCTGGTCTTCGCCCTGATCGTCTAACCGCAGCCCCGCCCGGCGTTTCCCCCCCGCCCCCCGCTCCTCCGCCCCGCTTTTTGAGGCACCCCATGCGCCGCCCGACGCTCCGCATCCTCGCCGCTCCGCTGCTGGCCGTTCCGTTCCTCGCCACGCTCGCCGCCGCCCCGGCGGTACACGCGGCCGATGAGCACGTCGTCCAGACCAGCGAGGGGTACCCCAGCGCCAACCGCCCCGACGGCGGGCCGGTGGAGCACTACGGGGAGGAACACGGCGAGGGCTACGACAGCCACGACGACCCCAGCGTCCTCAGCCTCAACGTGCAGGAGGCGCTTTGGAACCTGGCGATCTTCCTGCTGCTGCTGGGCCTGCTGGGCAAGTTCGTCTGGCCGGTGATCCGCGACGGGCTCAAGGCCCGCGAGCACAAGCTGCGGAGCGACCTGGCCGCGGCCGAAAAGCAGCGGGCCGACGCCGACCGCATGATCGCCGACCACGAGGCGCGGCTCGCCGAGGCGCGGAAGGAGGCCCAGGCCATCGTCGCCGAGAGCCGCACCGCCGCCCAGAAGGCCGGCGCCGCCGAGCGACAAAAAGCCGAGGCTGAGTTGGCGTCGCTCAAGCAGAGCGCCACCCGCGACATCGCCTCGGCCAAGGAGCAGGCGCTGTCCGAGATCTACGCCCAGGCCGCCGAAATGTCCACCGCCATCGCCGGCAAGATCCTCCACCGCGAGATCACCCCCGCCGACCAGCAGCAACTCATCGACCAGTCCCTCGAACAGTTCAAGGCCAAGTCCGCCAACAACTGAGCCCCCATGCCCGCTAAAGCGGGCACGCCGGTTCGCACTCCGCACTCCGCACTCCGCACTCCGCACTCCGCACTTTTGAATGCCCACCGCCGCCTCCGATGCCGTCAGCCGCGTCTACGCCCGGTCGCTCTACGAGCTCGCCGAGGCCCAAGACCAGCGTGAAGCCATCGCCGACGAGGTCGCGCAGCTCGCCGACCTGATTGTGAACAGCGACGACCTCTCCCGCCTCATCGACAACCCGATTATCGACCGCGCTGAACGCAAAGGCATGATCCAGCGGCTCTTCGAGGGCAAGGTCAGCGACCTGTTCTACCGCTTCCTCCAAGTCGTCAACGACAAGGGCCGGCTCGATGTGCTCCCCGAGATCCTTCGCGATTTCGACGCCCTCGTCGCCGAAAAGAGCGGCCGCACCGTCGTCGACGCCTACGTCGCCACCCCCATGGACGACAACACCCGCCACGGCGTCATCCAACGCCTCGGCAGCGCCCTCGGCCGCGAGGTTACCCTCAACGAACACGTCGACGCCTCCCTCATCGGCGGCCTCAAGCTCCGCATCGGCGACCAACTCATCGACGCCAGCGTCGCCTCGAAGCTACGCCGGATGGGACAGCAACTCAAGTCGGCGGGACGCGACAAGGCCCGAGCGATGGCGGCGTCTACAAACTAAGAAACAAGGCAGGAACCGCAGATTACCCGGTCGTTCCCGCAGATTTCGCAGATTGAACTATGTTAGCGGGTTTCCGAATCTGCGTCATCTGCGAAATCTGCGGTTACTTCCCCACCCACCATGAAAATCCAAACCGACGAAATCACCGCCCTCATCAAACAGGAAGTCGAGCACTTCTCCTCCGAACTCGAGGTCTCCGAGGTCGGCACCGTCGTCGAGGTCGGCGACGGGATCGCCCGGGTCTATGGCCTATCCAAGGCCATGGCCGGCGAGATGCTCGAGTTCGAGGCGTCGGAGGCCGGGGGGGCCACGATCCTCGGGCAGGTGATGAACCTCGAGGCCGACATCGTCGGGGCCGTGGTCTTCGGCGACTACCTCGGCATCCGCGAGGGCGACACGGTCAAGTCCACCGGGCAACTCCTCTCCGTACCCGTCGGCGAGGGCGTGCTCGGCCGCGTAGTGAACGCGCTCGGCCAGCCGATCGACGGCAAGGGGCCCATCGCCTCGGACGAGTCGGCGAAGGTCGACATTATTGCCCCCGGCATCGCCGAGCGGCAGCCCGTCACCCAGCCGATGCAGTTCGGCGTCAAGGCCGTCGACTCGATGATCCCCGTCGGCCGGGGCCAGCGCGAGCTCATCATCGGCGACCGAAAGACCGGCAAGACCGCCGTCGCCATCGACGCCATCATCAACCAGAAACGCACCCATGGCGGCGACGCGGCCGCGGACGAGGGGCCGGTGTACTGCTTCTACGTCGCCGTGGGCCAGAAAGAATCGACCGTCGCCGCCGTCGTCCAGGCGCTCAAAGACAACGGCGCGATGGAATACACCACCGTCATCAACGCCAGTTCGTCCGAGTCGGCCCCGATGCAGTACATCGCGCCCTACGCCGGCACGACCATGGCCGAGTACTTCATGTGGAAGGGCAAGCACGCGCTGGTCGTCTACGACGACCTCAGCAAGCAGGCCGTCGCTTACCGCCAACTGTCGCTGCTGCTCCGCCGCCCGCCGGGCCGCGAGGCCTACCCCGGCGACGTGTTCTACCTCCACTCCCGCCTCCTCGAACGCGCCACCAAGCTCTCCGACGACAACGGCGGCGGCTCCCTCACCGCCCTGCCCATCATCGAAACCCAGGAAGGCGACGTCTCGGCCTACATCCCCACCAACGTCATCTCCATCACCGACGGCCAGATCTACCTCGAGCCCGACCTGTTCTTCGCCGGCGTCCGCCCCGCGATCAACGTGGGCATCTCCGTCTCCCGCGTCGGCGGCAACGCCCAGATCAAGGCGATGAAAGAGATCGCCGGCTCGCTCCGCCTCGACCTCGCCGCCTACCGCGAACTCGAGGCCTTCGCCCAGCTCGGCACCGACCTCGACAAGGCCACCCAGCAGCAGCTCACCCGCGGCCAGCGCATGGTCGAGCTCCTCAAGCAGGGCCAGTACCAGCCCCTGCACGTCATCGACCAGGTCCTGGTCATCTTCGCCGGGGCCAACGGCTTCCTCGACGACCTGAAGGTCGAACAGGTCCTCCCCTTCGCCGAGGCCCTCCGCGAGCACTTCCACGGCCCCGAGCAGGCCCTCTGGGACGAGCTCAACGAAAAACAGACGCTCAAGAAAAACGACCTGCCCGACAAGCTCAAGAAGGCCATCGGCGACTTCAAGCAAGGCTGGTCTGCGTAACCCGGAGCCGCGGGTTCAGCGTCTTAGCCGCCGGCGCTTCCAGCCCCCCTCCGTTTGGGAGGGGTTGGGGGCGGGCACGCCGACGGTGACGTTAACGCTTCCGAGCGGCCTCCACCCGGCCGCCGCCGCCCTCCCCCGGCCCCTCCCAAGGGGAGGGGGGTAAGCCTACACCCCCACGACGCCCGCGACCTCCGCGGCGCGTAGCAGCGTCGCCCGGGTGATGTCCATCATCACCTCCGGCGGCCAAGCGAGCTCGGGGTCCTCCTGGTAGATATCCGGCACGATCGCGAGGGTCAGGGTCCGCACCTCGTTTTCGACGCTCCGCCGGCGCCGCTCGGCCCCGTCCGCGTCGTCGCCCCGCACCGGGCTGCCCAGGTCGTACGCCAGCATCAGCGTGTTGACCTGCCAGTCGAAGTAGCCCTGCATCGGGTTGGCCGCGGCGTGTTGATCCGTCATGCTGTCGTTCATGGCTCTGCGGTGGCAGGTGCATCAAGGCTCGTCCGGGCACCGGTTCCGTGGGTAGCTACCCCTGCAAGCAGGTTAGCATCGCCGACCGCGAGCGCGCCGTGCTGCAACCGGTCGGGCAGCTTCTTCGCCTCGTCGGGGGGCACCCACCCGACGCGGCCGGGGTCGATGCCGTCGAGCGCCTCGCGGTGGTCCGGTTGGTCGTACGCCACCGTCGGCAGGTTGATCGCCGCGGCGTAGCGGGCCGCCAGCGGCGCGGGCGCGTCCAGCAGCATCGCCGCGTCGCACCCCGCGAGCACCCGCCAGGGCGCGGCGATCGCCCCGTCCTGCAGCAGCCGCTCCGGCTGACGGTACCGGTCGAGGAGGGTCTGCACCCGCGGCCGCGCCCGCTGCTCGGGGTGCACCAACAGCCTGACCTCCCGCCCCGCCGCCTCCGCCACCAGGTTCACCACCGTCGCCGCCCGCAGCGCGTCCTGCGCCCCCGGCGGGTCCGACAGCACCGCCACCACCGGCAAATCCTCGGGTACCCCCCACCGGCCGCGTACCGCGTCCCGCCCCTCCAACACCCGCTCACGTGCCGCCCCCAGCGGTGTCAGCGGCATCGGGTCGATCAACGCCGCGTCCAGCCCCGCCCCGATCAGCCGCCGACGCAGCACCCGACCCGCCGTCGCCACCCGCACCCCCCGCTTCCGCAGGTAACGCACCTCGCCCGGCCCCGGCATCACCACCAGGTGCAGCATGATCGGCCACGCGTCCCGCAACACCCGCGCCGCCCGCAGCGACGACATCGACCAACAGTGCAGATGTGTCACCCCCCCCCGCTCACGCAGCTCCCGCCGCAGCGCCCCCAGCGCCAACCCCCACGAAGCGACGCGGCTCCGCCGCGCTTCCTCCCCCCATCCCACGCTACGCGCCGCGCTCAACATCGGCGTCCCCCCCGCCCAACACACGTGCCGCGCCGGTTCAAGCCCCCGCTCCCGCAGGTGGTCGTCGATGTACGCCAACACCGTCGGCGTCGCCTGGTCGATCAGGTGCAACTCGTCCGCGTCGTCAAATCCAAACATGCAATCACCCTGCACCCGAAGCGCGTGCCCGCTCCCCACGCCGACGTCAGAGGCTCGCCCCCGCGTCCTCTTCCGCCCAGTTGTAGAACAGCCGCGACAGCGACAGCCCGATCTCGTCGGCCAGTTGCCGCGCCAGCGCGTCGGGGGTCTGCCCCCGCAGGGTGTTGCGGTCGTCGGTCTGGTAATCCATCTCTAGCGTGAGGACGTACCCCGGCGACGAGCCCGCCCCCCCCGCGAGCGCCCCGGGGTTGGGCCACAGCCGCCGGCCCCCGTCGGCCGACAGCACCTTCACCTCGACCCTCGCGGTCGGCCGGTACATGTTCCCCGCGACGAGGCTGTCGGCGTCGATCAGCCGGGCGTACACCACCTGCCCCGCACCCAGCCGCCGCCCGATCGCGTCGACCGGCGTCGCCGGCCACGCCGCGCCCAGCCGCTGCTCCAGCCGCGACACCGCCGCGGGCTGGACGAATGCCGCGTCCTTCCGCAGCACCTTCTTGTACTCGAGGTAATGCACCGCCGTCGCCGCCGCCTGCCGCGCGAGGCCCGGGTCGCCCAGCAGCGCCCCGGGGTCGTCGAACAGCACCAGCGTATCGACGTTGTCCAGCCGGTACTTCGCCGCGACCTTGTTCCCCCCGTCCGCCACCTTCGCCAGCGCCCCAAACAGCTCGCACCCGCCCCCGCAAGCCAGCAACGCCGCCACGAGCGTCAGCGTCAACCACCTGCAACCGGCAGAACAGACGCTCATTCCTGCGGCTCCTTATGGTCGTAAAACAGCCACGACACCTCCCGCGCGAACACGTTGAGCATCCCCGCCTCCACCGCCTCGTCCGTCCCGTTCACCTCGCCGAAGCGGCTCGCGTCGGGCCACTCGCTCCGCACCTGCTGCTCGAACACCCGGTTGTCCGGGTCCGCCGCGTCCGCCTCGTACACCGACACGTACCCGTCCACGACCCCCTGCCACACCGCCTCGTTGCCCGGCTCGTTGGTCCGGTACTCGTTCAGGTCGACGACGATCAGCCGGTCCACCCCGAGCTCCTGCATCAGCGTGCTGTACCGCCGCGTCGTCCAGTACGGGTTACGCTTCTGGAACGCGTCCAACTGCGTCGGCACGCTCAGCCGCACACCCGTCAGATGGTCCGCCAGCTCCTGGCTCACCGCCTGGCTCACCCGCAGCGTGCTCTGGGGGAAGCGGAACAACGCGTAGTCGTCCGCGGCCACCATCACCGCCACCCGCCGGTCGCTCAGCCCCTCGTACCGCGCCTCGACCTTCTTGTACCGGATCGCGTCGTTCTTGAAGATGCCCGCGAGGAACCCGATCCCCTCGCACCCGGCCAGCAGCGGGCCCGGTGCCGCAATCAGCACGACGAGCAACATGAATCGGGTGCCACACCTTGACCGCCTTGGGTCAAGGTGTGCCACTTCACGCACACCTTGACGCAGAGCCGTCAAGGTGTGGCACCCGGATCGAGGACGACGCTCTTTCATGACCACACCACCCGTCCCGCGGTGTACGCCCAGGCCCCCAGCACCAGCGCGATCAATCCGATCACGACGCCCGGCCGCCACACCGCCGCGGCCAGCGGCGCCAGCGACACCCCGCGCCACACCGCCCACCCCGCCACCAGCGCCGCCATCGCACACGACAGCGCCAGCACCGCCCCCGCCGGCTGCCCCACAAACGCCGCGACGAGGTGCCCGTGCGCCGCGTTCGCAAACGCCGTGGTCATCCCGCACGTCGCACACGGCAAATCCGTCGCCACCTCAAACCCGCACGGCGCTAGCCCCAACTGCGTGTGCGTCCCCATCCCCCGGCCGTCCGCGTGCAGCCCCGACGCCACCACCAGCGGCGCGAGCGATACCGCCAGCACCGCCAGGGCCGTGAGCCGCGCCCGCCACGGGCGATCAAACTGCGTGTCATGCATCGGCATCGGAGACTTCGGCAGGATTAGGCCGCCTGCTGCTCGATCTGCACGGTCATGATGTTCGACACGGCGATGATCATCCGAAGGTGGTGCGGGATATTGGGAGCCTCATCCGCCGGCGCGTACAACAGCAACTCGAGCACCGAGGTCGATGCCAGATTCGGCTCGTCAATACGCACCTTCTGCCCATCGTTGGTCACCACGATGAAGGGCACGAACGGCCGCCGGTCAAGGTTGGCCTGGATGGTGGTACTGGTAATCATCAGATCACATCATAACCGCTGATGCTTGGTCCGCGTCGGCCTTGTGCTTCCAAATCTGCGTCATCTGCGCAATCTGCGGTTACGGCTGCTCCGACGCCCTCTCAACCGGTAACATCTCCGGATGGGCTACACCCTCCGCACCCCGGAATCCCCCCGCCCCCCCGGAAACCGCCCCTCCGCGCGGTCGGTCCGCCGACGCGTCGGGGCCAAGACCATCTCCGTCCTGCCGACCCTCTTTACCCTCGCCAACCTGCTCTGCGGCTTCGTCGCCGTCTTCCTCGCCTCCCGCCCCGCCACGACGCCGCTGCCCTTCGGCTGGACCCCCATCACCTTCGCCGCCCTCTTCGTCTTCGTCGGCCAGGTTTGTGACGCCCTCGACGGCCGCGTCGCCCGCATGACCCGCTCCACCAGCGACCTCGGCGAGCAGCTCGACTCCATGGCCGACATGGTCTCCTTCGGCGTCGCCCCCGCCTTCATCCTCGTCCAGGTCGTCCAGGTCCAGGGCCCCTACTTCACCGACACCGGCGACACGTTCTTTGACCGGCTGGGCCTCGTCATCGCCTGCATCTACGTCGCCTGTGCCGGCCTCCGCCTCGCCCGGTTCAACGTCGGCCTCGCCGACGACGCCAAACCCCGCAAGCACTACTTCTTCGAGGGCCTGCCCTCCCCCGGTGCCGCCGGCACCGTCGCTGGGCTCGCGCTCCTGCACCAGCACCAGTGGGCCGGCCACCCCGAGGGCACCGCCGCCGACCTCGCCGCCTACGCCATGCTCGCGGTCACCCTCGGCTGCGCCCTGGCCATGGTGTCGCGACTGCCCTACGTCCACGTGGTCAACCGCTACGTCCGCGGCCGCGCCCCGTTCGGCACCGTCGCCGTCGCCGTCGTCCTGCTCCTGCTCACCCTCGTCTGGCCCCAGCCCGCCGTCGCCGGCGGCTTCGTCATCTACACCCTCAGCGCCCCCTGCCTCGCGCTCATCAGACGCGCCACCCCACACCCGCCACCCCCCGCGCCCTGACGCAGAGCGACGCGGCGTTCGATCTATTCATCAGAGCCCCGAGCGTAAGCGACGGGAAGACGTCGTCATGGCATACCCGTCGCTTACGCTCGGGGCTCTGATCATGAACCTACGTCTTGACCGTGATTAGCAAAATCGAGGTCGGGTTGCAGACGACGGCGCGGCGGAGCCGCGTCGCTTTATCGGGTGGTAGTTCCGTAGTAGGAAGCGACGCGGCTTTGCCGCGCTTTTTTGGTTGCAGACGACGGCGCGGCGGAGCCGCGTCGCTTCATGTGGAAGTGCGGTAAGTTCGTGGAATCCGATACGCCGACTTCAAACACTCGCCCCCTACGTCTTTACCGACATCAGCAGGACGGCGGCGACGGGGAGGTAGATCACCACGGGGAGCCAGGCGGCCACGACGGGGAGGTCGCCGGGCGGGAGTTGCAGCAGGATCAGGCCCCCGCCCCACGCGCCGATGCACACGGCCGCGGCACGCAGCGAGCTCACCAGCATGTTGCCCGGCAGCCGCTTCAGGAAGAACGGCAGCCCCATCACCAGCACCAGCACGTTCAGCACCGTCAGGCTGAACCGGCTCCAGATGATCTGCGTCACCTTCGCCCGGCGCGTCGGCTCCACGGCGGGGTTGCGCGCCAACCCCTCGAGCGAGCGGATCGACAGGAGGTTCGCGTAGTTCGCGTTCCGCCGCGCAAGCAGGACCGTCGGCGACAGGTCGGTGGCGTAGGCGGCGGTGGCGGTGCGGGTGCGTTCACCCTGCATCCGCCCCTCGCTGGGCAAAGGCGGGGCCTCGGCGAGGACGTCGAGGAGGTCCCATTGCTTTTGGGTGTCGTCCCACTCGGCGCGGTCGGCGACGACGAGCTGGTAGGTCCTGCGGTCGGGGTCGCGCTGGACGATGCGGACGCCGCGGAGGCGGGCGGTTTTGCCGTCGACCTCGAAGGACGCGGCGCTGAGGAGGTCGCGGCCGCCGGCGCTGGCGTAGTAGAGGTGTTTGCTCTCGAGGCCCTTGCCCGGTTCCTTGAGCTGGGACTTGCTGCGGGTGAGGGTGGCGGCGAGGGGGGGGAGGAGGAACTCCTGGACGGGGAGGGTGAGGCCGCAGAGCACGACGCCGGCCACGAGGACGGGTGCGGCGACGCGGTAGAGGCTGACGCCCGAGGCGATGACGGCGGTGAGCTCGCGGTTGCGTTGGAGGTTGGAGAGGGTAAAGCCCATGGCGGCGACGACGAGGAGGCCGTTGAAGAAGGTGTAGATGAGCAGGGCCATGGGGGTGTAGTAACCGACGATGGCGGCGGCGGTGGCGAACATGGCGCTGCCGTACCAATCGTCGCGGTGGGCGCGGCCGGCCTGCATGAACTCGTCGACGTCGACGATGAAGTCGACAACGATGAACAGGGCCATGAGCACGAGCAGGAGGATGCCGAAGTTCACGAGGAACTGGCGGATGATGTAGCGGTCGAGGGTCACGGTGGGGGTTGGGAGTTGGGGGTTGGGGGCTTGGGAGTTGGGGGCTTGGGAGATGAGGGCTGAGGGACTTAAACCGTTTTCGCTAGGTCGTTCTTCGTTCTCGTCCTCGTACTCGAAACGATGCGCCCCTGCGGTTGGCGAGACTGATGATGTTCGTGCGTCTCTGTGGTTTAATTCGTCGGCCGCAAGCGGCCGGGCTAAGCGGGGTGGTGGTGTGGGTTAGTGGCGGGCGAGTTTGCGGTAGACGAGGGAGAGGACGACGAGGAGCAGGGCGTTGCCGCTCCAGAGGAGGGTGAGGCCGAGGGC
The DNA here is from genome assembly GCA_965214155.1 of Phycisphaeraceae bacterium. Lineage (GTDB taxonomy): Bacteria > Planctomycetota > Phycisphaerae > Phycisphaerales > Phycisphaeraceae > Algisphaera. The sequence continues at coordinate 2,061,476 of CBDCBB010000010.1, forward strand.
GGGGGCGTAGCCGGTGCCGGAGGCGACGTTTTGTCCGCTGTTGACGATGACGATGGTGACGATGGCGAGGAGGAAGGACCAGAAGTAGACGACCAGGGGGGTTCGGCCGCGCATCTGGATGCTCAGGGCGGCGCCGAGGAGGAGCAGGAGCATGCAGGAGACGGCGGAGGCGGCGCGTTCGTGGCGGTGGCCGGTGATCTCTCGGCGGAGGGTGTCAATGTCGGCGCGGAGGCCGTCGGCGACGGCGGCGACGCGGGGTGAGGCGGCGTATGCGGGTTGTCGGGCGATGCGCATCAGTTCGGCGGGGGGTGTGTCGTCGGCGTCGGCGCGGACGAGGGGGGTGGGCCAGGTGAGTTGGCGGATGGGGATGAGGCGGTCGCCGCCGCTGGGGCCGCCGGGGCGGCCGATGACCTCGACGTTGTGCAGCTCAAGGTCGATGGTGGGCTCGGGGTTGAGGGCGCTGGTGCGGACTTTGAGGACGCCCGACTCGGCGCGGTAGGTGCGGGCGGGCTCGCCGGCGGTGCGGCCGCTGGTGTAAAGCTCGACGCGGACGGGTCGGCCGTCGGCGGACTCGAGGCGCAAGAGCTCGCCCTCCTCGCGGACGGCGGGGACCGAGAGGACGTAGCGGTCGCCCGAGAGCACGCCGTGGAGGGTCGCGCGGTCCATGGTGGCGACGAGCTGCTGGCGGAGGGATTCGGTGGCGAGGGCGGAGGCGAGGCGCTGGACGGTGGCACGGACCTGGTCGAAGGTTTCGGGGTGTTGCGAGAGCCGGGTGAGGTCGGAGGCGGAGAAGAATTTGGGGTTGTCGCGGAGGGGGCTGGGGACGCGGATGGGCCGGCTGAGCAGGGACTCGACGCGGCCGAGCCCGCCGGTGGCGGGGTCGTAGCGGACCACGCCCCGGAGGGCGAGGACGACCCAGGCGTCGTCGGTGTCGCGGTCGCCGTAGACCGCGAGCTCGGCCCGCTCGGCGGTGGTGTCCTGGGCGATGTCGTTGCCGTCGTCGAGCTCGCCGACGGAGACGCCCTCGAGCAGGACGCGCTGGCGCATGGGCAGCTTGCCGACGCCCTGCTCGGTGGGGGGGAACGCCTCGGCGGCGTCGGCGTAGATGACCAGGTCCTGCTCGCGGATGACGAAGGGCTGGCCGGTGTCGAGCTGGTTGACCAGGAGGGTGACCACGTCCTTGTCGACCGTGCGTTCGGCGAGTCGGAAGAAGCTGGGGACGATGGTGTTGGAAAGGTAGAACATGAGCACCGTCAGCGCGAGGCCCAGCGCGAGGACGGGCAGGAGGATGCGGCGGTAGCTGAGGCCCGAGGCGGAGCAGGCGAGGATTTCGTTGTCGCCGGCGAGGCGGATGAACACGAGGGTGCTGGCGAAGGCCCCGGCGAAGGGGAGGGCGAAGCCCAGGACGGTGGGCGCGGTGAAGGCGACGAACTTGAGGAGCAGGCCCGGCGAGAGCAGGCCGTCGCTGATGGGGCGGATGGCGGCGGCGAAGCTCATCACGGTGACGAGGACCGCGGCGGTGAGGCCGAGCAGCTTGAGCAGCTCCCAGAGGATGTAGCGGTAGAGGGTCCAGGGCATCGGCGGGCGGGCAGTGTAACGGGGCGGGGGCGGGCCCCGGTCGGCCGTGCGCGTGTTGCCCTTGCTCGCCGGGCGGCGGGCGTTCAGCCGGGCCAGGTGCCGGTGAAGACCTCGACGGCGGGGCCGGTCATGTGGACGTGGTTGTCGGCATCGCGCCACTCGATGACGAGCGGGCCGCCGGGGAGGCGGGTGGTGACGCGGCGGCCGGTGCGGCCGGTGAGGGTGCCGGCGACGGCGACGGCGCACGCACCGGTGCCGCAGGCGAGGGTCGCGCCGCTGCCGCGTTCCCAGTGCAGGACCTCCACCTCGGTGGGGGAAAGCGGCGCGGACGAAGTGGACGTTGACCCGCTGCGGGAACGCGGGGTGGGCCTCGATGGCGCGGCCGACGGCCGGCCAGTCGTCGGGCACGGCGTCGAGGAACAGCACCGCGTGGGGGTTGCCCATCGAGACGGCGGCGAGGTCCCAGGTGCGGCCGGCGGCGTCGAGGCGGTAAGTGACGGGCGGGTCGCCTTGTCGCCCGTCGGCGGCAATAGGTCGCAGGTGCGCCACCTCGAGCGGGACGCGAGCGGGGTCGAGGATCGGGGTGCCCATGTCGACGGTGACGGCGTCGACGTTGCCCGCGGCGTCGAGGGTGTAGCCGAGGCTGAGCGTGCCGTTGCCGGTCTGTATGCGCATGGGGTTGGCGTCGGGGTGGTCGCCGAGGCGGTGGTCGTGGACGAGCTTGCAGACGCAGCGGATGCCGTTGCCGCACATCTCGGCCTCGGATCCGTCGGCGTTGAACATGCGCATGCGGGCGGCCGGCGGACCACCCGCGGCGGCGTGCGGGGCGTCGGCGTCGGGCGGCAGCACGAGGATGAGCCCGTCGCCGCCGACGCCGAGGTGGCGGTCGGCGACGCGGACCGCGAGGGCGGCGGGATCGGGTACCGTCTCGGTGAAGGCGTCGACGTAGACGTAGTCGTTGCCGAGGCCGTGCATTTTGGTGAAGTGCATGGTGGGGGGAGTGGGGCCTGGGGTCTGGGGGTTAGGTGCTGGGGATCGTACTCGTCCTCGTACCTCGTACTCGTCATCGAGTTGGATCGCTCGCCGCGACGTGACCTCCGCCGGAACGCACCCGCACCCGCACCGCACCCGCCGCCCTACCACACCGCCCACCACACCACCGCCGCGGCGACGACGGCCCCGCTCACGGCGGTGATGGCGTGCACGACCCGGTCGACCGAGGCGACGGCGGCGGGGGTGCCGACGAGGCCGCGGAGGTACGCCTGCCGCGACGCGATGGAGCCGTGCCGCCAGCTCGGCCGCTTGGGCGGGACGTTGTTGAGGTCGGCGACGCGCTGCAGGGCACCGGTCATGCGGTGCACCGACCGGGCGTCGAACAGCAGCGCCCCGGCCGCGTCGCGGTCCGGGTTCTCGTGCCGCTCGGCCATGTGCCGCGCGGCGAAGGTGTCCGCCTGCCGCTCGACCCGGCGCGACACGAACCCGAACGCCAGCACCCAACCCGCCGCGCCCACGGCCACGAGCGCCGCCGCCGCCCACCACGCCAGCCCCGGCCACGCCGCGTCCACCGCCTCCCCGGCCGCCGACAGCACCACGACCCCCGCCGCCGCCGCGAGCATCAGCGTGAAAAGGTGCCTCAGCCGCACGTGCCCGATCTCGTGCGCCATCACCGCCTCCACCCGCTCCGGCTCGACCTGCTCCAGCAGCGCATCGGTTAACAGGATGTACCGCACCGGACCCGCAAGCCCCATCACCGCCGCGTTGATCATCCCCCCCTGCGTCCGCCACAGCAAGAGCTCCCGCACCACCACCCGGTGTTCAATACACATTGAACCCAGCCGCTCCCGCAGCGGCCCGGCCGGTAGCGGCACCGTGTCCCACAGCCGCCGGATCACCAACGGTGCGAGAACGAACACGCCCAGCGAGCCGGCAAACGTCATCACACCCGCCGCTTCCGCCGTGATCCAGCCGCCGTTTGTTGCCTCGACCACTAGTTCTGCCCACGCCATAATCGCCAGCAGCGGCGCGAGGATCAGCCCCCCGTGGTGCCGAGCCTGGTTCAATACGTACTGAACCCGCGTCGGCACCGGGTAGATCGGCAGCCCCTCGTCCGCGCGGCGGAAGATCGTCGCCTCCCGCAGCCGCCGCTCGATCGGGTAGTACACCCACCACCCAAACGCCAGCACCGTCAGCGTCGGGGCCATCGCCGCAAGCTCGTCGAGGAGGATGAAATCACGTTGCCGATCCGCCCCGCGTGCTGCCCGGAGCAGGCCCAGCCACAGGTCCGACGCGTACAGGAACAGCAGCCCGAGCGTCAGCGCCAAGGTTAATACCCCCAGCCGTCGCAGCGCCCGCACGCCGCCGGGCCGACCCAGCCGCCGCAGCGTCCAACGACACCCCAGCGCGTACCCCCCCGCCAGCAGGAGCTTCGGCCCCGCCACCGCCAGGGCGAGCATCCACCCCCCCACCGCCGGCCCCCGCAGGCCCGCCGTCGGGTCGTCGTGCACGAACACCCCCAGCGCCAGCGCCAGCAGCAGCAGTTGAATCACGCCCGCCCCCCGTCAGGCCCCGGCCCCGGCGGCCGCCGGGGCCGGGTCGTGCTCATGCTCGTGGTGATGGTGGCCGCCGTGATGGTGGTGCCCGTGCCCGTGGTCATGCTCGTGAGCATGATCATGGCCGTGCCCATGATCATGCGAATGATGACCGGCAGCGTGGTGGTGATGCGTCTGCGCCGCCGCATCCCCCGCCCGCTCCCCCAGCCACAGCCGCAGCACGTTCGGCACGTCCGGGTCGTCGCGGTCCCCCGCGCCGTGACCCACCCCCGTCACCCGCATCGCCGGGGCCGGCCCGAACTCCCCGCACAGCCCCGCCACCAACGCCGCACCCGTCGGCGTCACCAGCTCACCCACCCGGTCCACCCCCACCGTCGCCAAGCCCCGCATCAGCCGCGCCGTCGCCGGGGCCGGCACCGGCATCAGCCCATGATCACACCGCACGTAACCCCGGCTGATCGGCAGCGGCCCGCACGACAACGTCTCCACGCCCCCCTCCCCCACCAGCTCCAGCCCCGCCGCCACCCCCATCAGGTCCACGATCGAGTCCACCGCCCCCACCTCGTGGAAGTGCACCTTGTCCAGCGACGTCCCGTGCACCGCCGCCTCCGCCTCGGCCAGCTTGGTCACCACCGCCCGCGCCCGGTCCTTGCCCCGCTCGGTGGTCTCCAGCCGGTCGGTCATCGCCATCAAATCCCGATACCCCCGGTGCCCCCGGTGATGCCCCCCTGCTCCGCCACCCGGCTCCCCACCGGCACCGCCCCCCCGGACACCGCCCTCTCGCACCCGAAAATCCACCGCCGCGATACCCCGCCGCGTCGCCCGCTCGGCCGTCAGCCACCCCGCCTCCACCACCCCTAGCGGCGCAAGCGCTGCCCGCACCGCGTCCAGCTCCACGCCCAGGTCGATCAGCGCCCCGAGGAACATGTCCCCCGCCACCCCGCTGAACGGGTCAATATGCAGGTGCAACGCCATAACCGGCGATGATACCCACCACGCCGCCCAGTTGCCCCGTATGTCGGAAACGTCCTTCGATCCTATCACGCGCTGTCAACCGTCGACGCCGCCGCTGGCGGCCGGCATCTGACACCTGGCCAGCCGCCAGCCGCCAGTCGCCAGCGGCGAGCGGCCAGCAGCCAGCGGCCAGCCGCCAGCGGCCACCCGCCTTCCGCCCCAACCCGCATCTATCTATACCCCCTCCTCGCCCTCACCCTCCTCCTCACCGCCTGCGCCCCCCCACCCCCCGGCCGCGACACCCCCGGCCACACCCCCACCCCCGCCTGGCGCACCGCCACGTCCCGCGCCACCCCCTCCCCAACCCCCCCCACCCCCGGCCCGGTCCTCGCCTCCATCACCGCCGAGCCGGTCCTCCGCGTCCGCATCGCCGCCGCGTCCGCCGCCCCCCTCACCCTCTCGACCCCCGACGGCCGTCCCCTCACCCTCACCTCACCCGCCGGCACGCAGTCCCACGCCTACCCCGTCCCCCTCACCGTCACCCGACGCGACGGCCGCTTCATCCTCCGCGACGGCCAACACCGCTCCTTCGCCTGGGACCTGCCGGGCATTGCTGTCACCACCGCCGACCCCACCCCCATCCTCCTCAACCGCGCCGCCTACCCCGGCCGCCTCGACCTCCTCGCCACCGGGCCCGACACCGTCGACATCGTCAACCACGTCCCCCTCGAGGCCTACCTCCCCGGCGTCCTCGAGCGCGAGCTCTACCCCAACTGGCCCCTCGAAACCTACCGCGCCCAGGCCGTCGCCGCCCGGTCCTACGCCCTGTGGGAGATGGCCCTCGCCCCCCACCGTCCGTTCGACCTCGAGTCCACCGAGGCCAGCCAGGTCTACGGCGGGGCCGCCACCAACCCACGCGCCCTCCGGGCCGTCCGCGACACCGCCGGCGTCGTACTCGCCTTCGACGGCCGCGTCTTGCCCGCCTTCTTCGCCTCCGCCACCGGGCCCCGCGGCCAGGACGCCGCCGCCGCCTTCCCCGGCCGCGTCCCCGACCTCGCCCCCCTCCGCGCCACCACCCACCCCGGCCTCGACGCCCCCTCACCCGCCTACACCTGGTCCGTCACCCGCCCCACCGACACCCTCACCCGTCGCCTCGCCGCCTGGGGCGCCGCCAACGCCCACCCCGTCGCCGCCCTCCGGGGCCTGACCCGCGTCGCCCCCGCCGCCCTCAACCGCGTCGGTAGACCCACCGCCTTCACCCTCACCGACGGGCACCGCCGCACCTTCACCCTCGCCTGCGAAGACTTCCGCAACGCCTGCAACACCGCCGCCCCCCCGCTCGCCCCCCTCACCCGCGCCGACCGCCTCCTCTCCAGCGACGTCACCGTCACCGTCACCCCCACCGCCACCACCCTCACCGGCCGCGGCCACGGCCACGGCGTGGGCCTCTCCCAATGGGGTGCCAAAACCCTCGCCGACCGCGGCCACCTCCACCCCGCCATCCTGCAAACCTACTACCCCACCGCCACCCTCCGACGCCTGTACTGAACGCACGCTGTCGACGAGAACGACCGGTATGTCCCCCCCGTTAGCCGCCGGGCTCGTCCCGGCGCTCATGCTCGCGGCGTAAGCGCCGGGACAAGCCCGGCAGCGCTAATGCTGAAGTCATACCTCCGCATGAATGCAGCGCGTAGGACAGGGCTTGCCCTGCCGCGTGTGGCCAAAAATCCTGAGCAGGAGCAAACCGCGGCCGAGTGACTCCTGCCCCCTACCCGCCTCGATTCAGAGCCCCGAGCGTAAGCGACGGGTCGGCACTGTCACCGAACACCCGTCGCTGACGCTCCGGGCTCTGATGAAGTGTTCAGGTCAGGTCTCGCCCCGCCGCGGGCTTTGGAAGTATTCGACCCGGAGCGGTACGCGGCAGGGTGAACCCTGCCCTACGCCCGACCGGCTCACACCCATTCCCTTGCCGCCAGCGCCCCACCTCTCCCACAAACCCGTCGCTTCCGCCCCATAAGATAGATGCGCCTCTCGCCCCTCTCCCGGAGCCCCTCATGCGATGTCCCCTCCTGCTGTGGATCCTGACCGTCACCGCCACCCTCACCGCCGCCGCCGCCCACGCCGACACCCGCTACTACCTGATCGAGACCGACTACCGGTGGGAGATGTTCGCGACCCAGGACGACGCGACCTACGGCGAGCCGGGGGAGGTGGCGGAGGAGCCGATCCCGATCCGAGGGTGTGACCCGTTGAACCTGCGGCTGTTGATGAAGGTCGAGGACGCGGACCTGCCCGGCCGCAAGGCCCGGGTGACGCTGTGGTTCGAGCGGATCGGGTACGCCGACGACCTGCGGGATTGGACGCTGTCGGGCTTCGAGGATCCGACCACGCTCCGCCAACGCGCCCGCGGGTTCCTTGCCCAGCCCCGCCGCCTCGTCGCCATCCCCGACACCCTCGCCTACGAGGAGGAGGCCCTGGGCCTGCTGATCTCCCTCGCCCACGGCCGCCCCCTGCTCATCGACCTCGACGTCCCGCCCGACACGCCCGACCCCCTCATCTACCAGGCCGACGCGCTGATCGCCTCGGTCCTCACCGACACGCCGCCCGAGCCCATCGCCGAGCGCCACGGCGTGGCGTGGCTCGAGTCCGACGCCGCCGTGCAGGACCTTGCCGACCGGGTGCTGTCGAGCGACGTGCAGCGCGTCGAACGCCTGCGCCAGCTCCTGTGGCACCACCTCAAGGCTCTGGCGTTCTTCGCCGAGAACCACCAGTGGGCATACCTCAATCCCGCCGCCCTCGACGCCGACGCCCCCCTCATCCGCGTCCCGCTCAACGACGCCGACGGCTCGTCCCGCCTCACCGTCCGGCCCGCCGACTTGTCTTCCACCACCCCCGCCTTCGGCTTCCCCGCCCTCTACCGCTGGGCGTCCCTCACCGACCAGGACCTCGCCGTCGCCGTCAGCCAGAGCCGGTGGGACGCGACCCCGACCGGCCGCGCCAACTCCGGCAATGCCACCCCCGCCGACCCCCGCACCCGCAGCCACGCCCAGCGGCTCGACGCCACCCGCGCCTCCCTCGCCGGTGCCCGACCTGTCCCTCACCACCGCGCCCGGCGACGACCTCAACCGCCGCCTCGCCCGCCGGGCCGAGCTCGGCCGACGCTACCTCGACACCCTCGTCTCCGTCCACCAGCACTTCCGACGCAGCGGCAACCGCGCCGCCGTCCCCGACGCCGACCCTAGCCAAACCTGGTCCGTCCGCTTCCCCGTCGACCGCCCCGTCCGCATCAACGACGCCGACGGACAGGAAATCGACCGCGACCCCGGCGGCGAGTTCGGCCTGTGGTTTGCCGCCCTCGAACACGTCCGCTTCCGCGTCGACGACCGGAACGAGGTCGCCGACCGCTTCCGCATCGCCCGCCGCCGCCTCGTCGTCACCGCCCGCGGCGACGACATCCCCGTCTTCATCCCCGCCCTGCTCAGCGACCACTCCACCGGCCGCCTCGGCGTGGTCTCCCTCGAATCCACCGCCACCCTCGCCGGCGAACGGGTCCGCGACAGCCGTGCCGATCAACTTCTAAAACAATGGGCCGCGGCCGCCACTCCCACTCCCCCGGCCACGGAGTGATGAAGTCACGGAAGGTTGAAGTTTTGACGGACATCGCGATCGCATACCTCAACCGATCCTCCGCACAGGGGGACATGAAACAGCCCCACCCAGGGGTGCCACACCGCATCACGCCGCTCGGGGCGGGTGCGGTGTGCGGGTGCGACCACCGCATCACGTCACTCGCGATCCGCACACCGCACCCTCCGCAAAGCCTCCGGGATGCAGTGTGGCACCCGGCTTGGTTCAGAGCCCCGAGCGTAAGCGACGGGAGGGAGGGGGAAGCGCCGACACCGCGTACCCGTCGCTTACGCTCCGGGCTCTGGAAGTTGCACTGCCGAACCCCGAGCGACAGCACGGGGGACGGAGTGAACCTCGCTGCCGCCGCCCGGCTCCCGCGCCGTCGCGCGGGCCGTGCGGCCGTGCGCCGTCTTCGGAAGCGGGTACACTCGCCGCCCCTCTGACCACGCCCGCCCGCACCCTGGACCGGAACGACCGCCGCCATGTCCGAAACGTCTTCTGACACGACACCCCGCCGCATCGTGGTGGCCCCCGGCGACGGGGTCGGGCCCGAGATCATGGACGCGACGCTGCGGGTGCTCCGTGAGGCCGAGGCGCCGCTGGATTACCAGATGATCGAGTTGGGCAAGGCGGTGTTCGACCGGGGGGTGACCTCGGGCGTGCCGCAGGAGGCGTGGGAGATGATGACCGGGGTGGGGGTGCTGCTCAAGGGCCCGATCACCACGCCGCAGGGCAAGGGGTTCAAGAGCGTCAACGTCACGATCCGCAAGACGCTGAACCTGTTCGCGAACGTGCGGCCGTGCAAGGCGTACACGCCGTCGATCGCCTCGCCTCACCCGGGGATGAACCTCGTGATCATCCGCGAGAACGAGGAGGATTTGTACGCCGGCATCGAGCACCGCCAGACCGCGGAGGTGCACCAGGTGCTCAAGCTCGTCACGCGGCCGGGCTGCGAGAAGATCGTGCGCTACGCATTTGAGTATGCGAAGGCGTACGGCCGGCGGAAGGTCACGTGCATGACCAAAGATAACATCATGAAACTGACCGACGGCCTGTTTCACACGGTGTTCGACGAGGTTGCGGCCGAATACCCCGACATCGCCGCGGACCACATGATCATCGACATCGGCTCGGCGCGGCTCGCGGCGAGCCCGGAGGTCTTCGACGTCATCGTCACGCTCAACCTCTACGGCGACATCATCTCCGACATCGCGGCCCAGATTGCCGGGTCCATCGGCCTCGCGTCGTCGGCGAACGTCGGGCAATCCATGGCGATGTTCGAGGCGGTGCACGGCTCGGCACCCGACATCGCCGGCAAGGACGTGGCCAACCCCTCGGGCCTGCTCGTCGCGGCAACGCAGATGCTCGTGCACCTCGGCCTGCCCGAGCACGCCCAGACGGTCAAGAACGCGTGGCTCTGCACCCTGGAGGACGGGGTCCACACCGCCGACATCTACCGCGAGGGCCTGTCGAGCCAGAGCGTCGGCACGCGCGGCTTCGCCGACGCGGTCGTCGCCCGCCTCGGCAAGGCCCCCCGCACCCTCGCCCCGGTGGTCTACCGCCAGACGTCGATCAAGATCGACTACACCCCGACGCCGGTGGACAAGCGCCTCGTCGGCGTCGATATCTTCCTCGACTGGGACGAACAGGAACGCGACCCCGAGGCGCTGGCGCAGCGACTCCGCGACGCGGAGACCGGGGCGCTCAAGCTCACGCTGGTGACCAACCGCGGCGTCAAGGTCTGGCCCGAGGGCATGGCCGAGACGTTCTGCACCGATCACTGGCGCTGCCGCTTCCGCCCCGACGACGGCGTCGGTGACGTCCCGTACACGGAGGTGATCCGCCTCATGCAGCAACTCACCGACGCGGGCCTCGACATCATCAAGTCGGAGAACCTGTGCACGTTCGACGGCAAGCCCGGCTACTCGATGGGGCAGGGCGAGTGAGCCGCGGCGCCCTGGATGTGGGGCGGCTGGTCGGCCGCTACTTCCAGGTGCTGGCGGTGGCGTCGGTCGGGTGGATGATCGTGTCGGCGGTGTTCTTTGACCGCCTGTCCGTGGACCTGACGTCCATCGTGTTCCTGTGGGTGGGCCACCACCTCGTCCGTCACCACCGCACCGCGCGGACGCTGACGCTGTGGATTGGCGGGGTCGGGCTGGCGATGATGCCGGTCGTGGTGGCCGTCGGCGCGATGGTCGGCACGGAGCGGATGACGATCAGCTTCGGGCGCGAAATCGAGAAGCCGACGATGCGGCAAGTTTTGGCGGTGGCGGCCGCACTTGCGGTGCTGGTGGGTATTCCGATGGCGCTGCTGTTGACGCCGAGGGCGCGGCGCGAGTTTGGCGTAGCGGCAACGGGATGACACTTCGACTCGCCTCGCAGAGGCTTCGCTTAGCGATCGGCGCGGGATCCGGCTAGCCGCCCAGGGCCGACGGCCCGTAGCCGTTGATGAGCAGGTCGAGTTGGTTAAGGAACTGGGCGAGGAAGAAGTTGCTGATGATGATGGCGATAAAGCCGAGGACGAACGCCTCGGTGGCGGCCTTGCCGACGCCGGCGGCTCCGGACTCGCAGTGGAAGCCCTTGTAGCAGGCGATGAGCCCGATGAAGAGGCCGAAGAAGACGGACTTGAACAGGCCGGTGAAGATGTCCCAGGACCCGACGATCTGGGCGGAGAACTCCCAGTAGTCGCTCTTGTCCACGCCGTAGCCGAGGGAGACGACGAGGTATCCGCCGGCGATGCCGAGGAGGTCGCTGAAGATGGTGAGGATCGGGAGCATCAGGACGCAGGCGGTGACGCGGGGGACGACGAGGAACTGGATCGGGTCGGTGCCCATGACGCGGATGGCGTCGAGCTGTTCGGTGACTTTCATTGTGCCGACCTCGGCCGAGACCGCGCCTCCGACGCGGCCGGCGATCATGACCGCGGCGAGGACCGGGCCGATCTGTTTCACCACCGACAGGGCGATGACGCCGCCGAGGCGGGTCTCCTGGCCGATGGCCTCGAACTGGCTGTAGGTTTCGATGCCGATGACGGCCCCGACGAACGCGCCGACAAGCATGACCACGGGGATGGACATGACCCCGATGAACATGAGCTGGGGCATGAGGGTGTAGAGCCGGCCGTAGCCCGAGGGCCGGCGGAGGAACCAGTAGAAGGTGTTGCCGACGAACCGGGCGAACTCGCCGAAGCCCGCGACGTTGTCGATGACACGCTGCCCGAGGCGGTCCATGCGGTGGGCGAGCGGCATCGGGTTCCTCGGCGGGGGATCGGGGAGCCGCCAATCGGGCAGAGTAAGCGGCGGCCTGCCAAGGGGTATCGGCCGGGGGGAGGCCGGAAGGTGAACGAGGGGATTCGAACCCCCGACCCCCGCGACCACAACGCGGTGCTCTAACCAACTGAGCTACGTTCACCAACTCCACGGGGGCGACCGTGGCGGAAAAGCGTATGGGCGCGGGCGGGGGGTGTCAACCTGGCGCAGGAGCAGTCTTCCACGCAGATTTCGCAGATGTCGCAGATGAGGACGCAGATGAAAATCCGCAGATAGCCGTTCTGAATCGACCGCAGATCATGGTCCTAAGCTCAGGTGAACCGCCCCGGTGGATCATGTATTGCGCTGATCATCGCACCGCGTTTAATCTGCGTCCTGAATCTGCGCCATCTGCGGAATCTGCGTGAAAGGCTGCTTGCGGTGACGCGAAGTCAAAAGCGCCTACCATGCCCGACCAAGTTTCACCCCAACCGAGCCCCTGATGCCGCCCACCGCTTCCGATACCACCATGCCCGACGTGCAGGGCTCCCGCGACGTCCGCAACGTGCCGATCGACAAGGTCGGCGTGAAAGACATCCGCTACCCGATCACGCTGACGGTGCCGGCGACGGGCGGGGTGCAGCACACCATCGCGAACGTGAACATGTACGTCGCCCTGCCCCACTATCAAAAAGGCACGCACATGTCGCGGTTTTTGGAGGTGCTTAACAAACACCACGAGGCGATCGCCAGCGACCAGGTGATGGACGTCTGCCGCGACATGAAGGAGCGGCTCGAGGCGGAGGAGGCGCACCTCGAGCTGCGGTTCCCGTATTTCATTGATAAAAAGGCACCGGTGACGGGGCAGCCGGGCAAGCTCGACATCGAGGTGACCTTCGAGGTGACGAGCAACCACGTGGAGGACTTCGTGATGGGCATCAGCGTGCCGGCGACGAGTCTCTGCCCGTGCTCAAAAGAAATCTCCGAGTACGGGGCGCACAACCAGCGGTGCGTGATGGGGGCGCGGGTGCGGTTTGCCCCGGGGCAGATGATGTGGATCGAGGAGCTCTTTGAGCTCGTCGAGGCGTGTGCGAGCACGCAGGTGTTCGCGGTGCTCAAGCGGCCGGACGAGAAGTTCGTCACCGAGGACGCCTACGACCACCCGAAGTTCGTCGAGGACATCGTGCGTGACCTGGCGGTGGCGCTCGACGGCGAGGACCGCATCGCGTGGTACGAGGTGAACTCGGAAAACTTCGAGTCGATCCACAACCACAACGCCTACGCGATCCTCGAGCGGAAGAAGTAGCGGGGGCATCACATCGGCACGTCTCGGCAGGAAGCGACGCGGCTTTGCCGCGCCTCATCGCTGCGGCGCGGTAAAGCCGCGTCGCTTCATCGTGTTGCACCCACAACGCCACGGCGGGGGACGCTAAACTCCCCGATCCCATGGCCCGCAAGAAGACCGCTCACAACTTCGCCCCGCGCATCGTCAACCGGCGGGCGACGCACGACTACGCCATCTCCGACAAGCTCGAGGTCGGCGTGAAGCTGCTCGGCTCCGAGGTCAAGTCGGTCCGCCTCGGCCACGTCTCTTTGGCGGAGGGCTACGTCGCGATCGACCCGAAGCGGCTGACGCTGCAGTTGTTCAACGTCGACATCGCGCACTACCCCCAGGCCGGCCCGCTTCAGCACGACCCCAAGCGGGTGCGGACGCTGCTTGCCCACAAGCGGGAGATCAACAGCCTGCTCGGCAAGACCACGGCCAAGGGTGTGACGCTCGTGCCAATGGCGATGTACTTTGTCGACGGGCGGATCAAGCTGGAGGTCGGCCTGGGCGTGGGCAAGAAGCACTACGACAAGCGGCAGGACCTCAAGAAGGCCGAGGCCGACCGCGACATCCGCCGGGCGATGGCGCGGCAGGTACTGTAAAAGTGCGGTGAGGGGGCTGAACGAGCGGTCAACAAGAGGTCCGCCACGAGCCGCGCTGCTACGCAACGCGGTTCGCGACGCATGGCGTCGCGGCCATACAGCCAATATCGACGCGCCGCTCCCAGAGTGTCGCACGTCGGCGTTCACCCGGGCGTGATCGGCCAGTACGTCGCCCCGCTCCCGATCGGCCGGTGCGGCGGGACCTCGACGAACCCGTCGGCGGCGGCGGCCCCGGCAACGTCGCCCGAGCCGCGCACCGGCAGCAGCTCGGCCACGGCGGGCCCGTCGGCAGGCCCATCGGGTGCGCCGATGAACAGCCGGGCCGGGCGGTAGTGCCAAAGGTGCAGAATCTTGTCATCGGGATTCCGCACGGCGACGCGGTGTCGGGCGGCGGATGCGGCCAGGCCCGCGAGGTGCCGCAAGGTCGGCTCGACCAGCCGCACCAAGCCGCACAGCACCGACACCGGGTTGCCCGGCAGCCCCATGATCACGCGGCCATCCGCCGTCACCGCCGCGAAGTTCGGCTTGCCCGGCCGCATCGCCAACTTGTGATACACCGTCCGCCCCCCCACCGCCGCGACGGCACCGGGCACGTGGTCCACATCGCCCATCGATACCCCCCCCGTCGTGACCACCAGGTCCGCCACCGCCAGCAGCCGCGCCAGCCCCTCGCGGGTCTCGCCGGGATCGTCGGCAACGTGCAGTGTCGCCGCATCGGGTGTCACGTTCGCGGCCAAAGCGGCCCGGGCACCAAGCCACGCCGCCACCGCCGGCCCGTTGCTGTCACGAATCTTCCAAGCCGGCGGCTCCCCACCGGGCGCAGCAAACTCGTCGCCGGTGATCAGCACCCCCACACGCACCCGCCGGAACACGCGCAGCCTGACGTACCCCATCGCCGCCGCCGCCGCCACCGCCGGCGGCAACAGCCGCGTCCCCGCGGCCAAGACCACCGCCCCCGCACGCGTGTTCTCCCCCCGCCGACGGATGTTCGACGGCAGCGACACCGCGTCCACCGACCCCCGCACCCCGATCCGCTCCCCCGCCTCCTCCACGTCCTCCCGACGCACCACCAACTCCGCCCCCGCCGGCACCGCCGCACCGGTCGACACCCGCACCACCGCCCCCTCCACCAGCGCCCCCGGCCCCTCGCCCATCCGCGCCGTCGCCGCCACCGGCCACACCGCCCCCGCCACCGCCTGCGCCCGACGCATCGCGTACCCGTCCATCGACGACACCGCCTGCGGCGGGCTGTCCCGGTCCGCATAAACCGCCTCCGCCAGCACCCCGCCCGCCGCGTCACCCAGCGGCACCGCCCCGCACCCCACCGGCGACACCGCCGCCAGCAGCCGCGCCAACGCCTCGGCCGGAGATGCAAGCGTCTCGATCCCCGACCCGCTCATGACCACGCCCCCGCCAACTCCCCCCGCGCCTCGCCCGCGGGCAAACACCCGACCCCCCCCGGCAGCGCAACCCTCACCGCATCCACCGCATCCAGCAGCCGCCACATCGCCCTTCTTCCCCCGGCCAACGCTCCCCGCAACCGCGCCAACGCCCCAAACTGATACAGCCCCGGCAACGGGTGCCGACGCCCGCCCCTTGAAGCCCTAGCCCCCCACCCGGCCGCTACGCCCCCCACCAACCCGAAACACGACGCAAGCCACCGCGGCCAAGCGTCGTTCGTGCCACGCACGCTCAGCACCCAGACCCGCCGGTCGTGCATCAACCAATCCAACGACGCCACCCCCAGCCCGCCGGCAACGATGTTCAGCGGTACTCCCGGCAGCGGATCCATCACCCGATTCTACCGCCTTGCACCGGCACACCCGCACATCATCAGCCCGAACAACAGCCACGCCCTCCGTCGACCGGGCGCGGCCAAAACCTATCCATAGAACCTGGTCCCATCCGGACCCGTAGCCGCTCGACGGACCCATCATCCACCAGCGTCGACTCCGCGCCGTGCATCACGTCGAACCGCCCGTGACCCACCGTCTTCGCCCACCCGGACCCGCTTCTGCCCAACCGAATAGACCCACCGCTTCCGCTGCATCTACCGTCCCTCCACTCGCAGTCGCCCAAGAAGGGACGCAGACTCGGTGGACACCGCAGTCAATAGCCACAGAACGCGCGAAACAACATCTTTACGCCCCTTCATATTTCAAGCACCGGCGATATCTGTCCAAGCTGCGCAATCTGCAACAGCTAATTCTCAACCGCCATCCCCGCTCGACTCTGCGTCGACGCCGCCACCTTCCGCTCCACCGCCACTGCGTCTAAAGCGCCTCCACCCCTCGCTCGCCCAGCTCCTCCGGCCGCTTCCATCTCCCGCCCTCCGGGACCGGGGCCGGGGGCCGGTGCCAAATCAGATACCAATCAACGCACCGCGCATGAGCCTCCTCCGTCCGAAAGCCCCGCCCCCCCGCCGAAGCGCCTCCCCTCCTCTCTCATAGCCACGGCGTCCCCGCCGCATGCTTCCCCCCCTCCTCATTCCCAGCCGCGGCGTCTTCGCCGCGCGCTTCAAGCTTGCAACGCAAAGCAACCCCCCTCACCCCATCCCCGCACACTACCTTCGGCAATCCCGCACGCCAATATACCCTCCACCCACGGAAGCAGGTGTAGAAAAAGCTTGACGCCCCCATCAATCCGTGAGATACTCCCCCCAACCCGGCCGCCGTTCGGCCGAACCAATTCAGTCTAATCACTGTTAGGCGGACTCGGGGTAGAAGGTGAGACGGACCGCTCACCGTCGGGGCGTCGCGAGCCGCTTGATGTTTAACCTTGCTTCATCGCTTCGGCCCGCTCGTTCCGTCCCCTGTTCCTCGACGCTTGTAGCGTCGCCGTCCCGGTCCAACCCGTGCCCGCTCCCGATGAGGTCCGTCTAACCAGCGGCTGCAGTTGACCGGCGACGCCCGCGGCTGATGTATACTCCCGGCTCAGCGCCACCCCCCGCGGGCGGCCGGCAACTGAGCCGTTCTTCGTTAGGTCGCTTAGCACAGGTTATCGCATATCGCCAAAAACCGCAGTCCCACTCTCATCGTGCTTCCTCAAACTTCAAGGTGACAAAATGCTAGTCATTCGATTTTTGGTAATTGCACTAATCAGTCTCACTGGAACATTAGTTCTTCCCTTGGCAGTTGCCGAGACAGATCAATCAGATTGGCGCCAGCATCTCGTGGACGTCGGTCATGGCTATCAGATGTACGACGTCTCCGATGTCAACGATGATGAGCAAGTCACACGGCGTACACGATCCTTCACGACCGAACGCGACGGGAAAAAACTGACGGTTGGAACGTTGACCGCTTTCCGAGACGGCAATGTAGTTGCGATACGAGATTGGATCACTTACGACCACGTGATGCTCTACGACCGCTACAAAGCGCCAAAAACCGAAAAAATCCAATTCCGCGGGCTGGCCGGTGTACTGAGCTGGTGACAATGTCGTAAAGGCGGACAGCGAGTGCAAGACGTTTGAGATATACCCCTGATCGTCGGGGCGTCGCGAGAACGTCATTGATGTTCGAAATCAGCTTGAAACGTCGATGGCCCGACTAACGTTGTGTCCCCTGTTCCTCGACGATTCTGAGTAGCGTCGCCGTCCCAGTCGGACCTGTGCCCGCTAGCTTTCGACGGTCCGACCTAACCAGCGGCTGCAGTTGACCGGCGACGCCCGCGGCTGATGTATAGTGTTGGCTCAGCGCCGTCTCCCGCGGGCGGCCGGCAACTGAGCCGTTCTTCGTTAGGGGGCACCCAATGCGCCGACTTTTGATCCTCACCTTGCTACCCCAGAGTCGACATCGTCATCGAGACCTCACCTTGAAAGCGGCGCATGCTGGAACTGCACTGCCGCGACTTTAGTCTGGTTGACATTCGCGATCTGGGCTTGGCTTTCAGGTGCTGGACTCGCGTTCGTGATAATGCTCACAGCCATTGCTATCTGGACGCTGCGTGTGGCAATTCAGAAATGGCGCAATTTCGGGCTTCGACAAAGGGCCTAACCAGCGGCTGCAGTTGACCGGCGACGCCCGCGGCTGATGTATACTCCTGGCTCAGCGCCACCCCCCGCGGGCGGCCGGCAACTGAGCCGTTCTTCGTTAGGCCCCTCATCACCCCCCCTAAAGGAGCGCATCATGTCCAGCGAGAAGAAAGAAGCCGAAACGACGGTCGAGAAAACTGAGGGTGGCACCTTCACCGACGAGAAGGTTGAAGCCACAGTCGAGAGCGACGACTCCAGTGGCAGCGCCACTGTCAAAGGCGACACCAGCAAGAGCGCGACGGAGAAGAGCGCGGTACGTCAAGCGCAGGCCGCACACGATTCGGCGGACAAGAAGGAATAAATCCCGACGCTGGGGCCTAACCAGCGGCTGCAGTTGACCGGCGACGCCCGCGGCTGATGTATACTCCTGGCTCAGCGCCACCCCCCGCGGGCGGCCGGCAACTGAGCCGTTCTTCGTTAGGCGGACTTGCTGTAGACGGTGGGACGACCGCTGACCGTCCGGGCGTCGCGAGCCGCTTGATGTTTAACCTCGCTTAAACGCTTCGGCCCATCCGTTCCGTCCCCTGTTCCTCGACGCCTGTAGCGTCGCCGTCCCAATCGAACCCGTGCCCGCTTGCGTTCGGGTCCGCCTAACCAGCGGCTGCAGTTGACCGGCGACGCCCGCGGCTAATGAATACTGCTGGCTCAGCGTCACCTCCCGCGGGCGGCCGGCAACTGAGCCGTTCTTCGTTAGGCGACTATTGCAAT
Organism: Phycisphaeraceae bacterium; assembly: GCA_965214155.1. Lineage (GTDB taxonomy): Bacteria > Planctomycetota > Phycisphaerae > Phycisphaerales > Phycisphaeraceae > Algisphaera. The sequence continues at coordinate 2,080,105 of CBDCBB010000010.1, forward strand.
ACCGAGGCATCATCATCCGGCCGGAATCAAATCCACCACTGCAACGGGCGGAGTGGTTAGCTGTTTGCCACTCTCACTCGCAACTCCAACAACACCCGCCCCAATCAATCCCCAATCCCTTCAGTGGTGGTCAACAAGTCGAGGCGCGTCCCCCAGAAGAATCCTCTGTTCGTGTAGTCATAAATGGACAAGAACTCGGAACATTGTCTTGGGCCGAGGACGATTCCCCCCCTCGTCAATGTGTTTAGCAGCGATCCCGGCATCGATCAGGTTGCTCGCAAGATCGCAGCAGCACTATCTGCGGACTACAGAAGGGAAGTCGCCTAACCAGCGGCTGCAGTTGACCGGCGACGCCCGCGATGGTTTATAATCCCGGCTCAGCGCCGTCCCCCGCGGGCGGCCGGCAACTGAGCCGTTCTTCGTTAGGGGGACCTCATTCTCGAAGCGACTGAATGGATCACCCGAGGTCGGGGCGTCGCGGTGCTTCCGAGGGGTTGAAGATTGTCCTTCGCTTATGCCCGCTGCCGCGATATGCTGGTCCCCGGAAGGTTGCGGCGTTGCCGTCATTGTGGGACGTGCCCCCCGCTAGTTTCGTCTGCCCCCTAACCAGCGGCTGCAGTTGACCGGCGACGCCCGCGGCTGATGTATACTCCTGGCTCAACGCCACCCCCGCGGGCGGCCGGCAACTGAGCCGTTCTTCGTTAGGCGGACTCGGTGTAGACGGTGAGACGGGACCGCTCACCGTCGGGGCGTCGCGAGCCACTCAATGTCCTCTGGTGCTCGAACGCTGATGACCGCTTTTTCCGTCCCCTGTTCCTCGACGCCTGTAGCGTCGCCGTCCCAGTCGGACCCGTGCCCGTTGGCTTCGCGGTCCGCCTAACCAGCGGCTGCAGTTGACCGGCGACGCCCGCGGCTGATGTTTACTCCCGGCTCAGCGCCACCCCCCGCGGGCGGCCGGCAACTGAGCCGTTCTTCGTTAGGTCGCTTATGAAGCTTGCACTGATTACGCTATCTCTATGCATCGTTGGCTGTGCTGGATCACGGACCGTTATCGGCTACGGTGAAGGCCACACTCCAGCTGAAGCGACCCTAGCCGCATGGAGAAACGCCTACGACAAAATGAAGATTAGCGGAATGCCCGATTGGGAGCTGGTTGAGGATGAGGTGCTAGAACAGGTTGCGACAGGTGAATCATCCGACCGCTTCGGACCCACGCAGACTGCTATACGATTTCGCGTGGTCAACCGGTAGCGACCTAACCAGCGGCTGCAGTTGACCGGCGACGCCCGCGGCTGATGTACACTCCTGGCTCAGCGTCACCTCCCGCGGGCGGCCGGCAACTGAGCCGTTCTTCGTTAGGTGCCTAGCGTGCTCAAGCGAGAGATGCGATTGCCAAGTTCGCTTTGGGTTGCACCGATCCTCTTCTTGGTGACCGGCGTCATTGCCGTTGCGAACCCGCATGCCTCTCTCTGGGCAAAGCTCTTCTGGCCAATCATCATGGTGCTCTCGATGGGGCTGCTGCTCTGGTATCGTCGCTTGTCCATCTTGTTCAGAGATATGGAAGGTCCCGGTGAGGGCACCTAACCAGCGGCTGCAGTTGACCGGCGACGCCCGCGGCTGATGTCTACTCTTGGCTCAGCGCCACCCCCCGCGGGCGGCCGGCAACTGAGCCGTTCTTCGTTAGGGGGCTTATGGCAGCTCGAAATCTCGTAGTCCTATTGACCTTGGTTGGATCGTTCGTCCTCACCGGCTGCGCTTCATCTTATCGCCTACCGGACAACACCGAACTGGTACATCATGGACCGCCGAATATGGCTGGCGTACTTCCATGGGGTCCCGGAACCTTGTACGCTGTTGATGCGGAATCCGGCAGACTTGTCGGAGCACTTTTTATCCCGGCAAAGCCTGATGCTGCCACAAGCGACAAACCTGATCGTGTCACTGAGATATCCGGTCTCAGCAGTGACCGAATGTACAGCTATTACTTCGCACGCTCCGAGCCAGCCCCCTAACCAGCGGCTGCAGTTGACCGGCGACGCCCGCGGCTGAGGTATACTCCTGGCTCAGCGCCGTCTCCCGCGGGCGGCCGGCAACTGAGCCGTTCTTCGTTAGGGGCATCTAAAGTCGATGTACTGGCGTCGTAGCTCAATGCCTGAGTTCGCCGACCTGCCGCCTACAGCGCAGCGGAAGCTATGGCGAAAGGCCTATTGGAGATCCTATCAGCATTGGCAGACGTGGTTCGGGGTTATCGTCATGCTCTGTAGCATTTACCTATGCAGCACCCTAGCTCAAGCAGTGCACCCAAGTGACATCGCGGGTGCTATAGGTGCGGGTTTTTGCTCCATGCTTTCCTGGCCATTTCTTGAGCCGATGGTTCGATATGAGGCGCGTCTACTGCGCGAAGATGCCCCTAACCAGCGGCTGCAGTCGACCGGCGACGCCCGCGGCTGATGTGTATTTTTTACTCAGCGCCACCCCCCGCGGGCGGCCGGCAACTGAGCCGTTCTTCGTTATGTCGTGCCGATGAACGCCAACCGGATCATCACCGACAACTGGTCAAACGAGAGCAGTCGGCAGCTCTACGCCGCCAAATGGCCGGACGAACCTGCGCTCCGGGTCGCCTGCGAGAACGGCGAGCGGCAATGCGGCGGATGCTCGTTCTTCGCGGCGTTCAACGCGGATTGGGGGTTGTGCGCTCACGCTCAGTCTCGCCACCACCTGGAAACGGTGTTCGAGCATTTCGCGTGTCCGTCTTTCGTCGATGAGGGGTGGGGTCCTCACAGCTTCACCGCGGACCCGGAGTTCCACTGTCGGTGTGAAGGCGAAGGATCGGAGTATTGGGACAAGATTGCCACGTTGTTCAGCGAGCCGCACACCGGAGGTACGACATAACCAGCGGCTGCAGTTGAACGGCGACGCCCGCGGCTGAGGTATACTCCTGGCTCAGCGCCACCCCCCGCGGGCGGCCGGCAACTGAGCCGTTCTTCGTTAGGCACCGTCAAGTATCTCCACCGTACCAGCCACAGTTACTATCTTCCGGAGCCAAAGCGATGCCCAGCATGAAGCCAATCTGTTTGTTCATGGTTGTTGTCTCCTTGTACGGATGCCACGCGGCGTCTTCGGACTCGCAGATCGACGCAAGTCTTGATCGCCGCTTCGCAGATGCCATCCCGATTGCCGAGGCAATCGCAACCTACAACAGCGACATGCAACGCGAGGTCCGCATTAATGCGGAGCATGGTTCGGCGTCGGCCCGGGCCATTCTTGAATCCGATGTGATGCCGCTAACTGAAGACGAATTTGTTGCGGCTTTGCGAGTCGCGCAGAGTACAGGACATGAAGAGGCGATCTTACGGTCAACTCTCAGATCCTACGGAGCTTTCGAGTTTGCGCTCATCGAACCCATGCTCAAGACGGGGATGGTCCCGCGGATTCATCCGATTCAACTCCAAGTCTCAGCTACAAGCGAAGATCTCACATGTTCTACCTACATCCCGTTTATCCGATTCGGATCAAACCAACTCGTTATTAGCAAGCGATACCTTGATTCAAGAACCCCTACTGAGGGCGAGTCTTTCCGACCCGGTTACGCTAAGCTGTATTTGCAAGCAAATCGCCCACTGGAAACCCGCTAAAGGGCGGGTGCCTGACCAGCGGCTGCAGTTGACCGGCGACGCCCGCGGCTGATGTATACTCTTGGCTCAGCGCCACCCCCCGCGGGCGGCCGGCAACTGAGCCGTTCTTCGTTAGGCCCCAAGACCATGGCGTCAGAACCGCCGATGCAAAATTTCGATCAGATTGATATCGTTGGTGAGCGAAAAGGTGGTGGCGTTGACCTGTTCCTCGTTGTGTCGTCCCGTCTCACCCAGTCGCCGGAGCATCAACGCTTACTTCTTGACAAACTCAGCAGCTATCTCGAACAAAGGCAATCACCCGGCTTTATTGAGGAGTTTGGTAAATCAACTAAAGTACGCATCGTCGTTCAATTCACCGAAAAGCCGGACCCTGTCATCATCGAGTTGCTAAAGCGGTCAGCCGACTGGGTGAAGAGCCACAACACTGAGCTCGCTGCAAAAGTCGGGGCCTAACCAGCGGCTGCAGTTGACCGGCGACGCCCGCGGCTGATGTATACTCCTGGTTCAGCGCCACCCCCCGCGGGCGGCCGGCAACTGAGCCGTTCTTCGTTAGGCCCATCGGTGGTACCGATGTCCCGTAAGCAGAAGTTGCTTGACGCGCTTGCTCTATTTCTCATTGTTCCTGGCGTATACTTTCTAGCGATGGGAGGCTTATTCTACGTTCAGGGACAAGGGTTCGACCGCGTGCCCGACTGGTCATGGATCGTCTTTTGGTGCTGCATCGGAACCCCAATGCTAACTGCGGGTGCCCTGCTTCACGTTTATGTTCTGCTTTCCCGACGCAAAGCCAGTGGGCCTAACCAGCGGCTGCACTTGACCGGCAACGCCCGCGGCTGATGTATATTCCTGGTTAAGGAACACACCCCGTGGGCGGCCGGTAGCTGAGGCGCTCTTCGTTAGGCGGGATTGTAAATCTCGCACCCTCGACGACGGATGTTGTCGTTCGCTCGATGTCTTGCACCCAAACGGATTTTTAACTCGATGTGGGTCGTCGGCGGAGGCGGGCTCAGTCTCCATTCGGCCGCAGCGAGACGTCGACGGTCAGCGGCAGGTGGTCCGAGCCGACGTTTGGCCCGGCGGCGCAGTCGTACACGGCCCACTCCTCGGTCGCGAGCACGTGGTCCAGCGGCACCCGCAGCGCCCACGGCACGGGCACGCCCCACCAAATGGCCGGGTAGGTCGGCAGCACGCCAAAGCCGTCGCGCGTCCCCGACAGGCCCGCTTCCTGCAGGAGCGGGTCGAAGTGCGGCGACCACATCGTCGTGTTCAGGTCGCCCGCGACCAGCACCGGGACGTTGAGGCCTCGGGCGTAGGCGGCGAGTTCGCGGAGGTGCTCGTTGCGGTTCTCCCACGTCTGCGGCCCCAGCGGGGCGGGCGGGTGCGTGGCGATGAGGGCCGCCTCTCTGCCGTTAACCCGCAGCCGGGCGACGACGCTCTTGGACCAGCGATCGGTGAACTGCTCGACCCGGACCGACTCGACCGAGCCGCGGGCCATGAGCAGCACGCCGAAGCGGCCCTGCGTCGGCGTGTCGTAGAGGGTGTAGCCGGTGTCTATCGCCCGCACGTGCTCGAGCCACGCTTCGTCGACTTCGTTGAGTACGACCACATCCGGCCGCTGTGCCTCGAGCAGCCTGGTGACGGGGCCGTAGTCCTGGTTGATCACATGGACGTTGAGCACCATCAGCCTCAGGTCGTGGTCGGCACCCGCCGGGGCGGTCGGCCGGCCACCCGCGACCCACGGCACCACGAGCCAGACGTTGACGGCGACGGTGAGCAACGCGACAACCGCCCAGCCCCAAGCCCGCACCAGCATCAGCACGAGGAGGCACAAGATGCCTAGAGCGAGGTACTGCATCCGCGGCTCGTTGAGCACGTCGAGCCACCACGCCCATTGGCCGAGGAAGCCGAGCAGGGAGGCGAGGAGGGTGAGGGCGGCGAGCGTGCCGAGGCCCCAAGCGAGGGTCCGCTGGATCGGCCCCTTGCGGTGACGGTTGAGCTCCGGCCGGTCGGCGTCTGCGGGCTGGTCGGCTTCGCGAGCGAGATCGCCGGTTGTGGAGGGGGTGGTCATAGGCGATCTGACGTGGGCCGGAGACGGGACGGGTGCGTTCCCCGCATCTCTTTTGACGCTTGTACTTGATACCCCCTGTGCCCGCTCGCACGACGGGCCGCCGGGGCGGGTTCTTGAAGCTCCGACGGAGCAGAAACAGTATCAGACATCGTAGTGCGGTGTATGATGATTTGGCTCCGGTACGATCCCCCCGCAGGCGTGCGGCAACCGAGCCCTTTCCGATTTGCTCCGTCTTCGCCTTTGACTGGGAGATCGGCGGACCGGTCGGTGGCCTGTACGCGAGGCGACCTAACCAGCGGCGGCAGTTGACCGGGGTCGCCCGCGGCTGATGTTTACTCTCGGCTCAGCGTCACCCCCCGCGGTCGGCCGGGAGCTGAGCGTTTCTTCGTTATCCCGCAGTGCGTGCATCAGTGACGATTCTTGCCGCAGCGTTGCTCGTCGGGTGCAGCCTTAACGATTCTGGAATTCGCAACGGCACGCCGATCACCCGTGTGCAAGCCGATTTTGGCTTGCCCGACGCCATTGGTGATGAGTCGGGCGATCAAGCTCGCTTTTACTCGCCCGCCAACAGGCCTCGACCCGAGTGGCCGGCAGATGCTCCGCAGACCTTCTACTACCTGGAGCGCGACCTGCAAGTTACTTTCGTCAATGGCAAGGCGACTGCGGCATCAACTATCGACCCCGCGACCGCTTCCATCATCCGTCGGGTGCGGGATAACCAGCGGCTGCAGTTGACCGGCGACGCCTGCGGCTGAGGTCTGCTTTTGGTGCAGAGTCGGGTGCTGCACCTTGGGGGCTCTGCATCGAGGTGCACGGGCGTCGGCACGCCACAGTTCCGAGCGGCCACGGCGTCGGACCCACGGCTAATGACATGCGTCTGCTCGGGCGGGCGTCCAGCCTGTTACCGCTATACCTGGTCGTGCAGGACGGCGGCGAGGGCTTGGGTGTAGCGTTCGCGGTAGGCTTCGAGGTACGGCGGGGTCGTGTGGTCGAAGCGGCAGAACTGGGCGGCGTCGTCGTTGTAGTGTTCGACGTCGAGGGCGAGGAGGCCGAGGCGTTGGTGGGCCCAGGTGTCGAGCGTGCCGGCGGAGGAGATGTATTCGACGTGGGGCTCGGGCAGGTCGTCGAAGGGCGACGCGGCGGGGGGCGGCGGGCCGAGCGGGGGCAGGGGGATCGAGTTGAATCCGGCGGCGAAGGCGGCGCGGACCCGCTCGGCGGAGTCGCGGTAGGCGGTGTCGGACTCGTCGACGAACTTCGAGGCAAGCATGCGGTCGCCCGACACGCTGGCTAGCCAGTGCAGCGAAAGCACCAGTCGGGGGGCGGCGTGTTGGATGAAGCGGACGACAGCGCGGGTTTCGGGTTCGGAGGCGGGCGTGGGGCCGCGGTAGGTGCCGCTGGTCGGGTCGGCGGTGGAGGCGTTGTACATGTGGTCGACGACGTGCCAGTGGCCGTCGAAGTTTCGGTTGAGGTCGACGCCGCGGGCGTTGGTGCGGAGGTACGGCGGGTGGCCGTGGACGAGGCGGTCGCGCTCGTTGCGGTTGACCGAGGGCAGGACGGCGATGCCGCAGCGGTCGAGCAGGTCGCGGTGCTCGGCCAGGAGTCGGGTGAGGGCGGGGAGGAGGAGCTCGGGCCCGGCTTCGCCGGCGTGGAGGAGTCCGATCAAGGCGATGCAGCGGCCGCGGTTGCCGACGGTCAGGCCATGGATCGGATGGTCGGCGACGGTGTGCCCGAAGGTGTCGAGGCGGACGACGTCGGGGTGATCGTCGGCGAGCCGCTGCATCTCCCGGAGGGTGCGGGCGTAGGGCCACCAGACCTCCGGGTCGCGGACCTTGATTGGTGCGGGTGGGGTGTCCCGCAGCGGGTCACTGCCGTCGCCGGCCGGGCCGCGGAGAAAGTAGGAGTAGGTCTGGCTCAACTCGGCGGTGGCGTCGGTGTAGCCGTCCTTCGGGAACGGGCCCTCGTACAGGGTTTCTGCGGGGGTCGGGTCCGCCTCACGGAAGTAGGCGTCGTAGTGCACGCCGAACGTGAAGTCGGGGTGGTGGAGCCGGGCGATGCGGACGACGTTGGTGGGAACGGCAGCGGCGTACATCCGGGTGACGGGTTAGATGCACGCAGCCGTCGTGGGCCGTGGCTCGGAGCGGCGGCGTCGGCGGTATTGCGGAGGGATGCAGGCATGGTGCACCGGTGGGTCGGGGGGTGAAGGAACGAGAGCGTGTCGTGGCGGGCGGTTGAACTAACCGCGATCGGCCGACCGCTTGAGGAGAGGATACGGTCTGCCACGCGGCCCGCCCCGCGCCCCGACCCCCGCTTTGCTCTTCGCCCGCACGCCCACGCCCACCACCCGCCCCATGCTCCGCCGCCTGCTCGCCCTCACCTTCGTCCAGAGCTTCGCCACCATCCTCCTCGAGCGCGGCCTCTACTTCTACACCGAAGACGTCCTGCACTTTTCCCGCACGGCGAACCTCTCCCTCGCCCTGCTGTTCGGCCTGCTCTACGCAACGGGGGCCGTGCTGTCGCACCGGATCACCCGCCGCCGCGGCGAGCGCCCGACCCTCTCCGCCGCCGTCGCGGGCCTGGCGCTCTTCAACCTCACCCTCGCCCTCCGCCCGTCGCCGGTCTCGCTCTGGCTGGGCTTCGCCGGCATCGCCTTCCTCGAGGGGATGAAGTGGCCCGTCATCGAGAGCTACGTCACCGCCGGCACCACCCCGGCTCGCGCCATGGCCGTGCTCGGCCGCTTCAACATCGCCTGGTCCAGCGCGATCCCTCTGGGCCTCTTCGCCGCCGGACCCCTGATCGCCTCCGCCTCGCCGACCTCCCTCTTCTGGCTCGCCGCCGCCCTTCACGCCGCCTCCCTCCTGCCCATCCGCACCCTCCCCCCGCACCCCGCCCACCTCGACGCCCAACACCCCGAACGCCCCCCCGCCGCCGGCCTCGCCCGCTACCGCGCCCTCATGGCCTCCGCCCGGTGGTCCCTCCTCGGGGCCTGCGCCATGCTCTTCCTCCTCGCCCCGCTCATGCCCGCGATCTTCACCGGCCGCCTCGGGTTCGAGGTCCGCTGGGCCGCCGGCCTCTCCGCCCTCATCGACGTCATGCGACTCGCCGCCTTCGCCCTCCTCGGCGCCCTGCCCTTCTGGCGCGGCCGCGCCTGGCCCCTCGCCCTGGCCGCCGTCCTCCTGCCCCTCGGCTTCGCCGCCGTGCTCTTCGGCCCCACCCTTGGCACCGTCGTCGCCGGGCAACTGCTCTTCGGCCTCGCCACCGGCACCGTCTACTACGCCGCGATCTACCACGCCATGGTCCTCCACAACGCCTCGGTCGAGGCCGGCGGACAGCACGAAGCCCTCATCGGACTCGGCTTCGCCCTCGGACCCGCCGTCGGGCTCGCCGGACTCACCCTCAACCGAACCTTCGACAACCCCACCCTCGGCATGGCCCTCGTCCTCGCCCCCCTCGTCACCGCCTGCCTCATCGCCGCGATCCTGCCCCTCCGCAATACCCGCCACAACCTAGCCGCAACCCAGCCCACTGAACCCATCCCTTAAACCGGGCCACCCCCACCCCACCCTACCATCCCCTTCTCCCCCGACCCCAGCCCCCAGACCCCGCACCCCAGACCCCCGCCCCATGCCCAACCCCCCCGCTACCCACCCCGACTTCCACGCCCTCGCCGACCGCTTCGGCACCCCCCTCTGGGTATACGACGCCGCCGTCATCTACCGCCGCATCGACGAGGTGCAACGCTTCGACACCGTCCGCTACGCCCAGAAGGCCAACAGCAACCTCGCCATCCTCGACCTCATGCGTCGCCGCGGCGTCAAGGTTGACGCCGTCACCGCCGGCGAACTCCACCGCGCCCGGGCCGCCGGCTACCAGCTCGGCACGGACGACGTGATCTACACCGCCGACCTCTTCGACGACGACGCCCTCAACTGGATCGAGCGCCACCACATCCCCGTCAACGTCGGCAGCCCCGACATGATCGGCCAGCTCGCCGACCGCGGCATCGACGTCCCCCTCACCCTCCGCCTCAACCCCGGCTTCGGGCACGGCCACTCCCAAAAAGTCAACACCGGCGGCGAATCCTCCAAGCACGGCATCTGGCACACCCAGCTCGCCGACTGCCTCGCCGACGCCGCCCGACACCGCCTCACCGTCCGCGGCCTCCACATGCACATCGGCTCCGGGGCCGACTTCACCCACCTCGCCCACGTCGCCGACGCCATGGTCGACGCCGCCCGGACCTTTGCGGAGCACGCCGACACCCTCCGCGTCATCTCCGCCGGCGGCGGGCTCCCCATCCCCTACCACCCCGAGCACCCTCAACGTATCGACCTCGACAAATATCACGAAGTCTGGAACACCGCAAGAAATACTATCGCCGAAGTTGTGAATCACGACGTGCACCTCGAGGTGGAGCCCGGCCGCTACCTCGTCGCCGAAGCCGGCTACCTCATCACCACCGTCCGCAGCGTCAAGGACACCGGCCACCACCGCTACACCCTCGTCGACGCCGGCTTCAACGACCTCGTCCGGCCCGCCTTCTACGGCGCTTACCACCACATCACCGTCCACTCCCCCGACGGCGAACCCCGCACCACCCCCCCCCTCCCGAACACCCCCCCCGCCCCCACCCTCGTCGCCGGCCCCCTCTGCGAGTCCTGCGACGTCTTCACCCAGGCCGAGGACGGCACCGTCACCCCGCGCCCCCTCCCCCTCACCGCGCCCGGCCACCTCCTCGTCCTCCACGACGCCGGCGCCTACGGCTCCGCCATGTCCAGCAACTACAACTCCCGCCGCCTCGCCGCCGAGGTCCTCCTCCTCGACCAACACCCCCACCTCATCCGCCAACGCCAACCCCTCGACGACCTGACATCGCTCGAGACCATCCCGGCAACCGCTGGCGGATGACCCCCTCAATGACCGCGGCAGGGCTCGAACCTGCGACCTGCTGCTCCGGAAACAGCCGCTCTATCCAACTGAGCTACGCGGCCAGCGTGGCGACAGTATATCCGGCGTTGCGGGGGGCGTGGGGCGGGCCCGGCGGGTGCTACCATCGCGGCCATGACCTACGAATCGTTACGCGGATTCGTCGATGCCCTCGAGCAAGCGGGGGAGCTGAAGCGGATCGCTGCGCCCGTGTCGTCGATGCTTGAGGTCAGCGCAATCGCTGACCGGGTGAGCAAGTCGCCCGCGGCCTCGGTGTCGGAACACGCCGGGGCGTTCGACCCGCACCACGCCGGGCTGGGCGGGCACGCGCTGTTGTTCGAGGACGTGCGGACACCGGAGGGCGAGGCGTCGATGCCGCTGCTCATCAACGCTTTTGGCAGCTACCGGCGGATGGAGATGGCGCTGGGGTGTGTGGAGGGGGGGTTCGAGGCGTTAGCGGACAAGGTCGCGTCGCTGGTGAAGCCCGAGCCGCCGGTGAAGCTGATGGACAAGGTGCGTAAGGGGCTCGAGCTGGCGAAGGTTGCGTCGCTGCCGCCGAAGGTGGTGAACGCCGGGGCGTGTCAGGACGTGGTGAAGACCGGGAGCGACGTCAACCTCTTTGATCTGCCGATCATCAAGTGCTGGCCGGACGACGGCGACCCTCGGACGTGCGGCTACCCGCTGTCGCCCGAGCAGGCGGGGACGGCACCGGGGCTTGGGCGCTACATCACCTTCGCCGGGATCTACACGGTGCACCCCGACGACCACGGCAAGCCCCGGGGCGAGCCGCGACCCAGCCGCAACGTCGGCATGTACCGCGCCCAGCTCATCGACCGCAGCCACACCGCGATGCACTGGCACATGCACCACGACGGGGCGAGCCATTGGCGGGCGTGGAAGGCGAAGCGGGGGGCAGAGGGGCAGAGGGGTAGAGGGGGCGGTGAAGAAGAAGCTGACAAGGGCATGCCTTGCGCCATCGTGCTCGGCGGGGAGAGCGTGCTGCCGTACGCGGCCACCGCGCCGCTGCCGCCGGGGATCAGCGAGCTCATCTTCGCCGGCTTCCTCAACGGCGGCAGTATCAAACTCGTCAAATGCAAAACCATCGACATCGAGGTCCCCGCGAACGCAGAAATTGTGATCGAGGGTTATGTATCAACGGAGGCGGGCGGGATCGGGTTCGACCCCCGGCCGCGCTACGGCGAGGCCCCGCCAAAGCTCGGCCCCGGCGTGGTCTTCGAGGGGCCCTTCGGCGACCACACCGGCTTCTACTCGCTGCCGGACCGCTACCCGATCTTCACCGCCACCGCCGTGACGCACCGGCGGGACCCGCTGTACCCCACGACGATTGTCGGCCGCCCGCCGATGGAGGATTACTACCTCGGCAAGGCCACCGAGCGGATCTTCCTGCCGCTATTAAAAACGCTCATCCCCGATATCATCGATTACGACCTGCCGATGTTCGGCTGTTTCCACAACTGTGCTTTTATCAGGATCGACAAACAGTATCCGCTGCACGCGCGGCGGGTGATGCACGCGATCTGGGGGGCCGGGCAGATGGCGTGGACCAAGTGCATCGTCGTGGTCGACGCGGACGTGGACGTGCACGACCACGAGGCGGTGCTGTTCCACCTCATGGCCAACTTCGACCCCGGGCGCGACATCGAACTGGCGAACGGGCCGCTGGACATCCTCGACCACGCCGCGCCGCGCCTCGGCGCGGGGACGAAGATCGGCTTCGACGCGACCCGGAAGATCAAGGGCGAGGAGGTGCACGGCCACGCCGTCCGCGACTGGCCGAGCCTCCTGCACATGGACGGCGCCGTCGCCGCCCGCGTCGATGAACGATGGGCTGAGTACGGCCTGTGATGCCGTCGACGCAGCCGCGCCTTGTCAGAGGGAGGCGGACGCGGCTACACTCGGCGGACCTGCTCGGCGACGCCCGGAACTTCTGCCACATCTGACGAGAGGACCGCTGCCGCGTGCCACGCATCGGGCTGCTATCAGACTCCCACGGCCGCGCCTCCACCACCCGGCGCGGCGTCGAGGTCCTGCTCGGCCAGAACGTCGACGTGCTCCTGCACCTCGGCGACGTGGGCACGGTCGACGTCCTCGATGCGCTCGCCGTGGCGCGGCCCGACTCGGGCGAGCAGATCGAGACGCACGTGGTATTCGGCAACACCGACTGGGACCGCGACGCGCTCCAGGAGTATGCGCGCGACCTCGACATCGGCGTCGACGACCCGGTCGGCCACCTCCACCTCGAGCGGGGCGAACTCGTGTTCTGCCACGGCGACGACGCGGCCGCCCTCACCCGCGCCCTCGCCGACCACGTCCGCTACCTCTGTCACGGCCACACCCACCGCCAGCTCGACCAGCGGGTCGACGGCACCCGCATTATCAACCCCGGCGCCCTGTTCCGCGCCCGCGAGTACACCGTGGCCGTGCTCGACACCGCCGGCGACGCGCTGAGCTTCCACCGTGTCGACGGGCCCTGACCCGGCTGCTGCTGCCCGCTATGATGCGGACACGGACGGGCCACCGGCGGGCGGAGTTGGGCCCGTACACGACCGATCAGGACGCCGGTGATCATGGCCGACCCAATCCTCGACGACATCGCGCTGCGGGTGACCGTCCGCTCCTACGGCGACGGCGACCAGCCGCACGTCCAGCACCTTTACGGCCACGGCCTGCTCTCGGGCGAGATCACCCCCAACGACACCGGGGCCGACATCGACAACGTCTGCGACGCCTACTTCGATGACCCCCGCCACCACCTCTGGGTCGCGGACCTCGACGGCCGCGTCGTCGGGATGATCGGCGTCGGGTCCGACGAGGACCACACCGCCGAGGTCCGCCGCCTCCGGGTCGAGCCGGAGTATCAACACACCGCCATCGCGTCGCGCCTGCTGGAGACGGCGCTGGTCCACTGCAAGGACGCGGGCTTCCTCAAGGTCCGCCTCGATACGCGGTTCGAGAAGGGGGCGGCGCTTCAGCATTTCGACCGCTGCGGGTTCCAGCACACCCGCACCCGCGACGCGCCGGGCAAGGAACTGCTCGAGTTCTACCTCGACCTCTACCGCGACCACACCAGCGACGACGGCGAGGCGCCCCGCAACAACGGCACCGGCGTCTTCGACGCGGTGCGGGACGATTAAACCGCCCGGGGTTGCGATCGCACCGCAGCCGCGGATGAGAATCCGCCGGCTCCGTCGCCCTCGAACCCGGCTCCCGACGCACCCGTATAGAATGATCGACCAGCCACCCGCTCCAAGCGGCGGCTGGTTCATGCCCATCCCCGGCCCGGAACCACTCCATGACCGCCCTCCCCCAGCCGCACCACCACCACGCCGACGAACCCGACACCGTGGCGGTACAGCCCCCCGCGCACGAATCGGGCCGCACGCTGGACCTCAAGATCCTCGCGGTGCTCTTCGGCGTCACCGTCCTGCTCGCCGCCGTCGCCGCGAAGTTCATCTTCGATTCCGAGGAATACTCCGCCCTCCTCGCGATGGCCGCCTCCATCCTGCTCGGGGCTCCCATCGTCTACGGCGCGGCCAAGAGCATCTTCACCGGTCACTGCTCCCACGACCACGGCCCCCGGAAGCAAGGCACCGCAGACCACAAGCACACCGAGGCCTGCGACCACGACACCTCCCTCGACCACCGCCACAGCCACAACCCCGCCCACCACTCCGACTCGCACATGGAGGAGCTGGTCGCCCTCGCCATCCTTGCGTCGTTCGCCAACGGCGACTACCTCGAGTGCGCGGCCGTCGCCTTTTTCATGCTCATCGCCTCGCTCATCGAGCACCGCACCGCCGTGGGCGCGCTCAAGAGCATCGAGTCGCTGATCCGCATCACCCCAACCCGCGCGGTGCGCCTCTTCGATGACGGGCGTGAGGAAGAGGTCCACGCCGCCACGCTCCAGCCCGGCGACCGCGTGCTCGTCCTGCCCGGCGACAACGTCCCGGGCGACGGCGTCATCCGTCGCGGCGTCTCCACCCTCGACGAGGCCAACATCACCGGCGAATCCCTCCCCGTCGAAAAAACCGACGGCGACGAGGTCTTCGGCGGCACCATCAACGAGACCGGCCGCCTCGAGATCGAGATCACCCGCGCCGGCGAAGACTCCACCCTCGGCAAGGTCCAGTCCCTCATCCTCCAGGCCGCCCAGACCCGCCCCGCCGCCGTCCGCGAGCTGTCCAAATACGCCGCGTTCTACACCCCCGTCGTCGTCATGCTCGCGGCGATCATCTACTTCTTCACCCACGAGCTCGAATACGCGATCAGTCTCCTGCTCATCGCCTGCCCGTGCGCGATGATCCTCGCCGCGCCCACCGCCGTCGTCGCCGCCCTCTCCGCCGCGGCGCGGCTCGGCGTCTACGTCAAGTCCGTCGCCGACCTCGAGGTCATCCGCCGCGTCACCGCCTTTGTCTTCGACAAAACCGGGACCATCACCACCGGCAACCTCTCGGTCAATCGGCTCAAGCCCGCCGCGGGTGTCGAGGGCGCGGACCTGCTGCGTATGGCCGTTTCCGCCGAGCGGAACTCGCGCCACCCCGTCGCCCGGGCCGTGGTCGCCATCGCCGCGAAGGCCAAGGTCACACCTCGCGACGCCGAGCACTTCGAGGAGGTCGCCGGCCGGGGCGTCATCGCCGTCGTCGACGGCCTCCGCGTCATGGTCGGCCGGCAGAATTGGCTCGAGGAACAGGGCGTCGACCTCGCCGCCGCCGACCTCGCCGAGTCCGAGGGGATGTCGCTCCTCTTCGTCGCCGTCGACGGCAAGTACCACGGCTGGCTCGGCCTCGCCGACGCCCCACGCACCAGCGCCGCCCCCGCCATCGCCGCTCTCGGCGAGCTCGGCGTCAAGCGCCGCGTCATGATCACCGGCGACCGCCAATCCCCCGCCAAGCGTGTCGCCGAGGCCGTGCCCATCACCGACTACCACGCCGAGGCCCTGCCCGGCGACAAGCTCACCCTCGTCGAGGACCTCAAACGCGCCGGCCACGTCGTCGCCGTCATCGGCGACGGGGTGAACGACGGCCCCGCCCTCGCCGCCGCCCACGTCTCGCTCGCCATGGGCGCCGCCGGCTCCGACGTCGCGGTCAACTCCGCCTCCATCGCGCTGATGAACAACAACCTCGACCGCCTGCCCTTCCTCGTCACCCTCTCCCGCCAGACGGTCAGCGTCATCCGCCAAAACCTCATCGGCACGCTGATCTACATCCTCTTCATGCTCATCCTCCTCGCCGCCGGCGTCCTCACCCCGCTCTGGGCCGCGATCGGCCACGGCATCAGCTCGATCATCGTCATCTTCAACTCCGCCCGCCTCGTCCGCGTCGGCGAGAACCTCGACGTACACACCGACGAACCCACCCGCACCCACACGGCCCCCATCACCACCACCACCGTCGCCGCCCCCGTCCCGGCGTGACTTTCCCCGACCGTTCGAAAGACGGGGTCACGCCAAGGACGCCAAGGTACGCTAAGGAAATGCGGGAGACCGAGAGCCGGTGACATAACCGTCTCAGCAGATCCGTGCTTCGACTCCCGCTATCCGACTGAGAGGGTGCCCGGGGCTTGAGTCGGTCCACTATTCTTCCTTTGCGCTCCTTCGCGTCCTTTGCGTAATTCCTGCCTTTCTTCTTCCCAGCAGGACCGCCTAAACCGCCGCCGTGGACTCCTTCTCTCCCTTCACTCCCCTCCACGCCGCCTCGCTCCTCGGCTGCGCCCTCGCCGTCGCCGCCGCCGTTAGTCTCGGCCTCGTCGCCCGCCGACACCACCG
This sequence comes from Phycisphaeraceae bacterium, assembly GCA_965214155.1. Taxonomy (GTDB): domain Bacteria; phylum Planctomycetota; class Phycisphaerae; order Phycisphaerales; family Phycisphaeraceae; genus Algisphaera. The sequence continues at coordinate 2,096,516 of CBDCBB010000010.1, forward strand.
CGAGGCGGCCGTCGGCGTCACCCTCGGCGTCCTCGGCCTTCTGAATTGGCTTGTCCAAACCGGTTACTACGCCCTCCTTGACTGGGACCCGACCGTCAGCCTCCCCCTGCACATCTGCGACCTCGCCGCACTCCTTGGCCCCCTCGCCCTCCTCACCCGCTACCGCCCACTCCGCAGCCTCCTCTACTTCTGGGCCTTCGCCTTCACCACCCAGGGCCTCATCACCCCCACCCTCGAGCACGGCCCCGCCACCGCCGCCTTCTGGCTCTTCTGGTGCAACCACGCCGGCGTCGTCGGCCTCGCCGTCTACGACACCGCCGTCCGCCGCTACCGCCCCGCCCTCGCCGACCTCCTCCAGGTCGCCGCCCTCTCCTTCGCCTACATCGCCGTCATCTTCCCCATCAACGTCGTCATGCACTGGAACTACGCCTTCGTCGGCCCCTCCCGCCCCAGCGCCCCCACCATCATCGATGCCCTAGGCCCCTGGCCCCGCCGCGTCCCGGTCATCCTCTTCATGGGTTTCATGATGATGGTCCACGTCTACCTCCCCTGGCCCCTCCTCCACCACCTCCGCCACCGCCGCGGCGCCACCACCGTGGCCAAACCGCCCACCGTGCAAGCGTGAGGCTCCCCTCGCGCAGCGACCCGCCGCGACGGCTTGGTTGTTTTGATGGCGCGCCGCTGTAGACCTTCCGCATCTTCGAGTCTCAGAACCGGTAGGTGAAGGTGACGGCGATGGTGCCGTAGCCGTCGTCGGTGGTCTGTTCCTCGAACTCGCGGGTGAGGTAGGTTTGGGAGTAGGTAAAGCGGAAGTTCCAGGGGCCCTCGTCCCATTCGATGGCGGCGCCGAAGGTGGCCTCGGCCTGCCAGGGTTCGCGGTCGACGCTGCGGGAGGGGTCGGAGGCGTAGGACCCGTCGAGGAGGGTGTCCCACTCGACGTATCGGCCGACGACGCCGGCGAAAAGGTACTGGGAGAGGCCGCGGACGGGGACGCCGGCGGCGGATCGGGGCACGGTGAGGCGGGTGGGGCCGAAGTCGTCGGGGAGGTTGGTGCCGACGCGGAAGAACGCGCCGGCGTTGGCGCGGCGCTTGGCGGTGCCGATGTCGAGGCTGGCCTCGGGGATGAGTTGGAGGCCGACGTCGTTGAACCAGCCGGGCGACTCGCCGGGGGCGGTGGGGTTGAGGGGGGCGTCGAGGAGGTCGATGCGCCACTGCCGGCGGAGGTTGAGCTGGACCTGGGGCTCGTCGGCGAGCTGGGTGTCCCAGCCCTGGGGGTCGGGGTCATCGGTGAGGCGGTGGATCTCGGACTGAGCCTCCTCGGCGAGGGAGGAGGGGCCGACGATGCCGAGGTCCAGTTCAACGTGGTCGAGGGTGTCGACGCCGTTGAGGTTGTAGTGCTGGCGTTGGTAGAAGAGGCCGCCGTAGAGGTAGCCGGCGTAGGGCCGGTCGTCGCGGTCGGGGGTGGGGTCGGTGATGTCGTTGGGGGTAAAGATCTGCTGGACGAAGACGAAGCCGGCGGCGTCTCGGGAGGAGGGGGTGAGGCGGGGGGCGGTGTCGTCGATGGGGGTGAGGGGGCCGGCGATGTGGAGGGCCTCGCCGGAGGTGTAGTGGCGGTCGGAATTGTGGTTGGGGCGGACGAAGGCGCCGTCGTTCTCGAAGAAGATGGTGAGGGAGACGGGCTTGAAGAGGTCGGGGTCGGGGGGGGTGTGGTCGTCGAGGGAGGGAGACGTGAGGGGCTGGGTGGCGGCTTCAAGGGCGGGGGTCTGGCCGTCGGCGGGGGCGGTGAGGACAAAGGTCACCGCGGCAATGACCGGGAGGAGCGGGACGAGCAGCGGGGGGACGGCGGGGGTGCGGGGCGTCCGGATCATGGCGGGCTTCGGGTGGGACGCGGGGGGGTCGGGCCGGGGGGTCGGGGCCGGGGGACGTCGCGGGGGGAGCAACGACGATAGCCCGCGGGGCGGACGCCGGTGAGCCTGATCGGTCGGGGGTGGTGCGGTCGGCCGGCCCGGCGGGGACGGCGGGTTATCGGGCAGGTGACGGTGGAGCGGGGGGCGGGGGTGGCGCGGGGTCGGCGACGTGGGCGAGGAGCTGGGGGAAAAACTCGGCAAAGTCGGCGGCCAGCGGAGTATAGAGCGACGGCAGGTCGTCGATAACGCGTTCGAGGGCGACCGGCCGGTCGAAGCGTTCGCGGAAGCGGGCGGACATCCGGCGGAAGATCGCGTGCAGGCCCTCGGCGGTGGCGTAGGCGTTCAGCCAGTCGTCGTGTCGCATCGCGCGGATGATGTGGGGCATGGGCTCGGGCATGAGGTGTTCATGCTCGCCCATCAGGCGGTACGCGGTGCGGATGAAACCCTGCGGGGTGTCGTCGCGGTAGGCGGCCCAAGTGCGGGAGAGGACGTGGTCGTAGAGGACGTCGACGAGGATGCCGGCGAAGAGGCCGTGGCGGGGGCGGAGGCGGGCGCGGCTTCGGTGGAAGAGGGGGTGGGTGTCGGTGAAGGCGTCGACGCGGCGGTGGCGGACGACGCCGGCGGCGACCTCGGGGTGGAGGGGCCCGGCGCGGCGGGGCTTGACAAAGTCGGGCAGGAGGTTGCCGATCATGCCCGGCCCGGTCGGCGGGGCCAGGACGAGGTGGGCGAGGAAGTTCACGCCCGGCAGTGTCGGGCGGCGTAGCGGGCGGGGCAACCGCGGGCCGCGGCGGTCGGGGCTCGGGTGCCGGGCGTCGGCGGGCCTCGGTGGGCCCCGGCGGGTTCAAGCCCGGTCAGGCGGCAAGTTTCTCCACGCGGAGCGGGTCGGCGGCGGGGACGCTGACGGCGGCGACGTCCCAGAGCTGGCGCGTGCACCGGTCGAGGCGGTCGGCGTGTTGCTCGAACCAGTGCTGGATGTCGAAGAGGCGGAGGTGGCCGCGGAAGCCGGCGTCGGCCCCGAGGAGGTAGACGATGAACGCGGTGGTGAGGGCGCGGTCCCCGGGGGTGCGGTCCGCGTCGTCGGCGAGGAGGGCGTCGTCGGTCTGGAAGGTGGTGAGGGCGGCGAGGCCGCGGTCGACGGCGTCGCGGAGGGCGGCGGTGGTGACGTCGTCGAGCCGGTGGTCGGCGAGGACGCGGCCGAGGGCGGCAACGGCCGCGGCCGTGGCGAGGGGGTCGCGGCCCGCCTTGTCCATGCCGCCGGGGAAGCTGCCGTCGGGGTTCTGCATCGGCAGGAGCCGGGCGAGGATCTGGCGGGACTGGGCGGTCGGGCCGTAGGTCAGCTCGACCAGACGGCGCAAGGCCAGCCCGAGCACCGCCGCCCCCGACCCCGCGAGGCGGACGCGGATCGGCAGGGGCATGACCATGCCGTTGTCCGCGAGGCTCTTGAGCAGCCGCTCGGGCTCGCCGCTCTCCAGGTCCCGCTCGATTCGATTAACGCTCAGCATGGTCCGGCTCCGTCCGTGTAAGGGTGCTGTTCGATGAGCAGCATACCCAAACACGTCCCGAAGTCAACCCCCCTCTTTACCTTTTTGTTCGGGACCCTCCCGGCCCTCCCCCGACGCCGCCGCCGCCGTCCGCCGCCGCTTCCCGCGTCGACGTCGCCGCTGACCGGTGAGGAGCACCCACGCCCCGGCCACAACCGCGGCATACACCGGGGTCCACACCAGCCACCGCGTCGCCGCCGTCGGCTGGTACTCCCCCGTCGCCGCCAGGTTCAGCCACGCCGCGTACGACCACGCCAGCGTCAGCGACGCGACCCACACCGCCGACCCCACGAGCGTCCGCCCCGCCGCCCAGCTCACCGGCAGCAGCGCCAACGCCCAAAGCAGGTACCACGGGTGGGCCGTGCTCGACACGCAGATCAGCGTAAAAAAGTACGTCATCGCTGCCCGCCACGGCACGCGGTGGAAGACCATCGCCGCCACCAGCGCCCCGATGAGCACGAGCCCCAGCGTCACGTCCGCCGCCGCCTTCGACCCGAACGCGCCCTCCAGCAGCGGGTGCAGCGTGCCGTTGAACCGCCACTTGGCAACGAAGTACCGCGAGGTCTCCCACATCCCCGTCAGCCCGCCGTCCATGAACACGAACGGCAGGTAGAGCAGCGCCAGCGTGGCGAGGCACGCCCCCGCCGCGGCTGCGACCCGGCCCGGCTGCCGCCGCATCGCCCACGCCAGCGGCAGCGCCACCGGCAGCGCGATCGGCTTGACCCCCACCGCCAGCCCCAACGCCGCCCCCGCCCCCACCGTCGCCCACCACGACCGCCACGCCCCCTGACCGAGCTGCAGCGCCATGATCAGCAGCAGGATCCCCGCCGCGTCCTGGTGCCCGCTCCACGCCGTCTCGGTGACCGCCAGCGGGTTCCAGGCGTACATCACCGCCCACCACGGCGACCGGTTGAGCCGCCGCAACTGCCGCAGCAAAAGCACCACGATCAGCACGTCACACGCCGAGAACCCCAGCCGGTACATCACCCCGCCCCACGGCGGGACCGCCTCCCGCCCCGTTACCGCCTCGAACCCCCACGACATCGACGTGAACAGAAACTGGCTCGTCGGCTGGTAGATCGTCACCAGCTCCGGGTTGTTGATCCGCCGCTCCCAACCCCCCTCCCGCCCCTCTTCCCCCGCGGCCTCCCGCGGCGACAGGCGGTAAGGGTTGCCCCCGTCGGCCAGCGTCCGACCGTCGTGCAGGTACCGCCAGATATCGTCGCTGAGCATCGGCGGCAGGGCGACCGCCGCGACGACCCGCGCGAGGGCGGCCACGCCGAGGATCACCCACGGGGCCGCCCGCTGCGGCAGCGTCGCCCGCCGCCAGACCAGCAGCGAAAGCCCGATCCACACCGCGGCCGAGCCGACCCACCACGTCCACAAGAGCGGGGCGTCGGGCTGGAAGGTTTCGGGCATCATGGCGGACCGTATTCCAATCCGGCGGCCCACGAATGTAAAGCTTCAGAGCCGGGGGCGTCAGCGACCGCCCATCAAGGTCACGCCGCATCGGCCTGGAAGCTGATTCACAACCGGTCCGGGGTGCCACACCGCATCCCGGAGGCTTCGCGGAGGGTGCGGTGTGCCATCGACGAGTGACGTCTAGCAGCTTTCAAACCCGCACACCGCACCCGCCCCGAGCGGCGGGATGCAGTGTGGCACCCCGCCCAGCGCGCTCCTAACGCTTTCTGAGCCGTAAAGCCTCAGAGCCGAGAGCGTCAGCGACCGGTCGGCGACGCTCGACCCGCCGACCGGTCGCTGACGCTCCCGGCTCTGACGCCTGCCGTCAGTCGCTCCACGAGTCCCGCCCGTACCGTATCTATAGAAGGGCACCGCTCGCCGAGCAGTTGCCGCAGGCTGGTGACGGGGCGGCTGCCCAGGCCGCAGGGGTCGATGGTGGCGAAGTGGGCCGGTTCGGTGGTGACGTTGAGGGCGAGGCCGTGCATCGTGGTGTGCTTGCGGATGCGGACGCCCAGGGCGCAGAGTTTGGCGGTAGGGTCTGGGGTCTGGGGTTTAGGGTCTAGGCCGGGCGACCTGGCGCCGTTCGCACGGGTCACCATTCGCCGAGCAGCGAATGGATTCTGCCCAGACCCCAGGCCCCAGACCCCAGACCCCAACTTCACCCACACCCCCGTCGCCCCCTTCTCCGTCACCGCCTCCACGCCGAACGCCGCGACCGTCTCGATCACGACGGTCTCGAGCAGCCGCATGTACCGGCTGAGGTTTAGGCCGTGGCGGTCGAGGCGGAGGATGGGATAGCAGACCAGTTGGCCCGGGCCGTGGTAGGTGATGTCGCCGCCGCGGTCGGTGTCCTGCACGTCGATGCCGAGCCGGGCGAGCTCCGCATCGGACGCGAGCAGGTGGTCCCGCACGCCCGGCCGCTGGCTGAGCGTAACCACCGGGTCGTGCTCAACCGTCAGGATCACCTCGTCGGCGTCCCCCGTGCTGACCACCCGGTTGAACTCCCGCTGCACCGCCAGCGCCTCGGCGTAGGCCATACGTCCAAGGTCGAGGTGCCGCATCGTCATGCCCGGCATCGTAGGGAACAGCCACCCGCAGCCGCACGCGTTGCGGCCGCGGACGCCGATCCGCCGGCCTGGTGCACCGCGGACCCCGCCGACGGATTGACACCCCGGCTACCCGCTCGATCGCTTGGCCGGGTGGATCGACACGGATGGCGCGCCACTTGACCCCGGTGACGTGCCGCCCGTTTGATCTCGGGGCGCGTGTCCCGGGCGGGGCGAGGTGATATCGTGTCCCGTCCATGGCAAAAGTGACCTACGACGGCCAATCGTTCTCGGTGGACGGCCAGCGGGTGTGGCTGGTGAGCGGGGCGATCCACTATGCGCGGGTGCCCCGTGAGCTGTGGCGGAGCCGCATCCGGGCGGCGAAGCAGGCGGGGCTGAATTGTATCGAGACGTACGTGTTCTGGAACTTCCACGAGGAGGCCGAGGGCGAGTACGACTGGACGGGGGACCGGGACCTGCGGCACTTTGTCGAGCTGATCGGCGAGGAGGGGTTGTGGTGCTGGCTGAGGCCGGGGCCGTACGTCTGTGCGGAGTGGGACAACGGGGGGCTGCCGGCGTGGCTGCACACGGTAAAGACCGACCGCAAGAGCGGGCCGATGAAGCTGCGCGAGGGGAGCGGGCCGTACCTCGGGGCGGTGTCGCGGTACCTGGGGGAGGTGATGCGGCAGGTGGGGGACCTGCAGGTGACGGGGGTAGGGAGGGGGAAAGGGGAAAGCGAAAAGCGCAGAGGAGAGAGCGGCGGTGGCGTGGCGGGCGGGTTCAATGGGCAGGGCGCGGGGCCGATCCTGTTGATGCAGGCGGAGAACGAGTGGTTTTGTCACAACCCGCAGCAGGAGGAGGAGTACCTCGGGCAGGTGGTGCGGTACCTCGCGGAGAACGGCTGCCGCGTGCCGATCAACGTGTGCAACCAGTTGTGGCAGGAGGTGGAGGGGACATTCGACACGTGGAACGCGTCGGCGAACCTGCCGGCGGACATGCGTCAGTTGCGGGTGGTGCAGCCGGATTGGCCGCGGATCGTGAGCGAGTATTGGACCGGGTGGTTCGACGCCTGGGGCGGGAAGCACGCCGACACCGTGGACGCGGACAAGCACCTTTACCGGATGGCGGGGGTGCTGGCGGCCGGGGCGCAGTACAACCTGTTCATGTTCCTCGGGGGGACCAACTTCGGGTTCTACGGCGGGCGGACGGTCGGCAGCCCGACGCAGTTCATGACGACCAGCTACGACTACGACGCCCCGCTCAGCGAGAGCGGCGGGCGCGGGGCCAAGTACGCGGTGACCAAGCGGATCAGCACCTTCGCCAGCCACTTCGGTGCGGTGTTTGCCCACCTCGACCCAGAGCGTCAGCCGGCGGCGGTACACCCCGACGAGACCCCCGGCGCGGGCCACGCGCTGAGCGTGGTGCACCTGCGGGGCAACGCGTCCGGGTCCGGGTCCGGGTCCGGGGGCGGGGGCCGGGGGGACGTGGTGCTGCTCCTGCGGACCGGGTCGGGCAAGGCGGCGGGGGCGCGGGTCCTGCTGCCCAACGGCCTGTCGCTGCCGGTGGAGATGGGCGACGAGGCGGCGGCGTGGTTCGTCCTGGACGCGCCCCTGGGCGGCGGGCACGTGCTGGACTACACCAACCTGCGGCCGTGGGCGGCCGTCGGGGGCAGGATGCTCGTGCTCTTCGGGCCCGCTGGGACCCGGGGGCTGTGGTCGCTGGACGACGCGCCCGGCGAGGTCGACGTGCCGACGGGCAAGACCCCGACCGTGCTGAACATCGACGGCGTCACCGTCGTCGTGCTGAACGTCGAGCAGGTCGACGCGTCGTATCTATATAAGGGGGGCCTCGTCGTCGGGAGCAACGGCCTCGACGCGGAGGGCGAACCGGAGCCGCTCAGGGGTTGGCCGACCCAGTTCCGCATCGACCCCGACGGCGAGATGACCAAGGTCAAGGCGAGCGTCACCCGCAAGCCCGTCGCGCCCAAGCTCGGCCCTTGGCGGACGGCGGGGGTCGGGGCGTACGTCGACGGCAGCGCCCCGGCGTACCGTCAGATCAAGGGGCCGACGTCGCTGGACCGGCTGGGCGCGAACCTGGGCTACGGGTGGTACCGCATCGAGGTGCCCGGCGGCGGGGGCGGCGGCAAGGCGAAGCGGGAGGCGGTGATCCTTCCCGGCGCGGCGGACCGGCTGCACGTGTTCCGCGACGGCAAGCCCGAGGCGTTCGTCGGCGACGGGCCCGGCGGCAACGCGATGGCGCCCGAGCCCATGCGTCTCGCCGGGACGGTTACCGTGCTCGCCGACAACCTCGGCCGGTACAACTACGGGGCCCGGGTCGGCGAAGAAAAGGGGGTGTGGTCCGACTTCTACGCGGCCAAGCCGGTGAAGCTCGGCAAGCCCGAGGTGGCCGAGGCCACCGGCCCGGACATGTTTCAACTGGCGGGCTACGTGCCGATGCAGCGCGCGGGCGAACGCCGCCCGGCCCAGACCCTGACCTGGACCGTCAAACCCGCGGTGCCCCAGCCGATGGTGCTGGACATCGTCGGCCTCCCGGTGGCGGCGCTGCTCCGCGTCAACGGCGAAGCCGTGGCGACCTGGCTGACCTACAACAGCGGCGACCGCCTGCGCCTCACCCTCGACCCGACCCTCGACGGGCCCTTCACCGCCGGTAGCAACACCCTCGAACTGGCGCTCACCGAGCCGCTGCCCGACGGGGTGCGGCCCCTCGACCACCTGACGCTGTACCAGTGCACCGCGAACCTGACCGGCAAGGCGTCGTGGTCGTTCGCGCCGTGGGAGAGGCCCGGCGACGAGGCGTTCGGCGACGAGAAGCCCGGGGCGGGAGAGCCCGCGTGGTACCGCACGACGTTCAACGGCCGCGACGGCCGCTGCCCGCTGTTCCTGCACCCCAAGGGGCTGAGCAAGGGGCAGATCTACCTCAACGGGCACAACGTCGGGCGGTACTTCATGCGGACGCCGGCCGGCAAGGCGGTCGGGCCGCAGGAGCTGTATTACCTCCCCGAGCCGTGGATCCACGAGACGAAGCAGAACGAACTGACGCTGTTCGACGAGCACGGTCTCGACCCGACGCGGTGCGAGCTGGTGTACGAGGAGATGGGGCCGTACGGCGGGTGAGGGGTGGTGCGCCACTTTGAGCCCGGCCGCTTGCGGCCGCAGTCTCTCTTTGGTTGAACGCGTACGCCGCACCGATACACCGCGGCCGCAAGCGGCCGGGCTAAGGTGCCTCACCCGATGCCCTCCCCCCCCGCCCAACACCGCCGCGCCGCCGACCAACGCCGCGCCGCTGCCGCCGTCCTCACCGTCAGCGACACCCGCACCGAAGCCACCGACACCGCCGGCCGCCTTGTCCGCACCCTCCTCACCGACGCCGGCCACGACGTCATTGCCCAAACCATCGTCCCCGATGACCCGCACCACATCCTTGAGCAGCTTGACCGCTGGCTCGCCCCGGTCCCTGATCCCCGGTCCCCGGTCCCGTCCGCCATCATCACCACCGGCGGCACCGGCTTCTCCCCCCGCGACAACACCGTCGAAGCCGCCCAACGCCTCCTGTCCCGACCCGGCGCGAAAACCCTCGACGGCTTCGGCGAGCTCTTCCGCATGCTGAGCTACCACGAGGTCGGCCCCGCCGCCATGCTCTCCCGCGCCGTCGCCGGTCTCATCCCCCCCACGGCCCCCGCCGCAGCACCCCCCGGGGGCGAGGGCGAGGGCGGGGGCGGGGGCGGCACGCTCCTGTTCACCCTCCCCGGTGCACCAAACGCCGTCCGCCTCGCAATGGCAAAGCTCATTCTCCCCGAGTTGCCCCACCTGCTCGACCAGATCGACCCACACCCGTAGGGCAGGGCTTGCCCTGCCGTGTCACCGTGGTCTCATCGAGGCACACCGCCACATTTTTGCCTCTCACGCGGCAGGGTGAACCCTGCCCTACGGCTGAACCACGCGCCGCGTCCGCCTACCCTCCCACCACCCAAGCCCCTCACACCCAACCCCTATGGACCTCGGCCTCTCCCACCGCTCCGCCCTCGTCACCGGCGGGGCCGGCGACATCGGCTTCGCCACCGCCCGGCTCCTCCACGCCGAGGGGGTCCGCGTCGTCCTGACCGACCTCAAGGACGACGAGCTCGACGCCAAGGTGAAACAGCTCGGCGGCAACACCACCGGCCACGCCGCCGACCTGTCCAGCCAGGGCGGCGTCGACAAGCTCAAGGCCGCCATCGACGGCGAAGGCTCCGGGGGGATCGACATCCTCGTCCACGCCGCCGGCGTCACCGGGGCCAAGGGCGACCCGCTCGACATGACCGAGGACGACTGGCACGAGGCGCTGCAGGTCGACTTCATGTCGTCGATCCGCGTGAGCAAGGCCTTCGTCCCGCCGATGGCCGACGCCGGCTGGGGCCGCGTCGTCTACGTCGTCAGCGAGAACGTCGCCCAGCCCTACCCCGACGAGGTGGTCTACAACGTCGCCAAGGCCGGTGTGCTGACCTTCTCCAAGTCGCTCTCCATGGCCTACGCCCCGAAGGGCGTCCTCGTGAACTGCGTCGCCCCGGCGTTCATCGAGACCAACATGACCGACGGCATGATGCAGAAGCAAGCCGAGAAGATGGACGCGTCGATGGACAAAGCCGTCGAGTCGTTCCTCGAAGAGGAGCGGCCGCACCTCGTGCTCAGGCGGCGCGGCCGGCCCGAGGAGGTCGCCGCCGCCATCGCGTTCCTCGTGAGCGAACGCGCCAGCTTCGTCGTCGGCAGCAACTACCGCGTCGACGGCGGCAGCGTGCAGTGTGTGAATCTCTAGGGGTTGGGGGCTTGGGAGTTGGGAATTAAATCCCGAGTCGTCATATGCACCACGCATCACGTTGAGCAGAAGGCCTTCGGGAACGCTAACCTCGAAAGACCCAAGCCCCCAACTCCCAAGCCCCCAACACCCAACCCCCAAATGCCCCGCACCACCTACCACGTCGTCCCCCACGAAGACCGCTGGGCGGTCCGCAAGCAACCCAGCACGCACAACACCCGCGTCAGCGACGACAAGGACGAGGCGATCGATATCGCCACGGGCTTCGCGCGGAACCAGGCGCCGAGCCGGCTGATCATCCACGACGACGACGGCCGCATCGACGAAGAGCGCACCTTCGCCGCGGCCGACGCCGACGACGCCGCGGATGACGAAGACGAGAGCGGGCGGCTCGGCTTCGACCTGCCCGAGACGCCCACGGTGCTCGCCGTCGCCGGGGCCGTCGCCATCGGCTTGAGCATCGCCGGGCTGTTCTACCTGCACGACCGCCGCACCGAGCAGCGCAAGGCCGCCGCCCGACGCCGACGCGCCACGCCGACCTCCGCCACCGGCAGCCGCCACCCCGACCCCATCGAGTACCCCCGCCACGACCGGCCGGGCATCCTCCACGACCCCGTCGCCGTCCCGCCCCGCGAGAAGAACCAGCCGTCGCACCCCGGCTCGCCGCCCCCCAAGCCCGACACCGACGCCACCGACGTCGAGGACCCGGACGACCCCGTCAACTACCGCGATTAGATCACCGCCTCACCGCCTCACCGTCTCCGGCGTCTCCCCTCGGGCGTGACTTTCTAGCGCGGACGCACGCCACCTGTCGCGGCTACCGATCAGGGGGTGCCACACCTCGACGGCTTTGCGTCAAGGTGTGCGGCAGGTCGCACACTCTGGCCCCGAGCGCCCAAGGTGTGGCACCCGCTACCGAAACCTTCGGATGCTTCAATACTCCCGCCGCTGCCGCGCCGCAGGGATGTTCAACTGGTTGCGGTACTTCGCCACCGTCCGCCGCGCGATCTCGATGCCGTGCTTTTTCAATTCGTCCACCAGCGCATCGTCGCTCAGGGGCTTCTGCTTGTCCTCCGCCTCGATGATCTCCTTGAGCTTCGCCTGCACCGCCGCCCACGACATCGCCTCGCCCGAATCGGTCTCGGTCCCGCCAGAAAAAAACATCCGCAGCGGGAAGATGCCACGCGGCGTCTGCAGGTACTTCTCGTTCACCGCGCGGCTCACCGTCGCCACGTGGATCCCCAGCTGGTCCGCCACCAGCGTCATCGGCAGCGGCTTGAGCGCCTGCGGTCCCTCCTCGAAAAACGCCCGCTGCGCCTCGACCACCACCCGGATCACCCGTAGCAGCGTCGCATGGCGCTGCCGCACCGCGTCGAGCAGCCACCGCGCGTTGCGCAGGTTCGTGCCCACGAACTCCCGCGTCCGCTTGTCCCCGTCCTTCGCCAGCTTCTCGTACGCACGGCTGATCTGCACCGCGGGCAGCCGGCTGTTGGTCAGCGTCACCGTATAAACGTCGCTGTCATCGTCGTACTCGATCACCGCGTCGGGCGTGATCGTCCGCACGTCCTCGGACGCCAGCAGCCGCCCGGGGTGCGGGTGGAACTGACGGAGCTGCAACACCGCCGCCTTGATCTCCTCGATGGACAGGCCGGTGTCCTTGGCGATCTTCGGGTACCGGTTCGCCTCGATGTCCGGCAGGTAATCGCTCACCAGCAGCCGGGCCGTGTCCAGCCCGGAGTCGCGGTCGCGCCAGCGCTTGTCGTCGATCTGCAACAACAAACACTCCCGCAGGTCGCGGGCGCACAGCCCCGTCGGCTCGAGCGCCTCCTGCAACAGCTCGACGCACTCCTCCACGTCCTCCGCCGACGTCCCCGCGGGGGCGTCTTCCAGCAGCTCACGCGGCGGCAGGCGGAGGTAACCGTCCGCATCGACAAAGCCCAGCACGTGCTCACCCAGCGCAAACGTCGGGGCGTCGATCTCCACCAGCCGCCACTGGTCCATCAACTGCTCGAACAGCGACGCGCCCCGCGCGGCGGTGTTTGCCATCGCGTCCATCTTCCCGTCCCGCTCGCCGGAGTAGCTCGACGGCGGGCGGTACCGCTCCCCCGACTCGGACGTGTTGGCCGACCACGACTCGTCGTACTGCTCGGACAGGTTGCTCAGCCGCTCGAAGTCGTCAACGTTGTTCTTCGCGTCGTCGGCGTCGACCACCATCTCCCGCTCGCCCTCGCGGTCGTCCCGCCGCTCCTGCTCCCGCTCGGCCAGCAGCGTCTCGCGGTCCGTGCCCGGCTCGATCTGCTCCAGCGTGGGGTTACTCGCCAGCTCCTGCTCCAGGCGCTCCTCCAGCGCCTGCTGCGACATCTGCAGCACCTCCATCGACTGGATCATCCGCGGGGCCAGCTTCATCCGCTGGTCGGCGCGAAGGTATTGTCCGGTGTCGAAACGCATGGCGGGGGGTTTGGCTGTTGGGGGCTTAGGTGCACGAGGTGCACCCCACCCGATAGTTTACGGGCAAGCGTGCGGGGTGATACGGAGGCACGAGGCCGCACCCGCGTCGCCTTGACCCCAACGTCTACGCCCCCACCCCCCTTCCCGTGACCCCGTTAGCCGCCGGGCTTGTCCCGGCGCTGCGGCGACGGGAGCGCCGGGACGGGCCCGGCGGCTAACGGCGCGACGCCCCCCCGTTCCGGGTTCAGTGCAGGAACGACTTGGTCTTCTTCCCGCTCAGGTAACTCTCGATCACCGTCGACGACAGGTTCTCGCTGGTGCAGTAGTAGGCGAGGCCCCGCGTCAGGCGGGTGAGTTTCTCGACGAAGCCGACCCAGTCCATGCCCCAGTAATCCTCGATGAGCGCGAACGTCGCGATGCGGATGCCCTGCTGCTGGCAGCGTACGGCCTCCTGCAGGGTGACGTCGCTGGTCCGCTCGCTGGGGGGGTAGATGAGGTGGAGCATCTCCTCGCCGCCCTTGGGGTTCGGCTCGACGTGGGCGGTGGGCTGGCCGTCGGTGATGACGAAGATCTGCTTGTTGGCCGCGCCCTTGCGGGCGAGCATCTGCCGGGCGGTCCGCAGGCCCAACTGGAGGTTGGTGAAGTGCAGCGGTAGCCGCTCCTGGTTCGCCCGCGCCTGCTCCAGCGGGACGCGGATCCGCACCTCGTAGTCCCGCACCGTGACCGGCTTGGGCATCACCAGGGGCACCTCCTTCTCCTTCATCACGTCCGCCAGCGAGTAGAACCCGACGAAGTCGAGCGTGTCCTGCGGGAAGCGGCCGCGGATCATCTCCTGCATACCCAGCGCGATCCGTTTGGCCTGGATGAACCGGCCGTACCGCATCATCGAGCCGGACAGGTCCATGAGCATGACGGTGGCGCAGTCGGCCGTGCCCTCGGTCTGGTGCACCTCGAAGTCGCCGGAGTTGATGCGGATCGGCAGGCTCGCCCCGCCGCTCGCCCGCCCCGTCGCCTGGGCGCGCTCGGCCATCTGCCGCGCCACGGCGTTGCGCATCGTCGTCCCGAGGTCGAGCTCGCTGATCGAGTCGCCGAACTCGTACGCCTTGGTGTCGTCGGTCCGCTCGGTGGTGCGGCCGGGCGTGGTGGTGCGGTGGCCGTCGCGGTTGCCCCGCTTCATCCCCTCGAAGATCTTCATGAGCGCGTGGTGCTGCAGGCCGCGCAGCATCTTGCCGGTCATCTGCAGCTTCTTGCCGCCCTTGCCGTCGTCGACCTCCTCGAGCAGCCCCGCGTCGATCATCGCCTGGACGAACGCCTGTTCGTCGGGGTCGTCGAGGTTCTGCATCGCGTCGAGCGCCTGCTCGCCGTACTGCAGGATGAAGTTCATCACCCGCGGGTCGGCAAACAACTGGTCGGGGGTGAGGAACTCCTGCCCGTCAAACTCGCCGTAGGAAAACTTCATGCCTCATGGTAGGCGGGGGCGGGGCGGTCAAGAGCGGTTGGAAAGGCGTTAGCCGCCAAGGACGCCAAGAGCGCCAAGGAAGACAAGAAGCAAAAGGAGCCGTGGTTAACCAACGTTGAACGGGGGTAATTAAGAGAGGGAGGCGATTCGAGACGAAAGGAAAATGGGTTCAGCTACACCCGAATCCACACTGTCTCCATCCTCGTTCGATCGTCTTCATCCGCGGCTTCATCAACCTGCATTCCTTGGCGCTCTTGGCGTCCTTGGCGGCTAATCCGCCCCCTCACAACGGCTCCTTCTTCGGCACCCCCGGCAGCCTCGGATACCCCCGCGGCGTCGGGCGTTCCTTGACGACCGACACGATCACCAACTCGTTGTCGAACCCCTCGGGGTACGCGTCGATCACCGCGACCTCGCCGCCGCCGAGCCGGTCGAGGGCGTCGCCGCTCTCCGCCAGCTCGCCCTCCACGCGGGGCCCCTTCATCGCCAGCACCCGCCCGCCGATGCGCAACAGCGGCAGCGAGTATTCGAGCACCACGGGCATCGGCCCCACCGCCCGGCTCACCGCCACGTCGAACGCCCCCCGCCCCGCGTAATCGCCGCGGTCTTGGCCGACGTTCTCGATCCGCTCCTGCCACACCACCGTATGGTCCAGCCCCAGCTCGCTCACCACCGACTCCAGAAACCGCGCCTTCTTCCCCGTCGCCTCCACCAGCGTCACCCTCGCCCCCGGCAGCGCCACCGCCAGCGGCACCCCCGGCAGCCCCGCCCCCGTCCCGATATCCACCACGCTTTCCCCCTCCTCAAGCCCCGGCAGCACGGTCAGGCTGTCCACGATGAGCCGGCTCCACGCCAGCTCCCGGTGCCGGATGGCGGTGAGGTTGGTGGTCTGGTTCGCCTCCAGCACGAGGTCGAGGTATGCCGACAGCCGCTCAAGCGCCCCGTCGGGCAGCACGAGGTCCAGCCGTTCGAGGTCATGTCGCACGAAGTCGGGGATCATGGCGGGTTCGGGTACGGGTTCAGCGGCGCGCGGCGGGGACGCAGCGGCTACGACCGATCCGCTTTTATAGCCGCGGCGTCCCCGCCGCGCGGGTGCCCCCCCCGCCGTAGGGCACCGCTGCGCCTGTCGGACCCTCGGCTACGACGGTTCACTCTTCCGCGACGGGGGGCGGATTGAGCGTCAGCGCCGCACGCCGTTCGTGTCGGAACCTGCCGATCGCGGTGCCACGGGCGGGATCGTCGGGGTCGAGGTAGAGCTCGATCATTCCAGTCTTCAACACCCCGCCATCGAGCCTGCCGACGAGGTTGCTTCGACGCCACGGCTCACCGAGGCGCTCTTCCCACTCGTACGTGATGTCCACCTCGACGAGTTTTGCGTCCGCATCGGCCGGATCCGCCGGTGCTTCGCGCGGCGTGATGGTGAAGCGGACGCCCCACTGTTCATCCCACCGGCCCTCCCACACGCCAAGAAAGTCCTCCATCGGCGTCGTCTCGTCGTGCTCGGGCACCGGCTGCGGCCCGTTCCCCGGGTGAGCGGTTGCCGGTGCGTTCAGGCCGACGCAGGCGATAAAGAGCAACAACAGGACGGGGAGCGGCTTGTGCATAGAAGGTTCATCATAAGGTCGCGCCGTCGCCGCAGAAGGTTTTCGGAATCCTCCGCGGCGAGGACGCCGCGGCTCCGACGCGGCCCACTTCATAGCCGCGGCGTCCTCGCCGCGCGTCCGAAGCAGGGGTCGTTCGGGGGATCGCGGGTTTCGTTACGATGTCGCCGCCCCGCCCCGGTTGCACCATGAGACACCTTGCCGCCTTTGCCGTTCTGCTGTTGGCCTTGGCCCCCGTCGGCTGCGGGCCGGCGACCTTCGTGGTGGGGGCGGCCCCGTCGGGCAAGCGGCTGGCGGCGACGAAGGTGCAGGACGACGAGCGGTGGAACAGCGCGAAGGTCGTGGTGGTGGACGTGTCGGGGACGATCGTCAATGCCGAGCCAATCGGGCTGTTGTCGACGGGGGAGAACCCGGTGTCGGCGTTGACCGAGCAGCTCAACGCGGCGGGGGCGGACCCGGCGGTCGCGGCGGTGATCCTGCGGCTCAACACGCCGGGGGGGACGGTCACGGCGAGCGACATGATGTACCGCGAGCTGGTGCGGTTCCGCCAGGCGAGCGGCAAGCCGGTGGTGGCGTTGATGATGGACTTGGCGACGAGCGGGGGGTACTACCTGGCGTGCGGGGCGGACGAGATCGTGGCGTACCCGACGACGATCACGGGGAGCGTGGGGGTGATCATGCAGACGCTGAGCGTGAAGCCGGCGTTGTCGCGGCTGGGGGTGAACACCGACGCGATCGTGAGCGGGCCGAACAAGGCGATCGGCTCTCCGCTGGAGACGCTGACCGACGAGCAGCGGGCGATCCTGCAGGCGACGGTGGACGAGTTCTACCGGCGGTTCGTCGGGATCGTGCGGGAGCGGCGGACGGGCATCCCGCCCGAGAAGTTCGGCGAGGTGACCGACGGGCGGGTGTTCACCGGGACGCAGGCGTTTGAGGTCGGGCTGGTCGACCGGGTCGGGGACATCCGCGACGCGTTCGGGGTGGCCAAGCAGCTCGCAGGGGTGGAGCGGGCGGACCTGTGGGTGTACCACCGGCCGCTGGACTATGTGGCGACGGCGTACTCGCGGAATGTGCCGGGGACGCCGGCGGAGGGGGTCGCGTCCGGGGGTGGTCCCGGGGGGGGTTCCGGGCGGAGCGGTCCCGGGGGGGGCGGGTTCGGGGTCGAGCTCAACCTGTTGAAGGTGGACGCGGCGTCGCTGCTCGGGAGTTTGGGGACGAAGGCGGGGGTGTACTACCTGTGGTCGCCGGGGGTGGCAAAGTAGGCTTATCGGGCTTGACGACGGGGTGAGCGTTCGAGGTGATGCATGAAGCCGATCCGACTGGACTGCCCGGAGTGTGGCGAGGGGCTGGAGCTCGACGCGGGGTTCGCGGGGGGGGTGTGCCGGTGCTCGAACTGCGGGACGCTGATGACGGTGCCCGCGGCGGCGGGTTCGGGGGGCAGGGCGGAGCGGCTGATGCGGCCCGAGGCGCCGGGCGAGCCGGTGGGGAAGGTGGCGAAGTCGGGGCGCGGGGGCAAGCGCAAGGCGGGGGTGGGTGGACTTCCGGGGGCGGGGACCTATGTCACGGCGTCGGGGAAGAAGGTCGACATCGGCTCGAAGACGAAGGTGCCCGTCGCGTCGCGGCGGATCAAGGCGGCGCGTTACGGCACGACGGCGGCGTTCGTGGGGGTCATGGTGCTCGTGCTCGGGGCGGCGGCGTACCTCGGTTACCGGATGGTCAACCAGACGATCTCCGACCCGCCGGACACGACGCCGGTGGAGCGGTTCGTGTACGAGCCGGACACCGCCCCGACGGCGCTGCCGGCGAGCAACGTGCTGGGCATCCCCGTGGGGCGGGAAACGGCGGTGATCGTCGATTTATCGGAGGGGGCGGACGCGTGGCGGGGGGACGTGGAGGACGTGCTGGTCGCGGGGCTGTTCCGGGAGCCGGTGGATCGGCGGGCGGTGATGGTGGTGGTGGTGAACGGCGAGGGGTGGGAGGGGTTTAGCGTGGGGCCGCGGATGGTGGAGGGGATCGACCCCGCGGCGCTCAAGGCGTTCATGAAAGGGGTGGATTCGGGCGGCGACGCGCCGCTGGCCGAGGCGATCGAGCGGGTGGCGGACGCGGGGGTGGGGCACGCGGTGGTGGTGAGCGGGCGGCCGGTGCCGCGGGAAGCGGGGGCGGCGATGGTCGAGGCGGCGGGGGACGGGTTGAGGGTGGAGGCGGTGGTGGTGGACGGGGCGGACGCGGTGGGGCTGGACGACGTGGTGGTGGCGACGCAGTCCGCCCCCGGGAGCGGGGGCGGGGAGGGGTTCAAGAACGTGTACGCGCGGGTGAGCGCCGGGCGGATGGCGGCGTGGGCGGGGGAGGCGGCGCGGTAGGGGGACGGGGTGCGGTTGTTGCGGATGCGGTGGAGATCGAACAGAGGACTGCGGCCGCAAGAGGCCGGGCTAAGCGGGGTCGGGGGGTGGGGCGCGGGGCGCGGGGTGGGGCTGCGGGTATTTACTCCGGTAGGACGATCTCGTCGCCGATGCGGATCCTCATCGGGTCGACCCCGGGGTTGGCGGCCTCGATGTCCTTCATCCGCATGCCGTCGCCGTAGACCTTCTTGGCGATCTTCCAGAACGAATCGCCGCGCTCGACGGTGTAGGTGCGGATGAGTTGAGGGGCCGGTTCGGGGGCGGCTTGCGGGGCGGGCGGCGGGGGCGGGGCGTCGACGGAGGCGTCGGTCATCGCCGCGGCGTCGGCGTCGGTCGCGGCCCCGGAAGCGCCGGGGGTGGTTCCGGGGGTGGTTCCGGGGGCGGGGGCCATGGCGTCCATGGCGGGCAGGTCCATCACGGTGGGGGCGGTGCGGGGTTGGGCGGCGGGCGGGCCGGGCACGGGCTGGAGCTCGGTGGCGTCCTTCTGGGGGACGATAAAGCAGCCGGTGAGGGCCAGGGGCAGGATAAGGAGCACGAGCAGCGGGAGGCGTTTCATGGGGGACTCGGGCGGGGGGCGGTGCGGGGGGCGGTTGGGCGGGGGCGAGCGGCGGGCGGTGGCAGGGCGGCTTGGGTCGGGTGTCGTTGTACCGGATGCCGCGACGGCGGGCAACGCGGGGCCGGGTTTGCGGCCGGGGGCGTTGCGCCCGACGATGCGGGCATGCACCACCCCCCCGCCCCCTCCTCCGCCAGCGATGTAGATCCCGTTCCCGAGTCGTTGATGCCGCTCGACGCCGTAGCGTCGCGGTCGGCGACGGTGGCGCGGGGTCCGCACACGTTGGCGGTGTCGCTGGACCTGCCAGGCGGGGGGGGTGGCGAGGGTGACGGCGGGGCGGGGCCGTGGCCGACGGTGATCGTGACGCACGGCCACACCGGCGACCGGATCGGGCGGAACTACAAGCTCGTCGAGCTCGGCCGACGCCTCGCCGCGGCGGGCATCGCCTGCGTGCGGTACGACCAGGCGGGCTGCGGCGAGTCGAGCGGGCGGTTTGAAGACGTCACCCTCGCCGGGGGCGTCGCCGACGTCGCGGCGGTGACGGCATGGGCGGCCGACCGCCCGTGGTGCGACGCCGGGCGGCTCGCCCACGTCGCGCTAAGCATGGGGTCGCTGCTCGTCGTCGCGGCCGAGGCGGCGCGGCCATCGCGGGGGATAGCGATGTGGGCCCCGGTGTACGACCTCCGGGCCGTGGCGATGACGCGGGGCCTCGCCGCCGCCGGCCCGGTGCTCACCGAGCGGGGCTGGTTCCCTTACAAGGGCCTCCGCGTCGGCCTCGCCTTCGCCACGACCATGGCCGACGTCGACATGCCCGCCCGCCTCGCCCAGGGCGACAGCCCCGTCGTCGTCCTGCACTCGCCCGACGACGAGGTGGTCGACCTGTCCCAGGGCGAGGCGCTGGTCGCGCGGTGCAACGACCTTGGCCGGCCCTGCACGCTCCGCCTCGTCGAGGGCGCGGACCACGACTTCAACGATTACCCGCAACGCCAGACGGTCATCGGCGAGACGATCACGTTCATGCAGCGGGTGCTGGGCACCGCGCAGGCATGACCGCATAGCCGCGACGCTACGCGGCGTCGGCCCGGCGACGCGAAGCGTCGCGGCTATGACCCTTGTCCCCCTCCCCCTCAAGGCGTGAAGATCCACGCCATCTTCCGGTCCGCGTTGCGGAACCCCGCCTCACGGTACAGCCGCACCGCCGGCGTGTTCCGCCGGTCCACCGCCAGGTGCAGCTCGCCCCCGCCGTCGGCGTGCACCCGGTGCAGCGCCTCCTCCACCAGCCGCCGGCCCAGCCCCCTGCCGCGGTACCGCTCCGCCACGCCCAGATACACCAGCTCGTGCCCCCCGTGCTGCACCGACCCCGACACCAGCAGCACCGCCGCCGGCTCGCCCCCGCCGTCCCCGCCCCCCCCACCGCCCGCATCGTGCCACACCGACCACAGCTTCGGCTTGAACCGCCCGCTCGCCATATGCCCCGCGATGATGTCGTCCATCTCCCGCAGACCAAGCAGCCCCGGGCAGTCCAGCGTGTCCACATACGTCGCCCCGATCGCCCCGGCAAACGCCGGCCGCGCCGCCTCGCTCCACCGCGTCTCGACCAGCGCCCGCCCCCCCACCGTCAGCGGCCCGGGGTCCGCCGCCCTCCGCACCGACCGGTGCATGTGCACCAGCTCCGCCAGGAACCGGAACCCCGCCGCCTCCAGCACCCGCCCCTTCACCGCCTCGCCCGGCTCGAGCAGGCACTGCACCATCGCGAACCGTTCCCGCTCCAGCGGCGCCACCGCGGCCCGCGCCACCGCCGCGTGCAACGCCACGTCCGACCGCCGGTCCACCGGCGACAAAAACACCACCGCCGTCCGACCCGGCCCGGGGATAACCAACACCGCCGCGACCGCCTTTCGGCGACGCCCCCCCCACCCGGCAGCCCCCCCCCCGGCCGACCCTCTCCCGGCCGACCCTGCCGCCCACAGGTGCTCCAGCGACAGCGAGTGCTCCGCCGCATACGCCAGGAACGTCGCCACCGCCGGGTCCGATGGGTTGGCCTTGCCCGTCAGCAGCACCGCCAACGCCTCGGGCCGACCGCTCGCGCCCACCCGGTAGATCGGCGGCAACTCGGCGGACGCAGCGTCGGTCGTCAAAGTCCGGGTCATGGCAGAAAACTCCGTCCGAGCCGCGAGCGTCAGCGGCCGGCCCGCAACTCCCGTCAGAGCCGGAAGCGTAAGCGACCGGTCCACTTCTCCAAGCAGAGCCGGAAGCGTAAGCGACCGGTCCTCCCGTGCCGTCGAAGCTCACCGGTCGCTCACGCTCCCGGCTCTGAGGGAACACCTCATCATCCGGCGGCGGGTCCGCGGCGTTGCCCGGCTTACGCCCGGATCGTAGTATGATCTATCGACGCGGCCACCCCCCACCCGCTCCTCCGTCGCCGTCCGGCCCGTCCGCTTCACCCCCGACCCGAGACCCCCACCATGCGCCACCAACCCGCCGCTGCGCTGCTGTTGACGCTGCCCCTCCTCCTCGTCACCCTCGCCCCCCCCGCCACGGCCCAGGAAGCCCCCCCCGCGGAAGCCACGGAGGCCCCGGCTCCGCAGCGCGACGAGGCCAGCGGCAACTTCGCTCGACCCGCCCTCGTCAACCCCTCGTGGTCCTTCCTGGTCGAGATCGAGACGCCCCGCACCATCGCCGCCCCCGACCTCCGCGGCGAGAGGCGCTGGTACTGGTTCATGCCCTACAAGGTCACCAACCTCACCGGCGAAGACCGCCTCTTCACCCCGCAGATCACCGTCGTCGACGACCGCGGCAACATCACCCGCGCCGGCCAAGGCGTCCCCCCCACCGTCTTCAACGCCATCAACCAACGCCTCGGCAACCCCCTGCTCGAGACCCCCGAAAACATCATCGGCAAGCTGCTCCAGGGCGAGGACTTCGCCCGCGAGAGCGTCGCCATCTGGCCGCTGTCCACCGAGGACGTCGACCAGTTCACCGTGTACATGAGCGGGGCCGACGGCGAGACGCAGAAGCTCATCAACCCCGCCACCGGCCAGCCCGTCCTGCAGCCCAAGGTCGACCCGCTCACCGGCGAGACCATGATGAACGACCAGGGCCAGCCCGAGATGGAACCCGTCACCGTCCGCCGCACCCGCGCCTGGACCTTCGCCACCCCCGGCACCTACGACCGCCCCCAAGCCCAACCCGCCCGCCTCATGGAGACGGACCAGGTCATGCGCTAACGCCCCCCTCGGCCCATCCCGCTTCAGCGGGATGAGCGTCCTCAACCCACCGTCCCCACCACCACCCGCGGCAGCCGCTCGTGGTCTTTCAGCACCGTGACCCCGTCCCACCCCGCCGCTTCCGCCAACCCCCGCACCGCCGGCTCCTGCGACGCAGCGATCTCGAAGCACGCCAGCCCGCCCGGCTCGAGGTGCGCCCCCGCTCCGGCGATCAGCGGCCGCAGGTGGTCCAACCCCTCCGCCCCCGACCGCAGCGCCAACGTCGGCTCGTGATCCCGCACGTTCGGCGCGACCTCCGCCCACTCCGCGTCGCTGATGTACGGCGGGTTCGCCAGCAGATAATCAAACCGCTCATCCCCCAGCGGCTTGTAAAGGTCGCCTTGCCGGAAGTCGATCCGCTCCGCCACACCGGTCGCCGCGGCGTTCTGTCGCGCCACGTCCAACGCCTCCCCCGACACGTCCGTCGCCACCGCCGTCGCCGTGGGCAGGTGCTTGCACACCGCGATCGCGATCGCCCCGCTGCCGGTGCACACGTCCGCCACCCGAACGCCGCCCTCACCCACACCCTCCGTGTCCGCCCCGCCCCCGGCGGGACGGGTCCGGGCGTATTGCAGGACGTGTTCCACCAGTGTCTCCGTGCTCGGCCGGGGGATCAGCACCGCCGGCGTCACCGCCAGTTCCAGCGAGAAAAACGGCGACCTGCCCACCAGGTAATCCACCGGCTCGTGCCGCCCCGCCCGCGCCACCATTTCCCGAAACACCCCCCGCTCGTCTTCCGACGCCGGCCGCTCCGGCTCCATATACAGCCGCAGCCGCTCGACCCCGAGCACGTGCGACAACAACATCTCCGCCGCAACCCGCGCCGACTCGATCCCGCGCTGCTCGAAGTGCTTTGTCGTCCACGCTAACAGTTCCCGCGTCGTCCACGTGCGGTCCATGGGTGCATCCTAGCGTGAACAGCCTTTTACGCAGATTACGCAGATGCCGCAGATGGCGGACGCAGATTTTAAGACCAAGGCCCGGTGCCACACCTTGACGGCTCTGCGTCAAGGTGTGACGGGCGCTCAACCCGCACACCTTGGCCCAAAGCGGCCAGGGTGTGGCACCCGAGCTTCGATCTCCCCTTGACCTCCCTTCTTTTCGCTTTCGATCCGGTATAAGACTCTCCCTCACATTTTCCGTTTCCGAATCTGCGTTCCTCAATCTGCGGCATCTGCGTAATCTGCGTGAAAGGCTGTTCCCCTAGACTGAACCCATGCACGTCGCCCTGCTCGCGAACTCGGCTTGGCTGGACGAGGAGGCGCACGCGCTGCGGCAGTTGGTGGTGGGGCTGGTGGACGAGCAGGTGCGGGTGACGCGGGTGGTGCCGGGGGAGGCGACGGGGCCGAGCGTGGCGGACTCGCCGCTCTTGGGCGGGAAGGTGACGTGGGCCGAGTCGCGGTTCGCGGCGCTGGACCACCGGCGGGTGGTGAAGCTCGCCGGGCCGCTGGACGCGGCGGGGGTGGACCTGGTGCACGCGCTGGACGTGGGGGTGTGGCAGCCGGCGGCAGTGATCGGCGAGCAGCTGGACATCCCGGTGCTCTTCCAGGTCTCGACGGGGCGGGACCTCGAGCCGGCGGTACGGCTGGCGGGCCAGGTCAACCCCAGCCGGTGCGGGTTCGTCGCGTCGACCGGCCCGCTGGGCGAGGCGCTGCGGGAGGGGACCGAGGGGCAGTTGACCATCGAGGTGATCAGGCCGGGCGTACACGCGGAGCGGCGCGAGGCCGAGCCGCGGAACGAGGAGCACACCCCTAGCGTGGCGGTGTGCGGCGACGGGCAGATGGACGGGGCGTACGAGGCGCTGCTCGAGGGCGTGCGCGGCGTGGTCGCGGAGGTGCCGGGGATGCAGTTTTTCCTCGACGGGCGGCAGACCGACCAGCACCAGGTGTGGAAGGCGGCGCGGCGGCTGGACCTTTTGGGCAACCTGTCGTTCGTGCCGCGGCACATGGGCCGGCGGGAGGTGCTGCTCATGGCCGACGCGCTGGTGCACCCGCAGGTCGCGGGCCGCTGCCGCGGGCTGACGCTCATGGCGATGGCGCACGGCCTGCCGGTGCTCGCGCCCGCCGACCCGCACACCGACCACCTGATCCCTAACCAAACCGCGTGGGTCCTGGACGACCCGACGCCGCAGGCGTGGGCGCTGCTGCTCCGCCGCCTCGTGCACGAGCCCGACGAAGCCGCGGCGCTGGGCGAGCGGGCCCGCGGCTGGGTCGGCCACGAACGCCTCGCCTCCGACGCCATCGAACGGGTCATCCACCTCTACCGCACCATCTCCGGCCAGCCCCTGCCGTACCCGGGATGAAGGTTTCGTCGCGACCGCGCAAGCGGGGGGCGTGAGCTTGAGATCAAAGTTTGGGTGCCACACCTCGGCCGCTTGGGGCCGATGTGTGCGCGGCTTGCATCACAGGTGATGCACACATCGCCGCAAAGCCGGCGAGGTGTGGCACCCTAGGTCATGGGTGGAGTGCTCAACCTAGCCGCACCGTCTCGCCGCGCGTCGCGCTCTCGACCTCCGCCTCGATCAGGCGCACCGATTCCGCGGCGCTCGCCAGCGTCACCCGTTCGGGCTTCTGGCCCACCTTCAGGCAATCGAGGAAGTACTCGATCTCGTGTGCGTAACCCATCTGGTGGTCGAGCGCGACCGTCTCGGGGGACTTGCCGGGCCGCTGCAGCGTCAGCGGGTTGACCGCGCCGAGGTCGAACACGGCGGTGGCGTTTTCGAAGTTGACGCTGTACCGCATCTTGAACCCGTAGCCCTTGCTCATCGCCCAGCCGCCCTCGGCCACGAGCAGCGGGACGTCGGGGTGGTGGTACTGCGTGACGACGTGGTCGAGCTTGCCGGTGATCGTGGAATAGCCGCGGGTGGTGACGGCCTCGGGCATGCCGAAGACGTACTGGATGAAGTCCGCGTCGTGGATGTGCAGGTCAAGCACCGCCCCGCCGCACGCCTCGCCGTCGGAGTAAAACGGCCCGCCGGGGTGGTCCGCCAGCCGGCTAAACGTCGCCGCGAGCACCTTGCCGTAGGTCCCCTGGTCCACCGCGTCCTTGAGCCAGTCCCACCCCGGCCAAAACCGCATGCACATCGCGCACATCGCCAGCCGGTCCGACGCCTCGGCCGCCTTGGCGAGCTGCCGCGCCTCGTCGGCGGTCCGCGCCAGGGGCTTTTCCACCAGCAGGTGCTTGCCCGACTCGAGCGCCAGCCGGCCGAACCGCAGGTGCAGCGGCGTGGGCAGGCACACGTCGATCACGTCGATCGACGGGTCGGCGATCATCTCGGCCGCGTCGGCGTATTGGGTGACGGAGGCGAAGTCGAACCCGCCCTGCGCCTGGCCCTCGACGTTGCCGGCCGCCCGCTCGCGCCCGGTCCGTCGGCCCTCATCCAGGTCCGCCACGGCCACCACCTCGACGTCGTCGCGCTGCGCGTACACATCAAGGTGCGTCAGCCCCATCATGCCGAGCCCGGCGACGCCGATCTTCATATCCGGTCCTTTCTACAATCACTGCGCGCCGGGGGTGCGTAGCACCCCGGCTAGGCGCTGCTTGAGTCATTGCATCGCGAGGATGCGGTCCATCTCTTGCGAGGTGTGTTCGAGCAGGCCCGGGGCGTGGGGGAGCATCTCGGCGACGACGGTCTTGTCGTACCCGATGCCGCGGAGGGCTTTCATCGTCTCGGGCCACGGCACGTCGCCCTCGCCCAGGCGGCCGAACTCGTAGGTGCCCTGCCAGCCGAATTCGTCTTTGTAGTCCTTGAAGTGCACGCGCTTGATACGGTCGCCGAGCAGCTCGATCCAGTGCGGGGGGTGCTGCTGGTAGCCGAGCACGTTGCCCACGTCGAAGTACACGCCGACGCGGCCGCTGCCGATGTCGTCGATGAAGGACGCGAACTCGAGCGGGGAGTAGAACAGCCCGTTCCACACGTTCTCGAGGCACAGGTCCACGCCGACCCGCTCGGCCGTCTCCGCCAGCCGCTTGACGTTCTCGCGGCAGCGCTCCACGGCGTGGTCGTAGCGCACCCGCTCGTCCGGCGCGATGGGGCTGGTCACGACGCCCGGCACGAACAGCATCGCCTCACACCCCAGCCACGCCGCCCGCTGCAGCGCCGCCTCGTGCAGTTTGACCGACCGCTCCCGCACGTCCGCGTCGTTGCTCAGCGGGTTGAACCCCCAGGTCATCCCGCTCGCCAGCGTCTCGACCACAAGGCCCGAGCCGTCGATCTGTTCGCGGATGCGTTCGCAGTCGGACTCGGTCGACTCGGTCGTAAGCACGCCCTCGCCGGGCGCGTCGGGCGGCGGGGAAATCGCGAGCTCGAGACCGGCGAACCCTGCGGCTTTCGCGTCGCGGAGCGCATCGTCGATCGGGTGTGTCCCGGCGAGGCCGTGCTCGAGCGACCAGTAGCTGATGGCCTTGATCATGGTGGCGGAGTATTGATACTGCGCGGCGGCGGGTCAAGCGGGTCGATTGCCAGCCGCGATGCGCTGTGCGACAGTATCCGATGAACCCCACCCCTTCCGAGGACCCCCATGCTGCAACCCGTCGCTCCGTTACTCGCCGCGTTGGCAACCTCGTTGATCGTGGCGATCGTCGTCGCGGTGGTGGCGCTGATCGCCGTCGTGTGGGCGGTGGGCATCTACAACCGGCTGGTCACGCTGCGGGAGCGGGCGAAGAACGCCTTTGCGCAGATCGACGTGCAGCTCAAGCGGCGGCACGACCTGATCCCCAACCTCGTCGAGACGGCCAAGGGGTACATGGCCCACGAGCGCGAGACGCTCGAGGCGGTGATGGCTGCCCGCGCCTCGGCGACGCAGGCCCAGGTCCACGTCGGCGGCGACCCCACCAACACGAAGGCCATGGCCGAGCTCGGCCGGTCCGAGGGCGCGTTGTCCGGGGCGCTCGGCCGCCTCATGGCCGTCGCCGAGGCGTACCCCGACCTCAAGGCCAACCAGAACATGATGCAGCTCACCGAGGAGCTGACCAGCACCGAGAACAAGGTCGCCTTCAGCCGGCAGGCCTACAACGACTCGGTGAACAGTTACGAGACCTACCGCCAGGAGTTTCCCCCCGTCCTCATCGCGAGCATCTGCGGCTTCGGCGCCGCGGCGTACTTCGAGATCGAGGAGCCGGGCGAGCGCGAAGCGCCGAAGGTTAGCTTCTGAGCCGTTGGCCGTTCGCCGTTAGCCGGTAGCAAGAGAAGGCCATGCTAAGAGTTGGGGTTCCGCTTGCGTCTCGCCAACGGCTAACGGCCAACGGCTAAAGGCTACTCCATGGATTTCTTTGAGCACCAGGACCACGCCCGCCGGCGGACGGGGCTGCTCGTCGCGCTCCTCGTCGCCGCGGTGATCGTCATCATCGCGTTGGTGTTCGGAGTGGTCGTGCTGGTGGCAGGGTACGTGGATGTCCGCGGCGGGGGGACCGCCGGGGCCGGGGGAACCGGGGAAGCCGGGGGAGCCGCCGGCGGCCTGCCGTACTGGACCCTGCTCGGCGGGACCAGCGTCGGCGTGCTGGCGGTGGTGCTCGGCGGGTCGCTGTACAAGACCGCCTCGCTCAGCGGCGTGAGCGGCGGGGCCCGCGTCGCCACGTCCCTCGGCGGGCGGCGGCTCGACGGCGACCGGGCCGACCCCGACGAGCGACGCCTGCTCAACGTCGTCGAGGAGATGGCCATCGCCTCGGGCACGCCCGTCCCCGAGGTCTACCTGCTCGACGACGAGTCGGGCATCAACGCCTTCGCCGCCGGGTGGTCGCCCGACTCGGCGGTCGTCGGCGTGACCCGCGGCTGCGTTCAACGCCTCACCCGCGACGAGCTCCAGGGCGTGGTCGCCCACGAGTTCAGCCACATCCTCAACGGCGACATGCGGATCAACCTCCGCCTCATCGGCGTGATCTTCGGCATCCTTGTCATCAGCCTCGTCGGGTCGGTCATGATGCGCGTGCTGTACTACTCCGGCGGCGCCCCGGCAAGGCGGCGCGGGAAGGACAACGGCGCGACGCTGGCGATCGCCGTGTTCGCCGCGGGGCTGGCGCTGTACATCATCGGCTGGGCCGGGGTGTTCTTCGGGCGGCTGATCCAGGCGGCGGTGTCGCGGCAGCGTGAGTACCTCGCCGACGCCTCGGCGGTGCAGTTCACCCGCAATCCCGACGGCATCGCCGGGGCGCTGCGACAGATCGGCGCGTCCGCCTCTTCCGGGGGCCGCGGCGCGAAGCTGAACACGGCGCACGCCAGCGAGAACAGCCACCTGTTTTTTGGCGAGGCGGTGACCAGCTTCCTCGGCTCGGTACTCGCGACGCACCCGCCGCTGGACCGGCGGATCAAGCGGGTGCAGCCCGCGTGGGACGGTACGTTTCCCGAGCCGCGGCGGGTGACGGAGGACGGCGAGGACGGCGGGGCGACGCGACCACGCAAGCGGCGGGGGTGGGGCCGTGGTGGCGGCAAGGTGCTGCCCGGCACCGATGCGTTGCCGGGGGTGCTGCTTCCGGGGGTGCTTCTGCCGGAAGCGGCCGGTTTGGCGGGGCAGGCGGTGGAGGCGAGCGCGGTGAAGCAGATCGGGCGGCCGACATCGGA
This sequence comes from Phycisphaeraceae bacterium, assembly GCA_965214155.1. GTDB lineage: Bacteria > Planctomycetota > Phycisphaerae > Phycisphaerales > Phycisphaeraceae > Algisphaera. Next base: position 2,125,565 of record CBDCBB010000010.1, read on the forward strand.
GCACGTGGCGTATGCGCGCGGGGTGATCGACAGTCTGCCGGCGGTGCTGCGGGCGGCGGCGCAGACCGGCCCGGGGGCGCAGGCGACGGCATATGCGCTGCTGCTGGACCGGGAGGACGAGGCGGTTCGCCGGGAGCAGTTCGGCTACCTCAACGCCCACGGGCCGGGCACGGTCACGGCGCTGGTGCACCGGCTGGCCGACCCGGCGGTGACGCTCGACGCCGCGGCGCGGCTCCCGCTGCTGGACCTGACACTGCCAACGTTGGCGCGGATGTCGGGCGACGATTCCGACAACTTCCGGGGCAACGTCGAGGGGCTGATCCGGGCAGACCGGAAGCTGGACCTGTTCGAGTGGGCGACGCGGGCGGTGATCGAGCGGCACCTCGCCCCGCGGTTCGGCGGCGGGCGGCCCGACCGGGTGCGTCACCGCTCCGTCGCCGCGGTGCGGGGCGAGGCACAGCGCCTGCTGTCGATGCTGGCCCACGCCGGGTCGCGTGGACCTGATGCGGCGCGGGCGGCGCTGGCGGCGGGGGCCGCGGCGCTGGGTGAGCCGGTCGAGTTGCTCCCGCTTGCAGACGTGTCGCTCAAGGAGCTGGACGCCGCGGTGCGGGAGCTGGCGGGCCTCGCCCCGCTGGAGAAGCGGCGCGTGATCGCGGCGTGCGCCGCCTGCGTCGCCGCCGACGCCGAGGTCACCGTGCGCGAGGCGGAGCTCATGCGGATCGTCGCTGAGACGCTGGGCGTGCCGATGCCCCCGCGGCTCCCCGGGCAGCGGCTGGCGTGAGCGGGACTTTTCAACCCCGCCCCCGACGTTTACCGATCCTGCGTAGCGGGAGACGCGAAGCGTCCCGTGTCTCCCGTGCTCGCCGCAGCTACGGGCGGCCCCGCTCCCGCTACGCACGAACGACGCGTTTAGACGTGTCATGCGACTCCATCATCCCGGCTTCACCCATCAGCAAGCCGCTAGCAAACCGTTAAGGGACGGTTCAACTTTTTCCACACCGCGTCCCCCCTGACGCCTCCGCCGTGGAGAAAAAAACTTTCACGACGCTAACGGCTTGTCCCGTAGGGCGCTGACCGCCCGCCGTCATCCCGCGGTCATCCGCGGGCCTTGCCCAAGCCGGCAGATCGCCTATCTTCAGTTTGGTGCTGTTGGACGAGCACCCCGCACACGCGGACCCGGCTGCCACCTCTCGTGGCCGCCGCTGCCGGGCTTTACCGCCCCCGCCCGCTTCCGGTTCAGGGCGTCACGCAGCGGCTCTTCGCCGGTCCCGCCCCTCACGCGGCCGTCGGGAAGGACCCGTATCACCGAACCCAGGGACGAGGCACGACCCGTGGCCGGCGCGATTCCCGCGCCCAACCCGCCACCGGACGTCGCCGCCAGCCCGCGGCCCCCACCCCGGGGCCGCCCCCGCCCCCCCGCGCGTAGGAGTCGCCGTGGCCCCCTTCACCCTCCCGTCCTCTACCCCCACCGCACACGCCGACGCCGACCCGTCGGTCCACGCCTCCATGTCCCGCGCCATCGCCGCCTCCCTCGGCCCGCGCCGCTTCGAGATGTGGTTCGAGCGCACGGCCCGCTTCGCCTTCGACGACGATAGCGACACGCTGCGGGTCGCCGTGCCCAACCGCTTCATCGCCGACCGCATCACCCGCCACTACGCCGACGCCGTCGAAACCGCCGCCCGCGCCGCCCTCGGCCTCGCCGACACCGACCCGCTCCGCCTCGCGGTCCACCTCGAACCCGACGCCTTCGGCCAGACCCCCGGGCCCGTTCCCGCTCCCGCCGCCCCACCCGACGACGCCCCCGCGCCCCGTGCGACCTCCCCCGCGCGGTCCGCACACCGCCGCATCACCGCCGACCCCGCCCTCGCCGGCCGCCTCCGCCACCGCCTCGACGACTTCGTGGTCGGCCCCTCCAACGAGCTCGCCTACAACGCCGCCCACCAGCTCGCCACCGCCGACGACAACGCCAAGCCGCCCCTGCTCTTCCTCCACGGCGCCTGCGGCCTCGGCAAGACCCACCTCCTCCAAGGCATCTGCCGACGCTTCACGGAGCTCCGCCCCGACGCCGCGGTCCTCTACACCACCGGCGAGCAGTTCACCAACCGCTACATCACCGCCGTCCGCACCCGCCAGCTCGACGCCTTCCGCCGCGCCATGCGCAGCCTCGACCTCCTCGCCGTCGATGACGTGCACTTCTTCCGCAACAAGGCCGGCACGCAGCAGGAGTTCCTCCACAGCTTCGACCACATCGAACTGGGCGGGTCGCGCGTCGTCCTCGCCAGCGACGCGCACCCAAAGCAGATCGGCCAATTCAGCGAGGCGCTCGTCAGCCGCCTCGTGCAGGGGCTGGTGGTCCAGGTCACCCCGCCGGACGAGGCGACGCGGCGGCGGATCATCGCCGCCCTCGCCGAGCGGCGGGGCCTGCTGCTTGACGCGGCGGGCGCCGACGCCGTCGCCGCCGCCGCCGGCCGCAGCGTCCGCGAGATCGAGGGCTGCCTCGCGAAGCTGCACGCCCTCGCCTCGCTGAACCAGCCGGGCCGCGGGCACCGGCTCGTCGGCCGCGCCGCCCTCGACCAGCTCCGCCACAGCCAGGCCACCGCCGCCCCGCCCCGTAAACCCGTCGGCTTCGACGCCCTCTGCGACGCGGCCTGCCGCGCCCTGCACGTCACCCGCCACCAGGTCTCCGGCTCGTCACGCCGACGCAACGTCGTCATCGCCCGCGGCGTACTCGTCCACGCCACCCGCCAGCTCACCGGCATGAGCTACCCTGAGATCGCCGCCGCCCTGGGCAAGTCCAGCCACTCCACCGCCATCACCGCCGACCAGCGGATGCAGCGCCAACTCGACGCCGACGAGCCGATGCTCCTCCCCGGCCGCGCCGCCACCATCACCCCGCGCCAACTCCTCGACGAGGTCAAGGCCAACGCCCTCGCCACGATGGCGTGACCCCGCCGGGGGCCGGCCGGCAAGTCACCCACCGTTGGCGTGGGCTGGAACAAGTCCTTGTTGCCCCGGAAGGGTGGGGCAGGGGCGTAACGCCGTGCCGGAGCTTTCCGGGGCTTTCAACAGCGTCAGCCCCGGCCACCCCGCCGCTTGCATGGTCACGCATGGCTCCTCACCCCGAGGCATCATGCCGACCCGGACGCTGCCGGCAAACGCGGCGAACGCTGCACCAACTTCTGCCGCCTCTTCACCGACATCATCGACGTGCAGGAGACCGCCGCCGGTGCGGGCATCAATGACCACGGCTGGCTGAACGAGCGATACGGGTCGGCCCGGTGGCGCAAACCCAAGGGCCGCGCCACCACCGAAACGTTCGACGCCAGCATCCGGCTTGACGAGGTACACTGTCACGAAGCTCACGGCATGGGCAAGCGCCCGATCAAGCGCAATCGCTTCCTGGACTGATCCCCTCACCACCATGTCGATCCGACCGAGCACCGTCGACCAGCACGTCATCTGCCTCACCGACCGCAGCAACCCGCTGTCCGTGATGAAAAGCAAGCTCTACCGCGTCGTGACGCCGTACCCCAGCGATCCCCCGACCGACGTCCGCATCCTCGATGAGGTAAACGAGGACTACCGTTACCCCCGCGACCGGTTCGCCCCCCTCGACCTCCCCAAGTCCATCCTCAAAGCCCTCAACGCCACGTAGTCCGGGCACCCGCGGCCGGCGCCCGGAAGACCCACACGCATCTCCCAAAGTGTTAGACTCCTCAGCACCCGTAGGGGCAGCGCCAAGCCTCCGCCCCAGCCACCCATTCACGTCCAAAAAAATGAAGAAGACTGATCGTGCAACAAATATCAGTTCGTTCAGAAGTACAAGAAAATGCAGTAGCTGACGATGTATCTGCACTTATCGCGGTGACGCGGCCGATCCTATCTGGACTTCTGCACAGCCTCAAAACCGATGTTCTTTCAGAAGCTGGGGGTTTGCAGGACGCGAAGTTGAAGATGTTGCCTCGAATCTACAGAAGAGGTGATGGTGATTGCGGTATCTGCTACGAGTACGCGGTTCATGATGCTATCTAACGAGGCGATGATTCAGTTGTCGAGCGTATTCACGACTCGATCCAACAATGCCGTGTACCGGGTAAAGATTTGAAATCTATCCTCTTCGGTGTAGAGAAAAAGGGCGCTAGCCAGTTGATCGCCACGGCTAAAGAAGTGCTTACTGACGACTCTCGCTTGTTGACAGGGAAGCAATCGCAACCGCCAAAATTGAAAGGTTATCTTAATCAGCTTGCTGCAGCTTTTCGAAGACCAACATCTAAGCTTTCGCTGCCATCAAGCATCAACGGTTTGTGGAAAGCGGATCTTTTCCTGGGAACAACAGATAGGGACAGGTGGGTCGGAACAACCGTTAAAATAAATCAAGCACACCTTGAATCTGCTAATGGTTTAAGAATCGGGATTGTTCCGGCATCGCAAGGCGGCAGTGACCGTGTGAGGAAGGATGAAAGGAGAAACCTCATCATTTGTCCTTTGCCCTATGATGGAGCATTCATGGAAATTTTTTACGCAGCATGGGGCATAGTGCAACAATCTATGAAAGCCGATGCTTTGATGCCAGCAGAAGTGGCGCTCCCTTTACCAGCTCATCGTCAGGTGGTAAACGAGCTTGTATCTCGACGAGAATACCCAGTGGTTGAAGTAGTCGAAGCTTTAGAAGTACTTGCGCAACTCAATCTATTGGCGACGCAGTCTTCCAACGAAACTTTATCGAGACGGGGGGAAGGCGAAGTGTTGCTTGATGGTCTTATTTCGCCAATCCCGCGTCAACAGTAGTCGACAGCGGGTGGCCGGCGGCTGATAGGGGCAGAGGTTTGGCTATGCCCCGGAAGGGTGGGGGTGGGGGCGTGGCGGGGTGGGGGGCATTTTTGGGGCTTTGCGGAGCGTTTGCCGTGGCGGTTTAGAGAACTGGCGGGGGTGGGTTGGGGTGGTAAATTGGAGGGATGGCGAAGATCGTGGTGGATCCAGATATCTGCAACGGGCAGCCGACGGTGAGCGGGACGCGGATTGCGGCGGGGACGGTGCTGGGACTTCTGTCGGCGGGGGACAGCGTGGACGAGATGCTGGCCGCGTAGTCGTCGTTGAGCCATGAGGACGTGCTGGCACGCTTAGGGTACTCCGCTCACCTGCTGAACCATCATTTCTCCGTGCAGGATGTGGCTTGAACGGGCTCCTGCTCGACGAAAACCTGCCGCGTCGGCTCACGATCACTCCCACGTTGCCGGTCCTGCACGTTGCCGAGTTGGGGCCGAGTCGCACCGACACCCAGACTTGGCAGCACGCCCCGATCTATCGCTGCGTGATCCCGTTGGAGGACGCGGCGGGTGCCAGGGGCAGAGCTTTGCGAAGCCCCGGGGGGCGGGGGTGGGGGCCGGACGCTTCCGGGGCTTCACGGAGCGTCAGCCCCGGGCACCCGGCGTACGGGCGACTTCGTCGCTCCCGCTACGCCGCGGCGGGGGCAGATGCAAAGCTTCGTGATCAGCTCATCCGGCGGGTGGCTGCGGGGCGCGGGGGCTGACGCCCGCCGCTAAACTTTTGGGTATGGCTGGTTCGGCAATGTCAGGGCGGCGGGGGTTGGGGGTTGTGGTGGGGTTGTTGGTGGTGAACGCGATGCTGCCGATCTCGGTGGCGGGGTGGGCGGGGGCGGTGCTGCGGCCGGTGGTGGACGGGGTGCTGCTGCCGGTGCGTTGGCCGCTGCGGGCATGGGCGTTGAGCTGGGGGACCCCGGAAGCGGGGCGCGAGCGGGAGGGGGAGGCGTTGGAGCGGGAGGCGCTGCTGGACGAGTACGGGTTTGCATTGGTGGAGATCGAGCGGCTGACGCAGCAGGTGGAGGAGCTGCGGCGGCGTCAGGCGGAGGTGTCGGTGATCCTCGAGATGGTGGGGGAAGAGGGTGAGGGGGAGGTGAAGCCGCTGCCGGTGCGGGTGGCGAACGTGACGGCCCCCGGGACGGGGCTGGGGGGTGAAGAGGTGGTGTTGACGCTGGGGGCGGGGTCGAACGCGGGGATCAAGGCGGGGATGGCGGTGGTGTGGCGGACGACGGTGGTGGGGAAGGTGGTGGAGCCGGTGGGGCCGTGGTCGGCGGACGTGGAGCTGATCACGGCGAACGACGCGGCGTTGCAGGCGCGGTTCAAGTCGCCGCCCGACGTCGACGGCCCGGCGAGGGCCTTCACCCGGCGGGTCGAGCCCGGCGCGGACGGGTTAACGTTCACGGCCGACGTGGAGCGGGACCTGGACGTGCGGGTGAACGACCTGGTAGTGCTGGCGGACGAGCTGCAGTACCCCGAGGCGCGGGGGATGCTGCTGGGCCGGGTGACGCGGGTGACGGATTACTTGCCGGACCCGTTGATGTTGAAGAGGTTGATCGTGACGCCGGACGTGGACGCGAGGCGGCTGGGGGAGGTGGCGGTGCTGGTGCCGGGGGAGGCGGGGAGGCGCTAGGCGCTAGGCGCTAGGCGCTAGGCGCTAGGCGCTAGGCGCTAGGGAATTGTAGTTTTCGGATGAGGTGGGTTGGCGGTTGAGACGGTATGTTGAGTCCTACGGCGGCGCGGGTCCGCGGTCCTTTCCTAGCGCCTAGCGCCTAATCCCTAGCGCCTACTTCATGAACTGGCTGGTTTTCGCGATCACGGCGTACGTGCTGTTGGCGGTGCAGACGGCGTTCTCGGGGGCGGTGGAGGTTGGGGAGGCGTCGCCGAACTTGTTGCTGGTGCTGGCGGTGTTTGTGGGGACGTCGGCGCGGCCGGGGGTGGTGGTGTGGGCGTTGTTGGGGCTTGGGGTGTTGTTGGACTTGCAGCCGGGGCCGCTGGGGGGGGCGGGGGTGCTGGTGGGACCGCACGCGCTGGGGATGCTGGCAGGGGCGTACGTATTGTTGCAGCTGCGGGGGTTGTTGTTTAGGGATTCGGTGGTGACGCTGGTGGTGCTGACGCTGGCGGTGGGCGGGTTCGATGCGTTGGTGGAGGTGGGGGTGTATGCGTTGCGGGGGCTGTGGTTTTTAGCGGGGGAGGCGGTGCCGTGGGGGGCGACGGAGCAGTTGGGGCGGCGGCTGCTGGATGTGGTGTACTCGGCGGTGGTGGCGGTGCCGCTGGGTTTGGTGCTGAAGCAGACGCGGGGGTGGTGGGGGTTTGGGAAGGGGCGGGGGCGGTAGGTTGGGGGCTGGGGGCTGGCTGTTGGCTGTTGGCTGTTGGCTGTTGGCTGAGCAACATGATCCACCGCTCGGTGCCGTGCTGGATGCCAGTGTCCAGATGCCAGCGGCTAGCAGCTAGCGGCTAGCGGCGACCGACGTGCCTAGAGTCGATGCTGCGACCGAGCTGCAGAACCCGAACCCCGAGCGATCCGATGTATCCCGAGCCTCATCCCGTTGCCCCCGAGGGGTACGACACGTGGTCGCCGCGGATGGGGCGTGGGGGACGGGTGGTGGTGTGGGTGATCCTGGCGATGATCGCGGTGGGCTCGGGGATGATGGCGTGGCAGGCGTGGGCGGCGTGGGCGGCGGGGCTGGGGCCGGGGGTAGTCCGAGCGGGGGTATCGGAGTCTGCGGGGGGAGTATAAGTGTCGGAGGTTGCGGGATTGGCGCGTTGCGGGGCTTCCGGGGGGGGGGGGGTCGTCGGTTGCAAGCGGCGGGGATGGGCGTAGAATGCCCGACCCTCTGCCGGGCGAATGCCAGAGCGGCCAATTGGGACGGGCTGTAAACCCGTTGGCTTACGCCTACGCAGGTTCGAATCCTGCTTCGCCCATTCACGGCCCGTTGGAGTTTGGCTTCAGCGGGTCGCTGATCTTTCGGAGTGGGGGTGGTGTTGATGCGGGGGGCGGGGGGTGATATAGTGTTCGGCTCGACTTTGTTGGACCCGCTGCGCCCCGCGACTTGCCTGCCATGATTGAAGCTCTTAAAGACGACAAGCTGATCAACCGCCTTGGCGGGCGGTTTCAGTTCACCTCGCTGGTGCAGCACCGGGTGCGGCAATTGATGGATGGGGATCGGCCGCTGGTGGAGCGGGCGGGGCGGACTGATTTTGAGGTGGCGGTGCAGGAGGTTGTGGAAGAGAAGATCACTCACGACAAGATGCAGGCGGCGGAAGACGCGGCGGAGTAGGCGGGTCCGTCTGGTCGGGCTGGCGGCGGAGCGAGGTTACGCCCGATGGCCGAGGGATCAGGCAGCGGAGGTGCGGGGGAAGGGTCGCTTGACGGGCGGCGGGTGTTGGTTGCGCTGTCGGGGGGGATTGCGGCGTATAAGACGGCGACGGTGGTGAGCCGGCTGGTGCAGCGGGGGGCGGAGGTTCGGGTGATCATGACGGAGGCGGCGACGCGGTTCGTCACGCCGCTGACGCTGCAGTCGCTGTCTGGGCACCCGGTGCTGACGAGCGTTTGGGAGCACGACGACCGGCCGGACTCGCAGCACGTGGGGCTGGCGCGGTGGTGCGGGGTGATGGTGGTCGCCCCGTGCAGCGCGGACATGCTGGCGAAGCTGGCGGCGGGGCTGACGCCGGACGTGGTGAGCTTGACCTGCTCGGCGTTGCCGAGTACGACGCCGCTGCTGATCGCCCCGGCGATGAACGCGGACATGTGGGCGAACCCGATCGTGCAGCGGAATCTCTCGATGCTGCGGGGGGCGTTGCCGAACCTGAGGGAGGTCGGGCCGGAGGAGGGCTGGCAGGCGTGCCGGACGCGTGGGGCCGGGCGGATGGCGGAGGCGGAGGCGGTTGTGGCGGCGGTTGAGAAAGCCCTGATCAGCCAGCGTTGACACCGGTGTCGTTTTGGCTCGGATAGTTCGGATGTCTCGGATAAAGGCGGAAACGGAGCGGGGACGAGAGGCGGTCTCGGTGGTGGACGCCGAGGGTGCAGCAGAGCCCTGCTGATTCAATCCGAGGCATCCAACCCATCCGAACTAGATACGCCCGGGTCGGCCAAGTCTATCTCGTGCTTCCAGCCGAAGCCGCGGCGGTTGTCGATGTAGCGGAGGCGGGTGGGGGTAAGTTTGTAGAGAGTTTGGGCCGTTACGGCGGCTTTTAGTTTCTCGTTGTTTGCTACAAACGTGAACTTTTTCAGGTACAGTTTCAGGGTGTGGTGGTGGACGTCGGTATTGGGGGCGAGGGGGGCGGCGTGGCCGTGGACTTGGAGGCCGTGGATGTTGGGCGGGTCGTCGGTGTGGGCGTAGATAGCGAGTGCGGCGGCGGGCCGGGCGGCCAGGTGGCGGCTGTGGGCGGAGCCGGGCGAGGAGACCCAAAAGAGGTTGAGGCGGTCGTCGTGGACGTACTGGAGGTTGGCGGCGTGGGGCGAGCCGTCGTCGGCGACGGTGGCGAGGGCTGCGGTGCGGCAGGTGGCGAGGAAGACGGCGATCTGCTCGTCGAGCGTGGGAGGGTCGGGCATGGCGGGAACGCAGGACGCTTCGCGTCTCCCGCTAAACGTGGAGGCGTTGGCCGATGCGTTCGAGCGCCTCTTCGACGTTTTCGCGGCTGTTGAACGCGCTGAGGCGGAAGTAGCCTTCGCCCGCTGCGCCGAAGCCGCTGCCGGGCGTGCCGACGACGTGGGCGTCGTGGAGCAACTGGTCGAAGAGGTCCCAGCTGCTGACGCCGTCGGGCGTCTTGACCCAGACGTAGGGGGCGTTGACGCCGCCGTAGACCTGCATCCCGGCGTCGGTGAGGCCGTCGCGGATGAGCCGGGCGTTGTCGAGGTAGAAGCTCACGAGGCGTTGCACCTCGCCCCGGCCGTCCTCGGTGTAGACCGCCTCGGCCCCGCGCTGGACGATATAACTCACGCCGTTGAATTTCGTCGACTGTCGGCGGTTCCACAGCTTGTGCAGTTCGATACTTTCGCCCACGCCGTTCTTGCCGGTAAGGCCCCTGGGTACGACGGTGCAGGCGCAGCGGGTGCCGGTGAAGCCGGCGTTCTTGCTGAACGAGCGGAACTCGATAGCGCAGTCGCGGGCACCATCGATCTCGTAGATCGAGTGGGGCAGGGACGGGTCGGTGATGTAGGCTTCGTACGCGGCGTCGAAGAAGATGATGGAGTCGTGCTGCCGGGCGTAGGCGACCCACTTGGCGAGCTCGTCCTTGGTGGCGGTCGCGCCGGTGGGGTTGTTGGGGAAGCAGAGGTAGATCAGGTCGACCTGGCGGTCGGGCAGCGGGGCGACGAAGTTGTTTTCGGCGGTGAGGGGGAGGTAGACGAGGCCGTTGTAGCGGCCGCCTTCGTCGGCGGGGCCGGTGTTGCCGCGCATGACGTTGGTGTCGACGTAGACGGGGTAGACCGGATCGGTGACGGCGACGGTATTGCCGCCCTCGTCGCCGGAGCCTTGGGCGAAGATATCGAGGATGTTGCCGGTGTCGCACTTGCTGCCGTCGGAGACGAAGACTTCCGAGGCGTCGACGTCGCAGCCGCGGGCGCGGAAGTCGTGCTCGGCGATGGCTTCGCGGAGCCAGGCGTAGCCCTGTTCGGGGCCGTAGCCGTGGAACGTATCGCGTTTGCCCATCTCGTTGACGGCGCGGATCATGGCGGTGCGGCAGGCCTCGGGCAGGGGCTCGGTGACGTCGCCGATGCCGAGCTTGATGATGGCGGCGTCGGGGTTGGCGTCGGCGAAGGCGTTGACGCGGCGGGCGATCTCGGGGAAGAGGTAGCCGGCTTTGAGCTTGAGGTAGTGGTCGTTGATGCGGGGCATGGTCGGTGAGGCGCGGGCGTGCCCGCGGGGTTGAGGGTTGGCGAGGGTGGTGCAGGTTAGCGGACGCGGCGGCCCGGGGCAGGTTCGATAAGATACCGGCTCGTGCCCGCCGACCCGCCGAGTTACGAAGAAGCGCTTGAGCAGCTTGAGGCCCTGATCGATCGTATCGAGTCGGGCGAGCTCGGGCTGGAGGAGTCGATCCGGCACTACGAGGAGGGGTCGAAGCTGATCCGCCACTGCCGCGACATCCTGGACGCGGCGGAGAGCCGCATCGCGGAGGTGAGCGGGGATGACCGGGTCGAGCCGGAGTTCGACGAGGGTTAGGGTTCGCCGCACGAAATCGGCGGGGTGATCCCGCGATGTGCCGATGAACCGTAGACCCGCCACGGGCCCGCTGGCTTGATGGGATGAGGTGAAGTATCGTGTCCGCGACGGCCCCCCTTGACCGCCCCCTGAGGAATACCGCATGTTGACGATGAATCGCCGCTTGACCGCTCTTTTTGCGTTGACCGTGTTCTCTGCCCTGCTGTTCGCGGGCTGCTCGCAGGACCGCCACGTTTACAAGTCTACCACGCTGCAGCCGGTGCAGGTCTCGATCGTGTCGTTCGTGACGGGCGAAGAGTTGTGGTCCAAGCGGATCCCGGTCGGGCAGCAGATACGGCTGGACTTCAGCCGCAAAGGCAACTCCGTCGAGTGGATCGGGAGCCCGGAGGTGCCGGCCGACAGCTTCAAGTGGCAGATGTACAACCTTTACACCAAGGCTTCGATGGGCGGGGCGCGGATGAAGGGCGGCAAGAAACTCGACAGCGGGAAGGTCGACCTGCCCGGTGAAGCCGTCGGCATTGTCTATGCGGTCTTGGATCAGGAAGACGCATCGCTCACCGCGGCCAATTAGCCGCTCTTGTCCTGAAGAGGGCTCCAATGGGACCTGCTGCGATGGCGTTCACGGCTGCCGGCTGCTTGCTCCTGGCGGGGTTGGCGCAGGCGCAGACGGCGTTGAACCGCAACGCACCGGTTAACCCGGCTTCGCCCGCGCCGGGATCGCCGGTGGACCTCAACGTCGGGGACGCCGACCCGCTCTCGGTCAGCCTCCGCCGGGTCGAGACCGGCAACGCTCAATTCAGCGTCGAGGGTCGGTTGACGGTGGCGGACTTCGGCAACCGCTGGGCGCCGAGCCGCGACCCGGCGACGGGTTTGCTCCACGTTCAGGGTTACGAGTACCGGGCTCCGGGCGTCCGCGCTTTGATTGATCGACCGACGTACCTGACCCGCACCATTGATGGCGTGGAGGTCAACGTGCAGCCCGATGCAGGCGGCCGCGAGGTTGCCATCGTGCCGGCGAACACGGTGTACCTGTTGACGCCGGAGCGGCCGCGTCGGCCGGACGTGGAGGCGGCGGCCCCGCCCCCGCCCCCGGCGAACCTGCTCGACACCCGCATCAACCCGCAGCCCGCGCTGCGGATCGACCCGCAGGTGCCCGCCAGGCGGGATCGACCCGCGCCGCCGCCGATGACCGCCGATGCGTTTTTCCCCTCCGTCGCGGTGGACGTGCAAACGACGGATGTGGCGGAGTGGGTGGTCGAAGTTGAATATCCACCGCCGTCTGGCGTGGAGCGTTGACTCGATGAACGGAACGCGACCCTCTTAGCCCGGCCGCTGGCGGCAGGCGTGTCGTAAGCGTCGGTAGACTGCGGCCGCAAGCGGCCGGGCTAAGACGACAGACATCAATCCTACGACCGCGCGGTCAGCCTGCGGCTTCGATCGCGTTGACCTTGTCGAGGCGGCGCTGGAAGCGCTCTTCGGGGCTGAAGTCGGCGCGGAGGAACGCTTTGACGAGGTCCTCGGCGAGCTGCGGGCCGATGATGCGGGAGCCGAGGCACAGCACGTTCATGGCGTCGTGTTCGACGCCTTGGTGGGCCGAGTAGACGTCGTGGCAGACCGAGGCTCGGACGCCGGCCATCTTGTTGGCGGCGATGCAGGCCCCGACGCCCGAGCCGCACAGCAGCACGCCGCGCTCGACCTGCCCGTGCTGGATCGCCTGGCCGATGTAGCGGGCAAAGTCGGGGAAGTCGTCGGCGGGGTCGAGCTCGTGGGCACCGAGGTCGACCACCTCGTGCCCGGCCTCCTCGATGACCTTGCTCATGCGGCCCTTGAGCGGGAAGCCGCCGTGGTCGGCGGCGATGGCAATCTTCATGCTTCAACTCCGTGGGGGAGGGGATGATAGATGATTTTCAGATGGGGATGAGAGGCGGATGGGGGTGTTGGTGGCTGGTGGCTGGTGACTGGTGGCTGCAGTTTTTTGCGGACGCTTAGCTTCACCCGGATCGAGCACGTGAAGTAGGCCAGCGACTAGCGACTAGCGACCAGCGGTCAGCGGCGCTCACCGCATGAACCGCGGGAGGAAGTGCAGCAACCCCGCGAGGGTCTGGACGCTCGAGAGCATGTGGGCGATGAGGATGTCGAGGGTGGCTTCGCTGGCGTGGACCGCTTCGCGCTGGCAGGTGGCGAAGTACCGTTGTTCGACCTTGCGCCAGCCGCGCCAGAGGTCGCTGTAGATGCGGGCGGTCTCGTCGCCGGTGAGGACGGGCGACAGGCGGATGCCCCCGTGCATGATGCGGGAGAGCGGCTGTTCGAGGGTATCGAGGTGCCGCTGGTAGGTGCGTCGCCAAGGCGCGTCGGGATCGGTGCAGGCCTGATGGAAGACGTGGACCGGGGCACGGTCGGGCTCGCGGCCGAGGAAGTTGAGGTACGTCTCGCGGCCGAGGCGCTTCTTGGCGGCGGCGAGGGCGGTCATGCGGGAGGGGTGAGACGATTCCGCCGCCCCGTGCTGGAGCCACTTAAGGTCGTCTTCGAGGGCGGCAAGGGCTTCGAGCGTCTCGGCCGCGACGCCCCCGGCGGGCTCCGGCGCGGTGTGGGGCGGGGGCACACGGTCGCGGTCGGTGACCTCGCGCGGCCCGTCGTAGTCGATCACGACGGCGGTGATGTTGTCGGGTCCGCCGGCGGCGTTGGCGGCGTCGATCAGCGCGTCGGCGGCCTGGTAGGGGCTGTCGTATTCGAGCAGGACCTGCTCCATGGCGAGCTCGGGCAGCGGGTCGGTGAGGCCGTCGCTGCAGAGCACGACGCGGTCGCCGGGGGAAAGCTTGACGGTGCCGACGGTGGGCACCACGGGCAGGGGCATGCCGACGTAGCGGGTGAGCAGGCGTCGTTCGCCGGGGTCGATCAGGCCGCCGGCGGGGTCGGGCTGGGTGACGCTGTCGTGCTGGGAGTGGTCGCGGCTGAGCTGGCGCAGCACGCCCTGGCGGAGGAGGTAGGCCCGGGAGTCGCCGGCGTAGACGAAGAAGAGCATCCGCGTGTCGAAGAGGCCCGCGACGATGGTGCAGCCCATGCCCTCGAGCGCGGGCACGTCGCGGGAGCAGCGGTAGAGCTCGTCGTTCATCTGGATGACCGACGAGGCGAGGAAGTTTTTGATCACGCCGGGGCCGAGGGCGGTGGCGTGGCGGACGCGGCGGCGCAGGGCGTGGGCGAGGGTGTGGGCGACGATTTGGGAGGCCGCCTCGCCGGAGGGTCGGCCGCCGATGCCGTCGCACACGACGAAGAGGCCGAGGCGTGGGTCACACGCCGCGGCGTCCTCGTTGGCCAAGCGCAGGCGGCCGGGGTCGCTGGCGGCGGCGTGGCGGAGGGTGGGGAGGTGGTGCATCGGTCGAGTCACTGGCCGCTGGCCGTTCGCCGTTAGCCGTTAGCCGCTGGCCGTTCGCCGTTAGCCGTTAGCCGTTGGCCTTTGGCCGTTGGCCGTTGGCCGTTGGCCGTTGGCCTTCAAATGATAAAGTTTAGCCTGACGGCCAGATTGCCAAGCTTCGCTGGTTGAGCATTCAACTCATCTGGTCGCACGCTTTAGCGGCCGCCGGCCAGCGGCTAGCGGCTGGCTTCGCAGTTCCAGCACAACTCGAAGTTCGACGGGTTCTCCTCGCCGCAGGCGGGGCAGGGCCACTCGGCCCCGTCGACCGGCGGGTCGGGCGGGTCGGGCAGCGGCTCGCCGAACGCGGCGCGGCGGAGCAGGTCGATCGACTCGAGGTAGCGTGAGCGGGGCACCCCGAGCGTGGCGGCCGGGCCGTTAAGCGCGGGGCCGAGGTACCCGCCGAGCACCGCCTCGACCGGGCCGGTCAGCCGCACAAATGGCACCTGGTACGCCTCGAGCAGGGCGACCACGTCCGGCGTGCCCCGCACCGCCCGGCCGTCGGCGAACAGCGGCGGCATGTCGCCCTTCGGCACAAACTCCTCCATCTCAAACCCCCGCCCACACTCCGGGCAACGGTGCTCGGTCAGCCCCGCGAGGGGGTACCCGCACGCCGGGCAGCTCAGGCCGAGGTCGGGGACGGGGAGGGTGTCGGGGTCGAACATGGGGCGGGTCGGGGTGCGGCGTGCCGGCGGCTGGCGTGCTGGCGGCCGGCAACGGGCAACGGGCAACGGGCAACGGGCAATCTTCATCGTACTTGCACTTCAGAGCCCAATCGCGTCCTTCGTCAGGGCTTCACCGCCTGCACGCCGCTCGCCCCGCTCGCTCTTGCCTGAAGCCTGATCCCCGATCCCTGATCCCCGTACCCCGCTCCCCGCACCCCGTTCCCCGTTCCCCGTTCCCCGTTCCCCGGTCCCTCGCGTTTCACCCCAACCGTCGCGTCACCAGCGCCACAACCTGCCGGTCAAATCGCAGCGCGAAGACAGTGTAGGTCGTGGCCCCGGTTCCGCGAAGGTCGCGCTGCACCGCATCCGGGTCGACGGCGCGGCCGCGGGTCTTCACCTCGACGATGCCCCCGTCGTGCTCCCGCAGCCACGCCTTGACCCGCTTGAGGCGGTACGGCATCCGACCAAGCAGCTCGAACCCGGTCAGCCAGGGGTTATCCACCGGCGCGTCGGCGGTGAACAGCCCGAGCTTCGGGTGGATCACCGGCAGCCCCAGACGGTGCATCAGCCCCGCCCGCTCCACCGCCGGGTCAACCGTGAACAGGTACCGCCGCGGCTCCACCACGCACGGCCCCCCCGGCTCCCCCGGCCCCCCCGGCCGCCCCACCACCCCCGGCTCCCCGTACAGCTCGTGCACCTCATCCCCCCGCAGCAGCGTCGCCCCCCGCGACGCCCGCGCCGGCCGACCGCTCCACCGCACCGCCTGCACCAGCCGCCCCGCCTCGCTGATGAACTCGACCTCGACCCGCCCCCCGTCCGTCCCCGGAAGCCGCGGATGTAAACCCGTTCCCGGAAGCCGCGGATGTAAATCCGTCGGCTGCGCGGCGAGCGACTTAACCGACGGATCGACATCCGCGGCTCCCTCGGCATCTGCGCCCCCGCCGTACTCCCGTTCCAGCTCGTCGAGGTCCACCGCCGGGCTGAGCTTGACCGCCGTGTCGGCGTGCCGCGCGAGCAGCGACCGCACCACCGCCGGCGCGGGGTCGTGCTCGGCGAGCCGGTACACGCGGCCCGCCCCCGTCCGCCGCGTCGGGTCGAGGTGCACCGCCACCGACGCGTCGAAGGGCCCCGCCCCGCTCCCCGCCTCCCCCACCTCCGCCAGCACCGCCGCGCACCCCGCATTCCGCCCCGCCATCCACGCCCGCACCGGGTCGCGGTCCGCCGCCACGACCGCCAACCCCTCCCGCATGAGACCCATCGCGTCGCCCCCGATGCCGCAGCACAGGTCGACGACCCGCGTGACTCCCGCATCGCGCCACCGCCGGGCCTTGTGCCGCGCCACCGTTAGCGACGTCGCCTGCTCGACCCCCTCGCGGTCGGCGACGATCCGCTCCGCCTCACCAGGGAACTTCACGGCCGCCGCCCGCCGCGCCGCGGCAAGTTCAAGCGCCACCGTCACCCGTTCCGCGTCGTATCCGCGACGAAGCCGCCCCACCGCCGCGACATCCGTGGCGTCAACTTCCGCCGCCTCCCGTATCAGTGCAATGTCCGCCGCCACCGACCGCCACAGCGCCGCGTCCCCAGTCACGACCGGCCGTACCGCACGAGCAGGTCGACGATGCGCGGCTGGTCCGTGTCGATCGCGACGCTCCGCCGCCACGCGTCGATGGCCCGGCCGCGCTGGTCCTGGTTCTCGCTGCCGCCCTCGATGAACAGCGTCATGTAGGTCGCCCCGACGCCGTTGAGGGCCGCGACCTCGTCGGTGTCGAGCCCGAGGGCGCGGTCGTAGTTGCCCAGCGCGTCCTCGTAGCGGCGCATCTTGAACTGGGCGAAGCCGAGGCGTTCGTACGCGGTGGCGGAGGGGCTGGACACGATGAGCGAGTTGAGCGTGTTGATGGCGCGGGGGAAGTTGCCTAGGCGGATGTGGGCGTCGGCGAGCCCGAGCAGGACCGGGTCGGCGAGGGCACCAAGCTCGTTGGCGGTGCGGTAGGCCTCGATCGCTTCGTCATATTCGCCGAGGAGGCTGTGCGTCGCGGCGAGGTTGGACCACGCGGCCTGGGACTCGGGGTCGAGATCGGCCGCCCGCGTGGCGTAAGGCAGGGCGAGCTCGGGGCGGCCGATCTGCAGGTACGCCGAGGCGATGTCGCGGTTGGCCGCGAAGTCGTCCGGGTCGATGGACAACGCCTGGAGGTAGGTGCGGATGGCCGGCTCGGTCTGGCCGACGAGCTGCTGCATGAGGCCGTAGTTGTACCGGGCCCTGAAGTTGTTGGGCTCGAGCGACACCGCCACCTCGTACCTGGCCCGGGCGAGGTCGTAGTCGCCGCGTTCTTGGTAGATCTCGCCCATCGCCATGTGGGCGGCGGTGAGGCGGGGGTTCTCCTCGATAGCTTCGGTGAGGGCGTCGAGGGCGGCGTCGTCGTTGCCGCGTTCCTGCTGGGTCAGGGCGCGGGCCAGCGGCGGGTCCGTGGCCTTGGCGGGCCCGCCGCCGCCGAAGCTGAAGATGCCGCACCCGGGCAGCGCCGCCAACGCCGCGACGGCGACGGCCAGGAGCAGCGGTCGGCCGGGCTTCGCGAACGTCCTGTTCATGCGTATCTCGTGCCTCGGGGATTGGTGATGAGCGTCGTGGGGCAGCCGCGGCCGCGTGTCACGGTAAGCGCGGCCTGCCACCGGGTCAATCGGCCGGATGCCCCCCGCGCGGCGACTTATCATGCCCCCATGCGGATCATCCTCGCCAACCCCCGCGGGTTCTGCGCCGGCGTCAACATGGCTATCGACACGGTGCAGGAACTCGTCGACCTCATCGGCACGCCGCTGTACGTCTACCACGAGATCGTCCACAACAAGCACGTGGTCGAACGCTTCGAGCGGCAGGGCGTCACCTTCGTCGAGTCGGTCGACGAGGTGCCCGCCGGCGGCACCGTCGTGTTCAGCGCCCACGGCATCAGCCCGGCGGTCCGCGCCGCGGCGGCGGCACGCGGCCTCCGCATGATCGACGCCACCTGCCCGCTGGTTACCAAAGTACACGTCGAGGCCCGGCGGTACGCGAAGATGGGCAAACGCATCCTCCTCGTCGGGCACGCCGAGCACCAGGAGATCAAGGGCACCTACGGCGAGGCCCCCGACGTGATGCACGTGGTCGAGTCGCCCGCCGACGTCGAGGCGCTCGAGTTCCCCGAGTCGCAGGGGCTGGTGTACCTCACGCAGACGACCCTGAGCGTCGACGACGCGGCGGTCATCATCGACGCGATCAAGCGGCGGTTCCCCTGGTGCATCGCCCCGCCGAAGGAGGACATCTGTTACGCGACGACCAACCGCCAGCACGCCGTGCGCCAGCTTGCCCGCTCGGCGGACCTGACGCTGGTGGTGGGCAGCCGCAACTCGTCGAACTCCGTCCGCCTCACGGAGATCAGCATCACCGACGGCACGCCCGCGCGGCTGATCGACGACGCCAGCGAGCTCCGCGCCGACTGGTTCAGCGGGCTCGAGACCGTGCTGGTGACCGCCGGCGCGTCCGCCCCCGAGGACCTGGTCCGCGGCGTCGTCGAGGCGCTGGTGAAGCACTACGGCGGCGAGGTCGACGAGGCGAGCGTCGTGGACGAGGACGTGACCTTCGCCCTGCCGGTGAGCCTCCGCATCCTGCGGCACGAGATGGCGAACGCGTGACCGGGCGCTAGCCGACTTGCTCGTCCCGCTGATATGGCCTCTTCCAAAGCCTCACGAAGGGGTGCCACACTGCATCCCGGAGGCTTTGCGGAGGGTGCGGTGTGCCGCCGATGGGTACCTCCAAGCCGAGGCCACACTCGCACAACGCACCCGCCCCGAGCGGCGGGATGCAGTGTGGCACCGTTAAGTATTGTTCAGAGATTTGAATTAGCGGACGACGGGGCACCGCGACGAGCCCGGTGGCTACCGGCTTAACCGCATGGACCACCTTTCGAGTGCGGCACCCGATGCGTTAGACTCGTCCGATGCCCGAGGCGTCTCCCGCCCCTCACGATCTGCCGGATACCACCCCGACCGAGGTGTGCGAGGTCGTGGTCAACCTCGACGACGCGACGGGCGAGGTCATCGGCGACGCGGCGGAGGCGCTGCTTGCGGCGGGGGCGCTGGACGTCTGGACCACAGCGATCATGATGAAGAAGGGGCGGCCGGGTGTGATGTTGTCGGTGCTGTGCCCGGAGGCCGACCGCGAACCGACGGCGCGGCGGGTCTTGCGGCTGACCGGCGGTTTCGGGGTGCGCTACCGCACGTGGGACCGCACCGTGCTCGACCGGCGGTTTGCGGAGGTGGACACGCCGCTCGGGCCGGTGACGGTCAAGGTCGGCTCGCTCGACGGCGCGACGGTGGCGGTGCAGCCGGAATTCAAGAGCGTGCGGCAGCTGGCCGGGGCGTCGGGCGTCACGGTTCGGGAGGCGATGCAGCACGCCGACGCCGCGGCGGCTGAAATGCAGCGGGGCGGCGGGTGAAACACGACGCCACCCCCACCCTCGGTGCGGTGCTGGCCCAGACCGGCTCCGTCGTCCCGCCGGCGGCGCTGTTCATCGCCGGGGTGATCCTCATCACCGCCTGGCTGTTCATGCGGATGCGCAAGCGGCGCATCGAGGGCCCGGGCCACCCCACCGCGCGCGAACAGCTCGAACGCTACCGCCAGCACGACGGGGTCAAGCACGACCTCGAGGGCCTCATGGTCGATATCGAGCAGCTCGCCAAACGCCTCGGGGCCCAACTCGACGCGAAGGCGCTGCGCCTGGAAAAGCTCATTGACGACGCGGACCTGCGTATCAGCCAGTTACAGACCCCCTCTGCGCAAGCCGCCCCGCTGCCGGGAGCGCCTGTGGCCGCATCGTCGGATGTCTCGTCACCATCGACGAACCCGCATCCCGCCGACCCGCTGACCGCCGACGTCTACCGCCTCGCCGACGAGGGCCTGCCCCCGCCCGCCATCGCCGGCCGGCTCGACGAGCACGTCGGCAAGGTCGAGCTCATCCTTGCTCTGCGGCGGGCCTGAACCCTCCGCGGCCGCGGTGCCACCCCCCACCCCCCACCCCCCCACCCCCGCAGCCGTTGATGCCGCCCACCGCCCCCGATAGAGTGGGTCGATGAAGCTGCAGGGCACCTACACCGCCATGGTCACGCCGTTCCGCGGCGGCGAGCTCGACGAGGAACGCCTCGCCGCCAACGTGGCGTTCCAGATCGAGCACGGCATCACCGGCGTCGTCCCCGTGGGCACGACCGGCGAGTCGCCGACGCTCACCCACGCCGAGCACCGCCGCGTGATCGAGGTCAGCATCGACGCCGCCGCCGGCCGGTGCCAGGTCATCGCCGGCACCGGGTCCAACGCTACCGCCGAGGCGCTCGAGCTCACGCGTCACGCCGCCGCCGTCGGGGCCGACTGCGCCCTGATGGTCAACCCGTACTACAACAAGCCCAGCCAAGAGGGCCTCTACCGCCATTTCATGACCGTCGCCGACGCGGTCGACATCTCCATCTGCCTCTACAACATCCCGGGCCGCACCAACGTGACCATGGCCCCCGCGACCGTCGCCCGCCTTGCCGAACACCCTAACGTCATTGCCGTCAAGGAAGCCACCGGCAGCCTCGACCTCGCCAGCGAGATCGCCCTGCTCACCGATCCCGACACCTTCAGCATCATCTCCGGCGACGATTCGCTCACCCTCCCGCTCATGGCCATCGGCGGCACCGGCGTCGTCAGCGTCCTGACCAACCTCCTGCCCGACCGGGTCAAGGCCATGGTCGACGCCGCCGCGGCCGGCGACTACACCCTCGCCCGCCGGCTCCACCTCGAACTCTTCGCCCTGTGCAAGGGCTGCCTCAACCTCGCCACCAACCCGATCCCCATCAAGGCCGCGATGAAGCTCGCCGGCCGGGACACCGGCGAGCTCCGCCTGCCCCTCACCGAACTCGACGACGACGGCACCAGAGCCCTGCAACGCCTCCTGTCCGACGCCTTACCCGCCACGGTTTCCTGAGCAGGTCAGGATCGGCCGCGCGGACGGCCGAAGCGCAACGAAAAACCGGCGGCACCCGAAGGCACCACCGGTTGAACGATTACTTGTTCACCGTGGATCGCGTCGGTAACGGCTCACTCGGACGTCGGCAGCAGCACGGTATCGATCTGGTGGATCACGCCGTTGCTCGCCATCACGTCGGCCTTGGTCACCCTCGCGGTGTTGACCATCACGTTCTTCCCCTCGACCGACACGTCGACCGAGGAGCCCTGCAACGTCTCGGCGCTCATCGTCTTGATGTCCTTCGACGTCACCTTGCCCTCGACGACGTGGTACAGCAGGATCTCCTTGAGCTGCTCCGAGTTTTCCGGTTTCATGAGGTTGTCGAGCGTCTCCTTGGGCAGCTTGTTAAACGCCTCGTTGGTCGGGGCGAACACGGTGTACGGCCCGTCCTGCTGGAGCGTCTCGATGATGCCCGCGGACTTGATCGCCTTCACCAGCGTGGTCATGTTGTCCATGCCCTTGGCGGTCGCGACCCCGATGATGTCCTTGCTTTCGGACTGAGCGGCCTTGTCCTTGCTGTGGTCGTGGCCCTTATGGCCGGAATCTTTCATCTCGGCTTGGGCGGGTTGAACGGCAAGAAACGCGGTCGTCGCGGTCCCGCCGACGAGGGCGGCACAGGTGGTCAGGGCGGCGGCGGTTTTGTTCATTTTCAACATGACGATTCCTTTACAGTTCGAGTCGTGACGCGAGGGCGTCGATTACTAAAACATCCGACACTGGATGCCCCCAATGGTACGGATTAACTTCGCCTAAAGTCCACACCGGATAAGGTGTTTCACCAGTACGGGTGAACCCAAAACTGGCTGCATCCAGCCGTTCAAGCCGGCTGTATCGGCCTCAGGGTCGACCTGCAATACTGTAAGAATAAGTCCGTCGGGTTCTATAGAGCCATCGCCGGTTCACGCGCCGCCGCCACCGCCCGCTGCGGCCGACGCCGCTCCACGATCCACCGCCTCATCGCGTCCCGGTCGCTCGACCACGGCCCCGACGCCCGGCGCTTCAAGAACGCGCCGTACAACCCGTCCAGCGTCCCCGCCAGCTCCAGGATCAGCCCCACCCGCCGCTCCACCGCCTCCCGCGGCGTCGCCGCCCCCTTCTCGTCCCCCTCGTCCCCCGGTAGCGCCGCCGAACCCACCGTCATCGCGTCGCCCTGCAGCGTCAGCTCCCACTGGTGCTCCGCGTCCGCCACGATCAGCCCCGCCTTCCGCACCCACTTGCCCGTCGCCAGCGCGTCCGCCGCCTCGGGCAGCCGCGTCGGGTTCTCCCCCCGCAGCGTCTGCTTGCCCGTCCGCTCCCACGCACAGTCCATGTCCAACGCCTTGTCGATCGCCACGAACACCGACCCCCCGGAACTTCCCGACCCGCCGCCCGTGTCCACGTTGCCCCCGCGCGTCTCCACCGTCCACCACAACCACATCAAAAACTCGTTGCCCAGAAAATCCTTCAGGTCCACCGCCTTCGCCACCCAGGGCACCGCGGGCACCGCCGTCCGCCCCGGCCCGTCATCGTCAGCATCGCCGCCCCCGTCGCCCGCCGGCGGGTCCGTGAACGCGCTGGGGTGCAGGTCCTCGTAGTCCCGGCTCCGCCCCTCCGCCTTGATTAGGTCCGCCGCCAGCACCCCCGCACTGAGGTAATCCAGCTCCACCGCGAACGCCTGCCGCATCTGCCGCACCAGGTGCTCGATCACCGTCGTCCCCGATGCCCCGCAGTACATCGTCCCCGACCGCAGATCCCACAGCAGCGGCACCACCTTGCTCTTGCGGTACTTCCCGCTCGCCAGCTCCGCCCGGGCCTGCTCGTTGGCCGCCTCCGCCGCCTCCCGCTTCTCCCGTTTCGAGGCGTACCCCGTCGGGTTGTCCTCCGCCGCGGCCGCCTCGTTTATCTTTTTGTACGCCCGCTTTACCTCGCCCGGCACCTTGTGCGTGTCCAGCCGCAGCGCGAACACCGCCACGCTCCCGCCCGGGCCGTACCCGTTTTTCTCGTACCCGAACCGCGTGTCGAACAGGTGCACCCCCGTCACGAACCCCGCCTCCACCTCGTCGGGCGTGCCCAGCCCCGCCTCGTGCTCCACGAACGCCGCCTCCTGCAAAATCGACAGAAACGCCCCGTCTACCGTCGCCGGCCCGTCACCCCGCACCCGGAACCGGCAAAACGTCACGCGACCCGAATCAAAGCCCATCCGCAGAGTCTAACGCACCCGGTGAACCGCCCCCGGTCGGGCCGAGAAACACGTGCACAACCTGTCACCTACCCGTCAAGACGCCACGCTCCACGCCCCACAGCCAGCGGCTCGGACGATTGGAGTGAACTTTCTCCAGTAGCCGCGTTGCTACGCAACGCGGTCCGCGACCTGTAGCGTCGCGGCTATGGAACAGAACTTCAGCACTCGCTCTAGCGGCCAGCGGCCAGCAGCCAGCAGCCAACGGCCAACGGCTAACGGCTAGTCACCGCCCGCCCCTTCGCCCGCTCCAGCACCTGCGCCAGCCCCAGCCCCGTCGCTCCGCCAACCACCCCCGCCGACAGGTAATGCCACGGCAGCGCCAACGCCGGCCCCGGCAACTCCCCCGCGTACAGCGCCCCCAGCAGCGCCCGCCCCCCCTCAACCCCCCCCTCCAACCCCCCCGCAGCCCCCGCCACGCCCCGCAGCCCGACCCACGCCACCGCGTACCCCCCCAACGCCACCAGCACCGGAGCCACCACCACGCCCGCCGCCCCCTCGCCCGGCAGCACCATCCGCCCGATCAGCCCCCCCACCGCAAACGCCACCACCAGCCCCCCACCACCTGCCCCGGCTCCGCCGACCGCACCAGCACCACCGTCAACAACCCCGCCACCCCCGCCGCCACCAACGCCTCGCCCGCCGCCGTCCACCAACGCCCCGTGTCCCACCCGACACCCCACCCCGCCCCCCCGGGTAACAACCCCCCGCCCCCACCCCCGCCCCCCCCGCCGTGCCGACTCTGCAACCGACGCGGCACCGCCCCCCGCACCCGATCCGCCCCCCACCCCACCACCCCCAACGCCACCACCCACGCTAACCCCCACCCCGCCGCCTCCATCATCATCCTTATATAGATCGCCCCCGGCGACACCCCGGACCCCCCGGAAGCCCCCCACCGCCCACCGCCCAGCACCGCCCGCCGCAACGCCGCCGCCATCCCCCCGCCCAAAGCACCCCCGTCCCCCGCCATCACCCCCGCCACCGTCAGGGTCAGCGCCAGCGTCCACACCCCGCTTAACGGGTTCCCGCACGCCGCCACCCCCACCGCCAGCCCTACCGCCGGCAACACCCCCACCACCAGCCACACCAACCCCGCCGCTCCGCCAAGGCCCCACACCATTACCCCCTCCAGCCCGTCCCCCACCCCCACCCCCGGCCCCCGCGACAGTGCCCACGCGCACGGCCACACCCCCACCACCACCGCCGCCACCATCAAAACCCGCTGCGTCTGGCTCGGGAACATCCCCCCACCATACCCCAAGCCGCCAGACCCGCCCCCGACCCGCACTTACCTCGGTGCTTCGCTGCCTCCGTGCCCCCGTGCCTTCGTGGCTTCGTGGCTTTGTGCCTCCGTCCCTTCGTCCCTTCGTCCCTTCGTCCCTTCGTGCATTCCCCGCCCCTACGTCCATTGCCGCACACCCGGATGACCCGATCCGCAAAGTTTTTTCGCAAATTTTTCAAGCCGTCGCAACAACACCGACACCCACCCTAGCCAGTCTCACCCGTAACCCACGATCCCGCTGCCACTAACGCTACGGCCCCCGATGCCGCCGGTGCGTCCCGACCCGGATCGCTCTCCACAAGATTTCTCTTGCGTTGCCGCGGCAGAACTCTATAATGGTGTCAGCCGAAGCACGGTGGACCCCCCACCCCGCCCGGCCGAACCCGCGGAAGGAAAACCCCTTCCGCCGTTTCATGAAGCCCCGCCCCCGGCAGCACGCCGGTGACCCCCGGGGCCGACCCGCACCCCGCCGCGACACCCCCTGTCCGGCTCAACGAGACCCGAAACCGCCGGCCACCAGATCAACCCCGGGGAGTCGTTGCCGACTCACCCGCCACGAACCCGCCGCCGGCGTTAGAATCTAACCCCCCCCCGGTTCCCCCCGCGTCGTGAACGTTTCACGACGCACCGGCCCGAGAGGCCCACGCCCCAGGAAGCCCCCCCGAGATAAGGAACCCCGTCGGCCAAGCCCCGCGTCAACGCCATCTTTTTAACCCATACTGCCCTCTGTTGCGGGAGATTGACCGGGACGCTCGTACGAGCCCCCACCCGCCAAGGCAAGACCGGCGACGCCGACGAACCACCCCACCCCGGACGCTCCCCCAAGCCTAACCCCTCGAGCCACCTTTTACAGCCTCCTTATCGGAGTCCGCATCATGCAAAAGCGTAAAGCTTTTACCCTCATTGAGCTGCTCGTCGTGATCTCGATCATCGCGCTGCTCATCGGCATCCTGCTCCCGGCCCTCGGCGCCGCCCGCCGCACCGCCCGGCAGCTCACCAACTCGACCCAGACCCGTGGTATCCACCAGGGCATGGTCACCTTCTCCCAGGGCAACAAGTCCGGCACCAACGACGGCTTCTACCCCGGCCTCGACGGTAAGGGCGTCGCTGCCGCCGCCGTCGCCGCGACCGGTGGTATTAAGGCCGACGCCGTCACCACCGATGACACCTTCATCGGCAACGGCCTCGCCCGGATGGTCGTGGGCAACTTCTACACCCCCAACTACGCCATCAGCCCCGCCGAGTCGAACACCGCGACGATCAAGACCCACCCGCTCGACGCCACCAACGCGACTAACGAGAACACCTCGTACGCCTGGCTGCACGTCTCCGACTGGGGAGCTAACACCCCCTCGAAGACCGTCGCCAGCAAGGCCGGCGGTACCGTGTTGGCCAATCTGAAGCCCGAGTGGGGTGAGACCCTCAACACCTCGGCCATCGTCCTCGGTGACCGGGCCAACGCGACTGGCGACCAGAGCATCTGGTCCGAGACCGAATGGCGTGGCACCCTCGTCCGCAACGACAACTCCACCGGCTTCGAGGCGACCGACAAGTTCACCGGCCTCAACTACGGCAAGACCCAGCTCCCCGACGACCGGGAAGTGTTCCCTGCCGCTGTCGCCGACGCGCTGATGGTCCACGACATCGCCCCCCGCTGATCCGGCACCACGGGGCCACCCCGGCCCCACGTGCTGACATCCCGACCCCCTCCCCGCGGCGGCGCCTTTCAGGCGTCGCCGCTTTCTTTTGCGCCCCCACCCCTCCCCGAAGCCGCGGATGTCAGCGAAGCCGCGGATGCCAATCCGCCGGCTCAGTCCGCAGCGCCCAAAAGCAACCCAACCGACGGGTTCACACCCGCGGCTACCGGATCTGGTGGGTGCAAAAGCCGCGTACCGATCCTGCCGATGACAACGGTCAGGTAGGGCAGGCGATCATTTCGACCCGAGGACGTGACATGACGGGAACGACGATCTGGTTTGTGCTGGCGGCGATGTGCACGATGGCGGGGTGGATGGTCGGCCGGTCGCTCGGCCGGGCCGGGACAGCGCGGGCGGCGGTGGGGGTGTTGCTGGCGGTGAGCGGGATGTTCGGCTGGGCGTGGCTGATCCGCCGGCCGTCGGTGGCGGTGGAGGTAATCCCGGTGGGGGTGCTCAGCCGGATCGAAGGCGTGGGCGCGGTGCCGCTGTTCGCGGCGGTGCTCGGGGTGGCGTGGTCGCGGTGCCATTGCTCCCGGCAGCGGGTGGTGGTCGGGTGGGCGATGGCGCTCGGGCTGGTGTACTTCTACAACGGGGGCGGCTGGCTGTTGCAGGCGACGCCGACGTCGGTGATGGGCCAGGCCGTGCAGGCCAACCCGGTGCTCCAGTCGCAGGACTACTCGTGCGTGCCCGCGGCCTGTGCGACGGCGCTGAACCTCGTCGGCCTCCCGTCGACCGAGGCGCAGATGGCGGACCTGACCCAGACCCGCGCCGGCCGGGGCGCGACGATGATCCGCGCCCTCGACGGCCTGGGCCGGCGGGTCGCCGGGACCGGCGTGTCGGTCCACCTTGTTGAGCCGACCGTCGCCGACCTCGCGGCGTTGCCGATGCCCGTGGTGACGCCCCTGCAGTTCGAGCCGGCGCGGCAGCACATGGTCACCCTCACCCGCGTCACCCGCCGCGGCGTGTGGTTCATGGACCCGATGGACGGCTACGACTACCTCCCCCTCGACGAGTTCCGCCACGTCTACCGCGGCCAAGTGATCCTCTTCAAGCGCCGCTGATCCAACGCAGAACCAACACCCCGACACTTACGGTTAGCGCCCCCCACCGCTGACCGCAACCGTTGTCGTTAGGTGATACGACCGCACCAAACCCGCTCCCGCCGGCGCCGTTTTTGACGCGCGCCCCAAAACCCCTAGAATCCCCGCACTTTCCTTACCCACCCCCCGCCCCGCGGTATCAAGCTCAACCGGAGTCCCCGATGGTCACGTCCACGAAGAAGAAAACCAGCAAGAAAAAAGCCTCCTCCAATGGCCGCGCCTCCGGCGCACATACGGCCGGCAAAGTTGGCCAGATGGTCTACTACTTCGGCAAGACCCGCAGCGAGGGCGACGCCACCCAAAAGCAACTCCTCGGCGGCAAGGGTGCCAACCTCGCCGAGATGACCTCCATCGGGCTGCCGGTCCCCCCCGGGTTCACCTGCACCACCGAGTGCTGCGACCAGTACTACAAGCAGGGCCAGCAGCTGCCCAAGGGCCTCATGGACCAGGTCCGCGACGCGATTGAGACTCTCGAGAAAGAGACCGGCAAAGAGTTCGGCTCCACCGAAAACCCGCTGCTCCTCTCGGTTCGCTCGGGCGCGGCCCAGTCGATGCCCGGCATGATGGACACGGTCCTCAACCTCGGGCTCAACGACGACGCGGTCGTCGGCCTCGCCAACGCCAGCGGCAACGAACGCTTCGCTTACGACGCTTACCGACGCCTGCTGAACATGTATGGCGACGTGGTCATGGGCGTCGACCACCACGCCTTCGAGGAAGAGTTTGACAAGATCAAGAAGAAGCGCGGCGTTAAGAACGACACCGATGTCGACGCCGAGGGCCTCATGCAGCTCTGCGAGGCGTACAAGAAGGTGATCAAGCAGCACGCCGGGATGGACTTCCCGCAGGACCCGATGAAGCAGCTCGAGCTCGGCATCACCGCGGTGTTCAAGAGCTGGATGACCCCCCGCGCGATCCGCTACCGCCAGATCAACGAGATGTTCGGCCTGCTCGGCACGGCCGTGAACGTGCAGACCATGGCGTTCGGCAACATGGGCGACGACTGCGGCACCGGCGTCGCCTTCACCCGCGACCCGTCCACCGGCGAGAACAAGTTTTACGGCGAGTTCCTCATCAACGCCCAGGGCGAGGACGTCGTCGCCGGCATCCGCACGCCCCAAGCCGTCAAGGACATGCCCAAGGTGTGGAAGCCCCAGGGCAACAAGAACCTCGGCAAGGAGGTCCACGCGAAGCTGATGGAGATCAAGGACACGCTCGAGGCGCACTACAAGGACGTGCAGGATATCGAGTTCACCATCGAGAAGGGCGAGTTCTTCATGCTCCAGACCCGCAACGGCAAGCGGACGGGGCCGGCCGCGGTGAAGATCGCCTGCGATATGGTCAAGGAGAAGCTGATCGACGAGAAGACCGCGATCAAGCGGATCCCGGCGAACGACCTGACGCAGCTGCTGCTGCCGAGCTTCGACCCGGCGGCGAAGAAGAAGGCGTCGCCCCTGGCGGTCGGGCTGCCCGCGTCGCCCGGCGCGGCGTTCGGCAAGCTCGCCTTCACCGCCGAGGAAGCGGTCCAGCGGACCAAGGACGGCGAGAAGGTCCTGCTCGTCCGCAAGGAGACCAGCCCCGAGGACGTCGACGGCATGCACTCGGCGGCGGGCATCCTCACCAGCACCGGCGGGATGACCAGCCACGCCGCGGTGGTCGCCCGCGGCTGGGGCAAGTGCTGCGTCGCCGGGGCCGGCGACATCGACATCGACCAGAAGGCCCGCAAGATCAAGGTCAACGGCAAGACCTACACCCATAAGGACGTGCTCTCCATCGACGGCAGCACGGGCGAGGTGTTCGCCGGCGAGCTCGGTACGATCGCGCCGAAGATGTCCGGCGACTTCGCCACGGTGATGAAGTGGGCGGACAAGACGCGGACGCTGGGCGTGCGGACCAACGCCGACAGCCCGGCCGACGCGCAGCGTGCCCGCGACTTCGGGGCCGAGGGCATCGGCCTCTGCCGCACCGAGCACATGTTCTTCGAGGGCGACCGCATCGCCTCGATCCGCGAGATGATCCTCGCCGAGACGAAGGAAGCACGCGAGACGGCGCTGGCGAAGCTCCTGCCGCACCAGCGTGACGACTTCGTGGGCATCTTCACCGCGATGAAGGGCCTGCCCGTGACGGTCCGCCTGCTCGACCCGCCGCTGCACGAGTTCCTCCCCAACGACGCCAAGAGCCAGAAGGAGATGGCCAAGAACCTGGGCGTCAAGCCCGCGAAGGTCAAGAGCCGCGTTGACGCGCTGCACGAGGCCAACCCGATGCTCGGGCACCGCGGCTGCCGGCTGTCCATCACCTACCCCGAAATCCTGCAGATGCAGGTCCGCGCGATTGTCGAGGCCGCCATCGACTGCAAGCAGAAGAAAGTCGACGCGCAGCCCGAGATCATGATCCCCCTGATCGGCACCGCCAACGAGCTGGAGAAGCTGCGCAACCTGACCCTCGCCACCATCGACACGGTCAAGGCCGAGATGAACTTCAAGGGCAAGCTCGACATCCCCGTCGGCACGATGATCGAGATCCCGCGGGCGGCGCTGACCGCCGACGAGGTCGCGGAGTTCGCCGACTTCTTCAGCTTCGGGACCAATGACCTGACGCAGATGACCTTCGGGTACAGCCGCGACGACATCAACAGCTTCCTGCCCGATTACCTGGAACAGGAAATCCTCGAGCGCGACCCGTTCCAGACCCTCGATGCGACGGGTGTCGGCCAGCTCGTCGAGATGGGCGTGACCAAAGGCCGCTCGGGCAAGAGCGACCTGAAGTGCGGCATCTGCGGCGAGCACGGGGGCGACCCGATGTCCATCCAGTTCTGCCACAAGGTCGGGCTGGACTACGTCTCCTGCTCGCCGTTCCGCGTCCCCATCGCCCGCCTCGCCGCGGCGCAGGCGGCGCTCGGGTGAGCCTGCTGGCTCGCCGCAAGATCCTTCTGGATGTAAAGAACACCGTCGCGTCGCCGCGTCGGTGTTTTTGCTTGCACCCGGGAGGTGCTTTCGGTTACATTTCCGCCGAAGACCTAAACCTCCCGGAGAGAGATTGATGCTCATGAATATCGCCCTCGCCCGCCGCGCTTGTCTCGCTGTTTTCACGCTGATCCTTGCCGCGAATGTGTCGGCTCAGGACGTGTGGCAGCCCGGGCCGCTCACCGCCGACCTCGGCAACGCGACGCTGAAGCTCGATCAAGACTGGGCGTTCATGGACGGCGACACGTTCCGTCAGATGTCCCAGCAGACCGGCGACCCGGTCACCGGGACCGAGCGTGGCCTGGTCGTCCCGGCCGACCCGGCGAAGGATTATGCCATTCACCTCAACTTCGAGGACATGGGCTACGTCCCCGACGACGACGCGGACGAACTCGACCCCGACGCGATCTACGAGTCGTACGAGGAGGGCGTCAAGGAGCAGAACGAGGACCTCGCGGCGCGGGGCCTGCCGACGTACACGCTGATGGGCTGGCGGACCGAGCCGCACTACGACGCGGCATCCAACCGGATGGAGTGGTGCCTGATCGCGGAGATGCAGGGCGAGAAGCTGGTAAACCATGAAATCCGGCTGCTCGGCCGCGAAGGCGTGATGAGCGCGACCATCGTGGCAACGCCCGAGACGGTGGACAGCGCCTTAGCCGAGACGCACCGGATGCTCGGGGGCTTCTCGTTCAAGGAAGGCAAGCGGTACGCCGACTACGAGTCGGGCGACAAGATCGCTCAGTACGGCCTCGCGGCTCTGGTCACCGGCGGGGCATTGGCGGTCGCGGCGAAGTCGGGGCTGCTCGGCAAGTTGATCAAGCCGCTGCTCGTCGGCGGCGCGGTGGTGATCGGGTTGTTCGCTAAGTTCTTCAAGAAGATCTTTGGCGGGTTCGCGAAAGAGGCGTGAGGCGGCCGGCGACGCTGTTATCGTGGCCCCCCCTCCCACCGGGAGGGGCCGGGGGAGGGCGGCCCGCTCTCGCCGCCGACGTCGTCGATCCGTAGTTTTCGCCGCAAGGGCACCCTCCCCTAGCCCCTCTCCGGGGGAGGGGGATCAATCCAGGCGATGAGCCCATTTCTTCAGTTCGAGCTGTTCATGGCGGTGCTTTACGCCATCGAGTCGCTGGCGTGGGTGCCGGGCGAGTCGGTGTTTGTGGTGCGGTCACGGCCGGTGCGGCCGGGGGTGGGTCGGCCGTGGCAGGTGTTTGCGACGCGGCGCGGCCGGGTGCTGGCATCGGGCTGGGCCCCGTCGGATGTTGGGCTGCTCGCGGCCCCTTGGCCGGTGTCGATGGCGGACGGGCAACTGGTCAACCGGCCGGCGCACGCGATGTTCGACGACCGGATCACCGAGTCGCTGCCGCTGCGGGCGCTTCGCGTGGAGGAGGTGCGGAAGGTCGGGGTGCTCGAGCGGGAGCTATGGATCAACGGGGAGCGTTTTGCAGACGCGGTGAGCGTGGTGCAGGCCCGGGCGGTGGCCAAGGCGCTGCGGCGGGTGCGGGACGCGGCGGCCGAGCGACGTGACGAGCTGTGGGACCGGGCGCAGCGGAGCATGCTCAATGAGCGGCGGGCGGAGCGGCGGTGGGTATCGTTCGAGCGCGAGGTGCGGGCGGCGCGGTGGCTGGCGTGGGCGCTGGTGGGGCTGGTGTTTGCGGTGCTGCCGGTTCTGTACACGACGGTCGGGCTGACGCGGTGGTGGGCGGTGCTGATCCCGGTGTACCTCGTGCTCGTGGGCTTGGCGGCGGGCGAGGCGTGGCGGCTGCACCGGCGGTTCTACCCGCGGCAGCGGGCGGAGCGGTGGAAGCAGGCGGTCCTCACCTTTGTGGCACCGACCCACGCGATGCGGCTGCCCGATCACGCCGCCCACGCGCTGCTGTCGGGGTTCCACCCGGTGGTGGTCGCGCGGGTAATCGGGAGCGAGCGGCAGGCGGAGGAGGCCGCCCGGGAGGCGTGGCTGGGTATGAGGTTCCCACGCTCGCCCGGCGGGGAGGGCGAGGCCGAGCGGGCGGCGCGAGAGCGGTGGACCGAGCGTCTCACGCCGTGGCTCACGGCGCGGCGGTACCCGGTGCAAGCGTGGTCGGCCGCGCCGCAGCGGAGCGACCCGCGCGTCGAGGCGTACTGCCCGAGGTGCCACGCCCAGTACGTCAACGCCGATGCGGGGTGCCGGGCGTGCGGCGGCGTGGGCCTCGTACCGTTTCACGAGCCGCGGTAAGCGGAAGCGGACGGCATCGCCGCGGTCAAGGCGGGGTTGCGACACGCCGATGAAGCGTTAGCCGGCCGTGACACGTGCAACCCCGAACCCGAGGCATCAGGACCCGCGCCGGGCGTTGCCGCGCCACGTGACGGACGCGGTGTCGTGCCCGCTGGGCGAGCTGCTGGACCTGTCGGGGACGGGGATGCGGGTCCGTGTGAGCCGCGGCCAAACGGTCGGCGTGGGCTCGGTCGTGCCGGTCAAGCTCGGCACGCCCAGCGGCAGCGTCTCGGTGCAAGCCCGGGTGATGTGGCGCAAACGCAGCGGCTGGTTCGGCGGGTTCGAGACGGGATTTCGCTTCGAGGGCGTCACGCCGGGCCAGTCGGTGGCGCTCGCGACCATCGCCCGGTTCGGCTTCATCACCGAAGATAACGTGGCGATGGCACAAGGCGGGGCGTCCGTCGGATCGGCGGGAACAGACCGCGTAGAAACCGGGGGCGGACCCGACGGCATCCACTCATCCAGGCGGGCCGAGGCGTCACCCGCGTTGACCGATTCATATGAGAAGCTCGGGCTGCCGCCCGGTGCAGACGCGGCCGAGGTCAAGCATGCCTACCGCCTGCTCGCTCGGCAGTGTCACCCCGACGTCGCGCCCGGCGCGGACAACCAGCGACGCTTTGTGGAGCTGCGCGAGGCGTACGACCTGATCGTCAAGAACGTCGGGCGGGCGGGTTGATCAGCGCAGCATCTAACGGGCGGAGCCCCGTATCATCGCCGGATGCAACTCATCCTCGCGACAACCAACCCGCACAAGCTTGAAGAGGTTCGGGCGGCGACGGGGGAAGCCGGCATCCAGTGGCGTCTGCTCGATGAGGTCGCCGCCGAGCTGGGGCGTGACCTGCCCGAGCCGGTGGAGGATCAGGAGACGTTTGAGGGCAACGCCCTGCTCAAGGCGCGGCACTACGCGGGGCTGACCGGCCGAGCCTGCGTCGCTGACGACAGCGGGCTCGAGGTCGACGCCCTCGGCGGCAACCCCGGCGTCCGCAGCGCCCGCTACAGCGGCACCCCCGGGCCCCGCGCCGTCGTCGACCCCACCAACAACGCCCGGTTGCTCCGCGAGCTCGCCGACGTCCCCTTGCCCGACCGCAGCGCCCGCTTCGTGTGCGCCCTGTGCTACCACGACCCCGCCGCCGACCGCACCCTGACGGTCCGCGGCACCGTCGCCGGCCGCATCCTTCTGCCCGGCGAGGCCGACGATCCCGCAAACCCCGAGTGCGGCCGCGGGTCCAACGGCTTTGGGTACGACGGCCTGTTCGTGCTCCCCGCTGACCATGAGTACGCCGAGCTCACCACCGCACAGCTTGCCCCCGAGCAGAAGAACACGATCTCGCACCGCGGCGTGGCCACGCGGCTGCTGGTCACGGCGCTCCGCGACGCGGGTTGGCTCAACCCGTAGGACCGGGTTCACCCTGCCGCGCCATACCAGAGTCGACACCACTCTCGGCACCCTGGATGGCGTGGCAAAAACTCGGCGGGGCAAGCCCTGCCCTACAGCGCCCCGCCGCAGCGGTTGCAAAATCTTGACCCCGCCTCGTGGCCGCTCTTCATGCAGTGCGGGCAGACCTCCGTATTGTGGTACCGGCTGTCGCGGGCGAACTCGGCGGTGATGATCCCCGTCGGCACGATGATCAGGCTGTACCCGAACACCATCATCAGCGACGCGAAAACTTTACCCAGCACCGTCGTCGGCGTGATGTCGCCGAACCCGACGGTCGTCATCGTCACGATGGCCCAGTAGATCCCTTGAGGGATGTCGGTGAACCCGCCGCGGCCGCCCTCGATCAGGTGCATCATCGCGCCCATCACCGTCACGCTGACCACGACGGTGGTGAGGAACACGACGATCTTCGCACGGCTGCGAAGCAACCCGATCTTGAGCGCCTCCGCCTCGCCGAGGAACCGCCCGAGCTTGAAGACGCGGAACACGCGCAGCAACCGCATCCCGCGGATCACCGCCAGTTCGTGCGCGCCCGGGATGAAGAACACGAGGTACGTCGGCAGCACCGCGAGCAGGTCGACAACCCCGAAGAAGCTGCGTGCGTACCGCAGCGGCCGCGCCACGCACGCCAGCCGCAGCAGATATTCAACCGTAAAGAGGATGGTAAAGAACCACTCCACCGCGCGGAGCGGCGCGTGGTAACGGGCGTTGATCCAGGCGACTGACTCCAGCACCACGGCCAGCACGCTCAGCACGATGGCGATGAGCAGGAGAACATCGAACGTCTTACCCGCAGGCGTTTCCGCCTCGAAGATGACATCGTGCAGGCGGCGCTGCCACGGCCGCAGGCCCTGATTGGAAGCTTTGACTTTCACGAAAGATCATATCGGCCGATCCCGCCCGGGTTGGGTACGACGGCATCCTCTGCAACCGCAAACGACACCGACACCCAAGGCCCCGCGTTCTCCCGAAGCGGAAGCTATAGGCGAAGTTGCATTGCCGCGGGTGGGATGGTATAGAATGGCAGCGATACGAAGTTTACGATTCGGATCATCCGCTTTTATAGAACCACCCGACCGGAATCAACCCATGCCCAATATCACGACCCTGTTGAATGACGAGATCCGCCGCCTGGCGCGCAAGGAGATCAAGGCCCAGTCCGGCGACGGCGCGAAGGCGGCGAGCAAGCAGAAGGGGGAAGTTGCGGAGTTGAAGCGTCGGATCAGCGACCTAGAGAAGCGGATCGAATCGTTATCGAAGGGCGAGAAGGGTCGGGGACGCCCCGGCCGCAAGCCAGCCGCGGCCAAGCCCGCACCCTCGGCCGACGGAGATTCTTCGCCGCGCTTCTCGCCCAAGTGGGTGAAGAAGCATCGAGCGAAGCTGGGCATGAGCGCCGCGGATTATGGCCTGCTCGCCGGGGTATCGGGTCTGACAATCTATAACTGGGAGAAGGGCAACTCCAACCCAAGGAACAAGCAGCTCATGGCGTGGAGCGAGATACGCACCCTCGGCAAGCGTGAGGCGACGCGGAAGCTCGACGAGATCAAGGCGGGGCCGAGTGACGACGCCGACAGTGATGCCGCTGCGAATGAGACGGCCGCCGCGGCGTAGGCGGAGCGGGCACCGTCCTCATCCTTGATGTGTAGTGCAGGGTTGACCCTGCCGCGTGGCGGGACCTGTATGCCCGCGCGGCGGACGCTGCAGCGTCGAGCATCTCGGGTTCGCGGCAGGGCGAGCCGTGCTCTACATGTTCGCTCGTGCTCAAAAGTCGTAGACGAGCGCCCCGAAGTAGTTGAGGTTGTTGTGCTCGGTGCCTTCTTCGACTTCGGAGAGGTATTCGTTCTCGATACCCAGCTTGAGGCTGAGGCCGCGGCCGGCGGCCAGTTTGACCTTGTACTCGGCACCGCTGACATTGCGGAACTCGCCGAAGAGCGGGTCGAACGCGGGGTAGAGGTTGTTAAAGATGTGGAACTCCTGGTTCTCATCGATGGTCCACGTCGCTTCGATGCCGACGAGGGCCTCGGGGGTGAACTCGTTGACGGCGCCGGCCTCGTAGTTGCCGCCGGCGCCGAGGCGGCCGGTGACGGCCCAGACCCCGTCGTCGATGAAGTCGTACCCGACACCGAGGAACCCGCTGAAGCGGTCTTCGTACCCGCTGAAGCGGTCGTGGTCGTAGCGGGCGGTGCCGAAGTAGAAGTAATCTTCGTCGGGGACGAGCCAGTCCTTGATCACGAAGGCGTTCCCCTCGTCGCGGGTCTGATCGCCCTCGTCGTAGGTGAGGAAGTAGCGGGCCTGGATGTCCCAGCGGTCGCGTTCAGTGGTCTGCTTGGTGCTGAACGCGGCGTAGAAGTTAAGGGTGTCGGTGTTGCCGTCGGTGCCGGAGAAGCCGATTTCGAGCGACTTGTCCCAGCCGGGGAAGAACCAGTGGTCAAGGGCGTTGCCCTCGTAGGCCGGATCGGTGTGGCTGTAGGCGACGGCCTTGACCTGGGTCTGGTCGAGGGTCAGTTGGCCGAGGGTTTTGTGCTGGAGGTAGAGCCCATCGTCGGAGTTGGTGAGGATGCTGCCCTTGATGCGGTCGCCGTTTTGGAGCGTGACGGTGCCGGCGGCGAGGGTGGGGCAGAGGGTAGCGGCGGCGAGGGTCAGGGCGAGGGGGGCGGTGGCGGCGCGGCAGACACTGCAGCGGGCGGGTTGGGCGGCCGGGGGCGCAATGCGGGCGGCGGTGGCGGGGTCCATGGGGTACCTCGAAAAGAGCAGGTGTCGCGTGCGGGTCGAGTTCTGAAGATCGGCCCGAACCATCGCCCCCGGAAAAAATCAGTCGGCGTAGGGCCGCGTCTTCTCGGACCTTGAGCGGCTGCGGCCACCGTTGAAACGCGATGCCGCGCCCGGTCTTGCGGCGGCGTGGCGCGTTGCTACACTGTGAGGGCGGCATCGGGCCGCTCACCGTCGGTCTGTGTCCGCCGCGGGTCCGCCAGCCGGGACCGCCCCGGCCTCACGGACCGTTTTGCATCCGTAGCCTGCGGACCCCGGGGCGAACGGGCGGGCGGCAGCCCACCGCCCACCTTTTGCCCCACCGCCGCCCGGCCGTCGCCGGAGCGTGGCCCGCAGGCACCCACCCCGTGACGGCTCGCCGTCCGCATCGCCCCGAGAAGGTCGGCTCAACGAAAGCCGCCCGCCAGGAGTCTCCCCGTATGGCCTCGCTCGCTAAAGAACTCGTCGAAGCCGGTATCCACTTCGGCCACCGTTCCACCCACTGGAACCCGAAGATGGCCCCGTACATCTTCGGCAAACGCAACCGCATCCACATCATCGATGTCAAGGAGTCCATCAAGGGCCTCCTCCTCGCCCGCAAGTTCCTGACCAAAACGGTCGCCTCCGGCAAAGACGTGCTCTTCGTCGGGACCAAACGCCAGGCCCGCAGCATCATCGAGAAGCACGTCAGGGACGCGGGGATGCACTACTGCACCGAACGCTGGCTCGGCGGGACGCTCACCAACTTCTCCACCATCCGCCAGCGCCTCAAACGCCTCGAAGAACTCGAGCGGCTTGAAGCCTCGGGAGATATGGAAAAGTACTCTAAGAAGATGGAGAGCCAGCTCAACCGCGAGAAGTCCAAGATCCTCCGCAACCTCGAGGGCATCCGCAACATGACCAAGCTGCCCGGGGCGATGGTCATCATCGACGTGAACGCGGAGCACAACGCCGTCCGCGAGGCCCGTAAGTTGGGTATCCCCACCGTGTGTCTCATCGACACCGACAGCGACCCGGACTTTGCCGACATCCCGATCCCCGGCAACGATGACGCGTTGCGGTCGATTGAGATCGTGGTGGACCAGCTCTGCCGCGCGATCAACGAGGGCAAGCAGGGCCGACCCTCCGC
Source organism: Phycisphaeraceae bacterium (assembly GCA_965214155.1). Taxonomy (GTDB): domain Bacteria; phylum Planctomycetota; class Phycisphaerae; order Phycisphaerales; family Phycisphaeraceae; genus Algisphaera. Next base: position 2,163,478 of record CBDCBB010000010.1, read on the forward strand.
CGTGGACAAGGGCCCCGGCGACGGCGACGACACGGGCGGCGGGGCGAACCAGCCGCGTCGCCGCAGCAGCCGTTCACAGTTCAGCGCCGAGACGCTCACGCCGCCCGCCGACGACGCCTCGCGGGAGACCGGCGACCGCGATACCCCCGGCGGCGAGGGTGCGGGCTCCGCTGAGCCCGAGCCCGCCGCGATGGCGAGCCAAGGCTGAAAAGGAGTGCGAAGGGCGGAGTTCGGAGTGCGCCGAGGCAATTGCCCGCGCATCCGGTGTCGTTCCCCCCGGCGCATTAGTCCTTGTTCCTTCCGCACCTCGAGCCTCCTGCTCCTCCCACATCCCGAAGCGCACTGTTCCCTGTTCCCTGTTCCCTCCGCACTCATTCCCGACTTGGAGTTTCCCATGGCGATCACCGCCAAAGACGTGAATGCCCTCCGCCAGTCCACCGGCATGGGCATGATGGAATGCAAAAAAGCCTTGACCGACGCCGACGGCGACGTCACGAAGGCCACCGAGCTGCTGCGTGAACGCGCCGGCGGCAAGATGGCCACCCGCGACGCTGAAGCCGGGGAGGGCGCTATTGCCGTCGCCGTCGATGGCGACAGCATCGCCATCGTCAAGGTCATGTCCGAGACCGACTTCTCGGCCAACAACGAAGACTTCCTCAAGAAGACGCAATCGGTCGCGGACCTCGCCGTCAAGCTCGACCGCACCGGCGAGATCACCGAGCCGACGGATGAGATGAAGTCGCTCATCGAGGACCTGCGCCTGACGATCAAGGAGAACATCTCCTTTGGCGGCGGCGCGAGGCTCACGGGCGAGAAGACCGCCAGCTACGTTCATACCAACCGCAAGTCGGGTGCGATCCTTACCGCCTCGGGCGACATCGATCACGACCTGATGCGCGGCATCTGCATGCACATCACCGCGGCCGTCCCCCCGCTCAGCCCCGAGCCCCTCGCGGTGGACAAGGACACGCTGCCCGAAGCGACGCTTGCCGAAGCGAAGCGGGCCCTGACCGAAGAGGCGCAGGCCACGGGCAAGCCCCCCGAGATCGCGGACAAGATCGCCACCGGCAAGATGAACAAATGGGTCAGCGATCACACCCTCGTCGGGCAGACCTACATCCGCGAGATGGACGCCAAGAAGCCGATCAGCGACTACCTGCCCAAGGGGGCGACGCTCACCGGCTTCGCCCGTGTCGCGGTGGGTTAAACCTCGGCGGTCAGCCGGCTGAGCGGGTTTCGGTACTTTCCGCTCCGGTAGCCGCGTTGCTATGCAACGCACCCGCGCCGCGCTGTGGCTATTTTGGTTCTTCTATAGTGCCACCGGCCCAGAAGCCCGGGCGTCACGGCCGCAGCAGCTCCGCAGGCACCGGGCGCAGCTTCCCGTCACGGTCGACGCAGGCGAGCGTCGTCGCCGCCGTCGCCAGCAATTCGGTGCCCCGCCGCACCTCGTAGCGGTGCTCGAGCTTCACTCCGGCCGAGGGCTCGGCCACGGCGGTGACGTCGAGCTCGTCGTCGTACAACGCCGGCCGACGGAACCGCAGCGATAGCCGTGCCACCACGAAAAACACCCCCGCCTTTTCCAGGTCGGCGTACGCGACGCCCTGCTCCCGCAGGAGCTCGGTCCGCGCCATCTCCAGCCACACCGCGTACACCGAGTGGTGCGCCACGTTCATCGGGTCGCACTCTTGATAACGCACCCGCACCCGGATCGTCGTTCGCAATTCGGAGGCGAGGTCGGGCACGGCGGCGCTCCGGTCAGTGCCCGTGGTCTTCCGTGCCGAGCTTCGGCTTCAGCTCCCCGAGCAGGTTGTCGAGAGTTGACTGATCCTTCGCCTCGGCGTTGAGGCGCAACAGCGGCTCGGTGTTGCTGGCGCGTACGTTGAACCAGTAACCTTCATTATCCCAGCAGTCGATGGTGACGCCGTCGAGCTCGAGGACGCTGCCCTTGGGGCCGTAGGTCTTTTTAAGGTCATCAAGGGTGCCGGGTTTGTCGTCGTTCTTGAAGTTGATCTCGCCGGACTGGGGGTACTTGCGGAAAGGGGCGATCTGGTCGGAGAGCGGGCGGTCGCTCTGACTCATCACGGCGAGGGCGGAAGCGAGGGTGATCGCGCCCGAGTCGGCGAAGTTGTTGCGCTTGAAGTAGAAGTGGCCGGAGAGCTCGCCGCCGAAGATGCCGTCGGTCTCGCGGAGCTTGGCCTTAATGTTGACGTGACCGACCTTGGCGATCGCGGGGATGGCGTCGAGGGCTTCGATGGTCTCGGGCACGACCTTGGACGAGCGGAGGTCGTAGACGATGGAGGTCGGGTGCTTCGTCCCCGGGTCGGTGCGTGCCAGCGCGACGAAGTGGTGGGCGAGCCAGGCGGTGAGGTGGTCGCAGCCGCAGAGTTGGCCTTGATCATCAACGAGCATGCAGCGGTCGGCGTCGCCGTCGAAACACGCGCCCAGGGCGGCGCCGTGCTCCTTCACGCCCTGCTGCGTCGGCTTCATGTTCTCGGCGACGAGCGGGTTGGGTTCGTGGGCCCAGTCGTCGGTCCAAGCGTCGTTGATCGCGATGATCTCGAGGTTGTTGACGTTGCTGAAGACCTTGTTCAGCAGGGCGATCCCGCAGCCGTTGGACGCGTCGACGAAGAGCTTGATCGGCCGCTGCAGCTCACCCATGAAGCTGAGGATGTGCTTGCGGTAGGCGTCCCAGATGTCGGCTTCCTTGTAGGAGCCCCGGTCGCCGTCGCTGGCGTCGGTGCCGTCGAGGGAGCGGGCGATCTCTTCGATCTCCTTCAGACCGGTGTCTGCCCCGACGGGCCTGGCCTCTTCGCGGCTGATCTTGTAGCCGATGTACTCGATGGGATTGTGCGACGCGGTGCACTGGATGCCGCCGACGGCGTCGAGGTGGGGGATGGCAAAGTATTGGATCGAGGTGTCACACCGGCCGAGGTCGATGACGTCCATGCCCGCGGCCCGGAGGCCGAGGATGCACTGCTCGGCCATGGAGGGTGCGGCGGGACGGTGGTCGCGGGAGACGACGACGGTGCCCCGGCCGTTTTCCTTCTTGAGGAACATGCCCGTGGCGTAGCCGACCTTCCAGCCGGCCTCCTCGTTGAGCGGGTCGGGGTAGAGGGCGCGGACGTCGTAGGCCTTGAAGATTTTGCCGATCATGTCGAGGGTCCGGGGATCAGGGTTCGGGGATCAGGATGGATGATAACGGCGAGGGTGGAGGCTGCCGGGTGAATAGGCGGGAATGACGAAATCCGAATGAAGAACGACGAATGAACGAGCGAGCCCAAGGTCGACCCTCTGGGTTTGCTTCGTCATTCGTCATTCGAGTTTCGTCATTGCCTCCATCACGGTCGGCACACTCAGCCAGGTCGTGGCGGTAGGGGTGGGCGGCGCGAGGACGGTGACGGCCGGGCCGCGGGGCGCCCAGAGGCGGGGGTCGGTGGGGCCGAAGAGGGCGACGGTGGGCAGGCCGAGCTGGGCGGCGAGGTGGGTGGGCCCGGCGTCGTTGCCGAGGTAGGCCGCGGCGGGCAGGAGCTGTTCGAGCAGGGCCTCGAGCGTGGCGCAGCCGGTGGCGTCGTAGCGGTCGCGCCACCGGGCGAGGCGTTCGGCGGACCAGCGGTCGGCCTCGGCCTCGCCATACATCGCCCGCACGGAGCGACCTTCCTGTTGCAGCACATCGAGGACGGCCTCGTACCGCTCGGCCGGCCAGCACTTGGCGACGCCGCCGCTGCCGGGGTGGACGACGACGGGGCCGCCGGGGTTGCGGGTCACCCTCACCGGCACGTCCGTGACCTCCACACCTCGCAAGGCCAAGGCCGCCCGGTGCCAATCCGCCACGTGCCCCGCCCACCCCGCCGGCGGCCGCGTCGAAAGGCACACCAGTTCCGCCCGCGGAACCAGCCGACGCACGTTGGCCGCCCACGCATCGTGCCCGTCGCTCACGAAGCTGACGATTCGCGTGGCCGCATCGAACAGCTCCCCCACCGCCGGGCTCACCGCCCGCGGCCCACCCACCGCGTGCAGCCGCGTGAACTCGAACATTTCGATGTCCATCGCCTCCACCCCTTGAATCAGCGCCGCCGCCAGCCGCCCCCGCGACCACGGGGCCACCACCGTCACCGGCCCCGCCGCCGCGAGCGATCGCACCAGCGGGAGCGTCAACACGAAGTCGCCCAGCGCCGCCTGGTGGAACAACAACGTCACGGCAGGCTCTGCCAAAACTCCCGCGGCGTCTGGATCACGCACCCGCCGAAAGAGCCGAGCACCAGCAGGTCCCTGTCGCCCGTCACCAGCCGCTCCGCCTCCCCGGCGACGACCGTGCCCAGCACCGGCAGGTCGTTGGGGTCGCGGCAGGCGCCGGTCGCGACTTCAGCGGGCTGAACCAGCTCCACATCAAGCCCGATGAGGTCGAGGCGTTCGGCCGCCTGCGCCGGGGTGTGCCTGAACTTGCTGATCAGCCGCCGCCTTGTCTCCTCGACGATGTAGTCGGGCCAACCTGGGTGGTAGTCGTACAGGCACCGATCCAGCAGGCTCCGACCGAGCCCGTCGGTGGCCGCCGCGGCGAGCAGCACGTTCGTCTCGAGCACGACCCTCAATCGAACTCTCTTAGGATTCGATCTTCGTCCGAATAACCCGCCGCGTGGGCCAGCTCCTGCGACTCGCTCAGCAATGCCTGTAGCCGCGCCCGCCGCAGCCGCTTGCAAACCATCTCCGCTGCCACCGCTTCTGGTGCCTTTTGCTCCCGTTCGGAGAGGGCACGCAACTGCCGCTCGATGGTGATCTGGCTCACAGTTTCATTCTATGCTTTGCCGTTCGTCATCGCCGCCCGAAGCCTCGCTGGAAACGGCGGTGGCGATATCCCGCGGCTTTAGCGAAGCCGAGTCCACCTCGCCGAGGAGCCCCCGCGCCCGCAGGACCGCCTGCTTCGCGGAGCTGAACGGCGTGTCGTTAGAAACGAAGACGTTATCGCGGCCGAGGGCGTCGATCAGGCCGAACTCGCTCATGCGGTCGAACATCCGCGGCCGCACCCCGCAAAGCACGAGGTGACGGCCCTGATCGGCGAGCTGTTTCGTGAACTGCTCGATGACGTGCATGATCGTCGCGTCGACCATATGGGAGCGCTTCAGCCGCAGGATGACGACCCTGACATCCCGTGCCAGCAGGTCGTTGAACCGGTCGCGGAGGTCGTCGGCCGCGGCGAAAAAGAGGTTGCCCTCGACCTGCAAAAACATCACATCCTTGCCCTCGGGGTCTTCGCGGATCGGGCGTTCGATAAAGCCGTCGCTGTCGCCGGGGGCGCGGACCATCTCGGTCATGTATAGATCGCTCGCCCGACGGAGGTATAGAGCGAGGTTGAGGAAGATGCCGAGGAATACCGCGTACTGCAGCGAGATGGTCAGCGTCGCGAGGAACGTGCCGGCACAGACCACGAGGTCGGCCTTGTTGCTCTTGATAAGCCGGCGGAAGAACGCGAGGTCGATCAGCCCCCAGGCGATGATGAAGAGGATGGCGGCGATGGACGCCATGGGTATGTAGCGGGCGGCCGGGGCGAGCAGGAGGAAAATGCCCGCGACGAGGAGCCCGCTGAAGAGGCTGGCGAATCGGGTGGCGGCCCCGGCGATGCTGTTGAGCGCCGAGCGGGAGTAGCTGCCGCTCGACGGGATGCATTGGAAGAACGCGGCGCACGCGTTGGCCAGCCCGATCGCAAGGAACTCCTGGTTCGAGTCGATGCGTTCGCCGCGGGGCCCGGCGAGGGTCTTGCCGATGCCGTTGACCTCGATGCTGGCGACGATAGCGATGGCGAGCGCGGGGCCGAGCAGGTCCTCCCAATGTCCCAGGCCCGTCGGCAGGCTCGGCAGCGGCAGGCCCGAGGGCACCTCGCCCACGAGGCGCAGGTCCCCGGGGGTCCACCCCGCGAGGAACACGATCAACGCGCCGATCACCACGGCGATGAGGTACGCGGGCAGCAGCTTCGACACGCGGCGGCAGGCGACGGCGGCGAGCAGGCTCACCGTTCCTACGAGCACCGGCCGCCACGCGATACCCTCGAACCCGCGCCACATCTCCACCGCCTTGCCCGGCACGCCGACGAGGCCGCTGTGCACGTCCGACAGGTCGATGCCCAGGAACGCGGGCACCTGCCCCACGGCGATGAGCACGCCCGCCCCGGCGGAGAACCCGACGATGACGCTGTGGCTGACGTACCGCACCAGCTCCCCCAGCCGGCCGACGGCGAAGGCGATCTGGATCAGCCCGGCGATGAGGGCGAGGGCGATGGCGGTCTGCACCTTGACCGCCACGTCGCCCGGCACCGCGGCGACGGCGGCCGCGGTGAGCAGGCTCATCGTGTTGGTCGGCCCGTGGTTGAGCTGCGTGCTCGAGGTGATGAGCGCGCCGACCACCGCGGCGAACACCGCGGTGTAGAGCCCGTAGATCGCGGGCACCTCGGCGATGCGGGCGAAGGCCATCGACTGCGGGACCGCCACCATCGCCACCGTCAGCCCGGCGAGGAGGTCGGCCCGGAAACGCTCGGCGTCGTAGGTCCGCACCGAGGCGACGAGCGACCGCCGCGCCGCGGTCATCGGCATCACCGCCTGCCGCAGCGTCGACCCGACGACGCTCAAGGTCTGCCCGCGGTACGCCATGGCCGCAGCGTAGCAATTCGGCGATAGCTCACCGGCAACGCTGATCCGCACCAGACAGCCGCCGGTTGACAGCCGGCGTCGCCCCGTCGCGGCCCGCTGGGTTGCGGCCGAAACATCGACCAGGGCCCGGATGTGCGGCGGCAACCGCTTCAACCGGCGCAACCCGCACCCGCCTCGGGGTGGACCCGGCGCCGGGCGTTAAGGGTGCGGAAAGGGTGGTCGATGCTGCGGTGTCCCCCGCGATGGCCGGTGGGCTGTTGATCCCGCTCACCGATCCAGGGGCCCGCCGCATGGTCGCCAGCAACAACCGCGTCAAGTCCGACCTCGAGATCTACCTCAAGCAGATCGATGAGCTGCCCCTGCTCACCGCCGACGAGGAAAAAGCCCTCGCCCGCAAGATTATCCACGACGACTGCCCGGCCTCCCGCGAGCGGATGATCCGCTCGAACCTCCGCCTCGTCGTTGCCGTCGCGAAGCGGTACATGAACCGCGGCCTGTCGTTGCAGGACCTCATCGAGGAGGGCAACGTCGGCCTCGTAAAAGCGGTCGAGGGCTTCAACCCGGATATGGGCGCACGCTTTTCGACATACGGCTGCTGGTGGATCAAGCAGGGCATAAAGCGGGCGCTCATCAACGCGGTCCAGCCGATCCACATCCCCGCGTACATGGTCGAGTTAATCGTGAAGTGGAAGCGGGCGAGCAAGGAGCTCAGCGAGCGGCTGGACCGTCAGCCGACGATCCAGGAACTGGCCGAGGAGATGGACCTGCCGGCGAAGAAGGTGCGCATCATCCGCAAGGCGGTCAAGGCCACGCGCCGCCCGACGCAGACCGGCAGCGGAGCCGACGGCGAAGCGCCCTCGCTCGCCAGCGTCGTCGCCGACGAACGCACGCCGGCACCGGACGCAAGGGTGATGCTCGAGGACGACCTGAACACGGTGGACCTGTTGCTCGACGCGATCGACGATCGGGAGGCGACGATCCTGCGGCTGCGTTACGGGCTCAACGGCGGCGAGCCGCTGACGCTCAAGGAGATCGGCACGCACGTCAACCTTACGCGGGAGCGTGTCCGCCAGATCGAGATCGAGGCGCTCAAAAAGCTCAACGGGAAGTTCAACTCGGACCGGCCGCTGGCTGCGATCCGGGCGAAGGCGCACGCCGAGGCGACACGCCGCTCGGCGTGACGGCTCGATCGGTTGCCGGATCGAGCGCGGGTTCCCGATCCAGCGAGGCGAGCAGGCCCACGGCGAAACCCGTCATCACCCACCCGGTCCCGCCGGCGGAGACGAAGGGCAGGGCGATGCCTTTAGTGGGGACGACCACCGTCACGACGGCGAGGTTGATCGCGGCCTGGACGCCCAGGGTGAGCAAGACGCCGAGCCCGACGAGTCGGCCGAACGCCTCGCGGCTGTCGCGGCAGACGCCGTAGCCGACCCACAGGATCGTGAGGAACAGGGCGACGACGAGGGCGGCCCCGGCGAAGCCGAGTTCCTCGGCGAGGATGGGGAAGACGAAGTCGGTGGTGTCCTCGGGGATGTAGTACTTCTGGATCGAGTCGCCCAGCCCCGCGCCGCCGGGGCCGCCCTGGGCGAAGGCGAGCATGGAGTGGATCGGGTGGTACCCGGTGCCGGCAGGGTCGGCCCACGGGTCGAGGAAGGCGGTGAGCCGGCGGACGCGGTAGGGGCTGTGCAGGATCGCGGCGACGACGCCGGCGACGCCGACAGGGACGATTAGCGCGACCTGCCACAGCCTCGCCCCGCCGGCGACGAGCAGGACGACCGCGACCGCCGCGATGAGGGCGGCGGTGCCCAGGTCCTCGATGACGATGAGCCCGCAGGCGACGGCGAGCACCGCGAACGCCGGGACGAGGCCGCGCCAGAAGCGGTGCATCGCCCCGCCGCGCCGGGTACACCACCACGCGATCGTGGCAATCATCACCCACTTCATCAGCTCGCTGGGCTGAAAACTCACGCCCCGGCCGGGCGGCCCAACGACGAGCCAGCGGGACGCGCCGTTGACGTTGCGGGCGACGCCGGGCACGAGCGTGAGCCCGCACAGCACCAGCGCCACGAGCAGGGCCAAGAGCACGGGGCTGCGCCACCACCGTGCGCGGCCGACTGCGGCGAGGTCGACCCGCGACCCGATCCCCATCGCTGCCAGCGCGAGAGCGGCGTAGAGCAGGTGACGGTTGAGCCACCCGCCCGTCGGGTCGGCCCATCCACCCGGTCCGCCCGCCACCGCCGCACCGTCGGCGGGCAGCACGCTCACCGACGCCGACCTGACCATGAGCACCCCGAGCGCGAGCAGCGCCACGACACAGGCCATCAAGATGTGCGCGGACCGCAGCACGGGGGACATTATCGGCGGGGGTGGCCACGCCGCTCGACAAAGTCGCGGTCACCGACGGGCATCGAGGCAGCCGGGGCCTGACGGGCACCGTCGCCCCGTCGGGGCCCGCTAAGCCCCGGCTATCGGTTCCACTGCTACCGAAAGCGTCGGCATCACCGCACAAAGGATGCGGATCGCCTTTATGATGCCCTCCCGCCGCGTGGGTCCCGCCGCGTTGCCTAACCGGAGTTGTTGTCTGATGCCACGTCCGCTGACCGCTTGCCTGCTCGTCGCCCTCGTCTGCTTGCCCCGCCCCTGCGTGGCGCAACAGACCCGGCCCGCGGCCGACGCCACGTTCGAGCCCGCGTTCGTGCAGCTCATCGACCGTGCCCGCGACCGTGCGGCGCATCCTTATATGGATCAGGCCGTGCCCCTGCCCCCGGCGCTCGCGGCGTTGGGGTACGACGGGCACCGTGACATCCGCTGCCCGCCGGGCAAGTTCCTGTGGGCCGAGAGCGAGCTGCCGTTCAGGGTGCAGTTCCGCCACCGCGGCTGGCTGTTCAAGAACGAGGTGCTGCTGTCGCAGGTCGGGCCCAGCGGCGAAGAGGTCACCCCCCTGCCGTTCTCACCCGAACGGTTCGTCTACGGCCCGGTGGCGCGGGAGACGCTTGACCCGGCCACGCTGCCGGGCGACCTCGGCTACGCCGGGCTGAGTCTGCACCGCGTCGGGCCCCGCGACGAACAGGGCGAGGAGACGTACAACGAGCTTATGTCGATCCAGGGCGGGTGCTACTTCCGCGCCGTGGGGTACGGCCAGCACTGGGGCTCGTCGGTCCGGGCCGTGGCGATCAACACCGCGCTGCCTGACCCCGAGGAGTTCCCCGAATGGGTCGAGCTATGGGTGAAACAGCCCGAGACGGGCGACGACCACCTCGTGTTGTACGGGATGCTCGACGGGCCGACCGTTGCCGGGGCGTACCGCCTCGACGTGACGCCGGGTGAGACGCTGAGCGTCGAGGTCACCGCGCGGCTGTTCTTCCGGCAGACGCCCGAGAAGCTCGGCCTCGCGCCGATCACCAGCATGTTCCTCTTCGGCGAAGAAAACCCCGCACGCTACGACGACTACCGCCCCGAGGTCCACGACGCGGACGGCCTGCTCATGCAGCACCAGGGCGGCCACCTCGACTGGCGCCCCCTCCGTAACCCCCCCGCCACCGCCGTCAGCCGCTTCAAGATGACCGACCCGCAAGGCTTCGGCCTCATCCAGCGCGACCGGGCGTTTGACAGTTACGAGGACCTCGAAACCGAGATGAACATCCGGCCGAGCGTCTGGGTCACGCCGCACGAGGGCTTCGGCGAGGGTTGGGTCGAGCTGCTCGAACTATCCAGCAAGGACGAGGGCGAGGACAACATCGGGGCCTACTGGGTCCCCGCCGACGCCGCGTCGATCAGCGCCGGGGACGAGCGGTCGCTGAGCTACCGCATCGACTTTACGCAGAACGCGCGGCCGAGCGACGTGGACGAGGTCCGCTTCACCCAGACCCGTGTGGTGCTGCCCGGTGAGGGCGACGCGGCGAAGGGCAGCGTCGTCCGCACGGCCGAGGGCGAGAGCGGCCGGCCGGTGGCGCGGTTTATCATCGACACCGAGACGGACGCCGCCCAGCCCAACGGCACGATTGTGCGGGCGGACGTGCAGGCGGGGCTTGGCCACCTGATCGGCAAGCCGGTGATCCAGTACAATCGCTTCCGTAACGGCTACCGCGTGTTCTTCGACGTTGAGCGGGAGAGTGACAAACCCGTGGAACTCCGCGCTACACTCCGGCTGCACGACGGCGAGCCGTTGACCGAGACGTGGCTCTACCGCTGGGAATGACGTGGACACCGCAGCCGAACAAGCCGTGGAGACGAGGCCCGACACGGACGCCGACGGTGGCCCCGCGGCGGACCCCCGGGGGCCGTTGCCGCGGGTGGCGGCTTATCTAAGGCGCCTGGGCATGCAGGACGACGCGGCGATCCGGCGCGTCTGTACGTGGCTTGACCGGCAGGTCGACGACGGCCTCACCGACCCCAAGCGGCGGACCGAGGCGGCGCTGCGGCACTTCGATCACTGGATGCAAGAGTTGCCCGCCGCGCTCGGATTGGCCGGCGAGCCCAGCCGCTTCGCGGTTGCCGCACTGTCGCGGTTCGGGCCGATGCTGGAGTGTTTCGCAGAGTCCCTGGACGACGAGCGCTCCGCCGAGGCGCTGGCCGCGCACTTCAAGCGTTGCATGGACCGCTGGCCCCGCGGGATCTTGCCGGTGTGTGCCGAGCTCGAGATGCCGCGGCAGCCGCTCGGTGAGCTGCCGGGCGTGCTACGTGGCGAGTTCTGGTCGGGCACCTACCGCTGGGTCATCCCCACCGCCCGCGCCCGCCGCCCCCTCTCCGAGGAAGCGGCACCGTGACCCCCGCCCCCGTGAAGCCGCCGAACGCCCCGCGGCCCAACATCCCGCCCTTCGAGGCGCCCAAACGCTGGACCAGCGGCGTGCTCATCTCCCGGGTCGGGCTCGTGCTCGCCACCCTTGCCAGCACCTACCTCGCCGCGTACGCGTTCGCCCTCGTCTGCTTCCGTTCGGGGATCAACCCCGTCACGGTCGCGCTCTGGGCGCTCTTCACGCTCCTGTTCCTTTGGGTTGCCCAGGGCTTCTGGACCGCGACCATCGGCGTGCTGCAGATGCTCCGCGCCTCGCCCCACGCCGTCTTCCCCGTCGAACGCGTCCGCATCCCCCGCCGCGATCCCGGCGACCTCCCGCGCACCGCCGTCCTCATGCCCGTCTACAACGAGGACCCCGTCCGCGTCTTCGCCGGCCTCGAGGCCATGATCCGCTCGGTCCAGAAAACCGGCTACACCAAGGCCTTCGACTTCTTCATCCTCTCCGACACCACCAACCCCACCGTCTGGCTGCAGGAAGAGACCCAACTCGCCGCGATCCTCGAGACCTTCGGCTCCGAAGTGAGCATCTTCTACCGCAGGCGGCACAAAAACGTGGCCCGCAAGTCGGGCAACATTGAAGACTTCTGCCGCCGCTTCGGCAGCGACTACACCTTCATGCTCACCCTCGACGCCGACAGCGTCATGGAGGGCGAGACCATCGTCGAGATGGTCCACCGCGCCGCAAACCAGGACGACATCGGCATCCTGCAGGTGCCCCCGCAGCCGGTCAACCGCCTCTCGTTCTTCGCCCGCTGCCAGCAGTTTGCCGCGAGCGTCTACGGCGAGGTGTTCAACGTCGGCTTCGGGTCGTGGACCCACCTCGACGGCAACTACTACGGCCACAACGCGCTGATCCGCGTCCGCGCCTTCATCGACCACTGCGGACTGCCCATCCTCCCGGGCAAGGCGCCCCTCGGCGGGGAGATCCTCAGCCACGATTTTGTCGAGGCGGCTTTGATCCGCAAGGCCGGCTACAAGGTCCGCATCGCCTTCGACCTCGACGGCAGCTACGAAGAGTGCCCCACGACCCTGACCGACTACGCCATCCGCGACCAGCGGTGGTGCCAGGGCAACATGCAGCACATCCGCCTCGTGTTCACGCGGGGCTACCACCCGATGAGCCGCATCCACCTCGCGATGGGGGTGATGAGCTACCTCGCCTCGCCGATCTGGCTGGTGTTCATGCTGCTCGGTCTCGTCGCGGTGTCGATCAATTCCGGGCCGAAGCCCGACCCGTTCGCGCCCGTCAGCCCCGGCACGATCGGGTTGATCCTCTTCGGCGTCGTGATGCTGATGCTGTTCATCCCGAAGATCTACGCCATCGTGCTGGTGCTCCAGCGGCCCGACGTGCTCGAGGCCCACGGCGGCGAGCTCCAGGTCGTCGGCGGCGCGCTGATCGAGGTCGCTAATTCCGTCCTCATCGCGCCGATCATGATGGTCTACCACACGACGTTCGTCGTGAACACGCTGCTCGGCCGGAGCGTGAAGTGGAATGCCCAGAGCCGCGACGAGTCGTCGACGGGCTGGGGCGACGCGCTGCGCTCGCAGTGGAAGAACACGCTCGGCGGGGTGGTCGCGGGGGTGGTGGTGTGGTTCGTCGCGCCGAGCCTGTTCGTGTGGGCGCTGCCGGTGTTGATCGGGCTGGTGCTGTCGATCCCGACGGCGGTGATGCTCAGCAGTCGGCGGCTGGGGCTGTGGCTGCGTGAGCACCGCCTGCTCATGATCCCCGAGGAGCACCGCGTCCCGCCGGCGCTGCGGCTGCACGCCCGGGGGATGGTGCGGACCCAGGCCGTCGCCGACGCGGTGGCCGAGGTGCACCCGATGCGGCGGGTCGTGTCCGACCCGGTGTTCTACCGGTTCCACCTCGCCTGCCTGGCGAGCAACCGCGAGCCGTTCGAGAGCGACGTCAACCTTGCCGCCGCCATCGAGGACGCGCGGCAGCGCGGGCTCGAGGCGCTGGAACGGCGGGAGCAAATTGCGATCCTCAGCAACCCGCACGCCCTGGGCGAGCTGCACCGCCACGCGTGGTCCGACTGGGACGAGGCGGAGTTGCAACCGGTCGAGCGGGAGCGTCGGCCCGCGACCAAGCCCCGCCACGCGGTGGCGCCGGGGCTGTAATCAAGCGGCTTCGCCCGGTGCTGGCGTAACACCAGGGGGTGCCACACTGCATCCCGGCGGCTTTGCGGAGGGTGCGGTGTGGGGTCCGCAAGCTGCTAATGGCTGCGCTCGAACCCACAGACCGCACCCGCCCGAAGCGGCGGGCCACAGTGTGGCACCTTCTGGTCAACGTTACACCCGCATCCGCCCGGTGTAGACGAACCACTCGAGCAGCAGAACCCCCAGCGCCGCCCACGCAAACCACGGCCAGACCTCTTGCCGCGCCGCCTCCGGCGTCGTCGCCGCGACCGCTCGGCCCTGTCCCGGCCCGAGTGCAAGCGTCTCCCCCACCCGCACGTCGCTCTCCAGCGGGTCCAGCAGGTTCACCCCCAGCCGATCGTACGGCGCTTCGATGGTGACGCCGCTGGCCGTGTATTCACCGACGAGCGGGAACGCCGGCAGCACCGCTCGGCCCCGCCGCACCGTGCCCGACAGCCGCGCCGGGCCCGTGAACGTCGCCGTCCCGCCGTCGGCCCGCCCCGTCACCGGCACCGTCGCGGTCTGCCCCGTCCGGTACGCCAGCGTGCCCTCACCGGCGTCGCCTTGGCCCGACAAACCCAGCACCTCCAGCGCGTTGACCATGAACACCTGGAAACTCCAGTGCACGGGCCAGCGGCTGTCTTCCAGGGGGAAGCCCGTCGCGACGTGGGTCAGCCCGTCGCGGGTTACCTCCGCCAGGAGCGGGCCGCCGAGGCCGGTCGCCAGGACCGTCGCGTCCGCCGGCACGACGAGCCGGCCGGGCCGCCGCAGCGCGACGTCCTCGAGCTGCACGTACCGCATCAACCGGTCGTCCCGCCGCCACGTCAGGACGCCCTGCACCTCGGGGGCGTCCGCCGCCGCCTCCCGCACCTCGAAGCCCTGCACCGGGACCGTCGACCCGAACGACAGGCTGCTCACCGGCGGCACCGCGCTCGGCCGGTAGCGGTCGAACACCACCAGGCCGTACCCCTCATCGCCGGCCGCGCCGTTGCGCAGCTCCTGCGGCGGCATCGCCGCGTACGCTTCGGGCCCAACCACCGCCACGTCCCGCGCCCCCGCCGCCCGCAGCGACTGGGCCAGGTACGGCTCGCCCTCCGTGACCACCAGCACCCGCAGCCGCTCGGCCGGCAGCAGCCGCAGCCGCGCCGCGTCGTCGGCCGGCAGAGCGTCGACGTGGTCGTGCGACACGGTAAGGTCGGCCGCGCCGGGCAGCGTCACGTCGAAGCTGACCGACGCCTCGCCCGGCGCCCCGCCCGGCGTCGCCGCGGGCAGCGACGCCGGCTCGGCCCGCGCCACTTGGCCGTCCACCCGCAGCGTCACGTTCGTCTCGACCGGCGTCGGCCCGGCGTTGATCAGCCGGGCGAAGACAGCCACCCGCTCGGGCCGCTCGTAGTCCCGCCGCGCCGCCGCCGCGACCAGCCCGACGTTGTCCGCCGTCGCCGACCCCACCGCCACCGCCCGCACGTCCACCCCGGCCGGGAGCTCCGCCGCGGCGTCGTCGCGGTGCAGACTCAGGTCGCTGAACACGCGGACCGTCAGCCCGCCAGCCCCGGCCCCGGCTGCCGCCGCACCCGCCGCGTGCGGCTCGATCAGCCCCCAAACCGCGTCGATCCGGCTCCGCTGGTCGGTCGCCGCCAAGTCCCGGACCGCCGCCCGCAGCCGACCCCGGTCGCTCGTGAACCCCTGCACCACCTCCGCCCGCTCCGCGAAACCCACCACCATCGCCCCCCCGGAGCTTCCCTCGGAAGCCCCCCCGCCCCCGGCATCACCCAGATCGTCCACCAGCGCCAGCGCCGCCTCCTTCGCCACCTCCAGCCGCGTCGCCCCCCCCGGCTGATCCGCCGTATTCATCGACGCCGACCGGTCAATCACGATCACCACCCGGTCCCCCGGCACCACGCTCGCCTCCCGCGTCGGCCGCGCCATCGCGATCAACAACAACGCCAACAATAAAAGCTGCAACCAGAGCAAGAGGCTGTTGCGGATCCGCTGAAACGGCGTGTTGACCTGCAAATCCTGCACCGACTTCTGCCACAACAACGTCGTCGGCACCGCCAGCGGCCGCCGCCGCAGCTTCAGAAAGTACAACGCAACCAACACCGGCACGGTGAGTGCCGCGGCGATCAACGCTGTGAATGGCGACAGAAGAGTCATAGCAGCCGTAACCGCAGATTACGCAGATTTCGCAGATGAATCCATGGATGAACACGAAGCTTTCCGCCCCGACAAACTTCTGTCCTGTGGTCGAGGTTCCAATCAGTACATTCTGAATCGACTGCCTTGAAACCTGCGTCATCTGCGAAACCTGCGGTTCCGGCTGTTCTGCCTTCCCCGTCACCCCAAGAGCCCCCGCTCGCGGAAGTACTGCAGCACCACCCGCTCGACCGTCTCGTCGGTCGTGGCCGTGAGGTACGTCAGGCCACGCTTCACCGCGGCGTCGCGCACCTGTTCCTTATAAGCCCGCAGGTTCGCCTGATAACGCTCGAGCAGGGGCTTGCTGACCGACACCTCGGCGACGCTGCCGTCCTCGATGTCGGTCAACTTCAGGTCCCCGGCGACGCCGCCGCGGGTGGGGTCCTCCTCCTGCGGGCTGAGCAGCTGCAGGGCGTAGGCGTCGAAGCGGTCGGCCGCGAAGTATCGAAACGCCTCGGCCAGGTCGCCCTTGTCGAAGAAGTCGCTGATGAAGATAACGACCCCCGGCTGGCGGTGCAGCGTCGCGAGTTTCTTGCACACGTCGGCGAGGCTGCCCGACGCCTTGGCGGGCCGCAGCCCGTCGAGCCACGCCACCATCCGCGCGATCGGCCGCCGGCCACGCATCCCCTCGGCCCGGTCGCTCACGGTGTCGGAGAACGCGTACAGGCTCAGCCGGTTGTAGTGCGTCAGCGCGACGTACCCCAACGCCGCGGCGAGTCGTTTGGCGTACAGCAGCTTGTTCGGCTCGCCGTAATCCATGCTGGCGGTGGTATCGAGGATGATGGAAACGGTGAGGTCTTCCTCCTCGAGGAACAGGCGCAGGAACAGCTTGTCCAGCCGGGCGTAAAGGTTCCAGTCGATGCGTCGGAGGTCGTCGCCGACGACGTAGTTGCGGTAGTCGGCAAACTCGACGGACTGGCCGCGCTTCTTGCTGCGCCGCTCGCCCTGCATGGTGCCGCGGAGCATCTTGCGCGAGCGGACGTCCAGCCGGTCGAGTTGGTGCATGAACGCGGGGGTGAGCAGCGTTTCGGTACGTGTCGCGGGCTCGGCCATCGTTGAACCCTAGCGGCGTCGGGCCGACGACGGTCGGCGGCGGAAGGTCACTGCCGGCTGGGCCGCAGCGCCCAGTGCATCTTGTGCGACAGCATCGACCAGTACGTGTGCCGCGGGTTCTGCACCAGGGTCAGGAGCGTGGGGTGCTGGCGGATGCGGATCTGCTGGCCCTCGGTGACGGTGGTTGACATCTGCCCGTCGATCACCAGGGTCGTCCCCTCGTTGGCCCGGTTCATCGTGACCCACACGTCGCAGTCGGCCCCGAAGACGATCGGGCGGAACGCGATCGACTGCGGCGCGATGGCGGAGACGACCATGGCGTGGACCCCCGGCGAGACGATCGGCCCGCCGACGCTGAGATTGTACGCCGTCGACCCCGACGCGGTGGCGACGATGATCCCGTCGCCGGCGAGGCGCAGCGCCGACCGCTGCGACACCGCCGGCTCGATGGCGACGTCCATCTCGATCATGCGGAACGGCGGGCCGGCGTTGACCACCGCGTCGTTCATGGCGATGGCGGACCACGCCGGGTCGTGCCCGTTGCCGTCCCATCGCGGCGTGCCCTCGGGCATCACATCGACGTCCATCATCACCCGCTTGGTGATGCGGCAGTGCCCGCAGGCGATGGTGTCCCAGTGGGTCTTCACGTCCTCGATCTCGAACTCGGCGAGGAAGCCGACCTTGCCGAAGTTGACCCCGAGCAGGGGCACGTTGCGGTCGACCATCATCCGGGCCTGGCTGAGGAACGTGCCGTCGCCGCCGAGGACCATGGCCAAGTCCGCCGCGGGCAGCTCACCGTTGAAGCCCCCGATCGTGTCGCGGGTGTCGAGCACGGCGACAACCTCCGCCCGCTCGCGCAGCCACGGGCCGAACTCCGTCATCGCCTCGACGACGGGCTCTTTGCCTTGGTTGGCCAGGACGAGGACGCGCGGCGGGTCGGGCATAGGCGACAGTGTAAGCCATCCCGGAGTCGCAAATGTTAATCCGCCGGCTAAGCATCCTGTAGCCGCGGATGTCAATCCGCCGGCTGGGTCCGCGGTGCCATAACCCGGCTTAGCGCCGCCATGCCACCGAGCCGACGGGGTGACCCCGCGGCTTCAAGAGCGGGGTAGACTCCGCAGATGCCCGAGGCCCGACCCGACTTTTTCCCCACGACCGCGTGGTCGATGGTCGACGCGGCGGGGGACGCCGACGGTGACGGGGCCGGGCGTGGCGCGGCGGCGGGCGAGGCGTTGGCGCGGCTGCTGTCGCGGTACGCCCCGGCGATGGAGGCGCACCTGGTGCGGCGCAAGCGGGTCCCGTCGCACAAGGCCGAGGACCTCGTGCAGGGCTTCATCATGGGCAAGGTGCTGCAGAAGAACCTGCTCGGGCAGGCGGACCGGGCCAAGGGCAAGTTCCGCACGTTCCTGCTGACCGCTCTAGATAGATACATCATCAGCGAGTACCGGGCGGAGACGGCGCAGAAACGCGGCGGGGGGAACGTCGCCCCGCTGGACGCGTTGGCGGAGCCGGCGTCCAGCGAGGCGGCGGGGGACGCGTTCGATGTCGAGTGGGCGCGCGGCGTGCTGGACCAGGCGATCCGGGCGATGCGGGACGAGTGCGAGGCGTCGGGCCGGGCCGACGTGTGGGGCGTGTTCCACGACCGCCTGCTCGCGCCGACGCTGCGGCAGGAGGAGCCGGCGGACTACGACACGCTGATCGCCCGGTACGGCATCGCAACGCCGACGCAGGCGAGCAACCTGCTCATCACCGGCAAGCGGACCTTCGCCCGGTGCCTCCGCGCCGTCGTCGCCGAATATGCCGAGGGGGAGCAAGCGATCGAGGCGGAGCTGCGGGACCTGATGTCGGTGCTCGCCCGGCCGCATCAGCAGGCTACGGAGCGTGAACACGATGAATGACGATCTATCGGTGCAACAGACGGACGTGACGGCCTTGGCGACGCTGTTTGGGGTCGGGTCGGACGGTGCCGCCGAGCGGCTGCCCTGGACCGACGCGGACCGTGGCCCGATGCTCCGCCACCAACTCGACCAGCCCTACGGCGAGACCGGTTTAACCTACCGCCAACTGCTGCTGGCGGACGACACCCCCGCCCCGGTGCTGCGTGAGATCAAGGACGAGGCGAAGCGGCACCTCGACGACGAGGCCGCCCTGCCCGGCGACGTGGCGACGGTGCTGTACTACGCCGCCCTCGCCGCGGGTCGACGCGCAGGGGCTTCGATTACGAAGCTCACCGACGTCGCGCTCGCGTCGGGGTGGGACTGGTGCCTCGGGCAGGATTGGGTAGAGGATAAATTGCAAGCGGTGTTCAGAGCGGCACGCGACACCACCGTCTGAAGCCGCGAGTGTCAATCCGTCGGCTGAGTCCGCAATGCCGTAGAAACCTCGGCGCGCCGATGATGTGCGCAGCGCCCCTCACCGCCCGGCCGGCGGGTCGACACCCGCGGCTCCATGCCATCGCACCCGCTCGGTAGGCGTCGACCCGAGCCTTGGGTATCCGCCTGCTACGATGCGGCATCCGCTAACTTCCCCGCAGGACCCCGACTATGCCCGCCTCCCCCTCGCCCGCCCCGTCCGACCCGTTCAAGGCCCGCACCACACTCGACACGCCCCTCGGCGAGCGGACCATCTACAAGCTCGACGCCCTCCGCGGGATCGGCGAGATCGACCGGCTGCCCTATTCCATCAAGGTCCTGCTCGAGGCGGTGCTCCGCCACCACGAGGACTACATCATCACAGAGGACCACGTCAAGGCCCTCGCGGGGTACGACGCGAAGCACGTCGCCGACGTGGAGATCCCGTTCAAGCCCGGCCGCGTCGTGCTGCAGGACTTCACCGGCGTGCCCGCCGTGGTCGACCTCGCCGCGATGCGCAGCGGCATCGTCCGCATGACCGGCAACGAGGCCGACGCCGAGAAGGTCAACCCGCTGGTGCCCTGCGACCTGGTCATCGACCACTCGGTGCAGGTCGACGCCTTCGCCAACGGTATGGCCCTGACCATCAACGCCGAGAAGGAGTTCGAGCGCAACAACGAGCGCTACGAGTTCCTCAAGTGGGGCCAGCAGGCCTTCGACAACTTCCGCGTCGTCCCACCGGCGACGGGCATCGTGCACCAGGTGAATCTGGAGTACTTGGCGAAGGTGGTGTGGGATGAGGGGGAAGGCACGAAGGGACAGAGGGACGAAGGGACGAAGAAAGATCGGTCTTTCGCCTCTTCGTCCCTCAGTCCCTCAGTCCCTCCGTGCCTGTTTCCCGACTCCCTCGTCGGCACCGACTCCCACACCACCATGATTAACGGCCTGGGCGTCGTCGGCTGGGGCGTCGGCGGCATCGAGGCCGAGGCCGTCATGCTCGGCCAACCGATCTACATGCTCATCCCCGAGGTCGTGGGCATCAAGCTCATCGGCAGGCTCAAGGAGGGCGTCACCGCCACCGACCTGGTCCTCCGCGTCACCCAGATGCTCCGCAAGCACGGCGTCGTCGGCAAGTTCTGCGAGTTCCACGGCCCCGGCCTCGCCGACATGCCCCTGGCCAACCGCGCCACCATCGCCAACATGGCCCCCGAATACGGCGCGACCATCGGCTTCTTCCCCGTCGACGAACAAACGATCAAGTACCTCCAGCTCACCGGCCGCGACGAGAAGCTCATCGCCACGGTCGAGCAGTACTGCAAGGCCAACGGCCTGTGGCGCAACGACGACTACGACATCGTCTACACCGATTCGCTGGAGCTGGACATGGGCACCGTTGAGCCGTCGCTGGCCGGGCCCAAGCGGCCGCAGGACCGCATCGCGCTGTCGGACATGAAGCGTAACTGGGACAAGGACCTGCGCGACACGTTCGGCGTGCACCACGACTCCGACGACGATACGACGCTGGTGGACAACCCTGTCGGCGGCTGGGCCGAGGAGGGCGGCACGCCCCCCGAGATGGCCGGCGGCAACCGCGGCGTCGACCCGGACGAACGCGACGTCGCCGCGGGCCCCTCGGCCAAGCCCGCTTCAGCGGGCGGCTCCGCCTCCGGCACCACGGCAACGCTCGACCGCCCCGCCACCTCGTCGACCCGCGGCGTCCCCGTCACCTACGACAACCAGACCTTCCAACTCAAGCACGGCGCCGTCGTCATCGCCGCCATCACGAGCTGCACCAACACCTCCAACCCCGAGGTCATGCTCGCCGCCGGCCTCGTCGCCCGCAAGGCCCACGCGCTCGGCCTCACCCGCAAGCCCTGGGTCAAGACCTCCCTCGCCCCCGGCTCCAAGGTCGTCACCGAGTACTACGACAAGGCCGACCTCACCAAGGACCTCGACGCGCTGGGCTTCAACCTCGTCGGCTACGGCTGCACGACCTGCATCGGCAACTCCGGCCCGCTCCCCGAGCCCATCAGCAAGGCCATCAACCAGCACGACCTCGTCGCCTGCTCGGTCCTCTCGGGCAACCGCAACTTCGAGGGACGCATCGGCCCCGACGTCAAGGCCAACTACCTCGCGTCGCCCCCCCTCGTCGTTGCCTACGCCATCGCCGGGACCGTCAACATCGACCTGCAGAACGACCCGCTCGGCCGCGACGCCTCCGGCAACGACGTCTACCTCAAGGACATCTGGCCGACCCAGCAGGAAGTCATCGACCTGGTCAACCGCTGCGTCACCCGCGAGCAGTTCATCGAGCAGTACGCCGACGTGTTCAAGGGCTCGCAGGAGTGGCGCGACATCGACGCCGCGACCGGCAGCCTCTACGCCTGGGACGACGACTCGACTTACGTGCAGGAACCCCCCTTCTTCGAGGGCCTCTCCCCCGAGGCGCCGCCGATCCAGCCGATCCACGGCGCGCGATGCCTCGCGAAGCTCGGCGACTCGACCACCACCGACCACATCTCCCCCGCCGGGGCGATCAAGTCCGGCACCCCCGCCGCCCGCTACCTCGACGAGCACGGCGTGCCCAAGTCGATGTACAACTCCTTCGGCTCCCGCCGCGGCAACGACCGGGTCATGACCCGGGGCACCTTCGCCAACGTCCGCATCAAAAATCAACTCGCCCCCGGCACCGAGGGCGGCTTCACCGTCGACTTCACCGGCCTACCTCCGGAAGACGGCTTCACCCCGATCCCGGACGGCACTCCAGAAACCGGCATCGGCGACGCACCCGTCCGCTACATCTACGACGCCGTCCAGAACTACAAACGCGCCGGCCGTCCCGCTTCAGCGGGACGGGAGCCCGCCGCAACCGGCACGCCCCTGGTGGTTCTAGCCGGTGCCGACTACGGCATGGGCTCGTCCCGCGACTGGGCCGCCAAGGGCACGTTCCTCCTCAACGTCAAGGCCGTCATCGCCACCAGCTACGAGCGCATCCACCGCAGCAACCTCGTGGGGATGGGCGTCCTGCCCCTGACTTTCAAGGCCGGCGACACCGCCGAGTCGCTCGGCCTCAAGGGCGACGAGGCCTACGACATCCCTGTCACCGACGACGTGCTCCCAAAGCAAACCCTCACCGTCACCGCCACCCCCCCGGCCGGGGCTTCCGGATCGGGCCGCGACCCGATCACCTTCGACACCATCGTCCGCATCGACACCCCCGTCGAGGTCGACTACTACCGCAACGGCGGCATCCTCCACAACGTGCTGCGGACGATGGCGGAGGCTTGAGTAGCGATAGCCGTTCAAGGTGATCGAACGATATAGTCTTCTTATGCAACCACCCATCAACCGTGATCAGTCCCGTGCGACTGTGAGCCGTCGCCTCCGACGCGCGTTGGAGATGCACGCGGAGGGCGTTGAGATCACGCGGTGTCGCCTACGCCGCCAGTACCCTGAGGAGTCTGAGGCTCAGATTTCTCAGAGGGTGGGCATGTGGCTGCACAGCGGCAGCCAGGCCGACGGTAAATATCTAGTTCCCACGCCATGCCCTCGCTTCTCCACGACCTCCTAGTCCATGCAACAGCCGATCTGGGATCGGCCGGTGCCGACTTTGCGGTTGTGGGTGGCTTAGCGGTCGCAGCGCGATCAATGCTTCGCACGACACAGGATGTCGACCTTGCGGTAGCCGTTGCGGGCGATGTCGAAGCCGAGGCTATTGCACGGTCGCTTTTCGGTCGGCGTTATCGGCTCTACGCGGAGATCGATCAAGCGGCGGTTGATCGGTTGGCCACACTACGGCTCGTCTCACCTCATCTCCCACCCGGGATGTCCGCCGACGAGTCGCCGTTGATCGATCTGCTCTTCGCTTCCTCGGGGATCGAGAATGAAGTTGTGGCGGCTTCGACCCCGACGGATGTGCTTGAAGGTGCGGTGCTCCCGGCGGCTCAGATCCCTCACCTCATCGCGATGAAGCTGGTTTCGGAGTCGGAAAGGCGTAGGCAGGACCTTATCGACCTGCAGAACCTCATCCAAGCCGCGACAGACGATGATTTGGATCAAGTGCCGGGACTGATTGAGCTTGTCACGTCCCGTGGATACAGTCAGGACAAGGATTTGACGGAACGGTTCCATCACTTCCTGCGTTTCAGGACCGAACTCTGATTCACTGCGACGGCTGCGTCGCGGCGGGCTGGGTGGCAGGGGCGGCGGCTGAGGGGACGGCGGGGTCGGGGGCGAATTCGACGGGGCCGGACTCCAATTCGGAGAGCCAGTCGAGGCGTTGCTTCGCGCGGGCGGACCAGGTGGGATAGGTGTCGCCGGCGGCCTCGACGATGGCGTCGTAGCGCTGGCGGGCGGCGTCGAGGTCGTAGCGCGACTCGGCAACGACGCCTAGGCCCTCGAGCGCGTTGAGCCGGTAGACCGGGTCGGGGGCGGCGTCGTAGGCGGCCTGGTACATTTGTTCGGCGGTGTCCAGCGCCTCGTCGCGGTTAAGAACGCCGGAGGTTTCCAGGTCGTCTTCGCTCCGGGCAGGCTCGTTAGCCTGAGCGAGCAGGAGGTCGGCCCCGCGGAGGTTGGCCGCGGCGACGACTGCGGGGTTGCCGCTGTGCTCGTCGGCGACGAGCTGGTACGACTCGTAGGTCACCGAGCCGTAGAGGTCCAGCCAGGCGTTCTGCCGCGCGGTCTCGGCGCGGCGGGTGATGAGGTTGTAGGCGGCGAAGACGATGGCGACGGCCGCGATGACCCCGACGATCCACGTGCCGTACTTGTTCCAGAACTCGCCGAAGTTCTTGAAGAACTCCGCCAAGTCGTTTTCCTGTAACTCGTGGCGTTCGTCGGAGTCCATGGAGGGGGCCAAGGGGGGAGGGGACCAAGGGGCGAGGGGATCAAGGGGCGAGTGGAGGGGGAGGGGCGTCAGCGGGCGGGGTAGGGGTCGCCGACGCCCAGGCCCGGCTCGGGCAGAGCCGGCACCGGGGGCGGCGCGGCAACGCCGGCGGGCTGGGCCCGGCCGCTGTTCATGGTTGCGGGAGCGGGGGCGTCGCTGGGCGAGATCATCGCACGGATGGTGACGACCGAGCGGTTCTGCGTGATGTTGATGCGGAGGTTTTCCGGGCCCTTGGTGTAGGATTGAACTGTGGCGCGGGGGTCACCCTGGTCGAGGCCGGCGGTGGTCCAGCCGTAGTCGTCGAGGTTGCGTCGGTAGAACGCGGCGGCGTCGAGGCGGTTGGCGCGGCCCTGGTAGACATGGGTCACGGTGCGCTGGTCGCCGTCGGTGGAGACCGAGCTTTTGGAGGCGACGGGGACGAAGCCGATGGGCTTGGGCACGTCGCGGATAGGCGAGTCGGGGTCGACCACGAGCCCGCCGCCCGAGGGCTTGGCGAGCAGGTCGCCGTCGTCGGAGTAGACCCAGATCGGGAACGCGCCGTCGGAGCCGGTGCAGGCGGAGCCGGCGAGGATGAGGCCGGCGAGGGCGGCGGCAAGGAGGGCGTGGCGGGGGCGGGGCATGAGGGGGCTTCCGGTGGGGCCGGGCATCGTAAAGGGGGGGCGGGGTGCGGGCAAGCGGGGGCGTGCGAGAGCTCAGGGGGCGTCGTCTTCGCCCGGCCGTTTGCGGCCGCGGTGGGTTCGGTGGGTCAGCGTACTGCGGCCGCGAGCGGCCGGGCTAAGAATGGTCGAGATGATGTTTATCGCAGGGTGCCCTCGACAACGGTGACGGCGGTTCCGGCGAGGCCGACGCGGTCCGGGCCGAGGCGGGTGACGGTGAGGCGGCCGCCGCGGGCAGAGAGCTGTTCGCATCCAAGCGTGTCGCGGCCGACGCGGTCGAACCACCACGGCCCGAGGACGCAGTGGGCCGACCCGGTGACGGGGTCCTCCGCGACGCGGAGGCGCGGGGCGAAGAAACGGGAAACGACGTCGGGTGGATCGTTGTCCGTGGCGTCGCGTGCGGGGGCGGCGACGGTGGTGCTTCCGGAAGCGGTCAGCATCACGCCGCGGCAGTCGAAGGCGGCGAGGGCGCTGAAGTCGGGATCGGCGGCGCGGACTGCATCGGCGTCGGGGAGTTCGACGAGCCAGTCGTAGCGGGAGCGGGCGGTGCGAATAGGTTCATCGGTGAGGCGGAGCGTGTCGAGCAACCCATCGGGCAGCGGCACGGGCGTGGCCGGGTCGGCGGGGAAGTCCATCGCGATCGCGTCGTCGGCGGTCCGGGTGCAGGTGAGGGTGCCGCGGAAGCGGGTGGCGAGGGGGAGGGGGTGCTTTGGATCGGCGCGTCCGGTGGTCCAGAGGACGTGGGCGGCGGCGAGGGTGGCGTGGCCGCAGAGCTCGACCTCGGCGGCGGGGGTGAACCAACGGAGGTGCCAGCACCTCACCGCACCCGGCCCCGGATTCCCCGCAGTCGAAGGCGGGTCCGGATGAAGAAACGCCGTCTCCGACAGGTTCATCTCCGCCGCGACGGCCTGCATCCACGCCGCATCGGCCTCCCCGTCGAGCACGCACACCGCGGCGGGGTTGCCGGTGAAGGGCCGATCGGGGCCGAGGGTAAACGCGTCGACGAGGAAAAGCGGGTGGGGCATGACGCTCGGGCAGTCACTCAATTTGGAGAGCCGTCTGCCATGCGGCGGCACGCGCGGCGAGGACACCGCGGCTGGGACTCCAGGGGTCGAAAGATGTAGAGCGTGATAACAGTCCGCCAACGTGCCGCGGGAACGCTCGCGTCACGATGGCCGCACTCACCCCCGCGGCGCGGCACACGCCCGCCGCTTCACCAGCGTGATGCGGTTGCCCCGCTCGTTGAAGCTCACTTCGGTCATGTACGCCCGCATGAGCATGACGCCCCGGCCGTGCGGCCGATTGAGGTTCTCTTCCGCCGTCGGGTCGGGCAGCGTGTCGGGGTCGAAGCCGTGGCCCTCGTCCTCCACGACGACGCGAAGCTCGTCGCAGGTCACCTCATACTCCACCATGACCGTCTTGGCCGGGTCGTTGTCGTTGCCGTGCCGCACGGCGTTGGACAGCGCCTCGTCCAAAGCGAGGCGCACGGCAAACAACGCGTCTTCGGAGTAACCCTCCGCTTCACATGAAGCGACGATCCGCTGCTGCACGGCGGGAACCTCCCCGAGCCGACTGGCGAACGAGAGGCGGTGGGTGGGGGTGTCGCCCATAACTTTGACCGGGCCGCGTTGCCTCATGGTGCGAGATGTCGGCCGCCCCCACACCGTAACTCGGGGGTGGCGTAGAGCCGGGAAACGGGACGTTACTTCTTAAAGCTCTCCATCGCCTCTTCGTTGCTGCCGTGGATCTGGAACAGCTTGTTGAGCTTGGTGATCACGAACACCTCGTAGATCTGCTTGTCGATGTTGGACAGGCGGAGCTGGCCGCTCTTTTGGCGGACCTTGGTGTTGATGGTGATGAGTGTGCCGAGCGCCGCCGACGAGAGGTGCTCGACGTTCTCGAAGTTTAGCAGGATCTTCGGGTTCGCCGAGGACTCAACGAGGGCACCGATCTCCTCGCCGATCTGCTGGATGCTGGCCTCTTCGAGGATATTGCGGTCCACGAAGGCGACCTGCGTGATCCCGTCGGTTTCGGTGACGACGACTCGGGAGTCCTGGGTGGGCATGAGGCCGGCTCCGGCGGGGGCATAGGGGAGGGTGCGGGACGGCGACAGCCGCCTGCCACACCCGGTGGGACCGGTGAAACTAGCCCCCCGGAGCGGCAACGTCAAGCCCCGGCCGACGATCCGCGGGGCGAGCGGGGCCGGCGGGTTTGACGCGGGGCACCGGCGACGCCATGATGCCGCCTGCCCTACCGAGATACCGGCCGCCCCACGGGTGCGTGCCAGGCGCGGGTCGGTCGGGCCGTCGACTGCACACCCGTGCCCCTCTCGCAGCCTACGCTCACACTCACGCCCCAAGGACCGACCGCCATGGCCGACGACGCCGCCACTCCCGTTCTCGATTCGCCCGACGCCGACGCCCCGGAAGCCCCGGACACCGCCGACACCCTCGAACCCGACGCCGAGGACCTGCCCGAGCAGTCCGTCACCGTGGAAGACATCGGCCCGGGCCTGAAGCGACTCACCATCGAGCTGCCCGAATCCCGCATCAAGGACAAGCACGAAGAACTGTTCGCGACGCTCCGCGACGAGGCGGTGCTGCCCGGTTTCCGGCGCGGCCGGGCCCCGCGGAGGCTCCTCGAAAAGCGGTTCGCCGAGGGCATCGGCAAAGACCTCAAGGGCCAACTGCTCAGCGAGAGCTACACCCAGGCCATCGAGGCCGAGGGACTTGATGTCATCGGCGAGCCCGACGTCAAGGACGTCGACGACTTGACCGTCCCCGAGTCCGGCCCGCTGACCTACACCGTCGAGGTCGAGGTTTCGCCCGAGGTCGAGCTGCCCGACTTCTCCACCCTCAACGTCGAGAAAAAGGCGTCGGAGGTGACCGACGCGGACGTGGACAAGGAGATCGAGCAGTACCGCGAACGCTACGGCAAGATGACCGCCATCGAGGACGAGGGCGCGACCGTCGGCGAGGGCGACTACACCCAGTCGAACGTGCACATCTTCGCCGGCCACGACGTGCCCGCCGACGCCGATCCGCACGCGGAGGAAGGCACCGGCCCGAAGGTGCTCCACCACCAGCACGGGGCGTACACGCTCGTCCACGGCGCGGACAAGGACCACAAAGGCCACGTCGCCGGCATCCTCGTGCCCGACCTCGGCCAGCGCCTCGCCGGCAAGGCCATCGGCGACACCGTCGACATCAACATGACCGGCCCCGACAGCCACGAAAACGACGAGATCAAGGGCCAGCCCATCACCATCCGCATGGACATCACTCACATCCACCGCCTCGAGCCGGCGGCGATGGACGCCCTGCTCCCCCAGCTCGGCGTCGCCGATGAGGCGGAGCTGAAAGAGCGGCTCAAGACCAGCCTCGAACGCCGCAACGAGCAGACCCAGACCGCCGACATGCACCGCCAAATCACGGAGCAACTGGTGGAAAAAACGACGCTCGAGCTGCCCGAGGGGCTGAAGGGCCGGCAGATCGACCGGACGCTGCAGCGTCAGCGGATGGAGCTGTTGTACGCGGGCAAGAGCGAGGACGACATCGAGGCCGAGCTCGCCGAGTCGCGCAGCAAGGGCGAGGAGGAAGCGGTCAAGCAGCTCAAAACCTTCTTCATCATTGACCAGGCGGCCAAGGACCTGGAGATCGAGGTGAAGGAGAACGAACTCAACGGCCGCATCGCGATGATGGCGATGCAGCAGGGGCGCCGCCCCGAGAAGGTCCGGCAGGACATGCGTCAGCGCGGCGAGCTTGAGCAGATGTACCTGTCGATGCGCGAGCACAAGACCCTCGACGAGATCATCAAGCGGGCGACGGTGAACGAGGTCGCGGGCGGCAGCGGCGTCGAATGACGCCGCCCGCTCAGCCCGGCCGCTTGCGGCCGATGAACCGGGACGCTTGTCCTTCATCGATGCGAAGCGGCGGAGTACT
Organism: Phycisphaeraceae bacterium; assembly: GCA_965214155.1. Lineage (GTDB taxonomy): Bacteria > Planctomycetota > Phycisphaerae > Phycisphaerales > Phycisphaeraceae > Algisphaera. Next base: position 2,192,123 of record CBDCBB010000010.1, read on the forward strand.
GCGGCCGCAAGCGGCCGGGCAAGAAAACCCCTGGATGGCCGGTATGCCCGTGATCGTGATTTTCGCCCAACAAGCCGGCCTCACGTCCGAGGACCGCTCGGACGTGCTGTTCTGGTGTACCGTATTGCTCGGGGTGGCCGTGCTGCTCGGGCTGGTCGCGTGGTGGATCCGCCGACGCTTCGCCCGGCCGGACGAGCCCGATGCCGGGTCGGTCAGCGGCATGGGCTTCTCCCTCGCCGACCTCCGCCAGATGCGCGACGACGGCCAGCTCAGCCCCGAGGAATACGACTACGCCCGCCGCAAGCTCATCGCCAAGACGCGCCAGTCCCTGGAAGAGGCGACCGAGGACGAGCCCCTGCCCAACGCCCGGGCCGAGCCCCTGGGCCCGGCCGATCCCGTTGAGCCGGGCGACGACGCCGAGCTCGACCCCGACGATTCGGGCGACTTCCCCACCCGCGGCACCCCGACCGACTTAGCCGATAACCCGCCCGGTCCCGATAAAACCGACGACGCCAACGCCGACGATCCGCCCCCGCCCCGGCCGACCTGAATTCCTCACCTCCGGCTCCTCTCGGACCCGCTCAAGCGGTATCATGTCCCCGCGGCACGACGCGGCTCCACGGAAGGGACCCACACCACGGTGCGGCCCGTCGCCCGGCAAACCCGGGCTAACGACGCCCCGCCAACTTGACGATCTCAAACCCGCAAGCCGCGCAACCGCTCCTCCTCAACCTCCCCAACCGGGTCGGCCGGCCCCATCGCCCGACCCCCCAGCAGCGAGACCGATACATGCCCAGCAACAAGAACGGCGGCCGAGGCGGCAAGGGACCCTCCGATAACAGCGACAACGCCGGCACCCTCGGCGGCGACACCGGCTTCAAGGGCCGACGCGTCACCACCTGCTCCTTCTGCAACAAGTCCTCCCGCGAGGTCGGCCCGATGGTCGAGGGGCCCAACGACGTCTACATCTGCGCCAACTGCACCGAACTCTGCCAAAACATCTTCAAGCAGGAACGCCGCCGCGTCCACTCCGGCAAGCCGAGCTTCGGCGCGATCCCCGCGCCCCGCCAGCTCAAGGAGTTCCTCGACCAGTACGTCATCGGCCAGGACATCGCCAAGCGGTCGCTCTCCGTCGCGGTCCACAACCACTACAAACGCCTCACCGCCGCCGACAAGGAAACCCCCGTCGAACTGGACAAGTCCAACGTCCTGCTCATGGGCCCAACCGGCAGCGGCAAGACCCTCCTCGCCAAGACCCTCGCCCGCACCCTCAACGTCCCGTTCGCTATCGGCGACGCGACGACCCTGACCGAGGCCGGCTATGTCGGCGAGGACGTCGAGAACCTGCTGCTCAAGCTGCTCCAGGCCGCGGACTACGACCTTGAGGCGGCGCAGCGTGGCATCATCTACATCGACGAGATCGACAAGATCGGCAAGACCAGCCAGAACGTCAGCATCACCCGCGACGTTTCCGGCGAGGGCGTTCAGCAGGCCCTGCTCAAGATGCTCGAGGGCACCGTCGCCAACGTCCCCCCCCAAGGCGGCCGCAAGCACCCCGAGCAGCAGTACATCCAGCTCGACACCTCCAACATCCTCTTCATCTGTGCCGGCACGTTCGTCGGCCTCGAAGACATCATCCGCAAACGCCTCGGGTCCAAGGCCATCGGCTTCGCCTCCGAAGCGTCCACCGACGACCACACCCTCGACCGCGACCAGGTGCTGGCCCAGGTGTCCGCCGAGGACGTGCTGGAGTTCGGCATGATCCCCGAGCTCATCGGCCGCCTCCCCATCATCACCCCGCTGATGCCGCTGACCGCCGAGACCCTGGTGAACATCCTCACCGAGCCGAAGAACGCGCTGATCCGCCAGTACCAGTACTTCTTTCAGATGGAAAACGCCGAGCTGCACTTCACCGACGGGGCGCTGCACGCCCTGGCCGAAAAAGCGATGAAGCGCGAGACCGGCGCCCGCGCCCTCCGCAGCGTGATGGAAGAGCTCATGCTCGAACTGATGTACGAGCTGCCCGACCTGGACAACACCGGCGCGACGTACCTCATCGACGAGGCGGCGGTGCACGGCGGCGCCTCGCTCCCTGAGCTGCGCGTGAAGCAGAAAGAGTCGGCGTAAGCGGCTGAAGCCGCATTGACGAAGTCAAAGTGACGAATGACGAAGCGTGAGCCTGCCGCTCCGCTTTCGTCATTCTTCATTCGTGCTTCGGCATGGCCCCCGAACATCCGGGCTAAACTAGCCGTACCACTGCCGTAACGGATACTTGCGAAAGGCCCTGTATTGACACCCATCACCCGCGGCTGGATCGGAACCTGTCTGCTGCTCGCGGTACTGGGGATCACCCCGGCCCACGTCGCTTGTGCCGGAGACGGTGACCTCGACCCCCGGCCCAGCGCAGCGCGGACGCTGACCGACCTCGCCGACCAGGGACGGTTCGAGGAGGTTTTGCAGACGCTCCGCGACGCACCCGCAGCAGGAGGTCGACGACGCGGAGGCGGCAACGCCTGATCCACGACCTCGAGCGGTACGAGACCAACGCCCAGCGGCGTGACGCCGACCGGGCGGCGGCGTTTGGCCGGGCGACGCAGCAGCTCGACGAGCGGCTGGCGGCGGGCGACCTGTTCGAGGCGCTCGCCTCGGCGATCGAGGCGCACAGCCTCGCCGACGAGCCGGCGGTGCTGCTGGAGGGCCCGGCGGTTACGGACCTGGTGGTGAAGACCGAGATCAACGCCAAGCAGGCCGAGCTCGACGAGGACTGGGTCGAGGCCGCCGCGCTGTACAGCCGCCTGAACCTGCTGTTTGAAGACTCGGCCCGGTACCGCGAGGACCTCAAGCGGATCGGTCGGCACGTCCGGCTGCTGCACCTGTATGCCCCGGACGCGCTGCAGAAACTGCAGGAGGCCCGGGCGAAGCGGATGGGCGAGGACGAGCCGGCGGCCCCGGACCGCGAGGACGACGAGACGTGGCAGGCGCGGCTCAGCGGCGTCGACCTGTCCATCCTCCGCGAAGCCCTTGTCACCGCCTCGGATCAGCACATCGACCACGAAGGCTATGCCGCACTGGTCACCGGCGGCATCGACCCGCTGCTCACCATGCTCGCCACGCCCGCTCTGGCCGAGACGTTCCCGTCGCTCGGCGAGGCGGACAAGGTTGCGGCAATGCGGGAGGACCTCGTGCAGATGCGGGCCGAAATCAGCGACATCGGCGACATCGAACGCTTCGTCGCCATGTCGTACCTCGACCGCATCGTCGCCACCAACGCCCGCACCATGAAGCTGCCCGAATCGGTCATCGCGTACGAGGTGACCGAGGGCGCGTTGTCGACGCTGGACGACTTTTCGAGCATGTACTGGCCGGAGGACGTGGACTTCTTGAGCCGCTCGACCGAGGGCTCCTTCAGCGGGATCGGCGTGCAAATCGCCCGACGTAACGAGCAGTTGACCGTGGTCAGCCCGCTCAACGGGACCCCCGCGCAGGAGGCGGGGATCAAGGCCGGCGACGTCATCGCCCACGTCGACGGCAAGGACACCGCCTCGTGGAGCCTCAACAAGGCCGTCCGCGAGATCACCGGCCCGCGCGGCACGGAGGTCAACCTCACCGTCGAACGCGTCGGCCGCGAGGAGCCGATGCAGTACACCCTCAAGCGCGACACCATCGAGATCGAGTCGGTCAAGGGCTGGAGCCACGACGCCACGGGCGATTGGGACTACTGGCTGGACCGGGACGCGGGCGTCGGCTACATCCGCCTCACCCAGTTCATCCCCCAGTCCGAGGACAAGATCGACCGGGCGGTGCAGGAGCTGCAAGAGCAGGGCGAGCTCAGGAGCCTGATCCTCGACCTGCGGTACAACCCCGGGGGCCTGCTTAATTCGGCGATCCAGATCGTCAACCGCTTCCTCGACGACGGGCCGATCCTGTTCACGGTCGACGGCCAGCAGAACGTAAAGAGCTTTTGGGAGGCCCAGCGCCGCGGGACCTACCCCGACCTCGACGTGGTGGTGCTGATCAACCAGACCTCGGCGTCGGCGAGCGAGATCGTCAGTGGGGCGCTCCAGGACCGCGATCGGGCGTTCGTCGTCGGCTCGCGCAGCTACGGCAAGGGGTCGGTGCAGGACGTGTACTGGTACCCCAGCTACCGCAACAAGAAGTGGGGCCTGAAGGTCACGACCCAGTACTACCAACTGCCCGGCGGGCGGATCATCCACCGCAAGCCCGACTCGACCGTGTGGGGCGTCGACCCGGACCTCGCGGTGGAGGTCGGCGACCAGACGACGGCGTGGGCCATCGAGGTGCGGCAGGAGCTCGACGTGCTCCGCGATCAGCAGGACGGGAACGGTGCCCCCGGTGCCCCCGGCAACGTGATTGAGCTCGGCAAGTCGAACCCTGCGGTGAAGCTGGCGGGGATCGAGCCGGTCGAGCCGACCGACGAGGCGGCCGCCGAGCGGGTCGAGGTCCCCAATGTCACCGCCGACACGCTGCTGGACCTCGGGCTCGACCCGCAGTTGGAGGCGGCGCTGCTGCTGCTCAAGACCCGCGCCATCGCGGGGGATGTCGCGGTGGCGGGGAAGTGACGCGGGGTTCAGGGATCAGGGATCGGAAATCGCGGATCAGGTAAGACCGTGTCCCGTTCCTGATCCCCGATTCCTGATCCCTGTACCCTTATGCCATGGCAGGCTCCACCTTCGGCACCCTGTTCCGCGTGACGACCGCCGGCGAGAGCCACGGGCCGGGGAACGTGTGCATCGTGGACGGGTGCCCGCCGGGGTTGCCGCTGTCGGTGGACGACCTCATCCCCGACCTGCAGCGGCGCAAGCCCGGCCAATCGCGGATCACCACGCCGCGAAAGGAAGACGACACGCCCGAGATCCTGTCGGGCGTGTTCGAGGGTCAAACCACCGGCACACCGATTGCGGTGCTGATCCGCAACCAAGACCAGCGGTCCCGCGACTACGGCGACATCCGGCACAAGTACCGGCCCGGGCACGCCGACTACACCTTCGACGCGAAGTACGGCTTCCGCGACTACCGCGGCGGCGGACGCTCGTCGGCGCGCGAGACCTCCGTCCGCGTTGCCGCCGGGGCCATCGCCAAGAAGCTCCTGCACGTGACCCACGGCATCCGCGTGCTCGGCATGGTGGATCAGGTCGGCGACGTCGTCGCCAGCATCGACGATCCCAGTGCGGTCACGCTCGATCAGGTCGAGGCGAACGACGTACGCTGCCCCGACCCCGACGCCGCGGCGAGGATGGAGCAACTGATCAAGGACGTGCGGAAGCAGCAGGACAGCATCGGCGGGGCCGCCCGCGTCGTCGCGGTGAACGTGCCGGCGGGGTGGGGCGAGCCGGTGTTCGACAAGCTCCGCGCGGACCTCGCCAAGGCGATGTTCAGCCTCCCCGCGGTGATGGGCGTGGAGTTCGGCCAGGGTTTCGCCGTCGTCACGGCGCGGGGGAGCGGGCATAGTGATACGTTTCTGGGAAGGGACGAAGGGACGAAGGGACGGAGGGACGAAGGAAAGGCAGGCGATCCGGCCGCGGGTTCCGACCCTCCGTCCCTCCGTCCCTCCGTCCCTCCGTCGCTTTCCACAGCAACCAACCGCCACGGCGGGATGCTCGGCGGTATCTCGTCGGGCATGCCCATCGTCCTCCGCTGCGCGGTCAAACCCACCAGCAGCATCCCGCAGGACCGCCCCACCGTCGACGACCGCGGCGAGGCGACCACGATCGCCACCCGCGGCCGGCACGACCCGTGCCTGCTCCCGCGGTTCGTCCCCATGGCCGAGGCGATGGTCGCCCTCGTCCTCGCCGACCACATGCTCCGCCAGCGGGCGGTTGAGCGAGAAATGACGAAGCACGAATGAAGAACGACAATGATCGGGAGCCGCTTACGCTTCGTCATCCTTCATACGGAGTTCGGCATTTCCCGCTCCCCCCCGGCCCCTGCCCCATGCTCACTCATCACCGCCGGGTGAGTGAGCATGGAAGAGGAATGACGAAGCACGAACGGCAAATGATCGGGAGCCGCCCGCCCGGGCCTTCGTCATTCGTTATTCGTCATTCGTCGTTCGTCATTCGGGTTTCGTCATTCCCCCCCGGGCCGAGCCGCAGCACGGTCCGCGGCGCGAAGGGCATCTCCCCCAGCAGCGCCGCGACGTCCCCGACCGTCACCGTCATCAGCCTCGCCAGCTCCTCCTCCAGGGGCGTGTACGCCCCTTGGTACGTCCACTGCGTGCCGAGGGCCTGCATCCGTCCGCTCGGCCTCTCGCCCTGCAGGGTCGCCTGCGTGGCGAGCTTGTTCACCGCCCGTGTCACTTCACCTTCTGAAATATCCTTGGCGGTGACGACGCCGTCGAGCGTGCCCAGCAGCGTCTGTTCCACCCGGTCGGCCCGGTCGTTCGAGCAGCTGGCGTAGGCGAGGTACGCCCCGGTGCCGTCCTGGGGCATGAAGCTGAAGTCCGCCTCGTCGGCGTGCCCCGGGTCGATCAGCGACCAGTACAGGCGCGACCCCTCGCTGTCGCCCAGCACGTCGGCGAGGACTTTGGCCGCGTACCGCCGCGGGTCCTGCGCGCTCGGGGCCGGGCACAGCATCGCCAGGTACGTGCGGCTCACCCGGGCATCGTCAATCACCAGCCTCCGCCCCTCCGGCTCCACCGCCTCATGGACCCGGTGCACCCCCGTCGACTCCCACCCCCCGCACAGCCGCTCCACGTCGGCGACGAGCGCCTCGAAATCCACCCGCCCCGCCGCCGCGACCACGATGTTGTCCGGCCCGTACCGCCCCCGGAAGTAGTCGCGCATCTGCTCCGCAGTCAACGCCTTGATCGTGTCGTTCGTTCCCAGCACCCGGTGCCCCAAGGGGTGCCCGCCCCCGGAAACGTCGCGGAAATATGTCTCCAAAAGCGTGTCCTGCAGCCGCCACTCCGGCCGGTCGTCGTACATCCCGATCTCCTCGAGGATGACGTTCTTCTCCATGGCGAAGTCGTCGCCCCGCAGCGCCGGGCGCAACATGTCGCCCAGCAGGTCCACCGCCCGCGGCAAAAACTCGGGCATCACATGCGCGTAATACACCGTTTGCTCGTGGCTGGTGAAGGCGTTGTAATTTGCCCCGAGCTCGTCGAACTCGCGGTTGACGTCCTCGGCCGACCGCCGGTCCGTCCCCTTGAACATCATGTGCTCGAGGAAGTGGCTCACCCCCATTACATCGGGCTGCTCGTCGCGGGCCCCGGCCTTGACGAAGAACCCCACGGCCGCGGTGTGGGCATCCGGATCGACCTCCGCGATGAGGGTCAGGCCGTTGGGGAGCGTGTGGTGGTGGAAGGTGAGCATCGGAAAGCACTTTATAGCCGCGGCGTCCTCGCCGCGGACGGGGGTCGGCCCGCAGGGGACCGGGCCGCTGAAGCGGCCCTCGCCGAAGGAGGGGGCGGGACTTGAGGAGCTTGTCCACAACCATTTTGGGGTGCCACACTGCATCCCGGAGGCTTTGCGGAGGGTGCGGTGTGCGAGCTAAGAGTCACGTCAGCCCGCGACTACACCCGCACAACGCACCCGCCCCGAGCGGCGGGGTGCGGTGTGGCACCCCCGCATTGGGCTGTGAAACAGGTTCTTAGCCCGCGGGGGACCGGGCCGCTGAAGCGGCCCTCGCCGAAGGAGGGGGCGGGGCTTTAGGCCGCCGCCATCTTCTCGGCTTTGGCGCGGGCGTCGTCGAGGGTGCCGACGTACATGAACGCCGACTCGGGCAGGTCGTCGGCTTCGCCGTCGCAGAGGCGCTTGAAGCTGTCGATGGTGTCCTTCAGGCTCGTGTAGATGCCCGGGAAGCCGGTGAACACCTCGGCGACAAAGAACGGTTGCGACAGGAACCGCTCGATCTTGCGGGCGCGGCTGACGATGAGCTTGTCTTCTTCGGAGAGCTCGTCGACGCCGAGGATCGCGATGATGTCCTGCAGGCTCTTGTAGCGCTGGAGGATGGTCTGGACCTGGCGGGCGACGGCGTAGTGCTCCTCGCCGAGGATGCCCGGGTCGAGGATCGAGGAGGTCGAGGCGAGCGGGTCGACGGCGGGGAAGATGCCCTTTTCGGCGATGCCGCGGGCGAGGGTGACGAATGCGTCGAGGTGGGCGAACGCCGTCGCGGGGGCGGGGTCGGTCAGGTCGTCCGCGGGGACGTAGATGGCCTGGACCGAGGTGATGGCCCCCTTCTCGGTGGAGGTGATGCGCTCCTGGAGCTCGCCCATCTCGGTGGAGAGCGTCGGCTGGTAGCCCACCGCCGAGGGCATGCGGCCGAGGAGGGCCGACACTTCCGAGCCCGCCTGGGTGAAGCGGAAGACGTTGTCGACGAAGATGAGGGTCTCTTTACCGGAGGCGTCGCGGAACTCCTCGGCCATGGTGAGTCCCGAAAGGGCGACGCGGAGGCGGGCGCCCGGCGGCTCGTTCATCTGGCCGAAGACCATGGCGACCTTGTCCAGCACGTGGCCGGTGTTGCCCTCGGCGTCGGTGTACTGGGCCTCGGCCATCTCGCCCCAGAGGTCGTTGCCCTCGCGGGTGCGTTCGCCCACGCCGCAGAACACGGAGTACCCGCCGAACTCTCGGGCGACACGGGCGATCATCTCCTGGATGATGACGGTCTTGCCGACGCCCGCCCCGCCGAAGAGGCCGATTTTGCCGCCGCGGACGAACGGGCAGAGCAGGTCGACGACCTTGATGCCGGTCTCGAGGATCTCGGTCCGCGGGTTGAGGGCGGTGAACTCCGGGGGCTTGCGGTGGATGGGCAGGGTCTTGGTGGCGTTGACCGGGCCCTTCTTGTCGATGGGCTGGCCGAGGAGGTTGAACACGCGGCCGAGGACCGCTTCGCCGACGGGGACCGATACGGGCCCGCCGGTGTCGGTGCAGTCCATGCCGCGGACGACGCCGTCGGTGGTGCCGAGAGCCACGGCGCGGACCTGTCCGCCGCCGAGGTGCTGCTGGACCTCGCCGGTGAGGTCGATGTCGATGCCGTGGTGGCTGCCCTTGATGTGGATGGCGTTGTAGATCTCGGGCAGGTTGGATTCGGGGAAGGACGCGTCGAAGGTCGAGCCGATGACCTGGGTGACGGTTCCGGTGGCGGAGGCGTCGTGGTCGGCGGTGGCGGTGGTTTGGGGGGGCGTGTCGAGGGCGGTCATGGGAGATTCTCGCGGGTTCGTCTTCGGGTCGGGGGCGGGGGCCGAGGGGCGGGGCCGGGGGACTTCGGGACGCGGGAGTATAACACGCTTGCGTAGCGGGGGGTACGCGGCGAGGACGCCGCGGCTATGAAGTAAGGCGCGTCGAGCGACGTTGTAGCCGTGGTACGCGGCGAGGACGCCGCAGCTATCAAGCAAGTCTCGGTGAATCATTCTGCAGCCGCGGCGTCCTCGCCGCGCGGGGGGGGGGGAGCGTCGTACTGTGTGGCCGCCCGTGGTCACTCACCGGGCCTTGATGAGTGACCATGGAGGGAGGCGGCGGCGTACCATGCGGTGAACGGTTGGGGTCAGGCCGTCTCGGCCCGTCTCCGTCCGCCGTCATGCGTCGTGCCTATCTCCTGCTGCCGGTGTTGTGTCTAACGGCCGTCGCGCCGCTGATCGGCGGCGTGGCGGGGGCGGAGCCGCCGACGATCATCGCGTCGATGCAAGCGGTCCGGCCGGAGGTCGAGGCGGGGGCGGACTTCCTTCGGCAGCCCGAGCCCCGGATCACCCTGGACCTGCCGACCAACCCCGGTGCGCTGCGGGTGGACCGCGTCCTCCCGCGGGCGTACCGGCTGACCGTCGCCGACGACCCGGAGCTGAATCGAGAGAGCACCAACAGCATCGGGTACTGGAAGTGGTGGATGTTCCGCGTCGACGGGGCCGCGGGACAGACGCTGACGTTCACCGTGGACAACCCGGCGAACGGGCACAAGTGGTCGACGCTCAACCCGGTCTATATGAACGGCGGGGACCTCGACTCGCTCGACGCCTTTGCCGCCGACCCGCGTGGCCGTGACGCCCCACCGCAGCGAGCCCGCAACGGCGCGACGCTGCCCGACACCGCCGGCCAGCGGTGGCACTTCATCCTCGACACCGCCGCTCATCGCGACGGCCTGACCTTCACCCACCGCTTCACCGCCGACCGCGTCTGGGTCGCGATGCGGTACCCCTTCACCCCCGACTACCTCGCGATGTGGCTCGGCGACCTGGCCGCACGCGCCGAGGCCGACGAGGGCCTGGAACTGCGGCAATACAACATCGGCAACACCGTCGGCGGGTACCCGATGCACATCGTCACCATAGGCGAGGACCACGACCACCCCCGGCCGACGCTGTTGTTCTACGCACGGGAACACGCCCAGGACCACGACGCCAGCTTCACCGTCCAGGGCGCGGCCGAGTACCTGCTCTCCGACGACCCGCGGGCCCTGCGGCTGCGCAAGCTGTACACCTTCGTCCTCATCCCCATGCTCGACCCCGAGGGTGCGGCCCGGGGCCACCACAACCGCATCCGCAGCGGGTTCCGCGAGGAGGCGGATCTGCGGAAGCCCGAGGGCGGGCTGTACCACGACTGGCTCATGCGGTGGGTCGGTGAGTTCAACCAGCGCGTCGACCTCGTGATCAACCTGCACAACTTCGAGAACAATGAGATCGAACACGCGGGCTGCTGGGTCTACGGGCCGGCGGGCGAGCTCGGGCGGGAGACGAAGCTGCTGGAGCGGGCGGTGTTCGAGCGGATGGCCGCGGCGGGGTACGACATGCAGGACCCGCCGCACGGCGGCTCGCTGATGGGCAGCCGATTCAGCGGATTGATCAGCCGCGAGACCGGCGCGGCGGCGAGCGGGTGGATGGTCAACATGCAGGGCAAGGGCCGCCACCTCACCCTGGCCGAGCTCCGCGACCTCGGCCGGGTGTTCGTCCTCGGCGCGACCGACCGGCTGGCGGAGTGACGTATCGTCAGCTCCCGCCCCCGCCATGATCACTCACCCGGCGGTGATGAGTGACCATGGAGCAAAAGGAGGAAAGCGTTAACGAACTGCGTAGGACGGTGTTCTCCGCGGCCCGGCCCGCCCACGCCTGTCCGCCGCGGGATGAGGGGCTTAGCCCGCCGCGTCCGCCGCGGCTCATCCCCCGCCTCACCCGCCGCGCAACCCGACAGGCTGCGGGCGCGCCGCCTCGTCGCGTGGCGTCGGCGTGTCCTCCAGGTTCTCCGCCACCTCGCGCAGCCGGTCGTGCACCCGGTTGAACGCCTGCACCACCGCGGGGTCGAACTGCGTGCCGCTTCCCGAACGGATGATCTCTGCCGACTCCTCGTGCGACAGCGCCGGCTTGTACACCCGCTTGGCCGACAGCGCGTCGTACACGTCTGCGACCGAGACGATCCGCGCCGCGAGCGGGATGGCCTCGCCTTTGAGTCCCATGGGGTAGCCCTTGCCGTCCCACCGCTCGTGGTGGCCGAGCGTCACGGCGATGCTCATGTCCACCAGCGGGTCCTTGTCGAACTGCTCGCGGATCGCCAGGAGCGTGTCCGCCCCGACGTTGGGGTGCTGCTGCACGAGGCGGTACTCCTCAGCGGTGAGCTTGCCGCGCTTGAGCAGCACCGCGTCGGGCACGCCGACCTTGCCGATGTCGTGCATCGACGCCGCCAGCCGCAGCCGGTCGATCCACACGTCGTCGATCTCGTCAAACTCGTCCCGCAGCGCCTCGGCGAGCATCACGGCGTAGGCGCGGATGCGTTCGAGGTGGTTGCCCGTGTCGTTGTCACGCAGGTCCGCCAGCTTGGCGAGCCCGAGGATCAGCGCCTCGCGGGAGCGGATAAATTGGCCCATGCGGCGGTCGACCTCGCCCTCCAGCCGCTCGTTCCAGTCGCGGAGCGCCCGGTCATGCCGGCGGATGAACACCCACGACAGCACGCCGGTCGGCACCAGCACGAGCAGGCCGATGGTCATCGCCTGGAGCGTCAGGTCGCGGGTGACGACCTCCTGCGCGCCGGTGAGGCCTCGCGTGGGCTGCAGGACGAGGATGTGGTAGCCCGACGCGTTGAGCCGCTGCGTCGCCGCGTAGTACGTGCCTTTGTCGAGGTACGGCATCATGCCCGCGACCGGTTCGTCGGCGGTCACCTCGTACAGCGGGAGCTCGGCACCGCCGGCCTCGAGCCGGAACGGCGTGTCCCGCAGCCCGACCTTGCTCAGCGACGGGTTGGCCCGCAGGTCCGGGTGCGCCAGGATGAACCCCCGCTCGTCGAGGATGCACACGAACCCCGTCGCGGGCAGGTCGATCGCCTCGACCGCCTGCTGCAGCCGCTCCCACCGCGCGTCGCCGATCTTCACGTCGCCCGGCACGTCCTCGAGCGCCTCGCTCAGCCCGCCGACGTAGCGGATGTTCGACGCGAGGACCATCCGCTCGACCGAGGCGGACACCCGCCGCTGCATGTACTCGAAGGTGAGGTACCACGCCGCGACGACGACGACGATCTGTGAAGCCACGATCGCCGCGACGAGCAGCGCGTCACGCCAGCGGCTTGGGATGCGTCGCTTCATAGGCCCGCTGGTTCATCGTAGCGCGGACGGGAAACGGATCATTTTTGAATCTCGAATGAGGATTTATGGTTGAAGAAGGGCCGGCAGCGTCACGCGGGACTGCAGGCGTAAGGGCGCTGACCGATCAAAATCCAAAATCCAGAATCAAAGATGTTCACCCGGTTCCTGACAGCTTCCGCACCGTCTGGTCGAAGCTCTTGATCATCCCCACCAGCATCGCGTACACCACCGTGCCGTAGCCCGCCGCGGCGAGGGCGGCGGCGAGGGCGAGGGACGTGCGGCCGAACGCCTCGGACTCGCCGAAGTCGCCCACGCGGTCCCACGGGTCGACGAGCATCGCCACGCTCGTCACCGGGCTGAACCCGTTGATGATCGGCCCGATCAGCGGCATCGACTCCGCCGCCGACCACCCGCACAGCCCCAACACCAGCACCAGCGCCCCGATGATCCCCACGGTCGGCACGACCGCACCCACCACCCCCTTCGCCTTTAAGCTCCACGCCATCCCCGACGCGACGCACAACGCCACGAACGGCACGAGGATCAGGAGCAGCTCCAACCCCACCTCCGGCAACAGCAGCGGCTGCTGCGGCATCGACGCGCCCCCGCCCCCCGGCGTGATCACGTAGTGCGTGAACGTCGCCTCCGGCCAGCCCAGCCGCCGACCCACCATCACGTACACGCTCGCCCCCCCCAGCGTCAGCACCGGCACCGCGATCAACAACGCCACGAACCGAACCAGCCCCCGCAATTTGCCCCACACGTACTGCTTCGCCGTCACCGGCGTCGTCAGCACGATGTCCAGCGTCCCGTCCTCCCGCTCCCGGCTCACACACCCCGCACTCATGTAGACCGCCACCAGCGTCACCACCGCCACCTCGACGACCAACAAAAGCGTCAGTCCCTGGTGAAACACCTCATGCGCCCCGGCGACCGCTGCCGCCCCGGGCCCTGTCCCCCCGCCCGGCAGCCGCGGCAGCGACCCGAAATGGTGCGCCACGATCAGCCCCGCCCCCGCGCCCAGCCCCAGTACGACATACCCCCACCGCGCTACGATCCCGCTCAGGACCTTGCCCCGCGTGTTCGCCTCCCGCCACGCGATGGGGTTGCCCGTCACCTCCCGCGGCGGGTGCGTCCGCTCCCCCGCCTCCATCCGCAGCCGCGTCTTGAGCTTCGTCAGCCACACCGCCTCGCCCTGCCCGATCCGCCGCAGAAGCACCGAGCAGGACAGCACCAGGATTAACGACGCGCCCAGCGTCCAAGCCGCGAACGCTTTCAACGGGTGGCCGAGGTACCAGCCGATCAACCCCGGGTAGCCCGCCAAAACCTCCGCCGGCAGCGGGCGGTACGACCCGGTCAACAGCGACGACTCGAGCACCAAGAGCGGGTGCAGCGGCGTCAGCCACGTCGTGTACGGCTCGGGGTTCAGCCGCCTCAGCAGCCCCACGTCCAGCAGGTACGCCGCGACGAGGTAGCCCGCCACCGCGATGACGAAGACGAACACCGCCTTGCGTCCCCCCGCCCGCAGCACGCTCAGCGTCACCGCCACCGCGCCGACGAACACCGCCGTGCACCCCGCCACCGCGAACGCCGTGAACACCGACGCCGGCCTTACCCCCCCGAACACCAGCACCACCGCGAACAGCGGCAGCCCGCTCAGCAGCAGCGCCAGCACGAAAAACAGCCGCGCCGCCAGCGACCCCAGCACCACCTGCAGGTTGCTCAGCGGCGTCGTGAGCAGGATGTCGAACGTCTTGCCCGACTGCTCCGACGCGATGGCCCCCGCCATGATCAGCGGCGCGAGCAGGCACACCCCGATCACCTGCCCGTACGCGATCAGCCGCAGCACCTGCGACCCCGACTGAGCGAGCTCGGTCAGGCTAACCGACTCGGCCAACCCGCTGCCCGACAAGAGCCCGATCAGCACCAGCCCCACGAGCAGCCCGAGGTACCCCATCCGAGCGAACAGGTGCCCCCTCCGCCGCGACCCCCCACCCACGATCCGCACCACCAGCGGGTTGCCCGGAAGAAGCCGCCACAACCATCGCCCGATCGCGTGCATGAAGCGGATCATAGGGGGCGGAAGCAAGGGTCACGCTAAGGTCGCAAAGGTACGCAAAGGGAAACCGAACAGATGACGGATCAGAAATGAACTTGATGCAACGGAGGAGTGTTGTGCTGTGATTGAAGGCTCTGGAATCTACATTGAAACATCTCGTCGTGACCTTTTGCTCAAGCGGCTTTGACCACCGCACGTTTGCCCGACGAACCTACAATATTCGCCCTTCGCGCTCCTTTGCGACCTTTGCGTGACCCTTCGTCACGTCCCCAAGACCGTTATGTGTCATGATGCACCGATGAGCGACCCGACCCCCGACGCCCCGCCGCCACCCGCCGAACTGAATCCCGCGTGGGAGGCGATGGGGCAGCGGGAGCCGCGGCGGGCGATGATGCTCGCCGAGCCGCTGCTGGACCACGACGACCCGGCCGTCGCCGAGGAGGCGAAGCGTGTCGTGGCCGTCGCAGCCTTCCACACGCAGGACTTCACCCGCTCGGCCGAGCTTTACGAACAGCTCGCCGCGGGCAGCACCGCGTCCTTCGACTGGTTCAACTACGCCACCTCGTCCGTGATGGCCGACCTGCCGTACCAAGGCGAGGCGGCGCTGCTCAAGGCCCTCGAGTTCCACCCGAACCAGGTCGGTCCGCCCGCCCCGACCGTCCCGCAGATGCGGCTCTACCTCGGCTCCGCCCTCCGCGACCGCGGCTACTTCGACCGCGCCCTCCTGCAACTCGACGAGCTGCGCCGGTACTACGGCATGGTCCGGATCACCGACGACCACTTCGTCTACGTTCGCGGCCTGCCGTTCTTCAGCACGACGCTCAACCTCGCTGTCGACGTCTTCCGCGGCCTCAACGACCCCGCCGCCGCCACCGCCTGGTTCGACGGCTTCGCCACCGAGGTCGACGAGGAAGGCGCGGACCGCCTCGCCGAGGCGAAGGCGCGTGCGCTCTCAAGCCCCGACGCCTGACGTCACAGCCGCCACGCCACGCGTCGCCGGCCCGGCGACGCGTAGCGTCGCGGCTATGGCAAAAACATCATCTCCGCCAACTCCACCGCCCGCGCCAGCGCCGCCGCCTTGTTCACCGTCTCCCGGTGCTCCGCGTCGGGGTCCGAATCCGCCACGATTCCCCCGCCCGCCTGCAGGTGCACTGTCCAAAAGGGATCGGGGATCGGGGACCGGGGATCAGGCGAGCCGGATGACGCCGCGGCCTGTTCCTCTGCTTCCTGATCCCCGGTCCCCGATCCTCGATCCCCGCCCGCTTTCGCGGGCAACACCACCATGGTCCGCAGCGCTATACACATGTCCATATCTCCCGCAAAGTCGGCGTAGCCCACCGCCCCGCCGTACGGCCCACGCCGCGCCGCCTCGAGCTCGTCGATGATCTGCATCGCCCGCACCTTCGGCGCCCCGCTCACCGTGCCCACCGGCAAACTCACCCGCAGCGCGTCCCACGCGGTCAGCCCCTCCCGCAACTTCCCCCGCACCTCCGAGGACAGGTGCATCACGTGGCTGTACCGCTCGACGTGCAACAGGCCGTGCAGCTCCACGCTCCCCGGGGCGGCGATGCGGCCGATGTCGTTGCGGTGCAGATCCACCAGCATGATGTGCTCGGCCCGGTCCTTCGGGTCACCCCGTAGCTCCGCCTCCAACGCCGCGTCCTCCGCCGCATCCATCCCGCGCCGCCGGGTCCCCGCCAGCGGCCGACTCGTCGCCTCGCCCCCCTTCACCCGCACCAGGATCTCCGGGCTCGACCCCACCAGCACCGCCCCGTCCACCTGCAGATAGAACATGTACGGCGACGGGTTCACCACCCGCAGCGCCCGGTACACGTCGAACGGGTCCGCCGCCGTCCGCAGCTCGAACCGCTGCGAAGGCACGACCTGAAACGCGTCCCCCGCCGCGATATACGCCTTGCACCGCTCCACCGCCCGCTGGTACCCGCCCTCGCCGAGGTTGCTCGGCGGCAGCGACGGGGCACTGGTTTTCAGCGGCACGTGCGTGCCCGGCAGCGGCAACTCGTCACCCTCCGCCGCCAGTTGCCCCGCCAGCGCATCGAGCTGCGCGACACCCGCGGCGTAGGCCGCGCCGGCGTCGGGGTGCTCGTCGCACCGCGCGTGCGTGATCAACAGCAGCGTCTTCTGCACGTGGTCAAACGCAGCCACGTCGAAGTAGAGCTGCATGTGCAGGTCCGGCAGCCCGCGGTCGTCCGGCGGCGGGCTGCTCAGCTTCTCGCCCTCCAGGTACCGCACCGTGTCGTACCCCGCGTACCCCACCCAGCCGCCGGTGAAGTCCGGCAGCCCCTTCACCGTGTCGCCCGTCTCCGCAAGCGTCAACCCGTCGGTGATCCGCCCCATCTCGCGCAGCGGGTCGTCGCTTCGGAACGAGCGGCTGCGTGATGGCTCGCGGTGGTCCCGCAGCTCGACGTCGTAGCCCCGGGCGATCACCTCGGCGGCGGGCCTCGCGCCGAGGAAGCTGTACCGCCCCACCCGCTCGCCGTCGACAACCGACTCGAACAGGAAGCTCGGCGCGAGCCGGGCGTCCGGCCGGACCAGCCGACGGTAGGCGGTGACGGGCGTGAGCGTGTCGCTGAGCAATCGCCGCATGAGCGGGACGAGGACGGCCTTGCCGGGGCTAAACAGCCGGGCGAAATCGTGCGGGATGGGGAGCTGCGACATGGCGGGCGGCAAGGCGTTAGCGCGGAGCATCCCACGATAACGCGTCCCGTCCGCCGCGGCGTCGGCCAGCCGGCTCAGCGGTGCTGGTCGTCGTCGTACAGATCGTTTTCGTTGCGGTCCGCATCGCCGCCCAGGCGCTCCACGTTGTCGTCGTCGATGCTGTCCTCGCCCGCTTCGAACTCGACCTCATAGGCCGTGCCTTTTGACACCAGGCGCACCTCGAACTCCACCTCGTCCCCCTCGATCTCGAGCGTCGCCCGCTGGATGTCCGCGTCGGGGAACCGATCGCGGATCATCTCGTACATGGAATCGGGCAGCCGCTGGATCAGGACTTCGTCGTCCTCCAGATCCTCGTCCCGCTCATCGGCTAGGGCGAACGCGGGCAGGACCATGACGAGCAGCAGGGCGAGAAGCGGAGCTAGGCGGAGCAGGGGCATGACGTTCCTCGGCTGGGGGCGACGACGGCGTTACGACTGGACACCGGATGCTAGGCCCGCACCGGTTGTCCGACCCCGACGCCCACCGGCGGAAAACGTGGTGAAAGATGGCCGATAAGGTCAAGCGTCTTCATCCGGGCCATCATTCAGTCGATAGGAGGGTATGACCAACTTCACCGCCGCCGACGCCACCGCCGTCAAGCAGGGCCAGCTCGCCGCCGAGATCGGGTTCGCCATCGCCAAGAAGTCGCTGGACCACCAGAAACAGCAGGGCCAGGCCGCCCTCTCGCTGCTCGACGCCGCCCGATCCATCGGCCCCGGCCCCACCGGCCCGAGCCACCCCGACAAAGGCCACCGCATCGACGTGCGGGGCTGACACTTTCTGCCTCTGAACTCTGATCCCCCCGGGCCAAGCAGAAGCGGGTGAACGGGCTCGAACCGTCGACATTCAGCTTGGGAAGCTGACGCTTCCCGGCACCGTCGCGAGCCCCCTACCCCACCCACCCCGCGCGGGGCCCGACCCACCACTTCCCCTACCGCGGGACCCGCGCCTTCGCCGTCATGCACCTCGCCGACGCCGACCCCGCCGTTCTCGTCGCCCTCGCGGGGGCCGTTAAACCCAAAGACCTCGCCGCTGCCAAAGCCGACCTGCCCGAGCAATCGAGCCGGTCGGTCCGCTTCGTCGCCGAGGTGAGCGGTTTGCTCACCAAGGGAACGAGCACGCCGGGGGGGGAAGGGACCAAGCCCGCCGCGGTTAGCCTCTGCACCGCCGGGATCCTGCTCGCGGTCCTCCGCCAGCTCGGGGTTGGCCCGACGCGGATGGGTAAGGCGCTCAGCGACGTCCTCTCGGACGTCGCTCAGCCCGCCGACCTCGACGCGATCGGCCGCGGCGGAGAGTTTGGACCGCTCCGCCTCGCTCTGGAGGAGGCCGCTACCGACCTCAACGCCAAGCTCCCTGAGCAGCCCTGGACGAGCAACGGCCGCGCCGCGACCGTCCGATTTGATCCGACCCTCGTTCACATCCTGGAGGACTCATGCCAGCTCAAGGCCGCGGCCTGATCCGGTGGTGCGTAGCCGTGGCCATCATGGCCGCGGCGACGCTGATGATCGTCTCGGCCGGCGGCTGCGGGACCAGCTCCGCCGACCGCGTTCAGCTCGCAGAGCAGACGCTGGCCAAGTACCGCCAAGCGGCCGACGCCATTGACGCGCGGATCCCCGAGCTGCGGACGATGATCGCCGACGCCGAGGCTGCCCTCGCCGACGCCGACGGGGAAACGGCCGAGAAGCTCCGCGGGGTCATAAGCGACGCCCGCGCGAAGCTCGACGCGGCGCTCGAGCAGAAGCCGAGGTACGACGCCGCCGTCGAACGATGGCAGGGCAGGCTCGCGGAAATCAGCGCCGACCCAAACGTCGGGTGGGCGGGGGAGCTGGAGGCCGCGGGGGCGGGGATGCAGGCGGCGGCCCCGCTGCTTGGCCCTTATGGCTGGATCGCATCGGCGCTGGGGGCGGCCCTGGCTTTGACTGGAGCGACGTTTGGAGCCTCGCAGGCCCGCAAGGCCAAGACGATCAAGGGGGCCTTAGCCGAGGTCGTGGGTGGAGTCTCGGCCTGGATCAGTCGGGCGGGCTCGGCCGAGGCCGAGGCGATCAAGACGACCCTGGCGGACCGTCAAACCCCCGCGACGCGGGAGCTGGTGGATCGGCTGCGTCCGGCGTGATCGGCCGCATCGATGGCGAGACCGCGATCACCGTCGGCCTCATCACGGCGCTGCTGCCGATAGCCGGCGCGATCTGGAGGCTCGGCCACAACGTCGCCAAGGTTTTCGGCCGGATCGACACAGTCGATGCTCGCAGCGTCGAGGCCGACAAGCGCAGCCGCCACAACGCCGAGCGGCTCAACCGGCTGGAGTCGCGCGGCCAGCCGTACAACCGCCGCCGGGCCGCGGACCGGCCGCGAGGCCAGGACGACGAGGCCGACGCCTGACCCCCCACGATGACGACCTTCTACGCATCCAGTGTCGCCACCGGGGCCAACAACGGGACGTCGTGGGCCGATGCGTTAACCGACCTGCAAGCCGCACTCAACGCGTTGCAGTCAGGCGACCACCTTCACCTCGACGCCCCCGAGACCAAGCCCTGGCGGGGCGGGTACAACCTCGCCAGCCGCAACGGCTGGACCATCGACTGCAACCAGGGGCCGAGCGGCGCGACGTGGCTGCGGGGGGGCATCCTCTACAACGACTGGACCGCCGCCGGTGCCGTGTTCAGCCGGGCGATGCCCGTCGCCCCCCGGTACGTCGCCTACGACTTCAAGCGCGACACCGTCCAGGGTGCCGCAACCGGCGTCAACCTCACGCTCGAGCGGCCCGCCCAGTGGCTCGCCGAGCTCGGCCGCGAGGCCGAGGACGCCGTCGCGTGGTACGGCTTCCTCAAGCCCGCCGCCGCCCCCACCGCCAGCCCCGCCGACGGGGAGTGGTCGCACACCGGCGGCACCCTCTACGTCAACCCTCCCGGCTCTCCGACGCTGTCCGACTTCACCACGAAGTGCGAGCCGTGCGTCACCAGCACCAACGCAATTCTGCTCAACTTTTGCAACGACTTTTCATTCAACGGTCAAGGCCTCACTGGGATCCTCTACCCCGACTTCAATTCCAACGCGGGCTACATCGTCAAGGCCAACAACTGCGCACGGAGCACAATCCGTGGAGCGAGAGGCATCGCCGTAGGCTGGCACGGCTTCGGCTTCGCCGCCGCCTCGCGGGAGAGGTGCCGGCTGGAGGACCTGCTCGTCGTCGGTCAGACCATGAGCGACGGCGTGGGGAGCGTCGCCAACCCCTACGTCATCGCCGGCGACGGTGCTGCGGGGCCAGCAGACGCCCGCTTCACCCGCCTCGCCGCGGTCATGCACGCCCCGGCTCGACACGACGGGCAGCCGATGTTCAACAATCAAGGCCGCTACGACGCGGTGCTGCTGATCTCCCACACGACGTCGTCCGGCGACTACTTGCCGGTCCGGGCCGACCGCACGCTCCTGCTGGATTGCAGCCATCTACAGGCCGCGCGCCATGGTCTCACGCTGCCCAACAGCGGGGGGAGGATTTACAGCGGGTCCGCCGCCGTCGGCCAGCCCGAGAGCCTCGCCGGTTGGGGGATTGTTGTTGCGGACTCAAAAACATGGGGCCGTGCCGCGGTGCCCGCGCCCGGAATTGCGTGCGACGGATGCGTGTTTGACCGAGCCGGCCAGGGGGCCGCAGACTCCCCGCTGATCGGCTTGACTGGATCGCTGAAGATGTACCTGAGGCGTTGCTTCATCGCCACCGGCCGTCACACGCTGGGCTACTTCAGCTCGCTCGACGCCGACGACCTGATCGTGCTCGACAGGTGCGAAATCATCATCGAGACCGACATCGGGACGCACGAGCCGCTCGCCTACGCCAACAGCTCGACGCCGGTGCTCAAGCTGATCGAGACGTCTATCAGATCGGTCACGCCCAACGCAACGGTGCTGCTGCAAACCGGGAACAGCAGCTTCTCTACCGCTCACCTCGCGGTGGCCAGCGGGGGGCTCAACCGGATCGACGCCTCGATCCCCAACGCCGCCCGCGCCAACAACCTCGCTTTCACTTTCAAGACCTGGGACTGGTGGAGGTCCAACGTCGCGGGTGCATCGGCCGACCGCAGCGCCATGATCCTTGCGACCGGCCGGCTCCGCGGGGACTGGACCAGGAGACACGACATGCTCAACGATGATGACGTCCGACAGCTCGCCGCCGCCATCCTCGCCAACCCGGACCGCCGGCTCGTGTTGACCGCCGCCGGCGAGGTGACGACCGACGCCGCCAGCAGGACCGCCAGCCGCGCCGACGTGAGCGGGCTGGCCAAATCCGCCGAAGTCGGCGCGCTGCTCGCCCCGATCGCCGCCGCCGGCGACGCCGCGGCCGGAGCTCAAGCCGCCGCCGAGTCGGCCGACGCCAAGCTCGACGACGTCGCGGAGAGGACGACCCGCCTGCCCGACGAGCCCGCCGCGAAAGGGGACGTCGCTGCGCCGACCCAGACCGGCCCGCGCACGCTCACCGTCGCCGCCACCGCCGACGGCGAGCCGGCCGGCTCGCTCCCCGTCCACGTCCACCGGGGGGGGAGCTACTACGCCAAGCTCGTCACCGACGCAGCCGGCTACGCCAGTGTGCCGGTCGAAGACGCCACCTACCGCCTCGCCGTGACCGCCGCCGGGTACGCCGCCCTGGTGCAGGACGTCACCGTCGACGGTACCGACGTCACCGCCACACTCGAGCTGGACGCCCTCGCCGCGCCCGTCGCCCCGCCGGGGAGGTCGGCCGGGACGCTGCGGATCTTCGACGGCGGCGGGGAGCCCGCCGCCAGTTGCGCGCTGCACCTCCGCCTCACCGCCGTCGCCAGCGACGACCACGGGCTCAACGTCTACAAGTCCGCACCCCTCACCGTCACCACCGACGAGGCCGGGGCCGCAACGCTCACGCTGCTCCGCGCCGCGACCTACGAGGTCTACCGGACGCTCAACGGCCCGCAGGCCGAGCTCGTCGTGCCCGACGCCCCGACCTTCACCGCCCCCGACCTGGTGCTGTAGCCCGACCCGCAGCCGCAGCCCCGGCAGGAGCAGCAGCCAAAAAGGTACTACCCCGCCCCCCGCCGATCCGACCCCCACAGGGAACAGCCACCATGCCCGGTAGTGTTTCTTTCGCGCTGAAATTCGCATGATCGACGTTGACCTCATCGACACCCTGCTCAACAACACGCCGCCCGCGTGGCTCGATGTGCCCGAGTACGACCCGCAGAGCCACGACCGTCGGGCCGTCGCCGACGGGGCGGGGCACCGGCTCCGCTACGACAGCCCGACCCGCGTCGCCCGTCGGATCGGCCGCCAGCGCGCGTGCGTCCAGCAGCTCGAGGCGCTGCCGGCCGAGGGCGAGGAATTGATGCTGCTGCTCGACGGCCGTTGGCACGGCTGGGATCTGGTCGCCGCGATCCGCGAGCTCGCGGGCTGCGCGATCGCCGAGCTGCACGTCGCGACGCTGGGCTTCAACCGCGACCAGACGCACCAGCTCGCCGACGATCTCGACAACGGCCGGATCGGAGCGGTGTCGATGCTGGTCAGCGAAATGTTCCGCGAAAAGAACCCCGGCGAGTTCGCCGAGCTGAAGCGGCAGCTCGGCGAACGGGGCCATCGCCTCGCCGCCACCCGCAACCACGCCAAGCTGCTGTGCCTGGCCATGACCGACGGCCGCCGCTTCACCTGTCACGGCTCGCTCAACCTCCGCCGATGCAACAGCGTCGAGCAGGCCGCTATCAGCCCGGACCCGGACCTCCATGCCTTCTTCACCGCGTACATCCAAGAAGCGATCGAAGCCGCGGGCTAAGCCGGCCGCGATCGACCCGTCGGTCCGCGACCGGCTCGTGCTCGTGCTGGTCGCGGGGGCCGACGAGGCCCAGGCGGTGCAGGTCGCGACCGAGCGGCTCAAACTCAAGGCCACCGACGCCAAGGCCGCCGTAGCAGCGGCGCAGGGAGCGATCGTCGCAGCGGCCGACGTGGACCGCCGGCGTGAGTTGGCCGTCGCCAAGCTTCGCCTCGAGGAGCTGATCGCCAAGGCCAAGCAGGCGGGCGAGCTGAAGACGCAGCTCGCGGGGATGCGCGAGCTAAGCAAGCTGCTGGCTTTGTACGACATGCGAGCGACCGCGGAAGCGGTGAACGCTACAGCCGGTGAGACGCCCGAAGCGCGCGAACTCAAAGCCGTCGCCAGCCACCTGCTGCCACTCAAGCTCGCCGCCGCCGACTACCCCCTCCGCGAGCACGCCCGGATCGCCGCGGACCGCCTCCGCCGGGAGGCCGCGTGAGCAGCGTGACCGCCGCCTACGCCTCGCAAAAGGAGCGGGCCGCGAAGCGGTCGGCGACGCAGAGCCGCTCGGCCCGGGACATCGGCGACATCCCGCCCGTGGCCGACGTGGCCCGCCGCCGCGCGGCGGAGCTGTCGCTCCGCGTGTTCTGCGAGAGCTACTTCGCCGAGGCGTTCCACCTGGCGTGGTCGCCCGACCACCTCAAGGCGCTCGACGCCATTGAGCGGGTGGTGACGCACGACGACACGCTGGCGATCGCGATGCCGCGGGGCAGCGGCAAGACGACGCTGTGCAAAGCCGCGACGCTGTGGGCCCAGCTCAACGGGTGGAGCCGCTTCGCGATGCTCATCGGTAGCAGCGCCGCCCACGCCGCGTCGATGCTCGCGGACCTAAAGACCTGGCTGGGCACCAACGACCTGCTGGCCGCGGACTACCCCGAGGTGTGCCACCCGATCCGCGCCCTCGAGGGCGAGGCCCGCCGCGCGGGGGGACAGCTCCACCACGGCCGGCGGACGCACATCGGCTGGACCGCCGACCAGCTCGTGCTGCCGCTGATCCCCGGGGCGGTCGGGGCGGGATCGGTGATCAGGGTGGCGGGCATCGAGGGCAACATCCGCGGGGCCTCACACACGACGCCCGACGGGGCGACGCTGCGGCCGACGCTGGCGATCGTTGACGACCCGCAGACCGACGAGTCGGCCCGGTCGGTGTCGCAGGTGCAGAGCCGGCTGGCGACGATCCAGGGCAGCATCGCCGGCCTCGCCGGGCCCGGCCAGCGCATGGGGATCATCGTGCCGTGCACGGTCATCGCCTCCGACGACCTGGCCGACCGGCTGCTGGACCGCCAGCGTAACCCGCAGTGGCAGGGCCAGCGGACGAAGCTGGTCTACCGCTGGCCGGACCGCCAGGACCTCTGGGACGAGTACGCCGCGAAGCGCCGGGCGAGCTTCATCGCCGGGGGTCGGGGCGAGGAAGCGACGGAGTATTACGCGCGTAATAGGGAGGCGATGGACGCGGGGGCGGAGGCCGCCTGGCCCGAGCGGTTCGACCCGGACGAGGAGCTTAGCGCGCTGCAGCACGCGATGAACCTCAAGCTCGCCGACGCCGCGGCGTTCGAGGCCGAGTACCAGAACCAGCCGCTGGAGGTGACGACCGCCGGCTCGCCGCAGAAGCCCGAGGCCAAGACGATCGAGGCCAAGACGGTGGCGACGCCGCGGGGTGTGGTGCCGCAGGAGGCCGAGCAGCTCACCGCGTTCATCGACGTGCAGAGCAAGCTGCTGTGGTGGATGGTGTGCTCGTGGCAGGCGGGCCTGGGCGGGCACGTCGTCGCCTACGGGAGCTGGCCCGACCAGAAGAAGAGCTACTTCACGAAGCGCGACGCGAAGCGGACCTACGCGCGGGAGCTGCCGAAGGAAGCGTTCGAGGCCCAGCTCCGCCACGCCCTGGACGCCGCGGCGGAGGAGATCCTCGGCCGGGCCTGGGAGCGCGAGGACGGCGCGGAGATGCGGGTTTCGCGGTGCCTGGTCGACGCGGGGTGGGGCGACTCGACCGACTCGGTGTTCCAGTTCTGCCGGCAGAGCGCCTACGCCGCGCAGCTCATGCCCAGCAAGGGCGACGGTCTGAGCGCCCGCGACACGCCGCTGCCCGACCGCAAGCCGAGGCCGGGGGTGCGGCTCGGCCACCACTGGCAGATCCAGCGGCCCGACAAACGGGCGGTGCAGCACGCCTTCTTCGACACGAACCGGTGGAAGAGCCTGGTGCACCGCCGGCTGCGGACACCCGTAGGCGACCCCACTACGCTGACCATCCACGCATCAGATCGGGGCAGCAGCGGTCACCGGATGCTCGCGGACCACCTCACCGCCGAGTACCCGAAGGTGGACGAGAAACGCGGCCGTGAGCTGGAGATCTGGTTCCAGACGCCCAACCGAGACAACGACCTGCTCGACTGCCTGGTCGGCTGCGCCGTCGCCGCGTCGACGCTGGGCATCGAGGCCCCCGCCGACGCCGCCCCCGCCCCCAAGCCCCGCCAGCAGCGCCGCTTCGACATCAGCTTCTAACCCGAAGGAGACCCCATGCCCGACACCCTTACCGCCCCAAACCCCGCCCCCGCACGGGCCGAGCCCCGCCGGCCGCGCCGCCCGGGCCGACCCGCCGGCTCGACCACCACCCCCGCCCCGTCCGCCGCCGCGGTGGCCGCGGCCTGCCCGCAGTGCAACGCCACCGCCCACGAGGTCCTGCGGAAGCTGCCCGACCAAGCCTATGCCGGAATGCTCAACGGCCGGGCGTTCACGTCGATCGAGCGTCGCCGCTGCCGCTGCTCAGGGTGCGGGCAGCACTTCATGCGCATCGACTACCCCTTCGATCCGAAGGCATGGCAGGGGCCGCTCCCGAATTAACGGCGGCCCGGCGGTTTTATAACTCCACGGACGTTGCGGATCGGTTCGGCGGGGCTCATGCGATGGAGGAGAGGGACGGATAGAGGGGAGACGCCACCGCGTCGCCCACGCCGATGCCCGCCGACCCCGACACGATGATCGAGGCCCTCGAGGGCGCGCTGACCGCCACCCCCGCCGGGGTGACCAGCGTCACGATCGACGGGCAGACCACGACCTGGAACCGCCGGCACGTCATCGACGAGCTGGGCTACTGGCGTCGCCGCAAGGCCGAGGCCGACGCTCGCGCCCCGGGCGGCAACGCATTGGCCAGCCGCTTCTCCGCCTTCGACATGTCGGGGGGCGCGTGATGGGCCGCCTCACCAACGCCGCCAAGACGCTCGCCTTCGGCTACGACGCCGTGAAGCGTTCGCCGATGCGCCAGCACCGCAAGGTGACGCTCGTCGCCGAGGACTCGGTCCTGTCGGGCAAGCAGCGCAAGCAGGCGTGGTCCGACGCCCGCGAGCTCCGCCGCAACTTCGCCGTCGCGGCCTGGGCGATCCGCACGCACTGCGCTCAGGTGGCGCAGCACAACTTCCAGTGCCGCACGGACGACGAGGGGCTCAACCGCGAGGTCGAGTCGCTCGTCGAAGAGTGGTCGCAGGCCCGCAACTGCGACGCGGCGGGCCGGCACCCGCTGGACCGCAAGATCTGGCTGGCCGAGATGAGCCGCGTCGTCGACGGCGAGGTGTTTTTCTATGACCTCGGCGACGGCCACTGGCAGGCGATCGAGGCCGACCGGATCGCCGCGCCGCAGGACGGCAAGGGGCCGGACCTGTCGAAGGAGACTCACGCCAACGGCCTCATCTACGACAAGCAAGGCAAGACGACGCGGCTCGTCGTCTGCAAGCGGTCCGGGGAGAAGCGCGGGTACGAGGACACGCTCGACGCGGACAAGGTCCTGCACCACGGCTTCTTCGACCGCTTCGACCAGGCCCGCGGCGTCTCGCCGCTGCTAGCCGCGCTCAACAGCTTCCAGGACGTGGCCGAGTCGGCCGAGTACGCCCTGGCCAAGGCCAAGATGGCGACGTACTTCGGCGTGAAGCTCAAGCACGGCGAGGGCTGGGAGCCGCCCGAAAACCCCAGCCCGATCAAGCTCGGCAAAGGCCCGCAGGTCTTCCACCTCGAGTACGACGAAGACACCGACTTCATGGTCGCCGACCAGCCGGGCCCGGCGTTCCGCGAGTACCTCAACTCGATGCTCATGATGAGCCTCAAGGCGTTGGACCTGGACTTCTGCCTCTACGACTCGAGCCACACCAACTACGCCGGGGCCCGCCAGGCCCTGCTCATGTGGGAGCAGAGCAGCAAGCCCCGCAAGGCCGAGGTCCGCGAGCTGCGGGACGAGATGACCCGCCGCCGCCTTGACCTCGCCCTCAAGAAGCGGGAGCTGAAGCTGCCCCGCGAGGTCAAGCGGCTCCGCTGGGAGTGGGTCGCGATCGGCCGCGGCTGGATCGACCCGCTCAAGGAAGTGCGCTCGCACGCCGCCGCGATCGCCGCGGGGATCAAGAGCCGCCAGCAGATATGCCGCGAGTCGGGGCTCGACTTCCGCGCGATCGCCGACCAGCTCGGCGAGGAGGCCGACTACCTCAACCGCAAGGGCCTGGACACCGCCAACTCCGCCCAGCTCGCGGCGATGGCCACCGCACTCGTCGAAGCCCCCGAGGAGGACAAGTAATGCCCACCGCCAGCCCGCCCCAGTGGATCAGCGCCCCGAGCTCGATGCGGCTCGCCGCCACGAAGTTCGCCCTGGGCGACCGCGTCGCCCCGGACAAGTCGGCCGTGCCCATCGAGCTCGTCGCCCGGACCAACGACCCGGTCGAGGTGTGGTGGGCCGACGCGCCGATCGTCCACGACTTCGCCGGCATCGAGCACAAGGACCGCCTCGTGCTGGACTGGTGCCACCAGGACGACGAGGTGATCGGCTTCCTGGACGCCGTGAAGGCCGAGGGCAGCAAGCTCATGGTGAGCGGCAGCATCACGCCGATCCGCGAGGGCGACCGCGCTGAGCGGGTCATCGACCAGGGCAAGGCCGGCATCCCGTTCGAGGCGAGCATCACCTGGTCGCCGGTGGCCATCGACTACCTGCCCGAGGGCACCAGCACCCCGCTCAACGGCGAGGACGTGGAGGGCCCGCTCATGATCGTCCGCCGCTGGAAGCTGCACAGCGTCGCCGTCTGCCCGACCGGGGCCGACGGGTACACCTCCTCGCGTTTCTCCCGCCAGGCCGCCGACGATCGGCGCGCCGTCCCCGTCACCCGTTTTGGAGCCACCATGCCCGACGACAAGCCCGCCGACCCGAAGACCCCGACCACCCCCGCTACACCGAACGACCAGGCCCCGCCCGCCGGCGAGCCGCAGAAGCAGAGCCAGCCGCCCGCGGCCGACCCGCCGGCGGCCCCGCCCGCGGCCGAGCCGGTCGCCGGGGAAGCCGAGGGTGCCGACAAGCCCGCGACCGAGTACTTCGCCGCCTTCGGCGAGGAGCGCGGGGCGGTGTATTTCGCCAAGGGCATCAAGTTCGCCGCCGCGGCCGCCAGCCACATCAAGTGGCAGAACGACCAACTCACCCAGTACCGCGCCCAGGCCGAGGCCGGGGGCGCGACGCCGCCCGCCGGCAAGCCCGTCGGCTTCCAGGGCGAGACCAACGACAACAAGACCAAGAAGCTCTTCAACATCCGCGGCCGCTAACCCCGCCGCACGACGTACCCCCGCCTGAACCCACCGCCACCCGTCCCCCCACGCGAGAAAGAACCCCATGGCCTCCGAGTACCTGACCCTTAACGACCTCATCAAGGTGAACGACCAGAACCTGGCCGACACCAACCTCTCCGACGTGTTCAACCGCGCCGAGCTCATGGGGGCCCTCGCGGCCGTCGAGTCGAGCAACGGGACCGAGCACAAGTACCTCGTCGAGGACTCCGCCCCCGTGGTCGGCTTCCGCAGCCCGAACCAGGGCCTGGAGAACAAGAAGTCCACCGACCGCCTCGTCACCGTCAGCCTCAAGATCATCGACGCGGGCTTCGACGTGGACCGCGCCCTGGCCGACGCCTACAAGGACGGCCCGGACATGTACATCGAGCGCGAGGCCGGCCGCCACCTCCGCGCCGCGCTCTTCGGGGCCGAGCGGCAGATCATCAACGGCACCGCCGCCTACGACGACGGCTTCGCCGGCCTGGCCGACGTGCTCAACGACCTCGACAACACCATGCTCGTCGACGCCGGCGGCACCACCGCCGACACCGGCTCGAGCGTCTACCTCATCCACAGCTCGCAGGACGAGGGCTGCGCCGCCGTGGCGAAGGGCGAGCTGGAGATCAAGGACAGCTACGAGTCGACGCTCAGGGACGCCAACGGCGGGCTGCTCGACACCTACCGCACCCCCGTCTACGCCTGGATGGGCCTGCAGATCGGCAGCAAGTACGACGTGCTGCGGATCGCCAACCTCACCGCCGACTCGGACAAGGGCCTCACCGACGACCTCATCTTCGACGCCGCCGAACGCTTCCCCGTCGGCAAGGCCCCGAACCTGATCGTGATGAACCGCCGCAGCCTCAACCAGCTGCGCAAGGGCCGCACCGCGACCAACCCCGTCGGCATGCCCGCCCCCATCCCGACCGAGGTGCCCGGCGTCGGCCGCATCATCGTGACCGACGCGATCACCTCGACCGAGGCGATCCTCGCCGCCGCCTGAACCCGACCGTGAACCGGCGGGTCCGGCCGTGAAGGCCGGGCCCGCTTTGCCGGCACCAGACCGACCCCGCCGCCCCCGATTACGCGCGTAATGAACCCGATCCAGCAAGCCGCCGCCGCCGCCCATCAAGCCGTCGCCCGCGTGGCGGGGGTGCGGGTGCGGTACCGCCGCGGCGACACCTACACGGACGCCGACCCGCCGGCGGTGCCCGCCCGCTCGACCTTCGAGAGCCAGGACCGCGACGGCCTCATCACCCAGGCCCACGTCCGCGACTACCTGCTGCTAGCCGACGACCTCACCATCGACGGCGTCGTCATCGAGCCCGAGGACGGCGACCTCATCGAGGAGACCATCGGCGAGACGACCCACGAGTTCATGGTGCTCGGACCCGGCGGCCAGGCCGCCGCGTGGATCTACCGCGACCCCTCGCGGAGCCAGCTCCGCGTCCACACCAAGCTCGTCGACAGCCGGGAGGCCAAGTGAGCGACGGCGACACCCTCCACCGACTCGCGGCGGCCGTGGCCGAACACCTCAACGGCGGGACGTACCCCCTCGCCGTCGACGCGCGGGTGCGGTACCTGCCCAGCTTCGAGCTGCGCGAGCTGGCGGAGCTCAAGGTGTCGGTCACGCCGCGGGCCGCGATCCGCGAGATCGCCGACCGCCAGCGCGACGCCCTCGAGTGCGCGATCGACCTCGCCGTGATGCGGCGGTGCGACCCCGACGACGAGGAGCAGATCGCCGCGTTGATGACCCTGGTTGCCAAGCTGCAGGACCGCGTCAACCGGACGCGGCTCGCCGACGGCGCGGCGGTGTGGATCCGCTCCGAGCGAGACCCGGTGTTCCTCGCCGACGCGCTGGCCGAGCAGCACGTGTTCACCTCGATCCTCACCGTCGTCTACCGGGTGCACGACTGATGGCCGGACTACCCACCAGCCGCGGATCGGCCAAGCGTTCGTTCTTCGACCGCGACGCGGTGATCGCCGCGCTCGGTAAAGCCGAGCGGCGGTTCCTCAGCCGCGCCGGGGCCCACGTCCGCCTCGTGGCCCGGCGGAGCATCCGCCGCCGGAAGTCGCCGTCGTCGCCCGGCTCGCCGCCGCGGAGCCGGACCGGCCTGCTCAAGCAGATCTACTTCAGCTTCGACCCCGGGAGCCGCTCCGTCGTCGTCGGGCCGGTCAAGCTCAACGGCGCAAGCGGCGACGCGCCGCGCCTGCTTGAAGAAGGGGGCACCGCCCAGCGCCGCCTCCGCCTCGTCAGGGGCAAGGCCGGAGACGAACGGCTGATCACCGACCCCAAGGCCCGCAAGCGGACCGTCCGCTACCGGCCCCGCCCGTACATGGCCCCGGCCCACGAGTCGGCCGCCGCCCGACGCGCCGAGTTCTGGCAGCACGCACTCCGCTGACGCCCGGAAGCGCCACCCCCTTACCCACCGCCCCGGAATGTCCGGGACACGCCACCCCCGCCCCGAAGGAGAAACCCCATGCCCGATGAGAAGAAGTTCCAGCTCGGCTTCGAACGCAAGCTCTACCGCAACAGCGGCACCGACGCCGCCCCCACCTGGGTCGAGATCCCCGAGGTCAAGGACGTCAAGCAGTCGCTCAAGACCGGCGAGGCCGACGTCACGACCCGGGCCAACGCGGGCTGGAAGGCCCTCGCCCCGACGTTGAGCGAGGCCGAGTTCACCTTCCAGATGATCAGCGACCCGACCAACGACAACTTCGCCGCGGTGAAGACGGCGTTCTTCGCCAAGGCCCCGATCCAGTTTGCCTTCGCCGACGGTGAGATCACCGAGGCGGGGACCGAGTACCTCAAGGTCACCTGCGGCATCTTCGGCTTCGACATCACCGAGGAGAACGAGTCGGCCGTGACGGTCGACGTCTCGATCAAGCCGACCTACGCCGCGGCCGCGCCGCAGTTCGTCACCATCGGCGTCTGACCCCCGACCACCCGCCACGTCCCGACCGGCGATCCCTCGCCGGCCGGGGCTTTCGATAGACCCGCAGACGAACAGGAAACCCCATGCCCCAGTTCCAGGACACCACCCGCGCCCCGTGGAGCATCGCCCTGACCGTCGGGGCGATCGCCCGCGTGAAGCGCGAGCTCGCCGTCGACCTCCTACGCCTCGACGACGAGGCGACGCTCCACAAGCTCGTCTACGACCCGATGGCCCTCGCCGGGGTGCTGTGGCTGCTGCTGCAGGCCCAGGCCGAGGCGCAGGGCCTCGACGAGGAACGCTTCGCCGAGCGGCTCGACGGCGACGCCATCGTCGCCGCCACCGACGCGCTGCTGGAGGCCATCGCGGATTTTTCCCGGCCCGCGCAGCGACCGGTGCTGAAGCGGGCGATCGCGAAGCTCAAAGAGGGCGAGGCCGAGGCGGCCAAGGCGGCGATGCGGGCGGTCGAGGAGCACCCGACCGCCCTGACATCTGGGAGCTGATCCACCGCCTCGCGGGGATCCTCGGCACCGACCCCGCGCCCTTCACGCTCCGCGAGCTGGTGTGGATGGTCATCGGCCGACGACGCGACACCTGGGGCGTCGCCAGCAGCTTCATGGCCGTGCTCGCCAACTGCCACCGCGACCCGAAGCGCAAAGCGTTCGAGGCCGCCGACTTTGACCCGTTCGCCAAACCCAAGCCCCGCGGCGTGCCGATCCGACACATGAGCATCCGCGACCTCGCCGCGTCGATCGGGGCCAAAGGAGTGAAGTAGCATGGCCACCAGCGGAGCGATCAAGGCGGGCAAGGCGTTCGTCCGCCTCTTCGTCGACGACGACGCGATGCAGCGGGGCCTCAAGCAGGCCCAGGCCCGCCTGTCCGGCTTTGCCGCACGCAGCCGCGCCGTGGTCGAGATCGGCACCAAGATCAACCAGGCGAGCAACGCGCTCATCGCCAAGGGCACGACTATCGCCGCGCCGATCCTCGCGGGCGTGGGGACGCTCGCCCGCTACGCCAGCCGAGCGGAGGAATCGACCAACCGCTTCAACCAGGTCTTCGGCAGCCAGGCCGACGCCGCCGGCCGCTTCGCCGACCAGATCGCGTCGGAGGTCGGCCGCGCCGCGATCGAGCTGAAGGACAACCTCTCGGCGTTCCAGGGTTTCAGCCTCGGGTTGGGGTTCGACCCCGCCGAGGCCCGCGAGGTCAGCGAGTCCCTCACCCGCCTCGGCCTCGACTTCGCCAGCTTCAACAACCTCTCGGACCAGGACGCCTTCGACCGGCTGCTCGCGGCGATGTCGGGCAGCTCCGAGGTCCTGGCCAAGTACGGCATCAACACCAAGGAGGCCGCGGTCGCCCAGGAAGCGATGCAGCGGGGCTGGGACCCCGCCCGCCTCACCGAGCAGCAAAAGGCCCTCGCCCGCCTCGCCATCATCCAGCGTGAGCTGGCGAAGACCGGGGCCGTCGGCGACGCGGCCCGCACGGCCGACGGCTACGCCAACGTCATGAAGCGCCTCCGCGCCGTCGCCATCAACGTCGCCACCGCCGTCGGGAAGACGCTGCTGCCCACGCTCACCGACGCCGCGGCCCGTGTCGCCGCGGCGGGACAGAAGGCCGGCGAGTGGATCGACCGCAACCGCGAGATCGTCAAAGCCGCCGCACTGGGCGCGCTCGCCGTCGCCGGCTTCGGCGTCGCCATGATCGCCGTCGGCCTCGCGCTCAAGGCCACGGCCGTCGGGTTCCTCGCCGTGCAACTCGTCGCAGGCACCGCCTCGCTGCTGTTCAAGACGGCCGCCGCCGCGGCCGGGCTGTTCTCCGCCGCGCTCGGGCTCATCAGCTCGCCCGCCGTCATCGCCGCGGCAGCCGTCGCCGGGCTCGGCCTCGCCATCCTCGGGGCCGCGGGCACGTTCGCGCCGCTGCTGCAGGGCTGGCAAGACTTACGCCGCATCGCGGGCGAGGCGATCAGCGCCATCGCCGAGCGGCTCAAAGCGGGGGACCTGGCCGGGGCGGCCAAGATCGGCGTCGCGGGCCTCACCGCCGCGTGGCGGACCGGCCTCGCCCGCGTCGAGGAGGCGTTCAACACCTTCCGCTTCAACCTTGCCAGCGCCGCCACGCAGGTGTTCTTCGACGTCGCCGGCGCGGCCGTCGACGCCGTCGCCGGGATCCGCTTCGCCTTCGCGTCGCTCAAGCAGTGGTTCGCCATGTTCTGGGCGGACATGGAAAGCCGCGGAAACGAGTCCTTCCGGCTGATCCAGTACGGGGCCGAGCGCGCCAGCAACGCGGCTCGGGCCGCCGCCGACGGCGACTTCGACCGCGACGCCGCCGACCGCCAGGCCGAGGAGTCCTTCGCCGCCGACATCAACGCCTCGGCCACCCGGCAGCGGTCCGCCACGCAGGAAGCCGAGGCCGCCAACGCCAGGGACCGCGACAAGATCGCCGCGGACCACACCGCCGCCGAGCGGAACCTCGCCAGCCAGGAACAGCAACTCGTCGCCGCGTTCGCCCAGCTCGTCGTCGAGGCCCAGACCAAGGGCGAGGAGGAGACCGCCCGGGCCGTCGCCGAGTTCAAGGCCGAGGTCACGCGCATCAACGCCGGCGGCGGCGAGCGGGGCGAAGACACCGACCCGGCCGACCCGGCCGACGCGATCCGCAGCGACTTCGAGGATCTGCTCTCGCGCCTCTCCGCCACCGTCACCGGCGGGACCGCCAAGGCCACCGCCGCCGCCGACAAGACAGTCGGCGGCTTCAACCCCGCCGCCTTCGACCGACTCTTCAACCGCAAGGACAGCGAAGCCGAACGCACCGCCCGCGCCACCGAGGAATCGGCCAAGACCCTCCACCGCATCGCCGGCAGGCTACCGGTCAGCCCCGTCAGTTGACGCGGGGCCCCTCAGAACATCCGCCGTCCCGCCGATGAGCACGTAGAGCAGGCCCCCGCAGAACGCCACGGCCGCCACGATGAACATCGTCACCGCCACCACCGCGGCCAGGATAAAGACCCATTCCATGACCGCAGTCTAGCCGACCCATGCCCACCGCCCAGCAACAATTCGGCCGCCGGCTCAGCGGCAACGAAGCGGAGATCACCTACACCGTCTTCGACGCGCTCACCGACACCGAGGCACGCGCGGCCCTGCTCGCCGAGGCCCCGCCCAACTACAACGGCTTGCCGCGCGACGAGAAGGCGTGCGAGGTCGAGGCCATCCGCGGCCTCGACCACATCTGGATCGGCAACGCCCGCTACGCCGAGAAGACAAGCAGCGCTGGCGGAGAGTTCACCTTCCGCTTTGAAACCCGAGGCGGGACGCAGCGCGTCACCCAGGCCCTGGGAAGCACGAGGTATCCGAACAACGCACCCAACTCGGGCGGAGCGATCAACGCCACCGCCACCAGCGTCGAGGGCACCGACATCACCGTGCCGATCTACACCTTCAGCGAGACGCACGAGCTGGACGCCGACCTGGTCAACAACTACTACAAGGGCGTGCTCGTCACCCTCACCGGCCGCGTGAACGACGCCCCGTTCAAGGGCCTCGCCGCCGGCGAGTGCCTCTTCCTCGGGGCCGCCGGCTCGCTCACCGACGGGCCCGGGTCCGACACCTGGAGCATCGACTACGCCTTCGCCGGCTCGCCCAACGTCACCGGGCTCGCCGTCGGCGATATCACCGGCATCGCCAAGAAGGGCTGGGAGTACCTCTGGGCCCGCTACCAGACCGCGGAGGACACCGCCGCCAAGCTGCTCGTCCAGAAGCCGATCGCCGTCTACGTCGACCAGGTCTACCGCGAGGGCAACTTCGCCGCCCTGGGCATCGGGACCTGACCCCCGGAAGCCGCCCCGCAAGCCGCCCCGCAAGCCGAACCGCTCGCCCATGAAGCTCGACTACGTCAGACCCGGCCAGGCCGCCATCCCCGCGGCCGACTACAACGCCATGATTGACATGGCCAAGGCGTTCTACGAGGGACGCCTCGGCACCAGCCGCCCGCCTCAGCCAGCCGCCTACGACGGAACCGTGCTCG
The DNA here is from genome assembly GCA_965214155.1 of Phycisphaeraceae bacterium. Lineage (GTDB taxonomy): Bacteria > Planctomycetota > Phycisphaerae > Phycisphaerales > Phycisphaeraceae > Algisphaera. The sequence continues at coordinate 2,227,749 of CBDCBB010000010.1, forward strand.
TCCGCAACGACAGCGGCCAAGCGATGCAGCGCTTTTTCGTCCTGGGGATCGCCGGGCCGGTGATTGAGCCGGCGGACAACCTGGAGGAGTTCCAACACCGGCTGATCCTAAAAGGCGTTACCCCCCTAAAAGGAGTCCACGAAAACAGATTCATCATCCTCGAGGAGCCGATCGCGAGCGGAGCCATCGGCCGGGGCCGCGTCGATGGGATCTGTGTTTGTAAGATAGTCGGACCCCCCAACGTGGACGCCGAGACAACGCCGCTCTACGCGTCTGCGCACAACATCTTGGGGCTTAACCTCAACGCCAACGGCTCCGCCAGAGTGCTGTGGCTCGAACCCGGAAACAGCCGACGCTGGGCACTCGTCAGGCTCAATGACCCGCCGAACACGATCTTCGCGACCGTCACCGAGGTCGCCAACGATCATTTAATGGCAAAAATCAACCACCAAGGAATTGGCGGGAACAGCGAACCGATTACGGTAGCGAAGCCCTACAAGCTGCGGCACAATTCTTACAACTACCCCAATGTCGAATATTTAACTTCGGTCGATCCGAACACCGTCAGCGTCCGCGCCTTGGACGCCGACGAGGGTGAAGAGACTTGGGAGGTCCGCCCTTGGGCGTACAACGTTGGCGACCGGATCGTAATTGCTCGGGCCGGTGACAACGGGATCAACAGCTCCGACAAAAAAGAGTGGATCGACCTCAACATCGACGCCCGCCACTGGGCCGACGTAACCGGCAACGTCGGGAGCGCCAAGCGATGAGCCGCCTGGGAGCCGCCGTCGGGAGCAAGCTCGGCGGAACCATCGGGAGCCGCCTGGGAGCGACGAGCGGGATCCCGCCCGTCAACATCGTCGTCGCCGCCTGGCGCAAAGCCGACGAACGCCAGGGTACCGCCGAGGGAGGGTGGCCGGATTGCTGGCTGACCGCCATGTCCCGCGACGACGGGGCGATCCTGTGGGAGGTGCGGATGCAGGACGTCTTCGGGACGCCCGCCAGCGTCCCGAAGCTCGCCCTAGACGGAGAGCAAAACCTTCTCGTCGCCTTCACCACGCGGCCGCCGGGGGAGGGCTACGACCCCGACATAGACTCCAGAGTCGCCAAACTTAATAAAGACGACGGAACCCTCCAGTGGATAATTGAGCCCGGCCGTTTCAACAACTCCAGCGAAGGCACTTTCGCGGTCGACCGGGAGACTAACCGGTTCTGGCTAAGCAACCTCGGCTACAACGCAGCGGGCGAAAGCATCGCCGACCCCGCGGAAGCGAAGGTCCTCTGCCGATCGGTCGACTGGTGCAACGGGTTCGTCGTCACGACGCGAAGCGGAGGCTTCCACGGGGTCACAAGCAACGGGCTGCCGTACCAATCCGACGCGGCCGTCGAGGTCTATTTTCCTGACAGCACGCTCAAAAAACGCTATCTGATCCCGCACGTCAGCTACCCGTTTGTGGACTACACAGCGCAAGTTCCGCGGAGTACGCTCGTCAGAGCGGGAGGGCTCGGCTTCGGGGGCGTGATCGACACGCTCGACCTGATCTGCCCCAGCAAAAGGTTTCACACCGGGGGGAGCTCGACCCCGGAGCAGCGCATCTTCCGCATCAACCCGGCCACCGACGACGACGAGATGGCCTTCATCGCCAACCCCCAGCAGACGACCAAGTTCCGCTGGACGCGCGGGACCGAGCTCGGCGGCCGCCAGGTAGCGTCGTGGCACCTCCACGGCAGCTATCTCTATCCAACGTCCCACGACCTCAAGGTGGAGTTCGTCAAGTTCACCACGCCGGACTACCGGCCGGGCCTCGTCTACCTCGGGAGCGACCAAGGGGAAGATGCACGACCCGTGCACGACGAGCTCGGCCGCATCTACGGGGGAGGCAACTCGTACGACCCCGACTTCCTTCTAAACTTCGCCCAGGTGACCGGGGTCGTCGACGGATTCTCCAACAGCGGCGACTGGATCTACGGCTGGAAGCAACAGGTCGGCCCGCCCGGCGTGGGCGTGGTTGAGGCCGTGTCCGTACTTGTGTAGAGATCGGCCGATAGAGTCGGCATGCGCTTGCTCAGCCTGCTCGCCGAGACCCGGCCGCCGTTGATCCGCCGCCCGGCGGCCGAACGCACCGCGCGGCTGGAGCGGACCGTCGCCCGCCTGTGGACCAGCCGCCGCGGATTGCAGGAGCGTAACCGCCGGCTCCGCCGCCTCGCCCGCCACGTCCTCGCCGCGGCCGACCGGCAACGCCGCGGGGCGGGCGTATAGTGCCACCCCCGGCCCCGGACGGCCGAAGCGCAATGTATCGACGTATCGAACATCGATACGCCGCCCCCGCGGCAAGGAGGCCGACGTGACCGAGAGGGACCTGATCCGACAGACCATCCGACGCCTGCCGTGGCGGCAGCGCACCGTGCTGGTGCTCCACTACGCCGAGGGGCTCACCTGCGACGAGGTGGCGGCCGTCTTCGACGACGGGGCCGACGAGGCGGAGGTGGCCGGCCTGCTGAACGACGCGACGCGGCGGGTGCTCGCCGTGCTCGAGCAAAACCGCCAGGCCGCGTAGCTCACGCCGACGCCGGCCCCCGCAGCATCGACGCCGGCCACGTACCCACGCTCCCGACGGCCAGCGCCGTCACCGGGTCCGGCTCGCCCAGGGCCCGCTCCACGCGGACCAGCACCGCCGGGCAGTTGTACGGCACGTCCGGCAGGCGGTCGAGCACGACCACCGCGTACACGCCGCTGGGGGCGTGCAGCTCCGCCGCGTCGCCGGGGTGCCACGCCCGCGCCGGACGCACGTGCACCGCCAGCTCGACCGCCAGCCGGCCCACGGCCAGGTCCAGCGGCTCGTCCCGCTCGTAGTAGCCCGCGGCCAGCAGGGTGCGGGCCGAGGCCACCTCCGAGGCGCGGGCCGGCGGGCTAACGGGCGGGGTGCCGATAGGATGGTTCGAGTCGTTCATCAAAAGTCTCCTGTGGAGCGGGGCCCGGCCGAGCGGCAAACTCTGACCGCCGGGCCCCGCGGGTGGTTCTCGGGGATCCGACACTTAGCTAGACCAGCTAAGTGTCACTCTCGCGGCACGGTCACCCCCTGATCGCGGGCTTGCTCGAGCACGGCTTCGGCCAGGCGGTGGGCCTCGCCCACCAGCGCACCGCAGCTCCTCGAGCTCCGCCCGGCCGTCGCCGGCGAGGCGGGCCGACTCGGTCGCCGCGGCGAGCTGCTCGAGGAGCTCGGTGAGCTGGTAGGTCTGCGCGTCGGTCACCCGTGCTCCTCCGCCCACTGCCGCGCTTTCTCGGCGTGGCCGTGGAAGTAGTGCGTCCGCGTCGTCTTCGGGTCCAGGTGCCCGCCGATGCTCGCCGCCGTCTCCTCGCCGGCCTGGTTCATCGCCTTGGTCAGCGTCGCGTGGCGGAGCTGGTTGGGGTGCCAGTCGGAGCAGCGGGCCTTCTTGATCGCCCGCTTCACCGCCGCCCGGTAGCCGTTGACCGTCTTCCACCGCCACAGCGGCCGGTGGTCCGACGCGTCGCCGAGCTTCGGCACCGTCGAACCCCACAGGCCGTGCTGCTCGCCCATCGTCGACGCCTGGTTCCGCAGCTCCTCCTGCGCCCGCGGCCCGATCGGGATCTCGCGGATGAAGCCGAGCTTGATCTGGGTCTTCGTCCACGCCGGCTTGAACGCCCACGCGCCCGTCGGCGTGGGGTGCAGGTACCGCACCTGCATCGCCAGCAGCTCGCCCGGCCGCATCCCCGCGAGGTACTGCACCCGCACCGCCCGACGCAGCTCGTAGTCCCGCGTCGCCTTGAGCGTCGCCTGCACCACCGCGTCGGGCACGTCCACCACCTCGGCCGTCTCCCGCACCCCCGGCCGCGACGCCTTCACCCCCTTGACCACCTCCAGCCGCGCGATCAACGCCGCGTCGGCGTGCTCGTACTCGACCAGCCACCTGACCCAGCGGAGCACCCGGTTCTTGCGGGCGTTGATGGTCGAGCGGGCGAGGTTGGCCGCGATCATCGCCGACTGCATCGCCCGCAGGTCCCCGGGCCGCAGCTCGTCGGGCCCGAGGTTGGCCACGCACCGCGGCGAGCCGTCGGGCTCGACGCCCACCGTCCGCCGCAGGTCCGCCAGGGCGTAGGCCATGTTGCTCGCCTCGGTGGTGCGGTTGGTGTCGGCGCGGCTGGGGTACTCCGCCTCGGCCCCGTGCCAGTCGCCGTAGCCGACCAGGTAGGCGTCGATGAAGTCGCCCACCGTCGCGGGCGGGCGCTGCACGGGGGAGAAGAGGTGACGGGGGATGTAGGCGGGCACGTCGATCAACTTTCCGGCCTCCGTGCCCAAGGGGTTGCCGGCCCGGATGACGCGCTAGCGCCCTCCGCCCGGCGAGACGCCGAGCCCGAGCCGAGACGGGACCGGCCGGCGGGCGCACGCTGCGCCCGCCGGCTCAATGAGCCGGGCCGACGCGATACGATCGCGCCAGCCGCGGCCCCGGGGTCCAGTCCCGGGACGACGGTCAGGGCCGGCCACGACGCTGCAGCGCGTCGAAGTCGGCCCGCTTTTTCGGAACGCAAAGATGCCACACCCTTCCAGGTGTGCAAGCCGGAAACAGTCCACCGATCGCAGAAGTTCTCGCTTGCATGGTGTGGATTGAAACCTATAATGGTGTAGAGGAATGAATCATGGCCAGCCGGCACACCCGCTTCGACCTGCCCGACCCCGTGAAGGAAGGCGAGAACAGGCGGAAGCATCAGATGGACTTCGGCCCCGCCCGCGAAATGCTTGCCGATCCCGAAGGTGACCTGCACCACGATGAAGACTTCGACGACGCTCACAGCAGCGAGGACGAGGACCGCTGGATCACGACCGGCCCGCTGCCGAGCGATCCGAACCTCGTGCTCGTCGTGGTGTGGACGGAGAGGCCGCTTGGGACCCGCATCATCAGCGCCCGCAAAGCCACCCCCCAAGAAAGACGAAGCTATGCCAACCGACACCACCGCTGAAGTACGGGGCATCCAAGCCCGCGACATTCCGCCGACCTCGCCCGAGGAGATCGAGCGGATCATGGCGATCCCGGATGACGAGGTCGACGCCGCCGCCAGAGCCGACCCCGACTCGCCGGACCCCGACCGGGTGCCCGGGCCGCGGTATGAGCCGCGGCCGATCCGCATCCGCGAGGACCTGCTGGAATGGTTCGACGCCCACCCGCGCCGTTGGCGGCTGGTGAACGAGCTGCTCGACCGATATCGGGCCGAGCAGGAGCGGACTGACGCCGCCCTGGCCGACGAGCTCGAGGCGATCGCCGATAGGCTGCGGACCCGCGCAACGCTCCAGCGGGAGACCGCGTGATGCCCGCGACCCGCTTCCCCGCCAGGGTGGTCCGCCGGCTCGGCGAGGTCCCGGACCGTCGGCTTGCCGAAGAGCTCGGCGTCTCCACCGAAACCGTCCGCCGAAAACGCATGGCCCTGAACATCCCCCCGTGCCGACGGGAACTGGTGTGGACCGCCGAGCGGGATGCCCTGCTCGGGACGATGCCCGACGCGGCTCTCGCGCGGCGGCTCAAGGCCAGCCCCAACGCCGTGAAGATCCGCCGCCACCGTGTCGGCGTTGCCCCGTATGCAGAAGTGTGAGCAGAGCGGGAGGAGTCGCGGGCTCATGCCCCACCCCCCGCGCCGGGCAGCATGAGACGCGTCGGCATCTGACCAGCCGCCTCGATCGCGGCGAACTGCTCGCGGGCGTGCTCGCCCATCGTGCGGCCGTCGATCAAGACGACTTCGCGCAGGAACTCGTCCTCGAACGCGACGACGCCGTCCTCGACCGCGTTGAGCCGGGCCTTGAGGTACAGGTGCAGCGTGCGGAGCCGCCGGCGACGCTCCTGGGCGTCGCCGACGGGGAGCATGATCCCCATGCGGTAGGACCGCGTCCCCTTCGTCCAGGCGAAGCAGACGCCCGTCGCCTCGGTCATGACCGCGACACGCTCGCACTGGTGCCGCGCCAGCTCCGCCTCGATGTGCGCACGGCTCGACTGCTCAGTGACCTTCGTACGCTCCGCATAGCGGCGGGTGGGGGTCGAAGTGTTCACGCCGGCTCCTCCACGCCGCCGGCGAGGCGACGGGCCGCCTCATCGCGGGCCGAGCCCAGCAAAAGGATCGCGTCGAGCGAGCCGCAGGCCGCGCACTCGCCCGCGCGACGGAGCTGGTCGAGGTAGACCCCCGCCGCGCACGGGAGCGTGATCGGGGCGGCCCACTCGTGGCCGCAATGCCGACAGCGCAGGATGTGGTCGTCGGGTGCCGTCACGCCGCACCCCCTTCGGCTTCGCCGATCAAAACAATGAGTTGAGCCGCGGCGTGCGCGGAATGGTCGATTAGCTCGCGCAGGTAACGCTCGCGGCCGGGGTGGTGGAGGCCCTCGCCGATGGTGAGGTCGCCGAGGTGGGCGTAGTCCCACCCCCACCACCAGCGGTCCGCCGGCCGAGACTCGCCGCCCTCGCCGGCCCGCCCGTACGTCAGCCCGCCGTGGACCGATAGGCCAAGGTCCGTGTAGTCGGTCCCCGCGAGGGGATGGTCGAGGGGGAGCCCGAGGTAGACGCAGGGCCCGAAAGGCCCGCTGACGATTTGCACGCGCACCGGGCCCTGCACCCGGTCGTGGTGGACCGTGCCCGGGTTGGAGTCGTAAAGGGGGTTGCCGGTGACGCTCACGCCGCACCCCCTTCGTCGTCGTTTCCGGGGGCGGCGTCGCCGCGCTCGTAGGGCCACGGCTTGTCCGCGGCCAGGGTGACGAGCTGGTCGATGAGGTCGCCGCCGTCGCCGCGGTCGACCCGGTCGCCCAGACCCCACGCCTCGATGAGGGCGTCGAGCTGCAGCGGGGTGTGCAGGCCGAGCCACGCCCGGCCGTCGCCCTCGAGGCCTGCCTCCGCGTCGACCGCGTCGGCGTTGGACAGCCGCCAGTCGCGGCGGAAGTCGACGCCGGCCGTCGCGGCGATGGCGCTGACTTCCAAGCCCCCGAGTTGGAGGAGTACCGCCGAAGACGCTAGATCGGAAAGGAGGTTGGCGAGAGGATGCCCTTCGCCGTCGCTGAGCAATTTCCAAAGCTCGGACTCAAAATCCCGTTGCCACATCTCCACCCGAGGCCACCCGAAGCCGTGACGCTCGAAGATTGCCCGCTCCACCGCTTGGCTCATCGCAGACGGGAAGACCAGCCAAACCCGAAGGGTAAGTAGGTCATCCTCGGCAACCCGCTCCGCAACGCGCCGCCGCAGCCAAGCGTCGGCGTGCTCGGCGAGAGCTTCCTGCAGCTTCACCAGGGCCGCGTCGGCCTTGCCCTTGCGCTTCGCCTTGCCCTTGCCGCGCTTCGGCGCCGCCTCGTCGGCGTCGACCATCGCGTCGGCCTCGGACCGGGCCTGCTTCAACGCGTCGCGCTCACGCTGCCGCTCCGCCGCCTTCTTCGCCTCGCGGTCCTCGCCCGCCGACTGGAGCCGCTCCCAGGCGTCGACGTTCATCGCGAACTCCTTGTCGCCGCTGTAAAGGTCCAGCTTGACGATGTCCAGCTCGGTACGCCGCTTCTTCGTTAACACGAACGCGACCTCGCCCGAGGGGGAGCGGCCGTCGGGCCGCTCACGGAGTCCGTAGAACCAGCCGCTCGCGGGGCGGCCGAGTTCGGCGACCGCCCCGTGCACCTCCCGCCGGAACCGGCCGGGCGTCATGTCGCCGAAATCGATCCCGCCCTTCGCGATGCCCTTCTCCAAGTCATCGATCGCCGCCGGGTAACGTGCGGCCACCGCCAACTCGCGGGCCCACGTCGCCGGTATTACGCCCGTAATGATCCGCTCGCGCCACGCCTCGGGGAGCTCCAAGAGCCCCAGCCGCTGCGCGACCTTCGGCTGGCTGATCGACAGCCGCTTCGCCAGCGCCGCCTGGGTGTAGCCGGCCGTGTCGAGCATCGCCCGGAACCAGCTCGCCTCCTCCACCGGGTTGAGCTCCGCCCGCGCAAAGTTTTCCATCCCCGCCAGCTCGACCGCCCGCTTGTCGTCCGCCTCGAGCACGGCGCACCGCAGCTTCACCCCCGCCAGCCTCGCCGCGCGGCAACGCCGCTCGCCGGCGATCAGCTCGTACCGTCCCCCGGCCGAGGGCGAGACGCGGACCACCGCGTTCTGCAACTGCCCGTCGGCTTTGAGCGAGTCAGCAAGTTTCTGCAGCTCGGCCGGGTCAAACACCTTCCGCATCTGGTACGGGCTCGGGTCGATCAGGGCCGGGTCCAGGTCGAGCAACTCGCCTGACGCCGAGGGTTCCGGGCGAGAGGCCGGGGATGCTTCCGGGGGCGCTTCCGGGGGCTTGACCTTGACGGGCTTGTCCGGCGTCAGCTCGACCAGCTTCGCCCGCAGCTCGGGCTTGCGCTTGCGGGCCCCCTCCGCCGCCGAGCGGGTGGCGTGCTCCGACAGCCGATCGCCGTCGGGGGTTTCGAGGGCATAGCGGGCCTTGCCGTTGCGGGTGGGGGTGGCGGTCACGGTCATGGTTGTGGGTCCTTCCGGGGGTGGGGGCGGGGTGAGGGTTTCGTGGGCCGCAGCGGTCACGTCGCCGTTGCGGATGTGGCGGGCCAGGGCTTCGCACTGTTGGTCGTTCAGGTCGTCGGGGTGACACCCAAACAGGCGATCCGCCAGCGAGCGGAGCCGCGTTGCCGCGACAACGGGGCCGACGTCCTGGTGCCACGCAAACAACCTCGCCAACTCAAAGAGATCGGGGACGCCGTCGGCGACGGGGGGGGCGGCAGTCATGAACTCTCCTTCGGGTCGGGGTAGCGGACGGGGGGCTTGACGGGGGTATCGCGGCGGCCGATGCGCCGCGCGGTGAGGGCCTCGGAGGCGAGGCCCCAGAGGATGAGGGCGAGGCCGAAGGACCCGAGGAGGACGTAGGCGATCATGCCCCACCCCCGATCACGGCCAGCACGTCGACGGGCTCGCCGAGCGGGCCGGGGTCGGCCAGCTCGACCTGGGATGCGGGGACAGCCAGGCCCGAGCCGGGGCACGAGACGCCCAGCGACGCGGTCAGCTCGACGCCGTACCGCCAGCAGGCCGCGTCGAGCTCGGCCAGAGCCCGCCGCGACGCGGCCGCGTTCGACGCCAGGAAGGGGTCGCGCCTGCGTTGGGCCGCGTTGAGCCAGCGGAGGCCGATCTTGACCCGCGCGTAGATCTTGACGCCGTCGCACCGCAACGCGTCGACGTGCAGGGTCCAAGTCGCTAGCCCCGCCGCCCGCCGGCCGGGGAACGGCGTCAGCGACTCATGGGCCAGGACCCGGCCGGTGATCCCCGGCCCGCCGGGCGCGGTCGCCTCGCGAAGGAGAGCGGCAAAGCCGGCGACGGTGGTGCGGGGGATGAGTCTCACGGTTCGGACTCCGATCCGCCCTCGCCGCCGTCGAACGCGTCCGCGAAGTCCTGCAGGATCAACCCGAGGCGGCCGGCGGTTTGGCCGAGGTCGCTGCCGAGCTCCGCCAGCTCCCGGAGTTTCAGCTCGTGGAGGAGCTCCGCCGCGCGGCGGAGCTGGGCCCGCGCCGCCCGCACATGGGCCGCCGCCGTTCTAGCGCGGAGGCGAGGCGTCATGGACGTCGGATTGACCGGCCGACCCATCGAGTTGGGGGGATCGCCGTCGGGGCTAGACATCCAAGCGTTCATAGCCCACCCCCGATCCCGCCGACCGCCTCGAACTCCGCCAGGAGGGCCGACGCCTGCCGCGACGCGGCCAGGTACGCCAGCGTCGCCGCGAGGCCCGGGCTCGACAGCTTCCGCAGGACCTCGCCGGCGACGGCCTCCGCCGTGTCGTCGATCGGGAGGTCGTCGTGCGCCGCGAGGAGACACCGCACCAGCGGGGACAGGGCCTCCTCGATGGCCCGCCACGCCGCGTCGATCCGCGCCGCGGTGTCGAGGCGTTGCCCGCGGGGAGGGGCCGCCCGCTCAAGCGACCGCAGCAGCCCCTCGCCCAGCCGGACGCCGGCGAGGACCGTCAGGGCCGGCTGGAGCTCCCAGACCTCGAGCGCCCGCTGCACCGCGTGCAACGCCGCCTCGGTCCGCGGCCCGAGCGTGAGGCCGCCGTGCTCGAGGAGCGACGACCGCAGCGACGCGACCAGCTCCGCCCGGATGCGCTCCGTCGCCTCCGCCAGCAAGGCCGCCTCGCGAGGGATGAGGGGGTGGTCAGAGTGCATCGGCACCCACCTCCGCGACCGCAGCCTCGGCCGCCGCTTCGTCGAACAGACCCCCGGCGATCAGCTCCGGCCGGACGGCGTGCTCGGCCGCGAGCATCTGGATGTACCGGGCGGCGCTCTTACGCGTGAGTGAGTAGGCGGCCTCACGCCGCGCCACCCACCGGGGCCGGCCCCCCACCCACCGCTCGTTGAACTCCATCCCGTCGAAGTAGTGGCCCGAGGACGGGCCGCCGGTTGCCCGCAGGGCGTAGCGTCGTGAGTCGCTCATGCCTCACCGCCTTCCGCCTCGAGGCGGTCGAGCTCGGCCAAGGCATCGGCGACGTTGCGGTTGTCGGCCGGCCCGGCCGGCGGGGGCGACGCGGCGCGGCCCCGCCGCGCCTCCTGCCGGCGGAGCTGGTCGACCCGCTGGCCGAGGCGGACCATCAACGCCCCGGGGCCCGCGCCCTGCTCACGCCGCCGCTCGTCCACGTCGCGGATGATCTTCGGCGTCAGCTGCGAGCAGCGGGACAACGCCTCCAGCGCCGGCCCGAAGATCTGCCGGCGGTCGAGCTCGTGCCAGAGGTCCGGGTCGGGCTCGGCCAGGTCCGGGGCCGGGAGTTTCTTCGGGCCGCGGCCGGAGGGCGCGCTGTTTTCCGGCGCCGGGGTTGAGGAAGGTAGGTAGGTAGGATTTAAATACCTACCTACCTTCCTACCTAAGAGCGGAGCGGGCAAATCGGGCGCGATCGCGCCCGATTTGGGACGATCGGGGGGCAAATCGGGCGCGATCGCGCCCGATTCACTTTCCCATCGGGCGCGATCGCGCCCGGTCATCGGGCGCGGTTGCGCCCCCGATCGGGCGCGATCGCGCCCACTACCGGGCGCGATCGCGCCCGGTCCTCGCTCCCGATCGGGCGCGATCGCGCCCGATGAGGTGAGGCCATCGGGCGCGATCGCGCCCGATGAAAAGACACCACCGGGCGCGGATGCGCCCGGTGGCGAGGGTGAAGGAGGCGTGTCGTCGGGCGGCCGCCCGTCGTCAGAGGCCCCCAGGCCGAGCGAAAACTGCCGGTGTGCGTCGCCCTGCGGCAGGTCTTCCACTCGTCCGAAAATCCTAAGGTGCTTCTCCAGGTCGGGGTGCGGCAAAATCAGCGGGCAGCCGTCGATCCACCGCAGCAGGCTCTTCGCCGCCCCGTACCCCACGCCCAGCAGCTTCTGCAGCCGCGGGCCCGGGCCCGGGTCCGCCACGACGATGCACCCGGTGTGCGACGGCGTGCCCTGGCTGAGCAGCCGCATGATGAGCCGGTACTCCGTGGGCTTGAGGTTGCCGGCCGTGGCGAGGTAGTCGTCCCAGCCCTGCAGCACGTGCTCGTAGACCAGGCCCCGGTCCAGCTCGTCGAAGATCGTGCGGCGATGGAACGGGTCGAGCCGATCCGTCACCTCCCGCAGAAGGCGGTGCGCTTCGATCCTGCGCACCCGCCAGTCACCCGATGCATGCGGTTCCGTCATCGTCGCTCCTTGCGTGGACAGGCCGGCCATCCATGGCCGGCGGGGGGAGAAACCGGACCGCCCCCGCCACGCGGCCGAAGCCACGGGACGGGGGCGGGGATGGCCGCTCGGTCAGGCCCGGCCGGGACACCCGGCCGCTGGAGGGGAGCGCCTGACCGCGTGGCCCGAAGCCGGCCGCAGCGCGTCAACGCTGCGGGCGACCGCATCGGGTCAAGGGGAAGAAGGTTCGAGATCGTAGGGGCGACGGACACGCGGGCTCCTGGTCGGGGCTCGCGAGGCGGACGCGGTGAGGCGATTCAACCGGCTAAGCCAGCAGATCGCCGTCGCGTCCAGCCCGGGAGCCGCGATCGTCGGAGGACGGTGCCCCCGACGGGGCTGGGGTTTGTCAGTCGGTCCGGGTGTGAGGTCCGGGGTCCGACCTTTAGCAGGCCGGAGCATCGCGCGCGGCGGCGGGCTTGTCAAGTCGGGGGTTCGGCCGGCTCGGCAGCGCAAAAAAAAGCCCGCCCCGATTCACGGTCGGGGCGGGCGCGTTCGATGCTACGCCGGGGGTTGCTAAAGGTCGGGCAGAGATGCCGAATCTGCCCGGCGATGCATCGATTGTATCAGGTGCCGCGCGGGGTCAACCCCGGCCGCGGGGGGAGTTCTCAGAGGCTGCCTCCGGACATGTCCACCGACCGGAAGCGTGATCGACCCGGGAGAGTCACGACGATGCTGCGGTCCCGAAGGAGCGAGAGGATGACCTCACCTACCTCGCGGCCGACGCCCTTCTCGTCCAAGTCCGGGCGGAGCCGCGCCACGTGCGGCTGCAGGACGGCGGTGAGGCCGTCGTTGACCCGCCGGGCGTGCTCGTTGTCGCTGGTGTCGATCATGTATCAGTCTTTTCTGGTCGATGGGGGCGGGGTGAAGGCGATCAACCTCAACACGCACGAGGCGGCGAACATCCTGCTGGAGCTGGCGGGCAAGGCGCTGCGGTCCGAGGTCTTCGTTCAGGCGACGGTGCCGGACGACTACGCCGAGCGTCGGGCCGCGGAGACCAATGACGCTCCCGAGCCATTCCCCGCAGCACGATCAACGCTCGCGTTCTGCGGCCAATCGTTCGTCGACTTCGTCGCGGCGGGTTAAGCGGCCGGACCGTCCGACCGTCGTCGTCGCTGACCGCCTCAAACTTTTGGATCAGTCTCATGTCAGATACTCCCGAGCCGATCAGCGGACGCCCCGACGAGTCGGGGCTTGAAGCGTTCCACCCGGCGAGCCCCGAGCCGCGGGTCAACCCCAGCTTCCAGCGCGACGAACTGCCCACCGACCTCGCCAAGCCGCGGGTCGAGACCGACGAACACAACGCCGCCATCGTGCTCCGCCATTGGTCCGACCTCTTGAGCCACGACTCCGGCTACTCCCGGCACATCAGCCTGGTGCAGAGCCACATCGAGCTGCCCCGAGCCGCCCCGCCCGACGGTTATGTTCCAAGGTCGATCGTCCATCAGATCATGCTCACCGTCGTCGAAGATTGACCGTCGAAGTTAAGCGGCCGGACCATCCGGCCGAAGAGAAGCGGGTGAACGGGCTCGAACCGTCGACATTCAGCTTGGGAAGCTGACGCTCTACCAACTGAGCTACACCCGCGAACGGGGGCATCATAGCACATCGCCCGCCCCGTCAATCGCTATGCTCGCCTCATGCACGTTCTTCTCGACGTCGCTGGCGAATATGCAACGACCTGCTCGGCGATCCGGCACGACCGCGGCAAGGCGGCGGCCCGCTTCGCGACGCGGAGGGCGTTGCCGCTCGGCGAGACGCTGCCGTCGCCGCTGGACGACTTGCGCGATGCCCCCGGCGGCGCGATCGCGAGGGGTTTCGCGCTTGCCTTGAACGTCGGATCGGCCGGTGTGCTCCGGCAGGTCTTTACCGCGGACGTCACCTACACGTCCGGCTGGGCCGGGGTCGAGTTGCACGGCATCGACGCCGTGGTCGAGCACTTCCGCTGCACCGTCGCTCGGTTCGAGGCGGACGGGGTCGATCGGCTGGCGGCCGAGGTGGTGCTCGTCCCGACCGGCGAGGCGGCGGTGGGCGTCGCGCCGATCTGGGGGGCCGACTGGCCCCTCATCGCCATCACCACCTTCGAAACGTCCGACGGACTCCACGCTAATCGGGTGCACACGTGCCGGGCAGAGCCCGACGCGGCCCGCCGCTTCGACTATCGCCCGCCAGCAGGCTGACCCAGGCGGGGCCGCATCGTTGCCGAAGGGCTGCAACCCGCTTCCAGGTGCGGATGGGAACTCGCTGCGGCTTCAACCGGGCGACGGGCAGCATCAACGCTCCCGCCACGCAGATGCAAGGCCGAGGTTTCAGTAGGTCCGCACGACGCCGATGACCATGCCTTGGATCTGGACCTCATCGGGCTTGCAGAGGCGGGGCTCGTACTTGTCGTTGGCGGGCTGGAGGCGGATCATGCCGTCTTTTTCTTTGTAGAAGCGCTTGAGGGTAGCCTCGCCGGTGTCAAGCAGGGCGACGACGGTGTTGCCGTTGCGGACGGCGTTGCGCTTCTCGCAGATGACGTAGTCGCCGTCGGCGATGTGGTCGTCGATCATCGAGTCGCCGCGAACCTTGAGGACGAACGTATTGCCGGCGACGGTGCCCTTGGTGGGGGCAAAGAGCGAGCCGAGGTCGAGGTGATCGCGGTCTTCGACGGCCTCAATCGGCGAGCCTGCGGCGATGGACCCGACGAGCGGGAGGCGGAGGTTGCTCTTCTCGTCGGGCAGTTCAAGCCGGGGGCTGATCTCCAAAGAGCGGGCCTTGTTGGCGTCGCGCAGGAGGGCCCCCTTTTTGATCAACGCCTCGACGTGCTCGAAGATGGTGACTTTGGACACGCCGATCTCGTCGGCCATCTCCTGCATCGTGGGGGAATAGCCGCGGGTGAGGCGGGTTTCGCGGATCATGTTGAGGATGCGCAGCTGTTTGGGGGTGAGGTTCATGGCGGGGTCGTCTCCGGTGCGGGGGGGTCGAAATCGGGTCGTGGCGGGCGGGTGTGGTCACGGTGACCGCGGGCCCGGGGTGCATCAGTCGGGTAAGTTGTTCATGGTCGAGGCGGAGCCGTTCGAGGGCGTCGGCCTGTACCGTCAGCCACGCCGCGGCGGCGGGGAAGAGGTCGAGGCGGGTCGGGCGGCCGTGCGCGTCGTAAGCGGCACCGGCGATCAAGTCCGTCCGGGTAAAGCCATCGGCGGGACGCGGTGCAGCCACTTGACCGGGCGGCCGGTGCCCCGGCCGTTGCGGGGCCCGCCACGGCGTGCCGTAGCCCGGCGGGCGGCGGGCGTCGGATTCACCGTCCGACGCGGCGGCATCTGCGGTCCTGCGGATCAAGCGGGTCCCTTTCACGTCCAGCCGGGTCACGTAGTCGCTCCCGGGTCCGAGCATCACGAGCGGCGTCGGCATCGTCGGCCATCCTTCATCCACGGGAGCGTGCTCGGGGCCCGCCGCCGGCAGGGTCATCCCCAACCGTCGGCTCCGGCACACTCCCTCGCGGTACGCTCCCGGGCACACCCCTACGGGTGGGTGAAACCGTCGGCGCTATCCCGGTACTTCGTCGTGGTGGACCGGTCTGCATGAATGATCTGGCTGATGATTTGATCGCACGATGTTAGCCAAATGCATTCTGAACGTCAAGCCGGCCGCGGGGACTCCACAAGCGGCGATGTCGGCATGGGTTAGGGCGACGCTAGGGGCCGGCGGCGGGCTGATCGCGAGGCGCACGTTATCGGTCCCAGCGTGCGCAACTGGGACCGCCGCGGTATCCTGCGGCGATGCTGGAAGCGATCGATGATCTAGCGGCGGCGGCAAAGCGGGACCTGGACGCGGT
This sequence comes from Phycisphaeraceae bacterium, assembly GCA_965214155.1. Lineage (GTDB taxonomy): Bacteria > Planctomycetota > Phycisphaerae > Phycisphaerales > Phycisphaeraceae > Algisphaera. The sequence goes on from CBDCBB010000010.1 coordinate 2,243,253, forward strand.
CACGGACGCGGCCGGGCTGGAGGCGTATCGGGTCAAGTACCTCGGCTCGAAGGGGGCGGTCAAGGCGCTGATGGGCCGGATCAAGGACGTTCCCGCGGAGCAGAAGCGGGAGTTTGGTCAGCGGGCGAACGCGGCACGGCAGGGGGTGGAAGAGGCTTATGCCGCGGCGAAAGAGGCGCTCGCCACCGAGGCGGCGGGTGCCGGATCTTCCGGGGGTGCCGGGGGTGCGGACGCGGCGGGGCCGGCGCTCGACGTCACCCTCCCCGGCGTCCCCCCGACGATGGGCCGGCGGCACGTCGTCACGCAGACGGTGAACGAGCTCATCGACGTGTTCGCCCGAATGGGCTTCGACGTTGCGACGGGGCCGGAGGCCGAGGACGACTATCACAACTTCGTGGCCTTGAACATCCCCGCGACCCACCCGGCCCGCGACCCGCTCGACAACTTCTATATAGACGACCCCTTTACCGACACGCCGACGCTCCTGCGGAGCCAGACGAGCACGGTGCAGGTCCGCGTGATGGAGCAGACCGCCCCGCCGGTGCGGATCGTCTCGACCGGCCGGGTGTACCGCCCCGACGCCCACGACGCGACGCACTCGTCTATGTTCCACCAGATCGAAGGTCTGTACGTCGACCGCGGGGTCAGCTTCGTCGACCTCAAGACGACGCTGATCCAGTTCGCGAAGGCCTACTGGGGCGACGACGCGGAGGTGCGGCTGGTGCCGAGCTATTTCCCGTTCACCGAGCCCTCGGCCGAGCTCTACGTCAAGATCGACCTCGGCAAGGGCCCCGAGTGGCTGGAGGTCGGCGGGTGCGGCATGGTCGACCCGGCCGTGTTCGAGCACGTCGGCTACGACCCGGAGGAGTGGACCGGCTTCGCCTTCGGCCTGGGCATCGAACGCCTCGCGATGGTCAAACACGGCATCACCGACATCCGCTGGCTGTACGAGAACGACGTGCGGTTCCTGCGGCAGTTCTGAGGAGAGGTAATGCCAGAAAAGATGACGACCGAGCGGGTTGATGAACTCATGCGTGAAGTGTTTCACGAGCTCAATCGCCGCGACGGTAAAGCCCGCGGCACCGCGGTTATGGCGGCCATCGCCGAACGTGTCCAACTGACTGATTATGAGAGAGCGCTGACAAAAACAGGTGCCGTTCGCTGGGATGTTACGCTCCGGTTTAACACCACCGACTGCGTGCGCGCCGGGTACATCAGGAAAGGCGGTGGCAACTGGACGTTGACCGACGAGGGACGGCAGGCACTGCAGCTCCCGGCGGGGGAGCTGATCCGCGAAGCGCGTCGTCGCTATAACCGTTGGAAGAAACAACAGGATGCCGAGAACGGCAGCGACCTGCATGATCCAGTTGCGGCGGGTGACGATGCCCCGGATCAGCCGCTTAACGAGTCCGAAGCGGCGACACGCGCGGCGTTAGAACAGGCCCAGGAACAGGCACGCCAGGGGATAGAGCAAGCGCTGTGGGACCTGGGGCCTTATGATTTCCAGAACTTCTGCGAAGTGCTTTTGCAAGCGATGGGCTATCACGTCGTGTTCAACGCTCCTCCGGGACCGGACGGCGGGGTGGACCTGATTGCTTACCAAGACCCGCTCGGGATTAAGACCCCGCGAATTAAGATCCAGGTGAAGCATCACAAGAACAAAATGAGCGTTAAGGAAGTGCGGGAACTTCAAGGGATCCTGCGGCGGTCAGACGAGATGGGCTTGTTGATCGCGAGTGGCGGGTTCACTTCCGAAGCCGAACGGGAAGCCCGGCAGTCGCACGTGCATCTGGAGTTGATGGAGATGGACCGCATCATCGACCTTTGGGAGAGGCACTACGACAAAGTCTCCGAAGAGGGTAAGACGATGCTCCCGCTGGTCCGGGTTTCGTTCCTGGCCACCGCGAATGATTAGACAAGATGTTGAAAGGGACATTTTAGGTCACCCAGCACACGGCGGGTGGTCTGGGGCAGACGCTTATTGATGCCCCGAAGCGAGAGACAAGCCGCTGGGCGGGCTGGTGACGGTTCCGACCACTGAAGAAACTGCTCCGACCACCCGTCGGATAGTGAGACAACTATGCCGGCTTCAGAAAACACCTCACGGCGGGAACGGTGGCTCGGCTGGTTGCGGCGGGTGGCGGGGCCGGTGTTGGCGGCGGCAGCCGAAGGCCGGCTGTCGGCGTCGCTGCCGGCGATGCCGGGGCGGGAGGACCGGGCGGCTTATGCCGCAAGCGAGGCGTTCATCCGCACGCTGGCCGGGGTTTCGCCGTGGCTGGAGCTGGCGGACGTGCCCGAGGCGGAGCGGGCGTTGCAGCGTGAGATGCGGGGGTCGGTGCGGCGCGCAATCACGTTCGGGGCCGAGCCGGGGCACCCCGACCGCTGGCCGTTCGAGCAACCCGGCCAGCCGCTGGTGGAGGCGGCGTTCTTGTGTCACGCGCTGCTGCGGGCCCCGTCGCTCTACGCCGGGCTGGAGGGGCCGACGCGGGTGCGCCTCATCGAGGCGCTTCGGGCCAGCCGGGCGATGAAGCCGCACAACAACAACTGGGTGCTGTTCGCGGCGATGGTGGAGGCATGGATGCGGTCGATCGGCGAGCCGCACGAGGCCGCTCGACTTGACAATGCGCTAGACCTGTTCCGGGGGTGGTATCTTGGCGACGGGACGTACGGCGACGGGCCGCAGCTGCACCACGACTACTACAACAGCTTCGTGATCCAGCCGATGCTGGTGGACGTCCTCGGCGTGATCGAGCGGGTGGAGGGCACACCGCACCCGATGGCGGCCGCGGCGGGCGAGCGGTTCACCCGCTACGCCGCGGTGCAGGAGCGGCAGGTCGGCCTTGACGGCGCGTACCCGCCGGTCGGCCGCTCGCTGTGCTACCGCTGCGGCGCGTTTCACCACCTGGCCCAGGCGGCGCTGCAGCACCGCCTGCCCGACGCCGTCGCTCCGGCCCAGGCGCGTGAGGCGCTCACCGCCGTCATCGCCCGCACCCTCGACGCCCCCGGCACGTTTGACGGCAACGGCTGGCTCCGCCCGGGCCTCGCCGGGCACCAGCCGGCGCTGGCCGAAGGGTACATCTGCACCGGGTCGCTGTACCTGTGCTCCACCGCGCTGCTGCCGCTGGGCCTGCCGGCGAGCGACGCATTCTGGGCCGACCCGCCCCGGCCGTGGACCGCCCGGCGGCTCTGGGCGGGCGAAGACCTGCCGCGTGACCATGCCGTTGGCCGATAGCTCGAGTCATCGTTGTCATCCGTGTGCGTTTGCCGCCGGCCTGCGGTGATGCGCACCCCCTGTAGCCCGCCACGCGTTAAACTCCCTCACCGGCCCGCTTCCCCGCCCGGACGTCCCGCGATGCCCCCTTCACCCGCTAAAACCAGAGCCCAGGACGCCGCCCCCCCTGCGTCGCCAAACGCCCCGGCCACCGCGCCCCCCGCCGAGCCCTACCTCAACCGCGAGCTCACCTGGCTCGAGTTCAACCGCCGTGTGCTGCACGAGGCGCTCGACCCGCGGACGCCGCTGCTCGAGCGGCTGGGCTTCCTCGCCATCTTCAACTCCAACCTCGACGAGTTTTACATGAAGCGGGTCGGGGGCGTGAAGCGGCAGATCGAGGCGGGCATCGTCACCCGCACCCCCGACGGGCTGACGCCTCAGGAGCAGCTCGACCGCATCCGCGAGGCGGTCGTGCCGATGCTCGAACAGCAGGCGAAGTGCTACGCCGATGACCTGCTGCCCGCGCTCGCCGAGCGGGGCATCCACCTGCTCGCGTGGAACGCGATGACCGACGAGGAGCGGCAGCTCGCCGACGGGTACTTCCAGTCGCACCTGTTCCCCGTCGTGACCCCTCTCGCCGTCGACCCCGGGCACCCGTTCCCGTTCATCTCGAACCTGTCGACGTCGCTGGGCGTGATGCTGCGGCACCCGATGGGCGACGTGGACCGCCCGCTGAACACCCGCGACGGCGAGGTCGACGACATCGCCGGCCGGCTGCACTTTGCCCGGGTCAAGGTGCCCCAGGTCCTGCCCCGCTGGGTCCGGCTCCACGTCGCCGACGGCCGGGACGGGTTCCGCTTCGTCACCTCCCAGGAGATCATCCGGCACAACCTCGACGACCTGTTTGAGGGGATGGAGATCCGCCACAGCGAGCCGTTCCGCATCACCCGCAACGCCGACATCGAGCGCGACGAGGAGGACGCCGAGGACCTGCTCGAGCTCATCGAGCAGGAGCTGCGTGACCGCCGCTTCGCCCGGGCGGTCCGCCTCGAGACCGACGACGAGCCGTTCCACCCGATGAACCACTTCCTCATGCAGGAGATGGGCCTGTCCGCCGGGGACATCTACCAGATGCCCGGGCTGCTCGACTACACCGACCTGTGGGAGGTGCACGGCCAGGTCAACCGCCCGGACCTCAAGTTCGAGCCGTGGACCCCCGTCATCCCCGCGAAGCTGGCCGACACCGAATCGAAGATCTTCAGCGTCATCCGCGGCGGCGACATCCTCGTGCACCACCCGTACGAGAGCTTCAGCGCGAGCGTCGAGCGGTTCATCCGTACCGCCGCGACCGATCCGCAGGTCATCGCGATCAAGCTGACGCTATACCGCACCGCCAAAGACAGCCCGTTCATCCCCGACCTCATCAAGGCCGCCGAGGCGGGCAAGCAGGTCGTCGTGCTGGTCGAGCTCAAGGCCCGGTTCGACGAGCAGCGGAACGTGCAACTCGCCCAGCAGCTTGAGAAGGCCGGCATCCACGTGGTCTACGGCGTCGTGGGCTACAAAACCCACACGAAAACCTCGCTGGTCATCCGCCGTGAGGGCGACGGCATCCGCACCTACGCCCACATCGGCACCGGCAACTACAACTCCAAGACCGCCAACCTCTACACCGACCTCGGCCTGTTCACCTGCGACCCCCGCATCACCGGCGACCTGGTTGAGCTGTTTCATTTCCTCACCGGCCGCTCCGTCGGCCGGTCGTTCAAGCACCTGCTCATCGCCCCGACGAATATGCGGTCGCGCTTCGAGGAGATGATCGACCGCGAGATCGCCCACGCCGCGGCGTGGAGGGAAGCCGGTGGTGACCCGCACGCCAGCGACGAGGAGCGCGAGGCGAGCGGAGGCCCGCTCATCGTCGCAAAGATGAACAGCTTCGAGGACCAGGACCTCTGCGCCAAGCTCTACGAAGCCAGCCAGGCCGGCGTCCGCATCAAGCTCATCGTCCGTGGGTTCTGCTGCCTCCGTCCCGGCGTCCCCGGGCTGAGCGACAACATCACCGTCATGTCCGTCATCGGCCGCTTCCTCGAGCACAGCCGCATCTACTACTTCCGCAACGGGGGCACGCCGGAGTACTACATCGGCAGCGCCGACTGGATGTACCGCAACCTCAACAACCGCGTCGAGTGCATCACCCCCATCTACGACCCGACGCTCACGACCAAGCTGCAGAAGATCCTCGACACCATGTTCGCCGACCGCCGCCAGGCGTGGGACATGGACGCCCACGGCCGCTACACCCAACGCACCCCGCCAACCTCCAAAGACGATGCGACCGGCCCCGCCGTCTTGGGCACCCACCGCCACCTCATGGACCTCACCCGCCTCGACATGGCCGACGCGTAAGCTCCGCCGCACGGGCTGAGACCAACCCGTTCTAAGACTGTTTCACGACACCGCCTGCGGGTGCCACACTGCATCCCGGAGGCTTTGCGCAGGGTGCGGTGTGAAGGCACCGAGTTGCGTTGCGTCGGGGTTACACCCGCACACCGCACCCACCGCGAGCGGCGGGATGCAGTGTGGCACCCACGTGTAGGCTGTGAAACAACCCTTGAGCGGTGGGCGTCCAGCCACGCGCCCGGCCGCTGACGCTACCCGCCGTACGGGATCATGGTGAACAGCACCCACCACACCCGCCCTACGCCAGGTGGAACACCTCCGTCAGCGGCCCGCTCACCGGCTCGCCGTCGGGGTGCGTCTCCATCAGATCCGCCATCATGTCCCACCACCGCCGCACCACCGGGTGCTGCGGCAGGTCCGCCGCGGTGTGGCCGTCCGCCAGCTTCTGCACCGCGAACAGCCGCCCGGTCGACTCCTCCAAAAAGATCGAGTAGTCGCTGATCCCCGCGTCGCGGAGCGCCTCGACCAGCTCCGGCCAGATCGCGTCGTGCCGCCGGCGATACTCCGCCGCCGCGCCGGGCTTGAGCTGCATGGTGAAGGCGTTGCGTTGCACAGATGTCCCCCGGATCTATGCCAGGTACGTGTGCACCAGCTTCACCGCCATCGCCCCCTCGCCCACGGCCGAAGCGACGCGTTTGATCGAACCGGCACGCACATCGCCCACCGCGAAGATCCCCGGCCGCGTCGTCTCCAACAGGCTCGGCTCGCCGCCACCCGACCAGTGCTTCGCGAACGCCGGGTGCAGCTTCGCCTCTGTACCCGTCGGGATGAACCCGTGCCCGTCCAGCCCGACGCACCCGCTCAGCCAGCACGTGCGCGGCTCGGCCCCGATCATCACGAACACCGACTTCGTCGCCACCCGGCGACGCTCCCCGGTCGAGGTGTGCCGGAGCACCAGCGTCTCGAGGTGGCCCTCACCAAGGAACTCGTCGGCCTCGCTCTCGGTGATGAGCTCGATATTTACCGCACGGTCGATGCGGTCGACGAGGTAGCGCGACATGGTCTCGTGCAGCGACCCGCGGCGGATGACGACGCTGACGTGGTCGGCGTGCTGCGCGAGGTTGACCGCAGCCTGCCCGGCGCTGTTGCCCCCGCCGATGACCACGACCCGCTCGCCGGTGCACTGCACCGCCTCGGTGTGGGACGCGCCGTAGTAGACGCCCTTGCCGTCGAGCTCGGCGCAGCCGGGTGTCTTCAGCCGGCGGTAGTCGGCCCCGGTGGCGATGACCACCGCGCGGGCCTCGAGCCGCTCGCCCCCCTCGAGCTCGATCTGCTTGAACTCGCCCTCGCAGACGATGGACGCGACGCGGGTGGGGTTGCTCAGCATCACGCCGAACTTGCGCGCCTGCAGCACCGCGCGGTCGGCGAGTTCCTGTCCGCTGACCCCGGTGGGGAAGCCGAGGTAGTTCTCGATCTTCGAGCTGGTGCCCGCCTGCCCGCCGGGCGAGTCGGCCTCGCAGACCAGCGTGCTCAGCCCCTCGCTCCCGCCGTATACCGCCGCCGCGAGCCCCGCCGGCCCGCCGCCGATGACCACCAGATCGTACCGCGCCACCTCGTCCAGCCGCGGCTTGAAACCCAGCCGCCGCGCGAGCTGTTCGATAGAAGGATGCCGGCAGACCCCCTGGGCACACACGAGCACGGGCAGGTCGTCCGGGGCGATGTCGAACTGCTCGAGCAATGCCGCCGCCTCGTCGTCGCGCTCGGCGTCGAGGTAGCGGAACGGGACCTGGTTGCGGGCGAGGAAGTCGCGGAGGCGGTACGACTCGTCCGACCACCGCGAGCCGATGAGCTTGGCCAGTCCGAGGTCGTTGCCCAGCAGCCACTCCCGCCGGGCGATGAGGCACGCGAAGATGATGTCGCCGACCTCCGAGTTCTCGGCGATCAGCCGGCGCAGCGCCTCGCGATCCATGACCAGTGCCTCGCACGGCTCGGCCGCAACGCATTCAGCAAGCGTCGGCTGGCCGGTGAACATCGACAGGTCGCCGATGAACCGCCGTGCGATGACGTGGGCGATGACCCGCCGGTCCCCGCCGGGGAGGTTCTCGTAGATGTCAGCTCGGCCGGACTTGACGATGATGAACGGTGCGTCGCGCTGGCCCTGCTCGAACATCACGTCGCCCTCGGCAAACTCGCGGCAGGAGGCGAAGCGGGCGACGGCGTCGAGCTGCTTGTCGCTCAGGGCCGGGTGCAGCCGCGGATCCGCGGGGTCGACCAGCTCGAACGGCTTGGGGGCGGGCGGGGCCATGGTCATGACGGTCTCTCGCGGCGGGGGTGGCGGGCCACGGATGTTATTCCGCGTTCATCCCGTCACGGCGGCGAGACGGTGGTCGGGGGCACAGCGCCTGGCAGGGTCTGCTTCCAATGGCGGATGTCGCCGCAGCCGTACCCCTGTACCCAAGGCGGCCATCGCTCGCCCGTTGATGCCACTAATCGGGGTGGCGCCGGCCACGGCCGCCGCGAAACCTTCCTGAAAAGTGAACCACCCGCGCAGGCGTCCTCCGGGCACGGCGAAACCCTTGTGACACCGATGACGCCGACGCGTCCTTGGAGACGGGACCGGCATGTGCCGCCCGATCACACGCCACGCACGAGAGGACCAACCATGCCACGACTGACCCCGCTCGGATGGACCGCGGTACTGGGCACCGCCGCTTTGGTGACCACCCCCGAGGTCGGCGCGGCCACCGCGTACGGCTTCGATTTTTCGTACACCTACGACCGCACCACCGTAAACCGGCCCGAGCCCCGCACCATCACCCTGCCCGGACCGTTCGGCGGCGTCACCCTCGACGCCGGCTTCCTCCCCTTCAGCCCCTTCGCCTTCGACCGCTACGAGGAGACCGACCTCGAGTCGCTCACGGTCAACGTCACGGGGACCATCACCTGCTACGCCGAGGAGATCGACCCCGACCTCGGCTACGTCCCCGTGTCGTACGCCCCGGCCGAGGGCGTCGGCCAGGGCGCGGAGCAACTGGCGGTCGAGGCGACCGTGATCGACGAGGACGTGACGGTCGAGTCGTTCGTAGCCGAGGCCGTCGCCGACGCGGTGGACTTCGCGGCCCTGGCTCAACTCGTCTGCGACCCGGCCGACGCCGGGGGCGACGGCTCGGGTGGCGACCCCGCCGCCGTGCCCAGCCCCACCGCCGCCGCCGCGGGGCTCGGCCTGTTCCTCCTTATCGCCGCCCGCCGCCAACGCACCCGCCCACGACGCATCGTGGGGTAATCGAGCAAGCGGCGACACTGAGACCATGAGCCGGGACCGTCGAGGTCCCGGTTTCGTTTCGTCGCGGCCTGTGAGGCCGCGGCTTGTGATGCCCGACCGAGCGTCACGCGGGCCCCGCCTCGTCCACCCGCACCTTCTCACCCACGGCCAGCCCCACCGACACGAGGCTCCCCGTCGCCGACCGCACCGTCGCCGCCTCCGCCACCGCCTCACGTTCGGTGACCGTCACCTCCGAACCGGGCACCAGCCCGTGCCCGTCGAGGTAGACCAAGAACGGCGGGCTCTGGTCCAGCACCCGGGTGATCGTCAGCGGGCGGCCCGTCGGGCAGTCGTTGAGGTTCCACCCCGTGGCCGTCACCGCCCGGCCGTCGCGCCCCGGTGCGGGGATCGGGTCGCCGTGCGGGTCGGCCCTGGGGTACCCCAGGAACCGATCCAGCGCCTCGAGCACCTTGTCCGAGATGGCGTGCTCGAGCTCCTCCGCCTCGTCGTGGACCTCCGCCCAGTCCATGCCCAGCGTCTCGACCAGAAACGACTCGACCAGCCGGTGACGCCGCAGCACCTGCCGCGCGAGCCCGCGCCCCTCCCGCGTCAGCCTCACCCCCTCGCGCGGCCGGTAGTCCGCCAGCCCCGCCTCCGCCATCGACTTCACCATCGTCGTCGCCGTCCCCGGCGACACCCCCACCGCCTCCGCCAGCCGACCCATCAACGCCAGCGAACCCCGCGGCCCGGCCTGCTCCAACAGGTGGATGTGCTTCAGATAATTCTCGACGGTGATCGACGGCATCACCCCCCATTTTACGCCCCGCTCCGTAGAACGCGCCACCACGCCCCCGGCGATATCGGCATATTGTTTCAACCGCAGGGCAGAAGCGTGTGACGACACTTCAGAGCCGCGAGCGTTAGCGACCGGCGGGTTTCGCAACGCACGCACCCCGGTCGCTCACGCTCCCGGCTCTGACCGGGCATGCGTGCTTACTCTGCTACGGTCGCTACGCGCCTTGACTCGGCCCCCCCGCAGTTCTTATCATCCAAGCACATGATTTTGATTGGTCAAAATAGTGGTGCCCGTTGCGACCGCCACCCTCACCCGAGCCGGGGCACGGGCCCCTTCCCGCTCACCGTGGTGTTGATGCTGGTGATGGTCATGGTCGGCGTGGCGGTCCTGAGCGGCTGCGACCGCCGCGACGGGGGCATGGGCGAGAACGGGAAGAAGCGGGTCGTCACCACCTTCACCGTCCTGCAGGACATGGCCCAGAACGTCGCCGGCGACAAGGCCGTCGTCGAGTCGATCACCAAACCCGGGGCAGAGATCCACGAGTACGAGCCGACGCCGCTGGACATCGTCAAAGCCCAATCGGCCGACCTGGTGCTCCGCAACGGCATGGGGCTGGAGCGGTGGTTCGACAAGTTCATGGGCAGCATCCGCGACGTGCCGAGCGTCGACCTGAGCGACGGGGTTACCCCGATCGGCATCGGCGAGGGGCCTTACGACGGCAAGCCCAACCCGCACGCCTGGATGTCGCCGACCAACGCGCTGGTCTACGTCGAGAACATCCGCAAGGCGTTTGTTGAGATGGACCCGGATAACGCCAAGGCGTACAACGCCAACGCCGCGGCCTACGCCGAAGAGATCAGGGCCATCGATCAGCCGATGCGCGAGACGCTGGCGCAGATCCCCGTCGAGCGGCGGTGGCTGGTGTCGAGCGAGGGCGCGTTCAGCTACCTCGCCCGGGACACCGGCATGAAGGAGCTTTACCTCTGGCCGGTGAACGCCGACGCCCAGGGCACGCCCCAGCAGGTGCAAAACGTCGTGGACACGATCCGCGCCAACCGCATCCCCGTCGCCTTCAGCGAGAGCACCATCAGCGACCGGCCCATCCGACAGGTCACCGGCGAGAGCGGTGCCCGCTACGGCGGGGTGCTCTACGTCGACTCGCTCACCGACGCCGAGGGTGCCGCGCCGACGTACCTCGAACTCCTGCGTTACAACGCCGACACCATCGTCCGCGGGTTCAAGGGAGCCGAGCCGTGACCGCCACCGCCGAACCCACCGCCGCCCTCGACGCGGTCGACACCGGCCTGACCGTCAGCGGCGTTACCGTCGCCTACAGCAACGGCCACGTCGCCCTGCACGACGCTTCCTTCGACCTCGGGCCCGGCACGATCTGCGCCCTCGTCGGCGTGAACGGCAGCGGCAAATCGACGCTGTTCAAAGCCATCATGGGCTTCGTCAACCCGACACGCGGGAAGGTCACCATCGGCGGCCGGCCGGTGAAGGCGGCGCACAAACGCAACCTCGTCGCCTACGTCCCCCAGGCCGAGGACGTCGACTGGGCGTTCCCCGTGAGCGTTTGGGACGTGGTGCTTATGGGGCGCTACGGCTACATGAACTTCCTGCGCATCCCGCGGAAGACGGACAAGGACATCGCCGCCGAGTCGCTGCGGCGGGTGAACATGCTCGACTTCCGCGACCGGCAGATCGGCGAGCTGTCGGGCGGCCAGAAGAAGCGCGTCTTCCTCGCCCGCGCCCTGGCGCAGCGCGGGCGGATCATGCTCCTGGACGAGCCGTTCACCGGCGTCGACGTCAAGACCGAGGCGGCCATCGTCGAGCTGCTCCGCGAGCTGCGGGAGGAGGGCCACCTGATTTTGGTCAGCACGCACGACCTCGGGTCGGTGCCGAACTTCTGCGACCGCGTGGTCATCATCAACCGCACGGTGCTCGCCGCCGGGCCGACCGAGACGACCTTCACGCAGGAGAACCTGTCGCGCGCCTTCGGCGGGGCGATGCGGGACCTGCGGCTTGACCACACCGACGAGCCGGGCACGCGGCGGAACGAGTACCGCGTGCTCAGCGACGACGAGGAGCCGCTGGTGTTCGGCAGCGACGGCCGGCTCGTCGACCACCGCCACCCCGAGCTGGAGAGGGGCGAGCCGCGGTGACCGATGCGCTGCTGGTGCCGTTCCAGTACGAGTACATGGTCAAGGCCATCGCCGTCAGCGGCGTCATCGGCGGGGTGTGCGCGCTGCTGTCGTGCTTCGTCACGCTCAAGGGCTGGTCGCTGATGGGCGACGCGCTGGCGCACGCCATTGTGCCGGGCGTCGCCCTCGCGTTCCTCGCCGGGCTGCCGTTCGCGGTCGGGGCGTTCGTCAGCGGGGTCGCCGCCGCGATGGTCATGGGCGTCGTCAAGAGCCGCACCCGCATCCGTGAGGACGCGACCATCGGCATCGTCTTCACCACCTTCTTCGCCGCCGGCGTCCTGCTCATCTCGCTGTTCCCCAGCAATATCAGCCTCAAGACCATCGTCTTCGGCAACATCCTCGGCATCGCCGACGGCGACATCGTCCAGATGCTCGCGATCTCCGCCGTGACGCTCATCGTGATCGGGCTGAAGTGGAAGGACCTGCTGCTCTTTGCCTTCGACCCGCACCACGCCAAGGCCATCGGCCTCAACACGACGCTGCTGCACCTCACGCTCCTGACGCTCCTCGCCGCCACCGCCGTTGCCGCGCTCCAGGCCGTCGGTGCCTGCCTCGTCGTCGCCATGCTCGTCACCCCCGGCGCGACCGCCTACCAGCTCACCGACCGCTTCGGGCGGATGATGGTCCTCGCCTGCGTCATGGGTGTCGTCACCTCCGTCGTCGGGGCGTACGCCAGCTACTTCCTCAACGGCTCGACCGGCGGGTGCATCGTCTGCCTGCAGACGGTGGTCTTCCTGCTCGCGCTGTTCTTCGCCCCGAAGCACGGCCTGCTCGCCTCGAAGCGCAAGGCCCGCCGCACCACCGACGCCCTCCTCGCCGCCGGCGACGCCGAGCCGGTGCTGACCGCTGCGGGGAGAGCCGCTTGACCTGGTCCTACCTCCTCGAACCGTTCCGCTACGGCTTCATGGTCGAGGCGATGGGCATGGCGGCGCTCATCGGCGCGACGTGCGCGATCCTCTCGTGCTACCTCGTGCTCAAGGGATGGTCGCTGATGGGCGACGCGGTGAGCCACGCGGTCCTGCCGGGCATCGTGCTCGCCTACATCGTCGGTGCCCCCCTCGCCGTCGGGGCCTTCATCGCCGGGCTTGTCTGCGCCGGGGGCACCGGGTGGATCACCAACCACAGCCGCATCAAGGAGGACACGGTCATGGGCGTGGTCTTCACCGGCCTGTTCGCCCTGGGCCTCGTGATGCTCACCAAGGTGTCGACGGACCTGCACCTCAACCACATCCTCTTCGGCAGCCTGCTCGGCATCGAGCGCGGCGACATGATCCAGGCCGTCGTCGCCGCGGGCCTCACCCTCGCGGCGATGGCGGTGTTCCGCAAGGACATCCTGCTCTACCTCTTCGACGCGAACCAGGCGCGAGCGGTCGGCCTCAACACGACGTTCCTGCACTACCTCCTGCTCTCGATGCTCTCGCTCACCATCGTCGCGGCGCTGCAAGCCGTCGGCATCATCCTCACGGTGGCAATGCTCATCGTGCCCGGCTGCATCGGGCTGCTGCTCACCGACCGGTTCGGCCGGATGCTCGCGATCGCCGCAACCGCGTCGATCTTCAGCGCCGTCGCCGGGACGTACATCAGCTTCTTCCTCAACGGCGAGACGGGCGCGTGCATCGTCCTCACGCAGGCGCTCGTGCTCGTCGCCGCCGCGCTGTTCGGGCCGAAGTACGGCATCGTCTTCCGCGCCCGCTCCGCCCGCCCCGCCACGGCGCGGTACGGAGCCGGCGAAACCACATCGGCACAGCAACCCTCTGCCACACCCCCGGTAGCCGGGCCTGACACGGCTCCGACGTGTCACGACTCGACGGGGTCCTGTCAGGCCCCGGCTATTGGGGGCCGCAACGCAAGCACGGAGCCGCCAGCACGCGCCGCGTTAAACTCCACATTCATGGCCGCCCGCCCCACCGCCAAGCCGCCGCCGTCGACCGACCCGGCGACCGACAAGCCGCTCACCCCGGCCATGCGGCAGTTCCATCGCTTCAAGAAACAGCACCCCGGCTGCGTCCTGTTCTTCCGGATGGGCGACTTCTACGAGATGTTCTACGACGACGCGGTCCTCGCCCACCGCGTGCTCGGCGTCACGCTCACCCAACGCACCGAAGGCATCCCGATGGCGGGCGTGCCGTACCACAGCGTCGAGGGCTACCTCCGCCGCATGATCCAAGCCGGCCACCGCGTCGCCGTCTGCGAACAGGTCGAGGACGCAGCGCAAGCCAAAGGCGTGGTCGAGCGCGACGTCACCCGCGTGATCACGCCCGGCACGCTCACGGACGAGTCGCTGCTCGCCGACGAGGATGTCAACCCTTGCGCCGCGGTGGCGTTCCACGGTGACGGCGGGGCTTCGCTGGCGTGGGCGGAGTTGAGCACCGGTCTGTTCCAGCTCGTGACGGTGACGCAAGACGAGCTCGCCGACGAGCTGGCGCGGATCGGGCCGAGCGAGTTGTTGTACTGCGAGACGGCCGACGGCGAGGTCCCGCCGCGGGTGGCGGCGCTCGCGCAGGGTGTGCCGACGACGGGTCGGCCGGCGTGGGCGTTCCGCCGGGCCGAGGCGTTCGAGGCGCTGTGCAGGCAGTACCGCGTGGCGAGCCTCGCGGGCTTCGGCCTGCGCGACGACGACCCCGCGCTCGGCGCGGCCGGGGGGTTGTTGCACTACCTCCTCGAGACGCAGCGGACGACGGGGGACGGCCAAGGCGAGGCGAGGCTCGCGCACCTCCGCCCGCCGCGGCCGCTGGTGCGGACAAAGCACCTCATCGTCGACCAGGCGTCGCTGGCGAGCCTCGAGGTCGAGCGGACCCTCCGCCCCGGCGGCGGCGGCAACGACGACGGCAGCCTCCTCGGCGTGCTGCGGCGGGGTGGCTCCAAGGGCGCTTCCGGGGGCGGGGGCGGCTGCGTCACCGCCATGGGCAAGCGCCGCCTCCGCGAGTGGCTCTGCTACCCGCTCGCCGAGCGGCAACCTATCGAGGACCGCCAGCGCGTCGTCCGCGCCTTGGTCGACGATCCGCGGTTCGTCGACGAGCTCGCCGACGCACTCGACGGCCTGCACGACGTGCCACGCATCACCGGCCGCCTCGCCGTCGGCCGGGCCCTCCCACGCGACCTCGTCGCACTCGGCCGCAGCGCGACCCGCGCCGCTCATCTCGAACGGGCCCTCGCGGACCGACCGTCGGTGCTGCCGTTCCACGAACGCCTCACCGCCCTGCTCCCGACGCTCGACGAGCTCGCCCGGTGCATCACCGCCGCCTGCGTCGACGAAGCCCCGGCACACCTCCGCGAAGGCGGCCTCTTCCGCGACGGCCACGACGCCCAACTCGACGAACAACGCTCCCTCCAGCGCGACTCCAACGCCTGGCTCGCCCGCTATCAGAAGGACCTCTGTGAACAGACCGACATCGCCTCCCTGAAGGTCGGCTACAACAAGGTCTTCGGCTACTACATCGAGGTCACCGCCGCGAACCGCGACAAGATCACCGAAGACGCCGAGTGGTTCCGCGGCTGGACGCGCAAGCAGACGCTCAAGAACGCCGAGCGGTTCATCACGCCCGAACTCAAGCAGTTCGAGGGCAAGGTGCTCGGTGCCGAAAGCCGGGCCATCGCGCGGGAGCAGACGCTGTTCACGACGCTCTGCGGCGATGCGCAGGAGCAGATCGAGACGCTGCACGCCTTCGCCGACGTCGCGGCCGACCTGGACGTCTTGCTCTGCTTCGCCCGACGCGCCGTGCGGCACCGCTACGTCCAGCCGACCCTCGTCGACGAGCCGATCCTTCACCTCATCGCCGCGCGTCACCCGGTGCTGGACGAGCTTTTGGGGGACCGGTTTGTGCCGAATGACGTGGCGGTCGGGAGAGGCAAAGGGGCAAAGGGGCAAAGGGGCAAAGGGGAAGAAGCTGAAGATGGCGAAGAAAATTTTGCTTCTCCCTCTGCCCCGTTGCCCCTTCGCCCCTCTGCCCCTTCCTGCTCTCTCCACCTCCTCACCGGCCCCAACATGGCCGGCAAATCCACCTACATCCGCACCGCCGCACTCGTCGCGCTGCTGGCCCACACCGGCAGCTTCGTCCCCGCCGAGGCCGCGACAGTCGGGCTCTGCGACCGGCTGTTCACCCGCGTCGGGGCCCACGATGAGCTCCACGCCGGCCGCTCCACCTTCATGGTCGAGATGACTGAGACCGCCAACATCTGCCACCACGCCACCGACCGGTCGCTGGTCATCCTCGACGAAATCGGCCGCGGCACGTCCACCCTCGACGGGCTCAGCCTCGCCTGGGCCATTGCCGAACACCTCGCCGCCGTCGGCTGCCGCACCCTCTTCGCCACGCACTACCACGAACTCACCAGCCTCGCCGAGCGGCTCGACCGCGTCGCCAACCTCCACGTCAGCGTCCGCGAGTGGAACG
The DNA here is from genome assembly GCA_965214155.1 of Phycisphaeraceae bacterium. Taxonomy (GTDB): domain Bacteria; phylum Planctomycetota; class Phycisphaerae; order Phycisphaerales; family Phycisphaeraceae; genus Algisphaera. The sequence continues at coordinate 2,259,517 of CBDCBB010000010.1, forward strand.
ACGAGATCGTGTTCCTCCACCGCATCCTCCCCGGCGCGACCGACCGCAGCTACGGCATCCAGGTCGCCAAACTCGCCGGCCTCCCCGACCCCGTCGTCGCCCGCGCCCACCAACTGCTCGCCCAACTCGCCGTCAACCACGCGACCACCCCCGCTCCCGGCACCGCCATCGCAAGCCCCGAGACCACCGCCGGTAACGGCACGACACGCCACCCGGCTCAACCCTCGCCGCCTCAACCGCAGATGTCACTGTTCACCGAGTACGTCCCCCACCCCGCCCTCGAAGCGCTGGCCCAACTCGACCTCACCTCGCTCACCCCGCTCCAAGCCTTCGACACGCTCCGCGAGTTGCAAGCAAAGGCGGTGTCCAATACTCCATAAACAGGAACCCCCGAATGCCGACGCTGTAGCCACCACAACGCCGCTGATCCAACACTCTACCCGCTAGCGTGGTCGCGGATCATGCTGATGTCGCGCCGCCCCCGCGACCACGCAAGCGGAGCGTCATGTCATAAATAAAACTAGGCGCATGGCGGAAGATGTTCATCTGCTCCCGCCACGCTCCGCACTTCGTCATTCGTCATTCGTGCTTCGTCATTCCCCCACACCTACCCTCCGCCCGTGCGTTGCTTCATCGTCACCTGCCTGCTCCTCGTCCTCGTCGCTCTCTCCCCCGCCTGCACCTCCCTCACCGCCCGCAACCCGGCCTTCCCCGTCACCCACGCCGAGGCGAAGCACCGCCTCCGTTTCATGCAGGCCCACCCCGCCGCCGTTGACCGACCCGTGATCTACGTCGGCCCATTTCTCGATCCCGGCCTCGCCCAAGGGCTGTTCCTCCAGGAACTCCGCCGCTACCTCGAACCCGACACCCAGATCGTCGGCCTCTCGTTCCCGCCGTTCCTCTCGTTCGACGACTGCCGCCGCCGGACCGTCGACATTGTCCAGCAAAACTTCCCCAGCGACGACCCGACCCAAACCGTCGAGGTCGATGTCATCGGCTTCTCCATGGGCGGCCTCGTCGCTCGATACGCCGCCCTCCCCCCGGACCCCGACGCCGGCCACCCGCGGCAGCTCCGCATCCGCCGCCTCTTCACCATCGCCACCCCGCACAACGGGGCCCAGCTCGCGCCCCTCGGCGGGCTCGTCTCCGCCGCCGCCCGCAAGATGCGCCACGGCTCGGCCTTCATGGACCCCCTCAACGCCGCGCTGCCCGACGCGCAGTACCAGCTCATCCCCTACGTCCGCCTCAGCGACTTTACCGTCGGCCCCGCGTGGGCCGCGCCGCCCGGCCGAACCCCCTACTGGGTCAGCAACCGCCTATTCCAGTTCCCCCACATCATGTCGTTCCTCGACACCCGCATCCGCGCCGACATCATCACCCGCCTCCGCGGTGACCCGCCGCTAACCGCCGCCACCCCTGCGCCGCTGCCCAAATGACCCGGCACTCCTGCCGCTTGCGGTTAAGCGACACCACGCAAACCCGCAAGCGCCGGCGCGACACGACCGCTCCTCAACGCTCTACCCGTCGGCGCTAAACTTCCCCGATGCGTCCGCCCGTCGTCTTGATCTTCTCCGCCAGTTTGCTCCTCACCGCCTGCACCCCCGCCCCGGTTAACCCCTCCTTTCCGCTCACCCATGCCGACGCCGCGGACGACCTCGACCGCATCGCCGCCGACCCCCGCCCCCTCGCCCGGCCCGTCGTCGTCGTCGCCGGCTGGGCCGACCCGTTCCTCATGGGCATGCACTGGTCCCGCACGCTCCGCCGCGTTGCCGGGACCCGCGACTTCGTCGTCGTGCAGTTTGTCGGCGCGCTCACCTTCGACGCCTGCCGCGACCGCCTGATCAATGCCGTGCAGGAGCGTTGGCCCCACGACAACCCGCTGCTTACGGTCAAGGTCGATGTCATCGCCCACTCCATGGGCGGCCTCGTCGCCCGCTACGCCGCCCTCCCCCCCCTCCCCGCCCTCACCCCTGAGCCGACGGACCCGGCCCACCCCGGCCCGTCGCGCCGGCTCGACATCCAAACCCTCTTCACCCTCGCCACGCCCCACCGCGGCGCCCGCCTCGCCGCGTGGCCCTCCCTCGACCCCCGGGTCAACGCGATGCGGGCCGGCTCGCCCATCCTGCGGTACCTCAACGCCGCCCTGCCCGACGCCCCGTACTCCCTCACCCCTTATGTCCGCCTCGGCGACGCCACTGTCGGCGACGCCAACGCCGCCCCGCCCGGCCGCGCCGCGTGGTGGGTGACCAACACCCCTTTCACCCTCGCCCACATGGCCGCCCGATCCGACGACCGCCTCACCGCCGACATCCTCCGCCGCCTCCGCGGCGAGACACCCTTCACCACCAACCCGCCCGCGCCCCTGCCGCGCTGAGTGCGGAGGGAACAGGGAACGGTGCGCCCATCGCAGCGCACTGTTCCCTGTTCCCTCCGCACTTTCCCCCAACTCTCCCTCCTACGATTCCCCCGTCATGGATGACCGCCGCCCCAAGCTCGACAAACTGTTGAAAAAGGCTCGCGCCCTGCCGAAGGTCCCGGGCGTCTACCTCATGAAGGACGCCGCGGGCGTGGTCATCTACGTCGGCAAGGCGTCCTGCCTCCCCGACCGGGTGTCGTCGTACTTCGTCCCCTCGGCCGACCTCGGCTACAAAAAACAGTCGATGCTCGATGTCGTCCACGACTTCGACCACCTCGAGTGCGAGGGCGAGTGGGAGGCCCTGCTCACGGAAAACCGCCTCATCAAGGACATCCACCCCAAGTTCAACGCCCGCCTCGTCGACGACAAGACGTTCCCCTACCTCGTCGTGACCATGCGCGACGACTTCCCCGGCGTCTACATCACCCGCTTCCCCACCAATCCCGAGTTCAAGGGCGCCAAAGTCTTCGGCCCCTTCACCAGCGTCTACGCCCTCCGCGAATCGATACAGATCCTCCAGAAGATTTTCAAGTTTCGGACTTGTCATCTGGACATCCGGGAGGACGACGAAAAACGCAAGTACTTCCGCCCCTGTCTGTTGTATCCCATCAAACAGTGCACCGCCCCTTGCGGTGCGAAGATCGACAAAGCCGCGTACCGGGCCGACGTTGAGCGGTTTGTGCGGTTCCTCGAATCGAAGCGGTCGGTGATGCTGCGCGAGCTGCGCCACGAGATGCAGGAGGCGAGCGAGGAGATGCGGTTTGAGGAGGCCGCGACGCTGCGGGACCAAGTGCGGGCCATCGAGAAGCTCGACGAGCGGGGCACGCGGCAGCAGAACTGGCAGCCTGAGGCGGAGTCATTTTGGGCCGACCCGGAGAAGGGGCTCGAGTCGCTGCGCAAGACGCTCGGGATGGACGAGCCGATCCGTTGCCTCGAGTGCATCGACATCGCCCACCTGCAGGGCGGCGAAACCGTCGGCAGCAAGGTCTGTTTCGTCGACGGCCGCCCGCTGAAAAACGAGTACCGCCGCTACAAGATCAAGTCGGTCGCGGGGGGCAACGACGACTACGCCAGCATCAAGGAGGTCGTCTCGCGCCGCTACCGCGAGGCCGGGGAGGGGCACGAGTTATACCCCGACGTGATCGTGATCGACGGCGGGCTCGGCCAGTTGCACGCGGCGCAGGAGGCGTTCGAGGAGCTGAACTTGAAGCCGCCGATGGTGATCTCGCTGGCGAAGAAGGAGGAGCTGATCTACGTGCAGGCGAAGCGTGAGCCGATCCGCCTGAGCCGCAACAACCTGGGGTTGAAGCTATGCCAGGCCGCCCGCGACGAGGCCCACCGCTTCGCCCAGCATTACCACCACATCCTGCGCCGCAAGAAAGTCCTCGGCGAGAAATAGGCGTTGCGCATGAAGCGCCGCGGCTCCGCCGCGTCTTGGGGAAATCGCGGCAAAGCCGCGTCGCTTCTTGTGGACCGGTCACTCCGGCCGGTTCGCCTGCGAGTTGAGCCGCCAATCATAATCGAGGAACGCGCCGAACTCGTTCTCCGTTGCGTCGATGCGCTTGAGGACGTACGCTTTCCAGTTGCCCCCGTTGAAGTCCTTGCCATACCAGTCGAAGAGCGGGGTGACGGACAACTCGCCGTTCCTGCGCTGCACATACCGCGGGTGGTCGAGGTTGAGGACATATTCCTCCTGCTCAGCCAACTGTTCGTCAAGCCGATCCGCGGTGTACGCCTCGTTCCGCAGCGGCGGGCAGGAGTAGGCGGCACACACCAGCGCCCAGTGGATGCGCGGCTCATCGGGGAACTCCTTGCGGATCATCTCGTGCTCGATCTGATTCAGACTGATTGTCTTACCGCCAAGGATCCATCGCATGTTGTCCCACGGGTTCCCGTCGGCAATTTCTCTGACCGATTGTAGCTTTCCACCGTCGTAACTTTGGACAATCATCTCCAGGGTGAAAGCGTTGTAAGCGTTGATTAACGTGGCGAGCTTCTCGGAACCTTCCAGGGCGGCAAGGTCAAGTTCCTTGAGGTAAACGAGGTACTGAATCAACGCCTTCCGCGACGTATGCCCCTCCGACGGGTCGGCGAGCGCATCGTACTCGACCCAGCCATCGTCGTCCACATATTCCGCTGGAGCAGGCGGTCGAAGCTCGCCTGACGTACATGCTCTTGCGGTTCAGCGGTGGTGTGCGGGGTCAAAAGTGGCGACAATGAGCGGCAACGGCGGTGAGGATCGGCAATCGCATGTTTAGCTCCGGGGAAAGCGTGTCACAGCATAGTCACCGGTCGTCCCGTGAGCCCTACAATCGGCGTATGGCGACCTACCCCACCGTCGACGAGGCCCGGCCGTTCCAGGTGATCAGCGAGTTCTCGCCGATGGGCGATCAGCCCGCGGCCATCGACGGGCTCACCGAGCGCCTTGAGGCGGGGCAGAAATTCAACACGCTGCTCGGGGCGACGGGGACGGGTAAGACGTTCACGATGGCCCACACCATTGCCAGGGTGCAGAAGCCGACGCTGGTGATCTCGCACAACAAGACGCTGGCCGCGCAGTTGTACGAGGAGTTCAAGGAGCTTTTGCCCAACAACGCGGTGAGCTACTTCGTCAGCTATTACGACTACTACCAGCCCGAGGCGTACATCCCGCAGCGGGACATTTATATAGAAAAGGACTCGTCACGCAACGACGACCTCGACCGGCTCCGCATGGCGGCGACGACGAGCCTCGTCTCCCGCCGGGACGTCGTGGTCGTCGCGTCGGTCTCGTGCATCTTCGGTTTAGGTTCGCCGATGGAGTATAAAAGATCGGTGATCCCGCTGGAGAAGGGCGACACGATCCGGCGGCAGGATTTTTTGCGCAACCTCGCCGAGGTGCAGTACACGCGGAGCGAGTTTGAGCTCAAGCGTGGCGGGTTCAGGGTGCGGGGCGACGTCATCGAGGTAGTGCCCGCGGCCGAAGAATTCGCGTACCGCATCGAGCTCTTCGGCGACGAGATCGAGAGCCTCGCTCTTATAGACCCGCGGTCCGGCGAGCTGTTGAGCGACACGAACCGGATCGATATCTACCCGGCCGTGCAGTATGTGATGCCCGAGGACCAGAAGGCGACGGCGATCGAGCAGATCCGCGTCGAGCTCGATCAGCAGGTCATGCACCTGCGGGGGCAGGGAAAGCTGCTCGAGGCGCAGCGGCTGTTAGCAAGAACGAAGTATGACCTGGAGATGCTGGAAGAGGTCGGGTTCTGCAACGGGATCGAGAACTATTCGCGGCATTTTGACGGCCGCGCTCCCGGCACACGCCCGTACTGTCTGCTGGATTATTTCCCGGCGGATGATTGGTTGTTGTTGATTGACGAGAGCCACGTGACGCTGCCGCAGGTGAGGGCGATGTACCACGGCGACCAGATGCGCAAGGCGACGCTGGTGGAGCACGGCTTTCGCCTTCCGTCGGCGATGGACAATCGGCCGCTGACGTTCGACGAGGTGGAGAACCTTTACCCGCAGGTGGTGTTTGTGTCGGCGACGCCGGGGCCTTACGAGCTGGAGCATTCGGAGGGGGATGTGGTGGAGCAGATCATTCGGCCGACGGGGCTGATCGACCCGGTGATCGAGATCAGGCCGGCCGAGGGGCAGGTGCCGGACCTGCTCGGGATGGTGAAGGAGCGGACGGCCAACGGCGAGCGGACGCTGGTGACCACGCTGACCAAGCGGCTCGCGGAGGATTTGGCGTCTTATCTGAACGATCAGGGGCTGGAGTGCCGGTACCTGCACAGTGATATCGAGACGCTGGACCGGGTGATTATTCTGCGGGAGCTGCGCGAGGGGCAGTTTGATGTCTTGGTGGGGGTGAACCTATTGCGGGAGGGGCTGGACCTGCCGGAGGTGTCGCTGGTGGCGATTATGGACGCGGACAAGACGGGGTTCTTGCGGAGCGGCACGTCGCTGGTGCAGCAGATCGGACGGGCGGCGCGGAATGAGAACGCGTTCGTGGTGATGTACGCGGACAGCGTGACGCCGGCGATGCGGGAGGCGATTGACGAGACGGACCGGCGGCGGGAGAAGCAGTTGGCGTACAACGCCGAGCACGGCATCACGCCGAAGACGATTGTGAAAGCGATCCGCCGGGGCATCGAGCTGGAGCTGCGGGCGGCGAAGACGGCGAAGGCGGCGCTGTCGGGCGACGAGAAGGAGTACGACCGGGCGGAGCTGTTGGCGGAGCTGGAGAAGCAGATGTTGGAGGCGGCGCAGGCGCTGGAGTTTGAGAAGGCGGCGACGATCCGGGACAAGGTGAAGGAGGTTAAGGCGATGCCGACGATGGGGAAGGTGAAGCTGAACAAGAAGGGGGCGACGAAGGCGAAGCCGGGGACGCCGGGGACGCGGCCGGTGAAGCACGGGAAGCGACGGTCGGGGCGGTAGGGTTGATGGGTGAGGGACGCGCGGCGAGGACGCCGCGGCTGTGATCTTTCGGTCTGAATGGGGGGGGCAAGGCGGCGCTACTATCGGCGGCGAGTGGCGGCCCGGCGGTCGGGCGGCGCGTGTCGAAGACATGGAGCAGACCGATGGTAAAGATCTTTACGGTGTACCACAGCGGCTACGGGCACACGAAGCGGCAGGCCGAGGCGGTGCACGTCGGCGTGGCGGGGGTCGAGGGGGTTGACGCGACGCTGCTCACCGCGGCGGAGGCGATCGATCGGCTGGACGACCTGGACGACGCCGACGCGATCCTTTTCGGCTGCCCGACGTACATGGGCAGCATCTCGGCGGAGATGAAGAAGTTCATCGAGGCGGCGGCGAAGAAATGGTTTGAGCTGAAGTGGAAGGACAAGGTGTCGGGCGTGTTCACCAACGCGAGCTCGTACTCGGGCGACAAGGTGCACACGCTGGTGGGGCTGATGATCAATGCGATGCAGCACGGGATGATCCACGTGGGCACGGCGATGCTGCCCGCGGCGAGCGACCCGGACTCGATGAACACGCTGGAGGGCCCGGGGCCGGAGGTGACCAACCGGGTGGGCTCGTTCGTCGGGGCGATGGCGACGAGCGGGCAGGTCGACGCGCCCAAGGCGCCGCCGTCGGGCGACATCGAGACGGCGCGGCTTTACGGCGAGCGGGTGGCGACGATCACGACGCAGTTGGTGCGCGGGCGGGAGGGGTGAGGTGTCCTGGAGGTCGCGCGCGGCAAAGCCGCGTCGCTTCGTGATCCGGTCAACATCTGGTCCGGCGGGGTGATTGAATGGACCTCGGGAAGTAGGTGCGGTACCGCCGGATGTCGCGGGTGAGGAGGGGGAGGTTCGCGACCTGCGCGTGGGCCCCGATGAAGAAGTCAGGGAGGGGTGAGGTGCGGGTTCCGCCGCGGGCGCGGTAATCAAGGTGGGCCCGACTTGCAGCAAACGCGGCCTGATAAGGCAGTGATCGGCGTTGAACGTCCACGGGCAGCAAGGCGGCTTCCGACTCAATTAGGCTGCGATAGCCGGGACACAGTTACGCGTAGATAATCGGGTTGATGCACACCCCGCCGCGCAGCAGCGTAGCCGACGCAAACTGCTGCTTCGACCATTTGCGCCAGGTGGGATCTCTGGAGAGCAGGTCGATCAGAACGCTGCTGTCGACAAGGACCATGGTTATCCCTCGCCACGCGTCAATTCAAGGATTTCGTCTGTCGTCATCCCGGTGCTCATCGTTCCCTCCGCTTTTCCAAGTGCCCTCCACACATCGGTCTGCTCAAGCTCCTCTTGACTCATGCTGAGCATGTTTTGAGTGGCAGCGGTGCGGTCCAGGTGTTGGTGGATGATGTGGGCCACGAGCGCAGCCGGACTGGCAAAACCTTGGCGCTTGGCTGCCTCGGCACCGACCCGTTCGGTCTGCGGGTCGAGGGTGATGGTCATCGGCAATCTCCTGGCGGCGGCTGGCGGAGCTTGGTTGGCGGACGGTTGGGGGTTTATCTTGCCCGCCGCCCCGCCCGGCCGAAGAGCAGGAGGTAGGCGGTGGCGGCGAGGGTCGCGGCGACCATGAGGGTGATGGGGATGCCGCCGAGGGCGCTGTAGAGGGTGCGGCGGGGGTCGAGGGCAAGGCGGCGGGTGGCGACGCCGGCCTCGTAGACGCCGAGCTGCGGGCCCGGGCGGCCGAGCGAGTCGATAAAGCCGCTGATGCCGGAGTTGACGGATCGGGCCATCGGCACGCGGTTCTCGATGCAGCGGAGGGAGGCGAGCTGGGTGTGCTGGCGGCGTTGCCCAACCGCCGAAAGCCCGCCCCCCTCGCCGTCGCGCGAGCCGAACCAGCCGTCGTTGGTGAGGTTGACCAGGGCGTCGAGGCGCTTCTCGCCGTCGTGGTAGACCATGCGTCGGCAGACGGAGGCGACGGTGTCTTCGAAGCAGATGGGCGTGGCGAAGCGGGTTTCGTGCTCATCATCGGGGCCCGGCAGGGTGAACACGCGGGGCCCGTCGCCGCGGCCGAGGTCGGGGTAGGGGGCGACGGGGAACAGCCAGGAGAAGAAACGGTCGGTGAGTTCGGGGCCGGGGATGTACTCGCCGAAGGGCACGAGGCGGGACTTGTGGTACGGCCGGTCGAGCGGTGAGCCGGCGGCGTCGTAGAAATAGACGCTGTTGTAGCGACGCATCTCGGGATCAAAGGTGACGGTGCCGGCCCCGGCGAGGGTGGGGGTGCTTTGCTCGGCGATGAGGCGGGGGACCACGTCGTAGAAGCTGCCCAGGCGGCCGTAGAGGACGCGGGTTTCGGGGTCGGTTGCCGGGTCGTCGCCGACACGGGAGTAAGCTCGGGAACCCGCGCGGTTGAGCGGGCCCGGGATGACAGTTTCGGGCCAGACGATCAGGCCGGGGCGACTGCCGCCCCCGGCGGTGGAGGCGGTTGCCTGGCGGTGCAGGGCGATAAGGTTGACCCAATCGACGCCGAGGGACTCGGCGGTAGGGGCGATCTTGTTGTCCTGGGGGACGTCGGTCTGGACGACGGCGACGACGGGGCCGGGCGTGGTGACGTCGTCGAACTGCGACAGCCGCCACTGGCCGTAGGCGATCGAGCCGGCGAGGACGGTGACGGCTACAACGAGCACGGGCCGGCGGTGCTTGCGGTGCCCGACGAGCAGGTCGGCGATGCACCCGTTGACCATCGCGACGACGAGGCCGACGGTGTGCTGGCCGAGGAGGTCGGCGACCTGGACGACGCGGCCGACGCCGCCGGGTTGCCACGCCGCCTGGGAGTGGGCGAGGGTAAACCAGGCGAACCCGCCGACGGGCCAGACGCAGCGGACGGCCTCGACACTGACCCAGCCCAGGGGCAGGGCGACGGCCAGCGGGAGGTTGCCGCGGCGGTGCAGGACGGAGGCCATGAGCCAAGCCGCGGCGGCGTACGCGCCGAGCACCGGCGTCATTGCGATCAGCCCGGCCCCGGTCACCGGCCAGAGCCAGCGGGCCATCCACCCCCACCACAGCGCAAACACCACGGCCGAGGTCCACGCCAGCATCCGCAGCGAGTGCGACCGCGCCGCGGCAACGGTGCCGGGCACCAGCGCGACGTAGGCGAGCCACGACCACCCCGGCCGGGGGAAGACGAGGGTGAGCAGCAGGCCCGACAGAGCGAACGCGGCGAGGTGCTGGAGGCGGGCGGTGCCGCGGCGGTGCGACACCTGGAGCCGGGCGGCGGTGCTGGCGATAGCCATTGGGGCAGGGTATCAGTTGCGGGCGGTGGGTCCGCCGTGACACGCCGGCCGCTGAAGCGGCCGAAGCCGAGTTAGCGGGGTGCCTCCGCTACAGCGCCGACTTCGCCGCGCTCAGGGCCTGATCGTAATCCGGCTCGTCGGCGACTTCCTTGACCAGTTCCTTATAGACCACCCTGTTGTCGCGGTCGAGAACCATGACCTGCCGGGCGAGCAGGCCCTTTTCCTTCATGCGAACCCCGTACTTCGGGCCGAAGCTGTGGTCCTTGAAGTCCGAGAGGCACACGACCCGGTCGATGCCCTCGGCCGCGCACCACCGCTTGAACGCCATGGGCGTGTCAATGCTGACGGTGAGCACGACGACGTCCTCGCCAAGGCCCGCCGCCTTCTCGTTGAACTTGCGTGTCTCGTTTGAGCACACGTCGGTGTCGATCGAGGGCACGACGCTCAGCAGCTTGACCTTGCCGGCGTAGTCGCCGAGCGTCTTGGTCGACATGTCCACGCCGGTGAGCTGGAAGTCCGGGGCGGTGTCGCCAACGTTGATCTCGTCGCCGACGAGGGTGACGGGGTTGCCCTTCATGGTGACGGCGTTGGGGCGTTCGGACATAAGTCAATTCCTTTTTGGGTCAAGGGGGGGTAGGTTCGGGTTGAGGGGGGTGTGGTGGAGCGGCATTGTAGAACCCACCCCACCGGCTGCACGGCGACCGTCGCAAAAGCGGCACTCAATCATCTGGTCATCCGGTCCGAGACCATGATGAGGTCGTACCGCATTGCGGTTCGCGTTACGATGTCGAGGCATCGCTGCGTCTGAGCCCGGCCGGGGCCGCGCCACGTGACGTGTAGCGCCGGGGCCGAAGCCCCGCCTGTTTTGATCGACTTTGGAGACCCGATGATCCGTTGCCGTCACAGCGTGTTTGCCGCCCTCTGCTGGATCAGCCTCATCGCCTGGTGCGGCGGACCCGCATCGGCCCAGCCGGCGGCCGCGCCCGACGCGCGCGGGGCCGACGGGTCGAGCGAGGCCGTCGTCACCGGCGACCTGATGCAGTGGCACAAGGTGACGCTCACGCTCGACGGCCCGTGGGCGCGGGAAACCGATGACGACCCGAACCCGTTCACCGGCTACCGCTTCGACGTCACCTTTGAGCACGAGTCGGGCGAGCCGCGGTACGACGTGCCGGGCTACTTCGCCGCCGACGGCGACGCCGCCGCGACCTCCGCCGACGCGGGGAGCCGGTGGCGGGCCCACCTCAGCCCCGACAAGCCCGGGCGGTGGTCGTACACGACACACTTCCGCCGCGCCGACGCCACGGGCGCGGCCGGCGACGCCATCGAACCGTTCGACGGGGTAACCGGCACCTTCAACGTCGCCCCGACCGACAAGTCCGGCCGCGACCTCCGCGGCAAGGGCCGGCTCGAGTACGTCAACGCGCACTTCCTCCGCTTCGCCGGCGACGGGAGCTGGTTTCTCAAGATCGGCGCTGACTCGCCCGAGACGCTGCTGGCTTACGCCGATTTTGATAACACGCAGTCGACCAAGCACTGGGTCCCGCTCAAGACCTGGCAGCCGCACGTCGCCGACTGGCGCGAGGGCGACCCGACGTGGCAGGACGGCAAAGGCAAAGGTCTCATCGGCGCGATCAACTACCTCGCCGACGCCGGCGGCAACTCGATGTCGTTTCTGACCTACAACGCCGGGGGCGACGGCGACAACGTCTGGCCGTTCGTGGTCCGCGACGACAAGATGCACTACGACGTCTCGAAGCTCGACCAGTGGCAGATCGTCTTCGACCACGCCCAGCGGCAGGGCCTCTTCCTGCACTTCAAGCTGCAGGAGACGGAGAACGACGACAACTTCCACGCGAAGATCGAACCGCCCATCACCGCCTCGCTCGACGGCGGCGACCTTGGGCCGCAGCGCCGCCTGTACCTCCGCGAGCTGATCGCCCGCTTCGGGTACGAACTCGCCCTGAACTGGAACCTTGGCGAGGAGAACACGCAGAGCCCTGAGCAGCAGCGGGCGATGGCCGGGTATATCCGCGAGCTCGACCCCTACGGCCACCCGATCGTGCTGCACACCTTCCCCCCCGAGCAGGAGAAAAGGTACACGCCGCTGCTGGGCCCGGACTCGCCGCTCGACGGCGTCTCGCTGCAGAACCCGTGGGACCTGGCCCACAAGCGGACGCTGCAGTGGCGTCGCGCCTCGGCCGAGGCGGGCAAGCCCTGGGTCGTCTGCAACGACGAGCAGGGCCACTGGTCCACCGGCACCCCGCCCGACCCGGGCTACCCCGGCTTCGACGGCACCGACGAGCACGGCGAGACCATCCTCACCGTCGACGACGTCCGCAAGTCCACCCTCTGGGGCAACCTCATGGCCGGCGGCGCGGGCGTCGAGCACTACTTCGGCTGGCGGCTCATCCAGAACGACCTGACCGCCGACGACTGGCGCAGCCGCGCACGCACCTGGCACTACGGCCGCATCGCCGTCGACTTCTTCCACGACCACGATATCCCCTTCTGGGAGATGGCCAACCGCAACGCCCTGGTCGGCAACGACGACAACGACAACGACCTGTACTGCCTCGCCCGTGACGGGGGGCCGTACCTGGTCTACCTCCACGAAGCCGAGCCGGTACAACTCGACCTGTCGGGCGAGGCCGGGCGGTTCAGTGTGCGGTGGTTCAACCCCCGCGAAGGCGGGCCGCTGGCGGAGGGGTCGGTCGCGGCGGTGACCGGCGGGCAGAGGGTTGACCTCGGCACGCCCCCGGCGGACGACGGCGAGGACTGGCTGGCGGTGGTCCAACCGGCGGAGTGATTCCGCCACCCGCCGCGTGCATCGGCCCCGCCGACACCGGATCGCTACCGCCCCGCCGCCGCCGGCGACACCCCGGCCCGCTCGAAGAACGGGCCGAGGTCCTCCCACAGCCGTGCCCCCAGCGGCGTGTCGTTGTGCCCGATGCCGGGGTACGTCACCAGCGTCGCACCCGCCGCGGCCGCCGCATTACGCCGAGCGTGCTCCACCGGGATGATCGGGTCCTCCTCTCCGTGCAGCAGCAGCACCGGCCCGGGATAAGTCCGCAGCACCGGCAGGACCGGGAACCGGTCGCGGACGAGGAAGCCGGGGATGAAGGTCGTCTCCGTCACGACGTCGGTCACGCTCGTGAACGCCGACGACAGCACCAGCGCCGCCGGCGGGTGCGTCCGGGTCAACTCCGCCGCGATCCCCCCGCCGAGCGACCGGCCGAAGTAGACGATGCGGCTGCCATCAACGCCCTCGGTCGAACCGAGCCGCTCGCGCCAGCGGCGCATGTCCGCGGCGATCTCAGCGCCGTTGGGTGTGCCCGCGGACCGGCCATACCCGCGGTACTCGGGCAACAGCACGCTGATCCCGCGTTCGACGAACCACCGCATCTCGCCCGGCCAGATGTCGATCAACTCGCCGTTGCCGTGAAAGTACATCACCGCCGGGCCCGGCCGCTCAGCCGACACGCCCCGACCCCGCATCAACCACGCCTCGACCGAGCCCGCGTCGGTGTCCAGCGTCCACACCTCCACCCCCCCCGGCCGCGGCGGCATCGCCCCGTGCTCGACGTACGCCCCCGGGAAGACCAGCCGACGCTGAAAGTTCCACAACAGCCCCATAGCGATTCCCACGACGACGGCCACCAGCACGCCCAGCCGCAACAGCCGGACCCGCCAACTCATCCGCGGCTTCAGCCGCTTCGACGACTCCTCGGGCACCGCAACCTCCATGCCCGCAGTGTAACCCTTGGCACCCCCGCCGCGTCCGCCTACCATGCCTCTATATAGATAGCCCCTTCCCCGCCACCCCCTGCCCAGCCGGAGACCGACATGCCCACCGCCACCGCCGAACACACCCTCCTCCGCGGCAAGACCTACGACCAGATCACCGACACCGTCGGCAACACCCCCCTGGTCAAGGTGAGCGGGCTCGGCCCCGACAACGGCTCGACCATCTACCTCAAGTGCGAGTTCTTCAACCCCCTCTCGTCCGTGAAGGACCGCATCGGCAAGGCCATGATCGAGGCCGGCGAGCGGTCCGGGGCCGTCAACCAGAACACCCACATCATCGAGCCGACCAGCGGTAACACCGGCATCGCCCTCGCCTTCGTCTGCGCCGCAAAGGGGTACAAGCTCACGCTGACCATGCCCGAGTCGATGTCAACCGAACGCCGCCAGATGCTCAAGGCCCTGGGCGCGAACCTCGTGCTCACCGAAGCGAGCAAGGGCATGAAGGGCGCCATCGAGAAGGCGGCCGAGCTTGTCGGCACCACCGACAACGCCTGGATGCCCCAGCAGTTCGACAACCCCGCCAACCCGGAGGTCCACTACCGCACCACCGGGCCGGAGATCTGGAACGACACCGACGGCAACGTCGACATCCTCGTCTCGGGCGTCGGCACCGGCGGCACGATCAGCGGCGCGGGCAAGTTCCTCAAGGAGCAGAACCCCGACTTCATGTGCATCGCCGTCGAGCCGACGACCAGCCCCGTCATCTCCGGCGGCGAGCCCGGCCCGCACAAGATCCAGGGTATCGGCGCGGGCTTCGTCCCCAAGAACCTCAACATGGACATGGTCGACGGCACCGAGCTGGTCAGCAGCGAAGACGCCTTCGCCTGGGGCCGCAAGGTCGCGGAAACCACCGGCATCCTCGGGGGCATCTCCACCGGTGCCAACGTCCTCGCCGCCACCCGCGTCGCCGAGAAAAACCCCGGCAAAACCATCGTCACCATCGGCTGCTCCTTCGGCGAACGCTACCTCAGCACGCCGCTGTTCGGTGAGGTCGAGTGACTCCCGCGACACAAAAGGAGTACACCCAATGGGTACGAAGGAACGTGTGTCCGAGGCGGTCGCGGGGATGCCTGAGAACTGCACCTGGGATGAAGTTGAGTATCGCCTCTGGGTAATGCGTCTACTGGAGCAGCGTGCTGCCGAAGCCGATCACCCCGACGCAGTTTTCTACACCCAGGCGGAGGTGGAAAGATGAATGAGAGACAAGTGGCAGATCGAGTGATCTGGTTGCAGCGGGCGCCTGAAGACCTTCCAGTCGATCCACGCCTTCATTGCCAAAGGCTCGCCACAGAACGCCAACATGGTGATACGTGATTTGGCCGCCGCGGGCCGCGGGCTGATCGAGTTCCCGCTCCAAGAGCATGAAGTTGAGGAAGACCCGCGGCGGCGTTTCCGCGAGGTCCCGAAGCACGGCTACCGGCTGATCTATCGGGTACAGGGCGACCGGGTGGTCGTCGTGGCGGTGATCCACGGTTCACGCCGCCTGTCCGCCGGTCTCTTCGATCGGTTGGGATAAACCAGACTATCATCTAATCGCATCAGCGTGCTCGAAGCCGAAACGGTGGATGAGGTTGATGGTGGTTTGCCGCTACCTCTGGGCCGGACCTAACACGCTATTGGGCCTGCTGCTGGCAATGATCGCCCGACTGACCGGCGGGCACGCGAAGCTGGTCGACGGCGTGATCGAAGCCAGCGGCGGGGCACTGCGCCCGCTGCTGCGCCTGATGCCCACCACCGGCAGCCTCCGCCACCCCCGCGGGGCCGCCGCCCTCACCCTCGGCCACGTCGTCCTCGCCGTCGACGAAGCCGCCCTCGACCGCACCCGCAGCCACGAGCGCATCCACGTCCGCCAGTACGAACGCTGGGGCCCGCTGTTCCTCCCGGCCTACCTCCTCGCCTCCCTCACCGCCAGTCTCCGCGGCCGGGACCCCTACCGCGACAACCGCTTCGAGCGCGAGGCGTTTAGGATCACCGCAAGGACCCCCGCGACGCCACATGTTTGACGACTTCCCCCGCGAGTTCTGGCCGGCGATGCGGTACGTGTTGTGGCGCTATGACCCGGGCGATGCGCTGGCCGCGGTGTACCACTGGCTGAACCTATGCGAGGCGGTGGCGTGGTTCGTCATCGCCGCGATGGTGGCCCGGCGGATGTTCAAGCACCGGCGGGCACCGGGTTGGGAGTCGCTGTACGTCACGCTGTTCGTCGTCTTCGGCCTGTCGGACGTCTACGAGGCGTATGTCGTGCCGCTGTGGCTGATCGCGGCCAAGGGGTTCATCTTTATGGGGATCGTAACGGTGCGGGCGGTGCTGGTGAAGCGGCATTATCCGGGGGCGAAGTTTTGACGGCCGGCGCGGCAGAGCCGCGTCGCTACGTGGGGAAGCGGTGGAGACGTGCGCCGTCACCACCGACGTTCCCCCGCCAGAAAATTTGGTGCTAGGCGTCCGCCCCGCCCGACGATACGATGTTGCCCGGCCTGCGTGTTCCTGCTGTTCACCCCTCGGAGACGCGCCCGATGAACCACCCCGTCCGCATCCGTTCGATCCGCCCGCTCGTCCGCTACGTGGACCAGGACCAGGCGGTGATCGACGCCCACTTCTGCACCCTGCCCGCCCTCGCGGCCGAGCGGCGGCGGGCCCCGTCGGGCAACCGGGCGGTGGACGTGGAGATCGAGATCGACGGGGCCGACGGCTTCCACGACGAGGGCCGCACACGCGTGCAACTGACCGACCACCGCGGCAGCGTCCGCTTCGAGGTGGTCAGCCCGCAGCGGTGGTGGCCCGCGGGCATGGGCGAGCAGGCGCTCTACCAGCTCAAGGTCCGTCTCGCCGACGACGACGCCGCCGCGGAGCAGCGCGTGACCTTCGGCCTGACCTCCGTCCGCCGTGACCGCGTCCTCGGTGAGGGGTTCGACCCCTCGCTCCTGGTCAACGGGACCATCTGCGACATCAACTCCGTCGTCGTGGTCGACAAGATCGACGAGAACAGCCTGCTGCCCGCGACGGGGGACTCGCTGCTCCTGGTGCGGGACCACTTCGGGGCCGAGGTGCTGTACGCGGCCGCGGACCGGGCGGGCATCCTGCTCGTGCAGTGCGTGCCGATCGACGCGGAGGGTAAGCTCGAGCTGTCGGTGGCGGAGCAGGTCGACCGCCTCGCGTCGCACCCGAGCCTGGCGGGCTACTTTGTCGGGCACCTGGGCAAGCTCACCAGCAAGGTGGCCGAGGCGTTGAAGCTGCTCGACCCGACACGGTCGGTGTTCCTGAACTTTCCGCTGACCGAAGCGGCGTAGCGAAGCCGGGCGCAGTCAGAATGGCTAGCCGCGACGCTATGCGTCGCCGGGGCTGCCGGGGACGCATAGCGTCCCGGCTATGGGGCGTTGCAGTCGTTACAGAAGCAATAGACCGACTTTTGTTTCGCCCCGGCCGCGGGACGTGCTAAACTTGCGTTCATGCGGGACGAGATGTTGCGAGCGAAGGTGCTGATCTTCATGGTCCCCCTGGTGCTGCCCATCGGCCAGCCCCGCGTGGAAGCGACCGACCGCGTGGAACGGGTAACGCCCGCCGCCGTCCAGGCCGTTGAAACCCAAGCAATCAGCGCACCCGAGGCGACGACCCGGTGCGACCGCTGATGTGCCCGCTCCCTCTGCGTAGCGGGAGACGCGAAGCGTCCCGATGGTTAGTCGATGCGTTGGCGAACGGGACGCTGCGCGTCTCCCGCTACGCGGTCGGTGGTTTGCCGTTCGTGGTCATAGTGGCCGCGGGGTTGGTTGCCTTGGCCGCAACCACCGCGTGTGTGGCGGCCCCCCCCGCCATCGCGGCCGACCCCGACACCGCCGACGCCTGGCTCGAGCGCCTCGAAATTGACGCCGAGCGGCTCGACACGCTGAAGGCCCGCGTGCGGATGACGAGCCTGCAGGGGCTGCTCGACGACAAGACCGTGCGCTTCGGCGACCTGTGGTATGCCGCGGGTGCCGACGGCGAGGCAGGTGAGGAAGACGCCCCCGCCCGGTTCGCGGTGCGGTTCGACCGGATCGTGCTGGACGGGCAGATGCAGGCGGCCGAGCAGGCGTACGTGTTCGACGGCCGGTGGTTGCTCGACCGCAACGGCCGGGAGAAGACGGCTACACGGCGTGAGTTGGCGTCGGCGGACGCCGCCGCGCTGACGCAGGGCGAGGGGCCGTTCCCGATCCCGCTGAACCTGAACCGGGACCGGGTGAAGGACCGCTTCGACGTGGAGCTCGTGCCGCCGGGAGAGGAAGATCCAGAAGAAGGCGGGGTGCACCTGCGGCTGGTCCCGCGGGAGGGGGTCGAGATGGACGCGGTGCGGGTGGATCTGTGGTTTGACCGGGCGACGGGCCAGCCGCTGCGGGCCGCGACGGTGCAGGACGACGGGGACGAGACGATCGTCGACATGTTCGAGCGCGAGGCGGGGGCGGCCGTGCCGGCGGGGACGTTTGACACGTCGCTGCCGGGGAGCGGCGGGTGGGACACGCAGACGGTGCCGCTGGACCCGTAGCGTTGTCCGCCGGCCCGGGGTGCCGGGATGCACGGGTGCCACACTGCATCCCGGAGGCTTTGCGGAGGGTGCGGTGTGCCGGCAACGGGGTGCGGCACGGCGTGGTCACACCCGCACACCGCACCCGCCCCGAGCGGCGGGATGCAGTGTGGCACCCCAGTCACGGGGCGGTGAATCGGGTCGTGGTGGATCAGTCCACCGGGTTGCCGTTGAACAGGACGTGGTTCTCGTAGCCGGGCGGGAACAGGTCGACGGCGGGGTGGCTGGCGGTGCCGGCGGGGACGTTGCCGTAGGACAGGCCGGTGAAGGTGTCGGTGTCGGAAAAGGCGGTGCTGTTGTCGTTGCGGACGACGGTGCCGGCCCAGCCGGATGAAGACCAGATGCTGGCGGTGCCGTCCTCCGAGGCGCGGTCACCGAGGACGATGGCGTCGGAGTGGAGCGTCTCGGACCACTCGGCCAGCGCGGGGGCCTTGCCGGGGCCGACGGGGTGCGGGACCATGTTGGCCGGGTCGGGGTCGTACACGTCGGCGACGTTGAGCCAGGCGTAGGAGGTGTTGCGGGTCGTAACCGTCGCCCCGCCCCCGGCGGCGGGCCGGATAAGCGGCGAGGTCTCGGCGGGGCTGATGGCGTAGTCGGGGGTGAAGTAGTTGCCGTTCATCATGCGGGCGAGGCCGTTGGCGATGAGGGTGGCGTCGCTGGTGACGGGCGGGGCGCGGTGGTCGTCACGCGTGACGGCGGCCGCCGTTTCTCGCTTATAGGTCAAGCCGGGGAATCCGCCGTTACCGACGCGGCGTCTGCCGCTCTGCGAGAAAACAACCATCCTCAAATGTATCTCCCGCAACTGCGCCGTGTTCGTCTCCCGCCACGCGTTGCGACGCATCGCCACGAGCACCGGCAGGCCGAGGCCCACCAGCATGGCGACGATGCCGAGCACCACGAGCAGGTCGGTGAGGGTGAAGGCGCGGCGGGGCATGGGGGGAGATGCTTATAAGAAGGCAGGATCGGCGGGACAATTGCTGATGGTGGGGCAGGCTCCCAGCCTGCCGTTGGCCCGGATGGCCAAGTTCGTGGTGACCGGCTTCGGGCTGCGCCCGAAAGCAGGCTGGAAGCCTGCTCCACCAAAGGCAGTGCTCGCCGGGGTTGGAGTCACACCGCGGCGCGGGTCGCGCCGGCGGCGGCGTGGCCAAGGGTCATTTTCACGGCGAGGCGGATGGCGGCCTTCATCGAGCCGGGGTCGGCGCGGTTTTTGTGGGCGATGTCGAACGCGGTGCCGTGGTCGACGCTGGTGCGGATCAGGGGCGTGCCGAGGGTGACGTTCACGGCGCTGTCGAAGGCGAGCATCTTGACGGGGATGAGCCCCTGGTCGTGGTACATGGCGACGATGAGGTCGAACTTGCGGCGGCGGTCGGGGGTGAAGATCGTGTCGGCGGGGAAGGGCCCGGCGACGTCCATGCCGGCCTGCCGGGCCATCTCGATGGCGGGCGTGATGAGGCGGGCCTCCTCGTCGCCGAAGAGCCCGCCCTCCGAGGCGTGGGGGTTGAGCCCGCACACGGCGATGCGGGGCCGGTCGATGCCCATGCGTCGCATCGCCTGGTGGCCGAGGTCGATGGGGTCAAAGACGCTGCCGATGGTGAGCACGTGGCGCACGTCCATGAGCGGCAGGTGGATGGTGGCGAGTGCGACGTTGAGCGACTCTTCGCCGGTCTGGGCGTGGAACATCATGGCCACGCGGCGGGAGCGGGTGCGGGAGGCGAGGAGCTCGGTGTGGCCGGGGAAGCGGGAGCCGGCGAGCTTCCACGAGGCCTTGCAGATGGGGGCGGTGACGATGGCGTCGATGCCGTTCTGGTCGAGGGGGCGGTGGGTGGCGGCGATGGCGTCGTCGAGGAAGCGGAGGCTCGCCTGCCCGCCGACCTTGGACGGCCCCGACTCGCGGGTGGAGAGCATCGAGAACTCGTCGTAGTCCAGCACCACCACGTCGTGGATCAGGTCGTACGCCGCCCGGGGCGAGTCGTGCTGGAGCCGGTGCCAGTACGTCTCGACCTCGGCGAGGTCGGCGGCGTACGCCAGGAGCTCGTTCATCCCGAACACCACGAACCGGGCGAGCTTGCGCACCGCCGGGTCCGCCAGCGCCTTAATGACGACCTCCGGCCCGACGCCCGCGGGGTCGCCCATCGTGATCCCGATCACCGGCTTGCGGTCCACCGGCTTCGGCAGGATGTCGCGGCGCTTCGCCATGGCCCCAGTTTAGCGTGCCACGTCGAGCCGCTGGCCGTTAGCCGTTGGCCGTTGGCAAGAGGAAATCGTTGAGGCCGTGACCGCCCCGCGCGCCTTGCTAGGCTCTACCGCCTTACGGCCAGCGGCTAGCGGCCAGCGGCCAACGGCTCCCCCCCATGTCCATCATCCTCATGCTCCTGCTGCTCGCCGTGCTGCTCGTGGCGAGCGCGTTTTTCAGCGGCAGCGAGACGGCGCTGTTCAGCCTCAGCCGCCACGACCGCACCCGCTTCGAGCGGTCCTCTTCCGTCGTCGCCCGCACCGTTGTGCAGCTCCTCTCCGAGACGCGGGGCCTGCTCATCACGCTGCTCCTGGGCAACATGACGATCAACGTGCTGTACTTCGTGGTGAGTTCGGTGCTGCTGATTAAGGCGGGCGAGTCGCCGCGGGTCGGGCCGTGGGCGGTGGCGGCGCTGACGGTGGTGCCGCTGCTGACGATCATCTTGCTGGGCGAGGTGCTGCCGAAGCTGATCGCGTCGAGCCTGCCGGTAGCGTTTGCGCGGACGGTGGCACTGCCGCTGTTCATCGTGCACCGCATCCTCTCGCCGATCCGCGTCGCCTCGTCGGTGGCGGTGATCACGCCGCTGAGCCGCCTGCTCGCTCCGCCGAGCCCGTCGCCCGACCTGTCGCCCGAGGAGCTCGAGGCGATGCTCCGCCTCAGTCGGCACCACGGCGTGATCGACCGCGACGAGCAGCGCGTCCTCGAGCAGGTCCTCGAACTCAGCCGGCTGAAGGTCCGCCAGCTCATGGTGCCCCGTGTCGACATGGAGGCGTTCGACCTGGACGACCCGCCCGCCGACCTGGTCGACCTCATCCGACGCACCCGCATCAAGCACGTCCCGGCCTACCGGGGCGACATCGACAACATCGAGGGGCTGCTGTTCGCGCGGCAGGTCCTCCTCGCCGACCCGCAGTCCGCGGAAGACGTGCAACGCCTCGTCCGCCGCGTCAACTTCGTCCCCGAGCAGCAGCGTGCCGACGCCGCGTTGATCGACCTCCGCAAGAGCGGCACGACCTTCGCCATCGTCGTCGACGAGTACGGCGGCACCGCGGGGCTCATCACCCTCGAAGACCTGGTCGAGCACCTCGTCGGCGACCTGCCCGGCGACTATGAGGCGAGCGGGGACGTGGAGGTCGAGCCGCTCGGCCCGGGGCGGTGGCGGGTCGAGGCGGACTTGTCGATCCACGACTGGCCGGACGTGTTCGGGCGGCACGCGCGGTTCGAGGAGGCGCATTGGGTCGAGGCGGCCAGCACCGTCGGCGGGCTGGTCATGGCCCAGCTCGGTCGGCTCCCCGCGGTCGGCGACGCGATCCGTCTGGGCAACGTCGCCCTCACCGTCGAACGGATGGACGGCCACCGCATCGAGACCGTCGTCATTGAACTCTCCGAAGCGGCGCTGCGCCCCGCCGACCCGCTGCACGACTCGGGCCTCGGCCTGCCCCCCCCGGGATCCATCGCCCCGGGATCAACGCCCCCGAACCCGATGCCCCCTTCTTCCGGGGGCGCGGCATGACCACCGGAGAACTCACTTTCTGGGTCGGCGTGATGCTCATGGGCTTCATGGGTTCGGCGCTCTACTCGGGCATGGAGACGGGCACGTACACGCTCAACCGGGTGCGGCTGCAGGTCCTGGCCGACCGCGGCCGCCACGGCGCGATCGCCCTCCGCAAGCTCCTCGACAAGCCGTCGACGCTCCTCGCCACGCTGCTCATCGGCAACAACGTGGCGAACTACTGCGGCACCGCGGGGCTGGCGGTCCTGCTCGAGGCGGCCGAGCTGAGCGACTGGCAGGCGATCGTGCTGAACACGTTGTTGGTCACGCCGCTGCTGTTCGTCTTCGGCGAGACGCTGCCCAAGGACCTCATGGCCGCCCACAGCGACCGGCTGATGTACCCCCTCTCGCCGATGCTCCGCATCTCGCGCTGGGTGTTCACGCTGACCGGCATCGTCCCGGTCGTCCAGCTATTCAGTGCGGGGGCGATGCGGTTGATCGGTCAGGGCGACAAGGGGGCCGCGTTTGCCCCGCGCCGTCGCGTCGAGATGCTCGTCCGCGAGGGTGTGGGCCACGGCATCCTCAGCGACGAGCAGTCCGCCATCGTCGACCGCGTCCTCCGCCTCAACGAGCGGCAGGTCCGCCACGAGATGATCCCGTGGGACCGCGTCATCACCGTGAGCGTGGACGATCCCCCGGCGCGGCTGTGGGAACTGGCCGACCGCACCAGCCGCTCGCGCTTCCCCGTGCTCGACGGGGCGGGCCACGTGGTGGGCGTGGTGAGCGTGATCGACGCGCTGATGCACCGGCGCGACGACTGCCCGCCCATCGGCGAACTGATGACCAAGCCCGACACGCTGCGCCCGGACCGCGCGGTCCGGGCCGCCCTACGCCACCTGCAGAAGCGCGGCTCGTCGTTCGCGCTCGTGATGCAGGACCACCGCCCCGTCGGCCTCGTCACCGTCAAGGATCTCGTCGAGCCGATCACGGGTGAGTTGACGAGTTGGTAACCCGACGGACGAATCAGATCACCGCGTCGCTACGCGACGCCGGGCCGGGCCGGGGACGCGTAGCGTCCCGGCTATTGCCTCTTCACGCCCCGGTAGCACGCGGCGATGCCGAACGTGAGCGAGCGTGATGTGGACTGGACAAACCCTGCCTCGCCGAGCGACGCGAGCAGCGTCGCTGGATCAGCAAAGGTGTTGACGCTCCTTGGCAGGTAACGATATGCGCCGCTGGTGTCGCCGGCGATCCACGTCGCCGTACGGGGCATGATCTGACCGCAATACACCTTGTTCACCCAACGCATGATCGGGTTGCTCGGCACGGTGAACTCGAGGACGATCAGCCGCCCTTTGCGCCGCAGGACGCGGTGAAATTCCGCCAGCGCCGCGGCGGGGTTCGTCACGTTGCGGAGGCCGAAGGCGATGCTGACGATGTCGAAGCTCGCGTCGGCGAAGGGCAGGCGCATCGCGTCGCCGTGGAGGTAGGGGATCGCGTCGCCGCTCTTGCGTGCAGCAATCGGGAGCATCTCGAACGTGTAGTCGAGGCCGACGACGTTCGGCCCTAGCCGGGACGCTACGCGTCCCTGGTCGCGCCGAACCCCGGGGTCGCGTAGCGACCCGGTTATTGCTTTGTGAAACGCGATGGTCAGGTCCCCCGTCCCGCACGCCACGTCCAGCACCCGGTCGCCGGGTTGCACGTCCGCCGACTCCACCGCGACACAACGCCACGCCCGGTCCCGGCCGAGCGAGTGCAGGCGGTTGTTCAGGTCGTACTTGGGCGCTATTGCGGCGAACATCGCCCGGACCCGCCGGGCCTTGTCCGGGTCGCCGTGCGGGTCGGCGAGGCGGGCGTCGTCCCAGGCGGGGGCGTCATGTCGGTCCGTCGGCATACCAAGTCTTAGCCCGCCCGCGTGCGGCCGCCGTGTCGATCATGCGTCAGAGACTGCGGCCGCAAGCGACCGGGCTAAGGGCGACGGGGCTTACTGCGCCTGCGGCTGCTGCTTCGGCGCGGGGGGCAGTTGGCGCAAGGGCTGCAGCACGTTCTGCTGGAACGACCGCTCGCCGAAGGTGTACCCGTCGCCGCGGCCGAGGTCGAACTCGTTTTTGATGTGCTTGTTCAGCCGCTTGATCCGCGTCTCGGGCAGGGGGTGGGTCGCGAGGAACTCGGGCCCGCCGCCCCCGCCGGACGCGGCCTTGAGGATCTCCATCACCTGCACCTGGCCCTTGGGGTTGTACCCGTCCTCCGCCATGTAACGGACGCCGAGCTCGTCGGCCTCGGACTCCTGGTCGCGGCTGAACTTGAGCCCGAACCCGGTGCCGGCGACCTGCGTGCCCAGCCCCAAAACCCGCAGCCAGTCCTGGTCCGTCGCCTCGCCGGCGACGCCCGCCGCGGCCGCGGCGATCTGCACGCCGTACGCATAGCTCATCCGCTCGTCGGTGTGCTCCGCGGTGACGTGCCCGATTTCGTGGCCAAGCACGCCGGCGAGCTGCGCCTCGTTGGTCATCTGCGACAACAGGCCGCGGGTGATGAACACCTTCCCGCCGGGCAGGGCGAACGCGTTGATCACATCGGTGTTGAGCACGTGAAACTCCCACGGCAGGTCGGGCTTCTCACTGTTGGCCGCCAGCTCGTGGCCGAGCTTCGAGACATAGGTGCGGATCTCGGGCGAAGGGATCTCGCCGCCGTTCTGCTGGATGAACTGCGGCTCGGCCTCCTCGCCCAAGGCGATTTCCTGCTCCTGCGACATGAGGTTCCACTGCCGCCGACCCGTTGCCTCGTTGACTTTGCAGCCGCCGAGGAGCATCAGCACGGCGAGGGTCAGGACAGACGGCGTGACGGTGCGGGACGTGATCAGGGGCATGGCGGGCCTCGGGTGGAGCGGCGGGTTCGACGGAGCGGCTGATAAGGATACGCCAATCGGGCGCGGCCATGCGCCGAGTGACCCGGCGTTCGCCGCCGTGGTTGTCCCGGCGCTTTGGAGCGACATGAAACGCCGGGCCGAGCCCGGCGGCTAACGGCCCGCCGATAACCCGCTCGCCCCCCGCCGAGCCCGGTCGAGTGGATTGTTATGTTGACGCGAACCCCGTGCAATGTCGCGGCTCCCGGTGTCTCAGCGGGATCACGGTGGATATGCGGACGCAGCCGCAGGGTAGAGATGGGGCGGTGTCGATGGACGTGAGCGTCGTTCGATAAACGAGGGTTGCCACAGCCCCGAGCCGTCTGCTCGGGCCGGCGGGACGCGGACGCCCCGCCCGGCACGTACACGGGCGGCCGACCCAGGATGGGTCGGCCGCCCCTCCACCCCGCGGCCCGCCGCGGACCGAGGAACCCCGCCCCATGTCCAGCCCCCGCAACGCCCTGATCGAACGCTTCTTCACCGCCATGATCAGCGGCGACCGCGTCGCCGCCCGCGACCTGCTCGACGAGGTGTTCACCGCCGACGTCCCGGCCGAGCGGGTCGCCTCCAACCTCATCTGGCCGACGCTCCACCAGCTCCAGGCGGCCCGCCGCGCCGACCGGCTGAGCGAGCTGAGTTACCACTACGCCACGCGGCTGATGCGCAGCCTCACCGACCAGCTCCAGCTCCGCTACGAGCAGGCCGACCGTAACGGCGAGTCCTGCCTCGTCGTCACCGGGCCCGAGGAGAGCGAGGAACTTACCGGCCAGCTCGCCGCGGACCTGCTCGAGGCCGCGGGCTACACGGTCTACTACGCCGGCGGCGGCGTCGCCAACGACGAGCTGGTCGAGCAGATCGCCGGCCAAAGCATCGACAAGCTCGTCGTCTTCGGGTCCGTCCCCGCCACGGTGCCGCAGACCCGCACCCTTATCGACCGGCTGCACGAGATCGGCTCGTGCCCGCACCTGCAGATCGCGGTCGGCGGCGGCGTGTTCAACCGCGCCCCGGGCCTCGCCGAGGAGATCGGCGCCGACCTGTGGGCGAAGGACCCCATAGAGCTGGTGGAGGTCCTCGTCGACTTCCCCGACCGCCGCATGACCGCCGATCAGCGCACCGTCGGCCGCCGCCGCAAGGACATGCCCAAACGCTCGGCGGCATAACCCCCCCGCCACCGCGACACTCCCGGAGCCGCGGATGTCAATCCGTCGGCTGAGTCGCCAAACCACTCAGCCGAAGGATTGACATCCGCGGCTCCTTCAGGCTTACCCCGCGGCGACGGTCTTGCCCACGCAGTGCAGGTCCTCGCACGCTTCCTTCACGCGGACGGCCATCGATTCCTCGGCCTTCTTGAGGTACGACCGCGGGTCGTACTGCTTCTTTACGCCGACCTCGCCGTCGACCTTCAGCACGCCGTCGTAATTCTGGAACATGTGCGCGGCGACGGGGCGGGTGAAAGCGTACTGGCAGTCGGTGTCGACGTTCATCTTCACCACGCCGTAGCCGAGCGTCTCTTCGATCTGGGCCTTCTCCGAGCCGCTGCCGCCGTGGAACACCAGCCAGAAGTAGGCGTCCTCGCCGAACTTCTCCTTGATCGCGTCCTGGCCCTGCTTGAGGATCTCGGGCTTAAGTTTCACGGCCCCAGGCTTGTAGGCGCCGTGCACGTTGCCGAACGTCGCGGCGAACATGTACCGCCCGCCCTCGACCTGGCTGAGCTGCTCGTAGACGTAGACCATGTCCTCGGGCGTGGTGTAGAGGTGCTCGTCGGGCGTGTCCTCGGTGCCCGCGGCCCCGTCCTCCTCGCCGCCGACCACGCCCGCCTCGACCTCGAGAATCTGACCGACCTTGGTCATCCGCTCGAGCAGCGGCACGGCGAGCTTCATGTTCTCCTCAATCGGCAGGATCGACGCGTCGAGCATGTGCGACGAGTACAGGGGCAGCTTGCCCTCCTTCACCCGCCGCTCGCTCTCCTCGATCAGCGGGACGAGGAACTTGTCCACGTCCTCGGGCTGGCAGTGGTCGGTGTGGATCGCGACGTTGATCTTGAGCTTCGCCGCGACGCGGTGGATGTGCTCGGCCAGGCTGATCGCCCCGACGACCATATCACTCACGGCGAGCCCCGAGGCAAACTTGCCCCCGCCGGTGGAGACCTGAATCATCCCGTCGCAGTTCAGGTCGCTGAACGCCTTGAGCGCCGCGTTGGCGGTGACCATCGAGCTCACGTTGATCGCGGGGTAGGCGAAGTGGTGCTGGTACGCGTTGTCCAGCATCTTGCAGTAGGTCTGGTAGTCGGCGACGGGCATGGTGCTCTGGGGGTTGGGGGCTTAGGTGTTGGGGGCTTGGGTACAGCGGTGGGGCAGGCATCTTGCCTGCCTTCGGCCGACGGCCGAACACGGCTGATGATCCGGGTGGGGCAGGCGTTGACCCCGCCTGTATGAACTGCCGAACTATAACCGTGCCTTGCGGCCGTTACAATTGCGGCCATGCCCGACGGACCGACACGAAGCGTAACCTTGCCCAAAGGCTTCCGCGCCGCCGGCGGGACGTGCGGGATCAAGGCGAGCGGCAAGCCGGACCTGGCGGTCATCGCCGCGGACCGGGCGTGCGCCGCGGCGGGGATGTTCACCCGCAACCGGGTGCTGGGTGCGCCGGTCATCGTGGCGAAGCGGCACCTCGGCCGGGCGCAGCACGGCCAAGCCCGCGCCATCGTCTGCAACAGCGGCAACTCCAACGTCGCCACCGGGCAGGCGGGGGTCGGCGACGCGATCGCGATGTGCCACGCCGTCGCCGAGTCGCTCGGCTGCGACCCGGGCGAGGTGCTGCCGTGCTCGACGGGGATCATCGGCCGGCCGCTGCCGATGGACAAAATCACGCCGGGCATTGCGGAGCAGGTGACCCGTCTGCACCGCGGGACGGACGCGGACCGGGAGGTGGCGACGGCGATTCTCACCACCGACCTCACCACCAAAGCCGCGACCCGCACCGTCACGCTCGGCGGGAAGCGGGTCCACCTCGGCGGGGTGTGCAAGGGCAGCGGCATGATCGCTCCGAGCCTCGCCACGATGCTCGCGTTCATCACCACCGACGCCGACATCGCTCCCGCCCTGCTGCACATGTCGCTGCGGGACGCCGTCGCGGCGAGCTTCAACCGCGTCACCGTTGACACCGACACGAGCACGTCCGACGCGGTGCTGGTGCTGGCGAGCGGCGCGGCGGGAAACGACGCGATCACGCAAGCGGAGGGGCAAGCGTTTGACCACTTCCGAGCAGCGCTCACGGACCTCTGCCGCGACCTGGCGTATCAACTGGTCAAGGACGGCGAGGGGGCGACGAAGGTGTTCCGCGTGGTGGTGCGCGGCGCGAAGTCGGTGAAGGACGCCGACCGCGTCGGCCGCAGCGTCGCGGAGAGCCCGCTGGTCAAGTGTGCCGTGCACGGCAACGACGCGAACTGGGGCCGACTCGCCATGGCCGTGGGCAAGAGCGGGGCCGACCTCAACCCCGAGAAGATGGAGCTGTTCATCGGCAAGACCGCGGTGTACGAGAACGCGATGCCCATCCGCCTCACCCCCGCCCGGGAGGCGGCGCTCGAAAAGTTAATGGCTAAACCCGAAGTCACCTTCACCATCGACCTGCACCGCGGCGACGCCGCCTGCGAGTGGCTCGGCTGCGACCTCTCCCGCGAGTACATCACGATCAACGCCGACTACACCACGTAGCGTTGCCCGCCGACGCAAACGCGGAGGCACAATCCTTTGCCAACGCATCGGGTCCTAAACCGCTTTGCGACCTCGCCTGAACCCGTGACGGCGTTTGGTGTTAACGAGGCGTCAGCGGCGACGGCATTCGGGTCTCATGTTGTCCAGCCCTTCCAGCAATACAGGATTCCTCTCCCACCGCTGCTGGAGGTACGTGAAGGACCGTTCCCAACAGGTCAGCACGGACGGGTCTTTACGATCCTATCGACCGCCCGCCGGTCCCTTTCCCAAGCGACGGCCGCATTGTTGAGCGGCTGTAAGGCAAGGTCTCCTAGAACCTTGAAGGCTCGGGCGAGCTCGTCGAACCATGCTTCGGCGTCTTCGGCAACCTGATCGTGAATCAGCTCGGCACCCATCAGCTTGAAGGGGAGCTGGTAATACGTCGGGCAGTACGCCAGCAACCCCTCGAGCCCGCGGTCCTCCGGGGGCGGCCCGGGGGCGGCCGCGACCCGCTCGGCTTGCAGCTCGATCCACTCGCCGCGCAGCCGCTTCCAGTCCTCCCGTAAACCCCAGATGCGGTCATCCACAATCGTGCTCTGCTCGGGCTCGCCGTGACGCGCCAAGAACACAGAGTAGCGGGTAAGAACCTGCAGGAGGTCTTGCTCCCTCGTCGCCTTGGCAATTTCATCAGGGAGCCGCGCCGGCGTCTCGCAGGCTTCGATAGCCCCCTCGAAGAGCCCGACCACCTCGTCGGCGCGTTCGGGTGTGACCTGGTTCGGGTCGATCCCCGCCCGCGCTTCGGCAGCTTCGGCGAGCCAGATGGGGTGGGGCGGGAGCTCGGTGGTGTCGATCGTCTCCAACAACTGCTTCGCCAACTCGAACGCTTCATCGTGGCTTTGCTGTTCCTTTTTCATCATCAGCCGATTCACCACAATCCAGTCGGCCGTCGGGCCGGCGCGGAGCACGCCGTGGATGTCGTGCCGGACCGCATCTCGTTGCGCAACGACGTTCAGCGACTTCCACATCGTGAACGATCGCTCAAGGTGGTACATCGCTTCGGCAACGGACTCGGCAAACAACGACGGGACGAAACCCATCGACGGGGTGTCGCGTGGACTGAGGTAAGGAGCGAACGCGATCGCCGCTCGATGGTCGCGGCGGGCGATGGTTTGGCGCTCGTGAGGACCGTCGTGCCAACGCGCCTGCTCCTCCAACTCCCGCACTTCGCGGTGCAGCTCCGACGGGAGGTGATACTCCCCGGCGTGGTACCGAAGCGCGTCCATCTGCACCAACTCGTCCAGCCGGGCGCGGACCTCACCCCCGCGCAGGTCCTCATCCACAAGCACGGCGGCGGCCAGTGCCTGATTGAACGAGTAGCGATACACCCCGAGGTGGCGGAGCACCGGGCGATCGGCCCGGGGGATGTTGTTTGGGTCGCGGCCGCTGTCGAGGTCGTCGCGAGTCTCGTCGGACAGGAGCAGCAGACGCGTTTGGCCTAGGGCGGGGCCGACGCGTGGGCACTGAACGCGGTCCGGAGAGATGGCGAGGTTGTGGCGGTCGATCAGCTGTTCGATCACCGCCGCCGGCATCAGCGGGCGCGAGAGGGGGTGGTCCCACCGCTCCGCGTCTTCCACCAGCCGCTGCCACCCCGCGAGCACCAGCACGTCCGGCGCCCGGTGAGACCGGCGGCTGTCATCGGGCTCGAAGACGTTGAGTGCCGCTTCGATCACTCCGGCCGCTTGCACCGAGGTACGGCACCGGCATAGCCGCTCAAAGTCCTCGCGTGGCGCCCCGATCACGCGCCAAAGCATCCGCCAAAACTCCGCGTCGCCCTGTTGCTCGACCCGCACCACCGCGTACGAGAGCATCGGGATCGGGTACTCCACCTCGCCACCCTTGCCCGTCCGCACCGCGCTGTTGATGTGGTGCAGCACCGCCGCCGCGGTGACCGGGCCGCAGTCGGCGACAACCGCCGTGGAGTCCGACCCGTGGAGCTGACTGAGGAGGCGGTCAAAGCGGTATTTCCTGCCGTCCGTCAGCTCAACCCTCAGACGATTGCGGCCGGCGGGGCTATGCACGGCCCACTCGGCCTCGGGGCAACGGATATACGTGGTCCGCCGCCAGCCCTCCTCCTGCACCACGTCGGCGACGTTGCTGAGACGCGCCACGGCGATCAGGCGGGCGGTCTGTACCCAAGCCCCCCCGCCCGTTGCGAGGTCGTCGCTCAGATCCCGGCGATCTTGTTCATAGCGATCGTCATTGGGCACCACCATCTGCTCGACGAGGTGCGTATCGAAGACATACCCCAACTTGTCCCGGACGCCGCCGGGCCAGAGGAACTCGTGATCGAGGCACTCGTAGAATTCGGGCGGCTCCCCGTCCGGCGGCCGCGGGTCGGTCACCTCCCGGAGCACCCGCGGGCCGATGAGCCCGGTGACCATGCTGCCGCTGGCGGGGCGTCCGCCCAAAAGCCGCGCCAGCAGCACCTGCGACAGGTAGGCCGCGGCGCTCCCGCCAATCAGGGGAACCCGCTCTTGCCCGCCCGTCGCGCCGGTGACGATCTCGCTGGCCTCGCTGAAATTAAAGAAGGCGTTGTAAAACCTGACCGACCTCCGAAACCTGCCGTGGTTGCCGTGACTACTGAGCCAGAGGTCTGCGGCTGCGCGGCGGGCTCGACGCAGGTGATCGGACCAACGCAGCGGCTCACAGCCCGGATCGGCGGAATAGGCGTTAAGGTCGAAGGCGTCGTGCCCGCACATCAGGGTATCGCATTGCCCGCCGAGTTCGATATCAACACGCAGCGGCAGCGCCACCGCCCCCGGCTTGCCTTGCCGCACCAGCAGCGGCCAGGCGAAAACCAGCTGCAACATCGCGTTCTCGATCTGCTCGCGGTATGGGACCCCGTCGATCACGGCCATCAGGTCGGCGATTGCCGCGAGCAGGTCTCCGGTGGAGGCGTTGCGTTGGCGGAGCCGGTGCAGCGGCTGATCGAGCTCGCCGATGTTGGCCACGTCGTCCCATGCACGCCGAGCGCCCCGCGGGTTTGCGAGGCCCCGGCTCTTAAAAAAGTTCCGTGCCGCCGCGACCACGCGGTGGGCATCACCCGCCCCGTCGAGGAACATATGGGCCACCGCCCGGGCCCGCGGGATCACCGGCGGCTTGCCCGGTGCGCGGCCGGTCCCGGCGACGGGGCCGCGGTCACCCACCAGCACCGATAGTGCCGCCTCCACCTTTTTGGGCAGCGCCTTTGTCGCATGGCAGCCGCGCAACGCGGGTGCCGCCTTGCGGAGCAGGTGCAGCGTCGCGGGGGGCAGCGTCAGCAGCGGCCAGTCGTGCCCCACGTCTTCGCGGTACGTCCCGAGCAGGTCGGCGATGCGTTCAGCCCCAGCGTTGCGGTTCCGCATCTCCACCTTTGTCCCTGCGGGCATCACGGCGAGGTCGGCGGCGAGTAGTGAAATCTGCTGCGCCCGCACCCACCGCATCGGGGCCCCCGCCCGTGCGGGGACGTGAACGTGCTGATCGACGACGTGTTCTAGTGCAGGCATGGCGGTTGTCCCGGAGGTTGAGATGAGTATCAGCCGTCGACAAACCGGCCGGTGATGTTCCCGCCGTCGGAGTCGCCCACCAGCAGGCTCACGGCCGTGTCGTCGAGCCCTACGATCCACAACCGGGCTGAATTGCTTAGCCGCTTGAGTTCGTACCACATGTCACCGAGCCGGATCTTCTGGGGCATACGGTTTGTTGCCTTGATCCTCGTAAGCACGTAGAGGCCCTCGCCCTCGTCTTCGCACCTCTCCACCGCGACCTGATCTCCCTCCACATCGATGCTGCCCCAGGGCACGGCCTCGGGCACCTGCAACCCGTCGGCGGGCGGCTCAAGCACGGGCCGGACGTGAGGGTCGGCCATGAGCGGAAGTCTCGGCATCACGTGCGGTGCTTCGTCCTCTTGGGCAGGATCGTAGTTGGCATCCGGGAAGCGAGTAATTTCAAGTATACGGATGATCTCTTCCCGCCTGGCCGCAGGAGGACCCGGCGCGACGGTCGCGACGGGCTCGGTATCACCTTCTCGCCCCCCTTCCGTGAAACCGGTGCCCCCTTCAAGCTCCAGCAGCAGGTCCGTTGTCCGTTCAATGATCTGCGACGCCCCCGCCAGCCCGGGGTCGGCTTCATCGAGGTCGGCCCGCAGGCCCGACGCGACGAGCCCCGCGTACCCCGCCGCCGCCGCGAAGAGCGACGGACGCTCAATCACCGCCGCATCCAGCGTGTCCAGCCGGCCCAAAGCGGCACCGACCCGCCCACGCCCCCGGTTACGGGTGTCGAGCTCCGCCACCGCCGCGACCCACAGCGCCGCCCGATCCGCCTCGGCCAGGAGCTCGATCGTCGCCGAGGCGAGGTTATCCTGGAGCTCGGCCCGCTCGTCGGCGTCGAGAGCCTTTTCGGGGTCGTAATCGGCGGTGATGAAGCACTCAGCCTCAACCCGCTCCCAGCCCTGCGACAGCTCGTCCAGCCGCTCGGCGAGTTGCGGCAGCGGGTCGTATGCCACCGAGGCTTCCAAAAGCTTCTCCGCATCACGTTCGACCGACGCCTCGAGTTCTTCGGCCGCTTGTCGGTCGTCCTCGTCGAAGCCGAGCGGGTCCAGCCGCCGCACCGCCGACCACGCGGCAAGCACGTCGTGTGCGGCGCGGCCGGGGCCGACAAACCCCCGCCCGACGGCGGCGTGACGCCACCTGCTGAGGGCGGAGGCGGCCTCGCAACCGGCGAGACGCTGGGCGGTTAATACGGGAAACGGGATCGAGTGGGAGATCGTAGACATAGCGATGGCTTTACGAAGGGAGCTGTAGGGTTTCCCAACGGGTAAATGCAAGTTCACTTCTCGGCAGAGGATCGACGGTTCGGTTGTCGCGACTGTTGTAGTGACCGGCGATGCCGCGTCGGATCGTGTCGACGCTGAGGGTGAAGATGTCGTGGCGTTGCTCCGCCAATGTGCCGCCGGCGGGTGCCCATTGCGGGTCGGGGCCCTTGCCCTCGCGCGGGAGCGGGTTTCTCAACCTCGGCTCCTTTGGATAGTTTCCAGCATCTGCATACAGCAGACCCGGGATAAACGCCGAGAGGAACCTTTGGTCCCTTTCGCTCCAAGCGAACAAAACACCCGAAGGCCCCAACATCAGCTGATTCGGGCTCTTCGAGCCGCTTTGAGTAGTGCTCCAGCGCCAACCCAGCCGACTCGCCATCTCCGCCGCCTTCTGCGTCTGATCCACGTAACCCTGCACGAGTGCCGCCGCCTCCGGCGGCAGGTCACGGTTGAACACCGCCATGCCGAACTTCTTCCAGTACTTCGACGCCAGCGTCCGGCGGGCGTGCAGCGATTCGACGTCACAGTGATCCAGATAATCGGGGATCAACACCGCCCACGCCCGCGCCTCGGGCGCGGTCAGCACGTGGTCACACAGGTGAGCGTGCATGTGAAGCTCTCCACGGAGCTCGATCACCCGGCCTTGCTCAAGCCGGTTCTCGTTAGGGAGCGTTATTGACATCTGATTCACCTCGCTTGTTGTCGACCGTCGATGGTGGGACTTTGGCCAGCGTCTCCGACTTTCTTCGGTTGCTCCGCTCCTGCTCAAGGCGTTGATCCAAGTACGGTTTCAACTCTTGCCGGGCGGTACGGGACCAGTCGTACCAGGTGCTGCGGGGCACGCCGACCGCTTCGGCGAGCCGCTCGCGGGGGATCACGTTCGGTGGCTCAAGCAGCGCCTCACGCACCGATTCCCAAACCCCCTGCGGCGTCGTGAGCCTGTCGTCTCCCCGCTCGAATTCCGCCTCCAGGATCGGTCGTGGT
This sequence comes from Phycisphaeraceae bacterium, assembly GCA_965214155.1. Taxonomy (GTDB): domain Bacteria; phylum Planctomycetota; class Phycisphaerae; order Phycisphaerales; family Phycisphaeraceae; genus Algisphaera. Next base: position 2,294,122 of record CBDCBB010000010.1, read on the forward strand.
AGCGGCGTTTCGCCCTCGATTTCGACAAGGGCATCGGCGAGTTCCGCCCGTCCTGTGGTGCCCCGGTCGATGTGCTCCTGCAGCAGCCGAGCGACCATGTCGCAGCGGGTTTCGAGCAGCCGCACCGCCCGACGGTGGACCAGGCACAGCGGGTGGTGCCCAAGCTCGGAAGCCTGCACCTCACCGACGTAGTCGGCCCAGTCGCGGCCGCAGCGCCACAGGAGCTCATCCAACGGCGCCTCGCGCAGTTCAAGCTGAGAATCCCGTGCCGCAGCCCGCTCGCTTCCCGGCCCGCTGTCGCCGTCGGCTCGTCCGTCTTGAACACGCCGATGATCCCGCTGCGCCGCCTGATTGCTACGGGCGGAGGTGAGAGAAACCTCGGGTCCTTCCTTCGGGATCGGCCGCAGGATGTCCCGCATCTCCTGGGCCATCCATCGAATGAGCAGCAATCTAGCTTTGATCCCGCAATTCCCGATCGAGAGGGGTTCTGTTGCGTCACGGAGCTTGCCCCAGGCATCGCGTTCTAGTTGGCTGCTGAACGCCGCGGGGTCTTCAAGGATGCGGCCGCAGACCTGGTGAACAAGCGCGGACTGCTTGGCCTCAACGTCGCCTGGCAGGGCGTAAAACAGCGCTCCGCCGGGTTGCAGCAGGGAACGGGCACGATCCGAGCAGGGCCGGCTTGAGCGCCTCTAGGTGCCCTTCCGGACCCCGCAGGGGCGCGCACAACTCGGGAACTCAAGCGCGAAATCCGCGGCGGTCTCTTTGCCCCGCAGGTGTTCGGCAGACAACTGACCGAGGGTTCGCGGCACGGCGTCTCCGGAAGCGACGATACAGGCAACGGTCGGGCCGAAAGCGGAATCGCTTCGACGCGTCGGACAGGAAAGGTTGCATGCTTGAACGCATACAACGGTAGACCGCTCCCTCGGTAGTGCAGCGGATGGGGAGCCCGCGGTCGCGGGAGTGCCGTTCGGGCTGCGGCGGGCAGACCGGGTATTCGTCGTCCGAGGGTCGGACCACCCGGTATTGGACGGCGCGGGATCCGGTCGAAACGTAGACGTTCGGACGCGACACCCGCCTCGCCGGCTCGACCGCCGCCGGACGGGTTTCGAGCTTGGCCTCGAGCGTCGCGACCTTCTGGGTCAGCGCCTTGACGCTCTTCACCCGGGTGCGGTAGGCGTCGGCGAGGACGGGGTAATGTTCGGCAAGCTCCTTCTGGTTCCCGCTCACCTCGGCAGCCCGTGCGACCCGCTGCTCCATCTGCTCCCGGGTGGCGGCCAGCTGGCGTTCCAGGTCGCGGCCGTGTTCGAGCGCTCCGGTCAGCCGCATTTTGAAAGTCTCCGTCACCGCCACGGCGTTGGCGAAGCGGGCGTTGGCACTCTCGACCACCTCGCGCGCCTGCCGCTCGGCGGCGTCGGCACGGGCCTCGGCACGCTGCACCCGTTCGAGGAGCATCGCGTCGCTCGGGGCCAGCGGGGCTACCGGGGGCGGCTCGGCCCGCGGCGGCTCCTGGCGGGGCGTCGCCTCTGCGACCGTCGAGGTAATGTGTTCGTACAGGAAACCGCCGCCGAACGCGGCCGCGAAAAGCAATCCGAACAAGAATCCGATGAACAGCTTCATGGGGGGTCTCCTGTGGGGCTGAGGGGCGGGGAAGAAAAGCCCGGCGGCCGCGGTGGCGGCCGCCGGGGGGTGCGGCGGGGGGGGGCGATCAGTTGGTGCCATCGAGCGCCTCGGCGATGCGATCGACCACGTCGGTCGTGGGTTGCATTGGGATGAACAGGGCGTCGGCACCCGTGTCGCCGGTTTCACGTGCCCGCGCCTCCGCCCGCCCGGCCGCCTGCTCACGGGCGGCCACGGCTTCCTGCAGCGCTTCGTTGCGGGTGCCGGTGATCCCCAGGCGGGCGGTCACCCCGTCGGTGATGCCCGCGATCTTCTCGATGAGCCGGGCGTTGTAGATGCGGGCCCTGGCCTCTGCGATCTGCGCCCGCCGCTCGTCCACCCGTTGACCCGCGGCGGCGATGGTGTCGCCGGTCGTCCGCACGGCACCCTCGAGTTGTTCGATTTGATGACCGAGCACCGCGATCCGGGCGATGCGGCGATCCGCATCCGAGGTCAGGTCGTCGCGGCTGTACGTGCGACCGACGATCTGGAACATCGTCTCGCCGGTGGTCAGACGCTCCTGCAGGCGCTCGAGCGCCGCCGTGTGGTCGCGCCGCTCCGACGCGGCCTCCGCCGACTGCTCCCGCAGCCGCTCGAGCTCGCCCCCCGCTTCGGACATTTTGGCCTCGTCGTCGGCGAGCTCGAGGATGGCGTCGCGGAGCAGCGTATCCTCGTGGGCGGCCCGGACCGCTTCGGGCATGTCCTGCTCGATTTGCGTGCGCGTCGCCTCTCCGCCGGCGTGCAGCCACTGCAGCGACCAGCCGACCCCCAGCAGCGTCGGCACCGCCAGCAGCAGGATGACCTTGAAGGCCAGGGCGAACTTGAGGAGCTTGAAGAGGCTATTCATGGCGAGGACTCCGGCGAGAGTTGACGGCACCCGGATCGAAAGTGATTCGAGCGGGCGACCCGACGTGGGTCTCCAATAAAGGGCGCGGAGGGGGCCGATCTGGGGGGTTAAAACAGAAAAAAGTTGAGTTTGCTGAGACGCGGTCACACGGGCACGTGATGGCTCGCCGGGCGGTGTTGCCGCGGGAGTTTCGTCCGAAGGGTTGCGTCGGGTGGGGTACGGGAGCCGTGCCGGGTGAGCGGCGGCGACCTGCTGCCGGACTTCCGTGCCGCTGCGGGACCTTCGACGGTTCTGGCAAGCGGAGGCGAGCGGCGCCTCGTGTTCATCTCACGCACCGATGCCGAGGAGCCTGCGCGCTCGTGCCACCGCTCAGCCCATGATGGTTCATCTAGTTCCGTGCGAGGCTGGGCGGAGCGCAGGAAACGGAGAGGAGTGAGAAACCAATGAGAAACGCCCCGCACTTGGGTGCGGGGCGCTTCGACGATGCCCCCTCAAGGACTCGAACCTTGGACCCGCTGATTAAGAGTCAGCTGCTCTAACCAACTGAGCTAAGGAGGCGGCGGGGACGGGTGCCGGTGGGCACGCGTCGGACAGATCGTAAGAGACCCCGGGCCGATGTCAAGGGCGAGGCGGGGAGCGGGTCGGGACGTGGCGGCGGCACGGGTTGCCGCGGCGGCCGCGTTGTCAGGGGGACCAGGCCCGCAGGGTCGCGTCGTCCACGACGGTGTAGCGTCCGCCGTTGGCACCCTCGACGAAGGCGCGGAGTTCCGGCACGGGGTTGCCGAGCTGGACGACGTCGAGTCGGGTGGAGCTGCCGCCTCGGTCGAGGCGCTGGTCGAGCTGGTTGACGATGCCGCCCCACTGATCGGTGCGGGGAGTGATGAAGATGAAGCGTTGGCCGACGCCCCGGGCCCCGGCGTCGACGGCGGTCCAGAAGCCCGGGCCCGTGACCGCCTCGAGGCCGCCGACAAATTGTTGGAGGCTCGCCGCGTCGCCCGGTGCGGTGGGTTTGGGCTGGGGGTTCCAGCGGACGAGTTGGCCATCTTGCAGGGCCATGAGCTCGATGGGCGGGCCGTCCTTGGCCAGGCCCGCGGCGAGGGCGGCCTTGACGCCGTCGAGGAACGGCGCGGCCCGGTCGATGGCGTCGAAGACGATGGTCGTCGGCTCGTTGACCGGCAGGCCGAGCACGTTGGCGGTGGCGGCGGTGTAGGGGTTGGTGTCGTCGGCGGCGGGGGTCGTGGGGGGCGACGTGGCCGGGGGTGTCGCGGCCTCCGGCTGGGCCGGGGCGGGCGTCGCGGCTGGGGGCTGGGGCTTCGGGGTGTAGGGCTGGGCGGTCTGCACCGGGGCGGTCGGCGTCGCGGGACGCCGCGCCTCGGCCCCGGCCTCGGCGACGGGCTGGGGCGACGGGCTCACCAGCAGGATCAACAGGAACACCGCCTCGCACACGAACGCGGTCCACCCCGCGGTGCAGGTGATCAGCAGGATGTCCCGCTGGCTGCCGAACGACGCGGGGGCGGCGGGGCTGCCGGGGGTGAGGGTGCTCGACGGGTCCGAGGGGTGGCGGCGTTCCATGGGGTGATCCAGAGTCATGGCCACGTGCGGCCGGGGCACCCTCCGCTTGGTCCCGCCCGACCGGGCGGCCACCGCATCATTATATAGACATCGGGAAGAAACCCGAGGGACTGTACGTTTTCGCGCTGGTCCGACCGGATAACGATGGATCAGAGCCGGGAGCGTGAGCGACCGGTGGGTTTGACAAACACACGTTCCGGTCGCTTACGCTTCCCGCTCTGATAAGCCTCCGGCTTCACGCCGGCGTCGCTTCGGCCGCGGGCTCCCCTACGCCGACTGACCCGGCAGCCGCCCGCCGCCGCGTGGCCCGGCGCGAGCCGAACCAGCTCCGCCAGCCCTCCGTCAGCTCGAGCTTCAGGTACGCCGCGAGCGCCTTGCCGACCGACCAGCCGGTCCCGGGGGTGAAGTTGAACCCCGGGACGAGCCGGCGGTGCCCGACGTTGCGCCGGCCCCAAACCCCGCGACGGTGCCGGTCCTCCGCCATCGCCGCCAGCCGCCGCCCCACGTGCCGCAAGAGCGCGTACGCCGGCAGCGACGCCCGCCGGTAAAACACCCCGTCCAACAGCGCCCCCTTCCCGTTGACGTACGGCCCGCGCACCACCCCGAGGTAGTACATCCCCACCTCCAAAATGAACGCGACGTACATCAGCTCGTAGTCGCCCATGTAGGCGTACTTGTCGCGGTAGATCCCCTCGAACCAGCGGCGGTAGGTGGCGCGGAATGTGGCGTTGTGGCGGGCGACCTCGGCCGCGATGTCGCCGCCGTCGTGCCCTGTGACGATCATCTGCACGGCCGAGGTGGAGGACATGGCGAGGCTGTCGAGGCCCATGCTGTAGAACGGGTCGATGAACCCGCCCGCATCGCCGACGAGGGCGAAGCCGTCGCCGGCGTAGGTCGTGCTGGTGTAGGGCAGATTGCGAAGCGTGTGCACGTCGCCGTCGATGAGCTCGGCGTCGCGGGTGATTTCGCGGCCGACGGGGTGGCTCTCGATGACGGTGCGGAGCTGCTCGCCGAGCGAGCCGGAGCCGCGGGGCCAGGTGAAGCGGGTGCGGTCCCAGGTGACGCCGACGGACATGTCCCCGTTTTTGAGCGGGATCATCCACGCCCACCACCCGTCGCCGAGGAGGTGGTTGGTCGCGGGGTGCCGCATGCCGAAGACGCCGCGGGCGAGGTCGGGGTGGCGGCGGAGGAGGTCACGGCCGTCAAAGTCGCCGACATTGCGGAAGCGTGCCCAGACCGAGGAGGTCTCGTGCCCGGGGGTGGGGGTGTGCCAGCCGTGCTTGCGGGCCAACATGCAGTGCCGGCCGGTGGCGTCGACGACCCAGCGGGCGCGGACGGTGCGGTCCACGCCGTCGCGGCGGATGACGAGGGTCTGCAGCCCCCCGTCCACCAGCTCGACCGACCGCACGCTCGCCGGCCGCCACCACGTCGCGCCGTCCTCCCGCGTCAGGTCGGCGACGTGGGCGTCGAGCACCTCGCGGTCGAGTTGAAACGAGGTGACGCGGGTGAGGTAGCTGCCGCCCATCTCGGTGCAGCGGCCCATGTCGTCGTTGCCGGGCGCGTCGAACCAGAAGCGGAAGCCCTGTTTGACGATGTGATTCTCGTTGAGGTGGCGCGTGAGGCCGAGCACGCGGGTGAGGTAGTAGGTGCTCAGTTCAACGGTCGACTCACCGACGCGGCGGTCGAGGGTCTCGAGCCGCTCGACGACCAGGATGCGCAGAGCCGGCCGCTCACGGAGCAGGGCGAGGGCGGTGCCGCCGCCGGCGAGCGAGCCGCCGACGATCACGACGTCGAAGTCGCGTCCGTCGGGTTGTTGCGCTGCGGTGTCCGCGGGTTTCATGAGCGACGATTCTATCCTTCCACGTGCCGACGGAGGGTTTCTCGCGGGGAACGCCGGGAGCGCGGGGAGAGAGAAAATGCTCATTGCATTCAGCATTCCGCCCCTGACACCCCGTCAGGTTCCGAGGCGACGCCTGCTTTACCCTTTGCCTGCTTTACCCTGCGCTCCCCGCGTCCCCCGCGAGAAACCTTCTGTCCCTTACCCGCAGGCTGCTTCGCCGCCGCCGGCCTAGCATCGGCCATGAGCGACCGCAGCGACGACGAACGGCAGGAGGTCTACGACACCTTCAACGACCGCGTCAACATGACGCCCAAGGAGCTGGAGGAGTGGCTGGACACCGACGAATCCAAGGACGCCGGCTGGACCGGCGGCGACGACAGCGGGGGCGAGACCGTGGGGCACCAATCCGGCCGCCGCATCCTCGAGATCAAGGACACGAAGAAGGACGACCTGACCGACGACGACTACGACCACATGAACAAAGTCAACAACTACATCGGCCGCCACACCAAGCAGCGTCCCGACCACCCCGACGACGAGTTGAAAGACATGACCTGGACCCACAGCCTCAAGAACTGGGGCCACGACCCGCTGAAGTAGGTGCCGTCCGCAGCGGAGCCGCGGATGCTAAACCGTAGGCTTCGCCGGTCACGCCTTGAGCCGGCGGATCAACATCGGCGGGCTCTTCGTCCGGGAACCGGTCAATTCGTCGCGGGGCCGAGGGGCTCCCAGATGACATTCGCCGTCACGTTGGGGTGGTTCCAGTCGTTGAGGCCGGGGTTGACCCGCGTGGTGACCTCGGCGTTCTTGAAGTGGCCGGCGTGGCCGTCGGCGAACATCAGGTGGCCCCCGTTCTGGTGCCGGGCGGCGAAGCGCTTCCAGTCCGCCCGGCCGCGCCCCTTGGTCCCGACCCTGACCGCCGTCCAGTTGGGGTCGCTCGCCCCGGGGAGCTCGGGCTGCACCGTCCGCAACTCCAGCATCAGCACCGTGTACGACGTGTTCCTAATTCGGTCGAGGCTGACGCGTTTCTGCCAGTCCGGTGTGCCCGCGGGTGCGGCATTTGCGACGGTGTTGTTGAGTTCCGAGTTGGCGACGTAACTGAAGAAGTACTTCCTGGCGGGCGTCGCGCCGGCGACGGTGTAGGGCGCGTCGCTTGGCCGTTCGGCGGCGGGGTCGACGAAGATGTTGGTCTCGCCCGGCAGGGCCGGGTTGGGCAGGTCCCGGAAAGCGGGCTGCCCGACGAACGGCGGGACCTTGTTGCCCCACCATTTCGGCCGGGCGAGCGTCGCGGCGTCCGGCTCCTTCTCGCCCTCCCAGGGGACGACCATCTTGTCCTCGTTCGCGGCCATCATCGTCCCCTGCCCCCAGGACCTCAGGTTGGCGAGGCTGACGAGCGACCGGGCCGAGTTCCGCGCCGATCCGAGCACGGGCAGCAGGATGCTGATGAGTAGCGCGATGATTGAAATCACCACGAGCAACTCGATAAGGGTAAAGGCGCGGCGGGGCTGACGGGTGATGGTCATTGGGGGTCCCTCGGCAAGCTGGTTGAACGGCGGCCCCGGCGGTGAGGCCGGGGCCACCCAAGTGGATGTTTCAGGATCAGCGCCGCCGCCCGGCGATCAGCAGGCCGCCGAGGCCCAGCAGCGCGAGGCTGGCGGGCTCGGGGACGTCCGGCGGGATCACGACGACCTCGGCCCCGTTGATCGTGACCTGGTCGAAGCGCCACGTCCCGGTGGTGCCGTAGGTCGAGGTTGAGCGGCTGGCCGCATAGGCCGTGGTGCCCGGCTCGAACTCCGCGACGATGCGGAAGGCGAAGTTGGGGTTGTCGTCCACGCCGGTGATCAGTGACAGGTCGGCGGTGCGGCCATTGAACCAGACGTCGCCGCCGGTCGCGGCGAACTGGTCGGCGTTGATGAAGGTGCTGCCGTCGACGGTGTATTGGAACCGGACGGTGCGGGGTGCGGTATTGCTGTGCCGCTGGTCGAAGTTGACGACGATGTCTTCAAAACCGGCGGTGCTGGTATTGAACTGGACGCCGCGGGTGAGGTTGCCGGTGCCTTGGGCGGCGAAGGTGGTGATGTTGTAGCCCGAGTCGTCGCCGACGGCCGGGTCGGACGACCCGCCGCTGGCGTCGCCGCTGGCAAAGGTGCTGGTGGTCCCGCCGACGTTGGCGAGGGTGCCGCTGCCGATGTTCGGTTCGGCGGTGCCGGTAGCCACGTTGGCATCGGGCGTCGGGGAGTTGAAGTTCCACTGGGTGACTACGACGGCGTTGGCCGCGTTCGCACCCAGACCCGCGGCCAGAGCCGCGCCGATTACCGCCTGCATCTTCATTCTCGTGTCCATCGCGATCTGTCTCCTGCCCCGTATCGAGGCCAAAGGTTGACTGTCCGGCAGGCCCCACACGGGGCCGGCTTCTCTGCTGTTCTGATCCGCCACGTTGCGGTCCGTCACCCGGTCAACGCCGCCGGAAGCTTCGGAGACCCGATGGGCCCCCGGCGGGAGACGCGGAAGGTAGGGGACCGACGTGAACGGCGTGTGAGCCCGTGGCGGGGCCGCGTCAGTTTTCGGTGAGCGCCTTGATCATCGTGACCGCCCGTCCCGAGATCGACGCCTCACGCCCGCCGCCGACGCCCGGCGATCAGCAGCCCGCCGAGGCCCAGCAGCGTGAGGCTGGCGGGTTCGGGGACGAGGGCTGGGGAACCGATGAGGGTGACTTGGAAGTCGGGCGCGGGGCCGATGTTGTCGTTGAAGAACGAATCAGACTCGAACGCCCCGTTGACGCCCTCGACACTGTCGGAGGTGGTGCCGGCGGGTGTGGCCTCGACGGTGGCGGCGTTGGACACCGCGCCGTAGGTCACGCTGTCGAGCAGCGGCGAGTCGGCCGCGCTGCCCCCGAAGATGTTGACGGTGTCCCCGTTGCCGGAAAGGCTGCCGTCGACCTCAATCGCGAAGGCGAATACATTCGTATCTTCACCCCAGATGGCCCTGAAATCATCGATAGAGTTGGCAAAGGTGGTGTCGTCCGCCGCCTCGGGGTCGAGGAGGAATACGGCCGCGGCCCCGGGCGCGATGACCGTCTCGGGCAGCGCGTCGGTGGGGATGGCCGATTCGTCGTCGTAGAACAGGCCCGCGGTGCTGCCGGCCATATCGCCGACGTTGGTCAGCTCAAACCAGTCGGGCGTACCGTCCTCACCGGTGATCCCCGCGTAGACCTCGGTGATCTGGAAGTCGGCCGCGGCGTGGGCCGAGCCCGCGGCCATCACGGCCGCCAGCCCCGCCGCCACCCCCGCGCCCCCGGTCCCCCATGTGTTGGTCCAAAGCATCGTCATCTCCTCAACTATGCGTCGAAGCGGCCACACGTTGCGGCCGAGGGACACAGATTTAGAGGCGAGATGTTGCGGGGTCGCGAAGCGTTCGTGAAAAATCCACGAGGCCGCTCACGCCGGGGACCCGAGCGACCGCTGGTCCGCAACGATGCGGTCAAAGAGCCGGTCCAACTCGGCGTCGCCTTCGCCGCCCGGGCGGCCGAGCCGCTCCCGCGACTTGCCGACCACGTCGTGCATGAACCCCTCCAGCGTCGTCGGGCAGTCGAAGTTGCCGACCACCGACTTAATCTTCGAGTTATCGAAGATCACGGTGTACGCCTTGTCACCCAGCAGCGGACCTTCCCACTGCGGGCGGTAGCGGATCAGCGTCTCCGACGGGACGTGGACCAGCTCGACCTCAACGCCGAGCGTCCGGCCGATCGCGGTGTAGATCATGTCGAATGGGTAGGCGTTGCCGCTGGTGAGGTGGAACGCCTCACTCAATGCCCCGTCGTTGCCGAGCAGCTTGACGAACGGCGGCGCGAAGTCGCGGCTGTGCGTGATGGTCCACAGGTTCGACCCGTCGCCCGGCACGACCACCGGCTTGCCCGCGAGCATCCGCCTCGCCGCCAGATCGCCCTCGCCCATCGCGGTGGTGAGCTTGTCGCGGCTGGTGTGGCTGGGGCGGACGGTTGTCCACGGCAGGTCGCTCTGCCCGGCAAGCCGCGCCTCGCACGCCGCCTTCTTGCGGCTGTATTCCCAATATGGGTTGTGCAGCGGCACGTCCTCCGTGATCGGGAACGCCGTCACCGGCTTGTGGTACGCCGACGCCGAGCTGATGAACACGTACTGCCCGCAGTGCCCGGTGAAGAAGCCCAGGTCGCGCTCGAGCGCCTCGACGTCGAAGACGCGAAACTGGCAGATGACGTCGAACCCGGCGGCGACGATGGGCCGGTACGCGTCGTCGTCGTGCATATCACCGACGAGGAAGCCGGTTTCAGGCGGCAGGCCGTCGTTGGAATTGCCGCGGTTGAAGACCCACGTGTCGTGCCCGGCTCGGACGGACTCGTGGACGCAGTCGAAGCTGATCTGCCCGGTGCCGCCGATGTAGAGGACTTTCATCGGCCGAGTCTACCGCGGCTGGGGCGGCAGTGTCGGCGTCGCCGTCAGGCGGTCCGGCGTCGGGTCATGCAAAGCAGACCGACGACGCCGAGCAGCGCCGTGCCCGCGCCGGGCGACGGGACCAGGACCGTGAGGGTCTCCAGCCCAAAACTGACGAAGGGGGACTGATTGGGGAAGAACGACTCGGAAGTGAACGTGAACACGTCTCCCGGAGCGAAGGTGAAGAAATCGTCGTCGAGTTCGGACAAGCCGTCGACGCTGGCGGAAGCCCGGTCGACCAGGATCACGTCCGCCGGGGGGGTCGAGTTGTTGTAGAACGTCTCGTTGATGAAGGTACGGGAGGTGACCGAGAGGCCACGCGTCTTCTGGAGCCGCGCCTCGGTGTCGTTGACCAGGCCGGTGAAGTCGGCCCCGTCGAGGACGCCGGCGAAGTTAAAGGAGAAGAGCAGGGCGTCTTGGCCGGAGATCCTCGAGTCTTCGTCTGCGGTGGGCAGGTCGGACGTCTGCACGCCGAAGCTGGTGCCGTTGCCGAAGGGGAACGACTGCGAGCGGAGCCGGCCGGTGGCCCCGAGGGTGCTGCCGATCACGGTGATGGTGCGGGTCGGGTCGCCGGGGTCGACCGGCTGGGTGGCGGTGTTGGTGCCGTTCTCGAAGTCGTTGCCGTTGTTGCGGGAGAAGTCGATGACCACCGCCGAGGCGCTGGTCGAAGCGAGGATCGTGCCGGCGGCGAGCGTCAGGAGCGAGAGCTTGGCGAGCATGTTGGACCTTCAGGGGGTGCGGGGTGAGCCGATGAACGGCGGCAGGGATTACCCGGAACCGAGAGTGTATCGGGGTTTCGCTCATCCGCAAGTTAAAACTCACCCGAGCAGGTGAACCTAGCCCACGCCGGTTGAAAACGCTCAAGAGGCGGCTAGTCGAGCGACAGCACCGTCAGGTTTGTGTTGGAGTAGACACACAGCTCGCCCGCGATCTGCAGGGCGTTGCGGGCGATGTGCTGGACTTCTTGATCGGTATGAGTCAGCAGCGCCCGCGCCGCCGCGGTGGCGTAGCTGCCGCCCGAGCCGATGCCGATCACCCCGTCGCTCGGCTCGATGACGTCGCCCGTCCCGCTGATCAGCAGGCTCACCGACCGGTCCGCGACCACCAGCAGGCTCTCCAGCCGCCGCAACGCCCGGTCGGTCCGCCACTGCTTGGCCAGCTCGACCGCCGCCTTCTTCACGTTCGCCGGCGTCTCCTTCAGGTGCGCCTCGAACCGCTCGAGCAGCGCGAACGCGTCCGCCGCGGCCCCGGCGAAACCCACCAGCACCCCCGCCTTGTCCACCCCCAAGCCCTCGAGCTTCCGCACCTTCACCGCGTCCGCCTTCGCCACCACGTCCGACATCGTCACCTGCCCGTCCCCGGCAATCGCAACCCCCCCGCTCGACCGCCGCACCGACAGCACCGTCGTGGAGCGGATGATCGGACGCGTCTCGGGATGGTTCGGAGCGGGGCATGGGTGCCATCGTAGCGGGCAGCTTCGGCCCCGCTTCGCCAGGAGGCGGACGCGGACCCGCTCCCTTCGCACCGCAGCCCAAGGAACATGCCGCGGCACGACCTGCGCCTCGATGACGAGTGCGACGTACGAGGACGGGTACGATTAATCACACCATGACCGCGTCCCCGGACCCCAGACCCCCGACCCCAGGCCCTAAACTTCACGCCCACACCCCCGTCCTCCCCGACGCCACCCTCGCCCTGCTCGACCCGAAGCCGGGCGAGTTGGCGGTCGACGCGACGCTCGGCCTCGGCGGGCACGCCGCCCTGATCCTCCCCCGCCTCGCGCCCGGCGGGACGCTGCTCGGCCTCGACACCGACCCCGCCAACGCCGCCGCCGCCCGCCGCCACCTCGAACCCCTCGCCGCCGCCCACGGCGTCCGCCTCCTCGTCGAACACGCCAACTTCGCCGCCCTGCCCGCCGTCCTCCGCAACCACGGCCTGCCCCCCGCCGACGTGCTCCTGGCCGACCTCGGCTTCGCCTCTAACCAGATAGACGACCCCGCCCGCGGGTTCAGCTTCCGCGGCGCCGGCCCGCTGGACATGCGCCTCGACCCGACCCGCGGCCACCCCGCCTTCCACCTCGTCGCCACCCTGCCCGAGCGCGACCTGGCGGACCTGATCTACCAGCTCGGCGAGGAGCGGCTGAGCCGACGCATCGCCCGCAGGATTGTCGAAACCCGCGCCGCTTCGCCGATAACCACCACCGCGGAACTGGCGGAACTGGTCCGCCGGTGCTACCCACCCAAGGCGCGGCACGGACGCATCGACCCCGCCACGCGGACGTTCATGGCCCTGCGGATCGCGGTCAACGGCGAGCTCGACGCCCTCGACGCCCTGCTCCGCCAACTGCCCGAGACCCTCGCGCTCGGCGGCCGAGCCGGGATCATCAGCTTCCATTCGCTGGAGGACCGGCGGGTCAAACAGGCGTTCCTCGCGATGGCCCAAGCCGATGGCTTTACCCGCCTTACCCGCAAGCCCCTGACCGCCGACGACGCCGAGGTGGCCACCAATCCTCGCAGCCGCTCGGCGAAGCTGCGGGGGATCACCCGGGCGGGATGAACCGCAGAGGCAAACAGCAAGGCAGGAACCGCAGATCTCGCAGATGACGCAGATTAAAAGGCAGGAACTGCCAAGAACTCAGGCGCTTGAACATACGACGTTTCAACGAAGGATCGAGCTTATGCACCGTTTCTCAATCTGCGAAGTCTGCGTAATCTGCGGTTACGGCTGCTCCTCTGCGGTTCCCGCCGTTCTGCCTTAGACTCCCCGAGCGTCACGGACGACGCCCCCTTTCCCTCACGGACGGACCGCAACATGGCACGCGAAACCAAGGTCGGGCTGCTCCTGGGGCTGGCGTTGATCCTCCTGGTGGGGATCATCCTGTCGGACCTGATGCAGCCCGGGGACAAGCCGGGCGAGGGCGTGACCGGGTTTGCCGGGGGAGCTCAAACGGGCATCTTCGGCGAGGACCCCTTCGCCGGGCAGCCGGCGTATGACGCGCGTTTCGAGCAGGCCGCCCCGCCGGTCCGGGCCGATGCCCCCGCCGTCGCTGCCCCCGCCGCTGCTGATGCGACGCCACCCGGGCGGGCCGACCCCCCCTCGGCGTGGCACGTCGCCCGCACCCCGCCGGTCCCGATCGAGCCCGCCCCCGTCTCGCTAGACCCGGCCGCCGCGGCGACGCAGTTCGTCCACTACGTCCAGCCCGGCCAGACCCTTGCCGACATCGCCGAGACTTTTTACGGCAACTCCGCCTACGCCCGGGTGCTCGCCCGGTTCAACCTCGACGCCCTCGACCGCGACGGCGAAGCGCGACCCGGGGCCCGGCTCGACGTCCCGTCCCTCGGAGCGGTCTCGGCCGAGGCGCTGTCGACCCCCGAGCCCCGCCACGCCGACCACGCGGTACGGGTCGACGTGGGCACGCCGGACCTGCCCGAACTGCCCGCCCGCCTCCGCCCGGGGGCCGGCAACCCGCCCGCCCGGACCGTCACCGTCGCCCCCGGCGACACGCTCAGCGGGCTGGCCGCCCGGCACCTCGGCAGCGCCGGCCGGTGGAAGGAACTGATGGAGGCCAACCGCGGCAGGCTCGACTCGCCGCAGGCGCTGCGGTCGGGGATGACCCTGACGCTGCCCGATGCCGTCGAGACGCCGTCCGCAGCCGGACGCTCCGCCACGGCGGGCGGGGCAAGTGACGACGCCCATCGCACCTACGTCGTCAAGGCCGGCGACAACCTCACCCGCATCGCCCGGCAGGAACTGGGCGAGCCCAACCGCTGGCGCGAGGTGCTCGAGGCGAACCGCGACCTGCTCAAGGGCGCCGACGACATCCTCGTGGGCATGACCCTGCGGCTGCCGGGCAAGCCGGTCACCGCCGCGGCCACCGCGAAGCGGCCGGACGTGCCGCGGACCTACGAGGTGAAGTCCGGCGACAGCCTGTTCAAGATCGCCGCGAGCAAGCTCGGCAACGGCGAACGCTGGCGCGAGGTCATGGCCGCCAACACCGACCGCCTCGACCGGCCGGAAGACCTGCGGGCGGGGATGGAGCTGCTGCTGCCGTAGTGTTAGCCAAACCGAGCACTGCGGCCGCAAGCGGCCGGGCTAAGCCAGTGCTGTTCTCTCCTGAACCCCGGTCCCCGATCCCCGAACCCTTCCCGATGTTCCCCCGCCTCCTCCTCGCCATTGTCTGCGTCGGCGTCCTTGGGGCCACGCTCCTCTCGCTGCGGCAGCAGCGGCTGGTCATGATGCACGAGATGGCGGGCCTGCACGCCCAGATCGACCGCGACCGCAAGGCGACGTGGCGCGACCAGTCCGTCATCGCCGAGGCGACCCACCCCGCCGCGCTCCGCGAGGCGCTCTCGCGCCGGGCCCTGGTGACCGTCCCCCTGCCGTCGCTCGACGCCGACGCCCAGCCCGGCCCGGAGCTGATGCCCTACCACAACCGCCTCGCCGATGGCCTCGCCGAGCTCACCGGTGGCCGGCATGACTAAGAGGCGGCTCAAGTGGCAAAGGCATCCTGCCGGTGTCAGGTGGTGGCACAGGCATCCTGCCTGTGTTCGGCCAAAGGCCGAAGAATGCGGTGACCTGCGCCACCCGAAGCAAGCGCCCCACCCCGCCACCGAACCCTCCCCCACCCGCGCCCTCACCGTCGCCCGGCTCGCCCTCGCCTTCCTCACCCTCGCCCTGCTGGGCCTCCTCGGCCGCGTCTACCAGCTCCAGGCCCACCCCCCCGCCCGTGTCGCCGCCCTCATCAACTCCCAGGCCTCCGTCTCCACCCTCGACGCCCGGCGCGGCGCCCTCGTCGACCGACGCCGACGCGACCTCGCCGTCACCCGCGTCGCCTACCGCCTCTTCGTCGACCCCGTCCTCGTCACCGACCGCAACACCTTCTCCGAACAGGTCGGCTACGGCCTCGGCTACGACCCCGCATGGGTCGAAATGGCCATCGCCCAACGCCGCGACTCCCGCTACATCACCCTTGAGGAGCGCCTCACCGACGACCGCCTCGCCAAGTTCCACGGCATGAACCTCAAGGGGCTCGCCATCGAGCCGACGCTGGTCCGCGACTACCCGCAGCACGCCCTCGCCGGGCAGCTCGTCGGTTTCGTGGGTGATGAAGGTTCCGGCCTCGACGGGCTGGAGCTCGCCTTCAACGGCCGGCTCAGGCCCGACCCAGGGCAGTACGCCTACGTCCGCGACCAGGGCCGCCGCGCCCTCTGGCTCGCGAGCCAGGACTACAAGCCGCACACCGACGGCAAGCCGATCCGCCTCAGCCTCGACATCAACCTGCAGGCCATCGCCGAGGAGGAGCTCGCCAAGACGGTCGAGCAGTACCGCGCCGCCGCGGGGCAGGTCATCGCGATGGACCCCTACACCGGCGAGGTTCTCGCGCTGGCGAACTACCCCGCCTTCGACCCCGCCGCCTTCGGCGAGACGACCCAGGCCGCCCGCCGCAACCGCGCCGTCACCGACGTGTTCGAGCCGGGATCGGTGATGAAGCCGTTCGTCTGGGCCGCCGCCATCGAGGCCGGCGTCGCCCGGCCCGACGAGATGATCGACACCACCGATGTCGGCTGGTGGAAGCCCGCCCGCGGCCCCATCCTCCGCGACGCCCATCCCCACGGCCGCGTCTCCTGGGACGACGTGCTCAAGTTCTCCTCCAACATCGGCATCGCCAAGGTCGCCGAACGGCTCGGTGCCGAGCGCCTCCACCGCATCGTCGCCAGCTACGGCTTCGGCGAGCCCACCGGCTCGGGCCTCCCCGGCGAGGTGGCCGGCCTCCTCCGCCCGCTCGATGACTGGAGCGGCACCGACCTCACCCGCGTCCCCATGGGGCAGGGCGTCGCCGTCACCGCCCTGCAGGTCACCCGCGCGTTCTGCGCCCTGGCCAACGACGGCGTGCTCATCAACCCCACCATCGAGGCCGTCGACGACGCCGACGCGAGTTCCGATTTACTAACCCGCCGCGCCGACATCACCAGCCGCGTCCTCTCGCCGAGCGTCGCCCGACACACCCGCGAGGTCCTCGGCCGCGTCGTCACCGAGGGCACCGGCCGCAAGGCCCGGTCCGACCTCTACACCCTCTTCGGAAAGACCGGCACCGCCCAACTCCCCGACCTCGAACACGGCGGGTACTACGACGACCGCTACATCAGCTCCATGATCGCCGGGGCCCCGCTCGACCGGCCCCGCCTCGTCGTCGGCGTCTACATCCACGACCCCGACAAGGCCGTCGGCCACTTCGGCGGCACCGTCGCCGGCCCCACCGTCAAGACCATCCTCGAGCGCTCGCTCCGCTACCTCGGTGTCCCGCCCCTCGCCCCGGCCGATCCCGTCGCGGCGGCAGATTAAAGCAGGGTTTCTCGCCGGGGTCGCGGGGAGCGCGGGGAAGGCAAGGAAGTAACGGGCGGAGCTTCATCGCTTATTCTTTCTTCCCCGCGCTCCCCGCGACCCCGGCGAGCGCTTCTTCCCTCTGCCGTAGAATGCCGACCCACGCCTCACCCCGGAGTACCGCATGTCCGACTCGACCACGCAGATGGAATCCGTTCTCGAAGAGCACCGCCGCTTCCCCCCGCCCGCCGAGTTTGCGAAACAGGCCCACATCGGGTCGATGGATCAGTACCGCACTCTATACAAGCGTTCTATCGACACCCCCGAGGCGTTCTGGGCCGACGTGGCGAAAGAACTGCACTGGTTCAAGCCATGGGACAAGGTGCTCGAGTGGGACGCCCCGGACGCGAAATGGTTCGTCGGCGGCAAGACCAACCTCTGCTACAACTGCCTCGACCGGCAGGTCGACGCGGGCCTCGGCGACAAGCCCGCGCTGATTTGGGAGGCCGAGCCGGTCGGCGACGACGGGACGCCGGAGGTGAAAACCTACACCTACGCGGACCTGCTCCGCGAGGTGTCGATCTTCGCCAACGTGCTGAAAACCCAGGGCGTGAAGAAGGGCGAGGTCGTCACGATCTACATGGGCATGGTCCCCGAGCTCGCGATTGCCATGCTCGCCTGCGCCCGCATCGGCGCGGTGCACTCGATCATCTTCGGCGGCTTCTCCGCCCAGGCGATCCGCGACCGCGTCGAGGACGGCGAGTCCAAGCTGCTCATCACCTGCGACGGCTCGTGGCGCCGCGGCAAGGCGGTGCCCCTCAAGGCCAACGTCGACGAGGCGCTCACGATGACCGACCTCGTGCAGCGGGTCATCGTCTACAAGCGGTGCGAAAACGCTATCGAATGGACGCCCGGCCGCGACCAGTGGTGGCACGACCTCGTCGTCGACGAGGTGGCCGCCGACAACGTGGATTGCCCCGCCGAGGAGATGGACAGCGAGGACCTGCTGTTCATCCTCTACACCTCCGGCTCGACCGGCAAACCCAAAGGCATCATGCACACCACCGGCGGGTACATGGTGTGGACCTACCTCACGACCCGCCTGTCATTCGACCTCCACGGACACGGCGAGAACCCCAAACGTCAGCCCCGCGGTCCCGAGGACGACCGCGGCACCCGCCCCTGGGCCCCCGGGCCGATCGATAGTTCCATCGCCTCCGAAGATATCTACTGGTGCACCGCCGACATCGGCTGGATCACCGGGCATTCTTACATCATCTATGGCCTCCTGCCCAACCGTGTCCCGACCCTCATGTACGAGGGTGCCCCTAATTTCCCGGCCGAGGACCGGTTCTGGGACATCATCGAACGACACCGCGTTAGCAAGTTCTACACCGCCCCCACCGCGATCCGCGCTTTCATGAAATGGGGCGATAGCCACGTGGAGAAGCACGATCTATCAAGCCTCAAGGTGCTCGGCACCGTCGGCGAGCCGATCAACCCCGAGGCGTGGATGTGGTACCACCGCCTTATCGGCGGCGAGCGGTGCCCGATCGTCGACACCTGGTGGCAGACCGAGACCGGCGGGCACATGCTCACCCCCCTCCCCGGCGCGACAACGACTACGCCGGGAAGCTGCTGCCGGCCGATGCTCGGCGTCGACGCGGCGGTGCTTAACTCCGACGGCGACGAGGTGCCGACCAACACCGGCGGCATCCTCGTCATCCGCAAGCCCTGGCCGGGCATGCTCCGCGGGATCTACGGCGACCGCGATCGGTTCGTCGACACCTACTGGTCCCGCTACCCCGACCACGGGTACTACGTCCCGGCCGACGGGGCGCGGATCGACCCGGACGGCAACTTCTGGATCATGGGCCGCATCGACGACGTGATCGTCGTCGCCGGGCACAACATGGGAACGATGGAGGTCGAGTCCGCCCTGGTCGCCCATGACGCGGTCGCCGAGGCGGCGGTGGTCGGCTTCCCCCACGACGTCAAGGGCACGGGCATCGCCGCGTTCGTCATCACCCAGGGCAGCGTCCCCGCCCCCGGCAGCGACGAGGCCGACACCATCAAAAAGCAGCTCCGCGAACACGTCGCCAAACAGCTCGGCCCCATCGCCAAACCCGACAAGGTCATCCTCACCGAGGCCCTGCCCAAGACCCGCAGCGGCAAGATCATGCGCCGCCTCCTCCGCGACATCGCCGCGGGCAACGACATCACCAGCGACACGAGCACCCTCGAAGACCGCGGCATCGTCGAGAAACTCCAGGCCGGGGCGTGAGATACCTCTTTAAGCCCCGGCTCTTGCCGGCTATAGTGCGCCGCTCTACCCCGCTCCCCACCGTTTCCCGCCTGCCGGACATCTCCATGAAGTACCTCCTCCGCCTCGCCGCGGCCTCGATGGCCGTCGCGGCCGTGTCCCCCGTCCACGCCGCCATGGACTACTTCGTCACCACCCAGAGCGAGTACGACGCGCTCAACAGCACGACCTTCAACCCCGGCGACAACATCTTCCTCCAAGGCAATACCACCTTCAACGGCGGCCTGTTCTTCGACCCCCAAGACTCGGGCAACAACGCCTTGGGCAATCTCGTCGACCCGATCACCCTCACCAGCTTCGGCTCGGGCCGGGCCACCATCGACTCGGGCGACGCCACCGGCCTCTACGCCTTCAACAACGGCGGGTTCAACATCTCCAACCTCAACTTCCGCGGTTCCGGCGTCGCCCCCAACGGCGCTACCACCAGCACCGCCGACGGCGTGCTGTTCTTCACCGACAGCCCCGGCAACCTCAAGCAAAACCACATCTACCTCGACAACCTCGATGTCAGCGGCTTCGGCCGCAGCGGCGTCGTCGTCGGCGGTTTCAACGGCTCGGCCGGGTACAACGACGTCCGCATCACCAACGTCGCCGCCCACGAGAACCGCAACTCGGGCATCGCCACCTTCGGCGACACCCGCATCAACTCCCGCGACGCCCTGACCAACGTCTACGTCGCCGACTCCCGCGCCTTCAATAACTTCGGCGACCCCGCCTCCACCGGTAACACCGGCAGCGGGATCGTCCTCGGCGGGGTCGACGGCGGCACCGTCGAACGCTCCGTCGCCTACAACAACGGCCGCAACAACAACCCCACCGAAGGCCCCGTCGGCATCTGGGCCTACGACTCGAACGACGTCACCATCCAGTTCAACGAGTCTTACGACAACACCACCTCCAACGGCGACGGCGGCGGGTTCGACCTCGACCAGAACGTCACCAACTCCCTCCTGCAGTACAACTACTCCCACGGGAATGCCGGGGCCGGCTACCTCATCTTCGACGGCGACGGCACCGCCGTCACCAACTCCGGCAACGTCGTCCGCTACAACATCTCCGAGAACGACGGCCGCCGCGGCAACCTCGCCGCCGCGGGCATCACGGTCGGCGGCAACGTCCGTGATCTCGAGATCTACGGCAACACCGTCTACATCACCGACGCCACCGCCAACGCCAACGTCGAACCCGCCATCAAGCTCGATCGCTTCGGCGCCACCAGCCCCCAAGGCATCCTCGTCGCCAACAACATCTTCTACACCGACGGCGGCGGCCGGCTGATTTTCAAGGGCAACGGCGTCACCAACAGCACCGACCCCACCACCGGCATCCGCTTCCTCAACAACGACTACTTGGCCGCCGACGGCAACTTCCAGGTCCGCTGGAACAACGTCACCTACACCAGCCTCGACGCCTGGCTCACCGCCATCACCGGCCAGGAACGCTTCGACAAAAACGGCGACGGCACCGCCGAGATCGTCGCCCTCAACGTCGACCCCCTCCTCACCGACCCCGGCAACGGGGGCACCGTCGACCCCGACGCCTTCGCCTCCCTTACGGCCTACCTCCTGCAAGAAGATTCGCCCCTGATCGACACGGGCCTCAACCTCGCCCGCCTCGGGATCACCGTCGGCCCCCGCGACTTCGACGGCACCGCCCTTCCCCAGGGCGACGCCCTCGACATAGGCGCCGACGAGTTGGTCCCCGAGCCCGGCACCGCCGCCCTCCTCGCCCTCGCCGGCATCACCCTCCTCCGCCGCCGCCGCGAATTGTGATGTAGCCGCGGGTAGTTTTGTCTGTCGGCCGAGTCCGCAGTGTTGTGGCGATGTATGCACGACCCATCGCGCGGCCGGGGTAGATCCTCGCGGCACGGAGTGCCGCCGCTTCATGAGGTGGATTATCTGATCTCGCGTTGCCGCCCCTTCATGGGGTGGGGGTGGTTTGGTCCCGCAGCGCACGGATCTGCGGAGCGACTTCGGAGTCGGGGTCTAGGGCGAGGGCCTCGTTGAGCAGGCGGTTCGCTTCATCGGCCTTGCCCTGCTCGAGGCGGATCTGGCCCTTGAAGGCGGTGAGGGCCTGGCGGAGGCCGGGGGATGGGTTCAACGCCAAGGCCTCGTCGAGTTTCGCCACCGCGCCGTCGAGGTCCTGGTGCTGGATACGGTCGTAGGACTCCTGCACGATGGCGTCGGCGCGGACATCGGCGTAAGCCTGCTCGTAGCGCTGCTTCAGGCCGGCGGCGTTGTCCGGGTCGAGGGCGATGATCCGGTCGACGGTGTCGGGGTAGAACGTCAGTGCCGTGGGCATCCCTACGGCCGCGAGGCCCTCGTCGAGGGCGCGGGCCTTGTCGAGCCCCTCGGCGTCGGCGGCCTTGGCGAAGGCGGCGTCGCGGGCGGCCCGGATTGCGTAACCCGCCTCCATGCGACCGAGCAACAGATCCCCGGATGCCATGTCGGTCGTCATGAAGTTGACCGTCGCGAACGGCCGGCCGTCCGGGTCGGTCATCACGATGGTGGGGAAGCCGTAGACGCCGTACCGCTCCGCCACGCCGGTGTGCTCGCCGCCGGGGTCGGGGTTCTCAGGGGTCGGCTTCGGGAAGTCGAGCAGGACGGGGACGACGCGGGTGTCCGCCCACTGCCGGAAGGCGTCGGTGGTCAGCAGCCGTTTGTCGAGGACGATGCAGGGTACGCACCACTCGGTGCCGGTGAAATACAGGAACACCGACTTGTTCTCGGCCGCGGCGGTCTGGCGGGCGGCGGCGGGGTCGGTGATCCAATCGAGGTGGATCGCTTCACCGGGCGGCGCCGAAGCATCGACGACCTCCGCCCCGCTCGTCGTCGCGGCGGCGGCGGGTGGGTCGGCGTTGCCGCAACCCTGGAGCGACGCACTGCCGAGAAGGCCGAGGACGGCGACGATAGAAGGATTTGTTTTCATCGGAGACAGGGTGCGCTAACCGCAAGCGGTCGGTAGATCAAAGGTTCGTCCTGGCGGGAAGGATGAGCGGCTTCAGTTCGCCCTTTGCCTCACCGGCTGTACCGGCTGCCGGTACCGGCGGCGGCGGGCTGTTTCGACAGGCGGTTGTGGGTGTAGAGGGCCTCAAGGATGAACTCGCCGGCGGCGGCGAGCATCTGGTCGTCGCTCGGGTCGATCTCCAGCCGCTGGGCGATCTTCTTGGCCGCGGGGAGCAGGCCCTTGACGTGCTCCATCGTGGCGATGACCTCGGCCGCGGCCACGTCGTCGCCGACGTTCAGCCGCAGGCCGCTCTCAAACTGGTCGCTGATCTTCTCGAAGTCGTCGACGTCGGCGATCTGGTCGAAGATGCTCTTCACCGCTTCACCGAGGAGCGCCTCGACGAGGCGGTCTTCTGAGTCGTCGCCGTCGTCGGCCATGAGCAGCTCGATCTTGCCGCGGGTCGCGGCCAGCACGTGGGGCAGGTCGCTGATGCGGGTCGCCACGCGATCCTCTCCGGTCAGAAGACCCCGCCGCTCGGCGGAACTCACGAGGTTTTCGAGGCAGGCGATGGAGGTGCGGACGCTCACACCCGACGCCTGGTTGATGTGCGGGCTGGTGCGGGCCTGGCTGATCGCCTCCTCGATGATGCGGTGCATGAAGTCGGGGACCACCACTTCCGGGAGCTTGGCCGCCGCATCGGGTGAGGCCGCGCCGTTGGAGCGGTCGAGCCACGCGTTCTCGCGGGTGATGCGGATGGCCTCGTCGGTAGTTTTGGGGTAGTGGGTGCGGATGACGGTGCCGATGCGGTCTTTGAGGGGGGTGACGATGCGGCCGCGGTTGGTGTAGTCCTCGGGGTTGGCCGAGAAGACGAGGCAGGTGTCGATGGAGAGGCGGATGGGGTAGCCGCGGATCTGGATGTCGCGTTCTTCGAGGACGTTGAACAGGCCGACCTGGATGCGGGGGGCGAGGTCGGGCAGCTCGTTGACGGCGAAGATGCCGCGGTTGGTGCGCGGGATGAGGCCGAAGTGCATCGTGGATTCGTCGCTGAGGTAGCGTCCCTCGGCGTGCTTGACGATGTCGATCTCGCCGATGAGGTCGGCGATGGTCACGTCGGGCGTGGCGAGTTTCTCGTGGAAGCGCTCGTCGCGGTGGAGCCAGCGCAGCGGCGCGTCGTCGCCGGCTTCCTGCACCTTGCGCTTGCCGAGGCTGGTCATCGGCTCGAGCGGGTCGTCGGGGATTTCGAGGTCGGCGAGCACGGGCAGCCACTCGTCGAGGAGCGAGGGGAGCATGCGGATCATGCGGGTCTTGGCCTGGCCGCGGAGGCCGAGGAAGAGCATGTCGTGCTGGGAGAAGATGGCGTGGATGACCTGGGGCAGGACGGTGTTCTCGTAGCCGCGGACCCCCGGAAGGATTTCGCCGCCGTCGCGCAGGCGCTTAACGAGGTTGTCGCGGAGTTCCTGCTTGACGGTGCGGTAGCGGTAGTCGGTGTCTTTGAGCTGGCCGAGGGTGGCGGGCTGGGGGTGGTTGGAGGGCATGGGGCAAGGGTAGGCGCGGTGGGGGAGCCGTTAGCCGTCGGCCGTTGGCCGTTGGCCTTGATTCTGAGCCAACGGCCAACGGCTAGCGGCCAGCGGCTGCGCCCGTTCGCCCACATCCGCTACCATCGCCGCGCCCCGCCCCGAGGAGACGCCGCTTGAGCCCGAAGCAGAGCCCGACGAAGAGCAAGATGCTGGTGGCGGTGTCGTCGCCGTGGGCCAGCGAGAAGCTGGCCACGCCCATCGCCGACCTGGCCGCCCGGCTCGACGCCGAGGTGCTGGTCGCCCACGTCGCCACCCTGCAGGACGACGACGAGCACGAGTCCGAGGCGACCGAGCGGGGCGAGGAGACGCTGAAACTATTAAAAGGAGGACTCGCCGAGGCGGGGGTCACCGCCGACGGGGTGATGCTGTTCTCCGACGACACCGCCAAGGCGATCCTCAACACCGCCCGGGCCCGCGGCTGCTCACTCATCGTGCTGGGCCTCACCGGCAAGGGCGTGCTTAAACGCCTCATCGCCGGGGACGTCCCGGCCAACATCATCCGCCAAGCGGATATGCCCGTGCTGCTCTGCCCGGCGAACTGGAACGGGAAGATCTAGTGTGCAAGGCGGGGGTGAAAACTTTCAGAGCCGGGAGCGTCAGCGACCGGTCCGGGCGGAGGGGACGACGCAAACCCGTCGCTCACGCTCGGGGCTCTGACAGGTCACGGGCAAACCGGCGTCGCTGCTCATCAGAGCCGGGAGCGTCAGCGACCGTTCCCCACTCACCGTCCGAGACAACCGGTCGCTCACGCTCCCGGCTCTGACGGCCACCACCCCGCCCACCCCACCCCCCCTGCTACCATCCACCGCGTGACCCGCACGCCCCCGTCACCCCCCGCCGCCGCACCCGCCACCCCGCTCTCCGCCGCGCTGCAAATCGCCCGCGCCGTCCTCGACGCCGAGGCCGCCGCCATCACCCGGATCACCCTTACCGACGCCTTCGCCGACGCCGTCGCCCTCATCGCCGCCCTCCCCGGCCGCCTCGTCGTCTGCGGCGTGGGCAAGAGCGGCCTCATCGGCGCGAAACTCGCCGCCACCTTCTCCTCCACCGGCACCCCCGCCTCCTTCCTCCACGCCACCGAGGCCATGCACGGCGACCTGGGCACCTTCACCCCTACCGACGCCGCACTCCTCCTCTCCTACTCCGGCAAGACCGCCGAAACCCTCCGCGTTGCCGACGCCGTCGCCACGCTCGGCCTGCCCCTCATCACCCTCACCAAGTGCGACACCAACCCCCTCGCCCGCGCCGCCACGCTCAACCTCCCCGTCGGTGACATCGCCGAGCCCGGCCCCCTCGACACCGCCCCCACCGCCTCCGCCGCCGCCACCCTCGCCCTCGGCGACGCCCTCGCCCTCGCCACCGCCCACGCCCGCGGCTTCGACCACGCCGCCTTCCACCGCCTCCACCCCGAGGGCCGACTCGGCCGCGAACTCCGTTCCGTCACCGACGCCATGCGCTTCCGCGCCGGCGACAACCTCCCCCTCATCCCCGAGCACGCCACCCTCGGCGACGCCTACGGCCTCGCCCGCGCCGCCGAGTCCGCCTCCGGCGTCCGCCGCGCCGGGGCCCTGCTCGTCGTCCACGACGACGGCTCCCTCGCCGGCATCTTCACCGACGCCGACCTCCGCCGCCTCGTCTTCACCCGCCCCGGCCACGACCCCGCCAACCTCCCCATGCACACGGTCATGACCGCCCGCCCCACCACCTTACCCCACACCGCCCGCGTCCGTGACGCCCTGCACCTCACCCGCCAACGCCGCATCGACGAGATCCCCATCCTCGACGACAACGCCCACCCCCTGGGCCTCCTCGACGTCCAGGACCTCGTCGCCCTCCAACTCATCGACGGGCCGTAACCCCAACCCATGCCCCCGCGCTTCCGCCGCCCGCGGCTCCGCACCATCGACCCCGACGATGCCACCCCCACCGCCACCGGGGGCGGCCTCCGCCGCTCCGCCGTCCGCGGCGGGTCGTCCCTCGCCGTCGCTCAGGTCCTCGGCCAAATCGTGCAGTTCGTCGGCGTCGCCGTTCTCGCCCGACTGATCGACCCGACCGACTTCGGCCTCGTCGGCATGGTCGCCGCCGTCCTGGGCTACCTCAACCTCTTCTCCGATGCCGGCCTCTCCCAGGCCACCGTCCAACGCGACCGCATCAACCACGCCCAGGTCAGCACCCTCTTCTGGGCCAACGGGCTCCTGTCCCTCCTCCTCGGCGGCCTCGCCGCCGCCCTTGCCCCCGTCATCGCCTGGTTCTACAACGAGCCCCAGCTCGTCGCCGTCACCCTCGCCCTCAGCACCTCCTTCGCCTTCCGCGGCTTCTCCGCCCAGCACCGCGCGCTCCTCAGCCGCAACCTCCTCTTCCACCGACTCGCCCTCATCCCCCTCCTCGCCGGCTCCACCGGCCTCGCCCTCGCCATCACCGCCGCCGCCCTCGGCGCGGGCCTCTGGGCGCTCGTCATCCAACAGGTCGCCGCCGCCGCCCTCACCTCTCTCCTCGCCTGGGCCTTCTTCCCTTGGCTCCCCGGCTTGCCCCGTCGACGCGCCGGCACCCGCTCGCTCTTCGCCTTCGGCGGCCTCTTCACCCTCTCCAACTCCATGAACTACCTGTTCTACAACCTCGACAACGTCCTCATCGGCTGGTACTGGGGCCCCGCCGCCCTGGGCCTCTACACCCGGGCCTACGCCCTGCTCCTCGTCCCCATGAAACAGATCGTCGGCCCGCTCAACGGTGTCGCCCTTCCCACCCTCAGCAAGCTCCAGCACGACCCCGACCGCTTCCGCACCGCCCTCCAGACCGGCGTCTCCCTCCTCGCCCTCGCCGCCCTGCCCCTTTCCGTCTTCCTCCTCGTCGCCACCCACGACTTCGTCCTCACCGTCCTGGGCCCGAAGTGGATCGCCGCCGTTTCCATCTTCCGCGCCCTCGGCCCCGCCGCCATCCTCCTCACCCTTACCCCCGCCGTCGGCTGGGTCTTCGTCGCCCTCGGCCGTATGAAACAACTCACCCTCTGGACCCTTGTCACCGGCCCTCTCGCCATCGCCGGCTTCTTCATCGCCCTACCCCACAGCCCCACCGCCGTTGGCCTCTCGCTCAGCATCACCGCCCTCACCGTCTATTACCCCATGCACGTCTACGCCCTCCGCGGCCTGCCCATCACCCCCCTCCAGATGCTCACCCCCGCCTGGCGGCCCGCCGCCGCCTCCGCACTTGCCGCCGCCGTCACCGCCGCGCCCCTCGCCTTCAACACCCTCCCCGGCGTCTCCGCCCCCGTCCGCCTCGCTTGCCTCGCCGCCGTTTTCGCCGTAACTTTCGCCGCCGCCTGGTTCCTCTTCCCCGGCGGCCGCGCCGCCCTCCAAGACATCACCAACCTCTTCCGCAACCGCCGCCCCCGCCCCCAGCCCGCCTGAGCCGGCCCCGCCCGAACGAGCACGCCCATGCACCCCAACAGCCGCCTGCTCTTCGAGAAATACGGCCGCGACGCCTTCCGCGACGGCATGCGCATCCTTGAGATCGGCCCCGACGGCGACCCCTCCAGCTACCGCAAACTCGTCAACGCCGACAACCTCACCTGGGAAACCCTCGAGCTCGAGCCCGGCCCCGGCATCACTCACGTCGCCACCGGCGAGTACGCCTTCCCCCTCGACGATAACACCTTCGACCTCGTTCTCTCCGGTCAGGTCATCGAACACGTCCGCAAGATCTGGCTCTGGATGGAAGAACTCGTCCGCGTCACCAAACCCGGCGGCACCGTCGTCACTGTCAACCCCGTCAGTTGGCCTTACCACGAGCACCCGGTCGACTGCTGGCGCATCTTCCCCGAGGGCGCCAAAGCCCTCTACGATCATGCCGGCCTCGACGTCACCCTCTGCAAGTCCGAGTCGCTCGAACCCAAACGCTCCCGCTACCGGATCCCCGGCGCGTCCCACGGCTGGCAGCACAAGAACGACGGCACCCTCAAAGCCGCCGCCCGCTCCGCCTTTCAAAAGCTCGCCCCCGGCTACCCCACCACCTACGCCATCGACACCATCACCATCGGCACCAAACGCGCCTGACGCTGCACGACCCATCGAACCGCCGAGGATGCCATGAGCACCAAGAAAGCCATATGAAGCCGTAGCCAATGATGAGTACGCTTGCCATCAGATAAGAGTTTTGGAAACTGTAGAAGCACACACATTATAAACCGCGTTGCGTCTCCTGACGCTCATTCGCATTGTTTATCTCCCTGCCTTCCTTGGCGCTCTTGGCGTCCTTGGCGGTCAACTCTTTTCCCCGCCATGGCCTTGACCCGCCTCCGCTCCACCCTCGCCGCCCTCTCCCGACGCGCCCTGCGGCGCTCGCCCGACGCCAAGCTGCTCCGCCGTCACCCCACGCTCCACCTCGGTCCCCGCTGCGTCGTCCAACGCTCCACCCTCGGCCGATACGTCCGCCTCCTCGGCGACGTCACCCTGCGTGACGCCGCCCTCGGCGACTACACCATCGTCGCCGAACACGCCCGTCTCGAACACGCCACCGTCGGCCGCTACTGCTCCATTGCCCCCCGCGCCTTCGTCGGACTGGGCTCCCATCCCTCCCGCGAGTACGCCTCCACGCACCCCATCTTCTACATACACGCCCCCCACGCCGGCTTTGACCTCGTCGACCGCGACCAGTTCACCCCCTACACCCCCACCACCGTCGGCCACGACGTCTGGATCGGCGCCAACGCCGCCGTCCGCGACGGGATCACCATCCACAACGGCGCGATCGTCGGTGCCAACGCGGTCGTCACCAAGGACGTCCCCCCCTACCACATCGTCGGCGGCGTCCCCGCCCGCCTCATCCGCCCCCGCTTCGACGACAACACCGTCGCCTTCCTCCAACGCCTCGCTTGGTGGGACCGTGACCACGACTGGCTCCGCCAACACGCCCCCCTCTTCCGCGACATCACCACCCTCCGCGCCACCCTCGACCGGGATGTTTAACCACCAAGAGCACCAAAAGCGCCAGGGAAGTCCACGGGAGCGTACATCGGAGCCGGGAGCGTCAGCGACCACTTGGGGTGGAGACGACGCGGCCCCGTCGCTGACGCTCGGGGCTATGACAGGTCACGGGTGTTGGACGGTGAGGTAGCAGACGTGTTGTTGGCCGGCGGGGTGTTCGTGGGTGATGTCGAACGTGGCCCCGGCGGCGGTGAGGTGGCGGTAGAGGTCGGCGGGGGTGTAGGGGCGGTGGGTCTCCACGATAAGGTGGTCTACCCGGCCGATCCACGCGGCGCAGTCGGCAAACAGCTCCGCCTCGCTGCCCTCGATGTCGCATTTCAACAGGTCGACGCGGTCGACCCCGGCCCGGTCGAGCAGGGTGGGGACGCTGAGGCAGGGGATGAGTTCGACCGCCCCGCCGTTGCCCGTTGTGGGGTGGTCCTCGGGGGCGATTCCGGGGTCGGTTTTGCGGATGGCCCAGGCGCCGCCGGTGCGGTCGATGGCGGCGTAGCCGTCGCGAGCGGCGACGAAGCCGTGGAAGGTCTGCAGCCGTCCCGCATCGAAGAGGTGGCGGCAGTTGATCTCGAGCAGCCGAAGGTTGTCGAAGTCGGGTTCGACGGCAATAAAGTGGGCGCTGGGGTGGCGGCGGTCGAAGTAGCGGGTGGCGAGCCCGATGTTGGCACCGAGATCGAGGACGACGCCCCCCCCCTTCGAAGCGTCGGGCAGGGTGAACGCGGCGGCGGGGGCGTATTCGCCGTGCTCGAAAATCTCCTCGACGAGTTGGAAGTCAGTGGTGCCGAGGCGGAGGTGGAGGGCATAAAAATCGCCGCGGAGACGGAGGGTGATGGTGCGTTGGCCGAGGAGGCGTCGGCCGCGTGGAGTGAGGGCGAGGCGGGCGGCGGCGGCCTTGAGGGCGTCAAAGGGGGTGCGGTAGTGGCGGCGGCCGGCGATCGCGGGCCCGACGACGCCGCGGAGTTGGCGGAGGTAGTGGGCGGCGCGGCCGGGCATGGGGGTTAGGAGTTGGAGGCGTGGGTGTTGGGCGGGGGACGCGGAGCGACTATATATGATCGGGGTTCCTTGGACCCTCGCCCCCAAACTCCCAATTCTTAAGTCCCCAACTTCCAACCCTCCATGCCCCCCCGTGTCAGTGTGGTCATCCCGTGTTACAAGCAGGCGCACTTCCTGCGGGACAGCGTGGGGAGCGCGTTGGGGCAGTTGGGGGAGGAGGTAGACGGAGAGGGGGGGATTGAGGTGATCGTGGTGGACGACGGGTCGCCGGACGGGACGGGGGCGGTGGCGGGCGAGTTTGGGGACCGTGTTCGGTATGTGCGAACGGAGAACCGGGGGTTGGCGAAGGCTCGGAACACGGGGCTGGCGATGGCGACGGGGGCGTGGGTGGTGTTTCTGGACGCCGACGACATGCTGGGGCCGGGGCAGGTGCGGGGGCTGCTGGCGGCGTTGTCCCGGGCGGATGAGGGGGTGGTCGGGGCGGGGTGCGGGTGGACGGCGATGGACGGGGACGGGGCCTTGGGCGAAGTGAATCCGGGGCCGGGGTTTGGGGAGACGGCGGACGACGCGTTTCATGCGCTGTTCCCGTTGAATTTGGTG
Source organism: Phycisphaeraceae bacterium (assembly GCA_965214155.1). Lineage (GTDB taxonomy): Bacteria > Planctomycetota > Phycisphaerae > Phycisphaerales > Phycisphaeraceae > Algisphaera. Next base: position 2,324,236 of record CBDCBB010000010.1, read on the forward strand.
CCGCCGGTGTGCTACCTGTTCCGGACGGCGGCGGTGCGGGAGGCGGGCGGGTTCGGCGAGGACCCCCGGCTGTACGGCCACGAGGACTGGGAGCTCCTGCTGCGGCTGACGTCGAAGGGCGGGCGTTTAAAGGGGGTCGAGGGGGTGACCGCCTGGTACCGGGTGATGGCGGGGTCGATGTCGACCAAGCGGGCGCGGATGTCGGCCAGTGCGCTGTACACGATCTCGCTCTACAAAAGCCACCACCGCGGCTGCGAGGCATGTCGGCGGCGGATTGGCGAGAGCCTGGCGATCTTCCGGCTGGGTTGGCTGCGAAGCGCGGTGATCGTGCCCTGGCGGGGGGCGGGGGGTGTCAGGGAGCGGACGAAGGTGTTGCGAAAATTCGGGGGGAGGCTGGCGGGGGACCCGGGGATGGCGGGGTGGTTGGTCGGGGAGAGGTGGCGGTGGCGGAAGCGGCGCGGGGGTGGGATGGAGCCGCGGGGGGACAGCCGTTACGGGGCGTAATGATCCCGCCGTTCTCGTTCCTCGTTCTCGTTTTCGACGGCGAAGCGAGGGTGGCCGTTCAGGGGCGTGAGCCTTCGGACAATGCGGCGCTTTGAGGATGAAGTGGGGACGAGAACGAAGCGGACGTCGTGGCGACAGGGGACGTTATTGCGTTTATAGCGCAGCGTTTCGATTGCAAAGTACGAGGACGACGACGAGGACGAAACGGACGTGACGGCGGTGGGGAGTCACTGGCCGACGGTGGTAATTTCGTTGCGGAGGCGTTGGCCCTCGGCCTGGAGGCGGTCGTGTTCGGTGGTGCCGTGGGCTTCGGTGAAGGACATCTTGGCGAGGTGGTGGATATAGCTGCGGCGGGTGGCGAAGAGGGTGTGGCCGGCTTTGCGGAGGCGGATGCAGAGCTCGGACTCGTTGCCGTAGTCGGGGAGGCGGGCGTCGAAGCCGTCGAACTGTTGCCAGACCGAGCGGCGGATGAAGAAGGCGAAGCCGGCGACCTCCTTGACGGGGAAGACGGCGGGGGCGAGGGTGGGGTTGAGGTAGTCGCGGCGAAACACGGCGGTGAAGCGGCGGGCGAAGGCGTCGATGGTGGCGTCGGACCAGCCGTGGCGGAGGGGCTTGATGTCGTGGAGGACCTGGGGCGTGGTGGCGTGGCTGGTCATAGGGCCGACGGCGGCGGCGTCGGGGTTCGCGTCGAACACGTCGAGGATCGGCTGCCAGCAGTGGGGGGTGACGACGGTGTCGGAGTTAAGCAGGCAGAGCACCTCCCGCGTGGCGAGGGCGGCCCCCGCTTCGCAGGCGCGGCTGTGGGATTGGGGCACGTCATGGCGGATGAGGCGGGCGTCGTGGCGCTGGCAGAAGTCGGCGAGGAGGTGGCGGGCTTCGGGGAGCTTCGAGCCGTCGTCGACGACGATGAGCTCGGCCCCGCAGCGGTGGCGGGTGAGGCTGTCGAGGCAGCGGCTAAGCACGGCCGGGGCGTCGTGGACGGGCAGGACGACGGTGATGCGGGCGCCGGAGGTGTCGCCGGGGGGCGAGGGGGCAGGGGCCTGGTCGGCGTCGCGTTCGGCGGCGCGCGCGAGGCGGAGCATGTAGCGGCGGGCGGCGGCACGCCAGGGTCGGCGGAGCTGCTGGCGGAGGCGGGAGCGGGGCATGGGGTTGTTGTACCATGCGGCGCGTGCCGGTCGGGGGGGTGCGGCTTGCGGGGGTGGTGTGGTTTATGGAGCGTCATATAATGCTATGGTCGGTGGTCATCCCGTGTCACAACGCCGGGCCTTATGTGGCGGGGGCGCTGCGGAGCGTCGCGGGGCAGACGGCGGCGGCTCACGAAGTAATCGTGGTGGACGATGGGTCGACGGACGATTCGGTGGCGGCGGTGGAGGCGAGCGGGGTGGGGGTACGGTTGCTTAGCACAGGGGGCGGTGCGGGGGGTTCCGGGGCGCGGAACGTAGGCATCAGGGCGGCGACGGGTGAGTGGGTGGCGTTCCTGGACGCGGACGACCTGTGGCACCCGGACCACCTCGAGCGGGTGCAGCGGCTGGTGGAGGGGACGGGGGACGTGGGCTGCCTGAACCACATCGACGTCATGTCGGCCGCGGGCGGGGACGTCGAGCGGCACCGGCGGCAACTGGTGCCGCTGGAAGGGGGGGCGCGGACGGGGCTGACGCACACGGCGTACTTGGAGCTGTACGCGAAGACGACGAGCTTCGTGGGGATGACCGCGTGCTGCATCCGGCGGGACCGGTTACTCGAGGTCGGCGGGTTCGACGAGAAACAGCGGCGGCGGCATGACATTGAGTTGTGGCTGCGCGTGATCCGCGGCCGGACCTGGTCGTATGATCCGCACCCCAGCACGGTGTACCGCCGCGGCACGCCCGGCAGCATTTCGTCAAACTACGCCGCCCGGGAGCTGGACCACCTCCGGGCGCTCTTGAAGAACCGGGAGGGGTACGGGGGGGCGACGTATGAGGCGGCTTGCGCTGTGTTAGCTCGGCGCGCTGTCGCAACTTCGTTCACCGACGGTGGCCGGGACGATTGGACGCGTGCGCTACAAGCGGCCGGTCCGCATCTTACCTGGACGGATCGGGCCATCTTCTCGGCCGCTCGGGTTTATCCCTCGCTGTTCGCGCGCCTTAACCGCCAACGTCGCCGGGCGAGGAGTGGTCTATGAGCCTCGACACCTCCCCGCCGTCCGAAGGCCTGTCGTACCGCATCGCCTGGGTTGTTCAAGGCACCGAGCGGTACGGGGTCGCACGCATGGTCGAGTCGTTGCTTGAGGCCATGGCGGCGCGGGGACACCGGCCGGTGTTGATCTCGCTGGGGGACGGCCCGTTCGCTCGGCGGATGGCGGCGGAAGGCGTGCGGGTGGTGCAGCTGGACGTGGGGCAGGCGCCGCGGCTTGCCGGGGGCCTGCCGCAGAAGGTGATGGCGGTGGGGAGACTGGAGGCGTTTGCCCGCCGGGCCCGTCGGGCGCTGCGGCGGGCGCTGGTCGTCGAGGGGGCGCAGGTGGCACACTTTCTCTGGCCCCACCTGGTAACGATCGTGGGCCCCGCGGCGAGGGCGGCGGGTGCGGTGGCCGTGTGGGAGGTGCCCAACACGCTGAGCACCTCGATCCCGCTGGGCTTGAACCGACGGTGGTACCAGCGGCATTCCCGGCGGTGGGGCGTCACGATCCTGGCGATCAGCGCCTACTCGGCGAAGAGTCTGCTTCCCGGCCCGGTCGAGCCGGTGGTGGTCCATCTGGGGGTCGACGCCGAGCGATTCGACCCGGACCGGGTGGACGCGGTACCAAGGGAGTCGGTAGGCGTGCCGGACGGGGCGGTGCTGCTGGGCGTGGTGGCGCGGCTTGGCGAAAGCAAGGGGCAGGACCGCGTGCTGGCCGCGATGCTTGACCTGGTGCGGGAGGGTCACGATCTCCACCTACTGCTGCTGGGCGGGCCGGAGGACGGGCCGTTCGCCGATCGGTTGAGGCGGTCGGCCGCGGAAGCGGGGCAGGCGGGGCGGCTGCACCTTGCCGGGCTGGTCGACGGGCCGGAGCGGTACTACCCGATAGTCGATGTCGGGATCAACGCGCGGATTGACGCAGAGCCTTATGGCCTCTCGGTGGTCGAGGCGATGATGATGGGCGTGCCGATGCTGGTGCACGCCCTGGGCGGTCCCGCCGAGACCGTAACGGACGGCGAAACCGGCTGGCACGTGCACGACCCCTCTACCGCGTCGTTCACCGCGGGGCTGCGGCGGGCGTTAGGTGACCGCCAAAGCTGGCCGGAGAGGGGTGCCGCTGCACGGCAACGGGCCCTCGAGCACTTCTCCCTCTCCGAGCAAGCGTCCCGCTACGAGAATATTCTACGGTTAAGGCTCGATTCACCACCGCCGCACCCGGCAAGCGTCACCGGGTCCGCGGCAGCATCACGTGAGAGAAGATGAAACTGCAGTCGATTGCATCGTTCGCCAAGCAGCACGCGATCACGTTGACGCACCTGCTCTAACTCTGTTCGATGGGCTGGACCAAGCGCGGCGGGAGGCGGCAGATCAAGGAGGTCAGCCAGACGCTCGGCCACTATGGTGTGCCGCCGCGGCTGCCGGTGCGGCCGCTGAATGAGCTGGTGCCCGACCTGCCGGAGGTCCGGCCGCTGCACCCGCAGGGCGGGCGATGGAACGTCACCACCTTTGAGATGGCGGCGCTCAACGGGCTGGTGCATTCCCGTGGTCCGCGGCGGGTTCTTGAGTTCGGCACCTTCAAGGCCGCTCCACCGTTGATCAGGCCGCCAACGCCCCCGAGGCTGAGGTCTTTAACCTTGACCTGCCGCCCGAGCGGCAGAACCTTCCCGCCGGCGCGGTGGTTGATCGTCATGTCACCAACAGCCCGGTTGTCGAACGGATCACACAGCTCTCCGGCGATTCTCGCGAGTTGGACTACACGCCGTACCGCGGCACGATCGACTTCGTGTTTACGGATGCCGGGCACCGTCACGATATGGTGGCAAACGATTCGCAAGCCGCCCTGGAGCTTGCCCGGGATCGCTCCGCGGCCCTGCTTTGGCACGACGACGGCACTTGGCCGGGCACCACCCGGGCAGTGCACGACCTCATCGGGACGATGAGCGGCGTCCAAGTGTTTCACCACATCGAGGGCGCAACGCTGGCTTGCCTGATCACCTGAAACGGCTACCGGTCGTCGCCATCATGAATCGACTTCAAGCCCCTTGCGGCAGTAGAACACCGAACCGGTTGAAGCGTTGGTCAGGCCGTACAACGTGACATCGGCGTCGTTAAGGAGGTCGCGCGGGCCGTACTCTTCCACCTCAAATCCGGCGTCCCGAAGTCGGTCGATGTAGTCCCGCCCGTATCGACGTACATGGTCACGCTGCCCGAAGAGCCGCAGCCGTTCGTCGGGATCCTGAACGGTTGCATCTTCGATCGTCGTCTCCACGGTGATCGGCACGTTCAGGATGGCCCACCCGCCGGGCTTCAGGATGCGAAAAAATTCCCGCATTGCCTGCTGATCTGCGGAAACGTGCTCCAAGACATGACTGCAGTAGATGACATCGAAGGAGTTGTCCGGATGTTGGATGTCCGTGATGTCCATCTTTTCCATGACATTGTCATCCATAAGGTCAGCCGTGAGATAACCCGCTCCGGTAGCTTCGGACAGGATCGGAGCCAGGAACACCTCGGGTGCTACATGTAAAAACTTCTTCTCCTTCCCGTCGAATAAATCGGTCTCCGACCTAAGGAAGATCATGACTAGACGATGCCGCTCCAACGACTTGCACACGGGACATCGGGCGTCGACCCGTGGTACAACGCCCAGCTGAGGGTTCACCGCGAAAGGCATGAAAATCCGGGAACTTCTGCCGCATATTGAGCAACGCCGGCCTCTGCCAAAATAAACGACACGCTTGGCAAGCGTTTTGAGATGACGGTTCAGCTTCATGGTCAAGATAATGTAACGAACTGCGGGGATTCAGGGGGCCCCGGACTCGGGTTCATCCCTTGCCGCTCCGAGCAGCGGGCGGATGTCGTCGATGTCCCTGAAGACCTGGTGCATTCGCAGCGCCGCGCTGTCGGGCGTCTGCCCGAAAATTACCATCGCCCGCTCCCACTGCCACAGCCCCTTGGCCTCGACGCTGTCGGGGGCGATGAGCAGGCGCACGACCTCGCCGGTGAGCTGCTGGTTCGTGGCCTTGTGGTCGGCACCGTACTTGCCGTACACGTCCGGGTCGGACCGCTGCCAGTGCTCGTTGGCGGTGACGATCGGGTAGCCGTGCCAGTGCGGCTTGTCCGCGTCTGGCCGGGGCTCGATATATACCTTCACCCCCAGGCTTCGCAGGAGCGACGCGAAGCGGTAGGTCGGCGAGTCCTCCTCCGTCACGGCAGCCGAGTCGAAGCCGATGGACATCCCCGCCCTCAAGGGGGCCTGCACCGAGAGCAGCGCGCGCGCCAGCCACCGCTCGGGCTGGTCCGCGAGCGCCTCGAAGTCGGGGTCGTCTTCGATTTTGCCGAGGTAGGCGATGACCTCGACGCTGGGGTAGTCCGGGTCGTTGAGCACCGGTTGCCAGGCGTCGGCGAAATCATCGGTGAGCCAGGTCAGCCCGGCGTCTTTGGCGTGGAGGTACTGGTCGAACTGCATCGGCTCGTCGGGGAGCGTGCCGAAGGGGTTGTGCAGGTCGAAGCGGCGAAGGCCCCGGCGCATGAGCGGGCGAACCTGCAGGCGGACGAAGTCGTGCCAATCCGATCGCGGCAGGTTCCATCCGACGCGGCGGACCTCGGCGTCGTCGCTGGAGTTGCCGATGGCGATGAAGGCGACGACGCGGTCCGGGGCCGGATCCTTGTTGCCGGGGAGCTGTTCGTCCGCTGCCGCCGCCATGACGCCGCCAAGAAAAGCCGCGTTCAAGCACCCGATTGAGCCAATACGACGGAAGACGATAGTGAAAGTCCTTTGACGCGGTCAAGCCTGCAGCGGATGGTAGCGTCGGCTCCCGGTAAAACTCCAGTCGATCGCGAATCAATCGACCCGAGCGTTCGTTTCCCTCACAATGCCGGCGGCACCCTGCTCTCCCGCGGCGTCTGCTCGAGCCTCGTCTCCCGGGGACGATGCGGAACTTGGCTCAAAGGACCCTGGCACATCCTGTTGCGCATCGGGCGCGTCGGGGCGGAACTCATATGGGAAGTTCCGCTTGAAGCGTAGAAACTGCAACTCGAACAGCCACCAGCTCAGCGACGCCACGACCACGGACGCCGCCGTCGCGACACCGAACCACAGTGAGGCCGCGAGCAGCGGCGAGTCTACCGCGGACGCCACCGCCTGCGGCGGAAGGAGGATGCCCACCGGCAGCCGGACAAGCCGATGGTACACGTACAACCCGTAGCTAATGCGACCGAGCATCCGCAGCGGGCGGAGCGAGGCGAACTTTACCAAGAGGGATGTCTCGGGAAGGAGCACCATCCACATCAGGAACGAAGCGAAGAAGATCGCGAGTACGGTATAACCGATCAGGTTCATGACCGGGCCCGTGTGTTGAAGCCCCCCCTCACGGAGGATCGCGAGCAGCAGCAGCGCGCCGCTGAACAGCATGGTGCGTAATCCCCATCTCATAAGCGTGGCCTGCGGCGTCGGGCCGCGGAGCAGCAACGAAACCAATCCGCCGATCGCCAGCGAATCCATGCGGCAGAACGTGACGATGTACGGCTCGCGAGGCAGGGCGGGCCATCCGAGCCACGCGAACCGCGCAACGATCGCTACGGCAACGACCACGAGGCAGGCCCGCATCGCTCCACGGCGGTCCAGCTTTACCAAGAGCAGCGGCCAAAACAGATAGAAATGCTCCTCGACCGCGAGCGACCAGAAATGGCTCAGCATGTTATAGGAGTGCCCGAGAAAATTGTTGAGGTAAAGCCAAAGCCAGATCTGGTGCTCGCTCGCCTCGCGGACCGATTCGAGGACCGCCTCCCGCTTCCCCGCTCCGACCGGGAGGACCGTCACCACGTTGGGCACGACGAAGAAAACCCCGAACAGGACAAAGTAGTACAACGGGAAGATGCGCAACGCCCTCCGGCAGTAGAAATTGCGGAAGTAGTGCGGGTCGTGTTTGGTATCGTGCAGAATCCCGGTGATGAGGAAGCCCGACAAGACGAAGAACAGGTCGACGCCGATCCAACCCGTCCCCACCAGCATGTTTATCCTCGGGTCCACACCCAACTGCTCAAGCGGCATCAAGTGATGCATCATGACCAGCAGCACCGCGACCCCGCGGATACCGTCAAGCGCCGGGATGTATCGGTCCGCCCGCACCGGACCCGCTGGACCAAGCATATTCAGGACACCGCCGGGGCCGGACGAAGGCTGTGGAACGCGACAGCGTAGCGCAGCCAGATGCAGAGCGTATCTCACCGGCACCATACCGGCAACGCGTCGCTATAGTACAAGCTGTGGACGCAGCGCGAGCTCGGCGGGTGCACTGGCCTGAATTCGGGAGACGTCGGCTCCACTTCGGCGATGGTCGCTAAATTATCAAGCTCAACCGACTCCCAATGCTTGACTCGCTCTGGTACTTCGGTTACGGGTTCATGGCGTTCTGTGCCATGATGGTCGTGGTGCCCTACCTGAAGGGGCGGCGTGACCTGATCACCACGTGGAACCTGTTCTGGATCGGCTCCCTGATGTTCATGGGCAACTCGGCGCTCCAGGCGGAGGTTGCGATTCGCAACCCCCCGCTGCGGCAGTGGCGCGCACTCGAGACGGCTGATTACTTGTGGTTCTACGCGGGCGTGATCACGTTCTACACGACGATCATGCTCGTGTACTTCAAGTCCCGCCTGCCGACGAAGCTTGCGGGGACCCTGCTGCGCAAGTGGCCGCCGTTTGGGATAAGTTCACTGGTGCTACTGCTGGCCATCTGCTTCATGGTCTCGATGCTGCGTGTGATGCCCATCCCGATCCCATTCCTGGGGCAGGTGGGCGTGCAACTGGGGGCGACCGCACCGATCTATGCCGCCGTGTTCGCTTTTGTAGCGTGGTGGCAACAGAAGTTCAACGTGGTGCTGATGTGGATCCTGATCGGGGCGGTGGCTTATGCGCTGCTGTTCTCCCTCATCGGTGGCGCGACCGGGCGACGGCAGCTCCTGGGGACGCTCGCCGTCGCTCCGATCTGTTTGTATTGGCTTCACTGGCGATACAAAAGCCGTACTAAGACGCTGGCGTGGCTCATCCTCGCGGGCATGGTGGGGGTCATGCTGCTTGGCTCTTACTCGACGTTCAGGCACGACCGCGAAAATATTCACGACTCCTTCGGCAAGGCGATCGAGCGGATAATCCGTCTCCCGCAGAACATGTTGACCTTCGAGCATATGAACCTCACCGGTCAGAACGCAGTAGAGGTTTCTATAACCGCGGTCAATGTGTACCGCAACGAACTCCCGGCCGAGCCACTGCATTCGCTTCTCTTCGTCGTCGTCAACCCGATCCCCCGCACCCTTTGGGAAGACAAGCCCATAGGACTCGGCCTCACATTCCCGCAGTTCGTCGGGGCTTGGCGTTTCGGCAAGATGACGTGGGGTCCGGGCATCGTGGGGCACGGTTTCCACGAAGGTGGCCTGCATATGCTAGTGTTTTATGCTTTTCTTTTAGGCAGCTTCCTCAAGTTCTTCGACAGCCTGCTGGTGGAGCAGCCTTGGAACCCGTTCCTGCTCGCGGCGCTATGCGGGTCAAGCGGACACATCCTCGGCTGGGTTCGCGGGGACATCGGCGTCTTTAGCATCCAGATTGTCAACGCCTGCGTGTTCGCATTGGTGCTCAGCGCAATCGGGCGAATGGTTATCGGCACGGGAATTGTGCTGCCCCGCGCCGATGGAGCCCGGGGTTCGCCGGGGCAATTGATGAAGCCGGCGGTGTGGTAAGCTCCCGCCATGACGCGGCTGCCTGACTTCATCATCATCGGAGCGCAGAAGGCTGGCTCGACCTTTGTGCAGCAGGCGGTGCAGGATCACCCTCAGGCGTGGATGCCGCGTGGGGAGACGCCCTTCTTCGAAGGTACCCACTTCGCCTCCGAGAAAGTTGGCCCCTTCTTTACCGATCTATTCGCCCCTGCACGAGAGGACCAACTGCATGGGATCAAGCGGCCGAATTACCTCGGACGGGCAGAGGTCGCGGCGCGGATTTCCGGTAACCTGCCCGATGTGAAGCTCCTTGCGGTATTGCGTGAACCCGTCGCGCGAGCCGTCTCCGGATACTTCCATTACATGAAGACATGCTTAACGCCGGTACTCCCGCTGGAGGTTGGATTTCGTAAGCTGCTCCGCGGCGAGCTAAAGCACAGCTATCCCCGCTCTGAAGATATTATTGAGTTCGGCTTTTACGCCCGCCACCTCTCGCGGTACTTCGATAGCTTTCCTGCGCATCGGCTCCACGTCGTGCTGTTCGATGATCTGCTTACTCGTCCGCTGGAGGTGGCCCGCTGTGTGTACCGCTTCCTGGGGTTGGATGTCTCTGTCATGCCGCAGCGGATGGATGAGCGGCCGATGGCCGCGACCTACTCGCTGCCGCGGCTGCGGATCAATGCGGCCTTGCGGCGGCTCGATACCGCCGTCGCCCCCGACCGCTCACTTGTACGCCGCCGGACGGGGCCGCTTGCGGCAGTGGCCAGAGCGACAAGGGTTACTTTGGATCAGTTCCTCCTCGCGCCAATGCTGCCGCAGGTCAAACCAACCCTGTCCCCCGACCTACGCCACGAGCTGGTCGAACTCTATCGCGACGACGTGTCGCAACTGCGAAAGCTGCTGGACAATCCCCTACCGGGCTGGCCGCAATAGATGGATCTCACAGCATGTTGGAAGCGAGCGATGGTGGTACGGCGGCAGCGTTTGATTCTAAATAGAGCGACGACGCTCCGTTGGACGTTATAGTTCGAAAGGCTCCAATGGCAGAGGACCGGCAACATCACACGGGTATCGATATTCTGAAATTGCTCGCGGCGGTGGCGGTGATTTATCTTCATGCCGTTGGTCGAACCGATCTCGCGTGGACGTCCGATCCGATGCGATTTGCGGTTCCTTTTTTCGCCGCTTCCGCGGCATATCTTGCGTTCCGCTCCGCCATCGGGCGAGCCGACCTTGACGCCGGACGTTATGTCCGCTCACGGATCAGCAGGATCTACATCCCGTTCCTCCTTTGGACGGCGGTATATCTGCTGGTCCGTGTGATCTGGTCACTGGGCAGTCGGACGTCGCTGCCTGATGTCGGGCTTGCACTGTTGTGGAGGGGTTCGGCTCATCACCTTTGGTTTCTGCCCTTCGTCCTGGTCGTCACCGTTTTTGCATTTGCCGTTGCGCGTAGCCTCCGCGGCCGCGGGTCGCTCCTGACCGGTGCCGCCGTTCTGTTCGTGGGGGGAGTCGCAGATTATCTTCTCGTCACGCGTCTCGGCGGGCCGGTGGAATACTTCCTCGGGCTATCAAGCCGCAATGTCCCTGTGGTGCTTTGGACACTTATGTTCCTTTGTCTGGCCCGAGCCAAGGTCGTCGCTCCGCCTCTGGTGCGGACTTCACAACGTCTCGCCCTGCCGGCGTTCCTCATGACATTGTTGATGCTCGCGCTAACCGGTCGGAACGTGCTTATAGAAAACCTTTCAGGATTGGTTGCGTTGGGAGCGGCGTTAAGCGTCAACATCTACGATCGAGCCGCGATTTTCAAGACGACCGCGGGCTTCGCCTACGGCGTTTACCTCTGCCACATCCTGTTCGTCGAGGGTGGACAGGATGTCGCTCGCTCGGCCGGGCTGAGCCGGGGACCTGTGGTCACCCTATGCGTGTTCGCTCTTGCGCTCTTGGGCTCATTCGCGCTCTGCCGTCTGCTCGCCTTGCTCCCGTGTGCCGAAGCACTCGGTGTGCCGCGACTGCGGGTCAAGCGGCAACCTTATCGAGAGGCTGCCCGTGTGGCCTCGGATAGCCCAGGTTGAAGCTTGACGTCGACATGCCGTGACCAACGCCGTGTCGCCAAGTCCATCATGAAACCGGTCAAGTCCCCCTGCTCTGTGCGGCGTAGCGGAGGGCGGCTTCCATGCCGTCGACCATGCGGGGGAGGGAAAAGTCGTTGAGCACGGTCTGTCGTGCCGCTTCGCCCATAGAGCGGCGACGGGGTTTGTCGCGGAACAGGGTGTCGAGCGTATCGGCGAGGCCGTTGGCGTCACCGGCGTGGTAGAGCAAGCCGTTCTCGCCGTCGCGGAGTGCCTCGATCTCGGGGTTCTGGGCGGCGAGGTCGTCGCAGGTGACGGCGGGGAGGCCGTAGCCGAAGGCGTGGAGCAGGCTCAGGCCGACGTTGGCGGGGTAGCAGAAGACGTCGGCGGTGAGGAACCACGGGGCAAGTTGGTCCTCCCCGTAGACCGCGCCGAGGAAGCGGACGCGGTCGGCGACGCCACGCTCCTCCGCCAGTGTCTCGAGGCGTTGGCGCTCCTCGTCGCCGTTGCCGACGATCAGCAGTTGCAGGCCGGGGTGGCGATCCTGGAGCTGCGCCGCGGCGTCGACGAGCAGGTCCAGCCGGTTGGCGGGAGCGAGGCGCGAGACGAAGAGCACGCGGGGCCCGGCGTCGAGGCCGTGCTCGCGGCGGAACCGTTCCAGCCGGTCCGGGTCGGCCAGCCACCGCTCCCGCGCGGCCTGGATCGGGGCCTGGTCCAGCGCGTTGAGCGCGACGAAGACGCGGTCGGCGTCCACCCCCGCCGCGCGGTACAGGTCCGCCCCGTGGTGGTTGTACAGCAGCAGCGCGTCGGCGAGGCGGGCGGAGCGTTCGCGGAGTCGGCGTCGGAAGGTTGATTCGGTTTTGGAGTAGCCGTGCCCCCAGAGCACGGTGCCGACGCCGCGGCGTCGCGCCCGCAGCAGGGCGGGGATCAGGCTGGCGTAGTGCAGGTCCCAGGAGAGGACGACCGCGTCGCGCTGCCGATCGCCCGCGGCGTGCCACTGGGCCGGGTGCCACAGGGCGTGGCGGGGCCCGAGCTTGATACGTCGCATCGGGGCGTGCGTGCCGCGGAAGCCTTCGGGCTCGACGTTGGGGATGCGTGGGGCCGAAGCGTAGAGCACATGGAGGTCAATGCCCGGCCGGTTGGCGAGCTCGCGGTAGACCGGGGCGCGGTAGGCGGCGAGGCTCGGCTGGACGACGGTCACCCACAGCGGGCGGGGCGTGCCGGTCGGCGTGTCGGGCGCGGGGTGGGGTTCGGGGTGCTGCATGACACGTGGCCGATCCGGGGGCGGGGCGATGTTACTTCATCCGGCCGGGACGCCGGCCGATGGACTCTTCGCCGCCCTAGACCCCTTCAGGTAGAGCCCGGCCGCAGTGGATCAGGGCCGGGAGCGTTAGCGACCGGCCTTCACCTGCAACCTGCGTCCCGGTCGCTCACGCTCCCAGCTCTGACTCCCGGAACCCTTGAACCGCTTTGTCACCCCGTGGAGCACCTGATAAAGTCGCGTCGGCGGCGAAGCTGTACCCGCCCGCCGCACCAAATTTCTCGACCCCTGGACGATTGTCATGGCCGAACCCAAGCCGCTGAAGGTTGCCGTTGCCGGGACGGGGCTCATCGCGAACGTCAAGCACATCCCCGCGTGGCAGAAGCTCGCCGGCAAGGTCGACCTCGCCTGCATCTGCGACCTCAACGAGGAGCAGGCGAAGAAGGTCGCCGACAAGTTCGGCATCAAGAAGGTGCACACCGACTTCGACCGGATGCTGGCCGAGGAGAAGCCCGACATCGTCGACATCTGCACGCCGCCCAAGACCCACTGCTTCCTCGCGGAGAAGGCGGCGGACGGCGGGGCGAACGTGATGATCGAGAAGCCGATGGCGATGGACGTTGCCGAGTGCGACCGCGTCATCGCCGCGCGGGACCGCAACAACGTGCAGATGATGTGCTGCCACAGCGACCTGTTCTACCTCGCGTTCATGAAGGCGCGGGCCATGGTCGAGCGGGGCGATATCGGCCGCTTCGCCGGGATGCGGATCTTCCTCTCGACGCCGACGCACTACATCACGGCACAAAAGGACCACTGGGGCAATAAGCTGCCCGGCGGGGTGATCGGCGAGACGGGGCCGCACCTGGTTTACATGACCCTGCCGTTCATCCCGACGGTGAAGGAGGTGCTGGTTGGTGCCGTTAAGTCGATGCCGCAGTTTCCGTGGTCGCCGTTTGAGGATTATCGCATCGTGCTGGCGGGCGAGGAGTCGATGTGCAGCATCACCGCCGCGTACACCAGCGACGAGTGGCTGTGCCAGGTCGAGCTGCTCGGGTCCGACGCGATCCTGCGGATGGACCTCGAGACGCAGAGCGTGGTGAAGTACACCCGCGACAACATCAAGGCCAAGACCGCGGCGGTGAGTCAGCTCAAGGAGGCGGGGCAACTGCTCAAGAACACGCTGAGCGTCGGCACGAAGTACGCCTCTGGCAGGGTGCCCAGCAGCCACGACCTGATGTGCGAGGGGTTCGCCGACTGCATCGTGAATAAGACGAAGAGCCCGGTGCCCGCGGAGGAGGGGCGCGAGACGGTGCGGGTGCTCAAGGAGATCGTGGACCAGCTCGAGTCGAAGTACCCCGAGCCTCTGGCGGCGGCGCGGCGGCACCACGAGTCGGCGGGCGACCCGCAGGTCCGCAACGAGCCGGCGCGGGACGCGGTCGTCCCGGTCGCGTGACGGCGGGCGATGCTCCACGTCACCCACTACCTCTGGGGCATGAAGCTCGAACGCGGGGGCGTGGTCCGGTCGGTGTTGGACCTGTGCTCGGTCCTCGCATCGCGGGGCCACGGCATCGAGTTGGCGACGCGGATCCCCGGCGACGTGCCCGAGGCGTGGCGGGAGCCGCAGCCCGGTCGGCCGCACCTGGTCGAGTTGAACATGCCGTCGCTCAAGCCGTGGAGCCGCGACCCGCGGGTGATGCCGCTGCTGGACGGGTGCGACGTGCTGCATTTGCACGTGCCGTGGGACCCGGCATTGCCGGCACTGGCGCGGGAGGCGGCGCGGCGGGGTATCCCGTACCTCGTGAGCGCGCACGGGATGCTCGACGAGTGGAGCATGACCCAGAGCCGGCTGAAGAAGCGGCTGTACCACGCGGGGCTCGGGCGGCGGCTTTTGGAGGGCGCGGCGGCGGTGCACTGCACCGCGGCGTCGGAGCTGCAACAGTCGCGCCGATGGTTCCCCCGGGGGCGCGGCGTCGTGCTGCCGCTGGTGATCGACCTGACGCCGTACCTTGAGCTGCCGCCCGCGGCCCTTGCGGAGGAGGCGTTTGCCGAGGCGCTGGGCGACGCGGGTGAGCCGGTGTTGCTGTTCCTGAGTCGGCTGCATATCAAAAAGGGCGTGGACCTGCTGCCGGAGATCGCGGCGCGGCTGCGGGAGCGGGGGGTGGGGTTCCGGATGCTCGTCGCGGGGCCGGATATGGACGGCTCGGGCGAGCGGCTTAAGCAGACGGTCCGGGAGCGGAAGCTCGGCGACGCCGTGCACGTCGTGGGCAAGGTGATGGGCGGGTTGAAGGGGTCGTTGTATCGGCGGGCGGACTTGTTTGTGTTGCCGACGCATCAGGAGAACTTTGGGCTGGTGCTGCCCGAATCGATGGCGTGTGGGACGCCGGTGGTGACGACGCGGGGGGTGGACATCTGGCGGGAGCTTGAGGAGCACGGGGCGACGGTGGTGGACCGCACGGCCGAGGCGTTCGCGGACGCCATCGAGCGGCGGCTGGCGGACCGGGCGGACCTGAAGGCGCGGGGCGAGCGGGGGCGGGCGTGGGTGATGCAGCGGTTCGCGCCCGACGCGGTGGCGAGCGGGTTCGAGGACCTGTACCGGCGGCTGGCGGCGGGGGAGACGGTGGGCGAGGCGGCGTCGGGCGGCGCGGGCGGCATCGCCGAGGGGGGGAAGCCATGAGCGGCGAAGGCGCGGCCGGCTACGACGAAGTGCTGGCGCGGCCGATCGTGCTGATCGGCTCGCCGCGGTCGGGCACGACGTTCCTGGGCAAGCTCTTGTCGGCCCACCCGGTGGTGCATTACCTCTCCGAGCCGCGGCTGACGTGGCGGTACGGCAACGACGCGAAGAGCGACCGGCTGACTGCGGCGGACGCGCGGCCCGAGGTGGTGCGGCACATCCGCGAGACGTTCGGCAGGGCCGTCGGCGACGCGGGCAAGGGTCGGCTGCTGGAAAAGACGCCGGCCAATGCGCTGCGGCCGGGCTTCGTCGACGCGGTGTTCCCCGACGCAAGGTTCGTGCACATCACGCGGCACGGGCTGGACGCGACGTTTTCGATCCGGGCGTATTGGCGGAAGGCGGCGCAAGGCGGGGGCGGCAGCATCGCCAAGGGTCGGCTGCGTCAGCGGCTGCGTGAGGTGGAGTTGCGGCGGCTGCCGCACTATGCGAAGGAGGTGGCGCGGCGTTTCGCGCCCAAGGCGTTGACGCCGATGGTGGGGCAGAACGTGTGGGGCCCGCGGCTGCCGGGGATCGAGGGGCTGCTCAAGGACCTGGACCTCTTGGAGGTGTGCGCGCTGCAGTGGCGGACTTGTGTGGAGCTGACGCGGGAGTTCGGCCGGTCGCTGCCGGCCGAGCGGTACCTGGAGCTGCGGCTGGAGGACCTGGGGCCGGCGGAGCTGGGTCGGGTGCTGAAGTTTTGCGACCTGCCGGACGACCCGGCGGTGCGGGCGGTCTTCGAGGCGCAGTACGACCCGGACGCGGCGGGGGCGCGGAAGCTCGACGCGGACGAGGCGGAGGTGGCGAGGGTGATGCCGTGGTTGCGGGGGACGCTGGAGATGCTGGGGTACGAGGTGCCTTGACTGCGGCACGGCGCGTTGGCGCTTCGGGTCCCGTCCCACCGCTTCACCCGGCGGGTGCCACACTGCATCCCGCCGCTCAAGGCGGGTGCGGTGTGCAGGGTTGACCACGGCGTGGCGCACCGCGCAGCCGGCACACCGCACCCTCCGCAGAGCCTCCGGGATGCAGTGTGGCACCGCCGGGGCGTTTGAAAACGGCCAGTTGCCGCAGCTCGGGGCGGGTGCGGTATGAGGGTGTTGCCACGGCGTGGCGCTCCGCGCAGCCGGCACACCGCACCCTCCGCAGAGCCTCCGGGATGCAGTGTGGCACCCCCGGGGCGTTCGAAAACGGCCAGTTGCCGCAGCTCGGGGCGGGTGCGGTGTGGAGGGTTGACCACGGCGTGGCGTACCTTGCAGCCGGCACACCGCACCCTCCGCAGAGCCTCCGGGATGCAGTGTGGCACCCCCGGGGCGTTCGAAAACGGCCAGTTGCCGCAGCTCGGGGCGGGTGCGGTATGAGGGTGTTGCCACGGCGTGGCGCTCCGCGCAGCCGGCACACCGCACCCTCCGCAGAGCCTCCGGGATGCAGTGTGGCACCCCCGGGGATGTTCTGGGAACTGCCGTTACCGCAGCTCGCGGCGTTTGATGGGTCGGGCGGGGTTACCGACGGCGACCTGGGCCTCGGGGACGTCTCGGTAGGCGCTGGAGCGGGCGCCTAGAACGCCGAGGCGGTTGACGGTGACGCCGGGGCCGACGAAGGCGTCGGTGCCGATCCACACGTCTTCGCCGATGGTGATGGGGGTACGGAGGAGGCGGAAGGTGTGGTCGGTGTAGTCATGGGTGCCGGCGCAGAGGTGGGCGTACTGGCTGATGATGGAGCGTTTGCCGATGCGGATGCGGCCGAGGCTGTAGAGGATGGCGTGGTCGCCGATGCTGGCCTGGTCGCCGATGTCGAGCATCCAGGGGATCTCGACGTGGACGGTGGAGCGGATAGCGACGCCGCGTCCGACTCGGGCGCCGAAGCCGCGGAGGATGGCGCGGCGGTAGGCGTGCCAGTTGTGGAAGCTGCAGCGGAACAGCGGTCGGCCGACGAGCATCCACACGGCGCGGCCGAGCTTGCCGCGGAAGCTCCACGGGCTCGACTCGGGCTGGGTCTGGGTCGGCGGATCGGTCGCGGCGTCCACGGCGGGGGGGGAGGCGGGCGGGGTGCGGGCGGCGGGCGGGGGGGGCGGGGCGACGATGGCGGCGGGGTCGCCCTCGCCTTCACGCCGGGCGAGCCCGACGCTGCCCGCGCCGAGTCGGTCCGTGTCGTCGGCGAGGTGGCGGGCGCGCAGGAGCGTACGCAGCTTGAACGCGACCATGGCGTCGTAGCTGGCGATGAAGCGGCAGAAGTTGTAGCCCACCTGCCCGTCGAGCACGCCGAGGCGGAAGACATACATATAGAGGAAGCGCCACAACGCCGGCAGCGGCATCCACCCCGTGACGTGGCGCTTCAGCCAGCGGCGGCGTCGCGTGTCGGCCGAGACGTTGGCCACGTCCCGCTCTCGGAGCTCGGGGTCCTGAACCTCGTTGAACAACTGCTGGGCTTCGAGCGTCGAGTAGCGGTTGTGCTTGGCGTAGAAGTGCTCGAGCCCGCGACGGTCGTAGTGCAGCATCGGCTCATCGATGTAGCCCACCGGGTCGGGGATGATGACGTGCTCGTGCACCAGCCGGTCCTCGTACCGCCCCGTGCCCCGGCGGAACAGCCGCAGGTTCCAGCTCGGGTAGTACCCGCAGTGATGCACCGCCTCGCCGAGGAAGTAGGTCAAGCGGTTGATGAAAAATCCGTTCTCGGCGACCTCGCCCGGCGGGGCATCGACCACGGCGGCGATGCGTTCCCACAGCCGCGGCGTGACGATCTCGTCGGCATCGACGATCAGCGTCCACCCCGCTTCCAGCGGCAGGTTCGCCAGCGCCCAGTTCTTCTGCGGGGCGTAACCCTCCCACGTGTGTTCGACCACCGTCGCCCCCGCCTCCCGCGCCAGCCGCTGGGTGTTGTCGGTGCTGCCCGAGTCCACCACGTAGACCTGCCGCGCTACGCCGTCGAGCGCCCGCAGGCAGTGCGGCAGGTTCACCTCCTCGTTGAAGGTGATGATGAGCACCTCGACGTCGGCGGCGGCCGGACGCGGGGCCGATGGGGCCTCGGCGGGCGCGGCGGCGGCGGCGGTGGCCGGGGCTTGGGAAGCCTGATCAAGTTGTTCCAGATGATCCACGCGCCCTCGCCGATTGTCCTCGCTGCGTCACCGTCACATGATCCCATAACGATCATACCGACTCTCCGCCCCGCCGCGGGTCCGGCGGCAACGGCGGAGGTAACCGGATCTAGAGCGGTTGATGTGAGCTTTCTTCAATAGCCGCGTTGCTACGCAACGCGGTCCGCGACGCATGGCGTCGCGGCTATGGCGAAGAACTTCAGCACTCGCTCAAGACTGCTTGGGGGGGCCGAACCCGTGACGGGCGAGGCGCCCGTCCCACCATCGGGCGGGCCCCGTCGCTTGGCCGGCGGATCAGCAGAAGCTGATCCTCCCGGTGCCGCCTTCGGCGAAGCCCAAGGTGTAGAGGATGGTCGCCCACGCCTCGCGTGCGGCGGGGTCCGAGAGGTCCGGGGGTTTCTTCCCCTGCCCGAAATCCTGCCACGCCTCGATCAGGGCGAGCGCCGTCTCGGGGCTGACGGGGAAGCTCGCCCCGCTGGGCAACCCGTACGTGGGCAGCGGCAGCAGGCGGTAGACCATCACCATGCCTACGGCCCCGGCTTTCGCCAGCGACTCATCCACGGCAAAGCGGGTTCCACCGGTGGTCAGGTCGCGGAAGTGCACGCCGTGGTGGCCGTCGAGCTGTTCGATGCGGTAAAGCGAGACATGGGCGTCGGCCATCGCCGAGCGGACGAGTTGTTCGTCGGGGTCGTCGGTGACGCGCAGCTTCGCGAGGTAGCGCTGGATCGGCGTCTTGCCGCGGGTGGTGCGGTCGTACAGCGCGTGGTCGAAGAAGATGGTGAGCTCGGCGTCGGTCTCGAGGTAGAGCTGCGACCCCTCCATGATGCCGAGCGCCTCACCGGCCCGCTGCATGGCGGCCTTGCCGAGGGACTTGGCGGCGGCGTTCTGGTGTTTTTGCAGCACGCCACGAAGGCGGCGGTGGCGGGCAAGGTCGACGTCGGGGGTGGGCGGGGGCGGGGACCCGGCGGCACCCGCGACGGCTTTGCCCGGGGCGAGGCGGAGCATCGGCCTCGCCTCGCGCGGCGGGCCGGCCCGCTCGGCGGTGAAGCCCGAGCGGTCGCCACCGTGGAAGTGGATGACGCCTTGCAGCGTGTCGTCGGGGTTCACGCGGGCCCAGCCCCGGCCGCTCGCGGGGTCCAACTCGTCGGACCCCTCCCACGACCATTCCACCGCCGGCCGGCCGTCGCGCTCGGTCGGCTCGCAAGAGACCTCGCCCCGCACGAACCCGAACCGAAACTCGCCGCCCTCGCCGCGGTCGAAGCGGAAGTAGCCCTCCACCTCGGCGTCGACGGACGCACGGTCCCACTGGTCCATCGAGATGATCCGCCAGCGGCCGAGCGTCGGGTGGTCTTGCGGCATGGCGGCATGATCCGGCACGTGCGGTGCGTGTCAATCCCCGGCAGCATCCGCGGGCTCCGTCGAGGGTGCAGCGGGCGCGTCGGCGGCCAACGCCTCGGCGAAGGCGTGGTATGCCGGCTTGGCCCGGCCGGCGGCGTCGAGCAGCCCGAAGTGGTAGGCGTGTTCGTCCGCGTGGAACCCGTCGACCGAGGCGCGGTCGGGGTGCAGGTCCTGCAGGCCGTACCAATAGATGCGGGCGGCCGGGGCGTTGACGACATCCCGCAACGCCTCGGCCTGCTGTTGCCGACGCTCGTCAATCGTCACGCCGACGCCCGGCGCGGCCCACGTCGAATAACCCGTCTCGGTGATCCAGACCTCACGGCCGCCGGCGACCCGCTCGAACTCCGCCATCCGGTGGGCCCAGCCGTTCCAGCGCCACGGCTCGTCCCACTCGGTGGTGCGTTCGCTCCCGCCGCTGGTGTCGCGGTGGTGGTCGCCCCACATCTCCGGGAAGCCGTGGACCGACACGCCGTCGACGTCGTCGAGGTTGCCGCGGTCGCCGAGGAGCGTGATGAACGTCGGGTCGGCGGGGGCGAGCCCGCCGAGGAGGGCGCGGCGGCCGTGGCGTTTCACCTCGGCGGCGGCGGCGGCGATCATCGCGCCGAACTTGTGCCAGAGCGGGTCGTGGTGGATGAAATCCCAGTAGTAGCGGCCGTTGGGCTCGTTCCACAGCTCGACCCATGGGCCGAAGCGGTGGCCGTAGAGGTGGATCATGTAGCCGGTGAATTCGGCGAACTCGTCGAGGCGGACGGGCGGGCCGCTGCACGTGCCGTTCTCGCTGATGCTCGGGGGGGTGTGCCAGAGGGACGGCAGGACCTCGAAGTCGGCGAGGGTGTCGAAGAGGAACGCCATCCAGGCGGGGCCGTTGGGCTGGTGGAAGTCGGCCCAGCTCAGGCCGGTGCGGAGGTGGCGGACGCCGAGGTCGCGCATCGTTGCGGCGGCCGACTCGACGCGGGCGTGGTCGCCGTAGTGGAACCACTCGCACAGTCCGAGGCGTTCGGCGGCGGGGGCCGGGTCATCGGCGGACGCGGGGGTGGGGGCGGTGCGTGGGGGTGTATCGGGCATCAGGTCGCGGCGGGCTCGGGGCGACGTCGGCGTCGGCGTCGCGGGGCGGGGGTCCCGTGCCGAAGGCCGGGCGGCGGGGGAGGCCGAACGTCTCGAGCACCGCCCGGGCCACCGCCAGCGTACGCACCTCGTCGATGCAGCGGGACGGCTCGAGCCGGCAGCTCCCCTCGGCGATGCACGCCGGCGGACCCAGCCCCGCCGGCTCCCGCAGCGGGCAGCACGCCGACCCCGTCGTCGGCTCCACGGCCCGGCCCCGCGCCCCGCTCGCCTCTCCCGTCCCCCCCGACGCCCCCGCCACCCGCGGCATGTACAGCACCGCCCGCGTCGGCCCGAACACCCCCACCAGCGGCAACCCCAACGCCCCACCCATATGCAGCAGCCCCGAGTCGTTGCTCACCAGCCCCCGGCACCGCCGCAGCACCCCCGCCGTCGTCAGCAAATGCTCCGGCCCCAGCACCGCTACCCGCCCCGGCTCCCGCACCGCCGCCAGCACCCGCGCCGCCCGCCGATCATCCGGCCCCGCCACCAGCACGACATGCCCCCCCGTCCGCCGCAGCACCACATCCATCACCGCCGCCAGCCGCTCGGGCTTGAACACCTTCAACCCCGACCCGCCGTTGCACGCAAACGCCACCGGCGCCCCCCGCCGCCACCCCGGCACCGCCCGGTCCAACCACGCCCGACCCGCCAAGTCCCGCGCCGCCGGCACCCGCAACCCTCTCGCCCAGTCCGGCGGCTCACCCCCCTCACCCCCCTCCTCCTCATCCCCCCCCGCCAACTCCCACCCTGCCCGCGCCGCCTCCCACACGAACTGCACCGTCCCCACCCCCCGCAACGCCGCCCGCCACTCCACCTCCGCGTCCTCCTGCCGGTGCTCGAACCCCCGCTCCACCACCGCATCCCGAAACCCCCGAGGCGCGTGCATCAAGCCGTAGAACACCGTCCCCTCATCCAGCCCGTCCAGCCAGCGATCCGTCGCCGCCCGCTCCGCCGGCCCGCCCGCGTCGTCCCAGTGCTTGAAGCCGAAATCGTGGTACATCCGCACCCCGTCCCCCGGCCCCGCCACCGCCTCCAACAACTCCACCGCCGGCGACGTCGCCAGCCACACCACCCCCCCCGGAGATCGATCCCCCGGAACCCGATCCCCCGAAGACCGAGCCCCCGGAAGCCGAGCCCCCGATCCCCCCGAGCTCACCGCCTCCCGCCACACCCGCAACGCCGGCATCGACATCACCACGTCCCCGATCCCGCACCGGCAGCACATCACGACGCAACCATCCCGCAACCGGTCAAGTTCCGCGTCCGCCTCCGACTCATTCTGAACGCCGGTCACGCCCGACTGTAGCCCGCAAGTCGCTCCGACAGCGCCTTTACAATCCGGCTGCACCGTACCTAGAATCCGGTATAACACAGACTGGAAGTCGGTACCCGCGGAAGATGCTGCATTCTCCCTCTTGCGGAGCATCAACCGGTAGCCTAGGGTCCACCGGTCTGCCGTTCATCCCCCCGCAATATCCGCCCGCCCGCATCGCCGCGACAGCCCGCCCATCCCGGAACGTCCGGCCACCGGCCGCCCCGCCAGGAGACCCGCTTGACCCGACGCAACGCTTGGCCCCAGGACGCGGACGCCGCCGTCATCGACCCACACCCCCCGTCACGTGACTCCGGCGACCACCCGGACGGCAACTCCGTAGCCGCCCCCGCCCCGCCCGCGCCGGGTGGGCGGCCGTCCTCACCCCCCCGCGTCCTCGTCACCGGCGGGGCCGGCTTCATCGGCACCCACGTCGTCGACCGCCTCCTCGCCCGCGGCTGCCGCGTCACCGTCCTCGATCGACTCGACCCGCAGGTCCACGGCCACGACGCCACCGGCCCCCGGCACCTCGACCCCGCCGCCGACTTCATCCGCGGCGACGTGGCCGACCCCGACGCGGTGAACCACGCCCTCGACGGCGTCTCCCGCGTCGTCCACCTCGCCGCCGCCGTCGGTGTCGGACAGTCGATGTACGCCCCGGCCGCCTACACCCGCGACAACGACCTCGCCACCGCCGTCCTCCTCGAAGCCCTCGCCCCACACAAGGCCGACGCCCGGGGAGGGGGGATCAAACGCCTCGTCGTCGCCTCGAGCATGAGCGTCTACGGCGAGGGCCGCTACCGCGACGCCGACGGCCGACCCGTCGCCGACGTCGCCCGCTCCCTCGACGACCTGCAACACGACCGCTGGGAACCGACCGACGACCGCGGCCGCCCCCTCACCCCCCTGCCCACCGACGAGGGCAAGCCAACCGACACCTCCTCCGTCTACGCCCTGAACAAGTTCGTCCAGGAACGCATGTCCCTCATGCTCGGGGCCGCCTACGGCATCCCCACCACCGCCTTCCGATTCTTCAACGTCTACGGCCCCCGCCAGTCGCTCTCCAACCCCTACACCGGCGTCATGGCCATCTTCGCCGGACGCCTGCTCAACGGCCAGCCCCCCCTGATCTACGAGGACGGCCGACAACGCCGCGACTTCGTCAGCGTCCACGACATCGCCGACGCCGTCGCCTTCACCACCCTCAACGACGACGCGCCCCCCGGCGTCTACAACCTCGGCAGCGGCGAACCCGTCACCGTCCTCGAACTCGCCCAACGCCTCGCCCGCGTCCTCGGCCGCCCCGACCTCACCCCCCGCGTCACCGGCGAGTTCCGCCTCGGCGATATCCGCCACTGCTTCGCCGACATCACCAAAGCCCGGCGCGACCTCGGCTTCACCCCCCGCGTCTCGCAGGACGACGCCATCGCTGAACTCGCCGACTGGCTCGAGGGCGAGACCGCCGAGGACCACCTCGACGCCGCCCACGCCGAGCTCCGCGAGCGGGGGCTGGCGGTATGAGTACCCCCTCCCCCCTGCAACGCAACCGCAAACCACACGCGAACGGCGACGGCGCAGCCGACCCCGGCCACGCCCTCATCTTCGGCGGGGCCGGCTTCATCGGCACCAACCTCGCCCACCGCCTCGCCGCCGAAGGCCGCCGCGTCCTCGTCTTCGACGACCTCTCCCGCCCCGGCGTCGAACGCAACGCCCGCTGGCTGACCGCCACCCACGGCCGCAGCATCGAGCTCCGCCGCGCCGACGTCCGCGACGCCGACGCCGTGCTCGACGCGATGCATGGCGCGACCGCCGTCTACCACTTTGCCGCCCAGGTCGCCGTCACCACCTCCCTGAACGATCCCCGACACGACTTCGAGGTCAACGCGCTGGGCACCCTCAACATCCTCGAGGCCCAGCGCGCCCAGGCCACCCCCCCGCCGCTGCTCTACACCTCGACCAACAAGGTCTACGGCGACCTGCCGGGGCTCCGCCTCCGCGTCGACGGCGACCGCTACGCCCCCGCCGCCGACTCCGCCCTCCGCCGCGGCGTCCGAGAGACCGAACTCGACTTCCACAGCCCCTACGGCTGCAGCAAGGGCGCGGCCGACCAGTACGTCCTCGACTACGCCCGGACCTTCGGCCTGCCCAACGTCGTCTTCCGGATGAGCTGCATCTACGGCCCGCACCAG
The DNA here is from genome assembly GCA_965214155.1 of Phycisphaeraceae bacterium. Classification (GTDB taxonomy): domain Bacteria; phylum Planctomycetota; class Phycisphaerae; order Phycisphaerales; family Phycisphaeraceae; genus Algisphaera. Next base: position 2,348,742 of record CBDCBB010000010.1, read on the forward strand.
TGCGGCAACGCCGACCAGGGCTGGCTCGCCCACTTCGCCGACGCCGCGCTGCACCGCCGCCCCGTCACCATCTACGGCGACGGCCGCCAGGTCCGCGACGTGCTCTTCGTCGACGACCTGCTCGACGCCATGACCCGCGCCCTCGACCGCATCGCCGACACCCGCGGCCAGGCGTTCAACGTCGGCGGCGGGCCCACCCGCGCCGTCTCGCTCCGCGACCTCTGCGGCACCCTCGAAGCCCTCACCAACCGACCCATGGACCTCCGCTTCGACGACTGGCGCGCCAGCGACCAGCGATACTACGTCTCGGACCTCACCAAGCTGTCGCAGACGCTCGGCTGGAAACCGTCCGTCTCGGTCCGCGACGGGGTGCAACGCCTGCTCGACTGGCTCGCCCAGCGCGACGGGACGAGGCCCGCCGGTGACGCGGCGGAGCCGGGCGAGCGCCGCCGCCGTGCAGCCGGCACCGCCACCGCCGTCGCGGGGACGGCATGACCCACGGCTACGCCATGCAATTGGCCAAACCGGGGCACTTCGAGCGGGTCGACCTGCCGGTGCCCGAGCCCGGCCCGGGTGAGGTGGCCGTGAAACTGCAGGGCTGCGGCGTGTGCGCCTCCAACGTTCCGCCGTGGGAGGGCCGCGACTGGTTCACCTACCCCATGGAGCCCGGGGCCCCGGGCCACGAGGCGTGGGGCGTCATCGACCGCGTCGGGGCGGACGTGGCGGACGTGGCGGATCTGGGGGGCCTGCAGCCGGGTCAACGTGTGGCGACCTTGTCGCAGAACGCCTACGCCTCGCACGCCCTCGCCCCGGCGGATCAAGTCGTCCCCCTGCCGCCGTCGCTCGACGGCGTCGACTTCCCCGGCGAGCCGCTGGCGTGCGCGATGAACGTCCTCGAGCGGAGCAAAGTCCGGCGGGGCGACACCGTGCTCATCGTCGGGGTCGGCTTCCTCGGCAGCCTCCTCGTCCAGCTCTGCGCCGTCGCCGGGGCCGAGGTCACCGCGACTTCCCGCCGCGCGTCGGCCCGCCCCGCCGCCGGGGTCGCGGGGGCCACGACGTACTGGACCACCGATGAGGCCGAGGCCGTCGCCGCCGAAGTCGGCGGGTTCTTCGACGGCGGGCGGTTCGACGTTGTCATCGAGGTAACCGGCAAGCAGGCCCCGCTCGACCTCGCCACCAAGCTCGTGAAAGAGATGGGCCGACTCGTCGTCGCCGGGTTCCACCAGGACGGCCCCCGCACCGTCGACATGCAGCTGTGGAACTGGCGCGGCCTCGACGTTATCAACGCCCACGAACGCGAACCCCACCGCTACACCCAAGGCCTCCGCCGCGCCGTCGACGCCGTGGTTCAAAAACAATTGAACCTCAACCCGCTCATCACCCACCGCCTCCCGCTCTCACACCTCGACGAGGCGCTGGCGCTGACCCGCGACCGCCCCGAGGGCTTCATGAAGGCCGTCGTGTTGATGGACACGCCGGGGGGTGGACCCGCATGAAGGTGCTGATCGAGACCGACGCCGTCGGCGGAGTCTGGACGTTCTCGCTCGACCTCGCCCGGGGCCTCCTCGCGGCGGGGCACGAGGCGGAACTCGCCGTGGTCGGGTGCACGTTCCCCGACAGCCGCCGCGCCACTGTGCCACCCGGCCTACGGATCCACCGCTGCGACGATCCGCTGGAGTGGGAGCCCGGCGGCACCCCGGCCGCTGGTGACGACCCCTGCGCCGCCTGGCTCGCCGAGGTCGCCATCACCCGTGAAGCGGAGGTTGTCCAGACCTGCAGCTACCGCCACGCCGCCGCCGGCCAACTCCGCGACGCCGGCGTCTCCACGGTCCTTACCGCCCATTCTGACGTGGTCACCTGGTGGCACGCCGTCCTCGACGCCGACCCCCCTGCCGAGTACGACGCCTACCGCCGCAACGTCGCCGCCGCCCTCGCCTCCGCCGACCAACTCGTCACCCCCACCGCCGCCCACGCCGCGCAGCTCGCCGACGCCTTCCCCACCCTCCGCCACCGACCCCACCCCCCGCTGGTCATCCACAACGGCATCACCGGCGTGACAGTGATGAGCCGGGACGCTACGCGTCCCGTCGACTCCGATCACGAAAAACGAGCCGGCGTCGTCACCCTCGGCCGCCTCCACGATCCGGGAAAAAATATCGGCGTCCTCAGCGCCGCCGCAGCGGAACTCCACGGTCGCCTCACCCTCATCGGCCCCGCCAACGACGCCGACCGCGCCGCCATGCCCGCCGCCCGCTGGACCGGCGAACTCGCCCCGGCCGACGTGCAACGTGAGCTCGCCAACGCCCTGATCTACGCCGGCTCCAGCCGCTACGAGCCCTTCGGCCTCGCGCCCCTCGAGGCCGCCGCCCGAGGCTGCGCCCTCGTCCTCGCCGACATTCCCACCTTCCGCGAGGTTTGGGGCGACGCCGCCGTCTACATCGACTCGCTCGACCCCGACGCCTGGGCCGACCGCCTCCGCGACATGCTCGACCACCCCGACGCCACCCGCCGCGCCGGCCACCTCGCCCGGCACCGGGCACAACGCTACACCGCCGGCAACATGGTGCAACGCTACCTCGCGCTCTATGCCGCCGCATCCGTCAACGCGCCGCAACCGTCCGGAGCCGCGGCGTGAACCTCGTCGTCTTCTGCCACTCCCTGCGGTCCGACTGGAACCACGGCAACGCCCACTTCGTGCGCGGCGTCGCCTCGGCCGCCCTCCGCCGCGGCTTCGACGTCACCGTCTACGAACCCGCCGAGAGCTGGAGCCGCCAGCACCTCGAAGCCGACCACGGCCCCGGCGCGAGCGACGCCTACCACGCCGCCTACCCCAACCTTGACAGCACCCTCTACGATCCGGACAACCTCGACGCCGCGGCCGCCATCCGCGACGCCGAGGTCGTCCTCGTCCACGAGTGGACCGACCCCGCCGTCGTCGCCGCATTGGGTGAGGCCCACGTTCAACACCTGTTGAACGACTCGAGCCGCCCGCCCCGCGTGCTGCTGTTCCACGACACCCACCACCGCTGCGTCACCGCACCGGACGACATGCAGGCGTTCGACCTGACGCACTACGACGGCGTGCTCGCCTTCGGCGACGTCGTCCGCCAATGGTACGAGTCGCGCCACGACCGCCCCGCCTTCACCTGGCACGAGGCGGCCGACCCGCACGTCTTCCACCCGATGCCCGACGTCGAGCCTGACCGCGACCTGGTGTGGATCGGCAACTGGGGCGACGACGAACGCACCGCCGAGCTGCACGAGTACCTCATCGAGCCGGTCAAGCGGCTGGGCCTCACCGCCACGGTGCACGGCGTCCGCTACCCCGACGCCGCCCGCCGCGCCCTCGCCGACGCGGGCATCGACTACCGCGGCTACCTGCCCAACCACCGGGTGCCCGAAGCCTTCGCCCGCCACCGCGTGACGGTCCACGTGCCCCGCCGGCCCTACGCCACCGCCCTGCCGGGCATCCCCACCATCCGCCCGTTCGAGGCCCTCGCGTGCGGCATCCCCCTCGTCAGCGCCCCGTGGCACGACGCCGAGGAAATGTTCCGCGCCGGGCGGGACTTCCTGATGGTCGACAGCGGCCAGGAGATGGCTGAGGCGCTGGACCGCGTGCTGAGTGACGCCCCCTTGCGACGCTCGCTGATCGACTCGGGCCGCGAAACCGTGCTCGTCCGGCACACCTGCGACCACCGCCTCGGCGAGTTGTTGCAGCACGTCGATGCACTGCGGCATAACGCCGCCGCTTGCGTGTTCGCGGCGGACGATAAGGACCGCCCGGGATGAGCCAAGCGTCGCACCGCACCCGCCTGGCCTTCTTCGGCTCGTCGCTCGTTTCGGCCTACTGGAACGGGGCCGCGACGTACTACCGCGGCATCCTTTCGGCCCTGCACCGCCTCGGCTACGACATCACCTTCTACGAGCCCGACGCTTTCGGCCGCCAGCAGCACCGCGACCTCGACGCCGACCCGGAGTATGCCCGGGTGGTGGTTTACCCCGGCGACGACGACGACGCGGCCGCCCGGCTGCTGCGCAACGCCGCGGCCGATTGCGACGTGCTGGTGAAGGCCTCGGGCGTCGGGGTCTACGACGAATTGTTGGAACGTGAGGCCGCCGCCATCGCTCGCGGCGACGATGCCAACCGCCCGCTCGTGCTGTTCTGGGACGTCGACGCCCCGGCGACGCTGGAGCGGATGCGGGACGACCCGGCCGACCGCGGCCGCGCCTGCACCCCGGCTTACGATGCCATCTTCACCTACGGCGGGGGCCCGCCCGTCGTCGCCGCTTATCAAGCGTTCGGGGCCCGCCGGTGCGTGCCGATCTACAACGCCCACGACCCGGAGACGCACCACCCGCCCACGCAGAGGGACCAGGGAGCGGGGACCGGGGATCAGGGGAAGCTATTTAGCGCTGACCTCGCCTTTCTGGGCAATCGGCTGCCCGACCGTGAGGCGCGGGTGGATGCATTCTTCTTCGACGCCGCGCGGCGGTGCCCGGACCACACGTTCCTGCTCGGCGGGAGCGGGTGGGAGGACAAGGCGATGCCGCCGAACGTGCGGTACCTCGGGCACGTCGGAACCGCCGACCACAACGCCTTCAACGCCGAGCCGCGGACGGTGCTGAACATCTCGCGCGCCTCCATGGCGGCGATGGGGTACAGCCCCGCCACGCGGGTGTTCGAGGCCGCCGCCGCGGGGGCGTGCCTCATTACCGATGCGTGGGAGGGCGTGGACCGGTTCTTCGCCCCGGATGGCGAGGTCCTCGTCGCTGAAGACGGCGAGGCTGTAGCGGGCTACGTCAGGAGCCTCGACCCGCAGCGTTGCCGCGCCATCGGCGCCGCCGCCCGCCGCCGGGCGCTGCGGGACCACACCTACGCCGACCGCGCCCGCACCGTCCACGCCGAACTCGGCACCCTCGCCGACGGCTCCGCCCCGAAGGCATCGGCGGGTTCAACTGGTGTTGAACCGTGAGCCGCACCGCCGCCCACACCCTCTCCGGCCCGGCCGCGGCCGCGGCCTCCGCCGACCCGTCGCAGCGCGTCGCGCCGCTGTCGGTCTGCATCCTCGGCCTGACCATCACCTCGTCGTGGGGCAACGGCCACGCCACCGTCTACCGCGCCCTCACCGCCGCACTCGCCGCCCGGGGGCACTCTGTCACCTTCCTCGAGCACGACAAACCCTGGTACGCCGCCGCCCGTGACCGCCCCGACCCGCCGGGCTGCACCCTACACCTCTACCGCGACCTCGACGAGCTGCGCCGTCGCCACCTCCCGTCGATCCGCGACGCCGACGTGGTGATGGTGGGCAGCTACGTCCCCGAGGGTGTCGCGGTGGGCGACCTCGTGCAGCGGGAAACCGGCGGGATCAAGGCATTTTATGACATCGACACGCCGATCACGCTCGGGGCGTTGCGGGACGGGACGTGCGAATACCTCGCGGCGCGACAGGTGCCCGGTTTTGCGGTGTACTTCTCGTTCACCGGCGGGCGGAGCCTGCGGGTACTAGAGGACGAGTTCGGTTCGCCCGCGGCCGTGCCGCTCTATTGTGCCGTGGACACGGAGCGCTACGCCCCGGACCCTACGGTCGAGCGGGACTTGGACCTGGGGTACATGGGCACTTATTCGCCCGACCGGCAGCCGACGGTCGAGGCGCTGCTGCTCGGCCCCGCCGCGGCCTTACCGTCTCGCCGCTTCGCCCTCGCCGGACCGATGTACCCGGACACGGTTCAATACGCGTTGAACGTGGAGCGGATCGAACACCTCCCGCCCGCGGAGCACCCGGGATTTTATAACCGTCAACGGTTCACGCTGAACGTGACGCGGGAGCGGATGCGGGCGATGGGGCACGCGCCGTCGGTCCGCCTGTTCGAGGCCGCGGCGTGCGGCACAACGATTATCTCCGACACTTGGCCGGGGCTGGATGAGCTGTTCGAGCCCGGCCGCGAGGTCCTGCTCTCCGAGACGACCGCCGACGTCACCCGCATCCTGCAGGACCTGCCCGAGGCCGACCGCCGGGCGATCGGCGTCGCCGCACGGCGGCGGGTGCTCGAGCACCACACCGCCGCCCACCGGGCCGCGGAGCTTGAGGCGGCGGTAGGTGCGTGCAGCCGTTAGCCGTTAGCCGTTAGCAGTTAGCCGTTAGACCTTGCAGGTGACGATCCTGATGAAGTTTGCCCGTTGCGGCCGAGTTGTATCTATGCCGACCGCTAGGCTCCAGCAGACCACTGCGCCTCGCTAACGGCCAACGGCTAACGGCCAGCGGCTATAACCACCATGACCACCCCCCCCGACCCCGCCGCCCTCGCCCCGTGGTTCCACAACCTGCACCTGCCCGGCGGCACGCAGACCTGCCCCGACCACCCGCTGGGCTTGGGCGACTTCCCGCGGTGGAAGTGGGACGAGATCGCCCCGCACCTGCCCGGCGACCTGACCGGCCGGAGCACCCTGGATATCGGGTGCAACGCCGGCTTTTACAGCTTCGCCCTCGCCGAACGGGGGGCCGCCGTCACCGCGATCGACCACGACCCGCACTACCTCCAACAAGCCCGCTGGGCGCAGCCGCACCTCGACCCACACCGACGCGTCACGTTCCACCAGCGCGGCGTCTACAGCCTCCTGCACGACGACACCGCCTACGACCTGATCCTCTTCCTCGGCGTGCTCTACCACCTGCGCTACCCGCTGCTCGCGGTCGACGCCATCGCCTCGCGGCTCAAGCCCGGCGGCACGCTGGTGCTCCAAACCCTCACCATGCCCGGCCCCCCGCCCGACGCGGCCGCCCCGGTCCCCGACGACCCCGGCCTCAACGACCGCGACGCGATGCTCGACCCCGGCTTCCCGAAGCTCGCCTTCATCGAGCACCGCTGGGCCGGCGACCCCACCAACTGGTTCGCCCTCAACCGCCCCGCCGTCGAGGCCATGCTCCGCTCCGCCGGCCTCGCCGCCATCCGCCCCATCGCCGACGAAACCTGGCTCGCCACCCGCCCCGCTGAACCCGACCCCGCCGCCCGCGCCCACCGCGCCACCGCCGCGGCATTGCTCGACGAAGTGACGCGATCCCGCCCTTGATCGCCAGCCCGAGCGTCGACCACGCTCCTGTCTCACCCCACTTCTCGCCCCGTCGCCGTCACCACTCCGCCCCCCCCGTGCCGCCGATACGACCGCCGCACCAGGTGCATCGACGCCCCGAGGTCGGCCCCCCCCCGCACCCGCAATCCCCCCCAGCCGACGGATTCACGCCCGCGGCTCTACCCAGACCGCCCCCGCGTAACCTCCCACCCGCGGCGTCCTCGCTGCGCGCTTCGCGGTCACCCACCCTCCGCGCCGCCGTGGACCCGATGAGACTGCCGGATCAAATGCAGCGCCGCACCGAGGTCCGCCGAAGTCTTCACCCGCAACTGCGCATCGCCGCCACCCCAGTGCCCCCGCCCGGACATGTCCCGCACGCGGCTTTCGGGATCGTCCAACTCCTCCGGGGGGACGTCGAAGTACAGCAATAGCCGCCTCGTCTGCACCACGACATCGACCACGTGCCCGTCCAGCACGTAAGCGATGTGCATCTTCCGCACCACCCGCTTGATCCGCGGGTCAACGCTCACGATCGCCCGATGCAGCAATTCGTAAAGCTCCCGCACCGGCCCCACGAGGTGCGGGTGGTCGTCCAACGTGTACACACGGCCCTCCTCCCCGCTGCCCTCCCGCCGCAGCGCCGCCTCGTCCACCGCCGGCAGGGGCCAGACTTCTAACGCTCGGCCCGTCAGCGTCACGGTCCGGCGCTGGATTGCCTCGGCGTCCCACACGTCCAGCCCACGGATCGAGCGGTTCAGCCACAGCGGGCTGTTCTCAAAGCCCCCCTCGTGCCGCCGCTTGAAGTCGAACGGGCGGTCGCTCAACTCGCTGTTGTACCCCGTCAGCGTCAGGTTCCCCAACGTGTGCAGCCACCGCTCACGCTCCGCCTGCCAGTCGTCCCCGAGCGCTTCCCGCCACTCCTGCGACAGGTCCACGTTCTGCGGCAGCACGTGCTCGATCGTGTGATCGATCACCCGCACCGGCTCCTTCCGCCCGTAGTTCTCCAGCTTCTCGAGGATGTAGCCGCACGTGCGGAGGCTGTACACGTCCTTGACGTGCAACTTCTCCCGCAGTTCGGCATCGCCGGGAAACCGCCGGTTGCCCGTCAGCCGACGCAGCGCCACCTCCACCTGCCCTACGTACGACACCGGGACGGACTTGTCCAGCCGGTCCGCCAGCGCCGCGAACGTCTTGTTCAGCGTGTTCGTCGGCACGTCACACAACACCCGCCGCAGCACGTACGATTCGACGTGCCCCGCTACCGCCCGCATCGCCTCCAGCCCGATCAACCCCGTGGCGTAGTCGTCGTACACTTCCAGCAAAAACGGAAGCGCCGTATCCACCTGCAGCCGATCCAGGTGCTTGAACGTGCGACGCAGTTTTACGTCCGGTTCGGGCTTCACGCCGATGCCGGTAATCCGCGTGTAGTGCCCGGCAAATCGGTGCAGGTCCGCCACCACCTCGCTCACCACCTTGCCCGACACATACGCCTTGAACTCCCGGTAGACCTGCCGGATCCGCGGGATTTGCCGCGTCCGCATCGTCAAGTAGTGCCGCACGAACCGGTCGAAGTGCTGCACATAATGGTCTGCCCCAAACGCCCGCTCCATCGGCCGCCAGTGCGTCTCGAACAAGTGCTTCTGCGCCTGCGGGTTTAGTCCCATCAAGACGAAGTTGCGGATGAGGTCCGCCTGGCTGAGCGCAAGGCCCGTGCTGTTGAGAAATTCGAAGATGAGCTGCGGGTCGTCGTGCTCCCGCTCGAGGCTGACGTCGATCATCATCAACTTGCCAAGCCCTCGGTACGCCGCCGCCAGGGTCTTGGGGCTCGCGGCTTTCAGCGCCTCGCGGAACAGGTCGAGGTTCTCCAGGACCTGCGGCGAAGCCTCGATCCCCGGGCCGTCGGTCGGCTCTTCGTCGATCAGCCGGCGGAGCGTCTCGCGGTCGGCGTAGGTCAGGACAAGCTTGTACCGCCCCTCGCCCTCCTCCAGCGGGTTGGTCAGGTGGTACCGCAGGAAACTCTCCGCGTTCACCTCCGCCGGCCGCTCCGCCGCCGGGCGGCCGGCCACCTCCCGGGCGAACGCCATGATCAGCAGGCTTAGCGTCGTCAACCGCTGCTGCCCGTCGATCACCAGCAGCCGCGGCAACTCGATGGCCGCGAAATGCCCCTCGTGCACGTAGACGATCGACCCGACGAAATGCGAGTCGGTGCCCTCGGCCTCCCCGGCCCGGACCACGTCGTCCCAAAGCTGCAGGCACTGGGCCGCCGTCCAGCTATACGCCCGCTGGTAGATCGGGATCTGGAACTGCACCGTCCGCTTCAGAAACGGCAGGCGCTTGGTCTCGGTCGCTTTCATGTCCCCCCTTGTACACGCATTTCCCCAACGCAGAAAACGCAGAAGATGCAGTAAGCCTCGCGGGCTGCTCCGACCTGTAGCAGGCGAGTACCCGGTACGGCAAAATGACCCCTGCGGGATTTGAACCCGCGTCGCCAGGATGAAAACCTGGTGTCCTAGACCAGACTAGACGAAGGGGCCGTCCGGGTCGGTGGGCATTCTATCGGACGCGTTGCGATGTTCAACCGGGCCGCGCCTCGCTTCTCCCCTTCCTTATTTTCCCTTCACCCTGAGGCTTGGACGGTCCCCGGTTCCGGCCGCGCGGTGCCTACCCGCCTACCGTCGACCATCTACCCGCCGGCCTGCCCGGCCCCCTCTCGCTCACCTAACGACGACGTACCGCCATGGCCATCGAATCCCAACACGACTCCGCCTGGTCCGCCGCGCTCGACGAACGCCCGACGTACCCGCCGCTCGCCGGCGACGCCGACGCCGACGTGCTGATCCTCGGCGGGGGGATCACCGGCGTCACGGCCGCCGAGGCCCTGTACTACGCCGGCCGCCGCGTCACCCTCATCACCATGAACCGGATCGCCGGGGGCACCACCGGCTACTCCACCGGGCACCTCGACACCACCCTCGACACGCCCCTGTCCACCCTCATCTCCCGCCACGGCGAAGACGCCGTCCGCCAGGTCCTCGACGCCAAGCGCAACGCCGTCGACCACATCGAGACCCTCCAGCAGCGCTACGGCTACGACGCCGACTTCCAACGCCTCTCCGCCTATCAGTTTGCCGAGCCCGACCAGGACGCCGACGCTTTGGGGGAGGAGTTCGACGCCGCCCGACGCCTCGGACTTGCCGCTCAAGAAGCGCCCTGCGACGACGTGCCCCTGCCCTGCTCCCGCGCCATCCGCTTCGACGATCAGGCCCGGCACGACCCGATGCGACACACCGTCCGCCTTGCCGCCGCCCTCGCCGACCGCGGCGTGACGATCCACGAACAGACTGCCATGGACCGCATCGTCGAGGGTGACGACGGGCAGACCGTCACCGTCGAGACCGCCCGCGGCACGATCACCGCCCGGCACGTGCTGTGTGCCGGGCACGCCTCGATCTGGGGCACCAAGTCGGTCCAGCCGCGGGTCTACCCGTGGCAGTCGTACGTCCTGACCGTGCGCCTCGCCGACCCGCTGCCCGACGCCCTCTTCTGGGACATGGCCGACCCGTACCGCTACTGGCGACGGGCCGGGCACGGCGACGCGAACCTTGCCGTCGTCGGCGGGTTTGACCACCGCACCGGCGACGCCGACGCCGCCACCCCCGACCGCTTCGCCGACCTCGAGGCTTACGCCCGGGCCCGCCTCGATGTCGCCGAGGTCGTCCACCGCTGGTCGCACGAGTTTTTCGAGACCGCCGACGGCCTGCCCTATGTCGGCCACGTCCCCGGGATGAAACGCACCCTCATCGCCACCGGCTTCTCCGGCGTGGGGCTCACCCTCGGCACCCTCTCCGGCCGGCTCATGGCCGACCTCACCGTCCACCACGACGACCTGCCCGCCCAGGGCGGCGACTACCACAACCCCCTCGCCGACGCCCTCGACCCCGCCCGCATCAAGCCCCTCGCCTCCGCCGTCGAGGCCGCCAAGGGCCTCGGCTACATGGCCGGCCACGCCGTCGCCGACAAGCTCGGCCCCGCCGACGTGGGCGATCCCGACGCCCTGCAGCCCGGTCAAGGCGCTATCGTCAGCGGCAAAGGCGGCAAGCTCGCCGTCTATCGGGACGACGACGGCAACCTCACCCGCCGCTCCGCCACCTGCACCCACCTCGGCTGCACCGTGCAGTGGAACGCCGCCGAGAAGACCTGGGACTGCCCCTGCCACGGGGGCCGCTACGACCACGACGGCCAACCCATCGCCGGCCCACCCAGTCAGGCCCTCGCACCCGCCGAGTGATCCACACCGGGACTTTTTTCCAACATCGATCACCCCGCCAGGCTTCGGCCTCAGCCATCCCCGACAGCATCACCTATAGGGTGAAACCTCGTCGATTGCACGAAAGCGGTGCCGCTGCCGCGATGCAGCGGTTACAGTGCCCCGGTCGGGCCGCGTCGGTCCCGTGTTCTTTTAACCTTCCTTTCTCTGAATCCAGGAGTCTCTCATGCACACCAATACCATCCTTGCTACGGCGGCCGCCCTCACGCTGGTCACCTCGGCGGCACACGCCGAGTCGGTCACGATCCAAGTCGACAACCTCCTCGCGACCGACGGCCCCTCACTTACCCCCGTGTTCCTTGGCCTGCACGACGGGACCTACGACCTGTTCGACCCCGGCTCCGCCGCGTCGCCGGGCCTCGAACGCACCGCCGAGCTCGGCGTCAACGACATACTCACCGACGAGTTTGACGCCGCCCCCGGGGCCGTCGCCCGCGGCTCCACCGCCGGCCCCATCCGCGGCGGCACCTCCGCAACCCTCACCCTTGAGGTCGACGACCCCTCGGCCCCGATCTACCTCACCTACGCCAGCATGGTGGTGCCGTCCAACGACCTGTTTATCGGCAACGACGACCCCCTCGCCGTTCAACTCTTCGGCGAAGACGGCGGGTTTGCCGGCCCCGTCACCTTCGACCTCCTCGCCGGCTCCAACTGGGACGCGGGGACCGAAGTCAACGACATCACCGACGGTGCCGCCTTCGTCGCCGGCATCGACGCCACCCTCGGCACCGAGCAGGGCGGCGTCATCGACCTCCTCCGCAACGACCCCGACCGCGGTGACTACCTCGCCTCGCTCATCGGCACCGAAACCGCCGCGGGCTACACCATCGGATCGGCCTTCGTCGCCGACACCCCCATCGCCCGCTTCACCATCACCGCTTCAGGCCCCGAGACCCCGAACGTCATCCCCACCCCCACCGCCGCCGCCGGCACGCTCCTCCTCACCCTCTTGGCCATATCGCGCCGCCGTCGCGCGGCTTGAGCCTCCGCCTTCGGCAAAACAGGCAAGACGCCTTTGCCACCGCCAGAACCGTCGTCAACCGCAACAACCGTCGTCTGACACGGAGCCTGATTAAACGTTGTGCGTCAAAGAAACGGGTGCCACACCTCGGCTGCTTGTGGCCGAGGTGTGGCGGCGTGCATCGCAAGTGACGCACACATCGCCGCAAAGCCGGCGAGGTGTGGCACCCGTCGAGCCCGTCTTTTCTTCTCGATCCGCGTCAAGCTGAATATGTCATCTCACACCGCTGGGCGAGGGTCAGGCGGTGGCGTTGCGGCGGTTCTGGCGCTTGCCTTTGCCGCGGGGCTTGTTGTTGGAGCGGTTGGGGTTGCCCTTGCGGTGCTTGGTGGGGTGCGAGGGCTTGCGCGGGGGGTGGGTGCGGGTGGGGGTTTCGAACTCGGGCCGGCCGTCTTCGGTGGAGGTCGGATCGGCTTCGACGGCACCGGGGGTACCGGGGGTACCGGGGGTGCCGGGTACGGCGAAGTCGGCCGGGAGCGGCTCGGCGGGGAGGCGGGTCTTGAGGAGGCGTTCGATGGACTTGAGGAACGACTTCTCGTCGCGGGCGCAGAAGGAGATCGCGATGCCGGTGTTCCCGGCGCGGGCGGTGCGGCCGATGCGGTGGACGTAGCTCTCCGGCTCGTTGGGCAGGTCGTAGTTGAACACGTGGGAGATGTTGTCGATGTCGATGCCGCGGGAGGCGACGTCGGTGGCGACGAGGAGGTGGACCTTGCCCTTGCGGAAGGTGTCGAGCGTGCGGGCCCGGGCGGCCTGGCTCTTGTTGCCGTGGATCGCCAGCGACTCGAGGTCGGCGGCCCGGAGCTGCTTCACCACCTTGTCCGCCCCGTGCTTGGTCCGGGTGAAGATGATCGCCCGCTCCACCGGCAGCGTCTTGAGCAGGTGCGCGAGCAGCGCCGGCTTGTCCCGCTTCTCGACGAAGTAAACCGACTGTTCCACGTGGTCTGCGGTCTTGCTCTCCGGGGCGATGTGCACCTCGGCGGGGTGGTGCAAAAACTGCTTGCTGAGCTTGATGATCTCCGGCGGCAGGGTCGCGCTAAAGAGCAGGGTCTGCCGCTTCTTGGGGGCCTTGGCGACGATTCGCTTGATGTCGTGGATGAAGCCCATGTCGAGCATGCGGTCCGCCTCGTCGAGGACGAGGACCTGGAGTTGGGACAGGTCGATGTGGCCCTGGTTCATGAGGTCCAGAAGCCGGCCGGGCGTGGCGATGATGATGTCGACGCCGCGGCGGAGGGCGGCGACCTGGGGCTTCTGGGAGACGCCGCCGTAGATGGTCGTGCCGCGGAGGGGCAGTTGCGACCCGTAGGTCTTGAACGAGTCGGCGATCTGCAGGGCGAGCTCGCGGGTGGGCGACAGGACGAGGCAGCGGGTCGGGGCCGGGCCCCTAGTGTTGTGGAGGTTCTGGGCGAGGTTGTGGAGGATGGGCAGGGCGAACGCGGCGGTCTTGCCGGTGCCGGTCTGGGCGCAGCCGAGCACGTCGCGGCCGGCGAGGGTGTGGGGGATGGTCTTGGCCTGGATGGGCGTGGCGGTGGCGTAGCCCTCGGCGGCGACGGCTTGAAGGATGGGGTCGGCGAGGTCGAGGTCAGCGAAAAGCATGGAGTTCCTGGGGCGGTGCTGGCGCGGAGTGCAAGCGGGGATAGCGCTGCGCACGGCCGCGGTGAGATGCACCACGGAACAACCGTTCGGAACGCGGCAACGGGACTGATGAGGTCGATGCACCGGGGCCGCGGAAGCGGAGTGGTGCCGTTGAGGCGTGCAGTATAGCCGCGATTGTGCCGGGAGGCACCGAGGCGCGGGAGCTTCTTTACCCTGCTTAGCCCGGCCGCTTGCGGCCGCGGTGTTGGCGGTCATCCGATGACGGCGGCCGCAAGCGGCCCGGCTAGACGGTCACGGCGCTGACAGTGAGGGACCCGGCGACGCCGGCCGGGTATGATGAGAGTATGGACGAAACAAACTCTCGCCGCGGCTGTGCCCGGCCCGCCCGATGGGCGCGACGGGCCCGGCTGGGCCTGCGGCGCGTGCGGCGGCGTTTGCACGGCGGGGACCGGGGGGCGACGATGCTGGAGTGGACGCTGCTGCTGGCGGCCGTCGCGCTGCCGAGCTATTTTGTGGTTCAGCTCGGGCTTGCTACACTGTTCGCGCACTACCGACTGGTCACGACGGTGAATGGGCTACCCTTCCCCTAAACCGTTTCCACCCGACCCGTCGACAACTCCGACTTGATACCGAAAGTGGCGGGGCGTCCCGTTGCGACCTGAGAAATCCCGACGACCCCTTGGCCGCGGCCCGGGGCGAAAGGAAACTGACATGGAAATGATCCGTACGAGCGTGAAACAAGTTGCCGGCGTGGCCCGTCGGCTGCACGAGGACGAGCAGGGGGCCGAGGGCCTCGAGAAGCTGCTCATCATCGCGGCCATCGTGCTGCCCATGCTGGGTCTGCTGATCTTCTTCCGCGGCGCGATCAACGACTGGGTGAACAACCAGTGGAACGACGTCAGCGGCAACCAGGGCTCGCTGCCCACGCCGTACACCCGTTGACCCTGCCGCCGGGAGCCGTGCCTCGCTCGCCAACGTCATACGCTTATGTCGCGCTGCTGGCCGTGTGCTCTCGCGGCGGCGGTGGTGGACACGCGGACGGGGCGCGTGCCCAACCGGTTGACCTACGCCGCCATCGCGGGGGGGATCGTCTACTGGGCGGCGGTCGGCTTCACCACGGCGGCGCGGCCGGGCTCCGTGACGGCGGGCTGGCGGCGACGCTGGCGATGCTGTCCGGGCTGATCCCATTCGCGCTTCTCGTCCTGACGGCGGGCCTGGGGGGCGGCGACATGAAGCTCATGGCGGCGGTCGGCTCGCTCTCGGCCATGTGGCAGGTCGTGCTGGCGACGACGGTGTACGCGCTCGTCGCCGCGGTGGTGATGGCCGTGGTCGTGATGCTGCGGAAGCGGGTGGTGAAAGACACGCTGTCGCGGGTGCTCGGGGCGGCGTTGTTGAGCCGGTCGCGGGTGGAGGCGGACCTGCCGCGGGACGGGCCGAAGGTCCCGTTCGCCGCGGCGGTGGCGGTGGGCTTCGCCTTGGCGGGTGCGGAGCAGATGCTGGGCGTGGTGACGCCGTGGGCGTCGTGGGGGCCTTAGGACGGGCAGCCTCCTACGCAGATTACGCCGATGGCGCAGATTGAAAGACGCAGATTGAAGAAACAAGACGCATCGTCGTTCAACGACGCTAAATTTCATTGATCGATTAAGCTGACAATCTATCTAATGATCCTGATGTTTAGAAGCAACGTCCTTTCTTGCAGCAGTCTTTGAGCGGATGGGAATCTGCGTCTTCAATCTGCGCCATCTGCGGAATCTGCGTGAAAGGCTGCTCCTGAGGCCGGCCGACGCAAAGCAGTGTTAGAATGAAGTTGATGAGGGGAAGTTCATCCGTGAGGAACGCCCCGCATGATCCCACCGCCCTCGACCAACGCCGACGCGACCGCCACGCCCCCGGGGCCCGCCCACCCGGGTTCGGCACCGGGCATCACCCGCATCAGCCTGCAGCCGGGCGACAAGGTCGATTCGTTCACGGTCATCGAGACCATCGCCACGACCGGGTCGGCGAACGTGTACAAGGCCCACGACGCGCTGCTCGACCGCTTCGTCGCGATCAAGCAGGTGGTGCTATCGAACGACGATGCGGACGACCGCGTCCGTAAGCGCGTGCGTGACGAGGCGGCGACGCACAAGCGCGTCTCGGCGGGCCACCCCAAGCACCTCGTGCAGTTCATCCACACCGTGGACGACCCGCGGGGGATGATGCTCATCAGCGAGTATTACCCATCGACCTCGCTCGAGGCGCTCTTGACCAGCACGTCCGAGCCGCTGGGCGAGCGGCAGGCATTGGGCATCCTCGCCGCGACCGCCAAGGGGCTTGAGGCGATCCACGGCGCGGGCGTCATCCACCGCGACCTCAAGCCCAGCAACATCCTGCTCGGCCACGACAACGGGCTGAAGGTCTGCGACTTCGGGCTTGCCGCCGTGATCGAGGCTCAGGACTCGCTCTCGCTCGGGTCGGTGCGGTACATGGCCCCCGAGCTCTTGCGCGGCGAGCCCGCCGACGAGCGGGCCGACCTCTACGCGCTGGGCATGATCGGCTACGAGATGCTCGCCGGCCGCGAGCAGTTCGACAACGCCTTCCGCACGGTCCTGCGTGACCAGCGTAACCAGGCGATGCGGTGGATGAAGTGGCACACCAACCCGCGGGTCGCGGCCACCCCGCTGAGCGAGCTCAACCCGGCGCTGCCCGAGCACCTCGTCGCGCTCGTGACACGGATGATGGAGAAGGACCCGGTCCGCCGCGTAGGCCAGGCGAGCGACGTGGTCGACGCGATCCGCCGGCACTTCACCGGCGAAGCGCCCGACCCGACCCTCGCGCCGGTCGGGCCGTCCGGTGAGACGACCGCCCACTCGACGCCCGGGGACACCGCCCCGCTGCCGCAGCGGAGCAAGCTGCCGCTGATCCTCGGCGGGCTGCTGCTGTTCTGGGTACTGGTGGGCGGGACGCTGCTCCTGGTCAACCATTACCAGAAGACTGCCGCCGCCTCCGAGCGGCAGGCGGCCGCGACGGCCGACCTCAACGACGCCAAGGAGCTGTACGAGGGCGGGAATTACCTCCCCGCGTCCGAACGGTACGAGGGGGTGCTGAGCGATTGGCCGGGCGGCACGGAGTACCACGCCGTCGCGCAGGCGGGGCTGTGGAAGACCCAGGGCCGCATCGCCTTCGACGCCGGCCGCTTCGGCGAGGCCGTCGACTATCTCGAGCGGTACCGCGGCAGCAAGGCCGGCGACCCGTCGAGCGTGACGGACCTGATCTCCGACGCCCGGCGGGCCGAGGCGTTCCAGCTGAGCGTGCAGGACATCCTCACCGCGATCGACGAGGGCGGCTTCTCGCGCGGCCGGCAGGTTATCGCCGAGCTCTCGGAGATGACGATCACGCCCAAGGAGCAGGCGACGCTTGACGACCTGAGCCGGCAGCTCGCCGAGCAGGAGCTGCGTCGAGCAACCGAGTCACGCATCCTCGAGGCGCGGCGGCTGGAGTCGGGCGGCAAGCGGGGCGAGGCGATCCTGCTGCTTGAGGGAGTCGCGACGCTGCCGGACGAAGGCCGGCAACTGCTCGAAAGTTGGCGGAGCGACGCGGCGTACGACGACGCGATCGGGCGGGCGGAGGCGGCCGAGGCGTCGGGCGACCTGCTCGCGGCGGTGACGGCCTACGAGGAGGCGGTAGCGATCAAGCCGAGCGAGGAGCTCCGCGGCACGATCAACGTGCTGGAGAGCCGGCGGCTGACCGCCGAGGGCAAGGCCGCCCTCGACGCGGGGAATGTCGAGGTCGCCGGCGTGCGGCTCAACGCCGCGCTCGAACGCAACCCCGACAACGCCGAGGCTTTGCGGTACCTCGCGCTGATCGCTTCGGTCACCGAGCGGACGAAGCTGGTCCAAGCCGGTGACGCGGCGGTGGCGGCGGGCGATTATGTCAAGGCGATCGAGCAGTACGAGGCGGCCGTGGCCGTGGAGCCGAGCGAGCCAATCAACGCGAAGCTGCGGGACGCGCGGCTGAAGCGGGACCTGAAACAGGCCGACGACGCCATCGCCTCGGGCGACCTCACCGCCGCGGCCGAGGCCCTGGCGCTGGCGCGGACCCGCGAGCCGGACAACGCGGACGTGCAGAAGAAGCTTGACGAGCTGGACACACGGGTCCAGTACACCAAGCTCCTGGCCGACGCGGCCGAGGCCCGCACCCGCAGCGACTTCGGCAAGGCCAAACGCATCCTCGCGGAGGCGCAGAAGCTGCTCGACACCGAAGAGGTCAAGGAACTGGTGATCGACACCGAGTACGAGCAGAACCTCGACCAGGGCAAGCGGTACCTCGAGGCGGGGCAGAAAGACGCGGCCCTGGGCCGCTTCCGCATCGCCCGGACCTTCCGTGACACGCCCGAGGTGCGGGCGCTGATCGTCCAGCTCGAGGGCGGCACCGCCGCCACCGGGAGCGGGGGCGGCGACACGACCCCGAGCGGCGGCAACTCGGAGACGCCCTGAGGCTTCTGTCGCGTGATGAGTCCGCTCCACCCCGGGGTGGCGCGCCGCCGCCGCGCGGTCGTCGTCTGCTTAGAGGGCAGCGGCAAAATAGCTTGCCACTCCGGTCACCCATGGGCACCGAACGCTCGCAACCCCTCCGATGCCCGAACCCGAAACCGCCCCTCACGATCCGCCGCCTACACCCCACCGCCGGCGGAGAGTTGCGGTGGCGATGGTGCTCGCCGTCGCCACTCTGACCGTCATCGGTGTGCTCTCTACAAAGGATCGTTCCCGTGTCCCGGGCGTGAACCCCGCGCCCGACACCCTCGCCTACACGCCCGGCGACGCCGACGCGCTGGCCGCGCGGATGTTCACTGAACCGCACACCGCGTCGCCGATGGCGCTCAACCCCCGGCGGGTCCCGCTCGACCGCGAGCCGGCGGGCCTCCCGCTCCCGCCGCACGCCCGGCCCGGTGAACGGTTCGCCACGACCGACGACACTTTGGTCGAAGAGGTTTCGTTCTGCCGCGTCCCCGACGGCGACCCCGCCGCACTCGCCGACCACTACCGCCAAGCCGCCGCCGTCGCGGGTTTCCAGCCGCTCGGCCCCACCCCCGCGCCCTCCACCCCCGACGGCGCTCGCACCTTGATATTCAACGACCCGCAGAACCCCTCCCGCCTCCTCACCGTACGACTCGGCGCCCGCCGCGACAACGTGCATGTCACCGTGTGGTTGCGGTACGCTGCCCGGCCGGGCCGACCGCATCGGCATCAGTAGCGGGGGGAGCAAACCGCTACGCCCCGACCCCCGCTGCCCGCCCCCCCCATCCCCCGCACCACCCCCCACCGCCCATGACCCAAAACCCCTCGAGTCCCACCGGGCCGACCGCCGCACCCGAGAGCACCCGGCTCATCGTCGTCGCCCTCATCCTCGCCGTCCTCGCCGTCGTCCTCGTCCAGCTCTACATCCAGGCGGTCAAGTCCGGCTCGCAGGAACAGTCGTTCCCCGTGTTCCGCCTCCGCGTCGCCAAGGACCCCGGCGACGAACTGACCGAAGACGACGTCGAACGCCTCACCGTCCCCGACCGCTTCCGCGACTCGTTCCGCGACATCGTCGAGGACAACGGCAGCGGCGAGCCGCTCCGACTCGGCGACGAGTTCACCCGGCACGTCGAGCCGTACGAGCTGCTCACCCACCGCCTCTTCGAGGCGGTGGACGACGAGGCCGACCGCCGGCTGATCCAGCAAGGCTTCCGCGGCGTCGCCCTGCCCGTCGTCGCCGAACGCCTGCCCGAGCCCCTCCGCGCCGAGATGCGCGTCGACCTGCTCGCCCCGGTCCGCTCCAGCACGGCCCAGCCCGACATCATGGTCGTCATGGAAAACGTCCGCATCGTCAGCGTCGGCGACCGCAACATCGAGGACGACCGCGTCACCGACACCCGCCGCCGCGGCAACTTCGAGAACATCACCATCGAGACCACCCCCGCCGACGCCGTCCTCCTCACCGAGATCAGCGAGGCCGTGCAACAGATCGGCGTCTTCCAGGTCCTGCTCCGCTCCCCCGACGACCGCCAACCCTTCGTGGTCCAGGCCGGCGGGATCAACCCGGAGGTGCTGAAGCGGCTGAACCTCGCGGCGAACTAGGTATTAGGGGCTTAGGCATTAGGGGCTTGGGCTCCGGTTTAGTCGCTGATGCCGGAGTCTGATGTTTCATAGGGGACGCCGTGTGTTCAGCCGTTGCCCGTCATGCAGCCAGACAACAGTGGCCCCCGACCCCTAAGCCCCCAAGCCCCAAGCCCCCAACCCCCACTTCCGCCATGCACTTCTGGCTCTACGACCACTCCAACAACACCCGCGAAAGCGTCGAGGCCGACGGCGACCCGATGCTCATCGGCCGCGACGAGGCGTGCCAGATCGTGCTCAAGAGCCCGTTCGTCGCCCGCCGTCACGCCCGCATCGTCAAGCGCGGCAACCAGATGCTCGTCGAGGCGCTCAGCCACGCCGGCACCCGCGTCGCCAACCGTGAGGTCAACGTCGGCAACCCGCTGCACGTCGACTTCGGCGACGAGATCCAGATCGGGCCGTTCTCCCTCGCCATGGTCGGCCGCGACGGCCGCCGCGCCGACCGCGAGGCCCAGACCGAGTCTCAGCTCAACGCCGAGCTGATGCGCCTCGAGCAGACGGTCCACACCGAGCTGCTCGAACGCATGAACCTCCGCGTCACCGGGCACATCACCAAGGGCGACGAGGGCTTCCTCGAGCAGGTGATGTCCCACCTCGAGGAGATCCTCAGCCGCCAGGTCGCCGCGCTCGACCCGGGGCTCGTCCGCCTCGCGTGCAAGAACCACCTCCGCCGCCTCGTCACCGCCGAGGTCGTCCGCCAGTGCCAGGGCCGCGTCCAGACCGAGTACAAGGTCAGCGACGAACGCATGCTCGACCCGATGAAGGAGCGCGAGATCACCGAGCTCGTCGGGTCCATGGTCGACATGATGCCCCTGCTTTTCGACCCCGCCTCCGTCAACGAGGACCTCGCCGTCGCCGACGAGGCGTTCGACGACCTCTTCGAGCAGCACTACAACGCGCTGGACCGTGACCTGCAGCGCTACATCGTTCAACGCACCGTCGCCAAAGACATCGCCGACATCATGCTCGGCCTCGGCCCACTGCAGGACCTCCTCGAGATGCCGTCCGTCAGCGAAATCATGGTCGTCGGCAAGGACCACATCTACATCGAAAAGCAGGGCGTCATCCAGCCCACCACCCGCGGCTTCTTCAGCGACGAGGTGCTCATGTCCATCATCGAGCGCATCCTCGCGCCCGTCGGCCGACGCATCGACACCTCCACGCCGCTGGTCGACGCCCGCCTCGCCGACGGGTCCCGTGTCAACGTCGTGATCAACCCCCTCTCGCTCGTCGGGCCGGTGATGACCATCCGCAAGTTCGGCTGGGTCCCGTTCACCATGGACGACCTCATCGAACGCGGCAGCCTCAGCGAACAGGCCGCCCGGTTCCTCCAGGGGTGCATCGTCGGCCGCTCCAACATCATCATCTCCGGCGGGACCGGGTCCGGGAAAACCACCCTCCTCAACGTGCTCGGCGCCTACGCCCGCCCCACCGAACGCATCATCACCGTCGAGGAATCCGCCGAGCTCCAACTCCCCCAGCCCCACGTCGTCAAGCTCGAAGGCCGCCCCGCCAACGTCGAGGGCAAGGGCGCGTACACCATCCGCGAACTCGTCCGCAACTCGCTCCGCATGCGCCCCGACCGCATCATCGTCGGCGAGGTCCGCGGCCCCGAGGCCCTCGACATGCTCCAGGCCATGAACACCGGCCACGACGGCTCGCTCTCCACCGTCCACTCGAACAACCCCAACGACGCCATGAAACGCCTCGAGGCGCTGGTGCTCATGGCCATCGACATGCCCCTCCGCGCCATCCGCGAGCAGATCACCAC
This sequence comes from Phycisphaeraceae bacterium, assembly GCA_965214155.1. Lineage (GTDB taxonomy): Bacteria > Planctomycetota > Phycisphaerae > Phycisphaerales > Phycisphaeraceae > Algisphaera. The sequence goes on from CBDCBB010000010.1 coordinate 2,370,657, forward strand.
CGCCGTCGACATGGTCGTCCAGGTCGCCCGCTTCGCCTCCGGCCAACGCCGCGTCACCGCCATCTCCGAAGTCACCGCCATCGACCCCGAGACCGGCCAGATCCGCCTCGAAAACATCTACACCCTCAAAGACCCAAAACAACCCAACCTCCGCCACACCGGCTACGTCCCCACCTTCACCCAGGACATGATCGACCGAGGCTACTTCGACATCGACGTGTTCCTCTAACGCTCATGAAGCGACGCGTCTTTGCCGCGCCTTCCGAACCAAACCGCGGTAAAGCCGCGTCGCTTCATCGCGATACCGCCAACGCCTCTTCCGCCTCCCGCAACCCCGCCATCCAGTCCAGGTACCGATACTCGATCCCGAACGCGTCGTGCAACCCCCGCAGCCGCGACAGGAACGTCTCGTACAGCTCTTGCTGCCACTCCTCCGTCCCCCGCTGACAGAAAAACACCCGGCACCCCAGCGGCCGGATCAAATGCGCGCTGCACAACTTGTCCAGCTGATACGGGCATACATCACCCGTTTCATCACTCGATAACTGCGGCAGGCTCAAAATAGAAGTTGATCCGTCCGCACGACGCACTCCGTCCTCCGCCCTCCGCACTTCCTTAAGAAACCACGCCACCTCCAGCGCCGTGACGTACAGCCGGTGGCCGTAGGCCCCGAAGTCGCAGCACTTGCCGCTCGTCCAGCACGTCGGCCCCCGCGCCGTGACCGCCGCGTCGAGTTCGACATATAGCCCCCGCAACGCCGCGCCCACCGCTGCGTCCTCGGCGTACTCCCGCCACGCAGACCAGGATTCGTAGTTTGCGTCGACGTATCGCATCGTCTTGCGGTGTCTGGCTTCTAGCTGCTGGCCTCTGGCAACTGGCTGCTGGTAGATGGCTACAATGCTCTGTTCTTGCTAACGGCCAACGGCTAACGGCCAACGGCTAACGGCCAACGGCCAGCGGCCAGTCGCCGCTCACAACCCCCGCGGGTTCTTCGCCAGCTCCACCCGAACCCGCTCCACCGGCACAAACGTCCCGCCGGGCTCGCCCGCCACCTTCATCCCCGGGCAGTGCTTCGCCGCACGCTTCCACGCCGCCTCACTCCGCAGGTTCGACGCCCACCACGGCCACGTTCGGCACTGCGTCGGCCGCACCTCGTAGATGCTGCACCGCCCCCGCCCCGTCCCGTCCCGCTCCAAAAAAACGCAGTCGTACTGGCCGTCAACCTTCACCTCCTCCAGCGTCCACCGCCCGACCTTCTTCGTCGCATAGTGCCGGTAGAACGCCTGCTTCGTCACGCCCACCCGCGCCGCCATCGCCGCCGCCTCATCGTCGTCGAACCACACGTACCCCGGCGCACCGGTGCAGCAGTCCCCGCACTGCGTGCACGTGAACCGCAGCCCCGGCGCATACCACGGCGTTTCGCTCGTCTGATCTTCCGACATCGTGCAAAGCATAGCGCCTAGCCGGGACGCTACGCGTCCCCGGCCCCAGGGACGCGTAGCGTCCCGGCCTATCGCGATTGATGCTGAAGTAACGCCTCCACGTGCGCCGCCCCCCCGTCCGCGAGTGCCGACAGGTCGTACCCCCCTTCCAGCACCGAAACCACCCTGCCCCCCCCGGAAGCGGAACCGCAGTGCCGGTCCGCCACGTCGAGCAGCCGCTCGGTCATGCCGCGGAACCCGTCGGTGCTGACTTGCATCCCCGCCAGCGGGTCGGCCGCGGCCGCGTCGAACCCCGCCGAGATCACCAGCGCCTCGGGAGCAAATGCGTCCAGCCGCGGCAGCACCGTCTCGTCCATCGCCCGCAGGTACACGTCGTCTCCGCTGCCCGGGGGCAGGGGGATATTGAGCGTGAACCCCTCGCCCGCGCCCCAGCCGGTTTCGCCGGCGAAGCCGGTCCCGGGGTAGCACGTGCGCGGGTCCTGGTGCAGGCTGATGAACAGGACGTCCGAGCGGTAATCAAAGAGGTGCTGCGTGCCGTTGCCGTGGTGCACGTCGAAGTCGACGATGGCGACGCGGGACAGGCCGTGGTCGGTGACGAACGCCTCGGCGGCGAATGCGGCGTTCGCCAGCAGGCAGAACCCCATCGACCGGTCCGCCTCCGCGTGGTGGCCCGGCGGCCGCACAGCGCAGAACGCGTTGACGACCTCGCCGTTCGCCACCGCGTCCACCGCCGCGAGCACCCCACCGAGGGCAAAGTACGCCACCTCACAACTCGCCGGGCAGATCGCCGAGTCGGGCGCATCGATGAACCGCTCGCCGTTCCGGCAGGCCGCGTCGAGGCGGTCGAGGTATGCCGCGGAGTGCAGCCGCTCGGCGTGTCCCCGCGTCGCCGGCTCGAACGCCAGGTGCGTGAGCCGGTCCCAAAGCCCGCCGTCCCGCAGCCGCGCCGTGACCGCCCGCAGCCGGTCCGGCCGCTCGGGGTGGCCCCGCCCCGTGTCATGGTCGAGAAAGCGGTCGTGGTAGATGAAACCTGTCGACATCACAATAACCTCTACTAGCCGGGACGCTACGCGTCCCCGGCCCGGGGACGCGTAGCGTCCCGGCTATGGAATCCATCCTTAATGTCATTCACTACTCGATCGCCTGCAACACCACGAGCCGCGGGGGGTCGCTTGGCTCGTCCACCCGCAGCGGCACCGTCAAAGTAGACGCGTCCGCCCCCGCCCCCGGGAACGTCACCGTCACCTCCTGTGTGCCGAGGAATACGCGGGCGGTCGCTTCGCCGAGCAGGTCGCTGTTGACGGTCAGGTCGGTCCACCACGTTTCGCCGAAGAGTTGATCCACGCTCTGCCCGGCCCCGGTGAGGTTGCCCTCGGCGTCGATCAACGCCGCGTCGGGGTCGGCGAGCTGATCGGCGGTGAAGCCGGCGAAGTAGATGCCCTTGACCTTCGGCTCGGCGAAGAGGGTGCGGAGGACGCGTTCCATGTTGATGGTCCGGTCCACGGCCGTGGGCCCCCCGACCTCCAGCCCGCTCACGACGATGTCCGGGCACAGCGACGCCAACGCGTTGAGGTTGCGGGTCAGTTCGTCCTGCTCGACCTTGCCGGCAAAGCGTTGGCGGATGGTGTAGCCGTCAAGGTCGAGGAACTGCCCGTTCGCGTCGTCGATCGCCTGCCGCACGTCCCCCACCCGAGGCCCCTGCAGCCCGCCGTCAAACGGCAAAAACACCTCCGCACTTGGGTCTAATACGTCGACTCCCATACGCAATTTCCGCAACATCGCGGGGGTGAAACGGTCGTGGTCCAGCGTGTCCTCACAGAGGTCATAGCGATCGATCCCGGCGCTAACGAGAGGGAAAACCCCTTCAATGAAAAGCATTGCCGATTTCTGGATCGTCAGGTTGTTCATAGGAACGAGCTTGCCGGGCAGCGCCGCACTGTCCGCAGAAAACAGCGGCCCCCACGATACGACAAAGTTTGCATCATGAAGGCTTACCAACATCGCGCTAAATCTTGGCCCATCAATCGTCGCGAAACTCCGCCATTCGGTTTGATGCCCAAGGTCGACCGCATTGATTACTCGCCAAGCTGAGCTACTAGGTAGCGGCCTAAGATCCTTTTGCGACGCGAGTTCAATCCCCACCTCGAACGCGTGTCGCGTCTGCTCGATCTTCACCGTCGCCCCCTCCACCGGCCGGGCGTCGGCGTCGAGGACGAGGAAGCGGACGTCGGCCATGCGGTGCTGCTCGATCCGCATTTGGTGGCGCCGGGCCCAGTCGTCGTCGATGCCCTGCGCGGTCGCGGAGGCGGTTAAGACAACAAGGCAAATTAACCGCCAAGAACGCAAAGAGCGCAAAGGAAGGCAGGAAGCATTGGATTTGAGAAAAGAACTTCTAATCGTGCCTTGTAACATATCTTATTGCCTCTCTTGGCGCCCTTGGCGTCCTTGGCGGTTAGATGCCTTCAGTTCAGTACCTGCAAGGCCCGGTCCAGGCGTTTCACCTGGACCAACTCGACGCCCTTCGGCACGCGGAGCTTCACCGCCGGGCACAACACTTTGGTAAAGCCGAGGCGGGCGGCTTCGATGAGGCGGCGGTCCATATGTTGGACGGGGCGGACTTCGCCGCCGAGGCCGATTTCGCCGAGGGCGCAGGTGCCGGCGTCCAAAGAGCGGTCGAGGTGGGCCCCGGCGATGGCGAGGGCGACGCCCAGGTCGGCCGCGGGCTCGCCGACCTTCAGCCCGCCGACGGACGAGGCGAAGATGTCCTGGTCCGCGAGGCGGAGGCCGCCCCGCTTTTCGAGCACGGCGATGAGCATGTCGAGGCGGGAGCGGTCGAGGCCGGAGACCTTGCGTTTGGCCGAGCCGAGGAACCCGGTGGCGGTGAGGGCCTGGACCTCGACGAGGAGGCAGCGTGAGCCGTGGAGGGCGGGGACGACGGCGCTGCCGGGGGCGGGTTGGTACTCGGCGGCGAGGAGGCCGGCCCCGTCGGCGACCTCTTCGAGGCCGCGGTCGGTCATCTGGAACAGGCCGACCTCGAGGGTGTTGCCGAAGCGGTTCTTGATGCCGCGGACGACGCGGTGGCTGTGGTAGCGGTCGCCCTCGAAGTAGAGCACGGCGTCGACCATGTGCTCGAGGAGGCGCGGCCCGGCGAGGGCGCCCTGCTTGGTGACGTGCCCGACGAGGATGAGGGCCCACCCGCTGGCCTTGGCCTGATAGACCAGTTCGAGGCAGCAGGCGCGGAGCTGGGTGACACTGCCGGGGGCGGCGGCGAGGTCGCCCTTGTAGATCATCTGGATCGAGTCGATGACGACGAGGGCGGGGTTGAGCCGCCGGGCCTGCTCGGCGATGCGGGCGAGGTTGGTGTCGGCCAACACGTAGAGCGTGTCGGGGAGCGCAGCGGATCGATCGTTCTCGTTCTCGTCATCTCGTTCTCGACACTCGAACTCGGACTCGCACTCGCACTCGCACTCGACGCTTTCGAGCCCTCCACCCGACGGGTTGACCCCCGCGGCTCCCCCCCGCCCCCGGAAGTTCCCCCGGAAGCCCCCCCGGAAGTCGCCAGCCGCTCCGCCCGCAACCGCAGCTGTGCCGCCGACTCCTCGCTGGTGACGTACAGCACGGTGTGCCCGGCCCGGGCCATGGCGAGGGTTGCCTGGAGCATGAGCGTCGACTTGCCGATGCCCGGGTCGCCGCCGAGCAGGGTGGCGCTCCCCGGCACCAACCCCCCACCCCTACCCTGCGGCCCCGATCCGCCGAGCACGCGGTCGAGCTCGTGGATGCCGGTGGAGGTGCGGTGGCGGGCGGCGTCGTCGGCGTCGGTGAGCTCGGAGATCGGCCGAGCCAACGGGTTGGCCCCCGCCCCGCCCCCGAGAGCGGCTTCGGAAGCGGCGGCGTTGCCCAGCGACCGGTGCGGGTCCTGCGTCGCCGCCTTGCTCGGGGCGCGGACCTCTTCGAGCGCGTCCCACGTCCCGCAGTCCGGGCACTTGCCCATCCACCGCGGCTGCATCGCCCCGCACGAGCGGCAGACGAATTGGGTTGAGGTCTTGGCCATGGGCCGGGGTCTGGGGTCTGGGGTCTGGGGGCCGGGGTCTGGGGGCCGGGGTCTGGGGTCTGGGGTCTGGGGTCTGGGGTCTGGGGTCTGGGGTCTGGGGTCTGGGGCTGGGGTCTGGGGTCTGGGGTCTGGGGTCTGGGGAGTTTATGGCGCGTCCGAATTTTGCACCGTCGATGAACCGTATCGTGATGGAGCGACGTACCATCTCGTGACGCATGATCTTGCTCTCCTAGACCCAAGCCCCCAGCCCCTAGACCCCAAGAATGAACAACCGCCTCATCGCCAACCTCAGCCTCGTCGTCGCCATGGTCGTGCTGCTGGTGGTCTTGCGGGACACGTGGGCGAAGCCGCAGTCGGCGTTCGACCAGATCAACCTGCTCGTCGACACGCGCCACGAGCTCGCCACCGAGTACGTCGACGAGCCCGACCAGCAGAAGCTGATTGAGGGCGCGATCAACGGCATGATCGAGGCGCTCGACGACCCGTACACCGCGTACCTGCCGCCGGAGGTATTTGACGATTTCGAGGAGAGCGTGCGGGGCGAGTTCGAGGGCATCGGGGCCGAGGTCACCATCGAGAACAACCGCCTGCAGATCGTCACGCCGCTGGAGGATTCGCCGGCGTACAAGGCCGGGGTCATGGCGGGCGACACGGTGCTGACCATCGACGGGACCGACACGCTCGACATGAGCATCAACGACGCGATCAAGCTGCTCAAGGGCCCGGCGAACACCGACGTGACCATCCACGTCCGCCACGACGACGGCGGCGAGGCGGACATCACCATCACCCGGGCCCAGATCAAGGTCCGCACCGTCCGCGGCTTCACCCGCGACGGCGAGGGCCACTACACCTACTGGCTCGACGAGGGGGGCAAGGTCGGCTACGTCCGCTTGACGCAGTTCAGCGAACGCACCGCCGACGAGCTCGAAGAGGTCTTGACCGACCTGAAACAGCGGGGCATGGAGGCGCTGGTGCTGGACCTGCGGTTCAACCCCGGGGGGCTGCTCGAGTCCGCGGTGCGGATCAGCGACATGTTCCTGGGCAAGGGGCAGAACATCGTCTCGGTGCGCGGCCGGGCGGTGCAGGACCGCTCCTACGACGCGACGGACGACACCCTCCTGCCCGAGACACCGATCGTCGTGCTGGCGAACTCGTTCAGCGCGTCGGCGTCGGAGATCCTTGCGGGGGCTTTGGAAGACAGCGGCCGGGCGTTGTTCGTCGGCGAGCGGACGTTCGGCAAGGGGAGCGTGCAGCAGGTGAAAATGCTGGACGGTGCGGCGGGGGCGTTGAAGCTGACCAACGCGTACTACTACCTGCCGTCGGGCCGGAACATCCACCGGCGGAACAAGGCGGAGGGCGAGCCGTGGGGCGTGGACCCGAGCGACGGAGCGTATGTGCGGATGAACGCGGACGAGCGTCGGGCGATGATTGAGGCGCGGCGGGACCAGGATTTGATCCAGCCCGAGAACGGCGAGGCGAAGCCCGAGGTGACGCCGGCGTTCGTTCGGGAGACGCTGGCCGACAAGCAGTTGGCGGCGGCGTTCGAGGCGGTGTTGATCAAGCTGGAGACGGGTGAGTGGCCGACGGTGGGCGAGTCCAACGCCGACGCGCTGGTGCGGATCACGGAGCAGGAGCAGTTGGAGAAGCAGCGTGAGCTGTTGGAAGAGGGGCTGGCGGAGGTGAACCAGAAGCTTGCGGCGCTGGACGGTAAGCCGGTGGGCGACGCGGCCGAGGGAGCCGCCGGCGCCATCCTCGAGGTCGAGGGCGGCCCGGTGGACGCGATGACCGACGACGACGCGGGCACGCCGGAGCCGACACCGGAGCTGGTGCCGGCGGAATGACCGCAACGGATTCACATGAAGCGACGCGGCTTTGCCGCGCTGGTTGGAACGGCGCGGCAAAGCCGCGTCGCCTCATTGGAGGGGTATCGTGGCGCTGATCCTGGGGTTGGAGACGTCGTGCGACGAGACGGCGGCGGCGGTGGTGCGGGGCGGGACGGCGGTGTTGTCGAATGTTGTCGCGTCGCAGCACGGGCTGCACGAGCGATATGCGGGGGTGGTGCCGGAGATCGCGAGCCGGGCGCACCTGGAGCGGTTGATGCCGACGGTGACCGAGGCGCTCAAGGTGGCGGGGGTCACGTTGGAGGAGGTGGACGCGATCGCGGTGGGCAATCGGCCGGGGCTGGTGGGGTCGCTGATGGTGGGGGTCGCGGCGGCGAAGGCCCTGGCGTGGTCGCTGGGGTTGCCGCTGATTGGGGTGGATCACGTGCGGGCGCATTTGCACGCGGCGAGGCTCCGTGATGGCGACATCCCACTTCCGACTTCCCACTTCACGCGCTATTCCGCCCTCGGCCTGGTCGTCTCCGGCGGGCACACGACGCTGTACCTCCTCGACCCCGACGCGGAGCCGCGGGCGCTGGGGCGGACGATCGACGATGCGTTGGGCGAGGCGTATGACAAGGCGGCGGTGATGCTGGATGCGGGGTATCCGGGGGGGCCGTCGTTGGACGGGTTGGCGCAGCGCGGGGACCCGGACCGGGCTGTGGCTTCCGGGGGGGCTCGAGCTTCCGGGGGGGCGGGGCTGCAACTTCCGGTGTCGATGCTGGGGCCCGACTCGCTGGACTTTTCGTTTTCGGGGCTGAAGACGGCGCTGTTGTACGCGGTGCGGGGCCAGCCGGTGGGCCGGGGCAAGGCGGCGACGTTCGAGCGGTCGGCGGCGGACCTGAGCGACGGGCAACGGGCGGACCTCGCCGCGGCGTTTCAGCGGGCGGCGGTGGAGGCGGTGATCCGCAAGCTCGGGCGGGCGGTGGATCAGCTCGATGCCGGGGGCACGGGCGTGGCGTCGCTGGTCCTGGGCGGCGGGGTCAGCGCGAACTCGCACCTGCGCGAGCGCGTGCTGGCTCTTGGTGAGGAGCGCGGGTTGACGGTGCACCTGCCGGCGTTGGCGTACTGCGTCGACAACGCGGCGATGATCGCAGGGTTCGCGTACCGACGCTTCGCCGCCGGCAGTTTTGACACGCTGGACCTGCCGGTCGTGGCGACGACCCGGGCGTAGGGCAGGGCTTGCCCTGCCGCGTGACCTTTGACCCGCACGCCCCGCCGCATCCAACGGCATGATGTCGGTCATCGCACGCGGCAGGGTGAACCCTGCCCTACGGCTGTAGCGTGGCCAAACGCGGCAAGCCGCGTCGCTTCCTAAGTTGTGGGCATGATGCCGGGCGACTCCACATCGGTGCCGACGGTGACGCGCGACGTGCCGTGCTACGGCTGCGGTTACAACCTCCGCACCCGGCCGCTCGACGCCGACTGCCCCGAGTGCGGCCTCGCGGTGAGTGAGACGCTCGATCCCCACATCATCGATCCCGATGATTTGGCTGCGGTGCGGCGCTGGCGTGGTGGGCTGGCGGTGCTGGCGGCGAGCGCGATGCTAACCGGGGTCGGGCCGGCGGCTACTGTCATCCTCGCGGTGGTGACATTCGGCACGATGATGAACGGCGACTTCGCCTCGATCCCGCCGGGTGCCCTGCTCGTCATCGTCGTCACGCTGGAGCAGAGCCTGTGGCTGATTGGTGTGTACCGCTGCACGCGGCGGGGGAATGAGGCGACGAAGCGGCAGGCGGTTGATCCTGCCGGAGCGGCGCGGTTTTTCGCGGCGGTGTACGTGCTAGTCGCCTCGATGTGGATGTTGTGTCTAGTGGTGCCGCTGGTTGGAGTTGCGATAGACCGGACGCGGTGGGGCGTTTTGCTGGCGGTGAGTTTGTTGTTCTTGGCGCTTATCTGGCCTGTCGTCTGCCTGCTCCGGCTGGCGTCGATCAACACGATTTATCGCCACACCTGCGAGGTCCTCGGCGGGCTGGGTCAGCGGTGGGAGGTGCGGCGTCTGGAGCGATGGATCCGCTACATTCGGTACGGGCTTGTGATCTTCGTCGTCGCCTACGGCCTGTGCTGGCTGCTGGCGTTTGCCAGCCTCGACCACGGGGAGGGGCTTATGTGGGTGGGGCTGGTCCTCTGGATCGGGTCGGGCGTCTGCCTGAACGTGTTCGCGGGTGTGATGGCGGTGAAGCTGTGGCGGCTTAGCCGGGTCATCGGTGACGGGACGGTGGGTTAGCGGCGAAGTAACCTTGCGGTTGCTCGTCCCGAGTTGAGACGTAGATACGGTGAAGCACTGCGGCCGCAAGCGGCTCGGTTAAGAAGGGTAGGTGACGGTTGCCGTGCGGGGGGTGCCGCTTCAGTGAGCGAGGGGTGCGCTAACCGCAAGCGGTAGCGACGTGTCGTCAGGTGGTCGAGCGGCGAGTTGGATGCGGTACGCGGCGTGGCGGGGTGCGGCTACACTCGGCGGATGGCGTTGGAGATGACGATCCTGGGTTCGGGTACGTCGGCGGGGGTGCCGATGATCGGGTGCGGGTGTGCCGTGTGCACCTCCGACGACCCGCGGGACCGGCGGACCCGGCCGAGCGTCATGCTCCGCTGGCCAGACCCCCCCCGGAACCAGGGCCCCCGGGAGCAAGGCCCGCGGGGATTCGACCAATCCCGCGACTCGCGCGGTGACGAGCACGCCGGGTTCAACGCTGATCAATCCGGCGTGCGGCAGGTCATTATCGACGCGGCCCCGGACCTCCGCGAGCAGTGCCTCCGCGAGCGGCTCAGCCGGCTCGACGCGCTGCTGTTCACCCACTCCCACGCGGATCACATCTTCGGCCTCGACGACTTGCGGCGGTTCAACGCGGTGATGAAGACGCCAATCGACATCTACGCCGAGCGGCCGGTGCTGGACGAGCTCGGCCGGACGTTCGGGTACATCTTCGAGCCGCACAAGAACGTGAATCAGTCGTGGGTCGCCCAGCTCATCGCGACGCCGGTGGAGGCGGGGGCGGCGTTTGACCTCCACGGGGCGCGGTGGACGCCGCTGCGGCTGATGCACGGGCGGCTGCCGATCCTGGGGTACCGTGTCGACCACGGCGATGCGGCGTTTGCCTACTGCACCGACGTCTCGACGATCCCGCCGGAGACGTACCCGCTGCTGGAGGGCTTGGACGTGCTGGTGATCGACGGGCTGCGGCCGCGTCACCACCCAACGCACCTGACGGTGGACCAGGCGGTGGAGGTGGCCGAGCGGGTGCGGCCGGGGCGGACGTACCTGACGCACATCGCCCACGACGTGTCGCACGGGGCGCTGCTGGCGATGCTTCCGGCGGGTGTGGAGCCGGCGTACGACGGGCTGCGGGTGGCGGTGGGCGCGGCGGTGGCGGGGAGCCGCGGGGGTGGGGGGTGAGACACGTGTTGCCGGGGCTTGGCATCCTGTTATGGGCGCTGCTCGGCGGCTGCGCCGCGCCGTCGGCGTCGGTCGAGCCGGCGCGCGGGGCGCTCGGCGTGTTCGAGCCGCCGGCGGTGGTGGTGCTGGTTTACGACGACGCGGGTGCCGGGCTGCCGGCGGTGGTGGAGTCGCGGCAGGGCGACGGCTTTCGGTGGGTCGACGCGGGTGAGACGGTCGCCACGCTGCGTCGGGTGGGGCTGGCGGCGGCGCGGGCCGAGGCGCGGACGGCGACGCGTGCGGCGCAGGACGGGCTCGTCTCGGTGGAGACCAAGACCCAGCACGCCGCGCAGCTGCGGTGGGTCGAGCGTCAGCGGATCGAGGCGGACCGGGCCGACGCTCAGGCGGCGGTGGACGCGTGGGAACGGGGCGGGCGGTCCGATGCGTACCGCGAGTCGGAGCTGGCGGTGCGTGAGCTGGCGCTCGGGGCGGACCGCTTGGAACAGGAGTACGCGGCGCTGCCCGAGGAGCGGCGGCGGGCGGACCCCGACGACGCCGACTCGGCCCCGACGCGCGAGGCGAGGCTGCTGCGTGAGGCGTGGTCGATCCTGCAGGCCAAGACCGACATCGAGGGCCACCGCCACGAGCGGCGGGTGAACCAGGGCCTTCCGGCGCACGGCGAGGGGCTCGGACGCAACCTGCGGGCGGCGGACGTGCGGCTGGGTCAGCTCGCTGAGCGGCACGCGATGGAGGAGCGGCGGGACGCGGCGCTCATGGCCGAGGCGCGGCGGGACCTGGACACGGCGCGGGCGGACGCGAGCCGGCTCAACGCGCTGAGCGATGTGGTTAAGGTGCAGGCGCCCGGCGCCGCGGGGTGGGTGCGGGTGACGGTGCAGAAGGCCGCGCGGGTGGGGCCGGGCGAAGCGGTGGCGTCGTACCGGCCGACCGCGTCGGGCACGTTGACCGTGGCGTTCGTGGAGGGTGACGCGCCGGGGGCGGGGGACGTGGTGCGGGTGCGGTGGCCGACGTTCGACGACGCCGAGACCACCGGCCGCGTGCAGACGGTCGAGGCGGTCGTCGAGGGCGGAGCGGGAGCGTTGGCACGGATCGAGGCGGCCTTGCCGGTGCCCACCGCCCCGCCGCCGGGGGGGACCCCCGTGCGGGTACGCCCGGGCGGGTGAGCTCGCTCGACCGGATCGGGCCGGTGCGGCCGCTTGCTTCGGCGGGCGCGGGTGTGCTATAGTCCCCGGCTCGATCCCCCCGAACCCGCAACCAACGCCATGCCGACGATCAACCAACTGGTCCGCAACCCCCGCCAGACCCCGCACGCCAAGTCGAAGGTCAAAGACCTCGACCAGAGCCCGCAGCGGCGCGGCGTGTGCCTGCAGGTCAAGACCGTGACCCCCAAGAAGCCCAACTCCGCGCTGCGGAAAGTCGCCCGCGTTCGCCTGTCCAACGGCAACGAGGTGACGGCCTACATCGGCGGTGAGGGCCACAACCTTCAGGAACACAGCATCGTCCTGGTCCGCGGCGGCCGGGTCCGCGACCTGCCCGGTGTGCGATACCACATCGTCCGCGGCGCGCTTGACACCCTCGGCGTCGATGGCCGGAAGCGGGGGCGGAGCAAGTACGGGGTGAAGAAGCCGAAAGCCTGATGCAGCCGCTGGCCGCCAGTTGCTGGCTTTCCCGATACTTCAAAAAAGTTTGATTATCGATTTTTGTCGCAGTAATTCCGGGTCACGTTGGCCCGGGGTGAACGACCGGGGCTTGCGCCTAACGGCGAACGGCCAACGGCAAGCGGCTCACTCAGGAGTGCCCTCGACATGGGACGTGGATTCACCGCCTCGGAAGAACAGCTCAAGCCCGACCCGCGCTTCAACGACAAGACGCTGGCGCGGTTCATCAACTGCATCATGAAGGACGGCAAGAAGAGCCGCGCCCAGCGGGTGGTCTACATGGCCCTCGATGAGATTGAGAAGCGGATCGACGAGGAGGGGGTGACGTCCATCGACATCTTCCACCGCGCCATCGACAACGTGCGGCCGAACGTCGAGGTGCGTTCCAAGCGGGTCGGCGGGGCGAACTACCAGGTGCCGATGCAGGTTAAGCCCAAGCGTAAGCAGAGCCTCGCTTTCCGGTGGATCATCAACGCCGCCCGGTCGGAGAAGGGCAAGCCGATGCACATGCGGCTCGGCCGGGAGTTGATGGAGGCCTCACGTAACGAGGGCCGCGCCGTCTCGACCCGCGACCAGACGCACCGGATGGCCGACGCGAACAAAGCGTTCGCCCACTTCGCGTGGTAGGCCCGGCCGTCGGACCCGATCCTGATCCCGCCGGTGCGTAAAGCGACCCGAAGTTCGAGCGGCCCGCTGCGGCTGGCGGCGAGGGTTATAGCGTCACCACTCGGTACGATCGCCGTATGGAGCAAGTGATCAACACCTCGGCGGGGACGCTCACCCGCGGCGACGGCGGGTGGTGGACGCGGCTCGAACATCGGGCCGACATCGTCCGGGTCCTGCTGACCAAAGAGCTAAAGGTCCGGTACAAGAGCACCGTCTTCGGCTACCTCTGGTCGGTGATGAACCCGCTGGCGATGATGCTGGTGTACTACTTTGCTTTCGGGCGGGTGGCGGGCCTCAACGACGCGAGCCCAATGCCGTACATGGTCGTGCTGGTGACCGGGCTGTTCCCGTGGCAGTGGGTGACCAATTCGGTCCAGGGCGGGACCGGGACGTTCCTCGGGGCGGCAAACCTGATCCGCCGGCAACGGTTCCCGCGCTCGCTTCTGGTCGTGGCGCAGGTGTGCAATGACGCGGTGCATTTCCTCGTCTCGCTGCCGGTGATCTTCGCGTTCCTGCTGATCTTCCGGCAGGGGCTTGAGGTCGGAACGCTGTGGTGGCTGCCGGCGATGATGGGGCTGACGTTCGTGCTGAGCTTCGGCGGGGCGCTGTTGATGGCGACAGTGAACCTGTTTTTCCGGGACCTTGAGCGTCTGGTCGGGCTGGTGTTGATGGCGTTGTTCTTCATGTCGCCGGTGATGTACCCGCCGGGGCTGCTGCAGAGCCTCGGGCTGGGCTGGGTGATCTATGCCAACCCGGTGGGCGCGTTGATCGTGTGCTGGCGGTCGGTGCTGCTGGACGGTTGGGCGACGTGGCCGATGCTGGGGACGGCGGCGGCGTGGTCGTGCGGGATCGCGTTGCTGGGGTGGTGGGCGTACCGGTCGCTGCAGGGGAGGTTTGCCGAGGTTGTCTGAGCCCGCCGCCGAGTTCGTGGACGTCACCAAGCACTACCGCCTCACCGCCGGCGGGCCGGCGGGCCTGAAGGCGGCGACGCTGGAGCGGCTCAAACGCTTTGGCAAGCGGCCGCGTTCGCGCGACTTCGTCGCGCTCCGCGATGTGAGCTTCGAGGTCCAGCGCGGCGAGTGCTTCGGCGTCATCGGGCCCAACGGGTCGGGCAAGAGCACCGCGCTCGCCCTCATGGCTGGCGTCATCGAGCCGACCCACGGCCGCGTCACCACCCGCGGCCGCATCTGCCCGCTTCTCGAGCTCGGGGCGGGGTTCCACCCCGAACTCACCGGCCGCGAAAACATCACCCTCTGCGGCGTCCTCATGGGCATGACCCGCCGCGAGGTCCGCCAACGCCTCGGTGCCATCATCGACTTCTCCGAGCTCGGCGGGTTCATCGACCAGCAGGTCCGCACCTACTCCTCGGGCATGATCGCCCGCCTCGGGTTCTCCGTCGCGGCCCACCTCGACCCCGAGGTGCTTCTCGTCGACGAGGTGCTGAGCGTCGGCGACGCGTCGTTCTCCGCCAAGTGCGAGGCCCGGTTCGACGACTTCCGCGACCGCGGCGTCACCATCATCCTCGTCAGCCACGCCCACGGCATGGTCCAGCGCCTCTGCGACCGGGCCGTGTTCCTCCACCGCGGTAATGTCGAGGCCTACGGCGACGCCGACACCGTCGTCCACCGGTACATGGGCATGATCAACGGCGGCGAGCTGTCCGGCCCGATGGGCGACAACGTCGCGGTCGACGCGATCACCCCGGCCGACGTGGCCGAGCCCGTCGGGGCAACCTGATCAAATTCGGTATCAGCGTCCCGGCCGATGCGGCCCCGCCCCCGCGGGAGTCACGACGTCTTGGGCCGCGGCACCGGTTCGGGGGTCACCGACTCACGCTCCGGGTCCTGAGTAAACGCGCCGTCCGACGACCGTCGCCGCGGGCCGTCGTCCTTGCCGAACTGGTCGTTCTCGCGCCGCTTCTGGTCCTTCTCGTACCGCTCGACGCACGACATGATCTCGTCGTGAGCCGCGTCCGCGTCGTGCCAGCCCTGCGTTTTCACCATGTTCGCGCCCTCGAGTTCCTTGTACGTCGCGAAAAAATACTCGACCTCGCGCAGGTAGTGGCTCGGCACCCGCCAAAGGTTCTTGTGCTCCGCGAAGATCGGGTCGGTGTTCGGGACCGCCAGGACCTTGAAGTCGTTCTCGCCCCGGTCGGTCATCTTGAACAGGCCCAGCGGCCGGCACTCGATCAGGCAGCCGGAAAACGTCGGCTCGTTCACCATGACCAGCACGTCCAGCGGGTCGCCGTCCTCCGCCAGGGTGCGGGGGCAGAACCCGTAGTCGCCGGGGTACATCGCCGAGGCGTAGAGGTAGCGGTCAAGTTTGATCAGCCCGTGCTCCTTGTCGACCTCGAACTTGGACCGTCGGCCGCGCGGGATCTCGACGATCATGTTGATGATCCCCGGCAGCCGCTCGGGGTCGGGCCCGGGGGGGATCTGCATGTAACGGTTGGGCATCGGCATGGCGGACGGTTCCGGTGGCGGCGTGTCGTCTCATGCTAGCGGATCGGCGGCGGTCGGCCCCTGCCAGTCCTCGATGCGGAGGCCCGGCACGCGGCTGAACTCGCGGACGTTGTGGGTGACGAGGGTGAGGTCGTGGCGGAGGGCCGTAGCGGCGATCAAGAGGTCGTTGTGGCCGACCATAATGCCGCGGCGTTCGAGGTCAGCGCGGCTGGACCCGTAGAAGCCCGCCGCCGCTTCGTCGAAGGGGAGTATGGTGTGCAGCCGCAGGAGGGACTCAACCTTTTCAAGGCTTAGTTGAGGAGTGCCGCTCTTCAACGCACCCGCAACGAGTTCACCCTTAACCACGGCGCTCGTGGCAATACTCTCCGGCGGGAACCCTTCCAGCCGCTCCAGGACGACAAGGTTCTGCCGCCGCCGCAGCAGCTCGATCCAGACGTTGGTATCGAGCAGATAACGGTTCAATCCCACGGCTCGATCGGGTCCAACGGACAGTCTTCCGGTTCTACAAACGTTGGATCATCAATCGAACCGATTAGCTCACGGAGCCGGCGCCGGTACTCTTCCTCAGAGAGCGACTTCCAAAGCGGCTGCTTCTTGATTTCGATATCGATATCGATTTCGTGAAAGTCGGCCGGCAGCTCGAGGATCAAACGACCGCCAGCTTCGACGTGAGCTTCTAGGTGCAGCGTTTCCATCTGGTCGCTCCGGTCTGATCGTCATAACGGTTAACGGGTGTTGATGATACCACGCACCCGTTACCCTCATCGAGTAAAACCCGCCCCATGAACGAACCCATCCCCCCTTCTGCGCAGCCCGCCGAAACGGCGCCCGACGTGCCGCTCGCCCCGCCGGGGCCGGCGGATCAGGAGATGATCGCCGCGATGGACGCGCTCATCGCCGATGCGGGGGCCGACCCGTCGCACTACCGCTCGAAGAACATCCGCGAGATCATCCACACCGCGCTGAAGCTCGTGCGCGACGGGTCGGACACCGGCGAGGTGAAGCTCATCTCCCGCGCCGTGAAGGAGCTTCGCTACGCGCTGAAGGTCTTTCGGCCGTACCGCACGACGCCGAAGATCAGCATCTTCGGCAGCGCCCGGACGCCCGAGGACCACCCCGACTACGTCGCCGCGGTCGCCTTCAGCCGGGTCATGGCCGAGGCGGGTTGGATGGTCATCACCGGCGCGGGCGACGGCATCATGCGGGCCGGCCACGGCGGGGCCGGCAAGGAGGCGTCCTTCGGCGTCGCCATCCGCCTGCCCTTCGAGACCAACGCCAACGACTTCATCCTCGGCGACCCGAAGCTCATCACCTTTCGCTACTTCTTCACCCGCAAGCTCATGTTCATGTGGGAATCGGCCGCCATCGCCTTGTTCCCCGGCGGGTTCGGCACGCAGGACGAAGGCTTCGAGGCTCTCACCCTCATCCAGACCGGCAAGGCGCCGCTCGTGCCGATCGTCCTGGTCGACCCACCCGGCGGCGACTACTGGAAGCACTGGGACAACTATGTCACCAAGTCGCTGCTCGAGAAAGGCTGGATCAGCCCCGCCGACAAGAACCTCTACTTCGTCACCGACGACGCCGACGTTGCCGCCCGTCACGTCCTGAACTTCTATAGAAACTATCACTCGCAGCGGTTCGTCCGCGACCACCTGGTCCTCCGCATGAACCGCCCGTTGACCCAGCATCAGGTCGACGCGATCAACGCCGAGTACGCGGACCTCGTCGCCTCGGGCAGCATTGAGCAGCGGGGCCCGCTCAAGGGCGAGTCGCAACACCTCAACCTCCCCCGCCTCGCCTTCCACCACACCAAGCACGGCTACGGCCGGCTGCGCGCCATGATCGATCAGGTCAACACCTTCGACGCCGAGAACGCGGTGTGACGTTTGATAGTTCACGCCGCGGGCGTCGGCGTCTCTTCCTATCATGCAAGGTTACCGCCGCGCCCGTCTGAGCTTGAACCTGTCATGAGCACCGTCACCGCCCACGAAGCCGAAGCCCAGTTCAACGCCCTGCTCGACCGTGCCGCGGCCGGGGAGGACATCGTGATCGAGAAGGAGGGCAAGCCGGTGGCGCGGCTGACCGCTTGCACGCCGCCCGTCTTGAAACCCCGCCGGGGCGGCCAATGGCGTGGGCAGGTCAGGATGTCTGAAGACTTCGACGCTCCGCTCCCGCCTGACATCATGCGGGCTTTTGAGGGTCTCGATCCTTGACGGGGTACCTGCTGGATACGCACGTCGTCATCTGGTGGCT
Organism: Phycisphaeraceae bacterium; assembly: GCA_965214155.1. Taxonomy (GTDB): domain Bacteria; phylum Planctomycetota; class Phycisphaerae; order Phycisphaerales; family Phycisphaeraceae; genus Algisphaera. The sequence goes on from CBDCBB010000010.1 coordinate 2,388,460, forward strand.
CGAGGATCGGGCGAAGTTATCTTCCAAGGCTCGCGACTTGATCAGCGATCCCGCAACGGCCATCTACGTCAGTGCGGCGGTTGGCTGGGAGATCGGGATCAAGAAGTCTATCGGGCTGCTCGAGACACCCGATAACATGCTTGAGGTGCTTGCGGAAGATCGGCTGCAGGTGCTGCCGATCACGCTGGAGCACGGCCTGGCCGTGGCTCGGCTCCCTTTGCATCACAGGGACCCCTTCGACCGGCTGATGATCGCCCAGGCGTTGGCGGAAGACCTCGTGCTGATCACGCGGGACGCGAACGTGCGGCGGTACGACGTGGCCCAGGTGCGGGCGTAACGTCGGTCGGGGGCTGCGATCACCAAGCCGACAGCCTTGGCAGCGGCTCCCGCCGTCGGGGCGGCTTCAGTGGTTCAACAGCAGGTACGCCCCCACGAGTATCGCCACCGGCAGCATGATCATCGCGGCCCACAATGCCGCGGTCTCGTTGGGTTCAAGGTCGTCAAACAACTGTTTCGCCACGAGGTAGAACACGGTGACGGAGACGGCGGCCTTGAACATCCAGCCGAGGAACCCGAAGCCGTAGAGCAGGATGTCCAGCGCGAGGCCCAGGGCCGTGTGGAACCCCCCGCCGAGCAGGGCGAGGGCGGTGAGCTTCCACACGACCGACGTCAGCGTCCCGAACGCCGAGCCGAACAGCTTCGAGACAATCACGATCCCGACGAAGAGGCAGGGCAGTTGCAGCATGAAGAAGACGGCGCTGATCAGCAGCGTCCATCCGATGATCGCCGGCCGGCTCATCGTCTCACTCAGGCCCAGCGACATCGGCGTCTGCGGCGCGAGGACGGCGGCGTTGAGCAGCGCGATCAACACGCCGACGCTCAGGAACACCAGCGGCAGCGTCCGCTCCTGCCGGCGGTGGGTCCGTTCCATGTCGCGTTGCAGGTCCTCCTGCAGCCGCGTCCGGGTGGCGACGTTGGCCCAGCGGTCGGCCCCGATGTTGCCCGACCCGTCGCCGATCGCGGGAGCATCATCGCCTTCCTCGGCGGGGCCGATCACCGGCCGGATCGCTTCGCCACGGTTGAGGTCGAACCCGCAGTTCAAGCACAGCACCGCCCCCTGCCGCAGCGGCAGGTTGCAACTTGGGCAGCGCCCCTCGACCGCCGCCACCGCCGCCCGCGCCGCCGGCCGCAACGCCGCCGTCTCCCCCGCACTCACCGCCCCGTCTTCCCCCGGCAGGTCCAACTCGTACACGTCTGGCTCACGCCCCGCCGCCGGCACCGTGAACCGACCGCCGCACTTGCACCGCACCGACCGCCCCGCCACCTCGGGCTTCACCAGGTACTCTCGGCCGCACTCGGGGCAACGCGTGGTCATGAACCAATCCTACTCCCATGCCGCCTCTCCGTAAGCCATGGCTGGCCCTGCCGCGACCTCTGCCCGGCGTGCCGAAGCGGCGTCTCATCTACCACCTCCCGCGGCAGCGAACACCAGGCCCTACCGCCCCGCTTTCGCCCCCCTCCCCCCGCGTCTATCCTCCATCGGCTCATCGCGTACCACGGAAGACCGCCATGCCCGTCCCCCTCACCGACGTTACCCGGCAGCACGCCTCGCTCATGCTGCCCCTGATCGAGGCGTTTCAGGACGTCGCTTCCACCGGCCAACTCGTCCTCGGGCCCCACGTCCGACGCTTCGAGCAGGCCCTCGCCGAACGCTGCGGCGTCGACCACGCCGTCGGCGTCTCCAGCGGCAACGACGCGGTCCTCCTCGCCCTCATGGCCCTCAACATCGGCGAGGGCGACGAGGTCATCACCAGCCCCCTCGCCTACCTCCACATCCCCGAATCGATCCGACGCGTCGGCGCCACCCCCGTCTTCGCCGACATCAACCCCAGGACCTATAACCTCGACCCCGACAGCGTCCGCGGCGCGATCACCGACCGCACCCGCGTTCTGCTGCCCACGCACCTGTTCGGCCTGCCCTGCAACATGCAACTGATCCTCGACATCGCCCACGAGCACGGGCTCAAGGTGATCGAGGACGCGGACATGGCGATCGACGCCCGCTTCGAGGGCCGACCCGTCGGGAGCTTCGGCGACATCGCCACGCTGTCGTTTTACCCCACCAAGAACCTTGCCGCCCTCGGCGACGCGGGGGCCTGCCTCACCTCCGACGCGGGGCTGGACCACCGCCTCCGCTCGATGCGGGTGCACGGCATCGAGCCGGGCTTCACCGTGCGCCAGCTCGGCGGGGCCTTCCGCCTCGACGGGCTGCAGGCGGCGCTGCTGAACGTCAAGCTGCCGCACCTCGCGGAGTGGACCGAGCGGCGGCGGGGGCTGGCGCGGCGGTACCACAAGCTGCTCGAACAGCTCCCCCTCACCGCGCCGTTCGAGGCCGAGCACCGCGAGCACGTGTTCAACCAGTACGTCATCCGCGTCCGCAGCGAGGGCCGCGAGCCGCTGCGGCTGCACCTCCAGGCGTGCGGCATCGAGAGCCGGGTGTACTACCCCCGTCCGCTGCACCTGCAGCCGTGCTTCGCCGGGCTTGATTACGCCCGCGGCAGCCTCCCGGTCGCGGAGCAGGCTTCAGAAGAACTGCTCGCCTTGCCGATCTTCCCCGAGATGACCCGCGAGGAGCAGGACGAGGTCGTCGCCGCCGTCCGCGAGTTCTTCGCCGCGGATTGAGACGCGGGCCGCCGCGTGCCCCTCCCCCGGCCGCCGTCCTGCGGTGCATACGATGCCCATAACCTTGACGACCCACCGCGTCGTCTGCCACCGCCCCACCGCTTTGCCTAACGCCTACTACAGCCCGAACCGCCACCGCCCCGGGCCCGACCTCCCCGCCGCCGGGCCCCGCCGCGAGCACGTCCGCTACGAGGACAACCCGCCGATCGTCCGGCTCAAAAAAGTCCACAAACGCTTCGGCCCCCTCACCGTCCTCAACGGCCTCGACCTCGACTTTAAAAAGGGCGAGACCACCGTCATCCTCGGGCCCTCCGGCACCGGCAAGAGCGTCATGCTCAAGCACATCGTCGGCCTCCTCCAGCCCGACTCCGGCGAGGTCTACTTCAACCACACCCGCGTCGACCAGCTCGACGAGCGACAACTTGTCGACCTCCGCCAAAAGGTCGGCTTCCTCTTTCAGATGGGCGCCCTCTTCGACTCCATGACCGTCGGCGAGAACGTCGCCTTCCCCCTCGTCCAGCACACCGACAAGACCCCCGACGAACGCGACGAGGCCGTCGACCGCCTCCTCAAAATGGTCGGCCTCGCCAAGACCCAGGGCAAGATGCCCGGCGAGATGTCCGGCGGGCAACGCAAGCGCGTCGCCCTCGCCCGCGCCATCGCCCTCGAACCCGAGCTCGTACTCTACGACGAGCCGACCACCGGCCTCGACCCGATCCGCTCGGACGTCATCAACGAACTCATCATCGCCCTGACCGATCAGCTCGGCATCACCTCGATCGTCGTGACGCACGACATGAACAGCGCCAACAAGGTCGCCGACCGGATGGTGCTGCTCTACGACGGGCAGGTCGCCTGCGACGCGGACCCGCAGATCTTCCGCGACAGCCCCAGCGAGCTGGTCCAGCGGTTCATCCACGGCCAGGCGGACCAGGAGGACCTCGAGCGCATCCGCTCGGGCTTCGAGGAGCAAAAGCAAGGCGCAGCCGCCTCGGCCGATACGGCCGATGGCGACGGTTCAGGCGGCGGTGACGACGCCGCACCCGACATGACCGATCAACCCGCGGAGGCCGCCCCGGCCCGCTAGCCGCGGCAACCCCGTGCCGCACGTCCCCTCCCGGCAGGAAAGAGCACCCCCATGGATGACCGCGTCCGCAACATCACCGTCGGCACCGTCACGCTTGCGGGCGTGATCGGGCTCGTGTTCCTCCTGCTGCTCTTCGGGTACGTGCCCCGCTTCCTGCAGGAGGGGTACATGGTCCGCGTCGAGCTCGACGATGCGGCGAGCCTCAACCCCGGCAGCCGCGTGGAGCTGGCGGGCATCGACATCGGGTCGGTCGAGAGCGTCGAGTTTAAGAAGCCTTACGGCACGGGCGTCGTCGCCGAGGCCCGCATCCGCGAGGACGTGCAGATCCCCAGCAGCGCCCGCGCCGTCATCACCGCGCCGCTGCTCGGCGGCAGCCCGAAGATCCGCTTCGTCGTCGACGGGAGCCTGCCCAACGGCGACTTCCTCGCCACCGACGGCAACGAAACCGTTCAGGCCAGCCGCGGCGACCTCGCCGGCGCGTTCGGCGAGCTCGAGAAACTCGCCGGCCAGGTCAGCGCCCTCACCGCCGATTGGCGCGGCGTCGCGACGAACATCACCGCCATCACCGAGCAGCGCGACCTCGAAGCCGTCGAAGCCGGCACGCAGAAGGGCAACCTCTCCACCGTCCTCGCCCGCATGGACCTGCGGATGACCCAGTTCCGCACGACCCTCGACAGCTTCAACGCCCTGCTCAACGACCCGCAGCTCCGCGAGGACGTCACCACCACCGCCAGCAACGCCCGGATGCTCACCGACGAGGCGGGCAAGACCATCAGCGAGCTCCGCACGCGCTACGGCCGCCTCGCCAGCGACCTGTCCGCCGTGCTCGACCAGCTCGGCACCTTCGCCACCAGCGTCAACGACTCGCAGGGCACCGTCGGCAAGCTCGTGAACGACCCGCAGCTCTACGACAACCTCAACGACGCGGCGACCCGCGTCAACGCCGCCGTCGACGAGATGCGGCTGCTGCTGGAGAAGTGGAAAGCCGAGGGCGTGCCGGTGCGGTTATAGGGGTTGGGGGCTTGGGAGTTGGGGGCTTGGGTTGTGGATGTGGGGCTTCGGGCGTGGGCCGTGCCGCGACCTCGCGGAAGCTATGCTTCTAGCTTCGTGTGGCTGAGGCGGTAAAAGCCGAATCCGCACCCGGGCGGCTTGTCCCAAGCCCCCAAGTCCTAAGCCCCCAACCCCCATGCGATACGTCCTCATCATCCCCGACGGGGCCGCGGATCGGCCGCTCGAGATGCTCGGCGGCACGACCCCGCTCGCCGCGGCGGACACGCCGCACCTCGACCGCCTCGCCGCGGCGGGCCGCCTGGGCACCGTCGCCACCACGCCCAGGGGCAAGCCCTGCGGCAGCGACGTGTGCAGCATGTCGCTGCTCGGCTACGACCCGACGGTGTACCACGACGGCCGCGCCCCGCTCGAAGCCGCGGCGCTGGGCATCGACCTCGACCCGGCGGACTGGGTGTTCCGCGTCAACCTGGTGACCGTCGTCGACGGCGTGATGCAGGACCACTCGGCCGGTCATATATCCTCGGCCGAGGGCGAGCGACTGCTCGCCGAGTTCGCGGCCCGGGGTGTGCCGCCGGACTTCCCGCCGGTGACGTTCTACCCCGGCGTGTCGTACCGCAACCTCATGGTGGACGACGCGGGGCGGGCCGACGAAGGCCACGACTGGGACGAGGTCGCCACCGTCCCGCCGCACGACATCCCCGGCGAGCCGATCCGCAAGCACCTCCCGCACGGCGGCCTCATGGCCAAGCCCCTGCGCGACCTCATCGATGCGTCGGCGGCGTTCCTCGACGGTCACGAGATCAACCTCACCCGCCGCGAGATGAACGAGGCCCAGGCGACGCACCTCTGGCCCTGGGGCCAGGGCTGCCGCCGCCCGATGCCGAGCTTCGAGAGCCGCTTCGGGCTGAAGGGGGCGATGATTACCGCCGTCGACCTGCTCGCCGGCATCGCCGCGTTCATCGGCTGGGACCGCCTCGACGTGCCCGGGCAGACCTCGTACCACGACAACGACTACGCCACGACCGGCGACTATGCGGTGCGGGCGCTGGCGCAGTACGACCTGGTGTGCGTCCACGTCGAGGCCCCCGACGAGGCGTCCCACGCCGGCGACGCCGCGACCAAGGTCGCCGCCATTGAGGCGATTGACCGGCACGTCGTTGGGCCGATCTTCAAGGCGCTGGAGGCGGGCGGCGGGCCGTGGCGGGTGCTGGTCCTGCCGGACCACTACACCCTGGTGGACACCCGCAAGCACGACCCGACCCCCGTGCCGTTCCTGATGGCGGGGCACAATGTCAAAGCCGTGCGTGACCACACCTTCACCGAAGCCGACGCCGACGCCGCAGACCTGCACATCACCCGCGGCCACGAGCTGATGGAATACTTCCTCCGCAGCGGGTTAGGCTAGATGTGAGGCATCTTTCTGCCGGGGTGCCACACCGCATCCCGGAGGCTTTGCGGAGGGTGCGGTGTGAAGTGCACCGGCACCGTCGAGCCTTGGTGACGCGCACACCGCACCCGCCCGGAGCGGCGGGCTGCAGTGCGGCACCCCGGCTCTATCGTCCGCCCAAGCCCCCAACCCCCGAGCCCCCAACTCCTAGTACGGCAGCTTAAACACGCTCTTGGCCAGGAACGTGAACCCCACGCCCACCGTGCCGATGAGGCCCATCCCGCAGGAAAACCCCGCCGCGACGACGGGGATGTACTGCCGCCACATCAGCCCCATCCGCTTCTGGAAGTAGTACCGCCCGATCAGCGCCCCGACGAACTGCGGGATGACCGCGTACGGCAGCGTCTGGTTCAGCCCACGAACGATGCCGTAGGTGAGGAACACCGGCGCCCCCAGCCACGACAGCCCCGCGAACGCCACCGCCCCGATCCCGGTGCCCGCGGCGATGTACTGCCAGTTCAGCGCTTGCTCAAACTCGGTGAAGCCCGACAGTGTCGACGAGAAGATCAGCGCCTGCCCCTCGGCCGCGACCTCCCACCACTCCTGCGCGAAGGGGTACTGCGGCCCCGGGATCGCGCCCAGCCGCCAGATGAAGTGCGCGAACAGCAGCGACCCGACGAGGATGATCGGCGTGAGCAACACCTCACTCTTCCATATCGACTTGAACTTCGTCCCGGTCAGCTCGCACTGCCGGTAGAACACGGTCATCGAGCCGTAGTTGTGCAGCGGCACGGGGAGGAACCACACCGCCACCCCGGAATAGCCCGAGAGGATGAAGGACGCTTCCTTGACGAACGGAATGTTGATCACCTCGCCCGCGATGCCCTCGAGCCGGGCGGTGACGTAGCTGACGATGGGGGTGTAGAACAGCGCGTAGAACAGCATCACCACGAGCAGCGACAGCGGCACGCGGCCGTCGGTGATGTACAGCAGCCAGCACGACACGCCGATGTACAGCGCCGTCGAGACGAGGTAGACCGCGATGATGATCGACGGGCGGATGTCGCCGCGGCCCTCGGGGATGTCGAGCTCTCGGTTCACCGAGTCCACATGCCCCGCTTCACGTTCCTCCCGCACGTGGCGGCGCGCGGCGGCGTACGCCTTACCCACGGACACGAACCCGGCGATGGCGATGGCGGCCGCGACGCCCAGCGAGAAGCTCAGGTAAAAGTCGACCTGGTTCTTGTACACCGTCGCCTGCATCGCGTCGCCCTCGGACCACGACGACAGGATGCCCACGTCGTAGAGGATCGGGTTGGCGACGACCGTGACCATAAGGCCGACGAACGTGCCGACCATGGCCCAGAACGGCAGGACCATGCCGATGAGCAGCTGCCCGAGGTTCAGCTCGATCCCGGTGGCGACGGCGGGGAGGTAGGCGCTGGTTTCCTGCGTGAAATCGACGAAGGGGAGCTTGATGATCTCGATAGGCCGGCCGAGGATCGCGGCCGTGACGGTGGGCAGGCCGAGGTACACCGCCCCGAAGGCCAGGCCCATCACCGCGCCGATGGAGAACACGCGCCACCGCCAGTTGCCCCCCGCCCCGGAAGCGCCGCGCCGCCCGGGGTCGGGGTGCAACTCCGGCTCGGGGTCGTCGTCGACGGCGCGGCCGGTGCGGCGGGCCGACTCTTCCGCCTGCTCCTCCGACAGCGCGAGGATGCCCTGCGCCCCGACCGGGGCCATGGGAAAGGGGAGTTTCTCGATGTCGCTGGTGAGGCGGAACAGGCCGTAGGACAGCACCATGTTGTCGATGCGGCCGATGATCATGGTGAACGCGATCAGCGCGATCGGCCCGGCCCACTCCCACATGAACAGGCTGCGCTGCCCGAGCACGGCCGGGTCGGTCGGAGCGACCCACGACGGGATCTTGTCGGCGATGCCCTGCGCCTCGGCCGCCTCGGACTGCACGAAGAACTGGCTCCACAGCGCCCCGAGCCCGCCGTGGAACCCGCCCTGCAGCTGCGACGCGGTGACCATGATCGCGCCGCTGAGGTAGAACAGCGTGAAGATCTCGGCGTTGCGGAGCTGCTGATTCGCCCGCCGCGCGACCTCGATGAACAGGATCAGCGTCACCCACTGGGCCGCCGGCCCGATGGACGCCCCGGCCATCAAGGTCATGTAGATCGACCCCGGGACCATGAGCAGCGCGACGAACAGCGCCCCGAAGAACGCCGCCCAGCTGAAGCCGTCCTCGAACGTGCCGGGCGGCTCCATGAGCGAGCGGAACTCTTCGAGCTCCTTGTCGACCCGCGGGGGCTTGTTGCTGCGCTTGCTCACCGGTTGATCCGCCGCGCGGGGGGGCTCGCCGTTGGACCGACGTCCGGCCTCACCCCTGGCCCGCGTCGTAGTCCGCCGCCGACTTCAGCGCCTCGACCTGCCCCGCGTCGTCGGGTTTGACGCGGATCAGCCACGCGCCGTACGCGTCGTCGTTGATGCTCGCCGGGTTGTCGATGACGTCGCGGTTGACCTCGACCACCTCGCCGTCGATCCCGCAGATCAGGTCGCTGGTGGCCTTGACCGACTCGATCTCGCCGAACGCCTCGCCCGCGGCGATCCGCCCCTCGCTCACGGCCACCTCGACGAAGGTCACGTCCGTCAGCTCGTCCACCGCGAACTGGCTCACGCCGATCTCGACGACGTCGCCCTGGGCCTTGTGCCATTCGTGCGTGTCGAGATAGCGGCGGTCGTCGGGCGAGGCCATCGGCGGGCTCCATCTCAGCGGGTCGATCAGCACAGCGGCACCCGCGGCGGGGCGGGCGGATGGTAGAGCCGCGGCACCCGCACCGCAAACTTCGTGCCCCCCGGGGCCGCCCGCCGCCGCACGCTATCGCGGTTTGCATCAATAGTGGCACAGGCGTCTCGCCTGTGTTCGGCCGGCAGGCCGAAGATGACGCTCTCAGCTCGGCCCTTCGCCTTCGGCGAACACAGGCGAGACGCCTGTGCCACTGCCAGAATCTACGCTAGTCGCTCTATCGAAGCCACCCCGACCCGCCGACCGATACAGCGGCTACCCCCCGCTGGCTCCGTCCCGCGCGCGCCGCTATCGTGACGCCCCCGATCAGGTCTCGCTATCCCCCGCAACCCCCCGTCATAAAGGGTCGGCCCGTGCCCCCCCAACCGCTCACCCACCTCAAGCAGCTCGAGGCCGAGTCGATCCACATCATCCGTGAGGTCGCCGCCGAGTTCGACAACCCGGTCATGCTGTTCTCCATCGGCAAGGACTCGTGCGTCATGCTGCACCTCGCGCTCAAGGCGTTTTACCCCGCGAAGCCGCCCTTCCCCCTGCTGCAGATCGACACGACCTGGAACTTCCAGTCGATGTACACCTTCCGCGACGAGTACATCGTCGGCGAGCTCGGCATGGAATGCCTCGTCTACATCAACCAAGAGGGCCAACGGCGCGGCGTCGACCCGTTCCGCGACGGCAGCAAGACCTTCACCGAAGTGATGAACCTCGGCGCGCTGAAACAAGCGCTCGACAAGTACCACTTCGACGCCGCGTTCGGCGGCGGCCGCCGCGACGAGGAGAAGTCCCGCGCCAAGGAACGCGTCTACTCCTTCCGCGACAAGAACCACCAGTGGGACCCCAAGAACCAGCGCCCCGAGCTGTGGAACCTCTACAACGGCCAGGTGCAAAAAGGCGAGCAGATCCGCGCCTTCCCGCTCAGCAACTGGACCGAGCTCGACGTGTGGCAATACATCCACCTCGAGGGCATCCGCCTCGTGCCCGCCTACTTCGCCGAGGAGCGCGAGGTGGTCGAGTTCGACGGCCAGCTCATCGCGGTGGACGACGACCGGATGCCCGCCGACCTCCGCAAGACCGCGGTCAAGGAGTGGGTCCGCTTCCGCACCCTCGGCGACTACCCCCTCTCCGGGGCGACCCGCAGCAAGGCCGACACGCTGCCCGAGATCATCCAGGAGATGCTCCTTGCCACCCGCAGCGAACGCGAAGGCCGGTCCGTCGACAAGGACCCCGGCGCGGGGATGGAGGAGAAGAAGCGGCAGGGGTATTACTAGGGGCTAGCCGCTAGAGCCTAGGGCCTAGCAAGAGGTGCGATCATGGACGGCAAGGGCTATCGGAGCCTTAAGGTATGGGAGAGGTCGATGCAGTTAGCCGAAGAGATTTATAGGCTGACCGACCTGATGCCCGACACTGAGCGGTATGGGCTCTGCTCGCAATTGCAGCGGGCGGCGGTCTCGATCGCTTCCAATATCGCTGAAGGTCATAGCCGCAGCCACACCGGGGACTTCCTGAAGCATCTGTCGTACGCTCGCGGCTCACTCTCCGAGGTGGAGACTCAACTGACGCTGGCGGTGCGTGTCAAGCGGCTATCTCGGGACGATGCGCTACAGGCTTGGGACCTCTGCCAGGAGGTAGGGAAGATGCTCACGGCGATGATCAAGAACACGAAACGATAAAGGACGTGCTTGCTAGGCTCTAGGCTCTAGCAGCTAACAACTCGATGCAAGATCAACAACAACTCATCGCCGCCGACATCCACGCCTACCTCGCGCAGCACGAGCACAAGGAGATGCTCCGCATGCTGACCTGCGGGAGCGTTGACGACGGCAAGTCCACCCTCATTGGGCGGCTGCTCTACGACTCGAAGATGGTTTACGAGGACCAGCTCGCGTCGCTGCAGGTCGACTCGAAACGCTTCGGCACCACCGGCGGGGCGTTCGACCCGGCCCTGCTCACCGACGGGCTCAAGGCCGAGCGCGAGCAGGGCATCACCATCGACGTGGCCTACCGCTACTTCTCCACCGCCAAACGCAAGTTCATCATCGCCGACACGCCCGGCCACGAGCAGTACACCCGCAACATGGCGACCGGCGCGTCGACCGCCAACCTCGCCATCATCCTCATCGACGCGCGGCACGGCGTGCAGACCCAGACCCGGCGACACTCCTTCATCGCGTCGCTGCTGGGCATCCGCCACGTCGTGGTCGCCATCAACAAGATGGACCTGGTCGACTTCTCCGAAGAGCGGTTCAACGCGATCCGGGACGGGTACGCCGCGTTCGCCGCGAAGCTCGACCTGCCGGACCTGCGGTTCGTGCCGATGTCCGCCCTCGACGGGGACAACGTGGTCAACCCCAGCGAGCACACGCCCTGGTACACCGGCGGGACGCTGATGCACATCCTCGAGAACGTGCACATCGCCAGCGACCGCAACCTCATCGACCTGCGCTTCCCCGTGCAGTACGTCAACCGGCCCAACCTCGACTTCCGCGGCTTCGCCGGCACCCTCGCCTCGGGCACCGTCCGGCCCGGCGACGAGATCATGGTTTTGCCCTCGCGCAAGACCTCGCGCATCAAGGCCATCGTCACCCACGACGGCGAGCTCGACGAGGCCTACGCGCCGATGGCCCCGACGCTGACGCTCGAGGACGAGATCGACGCCAGCCGCGGCGACATGATCGTGCACAAGAACAACCAGCCCCACGTCGGGCAGGCGTTCGAGGCGATGATCGTGTGGATGGCCGAGGCGCCGCTCGAGCCGGGCAAGCAGTATCTGATCAAGCAGACGACGCGCACCACGCCGGGGCTCGTCTCGACGCTCCGCTACCGCATGGACGTCAACACGCTGCACAAGCACGAGGAAGCGGAGCGGCTGGAACTCAACGAGATCGGCCGCGTCGTGGTCGAACTCGCCCGGCCTATCGCCTTCGATCCGTACAAGAAGAACCGCGGGACCGGGTCGTTCATCGTGATCGACCGCGTGACCAACGGCACCGTCGGCGCGGGGATGATCCTCGACCAGTCCAGCACCGCCGAGCAGGCGGCGCGGGAGCGGCTGGCGAGGAGCCGCGGCACCGAGGCGCAGCAGCACGACTCGCTCATCTCCGCCGACGAGCGCGCCACCCGGCTGAAGCAGCGGCCTGCGACGGTGTGGCTCACCGGCCTCACCGGGTCGGGCAAGTCGCCCATCGCCTACGCGCTCGAACGCCGGCTGTTCGACGAGGGGTACACCGCCATCGTCATCGACGGGCGCAACGCGCGGCTGGGCCTCTCGTCGGACCTCACCTTCGCCCAGGCGGACCGGGCGGAGAACCTCCGCCGGGCGGCCGAGGTGGCGAAGATGATGAACCGCCACGGGGTGCTGGCGATCTGCGCGTTCCTCTCACCCTCGGCCGGGGACCGTGACGCCGCCCGCGGTACCGTCGGCACCGAGCGCTTCATCGAGGTCTACACCGACGCCCCGGAGGGGGTCTGCCGGGAGCGGGCGAAGGAGCAGGGCTCGAACATGGCCGCGTTCAGCGACATGGCCGCCCCGTATGAAGCCCCCGCCGCCCCCGACGTCACCCTCGCCACGCACGAGCTGTCGATCGACGAATGCGTCGAGCGGCTGATGGGGGTGCTGCGGGAGCGGGGGATGCTCGTGTAGCGGGAAAGGGGGCGATTTTAAAGGTTCTTCACAGCCCCGTCGACGGGTGCCGCACTGTATCCCGCCGCTTGGGACGGGTGCGGCGTGCGGGTGTGACCTAAGCGTAATGTGGCTCGGCGCCGTTGCATCGCACCCTCCGCAAAGCCTTCGGGATGCAGTGTGGCACCCGCAGGTTGCGGTGAAACAGCATTTTAGAGCGAACAAAAGTCATATGTAGCGGCTACCGGTCCGGCGGTGCCACACCTTGACGGCTTTGCGTCAAGGTGTGCGGCAGCTCGCACACCTTGGCCCCGAGCGGCCAAGGTGTGGCACCCGCTACACATGAACTGGGTCTGCTCTAGAGCGAACGTCGCAACTGTTCTCCGTTAGCCGCGTTGCTACGCAACGCGATCCGCGACGCGTAGCGTCGCGGCTATGGCGACAAATTTGACGCATATCTTAGCGGGAAGAAGGCGCAAAAAAACCGCCGCCACGGGGGTGACCGTGGCGGCGGCGTATACAGCGGGTTCTCGGAGAACCCGAAATTACAGGGGGATCAGGCGTCTTCGCGACGACGGCGGCGGCCGAAGGCGAAGCCGAGCAGGGCGAGGCCGGCGGGCAGGGCCGCGGGCGTCGGGATCACGTTCGCGCCACCGGGGCCGACGGAGATGCCGACGATGGTCTGCCCATCACCCGCACCACCAATGAAGCCGAGCGAGGTCGCCAGGCCGGTTTCGAGGTCCACGGTGTAGAGCACCGAGTTGGTCTCGCCGACGGGGATACCCGCGATGTAGGCGACACCGGTAGCACCGGAGATGTCGAACTCGCCGATATCGATAAGATCGACACCAAGCGAGCCGACGGTCGAGAGGTTGCCGGCGTTGTTGCCGGTCTCGGTGAGGATGTCGAGGTCCGTGTCGATGCCGTACTGCTCAGTGGTCGCCGGCAGGGTAGCGCTGAAGACGCTGTTGGTGTACGCCGAGCCAACGATGTTGGGGTCGGCCCCTTCGTTGACGTCGCCCGCTTCGTAGAACAGCGGGGTGGTGTCGGCCACGTTCGCGTCGCCGCTGTCGGGGTTGGCGACGAAGTTGGTATCAGCAGCGCTGACGATACGGATCGCATCGAGGGCCGGGTTGAAATCAAACCCGAAGAAACTGCCGAAGGGCGAATCGGTAAACCCGTCGCCGACGCGGCTGGCGCTGCCGGTGGTGGTGTCGATCGTGTAGAGCGCATCACCGCTGGACAGGGCGTACAACTCGCCGGTGGCGGGACGGAAGTCGATGCCAAGCAGCGATTCACCGGCGTTGACGCCGGTGATCGACACGCGGCCGGTCACGTTCTGCGGGGTGGCGCTGTCGAAGACCGAGAGCTGCTGCGAGGTGCCGACGTCTTCGAGGGCGAAGATCGACTCGGCGCTGGCGGTATGACCACCGAGCGTGAGGGCGGCGGCGGCCGCGAGCAGGGTGGCGGTCGAGAAACGTTTCTCCAAAGTCATAAGTCAATCTCCTAGTAAGGATTCACTAAAACACGGGGCCTGAAACAGGAACCGCTGTAGCCGCACGATGACAGGGGATGCCATGCACTATTACGGCTGTCTCTAGTATAACGCAACTCGCCGGTGGTGCGGATGCAATTGCAGGAAACTTTTTATCTTCACCCATCGGTGGGAGTCGAACGGCTCTGGGGGGCCTGTCGGGAGGCCGATCAAGGGTTTGCGGCGCTCCCACTGCCCCCCGCTGGCTTCTTGGATGTCCCGCCGCCCGCGGGTTTCGGCTCCTTCTTCTCGGCGGCGGCGGGCTTGGGCGCGGGTTGAACGTCGCCGCCGTCGCTTTTCCCGGGCTTGCCGGCGTCGGGCTTCACCTCACCGGAGCTGCCGTCGCCGGCCTTCGCGTCGGCAGGCTGGTCGGCTTTGGCTTCCTTCTGGTAGCTGTCGGAGCGGTAGTCGGTCTCGTAGAACCCGCCGCCCTTGAAGATGACGCCGGCCCCGGTGCCGATGAGCCGCCGCAGCTTCTGCTTCCCGCACTCGGGGCACTTGCGCAGCGGCTTGGCGGACATCATCTGGAACTCCTCGAAGGCGTGGCCGCAGTTCTCGCAGACGTAGTCGTAGGTGGGCATGGTCGCTTCGCTCCGGAGCGAAAAGGGGAAAGCGGAAAGTGAAACCGCTCGGCCGCGGTTCCCGTCGAGGCTACTCCGCCACGCTGACCTGGGCGGGGCGGATCGGGCGATCGTTGAGGAGGTAGCCCGGCTGGAACTGGGCGGCGACGGTGCCGGGCTCGGCGACGTCGGACGGCTGGCGCATGAGCGCTTCGTGGAGGTTCGGGTCAAACTCCGTGCCCGGCTCGACGTCGACGCGGGTGAGGCCGAAGCGGTCCATGGCCCGCAGCAACTCGTCCTTGATCGACTTGACCCCGCCGAGCACGTCGGCGGTCGACGTGGTGTCGGGGTCGAGTCGCAGGGCACGGTCGAAGTGGTCAAGGACGGTGACTATGGCCTTGGCGACGCCGGCGACGCCCTCGTGCCGGGCGGCGTCGACGTTCTGGTTGGCCCGGCGGATGTAGTTCTGGTAGTCGGCGGCGGTGCGGAGGAGCTTCTGTTCCAGCTCGTCGCGCTCGGCCTGGAGGGCGTCGAAGCGCTGCTGCACGCCGTCGCTCGGGCCGCCGCCCTGCCCGTGGCCGGGGGGCGTCGGCTCCGCGCCGTCGGGGGTCAGGTCGTACTCGGCCGCGGCGTCCTCCGGCACGTCGGCGGCGCGGTCCTCATGGGCGGGAGCTTGCGGGGTCGGTTCGGGGGTACTCATGGTCGAACTCGTCGGAGCTAGTTGCTGAGGTAGGTCTTGATCTTGTCCCAGAAGCCGTTGGTGTGCGGCAGGACGCGGCGGTCCTCGCTCTCGGCAAATTCGCGGAGCAGGGCCTCCTGTTTCTCCGACAGCCGGGTCGGGACCTCGAGGGTCAGGGCCACGATCAGGTCGCCCCGCCGCCCGCCGCGGAGGTTGGGCAGGCCCTCGCTCTCGATGCGGAACAGCTCGCCGTGCTGCGTGCCGGGCTTGATGGTCAGGGGCTTCTCCCCGTCGAGCGTCGGCACGTTGACCTCCGCGCCGAGGGCGGCCTGGGTAAAGCTGATGGGCATCTGCAGGATGAGGTGGTCGTCCTCGCGGGTGAACACCTCGTGCTCCTCGACGCGGATGACGACGTGCAGGTCGCCCGGCGGGCCGGCGTTGGGCCCGGGCTCGCCCTCGCCGGCGACGCGGATGGCCTGGCCGTCGCGGATGCCCTTGGGCACGGTGACACTGAGGCGTCGCTTCTTGCCGGTGCGGCCGGTGCCGCGGCAGGTCGGGCACTTGTCGAGGTAGACCTTGCCCGCGCCGTGGCAGCTCGGGCAGGTCGCGACCATGCGGAACATCCCGCCGAGCCCCGCCTGCTGGACCTGGCCGACGCCGCCGCAGGTGATGCAGGTCGACGGCTCGGTGCCGGGCTTGCCGCCGGTGCCCTTGCACGTCTCGCACAGGTCCTGTCGGGTGAACTCGATGTCGGCCTCGACCCCGCCGTACACGTCCTCGAGCGTGATGGTGTGCTGGGTCTCAAGGTCGTAGCCCCGCTGCGGGGCGCTCGGCCCGCCGCGCCGCCGCCCGCCGCCGCCCGCGAACGACCCGCCGAAGATGTCGCCGAACATCGAGAAGATGTCCTGGGCATTCATGTGGGTGAAGTCGTGGCCGGCCTGGCCCTTCAGCCCGGCGTGGCCGAAGCGGTCGTAGCGCTGCCGCTTGTCCGGGTCGGACAGCACCTCGTACGCCTCGGCCGCCTCCTTGAACTTCGCCTCCGCGGCCGCGTCGCCGGGGTTGCGGTCGGGGTGGTGCTTCATCGCCAGCTTGCGGTAGGACCGCTTGATCACGTCGCCGCTGGCGGTGCGTTCAACCGAGAGGACCTCGTAATAGTCGCGGGTGGTCGTGGACATCAGGCGCTGAGTTTCTCGTCGAGTCGGCGGAGGCGTTGCAGGGCGTCGACGGACGGCTGGGGGATGAGGCCCGAGCGGTCGGGCCCGACGTCGAGCAGGAGGTTGACCCCGCGGGCCCGGGCGATGAGGCGGGTGCCGAGCAGGTCCTCGTCGCTGCGGGGCCGGTCGTCGTCGGTGTGGAACCACTCCTGGCCGAGGGTGTCGCACTGCTCGCCGGGGATGTAGCAGCGGGCGGGGGGCTCCTCGGCGTAGCCCTCGGCGATGCCGGGCCGGGCGGCGGTCTGGTGGGCGCCGCGGGGGACGTTGCGCCAGGGCTTGTAGCCGCGCATGCTCGGGTGGCCCCGCTCGAGGGTGATCAGGTCGGTCGGCCAGACCTTGTTGTACCTGAGGTCGTGGCCGTCGCCGTGCCCGCCGTTCATCATGACCACCGCGTCGGGCTGGAGCCGGGCGATCTGGTCGTACTGCTCGCGGCGGCCGTCGTGGCCGAGGAGGTTTGGGATGTCGATCCACACCTCCTCGAGCGGGCCGTAGCGGGTGAGCAGTTCCTCCATCTGGCGGAGTTGAAAATCTCGGTACTCGCGGGTGGTGAACGACCGGTCCCAGTGGGTGGTGCCGGGGGTCTCGGAGCCGAAGCGGTGGCGGTTGTCCCAGGAGCAGTAGTAGAGGCCGGGCTTGAGGCCGTGGCGGTTGCACGCGTCGACGAAGGCCTGCACGACGTCGGTGGGGTTGCCGCTGTTGCCGACGTGGTAGTCGGTGTGGTCGGTCGGCCAGAGGCAGAAGCCCGAGACGTGCTTGGCGGTGAGCACGGCGTAGGTCATGCCCGCGTCCCGCGCGACCTGCACCCACTGGTCCACGTCGAGCTGATCGGGATTGTAAGCCGAGGCGGGCAATTCGCCGCTGGAAAACTCCGCGCCGTCGTAGGTGCTCATGCCGAAGTGGATGAACATGCCGTAGCCGAGCGACTCCCATTGCTTGAGGCGTTCGAGGCTGAGGCGCTGGTCGCCGCCGTTGTCGGGCGCGGCGTCGGCGTTGCCGCCGGTGGGGGCGGGGGGTTGTTGTTCGGTGGCGGCCATGGGGGGGACTCGGGGGAGGCGGAGAAAAAAACCAGCCCGCCGTTGGGCGAAGGCTGGTTTTGATGTGGCGAACGGAGGCCGGAGTCTACGCCGCCGAAGCGGGTCAGGACACCGCGCCGGCGACGGGGGTTTCGTCCTCGTCGAGGTCGGTCACGAGCACGTTGGTCGTGAGCATCAGCCCGGCGACGGAGGCGCCGTTTTGCAGGGCGGTGCGGCTGACCAGGGCGGGGTCGATGATGCCGGCCTTGACCATATCGACGTACTCGCCGGTGGCGGCGTTGTAGCCCTGGTTGCCCGAGGACTGCATGACCTGTTCGACGACGACGTGGCCGTCCTCGCCGGAGTTGTCGACGATCTGGCGGAGGGGCGCTTCGAGGGCGGCGGCGACGATGTCGTAGCCGACCTTGGCGTCGCCCTTGGCCTTGGCCTTCGCCCGGTTCACGGCCTCGATGGCGCGGATGAACGACACGCCGCCTCCGGGGACGTAGCCCTCCTGGGCGGCGGCCTTGGTGGCGTGGAGCGCGTCGTCGACGCGGTCCTTACGCTCCTTCATGGCGGTCTCGGTCATGGCGCCGACGCGGACGATGGCGACGCCGCCGGTGAGCTTGGCGAGGCGTTCCTGCAGCTTCTCGCGGTCGTAGTCGCTGGTGGTCTTCTCGATCTGGTTGCGGATCTGCTCGACGCGCGAGTTGATGTCGTCCCTCGTGCCGGCCCCCTCGATGAGGGTCGTGTCGTCCTTGGTGATGGTGACGCGCTTGGCGGTGCCGAGCTGGTCGATCTCGAGGGTTTCGAGCTGCTGGCCGAGGTCCTCGCTGATGAAGGTGCCGCCGGTGACGGTGGCGATGTCGCCGAGCAGGGCCTTGCGCCGGTCGCCGAAGCCCGGGGCCTTCACGGCCGCGACCTTGAGCACGCCGCGGAGGCGGTTGACCACAAGGGCGGCGAGCGCCTCGTTCTCAACGTCCTCGGCGATGATGAGCAGCGGCTTCTGCGCCATCGCGATCTTGTTGAGCAGCGGCAGCAGGTCGGGCAGGTTGCTGATCTTCTTCTCGTGGATGAGGATCAGGGGGGCGTCCAGCACGCACTCCTGCGTCGCGGGGTCGGTCATGAAGTACGGCGACAGGTAGCCCTTGTCGAACTGCATGCCCTCGACGTAGTCGAGCTGGGTCTCGCTGGACTTGCCTTCTTCGACCTCGACGACGCCGTCCTTACCGACCTTGTGGATGGCCTCGGCGATGAGGCTGCCGATCTCGGTGTCGTGGTTGGCCGAGACGGTGGCGATGGCGGTGAGGTCCTCCTTGCTGTCGCAGGGGGTGGCCATGGCCTGGATGGCTTCGGCGGCGGCCTCGGCGGCGGCGTTGATGCCACGCTGCAGCGCCATCGCGTTCGCGCCGGCGGCGACGTGGCGCAGGCCCTCGTTGAAGATGGCCTCGGCCAGCACGGTCGCGGTGGTCGTGCCGTCGCCGGCCTTGTCGGCGGTCTTCTTGGCGACCTCGACCACCATCTTCGCGCCCATGTTCTGGAACGGGCTCTCGAGTTCGACTTCTTTGGCGACGCTGACGCCGTCCTTGGTGACGGACGGCCCGCCGTAGGACTTCTGCATCACGACGTTGCGGCCGGTCGGGCCCATCGTGACCTTGACGGCGGCGGCGAGTTGTGCGAGGCCCTTCTTCAGTTCAGCCTGGGCTTCGGCTCCGAAAATCATTTGTTTCTTGGCCATGGTGGCTATCTGCCTTTCTATTTCCAGCGGGGCTTCCGCTTCTTACGGGTGAGGTTAGTGGGTTGTCTGCGAAGGGTGGCTACTGATAGTCCCAGGATTTGTAATCAGGCTCAAGCCAGGGCTTTTCTCCCTTGGCTCGATGCTCCAGCCAACGCTTGAGTGATTTCTGGGACTCTCCTGATTTCCGGCCGAGGAGTAAGCCTTCGACGCTGATATCTTCGTCCAGGTCCGCCCAGTGGATGCCGCAGCCGCTGGTTTCGTAGCTTGCCCACTCTTCGGGAGTGCCGTGGAAGAGCCGGGGGTACCACCCCGTGGGCACCTCGATGGTGCGGCCATCGGCGAGATCAACGCTCAACGTATCTCGGGTTACGCGGACGTTGGTCGGCTCGGGGAGCACCATCGTCTGGACGTAGTCGGTTTTAACCAAGGTGGTCATGCCAGCGCTCCAAAAGCTTCTCGCGGTGTGCCTCGACGATGTCCAGGATGCGGGTGACTTCGTGCCGAGAGAACTTATCATTCGCCGCCAACTCGACCGGGTCGAGCCAAAACTTCGCGTGCTTACGTTCACGCTTCACGTGGATGTGTGGGGGCTCGCTCGCTTCGCCGCGTGAATGAAAGACCAGGCGGTACGGCCCCACTCGGAGCACGGTCGGCACGGGTTCACCCCTCCATCACGCCGAGGAGTTCGCTTTCGCGCATGATCATGTGGGTGGTGCCGTCGATGTCGATTTCGGTGCCGGCGTACTTGCCGTAGAGGACGGTGTCGCCGGGCTTGACGGCGAGGGGGGTGCGTTCGCCCTCGTCGGTGAGCTTGCCGGGGCCCGCGGCGACGATGGTGCCGGTCTGGGGCTTTTCCTTCGCGCCCTCGGGCAGGTACAGCCCGCTGGCGGTTTTGGTCTCGGCCTCGGCGGGCTTGACCAGCACGCGGTCGTCGAGCGGCTTGACGGAGGTCTGCTTCTTGGGCTTGGTGGACTTGGCGGAGGGTTTGGTTGCGGTAGCGGTGGCCATAGTGGTGTCTCGATTCGGGTGGAGTAAGAGTTGATTGAGCTAAGTGTCTCGGTGGAGGTTCAGAGCGATAATTGGTAGCTGGTAACTGGTAACTGGTGCCTGGTCATCAGCAACTGGAAACTAGTTACCAGCAACCAGCAACCAGTCACTAGCCACCAGCGACCAGCGGCCAGCGGCCAGCGGCGGCGGGGTTACATCATCCCGCCCATGCCCCCCATGCCGCCCATCCCGCCCATGCCCGGCATGCCGCCGCCCATGCCGCCCATGCCCCCGCCCATCCCGCCGCCGCCGGCGTGCGGGTCGTCGTCGTCGGACGGGGCCTCGGCCACGACGCAGTCGCACGTGAGCAGCAGCGTCGCGACGCTGACGGCATTCTCCAGGGCGGTGCGGTCGACCTTCACGGGGGTGATGATGCCGCGGTCGACGAGGTCGCAGTACTCGAGCTTCAGGGCGTCGAAGCCGTGGTTGCCCTCGGCCGCGGCGACCTTGGAGACCACGACGCTGCCCCGCTCGCCGGCGTTCTCGGCGATGCTGAACAGCGGCACCGACAGGGCCTTGCGGACCACGTCCACGCCCGCGGCGTAATCGCCCTGGGCGTCGACCTTGTCCAGGCTCTTGATGGCACGGATGAAGCTGACCCCGCCGCCGGGCACGATGCCCTCTTCGACGGCGGCACGGGTGGCGTGCAGGGCGTCCTCGACCCGGGCTTTCTTCTCCTTCAGCTCGGCCTCGGACGCGGCCCCGACGTTGATCTGCGCCACGCCGCCGGCGAGCTTGGCCAGCCGCTCCTGCAGCTTCTCGCGGTCGTAGTCGGACGTGGTGTTGCTGATCTCGTTGCGGATCTGCTCGATGCGGCCCTGGATGGCCTTGCTCTCGCCGGCCCCCTCGATGATGGTCGTGTTGTCGCTGTCGACGGTGATCTTCTTGGCCAGGCCGAGCTGCGAAAGTTCGACCTTGTCGAGCTCGATACCCAGGTCCTTCATGATGGCGTCGGCACCCGTGAGGACCGCGATGTCCTGCAGCATGGCCTTGCGGCGGTCGCCGTAGCCCGGCGCCTTCACCGCACAGACGTTCAGCACGCCGCGGAGCTTGTTGATGACCAGCGTCGACAGCGCCTCGCCGTCGATGTCCTCGGCGATGATGAGCAGGGGCTTCTTGCTCTGCTGGACCTTTTCCAGCAGCGGGACGAGTTTCTGGATGCTGCTGATCTTGTCCTCGTACACCAGCACGAGAGCCTTTTCCAGCACGACGTTCATGGCGTCGGCATCGGTGATGAAGTTGGGCGAGAGGTAGCCCCGGTCGAACTGCATACCTTCGACGACATCGACGTAGGTCTCGAGTGATTTGCCTTCTTCGACGGTGATGACGCCGTCCTTGCCGACCTTGTCCATGGCGTCGGCCATGATCTTGCCGATCTCGGGGTCGTTGTTGGCGGAGATGGTGGCGACGTTGGTGATGTCGCTCTTGCCCTTGACCGGGACGGCGAGCGACTGGATGTGGGTGACGGCCTGGGCGACGCCCTTCTTCATGCCGCGGACCAGCGCGTTGGCGTCGACGCCGGCGGTGATCTGCCGCAGGCCCTCCTTAAACAGCGCCTCGGCCAGGACGGTCGAGGTGGTCGTGCCGTCGCCAGCCTTGTCGCTGGTTTTGCTCGCCGCCTCCTTGACGAGCTGGGCGCCCATGTTCTCGGCCTTGTCGACCAGGTCGATCTCCTCGGCGACGGTGACGCCGTCCTTGGTGACGGTCGGCCCGCCCCAGGACTTATCGATCACGGCATTGCGGCCGCGGGGGCCGAGGGTGCTCTTCACGGCGGCGGCGAGCTTCTCGACGCCCTTCAACAATCCCTGGCGGGCTTCGGCTTCAAACGACAGTTCTTTCACGGCCATAGTGTTCGGACTCCTGATAGATATCGGTTCGGGTCAAGCGGACGCGGCTCGGCATCGTTAGCCGGGCTGAGTCCGGCGGTGCGACGTCCGCGGTGTCGGTGGTGGACACCCCCCTTGTTGCAAGCGCGGTGCCGAGCCGCCGACCCCGACTTACAAGGCCTTACAGCCGTTTCACCCGGTAAAGACCGCGGCATACGCGCCAGTCGGTGCGGGACGTGTCGCCGGTGACGCCGGCCGCTCTGTCAACCTGACAGCCCGGCACGGCGGAGGATGCGGTGGCGGCACCTCGTCTCTAACCGCTCGCCCGACCGGCTGGACCCGGGCCGCGACGAGCCCGTCCACCCGGTCACGGTTCCACCGGCTCGGCGAGGTGGGGCAGGTGCTTCTTGAAGACGAGGTCGTACAGCCCCGCCCCGATAAGCCCGCCGACGCACGGAGCGAGGATGTAGACGGTGAAGAACCCGCCGCGTGGCCCGGGGATGGCGATCTCGCCCCAGCCGACGAGGTAGCTGAACAGCCGGGGCCCGAAGTCGCGCGCGGGGTTGAGGCCCGCCTGGGTCAGCACCGCGACGATGCAGATGATCGCCGCGACGACGAGCCCGATGGGGAACGCGACGTTGCGGCCCGGCCCGAGGCGGTTGCGCGGCTCGATCAGCGCGAAGATGAACAGCACCAGCAGGCCCGTGCCGAGGGCCTCGGCGGCGAAGGCCTGGGTATGGCTGACCAGAGCCAACGCCGCGGCGTCGACGCCGGCGACGTCGGGGTTGGGGAAGTATTCGCCGTAGGCCATCGCCGAAAGCTGGCTGCCCGGCTCGCCGCGGACGATCCCGCTTCTCGAGCCTCGAAGGCGGCGATCCAGCGGTAAAACAGGCCGTACAGCACCGCCGCCGCCGCGAACGCCCCGGCGACCTGCGCCAGCACGTACGGCCCGACCCGCCGCCACCCGAACCCGCGGTACACGGCGAACGCCAGCGTCACCGCCGGGTTGAGGTGGGCCCCGCTGACCGCGGCCGCGGCGTAGATCGCCAGGCCCACGCCGATGGCCCAGACCAGCGCCACCTGCCCGAGGCCCGCGAGGGCGCCGGTGTACACCGCCACGTGCACCGACCCGATGCCGAAGAACACCAGCAGGAACGTCCCGGCCATCTCGGCGAGGCACTGACCCAGCAGCGATGGCGGCGGGTTATCCACGGCGGCGGACCCCACCACGCCGCGGCGGGCGGCCCCGTCGTGAGGCCCGGCTCCGGCGTCATCGCTCATCGGGCCGCCGCCGCCGGGGCGTCCTGCTTCGCCAGCCAGCCCGCGACCCGCTCCCGCACCTCGTCCCGGACGCGGCGGAAGACCTCGAGTCGTTGCTCCTCGTCGCCCGTCGCGGCCGAGGGGTCGTCCTGGGCCCATTCTTCGCGCTCCCGCGCCCCCGGCCAGATCCGCGGGCAGGTCTGGGCCGCCTTGTCACAGACCGTGATGATGTGGTAGATCGGCACCTTGCCCAGGTACGCATCGATGCCCTCGGCCTCGTGATCGGAGATGTCGATGCCGACTTCCCCCATCGCCTTGACCGCCAGCGGGTGGAGCGTGCCGGGCTCGACGCCGGCGCTGTAGACCTTGAAGCGGTCGCCCGCCAGGTGCTCCAGCCAGCCGTGGGCCATCTGGCTGCGGGCGGAGTTGTGGGTGCAGACGAAGAGGACGCCGTTGTTCAGGGCCATGGTTCACCTCGGAGGGTACAGGGGCAAGCGGTCGGGATTCAGGTGGGTCGGGTCGACGGGCCGGGAGTGGTGCAGGCGATGGACGGGCGGCATCCATCGGGCGCGAGCCGATCGACATCGAAGCGGAGTTCGGGCACCTCGCCGAGGCAGCACGACAGGCACTCGAGCATCTTGCGGTGCACCGCCCCGTCGGCTTCGCTGAGGCGGTAATGCACCCACGCCCCGTCCCGCCGCGTGTCCACCAGCCCCGCCCGGCGGAGGTACGCCAGGTGCCGCGACACCTTCGCCTGCGGCAGGTCGAGGACCCGAACGAGGTCGCAGACGCACGTCTCCCCGGCGTGCTGCAAAAGGTTCATGATCCGCAGCCGCGACGGGTCGGAAAACGCCCGGAACGCGGTGAAGACGGTGCCGGCTTCGGCTTCGGACTGAACGGTGGCGGATGGCATATGCGTGCAGGCGAATGTAACGGCTGGGGCCACCCTGTCAAGGGCTCGTGTCGGCCATGCCCACCCGCGGCCATGGAATAAGCATCGCTAACATCAAGTAAGCTCTCGCAACCGCCTGTCACCTGTTCCCCAGCAAGCCGCCCGCCCCATGACCACCTACCACGACACCGTCTTCAACGTCTACAAGGACGCCGCCGCCGCCCCGGCGGACAACCTCTGCTGCGTGCCGATGCCCCCGCGGTACCTGCCGGGCCTGACCATCCCGTCGATCATGCACCAGATGAACTACGGCTGCGGCACGACCGTCCACCTGCAGGACATGAAGAAGGACCAGCGCGTGCTCTACGTCGGCGTCGGCGGCGGGCTCGAGGCGCTGCAACTGGCCTACTTCACCCGTCGGCCCGGCGGCGTCGTCGCGGTCGACCCCGTCGCCGAGATGCGCGAGGCGGCGGCCAAGAACCTCAAGCTCGCCGCCGAGCAGAACGACTGGTTCGACCCGTCGTTCGTCACCATCGTCGACGGCGACGCGCTCAGCCTCCCGGCCGAGGACAACAGCTTCGACTTCGCGGCCCAGAACTGCCTCTTCAACATCTTCAAGACCGACGGCGACCTCGAGCAAGCCCTCGCCGAGATGCACCGCGTGCTCAAGCCCGGCGGCCGGCTGGTCATGTCCGACCCCATCACCCCCCGCCCGATGCCCGAGCACCTCCAGGACAACGAGATCCTCCGCGCCCAGTGCCTCTCGGGCTGCCTGACCTACGAGGCGTACGTCGAGAAGATCGCCGGGGCCGGCTTCGGCGCGGCCGAGGTGCGCAGCCGCGTGCCCTACCGCAGCCTCGACGCTGCGAGCTACGACCTCGACGCGGACCTGATCCTCGAAACCATTGAGATCGCCTGCTTCAAGAGCCCGATGCCCGACGACGGGGCCTGCGTCTTCACCGGCCGCACCGCGATCTACACCGGCCGCGACGGCAGCTTCGACGACGGCAAGGGCCACGTCCTGCCGAAGAACCTCCCCCAATCCGTCTGCGACAAGACCGCCGGCGCCCTCGAACGCCTCGGCCGCGACGACCTGACGATCACCCCGTCGACCTGGCACTACCAGGGCGGCGGCTGCTGCTAGAAGCAATCAACCGCCAAGGACGCCAAGAGCGCAAAGGAAGGCATGAAGCAGGGAGGCCATGTGCCGTTCCATTTATCCTTCCTGCATGTTGAATTGAAGTGAACGGCGGAACTAATTTTTATTGCCTTCCTTGGCGTTCTTCGCGTCCTTGGCGGTTCAATCCCCCAACCCATGACCACGTTATCACTCCCCATCGCTGAGACCGACGCGTTCTATCGGCACTTCGAGACCGACCTCCGCTCGGCCGCGACGATTACGACGCTGCAGATCAACATCGGGCTGCGGTGCAACCTCGCCTGCCGGCACTGCCACGTCGATTCGTCCCCGGCCCGCATCAGCGACGCCGAGAACATGTCGGCCGACACCGCCGAACGGGTGATGCGATGGGTGCAGGACCACCCGCAGATCACCACCGTGGACATCACCGGCGGCTCGCCGGAGATGAACCCCAACTTCCGCCGCATGGTCCGCCACTTCCGCGCGCTGGGCCGCAACGTGATCGATCGGTGCAACCCCACCATCATCATGCATCGGGATCGGCGGACCGGCGAGTCGTACGAGTGGATACCCGGCTTCCTCGCCGAGCACGGCGTGCAGGTGACCGCGTCGTTGCCGTGCTACACCGCCGAGAACGTCGACAAACAGCGCGGCCGGGGCAGCTTCGACGACTCGGTGCAGGGCCTGCTCGCCCTCAACGATGTGGGCTACGGCAAGGACCCCGCCCTGCCGCTCAACCTCGTCTACAACCCCGGCGGGCCCTCGCTGCCGCCCCCCGAGTCCGCCCTCGAAGACGACTACCGCCGCGAGCTGCGCGAGCACTTCGGCATCGAGTTCTCTCGCCTCATCTGCATCACGAACATGCCCATCAAGCGGTGGCGTCGCGACCTCGAACAGGCGGGCAAGCTCGGGGCGTACATGGACAAGCTCGTCGCGGCGTACAATCCCGACACCATCGACGGGCTCATGTGCCGGCACCAGATCCACATCGACCCGCAGGGCCGGCTGAGCGACTGCGACTTCAACCACGCCCTGGACCTCCGCACCCCCGGCCACGAGCACGACCACCTCTGGGACGTGGACATGGCCGACCTGGAGGACCGCGTCATCGCCACCGGCGACCACTGCTACGGCTGCACCGCCGGCTCGGGCAGCTCGTGCGGCGGGTCGTTGGTGTGACGGGTGCCCCCGAGCCGGACCTGATACAAATCACGAGAAGAACCTGGGCGACATGGGTGCCACACCTTGACGGCTCTGCGTCAAGGTGTGCCGGAGTTGGCACCTCACCGGACGCTCGAGGAGCAACCGGGACTGGTCTGAGGCTTCACGAAAGTCCGCTTGATGTCCTCAACACCATCCGGACCTTCGCCGAGCTTCAGGTCCGGCTTTGACACCGCCTTTACCCCCGCACGCCGGCGATGTACTGCCGCGTCTCTTCTTCCCGCGGCTGGTGGAAGACCTGCATCGTCGGGCCGGCCTCGATCATGGTGCCCACCCCGCCGCGGGTCCAGAACACCGCGGTGTCGTCGGCGATCCGCCGCGCCTGGGCCAGGTTGTGCGTCACCACCACGAGCGTCAGGCCCCGGCCCGCCCCGTCGGTGGCGCAGCACCCCCCCCGCAGCCGCAGGATCAGGTCCTCCACCACACCGCTCGCCATCGGGTCCAGGGCGCTGCACGGCTCATCCATCAACAGCACCCGCGGGTTCAGCGTCAGCGCCCGGGCGACGCAGAGGCGCTGCTGCTGACCGCCCGACAACCGGTTGGCGGGAGCGTGCAGCCGATCGCTGACCTCGTCCCAAAGCCCCACGTCGCGCAGCACCCGCTCGGCGACCGCTTCCCGCTCCGCACGCCGGCGGACGCCGTGTTCTTTCAGAGGGACCGTGAGGTTTTTCAGCGTCGACATGGCGAAAGGGTTGGGCTTCTGAAAGATCATCCCCACCTCCCGTCGCAGCGCGACCGGGTCGCAGCCGCCCTTGAGGACCTCCCGCTGATCCAGGTGGATGGTGCCGGTCACGCGGCAGCCGGGGATGAGGTCGGTCATGCGGTTGAGGCTGGCGAGGAAGCTCGACTTGCCGCAGCCCGAGGGCCCGATGATGGCGGTGACCCGCCCGCGCTGCACACTCAGGTCCACGCCCCGCACCGCCACCCGTCGGCCGTAGGCCACCGAGAGGTCCGACACGCGGAGCACGGGGTCCGCCGCTGACGGCTCGGTGACGGGGAGTTGCGGGAGGGTGGGCATCGCGGGGTTCGGGAGGGGAGAGGGTTACACGTTCACGATGCCCGAGCGGAGAAACCGGCTGGAGATCAGCGACGCCGCCAGGTTGATTACCAGCAGCAGGACGACGAGCGTCAGCGCCGAGGC
The DNA here is from genome assembly GCA_965214155.1 of Phycisphaeraceae bacterium. Taxonomy (GTDB): domain Bacteria; phylum Planctomycetota; class Phycisphaerae; order Phycisphaerales; family Phycisphaeraceae; genus Algisphaera. Next base: position 2,416,321 of record CBDCBB010000010.1, read on the forward strand.
GTAGGCGTTGGCGTCGCCGCCGGGGACGTTCATCGACAGGTCGTAGATATGGATCGAAAGGGCGCGTCCCGAGTCGTACAGGCTTTCGGGCATCCGGGCCACGTAGCCGCTCGTGAAGATCAGCGCCGCGGTCTCGGCGGCGGCCCGTCCCACCCCCAGGACCAGCCCCACGGTCAGGCCCGGCAGGGCCGCGGGCAGGAGCACCTTGACCAGCGTCGTGCTGCGGGACAGCGCCAACGCGGCGGAGGCGTGGCGCTGCTCGAGGGGGACCGCACGCAGGCCCACCTCCGCCGAGCGGATGAAGATCGGCAGGACCATGCACGCGAGGGTCAGACCGCCCGACAGGATGGAGAACCCCATCCCCAGCACCTGGCAGAAGAACACGTTGCCGAAGAGGCCGAACACGATGGAGGGGACCCCCGCCAGCACGTCCAGGCTCCGCCGGACGAGGCGGGCGAAGGGCCCGGTGCCCGAGCCGTGTTCCGAGAGGAAGATTGCCGCCCCCAAGCCCAGCGGGAGAGACACCCCGATGCAGACCGACAGGATCAGCCCCGTCGCGACCAGCACCGGGCCGATGCCCCCCTTGCGGCCGGCGCTCGACACCGGCCCGGTGAGGAAGCCCCACGACAACTGCCCGAAGCCTCCGGCCACGAGGTCCCAGATGATCCAGCCAAAGACCCCCGCCACCCCCAGGGCCACCGCCCACGCCACTGCCGCAGCCGCCCGATCCGCCGGGCCGCCGACGCCGATGAGGGGCCGCCTACGCATGCCGATCGTCCCCGACATGTCTCAGGTCGCCGCGGCTGATGCACTCGGCGAGGCCTACGAGTGCGACGACGATCCCCAGGAGCACCGCCCCGCTGACGAATAAAACCGCGCGGTGGCCACTCATCGCGTAGGCCATCTCGAGCGCAATATTCGAGGTGAGGGCCCGCACCGGGTCCAGGGCGCTGGTGGGCATCTGCACGACGTTGCCGCAGACCATGAGGACCGCCATGGTCTCGCCGATGGCACGTCCCGCTGCGAGCAGGACGGCCGTCGCCACCCCCGGCCGGGCCGCGGGCAGCACCACGCGCCGGAGCGTGGCCCAGCGGCCCAAACCCAGCGCCGCCGCTCCGCGCTCGTACGCCGACGGCAGCGACGCCAGCGCCGCCTCGCTGAGCAGCGCCACGGTGGGCACCACCATGATCGTCAGGATCAGCACCCCCGTGAGCAGACTCGCCCCCGGCGGGTGGAGCTTCGCGACCAGGGGCACCAGCGTGACCAGCCCCCAGAACCCGTAGACCACCGAGGGGATGCCCGCCAGAAGCTCGATCACCCGGCGGAACAGCGAGGCGACCGGCGCGGGCGCGTACCACCGGCAGAACACCGCACAAACTAGCCCGATAGGGGTCGCCAGCACGACCGCCCCCGTCATCAGCCAAAGCGACGCCACCACCATCGGCAGCAGCCCGAACTCGCCCTCCGTGGGGTGCCAGCCGTCGTCGGACACGAAGCGAAACAGCCCGACGTCTCGGAAGCCAGGCCACGCCTCGCGTGCCACGAACGCGCCGATCAGCACGACCACCGCTCCCGAGATCGCGGCGGACCCCCTCAACCACCATGTCAGGAAGGCGTCACTCCGCGACCGGGACAAAATACTGCCCTTCCACCAGGTCGTTGACCCGCGATGACGAGGCGAAGCCGAGGAGGGCACGGGCCAGCTCGCTCACCTCGCCCCGGGTGACGAGGTTCAGCGGCCGCGAGAGCGGCAGCGTGCCCGCTTTTACCGTGGCGATCGAGGCGGGCACGCCCTCCATCGGCAGCAGCCTGATCGACACCCCGTCGTTCACCGCAAACTCCGCCGCACCAACGGAGACATAACCCACCGCTCGCGGGTCACCCGACACCTGCTTGATCCCCTGCTGGTTGTCGCCGATGACCACGTCCGCCCGGATCGACTTGTTCCCCAGGCCGAAGTACGCCAGGAACAGCTCAAGGGTGGAACGGCCCTCGGCCTTGTTCACCACCGTGATCGGCCCGCTCCCCGCGCCGTCGACTTCGCCCCAGTCACCGCTCCTCCCGGTGTAGATATCGATCACCTGCTCCCTGGAAAGCGCCGTCACCGGGTTGTCGGCGTGAACGATCATCGCGATGCCGTCTTTGGCGATCGTCGTGGCCGTGAGGTCGCCCTCGGTCGGCTTCAGGGCACGGGACACCATGCCGATGTCGGCAAGCCCGCTCCTGGCGTCCGCGACGCCCCGTGACGATCCGCCCGTCTGCACGTCCACCCGCACGTCGGGGTGCAGCTCCTCGAACCGCCGGGCGATCTCGGACATGAGCGGCGCCACGGTGCTCGATCCGGTGAGCGTCAGTTTGCCGCTCAACGCCGCCCCGCCGCCGGCCGCCCCCGCGCCCCCGGCAGGGTTCGCCACCTCATCCGAGCACCCCGCCATCAGCAGGAAAGCCACGGTGAACAGGCTGAGCAAGACGGCGCGTGGAAGCATCGAGGGGTCTCAGCGAAGAGGAAAAAGAGCTACGCAAACTTCAGCCGACAACATCCAAGGTCGAGCACCCGCCCGGCCCCACGCCTGCGCGGCCGCAACGCCAGCCGGTACGACACCGCCTTGCCGTCACGTTCCGCGATGACCAACCCGTGATCCCTCAGCACCTTCAGATGATGCGAAAGCAGGCTCTGCTCCAGGTGTAACCGCTCGTTGAGCTCGCCGACCCGGCAGGGGCCCTCGAGCAGACGACACATCACCTCCAACCGCGTCGGGTCCGCCAACGCCTTGAGGCGTTCGGCACAGGAGCCCTGAAGTTGCGCGGGGGGATCGTCCGTCACAGGAGCCTCCGATCACATCAACATCCATTGATATGAACATAGCTTGATCTGCGGCCGGCGACAACCGCAGCCACCTGCCGCGATTCCAGGGCGCGGGGGAGCCGACCGGCGCAGCATCTAAAACCTCGAGCTTCGGCGTCGGGCGGGTCTAGACCTTTTCCACCTTGCCGTCGTGCATCTCGACGGGGTTAAGCCAGGGCATCATCCGGCGGAGCTCCTTGCCGACGCCCTCCACGGGGTGGCCGGCGTTCTCGGCGCGCTGCTGCTTGAACCACTTGAAGCCGTTGGCGTAGTCGTCGCGGAAGGCCTTGGCGAAGCTGCCGTCCTGGATGTGGGTGAGGGCGTCCTTCATCCGCTGCTTCGTGGCGTCGTCGACGATTTTCGGGCCGGTGTAGTAGTCGCCGAACTCGGCCGTGTTGCTGATGGAGTACCGCATGTAGTCGAGCCCGCCGCGCTTGATGAGGTTGATGATGAGTTCGAGCTCATGGCAGACCTCGAAGTAGGCGAGCTCGGGCGGGTAGCCCGCCTCGGTGAGGACCTCGAAGCCCTTCTTGATGGACTCGGACAGGCCGCCGCAGAGCACGACCTGCTCGCCGAAGAGGTCGGTCTCGCACTCGTCCTTGAAGGTGGTGACGAGGGTGCCGCCCTTGCCGCCGCCGACGCCGATGGCGTAGGCCAGCGCGAGGTCGCGGCTGTTGCCCGAGGGGTCCTGGTGGATGGCCATGAGGCAGGGCACGCCGCCGCCGCGTTCGTACTCCCACCGCACCGTGTGGCCGGGGCCCTTGGGCGCGACCATGATGACGTTGACGTCGTCGGGCGGGGTGATGGTTTGGAAGTGGATGTTGAAGCCGTGGGTGAACACGAGCGTCTGGTTCGCCTTGAGGTTCGGGGCGATGTCGTTCTCGTAGATCCCCGGCTGGGCTTCGTCGGGCAGGGTCAGGACGATGAGGTCGGCCCGTTTCACGGCCTCGGCGACGGGCATCGGGTCGAAGCCGTGCTCGGCGGCGAGCCGGCCGTTGGCCGAGTCCTTGCGGTTGGCGACGATGACGGTGAGGCCCGAGTCGCGGAGGTTCTGGGCGTGGGCGTGGCCCTGGCTGCCGTAGCCGAGCACGGCAATGGTCTTACCCTGGAGCGGTTGGAGGCTGCCGTCTTTGTCGTAGAGGGTTTCGATGGCCATGGGGTGGGGTCTGGGGTCTGGGGTCTGGGGTCTGGGGTCTGGGGTCTGGGACGGACGGCGTCCGCTGCGTTCTCGTTCTCGCACTCGTACTTCGTGATCGAATCGCAGGCCTTGCCGCGGTGCCGATCCCGGGTGGAGCCGAATCGGCCACAATACGAGCCGCGAGGGGGAGCGTCAAAAAAGAGGACAATCACCCGCCACCGGCAGCAGACGGTTGGCCCGCCACAGCGCATCGACGGCGCGTGACAGGATGAAGCGATGGCCATCGGATCAGCCGAACCCCAAACGTTCCCCCGCGGATGGTTGGAGGAGTTCGAGGCCGCCGCCCGCCGCCCGCCGCCCGCTGGAGACGCGTTGGAAGTACGCCTTCATCAAGACCTACAAGCCGGTGATGGACGATGCGGACTTGCGGTCGTGGGACGGCACGGCGGGATATCGAGCCTGGTGCGAGGCGAACCTGCCGGAGTGGCTGGGTTATGGGCGTGGCTGAATGCCGACCGAATGAAGGGATGATCGGCACCGCCACCCGCCTCGGCCGCCGGTGGGGCCGACGGACTTCAAACCGACCCGATCAGGAGGCACCCGCCGCGGCCGCGTCCAAGTACCACGTCAACCGCCCGCCACCGACGTCCGCCGGGTCGATCCCGCTGATGGGGATGTGCTCGATGTCGGGCCGGCCCCTGGCGTGCCGGGCCGCGACGCGCTGCAGCGCCTCGCGCTTGCCGTCGCCGGTCGCTAGCACGACCACCTCCCGGCCGTGGTTGATCAGGGGGTAGGTCATCGTCACCCGCGGCGGGGGCGTCACGTTCTCGCCGTCGTTCGCGACGATCCACTTGTCCGTCACGTCGAGCGCCGGCGACCCGGGGAAGAGGCTGGCCGTGTGGCAGTCGCCGCCCATCCCGAGCAGGATGAAGTCCAGCCGCGGCCAGTCGCCGCTCAGCGAGCCCGTCGGCATGCCGAACGCCCCGGCGAGGTCCGCCTCGTACTCCTCGGCCGGCTCGTCGTTGAGCGTCGGCACGGCGTGGACCTGCTCGGCCGGCGTCGTGACGTGGTCCGTCAGCGACTCGCGGATCATCTTGATGTTCGCCTTGTCGTGGTCCGGCGGGACCCGCCGCTCGTCCACGATCCAGACGTGCGTCCGGGGCCAGGGGATCAGCCTGAACTTCGGGTCGGTGACGAGGCGGATGTAGAACGGCTCGGGCGTCCCGCCGCCCGAGAGGGCGAGGTGGAACACGCCGCGTTCGCTCACCGCGTCCATCGCCGCCGCCATCAGCGCCGAGCCGAGGCGGTCGAACAGGTCTTCGGTATCGGGGGCGACGACGACGTTGCCGGGGAGGTTCATGTCAAAGCTCATCTGATTCATCAGCGTCGTTTCTTAACGACCTGGTCGCTTGCACGATATGTCGTACATCGATCCATCTCGTCTGCCGCGGCCACCCTGTCTCGTCATGGTTCTCCCCAATCATCATCGCAGTCAGAACAACCTGGACGTACTCACTGCGAGGCACGACCACCCGGCTCCCATCGGACAGGTAGAGGCTCAACGGGTTGAACGGCTCGTCCAGCAACGACCTCACATCGTTAGGAGTCAACAGGCGCTCCAGCTTGTAAAACAAATGGCCGGATCAATGCCATCGGCTCGCCACCGCGGGGTCGAGTAAATCGAATCCGGCGATGTCCGGGTAAGCGATGTAGCGGCAGCGGGTGGGGTGTCCGTGATCCCCGTAGTCGTAGCCCACAGAGATTCGGTCCGACATGGAGAAACCGGTTAAATTGCGTAGCACATCTAAACTCTCACCATTCGTCAGTCTCAGCCGAAACGGCCGAAACGGCTTCGCGTTCATCAGGTCATGGAATTCTTGTGGTCCCATACCCACATCCTAGGCTCTTATACCCTCACCCGTTCCGCCAGTACCGCCCCTCCCGCTCCATCATCAGGTCCGCCGCCGACGGGCCCCACGTCCCCGCGGCGTAGTTCGGCAGATCGTCCTGCGGGTTGTCCTCCCAGTAATCCAGCACCGGCTGCACCGCGTACCAACTCGCCTCGATCTCGTCGCGGTGCTTAAACAGCGTCTGGTCGCCCCGCATGCAGTCGTGCAAGAGCGTCGCATAACCGTCCGGCGGGTCGACCTCCCACTGCTCCACATAATCAAAATCCATCACCACCTCGTTCATCTTCATCCCCACGCCCGGCTCCTTGCCCTCGAAGCGGATGCGGATCCCCTCGTCCGGCTGGATCGCGATCACGATCTGGTTGGGCTTCTGGTGCCGCGTCTGCTCTCTGAATAAATAGTGAGGCGTCGGCTTGAAATAGATAACGATCTCGGTCAGCTTCGCCGCCATCGCCTTGCCGCTCCTTAGATAAAACGGCACGCCCCCCCACCGCCACGTGTCGACGTTGAACTGCATCGCCGCGAACGTGTCGCGCTGACTCTTGGGGTCCACGCCCTCCTCGTCCCGGTACGCCGGCACCGCCTCGCCCTTCACCGTGCCCGCGCCGTACTGCCCCCGCACCGCCAGCTTGCGGACGTCCTCTTCCTTCGGCACCCGCAGAGCCTTGAATACCTTCACCTTCTCCGTGCGGATGTCCTCCGCCTCCATGCTCACCGGCGGCTCCATCGCCACCAGGCTCAACACCTGCAACAGGTGGCTCTGCACCATATCCCGCATCGCCCCGCCCGAATCGCTGTCGTAGTAGCTGCCCCGCCCTTCCACGCCGACCGTCTCGCTCGCGGTGATCTGCACATGGTCGATGTACTGGCGGCTCCACAAGGGCTCGAAGATGGTGTTCGCGAACCGCAAGACCAGCATGTTCTGCACGAGCTCCTTGCCGAGGTAGTGGTCGATCCGGTAGATCGACGACTCGTAGAACACCTCCGACAGCGTGTTGTTCAGCTCCTCCGCGGACTTCGGGTCGCTGCCGAAGGGCTTCTCGATCACGATCCGCTGCCACGTCGGGTTGTTGCGGTCCACCGGCACCATCCGCTTGCCGTCGAGCACCAGCCCGCTCTCCCCAACGTGCTCGATAATCGGCGCGAAGAACTGCGGCGCCATCGACAGGTAAAACAGCACGTTCGTCCCGGTGTCGTGCGCCTGCTGGACCTTCTCGATCCGCGCCGTGAGCGCCGGCCACGCCTCGGCCTTGGTCGCGTCGCACGCCTCGTAATGCAGGTGCTCGCGGAAGTCCTTCCACTTCTCATCGTCCGGGTAGCTGTCCGGGTCGAAGTCGTGGATCATCGCGCGGAAGTCGTCGTCGCTGTACTCCGTCCGCGACACGCCGAGCACCGCGAAATGCTCCGGCGTCATGTCGCGTTCCCACAGGTGCGCGATGGCGGGCACGAGCTTGCGCTTCGTCAGGTCGCCCGACGCGCCGAAGATCACGATCAGGCAGTTGTCCGGTCGTCCCGGCGCGGCGGTGGCGTGTTTGGTCGGCATGGCGACACAATACCCGCCTCACCCGATTCAAGTCGGGACCTGCCGGTACGAACGGTGACGCCCCCGTTCCGCATGAAGCGCCGCGGCTCCGCCGCGCAGGTGGCCGCGGTCCGGCGCGGCAAAGCCGCGTCGCTTCATGGCTGCGGCGGTTCGTTTGAACCGTTGCCCCCTGCCAACGCTCCCGACTCGTCCAGCCACCGAGCCGCCAGCGCCCGGCACCGCGCCCGGCACGGGTTCGACACCCAAGGCCTCCACAGCCGCACGCTCACTTGAAGCAACGCCCCGGCAGCGGCGGCCAAGGCGTGCGTCCGCCAATCACCGAACCCCAGTTCGATCGCGCCGAGATGGATCGTCACCGGATCAGGATGATCTTCCAAGACCGCTGCGGCACCGCTTGCCACGCCCAGCAGCGACCAGATCGCGATCCCGGCGACGCCAATGAGCCCGGCCGCGACCAGCAAGTTGAAGCGCCACCATACGCTCACCCCTTGCCGCCCCCCAAAGGCCCGCCGCGCCAGCCATGGGCTCGCGGCCCACAGCGAAATCAACGCAACGATGATCGTTGCGGGCGGTAGCCATCGGAGCCACCCGCTTGTTTCCGCCGATACCTCCAGGGAGCGACCGACGAGCACCAATAGATGTCCCACCGGCAGGCCAACGAGACTCGGGAGGATCGGCAGCAGGAGGACAGCCGCGACACCTAAATTCAGCTCCTGTACGACCGGGTTGTGTTTGTCCGGGAGCGAGCCGAGCTGCTCCAACAGGTTCCGGCGTCCGCACGGCGCGCCGCATTCGGGGCAGCGGTCGCGGCCGGCGGCGGCGAGGCCCCGGAGGTTGTACCCGCAGGTCAGGCACACCGGCTCCCGACAGTACGCCCGGAGCTTGTCCAGCGTTGAAACCTGCCGCCGAACGATCCGTGAGCGGGTTGACAACGGCGTCTCCGTGCTTCGCGTAGCGGGAGACGCGAAGCGTCCCGTGCGGGTGCGACCCGCGGCATGAACATAAAGCGACGCGGCTCCGCCGCGCTCTACCCCGGACCCGGCGCGGCAAGGCCGCGTCGCTTCATGACCGCGGCGGCTCATGTGAACGGCGGGCGTTTAGCGCCGGCGTTTGCGCTTGTTGCCGCCGGGCTTGTCGCGGCGGTCGCGGGCTTCGGCGGCGCGGCGCTGCTTGCGCGACATCGGCCGACGGCGCGGGGCGGCCCCGGCCTGGTCGGCGGCGTCGAGGTCGGCCTGCTGCTCGGCGGTCGCGGGGGTGCCGGGCGACTCGCCGCGGCCGGTGGTGATGCCCTCGGGCGTCGGGCGGTTCGGCACCGCCCCCGGGGCCGCACCCGTCCCCGCCCCGGGCGTCGGGCCCTGCGCCGCCACCGCCGCGGCCGCGGCGTGTTGCGGCGCTGCGCCCGCCTGCGCCTCGGCGTGCTGCGCGACCTGACCCTGGTTCGGGCTCTGCAGCCGCACGTTGGGCGTCAGCCTCGCGCGGAAGATCAGGTCCGTCACCCGGTCCCGCAACGTCTTTTGCATCTCGACGAACTGGTTCGCGCCCTCGCGCTTGTACTCGATGCGGGGGTCCTTCTCGGCGTAGCCGCGGAGGCCGATCGCGTCCTTGAGCTGGTCCATCGCGTAGAGGTGGTCCTTCCACGCCTGGTCGAGGATCTGCAACAGCACGAACCGCTCGAGCCGGGTGAGCTCGCTGCGGAAGGCTTCGCGGCCCTTCTCGTAGACGAAGTCGGCGAGGAGCGTCTCCTGCGCCGGCGACTCCCGTCCCGCTGAAGCGGGACGGCCGGGAGCGGGACGGGCGGAAGCGGGACGGCCTGAAGCGGGACGGCCCGCGGCCTTTTCCATCTCGTCGGGGGTGACCTCGACGCCGTACCGTTCGGCCAGCTTCTGGCGGAGCTGTTCGAGGTTGTGGCCGTGCTCGGCGGCCATGGCGTCGGCCTCCTGCCGCAGCTTGCCGCCCTCGGCCAGCCACGCCTCCTGCTCGGCGACGAGCTTCTGGAAGATCTCCTGCCCGTTCAGCCCGTTGATGTCCTCGGGCGTCCAGTCGAGCAGGTACCGGCTCTTGACCATCCCCAGCAGCTGCGCCGCCGCCCAATTGGCGTCCTGGGCCGCACCCTGGGTGATGATCTCCATCGCGAACTCGACGGGGTAGGTGATCTCGCGCCGGGCGTACGCCGCGCGGGCCTTGTCCAGGAGCTCCCGCGCGACCGCAGCGGGGTCCTGCTCGCGGATGTCGTCGATAGAAATCTCGAGCCCGAACTTCTGCTTCGCCCACTCGCTCAGCTGGCGGTACGGGATGTCCCCGTCGAGAAACTTCGCCAACCCGGTGAGGTCCTTCTTGTCGACCTGCTGCCGCGCCGCCTCGGCGAGTTCGCGGCCGACCTCGTCGGGGTTCATGCCCTTGAGCCGGCTGATCGGCAGGTTCACGCCGAACCGCGACATCGCCCACGCGCTCAGCCCCTTGAGGTCCCAGTCCTCCGGCGGCGCGTCGAGCGACATGTACTCGCCCAGCGAGGTGTCGACGATCTGCGCGACCTCGGCGCGAGCGCTCTTGCGGACGGTGTTTTCCATGTCCTCGACCGTGTCGAGGTGCAGCCGCGCGGGGTCGACCGACACGTCAAGCTGCGACCGGCACCACTCGGCCGCCTGCTGCCGCACATAGTCGGGAGCGAGGTACAGGCTCACCGCGTCGTCCACCGACTCGCCGATGTAGTCGAAGATGAGCTCCTGGATGTTGCGGCCCTCCAGCACGTCCTGGCGGATGCCGTAGAACTGGTTGCGCTGGTGCTCCATCACCTCGTCGTATTCGAGAAGGTTCTTGCGGATCTCGTAGTTGCGTTCCTCGACCTTGCGCTGGGCGCGGCTGACGGACTTGCTGACCCAGCGGTGCTCGATGGCGTCGCCCTCCTTCATGCCGAGCTTGGACAGCGCGGTCATGGTCGCCTTGCCGGCGAACATCTTCATGAGGTCGTCTTCCAGCGAGAGGAAGAAGCGGCTCGACCCCTGGTCGCCCTGACGTCCCGCGCGGCCGCGGAGCTGGTTGTCGATGCGTCGCGCCTCGTGCCGCTCGGTCCCGACGATGTGCAGGCCTCCCATCGCCTCGATCCTTGGCCAGACCTCCATGCGGTGCCGCTTGTAGTCGGGCACGCCGTCGAGCGTCCGCAGGCACTCGTCCATCGACATCGACTCGGCCCGCTTGTCCTCCACGAACGCGTCGAGCGTGCACCAGTGGCGGAGCAGGCGGAGCTTGAGCTCGTCGTCGCCGAGCGACTCCGCTTCCTTTTTCGGGACACCGAGGGTGTTGATGGCTTGGTGGCGGTAGCTCATGGCGACGAGCGCGTCGTCGTTCATCGACGGGTCGGCCTGGCGGGGCAGGATGTTGCGCGTCTGCCAGTGCTTGATCAGCGCCTCGCGGTCGATCGGGTGGAGCTTGATGTCGGTGCCCCGGCCCGCCATGTTGGTGGCGATCATCACGGCGCCGAGGTGGCCGGCGTCCTCGACGATGTTGCCCTCGCGCTCGGCGTTCTCCGCCTTGGCGTTGAGCACGGCGTGCTTGATGCCGTGCTTCTTACTGAGCATCGCGCTGAGCATCTCGCTCTTGTCGACGCTCGTCGTGCCGACCAGCACCGGCCGGCCGATGTCGTGCACCCGCTTGATCTCGTCGACGATCGAGTCCCACTTGTCCTTGGCCGAGAGGAAGATCAGGTCGTCGCGGTCGATGCGGGCGATGGGTTTGTTGGTGGGGATGGAGATCACGTCCATGCCGTAGATCTCGTGGAACTCGGTGGCTTCGGTGATGGCGGTGCCGGTCATCCCGCCGAGGCGTTTGTAGAGCTTGAAGAAGTTCTGGATGGTGACGGTGGCGAGGGTCTGGGTCTCCTGCTTGATCTTGACGCCCTCTTTGGATTCGACCGCCTGGTGCAGGCCGTCGGACCACTGGCGACCGACCATGAGCCGGCCGGTGAACTCGTCGACGATGACGACCTCGCCGTTCTGCACGACGTACTGGTGGTCGCGGCGGTACACGGCGTGGGCGCGGACCGCGTTGGTCACGAGGTGGGGCATGTCCATGTTGTTGCCGACGTAGAAGCTGCCGACGCCGGCGACACGCTGGGCCTCGGCCGTGCCCTCGTGGGTGAGGTGGGCGGCCTTCTTCTCCATCTCGACCTCGAAGTACTGCACGTGCCGGTCGCGCTCGGCCTCGAGCTCGGGCAGCTTCTCCAACTCCGCCTTCATCTGTGCGCGGTACTCGTTCGCCTTGGCCTTGTCCCGGGCGTTGCGGGCGTCGCCCTCGAGGCCCTTAATCCGCATCTCCGCCTTCTCGAAGCGTGCGTTCGCCGCGTCCCACTCGGTCTGTTTCTGCATGAGGTGGCGGGCGATCTTGTCGGCCACGTCGTAGCGCGGGGCGTCCTCGTGCGCGGGGCCGGAGATGATCAGCGGGGTGCGGGCCTCGTCGATGAGGATCGAGTCGACCTCGTCGATGATGACAAAGTCGCGGGCCTTTTGGACCTGTTCCTGGGTCGACAACTTCATATTGTCGCGGAGGTAGTCGAAGCCCAATTCGGAGTTGGTGGCGTACAGCACGTCGCAGGTGTAGGCGAGGGCCTTTTCCTGCGGGGGCTGCATGTGCATGGGGTGGATCGCGCTGACGGTGAGGCCGAGGAAGTGGTAGAAGGGGAAGACCCAGTCGCGGTCGCGCTGGACGAGGTAGTCGTTGACGGTGACGACGTGGCAGCGGAGGTTGTCGCAGCAGGCGACGTAGCAGGCGAGGGGCGCGACGATGGTCTTGCCCTCGCCGGTGCGCATCTCGGCGATCTTGCCCTCGCCCAGGACCATGCCGCCGATGAGCTGCACGTCGAACGGCCGGGCGCGGAACGGGGGCTTACTTTCGGGGTAGAGCTTGCGGACCGCGTCGTAGAAGGCGTTGGGGATGTCGATCTGGAGGTAGCCGGGCGCGGGGTGGCCGCCCTTGACCGGGAGGGGGTCGAGGGCGTCGGCCTTGGCTTTCAGGTCGGCGTACATCGCCTGCATCGCGGGGTCGAGGCGGGACGGGTCGAAGCCGAGCTCGGGGTTGAACACGCCGCGGATGCCCACGGCCCGGTCCATCGCCTCCCGGGCGACGGCCATGATCTCGATGAGGCGCGACTCGCCGGCCCCGCCGAGGGTGGTGGCGCTGCCCTCGGCGGCGTCGTCACGGAACTGCCGGGTCTTGGCGCGGAGCTCGGCGTCGGTGAGCCGGCGGATGTCGGGTTCGAGGGCGTTGATGAGGCGGACGCGTTTGTGGTACTGCTTGATCACGCGTTCGTTGCGGGAGCCGAAGACTTTGGTGAAGCCGCGGCCGATGGATTGGACAACCATGGGATAGCTCTTTTTTCGATTGAGGTGTAAGGATTTTCGATTGGGGCTGCACGCGCAGCGCCGCTGTCGGGGGGAACGGGGGGGGCGTTCAGGACAGCGTGGCGGGCGGGGGCAGGTTGAGAAGGGAAAGGTGGAGCCGGGGCGTGGGGCCGGATCGAGCGTCCGGCGGGAGGGGGCGGGTGGCGGTGGGGGTCGGCGGCGCGGGGTGCGACGGGTGGGCGGTGACGACGGCGGCGGGTGAGCCGGCGAGGGAACGGGCGGCCTCTTGCAGGCAGGCGATCAGGGAGGCGAGGGCCGGGTCGTGGGCGTCGGTGTCGGCGTGGCGGTGGGGGGTGCAGGTCGCGGTGGTGGGTGACGGGGCGGCCGCTGAAGCGGCCGCAGCCGGGGGGGTAGGGGCGGTCGCGGCGCAGAGGGCGACGGCGACGGCGAGCAGGGCCGCGGATCGGGTGGCATGGGTATGGCGGCCCGGGTCGCGCATACGGCATTATCGACGGGCGCGGGGTCGGGGTCAAGGGTGACGGTTGCAATAGCCGGGACGCTACGCGTCCCCGGGCCTGGGACGCGTAGCGTCCCGGCTAAGGGGTGGAGAGGGAAGGGTGCGTATGCTTGGTGAGATGATGGCACGCTCACGGTTGCGGCAGGTTGGTCACTCGCGCGTCGCGCTCTTGCTTGCGGCGGTGGCGGGGTTGACGGCCGTGGCGGTCGGGGCGTTTGGGGCGCACGGGCTGCGGGATCGGGTCGAGCCGGAGTTGCTGGTCGTGTTCGAGACGGGGGCCCGGTACCACATGTACCACGCGCTGGCGCTCTTGGGTTGCGCGGCGTTTGGGGCGGGGCTGGGGCGGGCGGGGCGGTGGCGGTGTGGTGTTTCGCCTTGGGGATCGTGGTGTTCAGCGGGTCGCTGTACCTGTTGACGCTGACGGGGGAGCGGTGGTTGGGGGCGGTGACGCCGGTGGGCGGGGTGGTGTGGATGGTGGGGTGGGGGGCGCTGGGGGTGGGGGCGTTGAGGCGGGACTCCCATCCCGCTTAAGCGGGATGGCCGAACTTAATCATCAACGGTTTTGGTACCAGGCCCAGAGGTCGGCGAGGCCTTGGTGGACGTTGGTTTGGGGGTCGTAGCCGAGGAGGCGGCGGGCTTTGGTGATGTCGGCGAAGGTGGTGTGGGGCTCGCTGGCGGGGGCGGGCGGGGTGTCGAGGAGGGCCTCTTTGCCGACGAGGTTTTCGATGATGTGGACGAACTCGCGCATGTGGACCGGTTCGCCGTGGCCGAGGTTGATGATCTCGTAGCCGAGGGGGGTGCGGAGGGCGGCCTCGACGCCGGCGGCGATATCGCCGACGTAGGTCCAGTCGCGGTACATGTCGCCGTTGTTGAAGAGGGTGATGCGTTGGTCGCGGACGATGCGGTCGGTGACCATGAAGGGCATCATGTCGGGCCGGGCGCGGGGGCCGTAGACGCTGAAGAAGCGGACGGCGGTGAAGTTGAGGCCGTGGAGGTTGTGGTAGGTGTAGCCGAGGAGCTCGACGGCTTTTTTGGAGGCGGGGTAGGCGGAGAGGGGTTGGTTGCAGGGGTCGTTTTCGACGAAGGGGATGCGGGGCGTGTTGCCGTAGATCGAGCTGGTGGAGGCGAAGACGAGGCGGTCGCAGCCGGCGGCGAGGGCGGCCTCGAGGACGTTGACGCTGCCGGTGACGTTGACGTCGGTGTAGAGGGGGGTGCGGCCGACGGCGTAGCGGACGTTGGCCATGCCGCCGAGGTGGGCGACGGCGAGGGGGCGGTGGTGGGCGAAGGCCGCGGTCATGGCGGCGGCGTCGCGGAGGTCCGCCTCGATGAGGGTGCAGCGCGGGTGGTCGGCGAAGCCCGCGACGTTGGCGCGCTTCTGGGCGACGCTGTAGTAGCAGTCGAAGTTGTCGATGGCGACCACGGCGTCGCCGGCGGCGAGCAGCCGCTCGCAGACGTGCGAGCCGATCAGGCCCGCGGCACCGGTGACCAGGAATGTGTCGGGCATGGCGGGGTGGGGTCGGGGCTCTGCAAGGGTTGTATCGGCAATCGGCGGGAGCGGGTCGAGCGTGATTGAACTCTTGACTGATCCGGGTTGTCAACCGCTTCTTGATCGGGCGCGGGCGGGGGCGGGGGGCGGGGTTCCGTGGGTTGGAAGTTGAGGGGGATGGGTTTGACGCGGCTATTTTTGCTTAGCCTTTTGCATTCGCATGGGTGGAAGCGGTTACTGCTGCAGGTCGTGTTGCCGCACCGCGACACCTTCAACCAAGCCCGCGACTTCGCCTGGTCGAGCGACGGCAAGCCGACGTACGTCAACGATGCGGCGAGCAGCTACGGCGGGAATCACCGTGTCGGGCTGGAGGATGGCTGATCCAGCGGCTGGTGAGCGTTCCCGAGCCGCTCGGCATCAACATCGAGCCGGCGGTGCTGGCTACCGGTGTGCTCAAGATCGGCCCCACCGACAACGTAAAACTCGGCCCGGCGTATCCCGGCACCAACGGCCTCTACTACGACGGCCACGCCGACTAACGCGAAACCCGCTAGCCGCCCCCGCCCCCGCCGGCGGCGCGTCGGCTACCATCGCCGCCCGTGAAGATCGCCCTCTTCGATTTCCTCCGCGAGCTGCGCGCCAGCTACTGGTTCATCCCCTCGCTGATGGCGGCGTTCGCCATCGTGCTGGCGGTGACGCTCACGTCGGTCGACGGCGTGCTCGGCGTGAAGGTCCTCCGCAAGATCCCCTTCCTCTACGCCAACCAGCCCGACGGGGCGCGGGCGGTGCTCTCGACCATCGCCGGGTCGATGATCACCGTGGCGGGTGTGACGTTCTCGATGACGATCCTGACGGTGTCGTTCGCGGCCGGGCAGATCGGGCCGCGGCTGATGAACAACTTCATGCGGGACCGCGGGAACCAGGTCACGCTGGGCACGTTCATCTCGACGTTCCTCTACTGCCTCATGGTGCTGCGGACGGTGCGGAACGCCGACGAGGCGGAGACGGCGGCGAACACGTACGGCGCGTTCGTGCCGCATTTAGCGATCCTGGCGGGGCTGCTGCTGGCGGTGGCGAGTGTGGGGGTGCTGATCTTTTTCATCCACCACGTGCCCGAGAGCATCAACGTCTCGCACGTCGTCGCCGGGGTCGGGCGAGACCTGAACAAGATGGTGGACAAGCAGTTCCCCACGCGGATCGGCGAGCCGGCCCCCGACGACGCCCCCCCGCCGGGCGAGCAGGCGGATTACGACGTGAAGTTTCAAGAAGCCGGCCCGGTGCACGCCGAGGACAACGGCTATATCCGCGCGGTCGACGACAAGGCGCTGATGAAGGTCGCGGTGAAGCACGACCTGGTGCTGAGGCTGGAGTACCGCCCGGGGAACTTCGTGAATCACGGTAAGACGCTGCTGTACGTCTGGCCGCAGGAGCGGCTTGACGACGACATCCGCGACGCCTGCCGCGAGGCGTTTTCCATCGGTATCCAGCGGACGCGGCACCAGAACATCTTCTTCCTCATCGACGAGCTGGTGGAGATCATCGGCCGGGCGCTGTCACCGGGGGTGAACGACCCGTTCACGGCGATCTCGTGCATCGACTGGCTACAGAGCGTGCTGAGCAACCTCGCCACGCGGCAGATCCCCGACGAGCGGCGGTACGACGAAGACGGCAACGTCCGGGTCATCGCCTACCCGCTGGGGTTCGAGGCGGTGGCGGCGCGGGTGTTTGACCAGACCCTGCCGTACGTCGCCACGGACCGCAACGCGGCGCTGCGGATGATGAAGATGGTCGCCGAGGTCGCGGTGGACATGGACCCCGGGCCGGACCGCGACGCGATGCTGGGCCACGCGGCGACGCTACGCGACTCGGCGTTGTCGGCGCTCGACCTCGACGCCGAACTCGACGCGGTGGACGAGCGGTATCAACAACTGCTCCGGGCGGTGCACCACACCCCGCGCCAGAACCAGCTCCGCGACTCGCAGGGCTGGCTGGGGGGGACGGCGTGAGGTGACTTTCGTGGTTTGGATAAGGATTGTTTATTTTCTGCATCAATAAGAATCGTCGCTCCGATATCAAAAATGATCATTTCGCCGGGTTGAGGTGGGGCTTGTCCTTGCGTTGGGCTTCGCGGTAGCGGCCGTGGCTGCCGGCGGTGCTGCGGCGGATGGCGGCGACGAGGCCCAGGACGCAGGCGTCGTGCGGGTAGGCGTCCTCGAGGTCTTCGAGGGCCGAGGTCGTCGTGCCCGCCCCGCCGCTGGCGCGGCGGCGGTACAGCCTTTTCCACGCGTCCTTGAGGTGCAGGATCGTCTCGGGGCTGAACCCGCGGCGGGACAGGCCCACGGTGTTGACCCCGCGGACGTTCGACGGCGAGCCCTCGGTGATCATGAACGGCGGGGCGTCGGCAACGACGCGGGTGAACCCGCCGATGAACGCGTGCTGCCCGACGGTGGCGTAGTGGTGGACGGCCGACCCCCCGCCGATGACGACGTGGTCCTCGATGAGGACGTGCCCGGCGAACTGGCAGGTGTTGGCGATGATGCAGTGGCTGCCCAGCGTGCAGTCGTGGCCGAGGTGGGCGTAGGCCATGATGAGGTTGTGGTCGCCCACGCGGGTGACGCCGTGGTCGTTCATGGTGCCCTTGTGGAGCGTGACCGACTCGCGGATCTCGTTGTGGCTGCCGACGACGAGTTGCGAGTCCTCGCCCTGGAACTTGAGGTCCTGCGGGTCCCCGCCGAGCACGGCGTTGGGCCAGACGGTGTTGTTCTCGCCGAGGGTCGTGCGCCCGAGGATCGTCACGTGCGAGATCAGCCGGCACCCCGCGCCGAGCGTGACCTTCGGCCCGACGTGGCAGAACGGCCCGACGCGGACATCATCCGCGAGGCTGGCCTTCGGGTCGACCACGGAGAGGGGGTGGATATCGGGCATGAGTTAGCGGCTAGCTACTAGAGCCTGGTGGTTAGCAAGAAGCGTCGTGCGGACAGGTTTTGCGGCATACACGCTGCGACAACGGGGTCAACACGCCGCGACGCGAACATCGAGCTTGCCTCTTGCTAGCGGCCAGGCTCTAGCGCCCAGCGGCTACTTCACTCCTGGTCATCGTCGACCAGCATGAACTTCACCTGCGCCTCGGCGGCGAGCTCCTCGGCGACATACGCGCGGCAGTGCATGTGGGCGATGCGGCTGCGGATCTTGATGGCCTCGGCGATGAGCATCAGTTGGTCGCCGGGCGTCACGGGCTTACGCAGCTTCACCTTGTCCAGGCTCAACAGGATAGGCAATTTTCCCACCTGCTCGAGGCTTTGGCCGATCAGCACGCCCGATAACTGGGCCATCGCCTCGACCACCAACACGCCGGGCATCATCGGCGTGTTGGGGTAGTGTCCCTGAAAAAACGGCTCGTTGATCGTCACGTTCTTCACCCCCACCGCCCGCTGATCCCCCTGGATCTCCACCACCCGGTCCACCAGCAGCATCGGGTAGCGATGCGGCATCATCCGGAACAGCTTCCGCACGTCCAGCACGCTGTGGTGGTGCGCGAGGTCCTTGAGGTGCTGGGCCCGGTACTGCTTGACCAGCTCGCGGACCAGGCGGTGGTTCATCGGGTGCCCCGACTTGTACGCGATGATCCGCCCCTGGATCGGCGCGCCCAGCAGGTACAGATCCCCGATGAGGTCCAACACCTTGTGCCGCACCGGCTCGTCCTCGAACCGCAGCCGGTTCTTGCCCAACGGGCCGTCCTCGCCGATCACCAGCGCCTCGTCCACCGTCAAATGCGGGAACAGCCCCGCCCGACGCGCCGCCTCGGCCTCGGCCTCGAGCGAGAACGTCCGGCTCGGCGCGATCTCGTGCGCGTAGTCCCCGTTCCTTAGATCAAACGTCCGCAGCTGCCGACCGATCACCTTGCTCGACGCGGTGTAATCCAGCTCGTACACCACCTGCATGTCCGTCTCGGGGCACGGCATCGCCGCGATCATCGCGTCGTCCTGGCGGATCACCACCGGCGTCGTGACCTTCAGCCGGCGACGCGGCGCGTCCAGCGCCTCCTGCCCCGCCTTGTCGAGCGCCTCCAGAAACGCCTGCGATGACCCGTCCATCGCGGGCACCTCCGGCCCGGTCAGCTCGATGATCAGGTTGTCGATCTTCTGCGCCGCCACCGCGGACAGGCAGTGCTCGCACGTGTCCGCCACCGCCTCACCAAGCTTCAGCGTCGTGCGGCGGGTCCGCTTGACGACGTGATCGACGGTGGCGGGGATGAGCTGGCCCTTGAGGTCCTTGCGGCGGAAGGCGATGCCGTGGTTCTCGGGCGCGGGGTGGAAGGTGAGCTCGACCTCCGAGCCGTGGAACAGCCCGCGGCCGCGGAGGCTCTGCGGGTTGGCGATGGTGTGCTGCTGTTCCATGGGTAGGCACGGCGCGACTAAGGCGTCGTGTCCCGTAGTTTAGGATTCTTGAAGAACCGATGCGTGATCCGACCCGATGGCCCTTAGCCCGGCCGCTTGCGGCCGCGGTGTTGTCTTTCGATCCGGGAGACGGCGGCCGCGAGCGGCCGGGCTAAGCGAGGTCCTCTGCGCCCGCTCACCCCTCGAGCTTCCGCACCCGCTTGATGAGTTCGGGCATCTTGCCGGCGGCCATGGTCTCGCGGAGGTATTGCTTGAGCGGCTTGGCGGGGTAGCCGCCCCACGTCTCGCCGTCGGGCACGTCGTCCACCACCGCCGAGCCCCCGGCGATCTGGCACTTCTTGCCGACCTTCACATGGTCCTTGAAGATGGTCGCCCCGCCGATGACCGTCCCGTCGCCGATGGTCACCGTCCCGCCCACCGCGACGGACCCGGAGATCATGACCATCCGCCCCAGCCGGCAGTTGTGCCCGATCTGCACGAGGTTGTCGAGCTTGCTGCCCGAGCCGATGGTCGTCGCGGCGAACTTCGCCCGGTCGACGCAGGTGTTGGCGCCGAGCTCGACGTCGTCGCCGAGCTCGACGTGCCCGAGGTGGGGCACCTTGACGATGCGGGGCACGGGGCCGCCGAGGTCCGGCCGGTACCCGAACCCGTCGGCCCCGAGCACGACGCCCGGCTCGAGCACGCAGCGGTCGCCCATCACGCACCGCTCCCGCACCGTCACGCCCGGCCACAGCACGCAGTCCGCCCCGACCCGCGCCCGGTCCATCAGCGTCACGTGCGCGTGCAGCACGCTGCGGTCGCCCACCGTCACCCCCTCTCGAACGATGCAGTACGGCCCGACGGTCACGCCCTCGCCCAGCGTCGCCCCGTCGCTCACGATCGCGTGGGGTGCACGCCCGGCTCGGGCCGCACCGCCGGCTCGGCGAACAGCTCCAGCACCGCGGCCATCGCCAGGTCGGCGTTGTCGATCCGCACCACCGGCCGGCCGTCGGACGTGTCCAGCTCGATGTCGCGGTTGACCAGGGCCGCCGCCGCGCCGCTCCCGCGCCACCGCGCGGCGTAGCGCCCCTCACCGATGAACGTCAGGTCCCCGCCGCCCGCCTCGTCGATGTGCGCAAGCCCAGTGATCGCGGCCGACCCGTCGCCCTCGAGGCTCCCGCCGACCCGGTCGGCAATGGTGGCAAGGTCGTAGCTCGGCACGCGGTGCAATCCTGTTCGAGAGCGGAAGCTTGAGTCAGCGGTGGTCATGACACCTGATAGCCGGGGCCCTACGGGCCCCGTCGTCTCACGGGGCCCGTAGGGCCCCGGCTACTGGCCCCGGCTATTGGGGTGAGGAGGGGGTGAGGGGGGGTGAGGGGTGCGACGGGGTTCGGGTCAACGGGCGTTGTAGTCGGCGTCGGTCCGGGCGAGCACCGCCTGGGTGATGTCCAGCGTGTCGGCGGCGTAGATCACTTTGCGGCTTTGGGCGACTGATTCCAGCGCCTCGGGCGTCAGCCGCAGCAGGTTCGGCAGGTCCCCGCCCAGCAGCACAAGGTCGATGCCCTGGGCCTGGGCGACCTTGGCGGTGGCATCATTCGCGGCCAGGTACAGCGTCGCAAACTGCCGCGCCCGCTCGAGGTTGGCCTGCTGCTCGGCGACCTGGGCCCAGACCTGCAGCGACATCTGCTTCTCCTGGATCTCGTCCCGCTTGGCCAGCCACGGCTCGCTGCCGGGGTTTAAGGGCTCAAGCTGGGTCAGCATCGACTGCAACTCGCCCCGCCGCCGCTCGTTCTCGGTTTTGAGCTCCTCGCCCTTGGCGGCGTTCTGCTGCTGGAACGTCTTCTGCTGGGCGCATTGCTCGATGACCTGTTGCAGGTCGATCACGGCGACGCGTGTAGCAGCAGAGGTCTGGGCCGACGCCGAGCCCACGAGGGTCAACGCCGCGGCCGCAAGGAGGGCGGGGATCAGGTTCAGGCGATGTTTCACGGGCCGCTCCGGGGTCGGGGTGGTGAGGTCGGCCGCCGACGGTGCGGCGGGGGATGAGGTTGTATCACGCGGCGGGACAACGGGCAACGCGGGGCGTCCCCACCGCTTAGCCCGGCCGCTCGCGGCCGCGGTGCGTTGAACGTGGCCGAGGACGGCGGCCGCAAGCGGCCGGGCTAAGACCCTGTTTCACAATCCGCTCGGGGTGCCACACCGCATCCCGGAGGCTTTGCGGAGGGTGCGGTGTGCCGGCTACGGGTGACATAAAGCCGCGGTCACACCCGCACACCGCACCCGCCCCAAGCGGCGGGATGCAGTGTGGAACCCCGCACGACATTGGGGGTGCCACACCGCATCCCGGAGGCTTTGCGGAGGGTGCGGTGTGCCGGCGACGGGTGATGTCAAGCCGCGGTCACACCGGCACACCGCACCCGTCCCGAGCGGCGGGATGCGGTGTGGCACCCCCCGCGTTGTTGAGGGTGCCACACCGCATCCCGGAGGCTTTGCGGAGGGTGCGGTGTGCCGGCGACGCGCGACGTCGAGCCGTCGTCACACCCGCACACCGCACCCGCCCCGAGCGGCGGGATGCGGTGTGGCACCCTGCACGACATTGGGGGTGCCACACTGCACCCCGGAGGCTTTGCGCAGGGTGCGGTGTGACGGCGACGTTTGACGTTAAGCCGTGGTCACACCGGCACACCGCACCCGCCCCGAGCGGCGGGATGCGGTGTGGCACCCTGCACAACATCAAGCGTGCCACACCGCACCCCGGAGGCTTTGCGGAGGGTGCGGTGTGACGGCGACGCGCGACGTGAAGCCGTGGTCGAACCCGCACACCGCACCCGCCCCGAGCGGCGGGATGCGGTGTGGCACCCTGCACGTAATTGGGGGTGCCACACCGCACCCCGGAGGCTTTGCGGAGGGTGCGGTGTGACGGCGACGCGCGACGTTAAGCCGTGGTCACACCGGCACACCGCACCCGCCCCGAGCGGCGGGATGCAGTGTGGCACCCTGCACGACATTGGGGGTGCCACACTGCACCCCGTAGGCTTTGCGGAGGGTGCGGTGTGCCGGCGACGGGTGATGTCAAGCCGTGGTCACACCGGCACCCCGTGGTTCGGGCGGTGAACCAGGCCCCTAGCGGATAGTCGATCCGGTGGTTCAGCGCGTCGTGCCGCGGCGTTCGATGCGGTCGATGCCGCGGAGCAGGTCGGCGGCGCTCTTGAAGCCGGCGTGGCCGGGGTCCTTCGGCCGCAGGACCGCGGCGGTGAGGGTTTCGAGGCTCTTCCTTATATAGCCCTCCGGCTCGGAGGTGACGAGCCCGACGAGCTCGGGGTTGCTCAGCGGGTGGCCGATCTGCAGGGCGAGGAAGAACACGTCGGCGTGGCGGTCGGCCTTGCCGTGGATGTCGGCGAGGGCGCGGTTGGTGACGGTGCCGCCGCGGACCATGCGGCCGAGGGTCCGCTGGACGTGGCCGGTGTGCATGACCTGCGAGAAGATCGCCCGCAGCCGCGGGTCGGTGTGGAGGTCCTCGCCGATGCCCGCGGCCGATCCGAAGTCGACGAAGCCCACGCCGTCGTCGGTGACGACCATGTTGTCGAGGCGGAGGTCCAGGTGCATGACGCGGCCGTGGGTGTGGACCGCGTCGAGCAGCTCGGCCGCCTGCCGGGCGAAGGTGAGCTGGTCGATGGGTCGGCCGGCGTTGCGGAGCCAGGTGAGGTCGAGGCGGGTGACGTGGCCCCGCCGGTTTCGGGCGTAGCGGAGCGCGCGGGGGACGCGGGCGCGCAGCGGCTCGGGCAGGCGGCGGCGGAGCGTCTCGAGGACGCGGGCCTCGCGGGTGAGCAGCAGCGGCAGGGTCTCGGCGGCGAGGTGCTCGGCCCGGCGGTGGGCGGTGGCGTCATCGAGGCCGGGGAAGCGCTGCATCAGCCGCATGACGAGGCTGTCGACGGCGGGGACGCGTTTGCGGACGCAGTGGCCCAGCGGCTGGGTGTCGTCGGCGGCAAGGGCGACGTGGTAGGTGAAGCGGTCGGAGAGGTCGCCGGGCGGGGTGAGCTCGGTCTTGCGGGCGATGAAGTAGTGGCCGCGGGGCGTGACGCCGGGGATGCGGACGCCCGCGGGCCCGGCCCAGAGGGTGTCGGGCGGGGTGGCGAGGACGTAGCCGTGGCGGCCGTCGTAGCGTTCGGCGAGGGACGCGATGTGGCCGGGGTCGGTGTGGATGCAGCCGAAGAGCCCGCCCCAGCGGAGGCGCGGGAACACCGCGTCGGGGGCGTCGGGCTCGCCGGGGCCGGCGACGAGCACGTCGCAGCGTTCGTCGCCTCCGTCGGCCATGAACCCGACCCGCCGGCCCCGCGCCGCGGCCCCGAGGCGCTGCGCGAGCAGGACCCGGGCCCACCGCGTCGGCTGGGGCGCGGCAACCGACGGCCCCGTGAGCCGCCGGGGCAGGGTCAGGATGCTCTCTCGCAACGGGCACGCCTCCGCGGGGCGCGACGCCGGGGTGGCGCACGGTCCCTGTGGCGTATCGGTCGGATCGGGGTGCGGGTGAAGGGCGCGGGTAAAGCGATGAAGCGTCGCGGCTTTGCCGCGTCGCCCCGCGCCGCCCCGCGCCGCGCCGCGTCGGCCTCACACGTCGCGGACGCAGCGGAAGCCGTTGTTGGTCGTCGCCGAGTCGGGGGTGTTGCCGGTGCGGGCGCCGAGGCGGTAGCGGTTGCAGTAGCTGTGGTGGCAGAGGTAGCTGCCGCCTTTTTGCACCTTGTGCGTGAGCGGCCCGGCGGCGTCGTCGGGCGTCGGGCCGCGTGGGTTGTGCCGGGTGGCGTCGCTCGCCGGCACGTGCCACGCCGGGCTGAACCAGTCGCCGGCCCACTCCCAGACGTTGCCGCTGACGTTGTACAGCCCGTACCCGTTGGGCCCGAACGCGTCGGCCGGCGCGGTGCCGACGAACCCGTCCGCGGCGGTGTTCTCGTCGGGGAAGCGGCCCTGCCAGATGTTGCAGCGGTGCCTGCCCCGCGGCTCGAGCGTGTCGCCCCAGGGGTACAGCGTCTGCGTCTTCCCGCCCCGGGCCGCGTACTCCCACTCCGCCTCGGTCGGCAGCCTCTTGCCCGCCCAGCGGCAGTACGCCGTCGCGTCGTTCCAGCTCACCTGCACCACCGGGTGGCCCTCGATCCCCTTGAGCGACGACCGCTCGCCCAGCGGCCGGTCCCACCTCGCCCCGGGCACCGCGACCCACCACCGCAGCCCCGGCACCTGCGCCTCGCTCCGCAGTTTGTCCGCGTACTTCCGGGGGAGGTGCAGGTGGAACACGAAGCTCCACCCGAACCGCTCCGCCTCCGTGACGTACCCCGTCGCCTCGACGAACGCCGCGAACTGATCGTTGGTCACGGCCGTGGTGTCGATCCAGAACGGGTCGAGCGTCACCTCGCGCACCGGGCCCTCGCCGTCGTCGGGGAAGCCCTCGGCGTAGTCGGTGCCCATGAGGAACGTGCCGCCGTCGAGGCGGACCATGCCGTCGGTGGACCCTTGATCGGCGTGCCGGATCGTCTCGGCCGTTTCGGTCAGCGGCCCCGCGGCGGGCGTCGCCGCCGCCGGGACCCCCGGCGCGGAAGCGGGCGCCGACTCCCGCGCCGCGACGCTGCCGCTCCGCGGGAACGCCCCGGCGTCGGGCGTGCAGCACGCCTTCTGCGGCGCGGTCGTCTCGCGGGTTGATCCGTCCATCACCGCTAAGTCTATCGCCGCAACGCGAACGCCAGGAAGCACACGACAAGCCGCCACGGCCTGACAGGCCGCGCTAAGAGCCCGTGTCAGAGCCCGATGCACGGGGTGCCACACCGCATCCCGCCGCTCGGGGCGGGTGCGGTGTGCGGGTGTGACTACGGATCGGCGTCACTCGTTGCCGGCACGCCGCACCCTCCGCAAAGCCTCCGCGATGCAGTGTGGCACCCCGGATTGATTGTGAAACAGCTCCTAGCCCGACGCGGCCTGACAGGCCGCGGCTACTGAATCACCTACACTCCCCGTACGCCCACCCCCCCCGCGAGCCCGCCCATGCCCCGACCCCTCCTCACCGCCCTCGCCGCCCTGCTCCTCGCCACCGCCGCCGCGGCCCAGGATACGCAGCCCGACCGTGCCGCCCTCATGGACCCCAGTTCCGAGGCCATGACCCAGCGGGCCCCCGACGTCTTCGACGCCCGGTTCACCACCACCGCCGGCCAGTTCGTCATCCGGGTGCACCGCGACTGGGCCCCCCGCGGGGCCGACCGGTTCTACAACCTCGTCCGCCACGGCTTCTACGACGACCAGCGCTTCTTCCGCGTCCTGCCCGGCTTTGTCGCCCAGTGGGGCATCCACGGCGACCCCGACGTCTCCGGCGTGTGGCGCGACGCCACGATCCGCGACGACCCGGTCGAGCACCCCAACACCAAAGGCACCGTCGTCTTCGCCACCGGCGGCCCCAACACCCGCACCACCCAGCTCTTCGTCAACCTCGCCGACAACCGCCGCCTCGACGGTATGGGCTTCTCCCCCTTCGGCGAGGTCACCGAGGGCCTGCCCGTGGTCGAATCCCTATACAGCCGCTACGGCGAGGCCGCCTCCGGCCAGCAGCAGGCCATCCAACGCCAGGGCAACGCCTACCTCGACGCGACGTTCCCCGAGCTGGACAAGCTGGAGACGGCGCGGATCGAGCCGGTGGAGGGAGCCGACGCCGCGGAGTAGGGGCGCAAGGACTTGGGGACTTAGGGAAACAGAAACGCTGGGGCTTAATCGATCCGAGTCCCCGAGTCCCCGAGTCCCCAAGTCCCCAAGTCCCCGAGTCCCAAAAGTTATTGCACTCACACGCACGACTGCACCGCCCGCTTGCGTCTTCCTAGGCCCTAAGCACTAGGCCCTAGCAACTACGCCTCGCCGCGGCGGGGCCTGCGTTTTGAGTACGAGTACGAACTACGAGAACGAGAACGACGGCCGAGTGCGAGTGCGAGTGCGAGTGCGAGCTAGCTTTACCCCCCGCTTGCGTCTTGCTAACGGCCAACGGCTAACGGCTAACGGCTAACGGCTAACCCCCACCACCGCCAACCCCGCCGCGTCCGCCGCCGCGATCACCCGCTCTTTCTCCATCAGGATCACCCCGCCCGCCTCCACCGCTAAACACCCCGCCCCCGCCGCCTTCAACCCCTCCACCGTCGCCACCCCCACCGTCGGCACATCGAACCGCCGGTCTTTCCCCGGCCCCGCGCCCTTCAACAACACCCAACCCCCCCCGGAACCCCCGGAACCCCCGGAACGATCCCCGGAACCCGCACCCCCGGCTCCCCCCCCACCCGTCAACTCCCCCGCCCGCGCAATCATCCGGTCCGTCCCCTCGATCGCCTCCACCGCCACCACGTCCCCCCCCCGCACCGCGATCGCCTGGCCCACCTCCAAATCGTTCATCCGCATCAGGATCGGCCAACCCAGCGCGATGTCCGACCGTTGACGGGCCGTCGGCTGCACCGAACCCAGCACGCCCGTCCCCGCCATCTGCTCCGGGATGTACGTCGTCGAATCGATCAAGGTGATCCCCGCGCGCTGCAACTCCTCGGCGATCCCCGCGAGCAACGTCTGGCTCCGCCGGTCGTGCCGCAGCACACCGTACCACAGCCGCGCCGCACGCCAGTCGGGCCGCAGCGTCCACAGCCGCCGCGCCATCCCCATGTACATCAGCCCCCGCTTGCTCACCCCCCCCACCATCACCGCCTCGTGCGCCCCCATCCGCCGCAGCCGCCTCGCCCACTCGCCCGGCCGCAGCACCCCCACCTCCGCAAAACCGTCGCACACCCCCGGCACCTCGCCCCCGTACTGCCCCGCCAGCCCCACCCCCACCACCCGCAAACCCGCCGCCCGCGCCCCCTCCGCCACCAGCACCGGCAGCCGCCCGCCCCCCGCGATCAACCCGATCGTCTCCGCCATCGCCCCATCCTAACCCCATCCCCCCGCGCCGCGGCAACCATCGCCCCCCTCTCAAATGAAACGCCGCCGCTCCGCCGCAAATCCCCGCCCCCTCCAACGAAGTGCCGCCGCTGCGCCACGCCGTCCTCCCCCACGTCATCCCCTCACCCCCTCACCCCCTCACCCCCGCCGCCGCGCGGCAAAGCCGCGTCGCTTCATCCGCGCAACGTTCCCCGCGTCACGGTGACGCGCCGGCGTTCCCGGATACCGGGTTCCATCCCCCGCAACGCCACCGCCTCACCCGCGACACAAATCGGCTCGCCCCGCCTCAACCGTGGGGTACGTTTCAATCCACACCGGACGCTAACAATCCGCCCCCACCCCCCTAACATCCCATGATGTACCGCCCCTGCCGCCTCGCCCTCGCCGCGCTGCTCGCCGTGACCGCCGGGTGCAGCTACCCCCACCTCGGCCGACCCCTCGAGCGGGCCGGCGGCGTGCTGGGGCTCACCGGGCCGGGCGAGGCGTTCGCCCCGCCCCAGCTCCGCATGGGCGTCATGCCCTTCGACGTGTGGTACTGCCGGCTCGAGCCCCTCGGCCCCGACCGCCTCGGCACCCACCGCTACATCCCCGCCGGGGGCCTGCCCGCCTGGGTCGGCGAAGAATCCCGCGGCGTGGTCTACACCACCCGCGGGGGCTTCCTCGATATGGCCCACATCCGCAACTCCATCGACCTCACCCGCTACGCCTACGTCAACCTCATGGACGCCCTCGACG
This sequence comes from Phycisphaeraceae bacterium, assembly GCA_965214155.1. Lineage (GTDB taxonomy): Bacteria > Planctomycetota > Phycisphaerae > Phycisphaerales > Phycisphaeraceae > Algisphaera. The sequence goes on from CBDCBB010000010.1 coordinate 2,444,145, forward strand.
CCGGCCGCGATGAACTCGACATGCTCTCGGCCGAGCCGGACATGTACCACGTCAAACTCACCCCGCCGAAGCGGTGGGCGAGCCTGCAACAACAACGCCTCGCCGCCGTCCGACTCGCCGGCCGCCTCGCCTACCTCATGACCACCTGGCACGAGGTCAACACCTGGTTCGGGTACAGCGGCATCGTCGTCAGCGAACGCCCCTCCGCCTTCAGCTACGACGACGCCCCGTCGCACATGGTCGGCGTCATCGCCGCCATGCGCGCCCTCGAGAAACAGCCCCTCCTCACGCAATTCAACCAGACCGTCAGCGCCGAACTGTCCGACTACCTGCGGGAACTCGGGGCCGTCTCGCCCGACCAGGCCATCGTCGCCGCCGCCGAGTCCAAGGCCGCCGGCTGGGCCGACCTCATCCCCGAACGCCGGCTGATCCACCTCGGCCTCGAGGGCGAGGTCATGCACCCGATGCTCCTCGATTCCATGCCCCACCACGACCCCGTCGTCTGGAAGTGGCCCGTCGACGAGACCGTGATGGGCCTGCAACTCAACGACCTCTACGACGTCGCCATCGACACCGCGACCTTCCAGGGCGGCACCATCCGCCGCGCCGCGGGCCTCAAGGACCGCGGCCAACCCATCCACCCCCGCTCACACTTCCCCGCCCTCCTCCGCACCCTCAAAGCGCAGCGGATGCCCTAACCCCCGCGTAGCGGCAGACGCGCCAGCGTCCCGCGGTCCCCGTCCCCCCCCCGCCGCGGCAACACGCCCCCTCACAAGAAGCGACGCGGCTCCGCCGCGCCTCCCTCCCCGCTCCAACGAAGCGACGCGGCTCCGCCGCGCCTCCCTCCCCACTCCAACGAAGCGACGCGGCTCCGCCGCGCCTCCCTCCCCACTCCAACGAAGCGACGCGGCTCCGCCGCGCCGTCCCCAACCCCCGCCCCACAACCCGCGCGGCAAAGCCGCGTCGCTTCATCGACCCAGTGTTCCCCGCAACGTGAACGCGTGACCCGCTGCCCCGCGGAGATACAGGTATCCTCACCGTTATGAAACTCGGCATCATCGGCGGCAGCGGGCTCGGCGACACCTTCGCCGGCGAGGCCGGCCAGACCCGCACCGTCGACACCCCCTTCGGATCGCCCAGCGGGCCGATCACCGTCGTCGACTGGTCCGGCACCGAGGTCTGCCTCCTGCAACGCCACGGCCCCGGCCACGTCCTCAACCCCACCGCCGTGCCCTACCGCGCCAACGTCTTCGCCATGAAGGCCCTGGGCGTTACCCACCTCCTCGCCAGCGGCGCGACCGGTTCGCTCCGCGAACACCTCCGCCCCGGCGAGCTCGTCATCGCCGACCAGGTCATCGACAAGACCTACCGCCGCGCCAACACGTTCTACGAGCACGCCGCGGTGCACGTCGAGTTTGCCGAGCCGTTCTGCCCGGTCATGCGGCGGTGGCTCCTCAACGCCTCTGCTTCCGGGGCCGGGGCGAGCGACGCGAAGGTGCACGAAGGCGGGACGTACGTCTGCATGGAGGGGCCGGCGTTTTCGACCAGGGCCGAGTCGGAAATGCACCGGCAGTGGGGCGGCGACCTGATCGGCATGACCGCGATGCCCGAGGCGAGGCTGGCCCGCGAGGCGGAGATCGCCTACGCCCTGATCGCCATGCCCACCGACTACGACTGCTGGCGGCCGCACGACCCGGGCCGGCCGAAGCTCGACCTGCTGCAGGAGATCATCGGCAACCTCAAGGCCGCGACGGCCGCGAACCTCGCCCTGATGAAAGCCGCCCTCGCCGACCTGTCCATCCTCCGCGACACCCCCAGCCCCGCGCACCAGGCCCTCGCCCTGGGCATCTGGTCCGACAAGTCGCAACTCGACCCGGCCGAGGTCGAGCGCCTCAACACCCTTTGGGGCCACCGCTTCACCAACGCCTGACCCGCCGCGGCAACAACGCCGCGCCCCTATGAAGCGACGCGGCTTTGCCGCGCGGTCCTCCCCCCGCGTCCCCCCCCGCGCGCGGCAAAGCCGCGTCGCTTCATCAATCGAATGTCCCCCGCGTAGCGGCAGACGCGCCAGCGTCCCCGGGTTGCCGTTCCCCGCATCCGCCGATCCCGAACTACAGGGCGCTGGCGCGTCGCCCGCTACGCGGTGGGCGCTCAACCCGGCGCCCTATCGGGCCGATGATGCAACGGTCACGATGCCTGATGCCGCGCCCACGATCCTGGTGACCGACGACGAAGCGCCCATCGTCTACATCCTGGAGGGCAAGTTCCGCCGCGCGGGTTTCACGGTGATCACCGCCCGCAACGGGCAAGAGGGGCTCGCGCTGGCGGTGCAGCATCGGCCGGACGTCATCGTCACCGACTACAACATGCCGATCATGGACGGCATGGAGCTGAGCCTCGCCCTGGCGTCGCACGACGAGACGGCCGACATCCCGGTGGTGATGCTCACCGCCCGCGGCCACACCGTCGACGCCGCGGCCTTGGCACGGACCCGCATCTGCCACCTCGAATCCAAACCCTTCAGCGCCCGCGCCCTGCTCGCCCGCGTCGAATCCATCCTCGCCGACCCGGCGTCGACTCTGGCGGCGTGAAAGGCATTTACCGCCAAGGACGCCAAGAGCGCCAAGGAAGGCAGAATGCGATTGGCCGGATCCATATGCTAATGGAAGCGACGAATTCGCATTTACCTTGCTTGACCTTCCAAAAGTTTCATCTCCACTGATGCGAGTTCATCCGCCTCCATCTGCGGCGATGTTCATTGCCTTCCTTGGCGCTCTTGGCGTCCTTGGCGGTTAAAACCCTCGCCCCATGCAAAGGAGCCCGCGCCAAGGCGGCGCGGGCTCCGGGTGGAGGTCGAGATATAGCGGGAGATGCGGGTTACAGCGCGTCGTGGTCCGATTCGCCGGTGCGGATGCGGACGACCTTGGCGATGGGGTAGACGAACAGCTTGCCGTCGCCGACGCTGCCGGTCCGGGCGGCGGAGGTGATGGCCTCGACGGACTTGTCCAGGTCCTCGCTGCGGACCGCGACCTTGAGGCAGGCCTTGGGCACAAAGCCCACGTCCATGCGCCCGCCGCGGTACCGCTCGGTGTGTCCCTTCTGCTTGCCGTAGCCCTTGCATTCGATGGCGGTCATGCCCAGCACGCCGACCTGGGCGAGCTTGGCCTTGACGGCATCGACGGAGGAGGGCTTGATGATGGCCTCGATCATGTGCATGTGGTGTGTCTCCTGTCGCTGTCTGTTGGGTTAGGTTCGGTTCGGTTCTTCAGTAGCCGGGACGCTACGCGTCCCCGGCGGGGCCGGGCGAGCGTCGCTCGCCGGCTATCGCTATCGCATCGTTGACGCTCAGATCTCGCGGGCGTGGTACGACTTGATGTAGGTGTGCTGGAAGTCGGGGTAGGCCGACATGTCGTGCTCGCCGAGGTCCAGGCCTTCGATCTCCTCTTCCTCACTGACGCGGATGCCGACGGTGACCTTGAGGATCAGGAAGAAGACAAACGCGATGATGAAGGCGAAGAGGAAGCCCACGGTGGCGCCGATGGCCTGGGTGCCGAGGTCGCCGAAGTTGCCCTCGAACGCCCCGGAGAAGGCGACGGCGAGGGTGCCGTAGAACCCGCACACGCCGTGGACCGAGATGGCCCCGACGGGGTCGTCGATCCGGACCTTGTCGAAGAACAGCACCGAGAAGTAGACGATAACGCCGGGGATCATGCCGCAGATGATGAGCGCGCCGATCCAGGACGGCACGTCCGGCCCGGCGGTGACGCCGACGAGGCCCGCGAGGATGCCGTTGAGGGCCATCGACAGGTCCGGCTTGCCGCCGAAGATCCACGACGTGGCGGCCGCGGCAAGCCCGCCGCCGCACGCGGCGAAGGTGGTGGTGACCAGCACGTACGAGACGCCCTGCGGGTCGGCGGAGAGCTCGGACCCGCCGTTGAACCCGAACCAGCCGAACCACAGGAGGAACACGCCGATGGCCGCGAGGGGCATCGAGTGCCCGGGGATCGGCTGGACGGTGCCGTCGGCGGCGTACTTGCCCAGGCGTGGCCCGAGCAGGGCCGCCCCGGCCAGCGCACCCGCCCCGCCGACGCCGTGCACCAGCGTCGAGCCGGCGAAGTCGGCGAAGCCCATCGCGTCCAGCCAGCCGCCGCCCCACTTCCACGAGCCGACGACGCAGTAGGCAAACGCGATGAACGGCCCGCAGAAGATCAGGAACGGCAGGAGCTTGATCCGCCCCGCCACCGCGCCGGAGATGATCGTGCAGCACGTCGCGGCAAACATCGCCTGGAAGAAGAAGTCGGTCCACACCGTGTAGCCGGCGTTGTACGTCGGGCTCACCATGTCCGGCGTGCCCGCGCCGTAGCCCGGCCCGCCGCCGATGCCAAAGTTAAACGCGAAGTAGCCCTCGGCGATCCAACTGTCGCCCGGGTACATGATCAGCCACCCGCAGAGGCCGTACGTCACGATCCCGATCATCACGATCATCACGTTCTTGAACAGGATGTTGACCGTGTTCTTCGACCGCGTGAGGCCCGACTCGACGCAGGCGAAGCCCAGGTGCATGATGAACACCAGGCAGCCGGCGAGCATGATCCACAGGTTGTTGGTCTTGAAGTCGTTGAGGTTCTGCAGGACGGGCACGGGGTTGCCGTCGTCGTCTTCGCCGGCCTCGTAGTAGTACGTCCCGCCGAGGTACTCGGGGATCTCGGCGTTGAGGCGCTCGACCTCGGCGTCGACCTCTTCGGCGGTCATGACCGCGGCGGCGGGCTCCTCCGCCGGGGCGTCCTGCGCCCACGTGTCCGTCGCCGGGGCCGCGAGGGCACCGCCCAGCAGCAGGGCAAGCATCCAGACCCATCGTCCTCTCAAAAGTGCCATACGTTCAGCTCCTGTACCTGGCCCGCCCGCGACGGGGCGTCGACCTGCGTCGGCGGTGTCGCACCACACGTGCGTACGCCTGCCCGACCGTGTTCAGCGTCGCAGCATAATGACCCGCTGCACAGGGTGCAAGCATTAATTTCTGTGGCCGCACATTTATTAAGCGTATGGCCCCACCGGTGCCGGAATTACCGCCGATATCGAAGGCGGTACTGCCGTTCTTCGCGATGTGACGTCTCTGCGTTTTCGATCTTATCGGACCGATACGCAATTTCGGGGTTCGGCTACGACGATCAAGGCGGGGCCGCCCGCCGCTCCGCGTCCGGTAACCCGCTGCCCCCGCGGCAGGGGGAGGTTGGATGAACACGTCGGCCGCCGTCCGTAGCGTGAAGGGGGCATCACGATCCGGCCTCCGACGAGGGCCTCAATGGCTACGGGCCGGGGGCCCAAGATCAGGCCGGCGAGGAGAAAAAAAAGCGGACACCCCACGAGGGTGTCCGCTTATCGCCCCCCACGAACGCCGTGGGGGTGGCCTGCTTCGGGTTTCACACGTGCTGCGGTCTTGCCGTCTCCGGCCGTTCCTGCGTGTCTGCCGTCCCTGTTGCAAGGCGGGTGCCAAACGGCGCATCAACGGACCCAAAAACCTGCAGGCCCCCGCCATGAACAAGCAGTTCAATTTGATAAACGCATCGCTTCGCATATGTTATGAGCGCGTTGCAGGTTTGGAGTCGTGGCGTCCCGCGGAATCAAAATCGTGTCGGACAAACCGCTTCGACCGGGCGATGCCTACGGCTTGTGCAACCAACCTTCGGGTTGCCCGCATCACGCGCGTCGGCTTATGGCGATCGGTGGATAGAAGCGGATGGCGCTAGGTGGCCCGGTCGAAGGGTTGAAGCAACGACTCGGCCGCTGGTTTGGGGGCTGGCGGGAGCCGGGGACCGGGGGCTTGTCGGTGAAGAATTGTTAAACTCCATCAACTCTCATCCGCAGGAACCCCGCCATGGCCCAGGTCATCATCGAACAGGTCGTCAAGGTCTACCCCGGCAACGTCACGGCCGTGAAGGGCATCGACCTGCACATCCACGACGGCGAGTTCATGGTGCTCGTCGGGCCGTCGGGCTGCGGCAAATCCACGACCCTCCGCATGGTCGCGGGGCTCGAGGAGATCAGCGGGGGCGAGGTCAGGATCGGCGAGCGGGTGGTCAACGACGTGCCGCCGAAGGACCGTGACATCGCGATGGTGTTCCAGAACTACGCCCTGTACCCGCACATGACGGTGTACAAGAACATGGCGTTCGGGCTGAAGCTGCGCAAGTTCCCCAAGGCGGAGATCGACCAGCGGGTGCAGAACGCCGCGAAGATCCTCGGGATCGGCAAGCTCCTGGACCGTAAGCCCAAAGCGTTGTCGGGCGGTCAGCGTCAGCGGGTCGCGCTGGGCCGGGCCATCGTGCGGGACCCGGCGGTGTTCCTGTTTGACGAGCCCTTGAGCAACCTCGACGCGAAGCTGCGGGTTGAGACCCGGGCCGAGCTCAAAAGACTGCACAAGCGGCTGACGACCACCACGATCTACGTCACCCACGACCAGGAGGAGGCGATGACGCTGGGCGACCGGGTGTGCGTGATGAGCGAGGGCGAGATCCAGCAATGCGACACGCCGCTGAACGTGTACGACCACCCGACCAACCGCTTCGTCGCGGGGTTCCTCGGGACGCCGCCGATGAACTTCATCGACGGGCAACTCGTCCAGCGCGACGGCCAGACCCGCTTCGTGAACGAGCGCGGCGTGGACATCGCCCTGACCGGGCACCACGCCGAGCTCGTCGCCGGCCGCGTCGGGCAGGACGCGGTGCTGGGCATCCGGCCCGAGGGCATCTTCCTGCGGTCCAACGAGTTTGCCCACAACGACGACCAGACGTTGGACATGACCGTGGACGTGGTCGAGCCGCTGGGCAACACGATGGACATGTTTTTGTCGAACGGCTCGATCGCCGGGGGTTCGGCTTCCGGGGCCTCGGCGGCCGGGGGTGAGGCTTCCGGGGGTGAGGTTTCCGGGGGGGGCGGGGACATCGCCACGTCGCGGGTCAAGGCCGAGCCGATCGAGGAGGGCGTGCGGGTGAAGCTGTACCTCGACCAGAACAAGATGCACCTGTTCGCCCCGGGCGAGCACGGCGAAAACCTGACGCTCAAGGCGGCGCTGGCGGAGACCGCGTGAAAGGCGTTAGCCGCCAAGGACGCCAAGAGCGCCAAGGGAGGCAAGTGGAAGCAACCGCGGATGAGCGCCGAGGGACGCGGGTAAATGCGGCAGCAAGAACAAGAAAAAGTGCCCTGCAGCGTTCCACATGTGAGTGTCCAGCACAGCGACATCACTATCTGAAACCCTCAACGCTTACCCGGTATCCTGCCTCCCTTGGCGCTCTTGGCGTCCTTGGCGGCTCGCTTTCCTGATCCTCGACCCCTGATCCCCGATGCCTGCTATGCAACACCCCAAAGTCGTCATCGTCGGAGCCGGCAGCCTCTTTTTCGGCCGCAAGGCCATCTGGCAGATGGTCCACAGCGAGGCCCTGCGCGGCGGGACGCTCGCGCTGGTCGACACCGATGCCGACCGTCTGCACAAGTTGGAAACCCTCGCCGAGAAGGTCATCGCCCACAACGGCGTGCCGCTCAAACTTGAAGCCTCGACCGAGCGGCGCGAGGTGCTGGAGGACGCCGACTTCGTCGTGCTCTGCTTCGCCCACCGCAACGCCCACTACCGCGGGGTCGACTGCGACATCAGCGAGAAATACGGCATCCGCATGTGCTCGGGCGACACCATCGGGCCCGGCGGCGTGTTCCGCGCCGCCCGCGAGCTGCCCGAGATCATGCGCTGCTGCGAGGACATCAGCGAGCTCTGCCCCGACGCGTGGGTGGTCAACTACATCAACCCCACGGCCGTCTGCGGCATGGCCGTCGCCCGCAGCTTCCCCAAGCTCAAGAGCCTCGCGCTCTGCGACGCGCAGTTCAACCTACGTCGGCGCTACGCCGAAATCGCCGGCGTGCCCAACGACGAGAAGCTCATCGCCCAGCCGGCCGGGCCGAACCACTTCACCTGGCTGCTGAAGGCCGAGTACGACGGGCGCGACCTGATCCCGCGGATCGTCGAGAGCGCCCGTCAGAACGCCGAGGGCGACGCCAACCGCCAGTTCCAGGGCGGCTCCAGCCACGCCAAGGGCTACCTCAACAACACCATCGCCGTCGAGCTCTACGACGCGTTCGGCGTCCTGCCCACCGTGCTCGGCCACACCAAGGAGTACGTCCGCTTCTACCAGGGCCTCGGCAAGTCCGGCAGGGACGCCGTCCCCCCGCTGAAAATCTTTGAGGTCCCCACGCGGGTCGAGTGGACGAACAACGTGTGGCAGCGTGTCGACGACTACATCAGCGGCACCGTTGACATCGCCGAGTTCGACATCGAGTTCGGCCCCGACCCGGCGACCGACCTGATCGAGGGGATCTGGGCCGGCGGCCGCGACTTTTTCGTCAACACCTTCAACGACGGGGCCGTGAGCAACATGGCCGACGACGCGTTCCTCGAGTTGTGGTCGCACGTGTCGAGAGACGGGATCAACACGCATCCCATCGGCCCGATGCCGCGCGGCGTCCGCGCCATGTGCGAGACCGTGCTCGACACCCACGAGCTCACCGCCGAGGCCATCGTCGAGCGCGACCCGGCCAAGTTCCGCCGCGCCCTGCTGACCGACCCGCTGACGAGCTCCATCGGCGACACCGACGCGCTGATCGCCGAGCTACTCGAGGCCGAACGCGAGGCGCTGGACCCGGCGTTGTACGAGGCGCTGTCCTCACGGGTACCCGCCGCCGCGTAGCGGGCGGCGCGCCAGCGTCCAGAGATTGATATCTAGGTCAATGAAGCGACGCGGCTTTGCCGCGCGGGGTGGGGTGGGGGTGGGGGTTGGAGACGGCGCGGCGGAGCCGCGTCGCTTCATGTGAGGGGGGGGTATTGTCGCGATGCGGGGGAGTCTGGGTTGATGAAGCGACGCGGCTTTGCCGCGCGGGGTGGGGTGGGGGTTGGGGACGGCGCGGCGGAGCCGCGTCGCTTCATGTGAGGGGGCGGGGTGTTGTCGCGATGCGGGGGAGTTTGGGTTGATGAAGCGACGCGGCTTTGCCGCGCGGGGGTGGGGGTTGGAGACGGCGCGGCGGAGCCGCGTCGCTTCATGTGGGGGGGGGTGTTGTCGCGATGCGGGGGAGTTTGGGGCGATGAAGCGACGCGGCATTGCCGCGCGGGGTGGGGTGGGGGTGGGGGTTGGGGACGGCGCGGCGGAGCCGCGTCGCTTCATGTGGGGGGGGGTGTTGTCGCGATGCGGGGGAGTCTGGGTTGATGAAGCGACGCGGCTTTGCCGCGCGGGGTGGGGGTGGGGGTTGGGGACGGCGCGGCGGAGCCGCGTCGCTTCATGTGAGGGGGGGTGTTGTCGCGATGCGGGGGAGTTTGGGTTGATGAAGCGACGCGGCTTTGCCGCGCGGGGGTGGGGTGGGAGTTGGAGACGGCGCGGCGGAGCCGCGTCGCTTCATGTGGGGGTGGCGGGAACGGCGTGGCGCTGGCGCGTCTGCCACTACGGGGGGGGTTACGGGGAGATCGGTTCCATGGCGAGGCGGAAGGTTTGGCCGGCGGGGAGGGGGACTTCGCCGCGCCAGGTGCCGTCGTCGCCGGGGCGTAGCACCAGCGGTTCCTCGACGCGTTCGAGCGGGAGGGCCTGCAGTTCCTGGCGGGGGTAGTCCTTGAGCTGGCCGACGTTGTCGATCCGCAGGGCGAGCTCCTCGTCCGAGACGCTGAGGGTGACGACGCGGCCCTCGAGCTGCACGGTGCGGCCGTCGGCGATGAGGGTGGTGTTGCCCAGCACGAAGCGGGTGTCCAGGAGCTCCTCGGGCACCGCGGCGTCGCCGGCGGCGTCGGGGGCGGGGGCACCGGCCGCGGCGTCGGGCCGGTCGACCTGCATGACCAGGCGGTACTCGCCGGCGGCCTCGGCGAGGCGTTCGGTATAGAGGCGCTGCTTTTCCTGAAGCCACGCGTCGGTCATCTCCACGGTCGGCTTCTGCCCGCCCTCGCGGAGCCGGTCGATCACCCGGTACTGGGCCTCGCGGTCGGCCCCGGCGGAGGCGGCGAGCGCGGCGATGGCCCCCTTCGCCAGCGCCTCGTCGTCGGACTGGACCAGGGTGATGAGCGTCTCTTCCGTGGGGTACTGCGCCGCCCAGGCCGCGGCGTCGGGGAGGGTCCCGGCGGCGAGTTCGCCGGCGAACCAGGTGGTGGTCGCGCTGGCGGTCGCGGCGGCCTCGCCCTCGCGGATCAGGCCCGCCACGGGCTCGGGCCCGTCGCCGAGGTGGTCGTACACGCGGTTGACGAAGGTCAGCCGCTCGTCGGGGGGCAGGGCGGCGAGGGGCGCGGCGAGGTCGCGGCCCGACCCGCGGAGGACCCGGGCGGCGCGGCGGGACGCGGCGGGGTCGCCCCGCAGGACGACGCGGACGAGGCCGTCGGTCGCGGCCGTCTCGTCGGGTTGACGCTCGAGGAACGGCACGAGCGACGGGGGCGTGGGGGTCTGGCCGAGGCCCGCGTCGAGGATCAGCGCCAGGGGGTCGGGGTCGGGCGTTTCGCCCTCGGCGGGCGTGGCGGTCGGGGTGGTGGAGGCGTTGGGCAGCTCGAAGTGTCGTAGGACGCGCCAGCCGAGGTCGCGTTTGGCCGGGTCGCCGGAGTTGAGGACGCGGAAGAGGCTGTGGTTGGCGCGGTCGAGGGGGATGCCGGCGTAGAGCACGAGGTCGTCGGGCCGGGGCTTGGGCGGCGCGGGCGTGGCCGGGGTCTGGGCCGTGGCCGCGTCGCCGGCGGGGTCGGGCTGGGGGAAGATCAGGGCGCTCAGGGCGCGGGTGAGCGGTCGGAGGGCGACCGACGGGCTCTCGGCCCGGGCCAGGGCGCGGAGGGTGCGGTCGGTCGTGCCCACGTCGTTGGAGCCGAGCAGTTGCACGTCGACCCATCCCGCGGCGACCTCGGGGCTGATCTCCGCGGCGCGGAGGGCGCCGGCGATGGCGGCGTCCTGCCGGTCGGGGGGGATGCCGTCGAAGCGGACGCCGCCGATGAGGGTGGCGTGGTGGTCGGGGGTGTCGGCGGTGGCGAGCAGGAGCTCTTCGATGATGGCGGCGGGGTTGGGCCCGTCGGGCTGGCGGAGCGCGGCGTTGGCGATCTGGACGGCGCGGTTGACGTCGCCCCCGCCCCCGGGCGGGGTGGCGGAGGTGGTGCCGCTCCCGCCCATGGCGAGGCGGAGGTCGGCGCGGAGCGCGGCGAGCTGGAGCGCGGTGCCGCCGCGGTTTTTGGCGACGACGTCGAGCAGGCCGGCGGCCCCGGGGGTCATCGGCTCGACGCGGGTGAGGGCGTAGACCAGGCGGTTGCGGGCGAGCGGGTCGTCGGACCCGAGGACGGTGCCGAGGAGGACGAACAGCGGGTCGTTGGGCCGGGCCTTGGCCGGGGCGCCCGCGTCGACCAGGGCGCCGCTGAGGAGGCGCTGGGTCCAGGGGTGGCGGTCGCGGGCCAGGGCGGTGAGGCGGCTGACGGCCGCGGACGCTTCGGGGGTGAGCGCGGCGTCGGCGGTCGCGCCGCCGAGGGTGGTGGTGAGATTGCGCAGCAGCTCGAAGTCGGCGTCGGAGATGGACCAGTCGCCCGACTCGGGGCCGCGGATGCTGATTCGGCCCAGGGCGGTGCTGGTCTCGAAGATGGCCCAGAGCGTGTCGGGCAGGGGTACCTCGAACCGCTCGGGCAGGTCGCGGACCTGCGTCTGCAGGTCGCGGTAGAGGCCGACGGCGTCGCGGTAGGCGGCGGCGGCGTCGCGGTCGTTGCGGCTCTCGCGGCTGAGGGGCTCGGGCTGCAGCTCGCGCAGGCGCTCGCCCCGCAGCTTTAACAGGTACGGCCCGGTGCCCTCGACCACCTCGCCGGAGATCGCCCGGTCCATCGTCCAGGCCACCGTGCCGCCGGGTGTGAGCGTCACCTCCCGCGCGAGGCGGGGGGCACCCTCGGGCAGGTCGGGGGCATTCACCGCGGCGTCGATGCCCTCGGCCAGGTTGCCGAGCGAGCCGGTGTCGAGGGGCAATTCGGGCCCACGCTGCAGCAGGGTGTCGAGGTCGAGCAGCTCCGCGTCGGTCGGCTGGTCGGCGGTGAGGGTGGCGACGGTGGTGGTGGTGGTGTCGTCGCCGGGTACTTCCCAGGCGATGAACCGGCCGCCGGCGATTTCGTAGACGGGGGTGCCGATCTCCTTGGCGGCGGTGCCGGGGATGGGTTCGAGGGGGAGTTGGATGAGGCGTCGGCCGGGGCCGGCGGTGAGGGTCCAGACCGGGCCGGTGTACTCGTCGGTGAGGACGCGGGGGTCGTTGAGCAGTCGGCCGAGCGGGACGGTGAAGCGGGGCTCGGCGGAGGGTTCGGTGCCGCCGGCGGGCTGGAGGATGGACGGGTCGGCGTGGGCGGGGGTGGCGAGGGTCAGGAGCAGGGTGAGCGCCAGGGTCGACAAGGCCGCTCGGCGGCACGCGATGCGGGAGACGGATCGGCGGGCGGGGTTGGGTCGCATGGGCGGAGCCTCGTATCTATATAAGGAGTGGGGACGGGACGGCTCCTTTGACCGACGGTGCATTCTACCGGGGGCGGGGCGTCGGCGCTAGCCGGGTCGGTACGCACCTAATCGGGTTGCTAGGCGACCCGGGAACCCCGGGGTCGCGTAGCGACCCGGCTGGGCGCGTAGATCGCTTCTTCGCGTTGCCGTTGCACCGCCGTTGCACCGCCGCGGTTCCGATAACGCCGACCGAATCGGTGTTGCTCCACCGCCGCGGCAGCCGTGCTAGAATCCCGATCCGACCGTGATCCCCCCCGTTTACCGACCGATTGGGAGCTTTCCGCATGACCGTCTTTCGCCGCCTGCCGCTGTTTGGGGCCGCTGCCCTGCTCGCCGTTGCCACGCTTGGCTGCGCCTCGCAGCGGGAGATTGACCGCTACCGCACGCAGTACCTGACCGCCGAGGAACAGGTGCTGAATCGTGACCAGCAGATCGCCGACCTCAACGCGCAGATCGAGGCGATGCGGGACGCGAAGAACCCCAGTGCGGAGATGCAGAGCCGGCTGAGCGAGTTGCAGATGACCCGGGCGGAGCTCGAGGCGGAGCTGGCGAAGCTGCGGGACCAGTTGGCGCGGGCGCGGGAGAACATCACGCCGCTGCCGGTGGAGCTGTCGGACGAGCTCGAGGCGTTGGCGCTGGCGAACCCGGACCTGATGAGCTACGACAAGGAGACGGGGATGATCCGCTTCCGCAGCGACGTGACGTTCGCTTCGGGCAAGGCGGAGGTGCGGGACACGGCGATCCCGATCATCGAGAAGCTCGCGGGGGTGTTGCAGTCGCCGGTGGCGAGCGAGTACGAGGTGCGGGTGGTGGGGCATACGGACAACGTGCCGATGCGTAACGCGCAGAACCTGCGGCAGTACGGCGACAACTGGGGCTTGTCGACGGCGCGGGCTATTTCGGTGATGAAGCAGTTTGCGTCGGCGGGGATCGGTGAGGACCGGATGAGCGTGGCGGGGTACGGCGAGCACCAGCCGGTGGTGGCCAACGGGGAGAAGGGTGCGGAGGCGAACCGTCGGGTGGAGGTGTTTTTGGTGCCGCAGATGCAGGTGTCGCAGGCCGGGCAGGCGTCGGAAAACCCGATGGACGGGGGCGGTGCGGCGGGGTCGGGCGGTGCGGCGGCGGGGTCGGGGTCGGGGGGGTTGGGGTCGGGTGGTTTTGGGGGGGCTTCCGGGGGGGGGGGCTTCCGGGTCCGGCGGTTCCGGGTCCGGTGCTTCCGGGGGTGTGCGGGCGATGGAGGGCGGCAGCCCGGTGACGGATGATGAGCGGCATGCCCGACGGGCCCGAGCTTTACAAGTAAGGTGCACGGCGCGGGGGGGGATTACGCTGAGCCGGTACCCGCCTTCGCTCACTGCGTTTTCATCAAAAACTTACAGGCTTTTGCCCCGTAGCCCCTTGTGCCGCGGCGATCGGCCGGTAAAGTATGCCCGCTCGCCCGGCCGGTTCATCGTGACCCGCCCCGCAGGCGAGCCCCTCTTCCCGCGGCCAAGCCGCAACCGACAACCTTAGGTTCTTCCCCGCGGTGACGAATGTTTCGTCCGCCGCGTCCTTTTCACGTGTGCCCCCAACGGGCAGAAGGGTTCGAGGAGATGAATCGCACCGCCCTGACCGCCGCCGCCGTCGGCCTCGCCGGCTTCACCGCCGCCGCCCACGCCGACCTGCTGTCGTACTACAACTTCAACAACATCCCCTCCACCGGGGCCGCCCCGCTCAACCAGACTCCCACCCAGGGCGCGGGGTCCCTCACCATCGTCGCCGCCGACCCCACCGGCGTTACCACCTTCAACGGCTCCACCCTCAACGCCCTCAACAACGACCCCGCCGGCCGCGCCCTCGCCATCCAGGGCGGCGCCTCCAACGCCAACAACGGCTCCACCACCACCTACGCCCTCAACACCACCAGCTTCCAGAACCTCGTCCTCTCCTACGCCACCCAGGGCACCTCCACCGGTTTCACCAGCCAGGCCATCTCCTACTCCACCAACGGCGGCACCACCTACACCCCCTTCGGCAACGCCAACCCCATCCCCGCCGCCTTCGCCCTCCGCACCGTCGACTTCTCCAACGTCACCGCACTCAACAACAACCCCAACGCCCGCGTCCGCATCACCCTCACCGGCGCGACCGCCACCTCCGGCAACAACCGCTTCGACAACGTGCAATTCAACGCCGCCGCCGTCAACAACGGCAACAACACCGTCATCTCCGCCTTCCCCACCTCCATCAGCCTCGGCCGCGTCATCACCAACGCCCCAACCTCCGCCCCCGTCGGCCTCACCAAAACCGGCTCCGACACCACCGGCTTCAACCTCCTCACCGCCGGTGACGCCACCGCCTCCTCCACCGGAGGCGCCTTCGCTGCCGGCAACCAATCCACCACCTTCAACGTCGGCGTCAACACCGCCTCCGCCGGCAACAGGTCCGGCTCCGTCACCGTCGACAACACCGCCGTCTCCTCCTTCGGCCCCGGCCAAGGCTCGGCCGACCCCGACGACATCATCACCATCGCCGCCACCGCACTCGACCCCGCCAACGCCTCCTTCTCCGAATCCGCCGACGTCAACGCCCTCACCGTCGACCTCGGCACCGCCACCCAGGGCGACCCGGACGTCACCCAGACCTTCTCCATCTTCAACCTCCTCGCCACCGCAGGCTTCACCTCCGCCCTCGACCTCGACACCATCAACATCGTCGGCTCCGACGACCCCGCCCTCTCCCTCTCACTCGACGACTTCGATAACCTCGCCGCCGGCGCCTCCGTCACCGGCTCCGCCACCCTCGATACCTCCACCGTCGGCACCTTCACCGAGTCCTACACCCTCACCCTCTCCGACGAAAACATCCCCGGCGAAACCCAGAACTTCCTCGACCTCACCCTCACCGGCACCGTCGTCGAACCCGCCCCCGTCCCCGAGCCCGCCACCCTCACCCTCCTCGCCGCCGCCGGCTCCCTCCTCCTCACCCGCCGCCGCCCCACCACCTAACCCACCGCCCCACCCCCCGGCAGAGGGGGCTTCAGCCCCCGTTCCCCTCCCTCTCCACCCCCCGGCGGAGGGGGCTTCAGCCCCCGCTCCACCCCCACCCCACCCCCAGCGGGGCCGCCCACCGCGGCCCCGCTTTTTCGCGCATCACCCCACCTAACATAACCCATCCACCAACGCCCCCCATGCACCCCCTCGACGCCGCCCTCCTCCACGCCTGGCACACCCACGTCCTCCCCCGCCTCGCCACCCCCCAGGGCCGCGCCACCCTCGCCGCCCGCCTCACCCGTTTCCTCCACACTGCCGCCGCTCCCGGGGGCGGCGGCCTCCGCTCCTTCGCCCTCACCCTCCGCGCCAACGACTCCCGACTCCCCGACCGCAACACCGCCGGAGCCGTCTTCCTCGACCCCGACGAAGTCGCCCGCCTCTGCGCCCCCATCCACCTCCCCCCGCCCGGCGTGCCCGGCCCCACCGCCGCCCGACTCCTGGGCCTCTCCCGGCAGGCCCTCACCGCCCGCGTCCGCGCCGGCCAACTTGTCAAACACCACCCCTACCCCGCCCACCGCCGCCGACCCCGCCACTCCGACCCCCGCGGCAACCCCCCCGTCCCCAACGTCCTCTACCACGCCCCGCCACCCCACCACCACGTCGAACCCACCCCCGTCCACTCCGCCCCCTGGCTCGCCCTCCGCGACGCCCTCCACCTCCGACCCGCCCGGCTCCACCCCCCCTCCCACCCCCCGTTCCGCCAAACCCTCTACCGCTCCGTCCGCCAGCTCCGCCCCGAACGCCCCACCCCCCAGTACCAACGCTTCGAGTGGCACTGCCCCACCTGCGACCGCCCCACCCAACGCCTCCACTGGCCCTTCCAACCCCTCAACCTCCCCGCCTACCTCGGCTTCGACTTCACCCACCTCACCCCCGAACTTACCCCCCACCAGCTCGCCCAAATCCAAACTCACCAAGCCAACATCCAAAACCCCCTGACCCCCGGCTTCACCTGCCGCCACTGCCTCACCCACCAGTTCGGCCGCCAGGGCCTCACCTACGAATCCACCGAACGCCCCCCCAAACCCCCGGCGGAGGGGGCTTCAGCCCCCTCTCCCAAAACCTCCTGGAACCGCTTCATCCAACGCCAAACCCTCCACCTCCTCACCGGCCCCGAAGTCCCTTACCCCCAACCGCCCCACCCCACCTGATAAACTCCACCCGTGGCCACCGAAATCCACTCCCGCTCCCGCGTCATCGACCACGGCGAGGTCTTCACCCCCCCCCACCTCGTCCGCGACATGCTCGACCTCCCGGGCGTCCGCGACGAGTGCCTCCGCATCGACGCCCGCTTCCTCGAACCCGCCTGCGGCGACGGCAACTTCCTCGCCGAAATCCTCCGCCGACGCCTCGGCCGCGTCAGCGACCTCCACCCCAAATCCGCCCAGCACCCCTGGGAACGCGACGCCCTCGTCGGCCTCGCCAACCTCTACGGCATCGAGCTCCTCTACGACAACGTCCAGGCTTGCCGCGACCGCCTCTACCAACTCTTCGAAGACCACTACCTCGACCGCTTCGGCAACCAACACCACCCCGCCGTCCTCGGCGCGGCCCGGCACCTCGTCACCGCCAACGTCTTCCAGGGCGACGCCCTCGCCATGACCACCGTCGGCGACCGCGTCCACCCCGCCCGGCCCCTCGTCTTCACCGAGTGGTCCATGCTCCCCCGAGGCCGGTTCAAACGCCGACGCTTCCAATACAAGGAACTCCTCGAACACAACGACCGCCCGAATAACCGCGCCGCCGACCTGTTCGCCGACGGCCGCGAGCCCATCACGGGCGACGACGGCCGGCCCGTCTTCATCGCCGAGCCCGTCGACGACCTGCCCCTGGTCCACTACTCGAAGCTCCGGGAGGAGCCCTACCCGTTGGAGCGAAACGCATGAGTGGGGACCGTCTCCCATCCGAGGCGCCGCAGCCGCCGTCGGGGCTCAAGCAGCACAACCCCGACATCCTCACCTGCCTGGCGAACCTCTCCGCCGACGAGGTGTTCACCCCGCCCAAGCTCGCCGCGGCCATGCTCGACACCCTGCCGCAGGAGCTGTTCCGCGACCCGGCGGCTACGTTCCTCGACCCGTTCACCAAGTCCGGCGTCTTCCTCCGCGAGATCGCCAGCCGACTCAACCGCGGCCTCGCCGACCAACTGCCCGACGACCAAGCAGCGCGTCGACCACATCCTGACCCGGCAGGTCTTCGGCCTCGCCACCAGCGAACTCACCTGGCTCCTCGCCCGCCGCAGCCTCTACTGCTCGAAAAAAGCCAACGGCCAATTCAGCATCGCCTCCCCCGGCACCTTCGACACCCCCCACGGCAACGTCCGCTACCCCCGCACCCAGCACCAGTGGAACAAGGCCGGCAAATGCGAGCAGTGCGGGGCTAACAAATCAGATTACGAACGCGGCGAGAAATCGGAATCCTACGCGTTCCCGTTCATCCACGGTGTTGATTCCGAAAAGGAGTTTGGCGTGAAGTTTGACGTGATCATCGGGAATCCGCCGTACCAGCTCGGCTCTAGCGGTGGCGAGGCGGTCGGCGGCTTCGCGATGCCCATTTACCAGAAATTTGTTCAAGCAGCTAAGGCCGCCGATCCTCATTACGTCGTAATGGTCACTCCATCGAGATGGTTTGCCGGTGGTCGTGGCCTAGACGAGTTCAGGAGCGAGATGCTCGAAGATACTCGATTGCGCGTACTCGTAGATTACCCCGATGCGTCGGAGGCGTTCCCGGGAATCCAAATCAAGGGAGGAGTTTCCTACTTCCTGTGGGATCGTCAATGGAACGACGGATGCGATGTGACGACAATGTCCGGTGGCAAGGCAACGTCGCCGCCCATGCGGAGAACACTAGCCGCTTACGACATCGTTGTTCGCAGAAACGAAGCAGTAAGCATCCTCGATAAGGTTATAGCGGCCACGGCCGCCGAAGGCGTCGGCGATCTGTCCGCAAAAGTCTCGCCCATTCAACCGTTCAGCATCAGAACCAATTTCCGCGGCGCGGAGACGCCGACGGGGCTGACTGAGCCAGTAAGACTGATCGGAAATGGCGGCAGCACATTCATTGAGAGGGGAAACATCCCGCGGAACGACGAATGGATCAGCCAATGGAAGGTGCTTGTCGGCAGCGCTTACGGTGCAGGCGACTCGTTCCCGCATCAGATCTTCAATCACCCGATAGTTGCAGAGCCGGGAACCGCTTGCACGGAAACATACCTTGTCATTAATCGCTTCAACGCTGAAGCAGAGGCGAAGCGATTTGCCGCTTACCTTCGCACGAGGTTCGTGCGCTTCTTGGTCTCACTGCGAAAGAACACGCAGCATCTCTACAACGACCGCTTTAGCTTTGTTCCGGACTTGCCAATGGATCGCAATTGGAGTGACCATTCCTTATATGAGAAGTATGGCATCAGTGGGGCCGAAGCGGATTTCATCACATCTATGGTCCGGCCGATGGAGGCAAGCAAGTAGATGGAAGATTTTTTTCCGGAACGCCCCGCCGCGACGCCGACAATCTACGCGTTCTCGGTGCACGACCCGGGCCACGCCGGGCTGCTCAAGGTCGGGACCACCGACGGCGACGCCAAGACGCGGATCGCCCGGCCATCCCCCGGCGGGGGCGGGGGCGAGTAGACGCGGGGTCGTAAAATCAAAAAAGCGGCAATGGACTATGATCTGACGCATCACGCCCGCAAGGTGCTCGCCGAGCGCGGCATCGAGGCGGCGTGGATGCGGCGGACGCTCGACGACCCGCAGTGGGCCGAACCCGACCCCGGCGACCCGGCGGTGGAGCGGCGGTTCCGGGCGATCCCGGGGTTCGGCGGCCGCGTGCTGCGGGTGGCGGTCAACGTGGCCGCCCACCCCCCTCGGGTCGTGAGCGTCTTCTTTGACCGCAACGCGACCCCCCCGGAAGCCCCCCCGGAAGCCCTCCCGGAAGATTCTCATGAAGATTCACGTTGATAAGCAAGCCGATGCCTTGTACCTGCGGCTGGAGGACACCCCGGTCGTCGAGTCCGAGGAGGTTTCGCCGGGCGTGGTGCTGGACTTCAACGGGCACGGCCAGGTGGTCGGGGTCGAGATGCTGAACCTGTCTCGACGCTCGCCGAAGCTGGACCTCAACGCGTTGCAGTTCCAGACCACCGACGCCGCCCCGACTCCGGCATGATGCAAGGATTCTTCCCCCAACGCCCCGCGGCGACGCCGACGATCTACGCCTTCTCGATGAAGGACCCGGCCCACGCCGGGCTGCTCAAGGTCGGGTACACCGACGGCGACGCCAAGACGCGCATCGCCCAGCAGTTCCCCGGCGGGTTCGACGGGTACACGGTCGAGCTGGTCAAGTCGGCCGTGCGGCCGGACGGGTCGAGCTTCAGCGACCACGACGTCCACCGATACCTCCGCAAGAGGAAGATCGAGAACCCGGCCAACGAATGGTTCCGCTGCACCGTCGACGACGTGCGTGCGGCGGTGCTGGCGCTGCGCAACCGCGCCGAGAACCTGCAGGACCGCACGCAGGATTTCGCCCCCCGGCCCGAGCAGCAGGAGGCCATCGACAAGACCGCCGACTACTTCCGCTCGACACAGGCGGAAGAAGGTCGTGAGCCACACTTCCTTTGGAACTGCAAGATGCGGTTCGGCAAGACGTTTGCCAGCTATCAACTGGCGAAGGAGATGGGCTGGAAGAAGGTGCTGGTGCTGACGTTCAAGCCGGCGGTGCAGCACGCCTGGCGGGAGGACCTCGACACGCACCTCGACTTCGAGGGGTGGCAGTTCTACAGCAAGGACAGCGAGGGCACGCCGGGCGACCTGGACCCGAAGCGGCCGGTGGTCTGCTTCGGCAGCTTTCAGGACTTCCTCGGCCGGACGCGGCAGGGGGCGATCAAGCCCAAGAACGAGTGGGTCCACACGATGAACTGGGACTGTGTCGTCTTCGACGAGTACCACTACGGGGCGTGGAACGAGAACAGCAAGGGATTGTTCGGGGCCGACGAGGCCGACGAGGGGGAGGTGGAGGACGAGGTGGCCCGCGACGAGCGGGAGCTGGACACGTCGATCCTGCCGATCACGGCCAACCACTGGCTCTACCTGTCGGGCACGCCGTTCCGGGCGCTGCGGTCGGGCGAGTTCATCGAGGAGCAGATCTACAACTGGACCTACAGCGACGAGCAGCGGGCGAAGGAAACGTGGGACAGCAGCCGGGGGAAGAACCCGTACGCGTCGCTGCCGCGGCTGGTGCTGATGACGTACACGCTGCCGGACGACATCCGGCAGGTGGCCGAGGAGGGGGAGTTCAACGAATTCGACCTGAACGAGTTCTTCCGGGCCACCCCCGGAAGCCAAGGCAAGCTCGCTCGTGACGCGGTCGGCGTGGAGGATGCGACGTTCGAGCACGCGGACGCGGTGCAGAAGTGGCTGGACCTCATCCGCGGCGCGTATCGTGGCAGCACGGTGGACGACCTGAAGCTCGGGCGCGAGAAGCCGCCGCTGCCGTTCTCGGATCAGCGGCTGCTCAGCATGTTGAACCACACGTTCTGGTTCATGCCCGACGTCGCGTCGTGCCACGCGATGGCGAACCTCTTGCGGGCGAAGAACAACACGTTCTGGCACGACTTCAAGGTGTTCGTCGCGGCCGGGAGCCGGGCGGGCATCGGGGCGGACGTGCTGCCAAAGGTGGAGCAGACGATGGGCGAGCCGCTTCAGACGCGGTCGATCACGCTGTCGTGCGGCAAACTGACGACGGGCGTGACGGTGCGGCCGTGGACGGGGATGCTGATGCTGCGCAAGTGCAGCAGCCCCGAGACGTATTTTCAGTCGGCGTTTCGCGTGCAGAGCCCGTGGACGGCTCCCGGAACCGCCCCCGGAAGTGGGGCAGTTGACGGCGCGGGCGGCGAGCCGATCATCCTCAAGCCCGAGTGCTACGTCTTCGACTTCGCCCCGAACCGGGCGCTGCGGCAACTGGCGGAATATGGGTCGCGGCTGGCAACGGCCGGGGGGAACGACGCGACGCCCGAGGAGCAGGTGGGCGAGCTGGTGAATTTCCTGCCGGTGCTGGCCTATGACGGCAGCAGCATGAAGCGGCTCGACGCCGCGGCGATCCTCGATATCGCCACGGCGGGGACGAGCGCGACGCTGCTGGCCAAGCGGTGGGAGAGCGTGCTGCTCGTGAACGTGGACGACTCGACGCTGAACAAGCTGATGGCCGACGAGAAGGCGATGGACGCCCTCATGAGCATCGAGGGCTTCCGCAACCTCAACGCGGACCTCGAGACGATCATCAACCGCAGCGAACAGATCAAGGACACGAAACGCAAGCAGAGCGAGGGCGAGGAGCTCAGCAAGGCGGAGAAAAAGGAGCTGACCGAGGCGGAGAAGG
This sequence comes from Phycisphaeraceae bacterium, assembly GCA_965214155.1. Lineage (GTDB taxonomy): Bacteria > Planctomycetota > Phycisphaerae > Phycisphaerales > Phycisphaeraceae > Algisphaera. The sequence goes on from CBDCBB010000010.1 coordinate 2,466,046, forward strand.
AGCGAAAGAGTTTGCGGAAGCAGGTGCAGGACAAGCTGATTAAGTTCGCGGCGCGGGTGCCGGTGTTCATGTACCTCACCGACTACCGCGAGCAGCGGCTGACCGACGTGATCCGAAAAATCGAGCCCCGGCTGTTTAATCGGGTGACGGGCCTGGGGACCGAGGACTTCGACCATCTCGTCGCGCTCGGCGTCTTCAACCGCAGCCTGATGGACGACGCGGTGTGGAAGTTCCGCCGTTATGAGGACGCGAGCCTGCGGTACATGGGGGTGAGCCGCGCGAAGATGCATGAACGCGGCCTGTGGGACACCACGCTGAGTGAAGAGGATTTCGCCGAGACATTCGAGGCGATCCGGCCGTCGAGCGTGTAGCTTCGGCTGATTTGCGGGAGTGGGCTTGGTGACGGGTTAACCCGGAGCGGGGGTCCCGTAGCCGGCAACATCAGGGCAACCTCAGCGCGGCGACCCAGGCGCAAAAAAGAACCCCGCAAGCTTTAGGCTCACGGGGTTCGAAATGTCGGCGATGACTTACTTTCCCGCGGTGGCAGTATCATCAGCGTGCTGGGCTTAACGGCCGTGTTCGGGATGGGAACGGGTGTGACCCCAGCACTATGGTCACCGACAAGCGATCACGTTCCCGGTAGAGGAGCGGACCACGGGAAACTCAATGAAGAGCTTCCCAACGGGACCCGCGGCGGGAGGCCGCAGGTTCCGGGGGGGGAAAGGCTGACACCTGCCTAAGCAGGTGCCCGCCCGCGAGTCATCCGGCGGTGGCGGGGGTGCCGGACAACTCAAGCAAGCGTCGGGCGGGCGGTGAGGCCCGGCCGACGAAGGGCCAAGAACCGTCGGGTTAACAACGGGCGGCCACTTGCAACCCCGAGCGGCGGGGCGTGTTTTACGACGCCCTGCGGTCGGCAAGTCTCTCCGTCGGCCGCGGGGGCGAGTAAAACTCGCCGGCGGCCGGGGAACGGCTTGCCGACCAGCCGGTCGGGGCTGGTGGACGGTCAGGTGTGGATCAGCTTCGACTCCGCGTGAGCGTCCCGACGATGAGCCGCGGCGTGTGCCGGGGCTTGGCGGGTCGGGGGCTCGGCCGGGGCGAGCGGGTTGGGGCTCGCTTCCGACGTTGCGGGTGGGGGTGTTGATCGTGATGCGGGTGTGCTTGCGACACCGAGGCGTCAACCACGTGCGGGTTGAGGTGCCTGATGTTGTGACCGGGCCTGCTCCGGGTGGGAGCGGTGCCGGGTCGGAGTGATTAAGCGATCGACCGTTAGTACGGCTCAGCTGAGGGCATTTCTGCCTTTACACCTGCCGCCTATCAACCGGGTGGTCTTCCCGGGGTCTCTCGCACCGAAGTGCATGCAAACCTTATCTCGAGGGGGGCTTCCCACTTAGATGCTTTCAGTGGTTATCCCTGCCGTACTTAGCTACCCGGCGGTGGCCCTAGCGGACCAACCGGCGCACCAGGGGTACGTCCTTCCTAATCCTCTCGTACTAAAGAAGAATTCTCTCAAGTTTGCTACGCCCACAGCAGATAGGGACCGACCTGGCTCACGCCGGTCTGAACCCAGCTCGCGTGCCTCTTTAATGGGCGAACAGCCCAACCCTTGGGACCGCCTTCAGCCCCAGGATGAGACGAGCCGACATCGAGGTGCCAAACCGCTCCGCCGCTATGGACGCTCGGGAGCGATCAGCCTGTTATCCCCGGGGTACCTTTTATCCGTTGAGCGATGACCCTTCCACTCGGGATCACCGGATCACTAGAGCCCACTTTCGTGACTGCTTGACGTGTCTGTCTTGCAGTAAAGCTGGCTTGTGCTCTTACACTCAATACATGGTTTCCAACCATGCTGAGCCAACCTTTGCGCTCCTCCGTTACTTTTTAGGAGGAGACCGCCCCAGTCAAACTGCCCAGCTAACACGGTTCCCCGTCCTGATTCAAGGATCGGGGTTAGGTCGACACGACGAACAGGGTGGTATTTCAAGGGCGGCTCCACCCTCGCCGAAACGAGGGCTTCGAAGCCTCCCACCTATCCTACGCAGTTCGAAATGGCGGCCAATATCAGCCTACAGTAAAGGTCCACGGGGTCTTTCCGTCTTGCTGCGGGTACACGGTATCTTCACCGCGTCTTCTATTTCACCGAGTTGGTAGTTGAGACAGTGTGCCAGTCATTACGCCATTCATGCACGTCAGAACTTACCTGACAAGGAATTTCGCTACCTTAGGACCGTCATAGTTACGGCCGCCATTGACCGGTGCTTGGGTCGGAAGCTTCGCCGAAGCTAACCTCCTTCCGTGACATTCCGGCATCGAGCAGGCGTCAGACTGTATACATCCTCTTGCGAGTTAGCACAGTCCTGTGTTTTTGATAAACAGTTGCTAGCACCTTTTCTCTGCGCCCTTCTCTTGCGAGGGAGGGCCCCCTTATTGCGAACGTACGGGGTTAATTTGCCTAGTTCCTTAACTACCATTCTCTCGAGCGCCTGAGGTTATTCACCACACCTACCTGTGTCAGTTTTAGTACGGATACTCGGGTTGTCCACGAACGCTGTTTCGCGGGACTCATCTATCCATCATCGGGATCAAAACGCCCTTAGCCTTTCGGCAACGGTCACGACTAGACAACCGCATGAACTTCAGAATCCGTCACGTCGCTTCAACCGCACCGAGCAGTGCAGGAATATTAACCTGCTGTCCATCGACTACGCCTTTCGGCCTCGCCTTAGGGTCCGACTAACCCTGGGCGGATTTACCTTGCCCAGGAAACCTTAGGTTTTCGGCGAACAGGATTTTCACCTGTTTTATCGTTACTCAAGCCGGCATAATCACTTCCTGCCACTCCACAGAACGTTGCCCGTTCTGCTTCGCGGTCGACAGGAACGCTCCTCTACCACTTCTTGCGAAGTCCGCAGCTTCGGTTCACATCTTATTCCCGATCATTATCGGCGCTAGAGTCCTCGACCAGTGAGCTATTACGCACTCTTTAAATGGTGGCTGCTTCTAAGCCAACATCCTGGCTGTCACGGCACCCTAACTTCCTTAAGAACTGAGATGTGATTGGGGACCTTAGCTGGCGGTCTGGGTTGTTTCCCTCTTGACCATGAAGATTATCCCCCACGGTCTGACTCCTGCGACAGAGTCCTGCAGTATTCGGAGTTTGGATGGAGTGGGTAGGCGGGTAGCCCCCCATCTCCAATCAGTAGCTCTACCCCTGCAGGGTGTAACGCAAGGCTAGCCCAAAAACTATTTCGAGGAGAACGAGATATCTCTGAGTTTGATTAGACTTTGACTCCTCCCCACAGCTCATCCCAAAACTTTTCAACGTTTACGGGTTCGGTCCTCCAGGACGTGTTACCGTCCCTTCAACCTGGCCATGGGTAGATCACTCAGTTTCGCGTCTGATCCCTGCGACTTGACGCCCGTTTAAGACTCGCTTTCGCTGCGCCTTCGTGGGGGTACCACTTAAGCTTGCCACAGAGATCAACTCGCCGGCTCATTATGCAAAAGGCACGCCGTCACCCGCCCGAGGGCAGGCTCCGACCGCTTGTACGTATGTGGTTTCAGATACTATTTCACTTCCCTTGTCGGGGAACTTTTCATCTTTCAGTCGCCCTACTGGTTGACTATCGGTCGTCGAGTAGTATTTAGCCTTGGAGGGTGGACCCCCCATATTCACGCCGGGTTTCACGGGCACGACGCTACTCTAGGGCTACACCACTACGCCAATACAGGACTATCACCTTCTATGGCCGGCCTTTCCAGGCCGTTCACGACGCTATGGTTTTATCCGTGTTCGCTCGCCGCTACTTACGGAATCGCGGTTGCTTTCTTTTCCTCTGGTTACTGAGATGTTTCAGTTCACCAGGTTCGCTCCCATGCCTTATGCATTCGGGCATGGGTAACAGCACAAGGCTGCTGGGTTTCCCCATTCAGAGATCCTCGGATCGAAGCTTGTTTGCCAGCTCCCCGAGGCATATCGCAGGCTACAACGTCTTTCATCGCCTCTCGACGCCAAGACATCCGCCACATACGCTTAGTAGCTTAATCACCCCGACCTGAAACCGCTCCCCCCGCCCCCGGAAGCCTCCCGAAGGAAGCCCGCGAGCGGGATGAAAAGTCCTGATCGGTGTTATCCGCCGTGACGATTACACGGCGACCCATCCGTTCGCGTTCCGGTTTTTGCAGGCCGGTCGGCTAGGCTGCCTGGTAAGGCATCCGAGATGAGCAAGCACCTCATTAAGCACTTGATTGATTCTCGGTGTCACAATGTGTTTGCCAAGCTCCGCGGGGAAGCGGAGCGTGGCACGCATGCAACACCTGACCTATCCACTTTTCAAGGAGTCACCGCATCGAAGCCTAGGGGGCGTTGAAACGGCCCGCGTACTGCGGGCGGCGGGGCCGTCGTTCGGCCGCGCCGCTCGGAGTGGGGCGGGATACTGTAGCGATCAAAAATGCCTTGTCAAGGGCTCTTGATCCGACCCTGGCGGGTCGGCATCGAGCCCGCGGGGTCTAACAGGTTTGGCTTGCACTTCCGATGGTCGAAACCTCGTGGGAAACCGAACCGGGCCGATCATTATGCGGGGGGCTGCACCCAAAGTCAAGTATCCTGTCTCACAATCCACGAACTTTCCAGATTCTTGGGTGAGGCGGGTCGGGTTGCCGGTATCCTTACGAACCGCCGCGGCCCCGGGTTCGGCAGAGAAGGTCGCGGCTCCGCCCCCGGTGGGGTGCCAGAGTGGTCGAATGGATCGGTTTTGAAAACCGGCGTGGCCTTCGGGTCACCGTGGGTTCGAATCCCACCCCCACCGCTTTCGTGAGGGATCGGGGATCGGGCATCGGGAATTGGGGTCTGGGGTGTTGATTGTTCCTCCTCCGTTCTAGTTGACTGGCTCGGTCACGAATCCGGTCTGGTGGAGCAGGTCCATGGTGATGGGGTCGGGTGGGGTGCCGGTGGAACGGCGGCGGGTGAGCCAGTGGATGACGGTTTTGGCGATTTGGTCGGCCTCGAGGTTGAGGTGGGAGCCGACTTGACGGTCGCGGAGAGTGGTGCGGTTGAGGGTCTCGGGGATGAGGGCGATGTCGAAGGTGTCGTCGCCGACGGCGGCGAGGGTGAGGCTGACGCCGTCGAGGGTGACCGAACCCTTGGGCGTGAAGTAGTCCATCAGGTCGGCGGGCGGGCGGAGGGTGATGCGCCACTGGCCGGCGGCCTGGTCGAGGGCGACGACCTCGGCGAGGCCGTCGACGTGGCCCTGGACGAGGTGTCCGCCGAGGGGTTGGCCGGCTTGCAGGGCGGGTTCGAGGTTGACCGGGTCGCCCGGCTGGAGGTTGTTGAGGGTGGTGAGGCGGAGGGTCTGGGGGACCACGTCGAAGCTCAGCCGCTGGGGGCTCGGGTCGACGGCGGTGAGGCAGACGCCCGAGACGCTGACGGAGTCGCCGCGGTGGACGGGGGTGGTGAGGCCGTCATGCTCGACGGTGAGGCGGGTGCCGGTGTCGGTGGGGGTGAGGGAGACGACGCGGCCGCGGGCTTGGACGATGCCGGTGAACATGGGGGGAGTGTAGGGCTCATTCGGCAACCCGCTAAACCGCAAGCGGTGGGCGCTCTGCCGCGGGCTGGTGCAGGTTGTTGGAGAAGCTGTTAGCTATAGTCGGGCTTGGCCTCGCCGGTGCCGAAAGAGAAGCAGACGCCGCGGCAAGGCTTCCGTTTCGATTACGAGTACGAGGACGAGAACGAAGAACGAGTGGCGAGTGCGAGTGCGAGTGCGGCGGATGCTACGACCCTAGACCCCAGCCTCCAGACCCCAGACCCCAGATCCCAGCCCCCATGCCCTACCGAACCCACACCTGCGGCGAACTCCGCGAAAATCACGTCGACCAGACTGTCAGCCTCGCGGGCTGGGTCAACAACTACCGCGACCACGGCGGGGTCCGCTTCATCGACCTACGCGACCGCGACGGCCTCACCCAGATCGTCTTCCACCCGACCCCCGGAAGTGCCGACGCCCACGCCACCGCGCAGAAGCTCCGCCGTGAAGACGTCGTCACCGTCACCGGCCGGTGCCTGCTCCGCGAGGGCGGCGAGAACCCCAAGCTCGCCACCGGCAAGATCGAAGTGGACGCGACCGCCTGCACCGTGCTGAACGACACCGACACCCCGCCGTTCATGCCCGACGAGGCGGACAAGGTCGGCGAGGAGACGCGGCTGCGTTACCGCTACGTCGATCTGCGACGCCCGGCGATGCAGCACATCCTCAAGACGCGGCACCGCGTGACGAAGATCATGCGGGACTACCTCGACGAGCACGGGTTTTACGAGGTGGAGACGCCGTTTCTTTGCCGCTCAACGCCGGAGGGGGCGCGGGACTTTTTGGTGCCGTCGCGGCTGCAGGCGGGCGAGTTTTACGCGCTGCCGCAGAGCCCGCAGCTGTTCAAGCAGATTCTCATGGTCGGCGGGCTAGAGCGGTATTTCCAGATCGCCCGCTGCTTCCGCGACGAGGACCCGCGGGCGGACCGGCAGGCGGAGTTCACGCAGCTCGACATGGAGATGAGCTTCGTCGAACAGGACGACGTGATGGCGGTGAACGAGGGGATGATGCGGCGGATCTGGAAGGAGGTGCTCGGCTTGGACATCCCCGACCCGGTGCGGCGGATGCCGTTCGAGGAGGCGATGCGGGTATACGGCAGCGATCGGCCGGACCTGCGGTTCGGGATGGAGCTGCACGACCTGACCGACGTCTGCCGCGAGACGGATTTTAAGGTGTTCACCGGCGCGATTTCGGCGGGCGGCATGGCCAATGCGATCCGGGTGCCGGGGGGGGCGTCGCTGACGCGGAAGCAGACCGATGCGTTGGCGGAGTGGGTGAAGCAGTTTGGGGCCGGGGGCCTGCCGATCGTGAAGGTGGAGGACGGCAAGCTGGCGACGGGGGTGGCGAAGTTCCTCGAGCCGATCGCGGCGCAGATCATCGCGCGGATGGAGGCGCTGGACGGGGACTTGATCTGCTTCGGGGTGAGCGAGAAGCCGGCGGTGGTCCGCCGCGTGCTCGGCGAGCTGCGGGTGAAGCTGGCGCACGACCTCGGGCTGATCGATCCGAAGCAGCAGGCGTGGGTATGGGTGGTCGACTTCCCGCTGGTGGAGTGGAGCGAGGAGAAGAAGCGGTGGGACAGTTTGCACCACCCGTTCACCGCGCCGGCGGATGAGGATATTGAAAAGCTCGATTCGCAAGATCACGCCGTCATCGCAAGTATCAAGAGCAAGGCCTACGACCTGGTGCTCAACGGCAGCGAGATGGGCGGCGGGTCGATCCGTATCCACTCCCCCGCGGTGCAACAGAAAGTCTTCCGCTTCCTCGGCATCGACGAAGATGCGGCGAAGGCGAAGTTCGGCTTCCTGCTCGACGCGCTGCGCTACGGCGCACCGCCCCACGGCGGGCTGGCCTTCGGCCTCGACCGGACGGTCATGCAGCTCGTCGGCACGAGCAACATCCGCGACGTCATCGCCTTCCCCAAGACCCAAAACGGGGCGGACCTCATGACCGACGCCCCCGCCCCGGTGGAGGAATTGCAATTGCGTGAGCTGAATCTGCGGATCCAGTCGGCGGCGAAGGTGCCGGGGTGAGAGCGGTCAGGAAGCGACGCGGCTTTACAACGCTGGCGCGGCAGAGCCGCGTCGCTTCGTAGGGAAACCGTTCGACTCATTGGACATCACCCCGCAGCGCCGCTTCCTGCTTCGCCGTCAGCGTCAGCGTGATCGGCCCGGGCACCTCGCCCTCCTCGAACGGCGGCAGCACGACCCGTCGCTCCAAGGGGGCGGCGGGGAACGGCGGCAGGAAATCGAGGTCACACCCGTCTACGGCGAAGGACGCCCCGTCCGCCGGGTTGACTTCGAACATTACCCATCCGTCCGCGTCCGCATTGTGCACCTCAAACTCGGGGCGGTCCGGCCGGACACACTTGACGGGTGCCCCCTCGGCCGGTTGGCCCGACTCGTCGACCGCCCGGACCCGGACGGGGACGCCTCGGTGAAAGCGGATCGGCGGAAGGCGAACCACTTCGCCGACGGCAAAGCGGCGCGGGACGCGTGAGGAGTCCGCAAAGTGCATCTCGATCGAGTCTTTCACTACGGTCCTCTGCCACGGAAAGTACAGGCGTATGTCGACGCCGGCCGGGACGAGCACCTTGTAAATAAACCGCGGCGACGGGAGAGCCTCCCATTCATCTTCGATGCCCTCGATGTCGATCCTTTGCCGATGCCAGCCGTGGAGCGTGACCTCGCTCCGGTGCGTCGCCGCCTCGAACGCCCGGGCCCACGCGGGTTGTTCTGCTTCGTCGGCGAGCTTCCAATGCAACTGCGTTTCTCCGCGGGCGGAGGAAAAAGCGTTCACCTCGACGGTAGCGGAAGGGGCCAGCAACAGGTCGGGGAGTTCGTTCACCACGCCGGGCTCTTCGGCGAAAGGCTCGTTGCGGACGGCGTCGACGATCCGGTTCCGCGCCGCGGCATAAATGAGGTTGTTGGTTAGCACCGCCCCATCGGGGACATGGATGTGGTACCGGCCATCGGCGTCTGTCTTGACCACACGTGGTTCGGTCAAGGAAGGTTTGAGTGCCCACATTGCCGGTTCATCAGGCGCAGGCTGGCGGGGCATTGCTTCGAGCGCGTCCCACTCCTGGGGCGTCAGCCCCGCGATGCGGTTGCCGGGGCTGTACCCCGCGGAAGTGATGACGAGAGCGCCTGCCAGCGGCTCTCCGGTCACGGCGTCGACCACCCGTCCGGTACAGGCGGTGCGGTGAAGCTTCGGCACGCGGATCGGGTCGGGGCTGTCCTGGGTCGCGGTAACGGTCGCATGCGTTGCTCCAAAGAAGTACCGCCCCGGCACGAAGGAGGCGCGCCCATTTTGCCTGAGGCTGCTTTGCAGGTGGAACACACTCGTCCGTGCCACGCTCGGCGGATCGAAGGCGGCCGTTGGCTCCCGCATCACGGCGATGTACTTCAGTGGTTCCGGTCCGCCGACCCAGGTCCCGTCTTCCTGCTGCAACTCGACGGCGCGATCAATGGTCGGCCGCTTCAACACAATCGTGACCGGGCCGGCGTTGGAGACGTAGTGCTCGGCGAGCTCGAACTCGCGGGTCGGCGGGGTATCCGAAGGGTCGGGGGGTCCTTCTGGATCAAGCGGGGGCCAAAACCGCAAATGGTGGACCGTGCTCGGCGGGAGGTCCGCCCCCCATCTCCCCGGTTGGAGTTCACCCGGTGACAAGTCGAGCTTGAATCGCCCGTCCGGATCGGTCGTCACCGGCGCGTCTTGCTTCATCCTCCTAATCGGGATCTGCTGGCCGCCGGGAGCGTAGAGGTAGGTGCACGAGACCCGGACGTTCGGGATGGGCCGCCCCTGCTCGTCCACCACACGCCCGCTAACCGCACGGGCATCCTCCAACGCGTCGGGGCGAGTCGGGGCGGCCTCATCACCAGATGCGGGTCGAAACGCGGTGCGGCCTGCGACCGACAGCATCGACCAGGATCAGCCGCGAGCGTGAGCTTCATTGCATCAGTGTGCTTTCGGGCTTCACTTTGGACGCGGAACCGATCAGCGGAGCACGTCTCAAGAGTCGTGTGGCTTGGCACGTCGAAATGGTGTCACGTGCGGCTCCACGCTCCCGACAAGCTCCGCCTGCGGAAAGCTTTTGGTGATGGCCGGGGCGTCGGGGCTTGACCGCCCGGGGAGCACGAGGCCGACGGTAGAGTGATACTACTGCTTGCGCCCGCATGACTCTTAACTCGGTCCCCCGAACCCTGCCTCATGTGTGGCATCGCCGGCATCCTGCGGTTTGACGATCGGCCCGTCGCAGCGGGAGCGGTTGGAGGCGATGTTGCGGCAGTTGCGGCACCGCGGGCCGGACGGGGAGGGGGTGCTGGAGCAGGGGCGGTGTGCGATGGTGCACGCGCGGCTGGCGATCATCGACCTGTTGTCGGGGGCGCAGCCGATGGGGATCGTGGAAGGGGTAGAGGGGCAGAGGGGCAAAGGGGTAGAGGGAGAGCCGGAAGCTAGCGGATCACCCTCCGCGGCTACGGGGGCGTCCGGCGTGTCCGGGGGGGGATTGCATCTGGTATTCAACGGGGAGATCTATAACCACCGGGCGTTGCGGGCGAAGCTGGAGAAGCGGGGGCACCGGTTCCGGTCGGACCATTCGGATACGGAGGTGCTGCTGTACGGGTATCGGCAGTGGGGCGAGCAGTTGCCGCGGCATCTGCACGGGATGTTTGCGTTTGCCATCTGGGACGCTTCGGCGCGGCGGCTGTTTCTGTGTCGGGACCGGGTGGGCAAGAAGCCGCTGTACCTGCGGTGGACGGTGGACGGGGGGCGGCGGCGGGAGCTGATGTTTGCGAGCCTGCCGGGGGCGATCGCGATGGGGCTGCCTTCCGGGGAGCGGGCGGAGGTGGACCGCGGGGCGCTTTTGAATTATCTGCGGCTGGGGTATCCGTTCGGGCGGTCGATGCTGGCGGGGGTGGAGGAGGTGCCGCCGGCGCACTTTATCCGGGTCGAGGCGGACGGGTCGGCGGAGGTGAGGCGGTACTGGCGGCCGCCGCCGATCAGCCGGACGAGCACGTCGCTGGGCGTGGTCGACTCGCTGGAGGAGGTCTTGCGGGAGGCGGTGGCGGGCCGGCTGGAGGCGGACGTGCCGCTGGGGGCGTTTCTGTCGGGCGGGATCGACTCGTCGGTGGTGTGCGCGATCGCGGCGGAGCGGATGCGGGCGACGGGGCGGGGGGCGCTGCGGACGTTCTGCGTGCGGATGCCGGACGTGGCGTACGACGAGTCGGGGCAGGCGGCGGCGATCGCGCGGCACCTCGGGGCCGAGCACACGACGCTGGACGTGCGGCTCGACGACGCGATGGGCGACCTGCGTCGGCTGATGGCGGTGAGCGGGGAGCCGACGGCGGACAGCTCGCTGCTGCCGACGCACTGGGTGTGCAAGGCGGCGCGGCCGTTCTGCAAGGCGGCGCTGTCGGGCGACGGGGGCGACGAGCTGTTCGGCGGGTACGACCGCTACCGGGCGATGCGGCTCTTGGCCCGTCACGGGGGGTGGCTGCGGGCGCTGCCGGGCGAGTGGTTCCGCGGGTCGGCGGCGCGGGCGAAGTCGCGGCGGACCCGCTTTGGCCGGCTCGTCGCCGCGGCGAAGGCGGGCCCCGACCCGTCGGCGCGGTACCGGTCGATGATCCAGTTGTTCAGCGAGAGCCAGATCGCCCGGCTCGCTCCGGGCGGGTTCCATGGCCTCGGCGGTGACCCTTCGGGCGGGCTCGACGCATGGGAGGACTGGGACGACCTGGCCCACGCGGCGATGCGGTGGGACTTTCAGCATTATCTGCCGTTTGAGCTGCTCAGGAAGGTGGACCGGGCGTCGATGGCGGTGGCGCTGGAGGTGCGGTGCCCGCTGTTGGACACGCAGGTGTGCGACCTGGCGGGGCACCTGCCCACGGCCGTGCTCATGCCCGGCGGCCGGCCCAAGGCGCTGCTCCGTGAGGTCGCGGCGCGGCACCTGCCGGCGGAGGTCGTGCGGCGGCGCAAGCGCGGCTTTGCCGTGCCCATCGGCGCGTGGTTCCGCGGCCCGCTCCGCGACGACCTCGCCGACCACCTCGACAACGGCAACCTCGAGACGCTCGGCCTCGACGCCGCGGAGGCACGCCGCTACTTCGACGAGCACCAGGCCGAGCGGGCCGACCACACCCACCGCCTGTTCGCGCTTTTGCAACTATCGTTGTGGGTCGACTGGCTGCGCGACCCGGTCGCCCCGGCGGTAGGCATCGACTGATGGTTGCGGCCGCAGAGGTCCACGCGTCGAGTCAGTGCATCGCGGACGCAGCCGGCGGATGGACATCCGCGGCTTCGGGGTGAGCGGCGCGGTGCACGGCGATCCCCGTGGCGGCGGGGCGTGTAACATGCCGCCGCGCGGTGCCTGCCGCACTCTCCCCCAAAGGTCGTCCTATGCCTCGAATCGCCCTCTTCGCCGTGCTCGCCGCGTGGCTGTTCTGCCTCAGCCCCGTCCCCGTGGCCCACGCCGAGCGGACGGTGACCATCGCCACGTACAACGTCGAAAACTTTTTCGATATCTACGACGACCCGTACACCGAGGACGAGGGCACCGAGCCCAAGAGCCGCACGAACGTCCAGCAGCTCGCCCGGGCGATCAAGGCGATCGACGCGGACGTGATCGCACTGCAGGAGGTCGAGAACGCGTACGTCCTGCAGGCGATGTGCGACGAGTTTCTGCCGACGTCGGGGTACAACTACGTCGCGACGCTGCCGGGCAACGACGGGCGGGGGATCAACCTTGGGGTGATCAGCAAGCTGCCGATCACGGAGATGCACAGCTACCGGTTCCAGACGTTTTCGCACCCCGAGCGGCCGAACGAGCGGTACCATTTTTCGCGGGACGTGCTGCGGGTGGATCTGGAGACGGGGGGCGAGCCGGTGTCGCTGTTCGTGGTGCACCTCAAGAGCAACCGCAGCAGCCCGGGGGACGAGAACTCGAGCTTCAAGCGGACGGCCGAGGCGATGCAGGTGAAGAAGATCGTGCGGGAGGCGGTGGCGAAGAACCCGGAAATGTTGGCGGTGGTGCTGGGCGACTTCAACTCCAACTACGAGACGCGGCCCGAGCAGCCGCGCCCTTGGCCGGCGATGGAGCACCTGCTCGCGCCCGAGTCCGACGGGTCGCAACTGCTGACCGACGTGCACGCCACGCTCGGCGACGAGCAGCGGGTGACGATCCCCGGCGACGGGCGCTACCCCCCCGCCACGTTCGACTACATCCTCGCCACGCCGGCGATGGCCGAGGCGTGGGTCAAGGGCTCGTCGAAGGTGCTGCAGGACAAGGGCATCACGCAGGGGTCGGACCACCGGCCGGTGCTGGCGAAGTTCCGGGTGCCGTGAGGGGCGGGGGGCGTTAACGGCTTTTCAGAGCCGGGGGCGTAAGCGACCGGTACCCGTGCTGTGCGAGACTCCCCGGTCGCTCACGCTCCCGGCTCTGATCGGTCGGCGGGACGCCCGTCTCACCGATGAAATGCACCGATATACCGTCGATACATCTGCCCGGTTCGGGGATCGGCGGGATCGTATGATGCGGATTGGAGCGGCAGGTCGTGCCGCTCATGTTTAAATACCTCATCTCCGGAACCTCCCGATGATTCACCGCTCTCGAATGATCTCGATGCTCGCCCTGCTAGCGCTGGCCCTGCCCGCGATAGGGCTGGAGGTTGGTTCGCCGTTTGGGGACCACATGGTGCTGCAGCGGGATTTGCCGGTGGCGGTATGGGGGACGGCGGAGCCGGGGCAGCGGGTTCAAGTGGCGATGTCGGGTCCGGGGAGCGTGCTCGCCAACGCGGTCGCCGATGCGGAGGGGAACTGGCGGCTCGACCTCCCCGCGATGCCCGCCTCGGCGGAGCCCCGCGTGATGCGGGTGGTGGTCGGCGGAGAGGTGCCGCTCGATGAGGCGGCGAAGGGTGGTGCCATAGATCAGGTCTGTTTTTAAGGACGTGCTTGTGGGCGAGGTGTGGCACGTCTCGGGCCAGTCGAACATGCAGTGGTCGGTGTCGAAGGCGAAGGACGCGGCGACGGAGATCGCCGCGGCGGACCACCCGACGATCCGGCTGATGACCGTGCCGCGGAACCCGGCGGACACCCCGCAAATCGACGTGGAGGCGAGTTGGCAGGTGTGCAGCCCGGCGACGGTGGGCGAATTTTCGGCGGTGGGCTACTTCATGGGGCGGATGTTGCGGGCGGAGCTGGGCGTGCCGGTGGGGTTGATCGACACGGCCTGGGGCGGTGCCGCGGCCGAGGCGTACGTGCCGATGGAGGCGTTGCGGGACGAGCCCGGGGTGCAGCCCTACCTCGCCGAACTTGCGGACGCAACGGCCGACGACGACAAGCCGCAGAAGGTCCCCGCGGTGCTGTTCAACGGGATGATCCACCCGATCGCGCCGTACACGGTCCGCGGGGTGGCGTGGTACCAGGGCGAGTCAAACGTCGGCCGGGCCGCGGCGTACTACACGCTGATGCCGCGGCTGATCGCGGAGTGGCGCGAGGCGTGGGCCGCCCGGGACAAGGGGGGCGAGCGGCGGGCTTTCCCGTTCCTCCAGGTGCAGCTCGCCGGGTTCCGTCAGCCGGTCGATAAGCCGGGCGACAACGGCATGGCGTCGCTGCGGGACGCGCAGCGGCACGCGGCCGACACCGTGGAAAACGCCTGGCTCGCCACCGCCGTCGACGTGGGCGAGGCGGACGACATCCACCCGAAGAACAAGCAGGAGGTCGGCCGAAGGCTGGCGCTGCTGGCCCTGCGGCACGTGTACGGCCGCGAGGACGTGGCGGCCGAGGGGCCGGCGTTCGAGGCGTTAGAGGCGGTCGCCGGCGGGGTCATGGTCCGTTTCGAACACGCCGAAGGGCTAACCACAACCGACGGGAAGCCGCCGCGGCACTTCGCCGTAACGACGGCGGGGTCGGGCGAGTGGCGGTGGGCCGACGCCGTGATCGAGGGGGACACGGTCCGGCTCACCCCCCCGCCGGGGATGACCGGGCCGTACCGCGTCCGCTACGCCTGGGCCACGAACCCGATGGACGGCGAGCACGGCATCAACCTGGTCAACGGCGCGGGCCTGCCGGCGTACCCGTTCGACAGCGCGACGGCGAAGTAGCGTCCCCGCCGCCCGTGGACTGTTAACACAATCGCGGGTGCCACAGCGCATCCCGGAGGCTTTGCGGAGGGTGCGGTGTGAAGTCGCCGAGTCGCGTTGAGCTTGGGTTACACCCGCACACCGCACCCGCCCCGAGCGGCGGGTTGCAGTGTGGCACCCGTGCGTGGGCTATCGAACCGGTCCTTAGCCCGACCGCTTGCGGCCGCAGGGCTCCTCACGCGGAACCCGACAGCGTCGTCTCCCGCAGGTACGGGTTACCCGCCCGCTCGCGGCCGATGGTGGTCTCGGGGCCGTGGCCGGGCAGGACGCGGGTGGCGTCGGGGAGGGTGAGCAGTTGCTCGTGGATGGAGCGGATGAGGGCGGGGCCGTCGGACGTGGGGAAGTCGAAGCGGCCGATGGACCCGGCGAAGAGGGTGTCACCGACGAGGGCGACGGCGTGGTCCGGCTGGTAGAACGTCACGCCGCCGGGGCTGTGGCCGGGGGTGTGGCGGACCTCGAAAGCGAGGCCGCCGAGGGTGAGCGTGTCGTCGTGGGCGAACGTGGCGGTGGGGTCAGGGGCGACGATGGGGGTGCCGACGTAGAGCGAAAGGTTCAGCGTGGTGTCGCCGGGGAAATCGCGTTCAGCCGCGTGGATAAGGATGGGCAGGTCGGGGTACACGCTCACGCAGGTCGGCGACGCCGGCGATGTGGTCGGCGTGGGCGTGGGTGAGCAGGAGCGACGCCGGCGTCTGGCCATGGTTCGGCAAGATGATCCAGCATCGGCCCCGGCTCGGCCCCGGCGTCGACGACCCAGCACTCGCCCCCCGCCGTCAGCACGTAGCAATTGGTTTGGAGCGGGCCGAGGGTGAACGCCGTGATCTGCAGGTCGGTCATCGCGGCAGTGTAGGGGCGGGTCGTTGGGGGGCGGGCAAAGAGAGACGGCGGCCACAAGCGGCCGGGCTAAACTCGCGGGTTGAAAAGGACCATCGCCCGTGGCATAATGCGCGGCTTGACCAAGCGCCAGGCTTGGCCCCAGACCCCAGACCCAAGACCCCAGACCCCAGAATGGCCAACTCCGCCTCCGCCACCAAACGCATCGGCCAAGCCGCCCAGAGCCGCGCCCGCAACCGCTGGCGCACCGCCTCGTACCGCAAGGCCATCAAGGACTACCGCGAAACGATCCTGCACGGCAGCGTCGAAGACGCACAGAAGCAGCTCGACGGCATCTACAAGGTTCTAGACCAGACCGCCTCGACCCCGGCCCTGCACAAGAAGACGGCGTCGCGCTACAAGAGCCGCCTCGCCGCGAAACTCAACGAGAAGAAGGCCGCCGCCGCGGCCTGATTCGTTGGCTGGCTGATCCTTTCCGAGTTCTTTACCCAGATACCGCTTGCGGCTTAGCGCACTCCCGCTAAACCGCAAGCGGCGTCTTCACGTTGATCCACGCTCCCCGGCCTCATTCCGCGCGTCGAGGTGCCGCATCACCGGCGACGCCGTCAGCCCGTGCACCAGCGCCGAGAGCAGGATCACCGTCAGCGTCACGGCCCAAACCTCGTTGGCCTCGGGGTACTGCGCGTGGGTCAGCGCGTACGCCAGGTAAAACAGCGACCCGATCCCGCGGATCCCGAAGAACGCGATCGCCAGCCGCTCGCGCCAGGGCTCGTCCCGCCCCAGCAGCCCGATCACCCCCGCCACCGGCCGCACCACCAGCACGACCGCCACCGCCACCGCCGCCCCGGCCCAGGAGAGGTGGCCCAGCACGTTCCACGCCGCCCCGCCCACCAGCACCAGCACCACGGCCATCAGCACCCGCTCGATGTCCTCGGTGAAGGTGTGCAGCGCCTCGTGGCCCTCGTGATCCAACTCGTGCCGCCGCAGCGCATAGGCCGCGACGAACACGGCGATGAACCCGTAGCCGTTGATCATCTCCACCAGCCCGTAGGCCGCGAACGTCGCGGCGACCGCCAAGGAGCCCTCCATCGCCTGAGCCACCGGGTCGTGGCCCTCCTTCGGCGGGCGGAACAGCAGCCGCGCCAGCGCCCAGCCCACCGCCCACCCGCCGACAAAGCCCACGACGATGCGGTACAGCACGTCTACGAGGAACCAGCTCCACACCCAGTCGCCTGCCTGCCCGCCGTGCAACGCCAGCCCAATCGCCAGCCACGTGAACGGGAAGGCGAGCCCGTCGTTGAGCCCCGCTTCGCTGGTGAGCGAAAACCTGACCTGGTCCTCGTGGTCCTCCTCCGGCGACTCGACCTGGACCTCCGAGGCCAGCACCGGGTCGGTAGGCGCCAGCACCGCGCCCAGCAGCACCGCCGCCGGCAGCGCCCAACCCAGGCCCCAGACGCCCAGCGCCGCGATCAACGCGATGGTCAGCGGCATCGTGATGGCCAGCAGCCGCCACGTGGTCATCCACCCCCGCAGCGACACCGCCCGGTCCAGCTTCAGCCCCGCGCTCATCAGCGAGATGATCACCACCAGCTCGGTGAGGTGCAGCGTGAGCGTGCCGACCTCCAGCGGCTCGAGCCGGGGCAGGTCCACCGGCAGCGCGAACAGCCCCATCCCCGCCGCGACATACAGCAGCGGGAACGTGATCCCCCGACCCGTCAGCAGCCGCGGCAGCCACGCCGCCGCCACCATCACCAACCCCAGCACCGCGAGGGTCGTGGGGTACGCCGCGATGGACCAGTCGTGCACGGGCGATGCTAGCGCCGCCACCCCGCCCGCACCGCGTTAGCCGCCGGGCTTGTCCCGACGGTGCTCTGGGTGGAGCAGGCTTCCAGCCTGCTATCAAGCGCAGCCCGAAGTCGGACACCGCCGACTTGGCCCTTCGGGTCAACGGCAGGCTGGCAGCCTGCCCCACCGCAAGCCCTCGGTGGCGTCTCTTTCAGGGCCGTGCAGCCGCCCCCTTATCATCGCCCCATGCCCGACCCGATTTTCAAGAGCCTCGCCCGCTACGACGCGGTTCTCTGCGACCTCGACGGCTGCCTCGCCTCCGAGGCCGGGGGCCCGCTCGACCTCACCCGCCTCGCCGCCGTCGCCGAGCACAACGACCGGGCGAGGCGCGACCGCGACCGTCCCGTCGTCACCGTCTGCACCGGCCGGCCGATCTCGTTCGCCGACGCCATGTGCCGCGTCATCCACAACGACGTGCTCCCGTGCATCGCCGAGAACGGCGTGTGGCTGTACGACCCGTCGGACAACACCTGGGCCATGGACCCCGCCATCACCGCCGACCACCGCGACGCGGTGCGCCACCTGCACGACTGGGTCCTCGACCGCTTCGGGCACGACGGGCTGACGATCCAGCCGGGCAAGGCCGCGTCCGTCTCGCCGTACCACCACGAGCCCGGGTACCTCAACCGCATCCAGCCGGAGATCAGCCGGTACGTCGAGGAAAACGGTTGGCCGTTCCGCGTCTCGGCGACGTGGAACTACATCAACTGCGACCTCAAGCACGTCAGCAAGGCCACGGGCATCCGCCGGTGGATCGCCGGGACGCACGCCGACCCTGACCGCCTCGCGGGCATCGGCGACACCCCGGGCGACCGCGCCATCGCCGAGTCTGTCGCCACCTTCGCCGCCCCCGCCAACCGCGACCGGGCCATCGACGGCTTCTGCGACTTCATCTCCGACCACGAGCAGGTCGCCGGCGTGTTGGACATCCTCGAGCACCTCGCCCGCTGACGGCACCATCGTTGCTGCAATCGCCGCGGCCCGTTCGACCGCGGCTATTTCATCTCTTGAAGCAGCGCCGTATCCGGCCGTGATAACACCCGCAGACCCGTCACCAAAAACCACCCCGCGGCCGATAGAGGGGGCTGGCCACGCCGTGTCGGCCCTCCGTTCCCGCCCCGCAGCCCCGCGAGAGAGACCCATGCCCAAGATCGCCCGCCCGAGCAAGCCCGCCGCCGACCGCCCCGCCCCCGGGAACAACGCCCCCGGAAACAGCGTCCCCGGAGATAACGTCCCCGGGAGCGCGGCCCCCGCCGATGCCGCCACCGCCGCCCTGGGCGCTACGCTGGTGGACGAGCTGCAGCAGCGGTGCGAGTCGCTGCGGGCGTGGCACGGCGACGCGCTGGCGAAGCTCGCCGAACGCGAGACGAAGCTCGAGCGTGGCGCCCAGCAGCTCACCGCCGGCCGCGCCGAGCTCGAGGCGGCGCGGGCCTCGTTCGACGCGGAGGTGCGTCAGGAGCGCGAGGTGCTCGCCGCCGAGGCCCGCGCCGACCGCAACGCCCTCGCCGCCGAGCGTGAGGCGCAGGAGGCCGAGCTCGCCGACCGGACGGGTGACCTGGCCGAGGCCGAGCGTGTCGCCGTGGCGCGCCGCGACGCATTGGATGGGTTGGCCCACGCCGTCGAAGCCGACCGCGAGAAGCTGGAGCGCGCCCGCGCGGCGGTCGCCGACCAGCGCGAGGAACTCAAGCAACTCCGCGTCGAACTCGACACCGAGTGGTCCAGCGTCACCCGCATCCGCCGCGCCCACGAGGCCCTCGCCGACGCACTCGATGCCGACCGCCAGCGCCTCAACGCCGATTCGTTCCAGCTCCCCACCGTGAACCGCGCCGCCTGACCGGCCCGACGGCAACCCTCGGGTGCCACACCGCAGCCCGGAGGCTTTGCGAAGGGTGCGATGTGACGCCGACACGGGGCGTCAAGCCTCTGTCTCGCGCACACCGCACCCGTCGCCGCTTCGCGGCAACCGGGATGCAGTGTGGCACCCGCCAGAACCCCCGGCTTTATCGAACCACGCCCGGCCCGTCACCCCGCGTTCCCCGCGTAAAACAGCGCCGACCCCGCGCACGTGAACATCCAGCACCCGTACAGCGCGTGCTCGACGTTGCTCAAGAGCAGCGACCCCGTCCGCCGGTAGGTGTGCGCGAACAGCAGCCCGCCGACGAGCGTCGCCGCCACCGCGAAGCCGTTGCGCATGATGAGGTGCACCAGCGCAAACGCCACCGCCATCACCACGAGCAGGAGCCACCCGTCCCCGAGCAGCGGCCGGTACCGCTGCCGCATAAACGCCCGCCACACCACGCCCTGCGGCACGACCGAAAGCACCGGGTACAACACCATCACCAGCGCCCAGAACCCCGGCGACCGCCTCGGGAACGCGAACAGCCGCTCGCCGAACGGCGTCCAAAACACCTCCCGCCCCCGCAGCACCCAGAACACGCCAAGGATCACCACCGCCAGCACCCCAAACCGCCCCGCCACCACCGCGAAGTCGCGCCACCGAAACCGCGGCGCCCCCCACAGCCGCGTCCGCTCGAACGTCGGGTCCCGCCACAGCACCACCGCACACCCCGCCGCCACGACCCACAGCGCCGGGATCAGCGGCAGCCGCCCCGGGAACGCATAGGCCAGCCCCGCCACCCCCAGCGGCACGACGAAGAACAGCCCGACCAGCTCCACCCACCGCCACCGCGACACCGCTTCATCCATACGCCAAGCGTAGGTCCCGCTCCCGCCCCACCGTCCGCCCGAAGCCCGCTAGACTACCCGTTGGTCCACCCACCCCCGACCGGAGACTCACCCGATGCTCATCCAGATCAACTACGGCGACGTGCAGCACAGCGACTCGCTCGATGGCCACGTCACCGACCACGTCAACCGCGACCTGAAGTACCACACCGACCGCGTCACCCGCGTCGAGGTCCACCTCCGCGACGACAACGCCCACAAGTCCGGCGCTAACGACTGCCGCTGCACCATGGAAGCCCGCATCGCCGGGTCCCAACCCATCGCCGTCGACGAGACCAGCGACGACCTGTACAAGTCCATCACCGTCGCTTCGCAAAAGCTCGGCCGCGCCGTGAAACACCACATCGACAAGCACGACAAGGTCACGCACTGACCGACCGATGACGCCGTGACGTTCTTGGTGGGGCGGGCTTCCAGCCTGCCGTTGGCCCGCAGGGCCAAGTCCGCGGTGACCGACTTCGGGCTGCGCCCGAAAGCAGGCTGGAAGCCTGCTCCACCAAAAGCAAAGCCAAGCTGTGAAACAGGCTTTCAGCGTCGCGACTTGTAGCGCTGCTCCGCCGCGACACGGCGCGAAATGCAGCCCCCGCCGCCGCCCTTCCGATAAGACCTCACGATGTCCGAGGTCCTGGATCAGAACGAGGTCGACGCCCTGCTCGCCGCCGTCGAGGCGGACGAGCAGGGCTCCGCCGCCGCCTCCGCCTCCGGCGAGGTCTTCTCCCACCGCCGCCGCGGCAAGGCCGGCCCGGCCCCCGAAGTCCGGCCGTACGACTTCAAACGCCCCGAGCGTGTTTCCAAAGACCAGATGCGCGCCCTCGAGAACCTCCACGAGGGCTTCAGCCGCAACTTCGGCGCCGCCCTGTCGGGCTTCCTCCGCACCATCATGGAGGTCCGCGTCGCCCACATCGAGCAGATGACCTTCAGCGAGTTCACCCACTCGCTGCCCAGCCCGACGTGCTTCAACCTGCTCTCCTGCGAGCCGCTGGAGGGCACGGTCTGCCTCGAGCTCAGCCCGCTGATCACCTACCCCGTGATCGACCGGCTGCTCGGCGGATCGAGTGCCGAACTGTTCATCCCCCAGCGGCCGCTCACCGCGATCGAGACCCGCCTGGTCGGCAAGATCCTCACCCGGGCGATGACCGCCCTCCGCGAGGCGTGGAAGAGCATCGCCGAGGTCGACTTCGCCCTCCGCGAGAGCGAGTCGAACCCGGCCCTGGTGCAGATCGTCCCGCCCAACGAGGTGGTGGTGGTCGTCGGGTTCGAGTTGAAGATGGGCAAGCGGGCCGGGACGATGAGTTTGTGCATCCCCTACGCGGTGATCGAGCCGGTGGTGGGCAAGCTGAGCAGCCAGACGTGGTCGTCGTTCAAGCGTCAGAACCACGGGGCCGAGCTGAAACAGCGGCTGACCGGGCGGATCGAGGCGGCGAAGGTGAGCGTCGCGGCCGTGCTCGCCGAGACGACGATGCGGGTCGACGAGTTGGCGAACCTGCAGGTGGGCGACCTGATTTTGACCGAGAAGCCCGCGTCGAGCCCGCTGACGCTGACGGTCGAGGGCCGGCGCAAGTTCGTGGGCAACCTCGGCCAGTACCGCGGCAACCGGGCCTACCAGGTGACCCGCCCGATCACGCCGAAGGACCGGGTCTAATCTATCGGCGTCGGCCGCCTCAGCGGCCGCTGAAGCGGCCGACGCCGATCCTGGATCTCACCCCCCCAGCACCGCCGCCGCCCGCTCGCGGACCGGGCGGATGTCGCTGATGCGGAGGCCGAAGTTCTCCGCGACCTTGACCGCCGCGCCCGTGCCCACCGCCTTGTTGTTGATGCACAGGTCCAGGTCCTCGTCCGCCGCCTTGGGCAGCTCGAGGATCGCCCCGGGCGCGAGCTTGAGCACCTCGCTCAGCGGCGCCCGCTTGTGGCCGATCTGCACGATCACCGGCACCGTCAGCCCGAGGATGGTCTTGAAGTCCGTCGCCATACCCCCCACCATCGGCCGATCCCGGGCCGCGGGATGAACCCGCCTCCCCTTCCCCGTTGAAAGCTTGTTTCACAACCGGCTTGTAGCATCGGTGGTGGGGCAGGCTTCCAGCCTGCCGTTGGCCCAGAGGCCAAGCCCGCTGTCTACAGATTCGGGCTGCGCCCGAAGGCAGGCGGGAAGCCCGCCCCACCAAAGCTGTGAAGCAGGCTCTAAACTGCCCGGCCATGCCCGCGCTGCGCCCCCTCACCGTTTCCGCGCCGTTCGGCAACTACATCCAGCCCGCCGGCTGCACCGCGACCCTCGGGACCTACACCACCGCGGACCGGCCAGGCCGGCCGTGGCGCGTCCTCAAAACCGTCCGCTACTACCCCCGGCTCAAGGCCTGGATCAACCAGATCGGCCTCCGCAACCCAGGTATCGGCTGGCTCACCGCCAAGGTCAACGCCCGCCGCATCGACGTGTCGGACAAGCTGGTCAGCGTCCACGGCTTCACCGACTACCAGTGGTGGACGCTGCTTGACGCGGTCGCCGGCCTCAAGCCCCTGGGCGTCGAGCTCAACATGAGCTGCCCGAACGTCGGCGAGATCGGCTGGCCGGCGGGGCTGTTCGAGCGGGCCGTCGGCACCGGCGTGCCCGTCGTGGTGAAGCTGCCCCCGGTGAACTACGCGACGATGGCGGAGCGGGCGGTAGGGGCCGGCGTGCGGTGGCTGCACTGCTGCAACACGCTGCCGGTGCCCGGCGGGGGGATGAGCGGGCGGCCGCTCAAGCCCGTGGCGCTGCAGTGCATCCGCGACCTGCGGGCCCGGCCGTGGGCGAACGGCGTGCACGTCCTCGGCGGGGGCGGCATCCGCGAGCCGGGCGACCTCGACGACTACGCCGACGCCGGGGCCGACCGCTTCGCCGTGGGGTCGTACGTGATGAACCCGGCGCTGCTCATCACCCACCGCCGCGTCGACCCCGCTCCGCGCGCGGGCGGAGCAATTGGTCAGCGCGGCGGCGTCGGCCGCTTAGCCCGGCCGCTTGCGGCCGCGGTACGCTGCGTCCGTTGCCATCCTGCCACCGTCGGAGCACGGCGGCCGCAGGCGGCCGGGCTAAGCCTTTGATCCTGCCGCGGCCGCTGGAAACATGACCATGCAAGCCCTCGTCTTCGACGGCCGACGCCCCGGTACTCGACCCCCGGCGCGACGCGCCGACACCCCCCGCCGGCGAGGTGCTGATCCGCCCGACGCGGATGGGCGTGTGCGCCACGGACCTCGAGATCTGCCGGGGGTACATGGGCTTCACCGGCGTGCTCGGGCACGAGTTCGTCGGCGTCGTCGAGGCCGCCGCCGACCGGGCCGACCGGGCGTGGGTCGGCCGGCGGGTCGTGGGCGGCATCAACTGCCCCCGCCGCGTGTGCGACATGGTCGAGGCCGGGCTGCCCGGCCACGCCCGGGACCGCACCGTGCTGGGCATCCTCGGCCGCGACGGCTGCTTCGCCGAACGCTTTACCCTGCCCGTGGCCAACCTCTTCGCTGTGCCCGGCCACGTCGACGACGACCACGCCGTCTTCGCTGAGCCCCTCGCCGCGGCGTTCCAGATCACCCGCCAGCTCGACGTCCAAGCCTTCCCCTTCGTCACCGTGTTGGGCGACGGACGCCTCGGCCTGCTCGTCGCCCAGGTCCTCCGCACCCTCAGCCCCAACGTCCGTGTCGTCGGCAAGCACGACGCCAAGCTCCGCCTCTGCGAAAAATGGAACGTCAAACACCGCTTCCTCGACGACGTCGGCCTCCACCAGGACCAGGACCTCGTCGTCGACTGCACCGCCTCGCCCACCGGCCTCGCCACCGCCATGCAGATGGTCCGGCCCCGCGGGACCGTTGTGATGAAAACCACGACGACGCCGAGCGACAAGCCGCTCGACCTCTCCCCGATCGTCATCCACGAGGTCAACCTGATCGGCTCGCGCTGCGGCCCGTTCCCCGACGCGCTCGACGCCCTGAGCCACGGCCGCATCGACGTCGCGAGCCTCATCACCCGCCGTATGAAGCTGGCCGACGGGATCCAAGCGCTAAAAGTTGCCTCGCAGCGCGACACGTTGAAGGTGTTGCTCGAGCCTTGACCGTCACGCGACCGGGGTGGCCGGGGCCGACGTCTCGAGGAGATCCGGGAGCGCCAGGACCAGACGCGGGCGTCGTCGCTGAATCCGGGACATCGGTGACTCTGCCCCACGGACCCTGAACGTCCACCACGGCACGCGGGAATGCGGCCACCCGCAAAGTTTCGCAGATTTTCGTAAAATGCTTGCGTGATTTACGAAACTCAGTATAGTAGACGTGTGACCCCGGTACCCGTTACTCAATCTGCGCTTGCTGAACGCCTCGACGTCTCGAAGGCGACGGTGTCCAAGTGCTTTTCTGGGGACAGCTCGATCAGCCCCGCCACTCGGGCCCGGGTGTTGGAGCTGGCCGATCAGGTGGGCTATCGGCCGCCCCGCCGGTCGGTGAGCGGGGCATCGAGATCGGGCAAGCGTCCGGTGAAGACCGTCGGCGTGATGTTGCGGCTTGGAGACGAAGCCGGGTACGCCGGACACCGGATGCAGCTGCTCGAAGGGCTCTCGGCGGCGGCTCGGCAGCACCAGGTGCGGCTGACGCTCGAACCCCTCACCGCCAACGACGAGCAGACGCTGCTGGATGACCCGAAGCGTTTGCCCCTGATGTGGGGCGGCCGGCCGGACGGGCTGATCGTTTGGCACGCCTTCGCCTCGGGCGCACGGGCCGTCGAGCGGCTGGCGGAGCTCGGGCCTTGCGTGACGGTGAACAACCACTACTTCCCCGGCCTCCGGGTGGACGCGGTGTCGCCCAACCACTTCGACGGCATCGTCTCGCTGGTCGAGCACCTCCACGGCCTCGGGCACCGCCGCATCGGCCTGTTGGGCAACCTGCACCAGCACGTCTGGGGGCCGCAGCGGGCCGGCGCGTTCCTCGCGGCGATGCTGAAGCTGGGCCTGCCCGACGACCCGTCGCTCCGCCTCGACACCGGCCACAAGCGGTGCAACCGGTCCGGGGCCACGCGGCGGGCGGTCGAACTGACCCGCGGCGATGTCACCGCCTGGGTGGCGATGCACCTCGGCGACGCCCGGCTGCTCCAGCGCACCTTCGCCGACGCGGGCATCAGCGTGCCCGCCGGCGTGTCGATCGTCTCGCTGGGCTCGGCCGACGCGGCGGGCGACGGCCTGCCGCCGCTGACGCAGCTCACCGCCCCGTGGCGCGACATCGGCCGCCACGCCCTGCTCCGCCTGCTCGACCGCTTCAGCCACCCCGGCGAGACCGGCCGCCGCGTCCTGCTCGATTACGAACTAACCCCGGGCCAGACCACCGGCCCCGCCCGATCAACCTGACCCTTTTCCCGTCGGCACGTAGCCGGCGATCCCGTCCCCGAATCTTCAGGAGACCCCTTATGTCCTTCACCACCTTCCCCACCCTTGCGGCCGCCTCCGCGGCGGGTGTGCTGCTCGCGTCCACGGCCCAGGCGGCGGTTCTCGACTTCAACGCCACCAACTTCCCCGACAACGGCAACACCACGGCGCAGACCTTCAGCGACATAGACGGCTCGGGCGTCACCGTCACGTTCGGCGCGGCACTGGGTGCTAACAGCGAGTTCTTCAACGGCACGCCGGAGTTCAGCGATAACATCTTCGGCCCCGGCGGCGTCCAGATCCAGGTCCGGCGCAGCGACTCGGCGGTGGCGACCTCCTCCGCCACCATCACGCTGACGTTTTCCCAGCCGGTGCAGGACGTCGCGTTCAGCATCGCCGACACCGAGCTGCTGAACGGCGGCGCCGCCAACGAGCGGTTCGAGCGTGTGACCGTGCTCGCCGACGGCACCGCGACCGGGGTGTCGCTCTCCGCCGGCGGCGGGGCCGACTCCTTCGACATCAGCGGCAACGTCGCGACGGGTGACGCCGATTCCCCGGCCGGCGCCGGCGTCGGGTTGCTCAACGTCGACCTGGCCGGCCCGCTGACGAGCTTTACCTTCGACATCGAAAACGTGCCGGGGCTTTCCGCCTCCGCCTCGGGCGGCTCGCTCATCGTGCTGTCGGACGTCACCTTCACCGTCGTTCCCGAGCCCGCGTCGCTGGCGCTGCTCGGCCTGGGTGGGCTGTGCCTGGCGGCGCGGCGGACACGCCGCGGCTGATCGTTTTCGCACCGGCCACTCGCCTTCCACACACCCCCTCTGCGGGCGGCGGGCTCACGCCCCGCCACCCGCTTTGCACGCCCGTGGTGCGGCCGTGGATCGCATCTCGGAGCCAGCTTATGCCTCGCAAAATCCTTCGTGCCGCCATGTTCGTTATCGTGGCCGGGCTCATGGCTGAAACCGCCGCCGCCGCTCCCGTGGTCCTCGAGACCGCCGCGTTCACCACCAGCTCGGACATCGACACGGTCGGCATCCCGCAGAACAACGGGGCGTTCTGGGACGGCTCGCAGTACTGGCTCATCTGGGCCGAGGGCAACACGCTCCAGGCCAAACACGGCTCCACGCTCGGCGCCCTCGCCCCCACCGCCACCCACCCCTCGGGCACCGGCGGCATCGACGGCCTGATCAACAACAAAACGTTCTCCGTCGTCTACGGCCGGACGCACGGGCAGTGGCACGCCTGGGCCCTGGTCAACCGCAACGACGCGGCCACCGGCAGCCAGCCCTTCAGCGTCTACCGCTGGGACCTCACGCCGTCGGGCCTGGCCAACCCGACCACCCGCCTCATCGACGTCTCGGACAAGCCCGCGCCGACGCACGTGACCCTGATGCCCGACGGCGACGACTTCGAGGTGCAAGACCTCTACGGCGTGGTCCACGCCGGCAGCAGTCAGCAGAACCAGCAGACCGCCACGCGGCGGGTCGCGGCCGACCTCGGCTCGGACGTCGGGCTCACCGGGCCGAAGATGAGCGATACCAAGTTCGCCGAGGCGACGTGGGTCTTTGAGGTGGACAACGGCCTCGTCCTGGACTCGATCAACGTGGGCGATTTCCCGTTCGGCAGCGAGGTGGACGGCGACTTCGGCCACTTCTCAGAGTGGACCCGCACCGGCGTCGCCGACCCGGCCGGCTGGGGCAACGAGGCCGTGCTCGACGCGGACGGGCCGGGCCGCTGGCGGGACCAGAACTACGCCGCCGACACCAGTCACGCCGGGCAGGTCGACTTCATTCAGCTAACCGACGGCACCGTCTTCAACGCCTACGTCGACAACGCCGACAAGGCCGCCGGCAACTTCGGCCGCATCGTGCTCAAGGAGCGGGGGAACCTGACCGCCTCGACCTGGTCCATCGTGTCGACCGACGCGGTCGACGGCGGGGGTGAGGCCTGGCACCTCGCGCTGACCTCCGACGGAAAGACCGTCTGGCTGCTGTACGTCAAGGACGAGCAGGGGGCCCGCGACGGCGCGATCTACCTCCGCGGCTACGACCCCGAGAGCGAGCGGTTCACGGCCGAGACCCGCATCGCCGACATCACCGCCGGCCGGACGTTCCAGCGGATGACCACCCAGTGGCGGTTCGACGACGACCGCTTGGTCGTGCTCTGGTCTGAGACGCAGGACGGCACGACCTACGGCCACGTCACCGCCTTGGCGATCCCGGAGCCCGGGGCGTTGTCGCTCGTCGGGCTCAGCGGTGCGGCGGCTCTGGTGCGTCGGCGGTCGCGGGATCGCCGCTGAACTTCGACGGGGTGAACACGACGGGGCGCAATCGCCGTCGGCGCCGTTCTTCGCCGGGGATGGCGCGGGGTGGTCGGGGCTGACGCCTTGAGAAGCCCGGGAAGCGGCACCGACAACGTGGGGAGGAACGCAGGTTCATCCCCCGCCTAGGATGCCCATGCCCAACCCGTTTCCCCCGAGGAGCAACTCATGACTGAGGTCGAACGCCTGCGCCAGCAGGTCGAGGAACTGGAGATCGAGGCGGCGGACGCGGAGCGGGAGATCGAGCAGATCGCCGACATCCACCAGTCGCTCCTGCCGACGGAGATGCCCGAGATCGAGGGGGTCTCGCTCGCCGCGAGTCACGTTGCACCCAACAAGGCGGGCGGCGATTACTACGACTTTATCCCCCTCACGCCGCAGCCCGACCCGCGGGGCGGGTGGCTGATGATCGTCGCCGACGCGTCGGGTCATGGCCCCGCGGCCGCGACGATCATGGCGATGCTCCAGGCCGTGCTCCACGCCTACACCGACGCGGGCAAGGAGCCGGGCCACGTGCTGGCGTACATGAACCGGCAGATGTGCCGCAAGAAGATCGAGGGTTCGTTTACCACCGCGCTCGCCGCGCAGATCGACCCCATCGCCGGCACGTTCGCCTACGCCAGCGCCGGGCACCACGCGCCGCTGCTCCACACCGCCGACGGCAGCGTCACCGAGCTCAACTGCGACGCCGGCGGCCCGCCGCTCGCGGTCGACCCCGACGCGCAGATGGGCGGCGGGACCTACACGATGAAAACCGGCGACACGATCCTGCTCTACACCGACGGGGCGATCGAGCAGGTCTCGCCGCAGGGCGAGCAGTTCGGCGTCGGCCGGCTCCGCGAGGCCCTGGGTGGGGCCGCGGGCGGGCCCCGCGACGTGCTCGCCTCCGTCAACCGCACCATCCGCGACCACAGGGGGCCCGCCGACCGTGGCGACGACACGACCCTCCTCGCCCTGCAGAAAACCGCTCCCTGACCCGACGCGTCACCATCCCGACCCGCGCAGGTCGATCGGCCCGTCGGGCCACGGCGTATCGCCGGGGTACAGCATGACCACCTCGTCGGTGAACGGCGACGCATCCGGGGCGTCGGCGTCGAGCGAGTTGGTGAAACGGTTGTCGATCACCCGCGCCCCGAGGCGTTCGTAGAACGACCGGGCCGCGCCGGTCTGGAACAGGCAGACGCCCGGCGCATCGACGCCCATCCGGGTCAAGGCGTGCCGCGTGACAAGTTCGCCCAGCCCCCGGCCGCGCTCGGCCGGGTCGCTCGACACGTCGAACAGGCCCATCACCTCGAGCCCTACCCCCCCCGCCGGCATGACCCGCCGCACCAGCGTGCAGGCGTTGGCGACGACCCGCCCCGGCTCACGCTCGTCCCGCACGACGAACCTGATCGGCGGCGACTCGCTCACCAGCGGGCCGGGCACGACGCGATCGCCCATCCACACGCCCCGCTTCTTTGCCAGCACGTCGTCGAGCGTCCGGTCCGCCTTCGGGAACGAGCGATGGTGCAGGGCACACGCCGCGGCGAAGTCCGCCTCGTTGATCCGGCCGGCGACCCACCGCTCGACCGTCGGCCCGTCCTTGTCACCGTGCATCGCCCGATCATAACCCGTGGCCAAGCCTCTACAATCACGACTTAGCCCCGCCGCGATCGTGCGGCTAAGGCATTCAGAGCCGGGAGCGTCAGCGACCGGACCGTGGTCTGCCCGACGGTGGCCGGTCGCTCACGCTCCCGGCTCTGATGTGACCTTGAGTCGACCATGCACCCGACCGCTCTCCCCGTTGATCGCCGCGTCGTCGTCCTGCTCGGGCCCACCGCCGGGGGTAAGAGCGAGCTCGCGGTGCAACTGGCCGAGCGGCTGGGCGGGGTGGTGATCGGGGCCGACTCGATGCAGGTCTACCGCCACCTCGACGCGGGGACCGCCAAGCCGTCGGCCGCGCTGCGGGCGAGGGTGATCCACCACCTGGTTGATATCGTCGACCCCACCGAGCGGTTCACGGTGCACGACTGGCTGACCCGTGCCCGAGCGGTGATCGACGACGCGCTCGCCGGCGGGGTGACGCCCGTGGTGGTGGGCGGGACGAACCTCTACATGAAGGCGCTCTTCGAGGGCCTCTTCGACGGCCCGGGGCGCGACGACTCCTTCCGCGCCTCGCTTGAGGACGTGCCCGACGCGGAGCTGCACGCCCGCCTCGCCGCCGCCGACCCCGACGCCGCCGCCCGCATCGCCCCCGCCGACCGGCAGCGCCTCACCCGCGCCCTGGAGGTGCACCACCTCACCGGCCGGCCGATCAGCGCGATGCAGGTCCAGTGGGGGCCGGGAAGTGCCAAGGACGAAGTGCGGAGTGCGACCGGCGGAGACCCCCCTGCTCCGGATAGTTTTCAGTTCGCATTCCGCACCTCGCACTTCGCACTTCGCACTTTCCGCCTCATCTGGCCCGTCGACGCGATCAACGCCCGCATCAACCTCCGCGTGAAGGCGATGTTCCACCCGGAGAAGGTCGACCCCGACCTCGCCGCGGAGGTGTGCTCGAACGGTGAGAGCCTCCCCGACGAGGTCCTCCGCCTTGTCGCCGAGGGCCTCCTCGTCCCCGGTGCCCAGGCCTGCGAGGCCCTAGGGTACAAGCAGGTCCTCGCCGCGTTCCACGCCCAGCGGTGCCCGGGCTTCGCCGACTTCCGCGGCGACCGCCTGATCCGCACCCTCGGCGACGCCTTCGAGCGGACCAAGATCCTCACGCGCCGCTTCGCCAAGCAGCAACGCACCTGGCTCAAACGCTTCCCCGACGCTCATCCTATCCCCATGCCCCACGACGACCCCCTCGCCGCGGCGGGCGAGGCATTAGCCGCCAAAGACGCCAAGAGCGCCAAGGAAGGCACTCTACCGCAGGCGGTCTAGCTCCTACGGAAAGTGCTAGTGCGAGTGCAACAATCGTATCTCCCGCTTGCATCTTCCTATCGCCTAGCGCCTAACGCCTGGCGCCTACAGTGCCCCATGCCCCTCCACACCGACCCCCTCACCTCCCTCGCCGCCACCAAGACCCTCAACGACGGCCGCAAGATCCCCATGCTCGGCCTGGGCACGTGGAAGCTCGACGACGGCCCCGAGTGCGAGTCCTCCGTCCGCGACGCCCTCGACGTCGGCTACCGCCACGTCGACACCGCCCTCGCCTACAAGAACGAGGCCTCCGTCGGCAAGGCCATCCGCGACTTCGGCGACCGCGACGGCGTCTGGCTCACCTCCAAATACTTCGGCCCCAACGGCAAGCAAAACGCCCTCGACGGCATCGACCAGTCCCTCCAGAACCTCGGCCTCGACCACGTCGACCTCTACCTCATCCACTGGCCCCAGGGCCCCACCGGGTTCCTCGACACCTGGCAGGGCTTCGAGCAGATGGTCCATGAGGGCAAAGCCCGGTCGATCGGCGTCTCCAACTTCATGCAGCCGCACCTCCAGACCCTCCTCGACGCCTGCTCCATCAAGCCCGTCCTCAACCAGATCGAGACCCACCCCTGGCTCGTCCAGACGCGGCTCCACGAGTTCATGCGCGACCACGACATCGCCCCCGAGGGCTGGAGCCCGCTCATGATGGGTCAGTTCACCGAGCTCGGCGAGCTCAAGACCATCGGCGAGGCCCACGGCAAGCACCCCGCCCAAATCCTCATCCGCTGGGCCCTTCAACTCGGATCGATCACCATCCCCAAGTCCACCGACCGCGCCCACATCGAGTCCAACGCCGACGTCTTCGACTTCGAGCTCTCCGACGAGGACATGCACACCCTCAACGGCCTCGACCAGCACAAACGCCTGGGCCCCGACCCGTTCGAGTTCGACTACGACAAGATGATCAATGGGTGACGGGGGGCAAGGCTTACATTGCCGAGCGTTCACCACGGCACGATGCCGCGGGCGGCTCGCGGCAGGGTGAACCCTGCCCTACGGGATCGAACCGGGGCATCCACCTTCCGCGTTCTCGTTCCCGATCTTCGGAGCGAGGGCAACTTGTCCGGCTCAGAGCCCCGAGCGCGAGCGACGGGTTGCTGGCGATGTCGCTCACGCTCGGGGCTCAGAAGCCAAGCCGGTGCGCGCGCAAAAAAGCGGCCAGGCGGGGGGACCTGGCCGCTAGAGAGGGTGCACAGCCCTGACTGGGCCGTGCGGTTGGGGGACGGTTCGTGCCGTGTCGTTGCCGACTTTGGCCATCGCGGTTGGCCGATCCGGTCAGCCGCTGAGCGAAGTATACCGGCTTCGGCGTGAATAAAAAGCCCTATCCCACCGGCTTTGGAAAAATCCACGGGAACAACGACAGACCGTGGGTCTCGGAGCGGGGGCATGAGGCACCGGGACCCGTCACACCGCCGCGTGCTTGGGCTCGCGGCCTTCGAGCACCGCGGCGACGTCGCGCACCACCCAGCTCATGTTCGCCAGGGCGGTGTGCGTCCGCGAGGCGAGGTGCGGGAGGACCCGCACGTTCGCCAGCCCCCGCAGCGGGTCATCGTCGGCGGGGGGCTCGGGGTCGTGCACGTCCAGCACCAGCCGCGCGGCGGGGTGCTCCGCGGCCCACCCGGCCAAGGCATCGTGGTCAACCAGCGCCCCGCGCGCGGCGTTGATCAACAGCACGTCGTCCCGCATCAGGGCGAAGGCCGCGGCGTCGATGAGGTGGCGGTTCTCCGGCCGGCCGTCGACGTGCACGCTCAGCACCGCCGACCCCGCGTACAACTCCTCGTGGGACACGAAGTCGAACGGGTAATCCACGGCCTTACGCAGCTCGGCCTCGGGCAGGACATCGGTGACGAGCAGGTTTATGCCGATCGCGTGGGCGACTTGACCGAGGCGTTTGCCGATGCGGCCGAAGCCGAGGATGCCGAGGGTCAGCTCGTCGAGTTGGCGGCCGACCTCGGTCTGGCGGAGGTCGTGGAACATCATGGCGTCGGCGTCGCGGGGCAGGCGGGTGCGGGGCCGCACGTCGTCGAGCATGAGGCCCAGGACGTACTCGACCACCGCCTGCGTGTTGGCGTCGGGGGTGTAGACGACGCGGACGCCGCGTTCGCGGCAGGCGTCGAGGTCGAAGTTATCAAGCCCGACGCCGGCGCGGCCGACGACGCGGAGGCGCGGGGCCTTGTCGAGCAGGGCACGGTCGACCCGGGTGTAGGTACGGACGACCAACCCCTCGGCATCGCACAGTTCGCGGTCGAGGAGCGCCGCGGCGTCGTCGTGGCCGACCCAGAGCAGGCGGGTCCGCTCGCTCAGCCACTTTGCGGCCTGCTCGTCGAGGCGTTCGGTGATGAGCACCTTGGGTCGGGGCTGGCTCATCCTCAGAGTGTACGGCGCGGCGGGCGGGGCTGGGATGACCGACAGGCGGGGGGTTACGGCGTGAGGCGGAGCACGGCCCCCGCGACGTGGCCGGCGAAGCCCGAGGCGAAGATGGCGTGGGCGGCGTGGCGTCGGTCCGCATCTATATGAGGGGCCGCGGTGAGGGGCAGGGGCGCGTCGGCGAGCGGGCGGTCGAGCCACGGCATGGGCGGGAGGCGACCGGTCCGGGCGGCGAGGGTGGCGAGGACCAGCGAGACGAGGCCGGAGGAGCCGAGGGAGTGGCCGAGGGCGCCTTTGTTGGCATAGGTGCTGATTTTCGATTTTTGAGTGAGGATTTTTGAATGATCGGCAGTATCGAATGCCGCGGCGAGGGCGGCGAGTTCTCCGGGGTCGTGGTCGGCGGTGCCGGGGGCGTGGGGGTGGAGCACGGCGATGTCACGGTTGTGGAAGAGACGCTCGGCGATGTGTTGCAGCGCCGGCTGACCCGGTGCCGGGCGGATCATGTCGTAGGCATCGCCGGCGGTGGCGGTGTCCAGCAGCTCGACCTGCCCCGGAAGCGGCGCCTCTCCGGGGGGGAGGCGTCGCAGCACCACCGCCGCGCCCGCCGCGGCAAGGACGAACCCGCCCCGCCGCTCGTCCAGCGGGCGCTGGTGGTAATCGTGCACCGTCAGCGGCGCGAGCACGCCGAGCCGGCGGTAGCTGTGGATGAACAGCGGGTTGAGAGCCGACTCGGCGGTTAGCACGAGGGCAACCGCTGGCCGCTGGCCGCCGGCCGCTGGCTCGGCGATCAACCACCGCCGTGCTTGATCCAGCGCCACCAGGCTGCTCGCACACGCCGCCACCGCACAACCCCGCGACTCACTCCCCGTCCGCCGCCGCAGGTGATGCGACAGGTACCCGTGCGGCCCGAGCGCCACCGCCTCCACCGCCGCCGCCGTCAACCCCCGGCCTGCGTCCGGGCCAGCCGCCAGCGGCCAGCGGCCAGCGGCTAGCCCCCCCACCGCCCCCTTGCTCGCCCCCACCCAAGTCGGCAACCCCTCCAACCCCACCCCCGCCTCGTTCGCCGCCTCCCGACCCGCCCGCTCGGCCAGCTCCACCGTCGGGTCCACCGACCCATGCCCCGCCGAGGCCACCCCCCCGATCGCCCGCACCAGCGCCACCGCCTCCGTGTTCTCCTCCAGCCCCGACAGCCGGTCGCTCACCGTCCGCCCCGCCAGCAGCGCCCGGAACGTCGGCCACGCCCCCACCCCGAGCGGCGTCACCAGCCCCACCCCCGCGATCACCACCCGCCGCCGGGCCGCGTCTGCCTCCCCGGTGTCAACCGCCGCCCCAAGTGACCCGTCGGCCTCGATATTTACGCTCGGGCACATCACTTCGCGTCGATCGTCGACCCGCGGCAACTTGCCACGCTACCTAGCTTCGGGGCACTAGGGCGAGTAAAGTACCCGCTTGAAATTGCGGCCCGTTTGCATCGCCAACCCGGCCGCCGGTCCAACGAAAGATACCGGATGTCACACCCGGACGAACTCACCACGCCCACCGCCCCGGTGTCGAACGACCCCGGTCGGCCGCCCCGCGCCGCCCTTTCGCCCCCGGTCAACGGCAAGCACCACCCCCGCGCCCGCCCCGAGCGGCCCGCCGCCGAGGACGCCGCTGGCGGGGGTGCCCCTTCCGCAGGGCCTCTGTCCCAAGCCGGGGCCGATCCCCGCCTCGACGTGTGCCACCTCCTCACCCTCTACCGGGCGATGCGCACCGCCCGCACCGTCAACGTCATCGAGAACGAACTCGCCACCTCCGGCGAGGCCTTCTTCTACCTCCCCACCATGGGCCACGAGTCGTCCGCCGCCTGGAACCTCTTCCTCCGGCCCGCCGACTGGCTCTTTATGCACTACCGCAACAAGGCCCTCTGGCTCGCCCGCGGCACCGAGCCCAAGGCCTTCTTCGACTCCATCCTCACCAACGCCGACAACTACTCCCACGGCCGACACATGTGCGGCTTCCCCGCCTCCGCCGACGCCAACATGCCCGTCCCCGTCGTCCCCGTCGGCAACAGCGTCACCCACGCCGTCGGCTGCGCCGCCCAGTTGGTGTACGACCTCCCCGACGACACCCCCCCCGCCGACCGCCCCCTCGTCTACTGCTCCATGGGCGACGGCACCACCCAGCAGGGCGAGGTCTACGAAGGCATCTTCGAGGCCGTCCGCCGCCGCCTCCCCGTCCTCTTCGTCGTCGAGGACAACGGCTACGCCATCTCCACCCCCACCGCCGGTGCCACCTTCTTCGACCTGCCCTCCTGGCTCCCGAACGGTGGACCCGCCAACGAGTTCCTCGGCCTGCCCATCCACCGCTTCGACGGCCGCGACGTCATGCACGACCTGCCCAGCATGGGCCGCCTCGTGGACCACGTTCGTGGCTCGGCTTCCGGGGGCGAGGGTGGCCCGGGTTTGTGCGTCATCCGCCACGACCGCCTCTCGTCCCACACCAACGCCGACGACCACCGCGTCTACCGCGACGCCGCCGAGATCGAGCGCCTCAAGCAGACCGCCGACCCCACCGCCAACTTCCGCCGCTCGCTGCTGCAACACGGCGTGAAAGAGGCCGACCTCGACGCCATCGACAACGAGGTCGAAGAAAAGTGCCGCCACCAGGCCGAGCTCTCCCGCCGCGTCGGCGACCCCACCCCCACCTTCACCGCCAAACGCGACC
The DNA here is from genome assembly GCA_965214155.1 of Phycisphaeraceae bacterium. GTDB lineage: Bacteria > Planctomycetota > Phycisphaerae > Phycisphaerales > Phycisphaeraceae > Algisphaera. The sequence continues at coordinate 2,501,873 of CBDCBB010000010.1, forward strand.
TCCCCCCCCACCTCCACCCCACCGCCCCCGAATACACCGGTTCCCCCTCGGCCTCGCCCGCTTCAGCGGGCGTCTCGGATCGATTGACCATGATCGAGTCCATGCGCGCCGTCCTCGCGCACCGACTCACCACCGACCCCCGCGTCTTCCTCACCGGCGAGGACATCGAAGACCCCAAGGGCGACGTCTTCGGCGTCACCCGCGGCCTCTCCACCGCCTTCCCCTCCCGCGTCGTCAACGCCCCCCTCTCCGAACCCACCATCATCGGCGGCTCCATCGGCCGAGCCCTCGCCGGCGGCAAGCCCGTCGGCTTCATCCAGTTCGCCGACTTCCTCCCCAACGGCATCAGCCAAATCATGTCCGAGCTCGGCTCCATGTACTGGCGCACCGCCGGCATGTTCGAGTGCCCCGTCATCCTCATGGTCACCTGCGGCGGGTACCGCGCCGGCCTCGGCCCCTTCCACGCCCAAACCTTCGAAAGCATGCTCGCCCACATCCCCGGCGTAGATGTCCTCATGCCCGCGACCGCCGGCGACGCCGCCGGGCTCCTCAACGCCGCCTTCGACTCCAACCGTCCCACCGTCTTCCTCTACCCCAAGGTCTGCCTCAACGACCGAAACGCCACCACCTCCGACGACGTCGAAACCCAACTCGTCCCGTTGGGTAAGGCGCGGCAGATTACTTCCGGGGGGGACCTAACCCTCGTCGCCTGGGGCTCCACCGTGCCCATCGCCCAGGACGTCGTGAAGACCATCCACGACCAGACCGACGCCCGCGTCGACCTCTTCGACCTCCGCAGCATCGACCCCTGGGACCGCGACGCCATCTCCGCCTCCGCCCGCCGCACCGGCAAGCTCCTCATCGTCCACGAAGACAACCTCACCGCCGGCTTCGGCGCCGAGATCCTCGCCTCCGTCACCGAAGATATTTCCGACCCCGGCGTGCGGGCTTCAGCCCGCATGGAGTCCGCCTCACCCCCCACCCCCCTCATCGCAAAACGCGTCACCCGCCCCGACACCTACGTCCCCTGCAACTACCCCAACCAGCTCGAAGTCCTCCCCTCCTTCAAACGCACCCTCCAATCCGCCTGCGACCTGCTCAACCTCACCGTCACCTTCGACACCGGCGTGCGGGCTTCAGCCCGCATGGACTCCGACGACACCCCCCAAACCATCACCGCCCAGGGCTCCGCCCCCACCGACCAAATCGTCACCGTCTCCAAGTGGCACGTCAACATCGGCGACACCGTCACCACCGGCCAACTCCTCGCCGACATGGAAGCCGACAAAGCCGTCTTCGAGTTCTCCTCCCCCACCCCCGGCACCATCCACGCCCTCCTCGCCCAAATCGGCGACGAACTCAACATCGGCGACCCCCTCCTCCAAATCCAACCCCCCGCCCCCCAAGGCCATCCCGCTTCAGCGGGATGGGAGTCCTCTTCACAAAACTCCGACCAACGCCACGACCCCCTCACCGCCCCCGTCGTCCGCCGCCCCTCCCGCGAAGACTACGGCAACCCCGTCATCACCACCCCCACCCCCACCCCCTCGGCGGAGCCCGCTTCAGCGGGCGTCCCCAAAGGCGTCCCCCCCGTCCGCGTCGGCGGCCGCGCCGTCCGCTGCTACCTCACCCCCATCCACTACGCCGAGGGCAACGACCGCCTCACCAACGCCGACCTCGTCCGACGCTTCCCCCACGCCACCCCCGACGACATCATCCGACGCACCGGCATCGTCTCCCGACCCTACTGCGACAGCGAACAGTCCGCCCTCTCCCTCGCCATCGACGCCGCCACCAAGGCCCTCACCGCCGAAGACCTTACTCTCGACGACCTCACCGGCATCGTCTGCCACACCACCACCCCACCCGTCAACACCCCCTCCATGGCGTGCATGCTGTTGAACGCGCTCGACCCTTCCGGCCAAGCCGAGCTCATGGTCTACGACGTCAACGCCGCCTGCTCCGGCTGGCTCTACGCCCTCGACGCCGCCCACAACACCATCCAGCACAACCCCGACTCCGCCGTCCTTGTCGTCACCACCGAATGCCTCTCGCGCGTGGTCAACCCCGAGGACTTCGATACCGCCATCCTCTTCGGCGACGCCGCCACCGCCACCATCATGCGCGGGCACATCGCAGATGTGCCCCCACGAAGCGACGCGGCTCCGCCGCGCCTTTCTCCCCCGCCCCCCCCCGGCGCGATGTACCTCTCCCAACCCGTCCTCTCCGGCAAGGCCGACCCCCGCCGCGCCCTCACCGTCGGCTTCGAGGGCCGCGGCCACATCACCATGGAAGGCAAACGCGTCTTCACCGAGGCCGTCCGCGCCATGACCAAGATGACCCAGGCCGCCTTCGACCGCTCGGGCATCCCCCTCGACGACCTCGACTGGCTCGTCCCCCACCAGGCCAACGAACGCATCTTCGAGGCCGTCCGCAACCGCCTCGACATCCCCGTCCCCAAAGTCATCAACCTCATCGCCCAGCACGGCAACACCAGTTCTTCCAGCATCCCCCTCGCCCTCGCCAAGTCCGCCCACCTCCTCAAACCCAACCAAACCGTCGGCCTCTGCGCCTTCGGCGGCGGCTTCACCTTCGGCGCCGCCATCCTCGAGATGGTCTAACCTACCGCTTGCGGTTTAGCGCCGGGTTTCAACCCGCGTTACGATCTGGAACACCCCCGCCATGACCGAATCCGCCCGCTACGTCAAGATCGTCGAATGGTCCGACGAGGACAACGGCTTCATCGGCTCCTCCCCCGGCCTCTTCCGCGGCGGCTGCCACGGCAACGACGAATGCGCCGTCTTCGACGAACTCTGCACCATCGTCGAAGAAACCGTCGACCTCTATCACCGCGACGGCCGCCCCCTCCCCCCACCCACCGCCAACCAAGGCCTCATCCACCGCCCCCAACCCGCGGCGTGAACATTGACTCCCGACCCCTTTCTTCTCCCGCCCCCTTCAACATTCCCGCCGGGTGATTTTCATGGCACACTTACCCGTCGCACTTTCCGCTTTCCAACGCATCCGACGTTGGCTGCTCATGCTGTGCGGACTCTTCGTCTGCGTCGTGGTTAGCGGCATTTTCATCTACGCTGACGCTGCTGATCTGAACCCGAAGGAGCCCATGCTGGAGGTTCAGTTTGTCGAGAAGGACTTTGGGCTATTGACGCGAAGCGCAGCCATCGATGCGTTCGTGCTCAATCTCCGTTACGACGGCGAAGCGGACAAGGCGGAACTGTATGTCGAAGGTTATTCGGGTAAGACGAAGACCTTCAAGAGGATGTCAGTAGCCGGGATTGGCGAAGTCAAGGATCCGCCGGTACAGGGGTTTGATCTCTAAATGGAGATCCTGATCCTCGACTCCCGGGACGGGTTCTTGGCGTTGAATAATCCAGCGGATACACCCGACCACTTCTACCGCATCTTGTCGAGCACCCGGTACGACAGCTCGGTGTTTACGGGGGGAGACAAGAGGATTCCGCGGGATGCGCTTGATCTGCAAGGCTTCCGTGGCCGCGGAACTATCAATCCTGATAAAATGACGGAAGACTTTATCCCGGTCGCCTGGATCAAAAGCACTCGTAAAGGGACCCTCTCAGGCGGTCCACCCATCCGCAATGGGCAGCTCCAGCTCGAAGAGGGCGTTGATTGCCTGATCTTTTACCTTCGTATCAGCACGTAGGGTGGGGTGACTCTTCGAACCCCGCCGCGGATGATCGTGCACCGTCATGGACCGCGCTGGGGTTCGCCAAGCCTCACCCCACCCTACGAGCTACGAGCTATGAGTTGGGGCGGCTGACAACTGCCGCAACTTGATCCCAGTCGTTGATAAACATGCGTAAAATATTAGCTTCACGAAGCCCCCTGTTTTTGTGATCAAGATCACGTCTGATGACTAGAAACAACTTTTCTAATCGCAGCATAGCCTCTTTAGGGTTATTGCCCAGCGCGTAGGGTAGGGTGAGTCTTCGAACCCCACCGCGGATGATCGTGCACCGTCGGGAGCCGCGGTGGGGTTCGCCGAGCCTTACCCCGCCCTACGAGCTGCTCCCCCGCGTGGTCTTGGAATCTAACGTATTCTTCACGCCTTCACTTCCCGCCGCACCGCGGTTGCTTGCCGATGGATCGGCTTTGACGCTGTAGAATACGAGCCCTAATCATGCGAAAGCCGTTGAAACGTGGGGGTGTCCGCTCCTACTTGTTTGTTTTGTCGATGATCGCTGCGGTTTTTGCGGCGACGCCGATGTCGATTGCGGTTGGGGCGGCGCTGTTGGCGTTGGGGATGGCGGGCAACTTCTGGGCGAAGGGGTGTCTGCATCGGAATCAGGAGGTGAGTCGGACGGGGCCGTACCGGTTTGTGCGTCACCCGTTTTACACGGCCAACGCGGTGCTGGACGCGGGGATCGTGGTGATGAGCGGTTCGTGGATATTGATGGTGCTTGCCCCGATCTGGTGGGTGCTGGTTTATCTGCCGGTGATGCGTGAGGAAGAAGAACATCTGACGGGGTTGTTCGGGGACGCGTACCGTGATTATGCGGCCGTGGTGCCGCGGTTGATCCCCTGGCGGAAGCCGTTGCCCGCCGGGCCGGGTGGGTTTTCGTGGTCCAACAGGAATATTGTTAGTCAAGAGGTGGGTCGAGCGTTGCGGCACCTGTCTTACCCGTTCGTTTTCCTGCTGATCCTGCGGCTGAGCGAGAGGGGTTGGGCCGTCCTTACCGACCCTGCCGTGGTCGATGTGCTCATCATCACCTGCTTGCTGGGCCTGTGGCTCGGGTTGGCGGCCTGGCGTATGCATCGACGCAAGGTGAAAAAGCGGGGACGGATCACCGCTGTAGAAGCCGCCGCATCCGCCCCGTAGGTTTCCGCGCGGGTACCGCCAGCAGGTCACGAACGGAGGTGGCCGGTGGGTTGTCCCGAAGCTCGAAGTGCTGTATGGGGTGCCGAGTTTGGTTTTGGCTGCGCGACCACTCACGGGGGGTTGCGGTTCGTGCGGAGGGGATACGGCTTGGGTGACCGCCTGCGTGGTCGCGGCGGTGGCGTTTAGCCGGGGCGGGTGACGAGGTAGGCGCCGAGGAGGATGGTGGCGATGCCGACCCAGTGGGTGAGGGAGGGGCGATCGCCGAGGAAGAGGGCGGCGAGGAGGACGGCGAAGACGACGCTGAGCTTGTCGAGGGGGTAGGCGTTGCTGACGGTGGTGAGTTGGAGGGCGCGGTAGCCGCAGAGCCAGGACGCGGCGGCGGCGAGGCCGGCGAGGACGATGAGGACGACGGCGGAGCGGGGGGAGGCGGCGAGGGTGGGCCAGTGGCCGGCGACGGTGGTGACGGTGGCGAGGGCGGCGAGCATGGTCGCGGCGCGGAGGGTGTTGGCAACGGAGACCTCGAGGCTGTCGAGGGCGGGCTTGCTCAGGACGTTGGTGACGGCGGCGAAGAACGCGCCGAGGAGGGCGTAGAGGACCCAGGACTTGGTGGTGGGCATCGGGGAGTGTAGGGGAGCGGCGGGCGGGGGGGGCGGGGACGCGGGCCGGGGGATGCAATCAGAATGCGAGTGGCACCGTCATCTTGCCGGGGTTCGGCCGACAGGCGGATCAATCGCTTTTCGCCTGCGGCGAACCACCGGCAAGATGCCGGTGCCACTGATCCATTGGAAGTCAGCAAGGTACCCTCGCCCCGGGAACGAAACGCTGCGCGTCAACCGCTACACGGTGCGTTGCGATTGGCGGCCGTCGCTATGCTGCGGCGATGAGCGGCGAGGCGTGGTATCGGGTGGCGGCGGACGTGGTGCTGACGGTGCACGTGGGGTTTGTGCTGTTTGTGATCGTGGCGCTGTTGCTCACGCTGATCGGAGGGGTCTTGGGCCGGCTCGGCTTCCGGGGGTGGGGATGGGTGCGCAACCGTTGGTTCCGGGGGGCGCACCTGTTGGCGATCGGGGTGGTGGTGGGGCAGGCGTGGTTAGGCCTGGTGTGCCCGCTGACGACGTGGGAGATGCGGCTGCGGGTGGCCGGGGGTCAGCGGGCGTACGACGAGACGTTCATGGCCCACTGGCTGGGACGGCTGCTGTTTTTTCAGGCCGAGGCGTGGGTGTTTATCGCGGCGTACTCGGCGTTCGGGTTGCTGGTGCTGCTGAGCCTGTGGTGGGTGCCGGTGCGGTGGCGTGGGAGACGCGGTCGAGGGCGGGGCCGGGCGGGGTGAGGGGGCTATGCTGGGAGATGAGTGAGGTGATGCGGCCGGCGCGGGTTTTGGAGACGGGGGTGTATGCGTCGGACCTGGACGCGGCGGAGGCTTTCTATGGCGGGGTGCTGGGGCTGGAGCTGTTGACGCGGGAGGAGGGGCGGCACCTGTTTTACCGCTGCGGGCCGGGGGTGTTTCTGGTGTTCAACCCGGGGGCGACGGGTGAGGCGATGGCGGACCCGGAGGGGGGCGGGACGATCCCGGGTCACGGGGCGTCGGGGCCGTCACACATGGCGTTTGCGGTCGCGGCGGAGGAGGTGGAGCGGTGGGTGGAGCGGTTGGAGGCGCACGGGGTGGCGGTGGATTCGCGGGTGGTGAAGCCCGACGGGCGCGGGGAGTCGGTGTATTTTCGGGACCCGGCGGGGAACAGCATCGAGCTGGCGACGGTGGGGGTGTGGGACGTGCCGGGGGCGGAGGCGGGGTTGCCGGGGGTTTGAGTTTATGGGGCGGGGTAGAGGTTGGGGAGGGTGAAGCGGGTGGTTCGTGCGGCTCGAAACGGCCTGTCAGGCCGCGGCTATGGAGAGGGGGTTTGAGGCTTGATTTTGCCGTCGAGATACTGGGCAAAGGAGTGGACGGAGGTGAAGATGTCGGGGCCGATGTCCTGGTTGGGGATTTTGTAGCCGAGGTCTTTTTCGACGCTGGTGACGAGCATGAGGAAGTCGAGGGAGTCGAGGTCGAGGTCGGAGCCGACGAGTGGTGCGTCGTCTTCGAGGGGGTAGTCGTCGCCGAGTTTGAGGTCGCGGCGGAGGATGTTCTTGACGCGGTCGAGGGTGTCGCGGGAGGGGGTGTCGTTGGACGACATGAGGGGGCTCGGTGGCGGGGGTGGCGCGGGGCAGGCGGCGGGATTGGGAGGCGGTGGAAGGGGCGGGGAGTATAGGGGGCGCGTGAGTTACTCGTCGCGGAGGTAGGGCTGCTGCGCGAGGCGTCGGGCGATCTGTTGGGTGGGGGTGAGGGTGACGGGTTGGAAGGCGGGGCGGAGGCCGACGTCGGCGAAGGCGCGGCCGAGGTCGCGTGGGGCGAGGGGCAGGGGCTTGTCGAGCGGGAGGTCGGGCGGGGAGAGGGCGGACCCGCCGACGACGGCGAAGGCGTCGGCGAAGCGTCGGCGGAAGGCGGCGCGGCGGGCGGCGGGGTCGCCGTTTGTCGGGTCGAGGAGGATTGACGGGTCGACGGATCGGAGGGTGACGAGCTCGGCGACGTTGCCGGTGAGGTGTTGGAAGCGGGTCGGGTCGGGGGTGTCGGCGGGGGTGTCGGCGGGCGGGGCGAGCCAGAGGGAGCCGTCGTCGAGGTCGTAGAAGGCGGCGGGGTTGGGGGTGGAGCCGGCGGGGGCGAAGGTTCCGGCGGCGCGGCGGGGGGTGGCGGTGGCGCGGGCGTAACGGGCCCAGGTTTGGTCGCGGAGGTTGGGGGTGTCGTCGGGTTGTGGGGGATCGGAGCGTCGGGCGGCCTGCCACTGTGTGACGGTGGGGAGGGTGCAGCCGAGGGCGTCGGCGAGGGCGACGGCGGCCTCGGGGGTGACGTGGTTGAGGGGGTGCTGCGGGGTCGGGTCGGGGGGCGAGAGGCCGTCGGGGTAGGGGGTGGGCGGGGCGAGCCAGCCGCGGGAGTTGGGGGTGAGGTTGCGGGCGGCGGGGTCGTAGCGCCAAGAGCGGGGGCCGGGCCAGTCGTCGTCGGGGGAGCCGGCGCGGAGGAGGGCGACGGTGGCGTTGCCGTTGCCGTCGCCGACGGCGTTGGTCGCGCGAGCGGCGGCGGTGTCGGCGACGGAGAGCTCACGGGTGGCCAGGTAGACCGGGCCGTCGGGGGCGTCGACGCGGCGGAAGGCGAGGCGGTGGTCGCCGCGGGTGAAGGCGGCGAGGCCGGGCGGGGCGTCGGGGTCGGGCCGCCAGCCGCGGGTGGCGGGGCCGGCGGCGTCGGGGGCCTCGCGGGGCGTGGCGTTGGGGGCGGTCATGGCGTCGAGGTCGCGGAGCAGGTCGCGGACCGCGGGGTGGCAATCCAGCGGGCGGGCTTGAGCGATGAAGGCCATGGTGAGGACGCGGACCCGGGCCGCGGCCTGCGCGGTCGATTGGCCGGCGGGGGGGAGCAGGGCCTCGACGTGGCGGCGGAGGGTCCAAAGCCGCATGTCGAACCCGAGCCGGGGCGGCAGGACGCCGGGTGTGAGGCCGTAGGGTGCGAGCCGCTTTGCCACGTCGTCGAACGCCGGGCCCGACGCCGCCGCGCGGGCGGCGGTGGTCCACCGGGTGAGCCTTGCCGCCTCGGCCTCGTCGCGGAACGCCGCCGCCGTGGTCGGGTCTAACCGGGCGCGGACCAGCCGGGTCAGTCGGTCCTGTATCTGCCACTCCCGGTCGAGCTCGGCCACGCTGTGGGGCCACCCCACCTCGCCCAGCCGCCGCCACGCCCCCACCGCCAGGGCGGGGTCGTTCGCCTCCGACGCCAGGGCCACGAGCGTTGCCCGCCCGTCGCCTCCCGACAGGCCCGTCAGCCCCGCGACCGCCTCGATCCGCCGCAGCAGGGGCTCCACCGCGGCGGCAAGCCGACCGTCTTGCAACACCTTCGCCTTGCGCCACGTCGCCGCCGCGTCCGCCAGGGTCCGCCCCGCCTCGCGGAACGCCGGCTCCCCGAGCCGGTGCAGCCCCGCGAGCAGGTCCGACGCCCGCTCGGCCCACGCCGCGAAGTCGCCCAGCGTCTCCAACGCCTCTATATAGTCTACGCGCTCTGCGGACCCTGCCGCCTCGTCCAGCGGCAACCCCCCCGCCACCGTCGCCGCCAGCGCCGCCTCGCGCCGCCTTGCCGCGGCGTCGTCCAGCGCCCGCCACAGCGCCGCCGCCTGCGGGTCCGGTCCGCCCCCCGCCCCGCCGGCCGCGAACGACGGGGCCACGGGCATGCCCCCCGGATCGCCCGGGTCGAGCAGCCGCGCCAGCCGCGAACGCGCCGCCTCCGCCAGGTATCCCATCGTCTGCACATCGCCGTCGCGCTCGGCCCGGTGCACCAGTTGGTCCCGGTACCGCCGCCACGCCGCGTCCACCGCCGGCGACGCCGCACCGCCCCCGGCCGCCGCGATGCCGTCCTCACCCCGCAACCCCCGCATCGACCGCTCCGTCGCATCCGCCAGCAGCACCCGCTCCACGGCCAGCTCCAGGTCCGCCACCCCCGCCTCCACCGCGACGCGGTCGGTCGACCGCTCAGCCCGGTCCGCCTCCACCAGCGGGGCGTCCAGCACCGCCGCCAGCCGGTGCCCGACCGCCGCGTAGCGACCGCGCAGCTCCGTCGCGGCGAGGTGGCCGCCCGACTCGAGCTCCACGATGCCGCGCTGCACCGCCGCGAGCCGCTCGCGTAGCGACGCCGCCCACTCGGGCCGCCAATCCTCGCCCACGCGTCGGTACTCGCCGAGCTCCGCCAGCCAGGTGCGGTACACCTCGGCCGACTCCGCCCGCGGGTCGGCCAGCATCGCATAGGACGCGCCCGCCCCCCGCAGCTCGGTCAAGTCGACGTCGACGAACGTCGGCGACCGCACCGCGTCCAGCAGCCGCCCGCCGAACGCCCGGTACGCCTGCTGCCGCTCCGCGAAGCCGGCGAACGCCGCGCCCGCGCCCTCCCCCACCACCCCCTCGGGCGGCTCGTCGAACCGCCGCGCCTCCCGCACGAACCGCTCCAGCACCGCGTCGTCGTACCCCGCCAGGGCCGCGGCGTCGGCCCGGAGCGCCGCCTTCGCCTCCAACACCGCGGCCCCGACCTGCGACGCCCGCCTCATGTCCAACAACACCCCCGCCAGCGGCGACCCCGAGCGCGGCGGCGCGTCGGCCAGCAGCCGCGCGATGTACGTCGCCGGGCCCAGCCACCCCGCCCCGGCAAACGCCCGCTGCTGCTCTCGCAACGCCACCTGCACCGGCCACCGCTCGAACGCCCGCCACACCCGCCCCACCGCCGCCGACGACGACCGCGTCGTCGCGATCCCCTCCGCCGACCTCGCCCGGCCCGTCGGGTGCTCGGCCAGGACCGCCAGGTCCGCCCCGGGGTCGACCCCCGCGATCGCCCGGGGGTCCCACTCGGCCCGCCCTAAGTCCGCCAGCACCTCGCCCAGCCCCATTTCCCGCATCGCCACGCGGTCCGCCTTGCTCAGCCCCCGCGTCAATGGGCCGTACCAGTTGCGGTAGTCCAGGCACAGCTGCGTCCACCGCTGCTTCGCCGCCGCGTCGAATGCGCCGGGCCTCACCGCCCACGCCGCCGCCACGACGACCGCCAGGCCCAGGAAGCCCAGCCCGACCTGCCGCCACGCCCGCCGGTCCAGGCCCAGCCGCCGCAGGGCCCGCGCCGCCCGCCGCGGCAGGACCTTCCGCAGCACCCGTTCGGGGATCGGCGGCGGGTTGGGCCGCTCCCATTGCGCCGGGTGGCCGCCTTGCCCCTCACCAGACCGCTCGACTTCCGCGTGGCGCTCCTTAGCCGACCCCTGCCCCGGCTCCGCCGACACACCCGCCGCGGCCGCCGATCCCGCGGCGGCCTGTCCTCCCGACCCTCCCGCAGACTCGGCCCGTTCAGCCATACCCAGCCACACCTGCCGATCCCTGACCGCCCGCCGAGGTGACGCCCGATCTTTACCCCCTCCTGCCCCATGCCCCGCATGCTACCCCAAGCGAAGGGGGGTGACATCCCGCCCGCTCGGTGCCGTGGTCTGAGGCCGGGTGCCGTCGTCTAAGACGCTGCGAAGGCCACGCCCACCATTCCCGGCGTTGCCTATGCCGGGTGCCACCGACGACGGAGTTCGCAGAAGTTGTCATCGAGGCCTTGCCGCGACTTGAGCCCCGCTGACAACGGACAAAGCAGCGTTGTCAGTGCCCCTCCCGCCGCTGATCGACGGTAGTTCAGTGGCACCCGCACCCTGCCCGTGCCACCGAGAAACCCGAAGCCTTCGCCCCCCACCCTGCCCCGCCGGGGTTGACCCCCGCCGCCGCCGGGCCTACCCTCCCGACTCGGCCCGCCCGACGCCCCCTTCGTCTAGTGGCCCAGGACACCGCCTTCTCATGGCGGTAACAGGGGTTCGACTCCCCTAGGGGGTATTGTACAGACACCTGACGCGGTTCCTTGCGTGTCAGTGCGATTTACAGTGTGCCGGGTGGGGTCGGTGCGGCCCTGTGCGGGTCCATACTGCGCCGGATTCCGCGCCAGTTTTCCGGGGCGTTCGGGCCGGTGTTTCTCGGGGGTTTCGTCCTCCGGGGAGTCGTAGAGTGCGCCGCTTTCGGGGGGTGGCGCGGCTTCGGGGGCGGTTTGTTCGGGTGTCTGTGCGGTCGCGGCGGTGAAATGCTCGGCGGTGACTTGCAGGTAGTGCTCCTCGGCGATCTTCGCGGAGTGCCCGCACCAGGCGGCGGCGACGTGCTGGGGGAAGTGCTGGGCCAGCTCGGTCGCGCGGGTGGCCCGCAGGTTGTGCCACGTCTTGGGCCACGGGGTCAGCCCGGCCCGCTTGATGATGCGGTGCATCCGGGTCCGCAGGTTCGTGCCGACATCGCGGTAGTGGGTGATGACATACTCCGCCCCGTCCTCGGCTTGCTTGAACGCCTCACGCAGATAGGGCAGCAGTTCGGGGAACAGCGGGACGATGCGCGACGCCTTGCCCTCGTGGTGTTCGGTCTTCGGTGAGGTGACGGTGAATCGCCCGGCCGCCCAGTCGATATCCGCCCACCGCAGCCGCAGCGTTTCGCTGGGGGTACGCAGCCCGCCGAAGCGGGCCAGGGCGAACATGACGCGCCACTCGGCGTCGGGGCAGGCGTTCAGCACGGCGGCGGCCTCGGGGGCGGCTCACAAAGTAGTCGCGGCTTCGCTCGGACCGCATGCTGGCAGTCATTCCGTCGAACGGGTTGACGGTGAGTAGCCCGCGCTTGATCGCGGCCTTGAAGTATTGACGGGCGCGGCCCGTGGATCGGCGCACCGTGTTCTCGGCCAGCCCGTCGGCGAGCAACGCGGCCCGCCAGTCCTCGGCGTTGGCGACGGTGATGGTGCGAAGGTCGCGGCGTTCGCCCAGCGTGTCCACCAGGTGCTTGCGGGCGTACTGAAGGTTGATAATCGTGCGGGGCTTGAGGGTCGGCCGTCGCCGGGCGATGTAGGCGTCGATGAACGGGCCGAGCGTGGCGGTGGCACGCGGCTCGACCAGGCCGACGCGGGCGAGCTTGTCGTGCAGGTCATCACCGACGCCGGCGAGCCAGCGGGCGGTTTCCGGCTCGACGGGTTGGCCGGTGATGCCCGACGCCAGCAGCGCCTCGACACGGACGCGGACGGCCTCAATGTGCTTCTTGGGCGCCTTGCCTAGGCGGAGTGTGCGGCGTTTGCCGTGGGGGTCGGTAAACAGGATGCGGCGGGTGCCGTTGGGATCGTTGGAGATGGAGGCCATGAAGGAGCTCCTGAGGGTGACGGGGGCTGGAGGACGGACAGACAGAGGATCAAGATGTGCCGAGCAGGGTGACCCTAGGACAGCGACCGGGCCCCTGATCGATGCTGACTAAGCGAGCAGCTTGGAGCCGCTTAAGTGCCCTGCTGGACGTGCTGCGGTTGATACTGAAGAGGTCAAGAACGTCACCTGATAATGTTACCGTGCGGGATTTGGTAAGTCCGGCCAGATACCAGGCGGCTAATGCCACGGAGAGCGTGTTCTTTCCTGGAAGAGCGGTGGCTCGCGCCAGCCAGCCCAGCGGGATAGGGCCCTTCAAAAATTTCTCTCCCGCTCTGTGCCTTGGCACCGAACGATCCGGAGCTGGCTGACTGCTGCTGGCTGTAGAAGGTTGAATGCGGAGCTCTTCGGGGGTGGGGATATTCATAAGCAAAAGAGTCCAGGAGAAATTAGATAGAGCGGGGCTGCACCGGCGCGCGATTAACCCCGCATGAGTGCTGGGTTTCATCCGGCGTGGGAGAAGGGTTCGACCTCACGCAGCGCCTGCGTGACATTGTGCCACATGGCTACTCCACGCACGTCCACGTAGCGCTGAGGGTGACTGAACACCTCAACGTCCGTGGTGATTTCAAAACCGTCCAACACCACGCGTGACGCCTCACCGAGCAGCTCTCTGGACGTCGCAACCACCTCGTCCATCGCTTCGGCTGGTCCCTCGATCAGGACAGCGTCGTGCACCGGAGCGCATACGGTGATGCCGTGCTCCGTCAGCAGGCAGCACGCGAGCCGGAGCATTTCCGCCCCGTTCGCCTGCATCGGGAAGTAACCAGCGTCCTCGGGTTGACGCCGGCCCTTACGTGAAGCGTCCAACCGAAAACGGTCCTAATATGATTTCTGAGCATCGCAGCATCCACGACGGCGTCCGACCACTCCCAGTACCGCCGGTACGTTCCGCGGTACAGCCGCAGCAGCTCTCGGGCATGAGCCGGTGACTCCCCGAGGGTCCGAGCCAGAGAGTCCTCACCCATCCGATACTGCACGGCCAGCGCCGTCTGCTTGAACCGGCGGCGGATATGGCCGTGAGAGGCCTTAGTAGCCCCGGGTGGTGGAGCCGCACCCGCCTGCACGGCGAACGCGAGGTAGGGATCACCGGTCCGGTAAGCCGCCATCATGGTCTCGTCGCCCGACAGCGCCGCGGCGATGCCGAACTCCTGTTGGGAATAGTCGATGTAAGCCACCGCACGCCCGGGGCCGGGCTGGATCAGGCTGCGGGTCCAAGCGGGGAGCCCAAAAATGAACTTGGAGCTGCTCGGCTGGTTCCGGCCGGTCTTGGAAGCGAAGGCCGAGAGGAGGCACCTGTTTCGACTGTCACCGCCCACCGCGAGCTGACTGTTCTTGAGGGTCGAGAGGGACCGGCGGAGTTGCTGGAGCGGCACCAGCGCCGGGTAAATCGAAGACATCATCTTGAAGGTGTCGTTATCCAGCTTCAGGTTGCCGCGATCGGTGGTGGGCCAGGCAACTCCCGCTTCTGCCAAATATCCTGCGAAGCGGGCGGCCTTGAACGTCCTGCCGTCATAGACCCGGAAGTCACGATCGACCTCGGCAATCAACCGATCCTGAACCGACTGCCAGCGGGATTTAAGCGCCTGCGAGGTGACCGTGTCGAGAGGAATCCCGGCCCATTCCATGCGGGCGGCTGCGGCCATGTAGCGACCCCGAAGCAGCGCACGCGGCAGGTCAATTGCCGGGGCCATTTGCTCTAGCAGCCCCTCAAGGGCGTCAACATCGCTTTGGCAGTAATCCAGCAGATCAAGCTGCTCTCGGTCCGTGTACGCCCCCCCCCGCAGCGCGAGGGTACGCATCGACTCCTTGTGTTCGACTTCGACGCAGGGCAAGCCGTAATGGAGCAAGGCCCCGAGCAGACTCCTCCCGGCTTCCACCTCAAGGCCGTTGGTCTGGTTCTGGAACTCGATACACAGGTCGAGGATTCTTGCAGGCATCGTCCAGCCCGGGGCGAGGTGGCAGCCGAGTTCAGCACTGGCGTAGTAGGCGACGTACAGGACGTCGGGTTCCATGCGGAACGGCGGACCCTCAATGCGAGCAAGCTCGTCCTGCCAGATCCGCACGATGCGCCCGGTGCGGAACTCTCTGGCGACCATACAGACCGGAGCAGGACGCTCACCGGCCGGAGCACTGAACTCGAAGTCGACCAGCCAGATTTCTTCGAAAGCGTTGAACACGGCTAAGTCTCCCCCCTCAGACGTTTCAATACTGGGTGGTCGAGGGAGTCGATGAGATGATCGCGGAAGGCGATCTCCAACGCCTGATGCAGCGAGAGGTCCGGCCACTCGGGCTCGGACAGCGAACCTTTAGCCACGCAAATCTCGTACGCGCCAAGCGACATTTTCGCCGCCACCCGGACCCAATTCTTTTCAGCCTTTTCAGCGGCGTCGAGCGCCGACCTCGCCCATGCGTCCGTGCGGCCTTCCGTGGAGGGCAGCCGCAAGGGCCAAAGAAAAACGACACCCTGGCGGTCGATCGCCAAGCGCAGCAGCTTCCTCGTCAACGTCGACTCTGTGGACAGCGCGTCCCGCAGCCCCGGGGCCACGAGATAAATCGCGTTCTCCTCCTTCAGTTCAAGCACCAGGGTCTGCAGGTGGTACTCCTCATCGGGGTGGGTGCGGACGAACGTCGTCTTGTTCGGCTTCCGCACCGGGATCGTGGTGATCAGTTTCTTGATGCCGAGGGTTTCCTCGGCGTCCGCGTTCAGCCGGAGGCTTGCCGGATCGAAGGGGTTGGGTTTGGGCACAAGGCGCTGTTGATCGTAAGGGCGGGGGTCGGTGGAGTCGTTCGGTTTGTCTTGAGACATGGGTGGTTCGCCTTGGGAGTTGGTTCGTGAGGGGCAGGCCAGTAGAGGACAGACATCAGCCGCCGGGGGGGCGTTTGCGCGGAGGGATTGGCTACTTCTGGACCACCTCCGCTTCCACACGTGCCGTCAGCCAATCCGCCAGCTCCCGCACTGGGTAAAGGTTCGCCCGGCCGAGCTTGAAGTGGGGGATCTCCCCGGCTGATGTCAGCGATTGCAGCGTCCGCTCGCTGATCCCCAGCGCCTCCGCCGCCTCACGGGTGCGCAGGGCTAGGGGAAGGCTTGCGGGGGTCGGGGCGTTGGCCGATCCAATAGGGGTGGGATCACTCCGCATGATCGGCCCCCTCGCCCTTGCCGGGTCGTGAACGGGGGAACGCCCCCGGCTTAAAGTGCAGCGTGACGCCCAGCCGCTTCAACTCGGCGAGCGCCCGACGCTGGGTGGCGGTGTCGAAGGTGTCCATCGCCCGCTCCAAGACCGCGAACCACGCCGTGGGCGAGTCCTCGGGCGTACGGTCCTCGGGCCTTGCTTCCTGGGGGTGTTCGGGCCGCGGGTCGTACTTCGGCCGGGGGGTCGGTTTCCTGGGGGTCATCGGTCAGGTCTCCATGAGCGGCATTGCTCATAGAGGGGCCGATGTCACCGCCCGTGTCTCCCCCCGATATGCGTTTCCCCGGTGAAATGCAGCATGAAATGATGCGATGGTGTCACCTCGCATGTCACCGCGACACGCCCGACGTGACATCGCCCCTCCCCCGGAAGCCGCCCCCCCCCCCCGCTACCGCAGCTCGGACCGCTTGCCGTACTTCGCCTGCCCCACGCCCCGCATGGCGTTGCGGGCCTTGATGAGCCGTTCGTAGCGGTACAGCGTCTGCCGCTTCATGCCCACCGCCTCGGCGATCTGCCGCATGGTCCAGCCGGGGTGCTGGGTGAGCACCGCCAGTGCCCTGGCCTCGCCAGTGAGCTTCACCGCCGGGGCTTGGCCCGTCGCCGCCGCCTTCCCCGCCCCCGGCGTTTGCTTCGTCGCCTTCCGTAGCCGTCGCCGCTCTTCCTCCTCGGCGATAAGGTCCGTCGGGTTGGTCAGCCCCTCACGTTGGAGCCGCGACAGCTCCAGCACATGAGCATCCCGCTCCCGCTTGATCGCTTCGATGTCGTCGGCGGCGGCCCCGCTCCCCGCCACACCTCGTTCTACAGACCTATCTGCTCCGTCTTGTGCGTCGCCTAGCGGCTCGAGCAGGAACGACAGGACTTCGATGCTCACGCTCGCCAAGGTTTCGCCTGCGCTTGGCCGAAAGACCTCAACGGGATGTCGATCCGGTGCCCGCGGAACCGTGGAGGAATCCAAGGTGCCGAAGTCCGGTAGCTCGAAATCCAGCGGCTCGACGAAAGAACGCACTTCATCACCCGGCGTCTGTCGCCCGCTCTCGTTGTAGCGGTCGGGGACGTAGCGGCCATCGCGTACCTCGCCGATCCGCTGTGCCGAACCCGCACCGAGTTCGCAGCAGGCGGCAAGGAGCGACAACCAGTCGTCGAGCGGTTCGGTTTGCTGCTCTGGCTTGAACCAGGGCGGTTGCAGGTATGCCACAATCCGCACTACCACGGGGTTCATGGTCTCCAACGTGGCGTTGTCGCTATCGATGCCGTAGAGATGCGTTTTGTAATGGCGTCCGCCGAGCAGGCCGGTGGACCCCAGTCGCGACTCAACCGTCGTGAGCGACTTGTCGTACAGCGGGGTGACTTCCACAGGTGGGCCCTCCAGCGGGTCGGGCGAAGCTTTGCAGATCATGGTCAACGTGCTGTCGTTCGTGGTCTCCTCGAGTTGCCGCAACAGCCCCCGCAGTTCTTTGACCTGTGTTGGTGTCAGCGGAGACATCAGCCGGCCGATCTCCGCTGGCGTATACGGCCCATCGGGTCCGGCCGGGGCGCGGCTCCATGCACGCCACAGGAGCTCCCGCCCGAGGTCACGGAGTACGTCGGCAGAGACGGCGGCGGCGTCAGGCAGGGCCCGCCAGCAGCCCCGTCCGCCGTCGGGCGCGGTGTCGTAGTCGAAGGATGACTCGGCCAGCCGCTTGTAGAGGTACCAGTACCAGCGGTTGAGGGGCCGAGAGGACGGGCAGGCGGTCAATCGTGCCGCCAAGTCTCCCAGGCGACACATGCTGTCCTGCCAACTTTGGTCAGCCCCCGCTGCAAACTCAACCCGACATTGATCGGGGTCCTGATCTTCCCAGAACAGAACCCGGCCCTTAAACCCGCCCCGGCCGCTCGCAAGACGCTCGAAGCCGTCAATGACTGCTCCGAGTAGGCGAGCATCGAGACATATCGCCATGATGAGCGGTTCCGTGCTGGCGGGGCTGGCCCTGCGGCATCCTCGGAGGCAGGTGGCAAGTGTGATGGACTACCGGAGCGACTCTCGCCGCGGCTGATGATGATAGATGCAGGTGCATGGGGCTGCACCGAGCCGCTCTCCTTCGCAAGCTCCGCGTGCTCGTCCTGCGCCCGCCTGGCGTGAAGAACAACATCTTGAGCTGCCGCGCCGCTAGCTCTCAGAAGTGCCCCCTTCGCAGCAAACGGCCGGGATGTCCACGCGGAAGAGGATGGTCTCGAGGGAGTCCGCGGCATCCGGCGGCATTCCTTTGCACCAGCCACGTGGGAGCCGGTCGTCCAACGACTGCGAGCACGGCCCGGCGTCACGGGCTCTGCCCCGGGTGCTGGGGGAGCAGCACAACACGCCTGCTCGGCGTCACGAAAACTACACGGCCATACCTCCGCGACCAACGTCTGTTCGCGGTGGCGAAGGGGATCGAGCCGCGCCGGAGCCGTGGTAGGCTTGAGGGAGGTAAGGAATCAATGATTGCGGCCGGCGAATTTTTTTGGAGTGCGTCGCATGGGTACGGGATCATCTTCAGAAACTTCAGGCACCCCGCCGCTCAAGGGCGGACCGGACGGTGCGGGTGAGGTCGGCGGGGCGTGCGGCGCTTTACCGGCGGGCAGGATCGCGCCGGAGCTTCAGCGGACGCTGGACACGCGGGCCGCGATGTTCAAGGCTTACCTGGGTGAGCCGGACGAGCGGCCCCGGATGCCGGGAAATGCAACGGGTCCTGCTGGATTATCCGGCAACAAGCGCGGCTCGGCGAAGCCGGGGCCCCGGCGGCAGCGAGACGGTGAAGCCGGTGAAGCTGATTTACATCGCCGGCGACTGCTGGCCGCCCGGGAGCTGATCGAACGGTACCAACAGGACACGGAGACGGCGGCGATGCACCACCCGACCTCGGATCCTTCCTACGACGTGCCGCGGCCGGCCGCTAAGCGGTGGGCCGACAGCGACGGCGACGACGCGGCCTCGGCGGCCGGGCCGGCGGCGGACGCCCGTCGGCCCCGCCGCCCAAGTACGTCGGGGACGCGACGGAGGGACACGGCCGCCTTCTGCCGGCAGGCGGTGTCGCTGCTGGAGAAGTCGCCGGGCGGGCTGAGCGAGCGCCGGCGGCGTCGCGTGGTGGGTGCCGCCGTCGCACGACTGCTGACCGACCAGTCGCTCACGTCGACGGTGGACCGCACGCGGCTGGCCGACCGCCTCGAGGAGGCTGCGCCCGGCCTGTACGCCGACCGGGTGCGGATGATGCAGCGGGACGGGCTGACCTCGCTCCCCCTCACCGAGCCGACGTCGCACCGCCTCGTCCACAACCTGATGGCGGTGTACCGGCCGTACTGGCGGCGGGAGCTGCGGCTGGAGACGGCTACGCAGCGGCAACGGCTCGACCTGGCGATCGCCTGCTACGTCGGGTACGCCATGAGCATCCGCGACGTTCTGCTGGCCGAGCGGTCCGACGAGCCGCGGCCGGCGAAGGTGGCCGCGGCCCACGTGCGGATCAGAGCGGCGGCATTGCCGCTGCTCAAGCAGCACGACCAGATCATGACGGAGCTGGCGGGGGACCGTCGGGCCCCGTCGTTCCACATGCACGCCGCGGGCCCTGTGGCGGTGCAGGTCAACGAAGCGGCCGCCGCCCCGGCACCGCGGCGGGTTGCGGCCGCTGCCGGCGGGACCGTCGGGCATACTTCCCGGGGACTTTCCGGAGAATCTTCCGAGGAGGTGAACTGATCATGCCTGCTTTCTGCAGTATCGAGCGCGAGTATTGCCTTGAGCTGCCCATCACCTGGGTCACGCGGGAGGGGATGCTGCCGCGCCATGATGGCGAGTGGAGGCGGATGCACCGCGACACGCCGACGCGGACGTTCGCGTGGCGGGCCCGCTACGACCGGGACCCCGATGCTCCCGGGTTCCCGCCGGCCTCGACCCCCGCGGGCCGGGCCGGCAGGGTCACCTTCGCCAGCAACGTGATCGGAGCCAGGACGCTGAGCCGGCTCCTGCCCACCAACTCAGGGCCGATCCCCGGCGGGTGGGAGGAGGCCGATGAGCCGGACGCTCCCGACCCCGGCGGGGGTGCCGCTTCGGAGCGGAGCATCGAGGTCGCCTCGTTGACGATGACGATGGACCTGAGCCGGCTGGACCCGGTGGCGACGCTGCGGTGGATCGACGGCGACGACCTGCAGGAAGCGGGGCATCACCGGGAGGTCACGCAGAAGGTCAGCATCGACCGGACGCTGCTGCACTCGGGCGGCCGGCGGTACTGGTGGACATGCCCGGGCTACCGCTGCGGGCGGCGGGTGGGCGTGCTGTACTACCCGATCGCCGGTCACGGCTTCGCCTGCCGGCGCTGCCACGGCGTGCGATACGCCTCGCAGCGGAAGAAGCCCTAAGCGAAGCGGGTAGCTATTTCGTAGCAAGCATCTCGTGTGTCAGCACGCCGAAACCCCCCCGCATTGGTCTCGCCTGAACGGGGTCGGTCTAGGTTGCGTCAGCATGAATTATGTTGCCGTCGATCGACCGAAGATGGTCTCCCCGGCCGGACCGCGGAAGGAGAGCGTCAGCTCACATGGATCGGCTGCAGACGAGGCGGGTTGATGTAGTCTCATCGCCAGTCCACCGGGCCTAGAGGCGCACGGTCAACCTTCGATCGGATGGGTGCCGGTGATTGAGCCGCGTAAACCGCGGCTGTTAGGGGCAATCGTACGGCCTCGCTCATACACCTCCCCCCATACAAACGCTGATCTGGCTCATGTCAAGACGGCAACACGAACCGAGTGCTCAACGCTGCCACCGTTGGTCGAGAGTCCCATCTCTTCGGGTGCAACCATATACCAAGTGAGCCTGCTGGACTCTGCCACTTGCAAGCCGGAACTTCGGGCTGGACCCGTTTTGGTCCGATACCCCCGCAATATGTGCAGCTTCGGAGAACCCCACTGCCGAGGGATTTGGCAATCCTGCAACACGATGCTCTACGGGTCACGGGGTTCACCCTGTGCGATAACGAGCCCGCCTTCGAGGTCTTCAGTGGTCCCGCGGGACGAAGGATTCCACTACCTCTATCGCGTCCGCCTCGAATACCTCTATCACGTCCGCCTCGAATTGCCCGCTCTCGCCCGGGCTGCCCTGAACTTAATGGTCTTTGACGCAAAAGGCCACATCGCAAAGCAGACGCTTAACTTCCGCCACCACCTCAGTCGTCCGCCGCCGCTGAGCTATAGAGCGCCCGGACCAACCCTCCAAAGCAACCTCGAATCAAGTGTTCGGGGCATCGAGGGGGCTGCCAGAGATGAGACGTTTTCGGGGATGCCGCCGCCAACGCGCTTCACCCGCCCATCCCCCGGCGGCTGTCGCGATAATCCTGCGGCCACACATGGACGGTGCGGCGGAATGCCTTGCTGAACGTTGCGCTGTCGTGGTAGCCAACGTCCACGGCGATCTGCTTGATCGGCTTGGCGGTCGAGGTCAACCCGCGACAGGCGGCGCTGCACCGCAGGTACGTCAGATACCGGGCCGGCGACATCCCGGTCCGCCGCTTGATCTGCTGCCGGAGTGTTGAATAGCTGACGTGGTGCAGGGCGGCCAAGGCCTCGAAACCAGGGGGCTCCGCGTAGCGTTGACGCAGGTCCTGTAAGGCACGGTCCACCGGATCCTCCCGCATCGGCTCGGTAGAGGTCGACGCGTCATGAAGCTCGAAAAGCAGACGCTCTGCCATGAGCAGCGCCCGGTCAGGATCGCCGCTGCGATTTCCATAATGCGTCGCGCTCAGGTCCTCGAAACGGGCGACCAGCTCGGGCAGGCGGCGGGGCTAGACCTGCCGCACCCGGCCGTCGGTCGGGACCCACCCGTAACGGTGCCATCGTTCGACCCCCGGCCCGACGCCTCCTACGTGATACTCATCCCACGTGCTTCCCGACTGCGGGCCATAGTGGAACACCGGACCGGGACAGACCGCAAACCAGCTGCCTCTTTGGATCGCCTGAATCGGCCCATCGTCGACGCGATAGGTGCCCCGACCTCGCACCACAAGCCCCACCGCATGTGACGCGAACCCGTGATCGACCCACGCCCGCTTCGCAGATTGGTAACCCCATTACCGTCAACCAGAGATCTGACACGCAACGGGAAACAGCCAGAGAAGCAGGATCCGGCGATGGACGGGCCATGATGCAATTGTCAGTTCTGACATGCGATCGGTCAAGCCATCCGTTGATGGCAGGACCATTCAACGGATAATGCCTGCCTCGAACGCGTCGTATTTCGCCACACCAAGACGGAAACTCATTATGCCACTTCAACATGACCAGATCCGACAATTTCGCACCGAGGGCTACACCCTCGCCAAGGATTTTTTTCCGAGCGAGAGGTACGAGCTATGCAGAACGAGGTGGAGCATTTAGAAGCGGAGGGCCTGCTGCACAATGTGAAGACTGAAGGAGACGGCAAGACGCAGGCGGCGGGCCGGCAGAACCTGCAGCTTGTCCCGATGTCGCCGCACAGCCCACTGTTCAGGGCTCTGCCGTTCAGCGCCAAGGTGCAGGAAGCCGTGACGTCGCTGATCGGGTCGGACGTCATCCTGCACCTGGATCAAATCTTCTTGAAGCCGGGACTGCGCGGCAGCGGGACCAACTGGCACCAGGACAACGCCTATTTCAAGATCACCGACCCGCTCCAGGGCACGGCGATGTGGATCGCGGTGCACGATGCGACGATCGCCAACGGCACCATGCGGCTCCTGCCCGGGCGGATGAACGAGACGCTCGAGCAAAGCCGCGACCCCGAGTCGGACCACCACATCCGCTGCTACCCCGACGACGAACTCAGCTCGGTCGCGCTGGAATTGTCAGCGGGGTCGGTCGCCTTTTTCTGCTACGGCGTCCCCCACTGCACGATGGCGAACAACACGACGAGCGACCGGGCGGGGTGTGCGTTCCACTTCCTTACCTACGCCGCGGCCGCCTCGTCGCCGGGTGCCGATAAGTTCAACGACACGGACCGCACCGACCGCCCGTACCTCACCGGGCCAAGGGCGACCCACGGCCAGAACGAGTACGGCCGCGACATGCGCGGCTCCTGGTAGGCCGCAGTCGATCAGAGGGTTGACCCTACCCTCTAAAACCGATGCGCCCTCGGGATGATTCTTCAGGTGCTGGCCTTTAGCTGATTCAAACGCGTTGCAGCGACGCATGATCGCGATCAGCGAGGAAACGGGCGAGTTGTCCCGGCGGGGGCGGCTATCAGACGCTGGGAGGGGGTGTTCCACCACGCTTAACGGTCGCTGCCGATCCACCTCGTGCAAGCGTCGGAACTGCCGCAAAGGCTTGTGCCCGGCTTGACGCATAATGAAGTGCTTGACAGAACAGAGTCAGACATTAAGATAATATCTACCCTATCTGACTACACCTGTAGTCATGAAGCTTTGAATCTTCCCCGCCTCGGCTCTTGGACGTAGTGGAACTTGCGATTGGATCTGTATTCATGGGTAGCTCAGCGACAAAAACTCCGGAGTTTCGCATCGAGGAGAAGGTCACCACGCATGACATCGCCCGCTACCTGGGCGTGGCGAGGCCTACCGTGAGCACGGTCCTGTCGGGTGCTCAAAGCAACACGCGAGTCAGCGCTAAGCTGCGTGCAAGGATCTTGAAAGCTGCCGATGAGTTGGGATATCGTCCTAACGCCGCGGCTAGTGCTGTACGACGTGGCAGATTCGGTGCGATAGGGGTGTTGCAGGCCGCCGATTCAGCGCGGGGTGGGCTGCCACGCAACTCGCTCTACGGGCTTCAAGTGCAGGCGTTTGAGCACGACATGCACCTCTCGATGGGGATCGCTCCGGATGCGGACCTGACCGATCCCGCGGGGCTGCCGAAGGTGTTGCGGGAATGGTGCGTCGACGGGCTGCTGGTGTCCTACACCGCGGCCGTCCCCCCGCTGATGGTGGAGCATATTGCGCGGCACCGCATCCCCGCGGTCTGGATGAACGTCAGGCGCGAGCACGACTGTGTGCATCCCGACGACTTCGGCGGCGTCCTGAGTGCGACGGAGGTTTTACTGGAGCTGGGCCACCGACGCATCGCCTACGCAGGTCCCCGTCCGAGTGCTGATCCGGCCTGCCACTACAGCACGACGGACCGATTCGAGGGTTACAGCGTCGCCCTGCGGCGGGCGGGGCTCACGCCAAACCCCTGCTTCCGCAAGCGGACAAGCCCCCATCAGACCCCGAGCCGCGGGGTGTCCATCCAGCCCCTGATCGACCTGCTCAAGAGGCCCGAGCGGCCGACCGCGATCATCTCGGCGGATGACGTGACCAACGTCCTTTTCGCGGCTCACCTCGCGGGGCTCTCGGTCCCCGAGGACCTCTCGGTGCTGGCGATCACCGAAGGCATTAGCGAGGTGATGGGGGTCGTCCCCGCCCAGATGAGGATCCACACCTACGGCATGGGCTGGCGGGCCTTCGCGCAGCTCCAGCAAAAAATGGCTCGCCCCGATCAGCCGCTTGACCCCGTCGCGGTCTACTGCACCTTCGACCGCGGCCAGACCCTGGCCCCGCCACTACGCGGAGGTCAACCCTGATTCACCACTTTTCGTCCGCCGGACAGCGTGTCCGGCTGATTCACACTCTCTAACGGAGAATCCCATGTTCAAGCTCGTTCGTAATCACGCCAGTCCCTTCACCCCTACCCAGAGGAATCTCATGAAAGCACCACTCAAGGCCCTATCGACTTCAGCCCTGGCCATCACCGCGATCCTGACCGCCGCCAGCCCGGCCCAGGCGGAACTATTGGCGTATGAAGGGTTTGACTACGCCGCGGGTGCCGAGCTGCGCGGCCAAACGGGGGGGACTGGGTGGGCCGCCCCATGGGGCGTGAGTAACAGAACCATCCCTCGTATCGTGGTCCAGGGCACCGGCCTGTCGTACCAGAACCTCCAGGTCACGGGGAACTCCGTCGGTAACCCCACTACGAGTAGCGAAGGTGCCGAGCGTACGTTTCTCAATGCCCCGATCACCGGTTCGGTGTACTTCAGCTTCCTGGTGAATGGGGATGAAAGTACGTTCGGACGATACGGCGCGCTGCTGCGGCCGTCAAATAACTCGGCAGGCCCCGGTGCGATCGGACAGAGCACTGCCAATAGCCTGGACGGCACCGACGGCGTTAACGACGCGGGCGCATTCAGTTTCCGGGAGAACCAATCCGAACTGGGTGGCGTGAACGGATCCAATCCCGGCGGAATCAGCATTACCGGCACCAACCTCTTAGTCGTGCAATACAACTATGACACCAATCAGGCCAGCTACTGGGCGAATCCGACGGCCTTGGGGGGTCCCGCTCCCACGGCCACCGTCAGCGGTATTGCTTTTGCAGACCCCACATTGCCTATCAACGAGTTCTTCTTCCAGTATCGGGATAGCGCGTCCACTTCTGCCATCTTTGACGAATTACGCGTCGGCACGACCTTCGCCGACGTGACCCCCGTCCCCGAGCCCGCGTCGCTCGTGCTGCTTGGCCTCGGCGGGCTGATGCTGCTGCCGCGCCGTCGTAACGTTGCCTGACCCCAACCCTCCCCCCGCTGGCTCGCTCGACAGCGGGCCGGCGGATTTGAATCATTCCGCTTCTCTTCTCAGGAGTTATACGATGATCGCTTATCCGCCCAGCCGTCGGCACCCTCGGGGTTTCACGCTCATCGAGCTGCTCGTGGTGATCTCCATCATCGCCCTGCTGATTTCGATCCTTCTGCCGGCTTTAGGAGCGGCCCGGAACGCGGCAAGGGCGTCGGTGTGCCTCTCCAACCTGCGTCAGAACGGCATCGCGGTGCACACCTACGCCGTGGACTACAAGGGATGGATGATCGCGAGCAAGGGACTGCACAACTACTCCAACGGCCAGGACGGCCAGGGTGTCTATGTCAGGGCATCGCGGAACTGGTCCATCGTGCTGCAACTGGGCGGGTACATGCCCGACGTGGCGACCCGCAAAGTCGGGACCCGGGAGAACTGGGAATACGCCGGCAACAACCCGTTCTCCTGCCCTACGCTGCCGTGCAACGTTCAGAACTATCAGGGGGCGAGCACCCAGCTCCTCAGTGGCACCTCCAACGTCACCATTTACGGAATGCGGAGTCGCCCAACCAACCTGCCGGGTGAGACGTGGTACAACCTGGCTGGCACGCCCGTTACGACGGTATCCGGGGGCTCTACGTCGAAAATCGACAATGTGAGCCAGCTCGCTCCCTTCCTGGCCGACAGCGCCCAATTGAATCCGGGGCAGCCTAACTTCCCGTGGATCGAGCTCAACCAGAAGCACACCTTCAGTGCCCGCTTCTTCGGTTACCCCAGCAACAACTCTTACGTCCACCGTCGTCACAATGACTCCGCCAACACGTGGTTTCCCGATGGCCACGGGGCCGCGCTTAATGAGAATGGGTTTGCGGATGTGATGGAGGCGGCAGGCGCGGATGCCCTGCACCGCTACAGCCTCTCCACGGACTGATCAAGCCTCAGCGATTCCTCGTTCCCCAAACCCAATTTTTCTGTACGGAAAGGCCGATCATGATTTGCAGATTTCCTGGTGTTCTCGCAGTCGCAGCCGTCGTGGCTTGGGTGGCGCCGCCCGCCTTGGCCGAGGCGAAGGCTACCCCCGCCGACATCACCGGACCCGACGGCATCGTCTACCCGGACTTCTCCCGGGCGGGTATCCCCGGCGGCATCCCCGAGCACGAAGTCGTGATCGATGCAAGCACTCTCGGCGCGATAGCTAACGACGACCAGGACGACTCCGCGATCATCCAGGCGGCTATCCTCGTGGCCTCTGCCAAGGGGGGCGGCGCGGTCCTGCTGCCCGAGGGCGACTACATCATCGACCACACCATTAAGATCGAGAAGGACAACGTCGTCCTCCGCGGAGCCGACGCGGAAAAGACCCGACTGATCCCGCGGTTCGAAGGCCAGCAGGTTTCTGATCCCCGCAAGGCCCAACCCGTCATCGAGATCATGCCGGAAAAGGTCAATCGTCGTTACGACATCTTCCCAGATCAACCGATCCGGCGGGGCGACACCAGCGTTCACCTGACCGAGGACAGGTCGGACAAAGTCAGCGTCGGCGACATGGTCGTCTTCACCGCCACGCCACCCACCGACGTGATCGCGACGCTACCCCCCAAAATCTCGAAGCAGACCACCGATGGCAGCTACGGCTCGATCTACGCCTATCAGTACCTGAAGGTGGCCAAGGTTGACGGGCAAACGGTGACCTTTGATCGTCCGATCCGTCAGGATGTTGCGCTGGACCAGAACCCTAAGATCATGCACGTGCCGTCGCTCCTCACGGGCGTCGGTATCGAGAATCTTACCATCGCGCAAGACGTTGATAGCCAAGGTATCACCGGTGTGATCATGAAGAACACCTACGGCTGCTGGATGAAGGACGTGACGATCCTGAAGATCGGAAGCTGGCCTCTTAATATCGACCGATCGTGGCATTACGAGGTCCGCGACTGTAGATTTGATGAGGCACGCTCCAGCGGTGGAGCGGTCGCTTACATCGGCCTCAACTTCGCATGTGACGGGCTGTTCGACAACGTCCGCATGACCCGCCTCCGCCACCTGTCGATCTCCATGGCGTCCAACGGCCTCGTGTTCAAGGACTGCTTCATGGAAAACATCGATATCAACTTCCACCTCAACTGGCCCAACGAGGTCCTGTTTGAGAACTGCTTGGTCGACAGCGGCCTGGGTGCAGACCCCGAACCTGGGGAGAAGCTGCGGGGCTCCTATCGGTTCGGCCTCTCCACACCACGGTACGACGGTGATATGCACGTGCCCGCCGGGCCACGGATCACCATGTATCACAACCGGATCACCAGCGACTGGGACGGGGTTATGCTCGGCGGCGGGGCGACGCGGAACACCATCATCGCCTACAACCGCTTTGACGTCCGCGAGAGTTTTGCCGCGGTGCTCAAGCTGGGCAGCGCCGACACGATCTTCCGCGACAACGTGTTCGTGCTCCGCTCGCCCCAGACCAGACGTGATTGGATGACCGAGGAAACGTACGGCGTTCCCGACGCCGCCTCCATTGATGGAGCGGTGTTCTTCCCGCAAGGTGCCCCCGAGGGTGTGGCGTTTACCGGAAACAAGTTCTATGTCCCAGCACCCTTGCCCATGTACGCCGGCGGAACGCCTTCCGTAGACGAGTCCAACGAGACCATCGTTTCCGATTCAGTGAACGGGGCGACGAGTAGCGCAAGAGATGAAATCGCGGCACCCAAGCCCCCGATGGAGTCTCTCTACCTCTGGCAGAAGCAGCAGCAGCCCGCTGCCCGCTAAGTTGCTTCAAGGATTATTGCCAAATGACCACGCTACTCCACTCGTCTTCAACCGCCACCACCGACCGGCTTCGCGCTTTGGTCGCCGCCCAACCGATGTCTCCCGCGGAGCTGAAAGACTTTGAGGCCGACCCCGAGCTGCTCGAGCGTCTGCTTCAACATCAGGTCGAGCTGCTGAACGGCTACGGCCCGCAGGACCTCGGCACACCGATCGACTGGATGCACGCGCCGCGGGGTGACCTGCAGTGGCCCACCCATCTGTCGCGCCACTATTGGCTTTTCCCGCTGGCGGTGGCTTACTACCGCACGGGAGAGGAGGTCTATGCCGAGAAGGTGGTTGAGGTATTGCTCGATTGGGTCGAGCGTTTCCCCATCGGGGTGGACCTGCTGGAACGCGGTCGGCCGGAGTGGACCAACCCGTCGTCGGACCCGGCACTTTACGAGATGTTCTTCAAGGGCTACTGCGATGGACCCTGGACCAGCCTCTCGGCGCACGTGCGGTTCGACAGTTGGTGCAAGTTGTTCCAGCTTCTGCACGGGTCGGATGCGCTGACAAAATCGGCAATGGATCGGCTGTTGGATAGCCTGATGGGGGACCATGTCGAAGTCATGCTCGACTTCCCCCGAAAGATGAACCAGTTCCAGGGGATCGCGTCGTCACTGGTGCAATGCGGCTGGTACTTCCCCGAGGAGCAAGTCAGCGAGCGGGCTGAGCGTGTGGGGTGGGAGCGGATGCGCCGTTGGACAAGCGAACAGATTTACCCCGACGGGTCGGTCGCGGAATGCTCTCCCAACTATGGCATGGGGTGTGTTCGCCGTGTGGACTTGATCGTCAAGAAGAGCCGCGAAATCGGTTGTCCGGAGCGGCCGGAGCTCTCGGAACTCGAGGCGGCGGTCTCACGCGCCGTCCGCTACTACGCCTTGACCCGAGACCCGGGGGGACACAGTCCCCGCCTAGCCAAAGGTGGCCAGTACATCCTGGATGAGCTTCGTCAACTTGATCCGACCGCCGTCGAACAGTCGACAGCTCTCTCTGCGGTGTTCGCCTGGGCGGGTCACGCGGTCGCCCGCACCGGCTGGGGCAAGGACGCCGATTGGTTCTTCTTCGACATGGGGCCCCGCGGAAGCGGTCACCACAACCGGGCCCAGCTTGGTGTCCAGCTCTCGGTTGACGGGCACGCTTTGCTGGTCGACCCGGGTTACTACTCCTATAGCGGCGAGGGTAGAGACGGTCAGCTGAATCGCTACTTCGCGAATACCGCTGCACACAATGCGGCACTCGTCGATGGTGAAGGCCAGATCAGCGCGTTGCCGGGGATGGAAAATCAGCCAAACCGCGAACCTGGCGAATACCCAATAAGCGACGACACCCGCGTGTTCCAGGCGACTGCAAAATACTCCCTGGGATTTGGACCGGCTGGCGAGACTAAGGTCGTCCAGCATCGGACCGTCACGTTCGATCGGGTTGGCCGGACCCTGATTGTCGATGACAGCTTCGAGGGCCAGGATTCACATCAAATCGCGTTGCACTGGCAGCTGTCCCCCGAGGCGGAAGCTCAAATTGAGGATCAGTGCGTCAAGGTCGAGTTCGGCGACCATGACTGTGTCATCGAGGTCGATTCGCAGACCCCGCTGACGCTTGATCTTGTCAGTGGTAGGGAAGAACCGATCCTCGGGTGGTATTCCCAGCGATACGGCCACCTCGTCGCAACCAACACGTTGGTGGCAAGCACCACCGGAATGTTGCCGCTCAACATCCAGAGTCGCATCCGTTGGAGACGCCGCCCGTCGCTCTGACGATCCCCCCATAAACGCCGATCTGTGTAGTAATCTGGAGGGACGGGAAGGATTTCCCCCGAGCATCAGAAACCAACGGTTGAGGAAAGCGACACCCCACACGGGTCCGCTTCTGTCAAGGACGGCGCCGCGACGGGTGCGGTCCCGGCCGCCGTCGCCCGGTTGGGTGAGGATGCGGCTCGGCCCCCCGTAAGCTTCGTCAAGTTCTTCGTCGCCTCCATCCGCAACGCTTATACCCGGGCTTCCGGGGGGCCGACCTGCGCTCCACTTCCCTCTTCTTAACATGGCTCGATGAACGTGGCCTTGACCTGCCGGGGATCAAACCGTTCCACGTCGCGGGCTACATCGAGAAGGTGCTGATGCCGCGCTACGCGAAGACGACGGTGAAGCAGCACCTCGAGGCGATCCGGATGCTCTGCAACTTCCTCGTGGTCCGGCAGGCCATCCCCCTCCTCCTGCCGCAGCCCGACCGAGGGGGTCCGCGGCCCGAGCCACTCCATCACCACCGGCAAGACCCCCGCTTTGGCTCCGGCCGACGTGCGGGACCTCTTTGTCGTGCTGGAGAAAGACGACTTCCCCGCCGGACTGCGCGACCGGGCACTGATGAGTGTGCAGCTCTACAGCTTCGGCCGGGGGTCGGCCATCGTCGGCCATTGCGTTCGTGTTCGGCTGGGGTCTCGCTCATGCCTCGCACCCACGGCGATCGGTGGGGCCTGACCTGCACAAACAGGAGTCGGAGATAGATTCGCTGATAGCTGAAAAAAGGCCGGATGCGCTATGGCGGTTCGGGGGCCGAAGGGGTTCTCTCCCGCAGTAGGCCCGTGGAGCGGCGTCGTGTCACTCGTCGCTCCTCGAACCGCCGCGTCCCGGCCCCGGGACCGCTTGACGAGCGGCCCGGGGTGGGAATGACGCCGCGGGTCGGCCGGGGCTCATGGGTCGGCCCACGCCACCGTGCAGGCCCAGGCTCCGCCCCCGGCCCCGGAAGCGTCGCTACCCCCCGAAGCGCCTCCGGCCGCAGACACGACAAGCGCCTGAAGCACCCGCTCCGTTTGGCCGCGGGCTTGCGCCAGGTGGCGTTCGGTGATGGCGGCGAGCATGCGTCGGCGGGCGAGGTCGACCGCCTCGGCGACGAGGCGGGCCTCGCCGGCGTCGGCGGTGACGAGGGGCCACAGGCCGCGGCGGCGGGTGGCGAGGACGCGGACGCCGCCCGAGTCGAGCGTGACGGCGAGGGGCCGGGGCGGCGGCAGAGTAAGGGTGACGCGGCGGGCGGCCTCGTCGACGTCGAGCGTGGCGTGGGTGAGGTCGGTTCCGAGATGCACCTCGCCGCGGGCGTGGACCCAGCACTCGGTGCCGCCGAGGTAGCCGTCGAGGCGGGTCTCGAGGGTTTGCTCCATCGGGACGGTAAGGGTGACAAGCTCGCCGAGCCCGCGGACCTGGGCGAGGGTGATCGGGGCGTCAGTGGCGTACCGGCCCCCGGCCCCGCCCCCGGCTCCGGCTCCAGCGCCGAACAGGGCGGCCATCGGCAACCGCAGGTCGGGCGGCACGCCGACGGTGAGCAAGACGACGAGCAGGAGGGCGAGCGATACGAGCAGCAGGGCGCTGACGTAGCGTGCGGGGTGCGGCGGTCGCGGCCGGGCCCGGGGGGCCCGGGGGGCCGGCGGTGTCGAGGGCGTGCTCGGCGTCGCAGCGGGCGAGGGTGGCGAGCACGAGGAGCAGGGGGAGGAGGAGCCAAAGTCTGGACATGGGCGGTCTCTGGGTGGGTGGTTCATGGGGTGGTGGTGGTGGGCCGTCGGTGGCCGACGGGGGTGGGCGTGCTCGCTCGGAACGCCCCAAGGCGCTTCCAGGGGCTGGAGTGCTTCCGGGGGGACTGCCGGAGACTGAGGTGGTTAAGGGAAACTTCAGGGGGTGCTAGTTCTGCGCGGCTAGGGTGAGTGCGGCGTCGTAGGCCCGGTCGTTGAGCTCGCGGCCGCGGCCGAACCACAGGCCGTCGAGGCGGGAGGCCCGCTTGGAGTGGTCGCTCCCGCCGCGGGCGGGGCGCTGGTGGTTGGCGTACTGCGTCACGGCGTTGAACGCCGCCCACAGCGAGCCCCTCACCCCCGCAAGCCGGTTCGTGTCGTCCTCGAAGTTGACGTGAAGCCGGCCGAGCACGGCGTCGCGGTTGCCGGCCTCCCGCGGCGTCGGCTCGTCGGTCAGCGGCGGGAGCACGTTGTCGAAGTAGGCGTCGAGCCGGCCGCCGGTCATGGCGACGCGGCACATCGCCCGGGCGTCGTCGGCGTAGCGGTGAAGCCCGCGGCGGACCAGGCCCAGCGTGACCCGCGCCTCCTCGACCCGCGGCTGCAGGTCGCCGCGGTGGCGGAGGCTGACCCCGGCCCCTCTGCCGCCCCCAAAATGGCCCAAAGCGAGGACGAGCGTGTTCGCGCACACCACCCGCGTCGGGGTCAGCAGCGTGCGGAGGCACGAGCTGCCGTCGTGGGTGTTGAAGACCAGGAGGTACGGCTCGATCACGTCGTCGCCGTTGACGCGGATCACGTCGGGGAGCTTGAGCAGCATCCACACCCGCCGCCCGCCGCGGAGGGCTCCTGCGGACTCGTAGCGGGCGTCGCCCTCGCCGACGATGGCGTCGGCGAAGCGGAACGCGTCGGCGCTCTGGAACGGTTCGTACCGCGGTGTCACGACGCCGAGCACCGCCCGGGTGTCGATGCGGACGTTGGCGACTTGGCCGGGTGCGGGGGAGGCCTTCTCGTCGTGCGGCGAGGTGGCGTGCAGGGGCCACTGCTCGACGTTCCAGTCGAGGCGGGCGAGGCGGATGGCGTCGTCGCTGGTCGGGGCGTCGCGGACGACGGTGCCCAGCCCGTGCCAGGGCGGGACGAGTTGCGGGTGGGCGGTGAAGATCGCGGCGTGGCCGGTGGAGTGGTCGAGGTCGTGGGGCATGGAGGCCTCCGGGGTTGGGTGTCGGGGGTTAAAGGTTGGGCACGAGGCGTGAGACAGCGGCAAGGGGCGGTCAGGGTGGAGACGAAACGGTGCGGGCCGCCCGGTCAGCGGGCACGCGCAGGCATCGGCTCGGTCACGCTCAGCTCCGACGTCAGCAGGTTCAGCTGCAGATCGGCGTCCAGCGGCAGGCGGCGGAGGTGGCGGCTGAGCTGCTCGAGCATCAGCCCCGCGGCGATGTTGGCGGTGAAGATCGTGCTGCGGGACGTGCAGCCGCCGGCGTAGGCCTCGTCCTGGCCGAACCAGGTGGTGGGGTAGTGCTCGCGGGAGAGCGGGTCGGTCACGGTCAGCACCCGCACCGCCTCGCCGCTCATGCGGGCGTCGGCGAAGAAGGCGGCGGTGTCGCGGACCGCCTCGAACACGAAGCGGCGGGTGTCGATGCGGTCCACGCAGCAGAACACGCACCCCCCACCCCCGCCTCCGCCCCCGCCCCCGGAAGCATCGCTGCCCCCGGAAGCATCGCCGCCCCCGAAGATCCCCCCGCCGTCCCCGGGAGCGTCCGCGGAGCCATCGGGGACCGCGTCGCTGCGGCGGAAGCGCTCGGCGACGAGCGTCAGCTTGACGGCGGGGTTGATCCGCCGGCACAGCTCGGCGGTGGCCTTGACCTTCGCTCGGCCGAGGTCGTCCTCGAAGTAGCCCTGCGGGGCGAGGTTGACCACCTCGACGCTGTCGGGGTCGATGAGGCGCAGCCGCGGCACGCCCAGGGCGGCCAGCTGCAGGGCCACCTGTCGGCCGACGGCCCCGACGCCGACGACGGTGGCGGTGGTCGCGGCGAGGCGTTGCGGGGGGACCAAGTCGCGTTGACGCAGGTCGCGGTCCGTGAGGTCGTGGGGCATGGGGATCTCCTGGTGAGGGTTGAAGGAAAACGCCCGGCCGAGGGGGCGGCCGGGCGCGGGGTGGGATGAGGATGTCCGGCGGAAGGCCGGGGGTGGACGTCCCGGGGCGGGGTTAACGGGACGGAACTCGCTGGGTTTCCGGGGTTTTTGGGGTCTCCGGGGCTTGCGGGCTATCGGGGGGGTTAGTGGTAGAAGGCGTCGGACTCCAGCACGGCCCCGAGCCACGCCGCCTCGGCGTCGTCGAGGGCTTCCGGGTGGTCGGGCCAGAAACCGTGCTCCGCCGCGTGGCCGAAGGTGGCGAACGCCTCGGCGTCCTCGGCCTCGTCCAAGTCAGACGCCGATGTCTCTTCGGCGGCCTCGTCAAGCGTGGGGGCACCGGCAGATCGGGCGGGCGGCCAGGCTTCCACGTGCACCTGCGCGTCGTACGTCTCGCCCCACCCCTTCGCATCGCTGGCGGCAAACGGCAACGTGTAATCCACCGCGGCCTCGATCTCCAGCTCCCCGCCGGGCCCGGCGTTGAACCGCAGGCGGGCGTAGGTGGCCCCGCCGCGGGCGAGGATGAACATCACCGCCCAGTCGCAGCCGCCGAAGACGCGGGCGAACGTCTCCTCGTCGGTGGCGCTGGGGTGCGGCGAGTCGCCCGGGTGCGTGTGCAGCCACACCCGCAGGAACCGCTGCGGCGGCACCCCGGCGTCGACCTGCGCGTCGAACAGGTCCGCTACCGCGGCGTCGTCGAAGGCGACGGTGACGGCCGAGCAGGTCTGCTTGAGCGTGAGGAAGTCGACGATGCTCAGCAAGTCGTCCGCGGCGGCGAGGCCGAACCCGCCGATCTCGGTCTCGCCGGCGTGGCAGAAGTGCTGCAGCTTGGCCCAGGCGTAGGGGCTGAAGCGCAGCGTCGGCCGGGGGACCTTCCGGGGGTCGAGGCGGGGAAGGCGACGCGGCTTCGTCGCGATCGTCGCGGCTTCAGGGGAACGGCTCGTACGCCGGCTCACGGAAGCGGGGCGAGCTTGGGGCTCCGGGAGCTCGGCCGTCGCTGGCCGAGACGGGTTGTGGGGGGTCTTCTTCATCAGGGGTCTCCTGGTCGGGGGCGTAACAGTCGGAACACTCGCCGGCGTCGCCGTCGAGGCAGTCGGCACAGCACCGTCGGCCGCAGCCGTCGCAACGAGCCGTGCAGTCGTCGCAGGTAAGTTCATTGCAGCCGGGGGCGGCGCAGCGGGTGAGGCAACCGAAGCAGCAGGCTTGGTCGCACCCGCGGCAGCGGCCGGAGCAGTCGTCGCAGAAGTCATGCTCGCACCGCTCGCACCAGCAAGTGTCGTCGCGGCCGACGGTGCCATCGCAGTCGTGGCAGCGCACGCCGTCCCAGTCCTCCATCGCCACGTAGGGCGAGCTCGGGTTGTACGTCTGCAGCACCGACCGCACGAGCAGGAACACGTCCGCCACGCGGCCCGCGTCCAACGCCCGGGCCAGCGGCACCGAGGCGTCGCCAACACACAGGTGCTCGTCGCTCACGTGCGGGTGGGTGACGTTGTCTCCCGACGAAGCAGGGTTGGGGTCGAGCGCCTCGATCCGCAGCGGCAGCGCGCTGTAGCGGTCGGCGAAGCGGTTGAGCTCCAGCACGACGCGGAAGCGGCCGAGTGGCACCAGGTCGTCGCCCAGCTCGATGGGCGGCGTCACCACGTTGAGCCGGCCGGCGGCGGGCTCGTAGTGCCAGCCGCCGAACTCCTCGTCCGCCTGGTTCAACTCGTCCATGAGCTGGCGGAGCGACGGCAACGGCGGCGGCGGGACGCGGAGGCGCTGCAGGCAAGGCGACGCCTCGGCGGCGAGCTGGTCCAGCAGGACGAGGGCCCGGCGACGCAGCCGCTCGGCCGCCCCCGGAAACTTCTGTCCCCGGAATCGCTGACCCGGATCGCGATGAGCGAGGCCCAGCAGGCGGTGGGTCCGCAGCAGTCGCTCGGCGAGGTTCGCCGTGGCGGCGAGGGTGTCGCAGCCGTGGGTCGTATCGGAGGTCTGTCGGCGTTGCAGCGCGCGGAGGATTGCCGCCGCGGCGTGGTAGCTCGGGGTGAGGCGTGGGTCTGGCATGGATTAGCTCCGGTCGCCCGGCCGCAACCGGCCGGGCGCAGGTGAAAGGGACGCCCGGCCGGCACTACCGACGCGGGCGTCCCGGGGGAGGAAACAGCGGCGAGGTCGGCCAGTGACGTCAGGCGCGGAAGGTGCTTCCGTAGTCAATGGACCGACGACTATTCGCGAGAGGGGCTACTTCCGGGGCACTACTTCCGGAGGGAGGTGGCGCCTTCGATCTTGGTGGGCGTCATCGAGACGCGGTCGCCGTCCTGCAGGATGTGGTCGGCCGCGGCGGGCTGGCGGTTGACGCGGATCAGGTAGTCGCCCGCCTCGCGGCCGGCCATCTGCTTGGCGAACAGCTGCTTGACGGTCGTGCCAGACTCGAGCTCGAGGTGGTCGGCAAAGCCGCCGCCGTCATTGTTCAGAAACAGGATCTTCATGTGGGGTCTCCGGGTGGGGGTGGATGAGGAGGGAACGGGTGCGGGACGAGGCGAAAACCGCCGAGGGGTTCAGGCCTCGGGGGACTACGGCGGACGGTTCATGAACGGTCTCCGGGTAAGGGACGAAGGGGC
This sequence comes from Phycisphaeraceae bacterium, assembly GCA_965214155.1. Classification (GTDB taxonomy): domain Bacteria; phylum Planctomycetota; class Phycisphaerae; order Phycisphaerales; family Phycisphaeraceae; genus Algisphaera. Next base: position 2,538,261 of record CBDCBB010000010.1, read on the forward strand.
AGGGGGACGCACGGGGGACGTAGGCACAGAGGAAACGAAAACGAGAAGGGGGCGGGCGATGAGGAAAGCGGGAGTGGAAAGAGGGGCCGCTACGCCACCGGTAGCGTCTCGCCGAGGCAGGCAAGCGACCGCTCCACGGCCGACCACGCGCCGTCTTTCGCGGCGTCGCACATCGACCCCGGCACCGCGGCCCGCTCCCGGCACGCACGCCGATCCGCCCGCACCACCGCCGGCAACTCGTGCCCCAGACGCTCAAGGTCCGACGGCTGCAACTGACTGACGAAGATCACGGTCATGACAAGGCTCCTTCGAGTAAGGCGCAGCGAAAGCCCGGCACCATGCACGGGCAGGCGCTGCGACAGGGTTTGATCAACGCTTCAGCGGCCGACGATGCCGGCCCTACAAGCTCCCGAAGTTGACGGAGCCGAGGTGCGAGAGCTATTCGCTACATCTAGATATTGCCGTTTTTGACGCCGGATTAAGCGTCTTGGAACGGCTGCCGGAATGAAGAAAGGCCATGGGAACCGAAGGACACTGGTGCTGCAGCAAAGTTTTTTAGTTGCTGCGACCTGTCGGTCATTCTTATGCATCCATCAGGTATTAGCATCAGATACCCTGCGTACGCTGCGGCAAGGAAAGGTTATGCCAGGACGTAAAACCACTCGCAGAGCGGACGCGGAGGGCTCGCTGGACCTGCTGCTTGACACGATCTGTAACGTGTTTGGCGGGGTGATCTTTATCGCGATGCTGGTCGCGCTGCTGGTGAACGTCGAGGGCGAGTCGGCGGAGCGGGAGGCGGTGGCGGCCGAGCCGTCGCAAGCGCGTGAGGCGATGGAGGTGCGGCAGGAGATCGTGACGCTGGCGGCGGCGCTGGACGAGGCCGAGGCGTCGCGGCGGCTGCTGGCGACGGACGACGTGGTGGCCGCGCTGGAGCAGGAAGAGGCGTTGCGTGATCGGCTCGAGGCGCTGCGGGCCGAGATCGACCGGGCCGACGCCTGGCTGGCCGAGGCGCGGCAGATGGAAGGCAGCGGCGAGGCGGAGGCGCAGCGTGCGCTTGATGGGGCGAGGCGGCGGCTGGCCGAGGCCCGGGCGGAGCGGCGGGAGGCGGAAGAGAAGCCGCGGCCGGCGGGGCGTCTGCCGCGGGAGCAGGGCACGGACCTGCGTCAGGTGGCGTTCCTGCTCGAGGGCGGGCGGTTGTACTGGGTGGAGGTCGGCGCCTCGGGCCGGGCGCTGCTGCCGGGCCGGGCGGGCGACGCCTCGGTGCGTGAGACGCCGGGGGGCTACGCGTTAACCCCGGTGCGTGGCCGCGGCTTTGCCGTGGACGATGCAGCGGCGGCCGACGTGCTGAACGGCCTCGACGCGCGCCGCGACTATTTCTTCCTGATGGTCGCCGACGACTCGGTCGGCGTGTTCCAGGCGTGGCGGGACCGGATTACCGACCTGGGCTTCCGCTACGGGCTGCTGATCTACGAAGGTGGTCGGCCGGTGGAGGTGCAGACCGGCGCGGGGACGGTGCAGTGAGCCTCAGGGTCGGCGGTAGGGCTTGCCGTCGAGCTGGAGCTGATCGCCCGACAGCTGATACGCGAGGTCCAGGGGCAGCGGCCGGGGCGGCGGGGCTTCGATGACGTTGGTCATGGCGTCGCGTGAGGCGGGTGCTTCGTCACCGGCGGCGTCAGAGGCAAAGTCGGTAAGCCGGAACGTGGTGGCGGTGGGCGAGGTGATGCGGAGGCGTCGGCTAAGGACGAGCGGGCCGGCTTCGGAGGGGTAGGTACGGGTGATGAGCAACGTGCCGTCGGCGTCAAAGCGGAGGCTGCTGGCGGTGTAGCCGCCCGGCGCGAAGTCGGGGGTGGAGGGGCCGCCGGCTTGCTGCCAGGTGCCCATGAGCGGCTGGACGGCATCGCCGGCGGGGAGGTCCGGGGCATCGACGACCGAGCGGGTGGGGAGCGGGGGCAGGGGCGTTGGGGCGGCGTCACGCGGCTGGCCGCGGGGCGAGACGGGGCCGGCGGGGGAGGGGGCGGCATCGGCGGGCGTGGCCGATGTCGCGGCACGGGCGGAGCCGGGCGAAGCGTCGGAGTCGTCGGGACCGCCTGAGTCGGAGAGGTCGGGGGAGCCGGGGGAGCCGGGGGAGCCGGGGCGTTGGGCGGTAGGGGCCGCGTCACCGGTGCCGTCGCCGTCTGCGGTGTCCGAGCCGTCGAGCGGGAGGATGAGCAGCAGCACGCCGCCGCCGTGCTGCAGGTCGTCCATCGCCCGGATCAGCGTGGCGGGATCGGGCGACGGCTCGGCCTCGATCCGCCAGCGTGTGGGTCCGCCGGACGCTTCAAGCATTTTGCGGAGGGCGGCAACGAGGTCATGGCCCGTCGTGCCGCCGTCGCGGGTGGTGCGCATCGCCGCGGCGAGCCCGCCCACGCCCGGCACGCCGCCGTCCTCGCCGCCGTCGTCAGACACCGGTGATCCGTAGAGCAGCACGTCCGCCGCCGCCGCATCGGTCAGCGGCTTAACGTCGGGCATCTGCCCCGACAGCCTCGCCTCCAGCGTCGCCCGCACCGCGGCAATGTCCCGCGACAGCCCCGCTTCCCGCTCCAGCGCCGCCTCCCGCTCGCCCGGCGATACCCACGCCCCGCGGTGAGGCACCCTCCCCGCCAGCCCCATCCGCATCGGCTCGGACCCCCGCACCGCCTCGACCTCCGCCTGTAGCCAGCGCGGTCGGCCCTCGTCCCCGGCCTCGACCCCCCGCAGCGCCGCGTCCGCCGCCGCATACTCCTCGGCCCGCAGATGCCCATCGACCCGCAGCAGCAACGCCCGCGCCGCGTTCGTGTCCCGCTCCCGCTGGTCCGCCGCCCGCTGCGAGGCCGACGACACGGCCACGACCAGCACGCCGACCAGCACCACCGCCACCGCCGACCCGATCAGCCCCAGCTTCACCACCCGCTGCCGGGTTTGTCGATCCTCGGCCACCTCCAGCACCGCCTCCACCCGGTCCACCTCCCGCGCAGACGCGTCTTGGCGATCCAGGGCCCGGGCCCGCTGCAGCGCTTCCCGCGCCTCAACCAACGCCCCCGCCTCTAGCGCCAGGCCCGCCGCCGCCAGGTGCCGCTCCGCCTCCTGCCGGCCGTGCTGCAGATGCCCCGCGGCCTCCACCGCCTCGGCAGGTCCGCCGCCAGCCCCTCCGCCTCCGCCAGTAGCCCCTCGGCCACCCCCAGCCGCCCCGCCTCGACCGCCTCGTCCGCCAGCGCCACCTTCGCCCGCGCCGCCTCTAGGTCCCGCTCCACCCGCGCCAACTGCTCCGCCAGACCGTAGACCCGTTTGCCAGAATCCCGCGTGGCGACAAGCTGCGAACGGGCCGCCACCAGGCGTCGCTCCGCCAACAATGTCTGCAAAGCCCCCATAGACGTCCTCACTCCGTTGACATGTCACCCCCACTTTTGAGGACCCGGCGCGGCATCCTACTCGACCGCCGCCGCCCGTCGATCTGCGGGCCTCAGCCGGCCGACACATTGCGCGGCCACGGGACGGCCCTTCATCTCCGCCGAAGCGGGTGCAATGCGCCGGCTCCCGCAGGCCCCTCTATTTGCGGCCGTGAACTCAAAAGCGGGCCCCGACTCATCGGCTTGCCGCGGCGGCGGCCTTTCGACAGCCGATGGTGTTGCTGACATCATGGCCCGGTCACTCCACCGGGATCGCCGTGATGAAAAATTATTCCAATGCTCCCGGCGACCGGCTCAAGGACTACCTGCAAGCCCGGATCACCCGGGACGTCCGGCTCGACGTGGCGGTGGCACGCCTGTCGATCTTCGGCCTCGACGCGGTCGATTGGCTGGATGCAGCCGCCGAGGCCCGATTTCTGCTGCCGGCGGACGGCGTCCTTGGTCTGCTGGGCGACGCCGGCGACCGCCTGGAGCGGTCACATCTGAAACACCGCCGCCTCGCCGCCGACCTCGCCCGACGGCTGCCCGAGCGCGTCCATGTGCGACGCGCGCCCAAGGGGGTGCCCCAGGGCATCATCATTGTCCGTGACGCCGCCGGCCGGCCGCTCCACGCCGTCGTCGGGAGCTTCGAGCTCTCGATGACCGGGCTGGGCGTGGCCCCGGGCAATCCACTCACGTTCATCCAGGCCTTCGACGGTGAAGAGGCCGCGGGCCCCGCCGCCTGGTTCGATCAGCAGTGGGCGGCCCAGCCCGAAGCCCCCGCCGCCGCCTTGGCCCTGGCGGCTCAGCTCCGGGCTCTGGTCGCCCCCCGCAGCCCCCGGGACGGCTATACGCTGATGCTCCACCACCTCCTCGGCTCCGGCGAGGGCGGCCTAGACCAAGGCAATCGCATTCTCACGGCCCCAGGACTTTGAGCAGGTAGTTGTGGTCCATCGCACACCGCAGCCGTTTGCGTTTGAGGCCGGCTGTGAAGCGGTCCTCTCGCTTAGGCAGGCCCAGGGCCAGCCGCCGGATGCGTACGAGATTTTCGGCGGCGTGGCCCTGGCGAACCCGGCAGTGATCTACGCCGAAGGTCACTTCCAGCGACCAGTGCAGTTGGTTCTCCACCCCCCAGTGCCCGCGGGCGGCCGAGAGTAGAGCCTCGGCGTCGCGGCCGTCGCATGAACTGAGGTAGAAGCGGTCTTTTCGGCTGGCCTTGCCGTTGACGTCTCGGGTGGCCCGCACCCGCACGAAGTTGAGCAGGCCCGGCCATGCGTCGCGGTCGGCGAACCAGGCGGTGTCCCAGGTGCTGTCGAGCCGACGCGTCTCGATGCGGCCGTGCTCCTTCTCGACGCTCTGGTGCCGGGCGTGACACATGCTTTCGAAGCCCGCGGCGTCGGCCTGGTCGAAGAGCAACTTCAGTTCGTCGTGCAAGGTCTTGTGGTCGGCTTTGACTTGCAGCAGGTAGTCGCCGCCACCCTCGACGGATTTCTCGGCGGTGTCCTTCTGGCAGCCCTTGGCGTCGATCGTGACGATGGCCCCCCGCAGGTCCAGCAGTTCCAAAAGCTTGGGGATCGCGGTGATCTCGTTGCTCTTGGTCTCGGTGGCAGGTGATCCAGGGCCAGATGATTGGCCGCGCACGAGGCGTTGACCATATGAACCGCCGCTTTGCGGTCCGCGGCCTCGAAGCTGCGTCGCAGCGTCTTGCCATCGATGGCGATCAGCCGCCCGCCGCTGGACTCGGCCAACGCCGCGGTCCACCGGGCCATGCAACGCTCCAACGCCTCGGGTCCAGGCCCGCGAACACCGGGCCGAACGTGTCGTTCGAGGCGATGCCGTGGGCAACTTCGAGAACGTTGCCAGCCACGCCCGCTTGGCCTTGCCGAAGCCTTCGACCTCTGCCCAGCCGTCGGCCCCGCACACCACCGCCAGCACGGTGATGGCCATCAAGTCAGTCAGTCCGTGCCGCCGCCCCTGTCCGCTCCGCGGGTCGGCAAGCCCCGCAAAGTGCCGCCTGATCGAATCAGCCATCCGTGGCCTCCGGTGAAATGCGTGTCCACTCCACCATCGGCAGGATCACTCACCCCGCAGAGAATGCGATGGCTCTGGAAAGGATGGCGTGGCCGGTCGGCTATCCTGATGACGCAGAGCGGTAGCCGCAGGGCACGGCACGGCCGAACGAAGACCTCGGGCCGTGGCCTTGTCAATCGGGATCGATCTGCTACAGTGCCCGACCGGCCTCGGCGTCAAGCCGCCCCGGCCGGGCGGATCCACGGGTGCCCTGGGCGACGCTGGGCATGCCACTTTAGCTCAGTGGTAGAACACTCCCTTAGTAAGAAAGAGGTCGTGGGTTCAAATTCCATGGGTGGCTAATCATAAGCCTTGAAAAACAAGCAGCCTGCACGGGTTTCTTAATGCGTTGATTTTGGATCCTCCAGCCCGTATCCCGGAAACTCCGTCAAAATTTATAAAATCAGGTCTAATTGTTACAGACCGAACATCGGGATACGAGGCCTGGGTTGGAGCTTGAGGATACGGTTTGGGATAGGAGATAGTTTGTTGAAGTGGGGCTTGCCCGGTCGTAACATCGAACGAGCAAGCTAGTGAGTTGGCTCTCTCAACCCAGGAGCCAGCAATGTCTGACACCCTTACCAAGGCCACCGCCGGCTAGAAATTCCAGTCGCTGGTAATCACCGCCGGCCCGGACGGCAAACCCACGCTCAAGATCAACGGCAACGAGGTCAAGGCTTGGGTCTACTTCAACATGACCGGTTGGAACGACGGCCTCTGGCCGCCTGTAAGTGTCAGCTACACCACCGCCTCCGAGGCCGCCGAGGGCGAGTTCGGTTTCAAAACCCACTTCGCTCTACACCCGCCGGAGGAGTGACCTGCCCCCATCGCTTATAATTACATGCCTATGGAAGATTCAGCTTCGACTTGCGAACTCCCTGGGTATCGCGGCATCTGGTACGGCAACCAGCCGACGGACCCGCCGGTGTTTTGGAAATACTCCGGCGGGTTGGCGACGTATCCCCAGCAGCATGTGCCGGTGGCGATCTACAGCCCCGAGGCTAAGCGGACATATATCGCGTTCGGCGCGGTGCGTGAAGACGGACTCGGCGCAGACTATCGGCCGCGCTCGGGTGGGGAGCCGGCGGGCGAAACGGTGTGCGCCGTGGGGTACTACGACCACGAGGCCAAACGGTTTGCCCGGCCGGTGTCGGTGGTGGTGCGGGATGTCACCGATGCGCACGAGAACCCGGTGCTGTGCCTGGACACGCGGGGCCACCTCCTGGTCTTCTGCCCGGGGCACGGGCATCGGCGTTTGAGCTATGTGTTCCGCAGCCGCCGGCCGCACGACATCAGCGCGTTCGATTTGGTGAGAACCTGGTCCGAGGGCGACAACTTTTCGTACCCCCAGCCTTGGTGGGTCGAGGATATCGGCTGTGTGCTGCTTCATACGAGATATGACGATAAGGGCCGCCGTCGCCTCGCCGTGACCGTCAGCCCCGACGGTTGGGACTGGTCGGACTGGGCGAAGCCACAGTATCTCTCCAAGATGGCCGAGGGCGGCTACCAGACGAGCTGGCCCGGGTCGGACGGTTTGATCGGAACAATCTTCGACATGCACCCGCCGACCGAGGGGGACTATCCGCTGAATCGCCGGACGAACCTGTATTACGCCCAGACCCGCGACGGCGGTATGAATTGGGAAACCGCCGCGGGCGAGCCCCTGGATCTGCCGCTGATCAAGCCCGACAACCCCGCTTTGGTGTTGGATGCCCGGGCCGCAGGGGAGTTGGTGTACATCAAGGACGTGCAGTTCGATCAGGAGGGCCGACCGGTGCTGCTGTACCTGACCAGCCACAGCGCCTGGCCGGCGGCCGGTGACGGGCGTCACGTCTGGTGGCTCGCCCGGTTCGACGGCCACGCCTGGTCGCACCACCGCGTCACCGAGAGCGGGCACAACTACGACCACGGATCGCTGCTCATGATCGCCGAGGACGACTGGCGTCTACTCGCCCCCACCGACCCCGGACCCCAGGCCCCGGCCACCGGCGGGACGATGGTGATGCACCGTAGCGCCGACGGCGGCAAGACGTGGCAACGTGACCGCGCGGTTTTGCCTGACCCGGACCGTTGTCACACCTACGCCCGCCGCCCGCTCCACGCCCACCGTGACCTGTCCTGGGTCTGGGCCGCCGCCGACGCCCACCGCCCCGGCCCCGTGACGCTCTTCGCCGCGGACGCCGAGGGCCACACCACCGAGCTGCCCCGCACGATGTAGCTTCACGCATGCAAACGCGAACCGATACGGCCACGCGGTGCCCGGGGGTCAACCCGAGTTGCGTTCGCGGAACTCGGTGGGGGTCTGGCCCATCGCTTTCTTGAAGTCGCGGCAGAACTGCGAGACGTGCTCGTAACCCACCTCCACCGCGACCTCCACGAGCGGGCGATCGCTGGCCAGCAGGTGCCGCTTGGTGGTCTCCAGCCGCAGCCGCCTCAGCTCCTCGGCGGGCGAGCGGTTGAGGTGTTGCTTGAACCGACGCAAGAGTGTGCTCGCCGAGGCCGGGACGTGGTCGAGCACATCCTCCACCCGGATGCCCTCGTGCAGGTGTTCACGGATAAAACTCAGCGCCTCGGCGACCACGGGGTCCTCCACCGCCACGGTGTTGGACGACTGCCGCTGCACCACGCCCATCGGCGGGACGCGTATCGGCTCCGCCGGCGGCGGCTCGCCCCGCATCAGCCGGTGTAGAAGGGCCGAGGCCTCGTAACCGATGCGTCGGTCGTTGATCGCCAGGCTGGACAACTCGGGCTCGCAGAACTCGCAGATCGGCTGGTCGTTGCCGTACCCGATCACCGCAACGTCTCCGGGCACACGCAGCCCGGCCATCTCGCACGCCTGGAGCACCTGCCAGCCGCACGCGTCCTTGATCGCCCAAAGCCCCAGCGGGCGCGGCTGGGCCTCTATCCAACGCGACAGGTCGGGGATCACGTCGGGGGGCATGTCTCCGAACGCGCCCGGGCTCGTCTGCGGAGCCGGCACATACCGAGCAAACGTGCAGCCGTGGGATCGCCCTTCACGCTCGAAAGCCTCCGCTCGCACCCGCATCGCCGGGGTCATCAGCGATGTCTCGACTACCCCCAGGTGACGCAGGTGCCTGCCGATCAACTCCTCGGCCACAACCCGCGCCGACGGCTCGGGGGCGTTGTAAACCCGTACGTTCGCTGGCAGATCGCTGCTGCTGTACAGGCCCACCGCCGTAAGCCCCCGCGCCACGGCTTCGTCGATCAGCGGCGTGTGGTACACCCCGATCAGCCCGTGAGGTCGCCAGTGCTCCAAGCAGCTCGCCAGAGTGTCGTCGTCCCGGCCGGGCAGAGCCATGACCGAATGTCGGGTCTCCCGCTCGTACGCCCGGATCCCCGACAACACGCCGTGGGTGATCGGGATGCGGTTGTCGATCACGATAACGACCCGCAGCGGGCCATCCTCGGCGGTGTGGGGCGAGAACCTCAGCTTCGAATGTAAGAATCGATGCTTCATGACAGACGCCTAATGTTAACTCAATTGATCCAAGGTGTCAATCACGGCCGACATCCGCCGGGTATCTTTGGTGCATAAATGAAATCTCGAATTTCACGATTCAACCCTGTATCGAACGTTTCGACACACCTGTTTTCTACACCTCGCGACCCGAGCACCGACTCATCGCACTCACCCCTCTTTAGGAGAACTGAAGCCATGAAGACTATCCGAACCGCATCGCTCTCGACCGCCGCCCTGGGCATCGCCCTGATCGCCCCAAATGGATCGGCCGCGTTTTTCGGCCCCACCACCGGGGTTTACGACGAGAACACCGACAACACCAACACCGTCGATGTCAATGCCGCCGGGGCGACGGCGTTCGCCGCGACTGTCCTCTCCGCGTTTGACGCCGACCTGGGCGGGGTCATCGACTTTGATACCTCCAACGTCAGCGGCTCCCAAGGCACGGAACACTCCGCCACCTACGGAACCTCCGCCACCCAGACGTTCAACTTTACGACCAGCACCAGCGGGGGGTTGGCCGGCACCACCGGCAGCTTCTTCGCGATCTCCGGCGGTAACGGTTTTATCCAGATCCAAGACACCACCTCGCAGCTCTACACGTTCAACCAAAACAATGATGGTGCCATCGCGGGTGCCCCTCTCGTAAGCCAGATCGGCTTCACGCTGCTGCCCCGCAGCAATGCCGCCTACCCGCTGGACGTGCTCGCCACGGCGACTTACACCGACGGCAGCACCGCCGACGTCACCTCCACTTTAGGCAATGTGAAGCAAACCACCGACACCTTCGTCGGCTTCACCGCCCCCGCGGGCGAGGGCATCGCCTCGCTGAACCTCCAGTCGTTCCAGACGGGAACCACCACGGCGGTGTCTACCCGCGTGGGCATTGACGACCTGGGCTTTGTCACCGTCGTCCCCGAGCCCGGCTCGATGTCGCTGTTGCTGGTCGGCGGCACCGCGCTGATGGCCCGCAAGCGGCGGTTGGCCTGATCCGACCCCTCCAGAAGCGCTGCCCCCCAACGGGGGCGGCGCTTGTTCGCAGAACTCCCGACCGGACCGGTTCCACATCCGTCTGCTCATCCACTCTACTTCGGCGGGCTCAAAGCCGGATGGGTTTGGCGTGTGAAGCGAAGTCTTCCGTGTCATCGATTCACCACCCTTCAGGTCCCCGCAATGAAACACTTAAAACGATCCGCTTTTACCTTGATCGAACTTCTTGTCGTCATCAGCATCATCGCCCTGCTCATCGCGATCTTGCTGCCGGCGCTAAGTGCGGCCCGGGCGGCAGGCCGCAGCGCGGTTTGCCTGAGCAACCTCAAGCAGCAGGGCGTCGCGACGTACAGCTTCGCCACCGACTTTGATAACTACGCGCCCGGCTCGGGATATCACCCCAGCCTCGGGTCGGATCGGTTCACGGGCATCGGCCAACTCATCGAAGACGGCAACGGCCCACCGCTGTACCCCAACCGCGACAGCAGTTTGATTCGGACCAATTACGTTACTGAACGCAACCTGTTTGCCTGTCCAAGTGTACCGCCGGGAAGCTTGCCGGCGCACAGCTTCGGGTTTAACCAGTGGTTTCATTATCGATTCAACCTGCGGTGGGTAGGAAATAAATTCGAGATGGGGTCCAGCGACACATATAGAGGGCGGCTCGTCACCAGCGTTGATAATTTTGTACCCAAAATACTCGAAGACGTCCGGTTGGGCGACAGCGTGCTGGGGGCTCACGCCGTGAACGGCACCGTGGATTACATCGATCCGGGTCCGCCGGTTGCCGGCTCGAACCTGCGTACCTCGGTCCTCGTGGGGTCCTTCACCTCGCCCGCGCTCCGGGCTCACGACTTTAAGACCAACGTCCTTTTCGGCGACAGCCACGCAAGCAGTGTGGAGCCCCAAACCGTGGGGGCGCTTCTTTACGTCCCGTCCCATTTCTCGCGCCCCAGCGACAGTTCAATTTAAGGAATGTCTCTGCTCATCTTTCCGGCTGCTCCCGTCGAGGCCGGCGGGTCGCTGGGGGCGAGTGCAACGAAGCCGCCAGACCACGACCCCGTTGCTCGTCTATGAAGCGTTACCCGGTGAGTCGCCAGGCATCTATCCACGCCAAACCTGCGATGCGTATCCGGGAATTGCTGTGGGCGGGTGGAAATGGGCCGCGGGCTTGGTGACCGAAGGCCTCGGTTCGATGAAGCAACTTCATCTGAACCTTCGCCGAGCTTTGGGTTCTGCTTCGGCTTACCAGGAAACCTAAAACGACTTCCCGCCGCGAACGGCGAATGGCTTATGGAATCCACGACATGAACTTTTTACGACCGCGTCACTTCGCCGCCAACGATGACATCCGATGCCGGACCGTGTCGTGCTGCGCGCTGCTGGTTGTGCTAACGGCCTTCACCACGACAGCGGGGGCGCAAGTGATCGACAAGTGGCTTGTCGCCGGGCCGGTATGGGGCCGAGGCGCGGGGGCGGCGGTCAGCAACGGGTACGAGTCGCGGCTGTCGCCAAATGAGGGCGACCACCTTTACGACTTCCGCACCGACCAGCGGCGGCTGCGGGTCTGGGAAGTCAAACCCGCGCAGGACGGCTGGCTGGACTTCTTTTCCGACGACTACCCGCAGGTGGCGGCCCGGTGGAAAGACGGCGCATACCCCTGGGCCGGGGCCGCGATGTACGCGGTGAGCTACATCAAGTCCGACCGGGATCAGCGCGTCAAGCTGGCCATCGAGTCGCCGCAAGAAGCCTCGATCTGGGTCAACGGTCGGGCCGTGCATGATGCTATCTTCGGTCTGGAGCGCGGATGGAATCGGCTGGTCGTCAAGGTACCCAGCCCCTCAAAAGTTCGCGGCATCGAGCCGCAGACGGGCGACAGGAGCAACTGGTCCCTGCGCATCCGGATCGAGCAGGCGTCCGCCGACGCCGACCCGTTAACCCTGGCGACCTCGGACCCTGAGCGGGAGACGGTCATGCTGGATGACGGTCGGGTGATCCGTGTGCTGGCGACCCTGGGCACGCGCACGAACGACTTCCCGGTGTTTTACGCTTCCGAGCCGGTGGAAATGCCCTACCGTGTGGAAGCCGCACTGGGGCCCGCGGAGAACTACGCTCTTGCCCCCGAGCGCATCCGCAGCTGGCCCTGGGTTTACTCCACCGATCCGCAACACGCCGAGCGCCTCCTCGATGCCGGCGATGATCGGGTGAGCCTGGTGAAAGCGTCGGAGTGGCAGAAGGCTTTGCCGACCGAGGTCCGTCTCACGCTGCTGGATTACGACCTGCAAGTCGTGGAGCGTCGGGTGCTGGGCCTGGCGTTCGAGCCGGCCGACCGGTCGAGCCGAGACCTGATGGTTCATGAAACCCAGATCCGGTTCGAGGGCTTGCCGGTGGGGCATTACACGGTGGTGTCGGAGTTCGTGACGAGCGGCGGCAAGGTGTGGGCGCGAGATAACGACCACAGCTTCTCCATCGTGCCGGGGCCGGTCGATACCGTGGGGGACCGTCCCCCGCGTTACCTGGGGAACATCGGCCACCACCTGGCGAACGCGGACGACGGCGTCGCCGAGCGTGTGGAGTGGCTACGCAAGGCAGGGATCACGCGACAGTTCAAGCTCTCTCAATCCTGGTCGCGCTACGGCGTAAGACACGACGGTCAGGGGAACGTGGAAGTCGTCCGGTCCGAGAAGATGGATAAGGCGCTTCGGCTATTGCACGAGGCGGGGATCACGCCAGTGGGCGACCTGATCGTAGGGTCACCGGTGCGGGAGATAGACTCCTCCAAGACGCCCGCGCTCACCGAGGCGGACCAGAAGGCGGCTCAGGCCGCGGCGCGGCGGCTGGGTGCCGAGCAGTTGCCGGTCATCCAGCCTTCGGGGGCTCGCCCGCTGCCAGCGTTCGGCACGGAGGCTTTCGAGAAAACGGTTCATGATTACGCTTTCCAACTGGTGGACACCTACAAGGACCGGATCAAGCATTGGTCGGGGATGAACGAGATCGACCTGCACTCGACGGGCACCCAGGCCGAGGCCCGGGTTCTGGCCGAGGCCCAAAAAATCGCCTATCGGGCGGCCAAGGACGCGGACCCGGAAGCCATCATCATCGCCCCGTCCCTGGTACGGGGCTCTGAGTTCGTCGACATGCTGCTCGAAGCCGGGTTCGCCGAGGGGGCCGACATCCTGGACGTGCACGCCCACCCGGCCAACGCGCCAGACCTGCACCGCTCGACGGTGCTGGGCAACACCGGCACCGAAGGCGTGGGCGCGGTGCGGCCGTATCTCGAATCCTCCGGCATTGACAAGCCCGTGTGGTACGGCGAGATTTCCGCGCCGCTGGCGCACGCCCCGCGTGGCGTCAAGGGCCAGGCCGAGGCCGTGGTCAAGCAACTCTGCTGGGCGATCGAGAACCCTCACGTCGAGGCGATCAATTATCTGGTGATGTACAACTCGCCGACCTACTGGGGGGCTAACCTGGGGTTCAACAACTTCTACGGCGAACCCCACCCCGCGGTGAACGCGATCAATACCGCCAGCCGCCTGATCGACGGCCGTGAGCGGCTTGAGCCGATCCAATCAATCCCGGAAGGCGTCAGTCATCTCCGCTTCCGCGGCGAGACCAACGCGCAGACCCTCGTGGTGTGGAGCGACGACAAGCAAGTGGACCTGGAACTTGAAGTGTCGGGAGATGAGGTTTCCGTGATTGATGTGATCGGCCGCCGCCGCGGCTTGACGGTGGACCGCGGCCGGGTGGTAATCTCCGTGGGTGTGTCCCCGGTCTATGTCGTTGCGGAAGGGTTTGCGGATTAAGGGGCTGAACCCAACCCGACAGGCACGGAGTCCCGCGGTGAACGGATCGGGCTGGACGTTGCGTGTTTTGTTGGCCGCGGTGACCGCGGTGATTCACCCGGCCGCCGCCGGCGAGGTGTCGCTGGATCGCCGCATCATACTGACGGATCAAAGCGTGGAAGTCCTCGGCGAAGTCGCGGGGCCTTGGAGTTATAAGGTGGCACGGCTGACGCCCCGGGGTCTCGAGCCCGCGGTCGAGGGCCATGGTGAAGGCGCGGGTTTGCGGATTCCTCCCAGGGGCGAGGGCCTGCACATCGTCGCGATCGATCGGCCGATCCGGGCGGAGTTGCGGTTCCTCGCTCTCGCCGTGCCGGAGGAGATACTCGATGCCGAAGCGCTCAGAGATCGGCTGCCGCGCTTCGCCGAGAAGCTGCTCTCGGGTCAGCCGGTGACGATCCTGGCGGCCGGCGACTCGGTCACCGCGACGGGTGACTACCCGATCATGTTGAAGTTGCTGCTCGAGCGGCTCACCGGCAACCCCGACATCCATATTGCCGTGGCGGCGTATCCGGGTAAGTCCGCCGACGCGGCGGTACGCCACTGGGAACGCGATATCGCCCCCGCGGCTCCGGACCTGTTGCTGGTGATGTTCGGCCTTAACGATCAGAGCGGCGGCGTGCCCCGGCAAGCGTATCTCGAACACCACCGCTGGATGGCCGAGCGGATGCGGGAGCGCGGCGGGGAAGTGGTCTTCCTCGAACCCACGCCTGTGGCCCGTGAAACAACCGACGCCGCCGGGGTGCCTCGGGCGACGCGGACGGCGGTCTTTGCTCATGCACTCAACGGGTTAGGCCGCGAGTTGGGCATCCCGGTGGCTCATACCATCGCGGCGATCTGGGGTGCGGGCGACCCGGACCCGCGCCGGGCGGGGCGTTTGATGCGGCCGCTGTTCCCGCCGCATTACAGCAAGCCCTTCGAGAGTGCTGCCGAGCCGGGCCGCTCGCTCGACCCGGTGCATCCCAATGCGCTGGGTCACGCCGCCCTGGCCCGGGCCGTGCTCGATGCGATGCACGGACCGTCGCCCCAGAAGTTTTTGGACGCCGCGGGGCGGAGTACATGGACCGAAGGCGGGGTCATCAGCAGCCTGACCTTTCGAAATCCCGGTGACGCCGCCTGGACGGGTCGCATCGATCTGGTGGCCCCCAGCGGAGCGGAGATCCAGACGCAAGACTGGGCGGGAACGTTGGCCCCGGGTGCGGCATTGCCCCAGACGGTGCAGTCGAAGCAAGCGGTCGAGCCACGCGATCTGCTCGGCTATCCGATGGATCGGTATCTCGCCGAAGCGGAACCGGCGGTCATCGCGTTGCTCTCGTCGGCCGGCCGGACGCGCATCGAGGTCGTCGATGCCCCGTTTGCGGTTACCGCCGACGTGCTCGCCGATCGGCAGATCACTCATGAGCCCGCGGCGACGGTGCGGATCAAAACCGACGCGGGCCCTGTCGAACGCGAGTTCACCTGGCCGACTGGTCGTGCGGTGGGGCGGGTCCCGATCGTGGAGGCGTTCGAGCATGAGGGCCACACCGGCTGGGCCGTGGGCGAGGTGGTGTATTTGCGGGTTCCCGCGGCCGGGGTGGGAGAAACGGACATTGACGGCGAGCTTACCGAATGGGCCGACGCAGACTGGACGCCGCTGGACGATCCGGTTCAGGCCCGCTGGACCCAGGGGTCACACGGCCTCTCGGCGGCTCGAATCCCCATCAAGCTGGAGATGGCGGTGCGGGCCGGGGCGAAAGGCATCGCGCTGGCGTTCCGCTACGGGGGCGATGTCGAGGGCAACTGCTTCTTCGTTTGGTTCGACCCGCGGCCTCCCGAGAAACTCGGCACGGTCGGGCCATACTACTGGATCAGCGGAGAGTTCGTTGGACCTGATCGGGTGCGCCTCCGTCGCGGCGAGACCAGTCCGGCCGACGCCCGACTCGACGCCGCCGTCGGCCGAGGCGGCTTGGAAGTTTTCGTGCCATACCACACGATGCGACAGACCGGCTGGCCCGAGAGCGGCGACCTGGGGCTTTCCGTCGATTGGCAGTCGGTCGACGCTAACGGCCAAACCGTCCACCAACTTTGGGCAGATAACGGTCACCCGTGGAACCCGCGATGGTTCGGCGTGGTGCAGCGGGTAACCACCGCGCCCGCACCCGAGCGTTTTCGGGTGCGGATTAAATAGTTGCGGCGGCACCGCCCCGTTTTTGGATCGATTGTCAATCGCTTGCTCGACAAGAACGACTTTCGCACCGACTATCTCTCACAGTTTCAGGGCGTCGAGTTTGATACGAATACGGGTCTGTGGAGTCAACCCAACAATGTTGGTTTACGACGCAATGCCGGCGATCTGGCCGATCGGCCCAGGCTCACGGAAGTCCGGCGGAGCGCCGAGCGCCTGCTCGCCGCCGCGAAGTTGGGCCGACTCGGCGACCTGCCGGTGACCGAGGTGCTCCGGGGCCTACACAGGCAGCAGTGCCGCGACGATTCGCCCGCCCACGGCAACTTCCACTGGTTCGCCGAGGCCCATCGCGTAACGGACACCAACGCCGCGTTTTTCATCGGCCAGCCGCTCTGCACCCTGCGCCTCGCCCACGCCGATCAGTTCGATGACGAGCAGCACGTAATCCTCGACGACCTGTGCGAACACCTGATGCGGTGGTTCGATCACGCCGTCCCAGATCGCATGTTCTATTACCCCAACAAGTACCTCGGCGACCTCGTGTGTGGATGGCTGCTCCACGAGATCACCGGCGAGCCGCCCATGGAGGCACTGATTAGGGCGATGCACGACGCGGCAAACTACTGGGTCCGGACCGGCTGGGGCTGGGGCGAACACCTCAGCGACATCTACGCCGAGGTGATGTTCGATCAGTTGGTAGGCCTGCTGTCGTTGAGCCAAACCCTGCCCGAAGACCTGCGACAAAAATACACCGACTTGTTCCTGGCGTTGACGGAGATTGAGCGAGCCTTCGCAGGCGGGCCCCGCGTGCCGGTGCTGCGCAGCTACGCCTTCACCCAACGGCCCGAGACAAGAAATCCCTGCAGCCGACTCCGCGAAGGCCTCGAACACGATGCCATTACGGGGAAGAAACACTATCTCGAAGCGATGCGTGCCCTGCTGGAGCGCGTGCCCGACACCCCGCCGAACCCGCAAGCACAGCGCGAGGTCTCGATCCCCTGTCTCCGGGGCGCAACCGCCGACGCCTGGATCACGCCCGATGTGAGGCTGGGCAGCATGAGCCACTTCCCGATCATGCCCGAGGCGGAGTTTCCCCAGTGGGGCCTCGCCTGGCAGAGCTTCCCGGTCGCCCTGATCGACGGCGACACCGGCTGGGGCTTCCTCCGCTGGCGCTCGCGGGAAGACGGCATCGACCGCGCCCAGCCCTCGCTGGCCGATAAAACCGTGCAGCTCTCGGCGACCACCATCCCGTCGTTCGTCGGGCACACCGCCTGCCGGCAGCGCGGCCCCCGCGTTGTGGTGATCCGACGGATGCCGGTCACCTCGCAGCGGTGGGATTTCCTGTCCGACGCCATCGAATTCATCGGCATGCCGCCCGACGACGTCACCGAGCACACCCTGCCCGACGGCAGCCAGACCCTGCGGCTGCGCCGGGGCGACCGCGTGTGGCGCTTCGGCCACCACCCGCTGGTGTCCGAAGCCGCCCCGCTATGGATCGCCCACAACAGTGGCGGGCGCTGGGAAGTTAACTGGCCCCACGAAGACCTGACCAAATACGCCCCCCCCTTCCGCATCGCCCATTTGTGGTGGATCGCCTGCGGCGACGGCCCCGACCCCACCATCCGTCCCCAATCGCAGACCGGGACCCGGCTCAGCGACCAGGCGCACGCGCGGTGGTCGGTGCATTGGCCTGAGGCCACAGGTGACACCCCGGCCTGGCAACTCGAGACCGACCTCAACGCCCAAGCGGGTGCGACGCTGGTCGACGCAAACTGGGAGTGACCCTGTCCTGACGCCAATCGCGTTGATAACTAAACGACAGGCCGTCTACCCCACTCGAGTCGGTGGTTTAAGGACATCGGTGTGCCAAGTGGATCGTGATGGACCAGTCGGTGTCGACCAAGAGGTCGGTCAGCACGGCGTGGATTCTCGTCTTGCCGCGGTCGCGGCGTGGTTCGCCTGCTTGATCCGTGACCACGGACGGATCGAGAATAAGCTGCACTGGAAGAGGACGATTGCCGCGTCCGGCAAGGCAGCGCCGCGAGAACCTCAGCCACCTGCGAAGGATCGCGTTGAACCTGCTCAAACAGGAGAAAACCGCCAAAGGCAGCATCGCCGGCAATCGTCTGCGTGCCGGCTAAAACCACCCCTATCTCCTCAAAGTGCTCGCAGCTGCCAATTTAGATGCGATTTCCCTGCGGCCTCGACGAAGAGCAGATCGTCAACGCCGCGACCGGCATCAAGATTAGCTCCGTCTGGCAGATGCTCTACCGCTTCCAGCGCGACGGGGTCATCGGCGTCACCGACAAGCTCGCCCGCCACGGCGGCTGCATCCTCGCCGACAGCGGTGGCCTCGGCAAAACCTTTGAGGCCCTGGCCGTCATCAAGTACCACGAGCTCCGCAACGACCGCGTCCTGGTCCTCTGCCCCAAACGCCTCCGCGACAACTGGACCGTCCACACCGTCAACGACCGCCGCAACCGCCTCGCCGGCGACCGCTTCAAATTCGATGTCCTCCACCACACCGACCTTTCCCGACGCCGCGGCCGCTCCGGCTACATCGACCTGGCCCACCTCAGCTGGTCCAACTACGACCTGGTCGTCATCGACGAGTCGCACAACTTCCGCAACAAGAAGTCGCCGAAGAAGGGCGTGCCCACCCGCTACGACCGCCTGCTCAACGACGTGATCCGGGCCGCCGTGCACTCCCGCGTGCTCATGCTAAGCGCCACGCCGGTGAACAACCGCCTCGCTGACCTGCGCAACCAGATCGCCTTCGCCGTCGCCGGCGATGAGTTCGCCCTCGAACCCCACGGCATCCCCAGCATCAAGGCCGCCACCCGCTACGCCCAGCGGCAGTTCAACGCCTGGCTCGCCCTGCCCGACGACTAGCGCACCCCCGCCCGCCTCGTCGACATGCTGGGCTTCGCCTACTTCACCCTCCTCGATCTCCTCACCATCGCCCGCAGCCGCCGCCACATCGAACGCTACTACGGCACCACCGAAACCGGCACGTTCCCCGACCGCCTTAAGCCCATCAACATGAAGAGCGACATCGACACCGTGCCCCACCCCCACGGCGGCATGGCCCCCGTCGCCGACCTCAACCGCGACATCTCCCTGCTCCACCTCGCCGCGTACAGCCCCCTGAGATACCTCCTCCCCGGCAAGGTCGACGAGTACCAAACCCGCTACGCCACCCAGACCGCCACGGGCAGCACTTGGTACCAGCTCGACCGCAACAGTCCCTCACCGCCCTCATGCGGTTCAACGTGCTCAAGCGCCTCGAGTCCTCCGTCACCGCCTTCGGCCTCACCGTCAACCGCCAGCTCGACGACGTGTCACGCCTCAACGACCGCATCGACCACCATCCCCCGGAAGCCCCCGCCCCCGAAAGTGCCCCTGGAGATGCCCCCGGCAACGACAACGTCGACAGGCCCTCCATCACTGACCTCGATCTTGACGACCCCATCGCCGAAGAGCTCGCGGTGGGCAAGGGCATCAAGGTCCTGCTCGGCGACATGGACCTGATCAAGTGGCGGGGCGACCTTGCCGCCGACCGCGACCGCCTCCGCCGCCTCGCCGATGGCGCCGGCCGCGTCACCCCGCAACGCGACGCCAAGCTCAACGACCTCAAGCAGATGCTCGCCGACAAATGGGCCCATCCCATCAACGACGCGCCCGAGGAATCTTCCGGGGGCGGGGGCACTCTCGGGGGCGCTTCCGGGGGAGCTTCCGGGGGTGCCTCCGGAAGTGATGAAGAGGGCGCCGCACTCACCAGCAACCCCAAATCCTCCGGCCGCTCCCACACCGACTGGCTCAACATGATCTACCCCCGGCTGCTGCTGGCAAGGGAG
The DNA here is from genome assembly GCA_965214155.1 of Phycisphaeraceae bacterium. Taxonomy (GTDB): domain Bacteria; phylum Planctomycetota; class Phycisphaerae; order Phycisphaerales; family Phycisphaeraceae; genus Algisphaera. The sequence goes on from CBDCBB010000010.1 coordinate 2,558,066, forward strand.
TTGTGAATTTGCCGGCTACTCGCAGATGGCCGGATTAAGATTGGGGCGGAAGATGATTCAGCGCCAAAGTGAAATCTTCTTTTGAAGGAGAGAATTGAACGAGTTGACAGCAGAACGCCCAGCAGCGTGCTTTTGGACGCTGGAACGACGAAAGAGGAAACTTCTGAGACGATGTCGCTCTTCGATGGCGAGAAAGCGTATTCATATCCTAAACCCTTCTCTTTGATCCGCAGAGTGCTTGACCATCTCGCAGCAATACTGAATAACGACGTCATCCTCGACTTCTTCGCCGGGTCGGGGACGACGGGGCATGCGGTGATGACGCAGAACGCGGCGGACGGGGGGAATCGGCGGTTCGTGCTGGTGCAGTTACCCGAGCCGACCGGAAGGGACGATTACCCCACCATCGCCGACCTCACGAAGGAGCGCCTGCGGCGGGCGGGGGCGAAGTCCCGGGCGGACTACGACGCGGCGCTCGACGCGCTACCTGCCACCCCTAACCGAGGCGCCACGGGGCCCGTAGAGCCCCTGACGGATCATGTTGAGCGGATCACGGGGCGTGGTGAGACGATTACGGGGCGTGGTGAGACGATTACGGGGCGTAATGAGACGATTACGGGGCGTAATGAGACGAATACGGGGCGTGGTGAGACGGCCCCTGACACGGGGTTCCGCTTGTTCAAGCTCTACACGGCCAACGTGAAGGCGTGGGAGTCGCCGACGACCGACGGGTTGGATGAGGGGGGGGCGGTGTCGCTGCTGGAGGCGGCCGTGGACGCGGCGAAGGGCGACCGCAGCGACGCGGACCTGTTGTGGGGCGCGATGCTGAACCTGGGCCTGCCCCTGGACAGGGACGGGCAAGACGTACTTTTATCTGCGGACGATGCTGGAGTTGCACAAGCGGTTTGGGTGGACGAAGTTCGTGGTGGTGGTGCCGAGCGTCGCGATCAAGCAGGGGGTGCTCAAGAGTTTGGAGATGACGCGGGAGCATTTGCGGGGGCTGTACGACGGGGTGGCGATGGAGTGGCACGAGTACGACGGGTCGGATTCGAGCCGGGTGCGGGACTTTGCGGTGAGCCGGAACGTGCGGGTGCTGGTGACGACGGTGCAGTCGCTGTACGTGGACGCGGGGCGGGTGGCGTATCAGCCGCACGAAAAGACGGGCGGGGATCGGCCGATTGATCTGATCCGGGGGACGAACCCGGTGGTGGTGATCGACGAGCCGCAGAGCGTGGAGGGGGGCGGTTCCGGGGGAGAGGAGGGCGAGGGGGCGAAGGCGATCCGGGGGCTGAACCCGTTGGCGGTCCTGCGGTACTCGACGACGCATCTGCGGAAGGTGCACGAGGTGTACCGGCTGGACGCGGTGGATGCGTTTGGGCGGCAGCTGGTGAAGCGGATCGAGGTGGCGGCGGCGACGGCGGAGGCGGCGCACAACCGGGCGTACGTGAAGCTGGTGGGGGTGAAGGCGCAGCGGGGCAGGGGGCCGCGGGCGACGCTGGAGCTGGATGTGGCGACGGTCGGGGGGGGCGTGACCCGGCGGGAGAAGGTGCTGCACGGCAACGAGGACCTCGAGCAGACGACCGGGCGGGAGGTGTACCGCAACGTGCGGTTGGGCGAGGTGCGGGGCGGGAGGGCGGCGGAGCAGATGGTGGAGCTGCGCCTGCCGGGCGAGACGCGGTGGCTGCGGAAGGGCGAGGTGGTCGGGGGGATCGACCCGGACAGCTTCGACCGGATGTTGATCGAGCGGGCGGTGACCTCGCACCTGGACAAGGAGCTGATCCGACGGCCGCTGGGGATTAAGGTGCTGACGCTGTTCTTCATCGACGCGGTGGTGGACTACCGGCGGTACGGGGAGGACGGGGAGGCGGGGCCGGGGCGGCTGGCGGCGATGTTCGAGGAGGTTTATGACCGCAAGAAGAACGACCCGAAGTACGCCACGCTGTTCGGCGGGGTGGAGAAGGAGTTGCCGGCGGCGGCGGTGCACGACGGCTACTTTGCCAGGGACGGCAAGGGGCGGATTAAGGACACGCCCGACACGGCCCGCAGCGTGAACGGCCGGGACGCGAAGGAGGCGTTTGACCTGATCATGAAAGACAAGGAGCGGCTTTTGAGCTTGGACGAGCCGTTGAAGTTCATCTTCTCGCACTCGGCCCTGCGGGAGGGGTGGGACAACCCCAACGTGTTCCAGATCTGCTCGCTGCGGGCGATGGGCACGGAGCGGCAGCGTCGGCAGACGCTGGGGCGGGGGCTGCGGATCTGCGTGGGTGCGGACGGGGCGCGGGTGCGGGACGAGGAACTGAACGTGCTGACGGTGGTGGCGGGCGAGAGCGATGCCGACTACGCCGCGCGGCTGTAGAAGAAGTATGAGGAGGAGGGGGTGGTTTTCGGTAGGATCGAGCCGCACGAGTTTGCGAGGCTGCACGGCGAGGCGGACAAGCCGATTGGCCAGGACGCCAGCGAGCGGCTGCACGCGGCGCTGCAGGCGAAGGGGTATCTCGACGCGAAGGGGCAGGTGACCGATGCGCTGCGGAAGGCGCTGAATCCGGAGGAGCCGGGCGAGGTGGAGGTGCCTGAAGGTTTCGAGGCTGAAGCCGACGCGGTGGTGGCGCTGCTGCGGGAGCGGGCGGGCCGGCGGCTGGACGTGGCGGACGCGAATGAGAAGAAGACGGTGCGGCCGCAGCGGACGGTGATCGACTCGCCGGCGTTTGCGGAGCTGTGGGAGCGTGTGCGGGCGCGTACGGTGTACCGGGTCGATTTTGATTCGCGGCGATTAATTGAGGCGTGTGCAAGGGTGCTGCAATTGATGCCGATGGTGGAGAGGGCGCGGGTGCGGTGGGAGGTGGGGCAGCTCGAAGTCGCCCGCAGCGGCATTGCACAGGTGCAGGCCGACGCCGGGCAGCAGCAGCCCCCCGTGGATTACGTGGATGAAGTGGGGGTGCCGGTCCCGGATGCGGTGGGCCTCTTGCAGGAGCGGACGGGCCTGACCCGGGCCACGGTGGCAGCGGTGCTGACGCGCAGCGGCCGGGCCGGCGAGCTTCGGCGCAACCCGCAGGCGGTGATCAAGCTCGTCGGGGACGTGATCGAAGAGCAGAAGCACGCGGCGATAGTCGACGGGCTCACGTACGAGCGGACCGGGGCGATGTGGGCGCAGACGTTGTTTGACGCCGCGTTTGAGCGTGACCTGAAGCGTCTGATGGAGGGCGGGGAGAAGTCGGCGTGCGACCTTGTGCCGGTAGACTCGGATGTTGAGCGGGCGTTCCTGAAGGAGTTGCAGGCCGAGGCCACGGTGAAGCTGTTTGCGAAGCTGCCTCGGGCGTTCCGGGTCCCCACGCCGCTGGGCATGTACGAGCCCGACTGGGCCGTGCTGGTGGAGCGGGGTGGCGCAGATCGGCTCTACCTTGTGGTTAAGACGAAGGGCGGCCTGCTCGCGTCGGGGCTGCGTGGCCGGGAGATGCAGAAGATCAACTGCGGCAAAGCGCACTTCACGGCGCTCGCGGCTGACCGCGACAACCGGGCCAAGTACGGCGTAGCTCAATCACTCGGCGTCCTGCTCGCATCGCTTTAGGCAGGCCCGCCGGCCGCGGCTTTACCGGGAAGCCGGCGTGATCTTTAGCCCGCTGAGACCTCGACCGTGTCGTGGCAGGAGCGATAGATCGCATCGACAATCATCGCCTCGGCCAGAGCGGGGATCAGCGGCGAGGCGAAGGTGGTGTGCCCGCACCAGTCGTCAGCACGGTGAACAAGTGGCTGCCTCAGACGCTGTGATTGATAGCCGTGGATTTCCCCCTCGCCCGTGACCCAGGTAAGCAGCCAGCGCGCGAGCGGAACGATGTCGGGCGGGTCGTGCTGTCTGTCCTGTACCTTCGCCATCGGCGGTCTGTTTCTCATCAAGCGCCGGCCGACACGGTACCGGCCTCTGATAGTCACTTCGGCGCCTACACGCTCCGTCGCAGAGCCGTTAAACGCGTCGCTCATGCCCTGTTGAAAAGCATCTCATCCGTAGACGATCATCACGTTGTGGGTCACGGTCTTGATGCCCGGTTCGTCACGCCAGGCCGCGGGGCTGCGGGAGACGACTGCGTCGCCGAGGTGGTTCTTGAGCATGAACATCACCGTCTCGACCTGCCACCGTGGGCCGTAGGTGTCGTGGTCGATGTCGGTGGCCATCTGCCGGCGGTGCTTCCCGGTGGGTGGCTTGTCGGTGGGCCGGCCTGCCTTGGCCGGGATCAGCGAGTCGACGAGTAGATACTCCCGCAGCATCTCGTGGTTGTGCTTGTTGTTGTGTCCCGCGTCGGCTAGGTGCCGCTCGGGCACGGCGTTGAGGCATATCCCCTCGAGCGTGTCGTACAACTGGTCCACGTCCGGCCTCCCCCGGAAGTGACCCCACGCCGTGGTAGGTCGCAAGGGTCAGGTGCGTCTGGCAGTCGGCAATCAGTCCCAGCTTCGCGAACCGCTTGTAGCTCGTTTCCTCCTGCATATCCGGCAGTTTCGAGCGTCGCCGCCGCACGAAGTAGTGCGACACGCGCCCCGCGTCAAAGCCCGTGGAGTCGACCGCGGTGGTGTCAACGACACAAGCGGGGCTGGGCCTTTCCGGGGGCGGGTCGGCTTCCGGATCGACCTCGAGCGGGTGTGGCTTCTGTGGAAGCAGGAAGGGTCTAAGAATGCCGCAGAAACAGGTGAAAAAAGCGCCGATTGGGTTATGAGTGAAAAGGGGATTGAGCGGCAGGAGGCCGAGCACTTCGATCACGTCCGGGCGAGGGACTTCATCCACGACGGGGATGAGAGAGACCGACCGATCAAGGTGCTGAGCATCGTCGACGAGTTCACCCGCGTGTGCCTGGCGTTGGAGGTCGGCCGGTCGCTCAAGGCGGCCGACGCGCTGGACGAGCTGCGGGAGCTGTTTATCGTGCGTGGCTTGCCCGGGCACATCCGCAGCGACAACGGCCCGGAGTTCATTGTTCATGCGTTCCGCCAGTTCCTCGCCGCGGCGGAGGTGGGTGCCTTGTCCATCGAGCCGGGCAGCCCGTGGCAGAACGGCTACGCCGAGAGCTTCCCATAAGCTGCGTGATAAGTTGCTGGACGCCGAACCGTTCGCCGACCTGGCCGAGGCTAGGTCGCTGGCGGCGAGCTGGAAGACCGACGACAAACACCGCCCCCGGGGGGCGGCCGCACCCGTCGCGGGGGTGCCGGACCCCGGCGGAGTACGCCGCGTCGCTGAGGCAGGCTCCGCTTGCCTCAGCGGATCACCCCCAGACTCTCATGGCCAGTGATACATGAAGCGGAGGCAGGTAAGCCGCCCCTCAGCGACCCGAATGCCCTGCGATCAGCTGGTTGCCTTGGTGCTGTGTCCAGTCGCAGACGAGGATCGGGTTCTAGCTATGGGCTATGTTTTTGCCCCGATCCCAGTGGATGAGGTGGCCCAAGGGTTCCGCACACCGATTCAGGAAAACGACTGCCAACGGCTGCGGCGCGCATTAGGATTTTCCCGTGGCAATCGAAGGGAGGCGCGATGGGGGCAACTCGGCATCGGGAAAACATCGGCCAAATTCGCGGCAGGCTGACCTGTCCCTAACTTGGCACCTCCGTGGCGAGTAGGGCGGCGAATTGGTGGATCAGGCTAGGGGTGGATGTGACGGTGTCGAGCATGAGTCGGCCGATGCGGAAGTCGCTGAGGGCTTCGTTGGGTTGGTTCGAGCACCACGCCGCGGGGCGCAAGTGCCGGCGGGCGTATTAAGCCACGGCCAGCAGGAGGAGCATCGCCGGGGCGAGGATCAAGAGCAGGCGGTCGAGGCGGGCCGGGTCGGTGATGCCGCTGTCACGCAGCGCCCAGCCGTTGCGTTCGGACTTAGAGTCGCGGAAGCATTGCTCGACAGCCATGTGTCTGGCGTAGAAATCGTTCAGCCGCCGGGCGGTCCAGCCGCACCGCCTGGCCGTTGAAGCGCACGGTGACCTTGCCCTGGATGCGGATAACGTATCCCATCTCCTGGCGCTGACAGAGCCGGCCGAGCTACGTCCGGCCGAAGCCGCGATCCGCCGTGATGATGAGGTTGACTTGCGGGGGCAGCACCGCCTTGAGCATCAACAGCAGCGACCCCTCGAAGGCGTTGCGGCCCCCGGAAGTGCGGTGGCCGTCGTAAACGTGCTTCCTGCAACTGGCCCGGACGAGCGGGATCGCACGGCCGCCCCGGAAGTGGACCAAGATCGATCGGTGGGTCAGCGTCATTTCAGGCCAGCACACCCGGGCCGGGCTTAACTTAGGCGCGGCAAGTCAAGGCCGGCCGGGAAAGTGGGGATAGGTCAGGAGGATCACGTCGCCGCGTCGTCGTCCCAGCGGACGAAGCCTTCAATGGCCTCGTACTCCGCCAGGCCGAGGCGGTCGTAGAGCTCGGCGGTGGCGCGGTTGCGGTCTTCGGCGCGTTGCCAGAATTCGCGGGGGTCCACGCCGGGGAACAGGGCCCGGTCTTTCTGGGACTCGTGCTTGAAGATGGCGGCGCGTTTCTGCAGCAGCTCGTCGGGGGAGAGTGGCACGGCCATCTCGATCTGCTCGGGGCCCCACTCCTGCCACGCCCCGCGGTACAGCCACACCTGCGTCTGCTTGAACCATGCCTCGTCGCGGAGTTCGCGGCAGGCGGCGGTGACGGCGGCGAGACAGGTGCGGTGCGTGCCGTGCGGGTCCGACAGGTCGCCGGCGGCGTAGACCTGGTGCGGCTTAATCTTGCGGAGCAGCTCGACGGTGATCTTCACGTCCTCCTCGCCGAGCGGTTTCTTGCGGACGGTGCCGGTCTCGTAGAAGGGCATGTCCATGAAGTGCAGGCGGTCCATGTCTGCGATGCCAGCGGCCCGGCCGGCGGCCCGTGCCTCACCGCGGCGGATCAGCGTCTTAATCTGTTGAATCTGCTCCGAGTCGATCTGCCCGGCCTGCTTGTTCTTGAGGAACTGCTCGACGTGGTCCTCGAGGTCGCGGGTCTTCTGCGAGTCGATGCCAAACGCCCGGTTGAAGTCGGCGGCGAAGTCGGCGAAGCGGATCGCGTCGTCGTCGAACACCGCGATGGACCCGCTGACCTGGTAGGCGACGTGGACCTCGTGGCCCTGGTCGGCGAGGCGGATGAGCGTCCCGCCCATCGAGATCACATCGTCGTCGGGATGTGGCGAGAAGATGAGGATGCGCTTGGGGAAACTTTCCCCGCCGTCGCCCGAGGCGTGGGCGGCGTCGCCCCGGCGGCGTAGCTCGGGGGGCTTACCGGCCGGCCAGCCGGTGATGGTGGACTGCATGTAGCGGAAGGCGTCGATGTTGATGTTGTACGCCGGGCCGTGCGCCGCAACGAGCGACTGCAGGCCGTGCTCGTTGTAATCCTTGTCGGTGAGCTTGAGGATCGGTTTGTCGGTCGCCTGCGCCAGCCAAATGACGGCCTTGCGGATCAGCGGTCGATGCCAGTGCAGTTCGACCCCGTCGAGCAGCCACGGCGAACCGAGGCGCGTGAGCTTAGCTCCCGCCGCCTCGTCGACGACGAACTCGGCGTGGGGGTGCTCCTGCAGAAACGACGCGGCGATGGCGGGGGTCACCGGGCCCTCCGCCGCTTCGGCGATGATCGGGGCCTTCGACTCGCCCCAGCCCATGAGGATCAGCCGGCGGGCGGCGAGGATTGTGACCACACCCATCGTTATCGCCCGCGTCGGCACGTGCTCGATCCCGAAGAAATCGCTGGCCGCGTCCAGCCGCGTCAGCTTGTCCAGCCAGATCAGCCGCGTGGCCGAGCCCTTGCCCGAGCCCGGCTCGTTGAAGCCCACGTGCCCGGTCCGCCCGATGCCCAGCAATTGAATGTCGATGCCCCCGGCGTCCTTGATCGCCTGCTCGTAGGCGGCGCAGTAGGCCGGCACCTGGTCGCTGCTCAGCGTCCCGTCGGGGATATGCACGTTCTCCGCGGGGATGTCGATGTGGTCGAAGAGGTTCTCCTTCATGAACCGCATATAGCTCTGCAGCTCGTGCGGCTGCATCGGGAAGTATTCGTCGAGGTTGAAGGTGACGACGTTGCGGAACGACAGGCCTTCTTCGCGGTAGCGGCGGATGAGTTGGTTGTAGACGCTCACCGGCGTCGAGCCGGTCGCCAGGCCGAGCACCGCCGGCTTACCCTCGTCCTGCCGGCGGCTGATTAATTGGGCGATCTCGTCGGCAACGTAGCGGCTGCCCGCGGCGGGGCTGTCGAAGACCCGCAGGGGCACCCGCTCTCGGGCGGCCAGCGGGTCGGCGGCGGGTTGGTATTTGGCTGGCGCGGCGGTTGAGATGGTGGTCATGGCGGTGGGGATGAATGGGCAATAAGTCTGACGTTTTGCGGCGGGCGTCGGAGGCGCGCGGGGGCCGACGCCCGCCGCAGAACGATCAAGATGGGTCGGTCAAAGCTCTACAACGCGGCCGGTGTGGACACTCTCAACCTCCGCCTCGACCAGGCGGATCGACTCGGCCGCGTCCGCGAGGGTGACGACCTCTGGCCGCCTGCCCGCGTCGATGCAATCGCAGAACACGGCCTTCGGCATGCCGAAGGAGTGCCGGACGAAGTCGCTGTCGTGCACGTGCAGGTCCAGGATCGCCCCGCCGCAGGCTCGTCCGTCTCAGCGTGTCTGCACGGTCAGCCCCGACACATCAATCGTGTCGCAGATCGACTTGCATCGCTCTTCCGTCATCTCGGTGGTGGGCTTGCCTTTGGGGGCGATGCACGGCTCGATCCCGTCAAACCCCTCGTCCCTGACCTGACGGAGCGCCTGGTCGATGGGGTGGGCTTTAGCCGGGCCGTGCTCGAGCGACCGGTAGCTGAGGGACTTGATCATCGGCGGGTTTTTCTTCGGTTGAGCAGCATCGCACCGAGGATGACACTCGTCAGTGTGCCCGGCTCCGGAACGGGCGGCCCGAGGACGTCGAGATCGCGTGACGGGGCAACATAGGGGATAAATCCATCGGCGCTCGCCTCGTCCGTGAACCGTTGAGCCTTGGTCGGATCCGTGAGATAGTCGACGGCGAAGACCGGCTTGCCGTTGGCGAGGAAATCCTCCTGGAGGATGGCGATGGTGTCGTCGTCGGGGTTGAAGGGGTTGTCCTCGTCCGCGTCGCCGCCGAAGTAGACGTCTTCGACGCCGATGGCCCCGATGGCGTCGAGGTAGGCGGCGCGGAGAGCGGGGTCGGCCGCGAGCGGGCCGCCGAACTCCGAGTCATTGAGGATGAACGCGCCGTTCTGCGGGATGCTGTAGAAGTCGGGGTTGGTCTGGCGGGCGTGGGCGGTGAGGTCGACGACAAATCGGATCATGCGACGGGCGGCGTCCTGCACGTCGGTCGGGTCGCCGGGCTTCTGCTGGCTCGCCTTGACTTCCTTGCCCCAGAAGAAGTAGGCGTCGATGATGTCCAGGTAGGCGGCGTCGAAGCCCTGATCGACGATGGTGTCGATATAGCCGGTGCCGGCGTCGTTGAACATAAGCGCCTGCCAATCGTCCTGCCAGTAGCGCACCTTGCGCGATTCGGGGAAGTCGGGGTTGACAGGCCCGAGGAATGCGGGAGCGGAGGCGGTCAGCCGCCCGTTAGCCTTGCCGTTGCTCGTCCAGGCCGGGTCCCAGTAGGAGCGGAAGTCGCTGGCCTCGCCGATGGAGACGTAGGAGGCGACAACCCGCCGCTGCCCGCTGCCGCCGGCGCGCTGCTTGATGTCCGACACCTCGGCGGGGGTGAAGAGCGATCCTTCATCGCCGAAGCGGGCGTAGTCCATCACGATGAGGTCGTGCGGAGCGGCCGCGAGCGGCCCGGGTTTCAGTTCGCCGTCCGCGGACTCGGGACCCTGCAACTGGTAGCCCCAGTTGTCCGTACGGATCGCACCGTCGGACGTCGGCAGCGTCGCGGCGGAGGCAAGGGGGCAAAGAGCGAGCAGGGCCGCTAACGAAAATAAATCGGTACGCATTGATGGGCTATGGGGTTGGGGTACAGGAACACGGATGGAAAGGTTGGAATTGCTCTGTAGCCGCGACGCGATGCGTGGCCGGACGAGCGGCATCGCATGATGACGTGGAGGGCACGATCGGTCGTGTTAAACATCTAGCAGTTCGAGCTGGGCGATCCACAGCAGGTCGGGCCGCTGCGTGCTGCCGCCGCCGCGGGGCTGGACGATGCGCAGCTGGTCGAACGGGCTGCCCGGCAGCACATGGGTGCTCGAGTCGCTGGTGTGTTCCCCGGCCGGGCCCGCGTTTTCCCACTCGCCGTCCTTCATCCGGGTCTGCACGTGGTACTTCGCCGAGGCGTGGACGATGGCCGAGTCGGTGGCCCAGGTGATGCGCAGCTTCCGGTCTTCCACCGGCCGGGGCAGGGTCATCGTAAGCGACGCCTGCTCGTCGTCTTCGGAGGAGGCCCAGGCCGCCTTACTCCAAGACAGGCCATCGCGGTCCCCGATGTCATCGACTAGAGGCGTGACGCTGTAGCCGGCGTAGCAGGAGCTGGGTGTGAACTTCGTGCCGGCCGCGAAGCCGTTGGCCGGCTCGGCAAGAACGATGCTCATCGACTCAGGGGTCGCCTGCATCTCCAGCCACTTGGGGTTTGGCTCGCCCTCGATGTCGTTGACGTACACGTCGTCGAGGAAGATCGGCGCGGCGGCAAACTGGTAGCCGAACGTCGCCGCCCGATCCGCCGCGGTTTGGATCGCCTCGCGGTCGTCGGGCCGGGCGTAGTCGAGCACGAAGATCGGCATTGGGTGCTCCTCCAGCACCGGCTGGAGGTTCCGCTGTACGTTCTTCGTGTGGGCGTCCAGCGACGCGGGGTAGTTGAGCATGTACGTCTTGCTGTCGAAGTCGTACGTCGCGGTGAACGACTCGAGCATCAGCCCGTCGGCCATCGGCGCGAGGCGGTCGAAGAGCCTGAAGCCCTGGTTGAGGATGATCGGTGATTCAGGCAGCGCCTCGCGGAGGTCGGCGACGAGTTGCACCATCCCGTCTTGGGTTTCGGGGTAGAGCTGAGCGGTGTCGAGCGTGTCGAGGAAGATGCCGTGGTAGCCCTCCTCTTCCACGAGGCGTTTGGCTTCCTTAACGCGGTCGGCGCGCCACTTTGGGTCGTTGGCGTTGGCGTACCAGGAGTTCCAGATGCTGTTGCGGTCGGGTTGGCCGTCGTCGTCGCGGTCGAGGTACCAGCTTGCGAGTCCCGCAGGCCCGGTGCCGTCACCGGTGCGTTTCTCGTCGTCTTCGCCGACGGTGAGGTAGCCGATGGTGACGACGCCCAGGTCGTTGAGCTTCGCGATATCCGCTGGCTTCATCTGCGGCGAGTGGAGCACGGCGACGTCGTAGTGGGAAAGCTCGGCGACCTTGCCGCTGCCGTAGTAGGTGTAGAAGCTGTCGGACTCCGCAACGCGCCGACGCGGGGGGAGGTCGGCGTCAACCTTACGCGGGGCGGGGGCGACCGTGGGGGAGATCGACGCCGGCTCAAAATGTGACGGGTCGAGCTTGACCTCGTACAGCCCCTCGTCCGGGGCCTGATCGGCGAGGCTTTGCCAGTCATGGGTCATGTTCCAGACGGCGAACCTCACGCTCTCGCCGCCGCCCAGCAGCGCCGGGTCGATCTTCACGGTTAACGTATTGCCCGAGACCGTTTGTTCGGCTTGCCCCACGGCCTCCCACTGCCATGCGGCACGGTCGTCACCGGCGTGCGTCGAGAGCGTCCCGCCGGTGAGCAACATCTCGAACCCGAAACGCGGATCGGCCGAGGGCTGATGCCCGGTGTCCGCGTCGCTGTCGGTATCGAAAAAGATGAGCGTCGTGGCGAAGTCATGCGCTTCGGCGGTAGTGGCCGTGATGATGAGCTCCCCGCCCTGCTGCACCGCTTTGACGGCGGTGATATCGCGCGCCGGGCCGTCGCTGTCGCCTATCGCTTCCGACGGCGGGACGTCGGGTGTCGCGGCCGGGTCGCCGTTGCCCGAAGGGTCAAGGCGCACGAGCAGCGCCGCCTCGTCGGGGGCCCGGTCCAGGACGGCGTACTCCTCGGTGAGGGTGCGGGCGATGAGCGAGACGGCGGTGCCATCGAACAGCGTGCCGGGGACCGTCACGGTCAGGGTCGATCCCTCGACGTCGCGCTCGACCTCGCCATGATCGTCCCACGACCACGCCTCGACGTCGTCGCCCCCGCCGAAGCGGAAGACCCGGCCGCCCTCGACCATCAGGTCGGCCCCGACCTCGTCTACGGCGAAGCCCGTGCGCGGGTCGAGGTCGCTGTCGATCAGGAGCTGCGTATTGGAAAATTCGTACTCGGCGGCGGTGGTGAGCTTGATGTGCAGCTTGCCGCCGTCACCGGAGGCGTCGAGTGAAGTGACGTCGGCTGCGGGCTGTGGGCTGTCGCCCTTGGGATCGGGGGCGGCGGCGAGGTCGGAACACCACGGCGCGGAGCCGAGTACCGCCGCACCGGCGAGCACCGGATGGATCGATAGACGCATAACGGGACTCCGCAGGTATTGAAGAACGAAAGCGGGGATAAGCGGGTTGGGTGCGGCACCTACGCGGATCAATACGGCCACTCGAAGCAGTGCGTCATCGAGAACTCGCTGGTCACAGCCGTCTCGTTCCAGCCGATGAGATCGACGTTGCGCTGAAGCCCCGCGACGTGGCCGTCTGCGTAGACGCCGTTGGTGACCGTCGGCTCGCCGCCGCCGTGACGCTTCCAATCCACGAGGTTCCAGCCGAGGCTGGTTTCGTCCACGAGGCTGGGCGTCTCGACGGCGAAAGTGAAATCGTGTCGGTTGTCAACGACCATCACCACATCGCTGGTGCGTTTCATGTCCGAGTAGCGCTTCGGACTCCAGAACCTCGAGCCGAACGCGGGGTTGGCGGGCATCCACGCCACGGAGTCCTGGATCTTGTCGCTGTTGGCGTCTCGGTAAAACATGAACTGGTTGCAGCCGTAGCTGGACTCGAGCTCGCCGACCTCGCCTTCGACGCTCGTATCGGGGTCGATCTTCCAGATGGGGGTACCCGCGTTGCCATCGGGCCCGTCGCTGGGGCAGGCGAAAACATTCTTCTCGCCTGAGGTCTTGGTCCCGAGGTACGGCTGGAGCTTGCGCTGCCAATATTTTTCGGCGAAGAGGATCGGGGCGTTGTCGTCGTAGGAGTAGGGCACGTACTCCTTGAAATCGGTGGCATAGAGGGCGAGGGTCAGCCCGATCTGCCGCTCGTTGCTCTTGCACACGGCGCTGCGTGCCGAGGCCCTCGCCGCGGACAGTGCCGGCAGCAGGATCCCGATCAGCAGGGCGATGATCGAGATCACCACCAGCAGTTCGATGAGGGTGAAGCCGTGCATCGGCCGGGGGGAGATTCGCCGCATGGAAGCACTCCGATCAGAAGAGAAGGACGGTCCAACGTGACAGACTCGACCTGTTGTACCCTAATACTATTAACTCGTCAATACAAATTTCCCGAATAAGGACAAGTTGACGATCTTCGCGGGTTAGGAGAGATCATCTTGACAAGCTAACTTGTCAGGTTATGCTGGGGCAATGAACGTCGCGGCAGTCCCCAAATATGAACGTGTAAAGCGGTCGCTGGTGCGGGAGATTGAGTCGGGAACGTACCCGGCGGGGGGAGCGTTCCCGTCAGAGGCGAAGCTGCTCGAGCGCTTCGACGTGAGCCGGCCGACGCTCGTGCGGGCGCTGCAGGAGCTCGTCGCCGAGGGGTTCCTTTACCGGCAGCAGGGCCGGGGCACGTTTGTGGCGGAGCGTGGGGTGTCGCCTTTCAAGGACGTGACGGCGGGCGGCGGCTGGGCGGACCCGGCCGCGCCGCCGGCGTTCACCGTGTTCCTCTCCCGGCAGGTCGCCCGGCTAACCGGTGCGGGGCGTGAAGTGCAGCTCCGCATCCTTCGCGGCGTGCAGCAGGCGCTAGGGCCGGCGTACCAGGGTTCGGCGGTCCGTGAGGCCGAGCCCGGCACCGTCGACCCCGCGACCCGGCAGTTCATCGAGGCCGCGCCCCGCGGCGTGGCGCTCATCATCGAGCCGTCGTTCAACCCGACGCTCGGCCTGCTGCTCGAGGAGCGCGGCTGGATCGTTTGGTCCATCAACGAGCCGGTGGACAACGGCAGCTGTGTCAGCATTGACCAGGAGCACGCCGGCTACCTCGCGACACGGTTCCTGCTGGACGAGGGGCGCCAGCGGGTGGCGCTGATCAACGGCCCGTCCGCCGACTACTGGGGCTTTGCCGCGCGGCGGAGCGGCTACGAGCGGGCGCTGGCGGAGGTGGGGCAGGCGGCCGACCCGACGCTGGTCCGCGAGGGCGGCCACGCCATCGACAGCGAGGCGGGCCGGTCGATGATGCGCGACCTGCTGGCGTCGGGCGTCGAGATCGACGGCGTGGTGGGCGCCAGCGACGGCAAGGCGCTCGGTGCGATGGCGCACGCGATCGAAGCGGGCGTCGCCGTCCCCGGTGACATCGGTTTCGTGGGCATCGACAACACGCTCGCCGACCAGTCCGACCCGCCGCTCCCCGCGGTGGCGATGCCATTCGAGGAGCTCGGCTACCAAGCCGCCACCCAGGCCCGCTCCTCGGCCGAGCGGCGCCACCTCACGACCCCGCACGTCCACACCAAGATCACTCTGCAGCCGACGCTGGTCGAACGTTGACCGACGCGGCACCCCTTTCCCCTCCATTGGAGATGTCGAGATGCATTCGCCCATGACCCCTTCGCGTGTGTTGCTTACCGCCCTCGGACTCGCCCTGCCCGCGGGAGTCGCCTCCGCCGGCACGTTTGCCGAGATCACCATCGACGGTGATTTCTCCGACTGGGCCGCCGTGCCCGTCGCCGCGACCGATGGGGTCGACGGTGTGCCGATCGACTTCGTCGAGCTCCGCCTCGCGAACGACGAGACCAACTTCTACGCCCTGCTCACCTTCAATGGCACGCCCAACCCTAACGGCGGTAGCGGCACTTTCACCGCCATCGACACCGACAGCGACATCACCACGGGCTTCAATATCTTTGGCCTCAACGTCGTGGGGTCCAACACCGGCTTCCAGAACGACTTCCCCTTCACCCAGACCGCCGGCAGCTTCAACAGCGGAGGCGCAATCACCACCAGCTACGCCGCGAGCCCGTTCAACGTCCCCACCTCACGCCAAGAGATCGCCATCCCCCTCTCCACGTTCCAGACCGACGCGAGCGACGGCGGTTTCAGCGGGACCGTTTTGGACGCGTCATTCACTCCCGCGTTCTACAGCACCGACGGCGGCGGCGACTTCATCAGCGCCGGCACGCCCTACACCCTCGCCGTCCCCGAGCCCGCGTCGCTGGCGCTGCTGGGGCTCGGAGGTTTGGCGCTGCTGGGGCGGCGTCGCGCCTGACACCCCGCCCCGCGTAGAGGGGACCGACTCCCGCCGCGAAGCGTCGAAGGTGGAGTGAGATCTTGTCCGCTCACGCGGCCCGATCCTGACGGATCGGGCCGCGCTTCCCCGACCCCGTTCCTCTCACGAGATTCTGTATGACCACGATCTGCACCGACCCGCGGCCCGCGGCGGCGAAGCGAAGCGACGGCCTCCGCCTCGGCGTCGTCGGGCTGGGCGAGCGGGCCGCGTGGATGACTAAGCTGATGCTCGACGCCGAGGCCGACGCCCGCCTCGCCGTCGTGGTCGACCCCGGCGGGGAGGCCGCCGCCCGGCAGCGCATCGAGACCAACACGCTCCGCACCGCCCGCCGCGTCGGGTTCTACGACGACATCGAGCAGCTGCTTCGCAAGGGCGACGACCTCGACGGCATCGTTGTCGGTACGCGCTGCCACCTGCACACGCCCCTGGCCATCCGCCTGCTCGACGTCGGCGTGCCGCTGTTCCTCGAGAAGCCCGTCGCCATCTCGTGGGATCAGCTCGCCGCGCTCCGCGGGGCGTTCGGGGCCGTGGATCGCGACCGGGTGGTCGTGTCGTTCCCCCTGCCGCGCACGCCGCTGTTCGAGGCGGTGCACGCGATGGTGCGCAGCGGCCGGCTGGGCACGGTCAACCAGGTCCAGGCGGTCAACAACGTCAGCTACGGCGCGGTATACGTCGACAACTGGTACGTCGACTGCACGCTCACCGGCGGGCTGTGGCTGCAGAAGGCGACGCACGACTTCGACTACATCCACCGCCTGGCGGGGGCCGTGCCGCTGTTCGTCAGCGCGATGCACAGCCGGCAGGTCTGGCGGGAGCCGACGCTCAACCAGGACGCCGGCTCGGCGCTGGTGCAGTACCACGACGGCGTGCACGCCTGCTACAGCCAGAACTTCCTGACCCGCCGCTCGGCCGGGACGCGCGGGGCGACGATCACCGGTGAGGACGCCACGGCCCGCTTCGACTGGGTGGAGAAGTCCATCCGCGTCACCGACCACCGCAGCGAGCGCGTCGAGAACATTCACATCGACGACGAGGGCGGTCACGGCGGCGGCGACCACCACTTGGCGCGGAACTTCCTCGACGTGGTGCTCGGCCGCGCGCCGAGCCTCACGCCGATGGCCGACGGGCTGCTGTCGGCGGCGACGTGCCTGGCGGCGCGTGACGCGGCGCACCGCCGCACCGTCGAACCGATCCCCCCGCAAACCGACGATCCGAGGCCGACGATGATCGATCGCCTGATCGAGCCGGCGGATTGATCGCGTAGCGGGCGACGCGGAGCGTCCCGCCATCTCAGGTGATGCGGCAAGCCAACGGGACGTTTCGCGTCACCGGCTACTCATCTTCTTTAATCCCACTCTTAAATACCTGCCTTGCACCTGATCGACTGGCTCATCCTCGCGGTCCCGGTCGCGGTCCTCACCGTGATCGCGCTGCGCACGCGCCGTCACGTCCGCAGCGTGTCGGACTTCATGACCGG
The DNA here is from genome assembly GCA_965214155.1 of Phycisphaeraceae bacterium. GTDB lineage: Bacteria > Planctomycetota > Phycisphaerae > Phycisphaerales > Phycisphaeraceae > Algisphaera. Next base: position 2,574,897 of record CBDCBB010000010.1, read on the forward strand.
CGGCCGCGTGGCGGGGCGGTACATCGTCGCGGTGTCCGATGGCGTGGCGGCGATGGGGCTGATCACCGCCATCGGCATGTTCGAGTTCATGTATCACTCGGGCTTCGCCATCAACCACTGGGCCCAGATCGCCACGCCCATCATGCTCATCGTCACGCTCAGCGGGTTCGTGATCTACCGCTTCCGCGAAACCCGGGCGATGACGCTGGCCCAGTTCTTCGAGGTCCGCTACTCCCGCCGCTTCCGCATCTTCGCCGGGGCGCTGGCGTGGACCGCGGGCATCCTCAACTACGGCATCTTCCCGGCCGTCGCCGGCCGCTTCTTCGTCGCCTACTGCCGATTGCCTGAAACCATTGCGCCGCTGGGCGTCGAGGTGCCGACCTTCGTGCCGGTGATGTTCGTCTTCCTCTGCGTCGCGCTGGTGCTGGTGCTCGCCGGCGGACAACTCACCACGATGGTGACCGACTGCGTGCAAGGACTGATGAGCTACGCGCTGTACATCGTGATCGCGGTGGCGGTGCTCATGTACTTCAGTTGGGACCAGATGTCCGCAGCGATGCTTGATCGGCCCGAGGGCCAGTCGATGCTCAACCCATTTGACACGTACGCGCTGACGGACTTCAACCTGGCGTTCGTGCTGATCGGGGTGTTCGGAAGTGTTTACACGCTGATGGCCTGGCAGGGCAACTCGGGCTACAACGCCGCGGCCGCCAACGCCCACGAGGCGAAGATGGGCAAGATGCTGGGCACCTGGCGCGCCGGGGCGATGACGGTCATGTTCATGCTCCTGGCCGTGGCCGCCTACACCTACCTCAACCACCCCGACTTTGCCGCCGCCTCCGCGGGGGTCAACGCCGAGCTTGCCGGGATGGACAACGAGGCCCTCGCCGGCCAGGTCCGCGTGCCCATGGCCATCGCCTCATTCCTCCCCGTCGGCGTCGTCGGCGCGTTCCTAGCGGTCATGATCATGCTCATGATCTCCACCGATACGACCTACCTGCACTCGTGGGGCACGATCTTCGTCCAGGACATCGTCTTGCCCCTGCGCGGCAAACCCTTCACGCCCCGACAACAGCTGCTGGCGCTGCGGCTGGCGATCGTGTTCATCGCCGCCTTCGCCTTCTTCTTCAGTTGGCGGTACCACCAGACGACGCAGATCTTCATGTTCTTCGCCCTCACCGGCAGCATCTACCTGGGCGGGGCGGGGTCGGTCATCATCGGCGGGCTCTATTGGAAACGCGCTACTGCGGCCGGGGCTTGGGCGGCGATGGTCGTCGGCTCGCTCATCGCCGCCGCAGGGTTTCTGCTCGAGCACTACTGGGTCAACGCCGTGGCGGTCTTCGCCAACCTCGGCGGGCAGTCCGCCTGGCTCGCGGCCCACACCGACGACTTCCCGCTCAACGGCCAATGGATGTGGATGATCGCCATGTGCTCGGCCATCGTCGCCTTCGTCGGCGTCTCCCTGCTCACCTGCCGCCGGCCCTTCAACATGGACCGCATGCTCCACCGGGGCCCCTACGCCCGGCCCGACGACACGGTCCCCCACCCGCCCCGTTCCTTCAAAGCCCTCATGGGGCTCGACAAGGCCTTCACCCGCGGCGACCGCTGGCTGGCGGGCTTCGTCACCGCCTGGAGCGCGTTCTTCTTCGGCGTCTGGCTCGTCGTCACCGTATGGAACCTGATCGCCCCCTGGCCCGAGGAGTGGTGGGCGGCGTACTTCTGGATCAACGGCATCGGGTTCGGGCTGCTGGTGGGCGTCATCACCAGCGTCTGGTTCACCTGGGGCGGCATCCGCGATTTGATCCGCCTCTTCCGCAGGCTCGAGACGCTGGAGCGCGACCTGAATGACGACGGTCGCGTCATCGGCCACCGCAACGCCGACGACGCGAAGCCCGCCGATTTCGCGGAGCAGGCCGAGCGTGCCCCGCACGGCTCCGCCTCGGTCCCCGCGGCCGATCCCGCGGGGGTTTGACCCGATGTCCCGGTACGGCGGTTTGCCGCGGACGAGTCATACCTCGGCGGGGTCTCGCCGGAGCCGCGCTGCGGGGCACCGCGTTGAGATTGCACTTGGAATGTGTGCCTCGACCTCGATGCGCCAGGCCCCGTGGCGTGCGTGCATGGCGCGGCAACGGTCGGGCGGGTCGGCGGCGAGCAGGTCGGCCAGGTCCTTCGCCTTAAGCACCGCTTCGCGGAGCCCGCGAGTGTGCTCCCCAACGCGACGGATGTACCGAGCGTATCGACGCAGGTGGGCCACACTCACGAGCAGCAGACGAAGCGGCCCCTTCAGCCCCACGAAGGCGTCATCGTCCCAATACTCTGCGGCTGCGCTCGCGAGGGCGGTGCGGAGGGTGTTAAGCACCGTCTGACTCATCCCCACTTTTCCTCCGGCGTGGCGAGTGAGCCGAGGAGGAGGTTGACCATCGGCCGCCAGCGTTTTCTGACGCGGCCGCGCATGACGCGGGCGGTGGCGAAGGCGCTCAGTTCTTTCTTGCGTTTGTTGGTGCACCACCGCCGCGGGTCGAGGTGCTCGCGGCACCACAGGTCCAACGCCGTCAGCAGCACGTACGCCAACGCCGCGATCAGGATCAGCCGGTCCAGCCGGTCGGCCCGGCTCACCTGCGTCTTGCCAAATGACCAGCCCAGGTGCTCGTTCTTCGCGTCGCGGAACAGCTCCTCGATGTCGAAGCGCAGCTTGTACAACTCGCAGAGCTTCACGTTCTGGGCCTTCTCGCCCGGCGGCAGGCTCGTGGCCAGGTACCACGGCTGGTCCTTGGCCTTGGGCAGGCCCTTCTTCCAATGCACGATCAGGTTCGGGGTGACCTCGCCGTCGCTGCGGTAGGCCGCGTCCTTGGAGCCGTGGCACTGCCCGCGTATGAGCGGCTAAAGGTCCAGCCGGCCGTGCCAACGCTCGCCGTGCACGTGCACCTTCGCGGGGATGCGGATGAGGTAGTCGAGTTTGAGGCGTTGGCAGTGCGTAATCAGCGACGTGCGCCCGAAGCCGCGGTCGGCGAGGATCACCACCCCGACGCCCGGCGGCAGCGTGGCCTTGAGCTTCAACAGCATCGCCTCCTCCAACGCGTTCTGGCTCTTGCCCTGCACCTTGTCCGCGTAACTCTACCAGCACCCCCGGAAGCGGCAACGCCCTGCCATTGTCCCCGATCGTTTCCGGGGGCCGCCATGAGCGTGGAACCGGCGGACCTCCGTCCAGTCGAAGCTCACCAAGAGCCGCCGCGCCCCCCAACCTCGCCCGGGCCGCTTGCCGTGCCAACGCAGCCGGCGACGCAAGAGCCGACTCATGACCGCCGGCATCACCTAAACGGGTTCGACCCGCTCGTTGCGGAGGAAGCGATACACCGGCTTGATGCCGTGCTTGGCCGCTGCGTCGTCCGACGCAGCCATCTCTCGACCGATCCCCGCCAGCGACAGCCGCATCGCCCAGAGGCTCGCAGCCACCAGCACGCTCAGCGTCAACACCTGACGCTTGCATAAACTGTTCGAGCAGACCGACACCACCCAAAGCATCGCGTTCTTGCGACTCATGGCTGACTCCTTTCAAGTGTAACCCCGAGTCGGCCGACCCGGCCCGATCACACCGCGCCGGGCTTATTTTTGGCGGGGCAAGTCAAGGCGGCAGGAGAAGTGGGGATGAGTCAAGCCGTCTGGATCTTCAGGCCGCGCATTTAGCCCGGGCGCGGTTGCCTGGCGATCGACTCAATGGCGACGTCCTGCACCCGGGTGTGAACACCCGCGTCGCGTACCGTTGGCCGGTGCACGAAACCGTTTCGATACACTTGGCTTTTCCGTCCGCCCTTCCGGAGCCTTTCCCATGTGGATCATGACCGAGATCGGCTTCTTCAGCGTCGTCGCGAAACCCGGCGACGCCGCGGCGAACCGCCCGACGCTGCGGGCCCGCCACCGCCACGACCTCGAGAACCTCCGCGAGCACTACCTGCCCGAACTCGAGATCATTGACGGCGGCGGCACCGACTACCCCTGTCGCGCCCGAGTCGACCGGACGCAGTGGGCCGATACCCTCGTCAAGCTCACCGCGACCCTTACCTACTCCAATTTCAAGTCCCGCGTCGCTCACACCCAGGGCCACGCCCGCGCCCACACCTACGGCCACGTCTGGTCCGACCTCCTGAGTATCAGCGACGAAGACCATTCGGCCATGCCCCCATCACCAAAGAGCAAACCTAAGACGAAGTCGAAGATCGCCATACAACGAGCCGCGGACGCGCTAAAGCAGAAGGCCCGGCAGCCCAAAACCTTCGGCGGAGTCGTGATCCAAGGCCGCCGGGTCCTGCTCCGCGAGCCCTCCAGCCACTTCGGCGGCTACCACTGGACGTTCCCCAAGGGCCGGCCCGATCCGAGCGAGACCCCCGAAGCCGCCGCCATCCGCGAGACCCTCGAAGAGACCGGCTACCGCGTCCGCCTTTCGCCCGACTTCCAGGACAATCCCGCGATGGGCCTGGGCACCTTCCGCGGCGACACCTCCAACACCCGCTTCTACCTCATGGAGCTCGTCGACCCGGACGCCGATCCGGTCCCCTATGACGCCGAGACCGCCGCCGTCGGCTGGTTCACCTACGCAGAAGCGGTGGATCGCATCAATCAAACCACCTCCATCGTCGGCCGGGAACGCGACCTCAAGGTGCTTGCCGCCGCCCAGCCTTACCTCGACTGACCCTCGCCGCCAAGGCATCTCCCCATATGTTCCAACAGGCCTTCAAAAACATCGACGATGCGCTCTGGAAGGACGCCGGCTGCACCTCCGAGCTCGACTACACCGAGCAGGCCTCGTGGCTCCTGTTCCTCAAGTACCTCGACGGGCTCGAGGACAGCCGACGCCTCGACGCCCAGCTCCGCGGCCGGCCCCACACCCCGATCCTCGACCCCGCCTACCGGTGGCACACCTGGGCCGCCCCCAGGCTCGACTCCGGCGAGCCCGATCACGCCCACGCCCCCACCGGCTCCGACCTGCTCGACTTCGTCAACGACCGGCTCTTCCCCTACCTCCGCGGCTTCAAGCAGGCCGCCCCTTTCCCCGACACCATCGAGTACAAGATCGGCGAAATCTTCAGCGAGATCAGCAATCGGCTCCAGTCCGGCTACACCCTCCGCGACGTCATCGACCACGTCGACCAGCTCGCGTTCAACTCCCAAAAACAAAAGCACGAGCTGTCCGAGCTCTACGAGGCCAAGATCCGCAACATGGGCAACGCCGGCCGCAACGGCGGGGAGTACTACACCCCCCGCCCCCTCATCCGCGCCATGATCCGCGTCCTCGACCCCAAGCCCGGCCAAACCATCTACGACCCCGCCTGCGGCTCCGCCGGCTTCCTCTGCGAGGCCTACGACCACCTCACCCGCAACCGGCAGAAGCTCTCCACCGATCAGCTCAAGACCATCCAGACCTCGACGCTCTACGGCAAGGAGAAAAAGTCGCTCGCCTACGTCATCGGCGTCATGAACCTGATCCTGCACGGCGTGGAGGCACCCAACATCCTCCACACCAACACCCTCGCCGAGAACCCCGCCCAGGTCCAGGCCAAGGACCAGTTCGACCTCATCCTCGCCAACCCCCCTTTCGGCGGCAAGGAACGCCGCGAGATCCAGGAACCCTACCCCGTCAAGACCGGCGAGACTGCGTTCCTCTTCCTCCAGCACTTCATCAAGCGGCTCAAGCCCGGCGGCCGGGCCGCCATCGTCATCAAGAACACCTTCCTCAGCAACGCCGACCTCGCCGCCCGCACCCTCCGCCAACAGCTCCTGACCGACTGCGACCTCTCCACCGTCCTCGACTGCCCCTCCGGCACGTTCCAGGGCGCGGGGGTCAAGACCGTCGTCCTGTTCTTCAAGAAGGGCGAGCCGACGCGGAGCATCTGGTACTACCAGCTCGACCCCGGCCGCACGCTGGGCAAGACCAGCCCGCTCAACGACGATGACCTGGCCGAGTTCGTCACCCTGCAGAAGACCCGCGCCGACTCGGACCGTTCGTGGACCGTGAACATCGCCGCCGTCGACGCCTCCGCGGGCCACGACCTGAGCGTCAAGAACCCCAACGCCCCCGAAGCCGCCCCCCACCGCGACCCCGCCGCCATCATCGAGGAGATCAAGCAACTCGACGCCGAGACCGCCGCGATCCTCGAGGAGATCGGGGGGATGCTTTGACAGACCTACCGGCTGATTGGCACCTCTCGACGCTTGGTGAGGCTTGCAAGATTGTGAACGGCGGTACGCCGAAGACCTCGGTCGCAGCGTTCTGGGGCGGACGCCATCCGTGGGTGACTCCCGCTGAAATGGGCAACCGAGATTCGCCATTCATCAGCGAAACCCAGCGAGCTCTGACCGACGACGGCCTTAAATCATCGTCTGCCAAGCTGATTCCCAGCGACTCCGTCATCATGTCATCCCGTGCACCGATCGGTCATCTGGTGATGAACGAAGTCCCGATGGCGTTCAATCAGGGATGCAAAGGGCTCGTCCCGCGAGCTTGCATTGAACAGAAGTATCTTTACTACTTCCTCTACAGCAGTGTCAATTTGCTCAACGACCTTGGAACGGGTGCCACGTTTAAGGAGTTGTCGTCGACAAAGGTTAAATCGGTAGCAATCCCCCTCCCGCCGCTGGCGGAGCAGCGGCGGATCGTGGCGGTGCTGGACACCGCCTTCGCCGGCCTCACCACCGCCACCGCCCACACCCGGCGAAAGCTGGACCTGCTTCAAGAAATCAAGCATTCAACGCTTCATCAGGCGTTCAAGACGTAGGCTGAAGTCGTGGGCAGTGGCATGAATCACATGATAAGGACTCAGCGACTAGTGCTCGACCTGTTCGTAAAAAGTGCTCCGCCGCGCTTTCCGCGGCGACTTCAGGTCTACATATCGCGTTGCAGATATTTGGCGGCCACCAAATCTTGTATGATGAGTCTCCGCAGCGTATCTGTCCTCTTGGCGTGGTGGCGGTCATCACGAGCCTGCGAAACGGGGGGGTGTTGACATTCGTCAACAGGAGACCCTAGGATGGCAAAGAATTGAAGTCGGCACCCGCACAAGGAGATCGAAAAGGCGGTTCAGTACGCCGAAAGCCTCGGGTGGCGTGTTTTGGCGTCTAAGAAAGGTCATGCGTGGGGTTACCTTTACTGTCCGCAGGCCGATCGGACCGGCTGCAAAGTCGGGGTCTCGTTGACGCCCCGCAATCCCGAGAACCACGCTCGGCATCTACGCAGTTCCGTGGATTCCTGCCCACATGGCCCGGCGGCCGATGACTCACCCTAACGACACGGATGTCGCGGGTAACGAAAATGGATCGGGACGTGCAGCCATGGATGAGACGAACACCAACACCCAACCTTGCCACCGCGAGTACGATTTCGCGTTGATCGTGCGGGGCGTCGCTGATCTGGATGATTCAGCGATGGACGCATTTCACGAGTCGGGTTGCGACGATGCGACGCTGACGCTCCGGTACGGATTGTTGTTTGTGGAGTTCAGTCGATCGGCGTCGTCCCTTGAAGATGCGCTGGTGACGGCGATCGGGGACGTACACCGCGCGGGGTTGGGGGCCGAGGTGATCCGCGTCAATGCATGTGACCTGGTGAGTGCGGCCGACATCGCGCGTCGGATCGACAAGAGCCGTCAGCTGATCTCGCAGTACATCAAGGGCGACCGGGGGCCAGGCGGCTTCCCTCCGCCGTACTGTTTTCTTTCAGATGAGAAGCCGCTTTATGCCTGGTGCGCCGTCAGCTACTGGTTGGCCGAGAACCAGCTCATCCGTCCCGAGGAAAGCCGGGAAGCTGAAGTCATCGAGGCCATTAACCTGCACTTGAAGCGCAGCCAGATGCAGCGTCGGCGTCCCGAGCTTTTCGATCACCTCAACAAATCGCTACAAGTTGCGGCGGGCGGGGTTGTCGGCGAAGATTGAGCGTTTGATCGAGGTCGAAGGATGATCGATGATCCGCCACACCACGGGCAACCTGCTGTCCGCCGATGCCGAGGCGCTGGTCAACACGGTCAATACCGTGGGGGTCATGGGCAAGGGGATCGCCTTGATGTTCAAGGAGCGGTTTCCTGAGGCGTTCCGGGTGTATAAGGACGCGTGTGATCGGCAGGAAGTGCAGACGGGCCGGATGTTCGTTACGCCGACCGGTGAGCTTCAGGGCCCACGGTGGGTGATCCACTTCGCGACGAAGCGGCACTGGCGTGCGCCCTCGCGGTTGAAGTGGATCGACGAGGGGTTGGCCGACCTTCGCCGTGTGCTGATCGATCGCGGGATCACATCGATCGCGATCCCGCCCCTTGGGGCGGGCAACGGCAGGCTGGACTGGTCCGACGTTCGGCCGCTCATCGAGCGGCACCTGGGCGATCTTGACGGGGTGGACGTGCTGGTGTTCGAGCCGACGCGGGCGTACCACAATGTAAGCAAGACCACGGGGGTGGAGAAGCTGACCCCGGCGCGCGCCATGGTTGCAGGGATGATCCGACGCTACGAGGTGCTGGGCCTGGACTGTTCGATCCTTGAGGTGCAGAAGCTGGCATGGGTCCTCAACCGCACGATCGATCGGCTGGGTATGTCTGACCCGCTCAAGCTGAGGTTTGAGGCCAACCGTTACGGCCCTTATGCCGATGCGCTGCGGCACCTGCTCGATTCGCTCGATGGCAGCTATCTGCATTGCGACAAACGTCTGGCGGGCGCCTCGCCGACTGATACGATCCGCTTCGCTCCAACCCACGCGGAAAGGTTGCGGCAGTTTTTCCGAGGGGCGCGGCGGCTGCCTTTTGTTGACGCGGTGGAGGTAGCGGATGCGTCTATTGACGGCTTCGAGTCACCCTTGGGCATGGAAGCGTTGGCAACGGTAGGTTGGCTGCTTGATGAAGAGCAGGTTGAGCCATCGCTGTCAGAAGTTCGGCGGGGTATCGCTCGTTGGCCAGCCGGTGACGGGGCAGCGGAACACAAGCAGCGCCTGTTCACCGATGATCTCCTCACGGTGGTGCTGGACCGGTATCGGGAGCTTAAGTGAACGAGGCGGAGACGCGGAGCCAGTTAATTTATCCGGCGCTGAAGGCGGCGGGTTGGGGGGTGGTGCCGGGGTCGCGGGTGCGGGAGGAGGTCATCGCCCCGGGGCGGATCATCGGCGGCGGCAACGCGGACATCTACGTCACCGAGGCCGAGACGGTGGCGGACTATGTGCTGACGTACCGCGACCGGAAGCTAGCGGTGGTGGAGGCGAAGAAGCGGGGGTCGGCGGTGACGCTGGGCCTCGCGCAGGCGAAGGACTACGCGGAGCGGCTGCGGACGCCGTTTGCGTACTGCACCAACGGGGACGAACTGTACGCGGTGGATCGCCGCAGCGGAGAGGAGGGGCCGGTGTCGCCGGCGGTGTACCCCGGACCGGAGGCGATGTGGGAGCGGGCGTTCGGTGAGGCAAGTCTGGTCAACCGCTGGCGGGAGGCGTTCGGGCGGACGCCGCTGAACGAGGGGGGCGGCTGGGGACCGCGGTACTACCAGCACAACGCGGTGACGGCCACGCTCGACGCCATCGCCGGGGGCCGGGACCGTGTGCTCCTGACGATGGCGACGGGGACGGGCAAGACGGCGGTGGCGTTCCAGATCGTGTGGAAGCTGTTCGAGGCGCGGTGGAGCCTGGCGAACCGGGGGGACCCGGCGGCGGAGACGGGGCGGCCGCGGGTGCTGTTCCTGGCCGACCGCAACGTGCTGGCATCCCAGGCGATAAACAAGTTCAAGGCGTTTGGTGCGTTCGAGGAGGCGGCCCTGGTGCGGATCGACCCGAAGGCGATCGCGAAGCAGGGCGGCATCCCGACCAACGGCAGCGTGTTCTTCACCATCTTCCAGACCTTTATGACCGCCGCCCCCGCAAGTGCCCCGGGCGGTTTGCAAGGCGGCTCTGAGGATGACGAGGCGGGGGCGGGGCTGGACGATGCCGCGCCGCCCAGCTTCGCGTTCCACGGCCTGCCGCCGGACTTTTTCGACCTCATCATCATCGACGAGTGCCACCGCGGCGGGGCCAACAGCGAGTCGACGTGGCGCGGCATCCTGGACTACTTCTCCCCGGCGGTGCAGCTCGGCCTCACCGCGACGCCCAAGCGCGGCATCGGGCCGAACGGCAACGCCGACACCTACGCCTATTTCGGCGAGCCGGTATACACCTACTCGCTGCGGCAGGGGATCAACGACGGCTTCCTCACACCATTCCGCGTCCGCCAGGTGCAGACCACCCTCGACGAGTACCGCTACGTCGGCGACGACACCGTCGACGCCGGCGAGATCGACCGCGACAAGACCTACACTGAGGCGCAATTTAACCGGTCGATCCAGATTGCGGCGAGGGAAAAGAAGCGGGTGGAATTGTTCATGGACGCGCTGCCGCCGGGTGAAAAAGCCATCGTGTTCTGTGCGACCGAGGACCACGCGCTGCGGGTCCGCGACCTGATCAACCAGCGCAAGCCTGCGGGTGTGACGAGCCTGGACTACTGCTGCCGGGTCACGTCGCAGGAGGGCGAGGTGGGCAACGGGCACCTGCTGACTTTCCAGGACAACGAGAAGACGATACCGACGGTCCTAACGACCAGCCGCAAGCTGTCGACGGGGGTGGACGCGCTGGGGGTCCGCCACATCGTGCTGTTGAGGCCGGTCAACTCGATGATCGAGTTCAAGCAGATCCTGGGGCGGGGGACGCGGCTGATGGACGGGAAGTACTACTTCACGCTGCACGACTTCGTGAGAGCGCACGGCCATTTTCACGACGAGCAGTGGGACGGCGAGCCGGAGGAGGTGTTGTTGGTGGAAGAGGGCGGGACGGAAGCCGAAGCGGAAGACTGCGACACGCCCGACGATCCGGCGGGCGGGCCTGAAGCGGAAGAAGGCGAGCGGACAGGGCCGGGCGGTGAGGGCGAGCCGAAGCCCGAGATGATCAGCGTGACGCTGGCCCCGGGGAAGGAGCTGCTGATCGACGCGATGGTGTCGACGCACTTCTACAGCCCCGACGGGGCACCGCGGTCGGCGGCGGAGTTCCTGGCGACGATGTTTGAGGACCTGCCGTCTCTCTTCGGGTCGGAGGAGGAGCTGCGGCGGCTGTGGAGCCACCCCAACACCCGCAAGGCGCTGCTCGAGGGCCTGGTCGAGCGGGGGTACGGAGCCCGCGAGATCGGGGAGGTGATGAAGCTGGCCCGGGCGGAGGCAAGCGACATCTACGACGTGTTGGCATACATCGCTTTTACCATCCCGACGACGACGCGGGCGGACCGTGTCGGGGCGCGCCTGGAGACGATCCTCGAGGGCCTCGATACGACCCAGCAGGCGTTCGTCCGCTTCGTGCTGAATCACTATGTGGAGGACGGGGTGGACGAGTTGAGCCTCGAGAAGCTCCCGCACCTGTTGCAGTTGCAGTACGGCGGGAACGCCGACGCCGCCGCGGCGTTCGCCGACCTGGGCGGGGTCTCTGCCATTCACCAGACCTTCGTCGACTTCCAGCCGGCCCTCTATGGAGACGGGTGAGGGTGGTGTATCGATCAAGGGCTCAAGCGCACCGTCAAAATCAGGGTTCGGACCTGGTGATACTCGGAAGTCAACGCAAGGGAAGACGCGGGCTGACTCACAGGGGTGACCCGATCAGGCGTCTGGAGTAGAGCGACCATCAACAGTGCAACAATCGTCGGGCTTGAAAGATGGTGGGTCTACCGCACCGAACGCAGCGTGACTGCTCTTGACGACAGAATGACCCGCGATAAAGCTTCTCTCGTCGCCTCTCGAGTTATAATGTTGGATAGGCAGGGTCGGTCAAGCTGTCGCGATTTTATCTACCGGAGGTCACGTGATGCCTTCTCGCGAGCTTTCCGCACCCGCTCACCGAAGACGTGGGCTAGGGCGGGGTAGCGAGCGAGCGGCTCACTGCGGCCGACCTCCCGCACCCATGGCGGCTCTGGTGTGTCCTCGAAGCCTGCGTTGCCGGAGCGGAGTACGGCATCGACCACCGCCGCGGCTAAGTCCAGATCGGGGTCATCAGCAAGCAGTCCGATTAGCTCGGTAACGTTTTGCAGAGGTTTGACGTGCCGCAGACTTGCTTCCGCGGCGTCGGCTACCGCCGGGGAGGGGTCTTCCAATGCCCGCCGGAGCGCCTTGTGCACCGTGGGGAGCTTGCCGCAGGGCCCGGCAGCCAGGCGACAGCCCCAAGACGATCCGCGGCATCAGGAGACGCCAGCAGCGCCTGTAGCCACGAAGCTTCCACTTCCGGGTCGAACACGTACGCCATCGTCCAGATCACCGCGGCGTTCTCATCGTCGCGAGCCGCCAGCTGCGAAAACAGCTTCCGGGCCGCGTCGGGATCTATTTTGTAAAGGAGCGGCGGGTAGAGGCATCGGTCCTTCGCAGCCGGATCGCTCAACGCCCGATCGGCGGCCAAGCGACCGGCGTCAGGATCGACCAACGACAGGCCGCGGATAGCGTCCCGCTTCTGCCCGGCGGTCCGGACGGGGCCCTCGTCCGCTGTCGCCATCTCCCGCAAACGTTCATGCAGCGGCGGCCCTGCTCGCTCAAGCACCCGCCGCAGCACTTGCTCCTCTGCGCGAAGAAGATGATCAAGCCCGCTCTCGAAATAGAGGAACGGGTGACGGCTCTGTTCCTCGGCCAGCCGACCGACGATCACGTCAACTGCTTCTTGCGCCGTGTCGTCGCGTCCCGCAAGCCACAGCGCCACCGATATATCCCACTGCTCTCCAAGCCGTTTAAGCAGCACTGCTGCGCCTTCCTCGCCCTGCTGCGCCAACACCCGGATCGCCAGCCGCTCTTGCTTCGGGTCCTGCAGGTAAGGCGAAATACACTTGCTTTCCTCGGCTCGTGTTGCACTATCGTCAGCGAACAGGCTCAGCGCCCACAACGCCGCGGTCACCAAGTCATCGCTCTCGGCTTCACGCAGCAGGGCCACCGCCTGCTCGACGAGCCTCCCGTCCCCGGCCAGAGCGAGGAACATCAGCGACCCGACCAATCCCTCTCGATGCCGCTGCCGCACTACATCGAGTGCTTCGTTCAGCAGTTCACGCGGCGGGGCAAACGGCTCCGGCACCCACTGGGGGATGTCTGCCGGCATCTTCAACCCCAGCACACGGAGCACCCGCAGCAATTCGGCAGATCGGTCATGCCCGGCCAGAACTTGAGCCGCCTGGTACTGCAGCAGCGGTACCTGCTCGCTCTCCCAAAGCTCGTCGCTTACGCCCACTTCCTCCAGCTTTGATGCCGACGTCGAGTCGCAAAACAGCTTCAGGTGGTCGATCGCGTCTAGCTTCGCCCATGGATCCGCGTCCGCCAGGTAGCGACGCAGCACCCCGTTGTAGCGCTCGCCATTCATCCGCAGCAACACCGCCAGCGCCGGATCACGGGAGAGCCCCGATCGGCTGGGGCCCCGCTGCGGACCGACGACCTCGGTTAGGTACCAAGCGATCCGCACCTCCAGTCCGCTGCTCCGCCGCTTGCGGAATACTTCCAGCAGCTCCGCCCGACTTGCCTGCGCTAGCAGCTCGAACACCCGGAACAGCGGATCGCTGCTGGCTTCAAGCTTTTCCGCCTGCAGGCGAGCCAGCCGCTCGTCCAACCGGTCCAGTAACAGGTCCAGTGTCCGCGCGTCCAGCTCGTTTTCGCTGCCCTGATACACGAGGATCGCGTGCAGCGGGTTCTCTGCAGAGGCAATCCGCTCGTGCAGCACCGTTCGAGCCGTATCGCCCGCCAGCAGGAACAGGCGGGGCAGGAACCAGCCGCGAGACATATACAACTCCGGCTCGGGGAGGTGCCGTAGCAGACCTGCCGCTCGCGCGGGATCGATCCTCGCCAGCGCCCGCACCGCTGCCGGCGCAGCAAGGTCGGGATCGGCACCATGCTCCAGCTCCGCCCATTCTTCCAGCCGCCACGCCTCGTCCTCATCCCGCCAATTGCCGATGTTCAGCGCGAGCGAGCGCGCCTTATCGGCTGGCACCTTCGCAAACAGTGCCGCCTTGATCTCCCGCCACACCGCCCCTCCGTCGTCCAGCCCCGCCGCCAGATACGCCAGGTCCGCCACCGGGTCCACATCGGCCTCTGCCGCCTGAACCGCATTGACAAGCCAACGCGGTGACAGCCGAACCGCCGCGGCCAGCGCGTCGAAGGAACTACGGTAGAGCTGACCGGCTGCCACCCGCGTGTGATCTTTTGGCATGTCAACGAAACGGAGCGGCTCAGCCTGCATCTCCCGGTGCAATCGCCACGCGGCATCCAAAACCTCCACGCTCGGCCGCCGCGTCAGCAGCAGCAGTCCCGCCCGCCGCATCAACGGTCGGTCGTCGGCAAACAGGTTCCTGGTCAGCTCCCGCAACTCCGTTGCCGGACGCGTCGCCAGCCCGGTGATGACAGCGGGGACCTGCCACCAGAGACCGCTCCGAGCGACCGCGGCGAGCCGCTCCGCCAGCAGCGGCACCACCCGCTTGCCCAGCGTCGGCAGCAGCTTCTCGTAGAGGAAGTCAAAACGGTAGCGGTGCTTATCGTCCTGCAACACGGTCAGTACAGCCGATGCCATCGGACGGACATGCGAATCGTTTAGCGCCAGGTGGAACCAATCCATGGCGAGGTAGCCGAGCCGCCGACGGTCGGCACGGTGCTCCCGCGCTCCGATTGCATCGGCCACCGCCATGGCGTCTGCTGCTCCCTCACGGCAACGGGCCACCAGCGCTTGCGCCGCTGCGAAATTGAGCAGCCTTCCGTGCGGCGCCTCAAAGCCCGTGCCGTCGACGGTCTGGCGCAGCCAGCCCAGGCGTACAAGCCGCATAATGGCGGGATCATCCACCCCCTCCGCATCGAGGCTTTCGATACTCCACGGATAGGCGTCGCCGTCTAAGACCGCTCCCGCCAGCCGCCGAAGCCGCCGCTCATCGTGAGGGTGATGAGCGTTCCGGCCTTGTGGGCCAAGCACATCCCAGAACCGATCCAAAAGCTCGTACTCATTTTCCGGCCGCCACGCGTCAGCCGGTCCTTCAACATGACGCAAGTCCTCAACGATGTCGCAGTAGATCGCCGTCATCTGCGGCTTACGCAGCACATCCTGAATATCGTTAGGCACAGCCACTGCCCCGTCGCCAAGGCGGATCGCCAGGTAATCCTGTGTCTGTGTAAGCCGCAACGGCTTCAACTCCCGTACCTCGACGTAATCGGGATGTTGCCGACCGTGCTGCTTGAGCCGCTCCGCTACATGCGGCTCGCAGCCCAGCACCAGGCGGATGCCCCAACGATCAAGCGGCTCCGCAAGCAGGCCGTTCGTGGCATCGACGTCATTGAGTTGGTCAATGAACAGCGTAAGCCACGGATCGCCGCGGGCGGGGTCGAGCACCTCCGCAAGATGCTGAGCAATGTTGCTCAGCGGTTTTGGCTCGTCCCGCCCTAACGCCTCCTGCCAAAGCTTGCTTGCAGCTTTTTCAAGGTCTCTGTTTGCATCGCCGCTCGACTCGATCAATACAACCGCGGGAGTGCGGGCGGCGTCGGCCGCTGCATAGATCCCCCAGGACTTGCCCATGCCGCTCTCGCCGGTAATCGCCGTCAGCGGAGCTTGAATGGTTGACGCTTCGCTCCGCCGCATGTCCCACCCGGGGCGGTAGCCAAGCCTGTCGAGCCGAACCCGTAAACTGTCGCTGCATCGCCGCTCCAGCGCCAGACGATTAGCGACCGAAACAGCTTGACCCAAGCCGTGCTCCGCCAACAACTCCTCTGGGGTGATACATGTCTCGTTCTCGCCGCTGCGGTCGATGAGCCAGCCGGTCATCGCCCAACTCAACTGCGGCACCTTCTCCCTTGCCTCCACAACGGGCAGCAGGGAACGTTCCACCGCCGCCCGCACCAGTTCCGGCGACCAGCCGCCGTCGAACTTGAACCGAGCGAGCAGTTGCCACGCCTTGCGGACAGCAAGGTCCCACGGGTCCCGACGGTCGGGCCGTCCCGCCGCCGGGGCCGGCCCGCGCAGCTCGTTTACAATACGGTCAAACACGCCACGCTCGGTCGTACCTCCTTTCCAGAAATCGCCGCCGCTCCCCCCGAAGACCAGCGGCTCGGTTTGATCAAGTGCCTTATGAGCCTGATCAATTCCGCCCGCATCGGCTGCCCGCTTTCTAAGGGTCCCAAAGAAGTCTTTCACCGATGACCATTCGCCCAGTCGACCCTCGGTCACGAATTCGTAGGTGATCTGCTCATCTGCCAGATCAACCGCCCGGTAGAGGTCGGGCAGAACCTCTTCAACCAGTTCCTTGAGTGACCACGGCTCACCGCGCACCCGTGATTTCAGCTGCACCACGCGCCGGCTTGTCGGCATCTCGAATCTAGCATCGCCACCGTGCGGCTCCAGAACGATCTGCAAATTTGCGGGCGACGTGTCCCCCTCGTCACCTGTCCGGTGTACCCGCGCCTCCGCCGCCTGAAGCAGCACGTAGAGAGCCTGAAACCATATACCACGAGCAGTAGCGGATCCACCGACAGTCTGGTTCACGCGATGCTCCACAATCCGCCATTGTCACAATTCTGCAGTCACATGCTAAGAGCCTATCCGGATAACCATCTAGCGGCGTACAGTTTCCTTGGCGATGATGCTACGAGCAAGGAGGCTCGCGATGACTCGTTCGGCAATGAGTGGGGTGTTTCGACTCCTTGATGAGGTGTGGAAGAAGTTCGAGGTGTTGATCCCGCCGCGGGTCAACACGCACAAGTTCGGCGGCGGCCGGCCGCCGGCGTTGGACCGCGACTGTTTGGACGCGATCTTCTTCCGGCTGCGGACCGGCTGCCAGTGGAACGCGCTTCGTGCCACAGGCATCTGCCCCGGCTCGACCGCCCACGACCGCTTCCAACGCTGGGTGCGTGAGGGCGTGTTCCTGAAGTTCTGGCAAGCGGGCCTGCTGGAGTACGACGGACTCAAGGGCCTGGACCGGTCATGGCTGTCGGTGGACGGGGCGATGAACAAGGCCCCCTTGGGCGGGGAAAAAAACCGGCCCCAACCCCACGGATCGCGGCAAACGCGGCGTCATGCGGTCGGTGCTGTGTGAGGGCAAAGGCATCCCGCTGGCGGTGACGATCGACGGGGCCAACCGCCACGACGTGAAGCTGCTGGAGCCGACGCTGCAGTCGCTCGTAGTCGAGTGCCCGCCGCCGACGCGTGGTCAGACCTACGGCGTGTGCCTGGACAAGGGCTACGACGCCGCGGCGGTGCGGGAGTTTCTCGAAGACCTGGGCCTGGAAGCGCACATCCGCAGCCGGGGCGAGGAGGCCGACGACCTGAAACGTCACCCCGACTCCCGAGCCCGACGCTGGGTGGTTGAGCGGGATCACAGTTGGCTCAACCGCTACCGCTCGATCCTGACCCGCTGGTGCAAGAAGGCGGAAAACTATCTGGCATGTCTCCACCTGGCCTGCGCACTCATCGTCCACCAGCAGGCGGATTTATTCGAATAGGCTCTTAGTGCGTTGCTCGGGAAAGCTCCACGCTGTGGCTGACGATGAGCGACGCCCTGCTGACGGTCGTGTCGCAGCTTGGGGTCTGGGAGCGTCAGCGCCGGCTGGGCCTCCGCCCCTCCTCCCTCCTCGCCGGCAACGGCCTTCACCTCACCCTCACCGTCGCCACCCGCGTCGGCCTCATGGTCCTGACGCTCGTGGTCCTGCGTCGCTCCGCCATCGACGCCGACGATGCGTTGATCCACGGCGACGGGTGGCACGCCCTGCTCGACGGAACCCTACTCACCCTTGCCCCCCTGCTCGTCGCCGCCGCCGGCACCGCCTTCGGCCTGGCCAGCAGCGCCAGCTGCAAACGCGAACTCCTGGCCCATCAGTGGCTCGCCTTCATCCTCCTCGCCCAGATCCTCCTCACCGCCCAGACCGCCTACGACCCCAACCCCAGCCACACCTTCAACGCCACCGGTGCCCCCCGCCTCGTCCACCAAGCCGCCCACCTCACCGCCGCCCACTGGGGCCACGACCTGCTCAAGCTCGTCGGCGACCCGCCGCTTGAGTTTGGAGCCTTGGGCCGCAACGTACTTTTTCTTGCCTTGCTTTCGCTCGTGTCCTTGACGATCGCCTGCATCGGCCTTCGCCGCTAACGTCAGATGGCAAACCTCCGCAGATGATCGATAGCCGACCGTTGACGACCCACGCTGAGTGAGCTCGACGTCAGCCCTTGATGAAGTTGAGGCCGAACGCAGACCGACGCTCGTCAGCAGGCTCACGGCGGGCAACCCGCCCCGTCGAAGCCCAATACGCTAGATTTCTGCCGTCTTCGATCCGCGTCTTCTAGCGGAGGCGGCCAATCTTGCGGGAGACACTTTATGCCCGGCCTATCGCACTCGCTCCGAAGTGTCGTCGACACGCTCAAGGGCAACCTCCGGGATCGCTACTCGGACGACGACGCGGTCCTGAAGGAATTGCTCCAGAACGCCGACGACGCGGGGGCGAGTCGGTTTCACCTCGGCGGCCTGGAGGGCTTCCCGCAGGCGGAGAACCAGCTGCTCCGGGGCCCGCTGCTGTTTACGGCTAACGATGCCGCGTTCCGCCCCGAGGACGCGTACGGAATCGTCGAGGCGGCGGGGGGCAGCAAGTCCGAGGACGCCGAGAAGATCGGGCGTTACGGGCTGGGCCTCAAGAGCGTCTACCGGCTGGGCGAGGTCTTTTTTTTCCTCTCGGACCGCCCCCAGGACGACCCGGAATTTGTCAAAACACCGTGCCGGACCCGTGACGTGATCAACCCTTGGGAGTGCGAACCGCAAGCCATCCGCGACCCGAAGGATCGCGAGGAAGCGGAGCGGCGAAAGCCGTGGTCCGTCTTCTCCGAACACGACCAGCACCTGCTCGCGGATCACCTCGAGCCCGTGCTCGGCGACGCGAAGCGGTGGTTTGCCGTCTTTGTCCCGCTGCGTGATCACCGTGTGCCCGCCGAGTTTGCAATGCACGAGTGGCGTACTGAAAAAGATCCCGACTCTATCCCCAAACTGATTAGCCGAGAGGCCGTGTCGCTGCTGACCTCGTGTCTGCCGCTGCTCGGCACCGTGAAAGAGCTGCACTTCTGGCGTGAGGTGGGGGGTCGGCTCGTTTCTGATCGCCGCGTCCACGTGGAAAACGGCGGGCAGCGTCTATCCCGCAAGACCGGTGATGGGCTCGCCGGTGAGGCTGAGATCGCGGGCCGCATCACCACCGATTTCGACGGCGAGATCGTTTATCATCGCTTCAGCGGGCGGGCGCGGCGGTGCGACGTTTTGATTTTAAAAGGGATCAATCTTGAGGACGCCGCCGGGCAGCGGCTGCGGACCGACGCGCGGAGCGGGGCCGTGGTCATTGCGGAGCAGCCGGCGTCCACTTCGGCGCCCGCCGGCGTGTACCTGCAGTGGGCGGTGTTCCTCCCGCTCTCGGCCCCGCTGGTGCCGCTTGGGCCGAGCGACACGGCGACTCACATCTGCATCACGGTGCACGGCACGTTCTACCCCGACGGCGGCCGGCAGCGGGTCCCGCTTCCCCCGGAGGACCCGGCCGCCGAGGCGGCGTCGCCGCTGACCACCCGCTGGAACGGCCGCATCCTGCGGAAGGCCTGCCTGCCCAACGTCATCCCGGCGCTCGAGGCGTATCTGGGTCGCTTCAAGGCCGACGAGCGACGCGACCGGGCGCGGGCGGTGTGCGACGCCATCAGGCACGGCCTCCGCGGGAAGCTCAACGGTGCGGTGGAGGCGGTCACGAACGGCGGCGGCTTTGTCGAGGTCCCGGATCGACGCAACGCGGCGGTCTACCAGCGGATCGCGGCCGCGGCGACGGTGGTGACGCTGCCGCCGTGGCGAGAGAAACTGCGGGTCCGCCGCCTGCTCCCGCACCTGTTCGATGCGTCGACGGGCGGAGCGGCCGACGGGTTCGGCCCCGACGTGGCGTGGGTTTTTGACGGGCCGAACCTCCTGCCGGATGCTGATGATCCCGCACGGGGCTGGACGGTGGAGCGAGCGGTGAAGTTCCTGGGCGGGTGCGACCCGGCGGTGTTGCTCGCGGAGGCCGACGGCGTCGCCTACGTCGTCGAAATGGTGGAGTCGATAGGCTCGTCGGTTACAAACCATCCTGCCGTGCAAGCGGCCGCCGTCGCGATGGCGCGGGGGCTGCTCCGGCCTGAACATGCGACGTCGCTTCGCCGGAACCACAAGGCGGCCGCGGTGCGGCTGCTCGGGCTGCTGGACCGGGCGCGGATGCTGCGGGTGCCGCGGGAGAACCCGGTGGAGATTTACGACGGGCTGGTCGAACGGCTTAACGGCGGGGCCGGGGGGCTCCTCTTCGTGCCGGCGGACTTGGCGCCGGCGGACGCGGCGGGGCGGCCGGACGAGGCGGAGGCCCGGGCGATGCTCAAGGGGGTCGCGGGCCATGCCGCGACGGACGCGGGCGATGGCGATGACGCCGACAAGGCGGCGATCGCGAAATTTGCCGTCGCCGCGAGCATCGTGGAGGCGGCCCTGCCGGGGGACGCGGATGCGTCGGGCCTGCAGCGATTGTTGGCTGGGCTGCCGCTGTTGCCGCTGCGCCTCGGCGGCGGGAAGGCCCGCGCCCCGCAGACGATTGACACCCTGCTCGAGCTCGGCCGCGAGCAGCGGGTGTTTCAACTGTTCGACCAGCGTTACTTGAAACTCGCCCTGCTCGAACAGGCCCTGACGGTGGACGTTGCGTCATTGCACTCCAGCGACACGACGCTGGCGGGGTGGTTCCGGACGCTGCTGGAGCGGGACGTGCCGCGGTTCAGCGTCGCGGCGGTGGTGGCGAGCCTGAAGGTCAACGCCGGGCGTCTGGTCGCGGAGGCGGGGCCGCGTGAGCGGTTGTTCATGGCGTTGGTGAAGGAAGACGCCGCCGAAACCGTGGACGGGGTGGCGGTGTTGCGGCGGCTGCTGGTCAGGCCGGCAAGCGGAATGGGGTCCGGCGGCGAAGCGGCGCTGTTCCGCTCGGACGGCGACGCCACGGCCCGTCGGCTGCTGCACGCGCTCCTCGGGGACGACGGACGATCGAGCTTCGTTGAAGTCGACGCGGCCTTGCTGGCGGACCTGCCGACCCGGGTGGTGACGGAACTGAACGTGCGGCCGACGGAGGTCGCACCGGTAGCAGAGTGGTGGCGGCAGCGGCGCGGCGTCGGTCGGCGGCTTGACAGCGCCACGGCGGAACGGGTGCGGGCGGCGTTTGTCGATGACGCGGCCGCGGCGCGGAGCGTGACGATTGCGTGGCCGAAGGACGATGACCCAGGATTGAAGGCGCTGCCGTTGTTTCTCACCGTCGACGGGCGGACGCTGGACCTCGGCGACACGATGTACCCCACCGAGGGAGGCATGGACCTGGGCGACGTCGTTATCCCCGGCCTGACGCTGCTGCGGCTGCCGCCGGGGGATCGGGCGTACGCCGACCGGCTCCACGCGCTCGGGTGCCAGCCGCTCGATCCGGACGCGGCCATGGAGCGGGGCCTCGCGATCGCGAACCCCGAGAGCCGCGAGCGGTTCCTGCTGCGGTGCCTGGAGAAGCGGGATTCGCAGAAGCCGCTGCCGAAGCAGGTGCTTGAGCAGCGTTGGCTGCGGACCGCGTCGGGAGAGGTTGTCGCGCCCGAAACGATGCTGCGGCTCAAGCCGGAGGCGAAGGAACGGCTGCACCCGGACGTGCGTTCGCTGTTCTACCTGCCGCACGAGTTGGCGTGCGCCGATGACGACGGCAAGCCGCCCGAATGCCTGGTCGACATCCTGCCCAAGCCCGAGGCGGGCCTGCAATGGTTGGGCAGGGACCTCGGTGAGCTGGGGCATGGCGTTGGGGCTTCGCTGCGTCCGTCGGACGACGACAAGGCGCTCGACGATCAGTTGAACCTCTGGCTCCGCGTCTTTGGCATCGCCCCCGACGCCCAGCCCGCCGCGCCGCTGCTGGCGAGCCTGCCGCCGAAGCAGCGCCGGGTGTTCGCCCGAGTGCTGGCCGGTGGGACGCCAGATGCCGAGCGATTTGCGCCGATGATCGAGGCGATCCGCGACGCCTACGACGACACGGACCACAAGACGGATCGGCCGGCGCTGGTGAAGATGCTTGCCGATGTATTTGCCGAGGCGGTGAAGAGCGACACTTGGCGGCGGGAGACGCTGCCGAAGGTTCACCTGTTGACCCGGGCTGGCACGTGGGCCGAGGCGGGCTTGCTCACCTTTGCCGCCCCGAACGTGCCGCCCGTCTCGTGCGTGCGGGACGAGCTCGCCGAGGTGCTGCGGCCGGAGCTTCAGCAGAACGCAGCGCGGGGCGGTGGGGATCCACCTAAGCCGCACCCCGATCCGTGGAGGGGTTCACAGTTTGCCGCCGCTCGCGAGGCGGGCCGCCGCAAGCTCGAGACCTTCTGCGACCGCTGGATCGATGCGGGGCTGCCGGAACAACTGGCGCTGCTGCCGTTCGCGGTATTAGGCGACAACGACGGCTTCGCCGACGTGTACCGCAGCCGCATTGGAGCGGATGAACTCGACTCCATACGGCGGCAGGTGTTCAGGCGGTGGACGCTCCGGGTGCTCGGCACAACCGAGGAGGCGATGGGGTCGTGCCACTTCATCGTGGGCGATACCGTGACCGGCAAGATCGAAGTCCGGTCGCTCACGGGGCAGCTCATCACGATTGATGCCGCCGAGGCCCCGGAGGTCTTCCTAGAGACGCCCACTGCCCGGGCCTACTACCAAGTCGAGGGCGGGGGGAACTGCCAACGGATCGCCCTGCGAACCGTCGAACCCCCGGCCAATCCGGACGAGGTGCTCGAGCATGGTCGGACCCTCTGGCAAAGAACGTTAAAGGAGCTACTCCACCAGTGCTACGGCGTCCACGCGGAACTCGACGAGGTGATCGGCCGCGCCGGGGCCCCCGAGCAGTACAGCTTGGACTACGCGCGGATGCAGCTGCAGACGCAACTCAGTGCCCGGCTCGAGCAGCCGCTGCGGCTGCGAATGGGGGGTCTTCTCACCGGCGAACTCAGGAAGCTCAAGTCGCTCAAGCAACAGCTGAACAAGGCCTCGGTTGACCATGACGATGTCCTGCATCGCCAGGTACAGCGTGAGGTTGTCGAGCACGAAGCGGCCATCATCGGCCTGATCGAAGACGGCGCCGAGGTGCAGGGGCAGTTGCTCGAAGCGTTGCGGGAGAAGCTGGTGGAGCTCAGCTATGACGCGTCGTCGATACCGTTCGAGCTGTTCCAGAACGCCGACGATGCCGCGGGCGAGGCGGTGGAGTTGTTTGGTCAGAGTGCGGCCAATGAGGTGAAAATCTTCCACCTTGAGGCCTCGGACCGGGGCCTGTTCGTGGTGCACCACGGCCGGCCGATCAACCAGTTCCGGGACGGCCACCGCGACCGCAAGGAGCGGGGCTTCGAGAACGACCTCGACAACATGCTGGCGCTTAGCGCCAGCGACAAGCGGGTGGGGCACGGGGCGGGGCCGACGGCGCAGAACCAGACCGGGCACTTCGGGCTGGGGTTCAAGAGCGTGCTGTTCCTGACCGACCGGCCGGCGTTCGTCAGCGGCCGGCGTCTGGGGGTGGAGGTGCGGGGCGGGGTGCTGCCGGCGGCGCTGCCGGACCCTGTCAAGGCGGGCCTCAAGCGGTATAGCGAAAAGGCCGCGGTCGGCGCGCCGCCCTGGGGCGCAACCGTGCTGGACCTGCCGCGACGCACGGGCGGCCCGGAGGTACAGGATGTGGTGGATCGCTTCGAGCGCTCCGCCGCGCTAGCGGTGTGCTTTGCCCGCCGGCTGCGCCGGATCACGCTGCACCGGGCGGGGCGGCAGAATCTGTCGTTCGACGGCGAGCCCCGCGCGACGCTGGACGCCGGGGCGGTGCGGCTGGAGGTCCACCGGTGGGACTCCGAGCGGTCGGGGCAGCGGCGGGCGCTCTTGATCGCGCGGGACGCGGCCGACCCGTACCGGGCGGTGGCGGTGGTGGTCGATGCGGAAGGGATTGTCCGCGACGGCCTGGGGGAGTTGCCGCGGGTGTGGGCGACCTGTCCGACGGATGAGACCGAGCGGCCGTGGTTCGCGATCAACGCCGACTTTGAGCTGAACCCCGGTCGGACGCAGCTGCACGAGCGGGGGCAGAACGGGCGGCTGATCGCGGCGATGCGGCCGCTGCTGCGGGCGGCGCTCAATGCGGTGCAGCGGGCCGCGGGGGCGGGTGAGGGGGAGGGCGAGCCGGACGGGGTCACGCAGGCGCTGGCGGCGATGGGCGTGCGGCCGAAGGCGGCAAGGATGGCGGCGGAGCAGCACCGGCTCATCCCCGCCTACCCGGGCGAGAACCCTCCGCCGGTGAGGCGGTTCGTCCACGAGCTGCAGGTCGGCGATGACGGGGCGCTGCCGGGCTACTTCCGCGACGGAGCCCCGTTCGCCACCGGCTTGGGAGACGGATGGCCGACGACGACGACGCTCAATGATGTTGAGTTCAAGTGTGCCGGGTTGCTGGGTCGTGAAGAGGTGCGGAAGGCAGCGGCAAGGGTGCTGCCACTGCTGAAAAGGCCGTCACACTCGGTGCACCACATGATCGCCGAGGCGCGATCTCAGGACCTGAAGCGGCTGGAGATCGGCCGCGAGCTGGAGCTGTATAACCTGGCGGAGCTTCTGACGTCGGTGCTTGAGTTGGAGGACCACAAGCTGACCGAGACCCTCGCGGGGATGCTCGAGCCGGTGTTTAGCCTGCCGGTGCTGGGAGATTGGAAGGCGAGAGAGGAACTAGATGCGCTACGCAAAACCTTCAATCCGGCGACGCTGACCGCGGCCGACGGAGCTGCCGTCGGGGCCGACGCGGTGGTCGTGCCGTGGCACGACGACGAGTCGGCGCGGGTGGCGGAGGTGCTGGGTCCGGCGCGGACGCTGGCGCCGGGTTACCGGCAGGTCGCCCCTTCGCTGGTGCGGTGGCTGGTGGCGCGGCCGACGTGGGACGTTGAGCAACTGGTCAAGGCGTTCCGCGAAGCGCTGGATGTTGACCGTCGGGCGGCGTGTCTGCGGTACGCGTCGAACGGTGAGCAAAAGCGCTCAATCCATGAACGCCTCAAAACGGCAGACGGGTGGTGGAAGAAACTTAAACCCGACGATCCAGCGGCAAGGGGCCTGAGTGACAACGACCGCTTCGACCTTGGTCGGCGGCTTGGCATCCCCGGCTTTCTGCCGGCCGGGGAAGCCGCCACGCGACCCGTGTCTCACTCAACCTCCGGCGGCCCCTCATATGCAAAACGCTGTGCCGCCCTCGACCGGTTCTGCGCAGAGCACCACGCGGCGATGGGTGGCCACTATGACCACCTGCTCTACGCCGGGCCACGGCCCCGCGTCGAAGAGGTGGAGGATGACCGTCTGGACCATGACATCGACGCGCGTCGGCCGTGGATGCTGCTGCTCCTCCGCGGCCTGCTGTTCAGGATGGGCCGCACGAAGGACGGCCAGCACAGCACCTTCCTCAACCAGGCCATGAGGGACGGCCAACGCTGGCTAGACGTATTTGCTGCACCCCAACCCGATCAGAACTTTGAGCCGTGGTTCGACCTGCTCAAGGAAACGATCGACAACCGCAGCAGTTACGACGATCACTACGCGCATTGGCTGTCCAACATCATCAACATCCTTCAGTTGAGCTTGTACCTGCCCGCCAATGTCCGGGTGTTGAAAGCGCTGCCGCAGCAGATGCAAAGCCGGCCGCAGGCGAACCCTGCGATGCTGATCGACGTGCGGGAGGACGCCGATTACTCCGGCAGCGATCTCGATGCGCCGACGCTGCTGCGGCCGCTCGGACGCATCGGCTTCGGGTTCGTGCTTCGCGAGCTGTTCCGCTGCGGGGTCTACGACGCCGCGGCGGACCATGAACTACGTAAGCACGCCTTCACTAATAAAGGAGCAATTCGTGACCTGGTCAACAAGATCACCGGATGTCAGCCGGACGAAGACGGCGGCGGGCTGGCCATCTACCGGTCGCTGAACGCCGCCCACGAAGAGGGCTGGCTCGCCGACCCCTTCTTCGGCGGCCTGCACGACGTGCCGTTCCACCTGCTCGCCGGGCACGGCGACTATAAGCAGCATCAAGCCCGAATCCTCAACGCCGGCTGACGGCCATCGCTTACAAGCGTTCGCCCATGACCACCGACCCGTCAACTCCCTCGCCATTCGATCCCGCCCAAGCCGTCCTGCACCCGCAATGGGGCCGCGGCACGGTCCGCTTCGTCGACACCGGCCTAGCCTATGTGCAGTTTGAGCACGGGCTGGAGTCCTGCGTGCCCGACGAGCTAACCCCCCTCCGCTCGCCGCTCGACCAGTTGTTCAACGACCCCGCGCCCCCGGCCGAGGTGATCCTGCGGGCGCAGGCCAATGTCATCCGCTCAATCAACGATGCGTGGGGCGTATTCAGCCGCAGCCGCATCGCCCTGCTCCCGCATCAGCTCTGGGTCTGCCGGCAGGTCACGCGGTCCTGGCCAACGCGGTGGCTGGTGGCGGACGACGTGGGCTTAGGCAAGACCATTGAGGCCGGCCTGATCGTCAGCGCGATGAAGCTTGCGGGGAAACTAGACCGGCTGCTGGTGATCTGCCCCGCCTCGCTCGTCGACCAGTGGCAGATGCGGCTGCGCCAGATGTTCGAGGTCCGCTGTGCCGTCTACTCGCCCGAGCAGGACACGCCCAAGCGCGCGTTCTGGGCGACCCAGCGTTACGTCGTCGCGTCGATGCAGACCCTGAGGCTTGACTGTGGCGGCCGACGTGAGCGCATGCTCGACACCGATCCGTGGGACCTTGTAATCGTTGACGAGGCCCACCACCTCAACGCCGACCCCGAGCGCGGGCCTACCCTCGGCTTCGACCTCATCCGTGAGATGAACGAGCGGGAGCGGATCCAGTCGATGGTGTTCTTCACCGGCACCCCTCACCGCGGCAAGGACTTCGGCTTCACCGCCCTGCTGAGCCTGCTCCGCCCCGACCGCTTCGACCCGAGGCGGCCCGGCGACCACGACGCGAACCTCCGCGACGTGATGATCCGCAACAACAAGCAGTCGGTTACCGACCTGCAGGGCAAGCGATTGTTCCAGAAGCCCACCGTCACCGCCCGGACCTACGCCTACTCGCCCGCGGAGCAGGAGTTCTACGACACGATGACCGAGTTCATCGAGACCGGCCGCGCCTATGCCGGGGGCCTGGCGCGGGTGTCGCAGCGCGAAGCGGTAAAGCTCGTGCTCATCTCGTTGCAAAAGCTCGCCAGCAGTTCGGTGGCGGCGGTGGCGCGGGCTTTGGTCCGCCGCAGGGAGGTGGTCCGAAGCGGGGCGGTCGTGGTCGCGGATGCCGGTCCGGGACCCAGCGGCAATCTGGTGGAGGAAGACGACGACCAGCGGGCCGCGCGGGAGGAAGACGAGGCGATCCGGCGGGCGGGCCTCGAGCTGATGCAAAACGAAGAGGCGGAGCTGACCCGTCTCATCGATCTGGCCGAAGCGGTGCAAATCGAAACCAAGATCAACGCGATCCTCCAACACATCGCGTCCCTGCCGCCGGACGCCTCCGTGCTGCTTTTCACCGAGTACAAGGCGACCCAGTCGCTGCTGCTCAACCGCCTCATCGCGGCGTATGGCCTCGACGCCGTGGCATTCATCAACGGCGAACACCTTGCCCGCGGGATCGTCACGGGCGATCACGACGCCAAGCCGACGGACCTGCGGATGGACCGCGTGGATGCCGCCGACCGGTTCAACGCCGGCAGGGCCCGCTTCCTCGTCTCCACCGAGGCGGCGGGCGAAGGCATCGACCTGCAGGAAAACTGCCACCGCCTCATCCACGTCGACCTGCCCTGGAACCCGATGCGGCTGCACCAGCGCGTCGGCCGGCTCAACCGCTTCGGCCAGACCCGCCGCGTCGAGGTCACCTACTTCCACAATCCGGATACCGTCGAATCCCTCATCCGAGGCCACCTCAACACCAAGATTGAACGCATCACCGCCGCCTATGGTGCCGCCATGGATGACCCCGAGGACGTGCTGGACCTTGTCCTGGGCGTCGAAGGATCGCAAGCCTTCGAGAGCCTGTTCGCCTACGCCAACGAGGCTCAGAAGCTCCACGGTGATCAACTCAAGAACTGGTTCAATGAGCGGACCCGCACCTTCGGCGGCGGCGACGCCGTCAAAACCGTCCAACGCATGGTCGGCCAGGCTCAACGCTTCGACTTCGGCCGCGACGCCCCGTCGGTCCCCCGCCTGGACCTGCCCGACCTCGCCCCGTTCTTCAAGCGGATGGTCCGTCTGCGACAGCGGCAGCTCCGCGAGCACAACGGCCGCGTGTCGTTTATAACCCCCCAGCCGTGGCGCGACCGCATTGCCGTCAACCCCGACTACGACGGCCTGCACTTCGACCGCGAGCAACGCCTCGCCACCGGCACACTCGTCGGCGTCGGGCTGAGCGTCTTCGACCGCGCCGTCGACGACGCGCTGGCCATCTCGCACGGTGCCGCCGTCGTCTGCGGCGACGCCCTCGCCGAGCCGCTCGCCCTGTTCCAAGTCTTTAATCGACGCACCACGGGCGCCGACTCACGCCGGGCCGTGTGCGGCTTCCTCCTTGACTCCGGCACGCTGCTGCAGGATCAACACCTGCTCGAACTGCTCAACCGCATCCTTGACCAGCAACGCCTCCTCCCGGGCGAAAGCGCAGCCGCTGCCGACGGGGCCCCGCCGCTCGATCAAGCATCGCTCCGGGACCGTGTACAGGCGCTGCAGGCCGCGGCGGCCTCCCGCGCCGACGAGTTGGGCATCAACGCCTCGCACCCCGAGGCCGACCTCCTGGTCCTCCTCACGCCAGGCGGGTGACAGCCGTCATCGCCACGCCCGCCGCCGCTCGCCAGACCGGCCCCGTCCTCGCCCCCGTCGGGTGTCGATTAGAGTCTGCGCCCTTCCACCGCACCGCAGTCCAGCGCCGGACCCGCTCTCATGAATAACGTCGCCGACATGGGCCGCGAGATATTTACCGTCGCCGACGAGACGCTGCGCGAGCCTTACCGGCCCAACGAGTACGGCCGGGTCATCCTCCCGATGACCGTCCTCCGCCGCCTCGACTGCGTCCTGGCCGACACGCGGCCCGCCGTCCTCGCCGCCGCTCATGAGCACGCCCACCGCCCCGAAGAATCGCGGCAGGCCCTGCTCAACCGCGCCGCCGGCCTCGCGTTTCAAAACGCCAGCCCCTACGACTTCCAGCGCCTCCTCGCCGACCCCGCCAACATCGCCGCCAACCTCCGCGCCTTCCTCGCCGGCTTCTCCCCCAAGGCCCGCGAAATCCTCGAACACTTCAAGCTCGACGACCAGATTACCCGCCTCGACGCCCGCGACCGCCTCTACCGCGTTGTGAGGAAATTCGCCGACCTCGACCTCCACCCCAATCGCGTGCCCAACGAGAAGATGGGCGAGCTCTTCGAGGCCCTGGTCCGCAAGTACAACGAGGACGCCAACGACACCGCCGGAGACCACTTCACCCAGCGCGAAGTGATCCGCCTCATGGTCAACCTCGTGCTCGGGCCCGACTCCGACACCGTCACGCAGAAGGGTGCCCTCCGCACGCTCTGCGACCCGACCTGCGGCACCGGGGGCATGCTCGCCGCCGCCGAGGACTACCTCCGCGAACTCAACCCCGACGCCCACCTCGAGGTCTTCGGCCAGGACTACAACCCCGAGTCCTATGCCGTCTGCGGCTCGGACATGCTCATCAAGGGCCACGACGTCAGCCACATCGCCTTCGGCGATACCCTCGGCGACGGCTTCACCGGCGACGCCTTCCCCCACCAACGCTTCGACTACATGCTGGCCAACCCGCCCTTCGGCGTGAAGTGGGAGGCCCAGAAAGACACCGTCCTCAAGGAGCACCACGCCGGCGGCGGAAGCTTCGACGCCGGCCCCCCCGGCGCCAAGAAGGGCGAGCTGCTGTTCCTTCAGCACATGATCTCCAAGATGAAGCCCCCCGCCGCGGAAGCCCCACACGCCGGCGGGACCCGCCTCGCCATCGTCTTCAACGGCGGGCCCCTCTTCGCCGGCGACGCCGGCGGCGGCGAGTCCAACATCCGCCGCTGGATCATCGAAAACGACTGGCTCGAAGCCGTCGTCGCCCTGCCCGACCAGCTCTTCTACGGCACCGGCATCTCCACCTACCTCTGGGTCCTCACCAACCGCAAGACGGCCGCCCGCCGCGGCAAAGTCCAACTCATCAACGCCGCCGCCATGTTCGGCAAGATGCGCAAGAGCCTCGGCGACAAACGCAACGAGATCACCGACGACCACCTCAACCTCATCACCGCGGTCCACGGCGACTTCCGCCACGACGACACCCGCACCTTCCCCTCCAACGGCCGGGACGTCACCGCGACGGTGAGCAAGATCTTCGACAACGCCGCCTTCGGCTACCGCAAGGTCACTATCGAGCGGCCGCTGCGCCTCCGCTTCGAGATGACCGTCACCGGCTTCGACCGGCTGCGTGAGCAGACCGCCTTCGCCAACCTCGCCAGGAGCCGGAAGAAGGACAAGGCCGCCGCCGCCGCAGACGTCGCCGACGGCGAGGCGCAGCAGTCGGCCATCGAAGCGGCGCTGCGGACCCTGCCCGCCGACGGGGCCTGGACCGACCGGGCCGCGTTCGACAAGAGCGTCAAGGCCGCGGCCAAGGCGCACGGCATCAAGCTCGCCGCCCCGGTCCGCAAAGCGATCCTCGCCAGCTTCGGCGAACGCGACGACGCCGCCGACATCTGCCGCGACGCCAAGGGCCACCCCGAGCCCGACACCGACCTGCGCGACCACGAGTACATCCCCCTCGGCGAGGACGTGCACGCCTACTTCGACCGCGAGGTCCGGCCGCACGTGCCCGACGCCTGGATCGACGAGGCCAAGCGCGACGAGCAGGACGGCGGCATCGGTGTCGTCGGCTACAAGATCCCGTTCGGCCGGCACTTCTACGAGTACCGCCCGCCGCGCCCGCTGCCCGACATCGAGGCCGACATCCGCGGCCTAGAAAGCGAGATCGTCGCGGAGCTGAAGGCGGTGCTGGCGTGAACCGGACGCAGGCCACCACCAAGCCCGCCGACCTGTCCGACCCGCCGCCCGAGCCGCTGGCCGAGGAGTCGGGTGCTGCGCCGACGGTGACGCTGCCGCCCTACCCGGCGTCCAAGCCCAGCGGCGTCGACTGGCTCGGCGACGTGCCGGAGCACTGGGAGGTGCGGCGGCTTAAGCACTTCGCCAACCTGCGCACAAGCAACGTTGACAAGAACAGCGTGGAGGGGCAGGTAGCGGTGCGCCTCTGCAACTACACCGACGTCTACTACCGCGACCGGATCACGGACGACCCGGACTTCATGCAGGCGACCGCGACGGCTAATCAGGTCGAGCGGTTTACGCTGCGGCGTGGCGATGTCATGATCACGAAGGACAGCGAAGACCCTAACGATATCGCGGTACCGTCCGTCGTTGCCGAAGACCTGCCGGGTGTGCTCTGCGGCTACCACCTGACGCACATCCGGCCACAGCCCGATCGCACTTTCGGCGACTACCTCTGCCGAGCATTCGCGAGCCACGGCATCCGCGACCAATTCCGCGTCGGCGCGAGCGGCGTCACACGGTTCGGGCTGTCCGGCCACGTCATCGCCGACGCCCTGTTCCCCCTCCCGCCGCTTTCGGAGCAGCGGGGGATTGCGGGGTTTCTGGATCGGGCGACGGGGCGGGTGGATGCGTTGGTGGCGAAGAAGCGGCGGCTGCTGGCGCTGCTGGCCGAGCGACGCCAGGCCCTCATCACCCACGCCGTCACCCGCGGCCTCGACCCCCACGCCCCCACCCGCCCCACCAAAATCGACTGGCTCGGCAACGTGCCAACGCATTGGGAGGTCAAGCGGCTGAAGAACCTCTTGCGTGAGCCGCTCAGCTATGGGGCGAACGAATCAGCGGAGGGTGACGATCCCGACCATCCCCGCTACATCCCAATCACGGACATCGCGGAAGACGGTTCGTTGAGAGATGAAACGTACCGGACGCTCGACCCGGAAGCGGCGGCGGACTACCTGCTTCAGGACGGTCACGTGCTGCTGGCTCGGAGTGGAGCAACCGTCGGCAAGACGTACCTCTACCGTGAGGGCGTTGGTGCCGCTGCCTATGCGGGGTACTTGATTAGGGCTCGATTCAAGGACACGGATGTGACCGCTTCCTTCTTTCGAATGTTCACGGAATCGCGGAGCTACTGGGAGTGGGTGCGGTCGATCTTCATCCAGTCGACGATCCAGAACATCAGCGCCGAAAAATACGCGGTGCTTCCGCTTCCCCTCCCGCCCCCCCACGAGCAGCGCGCCATCGTCGCGCACCTCGACGCGGCGACGACGCGGCTGGACGGGTTGTCGGCGAGGGTCGCCGCCGCCATAGACCGGCTGGGCGAGTACCGCGCCGCCCTGATCACTGCCGCCGTCACTGGCCAAGTGGACGTGCGGGGCGTCATGGGGGATGATTAATCCGTGGATGATCAGGCCGCCGCGACGGGCAAAGATCACAACCTGCCCGTGGATGCCCCGGTGCTGGATGTGGCTTTGGTGCGCCGGCTGCAAGCGGAGCGGGAGCGACACTGGCTTGAGGTCAAGAAAGACAACGCCGAACCGGAACAGACCGGACGGAACCTTTCGGCGGTGTCCAACGGGGCAGCATTAGACGGCGAGCCGTGCGGCTACCTCGTATGGGGTTTGGATGACCGGACGCACCAGGCGGTCGGTACCACATTCCGCCCGCGGCGGGCGAGGACGAAGGGGCAGGAGCTGTTGCACTGGCTCCAGACGCAGCTTGACCCGAAGCACGAGGTGTTTGTGCGGCAGGATGGGCCGGTAGAGGGTAAGCACGTGGCTGTGCTGGAGATCGCAGCGGCGTCGGGGCAGCCGACGCGCTTCGCGGGTGAGGCATACATCCGCGTCGAATCGAGCACGAAGCTGTTAAAGAAAGCGTCGGGGAAAGAGGCGCGGCTTTGGGAGGTGCTGAACCGTCGGCTCTTTGAGGAGGGGGTGGCGATGACGGGCGTGGCGGGGGAGGAGGTGCTGGAACTTCTGGATCATACCGAGGCCTTTCGGCTGCTCAAGTTGCCGCAGCCGGACGGCAGGCAGGCGGTGCTGGACCGGCTGGCGACGCAGCAGTTGAAGGCGATTGTGGCCGTCGGCGGCGGCCGTTATGACATCACCAATGTGGGTGCGATCCTGCTGGCGCGGACCTTGGAGCCTTTTGAGCGTCTATGGCGGAAGCAGCTCCGAGTCATCCACTACCTCGGCGAGGGCAAGACGGGAGGCTCCCGGCCAGAGCGTCCGTACAGGCGAGGCTACTTGGTGGGGTTTGCCGAAGCCATTGCACGGATCAGCGATCAGTTGCCCGAAAACGAAGAGATCGGCGAGGCGCTGCGGGTCGAGCAGCGGTTATTCCCGGAGGTGGCGATCCGAGAGTTCGTGGCGAACGCGCTGATCCACCAGGATTTTGATCCGCCGGGGACGGGCCCGCTGGTGGAGATCTATCCGAGCCGGATGGTGGTGAGCAATCCCGGCCTGCCGCTGATCGATCCGTTGCGGTTTATCGATGAGCAGGCCCGGTCGCGCAACGAGTTTCTCGCCAATCTGATGCGTCAGGCCGGCATCGCCGAGGAGCGTGGCAGCGGTGTGGACAAAGCGGTGGCCGCGGTGGAGCTGTTCCAATCGCCGCCGCCGGAGTTTCGCCGGGGCGAGAACAGCACCATCGTGTCGCTTTACGGGCCGCGGGCATTGGCGTATATGCCGCGGGAAGAGCGGGTGCGGGCATGCTATCAGCACTCGGTCCTCATGAATTTGGCGGGACAGCGGATGTCTAATGAAACGCTGCGTCGGCGGCTGGGGATCGAGAACGACGACTACACGATGGCTTCGCGTATCATCAAGGACGCTCGCGACGCTGGACTCATTAAGGGGTACGGCGACGGCAAATCGAAGAAGTTCGCTAGTTATGACCCGTTTTGGGCTTGAGGACACAAGATGTTGTGGCATACCCAGATACGGTCGACGATCCCGCTTTATGTGCGGGGATGTGACAGAACGAGCGGTTTGTGGTTTACGAAGCGGCTTTTCCGGCTGAAAAGGGGTATTCTTATGTGTGCGGATGTGCGGGGATGGGGACGGGCGTGGTTTCAAGGAAGTGGACGCTGATGCCGACGGTTGCGAACGAAGCCGCGTTCGAGGCCGAGGTGGAGGCGGTGCTGGTGGCGGGGGGGTATGTGGCGTTGCCCGCGGCGGGGTTTGAAGCGGCGCGGGGGGTGTGGCCGGGGGAGTTGGCGGGGTTTGTGGAGGCGACGCAGCCGGGGGCGTGGGCGGCGCTGGAGCAGGTGCATGGCCATCAGACGGCAAAGGTGGTGGTCGAAGCGTTCGTGAAGGCGGCGGACGCGGAGCCGAACGTGCTAGGGGTGTCGCGGCACGGGTTCAAGTGCTACGGCAAGCTGTTGCGGGCCGCCTACTTCCGGCCGGCGACGGGGCTCAACCCCGAGACGGCGGCGCAGTACGCGGCGAACCGCCTGGCCGTCACGCGGCAGCTCCGATACTCGGATAAGCACGGCAACACGCTGGACCTGGTGCTCTCGGTGAACGGGGTGCCGCTGGTGACGGTAGAGTTGAAGAACCCGGTGACGGGGCAGACCGTCGCCCACGCCATGAAGCAGTACCGGGAGGACCGGGACCCGGCGGAGACGATCTTCGCGTTCAACCGCGGGGCGCTGGTGCACTTTGCGGTGGACCCGGATGCGGCCTGGATGACCACGCGGCTGGCGGGTACGGCGACCCGGTTCCTGCCGTTCAACCGGGGCCACGGCACGGCGGCGGGCAACCCGCCGGTGGCGGGCGGGCGGCGGACGGACTACCTGTGGGACGAGGTTCTCACTGTTGACTCGCTGATGGACATCGTCGGGCGGTTCCTGCACCTGGAGGTGAAGCGGGACCCGGGGGCCGGGGGCGGGGCGGCCCGGACGAAGCGGGCGTTGATCTTCCCGCGGTACCACCAGCTGCGGGCGGTGCGGAAGCTCGAGGCGAGGTCGCAGCAAGACGGGCCGGGTGCAAGCTATCTCGTGCAACACTCGGCGGGCAGCGGCAAGAGCAACTTGATCGCGTGGCTGGCGCACCGCCTGGCGACGCTGCATGACGACGCGAATCGCAAGGTGTTCGGCACGGTCGTGGTGATGACCGACCGTCGGGTGCTGGACCGGCAGTTGCACGAGACGATTTACCAGTTCGAGCACCGGCACGGCGTGGTGGAGAAGATCGATCGTGACTCGGCGCAGCTAGCCAAGGCGCTGGCGGGCGGGACGCCGATTGTGGTCACGACGCTGCAGAAGTTCCCGTACGTGTCGGACAAGCTGGGCGGCGAGGCGCTCAAGGGGCGAAGCTTTACGGTAATTGTGGATGAGGCCCACAGCGGCCAGGGCGGGGAGGCCGCGGCGGACGCGAAGGCGGTGCTCGGGGCCGGCCACATCGACACGACGGCGGCGCAGCGGGCCGAGGAGGAGGGGCTGACCGACACCGAGGAGATGGTGCTGCGGGAGGTGCTCAAGCGGGGCCGGCAGCCGAACGTGAGTTTCTTCGCCTTCACGGCGACGCCCAAGCACAAGACGATCGAGGTGTTCGGCAGCCGCGGCCCGGACAGCAAGCCCGGGCCGACCGATCTGTACCCGATGCGGCAGGCGATCGAGGAGGGCTTCATCCTTGACGTGCTGCGGGGGTACACCACTTAAAAGACGTATTACAAGCTGGCGAAGCTGGCGGCCGACGACCCGAAGCTGCCGCGGCGGAAAGCGGCCGCGGCCTTGGCGCGGTTCCAGAGCCTGCACCCGCACAA
This sequence comes from Phycisphaeraceae bacterium, assembly GCA_965214155.1. Classification (GTDB taxonomy): domain Bacteria; phylum Planctomycetota; class Phycisphaerae; order Phycisphaerales; family Phycisphaeraceae; genus Algisphaera. Next base: position 2,610,745 of record CBDCBB010000010.1, read on the forward strand.
CCTGGCGCAGAAGGCCGAGGTGATCGTCGAGCACTACCGCCGCGTGGTGCGGGCACGGATCGGGGGCAGGGCGAAGGCGATGGTGGTGACCGACAGCCGGCTGCACGCCGTGCGCTATAAGCAGGCCATCGACGCCTACATCGCCACGAATGGCCTAAACGAGCAGATCCGAACACTGGTGGGCTTCAGCGGGACGGCGCACGACAAGGGGGTGGATCACACCGAGACCTCCATGAACGACGGGATCGGCGGCGACCGGATCCCCGCGGCCTTCGCCACGCCCCAGTACCACCTGCTCATCTGTGCGGACAAGTCCCAGACCGGTTTCGACCAGCGCCTGCTGCACACGATGTACGTCGACAAACGGCTCGCGGGCATCCAGGCGGTGCAGACGCTCAGCCGCCTCAATCGCACGACCCCGGGCAAGGACGACACCTTCGTGCTGGACTTCCGCAACGATCGGGACGAGGTGCTCGCCGCGTTCCAGGACTACTACGAGACGGCAGAGGTCGTGGACGAGGCGGACCCGCAGCAGCTCTACACCCTTCAGCAGCAGCTTGATGCGTCAGACGTGTACCGCGACGCCGAGCTGGAGAGCTACGCGATCGCGGCGTTCAAGCGGGGCAGCCGCCCGCAACACGCTGTGATGAACGCGGCGCTGGACGCGGCGGTGGAGCGTTTTGAGGCACTGGGCGATGACAACGATGCCCAGGAGCGGGCCGAGTTGCAGGAGCAGTTTCGCGGCCGGCTTACGGCGTTCGTGAACCTATACCGCTTCCTCAGCCAAGTGATGCCCTTCGGCGACAGCGACCTGGAAAAGCGGTACGCGCTGGGTCGGGCCTTGCTTCGCAAGCTGCCGCACGTCGATGAGCCGACGGTGGACTTGAGCGACGACGTGGCGCTGCACTATTACCGCCTCCAGAAGGCCACGGAGGGGGACCTGGAGTTGCAGGCGGATCAGCCCGGCGCGTTGCCCGGCCCCACGAGCGTCGGCACCGCCCACAAGGAGCAGGACGAGGACGAGCTGTCCACCCTGATCGGACGGCTCAACGACCGCTTCGGCACCGAGTTCACGATGGCAGACCAGCTCTTTTTCGAAAGCATTACGGAGGACGCCGCCGCCGACGCAGGCCTGCGCCGCGCCGCGCACGCCAACACGCCGGAGAACTTCGGCCTGGCCTTGTCAAAGGTGCTGAAAAGCATCTTCATCGACCGGATGGGCCAGAACGAATCGATCTTCAATCGCTTCATGGCCGACCCGCTCTTCAAAGCCGCGGTGGAATCTCACGTCGGACAGGACGTTTACGAACGCATAACGGGTGACGCTGCCGCTTAAGATTAGAGCAGGTCAACAACGCAGCCTTGCCCTCGGCGGCTAGCTAGCCTCGCCCTCATCTGCAGTCTCAAGCGTGCGACACGCCGTGCTCTTCCAGCACCACCGCCTCGCCGTCGATCGCCCCATCATCCACCGGCAGCGCCCGCGTCGCGTCGGCAAGGCGGGGGAAGCGCTGTGCCCAGTCGTGCCCGTTGCGGGCCAGCATTGTCACGTCGTCGCAGTCCTTGCGGAGGATCAGGCGGTAGCCGTCGAGCTTGATCTCGTGGACCTAGGCGTCGCCACGGGGCGTGTCGTTGCCGAGCTTGGCGAGCTGCGGGGCATAGGCCTCTGCCATCGGAATGCGACGGGCGTCGGGGAGGTGAGCGACTTCGGAGGGCAGAAGATCGCGGATGGCCGCCCTTTCACCGGACGCTCCGGTGACTTCCGGCGGGGTGTTTTTGGCCTCGGCGATCTCCCCCATCGTCCGCCTGATTGCCGCGCTCGTCTCCTGCGCCGCCAGCCACGCCGCCGCCTCTTTCCCCGTCGCCGCGTGCGCATCGTTCTTCTTGATGAGCAGCCAGTTCTTCCGCCCACCCCCCGCTTTGCCGCCCATCCGCGCCAGCACCCACCGCCCCCGCAGCCGCGCACCGTGCAACTCAAATTGCAGATCGCCCTTCTTGTACGCCTTCGCCCCGCCCCCCTCCGCAACGTACGTCCCGCGGTCCCACAGCATCACCGTCCCGCGGCCGTACTCGCCCTTGAGCATTACCCATTCAAATTCGGCATAGTCCATCGGGGAGTCCTCCACGTGCACCGCCAGCCGCCTATCCTCCGTCGATCGGCTCGGCCCCTTCGGCACCTCCCACGACCGCAGCACCCCATCCATCTCCAGCCGCAGGTCGTGATGCAGCCGCGACGCCGCGTGCTTCTGCACGACGAAACGTCACCACCCGGCGACGCCCCGCCCCTTTCTCACACCAGGTCCCTGCCCACCAGCTCATCCCACCGCTCGGCCTGCTCTGCCCTACGCCTCGCCTTAGCCAGCTCCCGCTCATCCAGGTCCAGCCGATTCGGGTCAGCCTGCTCGATCGCCCGTGCGTAATCGCCGCGGCACCGCAGGTTCGGGCGTCGTCCCCTTCGGGACCAGCAACGAGGGAGTGAAGTGGCTGCGGCAGCTCTGGCCCACGGGTGCCGATCGCACCGCTGGCGTGACTGGGTCCGGAGCTCCCCCGGCCGGACCGACCGGCGTGTACGACCAGGGCTCCCGCCCGATGATTGAGGTGGCGTCGGTGGCGGTGACGATGGACCTGAGCCGGCTGGGGCCGGTGGCGACGCTGTGTTGGATGGACACGTCGCAGGGGGACGGGCCGCGGGAGGTCGAGCAGGAGGTGGGGGTAGACTGGACGCTGCTGCACTCGGGCGGGCGGCGGTACTGGTGGACGTGCCCGGGGTACCGCTGCGGGCCAGCCGGTGTTGAAGCGTTCTGGGATCAACATTTCGAATGATGCAGGGCTCGTGCGGATGACGAGATGCAGTTTCCGAATTGCCCTCACACTCGTCGCTCCACCGCCAGTATCGGCCGATCCACTTGCAGTATTCGGGGTCGTCGTACGCTCCTCCCATGCCGCAGTGAGAGACGATCGTCGGCTTGCCCGACTCGATCCAGCTCCGCAGCACCTGAAGGCCCCCGCTTAGGGGTCGACGCTGCGTGTGGAACACGATCAGCACCTCGGCGTCAAGCAGGTCCTCCTCGGTCAGCGGCTGCTCGTGAGCCCATTCCACACAGGGCACCGAAGCAACGGCCTGCAAAGCTTGGATCAGCCCTTCCGAACTTTCCACTTTTTTAGGAGGCGGGTCAGCAAGGAGCAACGCCCCGCCCACAATCGGCTGCGCGTTTCGATGCACCTATTCGAGCGGGGGGTGCATTAACCGGCTCTTTTCGCGTCTCATGCCGTGGGGCTGGTGGTACGGTGCCGGGGCATCTATTGCGTGGGGCATGGGCCGAGCCAGCCGATCCAACGGGGCAACTGATTCGAGGTTTAGCCCGGTCCGGTGCTTCCGCTACAGCCCCCATTCGGGAACCACGTGGCACAATTATCACAAAGGAGGCTTCGGGATCGGGGTTGAATGATGCAACCCCTAAGGGTGGGTTCCGACCGAGGGCCAGTTGCGGCAGGTCTAGCCCCGCCGCCTGCCCGGGCTGATCAACCCGGTTAGAGGATGTGCGAGCGACGCATCCGGGGGGCATGCAGCGGCGCTCTCGACCGGGCGATGCTCATTCATGGCCAAGCGTCTGCTTTTCGAGCTTCAGGACGCGTCCACTCCGAGTGAGCCGACGCGAGAGGATCTGGTGGATCGACTCTTAGAGGACCTGCGTCAACGCTACGCGAGGCCCGCTGGTGTAGAGGCCGTGGCCGCCCTGCACCACGTCAGCTATTCGACCCTGCGGCAGCAGATCAAGCGTCGGACCGGGATGTCGCTGGCACAATAGCTGACGCATCTCCATGGCATCGCCGCCTGCCGCTGGTTGGCCTCGACCGTCAGGCCGATCACGTTGTTTGCCGTAGGTTCGGCTACCCCGACGGCGCGATGTTCAGCAAGGTGTTCCGCCGCACCGTAACGTGTGGCCGCGGGAGTGTCGCGACAGCCATCGGGGAATGGGCGGGTGAAGCAGATTGGTGGCGGCACCCCGGGAAGTGCTTTATATCTGGCAGCCCTGTAGATGCCCTGCACCCTTAACACGGGGTTGTCCTTGAGGCTGATCCAGACATTCTGCGTCTCAGCGGCGGCGGATGATGGAGGTGGTGGCGGAGGTGAGGGTCTGCTTTGCGATGGGACCGTCTGCGTCGAAGACCGTGAAGTTCAGGGCAGCCGGAGCGAGAGCGGGCCCATCAAGGCGGACACGATAGAGGTAGCGGAAGCCGTCGTCACGCGGGAAGAGTTGCTCCACATCGAGCCGAACATTGTCGGCGGTGGCCTGACCCGAGGTATATCGTGAATGGCCGTCGTCGGTAGGGCCAAGGTGGATCTCAAAGGCGGAATCCGTACGGTCGGCGACGAACCCGGTGACTTGCAAGGCATCATGCTGCAGGATCACCGATGCCTCGGCGGTGGCGTTCTCGGCCAGCGAAGCGGCATCATCACGAACGGTGACGATGAGGTCAATGCCTTCACCCGTGTCGCGCAGCCAGGCGACGGCAGAGAGGTCGTCGCGGCCGGCGTACCAGCGCGTCTCGTCGGGATGGGCTTCATAACCATTTTCGATCTCTCGTTCGCCGAGGACGGCGAGGGGCTCGTGGACAAGCCAGGAGTCGAGCGGGGCGTCGGGGGGGAGGTCGTCGAAGGTCGGCAGCGGCGGCTGGTAGGCGATGGGCACGACCTGCTCGGCGAGGGTGAAGCCTCCGCTCAGCACTGTGGCTTCGAAGCGGTCTGGGGGCTGGCCCCCGGATTGGGCGGTGGCGATGTCGCGCTCCTCGCCGAAGACCAGCTTGAACCCCGCCGTGCCGCTGAGCACCTGCACCGCGATGACGTTGCGGCCCTTCTTGAGGGGCAGTGCGAATCGGTGGGCATCGACCGTGAGCGGCGCATTGTTTCCCCGGTCCAGGTTGTCGAAGACGGTTTCGCCATTGACGACCTAGCACATCCACCAGTCCGCGGCGGCACCGACGGGAAGCTTCATATCCGCCGGGACATCGAGCGAGGCGAACAATACCGCGGGCCTCTTCTCGCGCACCCCGCCGGCGAGGGTGGCGAGATCGATGATGCCGTCCTCGACCCAGACCCGCTGCGGCTGACGGACGCCGCGCACGGCCGGGAGCGTCTGCGATATAGACGCGAAGTCGGCGGGTTTCATCGAGCCGACCTTCCCGTCGTCGAAGCCGCTGAAGACGTGCCACCATCGCGGCAGCATGATCGGGGCCAAGCCCGAAGCTTCGACGGTGACGTCGACGCTCTCCTGCGAGTGCGGCGACAGGGTGCGGGAAACTTCCGGGTCCCGGACGGTGAGGGGGATGTCGGCGACGGCTTTCACCCGGAGCGTCACGTCCAGCGGCCGGTCGGTGTCGTTGCGGATGATCTAGGGGACGGTGTTGAGGCCGTCGGCGACGAGGGGCGGGATGTTGCTGGGCTGGAGCGCGGGCGGGGCGGTGGCGACGTCGGTGATCGGGCCGGGCGAGCGCCAGGTGAGGTAGAGCGGGTCGATCCCCACCGCGAGGCTAGCAACGTTGCCGCCGATGCCGGCGGGGGCAGGGTTGCCGTAGAGGTCATAGACGGCGGCGTCCTCGACGGCGGCGTCCGGAGTGTCCAGGCGGACGCTGAACGTGTGTCGACCAACGGCGTTGTTCCACGCGACCATCGTCTTGCGGCCGGTAGGCTCGCCAGCCTCGTCGATCTCGTCGAAGAGGTACGCCTCGATGTCGCTGGAGTCGGTAACAAGCATCGTAGCGAAGCGGGCGTGCCGCAGCCGCTCCACCATGGCGCGTTAGGAGAGGACGGTGGGGCGCGGCTCGACGCGGTGGTGGCTGAGGGTGTAGCCGTCGTCCCCCATGAACAGGCGGAACCACATGAGCGAGGGCATGCCCTGGGCGTGGGCGAAGACCATTTTCTGCACACCAGTGCGTGACTGCTCGCGGTATTGGACGGGGCTGTCGGCGGCCATCCCGGTTTCGGTGTCAAGGTAAGGCACAGTCGCTTTGCCGTGCTCGGCGACGGCCTGCACTTGGCGCTGGTAGGCGTCGCGTTCGGCCTCGCCGCCCTGGCCGTGGCCGTGATACGCCCAGGCATCGAGCTTATCCATATCAACGATCTCGATGAACCTGCGGGCACGTCGGTCGCCGACCTCGCCGAAGAAACACAGCCCGCCGTTCATCACGATCGCATCGGGATTGCCGCGTTTGATGGCGTCGCTCATTTGGGCGAAGCAGTTGTTGTATTGCTCGATGGTGCCGGGGTAAAAAAAGGGCAGGTCCGGCTCGTTGCCCAGCTCGAAATAGGTCACGGTGCCCCTCATCGCCGCGGCAAGGCGTTCGAGCCGGGGCAGGAGTTCGTCGAGCCTTGCAAGGCGTTCCTCGTTACTGATGTCCTCCATCTGACCGGGCGGGTCCATCATCATGGCCGCGGAGACGCCCTCGGCGGCGAGGGTGTCGTAGGCGTTGCGAAAGTCTTCGATAGAACCCTTGCCCGAGTCGTTAAACCCGCTGCGGAGCATGTCGACACCCATGACGCGGTAGAAGGCGAGGCCCTCGGGGCTGGTGGGTTCGGCGCCGGGGTCGAGGCCAAATTCGAACTCGCCGGGCCGGCCCTTGGCGAGTTCGAGGTCACTGACGACGCCCAGCAAGGTGCGGAATGCGTACACGGGGCGATCGTCGCCTCCGCTTTCGAGATAAAGATTAACCTCGGCGGTATAGGGCCCCAGCGCCCAGCCGCTCGTGTTGAAGGTCAGTTCCAAGGGCGTATCCGCGCCGGCCGCGGCCAGCACCGTCCCCTCTTCCTGATGCACGGCCCGCTCGGCGTCGTCGAACACCCGGATCTGATATCGCATCGGCGGTGCGATGGCGGCGTGGTTACGGATCTTGTACGCCAAGCCCACCGCCTCCTGCCGGTGATAGATGAATAGCGGCGCAGCCGCGGAGTTCACCGGCTTTTCTGACACCACTTGCAGCATCCGCTCCCACCGCACAGCCTCGCTGGAGTGATACCCCGTCACCCGCACCCGCTTGAGCATCAGCGGCCCGTTGTCCCCCGCCAGCGTCAGGTCGTATCCGCCCTCTATCCCGTCATTAAGCAACGCGTTGTCCACCCGCACCGTCTCGCTCTTCCACATGCCGTTGCAGTCGCCCCAGAGATCCGCGATCTCCCCCGGCCCGTCGGCCGTGTCCACCAGCACGTGCACCCCGCCCCAGGCGTTGAGCATGTAGGTAACCTCGATGTCGATCGAGCCGCGCCCGCCCTTCACGAAAGCCGGATCAGTGATGTCGAAGTGGAAGCTCCGCTGCCACTCCTCTCCCTGCCCATGATGTTGCTCGACAACCCAGGCCTCCTCCTCGCCACCGCCTCGCTTGACCGTCGTCCGCTCAGCCCCGCCGCGGTCAAAGCGCATGCCATGTTCCACCGGCGTCGATCTAAAAATGACCTCCGCCTCGTCTGTGCCTGCAGGACCAGCATTAGTCGGCTCGGCCCCGGGCGTCTTACCGGCCGCGACCCGGGGCAACACGCCGATCCGGTCAAACGTCACCGCGCCCGTTGGATCGTTCTTGATGCGGAAGAACAGGTGATAACCTGCTGGCTCCACGACCCCCTTCGTTTTCGCGAGCTCGCTCACGCTCTCCACCACCAGCCGGCCCGGCTGACTGCGATTCTTCTCCAGCTCGATGCTCCGGGGTTTCCCATGGGAACCCTGTGCGTCGTCGACGTACAGCAGCACCTGCACCGACCCACCCTCGCAAAATCCGGCAAAGTCGATCTCGACCCGCTCGTTCTCGTCGGTCAGCGGCATGGCCGCCGGGCTGTTCAGCGACCACCGCATGAACGCATCGCCGCTGCCGGTCTTGCGAAACGTCACCGCATTGCCCCCCTCTACCAGCTCGCCCACGTCTGTGACGTGGTAAAACTTTGCGGCGAGGTCTATTGCGTCGACTTGTTCAGCCGGCAGCGGCGTGGTGCTTGCCATGGTCCACAGGACCAGAAGCAGCCACAGACCGATACCTTCCGTCGGGCATGTCGTGAGAACGAGGGGTGGTGAAGACGAAGTGGGATCTGGGTGCACAATTATCTCATGCCAGGCTTGGCAAAGCGGTACAGGTCGAACGAGAACGGTTCGGGTTGTTGGAAGCGCGCCGCGACGCGGCCGATCGCATCTGCGACGACCCACCCTCCTCCGCTCGTGCGGAGCATAACGTCGCATTTCGGAGAGGGTGCGTCGGTTGCACACGCTGATGGCGCGGAGGGTGGTCGAGGACCGGGCATTGCCGCTGCACTGGGCGAGATATGCGGACAAACTGCTGGACAATGGCCGGAACGCGTCGGAGGAGCGGACGCTGCTGAAGATCAAGGCTGCGTTGCCCCCAGAAGAACTCGTGGTGCTGCTGTTGACCCCGGCTTCGGCCGGGCCTCGCTGATCGCCTGCTGTCAGCGACTCGCTCTCGACTAGCTGATCCACATTTTTGCCAAGGTGCACGACGCCGACGAACGGTGGTCGGGTCGGCTGAACCCTGACCCGATCAAGCGTGGTCAAATCGCTCGCCCGAAGCGACTCCACACTTGATCCAGCCGCGAACTGGCGGTGAGCCGGGGTGGCGTTCCCTCAAAAAGTGATTGACAAGCGTTAGACCAGTGGTATACTGACAGACCACTGGTGTAATTCGAGCCTTCGCCAACACCATGATCACTGCCACTCCGACTAAATCCAGCGACACTGATTCTGGGTCGTATCGGGCCTTGCGTGGTGCTGGAACGCAGCGGATTGCTACGCGATTGGCGGAGTGGATTAAGACCGGCCGCATTGAACCGGGCAATGTGTTGCCTTCCGAGCGTCAACTATCCAGTGAACTGGGCATCTCGCGGGGGTCTGTACGTAAAGTCTTTACTGCTTTGGAAGACGACGGGTTACTTGATGCGGCAGGCCGCGGTCAGCTTCGCCGCGTCCGGCTGGTCTCAGCAACTAGTTCGCTCTCGATCATGTCCAAGACGGTTGTGGTGGTGGGATTCAACCGCATGCCCGATGGGCGCATCCCCTTCGAGCCCGGGTGGAACACCTACACCCAATTCACCGCCACCGCGCGGCTGCAGTCGCTGGGCTGGAATTGCCTGACGATCAACCTGGACGAGGCGATGTCGGCGCAGATCGAACAAATGCGTCACGACCCTCCGGCGGGTGTTATTGTCTGCAATACGCCGGTCACGCCGGCCAGCCTGAAGCACTTGGGACGGCTGAAGGAAATGGGCCTGAGGATTGCGGCCTACGGCGAGGCGGACAAGGTTCTTCAATGGGATCGGGTTTTCCACGACCACGCGGCGGGGGCGGAGGCGTTGACGCGTTGGCTGATCGCTCAGGGGCGCAGGAGGATTCTGCCGTTCTGGAGATTCCCTTCGCGTTTCTCATGGATCGAGCAGCGTGAGGCTGGCTACCGGCGCGCAATGGCGGAAGCGGGGTTCGAAGCGATCAAACCGATCCACACACCCGACCTCCACCTGGTGGCCGACAAGCAGCCGTTCGATGATATGGTTCGCCTGCAAATGGGTTTCCTGCAGGAGGCACTCCACGGGCCAAACCCCGTGGACGCGCTGATGTGTGCGAACGACCTGCACGCCGCTGAAGCGTTTGAGGCAGTCCGCCGCCTGGGCAAGGTGCCCGGCTGCGACGTACTGATCACGGGCTACGACAATACCTGGCTCCGAGATCGACGTGACCCCGATCGCACGATCGCACCCAGTGCTTCGATCGACAAAGGACACGCCGCGATCGGTGTGATGTTGACCGAGCTCCTGCTGCAGCGGACGCGGGATGAACTGCCCGACACGCCTCAGCAGCGCTCGGCAGAATTCGAGCTCATTCTGCCGGATGGGTCTTCGTCTGCTTCAATCTCGACGTAATGCCGTACATGTTGTACAGCAAATGGTTTTTAGGTCTATCTGGAGGTTCTACTATGATGTTGCAAAAGTTTTCGTTTTCCCTGGCTCTGACCGCACTCACCGTCGCGGCACCGCTGAGCCACGCCGCGGTGATAGGCATCACCGCGGCTGACTTCACCGGCCCGTCCGCCGGGGGGGAATTTACGGGTGCCACGACGGTATCGGGCATCACCCTCGGCTCTGACGATTTCGCCTTGGAACAGGCGGGCACAACCACTGCGGTCGCCGCCACTTCGCAGACGTGGTCCTTCGTCGGAACAAACCCCGGCTCGAACATCGCTGCATCCTCGGGCAACCGGGTTGACACCGCGTCAAACAATATTTTTGCCGCCAATGTTGTTTTCTCACGCAGTATCAAGGCGGATGAACGATTCTTCGTGCTCGACTTCGAAGGTGCCTCGAGCAATCCGTTGCAGATCGATGCCTTCGAGGTCATCGCTCGCAGTGGGGGGGCCGATGTTGGCAGTACGTTGACCGTCGCCAGTCAAACCCTCCCCAGCCTTGGCCAGTTCAACACGCCAAGCCGGGCTGGCGGCACCACGGCGGCCTTGCCCGACATCAGGGTCATTGGGGTCACGTTCAGCCTCGCGGACTTTGGTCTGACCGAATCCGCAAACGTCGATGGGTTCCTGGTCCGCGACAACGTGGGTGCCCAGTCGCTCGACCTTGTGGCTACCGGCATCGTTTCCATCCCCGAACCCGCTTCGCTGGCGCTGGTGGGTCTCGGTGCGTTATGCATGATGTCCCGCCGTCAGCAAGGCTGATCGGTCACTCCCGCTCTGCTCCCGGCGAAAGCCGAGGGCGAGCCTTCCACCTCTCTTCAGGATTCCCGTATGTCTCACAACACCCGAAAAGCATTCACGCTCATCGAACTACTCGTAGTCATCTCCATCATCGCGCTGCTGATCAGTATCCTTCTGCCCGCGCTGCAGGGTGCACGCAATGCAGCGAAGCGATCGGTTTGCCTGAGTAACACGCGGCAGTTGGCGGTGGCGACTTATAACTATGCCATGGATAACAAGGGTGACCTCGTTGTCGGCTACTCGAATAACCGGCAGTTCAACTACATCATCTACAACGGACCGATCAGTCCCGGTGAGTGGCACGGTCGCTTTATCCAGCAGGGCATCCTCTACCGCGACAAGCGTGTCGTCGATCAACGGGCCTACGCCTGTCCCGCCGAGCAAAATGGTTTGCTTGCCGTAGAAGCCTGGCCACCCGGACAGGCCGCTGCCACCACGGTCCGCTCAGACTATTCCAGCCGGCCCGACTCCAACCATTGGGCGCCCGCGGCCAGCCCCTCAGCGAAGCCGCCGTTGCTCAACCTCGACCGCATCTTAAAACCGCATTTCGCGCTCTATTCCGATCGAAGCTCGACCACGGATAACATCCTGAACCGACATGGAGACGGCGTGAACGTGAGTTATATGGATGGCTCGGCGCAGTGGCGTCGCCTCGAGACGTTTAGGTCGTGGCTCGATAGTCAGACGCCAGGGTTTAATGCCGGCAACAATCCCCTGCAGGATAATATGTGGGCCACCTGGGACCCGTGAGTGGGGAACGTCTCGTCAGTTGCCGCACCAATTCATCTCCGGATCGGCCATCTGTCATCGCAAGCCGCAAACCCTTTCTGCTGCCTGAACGAAGCCGGATCGCCAGGCTTTCGCCCGAAGCAAAGGCTTTGAGGTTTTTCATTCACCATCAAGGTCACCACATGAACTATTTTCACCGGGCATCCAAGATCGCAAGCGTTGCGATCGCTCTTCTTGCCGTGATGGTGGGAATCGGCGAGTCAGAGGCCGCCGTTTCCGAACTTGTACGCCTGCCGATGGGCGAGGGGGCCGACGCCGAGCCCCGCACACTGGTTTCGAAGGTCGGTGGGAGAGAAATTACCTTCGATGCCGTAGGTCAGCCCCGTGTTGTCGACTCGATCAGCGACAAAGCCAACGAAGCCACCGGCAGCACCAAAGCGATCGCATTTGGTGAAACGGAGGGATTCAAGCTGCAAGGCCTGCCGCTAACCCCCGTCGACAACTTCGGTATTGAGGCCTGGGTCAAGCCTTCGGGCGACAGCGGTTTCCGCAGTATCGTCAACTACGGCGGCAGTAGCGGCCTGGGCCTCGCGCTGCAGGGAGACGGGGCCTGGGGTATCACTTTCGGGAAAGGGACCATCGGTTTCACGAAGCTTGAAACGAACAAGTGGGTTCACCTGGCGGTGGTCATCGATGGGGGGAAAGGCCGGTTCTTTGTCAACGGCAAGAGTGCGGGAGAGAACCCTGAGGCGACCAGCTGGGGCTACCCCGCGAAACGCGCCATGAGCATCGGGGTGCCCGTGCTGAATAATAACAAGGGTTTCGTCGGCGCGATCGATGAAGTCCGTGTCTTCACATTTGAGCCGGGCGCATTTGAAACCCGTGACCTGCTTTATTTCCAGAAGCCCGCGGGTCAAGAGTTTTCCGGCGATGTGGCCGAGATCGTCTTCAACCAGGAGCCCCGGGAAAACGGCCTGACCTTTGACCGCAACGGCATGATGTTCGCCAACATCGAGGGTAAAGACGCCTGGATGAGCACCGCCACCCAGCTCGCGCAGATGTTATGGACCAAGGACCTCAACCTCACCTTCACCAACAAGGCGTTCCGCAACGGGAATATGCCCGTGGTGGATATCGAGGCGGTGGTACGTCTCAATACCTGGGCGGGGATCGCCGCCTATGCCGACACCGATCGCGGGAGTGTCCAAGGAGGCATGACCTGGGGCGCGAGCTCGAACTGGAGGACGCTCGGCTTCCGTCTCGACGACGCCTACTTTGGCGCACGTGACCATCACTCACCCGAGAACCAGCTCCGCAGTGACGGCTACGACCTGCGCATCTTCGGGGCCAACGAACCGCTATACGTCCACCGCGTGACGGTGCGCGGTTACGACCGGACGGGCAACATCGATTGGCGCAGGATGACGCGTACCGAGCGTCCCCGCGGCGTCGATACGTACTCCGACACAGGCATCCTCATGTTCCCCGCCGGGAAGGAAGCTCGTCTGGAACTGCCGATTACCAACCTGGCCCTGGAACCCAACACGGTGCTCTACAGCTTCCAGGTTTTCGATGATGACGCGAACGTGCTGGCCGAGCGGTCGGCGGAGGTGACGCTGCCGGCGGACCAGGAAACGCAGATCCCCCTGACGTTTGACACGACGGGCTGGCCCCTGGGTGCCCACCGTTACGCTTATCGCGTGGATCGGCCCGAGGCTAGTCTCCGGCTTGCCGGCATCGAGGGGCATCTCGGGGTATACCGCGAAGGCAAGATCGCCAAAGCCGCGGACGGCGAGTTTATGTTCGGACTGCAGCAGACCGGCGACCCGCTCGAAACTCGTAACGCCGCCTGGCTGGATCTGATGGGAGTGGACATCCTCCGTGGCGGACTCAACACACACACCCAGATCGACGACAGTCGAGCGATCGCCGACCGCACCTACGACGCCCTGTTTCAGCGCGGTTACCGGGTCATGCCCATGGTCGACCCGCCCCTGCCCGGCAGCCCGATGGAGTACGCCGAGGAAGGCATGGACCCGAAGAAGCGGGCCGCGGCGCTTTCTAAAAAGATCGCGTTTCTAGAAGAATTTGCCCGCGACTACGCCGACACAATCACCTACTACGAACTCGGCAACGAGCCCGACTTACCTTTCTTTTACCCGGGCCCGGTGGAGGAATACGTCGACTCGTTCAAGCAGATGCGGGCCGCGGTCAAGAAGGGAAACCCCGACGCGGTGGTCATGACCGGCGGACTCTGCTTCCACGGCGAAGAAGGTGTGCAACGGGCCAACCGCATCATCGAGCTGCTTGGCTCCGACGGCGTCGATGCCTGGGCGTACCACTCGCACGGCCCGGGGTACGAGGCGCAGCGCAACGGGTGGGAACGCCAGCATCAAGCGACCGAACCCTACGGCACCGAGAACCTGCCGTTCATCGACACCGAGACCGGCATGGCTGCCGCCGGCGAGGCACAACTCCGCGAACAGGCTCGGACAGTCATCGAGAAGTTCGTCTATACGATGAGTAAGGACGCGCCCGCGATGTTCTTCTTCGCGCTGCACTTCAAAGGCGGTACCGGCGACTACACCATGGTCGAGCGATACCGCGAACCCCGGCCCGTGGTGCTCGCTTACCGCAACCTGGTGGCGACGCTGCGGGGGGCGAAGTTCATCAGCACCGTCGAGGGCGCTTCTTCGGCCCTGCGGGTCTACCGCTTTGCCGACAGTAAGACCGGGCGACAGGTTGTGGTCGGCTGGTCGCAGGCAGACAACGCCTCGCCGCTGCGTTTCGGCGTCAACAAGCAGGCCGGAGAGGTGACCTTAGAGGACATGTTCGGCAACCGCACCCCACTGGAGGCCGGCAACGGGGTGGTGCAGGTCGCCGTCGGCCCCGACCCGGTATTCGTCACGTGGATCGATCCCGACGCGGTCGGCCGGGAAGTGGCGGCGGACAGCCTCGCGGTCCTGCCTTCCTTGATCGAAGCCGTCGGCCCCGTCTGGGCTGCGCCCGGTGAGCCCGCCCGTCTGGACGTCTCGATCCGTCGCCCCAAAGCGACGACAGCCTCCGATGGGGTTGAGGCGGGGGCTGACGACAAGCTCACGCTGGTCTCGCGCCTGGTGATTGATGACATGCTGGCGGGCGAGTGGACCCAGGCCCTTGATTTCGACGCGCAGGACTCAAAGAAGGTTGAGTTATCGATCGACGTGCCGGCATCGTATGCCGTTCCCGCCTGGCCGATCGCGTGGCGGGTCTTTGCCAATCACCCTCGCAACGATGCCATCCGCGGGCTGACGGGTGACGACCTCGCGGAGCTGCCCGCCAGCCTCGCGGGGCTTGAAGGCCAGTGGGCTGAGATGGACGACGCATTCTTGGACTTGCGAGCCGTTGCGGGGTCCTCGGAGGAAAAGGCGGCGGGCGTGGCGATGAGTCGGGTTTGGGCGGCCCGACCAATGACCGTGCGAGTAGGGGCCGCCGCGGACTGGTGGATGGCGTGGTGGGTCAACGGGGTGCCGGTGTACGACACCCTCAAGCAGGGCAATCGCGCGGGCCTATCCCCGACGGCGCACACTTTCGATGTCCCGCTCAATGCTGGCTGGAACACAGTGGCGACACAGGTCTTGGCGGGCGTCGACGGTTGGAAGGTAATCGCCGCCGGGCCGGCCCGCTTGTCCACCATGCTGCAACCCGACCTCCCGCCGACGCGGCTCGAGCTGACCCTTACCGATCCAACGGGCCACACCCTGGCCTCAGTCAATCTTCCCGTTTTCCCGGTGCCCGTGGTGGGCCCGGGTGTCACGGAGGACACGGCGACCGCTCCGCCTCTGCTGACGCTGGGCCCGGACCACGTGACCAATTTTCACGAGGCCCACCCCGACAGTAATCGCTGGTACGCCGGAGCAGAAGATCTTTCAGGCAGGCTCTGGTTGTTCGCTACCGGCGGCAAGCTCGAAGCGGTGCTGGAAGTAACCGACAATGAATACCGCGCCGACTCCGATCGCGCCGAGCTCGTCCTCGCCCCAGCCCGCGGTGGCGAGCCGATAATTCTGTCTCTCACGCCAACATCATCCGGGCGTGGTGGCGTGACCCAATACGTCGGAGCGGCCCCGCTCCCCCCCGAGGTCCGGTCGGGCCGGTTGACCTTGACGGTTCAGGACGTGGATAGTGTGATGTCTGAGGTCAAACAACAATCGTCCCGCACGATGCAAGTCGCATTGCCTGCCCGGGAGTCGCCGGGGAGCCAATAGCCTTGACCACCGGTCCCGGTCGATGGCAGCCATCCTGACCCGATACAAACCAGGTCGATGAATGCGCAACCCTCCACCGCGGTTCTCGTGGGTTGTGGCGGCATGGCCAACGGCTGGGTCAAGGTGCTCGAAACGCTGACCGACCGAGCCCATGTGGCGGCTGTGGTTGACCTCGATGCGGCGGCCGCACGCGACCTTGTGCAGCGACATGCGCTGTCGGAAATGCAGCCGGTGACCGATCTGCGCGTAGCATTGCAGTTCCGTCAGCCGCAAATCCTCTTTGATGTCAAGATTCCGGCGGCCCATCATGCGGTAACGGTCGCGGCGCTGCGGCACGGCTGCCACGGGTGGGGCGAAAACTCGATCGCGGTCAGAATCAATGACGGTCCTCGCCGCCGCCGAGAACGCAGTATGAAAGAGCTAGATTGCGGTCACCCGTTAGAATGAAGCGATTCCTCCCCAAGCTGGCCGAGCACCTTTCGGCGCACGCTCTTTGAGTCAACGCCGAAGGTTGCACAAGATCCCATCAAGCGGGAACTCGCCGCTCTGCCGTTTCTACCGCGGATCAAACATTGATCGAGGCGCGTTCGATGAGTGCTAAGGGGGCGTCGGTAAGCGGCAGATCCCGACAGGTGACCTCCCCGCGGTTTGGCTCCTCGAAGCAATCGCCGCTGAGGAAATCAAAGAGCAACGGTTCCTGAAACGGCGGCCGCGGCAGCTTGACCGTCCGCAACGGAGGGTCGGCCAAGTGCGGCGGTGCCGAAGCCAGCCACCAAACCAACAGCGTCGGTGTCTCGGCGTCGGCTCGTTGCCACGCGTAGCAAGCGACACCCGAGCTTGGCTCTACTCGATGCGGCTCTAATCTCCGCAGCGGGTAGGCGTCATCTAACAGGCTGAAAACGTGCTGCGCCGCGAAGAATGAAGCCTTGCGGTGCGAAACGCTTTTGTCCGGATGAATGTGCAGCAGCCCCTTTGGATTCCGTCCGTCGAATCGCGCGCCGTCACGCTTTTCGTACTGCATGTCCGCCAATTGGAACAGGTTCATCGGGATGCCCCGCGCATGGTGCGCCAGCATCCGCCGCAGGTTCCACACTGCCTGCTTTCGAGGAGACCAGTCAAATTGACCCATCGCGAGGAAGCGCTGAGTTTCAGAGGGTGCTCCCGTCTCACCCTGTCGCAGCGTCGCGTGCGGGGCGAACTCATCCACCAGATAACTCAAAACTTCCACCTGATCGAAAGCATCGTCCGGGTTGTGAGGATAAAAGTGGAAACACACCTCATCGAGTAGATGTGTTTGATTCTCATCACGCAGCGTCGTGAGAAAGCCCTGGGCGTAGTCGGTCGGACCCGCGAGCGCAAGCCCGACGATTCTTGCCGGGAGTTGAACCTGCCGGATGATGGATGCGGTACGTACGAAAAACGCCGCGTAGATTGATGGCGTGATGCCGGGTCCGTGGTCGGGCTCGTTCCAGACCTCCCAGGTGTTGACCCGGTGGGCGTAGCGTGTCACTAGAGCCGCGACCCACCGGTCCCACGCCCGCAGCGCAACGGGCGACTCTGGCAGGCCCTGGGCCAAGCCGATACCTCCACCGCCGGGATAGGCAGGGTTGCCATAACTCGTCTGAAGCCAAGGCTGCACGCCTTGAGCAACGGCGGAATCGACGATCGCGTCAAGCCAATCCCACTGAAAGTTACCGTCACCGGGGTCACATCGTGCCCACCCGGCCTGCAGCCTCACCGCCTTCGCCCCGAGTTCTGCGAGATGCGGGCCGACGTGCGCGAAATCAACGTAGCCCCGGTCGCAGGTTTCACAGCCAATGCTCCAAGGCGAACCTGAAATCTCTCGCGACGGTCGTCGGTGGAGAGCGCCCACGCGACGGTAGCCGCGAGACTCGAGCTGAGCCGAGACGCCCATATGGCATCCGTGAATTGCTTCAGACATTTCCTGGCTCAACGCAGCGTGTTGGGATCGAGAGCTCGTCCGGCCGATCGTGAGTAAGCAGTTTTCTTGGACTAGAAGGTTCTTACGCTAAAAGTACCCGCCCCGGTCACTGATCTCCTCGGCTGAGAGGCCGGCGTCGACCCACTCCTTGATCTCGCTCTCGTTGCGGTCGATCTGCTCGGCCCGCTCGAGGACGGCGGCGGCAATCTTGCGGGGCACCACCAGTGCCCCATCGATGTCCGCCATAACGATATCGCCCGGCTTGATGATCAGCCCGTCCATGACGATCGGAACCTGGAAGCCGGCAACCTTCGTATGGGACAGCGCGCCGGTTGAAGTGCGGTATCGACACCACACCGGGAAGCCTTGAGCCAGCACATCACGGGTGTCGCGCAAGCCCCCGTCGATGATGGCTCCGCGGCAGCCCCGCTTGATCGACGCGCGCGTCATCACGCCACCCCAATGGCTGGCTTTGTGCTCGCCGTTGGCGTTCCACACGCAGACGTGGTGTTCGCGCAACTGGTCGAGCATCCTCACCCGGGTGTCGAGTTCGCCGGACATCGTGGGGTCGGCGACGCTGCGGACGGTGAACGCCTCGCCGCACACCATCATGTCGTCACGGAGCGGCACGATGGCCGTCGGCAGCGCCTGGTTGGGCAGACACATCTCGCGGAGCACGTCGTTCACGGCCCCGGTGAAGAGCTTCTCGTAGCGTTCACAGAGTTCCTTAATCGGAACCGTCAACGCAAACTCGTTCGACGCCTCGCGGAGCTGCGTGAGCCTGTCGGTGTTCATCATCTCACTCATTATGATTCTCGTAACTGCTTGAGGTCGGAGGGAAACCCGGGTTTATAGGTGAGTCAGACACCGGCGCACGCTTGGAATCCGCCGTCCACCGGGACAGTTAAGCCCGTGACGAACGCGGCGGCCCGATCGTCGAGCAGCCAGCGGGCGCAGCCGAGAAGGTCGTGCGCTTCGCCGAAACGGTTGAGCGGTGTATGGGCCATGACCTGCTGGCCGCGGGGCGAGAGGCCGCCGTCTGCGGTCATAAGGATCTTGCGGCTGCGGTCATTCACGAAGAAACCCGGCGCGATCGCGTTGACCCGAACGCCGGCGGGCGCAAGGTAGACCGCCAGCCACTGGGTGAAATTGACGATCGCCGCTTTGGACATGGCGTAGGCCGGGACGCGGGTGATCGGGCGGTAGCTGTTCATCGACGCGAAATTGAGGATCGAGCCTCGCCCCGCCTCAGCCAAGTCGCGGCCGAACACCCGGCAGGGCGTGACGGTGCCGAGGGTGTTGGTTTTCAGGACGCTCTCGAAAGACGCGGGGTCGAGGTTGAAGAATCCACGTACCGCGCCGTCGGGCCCGGATTCAAGTTCGCTCGCGTCGTATTCGGTGAGGGTCGTCACGGCTTGGGGCTGGTTGCCCCCGGCTCCGTTAATCAACATGGTGCAGGGGCCGAGCTGCTGATTCACCTCAGCTCGGGCGGCTTCGAGTTGGTCGGCTTCGTTAACGTCGGCCCGAAGCACCAGGGCCCGGCCGCCCGTCTCACGGATCGATCCTGCGACTTGCTGCAGCGTCGCAGGGGTTCGGCCCAGCAGCGCCACCGCAGCGCCGCGGCGGCCCAGATCGCGGGCGATTTCCGAGCAAAGTAGACCGCCCGCTCCGGTGACGACCGCGACTTGCCCTTGGAAAAGCGGATCGGACATCAGGTAAGGCCTCCGGGGTGTGGCGGGTTTTCGGTGGTTAGCCCGAGTATCCGCGCCGGATTTTCGTAGATCATCCGCCGCGACAGGTCGACTAGGGCGTCGAGATCATCGGGCATGCGTTGCTCGGCGACCTGCCGCGATAACCAGCGGCACATCACGCGGCGGAAATACTCGTGCCGGTGCATCGACAGGATGCTGCGCGAGTCGGATGCCATCCCCGGGAAGATCGAAAGGAGGCTGTGGTCGGCCGTGACGCGCAGGTGCGACTCGATGCCGCGGCGGTGGTCGTTGTACCACCACGCCGGCCCCCAGCTGACGTAGCCGGGCTCGTCGTCGCGGGCAAAAGATCCGGGTAGCGTGGCAAAGCCCGGGTTGTCCGCGGGATTTGAATTGAACAGAATGGTGCGCGGCAACGCCTCGGCCTGCTCGAGGTGGTCCAGCCACGCCACCAGGGTACGGAGGTCGATCGCGCGTCCGACCGTCGCATAACCGCCCGCTTGACCCGCCAATCGCCTGAGCCGGGAACTGGTCGCCCGCTGTGCACCCAGGTGAAGCAGCAGGGTCCAGCCACGCTTGCGGTACGCGCCGCCGAGCATCGTCAGGATGCCCAGCTTCAGTTGCGATGATCGTGTGGGGGTCAGTTCCCCGCGTTGCAGCCAAGTGTCGAATAGCGACGCGGTGGCGTCTTGCGGGGGCAAGGCGGAGGTGAGCAGTTGATCGATGCCATGGTCTGCGACCCGCGTACCGAGGCGATGAAACCGGTCGAGATGCGTGTACACCGCCGACACAAAATCGGCGTAATCCCGGATCGGATGGTTCGCCGAATCGGCGAGGGCGTGGACCCACCCGACCGCGTCAGGCTCGCCGACGGTCAGCAGGTCGTCCCCGCGGAGGGACGGGATCAGCCTGGGGTCGTCGGGATGCCGGGTCTTGACGAGCGACTGGTGAGCCGAGAGATCGTCCAGCAGCCGGTCCGAGGTGCATACGGCGGCCACCCCCGCAGCGCGGAGGAGTGCTCGGGCACCGTGGCTGGGCTGAGCGAGCAACTGCCGGGCGGTATCTGCAATGCGGGCGGCGGAACCGGGCTCCAGCCATTCATCGATCCCGAACACCCGCTTGAGTTCAAGGCGCCCCCAGTCATGAAGCGGGTTGCCGATGAGCCGAGGGAACGCCCACGCCCAGCGTTGGAACTTCTCTCGCAGCGGTGCGTCACCCGTAATGAACCGCTCGGGCACCCCTAACAGACGCATCGCACGGTGCTTGTACGGGTCGGCGGTGACCCAGGCCGTGGCGAGTGAGTTATAGCAATGATTTGCCGCTACCGCGTTCGCATCAACATGGCTGTGAACATCGATGATAGGAAGCTCGCACACCGCCGCAAACAGGTCGCGGGCAATCCCCGGGGGCAGAAGCCAGTTCGAATCGATCGCGTGTGAAGGCGTGATGGTTCCCATGGCTTGAAGTCAGTCACGGTGAAGCTTGTACCGGAGAAAGCCGCCGATATACTACATTAGGAATATACCGTTCTGAATGAGGAATACAAGTGCCGGCTCAAACCACCGTTCCCATCCTGCACAAAACCGTGCGCCTGCTGGCAATCCTCGCGGGCAATTGCGAGCCGCGGTCGATTCAGCAGCTCGCCAACGCAGCGGGGATGGCGACCACCAGTTGCTTCCGCGTCTTGAGCACCCTGGAACAGGAGCGATGGATCATCCGGCCCGGCGCGGGGCACGTGGGGTATCGCTTAGGGATGGGCCTCCTGCCTTTGCTGGCGTCCCTCCGCAACCATCAGAGGTTGTTTGAACGGTCCGGGCCCGGCCTCCAGCGGTTAGCCGACCACACCGGCATGGGGGTGAAGCTGTCGATCCGCGAAGGGGCCGAGGCGGTGACCGTTCAGCGAGCCGAGCCGGCCGACGCGGTGGCGGTGACCAACCCAGTGGGATCACGGTTCGGCGTGGTCCTGGGCTCGACCGGGGCGGCGTTGCTGGCCGGGCTGGATGCAGCCACTCTGAGCCGGGTGATCGAGCGCAGCCCGGCCGAGGCGTGGCGGCGTCAGACGCCCGATGATCTGCGTCGGCGGGTCCATCACTGTGTCGATCAAGGCTACTGCTTCGACCGGGGGTCGTATCACCCCCAGCTCGGCGGGCTCTCGGCCCCGATCCGCCACCCGGAGCTGAGCCTTGCCGTGACCATCACAGGCATGCTCAGCGATCTGGAGGAGATCAAGGTCGAAGAGACCCTCGTCCTGCTCTGCGCAGTTCAGCGCGAGCTGAGCGAACTCGAAGTCGACGCGGAAGCGATGTCGGTGCCTGAAGGGCCACGATGAAGCTCACGATGTTGTTGTCGCCGACGCCCGATGCGTCCTGGCTGCTGGCCCGTCAGGCCGGAGTAAAGTACGCGGTCACTAAGCCCACAGCGGCACTCACCGGGCTGGGTCAGCCTTACGAGCCGGGGGTGCTGGCCGCCGTCAAGCAGCGGTTTCACGACGCGGGACTGACGCTGCTCGGACTGGAGGGCGACCCCTTTGACCTCTCGCGCATCAAGCTCGGCCTGGAAGGCCGGGCGCAGGACCTCGAGCGATACGCACAACTCCTGGCCCTGATGGGTGAGTCGGAATTGAACCTGCTTTGCTACAACTTCATGGCCCGACCGCCCGGCCAAACGCACGACTGGAGCCGGACCCGCGTCGACCAGCTAACCCGCGGCGGCGCACTGACGACCGCTTTCCGCCTCGCAGATGTTCCGCACACGCCGCATGAACCAATCGGGTTGAGCGCGTGTGATCTTTGGCGAAACTATGTTGCGTTCATCAGAGCCGTGCTACCTCACGCCGAGCGGGCGGGGGTAACGATGGCGCTCCACCCCGACGACCCGCCGATCCCGCAATTGCGGGGTATGAGCCGTATTTTCGGCACGCTGGAAGCGTTCGAGAACAGCTATCGATCCGCGTCCAGCCCCGCCAACGGCATCACATTCTGCCAGGCCAACTTCATGCTGATGCCCGGCGATGTGACGGATCATGCGCGTCACCTGGCCGATCGCATCGCATTCGTCCATTGGCGTGATGTGGTAGGCGTGGCCGAAGACTTCTCCGAGACGTTTCACGACGCCGGCCCGCACGATATGGCCGGCATGCTCCGCCTCTACGCCGAGCTGGGTTTCACCGGCCCCATCCGACTCGACCATGCGCCACTGATGCACGGCGAAGCCGCCCCGTGGATGCCGGGCTACGGCACGGTCGGCCGCCTCCTCGCCGCCTCGTACTTGCGCGGCTTGGCACAGGGTCTGGGCATCCCCGTTGACTGAAAAGGCGCCTGACATGACCGACCTACCCAACTTTATCTTCTGCATGTGCGATGAACTGCGCTGGTGCGAACTCTCTTGCTACGGGCACCCGACAATCCGGACGCCCCACATCGACCGTTTGGCCGGTCGCGGAGTGAGGTTCGAGGTCGGCGTGTCCAACAGCCCGGTCTGCATGGCCGCGCGTTCCATGGTGTGTCAGGTCAACACACACGCACGGCATGCGGCCGACTGGGCAATCGCGCCTGGAGGCCAGTCGAAGGCTGGTGGCTGATGCCGCAGTGGCCCTCGCCGGGGCGGCCACAGCTTCCGCAGCAGACCGTCGCCGAGCGGTTCCACGAGGCGGGTTACGCCACCGCCGCGATCGGCAAGTGGCACGTCGAGTGCTGGCCCCACGACGTCGGCTTCGACCACTACCTCATCCCCGCCAACCAGCACGCCAACACCGCCCAGTGGTACGGCGAAGACGGTGGCCCCGTTCTCGCGGCGCCCGGCTTCGCCGTGGACTACGAAGCCGACCGCGTTGCGGGCTACCCGGACGAGCGTCAAACCGATCGTCAGCCCTTCTACCTCTACTACAACATCAGCCCGCCACACACGCCCTTGGCCGATGCGCCTGAGCGGTACCTTCAGATGTACGGCCGTGACAACGTCGTGCTCCGCGACAATGTCGATCCTGGCCAGCCCCTGCCCAATCAGACGCACCAGTTCCTGACCTACCTATGGGACTACCGCTACTACCGCGATCACCTGCCCTACGCCTCGACTCTACCGCATCCCGACTTTGATCTGGTCGATCTCACCGCGCTCTACATGGGGCTCACCAGCTGGGTCGATGACACCGTCGGCAGGCTCGTTGCTGCGCTCGACAAACGCGGTATGACGAAGAACACGGTCATCGTGTTTACGTCCGATCACGGAGACAATCTCGGGAGCCATGGGCTGATGGGAAAAGCGAACCTGCTGGAAGAGTCGTACCGCGTACCCATGATCGCGGCGGGCCCCGGCATCCAGTCGGGACGCGTGAGCAGACAAGTTGCATTGCTTGCGGATTGGGCACTGACGCTGGCTTCATTCGCGCAACTGGACCCCCCCGAGCACTGGCATGGCCAGAATCTCTCACCGGTCCTGAAAGGTCAGCGCCAGACGCTGGACCGCAACGCAGCATTCATTGAGACCGAGAACCACGGATGTGCCGTGCGCACTCCCACGCAACTCCTGGGCATTCCCTGGGCACCAGGTACGGAGAACCTGCTTGAACCCCAGCCAAACGTCTTCCACGACTTGTCCATCGACCCTTACCAACTCAACAACCTGCATTCCGCCGGGGTGAGTGAAGCCCAGGAGCTTGAGGCGTGCCTCCGAGCCTGGGACGCCGCGACCCCGTGGCACGAGCCCGGGGCTATCGCTCCGCCGGGGTGATTCTGGTGCGACTCGCCTCGCCGATCATGGTGCGGCACTGGTACTTGAACCCGCTTAAAGTTTGAAGCTCGATCAGTGGAGCAATGCGGATGCGGCCAGCGGCACCACGACGTGCAGGCCCTTGCCGCCGGTGAGCTTGACGAAGCTGTGCAGGCCAAGGCGATCCAGTGCGTCGTGGACCGGTTCGGCGGCGGCGATTAAGTCGGCGAAGGTCTCTTCGGGCCCGGGGTCGAGGTCGAAGAACAGGCGGTCGGGCCGGTCGGGGGCGTCGGCGGTTGCGCCCCGCGGATGGATCTCCAGCACGCCGATCTGCACGAGCGACACGAGGTCCGGCAGGTCGTCGACCACGGCGTATCGGATGCCCTCGCCCGGCGACTTTTCCGACGCCATCTTTACCTGCCGCAGTTCCGGGGGCGCGGTATTGCCGAGGTGCTCCTGGTAGAAGCATTCGTCATCCCGCCCGCCGGGGCAGCGCAGCAGCGCTAGCGGGCGGTTGCGGATATGGGGCAGCATCCACGCGGCCAGGCCGACGTAGAAGTCAGCGAGCTGCCGCTTGGTTACCTCAATCTCGGGGTACAGCACGCGGTCGGGGTGGGTGAGGCGGACCTGCGGCGGGGCAGTTGTTTCACTACCACCCTTGCTCCCGAAGGGTCGGCCATGATGCGTAGCCGGGGAGGGCGCGAGGTGCAGAGCCGTCGCCTCCGCAACTCGCGCTCTCTCCCAACGGCCGGCTGCGCCGTCCACCCCCCGGTGGGGGGGAGGGGTTGCCAGTCGAGGTACTCGCCGTATTGGGTACCGGCTCCACCTCGGCCATATCCAAAGGCCCTGCGTCTTGCGGCAACTCAAGCTCCACGTCCTCCGGGGGCTCATCCTCGCGGAGGCCGAGGAACCGGCCGTGCGGCAGCATCCGATCGGCGGTCCACTCGGCGAACTCCACCTCGGCGACCAACTCCGGCTCGACCCAGTGCGCCGCCTTCCGCTCCCGCGCGGACACCTCGCCGTCCATCGACGGGTCGTCGCGCTGCCGCTTCTCCAAGTGAGCCGAGAGCTTCGTTAAAGTCGCCTTGTCGAAGCCCGTGACTACCCGGCCGCAGTAGGTCAGCTCCCCCTCGATACGGGTCGCCATCAGCAGTGACCCAAAGCCGGTGCGCGAGCCGGAGGGGTCGGTGTAGCCGACGATGACGGGTTTCAGGCGGTGCAGGCACTTGCTCTTGACCCAAGTCCCGGACCGGCCGGGGGTGGAGGGAGCGTCGTGCCGCTCGCTGACGATGCCCTCGAGGTCGTGGTCACACGCCTGCTCGGCGAAGGCCTCACCCGAGCCTTCAATATGATCGCTGTACGTCAGCCGCCCCCCCTCCCCGTCCGCCAACAGAGCCTCCAGCGCCCCCTTACGTTCGAGCAGCGCGCAGCGCTGTAGGTCGTGGCCGTCGAGATAGAGCAGGTCGAAGGCAAAGCAGCAGATCGCATCGTGGGCGGCGTCCGCGGCCTTGCCCGCTCGGAAGCGTCTGTTTGGTCCACCACGGGCGCTGTCCTTTAGCGCCCGCTGCAGCAGGCTAAACCGCGACACACCCCTCGCATCCAAAACCACCGCCTCGCCACCCGCCGGGTGTACGAGTGCCCTGTCCGCCGGCGTTGCCCCTGGCGAACCTTCCCCCGGCCGTCTGACCACCGGACGCCTCGGCGTTGACCTCGTTTGGTGACGGTGCAGGCTTCATCATTGACGCTCCGTATCCGCCACCCTCCTACCGCCCATCGCCCCACGATTCCGCCTCCCGCGTCCGACCTTCCAGGCCAGCACACATCACCCCGGCCCACGACGCGCCACACACGCCATCCTCGGCCCCAACGTGCCACCGCGTCACGCCTCCCCGCCCTCATCACTCACCAGCCGCAGAACCGGCTCCTCGTCGCCGTTCCCCAACTCGCGCTCCGCCCGCACTCGCCGCAGTTCATCCAGCAGCCCCTCGACAAACGCCGGCAAATACTCCACCAGTTCCTCGACCACCGCCGCGATGTCCGGCCTCGTGTGCCCGACCACCCCACCATCCCCCGACGCCGAATCGTCCGAGCATGCGCCGGATTGCGCGCCACCCGTTTCGCTCGATGAGCGTAAGTCTCGGGCTTCACTACTGGTTACGCCAAACCGTTCGACTCCCCCAGAGGGTATTGCATCTCGGCTCCGCGATCCCGTTCAACAGTGCCGGCGGAGGGTGCCGAGCGGGCCTCGCCGTGGCAGGCGCTGTGGCGGCTGCTCGACGGGCCGACCTGGCAGATGGCGGGTATCGTGCTGGGCACCGCGGCCAAGGCGCTGCCGGCGTTCCTCGCGCCGGTCTACCTCGCCGAGGTGGTCCGCGTGCTCGGCGGCGGGGCCGAGCCGGGGGCACACGTCGACGCGGCCGACCTGCGGTGGTTTGCCACAATCAGCGCCGCCTTCGCCCTGCTGCTCCTGGCCAACCCGCCCTTCACCCTGCTGACCGTGCGGCTGATCTCCGACCGGACGCGGACGATGGAGCGGCGGCTCCGCTCGGCCGTGGTCCAACACCTCCAGCGGTTGTCCATCGCCTTCCACCACGAGCGGCCGCGTGGGGCCCTGCAGGCCAAGGTTCTCGCCGACGTGCAATCGGTCGTCGGCCTCGTCCACGTCCTCATGCACCGCGGCATCGAAACCGTGCTCGGCCTGGCGGTGGCGCTCACCATCGTCGCGCTGCACGACTGGCGCGTGCTCGTCTTCTTCTTGCTCACCGCCCCGATGGCGGCCCTGATCCTCCGCACCCTCGGCGGCGCGATGCGCCGTCGCAACCGTGACCACCGCCGCCGCGTCGAGGGCATGTCCGCCCGCGTCGGCGAGATGATCAACCTCATCCCCGTCACCCGGGCCCACGGCGTGGAGCACCACGAGATCGGCGTCGTCGAGGGCCACCTCGCCGACGTGCACCACGCCGCCCGCCGGGTCGACCTGATCAACGGCTGGTTCAGCGCGTGCAGCTGGGTGGCGCTGCACCTGTTCGGCCTCGCGCTGGTCGTGGGGTCGGGGCTGCTGGTCTACCACGGGCACATGACCGTGGACAAGCTCGTGCTCTACCACGGGCTCTACTGGCTGACCATCGCGAACCTCGAGCAGATGCTGAACCTGACGCCGGCGATCACGCAGGGCCTCGAGGCGATCGACTCGCTGGGCGAGGTGCTCGCGTGCCCGGACCTGGAACAGAACGAGGGCGGGCGGCGGCTCGCCACGGTCCGCGGCGACGTCATGTTCGACGCGGTCACGTTCCGCTACGCCCCGGGGGACGAGCCGGCGGTGAAGCAGTTCAGCCTGACGGTGCAAGCGGGCGAGTGCGTCGCACTAGTGGGCGAGTCGGGGTCGGGCAAGTCGACGCTGATGAACCTGCTCATCGGGTTCTGGCGGCCGCAGGCGGGGGCCATCCTGCTCGACGGCCACCCGCAGGCGACGCTGGACCTGCGGGCGTGGCGGCAGCACCTCGCGGTCGTGCCGCAGCACACCGTGCTCTTCTCCGGCACGCTCCGCGACAACATCGCCTACGGCCTCGACGGCGTCGGCGAGGCGGAGGTCGAGCGGGCCGTCGACGCGGCGAACCTCGCCGCCGTCGTCGCCGCGCTGCCCCGGGGCCTCGACACCGTCATCGGCGAGAACGGCGCGACGCTCTCCGGCGGGCAGCGGCAACGCGTCGCCATCGCCCGGGCCATTGTCCGCAACCCGAAGGTCATCGTCCTGGACGAGGCGACTTCGGCCCTGGACGTGGCGAGCGAGCGCGAGGTGCAGCGGGCCCTGGGCAACCTCATCGGCGGCCGCACCACCTTCATCATCGCTCACCGCCTGTCGACCGTCCGGCACGCGGACCGCATCGTGGTGATGCGCCGCGGCCGCTGCGTCGAGGTCGGACCCCGCGACGCCCTGCTCGCCACGGCGGGCGGCGCGTTCGCGACGATGGAGGCGCTGCAGAACGCGGCGCCTGTGGCGTGACGCCCGTGCCGCGACCGCCGACGTTTCAGTTTCACCACCGACAGCGGAGGGTGCCACACCTCGCCGACTCTGCGGCGACGTGTGCCGCGTCATATGAGGTGTCGCACCAAGACTGTACGCACACATCGCCCCGAGCGGCGAGGTGCGGCACCCCCCCTCCACCCCGCAGACGCACGGGGCGCAGGCGGAACCGGTACAACTTCCTTTCGTTTCTTCGCCCCATGAAGTAAAGTATTCCTCATGCTTCTATTTCATCCCTTCGTGAATCTTCCGCTGTACACCCTGTTGGCCGGGCTGGCCGCCGCGTTCCCGCTCGGGGTGTACGCGGCCGAGGCACCGCCGAGCGGCGCCGATGACATATCGCTGGTCACGTCGCTGCCGCTGATCCCGACGCCGGGCGAGGTCACGGTCGACGGGAAGGACGGCGACTGGGACCTGTCGGCGGGGGTGTGGGCGTACAACAGCCCGGACCTGGTCGAGCAACACGGCATCTGGCTCCACGGGATGTGGAGCGAGCGGGGCGTGTACCTGCTCGGCCGCGTCGCCGACGCCTCGCCGATGCAGAACGCCGTCCTCGGCAAGGACTTCGCCAACAGTTGGCACAACGACTGCGTGCAGCTCCGCGTCGTGTTCGACCCGGACACGCCGCGGGAGCACCAGGTCCACGTCAACCTGTTCTACTCGACGCCGGAGGAACAGGCGTACATGATCGCCCACCACGGGGGCATGGGCGACCAGGAGTCGGGCGAGCGGCGGCCGGACCAGCTCGAAACCTTCGGCGCGGACATGCTCGCGCACGGCGGCGAGCTGGCGTTTGAGCGGTGGCCGGACGGCAAGGGGTACAACTTCGAGGCGTTCTGGCCGTGGGAGCTGGTGCGCGAGAGCGGCAAGCCGCTCGGAACCGGCGACACGTTCGTGCTCGGCCTCGAGGCGATGTGGGGCAACGCCGACGGCACCGCCAAGCACCCCGAGCACCGGCTGGCGGACCTCATCAAGAACGCCGAGGTCAACCGCATCTTCATGTTCCGCGCCCGCGACGGCTGGGGCGAGGCGAAGCTCCTCGGCCACGGCGACCTCGGCCTCACCGCACAGCAGCGGGCGACCCAGCGCGAGCGCCTCGCCGCCTTCGAGGACTGGTCCACCCGCGGGTCGATCCCCATCGCCTACGCCCTCGACGAGCCGTCGGACGTCACCATCGCCATCGATGACGCCGACGGCCGCCGCGTCCGCAACCTCATCGGCCAGTTCCCGCGCGAGGCGGGGTCGCAGACCGACCACTGGGACGGCCTCGACGACGCGGGAGAGCCCGTCGAGCCCGGCCACTACACCGCCACGGTCCTGCGGCACGACCCGGTCAAGCTCGAGTTTTTCAACAGCGTGTTCAACTCCGCCACGCCGCCCTGGAGCACCGCGGAGAAGACCCAGCTCTGGGGCTCAACCCACGGCGTCCCCGCGGCGGCGGCGCGGGCCGGCGACTCGGTCCTCCTCGGCTTCACCGTCACCGAGGGCGGGTCGGGCGTCCTCCGCGTCGACCAGAACGGCCGCATCCTCTGGGCCAACAATATGGCCTGCAACGGCCTGGCCGTCCTCGACAATTACGCCTACTGCGCCGCCAAGGACCTCTTCCACGACACCTTCTCCTTCCACCGCCTCGACCTGGACACCGGCAAACTCATCCCCTTTGAGGACGAGGCGAAGTCGCCGACGATCGACCTCGCGCCGGGCAAGGTCCGGGCGATGCCCGATGAGGTCGCCATGGCCGCGTTCGGCGGGAGCGTCTGGGTGCTGCTGCCGGGGGTCGAGCTGTTGCAACTCGACCCCGATACGGGAGCCGTCACCGCCCGGCATCCGGCAGGCGACCTCCGCGCGATCACGGCCGCAGGCGAGGCGTTTTATGGCGCGAAACGCGGCGGCGAGGTCGTCGCGCTGGACGAGCATGGCCGGGAATCGCTCAGCCGCTTCCGCACCGAAGCGAGCCAGCCCCGCGCCCTCGCGGTCGCCCCCGACGGCCAACGCCTCGCCGTCAGCGACGGGACGACGAACCGTGTCCTGATCTACGGCCCCAACGGCGAATTGATCGACACCATCGGCGAGCCGTACGAGGGCGACGACCGCCCCGCCGGAACGTTCGTCCAGTCCGACCTCATCCAGCCGCTCGGCCTCGCCTTCGACGCCGCCGGCGCCCTCTGGACCACCGAGGCCAACCAGTCCAGCCGACGCGTCGCAAAGTGGGGTCCGGACGGCGAGCTGCTCGCCTCGTTCTGGGGCGGCGGCGACTACGGCGCGATGCGCGCCTTCCCCGTCCCGCACGACTCGACCCGCTTCATCGCCCACGGCATCGAGTTCCGGCTCGATCCCGACCCCGACCCGTGGAACCGCCCCACCGCCGAGACGCCCCTGGTCTTCCACCCCGAACTCAAGGAAACCCGCGGCTTCGTCTACGAACTCGACGGCCGCGAGTACGCCGTCACCCTGCCCGGGATGCACAAGCAGAACTGGTTCACCGTCAACCGGCGCGACGAGAGCGGCGCGTTCCGCCCGGTGGTCCGCGTGGAGTACGCCACCAAGGACCGGCCCGCCCGCACGTGGATCGACCGCGACGACGACTTCACCGTCGACGACAACGAGGTCGGCGACAAGTTCCAGGGCCGGCTGCACTACTGGATCGCCGGCTACGCCCGCCCGGACCTGACGATCTTCACGCCCGACGGGTGGATGTACGCGCCGACAAAGTTTACAAAAGCGGGCACGCCGATTCATAAGTTTGCGGACCCGAAGAAGCCCGACAATATGATCGACTTCGCCAACCGGGCCAACCACGGCGGGACGCTCGTCGTGGACGCGGCGGGCAACGTCTCCAACGGCATCGACTACCACACCGTCGACGGCCGGCGCGGGTCGTACCCCAACCCCTGGGGCCGGCACAACGCCCCGGCCGCACGGCGCGGCCGCATCATCGCGCCCTTCCGCACCAACGGCGTCGTCGAAGACGTGCCCGGCGTCGGCAGCATGACGGCCGTCGGCGGCGACCGCGGCGAGTGGTTCCTCATGTCGATGGACGGGCTGTACGTCTCGGCGATCCTGCAGGACATCAAGGGCAGCAACACGCCCGACGAGACGTTCGTCGGGTCCGAGAGCTTCGGCGGGTTCCTGTGGCGCGACGAGCGGGGCCGCATCCTCGTGCAGCTCGGCGGGCCGAGCTACCGCCTCATGCAGGTCACCGGGCTCGACGACGCCGAGCGGATGTCGGTGAGCCTCGACGTCACCGCGGAGCAGGTGCGCGAAGGCGCGGAGATGGCCCGCTCGACCGAGGTTGTTACGCCGGCCGAGACCGAGTCGCTGCGGATCGCCCGGGTGAAGCGGCTGCCCACCGCGCCGCCCGCCCCGGGCGAGACGGATGCCCCGTTGATCGACGGCGCACCGACGGTGCGGGTGCAGGCCGCCGACGACGCCACCCGCTCGTGGCGTGCCGCCATAGCGCACGACGGCGAGACCCTCGCGGTCATGTTCGACGTCGCCGACGCCTCGCCCTGGGTCAACGGCGAGACCCGCTTCACCCACGCGTTCGTCGGCGGCGACGCGGTGGACGTGCAACTCGACACCTCGCTCGGCCCGGTCCGCCTGCTCGCCGCCCCCCTCGCCGGCCAAGACACCGCGGTGCTGTGGCAGCGTGACGGCGAGCCGGAGAACGCCGAGCCGATCACCTACGTCGTGCCCAACAACCCCGCCAACGCCCGCACCTTCGCCGGCGTCCGCCCCGCGTCCGAGGCGACGGTCACCCACCGCACCGGCGACGCCGGGTACACCGTCCTGATCCGCGTCCCGCTCGACACGCTCGGCCTTAACACCGACGCCGCCGACTTGCGCGGCGTCCTCGGCGTGATCTACTCCGACCCTGCGGGGCAGAACCGCGTCGCCCGCCTCTACTGGCACGACAAGGAGACGGACATGGTCTCTGACGTGCCGACCGAATCCGCATTAAACTTCGAGCGGTGGGGCGAGATCGGCATCGAGAAGTGAGCGGCCCAATCGGCACGGTGCGGGTGTTCATCGCACTGCTGGTGCTGGCGCTCCACGCGCCCGGAGGCGTGGCCGAAGAGGTCGTCATCACCTTCACCGACCGCCCGGTCCGCCTGCCGGTGGACCTGCCCGATGCTGGGCCCGACGCGGAGGTCGCGGCGACGGTGACGCTGATCTCCGAAGCCGGGCTGGGCACACCGGAGCCGGTGCGGCTGGCGGTGCGAGACGGGCACGTCGAGGTGACGCCGCGGGGCGAGGGCATCCACATCGTGGCGTTCGCCGGGGGCGCGGAGCGGCGGTTCCTCGCGGTGGACCCGCCCGAGCCGTTCGACGAACGGCGGGTTTACGCGGCGCTTCCTCGCTCGGCCGGGCGGCTGCTGGACGGGCGGCCGGTGACGCTGCTGGCAATGGGCGACTCGGTGACGCAGACGGGGGACTACGGCCGCATCGTCGCGATGCTGCTGGAGCGGGCGACGGGCAACCGCCGGGTCACCGTGGTGAAGCGGGCGCACGCCGGGCGGTCGGTGGACGCGGCGGTGCGGGAGTTCGACCGGGAAGCGTTGGCGCAGCCGGTAAACGTCGGGCTGCTGATGTACGGCCTGAACGACCAGGCGGGGGGCGTGCCGCTGGCGGCGTTCCTCGAGCAGTACGCCCACGTCGCCGAGCGGCTGGCGCGGGACGCCGGGGCCGATTGTGTGTTCCTGCAGCCGACGCCGGATATCGGCATCCCCGCCGACGCCGAGCAGGGGGGGGTCGCCGGGCCCGGCGGGCCTGAGCCCGGCGACACGCTGCGGACGCTCGGCTTCGCGACGCACATCGAGCGGCTCGGCCAAGAGATGAGCGTGCCGGTGGCGCGGACGTTCGCGGCGCTTTGGCGGGAGGAGGGCGCGACGCTGGGCGCGTCGGCGCGGGCGATGTGGCCGCTGTACCCGCCGCACTACGGCTCGCCCCTGCGGTCGCTCGTGGAGACGGGTGGCAAGGGCGACACGATCCACCCCAACGCGCTGGGCCACGCGCTGATCGCCCGCGCCGTCTACCGGGCGATGATGGGGATCGCACCCGCCGAGGTGCCGTTGACGTTCGAGGCGCAGACGGGTTGGCGCGACGGCGGGGTCATCAGCGACGTCCGCCTCACCAACGCGAGCGGCAAGCCGCGGCGGGGTCGATTGATGCCCCGCGGCAGCCGCGAGACCGGGGCGCTGTCGATCGTCGGCGGGTCGGGGTACGACCTCGCCCCCGGGGAGAGCGCCGGCTTCATTGTGCGGTGGGACGCGGCCCGGCAACCCGCGGACCTGCTGCGGTTCCCCGGCAACGCCGAGCTGGCGGGCACGACGCCCGTCATCCCGCTGGTCGACGTGGCGAACGGCCGGACCGCGGTGTACGGGGTCGAGGCCCCGGTAACGTGGCCGACGTTCGTGCGTGAGCGGCAGGCCCTGGCCGGACGCGACGTGACGGTGAGGCTCACCGACGGGCGGACCCTGGGTGTCACGCTGCCGGAGGGCGCGGACACGGGCCGCGTGCCGCTGGTCGAGGCGGTCGAGGGCGGGTGGGCGGTGGCGGAGCTGGCGTTTGTGCGGTACGCGTCGGCGGCGCGGGGCGACGTGACGGTCGACGGTCGGCTGGACGAGTGGCCGCACGCCCGCTGGTCCGACATCGGCCCCCCGCACCAGGCCCGTGCGGCCTCGGGCCCGGCCGACCGTCGGCAGCGGCCGGGCGACGCGTTCATGCGGTGGTCGAGCCGCGCCACCCCCGACGGCATCGCCCTCGCCGCCCGCGTCACCGGGGCCACCGACGCCGACCGGATCACCGCCTTTCTCGACCCGCGCCAACCGGAGCAGCTCGGCACCGTCGGGCTGTACTTCTGGGTCACCGTGACCTTCGAGCCGGGCGGGTCGCTCCGGGTCCAGCCGGGCGAGACCAGCCCCGCCGGCCCCGCCGCCGCGGGCCGCTGGACGCAAGCCGAGGGCGAGCGGCAACTCGAACTGCTCATCCCTTACCGCTGGATCGGCCTCGACGCCTGGCCCGCGTCCGGCGACCTCGGCTGCTCCGTCTGGTGGCGAAACGATGCCGGGCCCGCCCCGACCGACCTCTACTGGTCCGAGGACGGCCACCCGTGGAACCCGCGCTGGTTCGGCGTCATCCGCCTCACCGACGGCCCGGCCGCGGACCTGCCGTACATGATCCGTGTCAAGTGACGCGGCGGCCCCCGACCGAGCGGCTACCGCCGCCCCGCCACCGTGATCCCCGCCTCCTCGATCCCCGCGCGGACCGCCCGCAGGCAGTCCGGCCACGCCCCGTCGTAGTGCCCGATCATCAGCCCGTCCGCCCCGCACTCGGCCGAGATGCGGATGCCCTGTTTCACCAGCTCCGGCGTCGCCCGCGGCCGGGGCGAGATGGCTGAGAGCACCGTCTTTTCCACCCCCACCGCCCGGCGGATGTTGTGCAAAAACTTCCGCTTGAAATCCATCCGCGCCGGGTCGCCGAAGTGTTCGCTGTAGTCGCAGCTCCGCACCGAGTCCATCATCCCCCCCACCGCCCGCAGGTCCAGGCCCATCAACTCCGGCCGCTGGGCGAAGTGGTTCAGCCGCACGTCGATATCCGGCCGGATGGCGTGCACGGAGTTATAGAGCGTTCGATAGAAACTTGTTAGCGAGTCGGTGCGGAACTTGAGAAACGTGTAGAGCTCGGGAATCTCGGTCAGCAGCGCGGCCGCCGAGACGTACGCCGCCCGCAGCAGCCGCAGCTCGAACGCCTGGCGGTGGTGGTACTCGTCGTGCCCCTCGGCCAGCCAGCGGAGCCGCTCGACCATCGCGTCCCAGTCGATCCCGCGGCCCTCCGCGGCCGCGCGGCAGTGCTCGCAGAAGCACCCGCCGGTGGTGATGCCCACCACGTTCTCCGCCTCGCCGCCGGCGAGGACGGTCCACGGCTGGTGCCGCCCGGGGTGGAACCCGATCACGCACGTCTGGATGAAGTCGAGGTCGTAGTGCCCCGCCAAGTCGCGGTACAGCGCCTGCCCGTAGGCGACGATGTCGGGGTGATTGAAACACGCGTGCCCCTCCAGCGGCCGGCCGAAGACGTCCCGCTGCACACAGTCCGCCAGTTCCCCGGTCATCCGCTGCTTGTCCAGCCACGTGTGCGAGAGCTCGGCCCCGGTCGTCATCCCCCGCCGCCGCGCCGCGTCGATCAGCCCCTGCAGCCAGTCCGTGCCGCTCAACTCGGCGTCGTCGGACACCCGCGGCTTGATCCGGCTGTCGGCGTACGCCGCCGGGTCCGGCGTCCAGTACGCCCGCGAATCTTCGGTCCAGTACACCTTCCGCCTGGGGTTGTGCGGGTAATAAAAGTCCGTCAGCGGCCGCTTTTCGTCGTGCATCAGCGCGACGAGGTAGACCGAATTGGTCAGCGTGTCCCGCTCGAGCACGTCCAGGATCGGCTCGACCCCCTCGTCCAACAGGTCCCAGGGGTACAGGCTCGACGCGACTTCGTTCCAGTGCATGACGGTCCTGCCGGATCGGGGAGGGGGTGAAACCACCGCGCGACGCCCGTGCCGCGGCCGCCGAGTTAGTACACTCTACGGCGGCCCGGACCGGAAACATCTCCCGGTGCCGGCCGACGGATCAAACTTGAAGACACGCCGCTTCGGGAGCACGATGGACCTCAACCCTTCGGAAACCAGCCTCGGCTTCATCGGCCTGGGCGTCATGGGCGCGAGCATGGCCGGGCACCTCCTCGACGCGGGGTACGGCCTGCACGTGTACACCCGCACCCGGAGCCGCGCCGAGCCCCTGCTCGAGCGCGGCGCGACGTGGCACGACGGCCCCGCCGGCGTCGCCGATGCCGCCCGCGTCGTCTTCACCATCGTCGGCTTCCCGCCCGACGTCGAGGCGGTCTATCTCGGCGACGACGGCCTGCTCGCCCACGCCGCCGCGGGGTCATATCTCGTCGACATGACCACCTCCTCGCCGGAACTCGCCCGGACCATCGCCGAGCGCGCGGCGGAGCGGGGCTGCCACGCGCTCGACGCGCCCGTCTCCGGCGGCGACACCGGCGCCCGCGAAGCCCGCCTGTCCATCATGGTCGGCGGCGAGCGCGACGCGTTCGACACCGTCCTGCCCCTGTTCGAGTTGATGGGCAAGAACATCGTGTACCAGGGCCCCGCCGGCAGCGGCCAGCACTGCAAGATGTGCAACCAGGTCGCCATCGCCGCCAACATGCTGGGCGTGTGCGAGGCGATGGCGTACGCGAAGGCGTCGGGCCTCGACCCCGAGACGGTGCTTAAGAGCATCGCCGCCGGAGCCGCGGGGAGCTGGTCGCTGTCGAACCTGGCCCCGCGGATGCTCGCCGGCGACTTCGACCCCGGCTTCTTCGTCAAGCACTTCATTAAGGACATGACCCTCGCCGGCGAGTCCGCCGACGCCATGGGCCTCGACACCCCGGGCCTCGACCTCGCGCGGTCGCTGTACGAGCGGCTGCGTGACCACGGCGGCGGCGACGACGGCACCCAGGCCCTGTTCAAGCTGTACCGCGACGACGCCTGACCGCCGCGGCGGACACCGGCCCGGCTCGCCGTCCGGTGCCGCGGCATCCCCCGTTCCCGCCGGCTCAAGTCGAATCTACGATCACCCCGTTTTATCGCTTGATTTACTATCGTCATCGGGTACCATGGACGATAGGTACGTAGCTTCCACTCCGTACGCCCGTGATCTTCAACACGATCACCCCGTAGACGATGCCCGCTCCCGTGTCTGGTTCCCGCCGTTCCGGCTTTCACCCCCTCTAGATCGGACCCACGATGCTTCACCCCACGTCCCGGCCCCGCCCCCGCCACGCCTGCCGCGGCGGGTTCACCCTCATCGAACTGCTCGTGGTCATCAGCATCATCGCCCTGTTGATCAGCATCCTCCTGCCCGCCCTGAGCAATGCCCGCGACTCGGCCCGAAAGGCGGTCTGCCAGAGCAACCTCCGCCAGCAAGCCGTCGGCACCGTCGCCTACGAGATCGACTTCGGCGCGGTGATGTTGATCGGCCGGTTCACCGACGCCTCGACCCGGGCCAACTGGGACGACTGGAACCGCCTGTCCATCGGGGACTGGTACCTCAATTATATGAACGCCCCGGTTTCGCCCGAATCGGGCCACTCCGGCGACCAGCTCGGACGCCAGAGCTACCGCTTCTACACGGCACCCGTCGTCGTCTGCCCCAGCAAGGGCAGCAACCCCGCGACCGGTGGCGACGCGGCGGCCGGACGGATCACCAACAACTCCAACTTCATCTACACCCTCATGAGCGGGAGCATGAACGCCTCGCCGGCGGCGGGTGATGGGGCGCATTCCATCGACGACCTCATCGTCAACTTCGGCCGGTCCGTGGCGAACCGCGACTTCGGTTCTTCCCCGGCCCTCTGGGCTGACCGGGTCAACATGGCCGCGTCCGGCAGCTTCGATTACCGAAACACTAACCACCTCCTCAAGCCCCTCGTGCCCCAGGGCGGCAACGTATCCCATGTCGACGGCCACGTGGCTTGGTACCCCTACGAGCCGGGCTTTAACCGTGACTCGGGTGCGAACACGTTCCAAGAAAACGGCGGGCTCGTCGGGCCCGGCATCGCGATGCCCGCCAGCTCGATGTTCCCGTTCACCGAGTCCGACGGCCAACTCAGCACCAACCCCTCCCGCGCTGCTTGGGTCCGCGGCGGCAGTCAACTCAAGTACAACTGACCGCCCGCGCGGCCCGTGTCCGTCCCGCCGCGCCCCCACTGGTCCACCGCGTATTTCCTCTTGATGTGCCACCCCCTTTTGGGGCCAGGCCCTTTCATGCCGACCAGCACCACCCCCTCGGCCACCGAAGCCATCGCGGCGTCGCTCGCGCAGCGGCGCTACGAGACCGCCCGGCGGCTCGCGGTGCGGGCCCTGGGCGAAGCCGACGGGGACGACGACGCGGTGCGGCTGCTCCTGCACGACGCGCTGCAACACCTCGGCGACATCCCCGCCGCTCGGCGCGCCCTCGCCGAGTCGGCGCCCCTGATGGGGACCTGCCGCGGGCAGACCCGCCTCGCCGAGGACTGCTACCGCCTCACCGTCAACAACGCCTATCGCACCTCCGCCGAGCAGCGGCAGGGGCTCACCCTCGAACAGTACATCGACAAGTACGACGCACTGGCGACGGAGGGCTTCGCCGCCGCGACGGCCCTGGTGCGGGACGACGACGACCGGCATGAACTTGCCGCAGCGCTGCGGCGGTGCAAGCGGCGCGACGCCGCGGACGCCATCTGCCCGCCCCCGGAAGCGATGCCCCCGGAAGCAAGACCCCCGGGAGCATGGCCCGGATCCGGGGCCGAGGCCGAGCTAAGACGCGGCTCGCTCTCGGGCCGGCTGTGGTTCGAGGACGGCTCGCC
The DNA here is from genome assembly GCA_965214155.1 of Phycisphaeraceae bacterium. GTDB lineage: Bacteria > Planctomycetota > Phycisphaerae > Phycisphaerales > Phycisphaeraceae > Algisphaera. Next base: position 2,649,235 of record CBDCBB010000010.1, read on the forward strand.
GGTGACGGACGCGACAGTCACCCTCGGCCTCGCCGTGCCCGAAGCGCGGACCGACCCCGCGACGTACCTCGGGACGGGGATGCACTTCAAGGGCAAGCCGACCTCGCGGCCGGAGGTGCTGCGGGCGGAGGTCAACGCAGACGGGCACTACCGCATCGCGGCCGTCCCCGCCGGACGCTGCGCGTTCCTGAGCGTCACGCTCGACCCCGGGGCCCACGCGGTGCACACCCGCTTCCTCGCGCAGGGCATCGAGGTGCCGGCCGGGGGCGACAAGATCCTCAACGCCGAGGTCGCCGCGTGGCAGAGCGCCCCGCCGACCGAGCGGCCGAACCCCCACCCGCCGCGCCGTGTGTGGCGTGGCACGACGCTGCGCAAGGTGCACGGGGTCGAGCTCGCCAACCCGTTCCACTTCGACTTCCCGACCCAGCCGCTGCGGATCGAGCTGCCGCCGGATGTCAACGCCGACCCCACGCGGTTGATCCTCTTCGCCGACGAAGCTCCCGACGCCCCGGTGCCGTGGCAGCGTGACGGCAACGCCGTCGTGTTCATGGCCGACCTGCTGGGGCTGTCCGACGCCGCGCCGGGCGAGCGGGTGCTGCACCGGTCGTACGCGCTGTACGAGATGGACGCGCCGCCGACGGCGGCCTCCGACGACGCTCAAGCGTGGCTGACGGAGCGCGGGGCGGACAGCGTCGTGCTTGACACCGGCGTCGCGCAGTTCCGCCTGCCCCTGGGCCGGGGCACCGGCGCGACCCCGCCGCTGCAGGACGTCCGCGGGCCCGACCACGTGTGGCGCGGCACGGGCCGCTGGGTCCTCCCCGAAGGCATCGACATCGCGACGTGGAGCTCCGAATGCGTCGCCCGGGGCCCGGTGTTCTGCGAGCTGCAACTCGACTACCGCTTCACCACCGGGCAGGCCTACACCTGGCGGGTGCGCGCCTACCGCGGCGAGGAGACGCTGCTCGTGGACGAGACGTCGTGCGACGTGCCGGGGGCCGCGTTCGAGTTTTCGCTCCGCGAGTCCGACGGCGGCCGGGGGTACCTGCACTGGACGCCCGAGGACGGGTCGCACCACTGGTCCGATCTCGCCGCCGACGACCGCGAGCTCGCGCGGCTGCAGGAGTCGGTGCCGTGGTGGATCCCGCCCAGCGGCTTCGCCTATGCCATGACCGACGGGACCCTCGACGGCGAGGACTACCTCGCCGTCTTCACCATGCGGCGCGGCGAGTGGATCGACCGCCTCTTCGGGTCCGTCGCCCAGGGCCCGGGCGACGACCGCCGCGAGTGGGACTGGCCCTACCCCGAGATGGTCGGGTCCACCGTCTCGATGATCACCGCCCGCAGCGACGCCACGGGCGACCACTTCTTCCGCTTCGCCTGCTTCGACGGCCGACGCAAGTGGGGCCTCATGGCCTCGGCATTTGCCGTCAACGACGGCCCGCACAAACGCCTCTCGCAGACCCAGCACAAGTACTCCTCGCCCCGCCTGCAGGACTTCATGCATTGGCGGCTCGACGAGGCGGACCACCACCCCCGCCCATCCGTCGTCGCCACCCGCGACGACCTGCCCGCGCTCAAACGCAAGAAGGACGACCCCCGCTTTACGCCGCTGTACGAGCGGATGAAACGCAACCCCTACCCGCACGGCCAGGCCGGGCGCGGCCTCACGGCCCTGCTCGAAGGCGACCCGGTCGAGCTGTGGATGCTCAAGCAAGAGATCGTTGCGGAGGCGCCGGTCCGCTCGCGCATGACGCTGCTCGGGCGGGACTACGGCGACATGTACTCGCCCGTCGGCGCGCGCCCGATCACCCCGTGGGTCGAGAATTACGACCTCATCGCCGCGACCGGCGTGTTCGACGCGGACGAGGAGCGGCTGTGCCGAGCGTTCTTTCTGCTCATGGGCCACCTGTACATGCAGGAGGACCTGATGAACTGGCGGTTCAACTCGCGCAACGCCAACTTCGAGGCGGACCGGGTCGACGTCGTCGGGGCGGTTGGGCTCGCCTTCCGCGGCAACCCCGACGCCGAAGCCATGATCGGCCACGCCGCGTCGTTGATGGAGTCGTCGCTGGACGTGTACTGCACGCCCGGCAGCGGCAAGTGGTACGAGAACCCCGCGTGCTACTACCTCCACGCCGGGAGCTGCCGGCTCAACCTCGCGTGGCACCTGCACCGCCACGGCATCCTCGACTGCACCGCGATCCCGCGGCTCAAGGACTTCCTCGCGTGGGGCCCGAACCTCCTCACGCCGGCGATGCCGACCGGCTACGACCTGCTCCGCGACGGGTGCGACGCCGCGGGCTACGACGCCGCGGAGCGGGTCCGCCGCATCCCGCCCATCGGCGACCACGCCCACCTGGGCCAGTGGGTCGGCGAGTTCACCGCCCTCTTCGCCAAGGTATACCACGACGCCGACCCGGCGCTGGCGCAGCGGCTTCGATGGGCGTACCACGCCGGGGGCCGCGACGGCGGGCACTTCAACAACTACCCGCTCTACTTCGTCCACGCCGACGCGTCGGACCTGGAGACGCCCCCGCCGGTGACGCCGGTGAGCCGGCGGCTGGCGGGCTTCGGCGCGGTGTTCCGCGGCGGGGTCAATGCAGCCGAGGAGTTCTACTGCCTGTTCAAGCTCGGCCCCGGCGGGTACCGCTACCACCGCACCGAGGGCAGCATTATCCTCTTCGCCGACGGCAAGCCGCTGATCTACGACGGCGGCGAGGGCGGCGAGACGTGGCGGCACACGACCCTCTCGTTCGGCGAAACCCACGCGCCCCTCGCCGCCGGGCACATCGAGCGCTTCGCCTCGTTCGACGCCGTCGACTTCGCCCAGGGCGTCAACCCCAAGGCGCTCGAAGCGGGGGAACCCATCTTCTTGAGCGACTCGTGCGAGCACCACCTGGTGGAGGAGGCGCGACGGCGTTTCCACGAGCCGCGGCCGGCGAACAGCCGGTCGTGCCTGTGGGTGAAGGACGAGTACCTGCTGCTGCACGACCAGCTCGACCTGCCGGCGGGACTGACGACGCATTGGCACCTGCAGGCGGTGGCGGATGAACACGCGGAGACTGACCGCGACGGGTGGCGGTTCAAGGGCCGCCTCGGCACCGACTTCCAGGTCGCGTTGCCGGGGCAGGCGTTCGACGGGGTGAGCTTCACGCAAACGCCGATCCTCGACCACCAGCGCGGGCCGGCCGCGGCGTTCACGATGCGTCACATGCAGGCTACGGCGGTGAGCCCGGATCACCGGCTGGCGGTGATCCGCCCGCTGCACGGCGGGCGCGGCGAGTTGGTCAGCGCGTGCGAGTCGCTCGACCGCGGCGGCGTCGTCGTCCGGGTTCGCGGCGACGGCATCGACGATTGGCACGCGCTCGACCGCCACGGCACGATGTGCGACGACGGCGGCGTCGGGTTCGACGGCCGCTACGCCTCGGTCCTCCGCCGCGGGTCGACCCGCACGCTGCAGCTCCTCGACGGGTGCCGCCTCGCCCTCGACGGCGTCACCATCCACGCCCGGGGCGTCCGGGTCGGGCTGACGTACGACACCGACTCCTCGGCGTTCACCCTCGAAGCCGAGGGCCGCGGCGAGCTCCGCGTCGAGGGCCTGGACCGGCCGCTGGACCTCACGCTGACCCCCGACGACGGCCGCCTGCGGATGACGCGGTCGTGACGACCTCGACAATTTCTACCCCCTGTTTCTTGTGAAATAACGATATGACCGATTGCAACTTCAGCCGCTTTCTGTGCCTCCTGGTTCTAGCATCGCTGCTGCCGCTGCTTGGCGCCGCGGGCAAGCTGGTCACGTCGCTGTCGGACGACGAGGTCGACCGGGACCGCGACGTCGAGTGGTTCAACGGGCAGACCCAGCCGGCGCAGACGGCTCAGGACCCGAAGAAGCACGTCATCCAGACGGCGAAGACCGACCCGCACTTCCGCGACATGACGTTCGGCGACACGGCGGAGCTGGGCACGCGGCACCTGCGCCTCGCGCTCAAGCGGGTGGTGCCGGTGGGCAGCATCCTCACCGTCGGCAACAGCCGCGTGAGCGTGCTCAAGTCCGGCGTGTCGGGGCTCGGCGATCCCGGCGACGAGTCGCAGTGGGTCGCGGCCGAGCGGCTGGACGGGCGGCAGGTGACGACGGAGCAGCCGACCGGCGACGCGATCGTGTGGTGGGTCCTCCCGCCCGACACGCGGACCCGGGCGATCCGGCTGTCGCACGACCCGCAGCCGACGGGCAAGTCCTACGCCGGGAGCGTCGGCGGGCTGGCGGTGTACGCGGACCGCTACGCCGACGTCGCGGCGCAGGCGAGGCCGTCGGCCAGTAGCAACGCCAAGGAGGCGGAACGTGTGATCGACCGTGAGACCAACGGCTGGGGCGGGTGGTCCAACGGCAAGGAGGGCGGGCCGAACCGGGTTTCGGCGGCGAACCCCGAGTGGGTGCGGCTGGACTTTGCTGAGCCGGTGACGCTGAGCGCACTGGCCGCGTTCTCGCCCGGCAGCCCGAGCCTCACGGTTGAGATGCTGCCCGCCTCCGACGCGGACGACGGCGGCTCGGCCGCGCCGGATTGGCGGCCGGTGCAGCGGTTTCGTGACGTAAAGGACCCGTACCCCTCGAAGTTCCGTGCGGCGGTGCTGGACCTGCCCCGCCCGGTTGAAGCGCGGTCGGTGCGGCTGCTCATGACGGATGCGCACGACCCGAAGCAGGTGCACCAGCACCTCGAGCGGCATATCGCCGGGGGCAAGCGGGTCTGGCTCGACGAGTTGTTGGCGCTGATGCCGCTGGGGGACGAGCCGCTGGAGTCAGCGGTGCTCGAGCCGTGGGAGTCGAACGAGGCGCACCCGCCGATCGCGGTGCGGTTTCACCTCGACGAGCCGGGGAACGTGACGCTGGTGATCGACGATGCGGGGGGCAAGCGGGTGCGGAACCTCGTGAGCCAGAAGCCGTTTGAGGCGGGCGACAATGTGGCGTGGTGGGACGGGCTGGACGACTTGGGCCGGGACGTGGACGCGGCGGAACACGGGCTGTACCACGTGCCGGGGAGTTTGGTGGAGGCGGGCACGTACACCGTGCGCGGGCTGGTGGCCCCGCCGCTCGAGGTGACCTATGAGGTGTCGGTTGACCGGGCGGGCACGCCGCCCTGGCCGACGCCCGACGACCGCGGGGGCTGGGGCACGAACCACACCCCGCCGAGCTGCGTGGCGGTGGTGCCGTCCGCCCGCAACAAGTTGAATCAGGAAATGATCTTCATCGGCAGCTACGTCGCCGAGGGCGGGCACGGGCTATTCTGGGTCAACCTCGACGGCGAGAAACAGGGCGGCAAGCACTGGACCGGCGGGACCTGGACCGGGGCCCAGACCCTCGCCGCCGACGCGGGGGACAACCCCGACACCGGCACCGCCGTGTACATCGCCTCGGGGTTCCAGGGCGAGACCCGCTTCGTGTCCATCGACCGCAACCTCGACGAGGCGGCGCTGGCCAGATACCGCATCGCCCCGGTGGTCAAAGGCCTGCCCGAGGAGCCGTCGTTCGTCGGCGACCTCGCGGCATATAACCGCCTGCTCGTGGCAAGCATGCCCAATCTCGACGCGCTGTGGTTCTTCGACGCGGAGGCGAAGCACCTGCTGGGCAAGCTCGACCTCGACGACCCCAACGCCCTGGCGTTCGAGCCCGACGGCACGCTGCTGGCGAGCAGCGGCGACACGCTGGTCCGCCTCGAGATCGACCGCAAGACGCTGGGCCGCATGGGCGGGGCGAGCGACGCAACGAACCTGCCCGACGTGCGCGGCGTGAAGGTCACGCCCACCCCGTTCAAGCTCGACCGGCCCGCGGGCATCGCCGTCCTCGACCGCGGCCGCCTCGCCATCACCGAGCAGGGCGACCTGCACCAGGTCCGCATCTACACCCGCGACGGCCGGCTCGAACAGGCCATCGGCAAGCCCGGCGAGCCGAGCGTCGGCGCCTACGACCCCAATCACATGAACCACCCCGACGGCGTGGCGATGGACGGCCGCGGCCGCTACTGGGTGACCGAGGCCTACACGCAGCCCAAACGCGTCGGGCTGTGGAGCGCCTCGGGCGAGCTGCTGCGGTCCTGGACCGGGCCCAGCCGCTACGGCGGCGGCGGGACCCTCGACTTCCACGACAAGACGCTGTTTTACAACGCCGGCATGCAGTTCAAGATCGACTGGGACACCGGCGACGCCACGCTCGACCGCATCCTCATCCTCGACACCACGTCCAAGAAAATCCCCCTCGAAGAGCGGCCCCAGTTCCCCCCGGACCAGAACCACGCCAACGCCCTGCCCGAACAGCCCCACTACGTCGGCGGGCGCAAGTTCATCAGCAACTGGTACAACGCCCACCCCGTCAACGCCTCCGAGACCGTCACCGTTTGGGAGGACGACGGCGAAAAGCTCGTCCCCGTCGCCGCCATGGGCAACGCCTACGGCTGGTGGGTCACCGAGTCCGACGCGTTCCAATCACGCTGGCCCGGCGGCAACGGGCCCGGCCGCAACCAGCACGACGACGCAGTCACCTTCTTCTGGCAGGACGACAACGCCGACGGCATCGCCCAGCCCGACGAGATGCAGATGCAGCGCGGCAAGTCGCGCGGCATCGTCGTCATGCCCGACCTCAGCTTCGTCGCCCGCATCGACGACCGCGCCCTGCAATACACGCCGACCGTCACCTCCGACACGCTGCGCTACGACTTTGATTCCCCCGAGGTCCTGCTGGACAACCTGCAGAAGCGCAAAAGCTCCGGCGGCGACGTGTACCTCCCGATGGGCGACGGCAACATCATCGCCTACCCGCCCCCGGCCCCGCTTAGCCCCTACTCGGTCGGCGGCGGACCCGTCGGCGGAGAGCCGACCTGGAGCTACCCCAACATGTGGCCGGGCCTGCACGCCTCGCACGAGTCGCCGGTGCCGACCTTCCCCGGCATGCTCATCGGCCTGACCCGCCCGATGGGCCATCCCGTCACCCCCCGCGGCGGCGACCTCGGCCCGCTGTGGTTCAGCAACGCCAACCACGGCAACCACTTCGTCTTCACCTCCGACGGCCTGTTCGTCGCCGAGATCTTCCACGACTCCCGCACCGCGCCTTACTGGAAGATGCCCATCGCCGAGCGCGGCATGCGCGTCGGCAACCTCACCCTCGGCGAAGAAAAGTTCTGGCCCAGCGTCACCCAGGTCCAAGACACCGGCGAGATCTACATCACCATGACCCCCGCCGCCGCGTCCACCATCGTGCAGGTCCACGGCCTCGACGAGGCGCGACGCCTCCAGCCGACACCCCTGACCGTCGACCGGGACCAGCTCAAGGCCTGCCTCGAGTGGCAGACCCGCGCCGAGGCCCAGCGCGTCGCGGGCATGGCACCCAAGCGCCTGGCCGTCGAGGCCGCCGGCCGCCCGGTCCAACTTGACGGCAAGCTGGACGACTGGGAGGGCGCCGACTGGGCCACGATCGACCAGCGCGGGACCAAGGCGTATTTCAATTCCGACAGCAAGCCCTACGACGTTGCCGCCGCGATGCGGGTCGCCGGTGACAAGCTCTATATCGCCTGGCGCACGACCGAGCCGCGGCTGCTGGCCAACTCGGCGGAATCCGAAACCGCACCGTTCAAGAACGGCGGGGCGCTGGACCTGATGCTCCGCACCGACCCCGACGCCACCGGTGAGGAGCCCGTCGCCGGCGACCAGAGGCTCTTCATCACCCGCCGCGGCGGCGACGCCACCGACGGCACACCCCTCGCCCTCCTCTATGAAGCGGTCGTCCCCGGCACGGCCCCGTCCGACCGCGTCCAGTTCACCTCCCCGGTCCAGACGATTTACCTCGACCGCGTTGCCGACGTGAGCGCGAAGGTCGAGCTGGCCCAGGACGGGGGCAACTTTGAGGTGGCGGTCCCGCTGTCCCTGCTGAGTTTCAAACCGAAAGCTGGCTTGACGATCCGCGGCGACGTCGGGGTCCTCCGCGGCACCGCCGGGCAGACAACCCAGCGCGTCTACTGGTCCAACAAGGCTACCGGCATCACCTCGGACGTGCCCTCCGAGGCGATGCTCCGGCCGGCGCTGTGGGGGTCGCTGACGTTTGAGTAGCACACCGCCGCCGAGGTGTTTGACGGTGGGGCTTATCCTGCTCTGGCTCGCCGTAAGCTTCGGCTGCGCGACCGGCAATACACCGGCACCGGGCAACGGCCCCGAGGCCGCGACACCAGACCCGTTGAACCCGATGCCCAGCTTCGCCGCGTTCCGTGATAAAGCCGAGTCGGGCCAGCGGGTCGATGTCGTGTTCCTCGGCGGGTCGCTCACCTGGGGCGCGAACGCCAGCGACCCGCAGCGCACCTCCTACCGGGCCCTCGTCGCCGACCGGCTGATGGACCGCTTCCCCCGCACCCCCTTTCGTTTTCACGACGCGGCGATCGGCGGCACCGGCTCGCAGCTCGGCGGGTTCCGCCTCGGCCGCGACGTGCTCGCCCGCGGCCCCGACCTGGTCTTCCTTGACTTCACCGCCAACGACAACATCCGCACCGCCGACCCCGAGACGCTCTCGTCGTACGAGTGGATCGTCCGGCGGGTCATCCGCGACGCCGACGCGGTGGTCGTGCCGGTGGTCTTCCCGTTCCGCGGCGAGGCGACGCAGGGCGACCTGACCCTTATGCCCGGGCGCGACGCGACGCTCCGCATCGCCGAGGCGTACCGCCTGCCCGTGGGCGACGCGGTGGTCGAGGTGCAGCGGCGGCTGGCGGGCGGCGAGTTCACTGCGGAGGAGTTGTGGCCGTGGGACGGGGCGCACCCGGACGACCCGGGGTACGCCGTGTTTGCCGACGCGGCGTGGGCGGCGTTGGAGACGGCGCTGGCGGACGGCCGCGCCGTGCGGGTGCCGGACGAGCCGCTGCATGGCGACCGCTACCGCCACGTCCTCCGCGCCGTGCTCGCGGAGCAGGACGCGCCGCTGCCGCCGGGCTGGCGCGTCGACACGCCGTCGCGGGTCGCCGCCTGGTACGACGGGCTCATGTCCCGCTGGCTCGGCCGCGTCGCCGTCGCCGGCGGCCCCGACGCCACCCCCCTCGCACCGCCCGCGCCGCCCGCGCCGCTGCGCGCCACGTTCCGCGCCCGCTGCGTCGGCGTCTTCGGCGAAGAGACCCTCACCAGCGGCCGCTACCGCGTCCTCATCGACGGCCAACCCGTCACCCCCGGCAAGGACCGCCCCGCGTTCGACGCCTCCTCCGTCCGCATGGGCGGCAACCGCCAGCACTTCGTCATGTTCGCCACCGGCCTCGAAGAATCCGTTGACCACACCCTCGAAATCATCCCCGAACTCGACGCCCCGGAACCCGACGCCCCGGAACCCAACACGCCGGAACCCGACGCCACGCCCGGTCAGGAACTGCGGCTCGAAAGCGTCTGCCTCGCCGGCAGCCGCCGGCCCGCCTTCGCACTGCAACGGCCCTAGGCGGCCCGCGATGGCCGACGCTGGGCCGTGTGCCCCGGCCCGGTTAAGATAGCTGCGCCATCGGTAAACAGGAACACATCCTCACGCGGATCCGCTCGGAGATCACCGGCGGCCGGCTCGCCCCGGGCAAGAAGCTGCCCACCCGCGCCGAGCTGCAGCGACGCTTCGACGCCGGCCCCGTCACCGTCCAGCGCGCCTTCGACACGCTCCTCGAGGAGGGCTTCGTCGTCGCCAAGCGGGGCGTGGGCACCCGCGTCGTCCCCCACCCGCCCCACCGCTACCACTTCGGCCTCGTCTTCTCCGAACACCCGTCGCACCAGCACAACTGGCGACGCTTCTGGGGCGCGCTCCTGATGGCGGCCGAGGCCGTCAACCGCGGCGACGGTGCGGAACGGATCAAGCTCTACTTCGGCGTCGACGGCCACCTCGACAACGACGACTACGCCCGCCTCTGCGGCGACGTGGACCAGCGCCGCCTCGCCGGGGTCGTCTTCGCCAACGCGCCGCACGCACTCGCCTCCCGCGGGATTGTGCAGCAGAACCACGTCCCCATGGTGGCTATCACCAGCGGCGAGGGCATCGGCCGCGTCCGCCCGCTCCGCCTGTCCAAAGCGTCGGAGCTCCGTGAGATCGCCCGCCACCTCGCCGACGCGGGCTGCCGCCGCGTCGCGATGGTCGGCTACCAGCACCCGTCCCGCGACCACGAGGCCGCCATGATCCGCCGCCTCGCCGAGGTCGGCGTCGAGCTGCCCGAGCGGTGGTGCCTCCGCTGCGGGCTGAGCCTCCTTGAGGCGGCGCAAGACGCCGCCCGCCTCCTCTTCTCCGCCGATCCGGGCGAGCGGCCCGACGGGCTCATCGTCGCCGATGACAACTTCGTCGTCCACGCCATCGACGGCATCCTCGAGACCGGCTGCCGCATCCCCGACGACGTCCGCGTCGTCTCGCTCTGGAACTTCCCCCAGCCCGTCCCCAACACCGCCCCGTTCCACCGCATCGGCCCCGACGCCGGCGTCATCCTGCAGGCAGGCATCGCCCTCTGCCGCTCCCGCGACAACCAATCCGCCCAGTCGGACCTCCACACCATCGACCCGTGCCACGTTGATCAGCCAGCCCTGCGTGAACCGACACCCTGCCCCGACGCACCCGCTCACACCGAGAGCGGCTTAAAGCACAGCGTTTAGCATGTAATCGCTAGCTTGGATAACGACTTGCGTTCTTCTCCAGACGCTGAATCGGTACCGCGCCAAAGCAATATCTTACGCTTCGTTTTGTTCCTTTCAGAAATTTAGTCTTTGCGGTGTATCAACTCGTGGTATACTCATTGGAGATCATGACGGTCCGCGCCTTGGTGGCGCGGCCGATGAGCGGCTCAATTCGGGTCCAGCTTCTACTACACGGACGAGACGCTTCTCGGTTACGAACGGTTCAGTCACCTCTCAAAGGAGTCTTGAAGATGAAGAGTATGCTCAGTTTTGCAGGTACCGCGGCTCTGGCCGCGACGGTTGGCGTCGCAACGCTAAGCGGCAGCGCCGCCCACGCCGTCACCATGGTGACGGTCAACGATGTCCAGACCCGGGCTGCGGGTCCCGGTGCCGGTGGCCGATACGAGCAGTCGTATACCGTTGACGGCTCCATCAACAGCCCGCTGCTCGTCGTCGGCGTCGCCATCGAGGAACAGGGGATCGGCTCGGGGATTAGCGGCAGCACGGCCCCCGCCGCCGGGGTCAGCGTCGAAGTCACCTACGGCGATACCACCCTCACCACTGCCGTCGAACAGTTCTTCGACGACGGCACCAACGACGGCTACAGCGGCCTGTTCTACCTGCCCACCCCCACCGTCGACTCGCAGCAGACCGTCCAGGTCGCGATCCTCGGCTTTGGCAACGTCGACACGCTCGTTTTCACCACCTACACGCTCTCGGACATCAATCAGCTCGACCCGATCGGCGACACGGGCGCCGCTTCCTCCACCAACGCCGGAACCCGCACCGTCAGCCTGACGAGCCAGTCCGCGGACTCGTTGCTCATCGCCAACTACATGACCGGCGAAGGCGACACCAACAAGCTCAGCGTCAACGCGCCGCTGACCACCTTCTCCACGGCGACCCTCGGCACCGGGAGCACCGTGGCGCAGCTCTCGGCGTCGGCCGACGGTGGTCCGCTGGGCACCTCCACCGACCTGAGCATTAACGACACCAGCAGCCTCCGGGCCGTGCTCGTCGGTGCCGAGTTCCAGGCGATTGCGGCGATCCCCGAGCCCGCCTCGCTCGCCCTCCTCGGTGCGGGCACCCTCTGCCTCCTCGGCGGCCGCCGCCGCCAGGCCTGACCCGTACCCCTAGACGACCACCCGTCACCCGCCCGCAGCCTCACCGCCGCGGGCGGGTTTTTGCATAGGGCAAGCTGATGCCGGGGGTCCGCGGTACGTGGTACCCAAATGTCGATTCTTGACCCGGAGGATATGAGCCGTCATACGCCTTCCGTCAGATTCTCGTGCGTTGCGGTTGCGGGTGCCACACCTCGCCGGCTTTGCGGCGATGTGTGCGTCACGTGCAACGCAAGCCGTCACACATCGGCCCCGAGCGGCCGAGGTGTGGCACCCGTCACGCACAAGGTACCAACGTGATCCGTGTCAGAAGTCAAGCGTGCTTCGTACTATCCGATAGTGACGGTCTCGAGCCCGAGCAGGTGGCCGTAGGTCTGCACGGTGTCCACGTCCACGGCCTGCGAGAACGCGGTGTGGTGGGCACCGCCGGCCTCGATCCAAGCGGCGGCGGCGCGGGGCAGGTCGGGGTGCGGCTTCCACAGCGCCCGGGCCACCGGCAGCTTCGGCAGGTCGTGCGGCGGGTCGATCACCGTCACCGGGTTGAGCACCAGACGGAAACGGTCGCCCAAGTCGACGACGCTGGCGTTGACCGCCGGCCCGGCCGCGGCGGTGAACGCGAGACGGACGGGGTCCGACTTGCCCCCGATGCCGAGCGGGTGGATCTCGCACCGCGGCGTATCCCCGGCGATGGACGGGCAGATCTCCAGCATGTGGGCACCCAGCACATAGCCCCCTTCGCCGGCGGCGCTCCCGGCGTCCGGGTCGCCGAAGTGGTAGGTGTAGTCCTCCATGAAGCTGGTCCCGCCGTCGCGGCCGTGGGCCATGACCTTGAGGGCGCGGACGAGGGCGGCGTGCTTCCAGTCGCCCTCGGCGGCGAAGCCGTAGCCGTCGGCCATCAGCCGCTGCGCCGCGATGCCCGGCAGTTGATTCAGCCCGGTGAGGTCCTCGAACGTGTCGGTGAAGGCGCTAAACCCGCCGTCGTCGAGGAACGAGCGGAGGGCGAGCTCAATGCGGGCCGCGTCCTTTAGCTCGTCGTGCCGCGCGCTCCCGGGGCGGAGTGCGTCGGCGACGTTATATAGTTCGAGGTAGGTATCGCAGAGGGTTACGACGGCCTTGTCTTCGATAGAAACAAGGTGGGGGGCGAGGTCGCCCAGGCCGTAGCCGTGGACGGCGTAGCCGAGCTTGAGCTGGGCCTCGACCTTGTCGCCCTCGGTGACGGCGACCTGGCGCATGTTGTCGCCGAGGCGGGCGATCCTGAGCCTCCGGCCGTCGTGGATGGCGGCCGCGGCGCGTTGCCACGTGCCGAGGCGGCGGTGGACGGCCGGGTCCTTCCAGTGGCCGACGACGACGGTGCGGCTGAGCTTCAGCCGGGTGCAGACGTGTCCGAACTCGCGCCCGCCGTGGGCGGACTGGTGGAGGTTCATGTAGTCCATATCGAGGGTGGACCACGGGATGTCGCGGTGGAACTGGGTGTGGAGGTGGCAGAGCGGTTTGGCGAAGCGGGACAGGCCGTGCACCCACATCTTCGCGGGGCTGAAGGTGTGCATCCAGCAGACGACGCCGAGGCAGTGCTCGTCATGGTCGGCGTCGGCCAGGGCGCGGGAGACGGCGTCGGGCGTGGTGAGCACGGGCTGCACGTCGAGGCGGACGGGCAGCCCGGCGTCGGCGTTGAGCCCGTCGGCGACGGCGCGGGCGTCGGCGTCAACCTGTTGCAGGGTCTCGGGGCCGTAGAGGTGCTGGCTGCCGACGAGCAGGCGGGCGTGGAGCTTGGTGAGGTCGATGGTCATGGCGGGGTGGGTCCGTCGGCGGCGGGCTGGCCGTAGTACGCGGCGGGGCCGTGCTTGCGCCGGTGGTGTTTGTCGAGCACGTACGGCTCGAGCTTCGGCGGGTCGGGATGAAGCGAGCGGGTCAGCCAGTTCATGTGGGCGACGGCTTCGAGGGCGACCGCGTTGTGCAGCGAAGCGTCGGGCGAGGGGCCCCAGGCGAAGGGCGCGTGCCCGGCGACGAGGGCGGCGGGCGTGGCGATGGGGTCGAGGTGTCGCCCGGCGAAGGTCTCGACGATGACGTGGCCGGTGTGGCGTTCGTAGTCGGTGGCGACCTCGTGTGCGGTGAGGGGCCGGGTGACGGGGACGGCGGTGGCGAAGTGGTCGGCGTGGGTCGTGCCGAGGCAGGGCAGGGGCAGGCGGGCCTGGGCGTAGGCGGTGGCGTAGCGGCTGTGGGTGTGGGTGATGCCGCCCGCGGCGGTGAAGGCGTGGTAGAGGGCGAGGTGCGTCGGCGTGTCCGACGAGGGGCGGAGGTCGCCGTCAACGACGTTGCCGTTGAGGTCGACCAGGACGATGTCGGCTGGCCGGAGGCGGCCGTACGCGACGCCGCTGGGCTTGATGGCGACGAGGCCGGCGTCGCGGTCGATGCCGCTGACGTTGCCCCAGGTCAGGGTGACCAGCCCCTCGTCCACCAGCGCACGGTTGGCGTCGCAGACCCGTTCCCGCAGGCTTTCGAGCTTCACGGCGTGACCCCGGAAGCGGCGGCGTGGGCGGCGCGGGCGCGCTGCCTCAGGTCGATGAGCGCGGGCATGACATCGGCGAGTTCGGCCGTCGTGCCGGTGACGCCGAAGGCGTCGTGCAGGCGGCGGTAGAGCGAAAACAGCTCGTCGTACACCGCGGCCGCGTCGGGGTCGGGAGTGTAGGAGCGGTCGCGGACGGCGGTCATCGCCGCCTGGGCGGAGGCGGTGTCGGGGTGGGCCCCGCCGACGACCGCGCCGAACACGGCCGCACCGAGCGCGCAGGTCTGCGACGAGCGGCTGACGGCGATCGGCCGATTCAGCACGTCGGCGTAGATCTGCATCACGAGCGGGCTGTGCTCGGCGATGCCGCCGCAGGCGATGAGGCGTTCGACGGCGACGCCGTACTGCTCGCAGCGTTCGATGATGATGCGCGAGCCGAAGGCGGTGGCCTCGATGAGGGCGCGGTAGATGTCGGCGGCGGTGGTCTGCAGGGTCTGGCCGAGCAGGAGCCCGGTGAGCCGGGGGTTGACCAGGACGGTGCGGTTGCCGTTGTTCCAGTCGAGGGCGAGCAGGCCCGTGCCGCCGGGGGGCGTCTTCATCGCCTCGGCGGTGAGGCGTTCGTGGGCGCCCTCCCCGCCGCCGCCGAGGTGCGACGCGCACCAGCCGAACAGGTCGCCCACGGCCGACTGCCCCGCCTCGAGCCCGATCATGCCGGGCAGGACCGACCCGGGCACCATGCCGCAGAGCCCCGGCACATCCTCGAGCGGCCGGTCGCTCGGCCAGACGGCGATGTCGCAGGTGCTCGTGCCCATGATCTTCACCAGCACGCCCGGCGAGACGCCCACACCCACCGCACCGTGGTGCGCGTCGAACGCGCCGACCGCGACGGGCACCCCCTCGCCCCCGGAAGCCAGAACCACCCGCTCCGCCACCTCATTCGACAGCGTCCCCGCCGGCTCGCTCGACGGCTTGGCGTCGTCGTACAGCCGCCCCCGCAGGTCGGCCAGCGCGGGATCGAGTTCACGTAAAAAATCCTCGCTCGGCAGCCCGCCCCAGTCGGGGTGGTACATCGCCTTGTGCCCGGCCGCGCACACGCCCCGCACCAGCGCCGCCGGGTCCGTATCTCCGCAGGCCCAGGCCGGTAGGTAGTCGCACATCTCCACCCACGAGTGAGCCGCGTCGAACACCTCCGGCGCGACGCGCTTGCAGTGCAGCACCTTGGACCAGAACCACTCGGACGAGTACGTCCCGCCGCACTTGGCGAGGTACGGCTCGCCCCGCCGCTCGGCGAGCGCCGTGATCACCGCCGCCTCGGCGTGGGCGGTGTGGTCCTTCCACAGCCACGCCATCGCGGCCGGGTCGTCCTTCCACCGCTCGGTCAGCGCCAGCGGCGTGCCCTCGCGGTCCACCGGGATCGGCGTCGAGCCGGTGGTGTCGATCCCGATCCCCACGACCTGCGAAATATCGAATCTGTCCACCTCCCGTGAAGCCTGTTCGATAGCTCCGCGGACGGTGGTGACGAACCCTTCTATATAGTCCGCGGGGTGCTGGCGGGCGAGGTTCGGGTCGTCGGGGGAGGTGATGACGCCGCCATCGCCGTGCGGGTAGGCGAAGACGGCGGTGCCCACCTCACGCCCGTCGGCGCAGTCGACCACCAGCGCCCGGACGCTCGACGTGCCGTAGTCCACCCCGATCGCGTACCGCTTCATGTCATTCATGGCGGGCGAATCTACCCGACTTGTAACGCGGACGCGCCGGCCTACCGGCCGCCACCGCCCCCGTTACACTCGCCCGATGCCGAAGAAGCTCCCCACCGGCGACATCGTGCCGGGCGACTGCCTCGAGTTGATGCGGGCCTGGCCCGAGGAGTCGGTCGACCTCGTCTTCGCCGACCCGCCCTACAACATCGGCTTCGAGTATGACGGGCACTACGTCGACCGCCGGCCCGACGACGAGTACACCGCCTGGACCGCCGACTGGATCACCGCCGCGGCCCGGCTCCTCAAGCCCTCGGGCAGCCTCTACGTCCTCATCGGCGACGAATACGCCGCGGAGGTCCGCCTCCACCTCAAGGCCTTGCAGAAGGAACGCCGACTGCTGTTTCGCAACTGGATCGTCTGGCACTACACCTTCGGCCAGCGGTGCAAGGCCAAGTTCAACCGCAGCCACGCCCACCTGTTCTACTGCGTCGGGTCGGCGGCGCTGACCCGACGGGGCCAGCCCAGGGCGAACCTCGTCAAGGACCCGCCCTTCACGTTTAACTACGACGACATCGCCGTCCCCTCCGCCCGCATGACCACCTACGCCGATGCGCGGCAGAACCCGCGCGGCAAGCTGCCCGACGACACCTGGGCCCTGAAGTTCCCCACCGCCGACGGCTGGCACCTCCGCCCGCAGGAGGCGCTGCGCGACGGCTGCTTCGGCGAGGGCGACGACACGTGGTACCGCTCCCGCCTCGCCGGCACGTTCAAGGAACGCGAGCAGTGGCACCCCTGCCAGCTCCCCGAGGCGCTGCTCGAACGCATCGTGCGATGTTCTTCCAACGAGGGCGACCTCGTCTTCGACCCCTTCGCCGGCAGCGGCACGACCCTCGCCGTCGCCCACCGCCTCGCCCGCCGCTGGCTGGGCTGCGAACTCTCCCCGGAGTACCGCGACAGGGCCCTGCAGCGCATCACCCAACCCCCCGCCGACGGCGCTGCCCCGCCGGTCGTCACCAAGAACGGCAAACGTGCAGGACGCCGGCGTGCACCGTCGAAAACCTGAACCCACCGCTTGCGTGGCCGCGTCGTGTTCACGAACGCTCGAGCGGGTTCCACGAATGCAGCTATAGAAGGATTTCGTGTGATGCGATGCCTCATCGTCCCCTCGCTTGCCCTCATCACCACCCTGCTCGTGGCGATGCCCGCCGCGGCAATGTTCGCCCAACCGATCCCGACGCCGGTGGATCGCATCATCACCAACGCCGGGGCGTACATCGCTGAGCACCCCGACGATGCGCGGGGCCACTACGTCCTCGGCCGGGCGCACTACCTGGCGTGGACGCTGAAGTCGCGGTACGTCCCGGTGCACCGCTGGTCGCCAAGAGACATGACCCAACTGCCGAACCTCGTGGAGCGGTGGCAGTTGCGTGACTCGATTCGCAGGAGCGATCTGCTTCGGGGTGAAGCCCTCAATCGGGTGCATGAGGCCGAGGCCACGGAGCCGAGTGACGATCGGGGGACGGCTGCCGCGAACGATATGGCCGAGCGGGTCCGCATCATGGAGAAGCAGCTGGAAGCGAAGAACTGGCAGCCCGAGCCGGTGACGCAAGAGGAACTTGACGCGCACGCCGAGGCGGCGATTCGGGGCCACCGCCGCGCCATCGAACTCGACCCCGCGGACGGCCTGTACGAGCTCGGGCTCGGCAGCATCCTGGAGCAGTACGCCCTACGGGCCGCGGAGCGGGGCCTGACGCCCGACGTTCAATCGCCGGATGCTGCCGATGGCGACGTGTCCGCCGAGCGGTGGCAACTGGATGCGTTGACAGCCTACGCCCGCGCCTACGACCTGAGCATCACCGGGGACCAGCGGCTCAACGAGCGCCCGATTGCCGGGCTCGGGAAGCTCGTGAGCTACAACGCGATCCGCAGCTACCTCGCCTTGGCCGAGCGGCTCGGCGGCGACCCGTTGGACGCCGGGCTGGCGGAGGTGATGCGGGCCGACCTCGTCAAGGTCAAGAAACTCCGCACGACGGCCATCACCCCGATCATCTTCTCTCTCGATCCCGCCGCCGCACGGCTCGCGGACCTGCTCATGCCGGACGCGGTCGTGTCGTTCGACCTCGACGGCGACGGGGTGGCGGAGCGGCGGCCGTGGGTGCAGCCCGAAACCGCAATCCTGGTGTGGGACCCGTTGCACGATGGGCGCATCACCTCGGGGCAACAACTGTTCGGCTCGGTGACGTGGTGGCTGATGCCCGGAGACGGGTACCGGGCGATGGCCCTGCTCGATGACGACCGCAACGGCGAGCTGGCCGGGGCCGAGTTGTTCGGCTTGGCGGTGTGGTTCGACCTTGACGGGAGCGGCACTTCGGACCCCGGAGAGGTTGTGCCGATTGAACGGGCCGCCGTCGCGGGCCTGCGGGTCGAGGCGCTGAGCGAGGACGCCGGCTCACCGATGCACCCCGACGGCCTACGGCTCCGCGACGGCCGCACACTTCCCACCTGGGACTGGATCGCTACGCCCGCCGCACCATGACTTACCGCTACGCGGACGTCGCCACCATCCGCCCGAGCTGCTCGACCTGCTCCGCCGTGCACAGCAGCTCGACGCGCCGCCACCAGTGCGCCCGCCGCGCCTCGTCCCCGGCCCGCGCCGCGGCCAGCGCCAGCATCGCGTGGAACCCGCCGCACTGGGGCCCGGGCATCAGCTCCGACAGCCGGGCCTTCTCCTCCGCCAGGTGCAGCACCCCCGCGTCGTGCCCGATCAACAGCTCGTACCGCGCCCGCAGCGCCATCCGCTGCAACGCCTCGGTCAGCGTCACCTCCGTCCGCGACAGCTCCACCAGCGCCAGGTAAGCCCCCGGCGCGTCGTGCACCTCCAGCCGCGACTCGACGAGCACCAGCAGCAGCTGCGACCGCCCCCGCGCCGCCGGCCCCGGCCGCGCCGCGGTCAGGGTGAGCTGCGCCACCGCCGCCGCCTCGGCAAAGCGCCCCTGCCCGTGCCTCAACACCGCCAGCCGCTGGTACAGCATCAGCCGCGCCCACCGCGTCATCCCCCGCCGCGCCAGCAGGCGGACCAGCGCCGCCTCCGCCGCGTCGGGCCGCGCCTCGACCGCCAGCGTCAGCTCCGGCAGCGTCGCCGCCACCCGCGCGTTCACCGTCGCCAGCCATACCCACAACCCCACGACCACCGCTAAACCCGCCAGCGTCTCGAGCGTCCCCACCCAGGCTGCCCCCGCCGCGCCCGGCCGCACCACCCCGACCAGCGCCGCCACCGGCCGCCACCCGATCCCCGTCAACCCCAGCAGCACCACCACGATCACGAACAACGCCGCCCCCCGGATCACCCCGTCAACCCACGACTCGCGCCGCATCGCCGCCGGGTCGAACCGCACCTTGACCAGCGGCCGCGCCACCCGGCCGTCGCCGGCGCCCGGCTCCGCCGCCCCGTCGAAACTTTCGCCTTGCGTATCAGCCACGCGGCATCGCCTCCAACGCCGGGAACCGCGCCGTCAATACCCGACGCGGCAGCAGCGCCCTCGCCCGGTCCCACCACGCCTCCGCCTCGACCGGCTCGTCCCGCTGCACGTGGCACCACCCCCGCAACGCGTACCCGTACCCCGCCTCCAACCCCATCGGCCGCAGCACGTCGACCAACCCCGCCGACTCGGCAATGCCCTCGGCATAGTGCGCCGTCTGCACCGCCTGGTACAACAGCGCGAAGCGATACGCCGCGTCCACCGGCGAGCCGGGGAAGGCCTCCACCCGGCCGCGCAGCCGCCGCAGCGTCTCGTCCGCGTCGGTCAGCCGGTGCGTCGCCAGCTCCGCGACCGCCCGCTGGATCGACAGCAGCACCGACCCGGGGTGGTCGCCCGGCAGGTCGCGCAGCAGCCGGCCGTACGCCACCACCGCCGCGTCGTGCGCCTGCAGGTCGTCGAGGCAGTGGGCGATGGCGGTCACCGCTCGGTGCTGGAGCATCGGGTGCGTGACCAGGTCCGGGATGAGCCGCCACGCCGACCGCAGCGCCGGGCGGTAGTGCCGCAGCATCGCCAGCTCGTTCACCCGCGTCGTCCGGGCGTCGAGGTGCCGGGCGTGCGCCACCTTGGCCGAGGCGTAGACCACCAGCGCGATGAGCGCCCCCCACGGCAGGACCCACGCCGCCGCCCCGCCCGCCACCAGCCCCGCCACGATCGCCGCCCCCAGCACAAACACCGGCAGCCGCGCCGCCCAACGCGGCACCACCCGCGGCGAATGCTCCGCCAGGTGACGCTCCAACGCCTCGGCACTCGGAGGCGACCACGGTGTTCTGTGAGGGTTCATCATTATTTTGCAGCCCGCCGGACCAACCGCCCCCACGTGCCACGGCGGGGAAACCGGGCCCGCCACCTTAGCACCCGCGACGCCCAACCCGCACCCGGCGTCGGCGCGCCCGGCGACGGATCAGAGCCGGGAGCGTTAGCGACGGGTAATACGTATTCTGACAACAACTCGGGCGTGCCGGGTGCCACACCTCGCCGGCATTGCGGCGAGGTGTGCCACGTTACAAAGCGTGTCGCCTCAGGGCAGTACGCACACATCGCCCCAAGCGGCGAGGTGTGGCACCCCTGCAGACGCACAACAAACAGGCAGGATGCATAACAGTTTTGCGGAGCGTGTGCCCCGGTCGCTCACGCTCCCGGCTCTGAAAGACGCGGGCGCTCACCAAGCGTGGCACGGCCGCCGCTTGAAATGATGCGGCAGAACGGCTACAACGTGAGCGGTGGGGACGGTGCCCGGGTCGGTTCTCGGACCCGGTGCGATCTCCCCCGACGGACGATGCGCCAGCGCAAGCTCGACAGGCACCGGGTCACCCCGTGGCTCTGCCGGGCCGACCGTCGACCCCGTTGCGCCGCCGCCCGCCGCTTGCCGCGGGCATCGGCGCGGCCACGCCAGCGTGAACCCCGGCCCGACGCCGGGTGACGCTCGGCGGGAGGACCGTTCCCCCTTGAACCGCTTCTCGCAGAAGCTTGATCGCCTCATCGCACGCCCCGGCCGTCGGCCGGTCGGCTCGCTCCCCGTCTACGGCTTGACCCCCCCGGCCCCCCCGCCCCCCCCGCCGCCGCACGACCGTCTCCCCGCACCAGGAACCCGATGAACACCGCCACCGGCATCCTCGAAATGGCCAACAAGTCCGACGGCCGGCTCCGCCAGCTCGACGGCTCCTACGCCGCCGAGCCCTCCGACCCCGTCGTCGCTTCCCACCTCGTCGAAAAATACGGCCTGCGCCCGGGCCTCCGCGTCGAGGTCTCCCTCGGCAAGGCCGTCGGCGGCGGGCCCCAAAGCAACGGCCAGGGCGGCGGTGGAGGGGGGGGCGGCGGCGGAGGGGGGGGCGGAGGCGGGGGCGGACGCAACAACAAGAAGCAGAAACGCCAGAAGCTCAACGCCATCGCCCCCGACGCCCGCCGCGCCAAGGACATCCTCTCCGTCGAGGGCCAGGACCCCGACACGTTCAAGGACCTCCGCAGCTACGAGGACCTCACCACCATCATGCCCGAGCCGCGGCTCACGCTCGAGTACCCCGGCTGCCCGCCCGCCTGCCGCCTGATCGACCTGTTCTGCCCCATCGGCTTCGGCACCCGCGGCATGATCACGTCGCCGCCCAAGGCCGGCAAGACCACGCTCCTGCACAACATCGCCACCGCGATCGCCCACAACCACCCCGACGCCGAGGTCTACGCCCTGCTCATCGACGAGCGGCCCGAGGAGGTCACCGACTTCCGCCGCAACGTCCCCTGCACCGTCTGGGCGTCCTCCAACGACCACACCCCCGACAAGCACTGCGCCTTGGCGCAGCTCGCCATCGAACGGTGCAAGCGGCACGCCGAGATGGGCCGCGACGTGGTGGTCATGCTCGACTCGCTCACCCGCCTCGGCCGGGCGTTCAACACCGCCCCGGGGATGCAGGGCACCGGCCGCACGCTCAGCGGCGGCCTCGACGCCGGGGCCCTCTCCATCCCGAAACAGCTCTTCGGCGCCGCCCGAAAGTTTGAGGAGGGCGGCAGTCTCACCATCATCGCCACCGCGCTGGTCGACACCGGCAGCCGCGGCGACCAGGTCATCTTTGAGGAGTTCAAGGGCACCGGCAACATGGAGCTCATCCTCGACCGCAAGGTCAGCGAGATGCGCGTGTTCCCCGCCATCGACCTCGCCGCCAGCGGCACCCGCAACGAGCAGCTGCTCATGTCCCCCCAGGAACTCGAGACCGTCACCCAGCTCCGCCGCCGGTTGCAGACGATGCAGCCGACTACGCAGATCGACCAGCTCCTCCGCGCCCTCAACCGCTTCGAGACCAACGCCGCCCTCGTCGGCGACAGCGAGAGAGACCAAGGCGACGGCGTGAGCCAAACTGCCATCGCGTGCTAATGCACTTTGGTTGATTTTCGTCCTGGCACCCCTCGCTGAACCCCGTTCTCGTTCTATGTGGTCACCGGGGCACACGACGAACCTACGGTGTGTTCCACTACGGCGATGCGTTCGTCCAAGTAGTGGTCGCAACCCTGCTGATCACGCTATGGGCGGTGTGGATCGTCGGCGTCGCGATCATCTGTATCGCGGGGAGGTTGCACCCACTCTGGCTGTTAACCGTGGTGTGGGGGATCGCCTGCTCGTTCTACCTGTGCTCCTCTCCGACCGGTTATCTGTACGATCTCGAACATTACATGCTTCCCTAGAGTAGTCGAGGGGTGGCATCAAACAAGGTGCCCGGGTGCCCGTCACCTCCGGGCACCGTGAAGGAGGTTGACCGTGTCGCATCGGCTGGTGTGTTCCCGTTGCCCAGAGTGTGGCTACGACGGCTTCGAGAAGGTCCCGCCGAAGGGCTTGGCCTTCGGCAAGGACCGGCAGTGTGACCGCTGCGGCTGCACCTACACCCCCGTCGCCAACCGGGGGCTGGCCCTCGTCATGGTGGTGATCGGTGGCCTCGCCGTCGCGGCCGTCGCCGTGCTGATCGTGATCGTGGCCATGCGGCAGTTGGCGACGTCCTCCAACCAAGCGGTCGTTGGGCCGTGCGCGTGGATCCTCCCCGCCGCGTTCGGCGTGATCGGGGGGATGCTGCTGTACGGCGGGCTGAAGGCGATGTTTCAGAAGCCGGTCGATCCGCCGGCATACCGGGAGCGTGCGCCCCGTCTGCCCGGCTCTCGCGGCGGTTGAAGTCCGTAGTTCGTAGGGCAGGGTTTATCCTGCCGCATGTGCCTCAAAGGGTGATATTCCACATGAACTCGTGGCAGGGCGAGCCCTGCCCTACGGGGTGGTCCCTCCCGCTCGGGCGGGCGGGGGGGCGGGTGGAGAGCCGGGCAACGCCCCGGGCGACAACGGTTAAACTGACGCCGGCCCGGGTCGCCGTGCAAGGGATCATCTATTGAGTCTCCGCTCGGTCACGCTGGGTCTGCTGCTGGCGGTGTTCATCGCCTCGGTCACGTACTTCAACGACTTCGTCATCCACCAAACGATGTTCATCGCCACGCACCTGCCGGTGGCGGTGTTTGGGCTGCTGTTGGTGGGGCTGCTCGCGGCGGGGCCGGTGCTGGGGCGGCTGGGGGTGCGGCGGATGTCGCCCGGTGAGGTGGCGGTGGTGGTGGCGCTGGGGCTGGCGGCGTGCGCGTGGCCGGGGTCGGGGTTCTGGCGGTACACGGCCGGGCTCGTGGCGATGCCGACACACCTGGTGCAGACCGAGCCGTCGTGGCAGAGCCGCGGCGTCATGTCGTACGTCCCCGAAGAGAGCGGCGCCCTGCTCGACGGCGGGGTACGCGGCGAGGCGAGCGACCGCATCATCTACGGCCGGCCGGGCGGCTCACTGTTCGCCTTCGACGCGATCGACTGGCGCGCCTGGTCGCCGACGCTCACGCTCTGGGTCGGCAGCGCCCTGTCGCTGGGCCTGGCGAGCCTGTGCCTGGCGATGGTCGTGCACCCGCAGTGGGCGCGGCGGGAGCTGTTGCCGTACCCCATCGCCCGGTTCGTCACCGAGGCCGCCGCCCGCGACCCGGGCCGCCGCCTCCCCGCCGCGGCGTACCACAAGTGGTTCTGGATCGGGCTGGCCGGCGTCCTGACCGTGCACCTGCTCAACGGGCTGCACGGGTGGTTCCAGACCGGCGTGTACGTCGACCTCACGCTCCCGATGGGCCCGCTGCGGCAGGTGTTCCCCGACGCCTCGCGGGTGGCGCTCTCGCACTTCGCCTTCAACCCGCGCCTCTACTTCACCGTCATCGCCTTCGCGTTTTTCCTGCCGCGGAGCGTGTCATTTTCCATCGGGATCGCCCACTACGTGTACCTCGCGATCGGCGCGGTCCTGGTCGCCAACGGGGCGTCTCGTGGGGCTACGAAAAGACAACGCCGTCGAAGGTCAACTTCCTGCGGCTCGGGGCGTTCGTGGGCATGGCCTTGATGATCCTCTACACCGGGCGGCGTTACTACTTCAACGTGGCGGCCTCGGCGGTCGGCGCGGCGCGGCTGCCCGAGACGCCGCGCTACGCCCCGTGGGCGGCGCGGGCGGCGGTGGTGTGCCTGGGGGTGGCTCTGTGGCTGTTCGTCCGCGGCGGGCTCGACTGGGACCTGGCGGTGATGCTGATCGCGTTGTTCATGCTGTCGTGGCTGGTGCTGTCGCGGATCGTGTGCGAGACCGGCGCGTTCTTCGTGACCGCCCCGTTTTACCCGGCAACGGCGCTGGCGGGGCTGCTGGGGTTCGAGGCGATGGGGCCGACGGGGTTCCTGATGGTGGCGCTGGCGAGCTGGATGATCCTGGCCGACCCGCGCGAGGCGTTGATGCCGTTCGTGGCGACGGGGCTGCAGGTGCTCGACCGCGGCGGGGTCCGCGTCGGCCGCGGGGGCGGCTGGCTGGCGGTGGCGGTGGTGGTGTCGATGGTGGTGGCGGGCGGGGTAACGCTGGGGCTGCAGCACCGCCAGGGCCTGCTGTCGATGGGCAACAACTACGCCACGCGGCAAGTGCCGAGTTTCGTGTTCAACGCCCTGGCCGGTGAGCTCGCCGACGCCGAGGCAGAGGGCACCCTCGCTTCGGCGGCGACGGCCGCCGCGTCCATTCAACGCTTCGCGTCCATCCGGATGTACCCCCACGCGGGGTGGTGGCTCGGGATCGGCGGGGCGCTGGTCATCGGCTGCGCGGCGATGCGGCTGCGCCTGGCGTGGTGGCCGATCCACCCGGTCCTGTTCGTGATGTGGGGCACCTACGGCATCGCGATCTTCGCGTTCTCGTTCCTCGTAGGGTGGCTGGTCAAGTCGGCGGTCCTGGGCGCCGGCGGCGCCCGGTCTTACCACGCGGTGAAGCCCCTGATGGTCGGCTTAATCGCCGGCGAGCTGCTGGCGGTCCTGGCCTGGGCGGTGATCGGGGCCGCCTACTACCTCGCCACGGGCCTGCAGCCGGTGAGCTACAACGTCTTCCCCAAGTGACGGAAAATACAACGCCCCGCCCCGCCGCCCCCCCGATCCCCGGCGTCTTCCCGCGGGAACAACGCGACGCGGGCCGACGCCGCGGTTGCCCCGGCCGACGGGGTGATGTACATATACAACGTCACCGTCCCGCCGATCCCGCGCCCCTTCGGCCGCGGCAACCGTGATCCCTATGGCCCGATCCACCTACGTCCGTGAGCCCTGGCAGGCGTGGTACCGCCGCGACCTGCTGCAGATGGCGTACTGGCCGAAGTACGTCGCGTCGCAGACCGACTGGGTCCATACGTCGATCGACGACCTGGTGAGCGAGCTGGTCGACGCGGGGATCACGGTGCTGAGCTGGGGGGCACCGGAGAACTGGTTTCCCATCAACGCGGGGATGCAGCGGCGTCACCCGGCCCTCGATCAGCGTGACGGGTTCTACGACGAGCTGTTCGAGAAGTGCCACCAGAGCGGCATCCGCGTGCTGCTTGGCTTCTCCGGCAACGCCGGGCGCGAGGGCAAGGCCGCCTTCATCGAGGAGCACTGGGACGACTTCAAAAAGCAGGGCTGTCACTGGGACATCCCCGGCGTCAAGCTCGGCGGGCACGAGGTCTGCCACCACAACCCCGTGTTCGTCGAAGGTCAGCGCCAAGCGGTCGAGGCGTTGATCCGCCGCTACCCGCTGGACGCGACGTTCATCGACCACCCCAACCACGTCGTGCCGATCGCCCCGGACACGCGGGAGATCACCTGCGATTACTGCCGCGACGCGTGGCAACGGGAGTCCGGCATGGACCGCGCCCCGGCCGAGGACTGGGACGACCCGGCGTGGCGGCGCTTCGTCGCGTGGCACCAGACGATCCACGTCGGCTACCTCTCGACCCTCGCCGACGCGATCCGCGCCGTCGACGACCGCGTGCTCATCACGTCGAACATGGTCGCCCGCCCGGTCGACGGGGCGCTGTCGCACACCGTCAACCCCGCCGCCATGCGTGGCGTCATCGACTCCATGTGCTACGAGTCGGTGTTCCTCAACTTCAACCTCCTGGACGTGCAGCTCAACCTCAAGTTCGGCTACGCGGTCGCCGGGCACAACCCCACCTGCATCCTCAAAAACTTCGAGCTCATCTTCGGCCAGGGTTACGCCCACGCCAAACCTTCGGGGGTCGAAACGAGAACGCTCGCCTGCCTGTCGCTGGCGCACGGCGCGCCGGTGATGCTGCACTCGACGATGGACGAAAACGGCCGGCCGCACGGCCCCCGGAACCAGGTCTTCACCGACACATCGCGGTGGTTGCAGCCGCTGTTGCCGCACTTCCGCGACGCCGAGCCGGTCGCGTCGGTCGCGGTGGTGTACAGCCGGGCGACGCGCGACAACTACGCCGGGCGGAACCCCGGCTCGTTCCTCGCCTCGTATCAAGGGGCCGAGCAGGCGCTGGTCTACAACCACGTCCCGTCGCGGACGCTGCTGGACGAGGACCTCACCGCCGAGTCGCTCGGCCGGTTCAAGGCGGTGCTGCTGGCCAATGTCGCGTGCATGTCCGACGTTTCGGTGCAGGCGGTGCGGGATTACGTGCACGGCGGCGGGACGATCCTTGCGAGCTACGAGACGTCGCTGTACGACGAGGACGAACGCTTCCGCGGCGGGTTTGGGCTCGCCGACGTGCTCGGGGTCAGCTTCAACGGCGTGCTGCCGCTGGCGGAGAAGATCAAGAGCGGCGTCGAGAGGTTTGACCGCCAGCCGTTCCGCCTCGACACCACCCACCCGCTGCTCGCCGGGCAGGACGACTCGGACATCCTGCACGTTCCGTGGTTCTCGATCCGTGCCGACGGGGCGGACGCGGCCGGCCACTGGCTGCAGGTCCGTGAAAACGTCGACCACGGCTCGGTCAATATGGCCCGCGAGATCATCGGCGAGTACGACGAGCCCTGTGTAACCACTCACAAGTTCGGCAAGGGCACCGCCATCTACTTCAGCGGAGACGTGTTCTATAACTTCTCGCTCCGGCCGATCCGCTACTACACCGACCTGTTCCGCCGCCTGCTGCTCGGCACGGGCTCGCTGACCGCGTACAGCGACGGGCCCAAGTCGCTGGAGATGACGGTCATGCGGCAGGATGCCGAGGACCTGATGCACGTGCACCTGGTCAACCTCGTGAACACGAACCGCTGGTACAACGCGCTGGTGTACTCGCACAGCCGACCGAAGGACCTGGCGCGGAGCGGGCGGCGTGACGACTTTGCCGACGACGCGGAGCGGGCGATGGCGATGGCGTTCCGGCGGAAGCGGACGTTCGACACGACGGGCCCGGTGGATGAGAACCTGCCGCTCTACGACGTGCCGGTGAGCCTGCACGCGTCGCTGATGCAGGGCCGGCGGGTGACGCTTGACGGTGAGGCGCTCGAGGCGGACGGCACCGAGGAGCACGGCTTCAGCCGCTTCGTCGTGCCGCGACTTGACATCTATCAGCGGCTCGGGCTGGAGCGGGCCTGACGCATGGGCATCTTCCTCGCCGGCTTCGCCGAGATCGATGTCACCCCGCCGCCGGGGTGCGAGCTGACGGGTTATGCCGTCGCGGACCGTTTGGCGGAGGGGAGACACGACCCGCTGCGGGCGGTGGCGGTGGTGCTGGACGACCGGGGGCAAAAGAGCCTGCTGTGCAGCGTCGACCTGTGCGTCATCCACGCCGACGTGACTGCGGTGGTGCGGAAGCGGGTGTCGAAGGCGACGGCCATCCCTGCGGAGCGGATCATGATCGCCGCGACGCACACGCACTCGGGGCCGAAGCTGATGAACAGCGACCGGCTGGAGAACCAGCGGTGGGTCCGCGAGTTGGAGGACCGGCTGACGAAGGTGATGATGCTGTCCGACTACCACCGCGTACCGGCGGTGCTGCACCACGCGACGCGCCAGGTGGGCGGGGTCGGGGGCAACCGGCGTGAGGCCGGGGGGCCGGTGGACGAGGCGGTGCAGGTGCTGCGGGTCGACGGGCTGCGCGACCGTCGGCCGCTGGGGGCGGTGGTGAACATCGCGTGCCACCCGACGGTGCTGGGGCCGGACAACCGGCGCTACTCGGCGGACTTCGTCAGCCCGCTGCGCGAGACGCTGGCCGCGGCACACGGCGCGGCCCTGCCGGTGGCGGTGTTCAATGGCGCGTGCGGCGACGTGAACCCCGGAGGGTATTCGCCGCAGGCGACGCTGCGGGGCGAGACGATGCCGGGCCGCACGTTCGAGCGGGCGGCGGAGATCGGCGAGCAGTTGGGCAACGCCGCGGCCGAGGCGTTTGCGGAAGCGGCGCCGACCGCGTACCCCGGGGTCGGCCCGGCCGGCGAGCGCGACGGCTCGCCGCGGGTGGCCGCCGAGGCGGTGGCGGTGAAGGTCAAGCTGCGGCCGCACCCGCTGCCCGCCGAGGCCGCGGCCCACGTCGAAGACTGCCGCCGTCGTTTGGCGGGATCGCCCGACGACAGCGAGGAGCAGGCCGCGGCCCGGGCGGAGCTCGCCTACGCGCAGATCCGGGCCACCAACGCCGCCACCTACGCCAAGGCCGTCGACGGCTGGTCGGAGGTGCCGCTGCAGGGTTTTGCGGTTGATGACTGGGCGCTGCTCGCGTTCCCGACCGAGGTGTTCGCCGCGCACGGGCTGGCGCTAAAGCGCGGCAGCCCGTTCAAGCAGACGATGATCACGGCGTACGCCAACGCCTCGCTGGGCTACCTGCCGCAGTACCCTCCCGCCGACGCGGCGGCGGACAATGTCGAGGATTACGAGCAGCGGACAAGCCTGTTCGGGCCGTGGGCGGTGGAGTCGGTGATCGGCGAGGCGGCGGCGTTGTTACAGCGCTTGCACGAGAGCGTGCACTCCCCGCCGCCCGCTCCGACCAACGCCGCGGTGGCGGTCAAGCCGGAGCTGGTCGCGCGGGAGACGCACCCCGTCGGGCCGTCGATGCCGACGATCGACTTCCACCTGCACTGGTGGTCGCACTGGCACCGTGTCGAGGACGTGACCGCGCGGATGGACGCGGCGAACGTCCGCTACGGCGTGATCCTCGTGGGTGACGTGTTCCCCGGCTGCGAGCTGGACCCGGTGCTCGAATTGACCGAGCCGGTGAAGGACCGCTTCTGCTATTTCACCTCGCCGGACTTCACCGACATCGACGCGCCCGACTGGGCGGGCCGGATGCGGGCGAAGCTCGAGCGGGACGTGGCCAACGGGGCACGGGGGGTCAAACTATATAAGGACCTCGGGCTCGGCTACACCGATTCGACGGGGCGGCTGCTGCGGCCGACGGATCCGCGGGTGAAGCCGTTGTGGGAGTTTGCCGCCGAGCGGAAGTTGCCGGTGCTGTTTCACGTCGCCGACCCGCCGGCGTTTTTCGAGCCGATGACGCCGCAGAACGAACGGTACAACCAGCTCGTCAGCCGGCCGAGCTGGTGGTGGGGCCGGCCGGGCTTCCCCACGTTCGACGAGCTGATCGATGACATGTTCACGCTGGCGCGGGAGAACCCGGCGACGACGTTCGTGTTCCCGCACTGCGCGTCGCTCTCCAACGACCTGCGCCGCTGCGGCGAACTCATCGCGTCGAGCGACAACATCTACGTCGACCTCTCGGCCCGCCTGCCACAGCTCGCCCGGCAGCCGCACCAGGCGCACGAATTCTGCGTCGACCACGCGGGCCGGGTGATCTTCGGCACCGACGACTCGCTGCCGGGTCGCAACAACGTCTACGGCCTGTGGGCCCGCGTGCTGGAAACCCGCGACGACTACTTCGCCGGCGACTACTACGGCGTCCGCCAGCCGTGGCGGTTCTACGGCCTGGGTCTCTCCCACGACGTGCTGCAGAAGATCTACTGGGACAACGCGGCGCGGCTGTTGGGGTTGGGGGAAGCGGATTAGCCGCCAAGGACGCCAAGAGCGCCAAGGAAGGCAGAGCAGATTATGTAGCTCTCGAAGTACTTTAATCTTGAAACGTCAGCTTTTTCTAAATCATGATTTTCTAGCTTTTGATTATCGAGTTCGTTTTCGCCTTCAGAGCCTGCATGCCTTTCTTGGCGCTCTTGGCGTCCTTGGCGGTTAACTCCGACCACTGTGAAAACCATCGACCTCAATCCCGATTGGCACGTGGAAGCCTTCGACTTTCACGTCGGCCTTACCCGCAAGGCGTACGAGCGCACCTACCGGTTCGGGCCGGAGGCGATGGCGACCCACCTGCCGCGCACGGCGCAGGCGGTGCTGGCTGACCACGGCCGCGTGCCGGACCCTTGCGACGGCGGGCACACCGAGGAACTCAAGTGGCCCGAGCGGAAGGAGTGGTGGTACTTCCGCGACTTCGACGTCCCGGAAGCGCGGCCCGATCAGCGCGTCGTCCTGCGGATTGAAGGTGTCACCTACCGGGCCGAGGTTTGGGTCAACGGGCACCCGGTCGGCCGGATCGAGGGGATGTTCCGCGAGGACCGGTTCGACGTGACCGAGATGCTGGAACGTGACGGCCAACCGAACCGGCTGACGCTGCGGGTGCGGGCGCAGGAGGATGCGCACCTCGACGACCGGGGCAGCCCGGTGCGGCACCACGTGCGGAGCCAGGGCGTGGTCGCCCAGGCGATGTCGCGGTGGAACTGGTGCCCGCACCTCGTGGCGGTCGGGGTGTGGCAGCCGATCTCGCTGGTGGTGGAGGACGTGGCGGAGGTCCGTGAGCTGCGGTTTCACACGGTGCGCGTGGAGGTGCCGGACGATGAGGCGACGCTGCCCGCAGTCGCGCCCGCCGAGTTGGAGGTGACGTGGTCCATCGAGAACCACGGCGCGAAGACGGCGGCGTACACCCTGCACACTGACATCTGCGGCGAGACAGACGGCGACGGAGCCGCGGTGTGGAGCGATGCATCTGAGGTAACCCTGCCGCCGGGCGTGACGACGCTGACGCAACGGGTAAACCTGCCCGCCGCGCGGCTGTGGTGGAGCAACGGGCTTGGTGAGGCGTACCTGTACCGTGGGCGGAGCTGGCTGAGCGGCGGCGATGCACCCGGTGCGCAGGACGCCGCGGCGGCGCACGGGGTCACCTTCGGCGTGCGGCAGATCGAGTGGATCGAGGGCGACGACGCGGAGTGGGTCACGCAAGTCAGCGCCCACTCGGCGCGGCCGTGGACGATGATCGAGCCGCTGTACCCCTGGGTCCTGCGGCTCAACGGGCGGCGGGTCTTCCTCAAGGGCAGCAACTGGGTCCACGCCGACGTGCTGCTGCGGCTCGAGCCCGAGCGGTACGAGCGGCTGCTGGCGCCGGCGAAGGCCGGGGGCCTCAACTTCCTGCGGGTGTGGGGCGGGTCGCTCGCCGAAACCGACAACTTCTACGACGCCTGCGACCGGATGGGCCTGCTGTGCTGGCAGGAGTTCTGGCTGGCGTGCGCCAACTACCCGGCCCTGGACCGCGGGCTGCTGGCCCGCTGTGCCGCGGATACGGTGCGGCGGCTGATCAACCACCCGAGCCTCGTGTTCTACTCCGGGGGCAACGAGTTTGAGCCGGACCGCCTCGAGAACAAGTCGGCGGTCGACACGCTGGCGCGGGTCGTCGATGAAGTCGACGGGCGGCGCGGGTTCCGCCGCGGCTCGCCTTACAAGGGCGACAAGCACGGCGGGCTGGTCCCGACGCCGAGGATGATGCGGAACAAGTACCTCGACATCCTGCCCGGCGACGCGCGGCAGGTGCTGTTCCGCAGCGAGACCGCGGTCGGCCGCAGCGCCCCTTCGTTCGCGAGCCTCGACCGCTTCATCGCGCCGCACTGGCCGCTGGATGAGTCGCTCTGGCGGCATTACTTCGGGGTGCCGTCGGAGTTCCTCGGCCACGCCGCGGAGTACGGGGCGGACGACGGCTTTGAGCCGGCGGTGATGGCGAACCACCTAGCCCACATCCGCGTCCTGCAGGTGAACCTCGAGTACTGCCGCAGCCAGATGTTCCGCTGCGGCGGGCACCTCAATTGGCAGTACGCGGCGCCGTGGCCGTGCCTGCACCGCGAGATCATTGACTACTGGGGCATCCCGAAGCCGGCGTTCTACCACTACGCCAACGCCTGCCGCGACCCGGCGCTGTTCCTCGACCTGGAGCGGTACCTCTACGACTCCGGTGAGCCGTTCGACCCGGCGGTGTACCTCGCTAACGACGGGCTGGAAGAGGCCGACCTGGCTTGCAGCGTGCACGTGCTCGGCACCGACGGCACGGTGCACCTGACGCGGGAATGGACGGCCACCGCGGCGTCAAACCGCTCCGCCCGTCAGCCCGGGCTCGACTGGACCGTCCCGACGGAGCTAGCCGAGCGGTCGCTGCTGGTGTTCACCCGCATCGAGCGCGGTGGGGAGCTGCTGTTCCAGAACGCATACTGGATCGCGGTGTCGAACCACGTGCACGACCTCGAGGCGGTGACGCTCGACGGGGCGTGGGAGCGGGCGGACGGCAGCGCGATTGAGCTGCCGGGCATCGACCTGACGCGGGGCGACGACGGGTTCGACTCGCTGGTGCAGAAGTCGCTGGAGAAGGATTTTGAGCACACGGCCGAGGACCGGGACGGCGAGGTGGATAGCGCGGCCACGGCGGTGGTGTACCGGCGGGCGTTCCGGTTGCCCGCGTCGTGGCGCGGCCGGGCGCTCGAGTTTTTCTGCCCCGGGATCGAGGCGGGGTACGAGGTGGTGGTTAACGGGGCCGTCGTCGCGGCCGACCGGTTCCGCGGGTCGAAGCTGGACCTGGCGGCGATGGCGCACGTGCCCGCCGGTTCTCGCACGGCCCAGACGCGGCCGGACCCGGGGACCGACTACAAGTTCTTCAGCGACCCGATCACGATGCCGCGGGTGCGGCCGGTGTTCGGCGACCTGCCCGCGGAAGCGTTGCGCTTCGGCGACGATGCGAGCGGCGAGAACAGCATCGAGCTGCGGCTGCGGACCGACTGCCAGAAGGCGGTGACGCAGTCGATGTGCATCCGCCGGCGGACCGGGAACCGCGGTGCCGTGACGGAACTGCTGCGGGAGGGGGTGCTGTTCGGCGACCTGCGGCGGATGCCGGCGGCGGACGTGCGGGTCGAAGCGGTCGACGGCCGGCTGGACGTGCACAACCGGGGCGGAGTGGTCGCGATGCTCGTGCTGATCGACGTGATCCACGACCGCGACGGCGTGGCGGAGACCCTCGCCACCGACGACAACGCGCTGATCCTGATGCCCGGGCAGCGGCGCCGTATCGGGCGGCTCGGCGGGGGCACGTTGCCCGGCGGCTGCCGCGTCGTCGTCCGCGGGTGGAACGTGCGTCGCACGGAGTTGGACACCTGACCATGGCCGCGACCACGCCCCCGCCGATGCCCCCGCTCTACCCGCTGCCGCCCAACCGGGTGCGGCGGAACTACCGCGGCGGGGCGATGCTCGCCGCGTGGGACGGCCACGGTCCCGCGACCGACGGCGAGTGCCCGGAGGATTGGATCGCCTCCACCGTCGAGGCCCGCAACCCCGGCCTGCCGCCCCGATCGGGCGAGGGGCTGTCGACCGTGGCGACCCCGCGGGGCACGCCGACGTTGGCCAGGTTGATCGAGCAGAACCCCGTGCACATGCTCGGCGAGGCGCACGTGCAACACCGCGGCGCGGACGTCGGCTTCCTCACCAAGCTGCTCGACGCGGGGATGCGGCTGCACATCCAGGCCCACCCCACGGCCGCGTTTGCCCGGCAACACCTCGGCAGCCCCTACGGCAAGCTCGAGGCGTACTACATCCTTGCCGTCCGCGACGGCTGCGAGGGGGCGCTGACGCTGGGGTTCCAGCACGACCCGGGGCCGAGCGAGTGGCGGCGGATCGTGCTCGAGCAGGACACGGCCGCGATGGCGGCGTGTTTCGAGCCCGTGCCGGTGCGGCCCGGCGAGTGCTGGTACGTCCCCGGCGGCGTGCCGCACGCCATCGGCGAGGGCTTGCTCGTCGTCGAGATCATGGAGCCGAGCGACCTGGTGGTCCGCTGCGAGTTTGAGCGTGAGGGGTTGGTCGTCCCGCTTGAGGCGCGGTTCATGGGGCGCGACCCGGACTTTGCGCTGCAAATCTTCAACCATGAATCGTGGAGCGTGGCGGAGACACGGGAGCGGCTCTGCGTGTCGCCGCGGGTGGTCCACGAAGCGGGGGGCGTGCGGCACGAGGTGCTGTTCGACGAGCGGCACAACCGCTGCTTCGAGGTCCAGCGGCTGACGGTCGAGCTGGGGGCGTCGCACGGCGTCGACACCGGCGGGCGGCTTGCGGTGGTCCTTGTCACCGGGGGCCGGGGGCGGATCATGGCAGGACAGCACGGGTGGGACTTAGCGAAGGGTCAGCGCTGGCTCGTCCCCGCCGCGACCGGCAGCTTCACCATCGAAGCTCATCGCGATGCCGTGGAGGTTGTTGTCTGCCTGCCGCAGACCGGTGCCGCAGAGTGAGATCGGTCGCTCGATCATTCGGATGCATGATTGAACCGACTTGAGCG
Organism: Phycisphaeraceae bacterium; assembly: GCA_965214155.1. Lineage (GTDB taxonomy): Bacteria > Planctomycetota > Phycisphaerae > Phycisphaerales > Phycisphaeraceae > Algisphaera. The sequence goes on from CBDCBB010000010.1 coordinate 2,684,093, forward strand.
AAGGGAACTTTATGGAAGAGCATCATCCCGCCACAACGCACCAACCCGTCCGCGTCGGCGTCATCGGCGCGGGGCGGCGGATGGACTACCTCATGCCGCACCTCCGTGCGGCGAGCGACGCGATCGCGCTCGCCGGGGTGGTCGATCCCGTCGCGGCACGGGCCGAGGCGTTCGCCCGTACCCATGGCGGGCAGGGGGCGCGGGTCTACCCCGACCGCGACGCCCTGCTCGCCGAATCCGCCATCGACTGGGTGCTCATCGCCACGCCTAACCACCAGCACCACGACGACCTGCTCGCGGCCTTCGCCGCGGGCAAGCACGTCTTCGCCGAGAAGCCCCTCGCCACCACGATCGACGACTGCCTCGCCATCGACGCCGCCCGCCGCCGGCACCCCGAGCTCAAGTTCGCCACCGGCTTCGTGCTCCGCTACAGCCCGCTCTACCGCCGCGTGAAACAGCTCCTCGACGACGGCGTCATCGGCGAGCTCATCAGCTTCACCGCCAGCGAGAACATCGGCCCGGCCCACAGCGGGCACATCATGACCTGCTGGCGCCGCTTCGCCGAGCTCTCGGGCGGGCACCTCCTGGAAAAGTGCTGCCACGACATCGACCTCCTGCTCTGGCTCAGCGGGTCGCTGCCGACCCGCGTCGCATCGTTCGGCGGGACGCGGGTCTTCACCGCCGAGCGGGGCGAGCTTTTGCACCGCTTCCCCGCCGCGCCGGGGGCGTCGTCGCTCTATCTCGAGTGGGACGTGCCCTCACGCGACACGCAGGACCCCTTCGCCAGCAACAAGACCGTCGTCGACCACCAGGTCGCGATCCTCGAGTTCGCCACCGGCCTCCGCGGCACGTTCCAGACGACGATGAACAACGCCCTGCCCGAGCGGCGGCTCTACCTGTCGGGCACCGAGGGCACGCTTGTCGCCGAGGCGTACAGCCTGACGGTCGAGGTCCGCCGGCTGGGCCACGGCGAGCCGACGCACCGCTACACCTTCCCCGGCGGCGAGGACCACGGCGGCGGCGACCCCGTCATCATGCAAGAGCTCGCCGCGACCATGACCCGCGGCGCCCCGGTATCCTGCGGCGGCCCCGAGGCGCTGCGCAGTGCCGTGGTCAGCCTCGCCATCGAGCGGGCCCGGCACGAGGGGGGCGTCGTGGACCTGGCCGACCTGTGGCGGCGGCTGGGGGTCGACCCCGCCGGCGAGGCGACGTGAAACCCGGGGCGGAGGCGTGCCGAAAATACAACGCTGCGTTCCGCGGAGGCGTCGCCCCGGCCCGCCGGCTTCCGCCCCCGTGCTGCCTTGACACCGCCGTGGCCCGCTACCATCCTGTACGCGTCACCCGAGAAACTCCCATGAAACCACCCGCCACCCTCGCGTCCGCCCCCGCCTCCACCGGCACCAAGACGCTCGACGCCGTCGGCTTCATCGACGGCCAAGCCGGCTCATCGGGGGAGACACCGGTGGATATTTACAACCCCGCCCGGGGCGAGGACGGCGGCGTTTTGGCGTCCGTGTCGTACGCCGACGCGGCGGAGGTGCGGCGGGCGGTGGACTCGGCGAGCCGGGCGTTCGGGGCGTGGCGCGACACGCCGATCGTCAAGCGCTGCCGCATCCTGTTTAAGTGCAAGCAGCTTCTCGAGGAGCACGCCGACGAGCTGGCGCGGCTGATCGTGCGGGAGAACGGCAAGACGTTCTGCGAGGCGGAGGGCGAGGTCCGCCGCGGGATCGAGGTGGTCGAGTTTGCCGCGGGCATGCCGTCGCTGGCCAAGGGCGACTACATCCCCGACATCGCCGGCCGGGTCGACGGGTACATGCTGCGCGAGCCGCTGGGCGTGGTCGTCGGGGCGTGCCCGTTCAACTTCCCGGGGATGATCCCGATGTGGATGTTCCCGGTGGCCATCGCCTGCGGCAACTGTTTCATCCTCAAGCCGTCGGAGAAGTGCCCGCTGACGGGCCTGCGGCTGGCGGAGTTGTTCAGCGAGGGCGGGCTGCCCGACGGCGTGCTCAACGTGGTGCAGGGCGACGGGGAAACCTTCAGGTCGCTCATCGAGCAGCCCGAGGTCCGGGCGGTGTCGTTCGTCGGGTCGACCCCGGTGGCGCGGCAGGTCTGGGAGCTGGCGGGCAAGCACCACAAGCGGGTGCAGGCGCTGGGCGGGGCGAAGAACCACAACCTGATCCTGCCCGACGCCGAGCCGGCGAGCACCATCGACGCGCTCATCGGTTCGGCGTACGGGTGCGCGGGCGAGCGGTGTATGGCGACCTCCGTCGCGGTGCTGGTCGGCGACGCGGCCGAGATGATCCCCGACCTCATCGAAGCGGCGAAGGCGCTGAAACTCGGCGACGGGCTCGACGACGGCACGACCCTCGGTCCGCTCATCAGCGCCCAGCAGAAGCAGCGGGCAGTCGACTACCTCGGCATCGGCCAGGACGAGGGCGCGGAGCTGATCCTTGACGGCCGCGAGGCGGCGCTACCCGACGGCGGCGGGCACTTCCTCGGCGCGTCGATCTTCGACCGCGTGACGCCCGATATGCGGATCGCCCGGGACGAGATCTTCGGCCCGGTGCTCTGCCTCATGCGGGCCGACTCGCTCGACCAGGCCATCGACCTCGCCAACGCCAGCGAGTTCGGCAACGGCGCTTCGATCTTCACCGCCTCGGGCGGCGCGGCCCAGCACTTCCGCACCCGCATCCAGGCCGGCATGATCGGCATCAACGCCGGCGTCCCCGCCCCTATGGCCATGTTCCCCTTCGGCGGACACAAGAAGAGTTTCTTCGGCGACCTCCGAGCCCAGGGGCCCGACGGCATCGAGTTCTACACCCAAAAGAAAACCGTGATCGAACGCTGGCCCGAGCGCGGCCCCACCGGCAACATCTGGGGCAAGTGACCCGCTCGCCGCCACGTGGCCACGCCGCCTCCGGCCGTTCACATTCCGATTGAATTCGAGACCGCTCCATGCTCCACGACCTGGCCCAAATCAAGCCCCACAAGACCGGCCGCGCCTCGTCGTGGGACACCTCCGGGCGCAACGACGACTGGTGGGTCATCCCCGCCGGCGAGGCGGTCACCCTCGCCGAGATCGACGGCCCCGGGCAGATCACGCACCTGTGGATGACCCAGTCCACCGGCTACCGCGAGTGCCTGCTTCGGTTCTACTGGGACGGGTCGGACCGGCCGAGCATCGACGTGCCGCTGGGCGACTTTTTCTGCCTCGGGCACGGGCTGGTGAGTTCATTTGAGTCGCTGCTGTTTAGCGCCTCGACGGTGCGGCCGCACGAGTTCGACCGGGGCTGCGCCCTCAACGCGTACCTGCCGATGCCGTTCCGGGAGCACGCGAAGGTGGAGTTCGTCAACCAGGGCGAGAAGGATCAGCACCAGTATTTTTACGTGGATTACGAGACGTGGGACGCGGAGCCGGACGCGGCGATGGGGTACGCCCACGCCGAGTTCCGCCGCACCAACCCCTTCGGCGGGTGGGGCCACGACATCAAGGTGAACACGCCCGACACGAAGGTGGTCAACGAGAAGCGGCAGGCGTACGACCACAACTATGTCATCGTGGAAACCGCCGGGCGGGGGCACTACCTCGGGTGCAACCTCAGCGTGACGAACTTTCAGGAGACGTGGTGGGGCGAGGGCGACGACATGATCTGGGTCGACGGGTACAAGTGGCCGCCGGACCTGCACGGCACGGGCAGCGAGGACTACCTCGGGCAGGCGTGGGGGATGCAGGACAACGCGTTCATGCGCAACGGCTCGAGCATCCACGAGCGGATGACCGTCCCCGGGGCGATGGGCAAGCAGCACTACGGCGGGTATCAGACCAGCTACGTCTTCCACCCGGAGAACCCGGTGCACTTCACCGAGTCGATCAAGGTGACCATCGAGCACGGCCACGCGAACCACCTGTGCAACGAGATGTCGAGCGTCGGCTACTGGTATGCCGACCGGCCGACCGCCGTGGTCGCCCCGCCGCCGGTGGCGAAGCGGATGCCGGTGCTGAAGGACAACCGTGGCCACTGGATCATTGACAAGAAAAACCAGTGCCCCGGCAAGCCGGTGCCCCTGACGCCGGAGATGAAGCGGGTGCGCAAGCGGCTTGACAAGGCAAACGGCGAGAACGCATAGCGGCGTGGCGCTATCGTTCAAGAGTGGTGTTCAAGAACCTCGGGGTGCCACACTGCATCCCGGAGGCTTTGCGTAGGGTGCGGTGTGAGGGCCGCGAGCGACAAACCGCCGTTGTTACACCCGCAAACCGCACCCGCCCCGAGCGGCGGGATGCAGTGTGGCACCCCTCGCTTGGGGTTGTGGAACAGCTTCGGAGCGACGGCCGCCGGGCACCGCTCGCCAGACGTTACCCGCCACGTTCCAGGTGCCCGCGTTCCGCCTTCCAGATGCCGTCCATCTTCGCGCGGATGCGGCGTTGGATGTCGTCGTAGTCGCCGAAGTCGGTGGCGACGGTGAAGAGGAAGTCGGCGAGGGTGATCCAGTCGCGGAGGTCGATGATCTCGGCGGCGGGGCCGTCGGGGCCCTGGTTGTGGTAGTTCTGCATGGGCAAAGTGAGGCCGGCGGCGCGGAAGCCGAGGGCGGCGTAGAGCGAGGCGTTGCACGTGCCGCGGCGGGGGATGGGGGTCTGATAGAGGAAGTCGGGGTCGGCGGCGGCGCGGGCGTCGGCGAGCTGCATCAGGCGGGTGGTGGCCCAGCCGTCGTACATGCTGGTGAAGTCGCCGGCGCGGACGACGAACCCCCGCTCGGCGGGCAGGCCGCTGCACTCGAGCACGATGACCACCGCCCCGTCGGGCAACGTCCCCGCCTCGGCCGCGGCGCGGGCCCCGACGAAGCCCACCTCCTCGGCCCGCGTGAACAGGGCCGTCACGTCGGCGGCCGGCCGCTCCCGGTGCAGCCGGTCGAGCAGCACCAGCACCGCGGCGACCTGCGCCAGGTCGTCGTGGGCCCGGGCGCCGAGGCGGTGGCCGCCGGGGGCGAGCGACCACGTCGGCAGGTCGAACACCGCGAAGCCGCCGGGACGCACGTCGGTGGCCGGTGCGTCGAGTTCGACCTCGACCGACAGCGGTCGGTAGAAGGCATCGCTCTTGTGCACACGCTTGACGGTACCGCCGCCGACCGGCACCGGCTCCGACGCCCCCCCGACCGGAACGGCATACATCTGCAGCCGCGCCCCAACGAGGTCTACCGCGGGGGCCTTGCCCAGGAAGCTCATCGCCACGGCGGAGCCGTCGACCGCGTCCACGTGGAAGCCCGGGTGGTCGAGGTGGGCCTCGAACACCAGCGGCGTCACGGTGTCACCCCCGACGCCGTGGCGGTAGCGGACGGCAAGGTTGCCCGCGGCGTCGATGTCGCACGTCCAGCCGCGGTCCGACGCGAACCGCCGGATGTACGCGGCAACATGCCCCTCGTGATAAGGCGCCGTCGGCAGACCCAGCACCTCGCGCAACACCCGCAGCTCGTCCTTGGGTGCAGAGGATGTTGTATTTACGTCCATTGTTGCATTGTCGGGTGAAGCCGCTGCACCGCCCCGCCGGGCGGGCGGCCGGACGGGCCGGCGGTTAAACACAAGCTGATCGCGGGGGTTCTGCGTGGGCAGCAGAGCGGCGCGGCGGGTCTGGATCACGATTGGCAAGCCGCGCCGGACGTTGTATAATCATACATCACCCCCGTCGGCGGTGGAACGTTCGGCGGCATGATCGCGGTGCGTTCATCACCCACCTCACGGGCCCGACGAGAAGCATTGAGACCACGCCCCACCCCCCGGATGCAGCCATGGATCAGTTAGCGTTGCTCGGCGGGCCGCAGGCGGTGACGACGGCCGACCCGTCGATGTTCGCCTGGCCGATCTTGAACCACGAGATGGAGCAGGCGGTATTGGACGTGCTCCGCCGCGGGGCCATGTCGGGCACCGAGTTGACGCGGAGGTTCGAGCGGGGCTACGCCGACTGGCACGGCGTCGAGTTCGGCCTCGGCCACAACAACGGCACGTCGGCGCTGCAGGCGGCGATGTACGGTGTGGGCATCGGCCGCGGCGACGAGGTCATCGTCCCCGCCATCACCTACTGGGCCACCGCCGCCCAGGTCCTCTCCCTCGGCGGCAAGGTCGTCTTCGCCGACATCCACCCCGAGACCTTCTGCCTCGACCCCGACGACATCGAGCACCGCATCACCCCCCGCACCAAGGCGATCGCGCTGGTGCACTACCTCGGCGTCGTCGCGGACATGGACCGCATCCTCGACATCGCCCGCCGGCACGGGCTCAAGGTCATCGAAGACGCCTCGCACGCGCACGGCTCGCGCTACCACGGCCAACTCGCCGGGACCTTCGGCGACGCCGCGGGCTTCTCGCTCATGAGCTCCAAGGGCTTCGCCGTCGGCGAGGCGGGGATGCTGCTGACGCGGGACCGGGAGGTGTACGAGCGGGCAATCCTTTACGGGCACTACATCCGCCACGCCGACCTGACGCTGCCGCCGCTCAAGGCGCTGTCGGGCCTGCCGCTGGGCGGGGCGAAGTACCGGATGCACCAGATGTCCGCGGCCGTCGGCCTCGCGCAGCTCAAGAAGTTCCCCCACGAGATGGCGGAGATCGACGCGGCGATGCGGTATTTCTGGGGCTTGCTTGCGGACGTGCCGGGGCTGCGGCCGGTTATGGCCGACGACGCCGCGGGCAACACGATGGGGGCGTGGTATTTCCCGCATGGGCACTACGACGCGGCGTGCTTCGGGGGCCTGCCGGTGCGGCGGTTCTGCGAGGCGGTCGAGGCCGAGGGCAGCGTCTCGGTGCCCGGGGTTAACGCCGCGCTGCACAAGCACCCGCTGTTCTCGCAGATCGACATCTTCGGCGACGGGCGGCCGAGCAACCAGCTCGACGGCGGGCGCGACGTGTCGCGTGACCCGCTGCCGGTGGCCGAGGCGGTGCAGGGCCGGACGTTCGGCGTGCCGTGGTTCAAGCACCTGCGGCGCGAGCAGATCGAGGAGCACGCCGCGGCGTTCCGCAAGGTGGCGGAGCACCACGAACGGCTGCTGGGCGGCGCGGACGCGGCCGAGGCGTTCGCCGGCCACTGGGGCCTGAGCACGATCCGGACGTGACCCTTCCTCTGATGCCCCGTTCTCACCCCCGCCCCGGGCCCGCCGCGGCCCCGACCGCGACAAGCCCGCGCCTCGTCGAGTGGACGACGAGCGTCGAGCCGGTGCAGCGGAAGTTTGACGCGGCGCTGGCGGGCCTGCGCGCCAACACGCTGCCGGTGCCGGACGTGGACGGGCCGCTGCTGATCGAGGGCGGGCCGTACCGCGGCGTGTGGCTGGAGAGCGCCCCGCTCGAGGCCGAGGCGATGGCGGTGATCGACCCGTCGTGGAGCACCGCGACGCACCGCGCGTTGTTCGACCGTCAGCGCGACGACGGGCAACTGCCCTGCTTCGTCCGCGGCACGGGCACGGGCTGGAGCCAGGTGCAGACGGTCAACCCCATCGCGAAGACGGCGCTGGGCGACGTGCTCCGCCGCGGCGACGGCGACGGGTTGCGTGAGGTGTACGAACGCTGCGCCCGGTGGGACGCGTGGCTGGTGCGGTTCCGAGAGGTCGGCGACACCGGGTGCCTCGGCGCGTTTTGCGAGTACGACACCGGCCACGACAAGAGCCCGCGGTGGGCGGGGCTGCCGAAGGTGTGTCGCGACCGGGACGCGCGGTGGTGCCCGGACGATCCGAGGCTGCCGTACCTCGCCCCGGACCTGACCGCGAGCCTGCACGGCGGACGCCTCGCGCTGGCGGAGATGGCCGAGCGGCTGGGGCAGTCCGACGAGGCCGCCGCGTGGCGGGACCGTGCCGCGGCCACCCGCCGCGCGCTGATGGAGCACTGCTTCGACGCCGACACGCTGTGCTTCTACGACGTGGACGCGCGGGGTGAGTGGGTTCAGATCGTCGGCGACGTGCTGCTGCGGGTGCTGGCCGAGGGGGTGGTGGACCGCGGTCTGTTTGAGCGCATTTTCGAGCGGTGGGTGATGAACCCCCAAGCGTTCTGGACGGCGCTGCCGCTGCCGTCGATCGCGGCGAACGACCCGGCATTTGACCGTGGCCTGCCGGGTAACTCCTGGGGCGGGGCGAGCCAGCCGCTGACCGCCCTGCGTGCACCCGAGTGGTTCGAGGCGTACGGCAGGCCCGTGGAGCTGCACGAGATGATGCGCCGCTGGCGCGACGCGCTGGTCGCCGCGGAGGGCTTCCCGCACCAGGGCAACCCGTTCACCGGCGAGCTGTTCGCCGCGGAGGGGTACACGCCGAGTATGTGCGTGATGATCGACTATACGCTGCGGATGCAGGGGATCCGGCCGGTCGGGTATGAGGTTCTGTCGTGGAACTGCACGGCCGGTGACGCCAAAGAGCAGGTGTTTTGCACGCTCCACTGTGGCGGGGATCGGGCGACGCTGCACATCGACGGCAACCGTTCGGTACTGTCGTGGAATGACGAGCCGTTCGTTGAGGTGACGGGTTCCGTGCGGGTCATGACCGACAATTGCGGTAGGCCGCTGCACCTCGTCGGCGTGAACCGCACGCCCCAGCCCATCACGCTGCAGGTCGCCGGCCGTCGGGAGACGCTCGACCTCGTCCCGAACGGGGGCATCGATCTGCGAGCGTTTGCCGCCACGCCCGCCGCTTCACGGGGGGTCGCTTGAGCCTCGCCGACTTCGCCAACCAACTCGGCACCCGGGCCGTGCCCACGGCGTGGGTGGAGCACTGGGACGCCTTCGTTGCCGGTGATGATCCCGCCACGACCGGCACGTTGATCAACCGCGCGATCGTTGACCGCCGCGCCGATCAACTCGGCCTCGCCGCCCCGGTCCGCGACGCGTTGCACCAGCACCTCGGCGACCTCGACGCGCGGCCGACCCTCGGCCGGCTCCTGCGCTTCTGCGGCTACCTGTTCTACGACCGCGGCGTGTTCGAGGGCCTGGGCCACTGGCCGATCCTCAGCGACAAGCTCTGGCCCGGCGGGAACATGGCCTACGCCTACGCCTTCCTCGCCGGGTACGACCACACCCGCCGGCTCCACGCCGCCCTCGGTATCGACGCATCGGTCACCCGCGAGACCCTCGCCGACCTGGGCCGGTGGATGCAGGACTACCACAACCGCCACGGCCACTGGGGCCTCGACAACCTCGGCTGGGTCGGCAACTACGCCCTCAAGACCCGCATCGTCCAGCTCGGCCGGCTCCAGTTCGAGACCAACACGTTCGGCCTGGGCTTCCGCGGGTTCCGCCACCGCGACACCGGCCGCCTGCTCGTCCTGGCCCGCGAGGACCAACGCTTCCGCCACGACGGCCAGTTCGAGGGCGAAAATCAGCGCCTCGACCCCGACGGGCCCTGGGTGACGACGCTGACACAGAGCGACGACACGCTGCGGGGCCACCCGGTTACGCCGTGCGGCGGCGTGTCGGTCGAGCCGCAGACCTACGACGCCCGGGAATGGGAGCCGGTGTTCGACAGGGGCTCGCCCGCGGTGAGCATCCACATCCCCGCCGGCGGCGGGCTCACCGCCGAGGCCTGCCGCGACGCGATCCGCCGGGCCGTCGAGTTCTTCCCCCGCCACTTCCCCGACCGGCCGTTCGAGTTGATCTGGTGCCACTCCTGGCTGATGGACCCGCAGCTCGCCGACTACCTCCCGCCGACGTCGAACATCCTCGGCTTCCAGCGGCTGTTCCGCCTGATTCCCCGGCCCAACACCACCGGCTGGCAGACGCTCGAACGCACCTTCGGCAAGAGCGACGTCGACCTCTCCACCGTCACCGCCACCACCGCGCTGCAGCGGGCCGTGCTCGAACACCACCGCCGCGGAAAACGCTGGCGCTGCCCCGCGGGGGTCATGCTGCCGGAGGGTCCGCCGTCCGCCAACGCCGAGGCATACACCCCTGCCGCCGCCCCCGGCTACGCGACCGTGCAGGAAGCGGGGCCCGCGTGAGCCGCAGCCGACCCAACCTCCTCCTCGCCCTCGCCGACGACGCGTCGCACTTCTCCGCCTACGGCCACCGCTTCGTCCACACCCCGCACTTCGACCGTGTGGCCCGCGACGGCGTCCGCTTCGACGCGATGTTCACCACCAACCCCAAGTGCGCCCCGTCCCGGGCGAGCCTGCTCACCGGGATGCACACCTGGCAGCTCGAGGAGGCCTGCAACCATTACTGCTACTTCCCCGGCCCCGACCGCTTCCACGTGTACCCCGACCTGCTCGAGGCGGCCGGCTACCACGTCGGCTTCACCGGCAAGGGCTGGGCCCCCGGGGATTGGCGGCGCGACGGCCGCACCCGCAACCCCGCCGGCAACGAGTACAACCGGCGGACCCTCACCCCGCCCGCCGGCTCGAAGATCAAGGACCACGACTACGCCGCCAACTTCGCCGACTTCCTCGACGACCGCCCTCGGGGTGATGATCGACCCTTCTGCTTCTGGTACGGCGGCAAGGAGCCCCACCGCCACTACGCCTTCGGCGAAAGCCTTGCCCACGGCAAGTCGCTCGACCAGGTCCGCGACGGCGACGTGCCCCCCTACTGGCCCGACAACCGAACCGTCCGCACCGACCTGCTGGACTACGCCTTCGAGACCGAGTGGTTCGATGGCCAGCTCGGCAAGATGCTCGCGCTGCTCGAAACACGCGGCGAGTTGAACGACACGCTGGTGATCGTCACCTCCGACAACGGCTGCCCGTTCCCGCGGGTCAAGGGGCAGATGGTCGACGACGACTTCCGCCTGCCGTGCGCCGCGATGTGGCCGGGCCGGGTCCCGCCCGGCCGGGTGTGCGACGACCTGTGCAGCTTTATCGACCTGTGCCCGACGTTCCTGGAACTCGCCGGGCTCGACGTCCCCGAGGCGCTGCCGGGCCGGAGCCTGACGGACGTGCTGCTGTCGGAGCGGAGCGGGCGGATCAACCCGCGGCGCGACCGGGCGACTATGGGGCGCGAGTGCCACGACCTCGGACGGGAGGGCGACGTGGGATACCCGGTGCGGTGCATCCGGACCCCGCAGTTTCTTTACGTCCGCAACTTCGCCCCGGACCGCTGGCCGGCGGGCAACCCCGAGACGGGCTACACCAACTGCGACAGCTCGCCGACCAAGGAGTACATCCTCGCTCTGCACCGCGGCGGGCAGCCGCACTTCCACGACCTCGCCTTCGGCAAGCGGCCGGGCGAGCAACTGTTTGATATCACCGCCGACCCGCACTGCCTCACTAACCTCGCCGACGACCCCGCCCACCGCCCCACCGCCGAGGCGCTCTGGGGCGAGTTGCGGGACGTGCTCCACGCCACCGGCGACCCGCGGATCGACGGCCGCGGCGACGTGTTCAACCGGTACGAATATGTTGGCCACGAACGTGCCCCGCACTCGTGGAACGCCTGGTGCGAGGGCTGGTGGCGGCCGCAGAGTTCGTAGTACACCTTCGCTTTTCGCTTGATCGAGACCCTTATGACCACCACCACCGACACCCCCACCGTCACCCAAGCCGCCGAGGCCGCGCTGCTGGCGTTCTCCGACTTCGCCGCCTGCCCCGCCGAACGGCGGGCGGACCTGCTCGACGACATCGCCGCCCGCATCGACGCGCTGGGCGACGGCCTCACCGACACGGCCCACCGCGAGACGCACCTGCCCGCGGGCCGGCTCAACGGCGAGCGCGGCCGCACCGTCAACCAGCTCCGCATGTTCGCCCGGCTGGTGCGCGACGGGTCGTGGGTGGATGCGCGGATCGAGCCGGCGCTGCCCGACCGCCAGCCGCTGCCCCGCCCGGACCTGCGCCGGATGCTCGAGCCGCTTGGGCCGGTCGCTGTCTTCGGCGCGAGCAACTTCCCCCTCGCCTTCAGCGTCGCCGGGGGCGACACCGCCTCGGCTCTCGCCGCGGGCTGCCCGGTGGTGTGCAAGTCCCACCCCGCCCACCCCGACACCGGCGAGATGGTCGCGGGTGCGATCAGCGAGGCCGTCGAGGCCGCGGGCCTGCCGGCGGGGGTCTTCACGCTGATCCATACCGACACCAACGAGCAGAACCTCGAACTCGTGCGGCACCCGGCGATCCGGGGCGTGGGCTTTACCGGCTCGCACCGCGCCGGCCGCGCCCTGTTCGACGCCGCCGCCGAACGCCGCACGCCCATCCCCGTCTTCGCCGAGATGAGCAGCGTCAACCCCATGGTCCTCCTGCCCGGGGCCGTGGCCCAAGGCGGCGACGCCATTGCCAAGGGGCTGCACGGCAGCGTCACCCTCGGCGTCGGGCAGTTCTGCACCAAGCCCGGCGTCGTGTTCGTCATCGACGGCGACGCTACCGATCGATTGATCGAGCAACTCGCCACGCTCACCCGCAACACCGCCCCCGCGCCGATGCTGCACCCGGGCATCGTCGAGAGCTACACCACCGAGCGGCAGAAGCTGATCGACCACAGCGCGGTCACCGCCGCCGCCGAGTCTCCGGCCGACGACGGCGATCTAACCGCCCCCGCCTCGCTGCTGCGGGTGACCGCCGCCGACGCGGCCGCGCACCCCGACGTGCTCGAGGAGTGCTTCGGCCCGACGGTGCTCATTGTCACCGCCCGGAACGTCGACGAAGTCGAAGCGGTGCTGGACGTGATGCCCGGCCAGCTCACCGCGACGCTGCACGTCGCCGCCGACGGGGCGGACGACGACCACGCCGCCCGGCTGCTGCCGCGGCTGCGCCGCCTCGCGGGGCGGGTGCTGTTCAACGGCTATCCCACCGGGGTCGAGGTCGGCGACGCGATGCAGCACGGCGGGCCCTACCCCGCCACCACCGACCCCCGCTTCACCAGCGTCGGCGCTGCCGCCATCCTCCGCTGGGCCCGGCCGGTCTGCTACCAGGACACGCCCGCCGCACTGCTGCCCCCCGAACTGCGTGACGAGAACCCGCGTGGGGTCTGGCGGCGGATCAACAGCGAAGTTACTCGCGACGCGGTGTGACGTGCCAAACGCGCGCGGCAGAGCCGCGACGCTTCATGAGTTTGATGTTGATGGAGATTTTTATGCGACTGGTTCAACTGCAATACCCCGGACGCGGCCGCCGCGTCGCCGTCGTCGACGATGCGGACCTTGTGCTGATCGAAGGCTTCGACAGCGCCTACACGCTGGCGATGCGTGCCGCCGAAGGTGACGCCACCCTTGCCGATCTGGTCGAAGCGCACCGGTCGGACGAGCGGGTCGGCTACGACGGTGCTTATGGCGGCACCGGCGAGTGGTCGCTGCTGCCCGCTTTCGACCACCCCGAGGAGCCGGCGCGCTGTGCTATCACCGGCACGGGGCTGAGCCACCAGAAGAGCGCCGCCAACCGGCAGGCCATGCACGAGGCGGGCGGCCACGGCAGCGAGAAGTCCGACAGCCTCAAGATGTACGAGCTCGGCGTCGCCGGCGGCAAGCCCGCGCCCGGCGCCATCGGCGTCCAGCCCGAGTGGTTCTTCAAGTGCAACGGCACCCGACTCGCCGCCCACAACCAGCCGATCGACATCCCTAGCTTCGCCATCGGCGCCGGGGAGGAGGCCGAACCCGTAGCGATCTACGTCGTCGACTCCGCCGGCCACCCCTGCCGCGTCGGCTTCGCCGCGGGCAACGAGTTCTCCGACCACCTGCTCGAGGAGCAGAACTACCTGTACCTCTCGTCGTCGAAGCTGCGGCCGTGCTCGCTCGGGCCGGAGCTGACCGTCGGCGGGGCGTTCGACGACGTCCGCGGCGAGACCCGCGTCGAGCGCGGCGGCGACGTTATCTGGCGGGCCGACCTGGCGACCGGCGAGGCGAACATGTGCCACAGCCTGGCGAACCTCGAACACCACCACTTCAAGTACCCCGAGCACCGCCGACCGGGCGACGTGCACCTGCACTTCCTCGGGGCCGACGCGTTCAGCTACAGCGACCGCTTCGAGCTCCGCGACGGCGACGTGGTGGTGATCGACTACCCCGCGTTCGGCCGGCCGCTGCGCAACCCGCTGCGGTTCGACACGGCCCCGACGCCGCTCTACTCTGTGAGGCCGCTGTGATGACGATGCCCGACCGCGACGCGACGACGTATCGGGTGGACCTGCTGGACTTCGGCCGCATGCCGCGCTGCCCGATGAGCGGCATCATCCAGCACGCCCCGGCCGATCAGTTCCAGCCGTGGGCCTACACCGGCCTGCTGCTCCGCGGCGGCGGCCGGACGATCCTGGTCAACACCGGCTTCCCCGACGACATGACGGCGGTGCAACAGGCCTTCCACGCCTGGAGCCCCGCGGCCGACCTCGTACGGAGCGATGACCAGACGCTCGCCGGCCAACTCGACCGGCTGGGCGTCGCGCTCGGCGACATTGACCACCTGCTCCTGAGCTGCCTCGGGCCGTACAGCACCGGGCAGATCGGCGAGGTCGAGCGGTGCCCGATCTCCGTCGGCCGGGCGGAGTGGACCGACCTGCTCGCCCCGCCGGTGAACTTCCCGCCGCCGGGCCGCGACATCATCCTGCCGCCCGACACGCTCCGCCGGCTCGTCACCGACGACTGGCCGCGCGTGCGCTTGCTCGAGGATGAAGACGAGGCCGCGCCCGACCTCCGCGTCTTCCGCACCGGCGGGCACCACCACGGCAGCCTCGCGGTGAGCATCCCCACCGCCGCCGGCCGGGTGGTCTACGCCGACACCGTCTTCACCTACCGCAACCTCGACGAGAACCTGCCCATCGGTTTCTACCGCAACCAGGACGAGGTCCACGCCGCCTTCGCCCGCATCCGCCGCGAGGCCGACGTCGTCCTGCCGTTCTTCGACCCCGTCGCCTTCGACCGCTACCCCGGCGGCGTCGTCGCCGAGTGAAGCGGTAATCCGCCACGGCGGCCCCCGCCTCCACGCTTGACCCCGGGACCCGATCCCCGACCCCTGATCCTCGAACCCCTCCGCCATGCCCGACCTCGCCACCCTCGCCCAACAGTTCAAGACCTTCAACCCCACCTACAGCTTCGCGCCGCTGTGGTTCTGGAACGACGACCTCCGTGAGGAGGAAGTTGTGCGCCAGCTCCGGGCGATGAAGGACCAGCACGTCCACGAGACGATCATCTGGTGCAACGCCGGCATGAACCAGCGGTACCTTTCCGACGAGTACTTCGCGATGTTCACCTTCGCGGTCGAGCAGGCCGCGAAGCTGGACATGGGTGTGTGGGTCTACGACGACTGGTCCTGGCCCAGCGGCCCGGCCGGCGGCGTGATCAACGAGGCGTACCCCGAGTACCTCATGACCGCCTGCCGCGTGTACCGCTACGACGTGGCGTCGGACGCTCCCCGCGATGTGGTCCGCCGCCTGCCCATCGGCCGCGTCGTCCGCTGCGAAGCCGAGCGCGCCAGCGACGGCAAGCGGATCGACCTCGAGACGTTCTGTGACGACACGTCGCTGCGGTGGGCCGCCCCCGATGGAGATTGGCGGGTCCACCTCGCCGCCGTTACGCCGCTGCAGCACGTGATCGACCCGACCTGCACCTCGCGGTGGGGCAACTGGCTGCCGGGCTACCTCGACGTGATGAACCGCGACGCCGTCGCCAAGTTCATCGAGCTGACCTACCAGGCCCACTACGACCGCTGCAGCCGAGCACTACGGCAAGACCATCCGCGGCACCTTCACCGACGAGCCGGGCACCTACTACGACCACGCGATCAAGGGCGGCCTCGACGCCGTCCACCTCCGCCACGGCTTCCCGTGCAAGCACCAGCCCCTCGACCACGACCACCCCAACCTCCACGGCCTCATCGGCACCGTCTCCTGGACCGCCGACCTGCTCCACCACTTCCGCGAGCGGCGCGGCTACGACCTGCGGCCTCGCCTCTTCGACCTCGTCCGCGGCGGCGACGCCCACCGCAAAATCTGCTACGACTTCGCCAGCCTCATCTCCGACCTCTTTGCCGAGAGCTGGTGCGAGCAGATCGCCGACTGGTGCGGCCAGCGGAACGTCGCCTACTCCGGCCACTACAACGAAGGCGTCAACGGCGGGGACTACTACCGCCAGATCGGGCCGCAGCAGGTCCCGGCGATGGACATCCTCGGCGACCACGGCGTCGAGATGAAGGACCTCATGGCGCTCCCCCGCAAGGTCGCCTCCGTCGCCCGCATGAAGGGCCGACCCCGCACCCTCAGCGAAACCTACTCCGACACGAGCTGGGACTTCAACCTCCACGACAAGACCCGCGACGCGGACCTGCTTACCGTCCTGGGCATCAACACCCACGCCTCGATCGACTACACCTACAGCTTCCGCAGCATCCGCAAGCACACGACCAACCCCGCCGGCTTCGTGCAGGCGAGCAACTGGGGCTACAACCGCCACTTTGCCGACCACGTCACGCGGCTGTGCCAGATGACCGCCGCGGGCGACTCGGCGGTCGATGTCGCCATCGTCTTCGGCAGCCACGCCGCGCTCAGCGGGGCGCTGGTCGACCACGTCGCCAACGACCAACTGGAGAAGGACACCGACAACGTGTTCAAGATGCTGATGTCGGCCCAGATCGAGAGCGACATCATCTTCGACACCGGCCTGCCCGAAGGCGAAGTCCGCGACGGGAAGCTTTGTTATCCGGGGGCGTCGTACCGCACGCTGATCCTCGCCAGCGTGCCGCGGATGCGGCGCGAGCACGCGGCGATTTTGGTCAAGTTCGTGCAGAGCGGCGGGCACCTGGTGGCCGTGAAGCGGCTGCCGCTGCAGACCCCCAAGGGCGGGGACCTGTCCGACCTGTGGGCGCAGTTGGTGGAGCCGACCAGAATCGAGCAGTTGCGTGATGTGGAGCAGATCGAGTTTGAGCCGGTGGAGGAAAACCTTCCGGGGGCGCTCACGCTGGTGCCGGACTTCATGCGTTGCCTCACGTCGGGCGACGCGCCGCGGACGGGGCAGGCCGAGGCGCTGTTCGACCGCAGCGACACGATGGTGGTCTACCCCCGCGTGCCCCAATGGCTGGCGTTCGACTTCGGCGAGGCGCTGACGCTCAGCGGCGTCGAGTTCACCGTCGAGGGCATGAAGCGGGACATCGCCTACGACTACACGTTCGAGGCGTCCGACGACGGCGAAGCCTGGCGCGTCGTCGGCGAGGTCGCGGGCCGGTCGGGGCTGGTGCACCGCGAGGCGTTTGACGGTGTGAAGGCGCGGCACCTGCGGATCACCTTCACCGAGGGCGGCGGGCGGTACATCAGCCTCACGGACCTGATGATCCGCCACCGCCCCGCCGGAAGCGCCAACGGCGAGGAGGCGGTTTGGGCGCCGGCGGGGTGCGAGCCGCTGCTGATGGCGCGGGTGCTGCCCGACCACCGGCCGAAGCTGGAGCTGCTCGACGATCGGGGCCAGCGGCTGCGTTGTTTCACCACCGCGTGGCGGCGCGTCGGCGACGCGGACGTCGTCGCCATCGCCAACCGCAGCCCGCAGGAGCAGCGGGTCGACGCCGTGCTACACGACGCCGGCCGCGGTATCGAGGACTGGGACCTCGACTCGGGAGTGCGTCGGCGGGTCATGGTCGAGCGGGACCGCTTCGCGATGACGCTGTCGCCGTACGAGTCGAAGCTGCTGGTGCTGCGGCCCGGGGGCGCGGTGGACGTGGACGACACGGCATGGACCGACCGGCAGCGGGAGACGGTGGCGGAGTCGACCGGTCCCTGGCCGGCGGCGCGGGACCGGGCCAACGCGGTGCCGCTGGTGGCGCTGGGCCTGGAGATGGCCGACCCGGCGTACCCCGACGCCTGGCTGGCCACCGAGGACGGCAGCATCCCCAAGCCGCTGCGCGAGGTGCCGATCGTGATGTTCCGCTGCTCCGTGCAGGTCGACAACGTGCCCGCCACCGCCCGCCTTCTCGCCGAGGAGGGGCTGGTCGAGCGTGTGCAAGTCAACGGCGACGCCCTCGGCGGCGGGCCCTACGGCCAGGTCAACGCCCCGTGGCAGCGCGACCGCTACCTCGATCCGTTCGGCATCAGCGCCGACATCGCCGCCCTGCTCCGGCCGGGCGAGAACACGGTCACGGGCCTGTTCCAGCCGGAGATGTACGAGCGCAACATGGCCGGGACGTGGTACCACAAGGACAACATCCAGCCGACGCTCGACGCGTTCATCCTCGGCGACTTCGCGCTCCGCGACCACCGCATCGCCGCGCCCGCCGCGGAGCTCGACAACTCGCCGTGGGAGCACCAGGGGATGCGGTACTACAGCGGCGGCGTGACGTATCAGGTGACGCTGAACGTGCCCGACGGCGCGGCCGCCGACGGTCGGCCGCTGTGGCTGGAGGTCGACTGCCGCGAGAACGTGATCGAGGTGCTAAAAAACGGCCAGAGCCTGAGCACGCGCATCACCTATCCGTTCCTCATCGACGTAAGCGATGCGGTGTCGCCCGGCGACAACACGTTCGAGCTGCGCATCACCAACCCCGTCGGCTCGCTGCTGTCGGCGCAGAAGACGCACAGTTGGAAGGGCAAGATCGAGCTGGATTTCCGCTCGGGGTTGCGGTGGGCCCGGCTGGTGCGGCCGACGGCGCATGACGCGTAGCGGGAGCACCGAAGGTGCCCGTTTGCGGCGCACATACAAACCAGGGGACGCTTCGCGTCACCCGCTACGCGGCGAATTCTATGGACTGAAAACAGGAGCCCGACGATGCGTGAAGTGCGGTGGGAGCGGATGTTCCCCGACGAGTTGGACGCGGCGTTCGACGCCTGCCCGGCGGTGTACTTTCCGTACGGGCTGTGCGAGCCGCACGGGCCGCACAACGCGCTGGGGCTGGACGGGCTCAAGGCGCACGCGGTGGCGTGTGCGGCGGCGCGGCTGGGCGGGGGGATCGTCGCGCCGCCGGACTTTTGGCACGTGCACGAGGTCGGGGTGTTTGGGGCGTGGGGGACACAGCAGGTGGGCGGGGGCGGCGCGGCCGTGGCTGACGGCGGTGCCGCCGTGGCACCACTTCAAGAGCGTGCTGTACCACGTCCGCGCGGCCGAGGCGCTGGGGTTCCACGCGGCGATCCTGCTGACCGGGCACTACGGGCCGAACTGGCACGACTTGCGGGCGCTGGTGGAGCTGGTGCAGCCGCACGTGGGGTGTCGGATGTACGGCCTGCCGGACTTCGAGGCCAACCAGCCGGGCTTCGACACCGAAAAGCCCGGCGACACGAAGGACCACGCGGGGCGGGTGGAGACGTCGCTCTTATGGGCGGCCGAGCCGGGGTGTGTTGACATGTCGCGGCTGCCGGACCCGCTGCCGCCGGTGGGCGAGCGGTATGCGGCCGGGGCCAACGCGGCGGAGGCCGACCGCCGCGTCGGCGAGCGGATGATCGCCGACGAGGCGCGGTGGCTGGCGGCGAAGGCGGCGGAGCTGCGGGCGGCGTACACCGGCGGCGGGCACGCGCCGCAGCTCACCACGTTCGCTCAAGTCGAACAACTGTGGGCGGACGTCATCCTGCCCGCGCTACCGGGCTTCAAGTCGATGGCCCCGGCGTCGGACCGCGGCGGGATCGACCCCGCCTCGCGGTGGGCGGCCAACGCGGCGATCCCCGATTTGCCGGGGGTGACCTGAGAGAAATGATTTGGTTTAGCGGTGGCCGTCAGGCCCCGCGCGGCGGCTGACGCCGTCCGCTAAACGCGGGCCAACGGCGCGGTCAAAGGTACTTAATCATGTACACCAGGTCCGCGCGCTCCTCCCACGCCTCCTGGCCGAAGTTGGATTGGACCCGGTGGGGGATGCGGCCGACTTCCTTGTAGCCCAGCCGCTCGTATAGCTGGCAGGCGCGGTTCTTAGAGGCCATCGACAGCTCGATCATCTTGACCCCGGCCTCGCGGGACAGGTCTTCGAGCACGTCGAACAGCTTCGTGCCGATGCCCTTGCCGCGGCAGGCGAGGGCGAGTTCGAGGCCCAGCAGGCCGATGTCGGCGCTGAAGTTGTGCCGCGGGATCGGCACCTGCCCGAGCCCGACGATGTGGCCGGCCATCTCCACGACCAGGTGCGGCTCGCCCTGAACCTCAACGCACTTGAGCTTATCCGCCAGCTTCCGCGACGCGGTCGGCAGGTCGGTCGCGTGGGTCGAGAACCACATCGGCTCGGTGAAGCTCTCCTCGTGCACCTGGTTCAGGTACGCGTGGTACTGCTTGAGGTCCTCCCACCGCGGGTAGCGGAAGATGACCTCTTCGCCGCCGCCCTTGGCGGGGAAGCGGGCGACCTCCCGGCCGTAGTTGCGCAGGGAGAAGTCGGGCGGTGCCGCGTCGGCGGCGGTTGCGGCGGCGGAGGGGGGGGCAGAAGGGGGGGCGGCGGAGGGCGGGGCGTCGCTCATGGTGGCATTTATACAACGGAACCGGCTTGGGGGTTAGCGTCCGCTAACGGTCCCGCATCGCCGCGACAAGGCAGGAACAGTCCTGCAGCCGCTCGCCCAGGGCCGCGGGCGCCAGCCGGCAGGACTGCACCGCGTCGGGCAGCGCCTCTTGCTCCATCGCCCGCCGCACCGCCGCCAGCCACGGCGGCCCGAGGTAGCGGGCCAGGCTGCCCAGGGCGATCGCGTCGGGGAACAGCAGGTCGGCCAGGGCGGCGCAGACCCGGCCGACGGCGCGGGCCGACTCGTCGAGCACCGCCTGCGCGTCATGGTCGCCCCCGTTCGCCAGACGCGACAGCGCCGGGCCGTGGGGTGGGTGATCGCTCCAGCGGTCGGGGAAGCGCCACGCCGCCAGCCGCGGCAGGGAACTGCCGGCGCAGTAGGCCTCGACGCTGCCCCGCTTGCCGAAGGCGACGGGTCCGTCGGCGGCGTAGCGGACGTGGCCGATCTCGGGCGACCGGCCCGCCGCGCCGTGGTAGACCCGCCCGCCCAGGACCATCCCGACGCCGAAGCCCGTCCCGCAGGTGAGGTACACGAGCGACGCGCTCCGGCCGCAGCTCCCGGCCGAGGCCCCAGCGGGACTCCGCCGCCGCGCACGCCGCCGCGTCGTGCTCGACCCGCACCGGCAGCCCCAGCGCCGACGGTCAGCCGCTCCCGCAGCGGCACCGCGTCCCACCCCGGCAGGTTCGGCGGCGACAGCACCACCCCCCGCTCGACGTCCAGCGGCCCGCCGATCGCCACCCCCACCGCTTCCGCCCGGTGCCGCGACAACAGCCCCCGGCCCCGATCCACCAGGTCCGCGATCATCGCCCCGGGCCCCCGATCCGGCCGCCGAAGCCCACTGGCTCCGCTCGATCACGCGGCCCGACGCGTCGCCGATCAGGGCGGCGCACTTGCTGCCGCCCACGTCCAGGCCCAGGTACCGCGGCCCGTCACTCACGCGGCAGGTCCCGCTCGACGGTCTCGCAGATCGTGTGCAACAACAGCTGATGCGCCTCCTGGATCCGGGCCGACGAGCGTCGCCGGGCACGAGCAGCTCGACGTCCGCCAGCCCGCGGCAGGCGCCGCCATCGCGGCCCAGCAGCGCCACCGTACCGACGCCCCGCTGACCGCGCCGCATCGAGGGCGCGGGTGATGTTGACGCTAGCCGCCCGAGGTGGTGAAGACCAGCAGCACGTCGCCGGGCGTTCCGAATGCGTGGACCTGCCGGGCGAAGACGTCGGTGAAGTCGTAGTCGTTGCCGATGGCGGTCAGGTCGCCGCCGTGGGCGTTGAGGCAGAGGGCCGGGTACGGCCGGCGGTCGTGGACGAAGCGGCAGACGAACTCGGTGGTGAAATGGGCGGCGTCGGCGGCGCTCCCGCCGTTGCCGCAGGCAAGCAGCTTGCGCCCGCCGACCAGCGCGTCGCGGACCATCGCCGCGGCCCGCTGCACCTGCGGCCCCAGCGCCCGCAGCCGCTCAAAGGTGGCGACGGCGGCGTCGATGTTGGTGTCGAGCGGATCGGGCATCGGGCGGACCGGCGGCAAGCGATTAGGCCACGGCGACCGGGGCCGCGACGTTGCGGAACCTGGCCGGGCGGGCCTGCGCCACCCTAGCGTAAAGTCGGCGGTTGGCGCGGGAGCCGCGACGGCTTACCCTTTAGCGGCTGGGCAATTGTACAACGGACCTCAAGCCGCCGACGCCGCCCCATCCGGAGCCGCCGCACCATGAATGACCGAGCGTTAGAAGGCAAGTCCGCGATCGTCACCGGGGCCTCGACGGGCATCGGCCGTGAGATCGCCGCGGCGTACGCCCGCGCCGGGGCGAGGGTCGCCTGTGTCAGCCGCCGCATGGAGACGCTCGAGCCGGCGGTGAAGGAGATCTGCGACGGCGGCGGCACCGCCATTGCCGTCGAGGCCGACACATCGGACGCGGCGGCCGTCGACGCCGCGGTCGACCGGACGCGGCGGGAGTTCGGCGGCGTCGACCTCTTGGTCAACAACGCCGGCTTCCTCGGCTTCAGCCCGATCCTCGAGGTGAGCGAGGAGCTGTTCGACCGCACCTTTGCCGTCAACGTCAAGGGCTACTTCCTCTTCGCCAAGGCGGTGGCCAAGGCGATGATCGCCGACGGGCGGAAGGGGTCGATGATCAACATCACGTCGATCTCCGCCGAGCAGTGCGGCGAGTTGAAGGTGCACTACTGCGCCTCCAACGCGGCGCGGAAGATGCTGACCAAGGGCCTCGCGCTCGAGCTCGCGCCGCACGGCATCCGGGTGAACGCGGTCGCGCCGGGGGACATCGTTTCGGACATCGTGCGGGACCCGAAGATCCAGCACATCGTCGACACGGTGGACTTCGGCAGCTTCGCGCCGCTCGGTCGGCGGGGCCAGCCGGCGGACATCGCCGGGGCGTGCGTGTTCCTCTCGACCGACGCGGCGGCGTATATCACCGGGGCGAGCCTGCTGATCGACGGCGGGGCGTTCAGCGGCGTGTACTTCCCCGAGGCCCCGGACTGACCGCCGGCCGGCCCCCGCCCTGTCACCCGCACCGCCCCCCCCGCGGCCCCCCCCGCGCCCCTCCCCGCTCCACCGCGAGACGCCATGAAGATCACCGAGGTCAAGTGCCACCTGCTCACCACCGACCTGCGCGAGTCGACCATCGTCTGGGCCGGCGGAACGATCCCGTACTGGAACACCGCGCTGATCCAAGTAGAAACCGACGAGGGCGTCAGCGGCCTGGGCGAGGCGTACTACCCGGGGCTGAGCGCTCCCCGGCCGACGCAGGCGATGACCGACAACTTTGCGACGCTGCTGATCGGCGAGGACCCGCGGCAGGTCGCGCGGCTGTTCCACAAGATGCGGGCCAAGTCGTACTCGTGGGGCAAGGCAGGCCTGCCCCTGATGATCGCCGGCAGCATCGAGAACGCGTTGTGGGACATCGTCGGCAAGCTGCACGACGCGCCGGTGTATCAACTGCTCGGGGGCCGGTGCCACGACGGGCTCATCGCCTACGCCAGCGGCGGCAACGACGCACCCCCGGACATTTTGCAGGAGGAGATGCGCGGGCACGTCGAGCGGGGGTTCAAGGCGGTGAAGATCCGCATCGGCCGGTCGATCAGGGAGGATGTGAAGAAGGTCGAGCTCTGCCGCGAGGCGCTCGGGCCGGACGTCGAGCTGATGGTGGATGCGGTTATGGGCCACAACCCGCGGCCATGGACCGCGAAGCGGGCGCTGCAGGCGGCCAAGGCGCTCGAGCCGTACGACCTGACCTGGTTCGAGGACCCGGTGAACAACCGCGACTACGAGGGCCTCGCCTTCGTCCGTGACCACACGTCGATCCCCATCGCCGCGGGCGAGTCGGCGGTGGGCCTGCACGAGTTCCTGCCGTTTTTCGAGCACGCCGCGGTCGACTACATCCAGCCCGACCCGACCCACTCGGGCGGCATCCTCGAGTGCCTCGACATCCGCGCTCACGCCCGGGCCCACAGCACCCGCGTCATCTACCACTCCTGGGGCATGGCCCCCTGCCTCGCCGCGAATTACCACCTCGCCTTCGCCGACCCCTACGCCAGCTACGTCGAGTACCCCACCCACGGCATGCCCATGGTCGACTCCCTCGCCGTCGAACCCTTCCGCATCGAAAACGGCCTGCTCCAGCCCCCCACCGCGCCGGGCCTGGGCGTCCAACTCACCGACGACATCCTCGAGCGCCATCCTTATATAGAGGGCTCGATCTTCTGGCCCTGAGCCGGCGACGCGTAGCGTCGCGGCTATCGACCTGCGTAACGTCGGACTACTCACCTGATCCCTGATCCCCGGCCCCTGTTCCCTCCCCTCCCCCCCATGATCGTCGACTGCCACACCCACCTTTGGTCGCCCGACGAGCTGACCGACGAGCTCGCCGTCGAGGCCGGCCGGGTCCGTGGCCAGCCCCTGGACCTGAGCGTCAGCCCCGAGCAACACCGCGCCGCCGTCGCCGACGTCGACCGCGCCATCGTCTTCGGCCTCCGCGCCCCGGCGGTGGGCTTCCTCACCCAAAACGACACCGTCGCCGACTACGTCGCCACCGACCCGGACAAGCTCATCGGCTTTGCCGCGATCAATCCGGCCGAGGACGGCGCGGCCGCGGAGCTCGAACGCTGCGTCCACGAGCTGGGCCTCCGGGGCCTGAAGATGACGCCCATCTACTCCGGCTACCACCCCGACGACCAACGCGCCCGGCCCATCTACGCCCGCGCCGAACAGCTCGGCCTGCCCATCCTTTTCCACCAGGGCACGACCTTCCCCCGCAACGCGCCGCTCAAGTTCGCCCACCCCGAGCAGCTCGAGGACATCGCGCTCCGCCACCCCGACCTCCGCATCGTCATCGCCCACCTCGGCCACCCGTGGGAACACGAGACCATCGCCCTCATCCGCAAACAGCCCCACGTCTACGCCGACATCTCCGCCCTCTACTACCGGCCGTGGCAGTTCTACAACAGCCTCCGCCTCGCCCACGAGTACGGCACCACCGACAAGCTCCTCTTCGGCACCGACTACCCCGTCGCCACCTTCGACGACACCGTCGCCGGCCTGCGCGAGGTGGTCCGCTGCTCCCGCGAGGTGTGGGCCGTCCCGCCCCTGCCCGCGGAACTGCCCGACCAGATCCTCTACCGCGACACGCTGCAACTGCTGGGACTGAACCGATGACGACACAACCCATCGGCATCGGGCTCGTCGGGGCCGGCATGATCGGCCGGCTGTTCCTCAAGCACCTTGCCATCGACCCCCGCGCCCGGGTCGCCGCCGTCCATCAGCGCAGCGGCGACACCGCCGCCGAGGCGTTGACCGACGCCGGCCTCGACGCCGCGCTGTTCCAGCCGTCCTTCGACGCGATGCTCGCCGACGACGCGGTCGACGCGGTCTTCCTCTGCGGGCCCAACGCCTCGCACGGCCCGATGTCCATCGCCGCCCTCGAGGCCGGCAAGCACGTCTTCTGCGAAAAACCCATCGCCACCGCCGTCGCCGACTACGCCCGCCAGCTCCGCCTCGCCGCCGAGCGGCCCGACCTGATCACGCTCGTCGACTACATCCTGCACTTCCACCCCTTCGAGCAGCGCCTCGTGCAGATGGTCGAGGCCGGCTCGTTCGGCACCGTCACTCAGATCCAAGTCAACTACCGCCACCCCGTCAACATCGCCGGGGCAAAGGCGTGGAAGCTCTCCCGCCGCGAGATGGGCGACGCCATCGGCATGGGCGTCATCCACTCGCTCTACGTCATGCTCGCCGCGATGGCGCCTCAGGCGAAGCCGGTGCGGGTCTACGCCACCTCGATGCCCGCCCAGGTCCGCGGCTTCGAGCCCGAGCCGATCTGGAACATCCAGATCACCTTCGACAACGGCGCCTGCGGGTTCTGCTTCGGCAACATCGATTCGTCCAACGGCTACGACGCCCTGCACAGCGTCTACGGCACCGCCGGGGCCCTCGTCCACGACTCGCTCGCCGACCCGCCGCAGAAGGTCCGCTACTGGTCGGCCGCGACCGACGGCCGGTGGATACCGCCCCTCGACCGTGCCCGTTGCGAAGCCCTCGGCGTCCCGGACCTCACGTGGGAAGACGGCTTCCCGACGCCCGACAGCGGCGACGTGATGGACCACCTCACCTCCAGCGCCGCCGGCCACTTTGTCGAGTGCGTCCGAACCGGCAACGCCTCCCCTCTGAGCTTTGCCAACACCCGCACCGTCACCGACGTCGGCTGGGCCGCCCAGGTGTCGGCCCGCACGGGGCAACCGGTGGACCTGCCCATCGACCTCGACGAGGCGGCGCGGTTGCTGGACCGTTGACATTCACAAGCCGACCCTGACCCCCACCGCAAGCACCCGGAACCGGAAGACCTGAAATGGACATCCACACCTTCGACACCAAAACCGAATCCGGCCGCGCCGCCGCCGCCGACGGCGCGGCCAAGCTCCGCCGCGCCCTCGACACCGACGGGCACACCAGCATCATCGTCGCCACCGGCGCATCACAGTTCGAGATGCTCGAAGCGCTCGTCGCCGAGCCCGACATCGCCTGGCACCGCGTCAGCGTGTTCCACCTCGACGAGTACGTCGGCCTGCCCATCACCCACCCCGCCAGCTTCCGGCAGTACCTCTGGGAACGCTTCCACCGCAGGCTGCCCCACCCGGTCCGCGCGTTTTACTACCTCGACGCGGAGCGCGACCCCGACGCCGAGGCCCGCCGCGTCGGCGACCTCCTCCGCGACCACCCGATCTCCGTGTGCTTCTGCGGCATCGGCGAGAACGGGCACCTCGCGTTCAACGACCCGCCCGCCGACTTCAACTCCGACGAGCCGTACCTCGTGCTCGACCTCGACGAGGCCTGCCGCCGGCAGCAGCTCGGCGAGGGGTGGTTCCCGACGCTCGACGACGTGCCCCGCCGGGCGGTCTCGATGAGCGTGAAACAGATCATGAAGAGCCGGCACATCGTCTGCACCGTGCCGGACGAGCGGAAGGCCGAGGCGGTCCGCAACGCGGTGGAGGGCGATGTCGACCCAGCCGTGCCCGCGAGCATCCTGCAGCGCCACTCCGACTGCGCCCTGTACCTTGACCGCCCCGCCGCGACGCGGCTCACCGGTGGCGGCGCGTGACCGAGCCGCCGCCCCCCGACGCCCCCGCGTTCGACCTGCAGGTCAACGGCTACGCCGGCGTCGACTTCAACGCCCCCGGCTCCCCCGCAACCCCCGACGCCCCCGGCTCCCCCGGTTCCCCCGGCCACGCCGGCCTCACCGCCGAGGGCCTGCACCACGCCTGCCTCGCCATGCAGCGCGACGGCGTTGGCGGCTTCCTCGCCACCGTCATCACCGACCACCTGCCCGCGATGGAGGCGCGGCTGCGACGCCTCGCCGAGCTGCGCGACGCCGACCCGCTCGCCCGGCGGATGATGGCGGGCCTCCATATCGAGGGACCGTTCATCAACCCCGCCCCCGGCTACGTCGGGGCCCACCCGCCCGACGCGGTCCGCCCCGCCGACCCCGACACGATGCGTCGGCTGCTCGACGCCGGCGGCGGGCTGGTCCGACTCGTCACCCTCGCCCCCGAATACGACCGCGGCCACGCCACCGTCCGTATGCTCGCACGGCAGAACATCACCGTCTCCGCCGGCCACTGCGACCCGCCCCTCGACCAACTCGACGCGGCCATCGACGCGGGCCTGTCCATGTTCACCCACCTCGGCAACGGCTGCCCGATGTCCCTGCACCGCCACGACAACATCATCCAACGCGCCATGTCCCGGGCCGACCGCCTGTGGCTCTGCTTCATCGCCGACGGCGTCCACGTGCCGTTCCCCGCCCTGGGCAACTACCTCACCCTCGCCGGGCCCCACGCCGTCGTCACCACCGACGCCATGGCCGCCGCGTCCCTTGGCCCCGGGCGGCACCGACTCGGCCGCTGGGCAGTCGACGTCGGCGACGACCTCGCCGCCTGGGCCCCCGACCGCAGCCACCTCGTCGGCTCCGCCATCACCATGCCCCAGGCCCGCCGCAACCTCGCCCACCACCTCCACCTCCTGCCGGCCCGCGTCCACGGCCTCACCGCCGCCAACCCCCGCGTCGCCCTGAACCTGCCCGACCCCGACCCCGGGGCATAGCCGCAACCGCGGCCGCACCCCTCTACGGGCCGAGCCGCCTTCATCAGAGCCGCGAGCGTCAGCGACCGGCCCCTTCCCCGGCCACCCCCGGTCGCTCACGCTCCCGGCTCCAACGGACGCCCCGCCCGGACCCCACTTCCGCCCCGCGCCGGCCGTTGTATAATCGCACCGCTACCACCCGATCCCGCCCCACCCGGAGACCCTATGAATTCCGTCACGCCCCGCCGCTCGATGGTCGCCCCGCTCGCCGCCGCCGCGTGTGCCACGCTGCTCGCCACCGCCGCACACGCCGGCCTCGTCCAATTCACCGCGCCCGGCGGCGAGTGGAACGCCGCCAGCAACTGGGACGCCGGCAACGTCCCCACCGCTAACGACACCGTCTACTTCGGCTACAAGATGACCGCCGAGCCCGCCACCATCACCCTCACCGAGGACGCCGAAGCCAAAAACATCGCCGGCGACGCCAACGGGCCCCAGCCCCTCACCCTCGACCTCGGCGGCAACACCCTCAAGCTCTACAACGAGTCCGACGTCAAGTCCCCCTTGACCCTCGTCAACGGCACCGTCGCGGTCACCAACCACCTCATCGTCCATCCCGACGCCACCCTCACCGTCGGCGAGGACGCGACGCTCAAGGCCACTGGCATCAGCAACCAGGTCGAGGTCAAAGGCGGCGGCACCCTTGACCTCACCGGCGGCCGCGTCGAGTCGATGTCCGGCCTGCGCGACCTGGCGGTGAGCTCCAACGGCACCCTCGTGATCCGCCATGGCGGCACCCTAGCGGCCCGTGCGGCCGACCTCGGCGAGGGCTCGACGCTCCACGTCGTCCTCGACGACGAGGGCTTCGAGTTCGCTCCCCTCGAGGTGCAGAAGGACGTGACCACGCTGGGCAAGCTTGAAGTCAGCCTCGCCGACGGCTTCACCCCCGAGCCCGGCCGCAAGTACCTGCTCATCCAATACGGCGGCGAGGTCAAGGACGAGTTCGACAACGCCCCCCAGGGCGGCACCGTCAAAGCCAGGGGCGGCACCCCCTTCACCGTCGACTATCAGGACGGCGGCACCGTCAGCCTCACCGCCGCCGGCGGGGCCGACGAGCCGCAGTAACGCGGGTCGCATAAGAGATCGACCCGTCGACACGATCAATCCCCCCCGGCAGGGGTTAGGGGAGGGTGCTTTGCCCGAGACACCATGCTTCAGGACGACTTTGCCTCGGCAAGTCGCGGCCCTCCCCCGGCCCCTCCCGAGGGGAAGGGGGTTAAGGAGCGTCAGGTGAAGTTGCCGACCGGGTAACGCTGATCCCGTTGAATTCTCGTGCTTCCGGTGGGGTGCCACACCTTGGCCGCTTGGGGCCAAGGTGTGCCGACTCTGGAACACCTTGACGCAGAGCCGCCAAGGTGTGGCACCCATGACGCCTAAGTTCTTCTCGCGACTCGTACAACCCCGAGTTCCCGCGACTGCCGTGTGCCAATATCGGCCCATCGCGCTGTAGCCGGGCCGCTCCCCCGCCCCCGTTGTATCCCCGCCGCCCGGCTCGCCGCGGGTTTTCCGCCGGTCCGCGGCCCCCGCCACCCATTTTTCCTGCCGCTACGGACCCCGCCGGCCGCAAAAATCTTTCCACATCGTTGTATATTCGCTTGACCGTGCCGCGGATTCTGGTAAGCTAGAGGCTTCTACCGCTCTTCGCGGCCTGCCCCAACTGTACCTCCTGGAGGAACCCGATGCCCATCATTGCGCCACTTCGTAAAGGAACCCCGTCCATGAACCGTCCTCTCAAAGCCGCCACCCTCTCCGCCGGCCTCGTGGCCGTCGCCGTCGCCGCGCCGTCGCAAGCGGTGACGCTCGTGTTCACCGGCAACACCAGCGGCAGCTTCAACACCGCCGCCAACTTCTCCCCGGCCCAGGAGCCGACGCTGGCCGACACGGTGATCACCAACAGCAGCACCTCGACGCCCAACGTCTTTCTTACCGCCAACGCCAGCGCCAAGAACCTCGCGGTCAACGCCGGCAGCCCCGCCGGCCTGAACTTCGACCTCAACGGCAACACGCTCCTGTTGGCCAACCAGTCGAACTTCAACAGCAATATCACCTTCACCGACGGCACCGTCAACCAGCAGACCAACGGCTTCTCGGTCGGCAACGGCTCCACCTTTACCGCCGGCCCCGGCTCGGTCCTCGGCGGCCGCGGCGGGATCAACCTCGTCGACGTCAGCGGTAACAGCAACCTCGTCATCGACGGCGGCACCATCCAGCAGAACGACGGGGCGAAACGCGACCTCTTCGCCGCCTCGGGCAGCTCCGTGACCTTCACCGCCAACGGCGGCAGCTTCGGTCGCGGCGGGACCGGCGCCATCCGCAACGTGCAACTGCAGGACGGCTCGACCCTCGGCTTCACCCTCACCAACGGCATGTTCGCCACCGCCGCGACGGCCCCCATCAACACGGGTGGCACGCCCAACCTCGGCACCCTTGACATCGACCTCGCCCCGAGCTACAGCTTCGTCGCCGGCGAGGAGTTCTTCCTGATCGACTACGGCTTCAACCCCAGCCCCGATACCTTCACCAACGCCCCGACCGACGAAAGCCAGGTCGTCTTCGACGGCGTCACCTTCCAGATCGACTATGACGCCCTGAACGGCAGCATCTCCGCCACCGCCGTGGCCGGCCCCGTCATCCCCGAACCCGCGTCCCTCGCCCTCGTCGGCCTCGGTGGCCTGCTCATGCTCGGCCGCGGGCGTCGCGCCTGACCCGGACCCGGCCCTTCGTCCGTCCGGATCGACATCCCAACCTCCACCAACCGCAGGGCACCCCGCCCTGCGGTTTTTCTTGCGCCCGGCGTTGAGGTCGTTCACCAACGTTTGCCCCGCTCCGCGTAGCGGGTGCGACAAACTCGCCCGTGTCTCCCCCCGCCGCCGTTCACAACCCGAAACGCTGGCGCGTCTCCCGCTAAGCGCTTGTTTGGCTCTGTTGAAATCATCCGAGCCTACTTGGGTTGGGTGCCACACCTCGCCGCTTTGGGCGATGTGTACCGGTGGCTATGACGCGACACGCCTTGGGACGCGGCACACGTCGCCGCAAAGCCGGCGAGGTGTGGCACCCTTAGGCTGGGGGTTTCAACAGAGCCAGCTTGTTTAACAGCCTCTGTCGGAGCTTTGCGGTGGGGCAGCCTTCCAGCCTGCCGTTGGCCCGAAGGGCCAAGTCCGCTGTCTCGACCCTCGGGCTGCGCCCGAAAGCAGGCTGGAAGCCTGCTCCACCCGATACGCCGTTCGGCTGTAAAACAAACGCTACGCCGCTGACGCGTCTCTCGGTCGATCTCGCCGCCGCGTACCTCACCCCCCCATCGCCGGCGGCAGGCCGCTGGTGCGGTATTCGTGCGGGGTCTGGCCGAAGAGCTTGACGAACGAGCGGTGCAGGTGGCTCTTGTCGGTGAAGTCAAACTCGTCGGCGACGGCCTGCAGGGGCAGGTCGGTCTCGCGCAGGGCGTGGGACACGAGAAACAGCCGGTGCTTGAGCGAGAACTCGGCAAAGCTCATGCCCAGGAGCTCCTGGAACGTCTGGGTGAACACGTTGCGGTTGATCCCCGCCAGCTTGGCCCCGTCGGTGACGCTGATGCGGCGGGGCGTGGCGAAGACCGCGGCGATGGCGCGGCCGATCTGCTCGTAGGTCCCCGCCCGGGGGCTGGACCCGCCCTCAAACCCCGGCCAGTGCCGCCCGATCTCGATCAGGAAGCGCATCAGCAGCGGCCGCAGCAGCATCCGGTCGTACTCGTCCGCCCGCGGGTCGAGGCCCCGCATCTGGTCCACGACGCCGAACCACGTGTCGCGGTGGGCGCTCAGGTCGCGCGGCCGGTCCCGCGGCGCGGCGGTGAAGAACGACAGCCAGTCGCGGTGCGGCGCTTCGTCGAACCGCCACTGCGCCAACAGCGGCGGGTAGACGTGGAACATGTGCAGCTCGAGCGGCGCCTCGAGGATGTCCGCCGAGTGCGGCTCCCAGATCCCGGTCATCCACACGTCCCCGGGGCCGTAGGTCAGCTCGAAGTCGCGGTTGCGGTGGGCCATGCGGCCGCGGACGACGATGCCCAGCTCCACCTCGTAGTGCAGGTCCTGCATCCCCGGCCCCGCCTCGGGCCACAGGTCGTGCTTGATGACGATCGGCGTCTGCTCCGACAGCCCGTGGTCCAGCCGCAGGAACGTCGAAGCGAGGGGCGCGGCGTCATCCATCGGGTGAAATCGTTCCAAGGGGGTTGCATTCGTACAACGGACCCGGTACACTGAACCACGCTGAGAGCGGCAAACCCCGGTTGACGCCGACCGTCCGGAAGACGGATATACAACCGGGCCGTCCCGTCACCCGCCCCGGTTTCGCCGGCCACGGGTTGTTCCGCGGCTCCCCTGGCTGATCCCGGCCGCTCCCGGTCAAACGCTGAGCCTGCTTGAGCCTAGCAACTTCTGCCGTAAAGGAAAACCCCATGTTGGCACTCCCGAACGCCGGTCCGCGTCGCCGCCCGGGCGGCTTCACCCTGATCGAGCTGCTGGTGGTGATCAGCATCATCGCGCTGCTGATCAGCATCCTGCTGCCGGCGCTCGGTGCGGCACGGGAAACCGCCAAGGCGATGACGTGCAGCACGATGGTCAAGCAGCTCTCCCTGGCGACCCACCTGTATTCCGGCGACTACAACGACTACGTCATGCCGTTTTCCGGCTCCACGCCGTCTGCTTCGGGATTTTCCGGTTACTGGGTCGGCGCGCTGGTCCCGCCGTACCTCAACGTCGAACGGCAAAACTTCACCACGGCGGACGTGCAGAAGAAGTACATGACCTGCCCCAACGACGAGTTGGCGTGGAAAGCCAGCAACGATAAGGATCCGTCTTACGGCTACAACGTTGAGATGGGCCGTGCTTTTAGAAGCAGCACGGGAAGCTTGACCGGCCCCGGTGTGGGGCGGCCCGTTCGGCAGCAAAGCGCGTTCAAGAGTGCGAGCGACCTGATCCTCTTCGGCGACAGTTGGCACAACAACGAGAAGCC
This sequence comes from Phycisphaeraceae bacterium, assembly GCA_965214155.1. Classification (GTDB taxonomy): domain Bacteria; phylum Planctomycetota; class Phycisphaerae; order Phycisphaerales; family Phycisphaeraceae; genus Algisphaera. The sequence goes on from CBDCBB010000010.1 coordinate 2,717,029, forward strand.
GACCGCCTATGGCGGCAACCGCTCATCGGGCATCAATTCCTCCGGTATTCACTTCCAGTACGCCTCGGGGTTCAGCTACAACAGCATCTTCAAGCCCTACCCCAATCTCGTTATCAATGGCACCCGCCACAGCGACTCGGGCAACGTGGGCTTCCTCGACGGTCACGTCGAGAGGCCGTCGCTTGCGGAGGTCAAGCTCCTGAGTGCCGAGCCGACAGTCGTCACCACCGCCCCGGAGCGTCAGGCGATCTGGAACAAGAACTGGGCGGCGAACTGATCCGCTTGTTTGTGCTGCCGCTACGGGAGCAAGATCTCAAAGTATCGGCGTGTCTGTCCGTGTCGCTCACCACCCCGTGGCCGTCGTTTGCTTATGGGTATTGGCTACCACCGGCAGAGTACCGTCACGGCGTTCACGCTCGTCGAGCTGCTGGTGGTGATCAGCATCACGGCGCTGCTTATTGCGATCCTGCTGCCGGCATTGAGCGGGGCGAGGGAGGCGGGGCGGGCGGTGGTGTGTGCGTCGACGATGCGGCAACTTAACATCGCGGTGCAGGGGTACGCCTCGGAGCACAAGGGCGTGGTCATGCCGCAGACCCTGTTTCAGCAGCCCGCCACCCGCGGCGCGGCGGGGTATTGGCACGACTTTCTGATCCCGCGGTACCTCGACGACCGGGCGACGAACTACAACATCGCCATGACGTTTCTCGTCTGCCCGTCGGACGACCTGGCGTTCCAGCCCAACCCGCAGAACCCGTCGTACGGGTACAACCTGCACGTGGGCTGGGGGCCGTTCCTGGTGCTCCCGGGGGACCCGAAGGCGTGGCGGAACCTCGACGAGTTCGTGATGGCGGGCGAGGTGGTGACGTTCGGCGACGCGTACCACCGGCCGGAGTACGCGGCGGTGCACGGCACGTCCGGCGGGGCGAACTCCCAGACGCTCAACTACGCCAACGGGCCGTCGCTGGGCGAACGTGAGGTCTACCCGTTCCGCCACCACGGCGGGTCGAGCGCGAACGTCGGCTTCCTCGACGGGCACGTCGAGACCAAGCGCAGCGACGACGTGTGGGAGCTCAACGCCGACCTGTCCCGGGTGACCGCCGCCGAGCGGGCGGCGACGATCGCCCGGCACTGGACGGGGCGCTAGAGCCTGTTTCACGGCCTCCGTAGCCGGGGCCTGACAGGTGCCGTTGAGACTGCGGGGCCCGTAGGGCCCCGGCTATGGAACTCGGGTTAGATTAACCCCCCCCCGCAACCGCTGCCGCGTCGTTGGCCCGTACCGCTGATCGTATGTCCACGTCCGCCTTCGCCGAGTACGACGGCCGACGCCTGACCGTGGGCAACGAACTGATCCGGCGGGAGTGGTCGGTCGACGGGGCCCGCCTCACCCCCGTGTCGATCGGCGGTGCGGCGGGTTTAGATCGAACGACGCAGACTTCCTCCATTAGCCGCGTTGCTACGCAACGCGGTCCGCGACGCGTAGCGTCGCGGCTATGGCGGAAGACTTCAGCACTCGCTGTAGAGTGGGTCGACGTTGATGGACCGGACCCGGCGGCGGCGGCGGCGGGGAGGGGGGGGTGGGGGGTGGAGCGGCTGGAGGTGCACGACGACGATCTGGACGGGGCGGCGGAGCGGCACCTGCGGGCGGACCTGGTGCTGCGGTGGGACGCGGGGGCGGATACGGGGGGGGCGGGCGGTGCGGGCGGGTCGGCGGGGTTCCGGGGGCAGTTTCGGGGGCAGTTTCGGGGGCGGGTGGTGCGGCGGTTTAGGGTGTGGGCGGACTGGCCGGTGGTGCTGCAGAGCGTGGTGGTGGAACCGGGGGAGCCGGGGGAGCCGGGGGGGGGTGGGGACGGCGAGGGGGACCCGGGGGGTGAGGAAGACGGGGCTGAGGGGGTCGGGGCGTGGGACGTGTGGTTGGGCGGGGGACTGGGGGGGGGGCTGGACGGGTGGGCGCTGCCGGGCGGGGTGAGGGCGTGGGAGTCGGTGGCGCTGCTGGGACGGAGCGATCATCGGGATAATCTGGTGGAGTTGGCCCGGGGGGTGCTGTTTGAGAAGGAGACGGTCGAGCGCCGGGGTCATTTGTTGCACCTGACGCGGTGGGACGGCTCGGCGGGGCTGGCGGCAATGAAGCTCGCGCCCCCGCCCGACGAGCAGTTGCCGGGGGTGGCGGAGGAGCCGGGGGAGGCGGGCGATGGGGGGCCGGGGCGGAACTTGCGGGGCGACTTTCGGGTGGCGGGTCGGGCGTTGTCGATCCGCGGCAGCGGGCTGTCGGCGGGGGAAATCGGAGGGGGCGGGGCGGCGGGCGAGGCGATCGAGAGCTACGTGAGCGGGGTCGGGTTGACCGACGGCACTTGCGGGGGCGCGGCGGCGCTGTTGCGGGGCACCCTGCGGCGGCTGGCGCGGCCGCGTATCCCCGAGCGGGGCGTGGCGATGAGCAACAACTGGGGCGGGGGCGGGTCGGTCGGGGTGCTGTCCGAGGCGTTCGTGCTGGCGGAGCTCGACGCGGCGGCGGTGATGGGCCTGACCCAGGTGCAGGTCGACGCGGGCTGGCACCGCGGCGACGCGCGGGCGCTGCACGTCGAGCAGCTCGAGCCGGGGAGCACCTCGGCGACGGACCCCGATTTCTGGGCGGTCCACCCCGAGCGGTTCCCGCGGGGCTTGGCACCGATCCGCGACCGGGCGCGGGAGCTCGGGCTCAACTGGGGCCTGTGGTACTGCCTCGACCGGGCGGACGACTACACCCGGTGGCGGGACGACCTCGCGACGCTGCTGGGGCTGTGGCGGGAGTACGGCGTGACGCACTTCAAGTTCGATGGCGTGGCATTCACCACGCGGCTGGGCGAGATGCGGGTGCGGCGGCTGCTCGCCGACCTCTACCGACAGACCGGCGGCCAAGTCGCGGCGTCGATCGACATCACCGGCAGCAAGTCGCGCCGCCTCGGGTTGACCAGCGGTGTCACCCATGTCCGCGACCACTTCGTCGAGAACCGCTACACCGGCAACGCGACCTACCGGCCGCACCGCACGCTCCGCAACCTCTGGCAGCTCGCGCGGTACGTCCCGACCTGCCGGCTGGAGATGGAGTGGCTCAACGTGCACCGACACCCGGAAAACTACCGGGATGACCCGCTCGCCCCGGCCGCGTTCGGCGTGGAGTACGCCCTTGCCGTCACCCTCATGGCGTTGCCCCTGGCGTGGATGCACCTGCAGGCCCTGCCCCCCGCCGACGCCGCCGCGGCGCGGCGAGTGCTGCAAGCGGTCCGCCCCCACCAGCGGGCGATGCTGCACGGCGACGTGCAGCCCATCGGCGACGAGCCGAGCGGCGCCGCGTGGACCGGGTTCCTCTCCACGCCGCCGGACCGTTCCCGGCGGGTCCCCGAAACCGGCTACCTGCTGCTGTTCCGCGAGGTCAACGACGCCGACGCCACCGCTTCGCCCTGCCGGGCCTGCCGCCGGGAGCGACGCTCGAACTCGAGCCGATCGTCGGCGACGGGCTAGACCGCACGGTCACGCTGGATGACACGTCCTCGGGCCGCTTCCACCTCCCCGAGCCGCGCAGCTATACGCTCTACCGCTGGCGGCTCGGCGGCAACGACACGCCCTGATCGCAGACCCGTGTTGGCAACCCCCCTTCTGGAACTCTGACCATGCCCGCTGCCCCCCCCGCGATGACGCCGTCCGACCCGCCCGCCGCTGTCCGTGCGTACGACACGGACGGCTACTTCATCGTGGAGGGCGTGCTAGACCGCGACGAGTGTGAGGCGCTGAAGGCGGAGGCGGTGGCGATGCTCGAAGCGGACGCGAAGGGGGTGGTGTGTCGGCGTGTCGGGGATGAGCGAGCGGTACCGGGCGTTGTCGGAGGACCCGCGGGTGCTGCGGTGGATCGACCCGCTGATGCCCGGCGGGGTGACGTTCATGTCGGACAAGTTCGTGTACAAGAACGGCCGACAGCGGTTTGCCACGCCCTGGCACGCCGACAACCTGTACTGGGCGAACCGTCGGCCGAAGCTGTCGGTGTGGGTCCCGCTGGACGACGTGTCGGCGGAGAACGGGACGCTGCGGGTTTTGCCCGGCAGCCACCGCCGCACGCACACGGTGGTCGACTCCGACGGGGCCGACTCCAACGGCGAGTTTCGCAACCGTATCGACCCCGCCACGATCCCCGCCGACGAGACGGTGACTTGCGAGGTGCCCGCGGGCAGCCTCGTGGTGTTCTCCGACGCGCTGCTGCACGCCTCGACGCCCAACGGGTCGGGCCGGGACCGCTACGCGATCATCAGCACCTACCACGAGACCCGCGACCCCGACCCCGAGCCGTTGGGCCCGGTGAGCCGGGTGCTGAGCTCCCACCCCGACCGGTCCGGCCCGTTGTAAATCGGCATGGGTCCACCGCCGCCGCGGCACCGGCGGCCGCGGGGTCAGGATCGGAATCAGGGGACAAGGCCGCGGCTTGCGGCGCTACGGGCGCGGCGGTACCCTGATCCGGCCTGTTGTATATTTCATACCTCTCGGACCCGACAGCCTCGCGGAGCTTTGCCATGTGGACCGTCAAAACGATGAGTGACCGCCGACTCGTGGGCCGTAGCGGTGGCGGCGGCCCTGTGCCTCGGGGCGGCGGACGCCCCGGCGGCTCCCGCCCCGGGCTTCGCCGACGACGCCGAGGCGGTGGTCGAGCTGAACTACTACACCGACGAATCCGAGGCGGCGGTGATGTTCGACCTCGGCCCCGACGCGGCCGCGCATGACTACACCCTCTCCGCCGCCGTCGGGGGCACCCCCGTCACCGCGTCTGGCCCCGTGGACGCTTCCGGGGAGGGCGTTTCCCGCCTCACGTTGCCGCTGAAGGACGTGCCCGAGGGCGAGCACCCGGTGAAGCTCACGGTGACGGACGGCGACAAGACGGTCTGGGAAACGACCGACACGCTGAAGAAGATCGCCCCCGCCCCCGCCGGCATCCGCGTGGTCCAGAACGACCGGTACAACCAGATCATGCTGGTCGACGGCAAGCCGTATTTCCCGATGGGCGTGTTCGGCGTGTTCCCCCAGTACCTGCAGGAGGTCGCCGACGCGGGGTTCAACGTCACGCTGCGGTGGAAGGGCATGACGACGATGAACCACTACGACCGCAGCCAGCCGTGGGACAGCCCGAAAAATACCGCGGCCGTGGACGACTACCTCGATGCGATCCACGAGGCGGGGATGTACGCGGTGGAGACGCCGGTGAAGCTGGCTGAGAAGGCGTTGTACCACCGCTTCCGCGATGTCCCGGGCGAGTACGCCAAGGGGCCGTACTGGAAGGACAAGTACCCGATCATCAACGAGGAGGTCACGCCGGGCGTCGTGAAGAACGCCCGCGATCACCCCGCGGTGATCGGCTACTACACCTATGACGAGCCGGACAACTTTTACCCCACGACGCCCGACCACCCCAAGCATCTGCTGATGCAGGAGGGCGTGGAGGCGTGGTACGAGACGGTGAAAGAGCTCGACCCGTACCACTCGGCGATGGCGTTGTTTGCGGTGGGGCTGTCGAAGGTGGAGGACTGGAACGCGTGGGACGTGGCGCTGCGGGACTATTACATCTACCGCGACAAGCACATGAGCGAGGTGTACGAGGCGGCGGTGGACTCGGCGGTGGTGGCGCAGAAGCTGCGTACGCCGTTCGTGTACACCCCCCTGTTCGAGAAGAGCTCGGGCCGGCCGGTGCCGCTGAGCGCCGCGGAGCAGCGGAGCCAGACGTACCTGTCGCTGGCGGCGGACGTGAAGGGGCTGTTTTACTGGGACTGGCCGGCGGCGTACGCCCCAAACTGGGAGATGCTCAAGCAGATGGCGGGCGAGGTGGAAGACCTCTCGCCGGTGCTGCTGACCAAGAGCCCGCGGCAGGCGGTGAAGTACGCCGACCAGGGCACGGAGAAGTCGGTCAAGGCGCTGGTGAAGAACCACGGCGGCATGACGTACCTCATCGCGGTCAGCGCCGAGCCCGCCCCGGTGTCGTTCGAGATCGAGCTGCCGTCGGGTTATGACGGGCCGGCGAAGGTGTGGTTTGAGGAGCGCGACGCGGCGGTGAGCGGCGGCGTGTTGAAGGACGAGTTCGAGCCGTATGGCCGGCACGTGTACGAGCTGTCGGACCAGCCGTGGCCCGACGGCGCGGCGTTGACGTTGTCGGTCAAGGTCGGCGAGGCGGAGGAGTTTGTCGACCCCGAGTTCAAGCTGTCGCGGGACAACCTGTTGATGAACACGAGCTTCGAGTACGACTACGCCCGGCTGCCGGGTTGGCCGGTGGATTGGCACCCCGCCGACTCGGTGATGCAGGCCGGTCAGGTCGGCGCGGAGGACGGCCGCTGGACCCCGACCACCAAGCAGGCGCACCACGGCAAGCGGAGCCTGCAGCTGATCAAGGAGAAGCCGGGGCGTGGCGACAGCAACGACTTCTACAACTACATGACCGTGCCGACGGCGCGGCAGGACGTGCGGTACCCGCGCGGCGGCGACTACACCGTCTCGTTCTGGGCCAGGGGCGACCGGCCGACGGCGGTGGTCGTCATGCACGGCTGGCAGCAGCTCGAGGCGGTGAAGGTCACCACCGAGTGGAAGCGGTATGAACAGACGTTCAACCAGGGCTCGGCGGGCAAGGGCTTCATCGGCTTCGCCGCCGCGGAGCAGGGGACGGTGTGGCTCGATGCGGTGCAGCTCGAGGTGGGCGGAAAGGCGACGCCGTACAAGCCGGCCGAGCCGACGAACGCCCAGTAGGAGCGCCCGGCGCGGCGTAGGCCCGTGCGTTACGGTGAGGTGCAGCGACCTGCGCGGAGCGAGCGTGCGAGGGCAGCAGCGTATGGGATGGACGTGCATGGGCAGACACCGCAGCCGGTGCCGAGTGTTCGCGGCCGTCATGTCGGCGCTCGTCACGCTGAGCGTGACCCGCGCCGTCGCCGCCGACCCGCCGGCCCCCGCCGACGGCGGGGACACCGTCACCTTCACCGCCCAGGGCCTGCCCAGCCCACGCGACACCGACGTCCAGGCCGCCGCCTCACGGGTGGTGATGCGGGCGTTCCTCGAAGCCAACCCCGACGTCCGGATCGAGCCGTTCGTCATCCCCACCATCGAGGGGGCGTCGATGGACGCCGGCCCGCTGATGGCCATCGCCGCGGGCATCCCGCCGCACGTGATGTACGTCAACTTCCGCCAGTCGTCGACGTACCTGTCGCGCGAGTTCCTCCTGCCCCTCGACGTGCTGCTCGCGCGGCTCAACGGTGCGGACCCCCGCGTCCGCCAGGTCGACGACGAGGGCAAATGGCTCGCCGACCCGACACCCGACGAGGTCGCCGAGGCCGTCAAGTTGATCCAAGAGCGCGTGCCCACGCCCGCATGGCCGGTAGTCTACCGGCAGCGAGAGGGCGACGCCGCCCCGCACGTCTGGGCGATCCCCAAGGACAACCTGGTCCGGGCGCTGCTCTACCGCAAGGACCTCTTCGCCGCCGCGGGGCTCAACCCCGACCGCCCGCCGCGGACCTGGGACGAGCTGCTCGAGTTCTCCCGCCGCCTGACCGTGCCCGAACGGCGGCAGTACGGCTTTGCCGTCACCGGGCAGCTCGGCTACGGGACGTACCCGTTCCTCGTTTCCAACGGCGGCCGCGTCGTGGAACAGACCGCCGACGGCGAGTGGCGCGCCGTCTGGGACTCTCGCGCCGCCGCCGAGGCTTACGCCTTCATCTGGGAGCTGCTGCGCGGCCGCTTCGAGCAAGACGGGCAGACCCTCCGCGGGTCCGCCCTCGCCGGCGGCTCGGAGATCAACACCAAGTGGGCCCGCGGCGAGATCGCCATGCAGCTGAACTACCTCGACGAGCAGATGCTCGCCGACATCAACCCCCAGCTCGTCGGCCTCGCGCCCGTGCCCGTCGGGCCCAGCGGCACCCGCGGAACCGAGGTCAACGCCCGCATGCTCGGCGTCTTCAGCGAAGCCACCCCCGCCCAACAACTCGCCGCCCTCCGCTACATCTGGTTCAGCACCGGGCCCGCCGCCGAGGAGCTCACCACCCGCATCCTCGTCGACAACGGCTATGGCCCGTTCGTCAACCCCAGGCTGCTCAAAACCTACGGCTACGACCAGGTCCTCCGCCAGGTCCCCGAGGGCTGGCAGGAGGCCTTCGAGGTCTCGATGCAGCACGGCGTGCCCGAGCCGTACGGCAAGAACACCCAGAACGTCTACCGCTACCTCACCCGGCCCATCGCCGACGCGATGAACCTCGAGTTCGACGGCGTCCCCGAGCCCGAGCGCGTCGACGCGATCCAGCAACTCCTCCACGCCTCGGCCGAGGACTTCAACCGCCGCGTCCTCGGGGTCATCCCGCCCGACGAGATGCGCAACCGCCGCATCGTCGCGAGCGTCGTCATGGCCGTCGTCGCCGCCTCGTTCATCTGGGGCTTCATCAGCGTCTGGCGCTACTTCACGAAAGTCAGCCGCGAGGCCCAGCCGGGCAAGTTCTCGTGGCGCCGCTACGGCTGGGGCTACGTGCTCGTACTGCCGGCGATCCTGCTCGTCATCGGCTGGTCGTACCTGCCCCTGCTCGGCGGGATCGTCATGGCGGTGGTCGATTACCAGATCGTCGCCGACAACGTGTTCGTCGGCGTCGACAACTTCGCTGCGGCGCTCTACAGCGACCGCTTCTGGGGCGGGTTCGCCAAGACGTTTTACTTTGTCGGCCTGTCGATCGTGCTGGGCTTTTGGCCGCCGATCCTCCTGGCGATCCTCCTCGACGAGGTGCCCACCGAGCCGCTGAAATACTTCTTCCGCACCGTGTTCTACCTGCCGGCGATCATCAGCGGCATCATCGTCATCTTCCTGTGGAAGCAGCTCCTCGAGCCGTACGGCATGGTCAACGCGGTCCTGCTTGAGCTCAACGACCTGCCCGCCGTGCTGGCGACGGCGGTCAAGTTCCTCGTCGCGGGGCTGTGGCTGGCGCTGGTCTACGTCCTCATCGCCCTGCCGCTGAAGCTCGACGAGATGCACCCGGCCGTCCGCCTGACGCTGTGGGCCGTCGCCGGCGTGATCATCTTCGGCACCTTCGCCCCGCTGTTCGAGGCGGGCCTGCACCCGGGCGAGGTGGTCGGGCTGCTGTTTGGCGGGTTCAACTTCGAGCGGGTGAACTTCCTGCAGGACCCCGAGACGGCGATGCTCTGGTGCGTCGTCCCGGCGGTGTGGGCCGCGTCCGGCCCGGGCTGCCTGCTGTACCTCGCGGCCCTGAAGACCGTGCCCGAAGACCTGTACGAAGCGGCCGCCATCGACGGCGCGAGCGGCTGGCACAAGGTGTTCTACATCACCCTGCCCCGGCTGAAGTTCCTCATCGTCATCGAGTTCATCGCTGCGGTTATCAACGCCTTCAAGGGCGGGGCCAACTCCATCCTCGCGATGACCGGCGGCGGGCCCAACGACGCGACGATGGTCCTCGCCCTCGAGGTGTTCATGCAGGCGTTCCTCGAGCTGGACTTCGGCGTGGCGGCGGCCATGGCGTGGATGCTGGGCGCGGTGCTCATGGGCTTCACCGCCTACCAGCTCCGCATGCTCTCCAAGGCCGAGTTCAAGGCGGGGGCCTGACCCATGGCGATCCTCTCCCCCGTCGAAGCCAAGAGCCTCAAGGGCCGGCTGATCCACGCCGCGATCATCCTCCTGCTCACCGTCGGCGGGGCGACGATGGTCTACCCGTTCGTAATCATGATCTCCGGCTCGCTCCGCTCCGAGATCGACGCCTCCGAGCTCACCGTCGTGCCGCGCTACCTCGTCGACGACCAGGAGCTCTACCGCAAGTTCCTCGAGACCAAGTACGGCCAGGACATCCTCGCGCTCAGCCGGTCGCACGGGCTCAACGCCTACAGCTTTGCCACCGTGTCCCCGCCGGCCGCGGCAAGCCCCGAGGCCGTGCAGGCCCTCCGCGACTTCCTTGTCCAACCCGACCTGCCGCGGCACTGGAAGGTCCTCGGCGGGCTCGACTTCGTCGATACCACGCCCGGAGGCTTGCGGCAGTTCCGCAACACCCTCAAGCAGCGCTACCGGGACGATATCGAGGCGTACGCGCGCGACGCCGGGGCCGCACCCGGCGGGTGGCTGGGCATCACCATCTGGGTGCCCGACTGGACCAACCGCCGCTTCAACTACGCCGACGAGCCCATCTGGCAAACCTACTTCGACATGGTCGAAACGGCCGAGCCCCACGAGCTCTACCTCCCCTCGGTGACCGGCCACTTCCTCGACGCGATGGTCTACCCGGTCTACGGCCGCATCGACCCGGCGATGTACAACGCCGACCACGCCGAGACACTCGAACGCTTCACCGACTTCCGCCTGCCCGCCACCCTGCCCGGCGAGGACCAGCCCGCCCTCCGCCGCGCGTGGATCGAGTTCGCCACCGACGTGCTCAACCCCTCGTTCATCGTGACCCGGGGCGTCGACCCGGCCCGGTTCCGCGCCTGGCTCGCCGACCGCTACGATACCGTCGACGGCCTCAACCGGGAGTGGGGCCGCACCTACGCCGGCTTCGACGACGTCGACCTGCCCGACGGCAACCGCTGGCTCCAGGGGCCCGACCGTCGCGACTACAAGGACTTCCTCGCTACCCTCGGCCCCGAGTCGCTGCAGATCGTCGGGCCCGAGTTCGCCTGGCGCGACTTCGCGGTGCAACGCGGCCTCGCCGCCTCGCCCAACGAGGCGCCGCCCGTCCCCATCGACCAACTCGAGTACGACTACGTCCTGGCCAACACCGGCTCGCTCCGCTGGGACTACGCCGTCCGCAACTACGTCAACGTCTGGGACGAGCTCGTCCTCGAGGGCCGGGCGCTGACCAACACCGTCATCTACTGCGCCCTCGCCATCATCAGCGCCCTGCTGATCAACCCCCTCGCCGCCTACGGCCTCAGCCGCTACCAACTGCCCGGCACCTACAAGTTCCTCCTCATCCTCATGGCCACCATGGCCTTCCCCCCCATGGTCGCCCTCCTGCCGCAGTACATCCTCCTCCGCCACTTCAACCTGATGAACACCTTCGTCGCGCTGCTCCTGCCGCTCGCGGCCAACGGCTACCTCATCTTCCTGCTCAAGGGCTTCTTCGACTCGCTCCCCCGCGAGCTCTACGAGGCGGCCCGGATCGACGGCGCAAGCGAGGTCCGCATGTTCTTCCAGATCACCATGGCCCTGAGCAAGCCCATCCTCGCCGTCCTCGCCCTCGGCACGTTCACCTCCGCCTACGCCGCGTTCCTCTACCCGCTGCTCGTCGCCCCCGACGAGGACATGTGGCTCATCGCCGTCTGGCTCTACCAGTTCCAGCAGCGCGCCTCCTCCGGGGCCGTCTACGCCTCGGTCATCCTCGCCAGCATCCCGACCCTGCTCATCTTCATCTTCGTGCAACGCACCATCATGCGCGGCATCATCGTGCCGACCGAGAAATGAACGACAAGCCCCTGAAGATCGGCTCCATCGGCGCCGGCGGCCGCGGCAAGATCGTCCGCGCCGCCCACCGCCCGGACGAGGGCGTCCACCTCGCCGCGGTCTGTGACGTCAACCCCGCCGTGCTCGAGGCCTACCGCGAGGAGTTCGGCCCGGGCCTCGACGTTACCCGCGACTGGCGCGACATCGTCGTGCGCGACGACCTCGCCGGCGTCTTCGTCACCACCCCCGACCACCTCCACGTCGAGCCCGCCGTCGCCGCACTCGAGGCGGGCAAGACCGTCTACCTCGAGAAGCCGATGGGCATCACCGTCGAAGAGTGCGACCGCATCCTCGACGCCGCCGCGGCGCACGGCGGCCGGCTCTACGTCGGGCACAACATGCGCTTCTTCCCGGTGATGCAGAAGGTCAAACAGCTCATCGACGACGGCGCGATCGGCGAGGTCCAGGCCGTGTGGTGCCGCCACTTCATCGACTACGGCGGCGACGCCTACTTTAAGGATTGGCACTCCGAGCGGCGACACGTCAACAGCCTGCTCCTGCAGAAAGGGGCGCACGACCTCGACCTGATCCACTGGTTCGCCGGCGGCTACGCCACCCGCGCCTCGGCGATGGGCAAGCTGAGCGTCTACGACAAGGTCGCCGACCGCCGCCGGCCCGACGAGCGCTCGGACACCAAGTTCAACAAGGCGAACTGGCCCCCGCTTTCGCAGCGCGGGCTCAGCCCGACCATCGACGTCGAGGACCACAGCATGGTCCTCCTGCAGCTCGACAACGGCGTGCAGGCCAGCTACCAGCAGTGCCACTACAGCCCCGACAACTGCCGCAACTACACCGTCCTCGGCACCGCCGGCCGCATCGAGAACGAGGGCGACCACACCTTCGCCACCTACGAGGCCAAGGTCCACCTCTACACCCGCCGCGTCGGTGGCCAGCTCGACCACCGCGAGACGTTCGGCATCCCGCTCGTTGAGGGGTCGCACGGCGGGGCCGACCCGCAGATCATCGACGACTTCGTCGCCTTCCTGCGGGGTCACCCCCGCCGCGGGGCCGCCCCCCTCGACGCCCGCATGGCCGTCGCCGCCGGCGTCACCGCCACCCAATCGCTCCGCCAAGGCGGCGGAGCGCTCGACGTGCCCCCCTACACCCCGCGGTGACCCCGTCTGCAAGGAGCGTGGTGCGGGAGTCGCGACGGCGGCACGTCTTGCTGCAGACCTGTTGAGTCTCGGCACCCGGCATCTGCAATCGTTTGTGAATCCGAGTTTCCGAGGCTTGACTTGTTGCTCGCCATCGAGTAACTTAGCTAGTGTGGATTCAACGGCCCTCATGCATGCTGCTCGCCTCGACGGTGGTCGATCGGCCGCCATTTCACCCCCTTCCGCGTACATTAACTGTGGTGGTTCGTGTTCTAAGGATTACGAGGCCGTGGGACCAAATTGCTGCTGTTGCGTGAGGATTAACAGTCGGGCATGTGGAGTTTTAATCGGGCGTGCTACCGGCGAGGACCGCTGACCAGAGGTAAGTCATGTTTTCACAAAGAGACCGATCCGTCTCCCGCCACGCCTCCGGCTTCACGCTGATCGAGCTGTTGGTGGTGATCTCCATTATCGCCCTGCTCATCTCGATCCTCCTGCCGGCCTTGAGTGCCGCCAGGGGGGCGGCCCGCACCATCGCCTGTGCCAGCAACCTTAAACAGATTGGCATCGCCAGCAGCGTCTACGCCGCCGATTATGACGGCTACCTCGCTCCGTATCGTACTTACGTTGCCCCACCGACCCAGTACGTGCACGACCGGGTTTTCAACGGCCGAGAGGCTGTCACCTTCGCCTCCGGCGCCCCGGATGTGCCGCGTTACCAGAACCACGGCAAGTTTTTCGGCCAGGGCTACGTTGCCGAAGCGGCCATGTTCTACTGCCCTTCGCAGGAAACCGACGGCTTCACGCTAGCCAGCTACGCTTCGCCGTGGCCGACTAATCCCACCGGCGGCTTTACACGCATCAACTCCAGCTACTACTACAACCCCCGCCCGATCCAGAACCCCGCGACCGGAACGGCGACCTTCGGGCAGGGGGATCGCGAATATCGGCAGTTGATCGATTTCGAGGCCACGGACGTGATTTCGCTGGACCTTGCTGAAGGCGTAGGCTCGATGGCCCATATTGATTCGAAGCTCTGGAACGTCGGCTTCAGCGACGGCAGCGTTTCGAGTTCCAGCAACGATGCTGCGTTCGTCTATATGGTCGCCAACACTCCTAACATGAACGGTACATTTTTCAACCGTTGGGACGCGTTCCTAGATTTACTGATCGAGCGTTGACCGGTTGCCCGTCCCGCTGTTTCCCTTGTTTTGCCACCTGATTGTCCACAACCCCATCCCCTGAGAGGAATTGTTAGATGAAGATTCACATTTTGCTCGGTACTGCTCTAGTTGCCATCGCTCCTGCCTCGGTGCTCCACGCTGATGTTGTCTCGGATTTTCAAGGCTACGCCGAAGGGCAAGCTCTGGATGAAGGCCCGGCGACCTGGGTACTGAACACCAACACGGGCTTGAGCAACAATCCCGACCCGTTCGCCAGCGACATCAACAACGACGGCAACCTCGTCGGTGTCTTCGCCGACCGATCCAGCAGCCAGGGCCACTTTGTCCAGAATGGCGCCACCACCATTGCCGAGGGCCAATCGGTGACCCTGTCGTTCGACTTCTTGCTCAACGATCCCGACGGGTCGAGCGTGGCGAACACCCGCGTGACCACGGGGATCGGGCTTGAGGAGGGGAGCCTCATCAACGCCAGCGACATCGCCGCGGGCATCGAGATTGATAACGGCAACTTGTTCATCCTTAGAGGGGCCGGCAGGGTCGACACCGGGTTGGACTACGCCGCCAATACCGGCTACAGCGTCGTCTTCCAGATCGACCAGTCCACAGATTTGTACGACGCTTTCATCACCGGCGGCACGTTCAACAACCAGCAGATCGCCGACGACGCGCCGTTCCAGAACAGCTACGACGACGCCACCGGCGGGTTCGACTTGTTCATCGTCCGGTCGAACAACAACAACGCGACGGCCGGCACGAGCTTCACCATCGACAACATCGTGACGGTGGTGCCCGAGCCGGGGTCGATGGCGCTGCTGACCCTCGGCGGCCTCACGCTCCTGCGTCGCCGGCGCGCGTGATCACCTCGTGACTTACCCGGCCGTCGCTTAGGCGTCGGCGGATGCACCCTGGCAACTTCATAAATCGGTGCGGCAGCCGACGCTGCCGCACCGATTTTTTTTCCACTTATGGTTGCCCCTTAACTTCGTATCGAAGGACGGTGCGGGTGCATGGCTCGGTATCGTCACGCGGGGCGGCTCCAATCCCTGCGAGCGGCCGAGCACGCTGCACAACGCCTATCCGCCCACATACCTACCCTCTGGAGCGCGGAGGGAGGTGATGGACGGTCGGGGGTATACGCTCGGCGTCTACCGCTTGGTCAGCTTCGACAACCGCAAACACCTGCTTTGAATGAACCCCCCGCCGAGCCCCGTGTCCCGTCCGCCGCCGCCGGTCCGCTGCCACGGCTCAAGATCGATCCGCTTGACCTTGAGCCGCTGGTTGGCCGCACGCTCGAGATCATCGACGCCCATGCGTTGGGCGAGCCGGGGCACTACCGCCGCTACCGCGACCGTAACCTCGAGCCGCGGCCCGACGGGCTCAATGCCTACGGGACCGCGAACGCGGCAAACCTGTTCTACACCTTGAGCCGGATGCCGACGGAGCCGACGCAGCGGGACGGTTTTATCCGCGCGTTCGCGAAGCTCCAGGACCCCGACGACGGCCTGTTCCACGACCCGAAGCTAGCGGCGTTGCATTGCACCGCACACACGCTGGCGGCGATAGAGCTTTTCGACGTCGAGCCGCCGCGACCGGTGAGCGGGGTTGAACCTTACATGACGCCGGCGGGCATCGTGGGCCTGCTCGAGTCGCTGGACTGGGTCGGCGACCCGTGGAACGCCTCGCACCGCGGGGCCGGCTCGTACGCCACCGTGAAGTTGGCCCACCCGTTCAAGTCGGCGGGGGCGGAGATGGAGTGGGAGGACGCCTACTTCGGCTGGTTGGATAAGCGGTTTGACCCGCGGACGGGCCTGCTCCGCCGCGGCTGTCTGCCGGGTCAAGCCGAGGGCGCGGCCCCGCTGCACGCGCACATGGCGGGCACCTTCCACTACCTTTTCAACATGCAAGCCGCTCGTCGGCCGCTGCCGTACCCCACCGCTCTCGTGGACACCTGCCTCACGCTCGAAGCCGAGCCCGGCGCCTGCCCCGGCCTAATCGACAGCGTCAACTTCATCACCGTCGACTGGGTCTACTGTCTGACCCGCGGCCTCCGTGAGTCCGGGCACCGCTTCGGCGAGGCGAGGGCGGCGCTGGAACGTGTGGCTCGCGGGTACATAAGGTTTATCGATGCCGCCTCCCGCCGTATCGTCGACGGTTTCGACGACCTGCACCGCGTCTTCGGTGCATGGTGCGCACTGGCCGAGCTTCAGGTCGCGCTGCCCGGGCTGCTGCGGACCCGCCGCCCGCTCCGCCTGGTGCTTGACCGCCGCCCCTTTGTCTGAACCGTGTGGTCGGGCCAACCGACCCGCCCGCCGCATCACGCAAGGCCACCGGCGGCACCCGCTGTTCCTCACGTGCCCGCAGATTCAAGAGTCGAACAAGCCTTCAACCGCGGCTTCCGGCGGGTATACTTCTAGTTCAAATGTTTAGCGGCCTACGTCTTTAACGTTGGAGCCGCTTTTGATCTCGATAGATTCGCGCGCACCCGTATCGCCGGCAAGGAGTCGCTACATGTTCCGCTTCATTTCGAAAAATGGCCGTCTGATGTATCTTGCGGCTCTGTCGTCGTTGGTGATGCTGGGGGAAAAAACAACGGCGCTGGTGCTTGTGGACGAGGGCGAGTCGGGTTACCGGATCGTAGTGGCCGAGGATGCGGTGCCGACGGTGACCGCCGCGGCCGAGCTGCTGCGTGACTCGGTCCGCGACGTGACGGGCGCGGAGCTGCCCATCGAACGGCGACCCGCCGACGCGGATCTGGGCACGCAGGACCGGTTGATCGTGCTGGGCGACACAACATGGGCGCGGGCTCACGGGTGTGACCCCGCGGGGCTGGACTCGGAGGGGTACGCCGCCAAGACGGTCGACCAGACGCTTTTCATTGCCGGTATCGATAGCGACGGCGACCCCTTCGCCACCAACCAGGAGGTCCACGCCGGGACCTATGTCGGCACCGCCCGGATCATTGAGCGGACGCTCGGTATCCGCTGGTACCTCCCCGGGGAGCTCTGGACCGTGACGCCCCAGAAGCGGTCGGTCAAGCTCGACGCGGTGGACGAGCGGGTCGAGCCGACGTTCCGCACCCGCCGCTACGGGGGGATCGGCTTCTACACCAAAGACCCCGACCGCAAACGCGGCAACACCCGTGTCAAGCGGTTCATGGAGTGGCACCGCAGGAACGGCGGCGGATCGGGGCTCCGCGGCCGCCCGTCCCACGACGTCAAAGACGCGATGGCCCCATACGTCGAGAACGACACCTACACCGGCAAGCCCGAGTGGATGGCCCTGGTCGACGGCGAGCGGCTGATCCCCACGACCCCGGCCCACTTCAGCAACTGGTACCGGTTCCACGTCTGCACCTCCAGCGAAGAGGTCCGCGAGATCTTCGTTGACTACGTGCTCCGCGAGTTCAAGGCCGATCCGGATAAGGACGTGGTAGGCATCTCCATGACCGACGGCGACCGGTACTGCCAGTGCGACGACTGCCGCGCTCAGGACGCGCCCGGCACGGACAGCAAGACCGACCGGTACGTGAACTTCTTCAACCACGTTGCCCGCGTGGTCGCTGAGACATACCCGGACAAGCTGGTCGGAACTTACATCTATGCCGGGTACGTTGAGCCGCCGGTGATGGAGAAGAACCGCAACATCGCCGACAACCTGCTGCTGACGATCGTGCAGAACGGCACGATGTATTTCACCCCGAAGGACGAGGAGCGGTCGCTTGAGCTCATCGCCGACTGGGGGAAGCTGCACGACAAGCTGGTTTTTTATAGCTGGCCGGTGAACCACGGCTTCCTCGGCCTGCCGGTGAATAACCCCGACTGGATGGTCAAGCACCTCCGAGCCCTGCACGAGCACGGGTACTGGGGCTACAATGCGCTGTTCTACGGCAACCTGATCTCTCGCCAGCCGGACATCTTCCTGTGGGACCGGCTGATGTACGACATCGACGCCGACCCGGAAGCATTGCTCGACAGCTTTTACCGCGACCTCTACGGTCCGGCGGCCGGGGACGTCCGCCGCTACTTTGGGGTGATTGCCGAGCAGGTGCGGAAGGTCAACTCCGAGACCGAGTTTGAGCGAGACCGGTACGACGACACGCTGATCGGCTACGAGGGCCGGGTGGTGGATTATTACGGGCCGATCGTGCAAGAGATGGGCGAGATGATTGAAGCGGCTCTTGCTTCGGTGGAGGGGCAGCAGCCGTACCGCGACCGGGTGCACGCGCTGCGGATGAACTTCGCGATGACC
This sequence comes from Phycisphaeraceae bacterium, assembly GCA_965214155.1. Taxonomy (GTDB): domain Bacteria; phylum Planctomycetota; class Phycisphaerae; order Phycisphaerales; family Phycisphaeraceae; genus Algisphaera. The sequence goes on from CBDCBB010000010.1 coordinate 2,735,028, forward strand.
GAGGCGATGGTCGAGGCGATCCGGCTGGGCCAGAAGCAGGACGCCGGGCCGCTGAGCGATGACGAGCGGGAGCGGCTGGAGAGCGCCCGCCAGCGGTACCACCGCATCCTAACGCGGTGGGGCAACACCGACGTGATGGACATCGACGACATCCAGTACGTGCCGGTGAAGTACCGGGCGGACCTGTCGCGGTACCTGCTGCTGCCTCGGGACATCAGCCGGTGGTTCAGCGTGCCGTACGAGGAGCGGCCGGCGTCGCAGCGGGAGGACCTAAGTTTTCGGTATGAACCGCCGACCGAGGCGCTGGCGGCGGAGCGGGTTGTGGAACTACCCGAGCGTTGGGCGTTCCGCCCCGAGCCGGAGGGGGAGGCCGCGGACTGGGCGACGGCCGACCCCGGGGGCGAGGGCTGGAAGACGGTCTCGACGCACCGGGCCTGGACGCAGCAGGGCATTGAGCACCGCGGGGCGGGGTGGTACCGCCTGACGCTGGACGAGCTGCCGGCCGTCGCCGAGGGTGCCGAGTCGGTGTACCTGCTCTTCCCGGGCGTCGACGGGCGGGCACGGGTCTACGTTGGCGGCGAATTAGTCGGGCAGCAGGCGGGTCCGCCCGCGGAGATGTGGGATCGGCCCTGGGCGGTCGACGTCACCGACGCGTGGCCCCGGAGCGGGCCGTTGGAGCTGGCCGTCCGCGTCGAGAAGGACGATCCCAAGGGCCAGATCGGCATCTGGAAGCCGGTCGAATTGCGGCAGCAGCGGCCGTGATGCGGCGTCAGTCATGCCCAACCCGCACCCCGAGCCCCCGGATCAAGTCCGCCCGTTCCCCGACGGTTTCCTGCCCGCCCCTGTCGGCGGCGGGTTGAGCGACCCAAACCGCTGGGTCTGGTGCGGGTCGGTCATCCGCGACGACCGGGGCGAGCACCACATGTTCGCGTCGGTTTGGGACCGGCGGCTGCCGTTCGCGCCCAACTGGGTAACGAATTCGCGGATCATGCACGCAGTCGCTCCCGACGCGATCGGGCCCTACCGTATCCTCGGCCCGGCCTTTTCGCCGCGGGAGCGGGGGTCGTGGAATGCGAGGATGAGCCACAACCCGACCGTCCACCGGCACCCCGACGGCCGCTACCTGCTCTTCTACACGGGCACAACCTACGACGGCCCGACGCCGACGCCCGAGTCGCCCGAGGTTTCCGAGGCCCTGTGGTTCGAGGCGCGGGCCAACCAGCGGATCGGGCTCGCGGTGGCGGACGATCCTGCGGGGCCCTGGCAGCTAATGGATCGGCCGGTGCTTGAGCCGCGGCCCGGGCGATGGGATTCGCTGATGACCACCAACCCCGCACCGGTGGTGCATCCCGACGGTTCGGTTCTGCTCGCCTACAAGTCGACCGGCCACCAGCGGGACCTGCTGCGGTACGGGCTGGCGCGGGCGCCGCGGCCGGAGGGGCCCTACGAGCGGGTGTCGGAGGGGCCGCTGTTCGACTTCGGCGAGCGGGAGCACGTCGAAGACGCCTGCCTCTGGCTTGAGCGGGGCGTGTACCACCTGGTGATGAAGGACATGGCCGGCGGCATCGGCGGCACCCGCGGCGGGGGCGTCTACGCCACCAGCCCCGACGCGGTGCGGTGGACCGTCGCCGACCCGCCCGCCGCCTGGACCCGCACCGTCCGCTGGGACGACGGCACGACCACCGAGCAGGGCTGCCTCGAACGCCCGCAGGTGCTGCTCGACGACGGCCGACCGACGCACGCGTTCTTTGCCACCGCCGACGGCCCCGGCGGGTTCCGCGCCGCCTCCCGCACCTGGAATCTCGTCATCCCGCTCGGGACATCAACGCGGAAATAGCCCCTTCGAACAAAAGCCACATCTCCAATAAGCGATCATGAATTGGTTGGTGACGGCTCATCAAGTTCACCAAGTTCATTCGCAGCGGGTGTAATAAGTCGGCCGCGGCCCCCGGCAAGCCTGACACCCGTCGCGTAACGTACCCCGATGAACTTCATGAGACCCCGCCCCAACGAGCGGGGGCTCCTTGACCCCTTTCAGAGGGTCGCCCCCGAAACAGGCTCGACTTCTTGAACGACCCCCTCCACGATAAAGCCGTCGTTATCGTCGGCGGCACCACCGGGCTGGGGCTCTCCGCGGCGAGGGCGTGTGTCGCGGCCGGAGCGGGCGTGGTTGTCGTCGGCCGCAAGCCCGGGGGTGTCGCGGACGCCGAGGCGGAGCTGGGCGGCCGCGGCCGGGGCCTGGCGGGCGACGCGGTGGACCCCGCTACCGCGGACCGGGCCGTCGCTATGGCGCTCGAAGCATTCGGGCGGTTCGACGCGCTGTACCACGTCGCTGGGGGCAGCGGCCGACGCTTCGGCGACGGGCCGCTGCACGAACTCACTGAGGAGGGGATCGACCACACCCTCTCGCTCAACCTCAAGTCGCTGATCCTCTCGAACCGGGCCGCGGTGCGGTCGTTCCTGAGCCGCGGCGTGCCGGGCAGCGTGCTGAACATGGGCAGCGTCCTGGGCTTCTCCCCGTCGCCCCGCTTTTTTTCGACCCACGTCTACGCCGCGGCCAAAAGCGCCATCGTCGGGTTCACCCAGAGCTGCGCCGCCTACTACGCCCCGCAGGACGTCCGCTTCAACGTCATCGCCCCGGCGTTGGTCGAGACCCCGATGGCGAAGCGGGCGGCGGGCGACGAGACGATCCTGGAGTTCATCCGGACCAAGCAGCCGCTCGACGGCGGGCGGATCGGTCGGCCCGAGGACCTCGACGGGGCCGCGGTCTACCTCCTCTCCGACGCGTCGCGCTACGTCACCGGGCAGGTGCTCGCGGTCGACGGGGGCTGGACGGTGAGCGAGGGCCAGACCCCGCCCACGGAAGGACCCCCGGAACGCCTCTCGGAGAGAACCCCGGAAGAACCCCATGGAAGCGGGGCGGGGTCATGAACGCGATCAGCATTGAGATCGGCGGGACGAACCTCAAAGCTGCCCGGGTGGACGGGGCGGGGGACCGGGACGCGCGGGAGGCACGGGAGCGGGCGGTGCACGCCCAGGCGTGCGGGATCGTCTCGCTGGTGAACTGCTTCGACCCGGAGACGGTGGTGCTGGGCGGGGGTATTTCCAAAGCGGGCGGGGCCCCGTTCGCGCCGCTGCGGGCCGAGGTCGATACGCTGGAGTGGCGGCCGACGGGTGAACCGCTGGCTGTCGTGCCCGCCGCACTGCGAGAGTGGGCCGGGGCGGTCGGGGCGGCACGCTTCGCGACGGGCAAGGCCGGGCAGGAGCAGATGGCATGACCCCGATGCAGCAGTACCTCGACAAGTGCCGCGGCCTGATGGGCGCCGTCGCCGACCAGCAGGCAATGATCGAGCGGGCGGCGGATCGGTCCGCCGCCACGATCCTCGCCGGCCGCACGGTGCACGTGTTCGGCCGGCGCGAGGCCAAACTGTTCGCCAACTTCGGCGCGGGGGGCGGGCACGATGCCTGACGTGCTCAACCCCGCCGCGATCCCGACGCTTGCGGAGCTCGACGTGCTGGTGGTCGGCGCGGGCTCGGCGGGATGCTGCGCCGCCATCGCCGCGGCCGAGGCGCTGAGGCCGGGGGCTTCCGGGCGGGGGGGGTCCGGGGGCGGGGCTTCCGGGCGCGGGGCTTCCGGGGGGGTCGGGCTCGTCGAGCGCTACGGCTTCGCCGGCGGCACCAGCACCCAGATCCTCGACACCTTCTACGGGTTCTTCACCCCCGGCGACCAGCCACGCAAGGTCGTCGGCGGCCTCCCCGACCGCGTCGTCGACGCCCTCGACCGGACCCACGACGTGTTCCTCCGCCCCAACACCTACGGCGCGGGCACCGGCGTCACCTACAACCCCGAACGCCTCAAGCTGGTGTGGGACCGCCTGCTCGCCGGGGCCGGCGTGACCACCTGGCTCCACGCGATCCTCGTCGATGTCGAGGCTGACCGCTCCGCTTCCGGGGGGGGGCACCTCACGGGCGTGGTCATCTTCACCAAGCGGGGCTTTTTCCGCATCACCGCCCGCCGCTTCATCGACGCCAGCGGCGACGCGGACCTGTGCCACTGGGCCGGCGTGCCCTACGAGAAGGCCGGCGACCTCGACCCGGCCCAGACGCTGACCACCACGTTCCGCATGTGCAACGTCGACCTCGACCGCTTCGAGGCCGCGGGCGGCAAGGCCATGCTCGCCGAGCGGTCCGCCGAGGCGATCGAGACCGGCCGCTACCCCCTGCCCCGCAAAAAAGGCTCGGCCCACGCGATGGTGCACGAGGGGGCCATCGCCACCGTCGCCGTCCGCGTCGCCGATGTCGACGCCACCGACTTCGTGCAGCTCACCGCCGCCGAGGTCGAGGGCCGGCGGCAGGCGTTTGTCTACGAGGACTTCCTGCGCGACATGGTGCCGGGCTATGAGGGGGCGAAGATCATCGGCCTGGCCCACCACATCGGCGTCCGCGAGACCCGCCGGGTCTACGGCGAGTACCGCCTCACCCGCGACGACTGCCTCACCGCCCGCACCTTCGACGACCGCATCGCCCTCTGCGGGGCCCCCATCGAGGACCACCGCCAGAATGCCGCCGGCGAGGACGAGACGGCGTGGGCCTACGTCCAGGGTGAAGCGTACGGCGTGCCGTACCGCACGCTGGTGCCGCGTGGCCGGGACGAGTTGTGGGTGGTCGGCCGGTGCTTCAGCGCGACGCACGACGCCCACGCGAGCTGCCGCAGCATGGGCCAGACGATGAGCATGGGCCAGGCCGCGGGCCTCGCCGCGGCGATGTCGTTGCAGAACGACACGGGGGCGCGGGGCGTCGACGTGGGCGGGTTGCAGTCGCGGCTGGCCGACCTCGGGGCGGTGCTCGACGTGCCGTCCGACGTGGCGCAGACCGCCGCCGACGCGTGGCGACACAACACGTCGAGCGGGGCCGCGGCGTGAGCGGGATCATCCGCACCGTCACCGGCGACGTGCCCGCCGACCCCAACCCTGCCGGGTCCGGGGGCGGGGGCGGGTCCGGGGCGCTGGGGTGGTGCGACGCGCACGAGCACGTCATCCTCCGCGGCCGGTTCATCGCCGAGCGGTACCCGGACCTGCTGCTCGACGATGAGGACGCCGCGGCCCGAGACCTCGCCACGTTCCGTGAGGCGGGCGGCGGGTGGGTCGTCGACTCGATGCCCACCGGGCCCGGCCGCGACGTGGCGGCGCTGGAGCGGGTCAGCCGCGCCAGCGGCGTGCCCATCGTCGCCGCCACCGGCCGCCACCTCGCGCGGTATCACCCCGACGAGGACCCCCTGCTCGACCTGGACCGCGACGCGCTCGCCGAGTTGTTCGTGCAGGAGATCGAGGCCGGCGTCGGCGGCGACGGGCCGAGCTGCGGCGTGATCAAGGTCGCGGGCGGCGGCGGGGGAGGGGGCAGGGGCAGCCTCGACGACACGGAGCGCGAGGCGTTCCACGCCGCCGCCGACGCGCACCGCCGCACCGGTTGCCCGATCCTGACCCACACCGAAGGCGACGCCGACGCGCTGGAGCAGGCCGAGCTGCTCTGTGACGCCGGGGCCGACCTCTCGCGTGTCACGCTGTCGCACTGCGACAAAAATCCCGACCCGCAATACCACCGCGACCTGCTGGCGACCGGGGTCCGCCTCGAGTATGACCAGCACTTCCGCCAACTGCGGCGGGGCGGGGCCGCGCACACCGTCCGGCTCATCGCCGAGCTGCTGCCCGGGTTCCCCGATCAGCTGGTGGTGGGGATGGACCTCGCCCGGCGGGTGTACTGGCCGAGCTACGGCGGCGGGCCGGGTCCGAAGTGGCTCGTCACCGAGCTGCCCCGGCTCCTCCGCGACGCCGGCCTCGACCCGCCGCTGATCGACCGCCTCTACCGCGACAACCCCGCTAACGCCTTCTCCTTCCCCCCCGTCCCCGCCGTCTCGCCCGCCCCCACCGCCTGAGCCGCCATGCCACAACGCCCCCTCCGCACCACCGTCATCGGCAGCTACCCCTTCCCCGGGTGGCTCGAGTTCGCGTCTCTGAACCTCGAGCGGTTCGGCCCCGACGACATCGCCGAGGCCCAGGAAGACGCCGTCGTCGCCGCCGTCCGTGACCAGCTCGCCGCCGGCCTCGACGTCATCACCGACGGCGAGGTCAGCCGCCTGGACTTCAACCTCTCCTTCTACGGCCACCTCCGCGGCATCGACCTCGAATCCGCCCCGCCCCGCCGCTTCGGGCCCCCCGCCCACGACCAGCGCGGCAAGCACGCCATCACCGGCGAACTCACCGCCCCGCACGGCCTCGGCGTCGTCGAGGAGTACCAGCGCCTCGTCAAGGTCGTCGACTCCCTCCCGCTTAACCCGGACCGCCGCCCCGTACTCAAGGCGAGCATCCCCGGCCCGTACACCCTCAGCGGCCGGCTGCTCCCCAACGAGAAGTACCCCGACCGCTGGGCCGTTGCCGAGGCCCTGCTCCCGCTGGTGAGCGACGAGCTTAAACGCCTGCACGCCGCGGGCTGCCGGGAGGTCTGCGTCGACGAGCCGAGCATGAGCTGCTACGGCTGGCGAGAGGATGTCGAGCGCTTCGCCGACATGTTCAACCGCACGGTCGACCCCGTCACCGGGAAGATGCGGATGTGTACCCACCTGTGCTTTGGCAACTTCAAAGGCCGGGCCGTGGGCAAGCGCGAGCCCGAGGCGCTGTTTCCCGCGTTCCTCAACCTCAAGACCGATGAGATGCACCTGGAGATGACGACGCTGAACTTCACCGCGCTGCCGCTCATCGCCGACATCGTGGAGGCGGGGATCGACGCGGCCGTCGGCGTGATCGACGTGAAGAGTTACTACATCGAGAGCCCCGAAGACGTCGCCGACCGCGTCCGGCGGTGCCTCGAACACGCCCCGGCCGACCGGCTCGTGTTCGCTCCCGACTGCGGGCTGAGCCAGACCGCGCGGTGGGCGGCGAGGCGGAAGCTGGCCAGCATGGTCAAGGGCTGCCGCATCGTGCGGGAGGAGTTAGACCGTGCCTAACTTGATCCCGTGCGTACAAAAGAACGACGCCCTGCTCGCCGAGATCCACGCGGCCGATGTGTCGCACGGCCTCGCCGTCTGGTGGCTCGGGCAGAGCGGGTTCCTCGTCAAGTCGGCGGGCGGCGTGGTGCTGTTTGACCCGTATCTCTCCGACTCGTTGACGAAGAAGTACGCCGACACCGACAAGCCGCACGTCCGCATGAGCGAGCTCGTGGTAGACCCGGCGCGGCTGGACATGGTGGACGTCATCACCTCCAGCCACAACCACACCGACCACCTCGACGCGGAGACGTTGAAGCCGCTGCTGCGGGCGAACCCCGGCGCAAAGCTCGTCGTGCCGGAGGCGAACCGCGGCTTCGTGGTCGACCGGTTGGGGCTCGGTGAAGCCGAGGCGGACCACCGGCTGCGGACGCTCCGCGACGGGTGGGACATCGGGCTCTTCGGCGAGCAGGGCACGCTCGCCGGCATCACCGCCGCACACAACGGCGTCGAGCGCGACGAGCGCCATCACCCGAAGTTCATGGGCTACGTCGCCGTGTTCCCCGCTTCCGGAGGGGGCGTCTACCACAGCGGCGACACGCTGATGCACGACGGGCTGGTCGAGCAGCTCGTGGGGTTCAACCTCGACCTTGCGATCCTCCCGATCAACGGCCACCGCCCCGAGCGGCGCGTCGCGGGCAACCTCTTCGGCGACGAGGCGGCGAGGCTCGCCAAACGCATCGGCGCGAAGCTCGCCGTACCGTGCCACTACGACATGTTCGAGTTCAACACCGAGCCGACGGAGCTCTTCGTGCGGACCTGCGAAGAGATCGGCCAGCCGTATAAGGTGCTCCGCTGCGGCGAGCGGCTGGATATAGAATCGGAGTAGCCACAGAGGCACTCGGAAGAAGCGAAACGCAGAGGCACAGAGACAAAGAGAAGACACAATCAACCGCTCGATAAAAATTTGGATAAACCGTTGGACAAGTGTCATCGCCAGGACGCCAAGGATGAGAGACGCTAAGAAATCCCGAAGAATTTGGAGATAATTTTCTTGGCGTCTCGGCGTCTCTGCGTCTTGGCGATTGATCAAAAGTCTCGGATCGGTTTGATCCCGTCTTCCTCCTCTTTGTGTCTCTGTGCCTCTGTGTTTCAACCCCACCCCAGGGAAACCCCATGCCCAAGCACCGGATCGTCGGCATCAACTTCGACCACATGCACATGGGCGACCTGCTCCGCAAGGTGATCGACCACCCCGACGCCGAGGTCGTGGGCGTTTGGCACCACGAGCCGGGCCGGCCGCGTGAGGTGCTGGGGCGGCTGGGCCTGTCGGCGGACATGGTTTACGAAGACTGGCGGGCGTGCCTGGAAAAGAGCGAGCCGACGCTCGCCATCGTCTGCGCCTCCACCGGGACGCACGGGAAGTGGACGGCGAACGTAGCCGGGTACGGCGTCGACGTGCTGGTGGAAAAGCCTTTCGCCGGCAGCCTCGCCGACGCCGACGCGATGATCGAGGCGGTGGAGGGCCGGGGCAACAAGCTGGCGATCAACTGGCCCCTGGCGTGGTACCCGCCGCACCGCACCACGAAGCGGCTGATCGACGAGGGCCGCATCGGCGGGGTGATGAATCTTTACCACTACGGCGGCAACCGCGGCCCGGTCCGGCACAAGATGGACAAGGCCGAGGTCAGCGACGAGGCCGAGCTGCTCCGCGAGAAGCAGGAGTCTTGGTGGTACAAGCGGAGCGAAGCCGGCGGGTCGATGCAGGATTACCTCGGCTACGGCGTGACGCTCGGGACGTGGTTCAACGGCGGCAGGAAGCCCATCGAAGTCACCGCCGTCGTCGACGAGGCCGAGGGGCTCGAGGTCGACGAGCACAGCATCGTCGTCGCCCGCTACGCCACGGGGCTCAGCAAGTTCGAGACGCGGTGGGGCACGTTCACCGACCCGTGGACTCACCAGCCCCAGCCGCGGTGCGGGTTCATCGTCGTCGGCAGCGAAGGGACGATCAGCAGCTACGACTACGCCGAGACGGTCCGGGTGCAGACGCGGGAGAAGCCCGCGGGGTACGACGTGCCGGTGGACCCGCTGGAGGAGCCACACACCGACGGGGTGAGCTACTTTTTGCACTGCATCGACAGGGATGAGCCGGTGGAGGGCCCGCTCTCGCCGGCGGTCTGCCGCATCGGTCAGCAGATCGTGGACACGGCCGCGGCGTCGGCCCGGCAGAAGCGGACCCTGCCGCTGATGGCCTAGGCGCGCGTGTGACAGGCGGAGACTGCTTCTGGTGGAGCAGGCTTCCAGCCTGCTTTCGGGCGCAGCCCCAAGTCGGACACGGCAGACTTGGCCCTCCGGGCCAACGGCAGGCTGGAGGCCTGCCCCACCAGGGACGCGCAGTCTCGGCCGTAAAACAGCCTCTACGCCGCGAGCGGCTCTAATATTGATTGCTCAACCCATGGCCGACGACGATGACACCCTTGCCGCCGACGCCGCCTCCGATGTCGCCGCCCCCGACTTGCCTTACCAGTTGCCCGTGCCCCACTTGTACCGCCCGCGGATCGGGCTCATCGTCTGCGGCGGGATCACCAAGCAGCACCTCGACGCCTACCGCGAACAGGGTTACCCGGTCGTCGTGTACTGCGACCTGAATGAGGCGGCCGCCCGGCAGCGGCGCGACGAGTACGCCCCCGACGCCGCGGTCGTCCCCGACCACCGCGCGGTGCTCGGCCGCGATGACGTGGACGTCGTGGACATCGCCCTGCACCCCGACCCACGCGGCCCGGTCGTGATGGAAGCCCTGCAGGCCGGCAGGCACGAGCTCAGCCAGAAGCCTTTCGTCTTCGACCTCAACTTCGGCCAACGGCTCGCCGACGCGGCGGACGCCAACGGCGTGAAGCTCGCGGTGAACCAGAACGGCCGCTGGGCCCCCCACGTCTCGTACATGCGACACGCCGTCGTCGGCGGCCACGTCGGCGGGGTGTCGAGCGTGGACTGCACCGTCGCCTGGAACCACAACCGGGTCGTGGGTAAGGCTTTCGACACCATCCCGCACCTGGTGCTGTACGACTTCGCCATCCACTGGTTCGATATGGTGCGGTGCTACCTGCGTGGGCGTGAGGCCCGGTCGGTCTACGCCACGGTGCAGCACGCCGCCGGCCAGGAGGCCAGGCCCCCGCTGCGGGCCCAGGTGGTGATCGACTTCGACGGGGCCCAGGCGAGCCTCGTCTTCCGCGCGAACGCCCGGTTCGGGCCGGTCGACACGACGCTCATCACCGGCACCCGCGGCACGCTCCGCAGCGTCGGGCCCGACCTCGGCCACCAGCGTGTCACCCTCACCACCGAGGCCGGCACCGCCACGCCGAAGCTCGAAGGTTCCTGGTTCCCCGACGGCATGGCCGGCACCATGGGCGAGCTCTTGTGCGCGATCGAGGAAGGCCGCCAGCCGTCCAACAGCGGCCGCGACAACCTCGCCTCCCTCGAGCTCTGCTTCGCCGCCATGCGGTCGGCCCAGACCGGCCAACCCGCCGCCCCCGGCAGCGTCCGCACCCTAGACCCGGCGCGGCTCCAAAACACGTGATCCCTGTCACCACCCCCAAGCAACCACCGCCGGCGACACCGGCTCAGACGTTTCGGTGCTGTCCTTCGGCACTTCCCGCTCGTTTCGGTGTCCGGTGAAGTCACCAAGGAGGACGCGGCCCGCACCGTTCACGCCACCCCCGACGCGGGGATCAACCTCATCGACACCTCGCCCTTCAACGGCGACACGAAGAGCGAAAACATGCCGGCCAGGAGGTTGAAAGGCATGGACCGCCGACGGTGAGATCGAGTTTTGTCGACTACTCCCGATCCCGCGGACCTGCAGCGACGGGGCCGCTCCCCAAGGCGGTGCATTGTCAACCGCAAGGATCATGAACCCCAGAGACCTGCATTGATCCTGTCAAAGATTCGCTACCAACTACACAAAATAATCAGAACTGGACCAGATCAACACCCCCAGCGGGAGCATAATTATCAATAGCGGAACAAAGAAAGCGGAGAGGGCGGGATTCGAACCCGCGGTAAGGGCAATACCCCTACGACGATTTAGCAAACCGTTGCCTTCAGCCACTCGGCCACCTCTCCGGGGTGGGGATCTATTCTATCCGCCGGGGGCGCGACCACGCAAGCGGTGGTGGAACCCGGACGCAGCGGGCATATGCACCTCGAAGCGGCGGTGCGAGACGGTGGCGGTGCAATGCCGATGACTGGACTTGAACCAGTGACCCGAGGCTTATGAATCCTCTGCTCTACCAACTGAGCTACATCGGCGGCGGTGGCGCGGCTATTGTAGGGAGACGCGGCGGGGGTTCAACCGGGGCGGGCAAAGGGTCGGCCGCATCAGTGGTGATCGCACATGGTGGATAAGTCACAGGCGGCGAGGCGGGAACTCCACTTCGCGGACCTCGCGGCGATTGCGCGGGACGTGGAGTCGGTGACGGCGGGGCCTCACCACACCACGGGCAACTGGACGTCCGGGCAGATCGTCGAGCACCTGGCGGTGATGTTCCGCATCGCGAACCACGGGTCGACGGTGAAGCTGCCCTGGCCGGTGCGGGTGATGGGCCGGGTGTTGAAAGCACTGAAGGTGCACCGTCGGACGATCAAGCCCGGGCTGAAGCTGCCGCCGCGGGTGGAGCGTGAGTTTGTCCCGCCGCCGGGGGTGGAGCTGGCAGCGGCGAAGCGGCATCTGCTGGACGAGATCGCGGTGGCGCAGGAGCGGCCGATGTCGCACCCGAGCCCGCTGTTCGGGCGGATGAGCCACGCGGATTGGGTCGCACTACATTGCCGCCACGCGGAGTTGCACCTGTCATTCATCCAGCCGGGGATGAGGAGCGACGGCAACGGGGTCGCCGAGGGGTGACGCGGGGGGGGTGACGCCCGCTGAAACGGGCTCCGCCGACGCGGGGTGGTCAGTCGTCGCGGCGGGTCGCGCCGCCGTGGCGGAGCATCCACGTGATGATGATGGTGACCGAGCTCACGACGAAGGCGAAGGCAAGGAGGGCCGCCCCGCCGAAGACGCCCCGCCAGTCGCCGGTGAGTTGGTCGACCGGGAGCTTGCCGAAGGCGAGTTGGAAGCGTTGGCCGCCGGGGTCGGCGTCGACCAGCTCGGTGTGGACACGGAGCGTGGCCGGCCGGTCGAGGTCGAACGCCCACTCGCTGTAGCCCTCGCGGCCGGCGGTGCGGTAGACGGCGTGGCTGTCGACGGGTTGGTGAGCGACCTCGCGGCCGGTCGTCGGGTCGGTGAGCGTGAGGTTCATCTTCGGCAGCACCGGGAACTTTTCGCGGAGGTCGAAGCGTTCGCCGCCGCGGGTGCCGACCTTCTCGTAGAACACCGCGTAGGGGCCGGACTCATCGAGTGTCACCACCGCCTCGCCCGGGGCGGTGACGGTGCGGAAAGCCTCGACCAGCGCCGCGGCCCTCGCGCGGCCGACATTGAGGGAAGCGATGTACGCCGCCAGCCCGACGAGCAGCAGGACGAACGCCAGGCCGTACCAGCCGCGGGACGGTACGCGGCGGGGGGCGGCGGCGGCGGAAGCGTCCGACGGGGGCGTTCTAGTAGTAGATGGTGGTTCGGGCGGCGATTCACTCATGGAAGACTCGGTAGAGCGGACGGACGCTGCCAGGGCGGCGGCGGGGTGCATCGTAGACCGCAGCGTCGCCGCGGCGGCCGCGCACGCCTTGCGAGGAGAGCGGGATTTCGCTATCTTAAGGGGTGGGTTTCTTCACCCGGTGATGGGCTTCCTCTCGGATTTATTCACAGATGGAGATTGGCCATGTCTCAGATGACAATTGATTGTCCGCAGTGTGCGAGCCCGCTGCTGGTGCCCGAGGCGGCGGCGGGCCGCAAGGCGCGGTGCACCAAGTGCGAGGTGCGTTTCATCATCCCCTCGGTCGAGGAGATGCTGGAACAGACGATTACACACTTTGCACTAGGCGCGCTGGACGAGCGTTGGCACGAGGCCGAGGAGTCGGCCCAGGAGGAGGCCGAGGCCAAAGCGGCGAAACGCAAGAAGCGTGAGCGGCCGGAGAGCCCGCTGCCCGAGGGCACGATCGTGGGGATGCCGGTGGGAGAGGACACGCCCGACGGCGGCAACGGGGAGGGCGTGCTGGGCGTCGACCGCATTGCCCCGCCGCTTAAAAAGCAGGAGAAGGCGGCGGAGCGGACCGGCGACGCCGCCGGCAAAAAGCCGGAGCCGAACGCGGAGGAGCCCACCGGTTACCCGCAGGAGCTGCGCCCCACCCAAGCCCGGCCGTACCTCGTCGTCCGCGAGGCGACGATGAAAGGTGTCCTCTTCGCCTTCGACGCGGCGTGGCTGAAGTCCGACGCGTTCCGCCTGTCGCTGCCCACCCGATGCGTCGTCACCGGCGTCGGCGTCGACGGGGGGCTCAACGCCCGGCCGATGATCTTCAGCAACCGCACCAAGGGCGACATCCAGCACATCCACCAGCTCGAAACCCGCTACGCCCGGCCGTTCCGCAAGGGCGACTCACCCCGCGAACACGCCAAGTCGATCGGCCGCATCGAGGAGATGCCCTCCCCGTTCGACCGGCCGGTGCTTTTCTACACCACCGAAACCTCCTCGTCCAACCCGCTCCACAGCGTGGTCCGCAGCGACGACGGCGGGCAACGCCACTGCGAGGTCCTCATCCCCAACGCCGAGGTCGCGCTGCAGTGGCTCGAACGCGTCAACGGGCGCTGCGGCCCGGAGTTCGCCCTGCTCCGTGGCGACGCGGTCAACCTCTCCAGCGACGCGTGGACCTCCCTCAGCGAAGCAACCCGCCGGCGGCTCGAGGTATGGGCCCGGTTCCAACGCGGCGAACGCTTCAAGCTCTACCTCAACGACGCAGACATGTCCGGCGCCGACGAAGGCCTCGCCGGCGTCATCGTCACCGACCAGCGCCTGCTCTACCACAAGTACCGCCGCAGCCGCAGCATCTCGCTGAAGCAGGAGGGGGTCCTGCACGTCCGCGCCGACGAGACGGTGGCCCGCCTCACGCTCCGGTCCTTCGGCCGCACCGCCCGGGCCGGCAAGATCCGCCGCACCGACATGAACCGGCTCATCGAAGCCCTCGCCGACGCACCGCGCCTCCGTGTCATGGTCGGCAAAGCCGACGACCTCGAACCCGTGGGCGCGTAAGCCGCCCCGACTCCAACTCACGAAGCGACGCGGCTCCGCCGCGCCTCCCCGCATCACTCACAACACCGCAACGCGAACCCGACCACCCGCTCAAGCAGCTCCGCCGTCTGCGGGCGCGGCGTCTGCTCGCTCACCGGCGGCATCGGGTTTGCCGCATTGAACACGTGCGTCGCCCCTTCAATCACCACCCGCTCACCCGCCGGGGCCGCCCCGCCGTAGCGGAACAGGTCATCGACCGGCACGGTCTCGTCCGCGTCGCCGTGCAGTTGCAGCAGCGGCACCGTCAACGCCCCCGCAGCCCGCAGCGGGTCGAACGCCCCGCCCCCGCCCCCGGACGCGGCGTCCGCCTCGATCTCCGCCAGCCAGCCCGCCCCGACGTACAGCGTCTGCCCCGTCCGCCCCGAAGGCGACGCTATCCGCCCCGCCCGCCGCAGCACATCCTTCTGCTCCTCAGTTAGCCGCTGGGCGTCCGCCGGCGACGCCGCCGTCACCACCCCCGCCAGTCGCGGGCCTCCCTCCGTCTCCGCCTCAAGCCGCGCCGCGGTGAGCAACGCCGTTACCCCGCCCCGGCTGTGCCCGAACACCACCGTCGGCAGCCCCTCTCTCGCGAAGTGTTCCACTACCCGCCGCAGGTCCTCCACCTGCTTGCCCCACGTATCACGCTCAAACAACTCCGGCCGCTCGAACGTCTCGACGTTCCGCGTCATCCCGCTGTGGCTGAAGTTGAAGCGGTGAGCAACCAGCCCCGCGTCCGCCGCAGCTCCGGCCAGCCGCGGCAGAAACCCGTAGTCCTTGTACCCCTTGAACCCGTGACAAATCACCAGCGCCCCCACCGCATCCCCGCCACTTACGGGGGGCCGGTGCGTGTCACCGAGGATCGGCTCGCCGTTCGCCCCGTCGATGCTCCATCGGGTGACCCGCTCACTCATCCGTCAACGCCCTCTATGTAGCCGCGGATCTCAACCCGTCGGCTGAGTCCACGATGCACCCCGCCGACGGATTCACATCCGCGGCTCCAATTAATCGTGAAGCCCGTGCTCCGCGTCTGGCCCGTCCAGCACATACGTGTCCCCCGCGTTGAACAGCGCATCCAGTTCGCCCACGCCCCGCTTCGCCGTCGCCGCTTCGACCTGCTCCTGCACCATCCGCTCGTACGTCGGCCGCTCCTCGACGTAGAACACGCCCATCGGCTCGGGGAACTCGGGCACGTGCAGCCGCGCCAGCATCGCCGCCAACGCCGCGTTCGTCTCGTCGTGGAACAGCAAATCATCTTCGCTGATCCCGCCTCCGGAAGTGCCCAGCGCCACAACCTCCGGCCGCATCCCCGTCAACCGCAGCCCCTTGTCCCGGTCCTTCCCGAACACCATCGGCTTGCCGTGCTCCAGGTACAGCACGTGGTCGTCCTTCGTGTCGCGACCGGTCATCGCGTCGAACGCGCCGTCGTTGAAGATGTTGCAGTTCTGGTAGATCTCCACGAACGACGAGCCCCGGTGGGCCGCGGCCCGCTCCAGCACGTCCGTCAGGCCGCGGTCCTTGTCCGTGGAGCGGGCGACGAACGTCCCCCCCGCCGCGAGCGCCAGCGGCAGCGGGTCGATCGGGAAGTCCAGCGAGCCCATCGGCGTGCTCTTGGTCTTCTTGCCCGGCTCGCTCGTCGGCGAATACTGCCCCTTCGTCAGCCCGTAGATGCGGTTGTTGAACAGCATCAAATTCGCGTCCACGTTCCGCCGCAGGATGTGCATCAGGTGGTTCCCCCCGATGCTCAGCCCGTCCCCGTCCCCCGTCACCATCCACACGTCCAGCTCCGGGTTCGCGATCTTGATCCCCGTCACGAACCCCGGGGCCCGCCCGTGGATCGAGTGGAACCCGTACGTGTCCATGTAGTACGGGAACCGCGACGAACACCCGATCCCCGAGACGAATACGGTCTTCTCCCGCCTCGCCCCGATCTGCGCGCAAACCCGCTGCACCGCCACAAGGATCGAGTAATCCCCACACCCCGGACACCACCGCACGTCCTGGTCCGAAGCGAAGTCTTTGGCTTTGAGTTGGGGGAGTTTGGTTCCGACAGTCATCGATGTACCTCACCACAAAAGGTTTCGGGCGTTCAACTAGAATACGGAATCTGCTTCATCTCAACGGTAGCGAGAAGAGTTGGTTTTCGCGCGAACACCGAGTGCAGAATTTTTCCGAAAAAGTTCAAGTTCGTTGGTCTTACACCGATGATTGTACCGCGATCTAGCTTGCCGAAATTTCCATTGCTGGTTACCCAATAATGCTGTACTCCGGTATCACGGAGATCAGCCATACTTGTAATCAAGAAGTCCCAGTCTCTTCCAGGGCCGACAAACACCTCTTTTGGGAATTTATTAACGACTTCATCCACTAAAGTCGTATTTAGTCTTGGACAAAGAGCAGAACGCTGTAGGTTTTTGGTGACTTCAAAGGCTAAACGCTGTTTATCAAACTCCCACTGATTTTCGACAACCAACCTCCCTCGCACCTTACGTAAATTATCTTTCGACATAAACTTACCGTAACATCCCCACGTACTTATATTCCAGACGCCAAGCTTCAAAAGCCTGCATCCAATTACGTTAGCAGCTTCATCACCAACGCCACAACAGTATGCGAAAGGAGAATATTCTGTTAAGCTCTTGGTGAAACATTTAGTCCATCCCAGCCATTCCTTCCAATCCACCTCAGTCCCGTTCAGGTACAGCCTTTTCGTGTAAAGACTTCGAACGACTTCTGCTAGCCTGCACAGCTCAACTTCGGAATTACCTTCAAAAGTAACACTGTGCCAGCTTTTACCATTCTCTTCGAAGTTTTTGTACGAAGGATACGTTTTAGCAAGCTCATAAGCTTTAGTGAACCTTGCCGAACCAGATTCTGCAAAATCGACCCTGTACTCACGTGGTTTATCAGCAGAGGAGCTTGGAGGTACATCAGCTACAAGCGCCTGGAACTGTTTAGGCATCAATATCCCTTTAGTTGAGGCAGGTTATCAGGCAAAGTGTTCTCTGACTCGTGCAAGATGCTACAAGCTTTTTCGATACTGCGGATAGTCTCTTAACCCTTCTTCGGGTAATTGAATTAGAGGATTGACGGAGGAACCACCTCTATATCACAAACTAGCAGCAGGTCGATGAGGTTGAACGAGCCGTCGGGTTGGTAGACGGTGACGATGCGGCCGGCGGGGGCGGCGGCGAAGAACTCGGGGCTCTTGACCTCGATGCTGCGGCCGTCGGTGAGGTGGATCATAAACGGGACGAACGGCTCGGCCCGGTACATCTGCTGGATCGCCTGCAACGTCATCTGTTTCCTCCGGCTGCGTTCATCGACCTCGACCGACTCCACCTGGTCCAGCTTCACGTGCAGCCTGCCCCCGCCCAGCATGGCAAATTGATCGGACGGCACAAGAAACTCGTTCGGGCGGTTCACCGGGTAGCGGGTGCCATCCTTCATCTTTACCCAGAACGGCAGGAAGGGGTCGGCGTCGCGGAGTTGTTTCAGGGTTTGGCTGAACATGGTCCAATGCTCCGTCACCTACATCTTACCCCGCCTGCGCCACGTGATGCTCCGCCCAGCGGATCTCGCCGTCCGACCACTCGCCGGTGAGTATCTGGTCGATGGCGTGCTCGATCTCTTCGACCAGGAACGGCTTGCCTTGCACTTTGTTAAAGCCCTTGGCGTGGGTGTTGAAGTGGCCGTTGATGAGGAGGCGGAGTTGGCCGGTGTTGAGTTCGGGGATGAGCACTTGCTTGAAGTTGGCGAGCACGTCCGCCAGATTCCGGGGGAAGGGGTTGAGGTGGCGGAGGTGGGCGTGGCTGACGCTCTTGCCGGCGGCGCGGGCGTGGTTGATGGCGGTGCGGATCGAGCCGTAGGGGCCGCCCCAGCCGAGGACGAGTAGCTCACCTTCCGGGGGGCCGTGGACCGTTAACTCCGGGATCGTGTCGGCGACGTTGGCGACCTTGTCGGCGCGGACGCGGGTCATGTGCTGGTGGTTGTCGGGCTCGTAGGAGACGTTGCCGGTGACGTCTTGTTTCTCGAGCCCGCCGAGGCGGTGTTCGCCGCCGGGGGTGCCGGGGAGCATCCAGGGGCGGGTGAGGTTGGCGGAGCGGGCGTAGGGGTTGAAGGCCCCGGAAGCGGCGCTGTTGAGGTCGGCGTCGGTGGTGCCGGGGGTCTGATCCGGACCTTCGGCGGCCTCAGGTCCGGCTTGGGGGTGCTCGATGTGGATGGGCTCGAAGTCCGACGCGCTCGGCACGGGCCAGGGCTCGCTGCCGTTGGCGAGGTAGCCGTCGCTCAGGAGGATCACCGGCACCATATGCGTCAACGCGATGCGGCAGGCCTCGATGGCAATGTCGAAACAGTCGGCCGGGCTCTGCGGGGCAAGGACGACGCAGGGGCAGTCGCCGTTGCGGCCGAACATCGCCTGCAACAGGTCGCTCTGCTCGGTCTTGGTGGGCAGGCCCGTGCTCGGCCCGCCGCGCTGCACGTTGACCACCACCAGCGGGAGCTCGGTCATCACCGCCAGCCCGATGGCCTCGCTCTTGAGCGCCAGCCCCGGCCCGCTCGTGCCGGTGACGCCGAGCTGCCCCGCGAACGACACGCCGATCGCGGCGCAGACCGCGGCGATCTCGTCCTCGGCCTGGAACGTCTTCACCCCGTAATGCTTCATCGGCGCCAAGTTATGCAACACGTCGCTCGCCGGCGTGATCGGGTAGCTGCAATAGATGAGCTGCTTATCCGCTAATTTGCTTGCGGTAATCAGCCCCATCGCGAGGGCCTCGTTGCCGGTGACCTTTCGATACTTCCCGGGCTTGATCGCGGCCTTGGCCACGGAGTAGCGGAGCGGGAAGATCTCGGCCGTCTCGCCGAAGTCGTACCCGGCCCGCAGGGCCCGCACGTTGGCCGCGGCGACCTCGGGCAGGTTCTTCTTGGCCCCGAAATAATCTTCCAGGTGCTCAATGGTGGTGTCGATCGGCCGCTCGAACAGCCAGTACACCAGCCCGAGGGCCCACATGTTGCGGCAGCGGTTGATGCCCTTGGGGTTCAGCCCCGTCTCTTTCAACACCGTCTGGTTCAACTGCGTGATCGGCACGCGGTGGAGCTTATACTTCTGAGTATACTTCTCGTCGTCGAGCGGGTTATAGAATTCCTTGCTGTCTTCGAGTTCGGGGTAGCCGGCTTTTTTGAGGTTGGTTTTGGAGAATTCGGAGTCGTTGACGATGACGATGCCGCCGGGCTCGACGTCGCGGATGTGGGCCTTGAAGGCGGCGGGGTTCATGGCGATGAGGGCGTGGACCACGTCGCCGGGGGTGTGGATCGACGTGCTGGCGAAATTGATCTGGAAGCCCGAGACGCCGGCGACGGTGCCGGCGGGGGCGCGGATCTCGGCGGGGAAGTCGGGGAGTGTCGCCACGTCGTTGCCGAACACGGCCGAGGTGTCGGTGAACTGGGTCCCGGCGAGCTGCATGCCGTCCCCCGAGTCGCCGGCGAAGCGGACCACGGCGTTGACAAGTTCACGGGTGCCCTCACGTGATGGGGCTTCGGCGGTGGCGGTCGACATAAGATTTATCGGGGTTCGGGGCGGGGGGTAATTCTAACGCCCTCGGCGGGGGAAGCAGCCTCTTACTCAGATTCCGCAGATGACACAGATCGCGGACGCAAATTGGAGCAATGCACGGATCCTCCGATCTGCGTCTTCCCTCTGCGGCATCTGCGGAATCTGCGTGAGAGGCTGTTTACCCCGCCGAGAACCACCGCGAGCCTAGCCACGCGGTGAGGAAGAATGCGGTGAGGCCCAAGGCGTTGGTGATGAGGACGTAGCCGAGGGGTTGGAGGATGTTGCCGTCGCGGGCGAGTCGGTGGGTGTCGAAGGCGAAGGTGGAGAAGGTGGTGAACGCGCCACAGAACCCGCCGAGGACGAGGAGGGACAGGAGGGGGGACGGCGTTGGCCGGGCCTGGAGCCAGGCGAGGACGAGGCCAAAGGCGGCGCAGCCGAGGGCGTTGACGGCGAGGGTGCCGAGGGGCCAGGCCTCGCCGTGGAGCCGTTGGACGGCCGAGGCGACGCCGACACGGGCGACGGTGCCTGCCGCGCCGCCGAGAGCGAGGAGGAGGATGGGGAGAAGGCGGGGCATGGTGGGGGTCGGGGGGCGGTGGCTTAATGCCCGGCGGGTGGCGGGTGGCGGGTGGCCGCTGGCCGCTGGCAAGATATGGGATCGATGCCCGCTGCGGCCGGGCGGCTGTGCTTGGCCGGCGGCTAATCGCCAGCGGCAAGGTGCCGGGAGCCGTGACCCTGGCACCGCCGGCCGGGGCGTGCCGCTGCGTGGAACGTGGTGTGCCCGCCGCGCGGCGGCTCTGCTATATTCCCTATCGAACGCCCCGCCCGCGGAGTCCGCTTTGTCTTTGCAAGATCAACTTCAGGAACTTTTCGCCCTCGACCGCCAGATCAGGAGTTTGCGCAGCCGCGTCGACGCTACCACCCGCCGCCGCGACGCGCAGGCGACCAAGCTCCAGCAGTTCGAGCGGCAGGCGGCCGAGGTCGCCGACCGGCTTAAGCACGCCAAGGCCGACGCCGCCGATCAGGAGAACGACGCCTCGGCCGTCTCGTCCCGCATCGACAAGGTCCGGGCGACTATGACCACCGTCCGCAGCAATAAGGAGTACTCGGCGCTGCTGGTCGAGGTGAACACGCTCAAGCTCGACCAGGCGAAGCACGAGGACGCGGCTCTCGAGCACATGACCAAGATCGAGGAGTTCACGGCCAAGGCGGAGGAGGTTGCGGCCAAGGTCGACGAGCAGCGGAAGCTCGTCGAGCATTCGGAGAAGGAACTGTCCGACGCGAGCGCCGAGATCAGCGGTCAGCTCGGCGAGCTGGAGAAGGAACGGGACGCCGCAGCCGAGCCGATCGACGCCGAGACGTTGACGTTGTACCGCAAGCTGTACGCCGACTACGACGGCGAGGCGCTCGCGGAGATCGAGGAACAGGACCGCAAGCGGATGGAGTACACGTGCGGGGAGTGCTACATGGCGTTGCCGATCCAGGTGGTGAACGCGACGCTGACCGCGACGACGCGGCCGGTGGCGTGCCCGAGCTGCGACCGGATTTTGTACGTCAAGAAGGAGTTGAAGGAGGGGTTGGTGCCGAAGTAGCTGGCGGCTGGCGGCTGGCGGCTGGCGGCTGGCGGCTGGCGGCTGGCGGCTGGCGGCTGGCGGCTGGCGGCTGGCGGCTGGCGGCTGGCGGCTGGCGGCTGGCGGCTGGCGGCTAAACCATTCTTGTCCGCCGGCATTATTCTATTTTCGTTCCCTCCGTACTGATATGCAAGCGACGATCCACATTGACGGCGGGGCGCGGGGCAACCCCGGGCCGGCGGGGGTGGGTGTCGTGATCGTCGATGACTCAGACGGGCAGGCGCTGCACGAGGCGGGGTACTTTCTGGGTCGGGCGACGAACAACGTGGCGGAGTACCAGGGGTTGCTCAAGGGGTTGGAGGCGGCCGCGTCGCTTGGGCTTGGGGGCGTGCGGGTGATCAGTGATTCGCTGTTGATGGTGAACCAGGTCAACGGCAAGTACAAGGTCAAGGCATCGAACCTCAAGCCGCTGCACGCCGAGGCGTTGCAGCGATTTGCGGGGTTTGAGTCGTGGGAGATGACGCACACGCGGCGGGAGAACAACGCGCGGGCGGACGAGTTGGCAAACCGGGCGATGGACGCGGGGCGGGACATTGAAGCGTAAAGCCATCAGGCTCAACCAATCCCCCCTCGGCTTCGGCCGCTTCAGCGGCCGGCTGCCTCACCCAAACGATCCCTTCGCTCCCGCTTGCGCAGCGCCCCCCACCCCACCAGCCCCGCCACGATCGCGACGGGCACCTCCACCGCCCGATCCACCAGCGCCGCCGCCGCGGCACTCGCTGCCGACACCGGCGAGACCGCCGCCGCCACCGCCGCCACCGCCCACTCGCTCAGCCCCAGCCCGTTGGGCGTCAACCCCGTGAGCTTCACCAGCAGCGACGCACACGTCAGCACCACCGCCTCGCGCGCCGACACGACGTGGCCCACCGCGTAGAACCCCAGCCAAAGCCGCCCCGCCGCCGCCGCGAGGTCGACCAGCCGCAGCGGGACCCACAACCAGGCCAACCCCCGCCGCAACCCCGCCGCCCGCGGCCGCAATGAGCCCCACACCAACACCCCAGTCAACCCCATCCCCACCGCTGCCGCCGCGCCCCAGAACGCCCCGCCCCGCAGCACCACCCCCAGCACCCCGACCGAGCCCAGCACCACCCCCGCCAGCCCGAGCGTCACCCCCAAGAGCTTCACCGAGTCCCGCACCGCCAGGCCGTGCGTCCGCTTGAGGTACGCGGCCCTCCCCCACAGCCCCGCACGGATCACCGGCACGTAGTTCAGCAGCCCGCTCCACGCGACCACCGCCACCATCTCCCGATACCCCACCGGCGTATCCGTCGCACATCCCTTGGTCATCACCCACATCAGCGCCGCCGTCGCCACCAGGTTCAATCCCACTCCCGCCGCGACAAGCGGCAGGACCCAGCCCGGCACCGCCCGCAGCGCCGCCACGTCCGCCCCCCGTGCCGCGAGCACCACCGCCGCGCCGAGCAGCCCGACCCCCACCACCGCCCCACCGACCTTCCGCACGCGCTGCCGGGCCTCTGGGTCCATGTCCTCACGATGCTAGAGCCCCCGCTCCCGACGCGTCGACCGGGCCGCGCCTGTTACAATGGTTTCACTTCCCCGTCGCCCCGTATCACCGCCCGCAACGTCCGCGCCCCGGAGCCCACCATGCCCGACGAAACCGCAAAACCGACGCCGTTCTTCACCACGCCGCTCGGCTTCGTCGCGCTGGCGATCGTCCTTTGGGTCCTGTCCTGCGTCGCCGCGGGCGCCGCGGTGATCTACATCAACCAGGCCGCGTTCAGCAGCTCGGCGCTCGGCATCGCCATCACCTACCTCGCGTTCGCGCCGTCGACGATCCTCATCATTCTCAGCGTCGTGATGCTCATCGTCGGGTCGATCCGCTGGGCAGTGTTCGGCCGCGGCGCGGCCCGTTCGGCCGTGCTCGACACCCACCGCCTGCTCGATCTGCTCGACTCGACGAACCAGCGCCTCCTGCTCAGCGAGACGGCCAAGAAGATCGCCTACCGCGGCGAGGACATCAAGGTCCTGCACCAGACCATCCACGACGACATCCAGACCGGCAGCTACGACGAGGCGATGGTCCTCGTCGGCGAGCTGGGCGAGACCTACGGCCAGCGGGAAGAGGCCGAGGCGTTCCGTGCCGAGATCGACAAGGCCCGCACCGCCGCGACGGAGCAGAAGGTCAAGGCCGGCATCGTCTCGCTCGACGAGACGCTGGGGCGGCACGAGTTTGCCGCCGCGACCAAGGAGGCCGGCCGCCTGCGCCGCCTCTACCCCGAGTCGCCCGCCACGGCCCGGCTGGACGAGCGCGTCAGCCTGGCGCGTCAGCAGTACAAGAAGGACCTCGAGCGCGAGCTGCTCAAGGCCGCCGAACGCGACGAGGTCGACCGCGCCATCGAGCTGCTCCGCGAGCTGGACACCTACCTGTCGCCCGAAGAGGCCGCGCCTTTCCAAGAGGTGGCCCGCGGCGTCATCGGCAAGAAGCGCGACAACCTCGGCGTGCAGTTCAAGATGGCGGTGCACGACAAAGAGTGGACCGCCGCCGTCGTCGCCGGCGAGCAGATCATCCGCGAGTTCCCCAACTCCCGCATGGCCGACGAAGTCCGCAGCATGATCGACCTGCTGCGGGAACGCTCCGCAGGGCAGCGGCAGGCGAACCAGGCGGTTGTCGCGCAGCAGGCGGGGTGATGCCGCCGCGAGCCGGGCGGCAGCACGGCGAACGAACTATCGCAACACAGCCCGCCTGCTCTCCGATAAGCCGCCACGAAGCTGTTCCACACTCCCCCAGCAATGGGTGCCACACCGCATCCCGCCGCTCGGGGCGGGTGCGATGTGCGGGGGTGAGCGGGGGCGACGTCACCCGCGGTGCTCGAACCGCACCCTCCGGAAAGCCTCCGGGCCGCGGTGTGGCCCCCTCGGGTGCTCGAGGGACCGCCTCCACCCTCCCAATCGTTCAGCGGTCCCGCACGCCGGTTTCTTCTGATGAGAATTTTCACTCCTTCAGCAGCTTCCTGTCACGACTCGAGAGGCGGAGCCATTGGACGTCGACCTCGCCCTTGTTGTTGGTCGGGTCGAAGCGGAGGACGGTAAGCGGTGAGCCGGCGCGGAACGGGACGTCAACCTCGTGCCAAGCGCCGTCGTTCTGCAGGGGGTGATCGATCTTCTGCTGGCGGAAGTCGTCGTTGTCGCGCGTCTTCCAGTAGAGCTGGCCGACGGGCCCGGCGGTGGAGCGGTAGCAATAGCTGACGTTCATCTCGCCGGCCTGAGCGGGCACGTCATCGTTCACGAGGTACGGGTCGATGCCGAAGCAGTCGAGCACGAGCGTGCCGCCCTGCACCGAGGCGTAGGCGTGCTTGTGGACGTTCCAGCCGCTGGCGGTGACGTCGTCTCTGAACTCCTGCGTGGCGGGGCCGTACCAGTGCGGCACGTCGACCTGGTAGCCGGGCTGGAGGGGCGTGTACGGCTCGCGGCCGAGGTGCCACTTGCCGAAGTGCCCGGTGCGGTGGCCCGCGTCGGCGAACGCCTCGGCGAGGGTGTAGTAGGCCGTGTCAAGCCGCGTGACCGAGTCGGCCTCACGCCAGGGGGCGTGGGGCTTGCCCGGGAGCAGGCCCTGCTGAGACACCTCGACGGGGTGGTGGGCTCGCGGCGCGGTGATCCCGAGCCGAGCGGGGTGCAGCCCGGTGAGGATGCTCGCCCGCGTCGGCGAGCAGAGCAGGCTGGCGGAGTAGGCGTTGGTGAACCTGACACCCCGTGCGATCAGGGCGTCGATGTTCGGGATTTTGTAGAACGTGCTGCCGTAGGCGGAGGTGTCGCGCCAGCCCAGGTCGTCGGCCAAGATGAACAGCACGCTGGGCCGATTGCCCGCCTCCTGCGCCGCCGCGGGCACGGCGCGGGCGGCACCGGCGGACAGGCATATCAGCAACAACATGCTGGTGGGGGAGAAACGCATGAGGCGCGCCCTTCTATAGAAGCGGGGTGACGGAAAGTATCATTCGGCGTCCATCGCCTCACCCGGGTTGTCGCTGAACCACACGTCGTCGAGGTAGAACTTCTGGTGCGACTCGGGGGCCTTGCGGTAGACGCCGAAGCGGAGGTCCATCGCGTCGAGCGCCTTGAAGCCGTCGGGGTAGTCGCCGTCGGGGTCGTTGCCGATCTCAACGGTTTGGTCGGCCCGCTTGTCGCCGTCGATCCAGAGGCGGAAGAAGCCGTCGGTGTCGTCCCCGCCGTGGCTGAGCAGCACGTTGAACACGAAGGTGTGCCACGCGCCCGGCTTGATGGTGCCGAGCTCGATCTAGGTGCGGCGGCCGTCGGACTTCAGCACGATGTCCAGCTGCCACTCCTTCACGCCGGGCTTGAACGACATCGCCCCGGAAATGCCCCAGTCCGCGGCCTTTGCTCCGGTGACGTCGTGCGGCTGCCAGAGCTGGTGGATGTGCAGCCAGCGGCCCGACTCGGGCGGCGTCGAGGAGGGGTCGATGTACAGCGACATGCCGTATTACCGCTCCTGCCCGAAGCGGAACGGCTGGAGGTCGTTCTTGCCGTGCTTGACGCGGAGTTCGACGCGATCGCGGGTCGGGCTAGGCTCGACGTCCTTGGCCGGAACCTCGAGCAGCAGCGACGTCGTGCCGCTCGCCGCCCGCTCGGTGGTCAGCTCGGGGTCGAGCGAGACGCCCATGGCGGGCATGTCCCAGCGGCGGCCGTCCTCGGCGTAGAAGTGGTACCGGACGTCCTTGCCGTGGACCTGGTTGAACGCGCGTTCCGCGCCGTCGCCCGGCTCGAAGTCGAGCTCGATGGGTTGGTACGGTGCCTCGGGCGTGGCCGGCAACTCCGGTGCGGCGGTTGCTCCATCCCTATCGGGCGCGGCCGACGCGGCGGTGGTGAGGCAGAGCAGCGGTACGAGCGTGGCAGTTATCAGCCGACGGCGGTGGATCATGGAACGTGTCAAGCTTTTCTCCGGGTACAGTCGATTGATCCGGCTTTCGTTGGGTTCAAGTGCGTGGCGCGAGATTCGCGAGCCGAACGGTTGCGGTCACTCCGGCTGGGACATGCCCGGGGTCGACCACGAGAGGATCGGCCGCAGGCCCTCGGCCGCTTCGCGGGAGTGGAAGAACGTCGTGGGGGTGTTGCCGGGTTCGGCGGGGCGGGCGGCTTTGACGATGAGGGCGGCGTGGCCCCCGGCACGGGGCGCGAGGAAATCGGGCAGCCCGGAGCCGGTGAAGGTCAACGCGTCGGCGTCGGGGGCGAGCTCGGCGGTGGCGAGGGGTTGCAGCCCCTTCTCGGCCGGGTCGGCATCCTGGACCAGCGGCTCCTTGAGCCGGTTGCTGCTCGTGTCCACGGCGATGTCGGGGGCCTGGGCGGCGTAGGTCGCCTCGTCGAGCTCATCCTCCAGCGCCCGCGGGCAGGACGCCGTAGAGCTCGTACCTCACCGGGGCGTCGCCGGGCTGAGCGACGTGGAGGGTCACGGCGGCGTCGGTCACCGGGTCACCCTCAGACGCCGCGTCGAGGTCGAACCGCAGGACGGCGAGGCGGTCGTTATTGCCCTCGGGGTTGTCTGACTTGATCGCGAGGCGGTCGCGGGTGCCGTAGTCGCCCGGTTCGCCGATCTCCTTGAGCCGCACGAACGAGTCGGCCCCGGCTTCGACCGAGTGGGTCCCGGCGGAGCCCATCGGCGCGACGAGCAGGAAGGGGAGGGCGAGGGCGGTTTAGGGGACCGGTAGCAGGTGTCGCAGGGAAGGGTTCCAAGGGGCTGGAGCGTTACGGAGCGGAGGTTGCACGGGAGCTTGGGGTCGGTCGGGCAGGCCGTGGTGGATCGACCGGGCCGTAGGACCGGGGCACGAACGGGCGGCCCAGCACGCCGTGCAGCACCGCGTCGATGGGGGTGCCGCTCCAGGGGTGGCAGCGCGAGTCGAGGTCGTCGCCGGCGAAGGTTTCCCACATCGAGGTCGCCCCGGCGTCGAGCATCGGTTGCCAGAGTCGTTTAACCTCGCGGAGCATCAGGCCGGTGAGGCCGACGCCGACGAGCGCCCGCACGGCGTAGACCCAGAAGTACGGCCCGCACCGGGCGATGCCGGGCGGCGGCGTCTCGAACAGCGACTCGAGGATCGCCCGCCCCATCTCCCGGTCGCAGCACCCGGCGAGCACGGCCCAGACGTTGGTCTGCTGGCTGACCTGTTCGAGTCGACGGCCGTTTAACTCCCCGTCGACGAACACGCCACGCGCGGGGTCAAGGAAGCGGTCGATGAACAAGCTCCGACGCCGCGCGGCTTGCGCCCGCAGCGTGGCGGCCCGGTCGGCGTCGCCGGCGAGGTCCTCGAGGTCCGCGAGCGCCTCCTCGGTCATCGTGAGCAGCGCCTGCAGCGCGGTGTTGACCCCGCGGCGGTCGATGCCCGGCTCGCCGAGGTTGTGCCAGCCCAACCCCGCGTGATCGATAAACAGCCACAGCATCTCGTCGCCGCTGGGCGCGGAAGGGTCGTATACCGCTTCGCGGCCGGTGCGGCGGGGCAGGGCTTCGTCGTCGACCAAGCACCACCCGTCGGCGTCCATCTGCCGCTCAAACCAGGCGTACACGCCCCGGGCCGCGGGCAGGACCTGGCGGACGGTATCGAGGTCGTGGGTGTGGGCGTGGTAGTCGCGGGTGCCGAGGACGGCGATGAGGTTGTAGTCCAGGAGCATCTGCGTGCCGCAGGAGAACACAGTGCTGCGGATGGGGCCGTTGCGGGCGGGTCGGGCGAACTGGGCGCGGACGAGGCGTTTCCAGTACGACGCATCGCCGGTGAGGGTGTAGAGCCAGCGGGCGGTGGGGTGGCCGTCGCCGATGTAGGCCCCCTGCTCGCGTGTGGGGCAGTCGAGCAGCGCCTCCTGCGCCCCGAGTCGGAGTGTGCGGACGGACAGGTCGAAGAGGGTGTCGAGCGTGTCGTCGCCGGTGGGCTGGGGTTGCCAGGTGAGGTCGGGCTCGGAAGCGTGGACGCCGACGCGTTCGAGGCGGACGCTGCCGGTGAAACCGCGGAGCATGACGGCGAGGTAGCGGAAGCCCGAGTAGCGGATTGCCCGGTAGTCGAAGGGTCCGCCGGCGGTGGTGATGCGGTTGGCGTAGGAGCCGTGCTTCATGAGCAGGCGGGGCCGGCCGCGTCCGTCGAGCAACTCGGCGAAGCCGAGGTCGACGGTGCCGGGCCCGTGGGAGGCGAGCGAGAGCAGCGGCTCACCGACATGTTCCGCTCCGAGGTCGAAGACGAGGGCGAGGCCTTGTTTCGGCGTGAGCCCGGTGACGCGGCAGGCGGTGGACCTGCCGGGCTCGACGTCCTCGACGGCGGCGCCGGGGTGGTTGTTCCACCCCGCGTTCATGAGGGCCTCGCCGTACGCTTCGGTGCCCTTGAGGCCCTCGGGGTTCCACGGGTCGGGCGCGGATCGCAGGGGTTCAACGGGGTAGTCGAGGCCGAACATCTGCGGCATGCGTGATGCGAGAACCTCGTGGTGGCGGAGCCGCGGCAGCGGGTTGACCCGGGCGGGTCGGAGGTAGTTTGGCGGCGTCACCGGCCGGGCCTCGGGCCAGTCGCCATCGTTGAAGCCAGGCTCGCGCCAGCGGGCGGGCGCGTCGGCGGGGTGCCAATGCTCGACGTGATCCAGCACGAGGGTCCGGCGCGGCACGTCGGGGTCGAAGCCGGTGCGGTCGGTGACGCGCCACGCGCCGCCGTCGTGGGCGAGCACGTCATGAGGCCCCCCATCCGCCTCCGCCACCACCTGCGCCCACAGCCCCGGCCGCCCCGTGGGCACGTGCGCGAGCGTCGCTACGGCGGGGTCGTACACCAGCACCGCGAGCACGTGCGGCCCCCCCGGAGGACCGGCGAGGCGGCCGGTCAGGTCGTAGGTGTCGTACAAGAGCTCGAACGGGTGGTGGTAGGTCGGGCCGCGGCCGAGGTAGGCGTCGTCAAGCCAGGCGTGGTAGCGGCCCTCGGCGAACAGCCGCAGCTCCGCCGGTTGCGACAGGGGTTGCAGCGTGCGGCGGAATGAACGGTAGCGCGGCGTCGCCGACGGTGTGTCGCCGTCGCCCGGTCGCTCCAGCCATATCGGGGCGGGGTCGAAGGCAAGCTCGGGGAAGTCGGTGGTGACGGCGGACCTCGGAGTGGCGGCGTGGCGGATGTTACGGCAGCCCGGCCAACCGGGGCCGCAGCGCGG
The DNA here is from genome assembly GCA_965214155.1 of Phycisphaeraceae bacterium. Classification (GTDB taxonomy): domain Bacteria; phylum Planctomycetota; class Phycisphaerae; order Phycisphaerales; family Phycisphaeraceae; genus Algisphaera. Next base: position 2,764,512 of record CBDCBB010000010.1, read on the forward strand.
GGGCTGACGCCCGCCGCTAGAGCGAGTGCTGAAGTTCTGCGCCATAGCCGCGACGCTACGCGTCGCGGACCGCGTTGCGTAGCAACGCCGCTAATGGAGAGAATTTATACCAATCGCTCCAAACGGCGGCGGCGAGGTTCGGGTGCGGTATCACCGGTTCCACTGGTCGAGGGTGTCGTGCTCGAGCGCGTCGGTGAACGAATCGGTGTGCCCGTCGACGAAGACGGCGTTGGCGCTGGCGTTCTGGTGGGGGAAGAAGATGCGGCTCTCGACCGGGGGCGCGGCGTTGTTGCCGCCGTAGATACCGGAACGGTACGGGACGGTGGTTTTGCCCGACCGGTTGACGGCGGGGCCGGCCCAGGTGCTGCTGAAGGTAGAGACACGCAGCAGGGCCCCGCCGTCGGCCATGTACAGCAGCTCCGAGGCGCGGGGCACCTGGTCGATGCGGATCATATCGGAGGGATGAGCCCCGGGCGGGGTGCCGCGGCTGAAGATGTCGTTGATGGCGTAGACCGCGCCGCCGACGGTGGGCCCGGTGCCGTTGGCCGGCGCGGAGGCGAAGGTCAGCGTCGCGAGGGGCTGGTCGCCGGGTTGGCCGGGGTCGCCGTCGAAGACGAAGTTTTCGTTGATGCGGTTGCCGCTCTGGTCGATGGCCTCGGCGACGGTGGCGGAGTAGGTGTCATCGTTGAGCTTGTCCTCGGTGGTGGGATTGGCGGGGTTGCCTTCTTCGGTGTCGAGGACGCCGAAGAGGGAGAAGGTCAGGCCGCCGGTGACGGTGCCGGTCTGGCCGTTGACGTTGACGGAGAAGGTCGAGCCGGTGCTGGGCCCGGTGGAGGTGAGGTCGTCGAAGCGGACGACGGAGACGAGTCGTTGGCGCCGCTGCCGGCGCGGTTGTCATTGCGGACGCTGAGCTTGCCGGCCGCGCCGCGGACCGGCGGGGACGTCGCGGCGAAGTCGGTGATAGCGATGAAGCTGTCGTCGGTGGCGGTGACGATTACGGCACCGGCATCGGGCGCGGCGAGGGCGAATCCGGCGGCGAGGACGGCGAGGACGGGTAGGGATTTGACGGCGGGTTTCATGAAGCGTTCTCCTGATGAAGTCGGACTTGACAGGGAGCGGGATGGGCGGCCACACGGCCGCCCGGGAAGAGCGGGTTAAGCGGGGTGAAGGGGCGTCGGGTGGTCGGGGCCGGGTCGGACGTCCGCGGGCTCGACCAGCAACGCCGGGACGAGGACGGTGGTCTGCCCGGCTCGCTCGGGGTGGCGCCTGCGTTCGGCGAGGCGTTCTTCGGCGAGGGCGTCGATGCGTTTGGGCTGCAGGTCGAAAGTGGCGGGCCGCTGCGTGAGGCCGGTGAGGCAGGTGTCCTGGTTGTCGCAGGCGATGACCGGAAGGCGGGGGGTCAGGTCGAAGTCCAGTCGGCGGCACTCGCGGTCGAGCGGCACGAGGTGGCGGTCGCGGGCGACGAAGACGCCGGCCCCGTCGAGGTCCATCGCGGCGAGTTGACGGGCCGCGTCGGCGGCGTGGCGGCCGCTCGATTGCTGCGGGTGCTCCCCGGCCACGGCGGCGGGTTCGATAACAGTCAGCGGCAGGCCAAGCCGATCCGCCTCATCGCAGAAGGCGAGCATTTGCTGGTGGAACGCGGGGTGCGGCAGGTCGAGGTTGACGTAGATCAGCCGGCCGCAGCCGCGGCGGTGCAGATAGCCCGCGCCGTCGCGACCGATCTGCATGTTGGCACAATGCACGCGGTCGCCCCAGTTCGTCGGGCCGTGCGACCCGAGCCAAACCACGGGCTTGCCGCGGAGGCGGTTGAGCAGGGGCCGCGGCATATACCCGCTGACGAGGAGGCCATCGGCACGGTCGAAGTTCCGGGCGAAGAACGGCGTCTCAGCGGCGTCGGCAAACCCCACGCCCAGGGAGAGGTCGCGCGTCCCCAGCCCGACGGTAATGCCCTCCATCATGCCCCAGGCGATGCCGTTGTCCTGCCCGGCCCGCCGCGGCCAGAGGAGCGAAACCGAGCCGGTGTGCATGCCGTCGGCCGACTTGGGCCGCCGCTGCTGGCGCCGCTGGTGGAGGCGGGCGAGCTGCCGCCGCTCGCCGAGCGGGTGCCGGCCGAGCCGCTGGTGATGCGGGGGGTGGAGGAGGCGGCGGGCGGCGAGCCGGGGCGGTACGGCGGGACGTGGCTGCGGCTGGCCACCGCCGAGTCGGACGTGGCGGTGACTGGCAACCGGCTGGCGATGGCGACGCCGCTGCGGTGGTCGCCGCGGGGCGAGCCGCTGGTCCCGCACGTCGCCTCGCGGGTCGAGGTGCTTAATAGTTCCCGCACGTTCATCCTGCACCTGCGGCCCGGGCACCGCTGGTCCGACGGGCACCGGTTCACCACGGCGGACGCGATGTACTGGTGGCAAAACGAGGTGATGGACCCCACGATCGGCGGGGGTCGGCCCCCCGAGTGGCTCACCCACGAGGGCCGCCACGCGACGCTCGAGCCGCTCGACGACATCCGCCTGCGTATCGCCTTCGACACGCCCAACGGCCTGTTCCTTCAGCGGCTGGCGTCGATCCTGGCGTTCGAGTTGTTTCTCACGCCCGCCCACTACCTCCGCCCGTACCACCCGACCCTCGGCAACACCGACCTCATCGCCGCGGCGACGCGCCGCCTTGGCCAGCCGAGCCCGTCGGCGTTATACCGCTCGCTCAAGCAGTGGACCAACCCCGAGCACCCGCGGCTGTGGCCTTGGGTTAGACGTTCAACACATCGCGGCGCGCCGTACGTTTTCGTGCGCAACCCGTACTACTTCGCAGTTGACGTCCGCGGGCGGCAGCTTCCTTAAATAGATCGCGTGCAGTTCGACGTGGTGTCGGGCGACCTGATCGCGCTCGTGCTCATGGCGATCATCGGCGTGTCGGGCCTCTTCTCGCCGGAGTTCGCCGCACAGCCCGAGTGGGACCGGGCGGAGCTGATCGACCTGCTCAAGCACATCTGGATCCCCATCGTCGTGCTCGGCCTCGGCGGGACCGGCGGGATGATCCGCGTCATGCGTGCCAACCTGCTCGACGAGCTGCGCAAACCGTACGTCACCACCGCCCGCACCAAGGGCCCCCGCCCCGCCCGCCTCGTCCTCAAGTACCCCCTCCGCATCGCGCCGAACCCCTTCATCTCCGGCATCGGCAACCTCTTCCCCCACCTCGTCTCGGGCGGCGCGATCGTCGCCATCGTCCTGAGCCTGCCCACCGTCGGCCCGCTCATGCTCACCACGCTGCTGAGCGAGGACATGTACCTCGCCGAGTCGCTGCTCATGCTGCTGAGCCTGCTCGGCATCGTCGGTACGCTCGTCAGCGACCTGCGCCTGCTCGCGCTCGACCCGCGTCCGCTTCGGCGGGGGGACGCGATGAGCGGCCTGTCGACCCCCCCGCCGCCCGAGGCCGCCCCACCAACAACCGGCCCGCCGCCGCCGCTGGCCCCCGGTCCGCCCGAAGCGCCGCCCGCTGCCGATGCCGATGCCGATGCCGCGGGGCCTTCCGGGGGAACTTCCGGGGCAACTCCCGGGGCCGCCGCCTTGTCGCCCCGTCAACTCTTGCTCCGCCGCTTCCTCCGACACCGCCTCGCCGTCGCGTCGGTCGGTGTCCTCGCGGCGAGTTACCTTGTCGCGGCGTTCGCCGAGTTCGTCGCACCCTACCCCGCCGGGCGATACCACATTGATCACGCCTACGCCCCGCCCCAGACCCCCGCTGGACCTTCGCCCACGGCCTTCACGCGCCCCGGCTCGTCCAACACATCGACCCCGTCACCCTCCGCCGCACCTACACCCACCACCCCGACCGCGTCGTGCCGCTGACCTTCCTCGCCCCCGTCGGGCCGTACCGCCTTTGGGGCTTGATCCCGTTGAACCGCGTGCTCCTGAGCGTCGATCGTGACGCCTGGAACGAGCGAGCCGCCGACGTTGACGCCGACGTCGGCCTCCCGCCCTTCCTCCTCCTCGGCGGCGACCGCTACGGCCGCGACCTCTTCAGCTGCATCGTCCTCGGCTCGCGCATCTCCCTGTCCATCGGGCTCATCGGCGTCGCCATCACCTTCGCCCTCGGCGTCGCCATCGGCGGCGTCTCGGGTTACCTCGGCGGACGCACCAACACCCTGATCCAACGCGTCATCGAGGTCATCAGCTCCCTCCCGCAGCTCCCCCTCTGACTCGCGCTGGGCGCGGTGTTCCCGCCGGACTGGTCGCTCGTCACCGTGTTTTTCGCCATCACCATCGCCCTGAGTCTGCTGAGTTGGCCGGGCCTGGCGCGGGTCGTCCGCGGCAAGATCCTCTCGCTCCGCGAGGAGGACTACGCCGTCGCCGCCCGCCTCCTCGGAGCGGGCCACGGCCGCGTGCTCTTCCGCCACCTCGTCCCGGGCTTTACCAGCCACATCGTCGTCGCCATCACCCTCACCATCCCGGTGATGATCCTCGGCGAGACCTCGCTGAGTTTCCCGGGCCTGGGCCTCCGCCCGCCGGTGGTGAGCTGGGGCTTCATGCTGCAGGACTGCCTCGACGTCATGGCCGTCCGCTACTACCCCTGGCTCCTCGCGCCCGTCGTCTTCATCGTCCTCGCCGTCCTGGCGTTCAACTTCTTCGGCGACGGCGTCCGCGACGCCGCCGACCCCTACGCCGATCACCCGTAATGACCGGCCCCGCCCCCGCACATGCCCCCGGCCCGCCGCACCGCAACGTCCTGGAGGTCCGCGGCCTCACCGTCGCCTTCCGCTCCATGACCGGCACGACCCACGCCGTCAAGGGCATCGACCTCACCTTACCCCGCGGCCGAACCCTCGCCCTCGTCGGCGAGTCCGGCTCGGGCAAGTCCGTCACCAGCTTCGCCGTGCTCCGCCTCACCCAGCCCCCCGGCCGCATCACCGCCGGCACCGTCACCTTCTTCCCCAAGGGCGACCCGCCCGTCTAGATCGTCGGCCTCGCCGACGACGCCGAGGCGCTCTACCGCCTCCGCGGCGGACGCATCGCCATGATCTTTCAGGAGCCCATGACCGCCCTCTCGCCGGTCCACACCGTCGGCAACCAGCTCACCGAGGCCCTCCGCCTCTACCGCCGCGTGAGCCGGAGCGAGGCGCAGCAGACCGCCGCCGACATGCTCGACCGCGTCGGCCTCCACGACGCCAACGCCCGCCTGAAACAGTACCCCTTGGAGCTCTCCGGCGGCATGCGTCAACGCGTCGTCATCGCCATGGCCCTCATCACCCGGCCCGAACTCATCATCGCCCACGAGCCCACCACCGCCCTCGACGTCACCGTCCAGGCCCAGGTCCTCGCCCTCCTCGACGAGCTTAAACGCGAGTTCGACACCAGCGTCCTGTTCATCACCCACGACCTCGGCGTCGTCGCCCAGGTCGCCGACGACGTCGCCGTTATGCAGCTCGGCCGCATCGTCGAGACCGGCCCCGTCCGACAGGTCATCCTCCACCCGCAACACCCCTACACCCAGACCCTCATCGACAGCATCCCGACCCCGCACCGCCAGGGGGCCACCGCCTGACCGGCCCCGCCACCGACCCCACTGCCCCGCCGCGCCCCGTCAAGCCCCTGCTCGAGGTCCGCGACCTCACCAAGGTGTTCACCACCCAACTGCCCGGCTGGCGACGCCGCACCGGACGCTTCGTCGCTGTCGACCGCGTGTCCCTCGACCTCGCCCGCGGCGAGACGCTCGGCGTCGTCGACAAGTCGGGCAGCGGCAAGACCACCCTCGCCCGCTGCATCCTCCGAGCCCTCACCCCCACCTCCGGCAGCGCCCGCTTCCGCGACGGCGGCCATACCGTCGAACTTACCGAACTCACCCCGCGCGAGCTGGTCCCCCTCCGCCGGCGGATGCAGATGATCTTCCAAGACCCCTTCAGCTCGCTCAACCCCCGCATGACCGTCGAGGCGCTCGTGACCGAGCCGCTGCTCATCCACCGCCTCTGCGGCCGGGCCGAGCGGCGCGAGCGGGCGGCCGCCATGCTCGAACACGTCGGGCTGAGCCGGCAACACCTCGACCGCTACCCCCACGCCTTCTCCGGCGGGCAGCGCCAACGCATCGGCATCGCCCGGGCCCTGATCCTCCACCCCGCCCTCGTCGTCGCCGACGAGGCGGTCTCCGCCCTCGACGTCACCGTCCAGGCCCGCGTCCTCGACCTGCTCAAAGAGTTCCAGCGCGACATGGGCTTGGCTTACCTCTTCGTCTCGCACGACCTGAGCGTTGTGCGTGAGGTCTGCGACCGGATCATCGTCATGTACCGCGGCCGCGTCGTCGAGGCCGGCCCCGCCGAGGCCGTGTTCGCCGAACCCCGCCACCCCTACACCCGCGTGCTGCTCTCGGCGATCCGCTACCCCGACCCCGACCAAAAGCTGCGCCCGCTGAGCCCCGACGATTTCACCGCCGAGGAACTGGCCCCGCTACCCGAAGTCCGTGAAAGGGCGATGCTCGCATGAACCCACCCGTGCCCGGCCGCGTGTGTACATCGCTCTCGTAGCGCTCCTGCATCCCGGCCCCCTCGCCGCCGCCGAGCTCACGCTCGGCTCGCCGTTCTCCGACCACATGGTCGTGCAGCACGACCGCCCCGTCCGCGTCTGGGGCTGGGACGACCCGGGGACCCGCGTGACCGTCACGCTGGCCGACGCGACCACCGACGACGCCGCCGACGCCGCCGGGCGGTGGCGGGTCGAGCTGCTCCCGCCCGCCGCCGACGGGCCGCTCACCCTGACGGCCACCGGCACGACCGCCGTCACCCTCACCGACGTCTTCTCCGGCGAGGTCTGGCTCTGCACCGGGCAGAGCAACATGAACCTCCCGCTCCGCAAGAGCGCCGAGTGGCCCGCCGTCCGCGCCGCCGGGCCTATCCCCGCAGTCCGCATGATGCGCGTCGACCTCGGCTCGGCCGAAGAGCCCGTCGACCACGTCGACGCGCCGTAAGTCGTCGCCGACCCGGCCTCCGTCGGCAACTACTCCGCCGTCGCCTACCACTTCGCCGTCGCCCTGCACCGCAAGACCGGCCGAACCGTCGGCGTCCTCCAAGCGGCCTACGGCGGGTCCATCCTCGAAGCCTGGATGCCCGCCGACGCCCTCGACGACAGCTCCCTCGGCCCCGCCGTCCGCTCCCGCTGCGACGCGTTCCTCCGCGACAACCGCAACCGGCTCGACCACCCCACCATCGCCTCCCGCGCCAGACGCCTCGCCCCGTCCCGCCTCTACAACGCCATGGTCCACCCCCTCCAGCCGTTCGCCCTCCGCGGCGTCGTGTGGTACCAGGGCGAGTCCAACGCCCCCCGGCCCGGCGAGTACGCCGACCTGTTCCCCCACCTCCTCGCCGCCTGGTGCCGCGGCTTCGGCGATCCCGCCCTCCCCGCCCTCGTCGTGTAGCTCCCCGGCTACGCCGACACCCCCGACGACTGGGCCGCGTTCCGCGAGGTCCAACGCCGCCTCGCCGCCGACCTGCCGGGCGTCACCCTCACCGTCGCCATCGACCTCGGCAACCCCAACGACATCCACCCCGCCCACAAAGAATCCCTCGGCCAACGCCTCGCCTCTGCGGCGCTGCACGACGTGTACGGCCGCCCCGACGCGCCGCTCAGCCCTACCCCCGCCGCCGTCGACGCCGACCCCGACGACCCCCGCGGCGTCCTCATCACCTTCCACCACACCGGCCACGGCCTCCGCACCGCCGACGGCCAACCCCCCCGGGCCGTCACCCTCGCCGGCAACGACGGCACCTTCCACCCCGCCCCCGCCACCGTCCGCTATGCCCACGACAACCACCCCGACGTCAACCTGACCAACGACGCCCCCCTCCCCGCCACCCCCTTCGTTCAAACCGTCGACCCCTGACCCAACCCCTCATCCCGCATCATCCGCGACCCGCGGTCCGACATCGAACATCCAAAAGCCGCAGTTCGTCATTCGTCATCCGTCATCCGTCATCCGTCATTCGTCATTGGTCATTGGTCATTCGTCATTGACTTTCGATATCCCCCCTCCCTCCCTCAGCCGCCTACCCTCCAACACCCCCGCCCCCCGCCCCGAGCTTGCCCCATGCCCGCCGAACCCAACCCCACCTCCGACACCCCCACCCCCACCGCCAAGAAGCTCGACGAGCTCTACGACCTTATCGACGACATCGAGATCGCCATGATGACCACCCGTCGGCCCGACGGCATGCTCGTCACGCGGCCGATGGACACCCAGGCCGGCCGCGACGACGTCCCCGGGGCCGACCTCTGGTTCGTCACTTCCATCGAAACCCACAAGACCGACGAGCTCGAGGCCGACCCCCACGTCTCCCTCGGCTACTACAACGACTCGACCAAGGAGTGGGTCTCGGTCAGCGGCCACGCCACCCTTTCCCAGGACCGCGGGCTCCTCCACAAGCTCTACCAACGCGACTGGAAAGCCTGGTTCCCCGACGAGGGCGGGCAGAAGGACGGCGGCCCCGACGACCCCCGCCTCGCACTCATCTGTGTCGATGCCCACTCGGTGATCTATATGAAAGCCACCCACTCCCGCCCCGTCCAGCTCTACGAGATCACCAAGGGCCTCATCACCGGCTCCACCCCCGACGTCGGCCGCACCGAACACCTCGACCGCAACGAGCTCCGGTAGTCGATCCGTGCAGCGTTCCCGGCGGGGGCCGCTTCAGCGGCCACGGTTAAAGCAATCACTGTGAACTTTCTCCAGTAGCCGCGTTGCTACGCAACGCGATCCCCGCCGCGATGATCTGATGGACTCGCCGGTCCCAACGGGGTGCTGCAACCGTTCGTCATCCTCTATAACTCTCGGCGTGTTCCACCGCCTTCCCGCGTCGACCCACCCCCTGGTCCTCTCCTACGTCGGGCTCCGCCGCGCGGTCGGCGTCTGCGGCCTGCTCCTGCCCGTCCTCCTCGGGCCCGTGGGCTACCTCGCCTTCGGCATCCCGTTCCAGGACAACCTCAGCAGCTACGTCCACACGCCCCTCCGCGATGTCTTCGTCGGCCTGCTGTTCGGCATCGCCACGCTGCTGTTCTGCTACCGCGGCCACGACCATCTCGAAAACGTCACCGCCAACCTCGCCGCCGCCTTCGCCCTGGGCCTCGCCCTGTTCCCCCTCGACCCCGGCAGCGACCCGCTCCACCAACGCTCGGCTCTGGGCGTCCTCCACACCCTCTGCGGCGGCGGGTTCTTCCTCACCATGACCGTCTACGCGCTCCTGCACTTCCCCGTGTCGACCCGGACCGGCCGCGGCGGCGACTCAGAGCCCCACCAGCCCCAACGCAACCTCATCTACCGCGCCTGCGGCATCGCCATCCTCCTCAGCATGGCCGCCATGGGCGCCTACCTCCTCCTGCTCCCCCCGGCGTGGACCCGCTGGTGCAACGGCGTGAACCTCCTCTTCTGGCTCGAGTGGGTCGCCGTCTGGGCCTTCGCCGCCGCCTGGCTCACCAAAGGCCGTGCCATCTTTACCGACCTCGCCGTCAACCTCCTCGCCCTGACCCAGCACAAACTCGTCGGACCCCGGCCTTGACGCGCCGGTCAAACGCCCGCCTCGACGCCCGGGTCCTGCGGCGGGGCGGGAGCCCGGCGACTCCATATGGCCTCGGGGTATCGGAACTTGAGTGATAGCCGCGGTGTCCTCGCCGCGCGGGCGGCACTTCGACTGTCCGACAGCGGGCCACCGCCGCACGGCGTCAAGCGGGCACAAGTGCTTCCTCGATGTACGGGTCGAACACCATCGGGGGGTTGCGTTTGTCGAGCAGGTCCGCGGTGCGGTCGTCGCCGCGGAGCCGCTCGATCACGGTGTCGAAGCCCTGCCGGTGGATGAAGGAACCCATGGGTTCACGGTTGTTTCTTGATTGAGGATCTCGAACCGACCCCTCGCCGTTGCCTTCCTTGGCGCTCCTGGTTTCCTCGGCGGTTTCACGGTCCTGCTGATACCAGTCGAACAGCACGGCGCAGACGTCGGCGACGCGGTCGCGGGGGACGGCGGAGAGGAACTGGGACTCGCCGTCGGTGAGGTAGTGGCCCTGGGTCGAGCCGTCCTCGTGGCCGCCGAGTTTCAGGGCGTAGTTGTCGCCGCCGGAGCCGACCCAGCCGAGGGTCTTGGTGGCGGGTCGGAAGCATTGGCGTTCGCAGCCGGTGATGCCGATGGACTCGGCGACGTCGCCGTAGCCGCGGTCCTCGAGGGTGTCGAGGAGCTCGGGCTCGAACTGCTCCGAGTCGGTGTACGACAGCCGGCAGGTGGGCAGGCCGACGCACGCCCCGGAGAGGACGCGGAGCGTCGAGTACGCCTTGCCCCGGCGGGAACCGTGGCCAAAGGTGGCGAGGTGGGCGACAAAGTCCTCCTTCGCGGCTTCGTCGAGGTTCGTGAACAGCAGGTCCTGATTGGGGGTGATCATCACCTCGGTGCCGGGGAACTTGTTTAAAGCGCTCGTCACCATCGAGCGGAGGCGGGGCATGTCCGCCATCCCGTGGGAGGTCATGGTCCCGTCCTCGGCGTCGGTGCGTTCGGCGTCGGGCTGGTTGCTCGGTGCCAGATGGGGGGCGACCTCTTTGCCCTTGTCGCCGAGGAAATCCGGGTTGATGTACTGGTCGTCGACGAGTCGGCCGCACTCGATGTACGCGCCGTAGGCCCACTTGCCGTTGGACTCCTGCTTCGTCCAGCCGTGGTGCAGCTCGCGGGGGCCGGGGGTGAAGCCTTCGTCCGGCAGGTCGAACGACGCCCCGGCGTGGCGCACCTGAGCGCGGAACCAGGCGACGCCCTGCTTCCAGACGACGTACTTCATCCGGGCCCAGACGCGGTTCTTGCGGTCGCCCCACTCCTTGTGCACGTCGACGATCGCCTTCAGCGTGGGCATCAGCTCGGCGGGGGTGACGATGCCGAAGGGCTGGCCGAGGGTGGCGAAGCTGGGCTTGCCCTTCTTCTCGCCCTGCCCGCCGCCGATCCAGATTTGGTACGCCACGACCCTGGCATCGGAGCCGGTGCCCTCGACCATGGGGGCGATGCCGACCTCGTTGGTGCGGCATTCGGTGCAGTTGTCGTAGCGGATCGCTCCGGTGTCGGGGTCGCGGTGGGCGGCACTGAACGCGATCTTGAACTTGCGGTTGAGCAGGCGCGGGCCGTAGTCGTAGCCCTCCTTCGGCCCGTCGCCTTCGGGGAAGTTGGCGGGGTCGACGGCAAACACCTGGATGTGCGGCGCGGCGGGGAGGCGGAAGTATTCGCCGTACCGGTGAGATAGCTCGAAGGCGTTCGCACCCTCGATGGTGGAGAACTTGGAGAGGGGGCAGCCCATGACGTTGCGGACGTTGTCGCCGCAGCCGTTGAGGGTGTAGAAGCCGGTGGTGGCGATGTTGCGGACGAGCTGGGCAACCTGGGGCTTGAGGAGCCAGTGGTACTGGATGTTCTGGCGGGTGGTGAGTCGGATGGACGGGTTGCCGTAGGGGTTGTTGTCGCAGAGGTTGGCGGCTTCGTCGAAGACCTGCCACTGCTTCTGGTTAAAGGAGCCGCCGCCGGGGACGCTGGCGCGGACCATGTACATCCAGTCCTTTTCGCGGCCGGTCTTGGCGCGGTTGTACTCGAGATAGAGGCCGTGGGACTTGGAAAGGAACTCGGCTTCTTTGTCGAGGTCGGCGGTGGCGTGGTCGGCGTAGCGTTCGGGGAGCGGGCCGACGACGCCCTTGGAGTTGATCTTGAAGTGCTCGTCGGCGGAGAGCTGGTCGTCGGGGGTGCGGAGGACGGGCTCGGGGTCGCGGGCGGCGCGGGGCTTTTTCTTGGGAGGGATGGGCATGGCGGAGGGGCTAGGGGTTGGGGCCTAGGGCCTAGTCGGAGACGGAGCGGTTGGGGTGAAGCGCTTAGTATAGAGGGGCGTCGATGGTGATTGCGGGAGATAGGGTGGTTTGTGCCGGCCGCCGCTAGAGCGGTCGATGTCAATTTTCTCCAGTAGCCGCGTTGCTACGCAACGCGGTCCGCGACGCATAGCGTCGCGGCTGTGGCGGGGAAGTTGAGCCGCCGCTCTGAAATGGGGAGGGGCGTGGTGTTTGGCGGGGGGTGGTAGATTGAGACCATGGCATCGACGGACGCGGACACGCTGGACGGGCTGTTGGGCGGGGTGTGGGGGGCCCTGCAGCACGCGGTGACGACGGCGAGGGCGGGGTTCCACGTGGGAACGTTGGCGGGGGTGGATGAAGCGGGTCGGCCGACGGCGCGGGTGATGGTGCTGCGGGGGGTGGAGTTGCCGGGGGGCGAGGGAAACGGAGGGGGTGGGGCTTGCGGGGGTGGGGCTTGCGGGGGGGCGGTTTGGTGTCACACGGACGTGCGGGCGAGGAAGGTGGGGGCGTTTCGGGCGAGGCCGGGGGCGTGCTGGTGTTTCTACGACGGGCCGGGGCGGCTGCAGGTGCGGGTAAGCGGGGACGTGTCGGTGCACACGGACGACGCCGTGGCGGACGCGGCGTGGGCGGCCTCATCGCTGAGCAGCCGGCGGTGCTACCTTGCGCCGCGGGCCCCCGGGGGGGTTGCCGATCAGTCGGACGTGAACCTGCCCGGACACCTGCGGGGGCGGGTGCCGACCGGGGCGGAGAGCGCCGCGGGCCGGATCAACTTTGCGGTGCTGCGGCTGGCGGTGGCGGAGATGGACGTGCTGCACCTCGCGGCGACGGGGCACCGGCGGGCGCGGTACGTGTGGGATGAAACGGGTGCGGTGGGGGCGGGGTGGGTGGAGGCTTGAGGGGACGCCCGCTGAAGCGGGCTCCGCCGGGGCGGGCGGGTCAGGCGAGCACTTCGGGCACGTCGCCGAGCCACTTAGGGTTCTTGTGGGTGCCGTCGAACTCGTGGCTGATCTTGTATCGCTCGTACTCACCCTCGGCGGAGGCGTCCCGCGTCTTTGCAAGGATGCCGGCGACCTCTTTTTGACTCAGTGGCTCGAAGGCGGTGGCGGTCGCGATGGCCTCGTCGAGGTACTGCATCTTCTCGCAGCCGATCACGGCCGTGGCGATGGGCAGGTTGAACGCGTAGCGGAGGCACTCCTCCACGCTCACCGTGTCGGACTTCACGATGGCCCCGGCGGCGACGGTCTTCATGGCGATCGGCGCGATGCCACGCTCGACCAGCACGGGCAGCACCAAGTCGGCGAAGCTGTGGAAGTGCGCATCCATCACGTTCAGCGGGAGCTGCACCGTGTCGAGCGGGTAGTCGTGCTCCCGGCACGCGGCGAGCATCGACAGGTGGATGTCCGGGCTCTTGTGCCCGGTGAACCCGAGAAAGCGGACCTTGCCGGCCTGTTTCGCCTCGAGCATCGCGGCCATCCCGCCCTTGTCGAAGCTCCACCGCGGGTCCTCGGGCCGGATAATCTCGTGCATCTGCAGGAGGTCGATGTGGTTGAGGTCCAGCCGCTTGAGCGAGGCGTCGATCTGCTCGGCGGCGGACTTTTTGTCGCGGCCGTCGATCTTGGTCATGACGAACGCGCGGTCGCGGTAGCCGCCCTTGAGGGCCTTGCCCATGACGGTCTCGGACTTGCCGCCGTGGTAGTGGGTGGAGTTGTCGAGGAAGTTGACGCCGCGGTCGAGCGCGGAGCGGATGAGCGCGACCGCGTCGTCCTCGGACATGCGGCCGATGTGGTGCCCGCCGACGCCGATGAGCGAGACGAGCTCGCCGGTGGTGCCGAGCTTGCGGTAGGGGACGCCCTGTCGGCGGGCGTCGGCGGCGAGGAGCGACGCGGGGAAGGCGGTGGCGATCGCGGTGCCGATGGCGACCCGAAACGCGTCGCGGCGGGTGAGGCCGGGGGGAAGATCGAGGTCGGCGGCGGGGACGGGGACGGGGCGGTGCGGCGTGCGGTACGGCATATGTAACGATATGCACGTCGTGTCGTGGCGGCAGCAAGCGCGGCGGAGCCGCGGCGCTTCATCGTGAAGCTGCGTTTTACTGCGACATCGCGGCGATGAACTCGTCGGCCTCGGCGATGCTCGCGTTCATCTCGCGGATCAGGCTCTCGATGTCGCCGATGAGCTCCTGCGACGTGGTCTCCAGCGAGGCGATGGCCTTTGCGTTGAGCGAGCTCTTGAGCAGCAGGGTCCGCTCCTGGAACGCGTTGAGCACCGGGTCGATCTTCGACTCCGCCTCATGCATCTTGCCGATCATCTGCTTATACGCCTTGAGCGTGTCCGAACGCTGGTCCTTCATCAGACGGCGGTAGTCGGCGTTGGTCTGCTCGTCGATGTCGTCCTCCCACTCGTCAAAAAGGTCGTCGGCGATGTCCTCCACCTCGTCGATCTCGGCCCGCAGGCGGTCGGCCTCGCGCTCCATGTCGTCGTACTCGCCGCTGAGCTCGTCGTAGGCCCGCTCGATGTCGCCGCCGTCGAAATCGAAGCTGGCCTTGAACTGGTCGAGGGCGCTGGCGAAGGTTTCCTTGGTGTCGGCCTGCTGCTTGCGCGCGTCCTGCACCTGGTCGACGAGCAGGTCACGCTTGGCGTAGCCGAGCTTGTCCCACGCGGCGTAGTACGCCGACTTGCACCCGGCGAGGCTGGGCACGATCAGGCAGGCGATGAGCAACGGGGCGAGGCGTGGGTTCATGCGATCACTATACCGGGAACGGGGCGATGCCCGGTGGACCTTGAGCGGTAAGCGTGCGTCCCGCTGAAGCGGGACACGCCGATGTAGTCAATGAGCGAAAATACCGCCGACCCGCGCCGGGGGGCGGCGGGTCGGCGGTGGAGTGTGTCTACATATAGATGCAGGGGCGAGCGGGTCACGCCGCGTGGAGCGGGGCGGCCCGCGGCGGCGCGGCGGGCAGGTTCTCGGGCAGCAGTTCACGCACGTCGTCGGGTACGGCCTTCATCTGCTCATCGGTGTCGATCGGGCCCTCGAACAGCACCTTGCCCGTGTGGTTCACGGCCTTGAGGCGGCGGCCCTCCGCGGTGGTGGTGAGGGTGACGGTGAGCTTGCCGTCGGAGTGGGTGAGGACCGAGACGCTGCCCTCGGGCTGACCTTCAGGGCCGCCGGGGGCGAGCTGGTTCGGGTCCATGCGGAACTGCGGGACGATCTGCAGGCGCTGGCGCATCTCCTGCATGCGGGCCTCCATCTCGCGGAACATCTGTTCCATATCAACCGGTCTGGCTCCGCCAAGAGCACCGGGATCGCCGAACGGCTCGACGGGGATCATGCGGAAGTTCTGGGGCATCTCTTGGCCAGCCGCGGGCTGGTCGATGCGGGCGAGGCCCTGCGGCCGGGGGGCGAGGGTGGCGTCGAGGGTTTGGGTGTCGCCGTCACGCTCGACGGTGAGGGAGGCCTTGCTGCCGGGCTCGCGGTCCTGGACGAGGCGGGCGAGCTGGACGGCGGCAACGAGGGTCTGATCGTCGAGCTTGAGCAGGACGTCGCCGGGCCGGACGCCGGCCTCGTCCGCGGGGGAGCCGGGGTGGACATCGCTGACGACGAGGACGGGCGAGAGGCGCTGCGGGTCGGCGGCGGGGGACTCGGCGACGGCGACGCCGAGGAACGCGGGGGCCCGGCGGTTGGCTTCCGCGTCGTGGCCACCGGCCCGCGGTGCCGTGGCTTGCGGGGGCGCGGGCTGGGTGGCGGAGGCCTCGGCGTAGAGGCGGCTGCCGCCGAAGGCGACGGCACCGGCGGTGAGGGCGACGGCGGGGATGAGTTTCCAGCGGCTGGGGGTGTGGTCGGGCACGGTGCGTCCTTTCTAAAAATGCGGCTTGAGCGGGCCGGCTCCCGGGTCAGACGCCGCACGGTTCGGGCGTCGCGGCCGGCGCGATTGGTACGTCAGGGCGTGGAGCCGGGTTCACGGTTGGGCTGCATTTGCAGCGGGACGATCAAACCGAGTGGTGTACTGAAAGCTGGTTTCACAGCCGAACAAGGTGTTTGGTGGAGCAGGCTTCCAGCCTGCTTTCGGGCGCAGCTTGAAGGTCGAGACCGCGGACTCGGCCCTTTGGGCCAACGGCAGGCTGGCAGCCTGCCCCACCGGGAACCTGCGATCCGAGCTGTGAAACAACGGCAATGCCGCAAGCGGGAGATGATCGTGGTGCGGTGTGCGGGCGTGGTCAGTGGGGCAGGTTCAGCGCGTGGGCCCGGGCGTGCAGGATGTGCTCGGCGACGGTATCGACGCCGCGGCCGTGGCGGATGGCGGCCATGACGGTCGGGCCGTCGCCGCGCATTCGTGCGGCGTCCCGCTCCATCACGTCAAGGTCCGCCCCCACCGCCTCGGCGAGGTCCGTCTTGTTGATCACCAAGAGGTCCGACTGCGTGATGCCCGGCCCGCCCTTGCGCGGGACCTTGTCGCCCCCGGCCACGTCGATCACGTAGACCGTGTAATCGGCAAGCTCACGCGAGAAGTCGGCGGCCAGGTTGTCGCCGCCCGACTCGCACAGCAGCAGGTCGGGGCCGTGCTCGCCGTGCAACGCCTCGAGCGCGGCGAGGTTGGGGGTGATGTCCTCGCGGATCGCGGTGTGCGGGCAGCCGCCGGTCTCGACGGCCCGGATCCGCTCGGGCGGCAGGGCGTGCTGGCGGACGAGGAACTCGGTGTCCTCACGGGTGAAGATGTCGTTGGTGACCACGGCGAGCGAGAGCGAGTCGCGGAGCGCATCGCACAGCTTGAGGACCAGGGCGGTCTTGCCCGACCCGACGGGCCCGCCGATGCCGACGGTGAAGGCGCGTTGGGCAAAATCGCGGCCGGTGAGGACGCCGGGGCGCTGGTGGTAGTGGCCGGGGTGGTCGGGGTGGGGGTGGTCGGCGTGAAGGTGCATGGCGGGGGTTAGGTTATCGGGGACAAAAGCTGGCGGCTGGCGGCTGGCGGCTGGCGGCTGGCGGCTGGCGGCTGGCGGCTGGCGGCTGGCGGCTGGGATCGTACGGGTCTCAGGCGGTGCGGGGCACCGGGCTAGCTCTGGAACAGCCGGGAGTAGAGGCGGTCGTGGTTAGCGTGGGCGAGGTCGAGGAGCGGGCAGGTCGAGGTGGCGTCGTCAAGGCCGAGGGTAGCGGCGGCGGTGGCGAGGCGATCAACCTCCGGGCCGACCCGGTGTAGCAGGGCCTGCCCGGCGAGGGGCCCGGTGAGGTTGAGGCGGATGGCGGCGGAAACGCCGGCGCGGGCCGTGATATACAGGAACAACCTCCGCGCCGCGTCGGGCTCGGCCCTCAGCCGGTGCATCAGCCAGCCGAACGCGGGGGCGAAGTGCAGCGGCCCGTCCCTCTGGGGCGGCGGTGCCCCGACGCTCGGAAACGCCCCGGCCGCGACCCGGATCAGCGCCTGCCCCTGGGCCAGGCTCGCCCGTCGCGCCACCGGATTCAACAGCATCGCCCCCGCCCGCCGCTGCACCGCATCGAGCTGATCCGGATCGGCCAACACCGCGTTCACCAGCGGCAGGTCCCCAAACGCCGCCCGTCGTATCAACTGACCCAATGCCGCCGCCGCTCCATGATCCGTCCGCTCGACCAGCCCCTGCTGCACCGCCGCCTCCAGCCCCGCCGAGTGAGCAAAGCCCCCCAGCGGGAACGCCGAATCCGCCAACTGCCACAGCAGCCAATGAGCATCGGCTTCCATCATGATCAGCGTACCGCGACCCGCAGGCGGAGGTGATCCCCTGCATCCAATCCGCCAGAGTCCGCTGCAGATTGCTTGACATGCCCACAAACTACGCAAGCTTTGCGCGACATGCTTAAACTGCCGACGACGCAATTGCTCCATGTGCACGTAGCGGTCACCAGATCGCGAGCGAGTAGCGGAAAGACGCATCTAAAAAAATTTTGATGAACTGCTTTACAAGCCGTTGGGCATCTGCCATATTGCCGAACTGACCGCACCCCAGCCCCGTAGGCCGGTGCACCATTCACCCTTTCCTGCTTTAGGAGAAGCATTCATGGGTTGTACCTTTAAGCCTCGTTCCCTGTCGGCGGCCCTCGGGGCCTCTACCGTCTGCGCCCTGGCCGCCGTGCCGTTGGCCTCGGCCCAGCAGATGCTCGACGACCTCGAGCCCTCACAGGCGGTCTCTCCCGCCGAGCCGCTCGAAGAAGACGCCACCGGCGACAGCGTCTCCGCCGTTGTCGGGGCCGACTTCTTCACCCACTTCATCTCCTACGGCGACGACATCTGGAACGAAGGCGAAGCCTTCTCCGGCTCCCCAACCTTCAACCCGTATGCCGAGGTCTCCATCGCCGTCAACGACGTGATCAGCTTCACCGTCGGCACCTGGTGGGACGTCAACGATAACGCCCCGTCGAGCATCGGCGGCGACCTGCAGGAAGTCGACGTCTACTTCGGGGCCGGCATCGCCCTCGACAAGTTTACCTTCGGCGTCACCTACCAGGAGTGGCTCTACGGCGGGCAGACCGAGGACATCCTCGACATCAGCGTCGGCTTCGACGATACCGGCCTCATCTCCGAGGACTTCAGCCTCTCACCCTCGGTCATCGTCCACAACCGCGTCTCGGGCGACGGCCTCGAAGAAGGCACCATCGTCGTCGTCGGCGTCGAGCCCTCGGTCACCGTCTTCGAGTCCGCAGACCTCGAACTCGCGGTGGCCATCCCGATCTCCGTCGCCTACCTCTTCGATGAGGAATACTTCGGGCCCGGCCTCGACGACGGCTTCGCCTACGTCTCGGTCGGCGCGGCCATCAGCATCCCCCTGCCCATCGACACGCAGTACGGCGAGTGGGCCGCTAACGCCGGGATCACCTACTACTACACCGAGGAAGACGTCTACGCCAACCCCGACGACAGCATCCTCGTCTACAACGTCGGCCTCAGCCTCGCGTTCTGATCCTTGAACCTCCAACCCTGCGGCGTGGCTAACGCCACGCCGCGGGCTTCTCCCGCCCGGCCTGCTCACCGGCTTCCCCCATCTCAAGAGGTGACCCCATGCGTCAGATGAACCGTATCCTCAAACGCCTTACCGCGGCGGCCGCGATCGTCGCGGGCACCGGCCTGATGACCGCCGCCCACGCCGAGGAGGTCAAGGTTGGCGTCCTCCACTCCCTCTCGGGCACCATGGCCATCTCCGAGACCTCCCTCCGCGACGCCGTCCTCATGGCCGTCGAGGAGATCAACGAGGCCGGGGGCCTCCCCGTCGGCGGGACGACCTACACCATCAACCCCGTCGTGGTCGACCCCGCCTCCGACTGGCCCCTCTTCGCCGAGAAGGCCAAGCAGCTCATCACCGAGGACCAGGTCAAGGTCATCTTCGGCTGCTGGACCTCGGTCAGCCGCAAGTCGGTCCTGCCCGTGATCGAGGAGTACAACGCGCTGCTGTTCTACCCCGTGCAGTACGAGGGTGAGGAGCAGTCGCTCAACGTCTTCTACACCGCCGCGAGCCCGAACCAGCAGCTCGTCCCCGCCGCCGAGTACGCCATCGACGAGCTCGGGGCGAAAAAGTTCTACCTCCTCGGCACCGACTACGTCTTCCCCCGCACCGCCAACAAGGTGCTGAAGGCCTACCTCCTGAAACAGGGCGTGCCCGAAGCGAACATCAAGGAGGTCTACACCCCCTTCAACCACCAGGACTACCAGACGATCGTCTCGGAGATCAAGAACTTCGGCGCGTCGGGTGATGCGGTGGTGCTTTCCACCATCAACGGCGACTCCAACGTGCCGTTCTACACCGAGTTCGCCAACCAGGGCCTGACGTCCGACGACGTGCCGATCATCGCTTTCTCGGTTGCCGAGGACGAGCTGCGGGCGATGGACACGAGCAAGCTGGTCGGCCACCTCGCGGCTTGGAACTACTTTCAGAGCATCGACACGCCGGAGAACGAGGCGTTCGTGCAGCGGTTTAAGGAGTACGCGGCCGAGAACAACCTGCCCGGCGGGATGAACCGCGTGACGGACGACCCGATCGAGGCGGCGTACTACGGCGTCTACGTCTGGGCCAACGCCGCGGTTAAGGCCGGCAGCTTCGATGTCGACAAGGTCCGTGAACAGGTCTACGGCATGGAGTTCAACGCGCCCGGCGGCGCGAAGAAGATGCACGAGTACAACCAGCACACCTACAAGCCGGTGTACATCGGCGAGATCCGCGCCGACGGGCAGTTCGACATCGTCTACCAGTCCGACGGCCTCGTCGAACCCGATTCGTACAGCGAACTGCTGTGGGACGGCAAGGAAGACCAGATCCCCGCCCCCACCGGCGGCAACGACCAAGCCAAGGCGATGGTCATGGAGAAGAAGGAAGCGGCCGAGGGGACCGAGACGATCGAGAACGTCGGCATCGGCGGCGGCCGGGGCAACACCCCCGTCACCCCCGGCGGGCCCGACGGTATCGAGTAATCCCGCTTCACGAACCTCCCCCGCCCCCGGTTGACGCCGCGGGCGGGGCTTCGGCTAACAGTAAATAGCGAGAGTGCTCGCCCTACCCGCGGCGAACTGCCCGTCGCTTGCGGTTTAGCGGGCTGTGGAACAAGCTCTTAGCGGGCTGCGAAGAAGTGCCATTGGGAAGCGTGGAGCGTCTCTTACACGCCGGGTGCCCGGGGCAGAGGCTCGGCGGTGCCCGGAACGGACGCCGAAAGCTTCAGGGTGCAATAGCCCTTCCGGAGCTTCCCAAAGCATTAGCCCCGGCCACCCAGCGCTCCGCCATGGTTCCACGACCACGCCCACGCTTCACCGCCCTCCTCGCCTTCCTCACAGTTTGGGCCGCAGCCGTGTTCCCCGCCGCGGCCCAGATGACCATCGGCCCGCCGCCCGGCGCGAAAAGCGAAAAAGCCGCCGACCCCGTCGCGCCCTCCGACGAAGCCCTAACGAGTCACCGACGAGCCCGCCCTCGCCCCACTGGACGACGACCGCGGCCACGCTTGAAGAAGCCGAGAACCCCGGCCGCGCCGTGATCCTCGCCCTCGTCCCCGACCTCGACAGCGGCAAGCTCGGCCCCGACGCCGTCGAACAGCTCATCGCCCTCAAAGACGTCCGCGTCCTGCGCCTCTTCGACCGGCTCATGCTCAACGAGCTGCAGGTCTACAACGGCCGCTACGTCTGGGTGCCCCTCGCCTCGTACGGCACTGATGCTGACGGGCAATCAACCGCCGATCTCTACGACCCCCTTGCCGAATCAGACCGCCTCACCATCGACGGCAAACCCGCGACCGTCCTCGCCGCCAACCTCCAACGCTTCGGCGGCAACCGCAGCGTCCGCCGCCTCCTGCAGACCCGCCTCTCGCTCATGGCCCTCGAGGTCGACGACCCCGCCGCCCGCCTCAACGCCGCGATCGACCTCGGCAACAAGCAGAAGGCCGACGCCCTTCCCGCCCTGCTCTCGCTCGCCAACGACGACCCCGACCCCCGTGTCCGCCGCGCCGCCGCCGAGTCCGTCGCCCTCATCCGCGCCACCAACAGCGACCCCGACGCCACCCCCGACGAGCAACTGGCCGCCATCCAACACCTCGGCACCGCCAAAAGCATCCGCGCCAAAGGCCCGCTCCAGGACCTCCTCCGCGCCGAGACCGCTTCGCCCGACCACCTCGCCGCCGCGCAAACCTCCGTCGACCAGATCGACCGCCACATCACCGTCACCAACTGGATCAAGAACGCCTTCTTCGGCCTCTCGGCCGGGTCCATCCTCGTCCTCCTCGCCCTGGGCCTCGCCATCACCTTCGGCCTCATGGGCGTGATCAACATGGCCCACGGCGAGATGCTCATGATCGGGGCCGTCACCACCTGGGCCACCTGGACCTACTTCAGCGGCGGCGTCCTCGTGCCCTTCCTCCCCGTCTGGCCCCGGCCGATGGACGCCAACTGGACCTTCGTCGTCGCCTTCCCCCTGTCCTTCCTCGCCGCCGCCGCCGTCGGCTGGCTCACCGAAGTCACCGTCGTGCGCCATCTATATAAGAGGCCCCTCGACTCGCTCCTCGCCACCATCGGCGTGTCGTTCATCCTCATCCAGCTCGTCCGCCTCTGGAAGGGCGACAACCTCGGCATGGCCACCCCCACCTGGTTCGCCGGCGGCTGGGAGGTCATGCCCGACGTCACCCTCGCCTACAACCGCCTCTTCCTCCTCGCCCTCACCGCCTTCTGCGTCGTCGGCACGTTGCTGCTCTTTCGCTTCACCAGGATGGGCCTCATGATCCGCGCCACGGTCCAAAACCGCGACATGGCCCGGAGCCTCGGCGTCAACACCCGACGCGTCGACATGTTCACCTTCGCCTTCGGCGCGGGTGTCGCCGGCCTCGCGGGCTACGGCCTCATCCTCATCACCAACCCCACCCCCGGCATGGGCCAAAACTACATCGTCGAGGCCTTCCTCGTCACCGTCGTCGGCGGCGTGGGCAAAGTCCTCGGCGTCGTCATCTCCGGCCTGTCGCTGGGCTTCCTCAACAAGTTCCTCGAGCCCATCAAGCTCGACTTCATGCCGGTTGCCTTCTTCGACTCCACCTGGTCCTGGGTCACCGTCCTCGTTGCCGTCGTCCTCTTCATCACCCGACGCCCCGGCGGGCTCTTCCCCGACAAGGGCCGCGCCGCCTCCCAGGCCACCGCCAACGAAGCGCCCTTCACCGCCCCCCACCGCTGGCGTACCGACCTCATCCTCGGGTCGGCCCTCGTCCTCCTCGGCCTCGTCGTCGTCCCGCTCCTCTACGGCACCGGGCACCTCTCCCCCGGCTTTGTCAACAAGCTCGGCTACATCCTCACCTTCGCCATCTGCGCCATCGGCCTCGACCTGCTCTGGGGGTACCTCGGCGTCCTGTCCCTCTGCCAGTTCCTCTTCTTCGCCCTCGGCGGATACGCCATGGGCCTCTACCTCGTCAACCACGGCCCGATGGCCGGCGCGAACAACGACATCCCCGCCGCACTCTTCGTCGTCATGTCCGGCGTCGGCGAAGCGAAACCGCCCTGGTTCCTCGCCTTCTTCGACCCCTTCCCCCTCGCCGTCTTCCTCGGCATGTTAATCCCCGGGCTCCTCGCCCTCCTCATCGGCGTGCTCACCTTCAAGTCGCGCGTCCGCGGCGTCTACTTCGCCATCCTCACCCAGGCCATCTGCGTCGCCTTCTGGCTCGTGTTCCAAAAAAATGACATCAAGCTCGGCGGGACCAACGGCCTGACCAACTTCACCCACATCCTCGGATACCCCATCAGCCCCGCGCCCGACGCCGACCCCTTCGAAAACACCCGCTTCTGGCTCTACATCGCCTCGTTCCTCACCCTTGCCGTCGTCTTCACCCTGGCCAAGCTGCTGGTCCACTCCCGCTTCGGCCGCGTCCTGGTCGCCATCCGCGACGACGAGACCCGCCTCCGCTTCGCCGGCTACAACACCTGGGTTTATAAAGCATTGGTCTTCGCCCTCGCCGGTGTCTTCGCGGGCATCGGCGGCATGCTCTACGCCCCGCAAAAAGGCATCATCACCCCGCAGCAGATCGCCCCCCTCGCCTCCATCATGGTCGTCGTCTGGGTCGCCGTCGGCGGCCGCGCCACCCTCTGGGGACCCGTCATTGGTGCCGTCGCCGTCAGCCTCCTCTACGACACCCTCACCTCCGGCGCGCCCGGCTGGTACACCGACGCCGTCGCCGCCGTCCCCACCGACTTCGCCCGCGGCTGGCTCGCCTTCGCCTGGTCCGCCGAGTCGTGGATGATCGTGCTCGGGCTCCTCTTCATCCTCGTCCCGCTCCTGCTCCCGGGTGGCCTGATGAGCCTCCCCACCCTCCTCACCCGCGCCCTCACCCCCCACCGCCCCACCACCGAACGCCCCGTCCGAGCCATCCCCCTCAAAGGCGGCGCGGCGTGAGCAACGAGATTGAAACACAGAGGCACAGAGACGCCGAACGAGGCAGAAGCGGGAACCGCAGATTGCGCAGATTTCGCAGATTGAATTGGATGATCGACTTAACTTCATTCTCCAATATCCCCCATCTGCGTCATCTGCGAAATCTGCGGTTCCTGCCTTTCTCTGTGCCTCTGTGCCTCTGTGCCTCTGTGTTTTAATCTCACCGGCAGGTGCAACATGACCCACTCCGCCCTCCTCACCCACCCCCGCCAGCACGACTACCCCGCCGAGGGCCCCCGCCATTCCCAACTCTGGAGCGAGCGCTACCTCCTCTACCTCCAGGACGTCACCGCCGTCTTCGACGGCTTCACCGCCCTCGACATCGCCGACCTCGGCGTCGGGCACCGCGAGCTCCGCGTCGTTGTCGGGCCCAACGGCGCGGGCAAAACCACCATGTGCGACGTCATCTCCGGCATGACCCGCCCCGCCACCGGCACCGTCTACTTCGACCGCCACGACGTCACCGGCCTCTCCGAAACCACCATCGCCCAGCGCGGCGTCGGCCGCAAGTTCCAGGTCCCCAACGTCTTCGACTCCCTCTCGGTCTGGGACAACATGCTCCTCGCCCTCCCCGGCGAGTCCCGCAACGTCGGCACCAAAGACCACCTCCGCACCCTCGACCCGCGGATGCAGGGCCGCGGCGGCCTCGCCCTGGTCCGCGCCCTGCGCAACTTCAAGGACACCGGCGGCCGCGCCGACGCCCCCACCCGGGACCGCATCGCCGCCCTCCTCCGCCGCGTCCGCCTCCTCGACGACCGCGACACGCTGGCGCGAAACCTCTCCCACGGCCAGCGCCAGTGGCTCGCCATCAGCTCCCTCATCCTCGCCGGCCCCAAGCTCCTCCTCGTCGACGAGCCCGCCGCCGGCCTCACCGACTCCGAGACTGCCCTTACCGCCGAGCTCCTGCTCGAGCTCAGACAGGACCACACCCTCATCTGCATCGAGCACGACATGGAGTTCGTCCGCCTCCTCGACAGCCGCGTGACGGTCCTCAACGAGGGCAGGGTCCTCGCCGAGGGATCGCTCGACGAGGTGCAGGCCAACGAAGACGTGATTGAGGCGTACCTCGGCCGCTAACCATGAAGCGACGCGGCTTTGCCGCGCCGTCTCCTCACGATGGACAACACCGCGCGGCAAAGCCGCGACGCTTCATCGGAACCCTCCGCATGCTGATCCTCCAAAACCTCAACTTCGCCTACGGCGGCGTCCAGGCGCTCACCGACGTCGACATGACCTTCCCCACGGGCCAGATGACCTGCGTCATGGGACGCAACGGCGTGGGCAAGACGACCCTCATGCGCAACATCATGGGCCTCCTCCGCGGCAGCGGGACGGTGACGCTCGATGGCAAGGACATCAGCGGCGACGCCGCCCCCAAGCGGGCGAAGGCCGGCATCGCCCTGGTGCCGCAGGGGCGGATGATCTTCCCCAAACTCACGGTCGAGGAGAACCTTCGCGTCGGCCTCCAAGCCCGGACCGACGGGGCGAAAAAGATCCCGGACAAGATCTACGAGCCGTTCCCCATCCTCCGCGACTTCCTGCACCGCAAGGGCGGCGACCTCTCCGGCGGCCAGCAACAACAGCTTGCTATCGCCCGCGCCATGGTCGGCAACCCGAAGGTCATGCTGCTCGACGAGCCGACCGAAGGCATCCAGCCCAACATCATCCAGCAGATCGGCCACGTCCTGCGCCAACTCATCGCCGAGGCGGGCATGACCGTCGTCCTCGTCGAGCAGTACGCCGACTTCGTGCGAGAGTTCGGCGACCGGGTGTACCTCATGAACCGCGGCCGGGTCGTCGCCGAAACGGGAGCCGACGGCCTCACCCCGGAGGTGGTGCGGGAGCATCTAAGCGTGTGAGGCGGGCGGGTTGAAACACAGAGGCACAGAGGAGCAGAAAAGAAAAAGGCAGAAACCGCAGATCTCGCAGATGACGCCGATTAGGAAAGTAAGACTTTAAGATGCCTGCTCTCTCTCTTGAATCTGCGAAATCTGCGCAATCTGCGGTTCCCGCCTTCGCTCCGGCAACCGATACCTTCCGCTTGCGTGGTCGCGACGCCACCGGCACGATCCTGGTCGAGCGGGTTGCGGGACGGTCCGCATTGACCCGCTGCCGTGCCACCGCGCCGCTTAAGTTGATCGCGCCACGCCAGACCCGCGACCCGGTCACCGTCTACACCAGCACCTACGGCGGCGGGCTCGTCGCTGGCGACGACGTTTCGCTCGACGTCACCGTCGGGCCCGGCGCGGCCTTGACGCTGCGGACGCAGGCCCCGACCAAGGTGTTTCACCGCCACGCCGGCCGCAACGCGTCGCACTTGATGCGCGCGACCGTCGCCGACGGCGCAACGCTGGCGGTGCTGCCGGACCCCGTGACGTGTTACGCCGACGCCGATTACGTGCAGGACCAGCGGTTCGAGTTGCAAGGCGACGCCTCGCTGGTGTTGCTTGACGCCTTCACCGCCGGCCGCGCCGCCCGGGGCGAGCGGTGGGTGTTCCACCGCTACCGCTCCCGCAATGTCGTCACGCTCGACGGCCGCGAGATCGTGTACGACGCGCTGTCCCTCGACTCAGCCCATGGCCCGCTTACCGGCCCCCTCACCGTCGGCCGCTTCACCGTCTATATGAACCTCCTGCTCGTCGGCCCCGCCGCCGCCCCCATCGTTGCCTCGCTACTAGGCTACATAGAAGCCACCCCGCTGGACCGCGCCGACCCGATCACGCTAAGCTTCAGCCCCACCCCCTTCGGCGGCCAACTCCGCCTCGCCACCGAAAGCCCCGAAGCCGCGACCACCTTCCTACAAAACCACCTCAACTCCCTCACGCTCCTGCAAAGCACCACCCCGCCGCTTGCGTCTTGCTAGCGCCTAGCAGCTAGCGCCTAGCGCCTACCACATGCACCTCACCCCCCGCGAACTCGAGAAGCTCACCCTCCACCAGGCGGGCTTCCTCGCGCAAAAACGCCTCGCCCGCGGCACCCGGCTCAACCACCCCGAGACCGTCGCGCTGATCGCCACCGTCGTGATGGAGCTGATCCGCGACGGCAAGCGCGTCGCCGAGTGCATGGACCTCGGCCGGACGCTGCTCGGCTGGCGGCAGGTCATGCCGGGCGTCCCGCAGATGCTCCACGACGTGCAGGTCGAGGCGACTTTCCCCGACGGCACCAAGCTCGTCACCGTCCACGACCCCATCGTCACCGACAACGGCAACCTCGAGCTCGCGCTCTACGGCAGCTTCCTCCCCGTCCCCGATGTCGCCGACTTCAAGGGCCTGCCCGACGAGCCCGCTCCCGGCAACGTGACCGTCGGCGACGGCGACATTACGCTGAACGAGGGCCGCGAGACGGCGACGCTGGAGGTGACCAACCTCGGCGATCGGCCGATCCAGGTCGGCAGCCACTACCACTTCGGCGAGACGAACCGCGCCCTGCGGTTCGACCGCGGCGGGGCGTACGGCAAGCGGCTGGACATCCCCGCCGGCACCGCCGTCCGCTTCGAGCCGGGCGAGACCCGCACCGTCACCCTCGTCGACATCGCCGGGCGGCGCGTCATCCGCGGCGGCAACGCCCTCGCCGACGGCGAGGTCACTGACAAGAACCGCACCCGTTTTCTTGAAGCCGTCGAAACCCGTCGTTTCGGCAACGTTTGAGTTGTTGCACCCTTTTCCTATAGAAAGACCGTCATGACCGACATCACCCTCCTCGCCCACGCTGGCCACGACCACAGCTACGTCATCGGCGGCGAATGGCACCATTACCTCTGGCTCGCCGCGGCCGTCGGCGTCGCGGTCGCCGGGCTCGTATCGTACGTCGTCGTCAAAAAGAGCAGGGGATGAAACACAGAGGCACAGAGACACAGAGAGACCCGCTGACGGATCGTGTGATCGGGTGCGCCATTGAGGTGCATCGGCATTTGGGGCCGGGTCTCCTGGAGTCGGTGTACAAGGCTTGTCTTGCTTGGGAACTCAGCGAGGCCGGATTGGCTGTCGAGCGTCAGATGTCGCTGCCGATCCGCTACAAGCGGGTCGATCTTGACGCCGGCTTCCGTATCGACCTGCTCGTAAACCGGTCACTCGTTCTTAAGTTGAAGACGGTGGATAGGCTTCTTCCAGTGCACGAGGCGCAGCTCATGACGTACCTCCGCCTTGGCGGCTACCGCACCGGCTTACTCCTCAACTTCTACACATCCGTGCTTAAAGATGGTGTTAACCGCATGGTCATGTAGTGCACCTTCATTGGTGTCTGCTTCTCTGTGCCTCTGTGTTTCACAAGGAGCCGCCATGCCCCACCGTATGAACCGGGACGCCTACGCCCAGATGTTTGGCCCCACCACCGGGGACCTGCTGCGTTTGGGCGACACGAGTTTGCAACTGCGGGTCGAACGTGACCTCACCGCCTACGGCGACGAGTGCAAGTTCGGCGGCGGGAAAGTCCTGCGGGAAGGCATGGGCCAGATGGCGGGTGGAGATGTTGCCGAGCACCTCGACGCGGTCATCACCAACGCCCTGATCGTCGACCACACCGGCATCTACAAGGCCGACGTGGGCATCAAGGACGGGATGATCCGCGGCATCGGCAAGGCGGGCAACCCCGACGTGATGCACGGGGTCAGCGACGGCATGATCGTCGGCGTCGGCACCGAGGCCATCGCCGGTGAGGGGCACATCCTCACCGCCGGCGGCATCGATACGCACGTGCATTTCATCTGCCCGCAGCTCGCCGACGAGGCCATCGCGTCGGGCGTGACGACACTGCTCGGCGGTGGCACCGGCCCGGCCACGGGGACCTGCGCCACCACCTGTACCCCCGGGCCGCGGAACATCGAGATGATGCTCCGCGCGGTCGATGGGTTGCCGCTGAACTTCGGGTTCCTGGGCAAGGGCAACACGTCGCTGCCCGCCGGGCTGCGCGAGCAAATTACTGCGGGGGCCTTGGGTTTCAAGCTCCACGAGGATTGGGGCACGACGCCCGCGGCCATCGACTGCTGCCTCGGCGTCGCTGACGATCTCGACGTACAGGTTTGCATCCACACCGATACGCTCAACGAGTCGGGCTTCGTCGAGGACAGCATCGCCGCGTTCAGGGGACGCACGATCCACACGTATCACACCGAGGGGGCCGGCGGCGGCCACGCGCCGGACATCATCAAGGTGTGCGGCCTCGCCAACGTGCTGCCGAGCTCGACCAACCCGACGCGGCCGTACACGGTCAACACGCTGGATGAGCACCTGGACATGCTCATGGTGTGCCACCACCTCGACAAGAACCTGCCCGAGGACATCGCGTTTGCCGAGAGCCGCATCCGCGGCGAGACCATCGCGGCCGAGGACATCCTGCACGACCTCGGGGCGTTGAGCATCATGGGCAGCGACGCCCAGGCGATGGGCCGCGTCGGAGAGGTCATCACGCGGACGTGGCAGACGGCTTCGAAAATGAAAGATCAACGCGGGCGCATCTCGGGAGATACCGATTCCGACAACTTCCGCATCAAGCGCTTCGTTGCGAAGTACACGATCAACCCGGCGATCGCGCACGGTATGTCGCACCTCATCGGCAGCGTCGAGGTCGGCAAGCTCGCGGACCTGGTGCTCTGGAAGCCCGCGTTCTTCGGGGCTAAGCCCGAGCTAATTATCAAGGGCGGGCAGATCGCCTGGGCGCAGATGGGCGACCCTAACGCGTCGATCCCGACGCCGCAGATGGTGCACATGCGGCCGATGTTCGGGGCGCTGGCCGGCGCGGTGGGCGAGACTGCGGTGACGTTCGTGTCGCAGGCCGCGGCGTCCGCCGGTGTCGCCGAGGCGTATGGCCTACACAAGCGGGTCGAGCCGGTGCGGGGTTGCCGTTCGGTTACGAAGGCGGACATGAAGCTGAACGACGCGACGCCGAAGATCGAGGTCGATCCGGAGACCTACGTCGTCACCGCCGACGGCGAGGTGCTGTCGTGCGAGCCGGCGGAGCGGTTGCCGCTAGCGCAGAAATACTTCCTGTTCTAAACCCGGTTAGGCTGTGAGTGGTTGGTCGAAACGGGTGGCGTGCCGGTGCGTATCCTTTGGCGTCCGCGGGGGTGCGGGGCACGGCCGGGGTTGAGCGTGTGGCGGCATCACCTCCTGGATACTGTTTGCAAGGCAGCCGACCCCATCCCGACGACGAGCCGCGGGGTCATCCTGCGGCCGACGATGCGTCTGATTTGTTGCTGATTGAGCGGATCGTGCGGCGGGACGCCGGGGCGCTGGATGCGTTGTACGGGCGGTACGCCGACGCGGTGTACGGCCTGTCGATTCGGGTGCTGAAGGATCCGGGCGAAGCGCAGCAGGTGCTGACGGACGTGTTTTTTGAGGTGTGGGAAAAAGCGGAAAAGTTTCATCCGGACCGCGGTTCACTCCGTAGTTATCTGATGCTGCTGGCGAGGAGCCGGGCGATCGACAGCCTGCGCCGCCGACGCCGCACCGGCCGCGTCGAAAGCGCATCGTTTACTGCGGGGCTTTCGGGTCAGACCACCGAGGACGATCCGTCGGCGGCGCTGGTTGGCGACGAGGAGGCGCACGGTGTGCGTCTCGCTCTGGCCGGGCTGCCCGAGGCGGAGCGGACGGCGGTGGAGATGGCGTTTTTCGACGGACTGACCCACGCGGAGATTGCGGAGAAGACCGACACCCCGCTGGGCACGATCAAGAGCCGCATCCGGCGGGGGCTGGTGCGGATGCGCGACCGGATCGCCGGGCTGTACGGCCCGGGCGACGCCGACGGCCCGGCGGGGAAGCTCGAGAAGGGAGAGGACGGCGAGCCGTTATGACGACACGAACTCGCCAAAACCTGCTGCTGTTCTATGCGGCCGGCGTCCTTGATGCGGACGAGGCGGCGGCGGCGCGTCGGCTGCTGGCGTCGGACGACCCGCAGGTGCAGGCGGAGTGGGCCCACGCCAGGTCGGTGGTGGCGCACCTGACGCTGGCGGCCCCGGCGGCCAAGGCGCCGGCGGCGGCGCGGGCGGCGCTTCTTGAGCGGGTGCGTTCCGCTTCCGCGGTGGCGGGCGGCGGCCCGCGGCCCGCCGTCACGGCCGCCACGTCGCAACCGGGGGCGGAGCGGCCGCACCGCGGCGCGGCGCGGTGGTGGCCGGCGGTGCTTTCGAGCCTCGCCGCGGCGGCGGCGGCGGCGCTGGTGGTGTGGGTGATTACTGATGCTCAGATGGACCGGCAGGCCGACCGCCTCGCCGTGGCCGAGACCGCCGTTGCCGAGCGGGAGCAGCGGATCACCGGCCTGCAGGAGCGGCTAGCGCTGGCCGAGCGGGAGTTGCAGACCGTGCGGCAGGACGCGGAGCGGCGCATCGTTGACTCGTCCCGTGAGGCCGAGGCCCTTGCCGCCGCGGCGGACGCCGCGAGGTCGACCGTTGCGGAGCGGGAGCAGCAGGTGGCCGGGCTCCGCGACCGTCTCGCCGCGGCGGAGGCGGAGCGGCGGCGCGAGGTTGCCGACCTGCGGTCGCGGGTGGACGAGGCGGACCGGCTGCTGCGGACCCTGCGGTCCGACGCCTCGCGCCGCGTCGCCGTGGAGGGCACCGACGCGCAGCCCGACGCCGGCGGCACCCTCGTGTACAACCCTGAAACCCGCGGCGTGATCCTGCTCGCCCAAGGCTTTACCCCCGCGCCCGCCGGTGAGACCTATCAGCTTTGGGTCGTCACCGCCGACGACCGCAAGGTGTCGGTCGGGACGTTCGATGTCGCCGCCGACGGCCGGGCCACCCTCACCGCCACCCTCGGGGCCGACCCCGGCGAGGTGGCGGTCACGGCCGTGACCAATGAGCCGGCCGGCGGTTCGGATCAACCCACCGGGCAGTTCCAGATGCTCGGTAAGTTCTAACGGGCCTCCGTCGGCTGCCGCGGTTTTGCCGCCGTGTTATCCTGCCGCCCCGATTTGCCTCTACCGGAGCCCGCCGTGCGCATCCTCTACCTCGACCTCGACGCCCTGACGCCCTCGCACCTGTCGTGCTACGGCTACCCGCGGCAGACCTCGCCCACCATCGACGCGCTCGCCTCGAACGGGCTGCGCTGCACGAACGTGTATGCCACCGATGCGCCGTGCCTGCCGTCGCGGACGGCGTTTTACTCAGGACGGTTCGGGATCCAGACCGGCGTCGTCGGGCACGGCGGGACCGCCGCCCAGCCCAAGATCCAGGGCCCCGACCGCGGGTTCCGCGACCACTTCGACCAGTTCGGCCTCGCCCGTCAGCTCCAACTCGCCGGCTACCACACCGCCATGATCTCGCCCTTTGGCCAGCGCCACGCCGCGTGGCACTTCTACGCCGGGTTCAACGAGATTCACAACACCGGAAGCGGGGGCCAAGAGCCCGCCGAGGTCGTACAGCCCGTCGTCGAGAAGTGGCTCCACGACCACGCGGCCGAGGACAACTGGTACCTCCACATCAACTACTGGGACATCCACACCGATTACCGCACGCCGATGGAATACGGCGAGCCGTTCGAGGGCGAGCCCCTGCCCGACTGGCTCACGCCCGAGCTGCTTGAGAAGCACCAGGAGAAGGTCGGGCCGCACTCCGCCATTGACCTCGGCATGTACGGCGACGCCCCGGCGGAGAAGAACCCCCGCGTGGTCGATCGGCTTAACTCGTTTGACAAGTTGACGAAGTGGATGAACGGCTACGACACGGCCATCCGCTACGTCGATGACAAGATCAAACTTATCATCGATAAGCTCAAGACGGCGGGTGTTTTTGAGGACACGCTTATCGTCATCTCCGCCGACCACGGCGAGAACCAGGGTGAACTCGGCATCTACGGCGAGCACGCCACCGCCGATCAGGGCACGTGCAACATCCCCCTCATCATGCACGGCCCGGGGGTCAAGGCCGGGACGGTCGACGACGGCCTGCACTACAACATCGACTTCGCCCCGACGCTCATGGACTTGCTCGGCCGGGAAAAGTGCGATATTTGGGACGGCCTAAGTTATGCAACGACCGTCACCACAGGCACGACCGACGGCCACGATCAACTTGTTATTTCTCAGTGCGCCCACGTCTGTCAGCGGTCCGTCCGGTTTGATGCCGACGGCCACGAATGGCTCTACATGCGGACGTACCACGACGGGTATCACCTGTTCCCCGATGAGATGCTTTACGACTTGGCCACGGACCCGCATGAACAGCACGATGTGGCCGCAGATCACCCGGACGTGCTGCGGGAGGCGGTGTATCGGCTGAGCCATTGGCACGAGGCGCAGATGCGGAAGATGCCTCAGGACAAGGTCGACCCGCTGTGGACGGTAATCGCCGAGGGCGGGCCGTTCCACGCGAGCAAGCGGAAGAACTTTGGTCAGCCGCCGTCGCTCGAGGGCTACCTCAAGCGGCTGGAGGAGACCGGCCGGGCGGAGGGTGCTGCGGCGTTGAGGGCGAAGCACGCCGAGGCTCTGACGCCGGTGGCGTAAGAGCGGTACCTCCGGCTTGGGGCCGCGTTGGGGGTGGGGTAAGTTGCCCGACTTTGTGGGTCAGGCCGCGGTGTGCTGCGGGACACGCTCTCGCAACGCGGTGAGGAGGCGGTCGACGTTCTCGCGGCGGGCGCCGTGGCCCATGAGGCCGATGCGCCACACCTTGCCCGCGAGGGGGCCGAGCCCGCCGCCGATCTCGATCCCGTGCTCGTGGAGCAGGGCGGCCCGCACCGCCTTGTCGTCGACGCCGCCGGGGATGTTCACCGCGTTGAGCTGCGGCAGGCCGACGGCCGGGTCGGTGAGGTAGCCGATGCTTATCTCCGCCAGGCCCGACTTGAGCGCTTCGTGGGCGTCGCGGTGCCGTTGGAACCGGGCCTCTAGCCCCTCTTCCAGCACGAGGCGGAGCGCCTCGTGCAGGGCGTAGTTCATGTTGACCGGCGCGGTGTGGTGGTAGGCCCGGTCGCCCTTCCAATAATTGCCCACGAGGTTGAGGTCGAGGTACCACGAGTTGGGTTTGGTCGCGCGGTGACGGACCTTGTGCATGGCCCTTTCGCTTAACGTCACGGGGGCGAGGCCCGGCGGGCAGGACAGGCACTTCTGCGTGCCCGAGTACGCCGCGTCGACCTCCCATCGGTCGATCTCCACGGGCGAGCCGGCGAGGGACGTGACGCAGTCGATGGCGAAGAGCCCGCCGTGGCGATGCACCGCCGCGCCGATGCGGTCGAGGGGCTGGAGCACGCCGGTGCTCGTCTCGGCGTGGACGAGGCAGACCAGGTTCGGCTTGAGCTCGTCGATCTTGGCGATGACGGCGTCCTGATCGATCGCGGTGCCCCACTCGGTCTTGATCGTGGTGACGTCGCCTCCCGCCCGGCCGGCCTTGTCGGCGAGCCGCCCGCCGAACACGCCGTTGACGCCGATCAGGCAGACGTCGCCGGGTTCGACGAGGTTGTCCATTAGCATCTCCGCACCGGCCGAACCGGTGCCCGACGCCGCAAGCGTCATCTCGTTCTCGGTGCGGAACACGCGCTGGAGCATCTGCCGCACCTCGTCCATGATGCTCAGGAATGCCGGGTCCATGTGCCCGATGCACGGCTTGGCCAGGGCCTCGAGCACGGACGGCGCGACGGGGGACGGCCCGGGGCCATGGAGGAGTCGGTCGGGGATTTCGGGCATGGTGATACCGGGGTGAGGCGGGCGGGCTGGGGGCCGGGCCGTGTTCGGCCGCGATGATATTCCACCCGCGCCGTCGCCGCGGTACCGCTTCCGGGCGTCGAGGAGGCCCCCATGGGTTTTACGCTACCCCCGCGTCGGTTCCGCCAGCGCGTCGCGCTGCACCGTGACCAGACCTTCGATCCCCTTCGCCGCCAGGTCAAGCAGCTCGTCCAGCCGGCCGCGGTTGAACGTGCCCTTCTCACCGGTGCCCTGCACCTCGATGAACTCGCCGGCGGCGTTCATGACGACGTTCATATCGACGTCGGCGCGGACGTCCAACGCGTAGTCGAGGTCGAGCCGGGCGACGCCGTCGACCACGCCGACGCTCACCGCCGCGACCGCCGGCCGCAGCGCCGCCTCCGCCGCACCCGGGTCTAGCCGCCCGTCCCGCTCCGCCCGACGCAGGGCCTGCACCAGTGCGACGTACGCCCCGGTGATCGCCGCGGTCCGCGTCCCGCCGTCGGCCTGTAAAACGTCGCAGTCGCACGTCACCGCCAGCCCCGGCATCTGGTCCAGGTCCACCGCCGCCCGCAGCGAGCGGCCGATCAGCCGCTGGATCTCCGTCCCCCGGCCGTCGGGACCCCGCCGCTTACGCTCGGCCGTCGACCCCGGCAGCATCGCGTACTCGGCCGTCACCCAGCCGTGCTTCGGCCGGCCCGTCGCCTCATCCTTCTCGATCCACCTCGGCGGCTCGTCCGCCACGCTCGCCGTACAAAGCACCCGCGTCCGGCCCATCGCGACGACCACGCTCCCCGCCGCCGCCGTCGCGAACGGCTCGATCGTCACCCCACGCATCTCGTCCGCGGCTCGCTCGTTCATCGCCCACACCTACCCGCCCCAACGGTCCGACGCAAGTCGCGTCCGGTCATTTGACATCACGTCCACCGCGTCCGACCCCCTATAGTCCCGCCCATGCCCCGCGACCTGACCGGCCAACTCACCCCCGGCGACCACCGCATCGCCATCGCCGTCGGGCGGTTCAACGAGTTCATCACCGAGCACCTCCTCGCCGGGGCGCTGCACACGTGGCAACAGCTCGGCGGCGACCTAGAGCTCGTCACCGTGGCGCGGGTGCCCGGGTCGTTCGAGCTGCCGGTGACGGCCCTGCACCTCGCCGAGTCGGGCGATTACGCCGCGGTCATTTGCCTCGGCTGCGTCATCCGTGGCGAGACGGACCACTACGACCACGTGGTCGAGCAGACGGCCAAGGGGATCAAGGATGTGGGCGTCAAGACCGGGGTGCCGTGCATCTTCGGCGTGTTGACGTGCGACAACCTGGAGCAGGCGATCCACCGCGCCGGCGCGAAGTCCGGCAACGCCGGGCGTTCCGCGATGATGGCGGCGGTGGAGATGGCGAATCTAGTTGCTAGCCTCTAGGCGCTAGGCGCTAGCAAGAACGAGTCACGCGTTGGCCGGCTCTGCTAGTTGCTAGGCTCTAACAGCTCGCAGCTTTCCATGACCAAGACGCAACAACGTGACCTCCGCCGGCTCGCGATGCAGGTGCTGTACCAGATCGACCTCACCGGGGAAGAGGATGCCGCGACGCTCGAGGCGGGGCTGGACGACGAGCGGGGCACGCCGGTGCTGCGGCACGAGGCGGTGAAGCTGGCGCTCGCGGCGTGGCACGGTCGGGCCGACGCCGACGCGGCCGTGGCCGAGCTCGCCCCGGATTGGCCGACGCACCGCCAGCCGCCGGTGGACCGGGCGATCCTGCGGCTGGCGCACCATGAGCTCGCCACCGGCCGCGCCCCGGGCCGGGTCGTCCTCAACGAGGCGGTGGAGCTGGCCAAGACCTTCAGCAACGAGCACGCCCCGGCGTTCATCAACGGCGTGCTGGACAAGCTCTACAAGCGGATGCCGGACCGGGACGATACGCCCGTCGCGGCCCCGGCCGTTTCCGCCGACGAGTGGCTGGAGGACGCGATGGACGAGGAAGGCACGGAGGCACGGAGGCACGAAGGCACGGGGTAAAGAAGCGATCTAATCTGCGAAGCCGCGCCCGATTGGCAAAGGCGATCAGTCAGCGTCTGCCGGCTTCGCTTAACCTTCCCCCTCCGTGCCTTCGTGCCTTATTGCCTCCGTGCCTTCTTCACCATGGCCCTGTTCAAGTCCGCCTTCAACAAGCTCGCCCAGGCCCTCGGCAAGACCCGCGAGGGGTCGGCCAAGACGCTGCGCACGATCCTCACCGGCAAGCCGCTGAGCCGGGAGCTGTTGCGGGCGCTGGAGCGGGCGATGATCCAGGCGGACATCGGGGTGAAGGCGGCGGTCGAGCTGCGCAAGGACATCGAGGCGGGGTGGGAGCGCAGCGAGATCGAGGACGGCGACGCGGCGCTGTCCTTCCTCAAGGACCAGCTCCGCGCCTACTTCCCCGAGGAGGAGCGGCAGATCCGCTTCGCCGAGCCGGGGGCGGGCCCAACGGTGATCCTGGTCGTCGGGATAAACGGCGCGGGCAAGACCACGAGCATCGCAAAGATCTGCAAGAGCCTGCGGGACGGGGGCAAGACCGTGCTGCTGGGTGCGTGCGACACGTTCCGGGCGGCGGCGGTGGAGCAGCTCGAGGTGTGGTCCGGCCGCCTCGGCGTCGACGTGGTCAAGGGCAAGCAGGGCGGCGACCCCGCGGCCGTGGCGTTCGATGCGACGCGGGCGGCCCTCGCCCGGAAGGTCGACGTGCTCATCCTCGACACCGCCGGCCGACTGCATACCCAGTCGCACCTGATGGACCAACTGTCGAAGATCCGCCGCGTGGTTGAGAAGCAGATGCCCGGGAGCAACGCACCCCACGAGGTCATCCTCGTCATCGACGCGACCACCGGCCAAAACGGCATCAACCAGGCCAAGGTCTTCGCCGAGTCAGTCGACGTCACCGGCATCTTCCTCAGCAAGCTCGACGGGTCGGCCCGCGGCGGGATCGTCATCGCCATCCGCGAAGCGCTCAACCTCCCGGTCAAGTTCATCGGCACCGGCGAGACGCCCGACGACGTGCAGCCTTTCGACCCCGCCGCGTTCGTCGACGCGATGTTCGCGGAGTGAGCAGGACCTGGAGGGACAGGGGGTCACCGGAGTCAAGTCGCGATCAGGGGATGAAGACCCATAACCTCCTTGAGAAGCTTCGGCGTCAGCCTGAGAACAGCCGCTACCGCGACCTGATCCTCGCCGTCGAGCGATGCGGGTTCGTGCATGTGAGGGAAGAGGCAGCCACGAACGTTATGCTCATCCTGAACATCCCAACTCCGGCCTGAATCTTCAACCGCGATCGGGCATGGCCAAGGCGTATCAGGTAAGCAGTTCCTGGCGATGGTAAGCAAGTATAATCTTGACCATGACTGATCCCGCCCGCCTGTACCACGTCGATCTCTTCTTCAGTGAGGAAGATGACTGCTGGATCGCCAATGCGTCTGACCTGGAGTATTGCTCGGCTCACGGCGAAACGATGGAGGAAGCGGCGCGTGAGATGCGAACGGCGATGGAGCTTTGGTTAGACGTTTGGTTGGAAGATCATGACGCTCTGCCGCCCGTGAAGCACAACTCCCACCTGCGGGCCGCGGGGTGATCGACATGGACGATTCGCGCAATGCCTGAACCGCTCCATTACCACATCGACGTGTTCTACAGCGAGGACCACGGCGGCTGGATTGCGGCCGTCCCGGATCTGCAGAACGCTAACGCCTCCGGTGACACTCCCGGGAAGGCGTTGCGCGAGAGGAGTGTTGTGATGCAGATCTGGACGGAGTCGTGGCTGGAGAACCACGATGCCCCGCCCCCGGCCCGTTATCGCCCTATCGAGCTTTCGCAAGCCGGCTGATGTGACGCATGGCTGATACCCCACCTCCCGCTACGCCACCGGCCGACGGGCCAAACGCGGCCAAGCCTCCCGAGCCCAAACCCGGCCTGTGGAAAGGCTTCGTCCGCCCGCTGCTGGTCCTGCTGCTCATCATCACGGCCCTGCGGTCGTCGCTGGTCGATTGGAACGACGTGCCCACCGGATCGATGGAGCCGACGATCCTGGTCGGCGACCGGATCGTGGTGAACAAGCTGGCGTACGGGTTCAACCTGCCGTTCAACGGGCCGGCGATTGCGATCCCCTTCACCGGGGCGCAGGTGTGGAACCCGCTGGACTTCCTGCCGGGGTTCTACTACGGCGAGCCGGACCGCGGCGACATCGTTACGTTTTGGAATCCCGAATCCGAGATCCGCATGGTCAAGCGGATCGTCGGCGTGCCCGGCGACACGGTGTCGATGCGGCCCGCCGACCGGCCGCTGCAGGTCAACGGCCGACCACAGCTCTATAGCATCCTGACCATCAACGGCGAGGACGCGAAGTACACCGTCACCGGGTCGGGCATCACCGAGTCGCTGCTCGGCGAGACGAGGCGGGTGCAGTACCTCCGCGGGACGCCCTACCTCGACGGCCGCTCCGGCGAACGCCGACGCTTCAACCCCGACCCGCGGGCGGTCGACTTCGGCCCGGTCACCCTCGGCGACGACGAGTACCTCATGATCGGGGACAACCGCGACAACTCCAAAGACGGCCGCTTCTTCGGCCCCGTCCACCTCAAACAGATCACCGGCGAAGCCCTCTTCGTCGGCGTCTCGTTCGACGGCGGGTTCACCAATCCCAACTGGTCGCGGTGGCTCAAGGGGTTGGATTGACCCGCCACGTTTAGCGCCGCGACTTGTCGCGCCTAGCTAAGCATGTCCTTCACCGTCTCACGCTCGCCCACGAGTTCATCGTTCGTCGCCGCGATCTTCTGCTCCGCGAACCCGTCCATTTCCAACCCTTCGATCACCTCGTACGAGCTGACGCCCGTCGTCTTCACCGGCAGGCCAGCCCACACGTCGGGGTCGAAGCCGTAGCGGCCGCCCGACTTCACGGCGACCGAGTGTGTCGCCCCGACGGTGCAGAGATCGCGGACGTGGTCGACCAACGCGTTTGCCGCCGACGCCGCCGAGCTCGCCCCGCGGGCGGCGATGATCGCCGCGCCCCGCTTGCCGACCGTCTCGCAGAACTCGCCACGCAGCCATTGCTGATCGTCGATCACCTCGGGTACGGGCTTGCCGTTGATCTTCGCCAGGTGGAACGCGGGGAACATCGTCGGACTATGGTTGCCGAAGATGTAGACGTCCTCCACGTCCGTCACCTTCACGCCGGCCTTTTTCGCCAACTGCGTCGTCGCGCGGTTCTGGTCCAGCCGGACCATCGCGGTGAACCGCTCGGGCGGCAGCCGCTTCGCCCGGCTGGCGGCGATCATCACGTTCGTGTTGCACGGATTGCCGACCACCGCCACGCGGCAGTCGTCCGCCGCGACCTTGTCGATCGCGTCGCCCTGCCCGATGAAGATCTTGCCGTTGTCCTTCAGGAGGTCCGCCCGCTCCATGCCCGGTCCCCGCGGCTTGCTCCCCACGAGCAGGCACCAGTTCGCGTCCTTGAACCCCCCCTCCGCGTCGCTGGTCATCTCGATGCCGTGCAAGAGCGGGAACGCGCAGTCGTCCAGCTCCATCGCGACGCCCCCGAGCGCCTGCATCGCCTTCTCCACCGGCACCTCGATGAGCTGCAGGATCACCGGCTGGTCCGGACCGAACATCTGCCCCGCCGCGATGCGGAACAGCAGGCTGTACCCGATCTGGCCGGCGGCCCCGGTGACGGCAACGCGGAGGGGAGACTTCATGTGACGGTCCTTCTACTAGAGCGGATGATGGATCAAGCGAGCGGAGCAGTATAAAGCACCGCCACCCGGGCGGAGCGACTTCCCGTCGCGCCAACAATCCAGTCACTCCAGGACCCTTGGCCCGGCCTCACGAGAAGCGGCGGGCTCCAGCGGGTCGGCCAACCGCTTGGGCGCCGCCCACGTGTTGTATTTGACGATGCACCACAACGCCCACAGCCCGTCCCGCGCGCCGATCTTCTTGCCCTCGGCGTACGTCCGCCCGCTGTACGAGATGCCCACCTCGTAGATGCGGCAGCCCAGCCGCGACACCTTCGCCGTCAGCTCCGGCTCGAAGCCGAAGCGGTCCTCCCGGATGTCCAGGAACGGCACGAGCCGGCGGTCGAACACCTTGTACCCCGTCTCCATGTCGGTCAGGTTGAGGTTCGTGAACATGTTCGACAGCAGCGTCAGAAACCGGTTGCCCACCGAGTGCCAGAAGTAGAGCACGCGGTGCGACTGGCCTCCGGCGAAGCGGGAGCCGTAAACAACATCCGCCTTGCCCTCGAGGATCGGCTCCAGCAATCGCGGGATGTCCTCGGGGTCGTACTCGAGGTCGGCGTCCTGGATGAGCAGGTAGTCCCCGGTCGCGGCGGCCATCCCGGTCCGCATCGCTGCGCCCTTGCCGCCGTTGCGCTCGTGGTGCAGCACGAGCGTGTCGCCGTCACCGGTAAATTTTTCGAGAACGCTCCGCGTGCCGTCGGTCGAGGCGTCGTTGACCAGCACGAGTTGCTTGGAAACGTCCCCCAGGTCGACCCGCCGGACGCGGCCGACGATGTCGCGTAGCGTCGCCGCCTCGTTGTAGATCGGGATGACGATGGAAAGTATCATCGGTGAGCAAGCGCCGCATGGGCAGCCGCACGGCCGGCCGCGGGGTCGGAATGATACCGATGCGTCCGCTCCGGGGCCTACACTCGCCGCCATGCCCGCCCCGCCCGAATTCGCGACCGCCGCCGACACGGCCCGCCTCGCGGCGCTCGACCACGCCCACGTCTGGCACCCCTTCACCCCGATGCGGCAGTGGCGTGAGCAGCCCCCGCTCATCATCGAGCGCGGCGACGGGCCCTACCTCTTCGACACCGACGGCCACCGCTACATCGACGGCGTCTCCAGCCTCTGGTGTAACGTCCACGGCCACCGCCACCCCGCCTTGGATCAAGCGGTCCGCGATCAGCTTGACCAAGTCGCCCACACCACCCTCCTCGGCCTCGCCAGCCCCCCAAGCATCGAACTCGCCGCCCGCCTTATTCGCT
This sequence comes from Phycisphaeraceae bacterium, assembly GCA_965214155.1. Classification (GTDB taxonomy): domain Bacteria; phylum Planctomycetota; class Phycisphaerae; order Phycisphaerales; family Phycisphaeraceae; genus Algisphaera. The sequence goes on from CBDCBB010000010.1 coordinate 2,805,832, forward strand.
TGGCTGCCCCCCAGACCCCAGACCCTAGACCCCAGACCCTCAACAAAGTTTTCTACTCCGACGCCGGTGCCACCGCTCTCGAGGTCGCCTTCAAGATGGCCGTGGGCTACTGGCACCACACCGGCCGGCCCGACAGGACCCGCTTCATCGGCCTGCGGGGCGCCTACCACGGCGACACCGCGGCTTCCATGTCCGTCGGCTACAGCGACCTCTTCCACCGCCCGTTCCGCAAGCTCACCTTCCCCGTCGACTGGTTCCCGAACTGCGTCCCCCTCCGATCCGATGAAAAATCTTCATTCAGAAATCGGAAATCATCGACCTGGCCCTCCGAAGATGCCGCCCTGATGAACGCCCTCGCCGATCAAAGCCTCGCCACCCTCCGCGCCATGCTTGAGCGGCAGGCCGACCGCACCGCCGCCATCGTCATCGAGCCCGTCATGCAGGGCGCCGCCGGCATGATCGTCCAGCCGCCTGGCTTCGTCCGCGCCGTCCGCACCCTCGCCACGGAGTTCGACGTCCTCCTCATCGCCGACGAGGTGGCGACGGGTTTCGGGCGCACGGGGGAGATGTTCGCGTGCGGGTGGGAGTTGGGCGTTGGGGGATTGGGAGTTGGGGGAGCAGTCACCCCCTCTTCCCAAGCCCCTAAGCCCCCAATATTCAACACCCAACACCCCGACATTCTCTGCCTCGCCAAGGGCCTCACCGCCGGCTACCTCCCCCTCGCCGCGACGCTCACCACCGACCCCATCTACGACGCCTTCTGCGGCGAACGCGACGAACGCCGCACCCTCTACCACGGCCACACCTACACCGGCAACCCCCTCGCCTGCGCCGTCGCCCTCGCCTCGCTCGACCTGTTCGATGAACCCGTCGACGGGTCGCCGGACCTGCTCGCACACATCCACTCCTCCGCCGGACTTATCCGCGACCGGCTCCACCCCCTCCGCGACTGCCCCCACGTCGCCGACCTCCGCCAACGCGGCCTCATGGTCGGCATCGAACTCGGCCCCAACCCCCGCTTTGCTGAACCACGAACCCCAAACCCCGAACCCCCAGATTTCACCGCCCCCCTCGGCCGCCGCGTCTGCGACCGCCTCCGCGACCGCGGCATCCTCCTCCGCCCGCTCGGCAACGTCATCGTCCTCATGCCCATCCCCGCCACGCCCCACGACGTGCTCGCCGAGATGCTCGACCACCTGGTGTATGTGCTGTTGAACGACACGCCCCCCGTTTAGCGGCGGGCGTCGGGCCCCGAAGTTCCGCACCGCCCCCTGCCCACCGCTTGTACTACCAACGCCGTACCCGGTCGGTGCTCCTGCCATATCGACACCGCCCGCCCGCCCCGGCGTCCCCCTTCGGCAGACCATCGCGCCGCAGCCCCTGCCCTGGCATCCTTTATCAACCGCTAATGCGGTCGCTTATGATCCCCCCGCCCACCCTGCAGCGGCGCGCGACTTGCAACGTACGTTGTGACGATGGTCAATGCGTACCCCCCAAAGCCGACCCCCGACGCCGACGCCACGCGACCCGCGTCGGCGGCGAGTGGTCAACCGCAGGCGAAGCCGCACGACCGTTTCCGCCTGAATGTGCTGTTGACCGAGGACCGTTCCCGCGAGGATGAGCACTGGACCCGCCAGCTCCCCCGGCTGATGGAGCCGCTCGGCATACACGCCGAGCTCGCCTCCACCGCCCGCGAGGCGCTGGAAGCCGCGGAGCGGACGAAGTTCCACGCGGCCGTGGTCGACCTCTACACCCCCGTCAGCCGCGGCAAGACGGGCGACGCCGGCGGGTTGTGGTTCCTCCAGGTCATGCACCGCCGCGAGGAGCGGCCCCCCGTGGTCATGGTCAACTCGCGCAACACCCGTCAACACACCGTCCGCCTGCTCAACGACGCCCTCCGCCTCGGCGCTTTCTCCGTCGTCAACCGCCCGGTCCACGTGGACGCCCTGCTCCACGTTATCGCCCGCCTCCTGCAACGCCACCACGGCGGCCAGTGGCCCGCACACGATGACCGCCGCGATCAACCTAAACCGTAAAGTCCACGCACGGCGTGCGTGGCCCACGTTCACAAGTTCCCTCACCCTTTTTTTGGAGTTTCGCAAATTATGAAAGTTCGACCCCTCGGTGACAAGATTATTGTTCAGCGCCTCGAAGCCGAAGAAAAAACCGCCTCGGGCATCTTCCTCCCCGAATCCGCCAAGGAAAAGCCCCAGCACGCCAAGGTCGTCCGCGTCGGCACCGGCAAGGTCCTCGACAACGGCAAGACCCAAGACTTCCAGGTCAAGGAAGGCGACACCATCATCCTCGGCAAGTGGGGCGGCACCGAGATCAAGGTCGACGGCGACGACTACATCGTCCTCTCCGAAGACGAAGTCCTCGCCGTCGTCGGCTGAGTGGAGAAGGGGCAAAGGGGGCAGGGGTAAAGGGGCCAAGTGTTCCCTTCCTCCGCCCGCTTGGATGCCCCGCTTCTCCGCCCCGTCTCTTTTATTGTCTTCCACTTTGCCCCTCTACCCCTTAGCCCCTTTACCCCTACACCACCATGCCCGCTAAATCCATCAAGTTCGACAACGAAGCCCGCGCCGCCATCCTCCGCGGCGTCCAACAGCTCGCCAAGGCCGTCAAGACCACCCTCGGCCCCTCCGGCCGCGTCGTGATCCTCGAGAAATCCTTCGGCTCGCCCACCGTCACCAAGGACGGCGTCACCGTCGCCAAGGAGATCGAGGTCGCCGACCCGATCGAAAACATCGGCGCACAGATGGTCAAGGAAGTCTCGTCCAAGTCCAGCAAGGACGCCGGCGACGGCACCACCACCGCCACCGTCTACGCCGAGGCCATCTTCGCCGAAGGCCTGAAGAACATTACCGCCGGCGCGAACGCCAACCAGGTCAAGCGCGGCATCGACAAGGCCGTCGCCGCCATCGTCGCCGAACTCAACAAGGCGTCGACCAAGATCAAGTCCTCCGAGCAGGTCGCCCAGGTCGGCACCTGTGCCGCTAACCAGGACACCGAGGTCGGCGACATCATCGCCAAGGCCATGGAGAAGGTCGGTAACGACGGCGTCATCACCGTCGAAGAAGGCAAGAGCCTCGACACCAACGTCGAACTCGTCGAAGGTATGCAGTTCGACAAGGGCTACCTCAGCCCGCACTTCGTCACCGACCCCGCCCGTATGGAGGCTGTGCTCGAAGACGCCTACGTCCTCATCCACGAGAAGAAGATCAGCAGCGCCAAGGACATCCTGCCGATCCTCGGCAAGATCGCCGAGAGCGGCAAGCCCGTGCTCATCGTCGCCGAGGACATCGACGGCGAGGCACTGTCGACGCTCGTGGTCAACAAGCTCCGCGGCGTGCTGCACGTCGCCGCCGTCAAGGCCCCGGGCTTCGGCGACCGGCGTAAGGCGATGCTCGAGGACATCGCCACCGTCACCGGCGGCCGCGCCATCATGGAAGAGCTCGGCATCGACCTCGAGAAGCTCGAGCTGGCCGACCTCGGCCGCGTGAAGAAGGCGGTCCTCGACAAGGACAACACGACCCTGATCGAAGGCGCCGGCCAGACCTCCGACATCAAGGGCCGCATCGACGCGATCCGCCGCCAGATCGACAACACCACCAGCGACTACGACCGCGAAAAGCTCCAGGAGCGCCTCGCTAAGCTCGCCGGCGGCGTCGCCCAGATCAACGTCGGGGCCGCGACCGAGAGCGAGATGAAGGAGAAGAAGGCCCGCGTTGAGGACGCCATGCACGCCTGCCGCGCCGCGGTCCAGGAAGGCGTCCTCCCCGGCGGCGGTTCCGCCATCATCCGCGCCCGCACCGTGCTGAAGAACCTGCAGGGCCTCGTCGGCGACGAGAAGCTGGGCGTCGACATCGTCCACCGCGCCGTCTCCGCCCCGATCAAGCAGATCGCCGCGAACGCCGGCTACGACGGCTCGGTCGTCGCCAAGGAAGTCGAGGACGGCAAGGGCAAGAACTTCGGCTTCAACGCCCTCACCGGCGAATATGGCGACCTGACCCAGATGGGCGTCATCGTCCCGACCAAGGTCGAACGCATCGCCCTCCAAAATGCCGCCTCCATCTCCGGCCTCCTGCTGACCACCGACGCGGTCATCACCGAGATCAAGGAGAAAAAGAAGGCCCCCGCCGGCGGCGGGATGGACGATATGGATTACTAATCCGACCGTCCGACGCTGCGATAGACTCCGAAAAGCCCACGCCGCGAGGCGTGGGCTTTTCTCTTACCATCTCACGCATGGAGGCCGTGAGCGACCAGCCGAGCGTCGTTATTCTCGCCGGTCCCAACGGCGCGGGGAAGAGCACCGCCGCTCCGTACCTCCTGCGTGATGTGCTACAGGTGGACCTCTTCGTGAACGCCGATGCCATCGCGTCGGGGTTGTCCGCGTATGCCCCGGAGCACGCTGCCCTGGCTGCCGGTCGCATCATGCTGCAACGCCTGCACGAGTTGGCCGCGGCTTGCACCGATTTTGCCTTCGAGACGACCCTCGCCACCCGCTCGTTTGCGCCGTGGCTGCGCCAACTCCGCGACGACGGCTACCTCGTCCACCTGATCTTTCTGGCCCTTCCTTCACCCGAGGTAGCCATTGAGCGTGTGGCTCGCCGGGTCCGTGCCGGGGGGCATCATGTCCCTGACGACGTGGTCACCTGTCGCTTCTATGCCGGCATCCGCAACCTTCTGCATCTATACCGCCCGATCCTCGATTACTGGCGCGTCTACAACAACGACACGTCCGGGAATCGTCGGCTTATTGCCCGGGGCGGCCGCACAACGGATACAATCGTCGCCGATGCCGAGGTATGGACTCGGTTTGAGGAACACGGAGACAAGGCATGACTTGCAAACAACGCACCGCCGTTACGAAAGCTTTTCTTGATGACGACGCCATCGAGGATGCACTCTGTAGAGCCCGACAAGCGGCGCTTGTGCAGGAGGAATGGGTCCTACGGCTTGGCACCTTGATGCAGCCCGCACTGCAGTCGGCAACGTCGGCCGGTACCTCAGCCGCGGGTTGTAAAGAACTGTCTGACGACGCAGCCGCCGCATGAGTCCCCAATTTGGCGACGAACCGAGTGGAGCAGCGGGAGCCAGGCGGAACCGTAGTCATCGCCGGCCTAGTCCCGCTGGAAGCGGTCTCTGGTGACCTCATGCGGCGACGTTGGCGTAAGCTGCGGTTCGGGGTGGTGCTCGACTACCTGTCGGTGGTCTTGGCGGGGGTGATGTATGCGGTGGCGCTCCGCTACTTTGTGCTGCCGTCGCGGGTGGTGCTGACGGGGACCGAGGGGGTTGCGGCGGCGTTGTCGTACTACTTCGAGAGCGGGGCGCTCTTCATCGGGCTGTACCTCGTCTTCCAGTTGGCGCTGCTCGCCTTTGCGTTCTTCAAGGTGGGCCGGGTGTTTGCGGTGCGGACGCTGGTGGTGGTGGCGACGGTGGTGACGGGGCTGACGGCGCTGCCGGAGATGCGGTTCGCCAGCCCCGAGTCGACAGGCGAGCGGCTGATCCTGGTGATCTTCGGCGGGCTCATCGCCGGCGTCGCCAAGGCGCTGGCGTTTCATCACCGCGGCAGCACGGGCGACGAGGACGTGCTCGGGGCCTACTTCGCGATGCGGTTCCTCAAGCCCGTGGGGTCCATTGCCATCTTCGCCGCGATCCTCTCCACCGGCTTCGGGCTGACGCTCGAGTACCTCAAGACCGGGCAGTTCGAGACGGTGGTGAACACGCTGATGTACACCTGCGTCTATATCTTTGCGAGCGCTGAAACCTTGAACAACCTGTATCGCAAGTTTCAGTTGACGATGATCTGTGTGATCACCCGGGAGCCGGAGCGGGCGGGCGGGGCGATCCGCGGGGTGTCGGAGCACCGGACGTACATCATCCAAGACGGGGTGGGCGGGCACACGGGCGAGTCGTTTCGGCTGGTGCGGGCGATCGTGACGCACGAGGAGCTGCCGGAGATGTTGGAGGCCATCGAGGCCGCGGTGCCGAGCTGCTTTTACTACCACCACGACATCGAGGGCACGAGCAAGCGGTATTACTTCACGCCGATCGGGTGAGGCCAAGGTGCAGCGAGAGCCGCCTCCCCGTTATGATGCCGCCCCGTTCCGAGGTCTCGCCGCCGAGCCCGTTCGCCCCTTGAAGGAATCTGCATGTCAACCTTCCGTCTCACGCTGGTCATCGCTTGCGGGTTCCTCGCCGGGCTCACCGTGCCCGCCGACGCGGGGCCCTACGTTGAGCTCACCGTCGGGTTTCCCAGCGACGACCCGGCGACGCTGTTTGACGACGACGATGACACCGACTTCGACTTCGATCTTGACACGCAGGCGGCGTACTCCGGGGCGATCGGGTGGGACAGCGGGTTGTTGCGCAGCGACCTGGAGCTGACGTTCCGGGACACGGAGGGGGTGCTGCTGGCGACCGACCCGCCGTCGGCGACGGCGGGTAGCGGGGACTTTGACAGCATCAGCCTGATGGTGAACCTGTACGCGGACGTGCCGATCGCGCCGAAGCTGCGCATCTTTGCGGGGGGCGGCGTCGGCGGCGTACGCTTCGAGGGCGAGGCCAGCGGCGGCGGGGACCTTGATGATTTTGACGACGAGGGCTACGGCTTCGCGTGGCAGCTCCGCGGCGGGCTCGCCTACGAGATATTGCCCCGGCTGAACCTGACGGCCGGGTACCGTTACTGGCGCAGCGGCGAGATCGACTTCGACGGCTTTGAGCTCGAGGAGACCGAGGTGCACGCGGTCGAGCTGGGGCTGCGGCTGACGTTCTAGCGGCGGGCGCCCGGGCCCGGCTTGCGATGCGTCTGACGGTGACGCGAACATTGCGAGGGCGCTAACCCTAAGCGGCCGGGTCGCCGTTTCAGCCGTTGAAGCCGGCGTATAATTGCTCATACGCCCATACCGAAAGGAACCCCCGCCATGGCGAACAAGGACCAGAACAACAAGAAGCAGAGCGCCTCGAACAAGCCGAAGCTCACGGTGAAGGAGAAGAAGGAGCGCAAGGCGAAGAAGGCGGCGGGGAAGAACAAGTGACCGCTAACGCGGGGCCCGGGATCGGTGCGGATCCGGGCGAGCACGACGTGCGGCGGTTCCGTGCGTGGATCATCGTGGTCATCGTCGGGCTGGTGCTGAGCGGGCTGACGGCGTTCCCGCTGCTGGCGGAGGTCGAGTTGCTGGGGCGGGTGCTCGGGTTGCCGCCGGGCGATGTCTCGCCGGAGGCGGCCCGCAGCTCCGGAGCGGGAATTTTTCCCGGGTTACGCGGGTGGGTCTACACTGTACGGCAGGGCCTGCGTGACACGTATTCGACTTATCCCTGGGTTGCTTACGGCACGGACTGGCTGGCGTTCGGGCACCTGGTGATCGCGGGGTTTTTCATTGGGCCGCTGGTATGGCCGCGGCGAGACCAACGGTGGACGCTCATCATGGGGATGATCGCGTGCGTCGGCGTCGTGCCGCTGGCGGTCGTCGCGGGGGAGGTGCGGGGCATCCCGTGGGGCTGGCGGCTGATCGACTGCGCGTTCGGGGTGTTCGGGATCGTCCCGCTGGTCCTGGCGTACCGGCTCCACCGGCGGGTGCTAGGTGCCGACGGACCCGCGGGGGCTGGCGCTCGCCGCTAAACATCGTCGGTCGTCGCGCGTCCCGTTGTGCAAAGCGGTTCGTCCGGTTCCCGATCCGAGGCGCTCGCTCCGGCGGGTACGCTATCGTTCGATTATCTCCAAGGAGCTTCATCATGGAAACGCGTCGCATCGGCATCATCATGAACGGCGTCACGGGGCGCATGGGCACCAACCAGCACCTCATCCGTTCGGTCACCGCGATCCGGGCGCAGGGCGGCGTCCGCATCAACCCGGACCTGACGCTCATGCCCGAGCCGATCCTCACCGGCCGGAACGAGAACAAGCTCAAGGCGTTGGCCGAGAAGCACGGCCCGGCGGTGACCACCGACGGACAGCCCTACCGCTACACCACCGACGTCGACGGCGCAATCAAGGGCGAGCACGGCGACTACGAATTGTTCTTCGACGCCTCGGGCACGCTGCAGCGGGCCGAGTTCCTGGAGAAGGCCGCGGCGTCCGACATGATCAAGGCCATCTACTGCGAGAAGCCCACCGCGACCGAGACGAAGGAAGCGGTGCGGCTGGCGAAGCTGGTCGAGGACGCGGGTAAAAAGGACGGTGTCGTGCAGGACAAGCTCTGGTTGCCGAGCTTCCGCAAGCTCGCGATGCTGAGAGAGCTCGGATTCTTCGGCAAATTGCTCAGCGTCCGCGGCGAGTTCGGGTACTGGGTCTTCACCGGGATGGACACGGACCAGCCGGCCCAGCGGCCGTCGTGGAACTATCGAAAGGAAGATGGCGGCGGGATGATGATCGACATGTTCTGCCACTGGGAATATGTCATCAGCAACCTCTTCGGCCCGATCAAGAGCCTCGTCGCGTGGGGCAGCACGGACATCGACCAACGCCGGGCGGAGGACGGCAAGCCGTACAAGGCGACCGCCGACGACTCGGCCTACGCGATGTTCCTGCTGGAGGACGGGATGATTTGTCAATTTAACTCGTCGTGGTGTACGCGCGTCCGGCGGGACGACCTGCTCACCGTGCAGGTCGATGGCGTGAAAGGCTCGGCGGTGGCAGGGCTCCGCGAGGTCGTGACGCAGCACGCGGCGAACACCCCGAAGCCGGTGTGGAACCCCGACATCCCCCAGCCGATCGACTTCTTCGCCGGGTGGGAGACGGTGCCGAACAACATCGAGTACGACAACGCGTTCAAGATCCAGTGGGAACTGTTCCTGCGTCACGTGGCGCTGGACGAACCATTCCGCTGGAGCCTGATGGAGGGGGCCAAAGGCGTGCAGTTGGCGGAGCTGGGGATGCAGAGCTGGAAGGAGAAGCGGTGGGTTGACGTGCCGAAGCTGTGAAGCGGCGGGTGAGCCGGGGGAGGGTCCATGGACGGAACGCGGGTAGAATGGTGCGATGCCCTCACCGTTCCCCGGGATGAATCCCTACCTTGAGCAGCCCGATGCTTGGGTTGATTTCCATCAATCCTTCTGCGTCACGCTGCGACGCCGACTCACCGGCGAGGTCGGCCGCGACTACTCGGTGCGGCTGGAAGAACGGCTTTACGTCCGGGACCTGCCCGACGACGAGCGGCGTTTCATGGGTCGGCCGGACGTGACGCTTGCTCTAGAAGCGCACCGGCGTCGCGGCGAAGCGGTAGCGGCAGTCGGCGGCACCGCCCTGGCCGAGGCGGACGCCGTCGCTACATTGATGCCCGACCGCGACATTATCCGGGTGCCCCGCCTCGAGCTTCGCGACCGTCGAGGCCATGACTTGGTCACCGTGATCGAGTTGCTGAGCCCGACGAACAAGTTCGGCGGACAGGACCGCGAGCGGTACCTTGGCAAGCGGCGGACGATCTTGCACTCGCCGGTGCACCTGGTGGAGATCGACCTGCTCCGTGGAGGCGCAAGAATGCCCTTCGAGGACCTGCCGAGTTGTGACTACTGCGTCACCGTCAGCCGCGCCGAGGACCGGCCGAAAGTTGGCGTGTATCTGGCCCGCCTGCGAGACGCTCTGCCCACGGTACCGATCCCGCTGCGTTCACCCGATCCGGATGTCCCGCTCGACCTCATGGCGGCCCTGCACGAGGTGTACGACGGGGCCGGTTACGTGAGCTACCTCTACGACACCGGCCCCGTCCCGCCGCTGCACCCCGAGGACGCGAGGTGGGCCGAGGGCATCGTGCGGGAAGAGCTTCAACGCGAGGGACAAGCGACATGAATCAGGATATCGATGATTTGGTCGAAGCGGCGTTTGCGGTGATCCGACGTTGTGAACTCGACGGCCTCGGCCGGTACAAGCGGTACGGCGTGGCGGTGGATCGGCCCGATGCGGACGGGGTGAATCCATACGGCGTCGCAGACGCGGCGAACCTGCTGTACACGCTTAACTCGATGCCGCGTGAGGAGGCGACGCGGCGGGGCTTTGTCGACACACTCGCGGCGATGCAGAACGCTGAAACCGGCCTTTTTAACGAGGAAACGTACCAACCCTATCACACCACCGCCCACTGCATTGCGGCGATGGAGCTGTTCGAAGCCCGGCCCCTGCGCCCGTTGGAGGCGATGATGCCCGACGCGACGCCCGAGGCGATTGTGCATGATCTCGAGCGCCTGAAGTGGGTGACTTCGCCGTGGAATCAGTCGCACTTCGGGGCGGGGGTTTATGTCAGCCTGAAGTTATCAAGGCAGCTCGACGCCAAGGCGGAGCGCGTTTGGGAAGATGCATATTTCGGGTGGCTGCTCGCCGAATTTCACGAGGGCACCGGGATGCTGCGCAAGGGCTGCCTGCCGGGGCAGGCGGAGGGGTCGCGGCCGATGCACGAGCACATGGCCGGGACGTTCCACTACCTGTTCAACATGCAGTCGGCGCGGGTGCCCCTGCCCTACCCCGAAGCGATGATCGACACCTGCCTGGCGATGTATCGCGACGGCAGCATGAACGCGGTGATCTGGGCGGTGAACTTCCTGATGATCGACTGGGTGTACTGCCTCACCCGGGCGCGGCGGCAATGTGGGCACCGTTTCGACGAGGTGCAGAGGGCGCTTACCGAGGCCGCCGGACGGTACATCGGCGTACTCCGCGGGCTGGACCACGCGACCGATCCCGGGTTCAACGACCTGCACCGGCTGTTCGGCGCGTTCACGGCGCTGGCCGAGATGCAGGTCGCGTTGCCCGGAGTGATCCGCACGCGGCGGCCGCTGCGCAACGTGCTGGACCGTCGGCCGTTTATTTGACAACGGCGAGTTGCGGATATCCTGCCGCCCCACCTCGCTCCGCTTATCTGATCACTGGATGAACCCAATGCCCGACGGCTCCGCCGCCCCCGCCGACCTTTCCCGCTGTGCGATCCACACGATGACCAACAAGCCCTGGACGCTGGCCAAGTGCTGCGAGCACTACGCCGCGGCGGGCGTCGGCGGGGTGAGCATCTGGCGGAACACCGTCGCGACCGAGGAGGGCGGCGTCGGGCTGGACGAAGCGGCGCGGATCGTCAAGGGTTCGGGTCTCGCGGTGCCGGCGTACGTGCGCGGCGGATTTTTCCCGGCGTTCGACGACGCGGGTCGGCGGCGGGCGATCAACCACAACAAGACGATGCTCGACGAGGCGGCGGCGCTGGGCGCGGGGCAGGTCGTGCTGGTGGTCGGCGCGGTGCCGGGCATGCCGCTGGATGAGGCGCGGAAGCAGGTGGCGGACGGCATCGCGTCGTGCCTCGGCCACGCCGAGTCGGTCGGCGTCAAGCTAAGCATCGAGCCGCTGCACCCGATGTACGCCGCGGACAAGTCTTGTATCAACCGCATGGCCGAGGCGCGGCAGGTGTGCGAGACGCTCGACTCGCGGTGGCTGGGCATCGCCTGCGACGTGTACCACATCTGGTGGGACCCGGACCTCGGGGCGGAGATCAAGCGGGCTGGCGAGATGGGCACGCTCTTTGGATTCCACGTCTGCGACTGGCGGGTGCAGACCCGCGACCTGCTCACCGACCGCGGGCTGATGGGTGACGGCTGCATCGACGTCCGCGGCATCCGGTCGATGGTCGAGGCGGCGGGCTTTGACGGGTTCAACGAGGTCGAGGTGTTCAGCACCGACTACTGGGCGATGGACCAGGGGGCGTACCTCGACAAGATCGTCGACGCCTACGCCCGACACACCTGACGCGCCTCCGCGCGGCACCCGGCCGGATTGTCCTTCACCCGCTAGCCCGAGGCTAAACGATGCCGATGCCGCTGATCCCGACGGTCCCGTACGCGATCGATACCCGCTGGGTGCGGGAGCACCTGCGTGAGAGCCACCCCCGGCTCATCGCTCGGCCGGACACCTGGTCCGCGATCGCGGCCCGGCGGGGGAGCGACAAGGCGTTCGACACGCGGGTGGGGCGGCTGCTCGGCGACGCGCGGCGCCTGCTGGATCGGCCGCCGGTTGAGCGGGTGCTCCTCGGGCGGCGGCTGCTGGACAAAAGCCGCGAGGCGCTCCGCCGGGTGCAGGTGCTCGCGCTGGCCTATCGGCTGGGTGAGGGTGAGGCGTACCGGGAGCGGCTGGAGGCCGAGCTCCGGGCGGTCCTCGCGTTCGACGACTGGAACCCGTCGCACTTCCTTGATGTCGCCGAGATGGCGGCGGCGGTTGCGCTCGGCCTCGATTGGCTGCACGACGTGTGGACCGATGCGTTTCGCGCCGAGCTGCGCGAGGGGCTGCATCGCCACGCGCTGCGGTTCGTCTTCGAGCCGGACCCGCAGCGGCACAACACCGGGGTCAACGGGACCAACAACTGGAACTCGGTCTGCTTTGCCGGGCTGACGATGGCGGTCCTGGCGACGGCGGAGCACCAGCTCGACCGCACGGCCGCGTGGCTGAACCGGGTGCTCTCGGACAACCCCCGGTCGATGTACGTGCTCCAACCTGACGGGGTGTACCCCGAGGGGCCGACGTACTGGGGGTACGGGGTTGTGTTCCAGGTGATGCTGATCGATTCGCTCGCCACGGCGCTGGGCACCGACTTCGGCCTGTCGGAGGAGCGCGGGTTCCTGGATACCGCACGGTTCATGCGGCAGATCACCGGGCCGACGGGCAGCTCCTTCAACTTTGCGGACGCGAACCGGACGAACGAGGGGCAGACCCCCCTCTTCTGGTTCGCCCACCGCACGGGGGATAGCTCGCTTGCCGAGGGCGAAGCGCGTGCGGCAGCGGACGCGGCCTATCCCCGGGCCGACCGGCTGCTCACGCTCGGGACGGTTTGGTGGTCGAGGCTCGACGAGATCCGGCCCGCCGCCGCGGAGCTTCCCCGCTACTGGCTTGGCCGGGGGGAGCAGCCTATCGCGGTCTTCCGCTCGGCGTGGGGCGATCCCGACGCGGCCTTCCTCGCCACGAAGGGCGGCAGGGCGACGCTCAGCCACGGCCACATGGACGCCGGCTCGTTCGTGCTCGACGCGCTGGGCGTCCGCTGGGCTGAAGACCTGGGGGCGCAGGACTACGAAAGCCTCGAATCCAAAGGCTTCAACCGGTTGTTTGATTCGGCCCAGGACAGCCAGCGCTGGACCGTCTTCCGCCTTAACAACTTCAGCCACAACACGCTGACCATCGACGGGCACTTGCACCGTGCAGAAGGGCGGGCGACCGTCGTCGAGTTCAGCAATGCGGCCGACGGAGCCGGGGTGACCTACGACTTGTCGGAAGTCTTCACGGGCGACGCCGAACGCGTGCGACGAGCGTTCCGCTTCGACCCATGGGTCGGCGTGAACATCCTGGATACCGTCGAGGGCTTGAAGCCGGGCGCGACAGTCCGCTGGACGATGGCGACGCGGGCCGAGGTTTCCCTCGACGGCGCGACAGCGACGCTGACGCGGGACGGGCGGACGCTCGTCGCGCGGATCACCGGGCCGAGCGGAGCGGCCTTTACGGTACGGCCGGCCGCACCGGATCCACCCAACGGCTACGACGCGGCGAACGGCGGCGTCCGCCTGCTGACGGTCGAGAAGATTGCCGCCGCGTCCTGTTACCTCGAACTTGGCATCACGCTGGAGTGGGCGGCTGCAAAAGGAGATCGGGAGTGAAGCGGATGCGGCGGGGCCGCGGCTTCGGTGCCGCTTGATACTCCATCGCTTGTGTTCAAGCCGCCTTCTTGAAACTCGATGGCGTGTACCCGACCGTGTCGACATGGAACCGCAGCGCCCGGTACGCGTTGGGGCAGACGCCCGTGCCGAGCATGCCGTCGAGGATGTCGAAGACTTTCTCCAGCGGCATCGCGTCGCGGTAGGGGCGCTCGGCGGAGATGGCCTCGAACATGTCAGCGACGACAAGCGCCCGCATCGCCGGGGTCAGCTGTTTCGCCGGCAGGCCACGGTGGTAGCCCTTGCCGTCGAGGCGTTCGTGGTGCGACGCGGCGATCTCGGTGATACGGCCGAACCCGCGGACCCGCTGCAGGATGCGGTGGGTGTAGCGGGGGTGGAGCATCATGGCTTGCCGTTCGTCATCGGTGAGTTTGCCGGGCTTGTCGAGGATGGTGTTCGGCACGCCGAGCTTGCCGATGTCGTGCAAGAGCGCCGCGCGGCGGAACCACCGCGTCTCCTCGTCGCCGAAGCCCAGGACGCGGCCGATGCCCACCGCGACCTCGGTGACCTTCTCGGAGTGGCGGCGGGTCCAGGGGCTCTTCGCGTCAACGACCTGGGCGAAGCCCAGCGCGATCCGGTCCAGCCGCTCGTCGTCGGCGATGAGCACCCGGTCGCGCGGCTCGAGGGCCCGCACCGTCTCCATGACGTCGCCGTCGTACAGCGAGGCCCAGAAGGCGTGGTCGTTGCGGAGCGAGTCGAGCGCCTTGACGAGCATCGGGTCGAACCACCGCTTGCGTCGGCTGCGGGCCATGATGAGCGCGGCGTCGGGGCCGTACTCGGCCGCGAAAACCTCGACGGTCTGGGCGAGGCTGGCGATGCGGGCGGTGAGGCAGATCGCCTCACCTTGCAGGCCGTGCGGGTGGCCGGCACCGTTCCAGTGCTCGTCAAGGTCGTGGATCGTCTGCGCCGTGAGCTCGGGCAGGCCGAACATTCGGGCGATGGCGGCCCCGCGTTCGCAGCGGATCTGCACCATCTTCCGCGCACCCTTCTGCCCGGACGCGCCGATGGCGATGAAGCGGCCGAGCTTCTGCAGCCGCGACCCGTCGGGGCTGAGGTTGCGGCGGATATACCCCAGCGCGTTGACCAGCTTCGGCCAGTCGGTGGTCTTGAAGTCGCGCTTGATCTTGTGGTCGTCGTGCCCGAAGAGCTGGGTCACGCGGGCGGCATTGCTTGAACAGCCCAGGTCCTTGAGCTGTAGCGCGTAGAACAGCGCCGAGCGCGACGCGTCGTTAAGGCCGATGACCTCGGCGATCTTCATGCCGAGCACGCAGGTGCGGACGGCGTGTCCCTCGGGCTGGCCCTCGGTGATGTCGAGCGCGCACGACAAGGCGGAGACGACTTCGGAAAGGTGGATGCTGACGCCCGGCGCATCCATTGCGCCGTTGCCGATCGCCACGGCGGGATCGCTCGGGTCGGGACGAGCGAGGTCGACCACGTTCGCGAAGCCGTCGCGCAGGTCACGCCACGGCAGGGTGTCGACAGCGGTGGACATGGGAGCCTGCGGGTGGGGAAGCGGAACCGAGTCGATATCGGGCTTATCGAACCGTTGGCCGGGGCGGTTGAGCGGGCGGGGCGCTCGGGGCGGGCCGGGGGGCGGCGGGCCGGGGGACGATGACGGGCTGCGGGGGCGTGGAAGGGGCGCGTCGGCGGCGGGGCTCGGCGAGGCCGAACTCGACGCAGACGTCGTGGATGCCGCGGTAGCGGGGCTCGGCCCCGGGCGTGGGGCGGACGATAGCTCGGCGGAGGCGTGACAGGGCGATCGCTTCATCGCCGTCGGGGTCGTAGCCGACGAGGCCGATGAGGTCGGGGTTGTCGTGCGGCCGGGTGATGTTGGTCGCCCAGGCGAACAGGTCGAACGCGGGCGTCGCCGGGGCGTGGCAACGGTGGAAAACCGACGAGGTGACCAGGCCCTTTTTGACTTGCCGACGCAGGCGGGCGTTGATCTCCGACGCCTCGAGCGTCTCGCGGCTGAGGGTCTTGATGACGGGGTTGCCGTCGAGGCGTTCGCCGCGGCGGATGGCGGTGCCGAGGTCGACGAACCCGACGCCGTGCTCGGTGAGGACGTGGTTGTCGAGACGGAGGTCCAGGTGCATGACCCCGGCGTGTTCGTGCAGGGCGTGCAGGAGCGTCGCAGTCTGACGGGCGAACTCGAGCTGGCTGATCGGTTGGCCGCCCATGCGCAGCCACGTCATGCGGATCGAGCGGACCAACCCGTCGTCGCCGGTCTTAAGGGCGAGGAGGCGCGGGGTGCGGGGCCGCATCGCCTCGGGCAGGTCGCGTTGCAGGAGTTTCAGGAACGCCGCCTCCCGCGTCAGGAACAGCGGGAAGACGCGGTGCACCAGCTTCTCAGCGACGACGCGGACCCGGTCGGCCGCCATCGTCGGGCAGGTTTGTACCAGCCGGTCCATCGCCTGTTCGAGCGTCGGCACTCGCTTGAGCACGACCCACGGGCCCTCCGGGTTGGCGTCGTCGGGCACGAGGCGGACGTCGTACGAGTGCCGCGCGGTGAGGCGGTGCGGCGGGTCGAGCAGCACTTTGCGGAGGACCGCGGCTTGGCGGGGCTTCTGCCACAGGCGTGTGAAGCGGTGTACCCCGCCGCGTCGCCAAGGCTCGACCACGTGCGGGGCGTGCTCGACGACCCACTCGGGCCGGCCATCGAAGCGGGCCAGCGCCGCGGCGAGCTCACCGGGCTGGGCCGCGATGAGGGCGGCCTGCCCGCCCCAGCGCAGACGGTCAAACAGGGTGTCGGGGTCGGCCGCGTCGTGGCCCTCGATGAAGGCGAGGTCGCGAACCCCGGAGGCGGGGAACTGCCGCTCGGACCGGGCGAAGCGTTGCTGCGCCACGTCGTCGGGCAGCAGCCGCTCGGCGAGGAGGCGCGGCACGCCGCGGAGCGACGTGATCCCCGCGTCGTCCGGGGGGGACCCCACATCGGGCGGCAACGGGCTCGACTTGGTACGGCGTCTCCACATCAACGTGTACCGGATCAGTCGGCAGAACGCCGCTCGCGCCGTGAAACACGCGGGGGCTCGGCGTCATCCCCGGGATCGGGCCGCCGCGCCGAGCGGATGGCCCGCGAGACCATCTGGTCCATGACCTCCTCGACGAGTGTCGGGAACGCCGGGTCGCACTCGGGGGCCGGCGGCGTGGCGGGTTTGCCGGCCGCGCCGGCCTCCCGCCGCGCGGGGCGCGGCGGGGTGCGTGGCGGGGTGCGTTGGGGGGTCGGACGGGCGACCGCCTCGGGCTCGTCGACCGGGTCGAGCCCGACGGCTTGCACGGTGTGCACGTCGTGGCCGTTGGATGCCGCCGCCGCGTCGTCCTTCTCGTTGAGGTGCGTCAGCGCCACGTCGCCCGCCCCGTGCGAGTCCGCTTCGTCGTCGGCGTAGAGCGAGATCAACCCGCTTCCCCGCGGCACGCCGCTGTGGGCCTCCACCGCCGCCGCGAAGATCCCCGACCCCACCGACCCGCCCGCGTACCGCCGGCCCCCCGCCCCCCCCTCGCCGCGCCGTGAACCCCGCCCGCCCGCCCGGTTCAGCACGCTGCCCCACACCCGCGCCCCCACCAGCCCCAGCCGCGCCGTCGCCGCCGCGTACGCCCGCTGGCTCTCCTCGCGGCTCACCACCACCACCACCCCGTCCGCCACCGACGCCGCCAGCAGCCCCTCCACCCCGCGACCCACCGCGCCCCCGTCCACCACCACCGCCTCGTAACCCGACCGGCCCGCCTCCGCCAGCAGCCGCGCCACCCACTTCGACGACACCCGGCCGCGGAACTCTTCCCGCAGCGTCGCCCCCGCCCCCATCGCGCTCAACACGTCCAATCCCCCCCGCTCCGCCCGGCCGCCCCCAGCCCCCAGCCGTGTCGCCACCACCGACTCCCTGAACCCGCCCCCGCGCAAGAGCGGCCCAAACCCCACCCGCTCGCCCTCGCCCAGCATCAGCTCCTCGCGGTCCTCGTCCTCCAGGTAGCCCAGGGCCGCGAGCGTCCCGTCGACGCCCAGGCCCCGCCGCAGCGCCTCCTCGTCCCCCGTCAACCCGGCGCCCGCTTCGTGAAGCCACGTCAGGTCGACCAGCAGCACCCGGCTCCCCCCGATCGCCAGCGCCGCGGCCGACCCCACCGTCACGCTCGTCGCCCCGCTGCCCGGGCCCACGCCCATCACCACCACCGACCGCTCACCCCGCGCCATCCGCCCCTCCAACACCACCCGCAATCCCTGCACCGCCGCCCCGGACCCCCCACCGCCCCCCCCGTCCCCCTGATACGGCACCACCGCCAGCAACCGCCCCGCTTCCGCCATATCTCCACCCTCAACCCCCACCAGCCCCCCCGCCGCGTCGGGCCGCACCCGGCCGTCCGACACCAAGATCAGCGTCGCCAGCCCCGCCCCCAGCAGCATTCCCGCCGCCGCGCCCCACCCCGCCCGCTCCGGCCGCGTGTCCCCCACACGCCGCACCGCCGCGGCACCGGGCACGTCCACCCCCGCCAGCCGCACCCCGCCCGGCCGCTCCAGCCCCGCCAACTCAAGCTCTCGCCGCGCCAACTCCATCTCCAGCCGCTCGACCTCCGCCCGCGCCCCCCGCCACCGCTCCACCCCCGGCCGCGCCGCCTCCACCGCACCCTCCGCCACCGCCACCGCCTCGTTCGCCCGCTCCACCGCTCCCCGCGCCGCCGTCAGCGACACCACCGCCGCCGGGCCATCACCCTCACCCGCGGCGCCGGCCCCCGCCACCTCACCCGCTCGCACCAGCCGCAACCCCGCCGCCCGCTCCGCGACCCCCTCCTGCAACGCCGACCGCTGCGCCTTGAGCGCCTCCCACCGCCCGTCCAGCCACGGCCCGATATCGCTGAGCGCCCGCTCGATCCCCCGCAGCCGCTCCAGCCGATCCCGCACCCCCTGATCCACCGCCGCCAGCGCCGCGGCCGTGGGCGCCGGGGCCGACTCCGCCTGCGCCAGCCGCTCCCGCGCCGCCGCCTCGTCCCGCCGCGCCCGCTCCAGCGTCGCCGTTGCCGATGACCACCGCTCTTCTATAGATGCACCCGCGGGACCCCCGCCCGCTGCTGAAACGTCGACCCCGGCCGCCGCATCCCGCGCCTCCCCCAGCGCCGCTCGCGCCGCCAGCAGGTCCGCCCGGCACTCGCGGTACCGTTGTGCCGCCTGCGCCCACCGTGCCGCCCCCTCCGCCTCGACGTTCAACGGCGTCTGCGCCGCGTACGCCGCCAGCGTCACCGCTACCGCGTCCTCCGCTTCAACGGCCCGTGGTGACACGCTCGACACCACCAGCCGCGCCGCCCCGGGCGAGACCGATGCAACCGTAGGACCCGTCGTGCCCGCCGCTGCCGCCTCCGGCCCGCCGCCCGCCGCCGCCTCACGCGCCACGGTGACCCGCCCCCCGCCAAGCCGCTCCAGCAGCGCCGCCTCCCGCGCCACCGTGGCCACCATGCCCCCGCCACCGCCCGCTTGCGCTTCCGCTTCCCCGGCCACCGTCAAATTGATGTCATCCACCGCCGCCAGCCGCACCGCCCCCACCGCCCGCCACGCCTCGCCCCCGAGCCACCACCCCGCCGCCCCACCCGCCAACGTCCCCAACACCGCCCCCAGCACGACCCAACGCCAACGCCCCCGCAGCCGCCCACGCCACAACCCACGACCTCCATGACCCCCGCCTACTCCACGCTCTTGAAGCGGGTGACTTCCCACACGCCCCCCACGCCCCCCGCTTGATGCAACATCCTGATCGACCAACCGTGCGCTCCTTGCCCCGGCGTCACGCAACCGGTTTGCCCATCCTACCAACCCGCTCCCCACAACGCGGTAGCCGCGGACAATGTTCCGTCGGCTCACGCGGTGAGCGGTGCAGCCGACAGATCAACATCCGCGGCTTTAACGCAGGACCACCCGCTTGATCCGCCGCAACGGCGGCACCCGACGCCGCCCGTCCCAGTCGCCCCTCAATCCGGCCGACGCATCGTCTACATCATCCACCGACGCCCCCACCCCACGAAGCGTCTCGGCCACCCGCGTCGACAGCAGACGGTGCCAGAGCACCCTCTGTTCATGAACCAGCAGGAGTCCGCCGGCGAAGAGGCATGCCAATCCGACCCCCGCCAGCCGCAGCGGAAAATCCCCAGGCCCCGCTAAAGCCACCGCCATCCACAACGCCACCGCCGGGAGCACGCAGCCGAAAGCAAGCGCCATCAACCCTAGCGACCGACGATCCTGGTTGATCTGGAACCCCGACAGCAGATCCAATACGTCACGCACCACCGCCACCCGCGCCGCTGGACTGAGCTTGCCGACCTGCTGGCATTGCACGGCCCGACCCCACTCCTCCACCCGGTCGCCTAAAAATGGGGCCGACGCCGCATCAACCCCGACGTCTCCCGAAACATCCGCCCGCTCCGCCGGATCGACCTCCACCGGACACCACAGCGTCATCCGGCAGGTCAGACAGTTGAGATAGAACCCCGTTCGCCTCCAAGGGGAACGCGGCCGACCCAGCCACATGATCCTCGAGCGACTGAACTTGACATCCATGTACCGCTCCCGGTCGCAGACCATGCACCAGTCCTTGTTCAGGCCCAGTTCCCGCTCGTCGAGCGAGGGGACCGGAAGCAAAAAATCCAGACCGGGCGCGTCTGACATGGTGAGAGAATCTTACCCGCCCGTCGCCAACGCCTAGCGTGCAACTTGGAGCCCCTTCATCTCCGGGATCCCATGCGGCCGCCGGTGTTGTTCCGTCGCCCACGTACCGCGGCGAATCGGCCGACGGATGAAGATCCGCGGCCCCAAGCGGTGGCCGGTTACCATTCCTTAAACACGACTCTCAAGGAGCCGCCCATGTCCCTCACCCCCTCCGCCATGCTCGAGCTCGGCACACCCGCGCCGGACTTCGCCCTGCCCGACACCGACGGCTCCACCGTCACCCGTGACAGCTTCGCCGGCCGGCCGCTGCTGGTGATGTTCATCTGCAACCACTGCCCGTACGTCAAGCACGTCGCCCCGCAGCTCAAACGCCTCGGCGACGACTACGCCGACCGCGTCGGCATCGTCGCGGTGATGTCGAACGACGTGGACAACTACCCCGACGATTCGCCCGAGAAGATGAAGGCGGAGAAGGCTGACCGCGGCTACGCCTTCCCCTACCTCTACGACGCGGACCAGGCGGTCGCCAAAGCGTACGGCGCGGCGTGCACGCCCGACTTCTTCCTCTTTGACGCGGACCACCGCCTGTTCTACCGCGGCCAGCTCGACGAGACCCGACCGCACCGCATCAGCAGCGGGAACTACGACGACCGCGACGGCCGCGCCACCGGCCGCGACCTCCGCGCCGCCCTCGACGCCCTCCTCGCCGGCGACCCCGCCCCGGCCGACCAGCGCTCCAGCATGGGCTGCAACATCAAGTGGAAGCCCGGCCACGCATCCCGGTAGGCCAGGCATCTCCCCAGCGTAGCGGCAATCGTGCCAGCGTCCCGTGTCCCCCCGGCGTTGTCATCGCGTCCGCAGCAACCGCTTCATCCGCGACAGCGACGGCGCTTCGTCACGTTGCTTCCGCGTCGGGATCGCCTTCATCGCACGCCGTCGCGCGCCCGCCAGTTCAGCGTCGTAAGTGCCGAGGTCTCGCAGCACCCGGCCGAAGACCGGGTCAAACGCCCGCCGCCACCGCCGCCCCTGATCGCGGCGGTCGAACCAGATCGCCGCGGCACCGGACACCACGACCATGACCATACACCCGACGATGAAGGTGACGCTCGGTAGCGTCCTGAGGCCGAACATCGCGAGGCACATGAACAGCACGATGCAGAGGACCGAGGCCGTGACCAGCCACGGCCACTGGATCAGGCCGGGCTTCGCCAACTCGGCGTGGATCAGCCGCTGAACCACCGCTTCGATGATTTGGTGCCGATCGTCTGACGACAGCTTGCCCCGGCCGTAGCGATCCGCGGCCGCTTTCCACCAAGAAATATCATCCATCAGGTACGGCGCGGTCGCGAGCTCATCACCCGCATCGGCTCCATCGTCGGCTTGGCCCTTCCCGCCGCCCACCGGGAGGCCGAACGTGCCCCCGCAGTGCCCGCACAACAGCCGATAGCCGACGGACCGGCTCGGCCCGATGGGGATGTTCAGCCACGCCAGCCGCCGACTCACCCGGGCGACCGCGAACCGCCGCGGCTCGTCGCAGATCAGGCACCAGTCCTCGCGCTCGCCCAGCGGCCGCTCAGTGGTGGCCTCGGCGGGCACGAGCAAGGGCAGCAGGTCGATCCACATACACCTCAACCTTGCCCCGGCGGAACCTCCGCGACTCTATCCTAAGCCCATGCCCGCCACCGCCACGAAGGCCCGTGCCCGCCGCCTCTACGCCAAGCTCGAAGCGCTCTACCCCGACGCCGCGTGCGCCCTGCACTTTCGCAACCCCTTCGAGCTGCTCATCGCCACGATGCTCTCGGCCCAGTGCACCGACGAGGCGGTCAACCGCGCCACGCCCGCCCTCTTCGCCGCCTACCCCACCCCCGCCGCCATGGCCGACGCGCCGCTTGCCGACCTCGAGCGGCTGGTGAAGACCTGCGGCTTCTTCCGCAACAAGGCAAAGAACATCCGCGCCACCTCGGCCCTGCTCGTGGAACAGCACAATGGCGTGGTGCCCGACACGATGGATGAGCTGCTCACGCTCCCCGGCGTCGCCCGCAAGACCGCCAACGTCGTCCTGGGCAACGCCTTCGGCAAGCCCGACGGCGTCGTGGTCGACACGCACGTCGGCCGCCTCGCGGTCCGGCTCGGCCTCACCGGGTTCGACAGCAAGAACGCCGTGAAGATCGAGCGCGATCTCAACGCCTTGTTCCCCCGGCCGACGTGGACGCAGGTGCCCCACCTCCTGATCGCCCACGGCCGGGCCGTGTGCAAGGCGCAACGCCCCGCGTGCGGCCGCTGCGCCCTCAAACGCTCCTGCCCGCAGGTCGGCGTGACCCGCCCGGCGGCGTGACCGGTCAGCCGTCCAGCCGGTCCCGCCAGTAGCCCGGCTTCCGCTTCGCGTGCGCCAGTGCGATGACCTCAATCATGCTGCCGTTCACCCGGTAGACGAAGCTGTACGAGAAGCCGATGGTGATGAAGCGTTGAGTGCCGTAGAGGTAGGCGGGCCAGGTGTGCGGCATGGCACGCACCATCTCCGCGGCATGCTCGATCGCGTCGTGCAGCCTACGGCCCACCCTCGCGTCTTTGTCCCGATACCACCGCAACGCATCCGCGATCTCCGCGCGACACGCCGGGTGGGCCGACATCACCCGACGATCAATCCGGATCATCGAGCAACTCCCGCATCTCCTTTGCCACCTGTTCCCACGGGATCATCTCCACCTCCCCCGCATCGATCTGACGGAGCCGCTCAGCGATCTCCCCGTCCCACCCCTCCGCGAGGTCGAGGTCCTCCGACCACGGCACGTTGCACTTTAAATAGATCGAATCCGCCAGGGCGATCTGGTCCACCTCGGGAAGCCGCTGCACCGCCTCGATAATCTCTTCGCGCGTCAGGTCCATGGCGTCAGTTTACCCCGCCGGCGGCGTCAAACCAGCCCCGTCGTCTCCCCCAACTCGAACACCGCGTTCATGTTCTGCACCGCCTGCCCGGACGCGCCCTTGATCAGGTTGTCCTCCGCCACGACCACGACCACCCGGCCCTGCACCAGCCGCACCGTCACGTCCACAAAGTTCGTCCCCGCCACGTGCTTCACGTTCGGCAGCGCCTCGTCCCGGCCCCGCACCCGCACGAACGGCTCGTCGCCGTACGCCTCCGCAAACGCCTCGAACAGCTCCGCCTCCTCCACGTCCGAGTCCATCGGCTCGAGGTAAATCGTCTCGAGGATCCCCACGTCCAGCGGTAGCAGATGCGGCACGAACAGCGGGTCCACCGCGTGCCCCGCGACCCGGGCAAGCACCTGCGCAATCTCGGGCTGGTGGCGGTGCGCGCCCAACTCGCCGTAGGGGCCGTACGCCTCGTTGACCTCGATAAAACTCGTCGCCGCCTTCGCCGCGCGGCCGGCGCCCGACGTGCCGGACGAGGCGTTCACCACGATCCCCCCCGGCTTCACGAGGCTGTGGGTCAACAGCGGGGCGATCCCCAACGCCGCGGCCGTGGGGTAGCACCCCGGATTCGCCACCAGCATCGCCCCGGGCAGGTCCGCCCGGAACAGCTCGGGCAGCCCGTACACCGCCCCGGCGAGGTTGGCCCGGTCGGTGTGCGGCGTCGCGTAGACCGCTTCGTAGAGATCGGCGTCCGTCAACCGATAGTCGGCCGAGAGGTCGATCACCCGCAACCCCGCGTCGAGCAGGTCGGGCACCACCGCCATCGCCGCCTTGTGCGGCAGGCCCAGGAACGCCACGTCCGCCGCCGCGGCAATCGCCTCGGCGTGGATCGGCCGACACTGCGCCACGTCCGCGTCCAGCCGCCCCGCCAGCCGCGGAAACTCGTCCCGCAAATCCGGCAGCTCCTCCCGGTGGCTCGCCAGATACGTCACTTCCGCCGCCGGGTGCCCCAGCAACAGCTCCACCAGTTTCAACCCGGTCAACCCCGTCGGCCCGACGATTGCCGCCCGTACCTGATTCATCTACAACCTCTCATCGTTTTAAGGGATCGCACACCGTGCCGACGCGGCGTATAGATCATGAACCGGCTGCCAAACCGGCGGGATCGTCCCCGGCACAACCGCTGCAAGCGTAGCAACCATACGACTTAACCCCTCCGGTTCTGGCACACCGTTCGCGACATCCCTGGCATGTCGCCGATCAAGCGGCACCCGGCGAGAGCGGAGTTCGTTCCCGCCGATCAGTTTAACCCCAAGAGCACCAGGAGCTTCTCATGTTACCGACGATCCGACGCACCGTGGACACCCCCTTTGCCGCCCTCCGTGAACTCGACCGTGCGGTCGGGCAGATGTGGGGCGACCTCGGCGACAACGCCGCGGCCGGCACCTTCGCCGTGGACATCCACGAGCAGGGCGACCAGCTCATTGTGGAAGCCGACCTGCCCGGCTTCAAGAAGGACCAGATCGACATCAGTGTCGAGCAGGGCGTCCTCACCATCGAGGCCGAACGCCACACCCCCGAGCCGACCGGCGACGGCAACGGCCAGGGCAACAAGCGGCAGCACGTCGCCGAGCGGCGCTACTCCCGCGTCTCGCGCCGCTTCAGCCTGCCGAGCGCCTACGACACGCAGGGTATCGACGCGACGCTGACCGACGGTGTCCTCACCGTCAAGCTGCAGAAGCGCGAAGAGTCCAAGCCCCGCAAGGTCGAGGTCAAGTAAGTCCGGTCCTTGCAACCGACCCCCCTCCTCAACCGCCGTCACCTCCGGGTGGCGGCGGTTGTTGTTGAAAACGACCGCCAAGGCGAGCGCCTACAACGATAAATGAGAGCCGGGAGCGTAAGCGACCGGTGGGCGGTGCATCAATGCGGCCCGGTCGCTCACGCTCCGGGCTCTTAAGAGCCGCAGGCATCTACCCCGACCCGACCACAGCCCGGGCTACGCCAATTTGCCCGCGGGCCGGCCCGCCGGTAAACTACGCGGCTCGCTTCGCCCGAACCCCGGTCCCTGTTCCCCAAACCCTCCGTACGCCATGTCCGACGCCATCCTCGCCGCCGTCCAGAAGTCCCAGCTCAAGAGCGGGCTGCCCGTGATTTACGTCGGCGACACCGTCGACGTCCACGTCCGCATCATCGAGGGCGCGAAGGAGCGGATCCAGGTGTTCCAGGGCGTCGTGATCAAGCAGCAGAACGGCGGGCTGGAGGAGACCTTCACCGTCCGCCGCATCGTGGCGAACGAGGGCGTGGAGCGGACTTTCCCGCTGCACTCGCCGCGGATCGCCAAGATCGAGGTCGTTCGCCGGGGCGACGCCCGCCGGGCCAAGCTGTACTACCTCCGCGACCGCGTCGGCAAGAAGCGCCGCCTCCGCGACCGCCGCCGCGGCCTGGGCATGGTGTCTCAGCAGGAAGCGGCCGCCAACCAATCACAGTCCACCGCCGTCGAAGACCCCGCCGCCGCGGGCGAGGGGTCTGGCGAGTAGGCGCTTTTTAGTCTGGACCCAACCGCACGCATTTACGATTTACTTGATGCGTGGCGGCACTTGCCGGATTATCAGCTTGAGCGGCGGGCGGACATCTTCTTTGCCCTCCACCTCCCGGCGTTTCTCAGCGACCGTGAAGGTTTCAAGGTCAACCCGCTGATGGTCCCGGAGTTCCCGGTGCGTATTGGCACGATCTACCCGCACATCCCGATCAACAAGTCGTTCAAGATCGACTACGTTGCGTTTGCCGAGGACCTCTCGCGGGCCTGGTTCGTCGAGTTGAAGACGGATGCTTCTTCCCGCCGGGACAAGCAGAACGCTTACCTGCAGGCGGCTCAACACGTGAGGGTCCCCGCGTTGATCGACGGCGTGTTGAAGATCGTTGCCGCGACCGCGGCGAAGCACAAGTACTGCTGCCTGCTGCGCCTGTTGGAGCGGTTGTCGCTGGTCGAGCTGCCGGCCGAGTTGGAGGGGGCGTTGCAGTCGAGCCGGTGGGCCTCGGCCGTGGATGTGTGCCTGCCGAAGGTTGTCATCACGTCGCCCGCCATGCCGGTGGAGGTGCTGTTTCTTCAGCCGGTGTCGACCCATCCGTCAGAAATTGGCTTCGATGAGTTTGCGGATTGGCTGGAGGGTCGGGGTGAGGCGGCCGAGCGTTTTGCGGCATCACTCCGTGAGTGGGCGACGGTGAAAGCGGGGCACTTCGTGCCGCCCGCTACGCCGGGTTGAGTACGGGTGATGCCGCCATTGCGATCAATCCGCGGCCCACGGCGCGACGCTGTCGCCGATGCCGCTGGCGAGGTAGCCGCCGTCGACGGGGAGGGTGATGCCGTTGACGAAGCTGGCGGCGGGGCTGGCGAGGTAGACCGCGGCCCCGGCGATCTCGTCGCCCGTGCCGAACCGGGCCATCGGCGTGTGTTCGAGGATGCGGCGGCCCCGGTCGGTGCCCTCGATCATTTTGCGGTTGATGTCGGTGGGGATGAAGCCCGGGGCGATGGCGTTGGTGCGGATGCCAAACTTGGCCCACTCGTTGGCGAGGGACTGGGTCAGCCCGACCATGGCGTGCTTGGCGCAGGCGTAGGCCGTCACCTCGGTCAGCGAGGCGAAGCTGCTGATTGAGGCGATGTTGATGATCGACCCCTGGTGCTGCTCGCGGAAGAGGTGGCCCGCGGCCTGGGCGACGCGGAGGGCGCCGGTGACGTGGATGTTGTACAGCCGATTCATGTCCTCGGCGGTGAGGTCGAACGTCGGCTTCTTGCACATGACCCCGGCCGAGTTCACCACCGTGTGCAGCGAGCCGAAGAGGCTCATGGTCTCCTCCACGGCGTCCGTCGCCGAGTCGTCGGAAGCGACATCGAGTTGCACCGCGGCGCAGGCGGGGTCGTCGCCGTCGGCGTCGACGAGGGCGTTGAGCTCGGCGACCGTGTCGTGGAGCTTATCGACGGTGCGGCCGGCGACGACGACTTTAGAGCCGTGCTGCACGAGGGCGGCGGCGATGGCCTTGCCGATACCCGACCCCCCGCCGGTGACGAGGGCGGTCTGGCCGGTGAGGTCGAAGAGGGTGGTGTGGATGGGCATGTTCTTGCTCTCATTCAGGCAGGTTGAAGCTCGGATGGATCGGATGCTTCGGATCAAGCAACCTGCCGCCTCTCTTCGATCCGAATCATCCGATCCATCCGAGCCTCATTTACCGCGTCGACACGATTGGGAAACCCGGTAGCATACCGCACCTTGCCCGGAACCGGGCTGCCCCCGAGACCTAAAGCATGAAACTGCGGACGAGTTGTAACATCAAGATGACCGTCAACGGCCCGACGCCGATGCAGTTGATCATGCGCCCGCGGAGCGGCGACGGGCAGTGGGTCGAGGCCGAGACCTACCGGCTCGACCCCCTCGTCCCCGCGACCGAGTACGTCGACCAGCGCGGCAACCTGTGCCAGCGCGTCACGGTGCAGCCCGGCGCGTTCAGCATCACGGTGATGCACGACGTGGTGACGGCCGACGAGATCGACCTGGACAAGGGGGCCCCGTTCACGCCGGTGGAGATGCTCCCGTTCTTCACGCTGCCGTACCTCCTGCCCAGCCGCTACTGCGAGTCGGACGAGATGGGCGACCTCGCCCACGAGGTGACGGGGAAAGCGACGCCCGGCTACGACCAGGCCGAGGCGATCCGCCGGTACATCCACGAGAACTTCAAGTACCAGTACGGCACGTCCAGCGCGAGCACCTCCGCCCAGGACACGGCCGAGCAGAAAGAGGGCGTCTGCCGCGACTTCGCGCACACCGGCATCGCGCTGTGCCGGGCGCTGCAGATCCCCGCGCGGATGGTCGTCGGTTACCTCTACGAGCTCGACCCGATGGACCAGCACGCTTGGTTCGAGGCGTACGTCAACGGCCGGTGGTACACCTTCGACGCGACGCAGGACGAGCCGAAGGGCGGCCGCGTCTGCGTCGCCTACGGCCGCGATGCCGCCGACGTCGCCTTCATCACCCAGTGGGGAAACGCCACGCTGGACTCGATGGACGTGGACGTGAAGCGGCTAGATTCGTGACGCCGCCGAACCGTCTAACGCCGGGCGTCAGCCCCCGCTCATGACGATCAGGACATCAACTCACGCACCTCAATCACCTGCTCCGGCGCGGCCACCGGAGTGACCGATTGATCGAGTGACAGCGTCTGCATCTCGCCGTAGCGCCACGTGCCGTCGGCGTCCTGCATCGGATCGCGGTAGACCTCGAGGTGGTTGGCGATGAGGTTCACGATCCAGTATTCGCGGATGCCGACCTTGGCGTAAAGCGGCACCTTCACCTTTCGGTCATGCGCCAGCGTCGTCAGCGACACCTCGCCGACGAGCAGCGCCTTAGCGATCTCGACGCCCTCTTTCAGATAATCCCGTGGCCTGCCCGGGTAGACGACGAGGTCCGGCTCGGGCCGGGACATCTCGTCGGCCATGTACGTCGACTGCACGACCGTGAAGCCGATTTGTTCGAACGCCTGGTTCAACCTTGCCTGAGCAATCGTGATCACGATGGAGTGGCGGACACCTTGCGCGGCCATGTCGTAGATCATCCCTTCGATCAGCTCCACCTTCTCGCCGTCGAACAGGCCGAGCTCGCTCATGTGCATGTAACGCTCGGCGGTCCACAGCCAAGGGCGGATCGCTTCCTCACCGGGCGCAGACGGCGTGTGCCGGGTATCCACCGGGGGCTTCGGGGGCGGGGGGATCAGGGCCTGCGTCATGACTTCACTCTCAGAGTGGGCGGCGGGACGCCCGACGCGGTCACTCACTGGCGTCGAGTTGCGGGCGGTTCGGGTCGGGCCAGTCGACGTGGAACTTCTTGCCGCGGGGCTCGTCGACGCGTTCGTAGGTGTGTGCCCCGAAGTAGTCGCGCTGGGCCTGCAGCAGGTTCTGCGGGAGGCGGGCGGTGCGGTAGCCGTCGTAGTACGCCAGGGCCGACGCGAACGCCGGGCAGGGGATGCCGTGCTCGACCGCCAGCGCGACGACCTCGCGCCACGCCTGCTGACCCGCATGGATGGCCTCGGTGAAGTACGGGTCCATCATCATGTTCTGCAACTTCGGGTCCTTGTCGTAGGCGTCGGTGATCTTTTGGAGGAAGCGGGCTCGGATGATGCACCCGCCCCGCCAGATCGCCGCGATCTCGCCGTAGTTCAGGTCCCAGCCGTAAGTCCGCTGCGCCGCGGCCATGAGCTGGAAGCCCTGGGCGTAGGCACAGATCTTGGAGCAATAGAGCGCTTGATTGATCTTGGGGATCAGCTCCTCGCGGCGCGAGGAGAGGTCGGCGAGCTCGGGGCCGTGCAACACCTTCTCGGCCTCGACGCGTTCTTCCTTGATCGCCGAGAGGCAGCGGGCGAAGACCGCCTCGGCTATCGCGTTGGCGGGCATGCCCTCGTCCAGCGCGCTGATCGCCGTCCACTTGCCCGTGCCCTTCTGCGCGGCTCGGTCCATGACGGCGTCCACGAAATAACCCTCCGCCCCCGCCGGGTCTTTCTGCTTCAGGATGTCGGCCGTGATCTCGATCAGGAACGAGTCGAGGTCGCCGCTGTTCCAGTTGTCGAACACCTCGGCCATGCCCGGCGGGTCCATGCCCAGCAGCCGCTTCATGAGGTCGTAGGCCTCGCAGATGAGCTGCATGTCGATGTACTCGATGCCGTTGTGCACCATCTTGACGTAGTGCCCCGCCCCGTTGGGCCCGAGCAGCGCGGTGCACGGCTCGCCGCGGGTGATCGGCTTGCCCTTCTCGTAGTCCTCGATGGCGCGGCCGGTGTCGGGGTCGACCTTCGCGGCGATGGCTTTCCAGATCGGCTCGAGCTCCTTCCACGACTCGGGGTCGCCGCCGGGCATCAGCGACGGGCCGAAGCGTGCCCCGAGCTCGCCGCCCGACACGCCGGTGCCGAAGAAGCGGATGCCCTTGTCCGCGTACTCCTTCTCGCGGCGGATCGTCGCGTTCCAGTTGCTGTTGCCCCCGTCGATGATCAGGTCGCCCTCGTCGACCAGCGGCTCGAGCTGATCGGTCACCTTGTCCACCGCGTCGCGGTCAGTCGAGGCGACGGCCGTCGACTGCACCATCAGCACGATCTTGCGCGGCCGCTTAATCGACTCGACAAAATCTTTGAGCTCGGGGAACCCCACGACGTTGTCGCCCTTGGGCTGGTCCTCGCGGCAGTGCCGCATGAACTCCTCCATGGTGGAGGTGGTCCGGTTGTAGACCGAGACCTTGTAGCCGTGGTCGGCCATATTGAGTACGAGGTTCTGGCCCATCACGGCCAAGCCGATGAGGCCGATGTCGGAGGTGGGTTCGGGCATGGCGTGCTTCCGGATCAGTTAGGCGCGGGTCGGGGGAACGGTTGACAGACTATAACGGCAGGTCAGCTCCGACCGTGGAGAAACGCCTGTGCCGAATAGCTTGTCGGACGGGAGGAGCGTCTGCCGAGCCTCACGTGAGCAGGTCGCCGATGCGGATGTGGCCACGCGTCCGGCCCCCGATCTTGACGGACGCCTCGGCCGTTGCCGCCACCACCCGCCGCTTGGCATACGCCGGCGGGGTCGCCTCCGGCAGCGGCTCGGTATATACCTCGACGCAGCGGTCCATCAGGTTGACGATCCAGTAGACGCCGACGCCCGCTTCGGCGTAGAGCCGCAGCTTTGTCGTGCGGTCCCGCTTCAACGAGCTGTCGGCGACCTCGGCAATCCAGGCCACATCTTCCGGGCCGGGGTGGCGATCACGATAATCCCTCGGGTCGCCCCGCACGATGATGATGTCCGGCTCGGGCTCGCTGTGGCTTCGGGGCAGAGTGATCGGACGCTCCACCATCACGGACCACCCCTCGCTCAATAACGGCCGGAGTAGATCCGGCAGCACGTGACGCGCGTACTCGTGAGGCGGGAGCTTCGTCATCTTGCAAACCAGTAAACCCTCGAGCAGCTCGACCCGGTCGTCGCTGGTGAGCGTCCCGCTCCGCGCCATCTCGTGGTACTGCTCCAGCGTCAGCCGGTAGATCGGCTCGTCGGTGAGGGCCGCGTACGGCGGCAACGGCACGGGGGCGGTCTGCGGCATCGGCGCATTCTACCCCGCGGCCGGCCGTTCACGTCTCGTTCGCCTGTATGTAGTCATCATCCCCGTTGAGGAAGTTCACCAGGTTCTTCGTCGCCCGCATCGCCTGGCGGCCGACGGACTCGACCGTGCGGCTGCCGATGTGCGGCGTGATCAGGATGTTGTCGATGCCGGTGAACACGTGGCCCGGCTCGGGCGGCTCCTGACCCAGCACGTCCGCCGCGTAGCCGTAGATGCGCCCGGAGCGGCACGCCTCCGCCACGTCCGCCTCCACCACCAGCCCGCCCCGCGCGGTGTTGACGATCATCACGCCCTCCTTCATCAGCGCAATGGTCTCGCCCCGGATCAGCCCCCGCGTCGCGTCCCGCAGCGGCAGGTGCAGGCTCACCACGTCCGCTTCCGCCAGGACGTCCCGCATCCGATGGGCCGCGTCGTCGTTGCGCTCGGTCATCGCCCGGTCCCACCGCAGGCCCAGCCCGATTGGGGTCATGTCGAACGCTTCGGCCCGCTTGACGACCTCCTCACCGATGCGGCCCATCCCCAGCACGGCGATCCGCTTGCCGGCGAGCTCCACCCCCGTCTGCCGCTTCCACTGCCCCGCCGCGGTCTCGCGAAGGTGCATCTTGAAGTGCTTCGCCAGCCCGATCATCAGCCCGAACGCGTGCTCCGCCACGGTCGTGTGGTTCACGCCCGGCGTGAACAGCACGGGGATGCCTTCCGCCGTCGCGTGCTCGACGTTGATCGAGTCGAGCCCGATGCCGTACTTGGCGATGACCCGCAGCGGCGTCGGCCCGGCGACGGCGGCGTCGATCACCTCCGCCGTAACCTCGTCGTCCCCGTTGAGCAGCCCGTCGAAGCCGCCGTGTTCGTCGATGAGCTTCAGCATCGCCGCCTCGTCAAGCGGGCCGCGGGCGCGGACGATGTCGAAGCCGGAGTCTCTCAGCGCCTGGTGATGGGGCCCCGGCGTGTCCTGAAAGCTGGTCGTGGTGAGGAGGATTTTCATGGGGCGGCCAGTCTAACGGCGTGGCTTGTCACGCTTCGGGCAAGACGCGGCAGGCCGCGGCGACGAGATTCTGCTGCGATATCAACCGGGGGTGCCACACTGCATCCCGGAGGCTTCGCGGAGGGTGCGGTGTGAAGACTGCGAAGGACGTGACGCCGCGCTTGAACCTGCACACCGCACCCGCCCCGAGCGGCGGGATGCAGTGTGGCACCCGGCGCGTCGGGCTGTGCAAGAAACACTAAACCCCCTCGATCCGCCCCGCGGCGAGGTGGACCACCCGGTCCGCCGCGGCCGCGACGTTGTCGTCGTGCGTGACCAGCACGAGCGTCTGGCCCTCGGCGTGCAACTGCGAAAACAGGTCGAGGATCGACCGGCCCGTGTCCGCATCAAGGTTGCCCGTCGGCTCGTCGCACAAGAGCAGCGCCGGGTCGTTGATGAGCGACCGCGCGATGGCGACCCGCTGCCGCTCGCCGCCGGAGAGCTTGTTGGGCCGGTGCTTCATCCGGTCCTTGAGCCCGACCCGCTCGAGCAGCATCGCCGCCCGGCCCCGGAAGTGCGACCGCTTCGCCGGCCAGGCGAACACGGACTGGCTGAGCATCGCGGCGATCACCACGTTCTCCAGCGCCGTGAGCTCCGGCAGCAGGTGATAGAACTGGAAGACGAACCCCATGCGGCGGTTGCGGAAGTGGTCGAACTCCGCCCCACGAAGTTTGTACAGGTCGCGCCCGTCGAAGTGCACCGACCCCGCGGTCGGCCGATCCAGCCCGCCGAGCAGGTGCAGCAGCGTCGACTTGCCCGACCCCGACCGCCCGAGGATCGCCAGCATCTCGCCCTCGTGGATCGACAGGTCCACCCCGCGCAGCACGTGCAGGTCCTCCCCGCCGACGCGGTAAGTTTTGCGGAGGTCGGCGGCGGCAAGCAGTGCCGCGGCGGCGGCATTGGGGGCTTGGGTCTTGGGGGCTTGGGAGATCAAATTTTCGCTCTCGCTCGTCATCTCGTGCATCGGCTGGTTACCGCTCTTGCTAAGCCCCTAAGCCCCCAACACCCAACCCCGAATCACTCATACCGCAGCGCATCCACCGGCCGCAGCCGCGCCGCGAGCAGCGCCGGCAGGGCCGCGCCGATCACGCTGCTCACCACCGCGCCGGCGACGACGGTGAGCGCCTCGGCGTAGTCCACCCGGTCGGGGATACGGTCGAAAAAGTACGTCTGCGGGTCCCACATCTTCCACCCCGTCGTCGCGGCGATGGCGGCCTGGATCTCGTTGAGGTGCGTCACCACCGCCACCGCAAGGCCAAGCCCGATGAACGACCCGACGACGCCGATCGCGAGGCCGTACCCGAGGAACAGGTTCATGATGCCCAAACGCGGCGCCCCGATCGCGCGGAGCACGCCGATGTCGCGGGTCTTTTCCAGCACGATCATGTAGAACGTCGTTGCCACCATCACCACCGACACCAGCCCGATCACGGCAAAGAGGAACGTGACCAGGCCCTTCTCGTTCTCGACCGCGCCGAGCATCTGGCCGTGCACCTGCTCCCACGTCAGCGTGATCGGGGTGATGAAGCGGCCCTGCTCGGTGCTGAACGCGCGGACGACTTTCGCCACGGCGCTGCGGGCCGCGTCGGCGCTTACACCCGGGGCGGCCTTGACGACGATGCGGTTGGCCCGGCCGGGGATGGTGTACGCCTCGCCGCCCCGGCCGGTCCGCTGGTCGTAGTCGGTGAACCCCTCCCGCTCGTCCATCCGCAGCATCCGCTGCAGCGTCGCGAACGGCACCAGCACGCTCTGCCGATCCACCTCGTACAGCCCGCTCTTGATCTCGTTCACCACCAAAAACCGCTCCCGCGCCGGCTCGAGCGTGCCCAGTGTCCCCGACCCCGTCAGCGGCACGACCGTCACCGGCAGCAGCCGCCCCGCCCACGTGCTGCCGATGTCGTACCGCCCCGCCTCGTCACGCGCGTGGTACGGGTTCACGTGCACCCCGATCACCGCCTCCGGCG
Organism: Phycisphaeraceae bacterium; assembly: GCA_965214155.1. GTDB lineage: Bacteria > Planctomycetota > Phycisphaerae > Phycisphaerales > Phycisphaeraceae > Algisphaera. The sequence continues at coordinate 2,840,128 of CBDCBB010000010.1, forward strand.
GCCCGCCCCCGCCCCCACCCCCACCCCCGCCCTCGGGAACGTCGCCGCCCCCGGGGGCCGCGTCGGCGGGGTAGTCCCGCCGCAGCGCCTCGCGCAGGTGGGCCGACACCGGGTCCGCCCCGCTCTCGTCCGGCCGGTCCCACGCCTCATCCGCGACCGCCTCGACCAGCGCTTCCCGCGGCCACATGACCGTTTCGTCGTAGTCCACGATCTTCGCTAATTGCCGCAGGTCCACCCCCTGGATGATGACCGGCCTCGCGTCGTCGCCGAAGTTCACCAGCCCGAACGCCTCGATCATCGGCGTCGCCGCCGCGACCTCGGGCAGCCCCTCGATGCGGCGCACCAGGTCCTCGTAGCCGCTGAACCCCTGCAGCCCCGCGCCCTCGACCACGACGTCGCCGGTGAGGTTCTTCGCCGACTCGCGGAAGATGTCGAGGAACCCGCCCATGACCGACATGACGATGATGACCATGGCCGTGCAAAGCATCACCGCCGACGCCGCGAACAGCGGCGCGAGCTTGCGGCGGAGGTACTTGGAGATGAGGACGAGCTTGTACATGCCGTGGCGGGGGCTTTCATCGCCATGACGCCAAGACGCCATGACGCCAAGAGAGCAAAAGACCTTAACGTCTCGTCAAGACGATGCGGGTGATGCCGTCCTTCAACACGGCTTCATGAAAGTTGATGAGTAGTGCCAATTCACATCCGGTTGCAGCCAGATATGCACGGGCTTGAGCCTTGTGCTTTGAAATGACCTGCTCGACCGCTTTTAATTCAACGACAAGCAGGCGTCCGACCCAGATATCGAGTTGGCCCTGACCTACGGGCTGATCGTGGTAGAAGACGTCGATCACAGGTTGACGCTCAAAATTGATCCGGCGCTCGGTGAGTCCGATGCAAAGAGCGTTCTCATAAACCGACTCGGGGAAGCCGGCTCCCAAAGCACGATGCACCTCGATGGCGGCACCGATCACCGTATGAGCCAAAGCATCAACCTCTCCGCTTGGCTCCTGGCGTCTTGGCGACTCAACGTCTTGGCGATTCATCCCTTAGCCTCCCTAGGCCGCATCAGCGGGAACAGGATGACGTCGCGGATACTCTCGGCCCCGGTGAGCATCATGACGAGCCGGTCGATGCCCAGACCCATGCCGCCGGCGGGGGGCATGCCGACGCGGAGGGCTTCGAGGAAGTCCTCATCGATCTGCTGCTGCTCGGCCTCGTCGCCGACCTGTTTGCGGAAGTTCGCTTCCTGCACCTCGGGGTCGTTCAGTTCAGAATAACCCGGGCTGATTTCGACGCCGTTGATGGCCAGCTCGTACACGTCGGCGAAGTAGGGGTCCTCCGCGTTCTTCTTCGCCAGCGGGATGATCACGCTGGGGACGTGGGTGACGAAGGTGGGGTCGATGAGAGTCGGTTCGACGAGCTTTTCATAAACCTCAACGAGCTGCTCGGCAGGGGTTTTGCCGTCCAGATCAGGAGCCTTAGCCCCGCCGCTTGCGGCGGCTTGGGACGGGGCAAGCTCCGCCGCTAAGCGGGGCGGCACCGGTTCCTTCGCGAACTTCCAACCCGTCCGTTCCTCGACCAATACATCCATCCGCACGCGGCGCCAGGGGCGCGACAGGTCGATGGTGCGGGGTTCGTCGCCGCGGAGCGGCGTCGCTTCATCGTCATCTCCTCCGTGCCTTCGTGCCTCCGTGCCTTCGTACCTGATCTTCAGCGTCCCGACGACACGCTCGGCGACGGTGCAGATCATGTCCTCGACAAGGTCGGCCATAGTCTCCCAGGATCCATAGGCCTGGTACGCCTCGAGCATGGTGAACTCGGGATTGTGGCGCGGGGACACGCCCTCGTTGCGGAAGTTGCGGTTGATCTCGAAGACCTTGGGCATGCCGCCGACGAGGAGGCGTTTGAGGTAGAGCTCCGGGGCGATGCGGAGGGTCAGCGGCAGGTCGAGCGCGTTGTGGTGGGTGTGGAACGGCCTCGCCGCGGCCCCGCCGTGCAGGGTCTGGAGCATCGGCGTCTCGACCTCTAGGAAGCCGCGGCCGCGGAGGTAGTCGCGGATCTCGTCGATGATGCGGATGCGCAGCTGCATGGTCCGCATGACCTCGGGGTTGCTGTAGAGGTCGACGTAGCGCTTGCGGTAGCGGGTCTCGGGCTCGGTGAGGCCGTGGTGCTTCCCGGGGGGGAGGGCGAGGGACTTGGTGAGGATTTGGAAGCCTGACTCGTGTAGCCGCGGATGTAAATCCGTCGGCTGAGTCGCGGATGATGGTTGAGCGGACTGAGCCGGCGGGTTGACATCCGCGGCTCCAGGGGCGGGCGGCGCGTCGTCACGACGCGGCTCGCACCATACCGTGACCTCGCCGGTCTTGGTTTTCGCCAGCGGGCCCTCGGCGGCGACGATGTCGCCGTAGTCGGTCATCTTGGCGATGCTGAAGGCGGGTTGGCCGACGGCCTTCTTGCTGACGGCGACCTGCAGATCACCGGTAGCGTCGCGGAGCTGCATGAAGATGAGGTTGCCCATGACGCGGTGCTGCATCACCCGGCCGGCGACGCGGACAGCCGGTCGCAAGTCACCTTGCGAAGGATCATCCTTGAACGCCTGATCGGCCCCCTCGACGTATCGGGCCGCGGCATCGGCGAGGTTGATTACGCCGTCGAGCCGGTAGCCGTAGGGGTCGACGCCGAACTCGTCGCGGAGGCGTTCGAGCTTGCGGCGACGGTCGGCGAGGAGCTGGTCGTTGGGCTTGGCGGAGGCGTCGTCGGGCATCGGTCGGGGATCGTAGCAGGTGGCCACGGCGCATCGTCGCGGGTCGCGGGGCTCGGCCGGGGCTCGTGCGGGGCGACGGGAAGCGGGCGGGGTGGCTCGTGCAAGTGCATAAGCACAAGGCGACTCGCGGCAGGGTGAACCCTGCCCTACGAGAGGGGGGTAGGACGGGTAAGAAAAGAAGCCCACGCCGTGGGGCGTGGGCTTCGGGTTGGGGGTCGGGATGAGGCGGCGAAGTACCGCCGGGGCTCACGCCTCGTCGCGGCGGCGACGGGCGGCGAGGAGTGCGAGCAGGGCGACGCCCGCGGCGGCGGCACCGGGGGTGGGGATCACGTTCCCGCCGCCGGTGTTGGGGCTGGCGAGGAACGGGAACACGTCGAGGAACGCCCGGTCGTTGCCGTCCACCATGTCACTGGTGATCGCCCCGTTGGTGAGGAGGGCCAGCTCGGCGTCGATCACGTCATCGGTGAGCGTGCGGCCGTTGAGGAAGCCCGAGGGCAGGGTGGTGTCATAGGTCAGCGAGTCCGGCGCGAGGGCGGCCGCGATCATGGCTGCGTACTCAGGGTCGCCGCTCAACGCGGTGATGCTGGCCTCAAACTCGTCCTGGAAGTTTTCCGGGTCATTGAACGGCTCGCCCTGGTTGTAGTCGTTCTTCAGGCCCGAGGGGATCAGCGCGGTGTTGATGGCGGGGCGGCCGACGCGGTCGAAACGCTCGCCGTCAACGTCGGTGGTCGCGTCGATGGCGACCTGTGCACCGCCGAGCTCGGAGGTGGGGATGTCGAGGATGATGGCGGAGGTGTTCGCCCCGGCAAACGCGTCGGTGCCGGTGAAGCCACCGGTGCCGTTAACGAGGTTGAAGAAGCCGCGTTCGTCGAAGAAGAACGGGTCGTCGAAGAGGCCGGCGTAGACCTGGGCCCCGGAGCCGTTGGAGATGGTCGTCTCGGTGCTGCCCATGGCGTAGTCGCTCACGCTGCCCGAGTCGAACCGGGTGACGCTGACGGTCTGGCTGGCGGGGTCGCCGGCGGTCCCGTTCCTGAAGGTGGTGCTATAGGTCACATCCGGGACGAAGTCGCCGTCGTTGTCGATGCGGATGCGGTAGTCGACGTTGTCGCCGAAGATAATCGGGCTGGGCGTGCCGGGGTTAGGGAAGAACTCAGGGCGCGGGGCACCGGCGAACGGGTTGACGGTCAGCACGAGGATCGTGTTGTCGGCGTTGTTGGGGTTCTGGAACGCGTAGAGATCGTTGATGTCGGCCTGGCCGCGGTTGACCACGCCGGGCGCATCGAGGTGGTCCGAAGCGTACGCGGCAGAGGCGCTGCCGAACGCGGCGGCACCGACGGCAAGGGTCTTGAGCAGGTGGGATTTGGTAAACATAGCTGAGGTTTCTCCGGTAACGAACAAAATGATGATCCGGGCTGGGGCAACGTGCCGACAATAAGATCGCCGCAATCGCGGTAATCGGCCGAATCGGGAAAGAATAGTCGATAAGGTCTATCCAGTATACGGCGGTGATTCGGATCAGGATGCCGCTCTTGAAAAATTAAAGCGAATTCTGCCGAACATCACCAATTTGGGGGAGGATTGACTGATCGTGGGTCTACTGGATCTTCGGGTCGGTACGGCCCAGCGTAAGACCCGGACAGCAGTCGTCGATCACGGTGGGGCTGCGAACTTACGACTGGCGCGGCATTGGCGTGAAGCTGAGGCGGTGGCGCTGTGCACATCCGATGCTTTTTTGGCAACTTGGCTGCATCCGGACCGGCGGTAGGCTCCGTTTATAGAGTGCGGGGCGGTGTGGGAGATGCGGCGGGGGGTGCGGACGCTGTAGGATCCGGTGGATCACCGCCCGGTATGGGTGGGGCGGCTCCGTGCCGCACCGCGGGGGCGGTGTCGGCCATCGGATGAGGCTTGCCATGCGAGGTACGAGTTATCGCATCGCTACGACGGGGGCGCGGGTCCTGGGTGCACGTCCGGGTCATGCTCCGCCGCGGGTCACGTTCCTAGTGAGGTGGCTTGCGGCGGGGACGCTGACGGTTGCCGCCGCGGCCGAGCCGTACCGCCCCGCCGACGATGGTGAGGTGGTCGAGACGCTGCCGCAGGTCCTGGCCCACGCCGGGCCCGAACTCGCGTCGATGCGGCGAGAGCTCGCTGACGACCCGCAGAACGTGGACCTGGCGGTGCGGTTGGCGGGCAGCTATCTGCAGATCGGCAAGCGGGAGAGCGACCCGCGATTCTTCGGGTACGCCCGGGCGGCGCTGCGGCCGTGGTGGTGCCGGCCCGACCCGCCGGCGGAGGTGCTGCGGCTTCGGGCGAAGCTCCAAGAGCGGGACCATCTATATAAGGAAGCGATTGCGGGCCAGCGCAAGCTCCTCGAGCGGGACCCCAAGGACGTGCAGGCGCTGATCGAGGTGGCGAACCTGTACTGGGTGCAGGGGGAGTACGACGAGGCGCGGGCGGCGTGCGGCCGACTCGAGGCGTTCGCCGGGCCGATCCCGGTGCTGCTGTGCCGCACGCAGATCCAGTCGACCACGGGCGAGGCGGAAGACGCTTACGCCGCGCTCGACGCCATGCGCCCGGTCGTCAAACGGGACAATCCGGCGGTGCTGCAGTACCTTTACACCTCGCAGGCGGTGATCGCCGAGGCGTTGGGGTGGGACGACAAGGCGGAGCGTCATTTCCGCGAGGGGCTGGGCAACGACCCGGCGGACCAGTACCTGATCCGGGCGTACGCGGACTATCTGCTGGACCGGGAGCGGTATCAGGAGGTGATTTCGCTCACGCTGGAGCACCTGGTGGACACGGGGCTGCTGTTGCGGGCGGCAATCGCGGCAAAGCGGGGCGGCGAGCCGAAGCTGGCGGCGCAGTGGGCGGCCCAGTTGCAGAGCCGATTTGACGAGGTCCGGCTGCGTGGCGGCGAGCCGCACGGGCGGTATGAGGCGAGGTTTATGCTGGAGGTCATGGGCCGGCCAGCCGAGGCGCTGCGGATCGCAATGGCGAACTGGGAGCAGCAGAAGCAACCGCGGGACAGCCGCAACGCACTCGAAGCGGCGGTCGCCACCGGCGACGCGGCGGCGGTGGCCCCGGTGGTGAAGTTCCTCCGCGAGAACCACACGCAGGACGTGCAACTCGAGCGGCTTATCGCGGAGCTCGCGGCCCGATGAGCCGCCGCTGCCCCGCACCCCGTACCGCCGCGGCGCTGGGCCTCTCGCTCATCTTCGCCGCGCCTGCCTTGGCCCACAAGCCCAGCGACAGCTACCTGCGGCTGTCCGGGGCGGATGGAAGCGGTTCTGGCAACGGCTGACTCACGCCTCACCGCCCAGTGGGACCTGTCTCTCAAGGACCTGGACTTCCTCATCGGGCTCGATGCCGACGGCGACAGCCGCATCACCTGGGGCGAGGTCAAGGCCCGGCGGCAGGCTATTGCCGACCTTGCCCTGTCTCACCTCCACCTCGCCGCGGACGGCCGCGACGTGTCGCTCCGCGTCACCGACCTGCTCATCAACCGGCACAGCGACGGGACCTACGCCACCCTCGTGATCGACACCGACGCCCCCGCCGACGCCGCGGGGATCGACCTCCGCTACAGCCTGCTCTTCGAGCAGGACCCGACCCACCGCGGCGTCGTGCTCTATCACCGCGGCCGGACCGCCAGCACCCACATCCTCAGCCCCGACCGGCCGAACCTGCACCTCGACACAGGGGAGGCCGGCCCGCTCCGCCCGCTGCTGACCTCCGCCCGCGCCGGGGCGCGGCGGTTTTACGTGCGCCTCGACCACGCCCTGTTCCTCCTCGCCCTGCTGCTCCCGGCCGTGCTGGTCCGCTCCGGGGGACGCTGGGCGCCGGCCCCGGGCTTCCGCGCCGCCGCGCTCGCAATCTCCGCCGTCGCCGGCTGCTTCGCCCTCGCCCACTCCGTCACGCTCTGGCTCGCGGCCACGGGGTACCTCACCCTGCCCGGTCGCGTCGCCGGCGTCGCCGTCGCGGGTTCCGTCCTCGCCGCCGCCGCCCTCAACCTCCTGCCCCGGCTGCGCCCCCCCGTGTACGCGCTCGCCTTCGCCCTGGGCCTGCTCCACGGCTTCGCCTTCGCTGTCACCCTCCACAACCTCGGCCTCAACGACACCACCCCGCTCGCCACGGTCGGCTTCAACTTCGGCCTCGGGCTTGCCACGCTCGCCCTCGCCCTCGTCGCCGCCCCGATCCTCCTCGCCCTCCGCCGCACCGGCTTCTACCGCTGGGGCGTCCTCCACGTCGGCTCGGTGCTCATCCTCCTCCTCGCCACGCTTTGGCTGGTCGAGCGCCTCTTCGATTTCAACCTCGTCGCGTTCTGAACGTCACGCCTCCGCAGGCGGCAGCCCGCGGTACCGCTCATAAGGCCCGTCCCACGCCGCGTTCCGCTCCGCCTCAATGGTCTGAAGGTCGAACGACCGCCGCACCACGCCCCGCAGCGCCGCGACGTCGCGGAGCCGGCCCAGCCCCATCGCCTGCGTGAGCAGGTTGCCCACCACCGTCGCCTCCTCCGGGCCGACCACCACCCGCAGCCCCGTGGCGTGCGCCGCCATCCGGTTCAGCAACCCGTTCTTCCCCCCGCCCCCGACGATGTGCAGCACCTCGAACCGCCGGCCGAGCAGCCCCTCCAAGTCCTCCACCGTCGCCCGGTACGCCATCGCCAAACTCTCCAGGCAGCACCGCACCACCGCGCCGACGTCGCCCGGCTCGGCCTGATCCGTCTGCCGCGCGTACGCCTTGACCTTGTCGATCATCCGCCCCGGCTCCGCAAACACCGGGTCGTTCACCGGGATCAGCGTCCGCAGCGGCGACGCCCCCGCCGCCGCCTCGGTCAATGCGGCGTAGTCGTAACGCTTGCCCTCGCCCTCGAGCTGCCGGCGGACCTCCTGCACCGGCCACAGCCCTGCGATGTTCCGCAAAAACCGCACCGTGCCGTTCAGCCCGAGCTCGTTGGTGAAGTTCGCCGCCGCCGAGTCGGGGTTGATGCACGGCTCATCCAACTCCGCCCCGAGCAGCGACCACGTCCCGCTCGACAAGTAGCACCACGACCCGCCCCCGTCCGCCGGCACCGCCGCCACCGCCGAGGCCGTGTCGTGCGACGGCACGGCGATCACCCGCAACGACCCCGGCAGCCCCGTCGCCTCACGCACCCCGTCCCGCAGTTCCCCCACCGTGTCGCCCGGATCGACGATCTCGCCCAGCGTGTGCGTCGGCAGATCAAGCCGTTCGAGCAGGTCCGTGTTCCAGGTGCCGGTGCGGGCGTCGACCATCTGGCTCGTCGAGGCGATGGTCCGCTCGACCACCGCCCGGCCGGTCAGCATCCAGTTGAACAGGTCGGGCATGAACAGCAGCGTCGCCCCCTCGGCGAACAGACCCGGCGAGCGCCCGTGCCGCTCGGCGACCTGGTACAGCGTGTTGAACGGCAGGATTGCGATGCCCGTCGCGTCGTACACCGCTCCCGCGCCGGCTTGTTGCAACACCCCGTCCCGCGCCGCGGCGAACGCCGGCTCGCGGTAGCACCGAGGCAGCCCGAGCAGCTCGCCCCCGGGACCGACCAGCGACCAATCGACGCCCCAGGTGTCCACGCCGATGCTGACGGCCTCCGCGCCGCGGTCGTCGCAGAACCGTTGCGCCGCGCGCAAACCTTCGAGGACCTGCTGCCAGAGGTGGGTGAAGTCCCAGGCGAGGCCGTCGGGCATCGGCACGGGGGTGTGCAGGAAACGGTGCACCTCGTGCAGCGACAGCCGGGCGTCGTCGCCGTCGCCGTCGAGCAGCCCGACCGCGACCCGGCCGGACTCGGCCCCGAAGTCGATGGCGATGGAGGCGGTCGCGGTCATAGGTGGCGCTCCGGGGCGGCCGCGGCGGCCAGCATCCGCTGGCGGTAGTGCTCGTCGTCCCGGCCGGCGATGCGGTTCACCTGCGCCTCGCTCATGCACACCGCACCGCCCGCCGCGAGCGCCCCCGCCAAGATCCGCGCCGCCTTCACCGCCATCGCCGTGACCTGCGACACCTGCTTCGCCGTCGACCCCAGCGCGATGAAACCGTGGTTGCGGAGGTAGATCGTCTTGGGGAACTCGCCGTAGCGATCTATATAAGAGGCCGCGCCGTCCCGCACCGCCCGCGCCAGCGGCAGGCCGGGGTCGACATACGGCACCATCACCGACGACGGCCCGCACACCACCACCTGGTCCGGGAACAGCCGCTCCGCCAGCGCGTCGAAATGCTCGGAGCAGGTCAGCGCGTTGATCGCCGTGGGGTGGGTGTGCCCGACGAAGGCGACGCCGTCAAGCTGCAACAGCGCCGCGTGCATCGCCGTCTCGACCGACGGCCGCAGCGTCGCGTCGGGGTCCGACCTCGCCGCTTCCAGCGCCGCGGTAATCTCCGCGTCGTTTAGATCCGGCCCCTCAAGCATGTCGCGGCAGGCCCCAAACCGCACCCGCACCAGCCCGTCGGCGGTCAGCGTCGAGAGGCTCGTGCCGCTGGCCTTGACCAGGAACGTCTCACCGTCAACCCGGGCCGAGGTGTTGCCCTCGCCGAGGATCGCGTAGTCGTGCTCGGGCCGGCCGAGATCGCGGGAGAGGTCGACGAGTTGAGGGGTCAAAGCATCTGGCAAATCAGGCTCTCAATCAGCCGGCACCTAGCAGGTGCCGGCGAGACTGCGGCGACTGTCAGCCGCCGGCTAAAGAGGGTCAGCCAGCAAAGCTTACCGCTGAAACGCCTCATGCAATCCGCCGTCGACGTTGACCACCTGCCCCGTCGTCTTCGCCGATCGGTCGCTGAGCAGGAAGTACGCCGCCTCGGCCTGATCGTCGGGCGTGATCGGCGCTTTCGTCAGCGTCCGCTGGGCGTAGAAGTTGGCGAGCTTGTCTCGCAGCTCGTTGTCGCCCTCGCTCTCCTCGAAGTCGATGTCGTACTTGGTCAGCGACGCGATGACCCGGTCGCGCGGGAACATGGTCGAGCCCTGCACCACCGTCGCCGGGGCGATGGCGTTGACCCGCACCAGCGGCGCAAACTCGATGGCCAGCTCGCGGACAAGGTGATTGGCCGCGGCCTTGGACGTGTCGTAACCCACCGAGCCCTTCTTCGCCACCATGCCGTTGACCGACGTGGTCAGCACGATCGACCCGGGCAGGCCCTGCTCGGCGAAGAGCTCGCGGCACTCGTCGGCGAGGTTGTAGCTGCCCATCACGTTGACGTCGAAGGTCAGCTTCCACTGCGGGTCGGTCAGCTTGCCCTCGCGGCTGGGCGGGACGAACACCCCGGCCGTCACCACCAGGTGGTCCAGCCCGCCGTACGCCAAGAGCGTCTCGCGGATCAGCCCGCGGATCGACTCGCGGTCGGTCACGTCGCACTTCACGCCGATGGCCGGCCCGCAGCCCGAGATGCCGGTGCCCGCGACGCCGATGCCCTGCCCGTGCACGGCCGTCAGCTCGTCGGCGGTCTCCTTCGCCGCGTCGAGGTTCAGGTCGGCGCACACCACGTGGGCCCCCTCCTTGGCGAGGCGGTGGGCCGTCTGCTTGCCGATCCCCGCGCCGGCCCCGACGACGACGACCACCTTCCGCGCCAAATCCTTCTCGGCGGGCATCCGCTGCAGCTTCGCCTCCTCCAGCCGCCAGTACTCGATGTCGAACGCCTCCTGCTGCGGCAGGGCGATGTACTTGTCGATCGCCTCAGCCCCCCGCATCACTTCGACGGCGCAGTTGTAAAACTCGGCCGTCACCCGCGACTCGCTCTTGTTCTTGCCCCACGCGATCATCCCCACCCCCGGGATCAGGATCACCGTAGGGTTCGGGTCCCTCATCGTCGGCGAGTCCTCATGCTTGCACTTCTCGTAATATTTCGCGTAATCCTTTCGATACTTCTCCAGCCCCTTGTCCAGCAGTTTCTTCAGCCCGTCGAGGTCGCCCGACGACGGGTCCCAATCGACGAACAGCGGCTTGATCTTGGTCCGCAGGAAGTGGTCCGGGCAGCTCGTCCCCAGCTCCGCCAGGCGCTCGGCATCCTCGCTGTTCACGAACCGAAGGATGTTCGCGTCCGCCTGCACCGTGCCAATAAACCGCCGCTGCTGCGACACCCGCCCGCGCAGCCAGGGCAGCAGTTCAACCAGCACCTCGCCCCGCTTCTCGTCGCTCAGCGATCGATACTTTGCCCCGCCGAAAGTCTGCTCACCCTTGTCTTTCGACTTGATAAACTTGGCGGCCTTCTCGATCAATTCAAGCGTGAGCACGTAGCACTTCTTGTCGTCCTCGTCCCAGTTGATGATGCCGTGCTGGCCCATCACTAGGCCGACGAGGCTGGGGTCCTTTTCCACCTCGCGCTGCATCATGAGGCCCAGCTCGAAGCCCGGCCGCATCCACGGGACCCAGCCCACCTCGTCGCCGTAAACCTCCTGCGTCAGCTCGCGGCTGCGCTCGCTGGCGGCGATGGAGATCACGGCGTTGGGGTGCATGTGGTCGATGTGCTTCGCCGGCAGGAACCCGTGCAGCGGCGTGTCGATCGAGCTGGCGCGGGGGTTAAGGTTGAAGGTGGTGTGCGGGAACATCGCCACCATCGCGTCCTCGGCCGGCGTCTTCAGGCCGTTGTCCGGCTTGGCTGCGTACACCGCGCGGAGGCTCAACAGTTGGTCCTGCTTGAGCGACGCGAAGTTTTCGCGCTTGCTCGTCCGCAAGTCGCCGCCGGAACCCTTGACCCAAAGAACCTCGAGGTCTTCGCCGGTGAGCGGGTCGATCTCGGTCAGTTTCGACGAGGTGTTGCCCCCGCCGGTGTTGGTGATCCGCTGGTCGGAGCCGAGCAGGTTCGAGCGGTACACCAGCCGCTCGACCGGGTCGAGGCCGTTGGCGGTTTGATCGTCCCAGGCGTAGTTGACGTGCTGGAAGGAGGCGGGGTCGGTGGGTTGGCGGTCGGGCATCACGTACGGTCCGGTGGAGGTGCGAATTGGGCCGGCAACTTTATCAGATTGTGGCCGGGGCTTGCGGGGTACGAAAAACCCCCGGCGGCGGACCGTCGGGGGCGGAGGAGTGAAAAGTCGTTCGGCGGGCGGAAAGTGCGGGAAGTCCGGGGACTCCGGGGTCAGGAACAGCCCATCGACGCGCCGCAGTTGAGGCACTTGTAGCACGTGCCGCTGCGGACGGTGATCGTGCCGCACACGTCGCACGCCGGGGCGTCGGCCTGCATCGCGCCCATCGCATCGGTGAGCGAGGAGCGGTCGCTATTTGCCTGCGTCGACGCCTCGCCGTGCCGCGACGCCGAACCACCGCCGGACGCCCCCGCCTGCGTGGTCGCGGGCTTGGCCGCTCCGGCAGACGGGGGTGTGAAACCCCACGGTTGATCCCGCGCTTCGTTCCGCGTTGACGGCTCGGTCGTCCCGGTCAGCCGCCCCATCCGGCCGCGCTCGGACGCTTCGCCCCTCGCGCGATCGGTGTCGACCAGCACCGCCGACGGCTCTTCGCTCGGCCGCTGCGGCGTGTTCGCCTCGCGGTAGCCGGGCACGAACTCCATGCCCATCCACCGGAAGATGTAGTCGACCAGGCTCTTGGCAAACGGGATGTCGCGGTTATGGGTCATGCCCGCGGGCTCGAACCGCTGGTGGCTGAACTTAGTCACCAGCGAGTCGACCGGCACGCCGTACTGCAGGGCGACGCTGATCGCCGTGCCCAAGGAGTCCATCAGCCCGCCGATGGTCGAACCCTCTTTGGCCATGGTGATGAACAGCTCGCCGGGCGTGCCATCCTCGTACAGCCCGACGGTGAGGTAGCCCTCGTGCCCGGCGACGTTGAACTTGTGCGTGCGGCTGTGCCGGGTGTCGGGCAGACGCCGACGCATCGGCCGCTCCACGACGCGCTCCACGATCCGCTCGACCGTCCGCACCTCGCCCGAGTTTGCCGCGGCGACGACATCCCGCGTGACCTCCTCGATCGCGGCGTCGATGCCGTCCTCGTCCTGCTCATCCTCCACTTCGTCGGACTTCGTGTTGAGCGGCTGGCTGAGTTTGCACCCGTCGCGGTACAGCGCGTTGGCCTTGAGGCCGAGTTCCCACGACAGCTCGTAACTGTCCTGGATGTCCTGCACCGTCGCGTCGTGGGGCAGGTTGATGGTCTTGGAGATCGCGCCGCTGATGAACGGTTGGGCGGCGGCCATCATGCGGATGTGGCCGTGGGCGTGGATGAACCGCTTGCCCGTGGGGCCGCAGGTGTTGGCACAGTCGAACACCGGCAGGTGCTCGTCCTTGAGGTGCGGGGCCCCCTCGACGGTCTGCGAGCCGCAGATCACCGCGTTGAGCTGGGCGATCTGCCGGGTAGAGAGGCCCAGGGCTTTCAGCAGGTTAAACGACGGATCCTTCGCCTCGTCGCCGAGGCCGAGGCGGGCCATGCACTCCTCGCCGAGGGTCCACGGGTTGAAGGCGAAGCCGAGCTCGAACACGGTGGGCAGGGCGTCGACGACCTTCTGCAGGTCGTCGCGCTTGAAGCCCTTGTCGGCGAGCCACTCGGCGAAGGACAGGTCGCTGCCGGGCGTGGGCACGTCGAGGCTGAGCGTGCCCATGACGTGCGTGAGGATGTCGCGGACCTGCTCTTCGTCGTAGCCGAGGGCCTCGAGCGCGGGGCGGAGCGACTGGTTGGCGATCTTGAAATAGCCCCCGCCGGCGAGCTTCTTGAACTTCACCAGCGCAAAGTCCGGCTCGACGCCGGTGGTATCGCAGTCCATGAGCAGGCCAATCGTGCCGGTGGGCGCGATGACCGTCGACTGGGCGTTGCGGTAGCCGTGTTGCTCACCGAGCTTCAGCGCCTCGTCCCACGACGACCGAGCGGAGGCGAGCAGGGCGTCGCTGTTGGCGACGACGCCGAGGTGGTCTTCGCCCTTGGTGAGGCGGGTGGCGTCGATGGGGACGGGGTGGATGTCGAGGGCTTCGTAGTCGCCGAGGTCCGCCGCGCGTCCCCCCGAGTCCGTTCGGGGGGTGCCGTAGGCGGCGCGGCGGTGGTTGCGGATCACCCGGAGCATGTGACCCGATTCCTTGTTTTTACGGTAACCGGCAAAAGGCCCGAGTTGCGCGGCGAGCTTCGCGCTGGTCGTGTAGCTCTGCCCGGTGAGCGTGGCCGTGAGGCAGCCGCAGATCGCGCGGGCCCGGTCGCTGTCGTAGGGGATGCCCGCCTGCATCAGCATCGCACCCAGATTCGCGTATCCCAGCCCCAGCGTGCGGTATTTCCAGCTCAGCTCGGCGATCTCGCGGCTGGGGAACTGCGCCATCAGCACGCTGATCTCCAGGACGATGGTCCACAGGTCGATGCCGTGCTCGTACGCCTCAACGTCGAACTCGCGGGTCTTGGAGTTATAGAACTTCAGCAGGTTCAGCGACGCGAGGTTACAGGCCGTGTCGTCGAGGAACATATATTCCGAGCAGGGGTTGCTGGCGTTGATGCGGCCGGCTTCGGGGCAGGTGTGCCACTGGTTGATGGTGGTGTCGTACTGCACGCCGGGGTCGGCGCAGCGCCACGCGGCGTAGCCGATCTGGTCCCACAGTTCCCGGGCGTTGACGGTCCTGGCGAGCTTGCCGTCGGTGCGGCGGACGAGGCCGAAGTCCCCGCCCTCGCGGACGGCCTCGAAGAAGGCGTTGGGGATGCGGACCGAGTTGTTGGAGTTCTGCCCGCTGACGGTGGCGTAGGCCTCGCCGTTGAAGTCGTAGTCGAGGACGAGGCCTAGGTCGGCCGCGGTCTTTTGCAGGTCGTCGCCGAGGTGCTTAAGGCCCCCGACCATGGCGGCGACCTTGATCTCTTCGCGGACCTTCCAGTTGACGAAGGACTCGATGTCGGGGTGGTCGAGGTCGAGGCAGACCATCTTGGCGGCGCGTCGGGTGGTGCCGCCGGACTTGATGGCACCCGCGGCACGGTCGCCGATCTTGAGGAAGCTCATCAGGCCCGAGGATTTCCCGCCGCCTGAGAGCGGTTCGTCCTCGCCGCGGATGGCGGAGAAGTTGGTGCCGGTGCCGCTGCCGTACTTGAAAAGCCGGGCTTCGCGGGTCCACAGGTCCATGATGCCGGCCTCGCCGACGAGGTCGTCCTGCACGGACTGGATGAAGCAGGCGTGGGGCTGGGGGTGGGTGTAGGCGTCCTCGGAGCGTTTGACCTCGCCGGTGAGGTGGTCGCAGTAGAAGTGGCCCTGGGCGGGGCCGTTGATGCCGTAGGCCCAGTTGAGGCCGGTGTTGAACCACTGCGGGCTGTTGGGCGCGCACATCTGGTGGAGCATCATGTGGCAGAGTTCGTCGTAGAACGCCTGGGCGTCCTCGGTGGTATCGAAGTAGCCATGCGTTTCGCCCCAGTGCCGCCAGCACCCGGCGAGGCGGTGGATGACCTGGCGGGCGGACCGCTCGGGCCCGGTGGATGCTTCGCCCTCCGTGCCTCCGTGCCTTTGTGCCTCCGTGCCTTCGGCCGCGATGCCGTTCGGCCCGCCGTCACTCGGGACGCCGGCCTTGCGGAAGTACTTGCTCACCATGATGTCCGTGGCGAGCTGGCTCCACGCCGCGGGTACCTCGGCGTCGTTCATCTCGAAGACGACCTTGCCCCCGGCCCCACTAATCTTTGACGTGCGGCGGGTCCATTCGATAGTTTCGAATACGTCGACCCCGGGCTTGGTGAATGTTCGGGTGATTTTCATATTACTACTCTGCGTGGTGTAAACCTTGTAAATCCTTCGAGTGGAGCGGGGTTACTTTTGCTCCTCCGAAAACCGTTGCAGCGCCTCGGCGGTCGCGACGACGGCCCAATCCTTGCGGGGGGTGGCGAGGTCGAGGTAGCCGGCCTCTTTCAGCGCCCGCAGCGTCTCGCGGGTGACGTGTTCGTCGATCATCTGTTCGCCTTCGCCGAGGCGGGAGCGGGCGATGAGGCCCCGGCCGTCGCGGTAGGTCATGCGGGACTCGAAGCGGCCGGACATCTGCGCCTCGCAGATGGTGCGGAGGGCGGCGGCGTGGTCGGGTTCGAGGTCGGCGAAGGGCATGTCGTAGCTGCTAGTTCTTAGCCGTTAGCCGTTGGCAGGACGCAAGCGGCGGGCATGTGGTCAAGACGGAGTTAACCCGGGGGAGGGTCAGTTGCCGGTCTGGTCGTCGACGGTGGCGTCGGCGAGGTTCTTCTTGACCGACTCGATCGACTCCATACAGGAGCGTTTTTCCTTGAAGCCTTCGCCGCCGTGGGCGAGGGGTTCGCCGTTGGGGGCCCGGAGGCTCCAGCGGTATTCGCCTTGGGTGTCTTTGGTGATGATGAGTTGGCCGGGCATAAGGGGCTCCTAGGGTTTCGGGACCGACCGGCGTGCTGAAGCACGCCTCGCCGACGGGCGGTTTGTGATCAATCCACCTTCGGCAGGACGAGGCCGGCCTGGTCCTGGTACTTGCCGGCCTTGTCGGCGTAGCTCTGGCCGCACACGCGGTCGGCCTTCAGGAAGATCATCTGGGCAATGCCCTCGTTGGCGTAGATCTTCGCGGGCAGGGGCGTGGTGTTGCTGATCTCGATGGTGACCTTGCCCCGCCACTCCGGTTCGAGCGGGGTGACGTTGACGATGATGCCGCAGCGGGCGTAGGTGCTCTTGCCCACGCAGATCACCAGCACGTCGCGCGGGATCGCGAAAGTTTCGACTGTCTCGCACAGGGCGAAGCTGTTGGGCGGGACGATGACGTGGTCGCGCTGCGTATCACGGGTGTCCACGGTGACGAAGTTGCGGTCGTCGAAGTTTTTGGGGTCGACGATGGAGGCCCCGCCGTCGGTCGGCGCGTTGGTGAAGATCTTGAAGAGGGTGCCGACGCGGACGTCGTAGCCGTAGGACGACACGCCGTAGCTGATGCGGCCGGGGCGTTTAACGGCCTCCTCGAACGGCTCGATCGAGACGAGCTCGCGGATCTGGGTGTCGCAGAGGACGGGCATGGCGTGCTTGGATCGGCGGGGGTACGGGGCAAAACGTCGGCCGACGGGCGCGGGATAGCGAGCCGTCCGGAGCCGGGGCGTTTCACCTGATCCATCCTGGTGGGGTGTTGTGGCAGCCTTCCCTGGCCGCCCGCCCGCACCACGAACGGGCGGGGGTGTTGTGATCATCCTACCCCTATATCTGGTGCTGGCAAGCGTGAACTTGAGCAAATGTTGGTGATAGCCTGTCGGTAACTCCCTAAACCGATGACGGGCGATGTTTAACGACGGTAAGATTTTTTCCGGCGATGTGGGGTGACGGTCAAGGGGAGCGGCGGCGACAGCGGGCGTCAGGTAACCGACAGGGTTATCCACTGGCTTCCCGACGGGCGGTGCGGCGGCGGGGGTCGCAAAGCTGCGGCCAAGATTGCATCCGGCCGATGTACCGCGTGGGGTCGGCGGCATGGGTTTCCGGCGACGGCGCGTGTGCAAGAAGGATGTGCAAGATGAAGGTGTGTCTGTTGACGATGAACGCGGGCAAAGGGGGCGTGGTGAACGTGGTGTGGCGGCTGGCGGAGCTGTTGCGGGACGGGGGGCACGAGGTGGTGGTGGCGTGCGACGGGGGGAGCGATTTGCCGCGGCTGGGGGCGATGGGGCCCGGGGTGCGGCACGTCATGGTGCCGTTCCGGGGTCAGGCGAAGAGCCTGTTGTCGAGCCGGCGGGTGTTGCGGGGGCTGTATCGGGGGTGGCGGCCGGACGTGGTGCATTCGCACAGCCGCTGGCCGAGCATGGTGAGCATCGCGGCGGGGAGGCGGCCGGACGTGTCGACGCTGCACATGGACACGCTGACCTCGCACGGCTCGCGGCTGGACAGCGGGGTGCTGCGGCGGCTGCTCAGCGGTTGGGGCAAGACGGTGACGACGCTCGACGGTGGGGCGCGGGCGATGTTGATCGAGGCGTTCGGGCTCGCGCCCGAGCGGGTGGTGGTGGTGCCGAACGGGATCGACCCGGGGCGGTTTGAGGTGCCGGACGCGGCGGGGAAGGCGGCGGCGCGGGAGGCCCTCGGGGTGCCGGCGGGGGCGCGGCTGGCGTTATTCGTGGGGGCGTTGAACGATCGGAAGCGGCCGTTGTGGGCGGTGGAAGCGGTGGCCGCGGCGCGAACGCGGGGGGTGGCCGGTGCGGCGTTAGCGGTGCTGGGCGAGGGTCCGGAGATGGCGGCGTGCCGGGAGCGGGCGGCGGCGCTGGGGGTGGCGGAGGCGGTGCGGATGGAGGGTCACACGGACCCGCGGCCGTGGTACCGGGCGGCCGACGTGCTGGTGCTGCCGAGTTCGCAGGAGGGGTTCCCGCTGGTGTGCGTCGAGGCGATGCTGTCTGGGTTGCCCCTGGTGCGGACGCGGAGCGGCGGGGCGAGCGAGCAGATCGCCGACGGCCGCAACGGTTATCTGGTGAACACGGACGACCGGGCGGGGTTCATCGAGCGGACGGTGGAGGTGCTGGCGGACGCGGAGCGGTCGGGGGCGATGGGGGGTGCGTCGCGGGGGTTGGCGCTGGCGGAGTTTACGGAGGCGCGACTGATGGAGCGGTTGATGGGGATCTATCGGGGCGGGTCGAACCGGCTCTAGGGGCGGACTGCGGGTCGCTGCGCGTCACGAGCTAAGAAGCTGCCTTGCAGCCACATGCATGGGTGCCACACTGCATCCCGCCGCTCGGGGCGCGTGCGGTGTGCGGGTGTGACCATGGCGTACCGTCACGTGCGGTCCCCACACCGCACCCTCCGCAAAGCTCTTGGGTTTGATTGTGGCACCCTACCACCCTGAGGTTGTTGTGAAACCGCTTCCAGACGGGGGTTCGGCGCGCCGGTGGGGGAGAGGGTTACAGGTCCCGCAACGCCGCGGCGAGCTCGGCCTTGACCTCGGCGAGGGGCTTGTCGGACTTGGCGCCGGCGGCGCGGGCGTGGCCGCCGCCGCCGAAGCGTTGGGCGAGGGCGGCCACGTCCACGGCGGTGTCGTCGCCGGTGTGCCGCGAGCGGAAGCTCATCCGGGTGCCGGGCGTGCCGCCCGCCTCGCCCGGGGCGGCCTCGGTGAGCAGGACGAACACCTGCGTGTCGCCGACGACCTGGGGGGCGTCGATCACGCGCTCGGTCTCGTCGGGCCGTGCCCCCGTCTCACGAAAATCGTCAAGGGTCAGGGCCATGACCGCGGCCTTGCCGTCGGCGAGGTACTCGAGGCCATCGAGGGCGCGGGTGAGCAGGGCGAGTTTTTCGGGGCGGTCGTTCTGCTCGAGGCGTTGGTAGAGCATCGCGTGGTCGGTGCCCTGGCGGATGAGCTTGGCGGCGAGCTCGTGGGTCTCGGGCCGGGTGTTGGAGAAGCGGAACCAGCCGGTGTCGGAGGCGATGCCGACAAAGAGCGCGTCGCGGACGGCGGGGTCGAGCGGGGTGAATCCAGCGTTGTCGCCGGTGCGTCGGCCATCCTCGGTTTTCAGCAGCAGTTCGACGAGCTCGGCGATGAGTTCGCAGTTGGCGGCGGCCTCGCCGACGACGTAGCGGTCGGCGGCGTCGACGTTGCCCGAGAGGTGGTGGTCGATGATGACGGTGCGGCCAAGCCGTGGCTCGACGTAACTCCGCAGCGGGCCGACCTGCGACCACGCGCCGGTGTCGACGAGGACGACCATCGCGGCGTCGGGCAGGTCTAGGCCGTCGTGGTAGACGGTCAGGGTGTCGCCGCCGGGCAGCGCGGCGAGGCACTCGGGAACGGGGGGCACGAGTACGCCGGTAGCGTCGCGGCCGAGCCGGCGGAGGGTGGCGGTGAGGGCGAGGACCGAGCCGAACGCGTCGCCGTCGGGCTTGGCATGGGTGAGCACGACGACGGGCCCGTCGACGGCGCGGAGGCGGTCGGCGAGGTCGGAGAGGGTGAGGGTGGGGTCGGTGTAGCTCAAGGGGTGGTCACGGGGGGCGGTGTCGCGTCGCGGGTCGGGGTGTCGCGGGCCTCGGCGATGTCGCGGTGGAGGCGGGCGCGGAGGGCGTCGACGCCGCGGAAAGCGTACTGCCCGCGGACCCAGCGGGCGAAGCGAAGGGTGAGGGTGTGGCCGTAAAGGTCGCCGGTGAAGCCGATCATGTGGGCTTCAACGGTGAGACGGGCGGTGCCGAAGGTGGGCTTGGTGCCGATGGAGACGGCGGCGGGGAGCGAACTTTGATCTTCGAGTGGGCATGTTTGATTTTCTAAGTTGGTCAGTCTGCCCCTCTGCCCCTCTGCCCCTTTGCCCCTCTGCTCGCCTTCCACTTCTGCCACGCAGGCGTAGACGCCGTCGGCGGGAAGGATGAAGCCGGCGAGGGCGTCGGGGTCGAGGTTGGCGGTGGGGATACCCAGCGTGCGGCCGCGTTGCTCGCCCTGCACGACGTTGGCGGTGAGGCTGAACGGTCGGCCGAGGCACAGCGCCGCATCGGCGACGCGGCCACGCCCCACCAGCCAGCGGACCAGCGAACTGCTGACCGGGACGACGTGCCCGTCGTGCAGCGCGACCTCGACACGGGGTACCTCGACCGCGTCGAAGCCGTGGCGTCGGCCGAGCTCGGCGAGGGTGCCCATGTCCCCGCCGCGCCCCCGGCCGAAGCGGAAATCGGGACCCTCGACCACGGCGACGGGGTCGTATCGATCCACGAGCGAAGCTATATAACGCTCGGCGGTCTGCGCGAGCAGGTCGGGCGTCGGCTCGACGACGACGACCTCATCGACGCCGGCGGCCTTCAGTGTGGCGACGCGGTCGGCGAGCGACGCGATCCGCGGCGGCTCGGTCCCGGGGCGGAGGACCTGCACGGGCGGCGGGTCGAAGGTGATGGCGATGAGCGTCGTGCCGTGTCGGTCGGCGAGGGCGCGGCCGCACTCGACGATGGCGAGGTGCCCGCGGTGCGGGCCGTCGAAGTTGCCGAGGGTCAGGACGCTTTGCACGGGGTTTCACGGGACTTGGGTGGCCGGGCTGGGCAAGGGTAGCGCGTCGTCACACCGAGCCGCGAAGCCGCGTCACGCCGAGGTGCCCGGGCGCTCGCGGCGGGGCGGGGGCACGGCGGCGGCGGCGGGCGGGGGGTCGAGGCGTTGCACGTTCTGCGGGGCGTTCATGCGGTAGCGGACGCCGCGCCAGGCGATGGTGCGGCCGACCGCGGCGCTCAGCAAGAGCGCGAGGTTGACCATCATGACCAGCCAGGTGAGCCAGCGGTCGACGAAGAGCGTGTGCCTCAGGTAGCGCTGCCCGTCGGGCCCGAACGCCGCCTTGACGGCGCGGCGGCGGTACGTCGCCCGCATCTGGTTGGCGATGCCGACCCACAGCATCGCGTGCAGCGCGAGCCCGGCAAGCAGCCAGTGCCCCGTGACGATGCCACCGATGAGGGTGGCGGTGGCGGTAAGACTTGATACCACGTAAAGCGTGACGACGCCGACCGCTTTCCAAAAGAGGCGCGGGTCGTGGACGCGCGTGATGGTGTACTGCCGCCGGGCGAAGTGGAAGAGGTCGCCCATGCTCATGTCGACGGGCGAGGGCACGAGGCAGCGGTGGACGAAGTACACGCGGCGGCCGGTCTCGCGGCACATGCGGGTCATCTGATAGTCGTCGGAGAGCGCGCCCTCGAGGTGGCCGGCGAGGCCGTGTTGCCGGGCGAAGTCGGCGCGGACGGCCATGGACCCGCCCCAGGCCTGGGTGAGGGGCGCGTGGCCGAGCATGGTGGCGACGCCGGAGTTGATCACGCTGGCGAAGACGCCGCCGAGTCGTGGGCGTTGGGCGCGGAGCCGGGGGAAGAGCCAGCGGTACCCGGTGGTGACGCCGACGCGTTGGGCGTGGCCGTGGGGCCCCACGAGCTGCTGGACCCAGTGCGGGCCGGGCGCGGCGTCGGAGTCGCCGAAGACCCAGACCTCGGCGTCGGGGAGGTTCGCTTCTATATGAGAGAGCGCGGCGAGCTGGTTGTGGACCTTCTGCCCGGTGTCGGGCGGGGCGACGCCGGCGAAGACGAAGTCGACCCGCGGCGCGTCGGGGTGCCGCGCCAGCTCGTCGCGGAGGACGCGGTAGGCCGGGTCGGCCTGGGATTCGAGGACGAAGACGGGGCGGTAGTCGGGGTAGTCCTGCGTGAGCAGGCCGCGGACGTGCTGGGGCAGGTCGGCGTCGATGCCCTTGAACGGGACGATGACGGCGGCGGGCGGCTGGTACGCATCGAATCCCGGCCGCGCCGGGCGGGCGACGCGGCGGCAGAACTTGCGGGCCTGAAAGACCACCAACACCGCCGCGAACGCCCAGCCGGACCACACCACCACCGGCAGAACCCACGTCGACCACAGGGCCAGGTCAGGCATGAAGCAGGCTTTCCCCCGACATCACCACCGGGGCCTCGATCCCCATGAGCTCGAGGACCGTCGGTGCGACGTCCGCGAGCTTGCCGCCCTGCAAGAGCGGTGCGTCGGCGTCGAGCGACGGGTCGACGACGATGCATTCGACGGCGTACAGCGTGTGGGCGGTGTGCGGCGAGCCGGTGTCGGGGTCGAACATCTGCTCGGCGTTGCCGTGGTCGGCGGTGACGATGAGCTTGCCGCCGCGCTCCAGCACCGCGTCGACGATCTCGCCGACGCAGGCGTCGACAGTCTCAACCGCCGTGATCGCCGCGTCGAGCTTGCCGGTGTGGCCGACCATATCAGCGTTGGCGAAGTTCACCAGCACGAAGTCGGGGCAGTCGCTGGATGCGACGTGCTTCAACACGATGTCGCGGACCGCCGCGGCGGACATCTCCGGCTGCAGGTCGTACGTCGAGACCTTCGGCGACTGGGCCATCTCCCGCGTCTCGCCGGGGAACGGCTCGCCGCGGTAGTCGTTGGCAAAAAACGTGACGTGCGGGAACTTCTCGGTCTCGGCGACGCGCAGCTGCGTCTTGCCCGCATTGGCAAGCACCTGGCCGAGGATGTCGCTCATGTTCGGCGGCTTGAGATACGCAACTTCGAGTCCGGGAAACTGGACGAAATCCTCGTCGTACTCCGTCATGCAGACGAAGCGGATGTTGACCTTTTCACCGCGATCAAAGCCCTTTTCGCCGGTGTCGGGCGAGGGCGGGACGTTGCCGTGGAAGTCGGGCTGCATAAAAGCGCGGACGATTTCGCGGGGGCGGTCGCCGCGGTAGTTGTAAAAGATAACGGTGTCCCCGTCGCCGATGCGGGACGATGCGGGATCGCTTTCCGGCGGGCCGACGGTGCGGGGGGTGATGAACTCGTCGCCGGTCTGCGAGTTGTTCGTCGGGTGGTCGTAGTAGTCGTCGACGGCGTCGGCGGCGGTGGCGAAATGCGGCGTGTCGCGCCCGGCCCCGCCGCGCCCGGTGAGCAGGCCGTACGCCTTTTCTACGCGCTCCCAGCGGTTGTCGCGGTCCATCGCGTAGTACCGCCCCACCACCGACACGATCCGCCCGACGCCGAGGCTCTCGAGCTTCTCCTCGATGTCGTTGACGAAGTGCTTGCCCTGGAACGGCCCGGTGTCGCGGCCATCGGTGAACAGGTGGAGGCACACGTTGTCGGGGTCGACCTTCCGCTGCTTGCACAGCTCGACGCAGGCGTAGAGGTGGTCGAGCAGGCCGTGCACCCCCGCGTCCGAGGCGATGCCGAGGAGGTGGATTTTGTGCCCGTGGCGCGAGGCATTCTCGACCGCGTCGGCGAGCACGTGGTTGTCGAAGAAGTGCTCGTTCTCGATGGCGACGGTGATGCGGACCGATTCCTGGTTGACGATGCGGCCGGCCCCGAGGTTCTGGTGGCCGACCTCGGAATTGCCCATCGTGTCGGCGGGCAGGCCGACGAAGCGGCAGCAGGTGTGGATGAGCGTGTGGGGGTAGCGCCCGAGCAGCGCGTCGCAGCGCGGCGTGTCGGCGAGCTTGATCGCGTTGAACTTGTCGTGGCCGGGGTTGGGGTTGCGGCCCCACCCGTCGCGGACGATGAGCACGACGGGCTTGGGGGCGGGTTCGGCGTGCGGGGCGGCGGGCATGGCGGTCTCGGGGCGGAGCCTTGGCGGCGTTGGGGCGGGAGGCCCTGGAGTTTAATGGATGTACGATGCGGCGATGGCCCGGCTCCGCGACGATGCCCCGACGAGTTGTGTGAACTGCGGGTACGACCTGCAGGGGCTGCCGCTGCGGGGGCGTTGCCCCGAGTGCGGCCAGCCGTTCGACATCGCCTCGGGCCGGGGCCTCAAGTCGCCGCTGAGCGAGCGGGCCGAGCGGGGTGACCGGGTGGTGCTGTGGTTCAAGGTCGGGTCGCTGGCGGGCCTGGCGGTGGCGATTTTGTTGATCGGGGCGATGATGGCGCTGCGGTCGCCGCTGCCGGCCCGGCCGCTGTCGATCGCGGGGATCCTCGCGGCGTGTCTGGGTTTCGCGGCGGCGGTGACGTGGTGGACGGAGAAGTAGTGCGGAGTGCGGAGTGCGGAGGGAGCAGTGCGGTTTCAGCGCACTATTTCCTGTTCCCTCCGCACTAATGCCGCCCGGTCCACTCCGCCTTCGTCTCGGTGCCCGAGGCGATGCGGCGGAGGTTGCCGACGTGGCGGACGATGACCAGCGCGGCGAGGGCCACGGTGAGCCCGACGAACACGCCGAGCTCGCCCAGGCTCAGCCCGAGGATCAGCCCGCTGACGAGCGTCATCGGCGGGAGGCTCGCCGCGGCGAAGACGCTGGCGAGGCCGACGTACCCGCTGAGCTTTGCCACGGCGTACCACACGACGGTCGAGAGCACCGCCGGCACCGTCACCACGGGGAACAGCCCCAGCGTCGCCCCCGCCCCGGTCGCCACGCCCTTGCCGCCCCGGAACCCCAGCCAAGGGCTGAACACGTGGCCGAGCACCGCCGCGACGGCGACGGTGACCCATTGCAGCGACCCGTTCGGCCCCGCCACCACCCCGTCGACCAGCGCCGCGGGATCGGCCCACACCCCGCGGTCCCGAGCCGCCATCGCCACCACCACCGACCCGCCGTACAACACCGTCGGCACGAACCCCTTCCCCGCGTCCAGCACGAAACACAGGATGCCCCACCGTTTGCCCAGCGCCCGGCCGAGGTTGCTCGCCCCCGGGTTCCCGCTGCCGATGCTGCGGATGTCGATGCCCTTCCACCGGCCGATCAGCACCGCGAACGGGATCGACCCGCACAGGAACGACACGACCAGCGCGATGAGCCACGGGACCAGGTCCATCGCTCCAGCCTACCCGGCAACGCCCCGCCGCTCACGACCCAGCCGCGGATCGACATCCGCGGCTACAAAGCCCCGGAGCCGCCGATGTCAATCCGCCGGCTATGTCCGTAGTGCCGAAGCGCCCGCCGCGTTGTATAATCATCACCGCCCCGCACCGCTCCTAGGATGTCCGATCATGCCCACCGCCACCGACCTCCCCGCCGCCGTCGCCGCCGAGCTCGACCGCCCGTTCGACCTGACGCAGGACCAGATCACCCGCTTCCGTGAGGACGGCTTCGTCAAGCTGTCGGGCTTCTGGTCGCCCGAGTTGCTGTCGTTTTTCGACCCCATCGTGACCGAGAAAACGCTGGAGTGGGACCCCCGCAAGGACGAGTCACTTGAACAGAAAGACACCTACGGCAAGGCGTTCATCCAAGTCAGCAACATGTGGCCGCGGGACGAGACCATCGCACGCCTCGCGATGTCCAAGCGGGCCGGCCAGGTTGCGGCCGAGCTGATGGGCAGCGACGGCGTGCGGATGTGGCACGACCAGGCGTTGTATAAACAGGCCGGCGGCGGGTTCACGCCCTGGCACGTCGACCAGTACTACTGGCCGATGGACACCGGCAAGAGCTGCACGATGTGGATGCCCTTCCACGCCGTGCCCGAGGAGCGGGGCCCGCTGGCGTTCGGCAAGTCCAGCCACGTCCGCCACATCGCCCGGGACATCGCCATCAGCGACGAATCCGAACGCCTCATCCGCGAGGAGATCAAGAAGCACAAGATCAACGAGGTCTTCGAGCCGTTCGCCGAGGGCGACGTGACGTTCCACTACGGCTGGACGCTGCACCGCGCCGGGCCCAACACCACCGCCGAGCCCCGCCGCGTGTTCACGGTGATCTACATGGACCAGGACATGAAACTTGTCGAGCCGCGCAACGACAACCATCGTTCGGACTGGAACAGTTGGACCCCGAGCACCAAGGTCGGCGAGGTCATGGACGATGAGCTGAACCCGGTGATTTACAGCTCGCAGGGCGACTAACCGGTCTTCCCCCCTCCCTGCGGGAGGGCCCGGGGGAGGACGGCCGCTCGTCACCTTGGCGTTCGCTCAAGCAGGTAATGCGTCGGACGACGGACCCTCTCCTAGCCCCTGCCGGGGGGAGGGGGATCCATCTCGCCGGTATGATCCGCCCATGCCCCCGCTCCCCCCCGCCCCCCCGGGCTCGACGCTCGGCCTGCTCGGCGGGGGCCAGCTCGGGCTCATGTTCACCGACGCCGCCCACGCGCTCGGCTACAAGGTCCACTGCTACTGCCCGGAGAAGCGCTGCCCGACCCACCGCGTCGCCGACGTGCACACCGCCCGGCCGTACGACGACCTCGACGCGGTGCGCCGCTTCGCCGCGTCGGTGGCGGCGGTGACGTACGAGTTCGAGAACGTCCCCGCCGCGACCGCCGCGGCGTGTGCCGGGCACACGCCGGTCCGGCCCGGGACCCACGTCCTCGCCGTTGCCCAGGACCGCATCAGGGAAAAGACGACGCTCCGCGGGCACGGCATCCCCGTGGGGCCTTTCGCCCCGGTCGGCTCGCTCGCCGAGTTGCAGGAGGCCCTGCGGGAGCTCGGCTGCCCCGCGGTGCTCAAGACCGCCACCGGCGGGTACGACGGCAAGGGCCAGCGCGTGCTCCACTCCCCCGCCGACGCAACCTACGCCTGGGAAGACCTCGGCCGCCGGCCGTGCGTCCTCGAAGCATTCGTCGACTTCGAGCAGGAACTCAGCGTCGTCGCCGCCCGCTCCGCCGACGGCGACGTGCGGTGCTTCGACCCCGTCGCCAACACGCACCGCAACCACATCCTCGACGTGTCGGTCGTCCCGTCCGGCGCGACGCCCGATCGGGAGCGCGAGGCTCTGGACATCGCCCGGCGGGTGATGGAGGCGCTCGACGTGGTGGGCGTGCTGTGTGTCGAGCTGTTCCAGGTCCGCCGCCCGCGTGCCGATGTGGATGCTCCCGGGGGGGATCGTGCTTCCGGGGGTGCTCCTACTTCCGGGGGTGCTCCCGCTTCCGGGGGCATGCTCGTCAATGAGCTCGCCCCCCGCCCGCACAACTCCGGGCACCTCACCATCGAGGCGTACAACGTCAGCCAGTTTGAGCAGCAGGCCCGCGCCGTCGCCGGCCTGCCGCTCCTCACCCCCGAGCTCCGCAGCCCCGCCGCCATGGTCAACCTCCTGGGCGACCTCTGGCCGGCGAAAGGCGAACCCGACTGGTCCCCTATCCAGCCGGGCGAGGAGAACGACCCGCACCTGCACCTCTACGGCAAGCACGACCCCCGTCCCGGCCGCAAGATGGGCCACCTCACCGCCCTCGCCCGCACCCCCCACGAAGCCATCCGCAACGCCGTCGAAGCCCGCGCCGCCCTCACGCCCCACCCCACCCTCGCTCCGGAATGACGCTGATCTGAATCTTACTGCGGCATCCGGCTTCGTCTACCTCAACGGCAGTGTCCGACCCCGCATTCTCGTTTCGTCCCCCGACATGGCCGCCCCGGCCCCGATGATCTCGTTCATCGCGACGAAGGCCGCTTGAACAAGTCGCACCAACGGCATCGGTTCAACAATCTCGACGCGCACCCGGATCACGCTCGGGGCGGTGGCTCGTGTTCGTGCAAGCAGTTTAAGAAAGTCACTGTCGTGGCTGACCAGCACCGCACCCCGACGCACCGCCTCGGCCAGCACCGCTTCATTATCCGCTCCCGCCATCGCCGCTTCGATCACCTGTGTCGCGTCCCACCCACGGGCCCCGAGCAAAGCCGCCGCCGTCAGATGGACGCTTTCGTCGAGGAAGACGCACCTCAAGAAACGAGCCGCAGTGCAACAACTTTGTCATCCACACAGGCCGCCGCATACGCCAAGGCCTGTCGTACGGCCTCTTCGGTGAGCTGGGGGTAACCCTCCGCGATTGGTTTGGGGGTGCGCAACGTGGCGACAGTCGTCAGCACACGCTTCACGGTCAGCCGCGTCCCCGCGACGCGGGGCTGGCCGTCCAGCACGCCGGGGTCTGACACGATGAGGTCCAGTTCGCGTTCGTCCTGCTGCATGCATCCATGGTAGTGGGAGGGTCGATCCAAAGCCGGTTGGTGAGACGGCGGCGTAAAGTAGTCCGATGCAAGCATTGGCCGGCAACACGCTGCGGGCCGGGGTGGCCGTGACAGCTCTGCTGCTGGCCGCCGTCGTCGCCGCACAGCCGGCGGGCTCCCTCGGCGGGTTTGGGTTGCCGGCCCAGCGTGGCGCGGGCGGGGCGAACGTCGCGAGCTCGGCGAGTGTGGTGGACGTCTCGGCGGTGATGAGCAGCGGCGAT
Source organism: Phycisphaeraceae bacterium (assembly GCA_965214155.1). Taxonomy (GTDB): domain Bacteria; phylum Planctomycetota; class Phycisphaerae; order Phycisphaerales; family Phycisphaeraceae; genus Algisphaera. The sequence continues at coordinate 2,868,297 of CBDCBB010000010.1, forward strand.
GACGCGGTCGCGCCGGGGAGCGACCTGGTGCTGGCGGTCGTGCTCAACCAGCGGCCGGGGTGGCACGTGCACACCAACGATCCGCAGGTCCCGCCCGAGCTCGGCGACGCGTCGAACTACATCCCGACGCGGGTCGCGGTGACCGTGCCCCCTGGCTCGCCGCTCGTGCCGCACAAGGCGTACACGCAGTGGCCCGAGCCGGTGGCGATCGAGGTGGCGTTCCTGGGCGAGCCGGTGGCGTACGAGGTGTTTTCCGGCAAGGCGGTGGTGTACGTGCCGGTGAAGGTGGCGACGGACGCGGAGCCGGGCACGTACCCACTTAACGTGCGGGTGGTGTATCAGGCGTGCGACGACCGGTCGTGCAAGCTGCCGGTGGGCGTAGTGGACCCGGCGACGGGTAAGCCGGTGGGCGGGGAGGAGCGGTCGGTGACGGTGACGGTGCGGCCGCTGAGCGAACTGGCGGGGGGCGGGGCGGCGGGCGGGACCGGGGTGTCGTCCGGGGCGGAAGCGGGCGACGAATCGTTGTTCGACGGGTTCGACGCGTCGGTGTGGGCCGACATCAACGCCGGGGTCCGCCCGGTGGAGGCGCTGCGGTTTGACCTGTTCGGGTGGACGTTCACGCTCACGCCGAGCGGCGCGGGTTTCGTTGCGCTGCTCGTGGTGGCGGCGGTGGGCGGGTTGCTCTTGAACTTCACGCCGTGCGTGCTGCCGGTGATCCCGATCAAGGTGATGTCGCTCAGCCGGGCGGCCGAGCGGCAGGCGGACGGCTCGGGCCGGGGCCGGGCGCTGCTGCTGGGCGTCGCCATGGCGGCGGGCGTCGTCGGTTTCTGGCTCGCCCTCGGCGGGGCCATCGCCACCGTCAGCGGGTTCGACGCGGTCAACGCCCTTTTCCAACGCTCCTGGTTCACCCTCGGCGTCGGCGTGGTCATCCTCATCATGGCGCTCGGCATGACCGGCCTCTTCACCACCGCCCTGCCCCGCTGGGTCTACCGCATCACCCCGAACCAGGAGAGCCCCGCGGGGTCCTTCGGCCTGGGCGTCATGACCGCCGTCCTCTCCACCCCCTGCACCGCGCCGTTCATGGGCACCGCCGCCGCGTGGGCGACGACCCGGCCACCGCCCGTCACCCTCGCCACCTTTGCCGCCATCGGCGCGGGCATGGCCGCGCCCTACCTCGTCCTCGCCGCCTTCCCCGCCCTCGTCGCCAAGATGCCCCGCACCGGGCCCGCCAGCGAGCTGATCAAGCAGGTCATGGGCCTGCTCATGCTCGCCGCCGCCGCCTACTTCCTCGGCGTCGGGCTCGCCACGGTGACCGCCACGCCGCCCGACCCGCCGACGCTCGCCTACTGGTGGGTCGTCGCCGCCTGCGTCGTCGCGGCCGGGCTCTGGCTCATCCTCCGCACCTGGCGGATGACCCGCAGCACCGTGAAACGCCTCGCCTGGTCCGGCGTGGGCGCCGCCGCCTGCGTGGTCGCGCTCGGGGCCGGCCGCTCGCTCGCCTCCGACGGGCCGATCGACTGGGTCTACTACACCCCCGGCCGCCTCGCCGCCGCGCTCGCCGACGGCGACGCCGTGGTGGTCGACTTCACCGCCGCGTGGTGCCTGAACTGCAAGGCCCTCGAGCACAGCGTCCTGTTCAGCGACCGCGTCGCCGCCCTCGACGACGAGCCGGGCGTGACCTTCATGAAGGTCGACCTCACCAGCGGGTCCAACACCGCCGGCCGCGCCCTGCTCGCCGACGTCGGCCGCGTCACCATCCCCGCCCTCGTCGTGTTCGCGCCTTCCGGTGAGGCGACGTTCAACGGCGACTTCTACACGGTGGAGCAGGTCGTCGAAGCGGTCGACGCCGCCCGACCGTGACCGCATCCAGTTTGGCGCCGCGACTTGTCGCGTCCGGTCCATGCCGCCCCGCCGTTACCATCCCCCCATGAACCTCCGCGGCACCCTGCAAAACCTCGGCCACCCCCTGCCCGAGCCGCCCCCGCCCGCCGCCAATTATCAACCCGCCGTCGCCGCCGACGGCCTGCTCTACATCAGCGGCCAGCTCCCCCTCGCCGATGGCAAGCTCCTCGCCATCGGCAAGGTCGGCCGCGAGGTCTCCCTCGACACCGCCGTCGCCTGCGCCCGCCGATGCGCCCTCAACGCCCTGGCCGTCGCCGACCGCGAGCTCGGCGGCGACTGGAAGTTCCGCTTCCAGCACCTCGTCAAGCTCACCGTCTACGTCGCCAGCGACCCGTCCTTCACCGACCAGCACCTCGTCGCCAACGGCGCGAGCGATCTATATAAGGATGCACTCTTCCGCCAGGGCCAGCACGCCCGCGCCGCCGTCGGCGTCGCCAGCCTCCCCCTCGACGCCCCGGTCGAGCTCGAACTCATCCTCCGCTTCCGCGAGGACATCTCGCGGGGCGACTGATCCAGGCTTCGCCCCCTCTCCACGCTTAGCCCGGCCGCTTGCGGCCGCAGTGTTCCGCTTGACGCCCAACACAACGGCCGCAAGCGGCCGGGCTAAGATGAACCGCACCGCACCGCTTGACGGTCCGGCTTCACTCGCCGACACTACCGCATCCCGACCGCCCGGCCGGGGCCCCCACCCTTCAGGAGTCTCATCATGGCACGTGCACGATCCGGACCGGCCGCCGGTTACGCCTGGGCCCTCGCCGTCTTCGGCGCCGGCTTCTTCATCTGCCTCATCCTCGCCATCGTGTTCTACACCCAGCTCGGCGGGCTCAAGCAGTCCGCCGACCAGGCCCAGGCCGACCTCGCCCGGGTCGCCACCTCCGCCCAGCTCCAGAGCGGCGACATCACCGGCCTCGAAGGTCCGGGGACGGTCATCGAGAAGCTGCAGGCCCGCAACACCGAGCTGCAGAACCGGGTCGCTGCGCTCACCGAGGAACGGGACAAGGCGGTCCTTAGCGCCACCGAGGAGGAAAAGCGGGCGAACCTGCAGGACGAGCAGGCCAAGCAGGCCCAGGCCGCCCTCACCGCCGCCCAGCAGTCGGTCACCCAGATGCGCAGCGAGCTGACCGGGCAGGTCCGGGCGATGAGCCAGCAGATCGCCACCGCCGAGGAGGTCAACCAGCAGTTGCAACAGAAGATCACCCAGGCCTCCGCCGAGATGCAGGAGGGCTCGACCGAACGCGTCGCCGCACTCCGCCAGGAGAACGACCAGCAGCAGGTCGCCCTGCTCGAGATCCGTCAGCAGGCCGACGAGCTGCAGCGGACCGTCGCCAGCCTCACCACCCCCGAGCAGCGCGTCGACGCCCCCGACGTCACCCCGCCCGACGCCCAGATCATCGGCTTCGGCCCGGACCGCGACCGTGTCTATCTTAACGTCGGCCGCAACGCCAACCTCCGCCTCGGCATGGCGTTCAACGTCTTTCGACGCCGACGAGCTGATCAAGGTCAACGACACCCAGATCCAAGGCAAAGCCATCGTCGAGGTGATCCGCATCGAAGCCAACTCCAGCGTCGCCCGGGTGGTCGAGATCAACGACAGGGCCCGCCTCGAAGCCGGCGACAACGTCGCCAACATCGCCTTCGACCCCAGCCGCGTCTTCACCTTCCAGGTCTACGGCCAGTTCGACCTCAACAACGACGGCGAGGTCGACCTCGAAGACACCGACCGCGTCAAGAACCTCGTCCTCGACTCGGGCGGCGAGCTTGCCAGCGAGCTGACCTACGAGGTGGAGTACCTCGTGCTCGGCGTCGAACCCGAGTTCCCCGACAAGCCCCAGGACACCACCGACCTCCTCGCGATGAAGGAGTACCGCGTGCAGCTTGAGAACTACCAGGCCTACCAGGACCTCATCGCCCAGGCCAAGGCGCTCAACATCCCGGTCCTGAACCAGAACCGCTTCCTCGACCTCATCGGCTACTACGTCCGGTAACCGCGTCGCCGGTTCAATATCCTTAGCCCGGCCGCTTGCGGCCGCAGTCCCCGGCTACTCACCACGAGAACCCGCGGCCGCAAGCGGCGGGGCTAAGCGGGGACCTTGCCGGCTCGACCGCCCATGGCACAGCGCGGCCCCGTCACCGAAAAAATCGAGTACGTCGCCGCCCGCCTCCTGGCGATGACGCTCACGTCGTTCGACGTCGAGGGCAACCAGCGGGCCGCCCGCTTCGTCGGCCGCGTCATGGACCGCATCGACGCGAAGCACCGCAAACGCGCCCACCGCAACGTCCGCATCTCCTACCCCGACTGGCCCGACGACCGCGTCAATTACGTCGCCCGCCGCTCGACCGAGCACCTCGTCCAGCTCGCCTTCGAGGTCTGCCACACCCCCACCGCCCTCACCCTCGACTCCTGGCCGCGGCACATCGACCTGCACCGGCTCGGGCCCGCCATTGAGCTGCTCAACTCCAACCGGCCGGTTATCCTCCTCACCGGGCACCTGGGCAACTGGGAGGTGCTCGGCTACACCCTCGCCCTCCTCGGCTACGGCATGGACACCATCGCCCGGCCGCTCGACAACCGTCTCATCAACGACTGGCTGCTGGGCATCCGCGAACGCAAGGGCATGCGCATCGTCACCAAGTTCGACGCCACCCAACGCATGGTGCAGGTCCTCGAACGCGGCGACGCCCTCGGCTTCACCGCCGATCAGAACGCCGGCGAGAAAGGCGTCTTCGTCCCCTTCTTCAACCGCCTCGCCAGCACATACAAGTCGATCGGGCTGCTGGCCATGACCCACGACGCGCCCATCGTCTGCGGCTACGCCCACCGCCTCAACGACCGCTTCCAGTTCCGCATCGGCACCACCGACATCATCCGCCCCGAGGAGTGGCAGGGCCGCCGCGACCCGCTGTTCTACATCACCGCGCGGTACTGCCGCGCCATCGAGATGATGGTCCGCCTCGAGCCCGACCAGTACCTCTGGCAGCACCGCCGCTGGAAGACCCGCCCCCGCCACGAACGCCTCGGCAAGCCCATGCCCAAGGCCCTCGAACGCAACCTCGACGAGCTGCCCTGGATGACCGACGGCCTCATGCACGCGCTGCGGAACCCGCCGGAGCATGACAATGCGTGAGGGATCGGGGATCGGGGATCGGGGATCGGGGATCAGGGGCTGGGGGCTGGGGGCTGGGGGCTGGGGGCTGGCATTTCCAAGCATCGACGCCTTCATAGCTTAAAGCTGTACCCGATACCCCGAACCCCAGACCCCAGACCCTCGACCCCAAACCCCACGCCCCCGCGACAACCCCCGCCCCATCGCCTAAACTCATCGTCTTCCACACGCAGACAAGGACATCCCATGCCCGAGACCGAAGAAACGCTCCGCCTCAAGGACCGCAAGATCCTCATCGTCGACGACGACCCGGAGATCCGCGCCGCCATCGACCACGCCCTCCAGGCCGAGGGGGCGCTGACCCAGACGTGCGGCGACGGCAACTCGGCGGTCCGCATCGTTGAGAGCGACCCGCCGGACCTGGTCGTGCTCGACATGATGCTGCCCAAGCGCAGCGGCTTCCTCGTCCTCGAGAAGATCAAGAAGTTCGACAGCCCGCCCCGCGTCGTCATGGTGACCGCCAACGAGGGCAAGCGGCACCAGCAGTACGCCGAGAACCTCGGCGTCGACGGGTACGTGCTCAAGCCCGTCCGCCTCGAACGCCTCATCGGCATGCTCGAAGACCTGTTCGAGGGCGAGCCCGCCGAGGCCGCCTGACCCGCGCCACGCGCTCCGCCTCACGCCCCCGGCGGGGGCCGCTTCAGCGGCCGCCAACTCCACGTATACTGGTGGCCGCGGCTCGCCGCCCCACCGCCCGCCCGGAGTCCAATATGGTCCCGCTCCCCCCCATCCGATCCGGCTTCGGCCTCGTCATCCTGCTCCTCACGCTGACGCTCACCTGCCATACGCAGGCCCGCACCGCCGTGGTCGAGACCAATGACGGCCGCTCGCTTGAGGGCGAGCTGGTCCGCGAGTCCGCCGAGTCGATCGTGCTCAATATCGCCGGCATCGACGCCACGATCCCGCAGGACCAGGTCGCCCGGATCAGCTACCGCGAGTCCGACCGGGATTACTTCGATCAGAAGCGGGCCGAGCTCGAGGACGACGACCTCGACGGCCGGCTCAAGCTGGTGGAGGAGATGATGCGGCGTGACGCCTTTGGCATCGCCCAGACCGAGCTCGCCGCGATGGACCGTAAGTTCCCGGACAACCCCCGTGTCCTTGAGCAGCGGCAGCTTGTCGAGGCCCGCCAGTCGCTCAAGTCCGGCGGCGAACTCAACGCCAACCGCCCCTCCGCCGGCGGCAACGGCGAGGGCGGCGCCACCCCCGGCCGCTCGGGCACCACCCCGCCCAAGGCCGATGCCTACCTCACCCCCGAGCAGATGAACCGTATCAAGGTCTACGAGGTCGACCTCGAGTCGGACCCCCGCGTCAGCATCCCCCGCGACACGCTCAACCAGTTCCTCGAGACCTACGCCGGGCAGGACAACGTCCCCGCCGGCCGGGCCGAGCAGCAGCGGTTCTTCCGCATGTCCGGCGTCGATCAGCTCCGCATGCTCTTCGACAAGCAGGCCCGCGACCTCTACGGCCAGGTCGACATCCAGACCCTCCCCGCCCCGCTCCTCGAGTTCCGCCGCGACGTCAACCCCCGCCACGTCGCCGGCTACCTCGCCCCCACCTTCGGCAACGGCAAGGTGCCCGGCTTCTCGGTCTTCAGCAGCCGGCCCCAGTCCGACGAAGAGGCGTTTACCAACCTCTACCTCCTCACCCGGATGAAGTTCGACGGCGTCCCCATGATCGACCGCGGCAACCCCGCCCAGTCGCTCATGCTCCAGTGGGGCCTCCCCCGTGACCAGGCCCAGCACCCCGCGCCCGACGTCGAGGGCTGGCGGCCCGCCTTCCGCTCCGCCGACGACCCGACCTATACCCGCTACCGTGACTGGATCGACAGCCTCTACGGCCAGGATAACCCCGACTACGGCATCGACTACACCGCCCCCGGCGATGGCGGCGACGGCGGCGACTCGTCGGGCGAAAGCACCGGGTCAAGCTCCGGCGGCGACGGGCCCTGACCCGGCGGTCGGGTATGCTGTCCGCTCCACGCCCGACGCCCCACGCTCCACGTTTCACGTAACCAAGGACCCCGCCCGTGACCGTACGCCCCGCCCTGACGCTCGTGTGCTGTGCCGCCCTCGGGGCGCAGTTCGGCTGTGACAACTCCGCCGCCGACGCCGCCCGCGACCGGGCGCAGCTCTCCGAGGCCGTCACCTTGGTGGACCGGGCCGAGCAGGGTTACACGCCCCAGGGCAGCGAGGCCGCGTCCCCCGAGGCGTACCGCCGCGACCAGTTGGGCAAGGCCGCCGAGTCGCTCCGGGCCATCGCCGACAACGCCGACTCCCCCTCGCGGGCCCGGGCCCAGTCGCTCCTGGCCAAGGTCCACCTGAGCACCGCCCGCGCCAAGGCGCGGGACGCGGCGACCGCCTTCGCTCAGCTCCGCGCCCGCAACACCGGCGTGACCCGCTACCTCTCGGCCGTCGGCCGCGTCGACCGCCTGATCCAGATGCGCGCCACCGACACCGCCCCGACCGTCGAGGACATCGCCGCCGCTCAGCGCGGCATCGAGGATGACCGCTCCCGCTACACCGCCAAGATGACCGAGCTCTCCCTCGAGAAGGAGCAGGCCACCGAGCGGCAATCCAAGGCGCAGTCCGAGGCCGACCGCGCCTTCGCCGAGGCCCGCCAACTCCAGCAGCGCGCCGACGCCGCGGACGACCCCGCCGAGCAGCGGTCGCTGATCGCACAGGCTTACCAGGCCCGCCGCCGCGGCGAGGAGGCGCTCAACCGCGCCCAGCTCGCCGAGATCGAGGCGGACAACCTCGACGCGCAGCTCCAGCCGCTCCAGACCGAGCTGGACCTGTACCGGCAGATGTCCGCCCAGCTCGACACCCTCCGCGACCGGGTGCAGAAGCAGGGCGCGGCCGCCGATACCGACGTCAGCGCCGCCCGCTCGCTCAAGGGTGAAGCCGTGACCCAGGTCAGCGAGCAGTACCGCCAGCTCTCCGACACCTACACGCAGGAGGTGGCCGGCCCCCTTGACGCCGCGGCGGAGGACGCCCAGAAGGCGGTCATGCTGCTGCAGGAGGCCCTGCAATCCGCCAAGGCACGCGAGGCGAAAGCGGCCATCGAGTTCGACCTGCTCGCCGCCCGCGTGGAAGAGGCCGCGATCCTTACCCGCCACGCCGACTACGCCCGGACCTTCGCCCGGATCGCCTCGGCCGTGGCGGACAACCCGGCGCTGCAAGGTGTTGACGGCGACGCCTGGTCCGCCGACCCGCCGCGCCTGACCCGGCGTGCGGAAGAGCTTACCGGTGCCGCTAAAGAGGCCATCGAGGCCGGCGAACTCCTGCTCGGCGAGGACGACACCAACCCGATCATGGCCGCGGCGCTGGATACGTACCGCCAGCAGTTGAACGAACCCGCCCCGGACCCCGCCGCCGACACCGGCAACGCCGGCTGACGCACGACGTCCGGCCTTCTCCGGCACCGTCCGCCTTGCCCCGTAGGGCAGGGCTTGCCCTGCCGCGAACGCAAACGTGGTGAACCGCCCCAATCACCCTCACGCTGGGCAGGGTCAACCCTGCCCTACGGGTGTGATCCGTCGTCCGCCTCCGGTGTCCCTACCCCTTCGCCCCGGTCCGCTTCTTGCGGATGACCCGGTCCAGCGAGAACGCGCCCGGGCCGACGAAGGTAAGCAGGAAGCACGCGGCGATCTGGATGTAGTTCGCGCTGAACGCCCCGCCCCGGGCGTCGGCGGGCTGGGCGGTGACACTGCCGTACTGCATCGCCAGGGCGATGGTGAAGCTCAAGATCATGAGCCCCGCCAGCGCCGCGGCGATGGACCCGAACAGGCCGAGGATGAGCAGCGCCCCCACGACGACCTCCGCCCAGGGCAGGGCGTAGCCGTACGGGGCCGCGAGCGCGTCGGGCAGCCACGCCGGCTGCATCGAGCTGAACGGCCCGCGGTAGAAACTCCCCGGGCCGCCCCTGAACTCGCCCATGACCTTGCCGATCCCCGCGAGCAGCAGGTACAGCCCAATGGTGAAGCGGAGCAGGAGCAGGCCGACGTCGACGAGGGTTTGGCGGGTCTTGGGCATTTGGGGGTGGAGGGTGAGGTAAGGATCGGAGGGAGGGCGGGACGCAACTCACCCCAGGGTAACTAGCCTATCAGACCCGTAGTTGAACGTCCGTCTCACAACGTTTTCGGGGTGCCACACCGCATCGAGGAGGCTTTGCGGAGGGTGCGGTGTGCCAGCGGCGAGTTGCTTCACCCATCGGTCACACCCGCACACCGCACCCGCCCCGAGCGGCGGGATGCGGTGTGGCACCCCCTGCGGGGGCTTCAAATTGACCCACAACGCACCGCGTCCCGGGCGACCGATCTCGGACTTCGGTCCCCGGTCCCTCCGCTCACCCCCTCTCCACCGCGCTGCCGACACCCCCGCGGCCGCCCCGGGCCGGCCGCGTGCCGGTGTATCATGTCCCGTCCCATTGCTTAGCTTCCGGGGGCGATCAGGAGCCGTACATGTCCACCACCGACCGATTCTCTTTCTCCACCCGCCGCGACGAGCGGGCCCCCCGCAAGATCGAGGTGGGCACCCTCTTCGACAAGCTCCCGCCGCACGCGCTCGAGGCCGAGATGGCCCTTCTCGGGTCGATGGTCCTCGACGCCCAGGTCGTCGGCGACGTGCTGCAACTGCTCAAGGGCGCGGACGACTTCTACAAGCCGGCCCACGCGGCGGTGTACGAGACCCTCGTCGAGCTCTACGACTCGACCCAGGCGATCGACATGGTCCAGCTCAACCAGCGGCTGGTCGACAAGCAGATGCTCGAGCAGGTTGGCGGGCTGCAGTACCTCATCGACATCGCCGAGTCGGTGCCCTCCGCCGCCGCGGCGATGCACTACGCCCGGATCGTGCGGGACAAAGCGGTCCTCCGCCGCCTCATCGAGACCGCCGGGACCGTGCTGCACGACGCGTACCACAGCGACGAGCCCGTCGCGGACCTCCTCGACCGCGCCGAGACGCGGATGTTCGAGATCGCCGAGAAGAAGGGCGACGGCGAGACCGAGATGCTCTCGGTCCTGCTCCACGAGACCTACGACCGCCTCGAGGCCCAGGACGGGCAGGAGGTCACCGGCCTCGAGACCGGGTTCCTCGAGCTCGACGAGATGACCAACGGCCTGCAGAACGGCGAGATGATCATCATCGCCGCGCGGCCGTCTATGGGCAAGACCGCCTTCGCCATCAACATCGCCGAGCACGTCGCCGCGACCCGCAAGCAGCCCGTCGCCGTATTCAGCCTTGAGATGTCCAAGCAACAACTTGCCCAGCGGCTGCTCTGCTCGCGCAGCGGTGTGGATTCGCACAAGCTGCGGCGCAACATGCTCAGCCCCGACGACTTCGCCCGCCTCTCGCTCACCGTCGGTGAGCTGTCCGAGGCCCCGATGTTCATCGACGACACCGCGGGACTCACCCTCATGGCGCTCCGTGCCAAGGCCCGCCGCATGAAACAGCGCCACGGCATCGCCTGCGTCGTCATCGACTACCTCCAGCTCATGTCCGCCCCCTCCGCCTCCCGCGACGGCCGACAGAACGAGGTGTCGTCCATCTCGCGCGGCATCAAGGCTTTGGCGCGTGAACTCAACGTCCCGGTGATCTGCCTCAGCCAGCTCAACCGCCAGGCCGAGCAGCGCGAGGGCCACCGCCCCCGCATGTCCGACCTCCGCGAGTCGGGCTCCATCGAGCAGGACGCCGACGTGATCATGATGTTGCACCGCGAGGACTACTACCACCGCGGCGACGAGGACTACGTCGAAGACAACGTCGCCGAGGTCATCGTCAACAAGCAGCGCAACGGGCCCACCGGCGTCGTCAAACTCCAGTTCCACGGCCCCACCACACGGTTCAACAACCTCGCGACGAACGCCCAGATGGCGTCGAGTGGCGGGTCGTTCTAAATTTCTGTCTCACCCCTATGAAGCGACGCGGCTTTGCCGCGCCGTTTTCCGGTCATCACGGCGCGGCAGAGCCGCGTCGCTTCATGCGGGGGGGGGGCGACGGTTCTTCGTCGGCAGGTTTGTCGTCGAACTCGTGCGCCCCGGGCAGGGCGAGCATGCGGCGGCGGAGTTCGGCCATGACCTCGGCGGGCTCGGCTTTGGGGTCGGGCCAGTACGGCTCGCCGAAGGTCGCCTTGCTGTGCGAGGGCCTGAGCAGCGCGACCCAGACGGAGGCGGTGCGTGGGGTGCCGCTGATCCAGCAGGGGATGATGGGCACCTTGCCGAGCCGGGCCATGACGGCGACGCCCTCCTCGAACTCGCGGAGGTTGCGGTGGGTCTTTTGCAGGTGCCCCTCGGGGAAGATGCCCAGGAGCTGGCCGTCGCGGAGGGCCTTGACGATGGTGCGGACCTGTTTCGGGCCGGGCTCGACCACGTCGCTGCCGCGTTTTTGTTCGAGGAAGACCGGGTCGATGGCTCGCCACATCGGCTCGGCGAAGGTGTAGCGGTAGCTCGTGAGCATGAGCCAGCGGATCATGCGGGGGCAGCCGGGCTGGAGGATGAACGGGTCCAGGGCGACGGTGTGGTTGGGGGCGAGGATGGCCCCGCCGGTGCGGGGGATGTGGTGGCGGCCCTCCCAGGTCGCGCGGTGCCAGACGAGGGCGAAGAGGCGGGCGCCGTGGTAGAAGAGGTTGCCCGTGCGGGTCGGGGCGATGCCGGTGGTGAGGTAGCGGTAGAGGGCGATGAGGCCGACGACGATGAGGACGGGCCCGAGGACGTCCAGGACGTAGAGGATGTTGCGGTCGGCGTCCTTGAGGCGCCAGATGGCGAAGTAGACGGCGACGCTGACGGTGGTGGAGACCATGGCGTTGAGCCCCATGACCGAGCCGCGGACGTAGTTGGGGACGATGGATTGCAGGAGCGAGAGGATGGTGACGATGGCGACGTTGCCCGCGACGCCGACGAGGAAGGAGCAGACGAAGGTGACCCAGAGGACGGGGACGAGGGCGACGATGAGGACGTTGACGCCGGCGAAGACGAGGGCGAGGCCGATGATGGTGGTGGACTCGCGCCGGGTTCGGATGAAGCCGATGAGTGCGGCCCCGGCGAGCATGCCGAAGCCCAGGGCCGCGGAGATCTGGGTGAAGCGCTCCATGAGCTCGTCGTCGACGAGGCCGAAGTGGACCTTGCAGAGGCCGATGACGCCGGAGTAGAGGGTGGCGGCCGCGCCCCAGACGAGCACGTCGATGCCGATGAGGTAGACGACGCGTTTGTGGGTGCGGGCGTAGCGGAAGGCGTCGAGGAGGGAGGTGTGGGCCCGGGCGGTATTCGGGTCGGCGACGAGGCGGGGGTCGCGCGGCCGCATGAAGGCGAAGAAGGTGCCCGAGACGAGGTAGAAGAGCGAGCCGATGAGCAGGCCGGTGCGGACCGACGAGCCGTCGTCGGGCGAGATGATGAACCCGCCGATGAGCATGCCGATCATGGAGAAGACGACGTTGATAACCAGGACGACGGCGTTGGCGGGCTGGAGCTGGGAGCGTTCGACGAGCTGGGGGACGATGGCGGAGCGGGCGGGGTTGAAGATGGCGGCGAAGATGCCGATGGCGAAGAGCAGGGCATAGACCTTCCACTGCTGGTCGTCGGGGAGGACGACCATGCCCGCGGCGTCGGCGACGAGGACGAAGGACCAGAGCAGGAGGAGGCCGCGGGACTCGTCGCAGGCGAGCAGGAGCCACTTGCGGGGGATTCGGTCGGCGAGCCAGCCGCCGGGGATGGAGAAGAAGATGTACGGGAGGAAGAAGAAGAATTGGGTGCCGGCCTGGATGGCGGTGGACGACTCGTTCGCGGCGAGCCCGCCGAGGAGGGCCAGCGCGGCGAGCATGATCATGCGGTCGCCGAACCCGCTGGCGGCGGTGGAGGTCCACATCAGCGTGAAGCTGAAGTTGCGCCACAGGGGGGCGGGGGCGTCGGCGAGGGGCGCGGGTTTTGCGGCGGGATCGGGCATGGGGGATAGCCGCTAGGCGCTAGCGCGGCGCTAGGACACCGAGTGGGCGGGTGAGAGGCGGATGATACGGCTTGCACGTCGTCATGTGTCCTAGCCTTAGCGCCTAACGCCTAGCGTCTACCCCTACTTCCCCACGCAGAAGGTGGCGAAGACGCGGCCGATGACGTCGTCGGGGGTGAGGCGGCCGCCGAGGGCGGCGAGGTGGTCGAGCGCGTCGCGGAGCGGGGCGGCGACGAGCTCGGGGGCGTCGAGGGCGGGGGCGTCGGGGTCGAGGGTGGCGCGGGCCTCGGCGAGGGCGGCGGCGGCGCTGCGCAGGGCGGCTTCGTGGCGGGGCTGGAGCGCGAGGGCCTCGGCGTTGACGCTGACCAGCCGGTCGCCGAGGCGCTCGGCGATGAGGCGGCGTAGCGCGTCGAGGTTCTCGCCGGTGGTCCCGCTGACGTGCACGTCGGCGGCGGGGTCGGGGGATCGAGGTCGCTGCGGGTCTGGACGCGCAGGACCGACACGCCCGGCGGGAGGGGGCGGGGCGTGTCGCCCAGTTGCAGGATCAGGTCGGCCGTGGCGACGGCTCGGTCGGCGGCGGCCTGGATGTCGCGGTCGAGCGGCGCGGCGGCGTGGTCGAGGCCGGCGAGGTCGACGAGGAGGATTTCGTGCTGCGTGGTCGGTTCGTCGGGGATAGCCGGGACGCTACGCGTCCCGGGGACCCGGGGACGCGTAGCGTCCCGGCTACTAGGCGTCTCGTAGCGTCTTGGTTGGTGGGAGAGAGCGACATCGCTTCCTCCAACACGTCGCGGGTGGTGCCGGGGCGGGGGTCGACGACGGCGCGGGGGCGGCCGAGCAGGGCGTTGAAGAGGGTGGATTTGCCGGCGCTGGGCGGGCCGAGGAGCACGACGCGGGGGAGGGCGTCGGTGTTGCCCCACGCGCGGCTGCGGCCGAGCAGCGTTTGCAGGTCACGGTGTGCCGTGTCGACCCCGGCGGCGAGGTCCGCGGGGGCGATGGGGACGACGTCTTCCTGGTCGGTGAAGTCGATGCCGGCCTCGACGAGGGCGAGGAGGCGGCCGAGCGTCTCGACGTGGGCGGCGGCGAAGCGGGCGAGTTCGCCGGTGCGGAGGTGGCCGGCGGCGGCAAGCTGGGCGTCGCTGACGGCGGCGATGGTGGCGGCGATGCCCTCGGCCTCGGTGAGGTCGAGCCGGGCGGCGAGGTAGGCGCGGAAGGTGAACTCGCCGGGCTCGGCGAGGCGGGCCCCGTGGGCGACGGCGGCCGCGAGCACGCGGTCGAGCAGGGCGGGGTGGCCGGGGAGTTGCAGCTCGGCCGCGTCCTCGCCGGTGTAGCTGTGCGGGCCGGGGAAGCGGGCGACGAGCACGGGCAGCGGGGGGAGCGGGGGGCGGAGGCGGGCGGGGGTGAGGGTGCGGGGGTAAGCCGCCGGGCTCGTCCCGGCGTGGCGGGCGGCGTGAGCGCCGGGGCAAGCCCGGCGGCTAACGGGGTGCTGCGCTTCGGTGAGTTCATCCAGCACCGCGAACGCGGCCGGCCCCGAGAGGCGGATGAGGCCGCGGGCGGAGCGGCCGGGGGGGGAGCTGACGGCGAGGATGGTGTCGGGGGCGGGGGTCACGGGGGGGGCATTGCGCGGCGGAGCCGCGTCGCTTCATTGCGGCGCGGGGGGGTGTTTGAGGTCCAGTGCGTCGGCGGGGGTCGGCGCGGCGGAGCCGCGTCGCTTCATTGGGGAGCGGGATTATTTGCGCTTTTTGAACTGCTTGCCGCCGCCGCCGCCCGGAGCGTTGCCTTTTTGTTTAGCGAGGTCGGCCTGTTTTTCTGCGGCCATCTGCTGGGCCATCTCGAAGCGTTTGTTGAGCTTGTCGCGGAACCCGCCGGGCTTGATGGGCTTCTTGTCGAAGAGCGTGCCGGCCTCTTCCTGCTCGCGGACGTGCTTGCGGACGAGGTAGCTGTCGACGATGCCCGCGAGGGTCGAGCAGCAGATGTAGAGCGTCAGGCCCGCCGGGGCGGAGTAGAGCATGACCGGGAAGATGAAGGGCATGAACTTCATGATCGCCTGCTGCTGCTTTTGCTGCTCGTTCTGCGGCGGGGGCGTGGTCAACTTCATCTGGAAGTAGAAGACGAACGCCATAGCCAGGGGCAGGATGTTGATGCTGCGGAACTCGGGCTGGATGAGCGGAAGCCAGGTGATCTTGAACGCAGGCTGGTCGGGGGGGATGAAGCGGATGAAGTTGTCCGAGACGCTGAGGTCCTGGAGGAAGTGCCAGGACCCGTTGCTGATCGTTTGGAAGATGCCGTAGAACGCCGGCTCGTGGCGGAGCTCGATGGCGAAATACAGCATGGCGTAGAGGGCGATCCAGATGGGGGTCTGCAGGAGCATGGGGGCGCAGCCGAGGACGTTGGCGGGGTTGATGCCCTTGTCCTTGTAGAGCTTCATCATCTCGCGGTTGAGCTCGGTGGGCTTGTCCTTGAACTTGTCCTTGAGCTTCTGGACCTCGGGCTGGAGCGAGGACATCTGCTTACTCATCTTCATCATGTTGGTCTGCGCCCGCTTGGTGATGGGGTGCAGGATGAGGCGGACGGTGAGGACGAGGATGATGATGGCGACGCCCCAGTCGCGGACGACCCAGTGCAGGGCCTTGAGGTAGCCGAGCAGGCCCTTGGCGAGCCACTGGAAGGTGCACCAGGTGCAGCCGAGCTCGTAGCGGATGAGCTTGTCAAAGTGCAGGAGGTTGTAGGGGGCCTGCTCGAAGAGGGCGTTCTGACGGGGCCCGGCGTAGACGGCGAGGTCGAGGTTCGCGGCCTGGCCGGGAGCGACGGTAAGCGGCGCGGATTCGAGCTCGATGGCGACGCGGCGGGGGTCGGCGAGGCGGGCGTCGACGTCGTGGTCGAAGACGTGGTAGCCGAGGTTGGGAAACACCGCCTCGAGCTCGGGCACGTCGGCGGTGACGGCGGCGGTGGGGGGAACCGGGGCGTGGGTGATGAGGGCGAAGTAGCGGTTCTCGGCCGCGAGCCAGGCGAGTCGGGACCCGGCGCGGAGCGAGGCGTTTGGCCAGACGATGGCGGACCCCTTGAGCAGGGACGAGCGGGGGATGAAGCTGTCGTCGACGTAGATGCCGAACTTGGGGGGGTTTTCGGGGCGGAAGTGCCCGGTGATGAACATCCGCTGGTCGCCGAGATAGGCCCCGAGGTCGGTCAGGACGTCGCCCTGGCCGTACTGCTCGAAGACGGCGGTGAGGGGCCGGTCGGTGCGGTTGACGAGGCGTTGGTTGAGTTGCAGGTCGTAGCTGCCCGGGGCGAGGGACCAGGTGCGGATTAGTTCGGCGACGACGTTGCCGTCGCCGTCACCAGTGTCGTTCCCGGCGGCGATGGGGAGGCGGTACGTGACCGACTGGCCTTCTTCGGTGGTCGTGAGGCCCTCGGTGTGCCAGCGTTGGGTGGAGAGGTCGAGCCAGGGGCCGTGGTTGAGTTTGAGGCGTCGTGCGGCGTAGGGGAAGAAGCGGGGGGCCTGGTCGGGGGCGAGGCCGCGGTCGACATCGACGAGGTGGAAGGGGACGCGGGGCTTGTTCGAGGTGGCGGGGTCGACGTACTGGGCGTAGTCGGCGAGGGTGATGCGGCGGAGGCCTGCGCCGTAGGCGTTGAGGTCGACGCGGAGCTTGAAGGGGTTGCCCGTCGTGTCGTCGCCGAGGACGACGGCGGGGGTGGAGGTTGCGGGGACGGCGCGGAGGTTTTGGAACGGCGCGGCGGCCGGGCCGGGGGGGGCGGGGGCGGGGTGGTTGCGGTGGCGGCGGTGTCGGACGCGGCGACGGGGTCGGGCTGAGTGGCGGGGGCTTCGGCGTCGAGGGCTTGGCCGGTGGGCTGCAGGGGCTCGATGGGGCCGGCGTCGGGGTCGGCGGCGTCGTCCGGGTTCGGCTGGTCGAGGACACCCGGGGCGTCGGTGGCGATGACCTCATCGGGCGGGGTCTGCCCTTCGAGGCGTTCGGCGCGTTGGGAGCCGGAGAAGGCGATGCCCAGGGCGAAGAGGATGGCGACGAGGACGGCCGCCAGGGGCACAAGCAGACGCAGGTTCATCGTGGCCGTTCTCGGTCGGGCGGTCGTCGGTCGGGGCGGGGCTCGCGGTGGAGCGAGGCGGGGGAGTATATGGGATGCGGGGGGCGGGGCGGGATAGCGGACGGGGTGCCGTTCTGCGGCGGGACGCGGTCGTGTTTCGGTTGGACCGACTGGGGTTGGAACGGGAACACGGCTTGGTTCGACGCGGCCTGTTAGGCCGCGGCTATTGGGCGCATCCGTTAACGCTTAAGGGGGGGAGGTCCCGTGCGTGGCGTCATCGGCGGGCGCGGCGTTGCTGGCGTTCTTCGTGGAGTTGGGACTCGGGCTTGGCGATGCGGCCCGAGACCCAGAGTCCGCCGTAGGCGTAGTGGGGGTTGTCGACGCAGCGGGTGGGCCAGCAGACGTCGCAGATGAAGACCCAGCGTCGGCGGTGGTCGAGCTGGACGCGGTGGAGGGTGGTGCAGGGGGTCATGCAGTGGATGCACTGCTTGGTGCGGGGCTTGCGTCGCTTGCGTCCGCCGGGGTCGGGGGCGTCGCCGTCGCCGTTGCCGTCGCCCCGGCCGGGGCGGGATGAGGCGGAGCGGGGGGCCGGGGGGCCTGGGGCTCGGTCGCCGTTGCGGTCGTTGGGTGCCGCGGGGGGGCGGGGCCTTGCCGGCCGGTCGGGGGCGGGAGGGGCGGGGTGGGTGGCGCGGGGGGTGTTGCGGTTGGTGTAGCCGCTGGAGGGGGAAGGCCGCGGCGGGTCGGCGGGCTCGGGGGTGGTGTTGGTGGTTCGGGTGGGGGTGGATCGGGTGGGGGTGGGCTGGTCCGCTTTGGGCGCGGAAGCGGGGGCCGGGGCGTCGGTGGCGGCCGCGGTGGTGGTCTCGGCACCGGCAGCGGCGTCGGACCGCTTCTTGCCGCGGCGGCGTCGGCTGCGCTTCTTGCGGGGCGGGGCGGGGCCGCCGCCGGCGGGGTCGGGTGGGGGGCTACCGGGGGCAGGTTGATCGGCGTCGTCGGTCATGGGTGCAAGATTGTACGCGAGGTGAAGAAGCGCTTGGCAGCGCCTCAGCCACCCGTCGCGGCAGACACCGCCTTCGGCGACGTCGGGACCCGTAGGGCCCCGGCTACACGGCCGGGTCGCCGCCGCGCCACGGCGTCCGCCGGTCAAACCCCGTCACCAGCTCACTCAACGCCTCGATCGCCGCCGCACCCTCACCCCCGCCGCCTGTCAGGTCGTGCAGCGACAGCGGGTCCGCCGTCATGTCGAAACACTCATCCACCTCACCCGCCAGCCGGTGCCCCCCCGCGAACCGCCGGCCGAGCACGTGCGTCGGCGTCCGCACCGCCACCCCCAGCCGCAGGCATTCGATGAACGTGTGCGTCGCAACCCCCCCGTCCGCCCCCGCATCTCCCCCCTTCACTAACCCCGACAGGTCCCGCCCCTGCAGATGCCCCGCCCCCGCCGCATCGTCCAACCCCGCCAGGCCCAGCAGCGTCGGCGCAACGTCCACCAGCGATCCGACGTGACCCGTCACCACCCCGCGCCGCACGCCCGGCCCCGCCACGATCATCGGCACCCGGGCCGCCTCGTCCCGCCAATGCGCCTTGCCCATCATCCCCCACGACCCGAGCATGTCCCCGTGGTCCGACGTGAACACGACCAGCGTGTCCCCCGTCAACCCCGCCGCGTCCAGCGCCCCGAGCACCCGCCCCACCGTGTCGTCCACCCAAGTGATCAGCCCGAGGTACAGCCGGTGCAAGTCGATCAGGTCCATCGACGCCCACCGCTCCGCCGTCGTGTGCGGCAGGTGGTCGCGGTAGTACCGGTAGTCCCACAGATACGACAGCAGCTTCTGCCGGAACCCCTCGATCTCCGCCTCCGGCACGACGTTGCCGCGGACCACCACGTCGTCGCGGCCGTACATCTCGAGGTACCGCTCGGGCGCATCGGCCAGGGGCATGTGCGGCGGCGAGAGGTTGTAGTACATAAACCACGGCTCGCCCGTCGGCCGGTTGGCGATCCACCGCGTGACCCGGTCCGCCTCAAAATCGACGCTGAACCCCGGGGCACAGAACGGCGGGCCCCCGTCCTCGATAAACCATTGGGCGGTGTGCGCGTGGTGGTGGGCGGGGATGACGTAGTGGTCAAACCCGAGCGCGTCGGGCCACGCCTCGACGTGCCACTTGCCGATCGCCGCGGTGGCGTACCCCGCGTCGCGGAGCGTCTCGGGCAGCGTCGGGTCGTCGAAGTCGACGCGGCGACCGGTCGGCCACTGCGGGAACCCGGCGAAGGGGAAAAGGTTCAGCCCGTGCCCGTTGGGCCACTGCGCGTTGTCCAGCGTCCCGCGGCAGGTCCGGGCGTACTGCCCGGATAGCACGACCGACCGTGCCGGGCCGCACAGCGGCGAGTTGCTCACCGCCGTCTCGAACCGGCAGCCCCGCTCCGCCAGCGCATCCAGATGCGGCGTCCGCACCGTCGGGTGCCCGTAACACCCCACGTCACACCACCGGAGCTCGTCGCACATGATGTACAGGATGTTCGGCCGGTCAGACATGGCAGCGGGCTCAACACTCAACCGGGTTCAAGGCGACACGGGCTCGGGCACCTCGCCCCGCACCGGCGGGTCGCCGCAAACTACCAACTCGGTACGGAGCTGCGCCAACAGCGCCCCCCCTCGCCGGCGTGAACCCGATCCCGGACCTGAACCGACGCCTCGGCCGGATCGATCCCTTTCCCCCCGGGAGCAATGACGGGAGGGTACGCCGCTCAAGGACTTCACGTTCTACGGCAGACGCAACGTACGAGAGCCGCGGCCCTCCCCCGGCCCCTCCCGGGGGGAGGGGGGTAAAAACGTCCCCTCTACCCGAAAAACCCCCGCACCACGTCGATCACCCGCTCGGCCTGATCCCCGCTCAGCTCGGGATACACCGGCAGCGCCAGCACCTCCGCCGCCGCCCGCTCCGCTTCGGGGAACGCCCCCCTCGCGTAGCCCAGCGACGCGAAACACGGCTGCTCGTGCAGGCACAACGGGTAGTAAACCGCACAGCCCACGCCGTGCTCCACGAGGTGCGCCCGCAGCGCGTCCCGCCGCGGCGTGCGGATCACGTACTGGTTGTACGTGTGGCCCCGGCCGGGCTCGACCATCGGCGTCGTCACGCCGTCCAGGTCGGCGAACGCCCCGTCGTACCGCGCCGCGTGCCCCCGCCGCGCCGCGTTCCACCGGTCCAGGTACCGCAGCTTCACCGACAGGTACGCGGCGTTGACGCTGGCCATCCTGAAGTTCCCGCCGACGCGTTCGTGCAGATAGCTCGCCCGCGCCCCGTGGTTGCGCAGCCGCCGCACCCGCGCCGCAAGTTCGTCGTCGCCGGTCAGCACCATGCCCCCGTCGCCCGCCCCGCCGAGGTTTTTGGTGGGGTAGAAGCTCAGGGCCGCGCACGTCGAGCCGTGCCCGACGTGCCGGCCGCGGTACCTCGACCCGATCGCCTGCGCCGCGTCCTCGATGAGGTCGACCCCGTGCCGCGACGCGAGCGCCGTGAACGCGTCCATCTCCGCCGTCTGGCCGAACAGGTGCACCGGCATCACCGCCACCGTCCGCGGCGTGATCGCGGCCGCCGCCGCGTCCGGGTCCAGGTTGAACGTGCCCGGCTCGATGTCGGCGAACACCGGCCGCAGCCCCCGCCGCCACACCGCCCCCGCCGTCGCGAAAAACGAGAACGGGCTCGTCACCACCTCGCCCCCCTCCGCGTAGTCCCGCGCCATCATCGCCACGAGCAGCGCATCTGTTCCCGAAGACACCGCCATCGCGTGCCGCACCCCACAGTACGCCGCCACCCGCCCCTCGAACTCGTCGCACGCCGGGCCCTGACACACCAGCTGCGTCTCAAGGACCTCCGCGAGGCAAGGCAGCACCTCGTCGCGGATCGCCCGGTACTGGGCCGTCAGGTCCAGCATCGGGACCGCGATGTCGGTGTCGCTCATCATCGATTAACCATAGTCTCCCCCCCGCCCCCGTTTCACGGACGAGCGGTTCCCCGTCGCACCGGCAGCACCCGCCACGTCCGGCCCTTCAACCCCTGCATCTCGAAGACGGGCCCCCCCACCGCCCAACCCAGCCGCGCCAGCCCCGCCTCCCGCCGCGCGTCGGTCGGCGTCACCACCACCACCGCCGGGGCCGCCACCGCGTAACGGTTCGGGTCGTGCACCACCCCCCGGTCCGCGAAATACGCCAGCTCGCTGGGCATGTCCGGGTTCGCCATCACCACCGCCCCCGCCGGCGTGTTCGCCCGCAGCCACCCCGCCAACCGCATCACCGGCACGTACTTCCCGTCCGCGTAGTGGTCGTAAAACTCCGCCCGGTGCCGCTCCACGACCACCCTGCCCACCCCCACCAGGTTCGGCACCGTCAACCCCGCCAGCACCAGGCAACACAGCCAGTCCCGCCACCACACGTGCCGCGCCCCGTACATTTCCACCGTCGCCCGCCACACCCCCACCAAGAGCACCGGCAGCAGCGGCAACAGGTACCGCCCCGCCGCATCAAACACCACCCACTGCGCCACGCACACGCCGATCAGCACCGCCCAGAGCGGTCGGCCGAGCCTCCTCCCACCCTCGGGTGCCACACCTTGGCCGCTTTGGGCCAAGGTGTGCCTCCGCTCTGCCCCGCACACCTTGCCCCAGAGCCGGCAAGGTGTGGCACCCCTCCCCTTGCCCCGATCCCCCCCCTCCCGGATCTTCGCCCACCCCAGCCGCAGCCCCGCCCACAGCACCCCGGCCGACACCACCCCCGCCACTGTCCAGTGCAGATCCTGCCCGAACACCGCATCGAACACCGACTCGCCCAGCAGCTCCCCCGCGTTGCCCGCCATCCACCCCCACACGCCCCACGGCCCCACCTCCACCCCCGGCCCCGCCACGCCCCGCAACGTCCGCCAGAACAAAGCCACATCCGCACGAACTCCCGGCAGCAGCACCCCCGCAAGCCCCACCACACCCGTCACGGCACCCAGCACCCCCGTGGCCGCCCCCCGCCTGCCGCTCCGCCACAGCCGCACCATCTCCGCCAACACATACCCCCCCGCGAATACCACCCCCACGGTCCGGTACGCCAACATCACCGCGATCCCCGCTGCGATCATCAGCCAAGCAAATAGAGCGTGAACGCTAGGGTGCCACACCTCACCGGCTTTGCGGCGATGTGTGCGCGGCGTGCCCTGCAAGCCGTCACCCATCGGCCCCGAGCGGCCGAGGTGTGGCACCCCCAGGCTCCGGTTGACCCCCTGCCGCAACCCTCGCCGCTCGTGCCCCCACAACATCAGCATCACCCCGACGGTGAACGGCAGCTCCGTCAGCATCCCCACCGCGTGCTCGTAGAACAGCCGGTTCACCGCCAGGAGCACCACCACCACATCGGCCGTGGGCCGATCTATATAGAGGCGCACCACCCGCCACGTCATCACCAGCACCGCCGCCGCGAACCCCAGCATCAGCCCCTGCCCGCCCCACCCCGGGCCCCTCCACCCCCCCCCGGAATCCACCCCCTTAGCCGCCCCGCTTGCGGGCGCTCCCCCCTCCTCAACAACCCCCCCACCCCCCCCGCTCCCCTCTCCCCCCTCGCCCCCGTCCACCACCCCCATCACCGCCCACGCCGCCGCGACGGTGTACGCCAACCCCGGCATCACCCCCGCCTCCCGCCCCGTCGCGTCCACCACCCCCCGCCCCTCCACGACCGACCGCGCCAACCCCACATGGATCGCCGAGTCCGGCGTCACCCGCCACACCCCCCCAGCCCCCGCCGCATACAGCACCGCCACCCCCAGGAACCACGCCCACCGCGTCCGGTCCACGAACGCCAACACCACCGCCCACAACGGGTCCACCGTCAGCCGCGGGTGTGCCATCGCGGGATCATAATGGCAACACCCCGTAGGGCCGGCTTTGCCCTGCCGCGTGCCGCGGCGACCGTCACACGCAGGGCAATACGCGGCAGGGTGAACCCTGCCCTACGGACTTTTCCAGTAACCGCGTTGCTACGCAACGCGGTTCGCGACGCGTAGCGTCGCGGCCATGGGGAAGAACTTCAGCACTGACGTTAGCCGCCGGGCTTGTCCCGGCGTTTAAGACGTGACGAACGCCGGGACAAGCCCGGCGGCTAACGTTGGCCTCGGCACGGCAACACCAAGAAGGTGACACGAATTATCCGATTGCCGCCCCACGCACCGCCGCCAGGTTCGCCGCGAGGTGGGCCAGGCTCAGCGACCCGACGACGGGCGTCACGGGCGCCGAGTGCTCCGTGAGAAAACGCAGCGCGTCGGCCGGGGGAAGGGTCCCGCTGGCGAGGGCCTTTTTGATCAGCACGCCGACGCCCGCGGCGTGGGCCTCGGCGATGACGGGGCCGTGCTCGCGGTCGGCGGCGTTGTACGGGACCATCAGCACGTCCGCCCAGGCGAGGGCCGCCCGCGCCCCCTCGACGGTTTTGCCCGACAGGCCGATGTGCCGGGCCTTGCCCCCGTCCCGCAGGGCGTGGAGCGTGGCGACGGCGTCGGTCTCGTGCAGCACGTGCAGGTCGTTGCCGTCGGAGTGCAGCAGGAGGATGTCAACGTGGTCGGTGCGGAGGTCGCGGAGCGAGCATTCGACCGACGCGCGGAGGGCTTGGCCGGTGAAGTCGAAGCGGGAGACGCCATCGCTGAAGGTTTCGCCGGCTTTGGTGGCGAGGGTGTAGTCGGCGCGTCGGTGGGCGAGGTGTCGCCCGATGCGAGCCTCGGCGAGGCCGTACGCCGGGGCGGTGTCGAGGAGGGTGATGCCCAGGTCGAGCACGCCGTGGAGCAGCGCAGCCGCCTCGTCTTCGGTAGGCAGGTCGAAGGGGTGGGTGTAGCGGAGCTTCGCGTTGCGGCCGAGCTTGACCGTGCCGAAGCCGAGGGGGGGGAGGGGGAGGAGGGGGGAGGGGGGGGGCATCACCACCCCCCCCCCGGGGGGGTCGGCCACGCGCAGCGTGGCCGGGGGGGGCACGCGGTGACCCGAACAAGCTTCCTCACCCCGCGGGGCCGGGCAGCGGGGTGCCACATCTTGTCGCTTCGGACGAGCGGTGCGAAAGTGTGGAATCCACGAGGGGGCGCGGCGTCAGATGGTGTGAACCTGTGGGTCACACCCGCCCCCACCGGCCGGCTGCGCCGGCCACCTCCCCCGGGGGGGGAGGGGTTAGGCCCTCGCCGTCCGAGCGGGTCCACTCCCCCCCGGTCTCCCACGGCGGGAGCGCCACGCCGGGCCGGGGCTGGTCGGCGAGGGCGGCGGCCAATTCGGTCGGCGGCGAGGGGGGGTCCAGCAGCTCGAGCACCCGCTCGGCGAGGCGGGGCACCAGGGCGAGCTTCGTCGGCCAGGCGGTGACGACGTTGTGGTGGCGGACGGCGAACGCGTCGTCGGGCCGGCGGTTCTCGCTCGTCGTCACCTCGGCCTTGTCGAGCCGATACGTCGCCCATTCGGTCCCCGGCGGGAACGCGCCCCCTGCGCCCCCACCCCCCCCCACGCCGTAGCCCAGCGACGCGGCGACCTCGGCGCGGGCGTGGGCGATGAGCTCGTCGCGGGTCATGTCGGTGCCGTCCTCGGAGACCTGCCCGCCGACCTGCCAGACGGTGCGGCCGCGGGAGTCGCGGTCGGTGGTGATGGTGACGCGCGTCTTCGCGCCGTCGACGCAGTGGCCGTTGAGCGGGGGCAGGTTGGGGTGGCGGAGCATGATCATGTGCACGGCACGGCGCTGCATCATCGCGTCGGGCAGCCCGGCGAGGGCGCGGAGTTCGGCGTTGCCCAGCCCCGCGGTGAGCACGAGGTGCCGCGGCCGCAGCGTGACGCCGGTGCCGGAGTCGACGGTATCAGCCGCACCGTCCGCGGTGCGCGTCACCCGCAAACGCCGCGGATCCACCTTGATGAGGTGCTCACGCAGCGGCGCGGCCAGCGCGCTGACAAAGCTCGGCGGGCTCACCACCTGCTCGTCGAGGCGGAACACCTCCCCGGCGACGTGGGCCAGCGCCTCGGGCCAGTGGTCGCGCTCGATCCGCTCGGGCTTGACCCGCAGGCCCGCCCGCGCCCCGACCATCCCGAGGCGCGAGCGCAGCGTGCCGGTCCGCCAGAGGTGGCAGTGCTCCGACCGCATCACGGTGGCGGAGAGGTCGGGCTGCTGTTCGCCGACGAGGGAGCGGCGCCATCGTTCGGGCATGTCGCGGATGGCCTTGGCCGAGGCGGTGAGCGAGCCGCGGAGGGTGTACTTCAGCCCGCCGTGGATGATGCCCTGGGACGCGACGGTCTGGCCCGAGCCAAGGGCATGGGCCTCGACAAGCGCGGCCGAGCGTCCCGCGGCAAGGAGCTCGTGCAGCGTCCAAAGCCCCGCGGGGCCGCCGCCGAGGACGAGGGTGTCGAGGGGGATGGTGGTCATGAATGGCGGCGGAGGGAACCGCAGGTTACGCAGATTACGCAGATTTGGAAGAAGCAGCAGCGAGTCCCCGAAGCATTGGACCCGCCTGATCTGCGTGCGGCCGGGTTCGTTCGGACTGCACTTCTAAATCTCACCGGAAGGTAAAGGAGCAGGTCGAAAGCCGCAGGCCCTGGCTTTAATCTGCGTCATCTGCGCAATCTGCGGTTACGGTTCCCGCCCCCCCCCCCGTTGATGATAAAGCGGCAGGCCGTATGATGTCGGCCCGATTCATCCGCGTGTTGCCGAGGCTTGGCTTTGAGCATGAACCACACAGCGACGGGCGGGGCGGCGGCCATCAGCGGCCGGCCCCTGCGGGACCTCGACGAGATCGTGGCGCGGCTGGACGAGGACCGGGCGGCGGGCCGGCGAGTCGTCCTCTGCCACGGGTGCTTCGACCTGCTGCACATCGGGCACATCCGCTATCTGGAGGCGGCCAAGACGCTGGGCGATGTCCTGGTGGTGACGGTGACGCCGGACCGTTACGTGAACAAGGGGCCGGACCGCCCGGCGTTTGCCGAGGCGATGCGGGCCGAGCACGTGGCGGCGCTGGCGTGCGTCGACTACGCGGCGGTGAACCGTTGGCCGACGGCCGAGCCGACCATCGAGATGCTGCGGCCCGACGTGTACGCCAAGGGGTCGGAGTACCGCGAGGCGGCCGAGGAGGAGGGCACCGCCGTCGCCAAGGAGCGCGAAGCGGTCGAGGCGGTGGGCGGTCAGCTCCGCTTCACCGAGGAGATCGTGTTCAGCTCGACGCGCCTGCTCAACGAGCACGCGCCGACCCTGTCGGAGGAGGCGATCCAGTACGTCAAGAGCTTCCGGGGGCGGCACGACGAGGCGGCGGTGCACCGGGCTGTGAAGGCGGCCGCGCCGCTGCGGCTGCTCGTCGTGGGCGAGACGATCCTTGACGAGTACCAGTACTGCGAGGCCATCGGCAAGTCCTCCAAGGAGCCGAGCCTGGTGGTCAAGGCCCAGCACCGCGAGCTGTTCGCCGGGGGCATCCTCGCGGTCGCCAACAACGCCACGGCGTGCTGCGACGGCGTCGCGGTGCTCACCCAGCTCGGCGACGACGACGCGGAGCTGTATGACCCGTTCGTGCGGTCGCACCTGCACAAGGACGTCGACGCGACGCTGCTGCGGCGGGCGGACAGCCCGACGGTGTTGAAGAAGCGTTACATCGACAGCTACTTCTTCCAGAAGCTGCTGGAGGTTTATCACATCAACGACGAGCCGGCGACGACCGCGGACGAGGGGGCGCTGTGTGACGCGCTCGACCGGCTGCTCCCGACGGTGGACGCGGTGGTGGTGGTGGACTTCGGGCACGGGATGCTCACCGATGCGGCGGTGCGGCGGCTGTGTAACAAGGCAAAGTTCCTGGCGATCAACGTGCAGGCGAACGCGGGGAACCTCGGCTACAACCTGCTGAGCAAGTACCCGCGGGCGGACCTCTTGTGCATCGCTCAGAACGAGTTGCGGCTCGACGCGCGGGACCGCACCGGCGGGCTCGGGCCGCTCTTGATCGATGCGGCGCGGCGGCTGGGCTGCGAGAACGCGATTGTCACCCGGGGCAAGGCGGGGTGCCTGTGCTGGACGCCGGGGGGCAACGGCGACGACACGAGCAACGACGGGTTGTTCGTGGTCCCGGCTCTCGCGTCCAAGGTCGTCGACCGGGTCGGAGCGGGGGACACGTTCCTGTCGTGCTGCGCGCCGCTGCTTGCGGCGGGGGCGCCGCTGGAGGTCGCCGCTTTCGCCGGCTCGCTGGCGGGGGCCCACGCCGTGGCGACCGTCGGCCACCGCGACTACCTGCAGCGGGCGGAGCTGCTCAGCCACGCGACGGCGCTGCTGAAGTGACCGGTTAGCGCCTGTTTCACAGCCCGATGTGCGGGGTGCCACACTGCATCCCGCCGCTCGGGGCGGGTGCGATGTGCGGGTGTGACCACGGCTTGACGTCACGCGGAGCCAACACACCGCACCCTCCGCAAAGCCTCCGGGATGCAGTGTGGCACCCCGAATCGGTGGTAGTTGAATTCTTCGCGGGTCACGCCAAACCTCCCGGGTACCGTGCAGCTGTTTGGCGCCTGTTTCACAGAACGATGTGCGGGGTGCCACACGGCATCCCGCCGCTCGGGGCGGGTGCGGTGTGCGGGTGTGACCGTGGCTTCACATCACGCGTCGCCGGCACACCGCACCCTCCGCAAAGCCTCCGGGATGCAGTGTGGCACCCCGAATCGGTCGTGAAACTTTCTCAGGGTGCCGCTCGGCCTTCCGGCTCGGCTCGCGACGCACGCACCGCGTACCCGCCCCGGCCTACGACAAGGCCGGGCCGACGTGAGCGTCGGCCCGGCCGGAGGGTGCGGGGGCGTGTCGCGGTTCAGTCCGCCAGTTCCACGTCGAACCCGCGGCGGATGTAGGTGTTGACCGCGTCGGCGCCGTATGCCGGGACCCACACGCCGCGCGGCCGGGCCGCGGCACAGGCGATGAACTCGTCCAGCGACCCGGGCTTGCCCAGCGTCTGCATGTACGACTCGACGTTGCGGGTCGGGTCGACCCACGGCGGGTTGCTCTCGCCGCCCGAGGCCTGGTCGATCTGGTTGCCCGTCTGGTCGAACACGTTGGCCGCGTCGGTGCCGATCATGATCGAGCTGCGGGCGCCCTCGTTCACCGGCCAGTCGCAGATCTTGTTGTCGCGGATGCACACGTCGAACTTGTCCACCTCGCCCATCGATCGGTCCTCGTACGAGACGTTGATCGCCGGGGCGCCCGAGTGCGTGCCCCGCTTGGTTGAGATGATGTTGTTCTCCACCACCGCGAGGGTCGTGGGCAGCACGTCGATCCCGAAGCCCAGCGTGTGCTCGGCGGTCATGTCGTCGGACATCAGCACGACGTTGCGGGTCACGCGGCTCTCCTCCTGGGCGACGAAGAACGCCGAGGGGTTGCGGACGAAGAGGTTGTTGGTCACCGTCGCGCCGGGGCGGAACTGCGCCCCGTGCGCCGAGCCGCGGCTGATGACGTTGCCGATCGCGGTGACCTGCGAGCAGTCGTACTGGATGTAGAGGTTGTGGTTGAACTTGGTGCGGTCGGCCCCGTCGACCGAGGCGTTCCAGCCGTTGTGGTCGAACACGTTTTCCTCGAGCAGCAGGCCCTTGACCCGCTTGGCGAAGATGCCCGAGGAGTGCCCGCCCAGGGCCGCGTCGTGGTGGCCGTAGGCGTTGAGGATGATGTTGCGGCGGACCGTCACGCCCTCCATGTACGGGTCGTCGCCGCCGCGCTGGAACACGAGGTTGAACTTGAAGAACTCGACCTTGCAGTCTTCGACGAGGACGTCTCCGCCGGCGGCGAGCCAGACGAACCCGCCCATGTCGCGGACCGCCTCGTCGCGGCTCTCGATGTTGGGCTGGAACGCGGGGTCGCCGGGGTCCCGGGCGACGGCGTGGGCGTGCAGGCCGACGAAGGCGACGTGGTGGACCTCGCCGTAGGACCCGAGGAAGTGGCCGTCGGTGACGCGGAAGTACGGCCGATCGCCGGTGCCGTAGGTGCCGACGAGCATCTTCTCGGCGGCGCTGCGCCCGGACTTTTTCCACCCGGGCAGGCCGGTGTCCCACGTGTCGCCGGCCTTGAACAGCAGCCAGTCGGGCGAACCGTCACGCAGGAGCTCGTAGCCGACCTCGGCGGATTTCACCGCGGTGGCGGGGGAGAGCCCGTTGTTCGCGTCGTCGCCGGTGGACGAGGAGACGTAGACCACGACCGTGTCCGCCGAGCGGTTGAAGGCGGTAAAGCCGTCGGTCGAGCGGGGCATGTCCGACACACTGGCGGCGGCGCGGCTGGCGGCCCCCTTGGAGGCGAGGTCGCGGCGGCGGGCGTCGGCGTCCTCGTTGTACTGCTTGGGGTCCTCGCCGTCGCCGACGACCACGAGGTTGTGCTTCTTCAGCTCGACCGTCGAGCCGTCGCGGTACAGCGCCTGCAGCTCGATGCGGCCCGAGGGCAGCGCGTCGAGCTTCGCCTGGTCGAGGCGGAACGGCTTGATGTTCAGCTTGTGGTCGAACGCGGTGACCAACGCTTTGTCGGTGTGGGACCAGGCGATGACGAGGAAGTCGGCGTCGCCGGGCAAGCGGCTCGGCACGTCGAGCGAGATCGGGGTGCCGCTGCCGCGGGTGAAGACCTCGGGGGCGGAGGCGGCGAAGGACCACGCCGGGCCGGCGTCGCCACCGTTGCCATCGTCCTGGGTCCGGTCACGCTTGGCGACCTGCGGGCCCGACGCTTCCACGAGGCCGCGGGCGAGGTCTTGGTTCGGGGTGTTGCTGGTCTCCGCGGCCGGCGCCTCCGCGGCGGGGGCGCGCTCGGGCACGTCAGTCCGCGGCCGCTCCAGCACCGGCGGGGCCGCGGGCTCGACCCGCAGCGGCATCACGACCTTCGCCACCACCGCCTTGTCCAACCGCGGCTGCAACTGGAGCTCGTACTCGCCCACGGGCAGCTTGTTCAGCTCGCTCGCCCGGACCGCCCAGGGCGCGTCCCGCACAACGTGGCTGAAGCCGTCCATCAGCCGCTGCTCGGTGTTGCTCCAGGCGAGGATCAGCACGTCCGCCTCCGCGGGCATGTCGCCGTCGACATTGATGCCGATGCTCACGCCCGACCCGGCCTCACGCGTCGGGGCCGTGCCCCGGGCGAAGCCAATCGCCGGCACCACCGCCGCGCCGTCTCCCGGAGCGATCCGCGTCCCGACCCGCGGCGTCGCGGCGGGGCTCTCGATCTCCTCGGGCGCGGCGGGCTGCGCCTCGACGGTGAAGCTCCGCCGCGCGGTGTCGATGATGCGGCCGCGGCTCATCGCGTACGCGCTGACGGTGTACAGGCCCGCGGGGCTTTTCGCCGCCGGCCACGCCGAGCCGTCGTCCATCAGCGAGACCCCGTTGCCGAACGCACGGTTGGTCAACTCCACGCCCCCGGGGCCGATGAGCTGGATCACCGTCATGTCCGCCCGCCCCGTGCTCCGCGCCGTCAGCGGCAGGTCGCCCGTCACCGTCGCGTCGGCGTCGACCCCGCGGATCGAAACCTCCGCCCCGGCCGCCCCCGCCAGGCTCAACACCGCCAGCACCGTGAGCAGGCCGCACGTGGCCCGGCCCCTCGTCTTGATCGTCTGCATCAACATGACCTTCTCCTGGATTCGACTTCCGACTCACGGCTTTCGCGGGCACACCGCCCACGCCTTAACCAACCCACCGATACACCCGCCGACCGGGCAAGCGTCAATCCGGGTCAAACAGGCCCGTCCCGGCAAAGCCTGACGGTTATCCGGATTGGGCAAACCCTGCCGGCGGTGGCACCGCGCCACCGGCCCCGCTACCGTCCGACCATGAAGCACCACGACCCCGACGCCCCCGACTCCCCGACCCGCACCGAACGCGATTCGATGGGCGAGATGCCCGTCCCCATCAACGCCCTCTACGGCGCGTCCACCGCCCGCGCCGTCGACAACTTCCCCATCGCCCACCGCCCGCTCCCCCCCGCCGTGATCCACGCGTTCGGCCACCTCAAGGCCGCCTGTGCGACCGTGAACAAGGACCTTGGCAAGCTCCCCGCCGACCTCGCCGACGCCATCGTCGTCGCGTCCGACCAGGTCGCCCACGGCAAGCATGACGACCAGTTCCCCGTCGACGTGTACCAGACCGGCAGCGGCACCAGCACCAACATGAACGCCAACGAGGTCATCGCCAACCTCGCTAACCAGCACCTGGGCCTGCCGAGCTCGTCCGGCGGCGACGACGACCCGGACAAGTCGCCCCGCGTGCACCCCAACGACCACGTCAACATGGGGCAGAGCTCGAACGACACCTTCCCCACCGCGATGCACATCGCCGCCGCCCTCGGCACGCGCGAGGGGCTGTTCCCAGCGATGACGAAGCTGCACGCCGCCCTGCTCGACAAGGCTACGGCGTGGGACGGCATCGTGAAGGTCGGGCGCACGCACCTAATGGACGCGACGCCGATCCGCGTGGGTCAGGTTTTCGCCGGCTACGCCCGTCAGGCCGAGCACGCCACCCGCCGCGCTACCGACGCCCACGAGGAGATGGCCAAGAACCTCGAGATCGGCGGCACCGCCGTCGGCACCGGCATCAACACCCACCCCGATTTCGCCCCCCGCGTCTGCGCCGCCCTAAGCCAACGCACCGGCGTCGCCTTCGAGGAGGCCACCGTCCACCCCGAGGCTCAGGCCGCCAAAGACGCCTTCGTCCACGCCCACGCCAACCTCAAATCGATTGCCGTGTCGCTCACCAAGATCGCCAACGACATCCGCCACCTCGGCTCCGGTCCCCGCTGCGGCCTCGGCGAACTGCAACTCCCCGCCATCCAGCCGGGCTCGTCCATCATGCCCGGCAAGGTGAACCCCGTCCTCTGCGAATCCGTGATCCAGGTCGCCTGCCGCGTTATCGGCAACGACGCCACCGTCACCACCGCCGGCCTCGGCGGCGTCGGCTCAATCTTCGAGCTCAACGTCGCCATGCCCGTCATCATCGACGCCTTCCTCGAATCCGTCACCCTCCTCACCAACGCCACCCATGCCTTCACCGACAAGCTCATCGTCGGCCTCGAGGTCAACGAAGCCCGCTGCCGCGAGCTCCTCGATGCCTCGCTCATGACCATCACCGCCCTCGCCCCCGAAGTCGGCTACGACCGCTGCGCCGCCCTCGCGAAGCAGGCGCACAAGGAAGGCAAGACCATTAAGCAACTCGTCGGCGAGCAGAACCTCATGCCCGAGTCGCGGCTCAACGAGCTGCTGGACTACGACGCGATGACGAGACCGAGCGCGGGATAATCGTCATCCCCCCCCTCCTCTTAGCCCGGCCGCTTGCGGCCGCAGTCTTTCGAGATCCGTCCTTTATCCTTTAAATGAACCCCCACAGCGGCCGCAAGCGGCCGGGCTAAGAGCGAACAATCGATGCCCCCCATCCTCGCCCACCACCTCATCTGGTCCACCTACGGCTTCTGGCTCCCTAACGACGAACGCGGGTCGTGGTCCGACGAAGTCCTGGCACCCCACCTGAAGCCCTTCGGTCCCGCCACCAAGGTGTCAACCCATGAATCCCTCGCCGGCCAACCGTTCAACCCCGCGGTTCGTCAGGCCGCCCGCGATGCGTTGAAGTACCCCCACGTCCGCCTCACCGGCCGGCAGGCGCGAGCCGTCGCGAAGGGCATCGCCGCAGACGCGCAATCCTTCGGCCTCGCCATCTACGCCCTTGCCATCATGCCCGACCACGTCCACCTCATCGTCCCCGCCCACCCCGATTGGACCGGCCTGCAACTCCTGACACGCCTGAAGTCCGCCGCGACCCGACGCCTCACCGCCGAGGGCCTGCACCCCCTCGCCGCACACGCCGACGCCGACGGCCAGACGCCGACTCCCTGGGCTGCCCGCGGCTGGGTTCGCTTCCTGCACACTCCCGAGAAGATCGTCTCCCGCATCGTGTACGTTGACCGCAACCCGACCGAAGCGGGCCTGCCGGCGCAAACCTGGAAGTTCGTCACCCCCATCCGTCTCTGACGTAGTATCGGATCCCCCTCTTAGCCCGGCCGCTTGCGGCCGCTGGACTCCGAACACGGTGGCCGCAAGCGGCCGGGCTAAGAAAAAGAACGCTTGATGTTCTGCCGCACCGCCCTCATCCTCCTCCTCTGCGTCACCGCCGCCGCGCAGGACGCGCCGGCACCGCCGGGTGCCGCTCCGCAAGGCGACACCGCCCCCGACGCCCCGGACGCGCTCGAGACCTCCGAGCAGGCGGTCAAGGTCGACGCCGCCGCCGACGACGACGAGATCGCCCGGCGGCTCCGCGACATCTACGACGCCTCGGAACGCTACACCGACCTGACCGTCGAGGTCCGCGACGGCATCGTCTTCCTCACCGGCCGGACCACCGACGACGACTACCGCGACTGGGCCTCGTCCCTCGCCCGGCGGACGCAGGACGTCGTCGCCGTGGTCAACAACCTCACCGTCGTCCCGCCGGCGCTCGACCAGCACCCCATCCGCCAGGAGTCGGTCGAGCTGTGGCGCGGCTTCGTCCGCTCGCTGCCGCTCATCGGCGTCGGGCTCGTCCTGCTCGTCGCGTCGCTCCTGCTCGCCGGGGTGATCAGCCGCCTGCTCACCTACCCGCTCCGCCACATCACCGACAGCGAGCTTTTGCGCAACGTCGCCCGCAAGCTCGCCGCCGTCCTCATCGTCGTCGGCGGGGTGGTCCTCTTCCTCCGCGTCAGCGGGCTCACCGCCGTCGCCCTCACCGTCGTCAGCGGCACCGGGCTCTTCGGCCTGGTCATCGGCTTCGCGTTCCGCGACATCGCCGAAAACTTCCTCGCCTCCATCCTCCTGTCCATCCGCACGCCCTTCCACCTCGGCGACGTCATCGAGGTCGAGGGCTACACCGGCGTCGTCAGCCGCGTCTCGGCCCGCGGCACCGTGCTCGTCGACTTCCAAGGCAACCACATCCAGATCGCCAACGCCACCGTCTACAAGTCGACCATTCGAAACCTCACCGCCAACCCCAAGATGCGGCTCGATTTCTCCCTTGGCATCGGGTACGACGCGAGCGTCACCCTCGCCCAGGCCACGGCCGTGGGCATCCTCCGCGACCACGACGCCGTGCTCGACGAGCCCGAGCCGCTGGTGCTGGTCGACTCGCTCGGGGCCTCCACCATCAACCTCAAGGTCTACTTCTGGATCAACGGCCACGCCATGAGCGCGCTGAAAGTTAAATCCGCCCTCATGCGGCAGGTCCTGCGCGGCCTCGAGAGCGCAGGCATCTCCATGCCCGACGACGCCCGCGAGATCATCTTCCCCCAGGGCGTCCCCGTCGTCCGGGAGGACCGCGACGGATCGACCCCCGGCACGGCCGGCTCCGCACCGTCTCCGCCGCTCCGCAAGGCCAGCGCGCAGACCATGGCCGACGACCAGCGGCCCGACGCGACCTCGGCCGAGGGCAACCTCACCAGCGAGGTCAACAACATCCGCGAACAGGCCCGCGAAGCCCGCGACCCCGAGGGCGGCCCCGACGTCGTCGGCCCCAACGCGGGGTGACGGGCCGGGGATCGGGGATCGGGGACCAGGGATCAGGCGAGCAGCCGGGACGCTACGCGTCTGCTCCCAATAGCCGGGACGCTACGCGTCCCCGGCCCGGCGACGCGTAGCGTCGCGGCTATTCACGCTGCACGTCGTGCGCATGGTGCGAGTCGTGACCCCGCTATCCTGTCGGCCCACCTTGCTGAGCGTGAAACCGTACCCGAGCCGAAGGCGATGCGTGACCCGTTGGGCGGGGGCGGTGGTGGCGTGCGCGGCGGTCGGGGCGGGCGGGTGTCGCACCAACTACCCCGACGTCGCGGCGGAGCGGGACGCGGTGCTGGCGGCGGTGCCGGGGTCGTACTCGGACGGGTCGGGGCGGGACGACGGGGGCGTGGAGGACGGGCGGCGGGGCCTGCCGGCGCCGGTACGGTGGTGGACGGCGTTTGAGGACGCGGGGCTCGACGCGGCGGTAGCTCGGACCTTTGCGGATAACCCGTCGCTGGCGGCGGCGGCGGCGCGGGTGCGGGCGGCCCGGGCCATCGCCCGGCGGGAGGGGGCGGCCCTGCTGCCGGCGGTGGACCTGCCCGCCAGCGCCGGCACCACGCGCACCGAAACCCCCGACGACCCGTCGACCGACGCCGACGACGACGACTTCCGCCTCGGGGTCCGGGCGGCGTACGAGGTGGACCTGTGGGGCCGACTCGACGCGCTGCGCGACGCGGCGAGGCTCGACGCGATCGCCACGGCCGCGGACGCGCAGGCGCTGGCCCTGTCGCTCGCGGCGGACGTGGCGACGACGTGGTTCCGCCTCGCCGAGTCGGCGGCGCAGGAGGCGCTGCTGGCGGATCAGGTCGAGACCAACGCGCAGGTGCTCGAGCTCACGGTGCTGCGGTTTCGCCAGGGCCAGGTCGCCGCGGCGGACGTGCTGCGCCAGCAGCAGCTGACCGAGGCGACGCGGGGCCAGGGCGACCTGCAGGCGGGGCGGACGGCGGTGCTGCGCCACCAGTTGGCGGTGCTGCTGGGCGAGCCGCCGGAGGCGTCGGGGACTCCGGTCCCCGGGGCGTTCGACGGGGTGACGGTGCCGGCGTTGCCGGAGTTGGGCGTGCCGAGCGAGGTGCTGCGGCGGCGGCCGGACGTGCGGCAGGCGTGGCTGAACGTCGCGGCGGCGGACCGGCTGGTGGCGGCGGCGCTGGCGGACCGGTACCCGCGGGTGGAGATTTCCGCGTCGTTCGTCTACCGAGCGGATCGGCTGCGTAACCTGTTCGACAACTGGATCGCCACGGTGGCGGCCGACCTGCTCCAGCCCCTGTTCGACGGGGGCCTGCGGCGGGCGGAGATCGCCCGGACCCGGGCCCGCACCGCCGAGGCGCTGGCGCAATATAAGGATGCGGTGTTGACGGCCCTGCAGGAAACCGAAGACGCGCTCGCCCAGGAGCGGGCCCAGGGCGAGTTCCTGCTGAGCCTCGAGCGGCAGCTCGCGGTGAGCGGCGAGCTCATCGAGCGGACGCGGGAGCGGTACACGGCCGGGCAGTTCGATTACCTGCGGGTGCTCGAGGCGCTCACGTCGCAGCAGTCGCTGCAGCGCGACGTGCTGCGGGCGCGGCGGGAGCTGCTGGAGTTCCGGGTGGATCTATATCGAAGCGTGGCGGGGCCGGTGACCGTCACGGGCGAGGCGGTGCGGGATGAGTGACGAGATGTCGAGAGCGAGTGCGGGGGCGGGGGCGTCGACGGGGCCCGCCGCGTGGCGGAAGATTTTGTACGTCGTGGTGCGGGTGCTGATCCCGATCGCGGTGCTGGCGGGGGCGTTGCTGCTCGCGGCGGACTGGCTGTACGAGCCGCCGCAGACCGAGCGACGGGAGCGTGAGGAGGTCGCGCGGCTGGTGGAGGTGGCGGAGGTTCACGTGCGTCCCGAGCGGGTGGTGGTGGTGGCGATGGGGACGGTGGAGCCGGCGCGGAGGGTGGCGGTGCGGCCGCAGGTGTCGGGCCGGGCGGTGTGGGTGGACGAAGCGCTTGCGCCCGGGGCGCGGTACGGGGCGGGGGCGCCGCTGGTGCGGATCGAGCCGCGCGACTTTGAGATCGCGGTGGCGCGGAGCGGCAACGCGGTAGCGTCGGCGCAGAGCGACGTGACGATGGCGAAGCGGGAGCTGACCCGGGCGAAGTCGGACCTGGCGATGGAGATGGGCAGCCAGGCGGTGGCGTCGCGGGAGTTTGAGTTGTTGGACAACGGGTCGACGGGCGGGGGGTTGGCTGAGGGGAGGTCGGCGGGGGGGGGGGCGGCAGGAGGGGGGTCGGCGGCGGACGGGTCGATGCGGGCGCTGATGCTGCGGGAGCCTCAGCTCGCCGCGGCGGAGGCGGAGGTTCAGGCGGCCGAGGCGATGGTGCGGTCGAGCGAGGCGTCGCTGGACGCGGCGGAGCTGGCGGTGGAAGCGGCGGAGCTGGACCGGTCACGGGCGACGGTGGCGGTGCCGTTCGACGCGGTGGTGATGGAGAAGATGGTGGACGTAGGCGACACGGTCGGGCCGGGCGGCGCGGTGGCGGAGGTGGTGGGGACCCAGCGGTTCTGGGTGGAACTGCGGGTGCCCGAGGCGGAGCTGCGGTGGGTGGCCGTGCCCGGCGAGGGGGGGGTGCCGGGTGGGGTAGACGAGGGGTCGGAGGTGGTGTTTTATAATGCGGCGGGGTGGGGGCCCGGCGCGACGCGGACGGGCCGGGTCGTGAGGCGGCTGCCGATGGTGGACGCGGCGGGGCGGATGGCGGGGCTGCTGGCGGAGATCGAGGACCCGTTGGCGATGGAGCCGCAGAACGCGGGCAAGCCGGCGGTGCTGGCGGGTGGTTTCGTGCGGGGCGAGGTGCAGGGGCGCGTCGTGCCCGACGCGGTGGAGATCGACCGCTCGTGGCTGTTCGAGGGCGACACGGTGCGGGTGATGACCGACGACGGGCGGCTGGACATCCGCGAGGTGGAGGTGCTGTACCGCGGCCCGGACTACGTGCTGGTGTCTTCGGGGCTGCGTGACGGCGAGCGGGTGGTGACGACGAACCTGACCTCGCCGGTGGACGGCATGGCGGTCCGCGTCCCGACGCCGCGGGCAGAGCAATGATGTCGAGCGACACCCCCCCGCCACCGCCCCCCCCGGAAGCGCAGCCGCCGGAAGCGCAGCCTCCGCCGACGAGCCGCTCGGAAGCGGCCCCGCCCGCCGACCGGGCCGGCCCCGCCGTCGACACCTCTCCCGCCTCCGGCCCCATCGCCTGGATGGTCCACCACCGCGTGACCCCCAACCTCCTGATGCTCACGCTGATCGTCGGCGGGCTGTTCATGTCCTACCGCATCAAGAAGGAAGTCTTTCCCGACTTCGAGGCCAACTCGATCACCGTCACGGTCCCGTACCCCGGCGCCAGCCCCGAGGAGGTCGAGCAGGGCATCGTCCTCGCCGTCGAGGAGGCGGTCCGCGGGCTGGAGGGCGTCGACGAGGTGAGCTCCACCACCTACGAGGGCCGGGCCCGGGTCGGTATCGAGCTGCTCGACGGCGCGAACCGGCAGAAGGCGTACCAGGACGTGCAGTCGTCGGTCGGGCGGATCACCTCGTTCCCCGACGAGGCCGAGGAGCCGCAGGTCGAGCTGAACTTCCGCCGCAACGACGTGGTCGACATCGAGCTGTTCGGCGACGTCAGCGAGGGGGCGCTGCGCGAGGCGGGCGAGATGGTCCGCGACACGCTGCTCCAACAGGAGGGCATCACGCAGGTCGACCTCGACGGCATCCGCCCGCCCGAGGTGCAGATCGACGTCTCCGAAGAGGCGCTGCGCCGCTACAACCTTACCCTCGCCGACATCGCCCGCAAGGTCCAGCAGTCCGCCGCCGAGGTCCCCGGCGGCAAGGTCGAGACCGCCGGCGGCGAGCTGTTCATCCGCTTCGACGAGCGCCGTGACGACGCCCGGGACTTCGGCTCGCTCGTCGTCCTGGCCACGCCCGACGGGTCGCAGGTCCGCCTCGACGAGATCGCCACCGTCACCGACGGCTTCGAGGACACCGACCGCGAGACCCGCATCAACAGCGTCCCCGCCATCGGCGTCGACATCTACCGCATCGGCGATGAGACGCCCATCGGCGTGTCCGACGCGGTCAAGGCCGCGCTGCCCACCATACGCGACAACCTCCCGCCCGGCGTCGAACTCGTCCTCCGCATCGACGACTCGGACGTCTACCGGCAACGCCTCGCCCTGCTGTTCAAAAACGCGTTCTTCGGCCTCGTCCTGGTCCTCGCCCTGCTGGGCCTGTTCCTCGAGTTCAAGCTCGCGTTCTGGGTCACCATGGGCATCCCCATCTCCTTCCTCGGGACCCTGCTCTTCCTGCCGTTCTTCGACGTCTCGATCAACATGATCACGATGTTCGCCTTCATCATCGCCCTGGGCATCGTCGTGGACGACGCCATCGTCGCCGGCGAAAACATCTACGAATACCGGCAGAAAGGCATGGGCAACATCGAGGCCGCCATCCGCGGTGCCCGCGATGTCACCGTCCCGATCACCTTCGCCATCCTCACCAACGTGATCGCCTTCTCGCCGCTGCTGTTCGTCCCCGGGACGTTCGGCAAGCTCTGGGGCGTCATCCCGATTGTCGTGTGCACGACCTTCATCATCTCGCTCGTCGAGGCGCTGTTCATCCTCCCCGCGCACCTCGCTCACACCAAGAGCAGCTCCGGTACCCGCGTCGGCCGCGCCCTGCACGCCAAGCAGCAGGCCTTCAGCCGCTGGTTTGAGCACGCCGTCCACGACTACTACGGCCCGACGCTCCGCGCCAGCCTCCGCTACCGCGCGCTCACCCTCGTTGGCGCCGCGGCGCTGCTCATCCTCGCCCTGGCGTACGTGCAGTCGGGGCGGATCGGCTTCATCCTCATGCCCCGCACCGAAGCGGACCAGGCGTTCGTCCGCGTCAGCATGCCCCCGGGCAGCCCCGTGTCCCGCAGCCGCGCCATCGGCGAGCGCCTCCTCGCCGCGGCCGAACGGGTCATCGACGAAAACGGCGGCGAGCGGCTCAGCGGGGGCAGCTTCGTCAGCGTTGCCGACCACGAGGCCGAGGTGACCATCTACCTCACCGAGCCGGGCGTGCGGCCGATCTCCACCCCAAGGTTCAACGAGCTGTGGCGCGACGCCGCGGGCGAGTTCCCCGACGCCGACACCATCAGCTTCGAGTCGGACCGAGGCGGGCCCGGCTCGGGGGCCGCCCTCACCGTCGAGCTCTCGCACCGCGACATCCCCACCCTCGAACGCGCCGCCCAGGAGCTCGGCCGCCGCCTCGGCGAGTTCGCCGTGACCCGCGACGTCGACGACGGGTTCAGCAGCGGCAAGCCGCAGCTCAACTTCACCGTCACCCCGCTGGGCGAGAGCCTGGGCCTTACCGCCCGGTCCATCGCCGGGCAGGTCCGCGCCGCGTTCCAGGGCATCGAGGCGATCAAGCAGCAGCGCGGCCGCAACGAGCTGACCGTCCGCATCCGCCGCCCCTTCGACGAACGCACCCGGCAGTACAACCTCGAGCAGATGATCGTGCAGACGCCCGACGGCGGGCAGGTCCCGCTGCGCGACGTCGCCGTCGCCGAGCCCGGCCGCGCCTACACCAGCATCGCCCGCCGCGACGGCCGACGCGTCATGCGCGTCAGCGCCGGCGTCGAGCCCCTCGGCGAGACCTCCCGCGTCATCGACGCGCTCGACAACGAGGTCCTGCCGCTCTTGGCCCGCGACTTCCCCGGGCTGACCTACGGCTACGAGGGACGCCAGGCCAGCATGGCCGACTCCTTCGCCTCGCTCAAGCAAGGCCTGCTCCTCGCGCTCATCGTCATCTACGCCGCGCTGGCCATCCCGCTGCGGAGCTACATCCAGCCGCTCATCGTCATGATGACCATCCCCTTCGGCTTCATCGGCGCGGTCGGCGGGCACCTCATCATGGGCTACGACCTGTCCATGATCAGCGTGATGGGCATCGTCGCCCTCGCCGGCGTCGTCGTCAACGACTCGCTCGTGCTCATCGAGTACTGCAACCGCCTCCGCCGGGGCGAAAACGGGAGCGACGGGATGACCCCGACCGACGCGATCCAGGCCGCCGCGATCCGCCGCTTCCGCCCGATCCTCCTCACCACCCTCACCACCTTCGGCGGGCTCGCGCCCATGATCTTCGAGACCTCCCAGCAGGCCCAGTTCATGATCCCCATGGCCGTGTCCCTGGGCTTTGGCATCCTCTTCGCCACCGCCATCGTCCTGCTCATCCTCCCCTGCCTCTACCTCGTCCTCAACGACGCGCGGGCGCTGCTGGCCTTCGCCACCGACCCCGAAGCCGAGCTGAAACACCCCAACGCCCCCGCCGCGGGGTGAACGCCGGACGGTCCGACACGGGTGCCACACCGCATCCCGCCGCTCGGGGCGGGTGCGGTGTGGCACCCCCGGGCGGGGTGCGTCGGGGTGCCTCACTGCATCCCGCCGCTCGGGGCGGGTGCGGTGTGCGGGTGAGACCACGGCTTCACGCCGCTGGCAACCCGCACACCGCACCCTCCGCAAAGCCTCCGGGATGCGGTGTGGCACCCCCGGAAGGTTGCGTCGGGGTGCCACACCGCATCCCGCCGCTCGGGGCGGGTGCGGTGTGCGGGT
This sequence comes from Phycisphaeraceae bacterium, assembly GCA_965214155.1. Classification (GTDB taxonomy): domain Bacteria; phylum Planctomycetota; class Phycisphaerae; order Phycisphaerales; family Phycisphaeraceae; genus Algisphaera. The sequence goes on from CBDCBB010000010.1 coordinate 2,909,447, forward strand.
GAGACCACGGCTTCACGCCGCTGGCAACCCGCACACCGCACCCTCCGCAAAGCCTCCGGGATGCGGTGTGGCACCCCCGGGCGGGTTGCGTCGGGCGGCTGGGGCTGATGCTTGGGGAAGCTTCGGCGCGTGGACCTTGGGTCGTAGGGCGGGGCTTGCCCCGCCGCGACCCTCCGCGCCGCGAGTCCCCCGCCGCGGCGAAATACCGGTCACCGCCCCGGCAGGGTTAACCCTGCCGTACCAACTGGCGGATAAGAAGCTCCACGTAAGTTTCAATCGCACTTGTACCGCGCCCCGTTGCAGCGCTGCAACGCCCCGTTGCAGCGCTGCGATGACCCGTTGCAGCGCTGCAACGCCCCGTTGCAGCGCTGCGATGACCCGTTGCAGCGCTGCGATGACCCGTTGCAGCGCTGCGATGAACCGTTGCAGCGCTGCGATGACCCGTTGCAGCGCTGCAATGACCCGTTGCAGCGCTGCAACGCCCCGTTGCAGCGCTGCGATGACCCGTTGCAGCGCTGCGATGACCCGTTGCAGCGCTGCGATGCCTCGTCGCACGGGTGCGGCTGGTGGCTCGGGTCGAGGCTTTCGGGGGGAATAACCCGCAACGTCGCCGCCTTATCATGGTGAAGACCCGCCATGACCAACCCCATCACCGCCTACACCCGTTGGCTGCACACGAAGTGGCCGGCGGGCAAGCCCGAGACGCTGCCGGTGGTGGACTCGGACGGGTCGACCAACGTCGAGGGGCTGTACGTGGTGGGCGACCTGTCGGGGGTGCCGCTGTTGAAGCTGTCGGTGAACGCGGGGGTCAAGGTGGTGCGGAAGCTGGCGGACGAGGTGGGCGGCGGGGGGAGTGCGGAGGGAACCGGAAACCGTGCGGGGGGAAGTGGTAGGGAGGGGGGGGAGGGGGGGGAGGTACTTGACATCGCGATCGTGGGCGGGGGGACGGCGGGGTTTGCGGCGGCGAAGGAGGCGGAGGCGAAGGGGCTGCGGTACGTGGTGTTCGAGGCGAGCGAGCCGTTCAGCACGATCGTGAACTTCCCCAAAGGTAAGCACATCTACAAGTACCCCACGGACATGGCGCTCGACGGGGGGATCGAGTTTCATGACAAGTCGGACCTGAAAGAAGGGCTGATCGAGGACCTGCGCGAGCAGACGGTGGACGAGGGGCTCAAGTGGGTGCACGGCAAGGCGAGCCATGTGGAGAAGGTTTCCGGGGGGGGCGGGGCGTTCGAGGTGGTGGTGCCCGACGGGGTCACGCGGCCGGACGGGGTGGAGCTCAACGGCACCGGGTGGGTCGAGAACAAAGACCGGGTCCGGGCGAAGCGGGTGATTGTCGCCATCGGCCGGTCGGGCAACTACCGCAAGCTCGACGTGCCCGGGGAGGACAAGGCGGACAAGGTGTTCAACCGCCTGCACGACCCGAAGGACTTCTGCGGGCAGGACGTGGTGGTGGTGGGCGGGGGCGACTCGGCGATGGAGGCGGCCATCGCGATGACCAAGTGCGGGGCCCACGTCACGCTCAGCTACCGCAAGAAAGAGTTCAACCGGCCCAAACCCGAGAACCGCGAGATGCTCCTCGCTTTGGCCGAGAACCCCGAGGCGTCGGCGCGGATCGAGAGCGCCAGCGACGTGCGTCAGGCGTCGAGCCTCGGCGACATGCCCGACGGCGGGCCGAAGGGCTCGCTCGAGCTGCTGATGGGGTCGAACGTCACGGAGATTCGTGACGATGAGGTCGACATCGAGCTCGACAACGGCGAGACGAAGACGGTCAAGAACGACTCGGTGTTCACGCTGATCGGCCGGGAGGCGCCGCTGGAGTTTTTCCGCAAGAGCGGGGTGAAGATCCTGGGGGAGCGGGACTTCACGTGGTGGTGGACGCTGATCGCGTTCCTGCTGTTCGCGGTGTTCTTGTACCACTGGAAGAAGCCCGGGGCGTATATCGCCGGGTTCCCCCCGTTCACGTGGATCGCGGGCATCGGCGACTGGTGGAAGGCGCAGGGGTGGTTCCCGTACAACGTGCCGGAGTGGTGGGCGTCGCTCGGCGGGGTGTTCGACAACCCGGCGAACCTGCTGGGGACGTTGAAGGTGTCGCTGGGCGAGCCGGGGTTTTACTACACGCTGGCGTATTGCACGTGTGTGGTGGTGTTCGGGGTGAAGCGGGTGCGGCGGCGGAGGACGCCGTATGTGAAGTGGCAGACGCTGACGCTGGTGGCGATCCAGTGCGTGCCGCTGTTTTTGCTGCCGTACATCGTGCTGCCGTGGGCGGGGCACAACGGGGCGTTCGACGGGGGCTTTGCCAAGACCGCGGCGGACGCGCTGTTCCCGCCGGCGGACTACGGTCATGGGCGGGAGTATTGGCGGGCATTCGGGTTGATCCTGGCGTGGCCGCTGTTCATCTTCAACGTGTTCACGAGCGAGCCGCTGTGGACGTGGCTGGCGATCTCGGTGGTGCAGACGTTCGTGATCATCCCGGCGATGATTTACTTCTGGGGCAAGGGGGCGTACTGCGGGTGGGTGTGTTCCTGCGGGGCGTTGGCCGAGACGCTGGGCGACAAGCAGCGGCACAAGATGCCGCACGGCCCGTTCTGGAACCGGTTGAACATGATCGGGCAGGTGTTCCTCGCCTTCGCGCTGGTGCTGGTGGTGCTGCGGGTGGCGGGGTGGATGTCGGGCAAGGACAGCGGCGCGAGCCGGGCGTTTGAGTACGGCCTGAACAGCATCCCGTTCGTGAACTATGCGTGGCTGGTGGACCTGCTCTGGGCGGGGATCCTGGGGGTGGGGGTGTACTTCTGGTTCAGCGGGCGGGTGTGGTGCCGGTTCGCCTGCCCGCTCGCCGCCCTGATGCACATCTACCACCGCTTCGGGCGTTTTGCGATCCTCGCGGACAAGAAAAAATGCATCTCGTGCAACGTCTGCACGTCGGTCTGCCACCAGGGCATCGACATCATGAGCTTCGCCAACAAGGGGGCCCCGATGAAGGACCCCGAGTGCGTGCGGTGCAGCGCGTGCGTGCAGATGTGCCCCACCGGCGTGCTGACCTTCGGGCAGGTGGACCGCGAGGGCAACGAGATCAGCCGGGACCCCCTGTGGCTGGCCGCGTCGCCCGTCCGACTCGCCGAATCGAAGGTGACCGTCAACGGAAAGCAGCAACGATGAACCTCAAGCCCATCACCCGCATCCTCGCCCGAAGCCTGACCGCCGCCGCTTGCGTGGTCGCGATGCCCGGCACCTCCCCCGCCTCCGCCCACGAGGGCCACGACCACGGCGGCTTCGCCGCAAACGTCGAGCAGGCCCACGGCGGCGAGGCGTACAACGCCCACCGCGCCGTGGCCGGGAACTTTCACGTCGACTTCGCCCCGATGTTCGAGCTCAAGGGCACGATGATGTTCGACACCGCCGTCGGCAAGACGCGGCTCGAACTCGAGGACGGCACCGTCGTCGTCTTCGACGGCAAGTCCGCCTGGGTCAGCCCTGAAGGGGCGATGCCGCCGGGGATGGCTCGGTTCCACGCGCTGACCTGGCCGTACTTCACCGCCGCGGCGTTCAAGCTCGACGACCCGGGCGTCAACCTCGCCGAACCCGAGCAGTTGCCTTGGGTCGACGGCAAGCAGCCGGCCCGGAAGATGACCTTCGCCAAAGGCACCGGCGACGCGCCCGACGATTGGTACTACCTCTTCACCACCGACGGCCACCAACTCGAGGGCATGTCGTACATCGTTACGTACCTCTACTCCAAGGAGAAGGCCGAGGCAGAGCCGCACGTGGTGCTGTATGACGATTACACCGACGTTGAGGGCGCGAAGTTCCCCACGAAGATGACCTTCAAGCTGTGGGACAAGCAGCAGGGCGTGCACGGCGACGACAGCCACACCGCGACGCTGAGTAACATCCGCTTCATCGAGCCCGACGCCGACACGTTCACGAAGCCCGAGGGCGCGACCGAGGACAAGATGCCCGGGTAGTGACCCGACCCGACGAAGCGCCACGGGTTCGCCGCGCCGTTCGCGAAAAGTCGCGGCGCTAAACGGGTCGCAACGAATGGGTTCCGGGCGAATGTTGGCGGTACCGTCGCGACCCCGACGATGTAGGGGGACACGGAGGTCACCGATGGGTTGGTTGCAAGGCGGCAAGCGTAAGCCGAGGGCGCGGAAGCCGAAAAAGAAGGCGCGGGACAAGCCGCGGTGGGACCCGGCCAAGGCGCTATGCGGGGCGAAGGCGCTGGGCCTCGCCGCCGTGCTGGTGCTGGTCGTGCTGGGGTGGAACCGCTCGGAGCAGGTGCTCGGCAAGTACGCCTCGCAGACGCGGGCGCAGGAGGTGTATCCCGACTCGGTCGAGCTGGTGGACGCCCCGGCGTGGATGGACGCGCTGCTGAGCGAGCGGCTGCGGGAGATGGTGGCGTTCGACGTCGGGGCGGACCCCTTGGACGGCAGCGGGCTGGCGCGGGCGGCGGCGCGGCTCCGGGCCGACCCGTGGGTCGCGTCGGTCGAGCAGGTGCGGCGTGCCCCCGACGGGGTCGTGCGGGTGACGGCGACGTACCGCCGGCCCGCGGCGATGATCGCGGGGCGGGAGGGGTACCACATCGTGGACCGTGATGCGGTGTGGCTGGACGGGCCGGTGGACCGGGCGGCGACGCGCTGGGGCGGGTTGCCGCTGATCACCGGCGTGGCCGCCGCGCCGCCTCAGGCGACGGGCAAGGCCTGGCCGGGCGGCGACATCGACGCGGCGCTGACACTTGAGCAACTGCTGCGCCGCGAGCCGTACGCGGAGCAGGTCACAGCTTACGACGTGAGCCACCGCGACCAGATGGGCCGGCTGTGGCTGGTGCTGTACACGCCCGGGCCGGCGATCGTGTGGGGCCTGCCGCCGGGCCGGGAGAAGTCGGTCGAGCCCGACGCGCCGGTCAAGCTCGGGGCCCTGCGGGACTGGGCGTACAAGCACGGCGGGCGGATCGACACCGGGGCGGACGTGGTGTGGGTCTACACCGGCATCGCCCAGCGCGACGCGCGCCCGACGGCGGGGCGATCGACCTCCCGGTAGCCGCGGGGGTCAATCCGTCGGCTCGGTTCCCTGCGGATTCAGCCGACGGATTGACATCCGCGGGTGCGGGTGCGGTGCTTGTGCATCACGTGACGCAGCATCGCGGCAACGCGGTCGTTGAAGAACGGGACGCTTCGGGTCTCCCGCTACGCGAGAGCCGTTGGGGCGTCAGGGCCTCGCTTCCAGCAGGTCCTCGGCGAAGTCGTCGAACATGGCTTTCACGTTCGAGAGCTGTTCCTGCACCGGCTCCCAGTCCGCGCCGGCCTGGCCGGCGTAGCCCTGGATGGCGGACTCGGCGTCGTTGGCTTTGGCTTTCAGCTCGGTCAGGCGGGCGGAAAAGGCGCGTTCCTCTTCCGCGGGGAGCTTGCTGATCCGCTCGTCGAAGTCGGCGAGCTGCGCCTTGATCAAATTGATCTGCTGCTGGCCGAGGTCCTTGGCCTCGCCGGCGAGCTTCTCGGCGGTGGAGCTGGCCTCCTCCACGTTTTCCTGGATCTCGGCCGAGCCCTCCTTCACCAGTTCACGTCCCTCCTCGATCTTCTCGGCGGGCGACCGCTCGTCCCGGTCGCAGCCGGCGAAGCCGACGGCGAGGGTGGCGGCGATGACGAACGGGGCGGTGCGGCGGACGGGGGTGAGACGCATGGAGGGCTCCGGCGGCGGGCGGTGGGGAAACGGGACGCGGCGCGATTGACGAGCCGTATCCTAGCGACGCGGGGGCGGGCGATGGCGGCGGTTCTCGCGGACGCAGCCGACGGATTGACCTCCGCGGCTCCGGGAATGTCATCCGCGGCTCCGGCGGATTGACGGCTGTGGCCCCGGTAGACTGCGGCGGTGAAAGAGGATTCGCAACCCGAGCCGACGGTGCCGTCGCCGCCGGCGTGGGCGCGGGAGCCGGCGGCGCGGGGGGGAACGCCGGGGCGGCGGGCGGTGTCGGACGAGGTGTACGGGGTGCGGCTCTTGATGCTGGGGTGGTGCATCTGGCTGATGGGGGTGTGGATCGTGCTGTATTTCACGGTGGGGTGGACGGGGCCGGCGTTCCGGGTGATGGTGTTCGCGGCGGTGATCGGGCTGATGGGGGTGTGGCCGGCGGTGCGGCTGAGCCAGCCGGGGTTTGCGACCGGGGGTGGGTGGCGTGGGGCGGGCCGTGCAGCGGGGGGGGAGGGGGAGGTTGACCCGCGGCGTTGGGCGTCGGCGTGCGGTCGGACGCTGGCGGACTGGTTGTGCCTGAACGTGGTGTGGCAGGCGGTGGTCTGGCCGTTGCAGTACGCGAGCCGGTGGAGCCTGGAGCAGGCGGCGTGGGTTGCGGGGGCGGTGGCGGGGTGGTCGCTGCTGACGGGGCTGGTGATCGCGTGGGGCCGGGGCACGGACGGGGCGTGGCGGCGGGTGGCGGCGATGGGGGTGTGCGTCGGGATCGTGGTGGCCGAGCCGCTGGTGCTGGGCGTGGTGCGGGCGGGCGGGCAGGCGGGGGGGCGGGCCGGGGCGGCGGGGATGCGGGTGAGCCCGGTGCAGGCGTTGTGGGGGCTGACCTCGCCGCAGGCGGCGGTGACGACGCACCCGTGGGACCAGCAGGTGGTAGCGGTGGGGCTCGCGGCGGTGGCGGGGTGGGTGGCGCTGGGGTTGATGCTGGCGTGGGCGTGTCGGCGGGGCGGCGGGGCGTGAGGGGGCCGGGCGGGGCCGGGCAAGGGGGGGCGGGTGTGCTACCATCGCCGCCCCGCGGCGCGGCTTGACGCCAGGGATATTGGGTCGGGAGCCGCCGCGCCGCCTACCGTTCACGTTGGATCCCCCGCCGCGACGTCGCCGACGTGACGCCGCCGCCCGCCCCGTATTTGCAGGAGTTGCCGTGGATTTCATCACCGCCGACGAGAAGAAAACACTCGAAGCCAAGCTGCAGCAGCTCATCGAGCACCGCCCGGTCATCACCGACCGGATCGCCGAGGCGAGGGCCCACGGCGACCTGAAGGAGAATGCCGAGTACCACGCCGCCCGCGACGAGCAGGGCCTGGAGGAGGCGGAGATCCGCCGCCTGACCGAGCGGCTCAAGGTCGCACAAGTCGCCGACGACGTGGACGTGCCCGAGGGCATGGTCTTCCTCGGCGCGGTGGTCCGGCTCAAGGACACCGACTCCGGCGACGTGGACCTGTACAAGCTCGTCGGCGAGGCGTCGGGCAACTTCGACGCCGAGGAGATCGAGGTGACAACGGGCAGCCCGCTTGGCGATGCGCTGCTCAAGGCCCGGGTGGGCGAGACGGTCAAGGCGGACCTGCCGCGCGGGGCGAAGCGGTTTGAGATCCTTGAGTTGTTGTGACGGCGGGGTGGGATCGAGGTGAAGGTGTAGGAGAGAGCATCAGAGCCCTGAGCGTCAGCGACGGGCCGCGTCACATCCACCCCGACTGGTCGCTGACGCTCGCGGCTCCGAGAATTCAACTGCGTTCACCCCGGGGTTGGTGCCGATAAGGGGGATAGCGGGGGCCGGTCCGGCTAAACTGTCGGTGACCTTGACCCCCCCGCCGGGCCGCCCGGCAAGGAGCCCCGGGATGACCCGCACCCGCACCGCCGCCCTCCTCTCCGCCGCCCTCGGTGGCTTGACCCTCGCCCCGGCCGGCCTCGCCCAGCAGCAGGTCGGCAGCAACGGCCGCGCCCTCGACGCGAACCAGCAGGTCGGCTCGGGCGGGGTCAACCGCCTCGAGAACCAGGTCGACTACCAGGCCCGCAACAACCTCATCACCGGCAACGTCGCCGGCGGGTTCGAGTTCCGCGACAGCGTCGGCTACACCACGCCCGGGGGGTTCCGTGACGGGCTGGGCAGCGACGACCTGTTCCGCTTCCGCGCCCAGAGCCTGCCGTCGTCCACCGCCGCGGTGAACCTGCCCGACGCCGAGCGGTACCGCGGGTCCAACCTCACCGTCTACAACAACTTCACCACCGTCCCGCAGAACAACCCGTATCAGCAGGGCCAGCCCTCGTTCATCGTGCCCCAGGGCGGCGACTTCCGCGTCCGGCAGGACACGTTCAACCCCGGGCAGGAGCTCAATCTCACCAGCGACCCGCGGTTCCGCCCGGGCGAGACGGGGCGCAGCAGCGGCACCGACACGCTCGGGGTGATCGTGCAGCAGGACGGCACCGCGCTGTCGGTCTCGGCCGACCCGCTCACCGGGGTGCGGCGCGACGCGGTGCGGCAGCGTGCCGGTCTGCGGCTCGATCCCGACGGCTCGCTGGCCGACCCCGACGCCCCGGACGCCCCGGATGCCGCGAGCCGCGACGGTGTCGATCCGGGTGACGCCGGTGCCCCCGACGCGGCGGGTCGCCGCGTCGACCCGGCCGGCTCGCGGGTGGACGCCTACCTCACGCCGCGGCAGAGCGGCAGCGGCCGGCAGTTCATCCAGGGTCCGGCCGACAACGCCGAGCTCGCCCGCCGCAACGCCGGCAGCGAGACGGGCGGCCGCGTCGCGCCGGGCCTCGTGCTCGGCCAGCTCGCCGGCCGCCGCGCCGGGGATGCGCCCCGCACCTTCGAGCAGCGCGTCACCCAGATCGAACGGTCCATCTTCGGCACGCCCCGGCCCGAGCCCGGCTCGCCCACCGCCGACGGCCGCGCCCCCCAAGGCGGCGAGGGTGAAGACTCTTACGAGGCGTTGCTCGACACGATCCGCCAGCAGTCGCGTGACCGGCAGGCGGGCGGAGCCGACGCGCCCGGGCAGGACGGCGGGTTCGACCCGCGGCCGGCGTGGATGAAGGCGATGGACGAGCCCACCGAGGAGCAGCTGAGCACCGCGGAGCAGCGGCGGCAGGACATCCTCGAGCGGATGCGGGCCGGCGAGGCGGAGCAGTCGGCCGGGGGCGGGGGCGGAGGCGGGGGCGGGGCCGCTTCCGGGGCCGGCGGTTCGGCAACGGGCGACGCGGCCGCCGGCGCGGAGGCCGACCGCAGCGCCGAGGCCGACGCCGCCCTGTCGCGGTTGCTGCAGGACCTGACGTACGACGTGCGGCTGGACACGCTGGCCGCGGACCGCGAGGGCCGGGTCGACGAGCTGTTCCAGCAGGCCGAGGAGCAGATGGCCTCGGGCCAGTACCTCGACGCGGAGCGGTCGTACCGGCTGGTCATGGTGCAGGCCCCGGACAACCCGCTGGCCCAGGTCGGGCTGATCCACGCCCAGCTCGGCAGCGGGCTCATCCGCTCCGCCGCGTTCAACCTCCGCAACCTTTTTGAGGAGCACCCCGAACTCATCGCCACCCGCTACGGCGAGAAGCTCCTCCCCCCGGCTGACCGGCTGGAGTGGCTCCGCGGCGAGCTGCAACGCATGGTCGACGCGGACAGCTCGAGCCTCGACCCCGGCACCATGCTCGCCTACCTCGGCCACCAGGTCGAGTCGCGCCAGCTCGTCCGCTACGGCCTCGCCATCGCCGAGGAGGCCTCGCCCCGCGACCCCCTCGTCGCCGTCCTCCGCCGCATCTGGCTCGAAGGTGGCGAGGCCGACACCGCCCCGGCGACGCCGCCGGCCCCCGCCGCGCCCGCTCTACCGGTCGACGGTCTTCCTTCTAAGTAGTCTCGTCGCCCGGCAGCAATAGCCGCGGCCTGACCGGCCGCGGCGAACAAGAGGCAGCTTGTTACGCAGGGTGCCACACCTCGCCGGCTCTGCGGCGATGTGTGCCGCGCCCCAGAACAGGTAGTTCCCTGGCAGCACCCACACATCGCCCGAAGCGGCGAGGTGTGGCACCCCACGAGACGCGCGAGATACCGACCCGCACCGGTAACTTACTCATCCACCCCCCCGCCCCGCCGGGTATCCTTGCCCGTTCCCCGATCCCCCTCGCCGGCACCCCCGCCCACTCCCCCGCCCCACCCGCACGGAAGCGACCCATCACCACCCAGGCCCCCGAGCTCGAACCCCCGCCCCCCCCGCCGCCGCCACGCTCGGCCGCCCGCCCGCCCGACGGTCCGGACCCGCACCCGCTCCGCCTTAACCTCACCGACTTTGTCGACCTCGCCACCCTCCAGGAGGTGCAGGACGCCTTCGCCTCCATCACCCGGCTCAACACCACCATCCTCGACGCGGACGGCCGCCCCGTCACCGTCCCGACCGACACCGCCAAACGCGACCTCACCGACCAGGTGATGGAGCAACTGGTCGACCCCGACACCAACGCCGACGCCCAGGGCCGCTTTGCCGCTCCCATCATCGTCGAGGGCCAGCCGCTCGGCTCCATCGTCATCGAGCCCACCGAGCAGCCCGAAGCCGTCGCCGACCGGGCGATCAAGGTCGACGAGCTCGCCCGGTCCCTCGGCCTCGACCACGACCAGACCGAACAGCTCCTCGCCGCCGCCGACCAGGCCCTGGGCACCAACCGCGGCGCCGCCATCCAGTTCCTCTACCTCATCGCCAACACCATCACGCGCCTCTGCTACGAGACGTACCAGTCGCGCCAGCGCCTCGACGAGCTCTCGGTCCTCTACAAGATTTCCAACGCCCTCGCGGGCAACCGCACCCTGGAAGAGGTGCTCGACTCGGCCTCCGTCGCCGTTGCCGAGCTGTTGCAGGTCAAGGCCGTGGTCATCCGCCTGCTCCGCGAGACGCCCGAGGGCCCCGAGCTGCAACGCCGCGCCAACACCGGCCTGTCCGAGGCGTACATCAACAAGGGCCGCCTCCTGGTCAACCGCTCGGAGCTGTTCACCAAGGCCCTCCGCGGCGAGACCGTCTTCATCGAGGACATGCCTACCGATCCCCGCGTCTTCTACCCCCAGCAGGCCGTCGACGAGGGGCTCAAGTCCATGCTCTGCGTCGGGATCCTCTACCAGAGCCAGCCCATCGGCACGCTCCAGCTCTTCACTGGCGAGCCGCGTGTCTTCACCCTCGCCGAGGTCAACCTGATCCGCGCCATCGCGCCGCTGCTCGCCACCGCCATCGAGAAGACCCGCCTCGACGCCGCCCGGCGTGAGAACCAGGACATGCAGCGCCAGCTCCGCCTCGCCGCCGACGTGCAGCGGCGTATGTTGCCCAAGGCCGCGCCCGACCTGACCGGCTACGACATCGCCGCCCGCTACGTCCCCTCGGTCGACCTCTCGGGCGACTTCTACGACTTCATCCGCCTCGACCACTCGATAGGCATCGGCATCGGCGACGTCGTGGGCAAGGGCATCGCCGCGTCGCTGCTCATGGCCGGCGTCCGCGCATCGCTCCGCGCCTTCGCCCAGGACCTCTACGACCTCGACGAGGTCATCGAACGCGTCAACCACGCCCTCTGCCGCGACACCCTCGAGTCCGAGTTCGTCACGCTGTGGTACGGCGTGCTCGACCCGACCACCCACCGCCTGACCTACTGCAACGCCGGGCACGAGCCGCCGCTCCTGCTCCGCGGCAGCGCGCTCATCCCCCTGGACGAGGGCGGCATGATCATCGGCGTCGACCCCGCCCAACGCTACACCAAAGGGATCCTCGACCTCCGCGTCGGCGACACGATCCTCCTCTACACCGACGGCCTGCCCGACGCCATGGACGCCGACGGCCACCGCCTCGGCCGCGAGCGGGTCGAACAACTCCTCACCGAGTCCGCCCACCGCACCGCGGCGGAGATGCTCAGCCACATCCTCTTCGCCATCCGCCAACACACCGGCCCCCGCCGCGCCAGCGACGACCTCACCCTCGTCGTCATGAAGGCGGTCGCGCGTTGAGCGAGGCCGCGATCCGGAACCGCAGATTTCGCAGATGACGCAGATGAAGATGCGGGACCTTCGGCATCCATTCGTTCCTTCAGCCTGTTCATTTGTTCTTTACGCGGCTTGCATCAATAGTGGCACAGGCGTCTCGCCTGTGTTCGGCCGGCAGGCCGAAGATGACGCTCTCGGCTCGGCCCTTCGCCTTCGGCGAACACAGGCGAGACGCCTGTGCCACTGCCAGAATCTTCGGCGGTCGCTCTAGTCACGGGGCACCGCTTTCTTTATCTGCGTAATCTGCGTAATCTGCGGTTCCTGTTTCCGTATGTCGCTTTGGCCTCACCATGCCCGACCAACTCCACATAGCCGTCGTCGGCGTCGCCGGCATCGCCCGCAGCCATGTGCCCGGATGGGTGGCCTCGCCCCTGGCCCACCTCGCCGCGGGGTGCGACCTCGACGCCAAGGCGCTCGACGCCTGGGGCGAGCTCAACGCCGTCCCGCCCGAGAAGCGTTACACCTCGCTCGACGACCTGCTCGCCGACGACTCCATCGACATCGTCGACGTCTGCGTCCCGAGCAACCACCACGCCGCGACGTCCATCGCCGCCCTCGACGCGGGCAAGCACGTCATCTGCGAGAAGCCGCTGGCCCCGACGCCGGCCGACATCGAGCGGATGATCGAGGCCCGCGACCGCTCGGGCAAGCTGCTCATGACCGCCCAGCACATGCGGTTCGAGGGCCCCCACCTCGCCATCAAGCGCGAGATCGACGCCGGCCGCCTCGGCGAGGTCTACCACACCCGCGCCTGGTGGCTCCGACGCGCCGAGCTCCCCGCCCGCCCCGGGTTCATCTACAAGAAAAACTCCGGCGGCGGACCCGTCATCGACATCGGCGTCCACCAGCTCGACCTCGCCCTCTGGCTCATGGGCAACCCCACCCCCGTCACCGTCTCGGCCACCTCCGGCCGCTACCTCGCCACCCAGCCCGGCGCGTTCTCCGACTGGGGCGGCCCCGTCGCCTCCGACATGGACGTCGAAGACTTCGCCGCCGGCTTCGTCCGCTTTGCCAACGGCTCGACCCTCATCCTCGAGGTCTCCTGGATGATGCACCACCCCAAGCAGGAACACCCCCTGTGGATCTACGGCACCCGCGCCGGCGTCGCCGTCCACGACCAAACCTTCTACGAGACCGACAACGACCGCCAGCAGCGCTACGACGTCAAACTCACCTACACCCCCGCCGCGCACAAGCCCCACGCCGCCGAGTGCATCGCCTTCGCCGAGGCCGTCGCCGACGGCGGCCCCTCCCCCGTCCCCGCCGAGCAGTCCTTGGCCGTGCAAAAAATCCTCACCGCCCTCTACGACAGCAGCGAGGCTGGCAAAGAAATCCGCCTCGACGTGTGAACCGACATCCCCGACCCCTCGCCTTATCTGAGCCCCCAGCGTCAGCGACGGGCCGCGTCGCATCCACCCCGACCGGTCGCTCACGCTCCCGGCTCTGCTCCGTCAGAGCCCCGAGCGTCAGCGACGGGCCGCGTCGAGATAGATCCCGACGCGGCCTGCTTGGCCGCGGCTATTTCTGCGTCATCAAGCGTTCAACCCCCCCCCCGCCCGCCGCAGCGTGAACAGCGCCAGCTCCGGGCGGCAGTTGAACCGCACGGGCTTGACGTGCCCCACGCCCCGGGAGATGTACATCGTCCGGCCCCCAGTGAGGTCGAAGCGGCCGGCGGTGTAGCGGCGGTTCTCCACCGGCAACACCGGCGGGGGCAAAAACGGAGGCTTGCACTGCCCGCCGTGCGTGTGGCCCGCCAGCACCCAGCCGCTGAACCCGGCCCACCCCGGCGTGTCCACCGTGTCGGGGTTGTGCGACAGCGCAATCGCCGGCGCGCCACTCGGCAGCCCAGCGATTGCCGCCTCGGGCCGATACCGCCCCGCCCACAAATCATCCATCCCCAAGACGTGCAGCCCGTCCACCTCGACCCGCTCGTTCCGCAGCACCGCCACCCCCGCGTCCCGCAGCACCCCCGCCATCTCCTCCGCGAACGTCGTCCGCTTCCAGCCCCACCCGTAGTCGTGGTTGCCCAGGCTCGCAATGACCCGCGGCCCGCTCTCCACCACCGGCGCGAGCAGGTTGGCGATGTCTCGGATTGACTCGGGCCGCTCCTGATCCACGAGGTCGCCGCTGATCGCAACGATCTCGGGCGACAGCGCCACGACCGCCCGCATCGACCCCCGCAGGTAATCCGGGTCCACCCGCCGCCCCAGGTGCAGGTCCGTCACGTGGACCAGCCGCCGCCCGACCCACCGCTCGGGCAGGTCCCGCAGCGCCATGTCGTGCCGCGTCACCTCCAGCCAATGTGGCTCGATTAACCGAGCGTAGCCGTACAACCCCGCGCCCCCGGTGATCGCTCCAACCCCGCCCTTGAGCAGCCGCCGCCGCGTGATCTTCGGCCATTGCATCAGGATGCTACGCCGGCCCGCGGTGATGGTTCACCTTTGTTCTGACATTAAACCGCCGCTTGCGGTTAGCGCGGGGGGCGCTGACCACAAGCGGCGGGATGACGTTCAACGGGACCATCCGAAACGGCCAACGGCGGTGCAACACCCGCGTGATCACCCCTCCATCCGCTCCTTGCGGATCTCGCCGAGGATCTTCTGGCCGAGCTTTTGGTCGCCGGTGGTGCCGACCCAGATGGTGACCTCGCTGGTCTCGCCCTCGACGGCGGGGACGACCTTGATCTCGATCTCCGTGCCGTCGGCCTTCTTGGCGGTGACGCGGCCGTCGAGGTTGGTCATCCTGCTGTCGACCTCGAGCAGGTTCATATCGGTCAGGACCTCCTCGGCGGTCTCCGTCACCTCTTCGACGTCGCCCTCAACGGTACTCCATTGCCGCACGCCGTCGGAGTCGACACCGGCGGTTTTCGTCTCGCAACCGGTGAGAGCAACGGGGGCGAAACCGAGCAGGAGGGCAAAGGTCAAGGGCAGGGCGATTTTCATGGCGGGTTCCGGGGTGAGGGGTTCGTGAGTGGGATGAAGCGGTCGCGGCGCGATGATACCACACCGCCGGTAGTGAGCCGCGGATGTCAATCCGTCGGCCGAGTCCGCCGGATGGTTCATCGCCGGATTAACATCCGCGGCTTGAGATTTAACGATAATCTCACGGTTGAAACCTCGACGGCGAGGGGCATATATTGATGTCGAACCTCGCTTGCAGGTGCCTGCCCGGAAGCTCCTATTAAAAAGAAGTACCAGGATGATCATTAATTGCTACCGGTGTCGTTCCGCCCGCATCCCCGGCGTCCGCAGCGCGGCTGTGGCGGGGGCATTGACGCTGGGCCTGCTGGCGGGGTCCGCGTCCGGTCAGGCGGCGGCGGACCTGGAACCCGGCGCGGCCGTCGAGGTCCGCGAGGGGGACGTGTGGTCGTCCGCCGAGCTGGTCAAGCGGGAGGGCCGGCGGTTCCAGATCCGTTACGCCGACGGCACCGAGGAATGGGTGACGCAGGAGCGGCTGCGGGCGGGCACCCCGGAAGCGGGGGGTTCCGGGGGGGCGGGGGCCGGGGGGGCGGGTTCCGGGGGGGTGTTGAAGCCGGGGCGGAGCGAGACGGGGGACGGCGCGGGCGGTGTGCTCAAGCCCGGACGGAGCGAGACGGACGACAGCGGCGCGGCGGCGGGCGACACCAAAGATCAACGCCGCTTCCGCACCCGGCAGAAGGTGGAATACAAGATCGGCTCGTTCTGGAAGCCCGGCGAGATCAAGCAGACCTCGGGCGAGTTGTACCTGGTCGGGGACGCTAACAGCACCAGCAACTTCATGTCGCAGTGGATGGTCGCCGACACGATCCGCGAGCCGGGCGAGGACTTTGAGGGGGCCGTTTTCCCCGACCAGTTCAGACACGGCGTCGGCAACGACGACCTCCGCGAGTCGCTGGCGGAGGCGAAGCAGGAGCTCGAGGACTTCAAGCTCAAGCAGTCGCAGACGGCCAAGGTCGACGGTAGTGGGAAAGCCGACCCGTTTGGGATGTTGCCGTTCGACCAGCCGGTGACGGAGGCGGACCGGTCGCAGATGAACGAGGTGGTCAGCCGCGCGGCGAGCGGGGGCGTGGTGACGCCGGACCCTGCGGACGCGGGGTTGTCGCGGCCGATCGCGGTGGCGGTGAAGGCGGGGACCGGCGACACGTTCGAGAAGGTGCACGCCGTCGCGGCTTCCGGGCAGTACGGGCTGGTCTCGCTGGTCGATGACAAGCCCGGCGGGGTGGTCCGCACCGCGGCCGAGCGGCTTGATCTGGCGACGGGCCGCAGCACCGGGGCTGCCGTCTTCGATGCGGCCACGATGCCCGACGACATCAGCTTCGACGGCCAGCGTGTCTCGGGCATCGCCACCGCGAGGTCGTCGATCAGGAGCACCCGGGTGGACGTGTGGGACTGGTCGGGCAAAGAGCCTGCCCACCTGGTCAGCTTCAAACCGTCGCGCGCCAAGTCGGGTCCCGGCCAGGACACTTATGTCACCGCCACGCACTTCCTCGCCGACGGCAACCTTGCCGTGGTGGATAGCGACGGCAAGGTCACGGCGTGGCGGTTCACTCCGGCCGCCGGGACCCCCGCTGAGGGCGGGTCCGGCACCGAGCCGACCGTCACCGGCGTCTGGTCCATCGCCCTCGGCAGCCGGCCGGCGGTCACGCGCAGCCCCGGCGGCCACCAGCTCGCCGCCCTGGCGGGTGACGAGGTGCTGCTCCTCGACGCGGCGACGGGCGATCCGATCGCGGTGCGCAGCGATCTGGGATTCTCGCCCACCCAGCTCGCTTTCTCTCCTTCGGGTCGCTTTCTCGGCCTCACCTCGGGTAATCAGTTCGCCGTCTTGGACCTTGTCGAGAACACCGTCAGCCCCCGCGTGGCCCTGCCGCCCGGGCCCGAGGACCTCCTCGTCACCGACAACGGCAACGTGGTCACCCGCGGCCGCTATCTCGACCGCCAGACCGGCGCGACGGTCTGGGCCTACACCCCGCCCCAGGGGATGTTTGACCTCTTCCGCATCCCCGGCACCCAGGTCGGGCTGACCCGAGCCAAGGACGGCTCACGCACCCTCGCCGCCTGGCCCCTGCCCCACGCTAACGCCGCCGCCGCCCCGGTTCCCCCCGTCCGCAACCTGCTGGGCAAAGGTTCCGTGGTTGCCATCGACCTCGCCGCCGTGGAAGGCGACGCCGCCGCCAAAGCGCAATTGCAGCAGGGCTTCGCCGAACAGGTGGAAGCCCGCGGCGCCACCGTCGCCCCCGCCGGGACGGCCGCGCCCGTCAAGATCGTCGGCGAGACGGCGACCAAGTCGGAGGAGCAGCAGTACCGACAGATCGGCGTCGGGGGATCGGGCACCCAATCCGCGACGGTCACCACGAAGACCACCACGATCTCCGTCGTCGCCGACGATCAGCGGCTCTGGGGCGTCTCCTCCAGCTCGGGCAGCGGCGGGTTCAGCGTGCAACTTAAAGAGGGTGAAACACTGCAACAAAGCCTCGACCGACAGGCCATGGTCGACCTCGGCGGCTTTGGTTCAAGGTCCCTCCCCCTAATCATCCCCGCCCCCGCCGACCCCCCCGCCACCACCGACCTCCGCCCCGGCGGGTTCGGGAACTGAACCGACCCCCTCATGCCCGTCACCCCCGCCACCGTCTTTGACCTCGGCCCCGCCGAGAAGCTGCGGCTCGTCGAAGACCTGTGGGACGACCTCGCTGCCAATCCCGCCGACCTCCCCGTTCCCGATTCACACCTCGCCGAGCTGCACCGCCGCAATGCCGACTTCAACGCTCGACCCGATGCCGCCGCAGCTTGGGATCAAGTTAAACACCGCATCCGCGGCCAACACGATGCGTGACCTCACGCTTAGCCCCGAAGCGGAAGAGGACCTCGCCCGCGCATTCAACTGGTACGAGCCACGGCGAGCCGGGCTTGGTAAGGAGTTTTTCGGCTGCGTCACTGCCGCCCTCGAACGCGTCGTCCGCCTGCCCCACGCCTTCCCCGTGGTCCACGAACCCTTCCGCCGCGTCCTGGTCCGACGCTTCCCCTAAGCCATCTACTTCGAGTCGCTCGGACATCGCATTGTCGTCTACGGCGCGTTCCACGGCCCACGCGATCCCCACACCTGGCGTCAACGCCTCTCGCGGTGAAGCCCCCGCCTACAATCACCTCCGGCTTTTGCTACCGCTACGACAACACCCCCCACGGAACCCCCCCGCCGATGAGCACCCTCATCCCCATGGTCATCGAGAAGTCCGGCCGCGGCGAACGCGCCTACGACATCTACTCCCGGCTCCTCAAGGACCGCATCATCTTCCTCGGCGGGCCCGTCACCGACGACTCGGCCAACCTGCTGATCGCCCAGCTCCTGTTCCTGTCCAATGAGGACGCCAAGAGCGACATCCACTTCTACATCAACTCCCCCGGCGGGTCGGTGTCGGCCGGGCTCGGGGTGTATGACACGATGCAGTTCATCCGGCCGAAGGTCGCGACGTACTGCATCGGGGTGGCGGCGTCGATGGGGGCCTGGCTCCTCGTCGCCGGGGCCGAGGGCAAGCGGCACATGCTCCCCAACAGCCGCGTCCTCCTGCACCAGCCGCTGATGGGCGGGGTCATGCAGGGCCAGGCGACGGACCTGGGCATCCAGGCCGCGGAGATGCTCAAGACCCGCAACCGCATGTACAAGATCATGAGCCAGCACACGGGCAAGGACCTCGAGACCATCACCCGAGACTGCGAACGCGACAAGTGGCTCAGCGCCGAGGAGACCGTCGAATACGGCGTCGCCGACTCGGTCCTCCAACACCTGCCCGAGGTGACGTCGACTTCCTCCGACGACGGGGATTAACCGCCACGGGCGCGAAGATCACCAAGGAAGTCAGCAAGACCTACAAAGGTCGAACCGACGCTTGCGGCTAGCGCACCGTCCCATTGACCGCAAGCGTTGCGCCACGCGGTACCATCACCCCATGCGATCCCGCCGATCCTTCTCCGTTGGCTTCCTTGGTGCCCTTGGCGTCCTTGGCGGTTTAACCCTCCCCGGCTGCCTCATCGGCGGGGACGGCAAGTCGTACCTCAATGAGAACGACGAGCTCCGCCGCGAGAACCTCCAGCTCGAGCGGCAGATCGAGATGTCGCGCGAACGCATCGACTTGCTCGCCGGCGAGCTCGAGCATTTGCGGGACGAGAACCGCGGCGACCACCCCATCGAGGGCGCGGTCCGCCCGGTGCTGTCGGGGCTGCGTTTCGCGCGGTACTCGGGGCCGGTGGACGACGACGGCGACGGCACGCCGGACATGCTGCGGCTGTATCTGCGGCCGGTCGACCAGATGGGCCGCATGCACGTCACCGCCGGGGAGATGCGGCTTCAGGCGGTGCAGATCCAGCCCGCCACCCCCCCAAAAGTCATCGCCGAGCGGACCGTCACCCCCGACGAGCTCGACAAGGCGTACCGCACCGGCTTCACCGGCGACACCTACGCCCTCACCATGCCCCTGCCCGCCGACGCGATCCAAGGCGTCGACGAGTTGACCGTCCGCGCCGACCTCACCGAAGCGGGCACGGGGCAGAATGTCTCGGCGCAACAGGTGTTCGGGTTAGACCGCTAAACGCGGTGCGCTAACCGCAAGCGGAGCGTGACGCATCAGAGAACGCTTGCGGTTACCGCATTCGACCAGAACGTTGCTCATGTTGATCGCGCACCACCTAATCTGGACCTGCTACGGCTGGTGGCTCCCCAACGACCCGCGCGGGAGCGGGTCATGTATCGTCCGCGGTGACCTGATCGCCGAACTGGGAGACCTGCACTTCGGACGTAAACGGGTGCAGCCGCCGGGCCACGAGGTGCGGGCGTTTTACGACGCGGCGGCCGGGCGGCTGAAACACCCCCTGATGACGTTCGAACCGGCCGACCTTACCCGGGTCGGCACGATGTTCGGCGACGCGATCCGGGCGTGCGGGTACACCTGCTACGCCATGGCGGCCATGCCGTACCACGTGCACCTGATCGTCCGCAAGCACCGCGACCGCGGCGAGGTGATGATCGAGCGGCTTCAGACCTTGACTCGCGACGCCGCGGTCGTGGCGGGCCTGCGTCCCCCGGCGCACCCGGTGTGGACCCGCGGCGGCTGGAAGGTGTTCCTCGAGAGCCCCGACGACATCCGCCGGACCATCCGCTACATCGAGCAGAACCCGGTCAAGGGCGGCTTGCCGGTGCAGGTCTACGGCTGGGTCACGCCCTACGACGGTTGGCCGCTGCACAAGGGGCGATAATGCCAGGGGGTAGGTTGGATTGCTACGGGGCGGGGGCTTGGGCAATCGGGTGGGGTGCGCTAACCGCAAGCGGGAGGTGGGCGTGACGGGAAGGTTGGGGTCGTGCGTGGGGGAGGTGGTCGTGGTGAGGGGCGGTAACCGCGAGCGGAAGGTGGGGGTGGAACGGGGTAGACTGTTGCGATGCAGGTGATGCGATACGTGTTGGTCTGGATGTTGATGGGGACGCCGTGTGCGCTGGCGCAGCCGGCGGCGACGCAGCCGGCGGGGGAGGCGGCGGAGGCTCCGTCAAATGCGGGGGGGCCGGTGGCGGCGGTGACGGGGCGGGTGACGCTGGCGGCGGGGCGGGACCTGGTGGCGCGGGACGGGGCGGGACCGGGGGCTGACGGGGTTGCGGGTGATGAGGTTGCAGGGGGTGGGGTTCCGGGGGGTGGAGTTCCGGGGGGGGCGAAGTATGTGTTGTCGTTGGCGCTGGACGTGTCGTGGTCGGGTGCGGTGCGGTGTCTGGTGCCGCCGGAGAGTTGGGCGGTGGAGCGGTTCGAGCTCGACCCGCCGGTGGCGGAGCAGGAGGGGGTGCGGCCGAAGGTGAGCAGCACCTTCGAGGTGGCGGGCCGGGAGTTTTTGTGGCAGCGGTACGCGGCGTTGCACCGGCGGCTGATGAAGTTCGCGGAGCCGGGGGTGTGCGACCCGGCGGACCAGGCGGGGGCGACGGTGACGGTGCTGGGGCTGACGCGTCGGCCGCGGGCGATCGGGGCGCTGGTGCTGCGGGGCGAGGGGTGGTTTGCGGAGCCGGCGGTGGCGGAGGATGTGTCGGTGTCGGTGGGCGGGGGGGAGGTGATCGTGGACGAACGGTGGCGGGTGTCGGTGCGGCCGGCGGCGGCGGGGGGTGCCGTGGTGGACAGCCGTAACGGGGCCGACGTGTCGGCGGAGGGGGTGGAGGTGTGGGTGAGGCGGGTCGAGCCGCGTCCGGAGGGGCCGTTCCCCAACCCCGAGGCGCTGCGGGACGTGCCGGTGGGGGTGACGCTCTTGGATGCGGACGGCGGTGTGCTGGCGGAGCTGCCGCTGGGCTGGGTCTCGCCGGAGGCGAAGGTGTATGACCCGGCGGTGGAGACGTACCTGGTGCAGGGGCCGCTACCGGGGGGGGCGGGCGGCGGGGTCGGTGCGGGTGAGGGGCAAGTGGCCTCGGCGCGGGTGTGGATCGTGCCGGCGGTGCTGCGTCGTGAGGTGCGGGTGGGGCTGGAAGACGTGGAGGTGCCGTGATGGGGCTTGAGGCCGACTACCCACGGCGCAGTAGCCGCCGCCCCACGGGCGGTGACGGGCGGCAGGGGGTCGGGGCCTCGTCGGCGGCGGTTAGCCGCCGGCTATCGGTGTTGATGATCGCGGTGGCGGTCTGCGCGGGGTGTCGCAGGGAGGAGGCGGTGGTGGTGGAGGAAGAAGCACATGAAGAGGTGGTGGCGGTGGCGGTGGGGCCGCCGATGGAGGCGGTGTCGATGGAGATGCCCGCGGCGGACCTGGCGACGGCGCGGTGGGAGCCGCACTACGGCACCCCGGCCGACCCGACCCCGCACGACCCCGCGCCCGGGACCGTTGCGTCGGCGCGGCCGACGCCCGACGGCGACTCGGCGGGTGAGCCGGTGGCCGCCGACCCCCCCGCCGACGTGCCCGGGACGCTGTACCTGACGGGGTCGCTGCAGTACCTGACCGAGCCCGAGGCGAGGCCGGTGACCGAGACGTTCGCCGCGGTGGCGATCCGCGACGCGGCGGGGGACCTGGCGGACCCGGATCGGCCGATCATGGGGGTGATGGACGTGGGGCACCTTGTGGCGGGGCCGGAGGTGAACCGCTGGGTGCACGAGGCGGCACGGGAGTTGATGTCCAAGGGGGGCGCGGGGGCGAGAGCGGGGGGTGTCGCGGCGGGTCAAGCGGCGTCGGGCGGGGACGTGTCGACGCCGTGGCGGGTGACGCTGCCGGTGGGCCGGATGCCCCAGGGCGACACGCTGTGGCTGCGGCTGGGGTTCCTCGAGGTGTCGGCCGAGGCGGTGGAAACCGCGACATTCCCGCTGCCGGCCATCGGGGAAACGGTGGCGGTGTCGCCGGGGCTGGCGCTGGTGCGGGCGGGGGACGAGGTGCGGCAGGGCTCGCTGGAGGTGGTGTTTGAGGTGCGGCGGGACCCGCCGATGCTCAGCGAGAACACGGTGCGGGTCCACGCCGAGCCGGTGACCGTACGCATTGTCAACCCCCCCGCCGCCGGAGACGCCCCCGCCGCCGAACCCACCCCCGAGAGCCAACCGCCCGCCGCCGCACCTGCCGCACCTGCCGACACCGCCGCGCCCCGGCCCGCGTCCCGCCTCAGCGGCTGGCGCACCGAGCCGCACCGCCCCGCCGCCGTCGTCCTCAGCATCCCCTCGGGCACCGACCTCCGCGGCACCGCCCTCGAAGTCACCTGGGCCCGCGGCCTCACCCTCCGCGTCAACCGGCTCACCGAACGCCGCCTCACCCTCGACAACCTCATCGTCCCCATGCCCCTGCCGCCGGGGCAGTGAACGTGGGTCGGGGGCGACAACCAAAAACCTCACGTCAACGTTCCGGAGCAAGTTCGCAGACCTACACGAGGGGTGCCACACCGCATCCCGCCGCTTCGGGCCGGTGCGGTGTGCAGGTGTGACCACGGCCTAACCTTGCTCCCGCGGCCGGCACACCGCACCCTCCGCCAAGCCTCCGGCACGCCGTGTGGCACCCTAAGGCCGACGCGAAACAGCTTCTCAACCTCGACTGTGCCACCGTCGCACCAGACCCTATGACCGTTCCCCCGACCTCCGACCTCCTCAGCCCCGCACCCGCCCCCGGGACAGCCCCCCTCCTCCACGCCGCCGGCCTCGTCAAGCACCTCGGCAACCGCCGCGTCGTTGACCACGTCGACCTCACCTGCCAACCCGGCGAGGTCCTCGGCCTCCTCGGCCCCAACGGCGCGGGCAAGACCACCGCCCTCCGCATGTGCTACGGCTACCTCACCCCCGATGCCGGCCGCGTCTGCATCGCCGGCCACGACCTCCACCGCCAACCCGACGCCGCCCGCCGCCAGCTCGGCGTCTGCACCCAAGACGAAACCTTCGACTCCGACTTCACCGTCCGAGGCAACCTCCTCCAAACCACCCGCTACTACCGCCCGCCCCGCCCGGAAGCTGGCAACCGCATCGACGAGTTGCTCGACACCTTCGGCCTCACCGAATACGCCCACCACAAGCCCGACACCCTCTCGGGCGGCTACAAACGCCGGCTCATGATCGCCCGCGCCGTCGTCCACCGCCCCCGCGTCGTCTTCCTCGACGAGCCCACCACCGGCCTCGACCCCGAGGCCCGCGTCGCCGTCTGGCAGCTCATCCACACCCTCCGCGCCGACGGCCTCGCCATCGTCCTCACCACCCACTACATGGACGAGGCCGCCCGACTCGCCGACCGCCTCCAGGTCCTCCAGCGCGGCCGCGTCCGCGCCACCGGCTCCCCCGCCCACGTCCTCGGCGACGTCGTGGGCGATCACATCCTCCTCCTCCCCGACCACGACCCCGCCACCCCCGCCGCCCTCGACCACCTCCGCCGACACGGCCGCCCCCCCACCCGCGTCCTCACCCACTGGCACGCCCCCCTCGACCCCCCCGGCCTCGCCGCCTTCGTCGCCGCCTTCCCCGACTTACCCTACGAGGTCCGCCCCCCCACCCTCGACGACCTCTTCCTCGCCCTCGCCGCGGAGGGCGGGGGATGAACCACCGAGGCACAGAGACACAGAGAAGCAAGCCGGGTGCCACACCTTGGCTGCTTTGAGCCAAGGTGTGCGACATCGTAACACCGCACACCTTGTGCAAAGCCACAAGGTGTGGCACCCGGCCCCCACCCTTCCGGGGCATCGAAGGCTCTGCCCCGGCCACCCGCCGCAATCGCACCCAACATCATTCGTCACCGTCTTTCAACCGTTCCGTTGTAACATCGATCTCTTGATCACCCATGCGACCTTTTGCCACCCACTCCTCACCGTCGATCTCATACCTGAACTCGAGCGAACGCATGTCCTCCAGAAGTTTCGCGTTCCAGACGGTGATCCGCTCAGAAGCCTGTTCGTGAGTTATGTTGAAACTGTCTGTCGAGACTATTTCTGCCCAGCGGAAGCGTGAACCGGCTCGGATGATCGCAGACTCGATGCGGAAACCATCCGCTCGTTCCTCATCCAGCCAAACGCTTACGAAATGATCATCATCATTAGCCTCCTCAATGAACACCCTCAAGATCGAATGCATAGTCGAGTCTGCGTCTATACGGTCGTAAGCAACGGGTCCAGCAAACAAATTGGTCGTCTTAAATTCCCCCCTTGCTTCCTCCGGCTTCCAACGGGCTATCGGGTCATCGCGAACCTCTTGGGTTCGACTCATACCTTTCTGCATGTTGAGTTCGCGCTTCTTATGGGGGGAAAAATACGCCTCTCCGATTTGGTCAGCGGCCCAACCCCCTCCGATCACCATCGCAATCAGCAACAGCGGCTCTACCACCCCGGAACGATGCTTGTTATAGCAGTATGCGTCACTTTTGGAACATGATGCGAGCATCGATTGATGCCTTCCTCGCAACGTTTAGCGCGTAGGGTGCGGTGGCTCCGCGAACCTCACCGTATCTCGACGTGGTCACGGCGGGTGGCTGGGGCAGAGGCTGGGCGATGCCCCAGCGGGTGGACCAAGGGGTAAAGCCTTGGGGTGCGTGCCGGGGCTTACCAAAGCGTCAGCCCCAAGCACGCCCGAGTATAGGAAAGGAAAAGAGGAGGCATACCTATTTATTTTGGATCAATCGTAGTGGCCGCGGCAGGCGAGGATGCGGAGGGTGGTGTCGGTGACGGTGTAGACGAGGCGGTGGGTGGCGTCGATGCGGCGGGACCAAGCACCGGCTAACTCGCCCCGAAGCGGCTCGGGCTTGCCGGTGCCTTCGAACGGGGTCCGTGCCGCCTCGCCGATCAACTTGAAGGCACGGCCGGCGAGTTTCCGCTCGTGCTGGACCAGCCACGAAAGGTCGTCTATGGCGTGCGGGTCGAACTCAATCACGCGCTTTGCGGGCATCGTTCTGAGCTACAGCGGGTTCATCCGCGGGTGATAGGCCTTTCGTGCCTCATCGAGCGGCGGCGGCGGGAGCCTGCTCCGGTCCATCGAGCCCCAGGTCGGCGGGGTCGAGGTTGAGGCGGGTCAAGACCTGGGCGAGGGGGATGCTGTCGGGGCGGTGCATCGCTTCGAGCAGCCGCCGGCGCATGGTGGGGTGGTCGAGGAGGCGGCGGGTCTCGATGTCGGAGGCGATCTCCTGCCACAGGTCGATGGGCACGACGGCGGCGCGGCGTCGGCCGGCGTCGTCCGCGATGTAGGCGATGCGGTCGGGGGGGACGTCGGCGGGCATGGATCAATTGTATCCAACATCGCGGGCGCGGCGAGTGACGGTAGAGTGCGTCGACGATGATGGCGATTTACAGGGCGGCGTTGGACTGGCAGAGTCGGGCGGTGGTGGGGCGGCATGTGCGGGTGCATTTGCGGGGGTGGCATACGGTGTTGTTGCCGCCGGTGTGTGAGCCGGTGGTGATGCTGCTGGCGTTCGGGGTGGGGTTGGGCGGGCAGATTGAGGGGGTGGACTGGCACGGGAGGGAGTTTACTTATCTGGTGTACCTCGGGCCGGGGATCGTGGCGTATACGACGTTCATGTCGGCGTTCTTCCAGTCGTTGTTCGCGGCGTTTATCCGGATGCACTATCAGAAGTCGTGGGAGGGGCAGTTGACGACGCAGGTGCGGCTGGAGCACGTGGTGTGGGGCGAGGCGATGTGGGCGGCGACGCTGGCGACGGGATACGCGGCGACGGTGGGGGTGGTGCTCGGGGGGTTCGGGCTCTTCGGGTGGGTGGAGTTGCACATGGGGTGGCTGGTCGTGGCGCTGCCGCTGGTGTGGCTGGCGGCGTTGTCGTTCGCTTCGGTGGGGTTGTTGTTCACGGCGGTGGTGCCGACGATTGATCACATGTCGCTGCCGTTTTTCCTGGTGATCCTGCCGGTGAGCTTCGTGAGCAGCACGTACTTCCCGCTGCCGGAGGTCGGGGGATGGGGCGGCGTGGCGCTGGGGGCGGTGGCGGCGGTGAACCCGTTGCACCATTTGGCCGAGGGGCTGCGTTGGCTGCTGGTGGAGGGGCGGATGACGTGGCACCTCGCGGCGGCGGCGGGGTTGTGCACGGCGCTGCTGGCGGTGCTGGTGCCGGTGGATCTGCGGTTGTTGCGGCGGCGGGTGTTTGGGGACGTCGTGGCGGTTGGCCCCGTCGATCGCCACCGCCAGCGGGACGCCGTTGGCCTCACACAGCACCGACCGCTTGAAGGTGAGTTAGAGGCGCTTGGGGGACGCAAGCGGGGGCGTTGCTTTCGTGCTCGCTCAGGAACACGCCCTCACGGGGTACAGTCCGACGAACCTGTGGGTGTCGGCATGGACTGGCAGGACCACATCGAGCGAACGCCGGGGGTGATGACGGGTAAGCCGACCTTCAAGGGGACGCGGCTCACGGTGGAGTTTGTGCTTGAACGGCTTGCCGCGGGGGACGGCGCGGAGACGCTCCTGCAGCAGTACCCGGCATTGAAGCCGGAGCATCTGCCGGCGGCTTTGGCCTACGCCGCCGCGGTGGTCCGCCGGGATGACCTGGTGGACGCGGCTTGAAGTGTTTGGCCGACGCCAACATCTCTAACGACATCGCGGCGTTTCTGCGGGACGCGGGGCACGAGGTGGTGTCCGCCAACAGCCTGCCCCCTGCCATGGCCGATCTGGACCTTCTGCTCAGGGCGGCCGAACGGGGGCAATGCGTCCTGACCTCAGACAAGGACTTCGGCGACCTCGTCTTCCTCCACCGTATCGCGGCCCCGGGGGTCGTGTTGATCCGCCTGCCGCGGCTGGTGGAACACGAGCGGACCGCACGTCGATTGAGTGCTTGGCCGGCGATCGTGGCGCGACTGCCCGGTTGCTTCGTCACGCTCACCGAGACGGGTATCCGAGTCCGACGGATCGCCCGATGCGCCGATGAAGCGGGTGACCGCCCCGCTATCATCTGTGAACGGTCGCGGCACGTGCCCCGATCCCCGGTCCCTGATCCCCGAACCCTGAACACGCCATGGGCATCGAAGCCGCGTTTCCCGCCGAGGGCGTCTTGACGACGCAGTTGCAGAAGGTCATCAACTGGGCCCGGCGGTCGTCGGTGTGGCCGATGCCGTTCGCCACGGCGTGCTGCGGGATCGAGCTGATGGCGACGGCGTCGTCGCGGTTCGACCTGGCGCGGTTCGGGGCCGAGGTGATGCGGTTCAGCCCGCGGCAGGCGGACCTGATGATCGTGGCGGGCCGGGTGAGCGTGAAGATGCTGCCGGTGCTGCAGCGGATCTATCTGCAGATGACCGAGCCGAAGTGGTGCATCTCGATGGGGGCGTGCGCGTCGACCGGCGGCATCTTCGACACCTACGCCACCGTGCAGGGCGTCGACCAGTTCATCCCGGTGGACGTGTACGTCCCCGGCTGCCCGCCGCGTCCCGAGACGCTCATCGAGGGGGTGATGGCGATCCAGCGGATCATCGACAACGACGGCATCCCGCCGGTCGGGCCCAACGGGCTGCGTCGGCCCCTGGGGATCACCGTCGAGCCGACGCACCGGGTGAGGCCGCAGCCGACGCCGCTGACCGTCGGCGGGATGTGACACCGCGAGGAGTACAGCATGAAGCTCGATATCGACCTGCACTGGCAGGAACTGGACCACCTCCAGAAGGGCGCGAAGCAGCGGGGCCAGAGCGTTGAGGCGTACCTCGAGGGGCTCGTGCACGATGCGATCCTGTGGGAGGCGGTGGCGTGGTCGCAGAAGAGCGAGGCGAAGCCGTTTACGCCCGAAGATATCGCGGAACTCCGGCGGGTCATCGCGGAGAAGTCGGCGCGGCAACCGGCCTGAAGATTGATGAGATACGAAGTTCTCCGCACCCCGGAAGCGATGGATGAGCTTCGGGGCATCGTCGAGGACATCGCCGGCAGACAGCCGGCCGCAGCTGAGCGACTGGTACGTCAGTTTGAGGAGCATCTGGAAACGCTTGACGAGATGCCGCGCATCGGCTCCCCGCAGGACCATCGCTTCGGGACGGAGCGTGAGTACCGCCGGCTGCCGATCCACCACTTTACGAACTACGGCATCTTTTATGAGGTCGCGGGCTCAACTGTGATCATCAGAAGCGTCCGCCACGGCGCTATGCTGCGGCGATGATTCCGCCTTCGTTTCTCGAATGGTCGGCCCGCATCGACGATCGCCCCGCCGCCCGGGAGCGGGCACTTCAAGCGATTGCCGAGGCGTTCCGCGGCGTGACCCGCACGGGCGGGGTGTCGCTGCACGAGACGGTGCCGATCGACAACTATGAGGGATCGGCCGCACGGGCGGCGGCGCGGAAGCTGGACGTGGACCACCGGTGGGAGGACGTGCCGCACGCGGACTTGGCCGAAATCTGTGGGATAGGCGGGATGGCGTTCCTCGATCCCATCGGCTGGCGGTATTACCTGCCGGCGTACATGACGTGGTGGCTGCGGGGTGGTGAAGCTGCCGACTCTCTGGCTGCCGATGAAATTATCTGGACGCTGCAGCTTTCGAAGGGTGGAAAGAACCCTTTGCGCGGCTACGACCTGGAACGATATGCAACGTTGAACAGGCGGCAGACGGAGGCGGTCGTGCGTTTCCTGCGATGCGTAGCGGATCATGCCGAGGAAGAAAGCACGCGTGATGATGCGACCAAAGCGCTCACCAGCTACTGGGACGACCCGGCCAAACCCGTGGCCCCCGGCTAGCATCGGCCATGGCCGACTCCTTCACCCTCATCGACAGTCTTCAGCCCGACGCCTCCGACGCCTCAGCCGACGGGGGCGGCGGCGCGAAGCGCAAGGTCCTTGTCACCGGCGCGGGCGGCAACATCGGGACCGAGTTCGCGAAGCTCGCTCACGAGCGGTACGACCTGCGGCTGATGGTGTACCACCCCGAGGAGGAGGCGGAGCCGATCCGCGGCTTCGGGGAGGTGGTGCAGGGCGACATCACCGACCTCGCGTCGATCAAGAGGGCGTGCGACGGGGTCGATACGGTGCTGCACCTCGCGGGGGAGCCGAGCCCCTCGGCGACGTGGGACGTGCTCAAGGCGATCAACGTCGAGGGGACGTACAACACGATGGTCGCGGCGAAGGCGGCGGGGTGTCGGCGGCTGATCTTCGCCTCGTCGATCCACGCGGTGTCGGGCTACCCGGCGGACCGGCAGGTGATGGCGGACAACCCGGTGAACCCTGGGGACTTGTACGGCGTGACAAAGTGCTTCGGCGAGGCGATGGGCCGATACATGGCCGAGCAGCAGGGGCTGTCGGTGATCGCGGTGCGGATCTGCGCGTTCCAGCCGCTGGAAAAGGCGCAGGACGAGGGGAGCCTGCCGATGCTCGACGCGTACATCTCGCCTCGGGACATGACGCAGCTGTTCTGCCGGTGCATCGACGACACGAAGTTGAGCTTCGCCATCGTGCACGGCCTGAGCGACAACAGCTTCAAGCGGCTGGACCTGGCCGAGACCCGCGAGCTCCTGGGGTACCACCCACAGGACGACCTGACCGAATTGAACCCGGCGTTGAAGGACTTGCACCTGCACCAGAAGGTGCACCCGCACGACGAGGCGGGCAACGCATCGAAGGCCGGCATCCGCGACGATTTGGCGAAGCTGGGATCGTGAAGGGTTTTGCTCGGATGGATCGGATCGATCGGATGGTTTCGGAGAAGTTCACCGATTTAAAATTCTTAGAATCTGCAGAGAGTGTTATCGCCAAGACGCCAAGGATGAAAGACGCCAAGAAAGGCCGAGGAAACGGGTGATTGATCTTCTGAATGTTATGGCGTCTCCGCGTGTTAGACGTTGATGGAGAGTCTCTTTTGAGCTTACCGCCAACACGCAGTGGCGCATAAAGGGAGTCCACTTTTTGATAGTTCATCTTAGCGTTTTAGCGATACGCTATCTCCGAAGCTCGCGTTACATGGATAATCCTGAGTTTAACTTGATCCGATACATCCGATCCATCCGAGCTACTCAACTCTTCTTGACGCTCACCCCGCGGCGGCGAGCAGTTCTTTGGCCTGTTTGCGGCTGGTGGGGGTGACCTTGGTGCCGGCCATCATCTCGGCGAGTTCCTCGACGCGGGCGTCGCCCTCGAGGACGCCGACGGTGGTTTTGGTGGTGCGGGTCTTGCCGGTGCCGACGACCTGTTTAACGATGTGGAAGTGGCGGTCGGCGTAGGCGGCGATCTGGGGGAGGTGGGTGATACAGAGAACCTGGTGGCCCCTCGTTTCGGGGCCGGGACCGCGGGCCGCGGACGGCCCGACTGGGACGGCGAGGGCGCGGAGCTTGTTGCCGATCACGCTGCCGAGGCGGCCGCC
Source organism: Phycisphaeraceae bacterium (assembly GCA_965214155.1). GTDB lineage: Bacteria > Planctomycetota > Phycisphaerae > Phycisphaerales > Phycisphaeraceae > Algisphaera. The sequence goes on from CBDCBB010000010.1 coordinate 2,939,870, forward strand.
GATGTTCGCGTCGATCTCGTCGAAGACCAGCACGCTGATCCCCCCGCCGGCCCCGGAAGCGTCTGCGGCCCCGGTAATCGCGCCGCCCGACAGGATCGACTTGAGCGCCAGCATCACGCGGGACAGCTCGCCGCCCGAGGCGATCTGGCGGAGCGGGCGGGCGTCCTGGCCGGGGTTGGTCCGCACGGTGAACTCCACCGCGTCGAACCCGGCGGGCGAGTCGTCACGCCGGCCAAGCTCGACCGCGAACTCCGCCTCGCCCATGCCCAGCTCGGCAAGCTGCTGCACCACCAGCGGCGCGAGCCGCTGGCCCGCGGCCGTCCGCGCCTCGGTCAGCGCCTCGCCGTGGCGCTGCAGGTCCGCCTCGAGCGCGGCGATCTGCCGGTCCACCGACGACAGGTCGCTGTCCTGCCCGCGGAGCTCGTCGATCTGCTCCTGCAACTGCCCCCGGAAGTTCAGCACCGCTTCTACGGGGTCCTCGGATCGCGCGGCGTCGCCGTACTTCTGGATCAGGCGGTTGAGGATGTTCAGCCGTTCGGCGACCTCGGCCGCCTCCTCGGGGTCGTGCTCGAGGCGGTCGAGGTAGCGGCTGAGGTCGTACGACGCCTCCTGCAGCGACAGCGTCGCGGTGCGGACCTGCTCGGCGACGTCGGCGAGGTCGCCGTCGAGCTCGGCCAGGTCGATGAGCACGTGGGCGATGGCCTGCAGCCGCTCGGTGGCGGAGCCGTCGGCGTCGTAGAGCGCGGCGTAGGCGTGGCCGGCCTCGGCCTGGATCTTGCGGAGGCTGCCCAGCACCGTCTCCCGCGCCCGTAGCTCGGGAAACTCGCCCAGCTGCGGCTCGGCCGCGTCGACCTCGCCCGCCTGGAACTCGTACAGCTCGAGCTGCTGCCGACGCAGCGTCGTCGACGCTGCCAGCTCGGCCTTGCGGTCACGCAGCTCGCGCAGCTTGCCGAACGCCTCGGCGAAGCCGGCCCGGTCGTCGCCGCACCCGGCGAAGGTGTCGAGGATGGCGAGCTGGTTGCTCGGCTTGAGCAGGTGCTGGTGGTCGTGCTGGCCGTGGATATCGACCAGCAGCTCCGCGGCGCGGCGCATCATCGCGGCGGTGGCGGGCTGGCCGTTGACCGACAGGGAAGAGCGGCCCGAGGCGAAGAGCTTGCGGGTGATGAGCAGCTCGTCGCCGGGCTCGAGCGTCTGGTCGAGGGCGTCGGACAGGGCGGCCGCGGCGTCGGGGTGGGCGGGGGTCTCGAAGAGGCCCGAGATGCGGGCTTCGTCCGCGCCGGGGCGGATCATGTCGTTGGCCTTGCGGAGGCCCAGCAGGGCCTCGAACGCGCCGATGACCAGGGACTTGCCCGCGCCGGTCTGGCCGGTGAAGACGTTGAGGCCCGGGGCGAAGACGACGGTGGCGTCTTCGATGACGGCGAGGTGGGTGATGTGCAGTTCGCGGAGCACGGGGAAATCGAGGGACTTAGGGACTTAGGGACTTAGGGACTTGGAATCGTACTCGTACTTCGTACTCGTCCTCGGCGGCGGCGGCGGAACTCGCACTCGATTCGCACTCTCGTTCGCACTCGCACTCGCACTCGTACTCGTACTCGTACTCGTACTCGTACTCGGCGGATCGTATGGCGAGAGGGCACGCCGGGGGTAGGGGGATTGATCCTTTAGAGCCGGGAGCGTAAGCGACCGGTCGGCACTCTCGACGCGGGAAGACCGGTCGCTGACGCTCCCGGCTCTGATGGTTGCGGGGGTCGGCGGGTGGGGGTTATATAGAAGGATGCGGATCATGGTTGCACCGGATAGTTTCAAGGGGTCGTTGAGCGCGGCGGAGGCGGCGGGGGCGATGGAGGCGGGGTGTCGGCGGGCGGTTGGCGGGGGGGCGGGGGGGGTGGAGGTCGATGTGTGCCCGGTGTCGGACGGGGGCGAGGGGTTTGTGGAGGCGATGCACGCGGCGGGGGGCGGGGTGTTGCACACGGTGGAGGTGACGGGGCCTCTGGGCGAGCCGGTGGCGGCGCGGTGGGCGGAGCTGCCGGACGGGACCGCGGCGATTGCGATGAGCGAGGCGGCGGGGCTGACGCTGGTGCCGGAGGATCGGCGTGACCCGACGCGGACGACGACGTTCGGCGTGGGCGAGCTCGTCAACGCGGCGCTGGGGGCGGGGTGTCGGCGGTTGATCGTCGGGTTGGGCGGCAGCGCGACGTGCGACGGGGGGTTGGGGATGGCGGCGGCGCTGGGGGTGCGGTTCCGCGACGCGGCGGGCCGGGACGTGGGGCTGTTGCCGGTGGACGGGGCGCTTGAAGCGGTGCGGGAGATCGATTTCACGGGGCGGGACCCGCGGCTGACCAGGGTGGCGGGGGTGGCGGGGGTGGGGGTGACGGCGGCATGCGACGTGACGAACCCGCTGACGGGGCTTCGCGGGGCGGCGGCGGTGTACGGCCCGCAGAAGGGGGCGACGCCCGGGCAGGTCGAGCGGCTGGACCGGGGGTTGGCGCACCTGGCGGCGGTGCTGCGGGGGCGGCACGGGATGGAGATCGAGTCGCTGCCGGGGGCGGGCGCGGCGGGCGGTCTGGGCGGCGGGCTGGTGGCGTTCTGCGGGGCGGCGCTGCGACCGGGCATCGGCTTGGTGCTGGAGGCGCTGCGGTTCCGCGAGCGGGTCGCGGGGTGCGACATCTGCCTGACGGGCGAGGGGAAGCTGGACGGGCAGACGCTGTCGGGCAAGGCGGTGTCGGGGGTGGCGGCGGCGGCGGGGGACGCTCCCGGGGGGGGCGTTCCGGGGGGAGGCCCGGGAAGTGGGGTGGCGGTGTGGGCGCTGGTCGGCCGGGCGGAGGCGGGGCTGGATGCGGCGTCGCTCGGCCTGGCGGGGGTGCGGGAGATTGGGCCGGGGCTGTCGCCCGCCGAGTCGATGCGCCGCGCCGCGTCGCTGCTCGCCGACGCGGCCGAGGCGGTGGTCCGGGAGCACCTGCGGCGCGGCGGGGCGTGAACTCTTTATCATCCCCGATCCAGCGCCCCGCCCCCGCCACGCTCCGCCCTCACCTCGCCCACCCGCCGCCCGCCCGAGAGCCCGCCCCGTGATCCCACGCACCGCATTCCAGCAGTTCCTGCCCGCCCGCCTCCACCATGCGATGCAGCGGATCGAGAAGCACATCTGGACCGTCGACCCCACGCCGCTGGACGTGCGGCAGTCGACGCCGACCCGTGAGCACCGCCCGCTCGCCGACGCGGCCGGGCTGTCGTTCACGCCGGTGACCGGCCGCCCCCACGTCTGGGGCACGATGTTCGACCAGTGCTGGTGGAAGGTGACGGTGCCCGCGGCTTCGGGTGGCGGCGGTGGCGGGGCCGGTGGCGGGGCTTCCGCGGGCCGCTACCTCGTCTGGCGCGACCAGGCCGAGGCCACGGTTTACCACGATGACGTCGCCCTCTACGGCCTCGACCCCGGCCACCACTACGCCCCCCTGCCCGACGCGCTTACCACCAAGAGCGGCGAGCTGCTCATCGAGTCGGCCTGCTGCCGCACCGGCATCTGGGTCAGCGGCGAGTCGCAGGGCATCAGCGACGGGGGCAGCGTATTCGCCGGCGCGTTCCTCGCCACCCGCGACGAGGCGCACTGGCGGGCCTACTTCGACCTGGAGGTCCTGCTCCAACTCGCCCTCGCCCAGCACAAGGCGGGCTACCCCATCGGCAGCGACCTGCCCAGCAACTCGGGCTTCCGCCGCGGCATCGAGGTCGTCGCGCCGTCGTTCCGCCGGCTGATCGACCGGCTCGACCTGGCCGTCGACGCGTACGAGACCGACGGCCCGGCTGCGCTCAGCGACGCCCTCGCCCCGCTCTACGCCGAGCTCACCGCGGCCAGCGACACGATCGACGTCACCCTCACCGGGCACGCCCACATCGACCTGGTCTGGCTCTGGCCCGAGCGCGTCGGCGACTTCAAGGCGGTGCACTCTTTTGCCAACGCCCTGGCGGTGCAGGACCGCTACCCCGAGATGACCTTCGGCTATTCGCAGCCGGCGAGCTACGAGGCGGTCGGGCGGCGGGACCCGGCCCTGCTCGACCGGGTCCGCGGCGCGATCAAAGCCGGGCGATGGGAAGCGACCGGGGCGACGTACGTCGAGTCCGACACGCAGCTTCCCTGCGGCGAGGCGCTGGTCCGGGCGTTCGAGCTCGGGCAGGCGGGGTTCAAGGAGCTCCGCGGCGGCAAGCCCTCGAGCGTCGTGTGGATCCCCGACGTGTTCGGGTACACCGGCGTGCTGCCGACGCTGATGGCGGGCTTCGGCGTGCCGTATTTCTACACGACCAAGATGCACTGGAGCAGCGCGACGCAGTTCCCCTACAGCAGCTTCAAGTGGCGGGGCAACGACGGGTCCGAGGTGCTGGCCCACCTCACCTGGTCGGGCTACAACGGCACAATTACCCCCGCGGAGCTGATCCACACCGCCGACCAGCACCGGCAGGCGGCGGTGCACCCCGAGGCGCTGCTGCCCTCGGGCTACGGCGACGGCGGGGGCGGGGTGAACGAGGCGATGTGCGAGCGGGCGAGGCGGCAAGCGGACCTCGCCGGGGTGCCCCGGACCCGGTGGGGCACGATCGAGGGTTTCTTCGACCGCATGGCCGAGCGGCGCGACGACCTGCCCGCGTGGCAGGGGGAGATGTACCTCGAGTACCACCGCGGGGTGCAGACGTCGCACGGCAACCTCAAGGCGGCGTTCCGCGCCGCGGAGCGGGGGCTTCAGGCGTGGGAGGCGGTGCGGTGCGTCACCGCCGGCGGGCCGGTGGACGAGGCGGCGTGGAAGCGGGTGGTGTTTGCCCAGTTCCACGACTACATCCCGGGCAGCTCGATCCGCGAGGTGTACGACGAGCACGTGCCCGAGCTCGAGGCGATCGCGGCGGACACGGCCGACCACGCGCGGGGGGAGCTCGACGCGGGCCCGTCGGGCGGATCGGGTGAGAAAACCGCGTGCCTGTTCAACCCGCTGCCGGTGGCGCGGACGGTGCGGCACGGCGACGCGTTGTACGCGCTGCCGCCGCTGGCGGGCATCGAGCTGGACGAGTCGCGCCGGGTCACGCCCGCCCCGGTGCTGGCCAAGGCCCATTCGCTGGACAACGGCCTGTGTGCCGTGGAGTTCAACGGCCGCGGCGAGGTCACCTCGATGTGGGTCAACGACCAGGAGGTGGCCTTGGCCGCCCCGGCGTGCTCGCTGTGGACCTTCCCCGACCACCCCGCGAACTACGACGCGTGGGACATCGACCGCGCAACCCTGGCCAACGGCCACGTCGTCGAGAGCGAGGCGGAGGGCGAACTCGACACGTCCGACGTGCTGACGCCCACGGTCACCTTCCGCCGCGCCATCGGCGAGAAGAGCACCGCGACGATCCGCTACCGCCTCCGCCCGGGCAGCCCGCTGCTGCACGTTGAGATGGAGGTCGATTGGCACGAGCCGCAGACCCTGCTCAAGCTTGCGGTGCCGACGCGGTACCACGGGAAGAACGCCCGCTTCGGGGCACCCTACGGCAGCGCGCTGCGCCCGCAGTTGTCCGGCCCGCTCGCCACCGATGCGATGTTCGAGGTGCCCGGCTCACGCTGGGCCGCCGTCGCCGACGACACCGAGCGCGACGGGGCGATGCTCATCACCGAGGCCAAGTACGGCTTCGGCTGCCTCGACGGGCTGCTGCACCTCTCGCTGCTGCGGTCCTGCAAGGTCACGCCGAGCAACCGCGGCGGGGGGCACTACAGCATCGAGGCGGGGGGCCTGGACCTGGCCGACCTGGGCAAGCACACCATCCGCCTGTGCCTCGGGCGGTACTCGGCCGACCTGCCGCGGGAGGAAAACCCCGCGGCGCTGGCCGACGCGCTGTACACCCCGGCGGTCCCGTACACCGGCCGGCCCCGCGACGCGGGGCTGCTCGCCATCGACGGGGGCGAGAGCCTCGTCCCCGCCTGGGCCAAGCCCCTCGACACCGGGGCGAAGGGCGCCCCCACCCGCTGGGTCCTCCGCCTCCACGAGACGCTCGGCCGCCGCGGCACCGCCCGCCTGCTCTTCGACGTGGGCATGTCCGCCACCCCCGTTAACCTCAAGGGCGACCGCCTCGGCGAACCGTCCGGCGAGACCATCGACGTCGCCTTCGGCCCGTACCAGGTGCTGAGCCTGCTGGTGCAGGCGGAGTGAGGTGAGGGTTCGGGGTTCGGCAGTGGCACAGGCATCTTGCCTGTGTTCGCCGTAGGCGAAGGGTCTGACAGCGGCACAGGCATCTTGCCCGTGTTCGGACACCGACAAGACGCCTCTGCCACGGTCGGTGCAACCCGCCCGAGGTGGGCGGGTATGCCGCGCTTCTAGCCCTACCCTCTGCCGGCTTCTCTTGTTCCGGCCCCTGATCCCCGGTCCCTGATCCCCGATCCCTCATGCCCACCGCCGACCGTCTCATCGCCGCCGCCCGGGAGCTGTCCGGCGCCGTAGACACGCTGCGGTTTGGCGAGCCGGTGACGCACGTGGGCAACCCGCTGGCGTTCGCCTGGCCGATGCACGAGGCGTACCTGCGGCGGTACGCGGACGGGCCGCGGCGGGTGGTATTCCTCGGGATGAACCCCGGGCCCTGGGGCATGGCCCAGACCGGCGTGCCCTTTGGCGAGGTCGCGGCCGTGCGGGACTGGATGCGCCTCGACGCGCCCGTCACCCCCCCGCCGGACGGGCACCCCAAGCGCCCGGTACAGGGGCTGGCGTGCACGCGGTCGGAGGTGTCGGGCCGGCGGCTGTGGGGCCTGTTCGCCGAGCGGTTTGGGACGCCCGAGGCGTTCTTCGCCGGGGAAGCGGGCGGGCACTTCGTGGCGAACTACTGCCCGTTGGTGTTCATGGAGGACAGCGGGCGGAACCGGACGCCGGACAAGCTGCCCGCCGCCGAGCGTGAGCCGCTGGAGGCGGCGTGCGACGCGCACCTGGGCCGGGTGATCGGGACGCTGCAACCCGAATGGGTTATCGGCGTCGGCAAGTTCGCCGAGGCGCGGGCGCAGCGGGTCCTCGCCGCGGCGGGCGACACCGCCACCCGCGTCGGCAGCGTCCTGCACCCCTCGCCCGCCAGCCCCGCCGCCAACCGCGACTGGGCCGGCATGGTAACGCGGCAGCTCGTGGACTTGGGCGTGTGGGCTAACTAAAAGGCGGGTGTCACGCGAAGGCGCAAAGGGCCGCAAAGGTGGCGATGGTGCCGGGTGCCACACCTCGCCGGCTTCGCGGCGATGTGTGCCGCTTCCCAAGGCATGTGGCATCATGACAGCCCGCACACATCGCCCGAAGCGGCGAGGTGTGGCACCCCCGCATATGCACGAAACACAGGCAGGAACCGCATGATTTGTCGCGCCCTTGGCGGCCCTTTGCGCCTTCGCGTGACCCCGGCTTGCTCCTCATATCATCCCCCCATGCCCCACGCCGCCCCGACCGTCTACCTCAACGGCACCTACCTGCCCTACTCCGACGCGACGCTCTCGGTCGAGGACCGCGGGACGCTCTTCGGCGACGGGGTGTACGAGGTCCTGCGCTACTACGCCGGCCGGGCGTTCGCCATGCCAGACCACACCGCCCGCCTCGGCCGCAGCCTCGCCGGCATCGACCTCCACGGCGTCGACGTCGACGCCCTCGCCGCCGCCAGCGACGAACTCGTGCAACGGACCGGCCTCGCCGACGCCAAGGTCTACTGGCAGGTCACCCGTGGCCCCGCGACCCGCAGCCACCTCATCCCCGACCCGCCCGACGCCCCCGACCCTACCGTCCTCATCCTCGCCTACCCCGCTCACCCCGCCCCCACCGCCCCGCGCGACGCCGCCGCCCCCACCACCACCGCCGTCACGGTCGAGGACACCCGCTGGACGCAATGCTGGATCAAGTCGCTGATGCTCTTACCCAATTCGCTGGCGCGGAGCAGGGCCCACGCCGCCGGCGCGGGCGAGGCCGTCTTCTGCCGCGCCAAGCCCGGGACCGACGCGATCCACGTCACCGAGGGCAGCACGACCAACCTCATGATCGTCCGCGGCGGCGAGCTGTTGACCCACCCCGACGACGGCTGGGTCCTCGGCGGCGTCACCCGCCTCGCCGTCCTGCGGCTGGCCGGGGAGCTCTCGATCCCGGTACACGAACAGCCGTTCACCCCCAGCGAGATGCTCGCCGCCGACGAGGTGTTCATCTGCGGCACGACGAGCGAGGTCACCGCCGTCACCGCCATCGACGGCCACGCCATCGCCGACGCCGCCGCCGGCCCCGTGACCTCGCGCCTCTACCAAACCTACCTCCGCTCCGCGGCTCAACGGGCCGAGTGAACCTCCGGGCGGACGGCGGCAACGGGTGCGGCGGCACGGGCGGTTCGGTTACGCTGCGGAGATGGCGGGGATACGGAGTCGGGCGGCGGCATCGGGGTCGCTCAAGTGTTTGCGCCGCTGTTTTTAAAACGGATCAGTCGATGGCTACCCCCTTACCCCCTGTACCCACTGGCGGTGGCGACGCCGGGCCGCCGACGCCTGTGGTCCGCTTGCAGCGCCCGCGCCTGCTTGTCGACGCCGGTTTTTGGGACCGGCTCCGCCACGCGCGGCTACGGGACGCGGGGCTTGACGGCCTGCTGCTTCACCTCTGCGGGCAGGCGGATCACTTCCTCCACGTTGCCCCGGTGACGTATCTGAAAATCGGCCGCCGTCTGCTCGATGTGTCGCGCGAGGCGCTGCGGCGGAACCTGCTGCTGAGCTTCGTGTACCGCCTCACCGGGGACGGTCGGTACCTCGAGCGGGTCGAGCGGGAGGCCCACGCGGTGTGCTCGTTCCACAACTGGAACGCGGCGGAGGTGTTCCTCGACGCGGCGGAGATGGCCGTGGGTCTGTCGTTCGTGTACGACTGGCTCTACGACGAACTCGCGCCCGAGACGCGGGGGGCGATCCGCCGGGCGATGGTGTCGTACGCGCTGGTCCCGCCGCTTCCGCTTCCGGGGGCGGTAGCGGGTGAGGCGGTGCCGTGGTACCTGACGTGCGCGAACAACTGGAACTCGGTGAGCTACGCGGGCGGGGTGCTTGGCTCGCTGGCGTTGGCGGACGAGGAGCCGGGGCTGCTGGCGCAATGGCTCGCGTTGGCGGCCGAGCACAACGCCGAGGTGCTGCGGTGCTACGGGCCCAACGGCGTGTACCCCGAGGGGCCGATGTACTGGCACTACGGCACGTCGTTCCAGGTGCTGCTCATCGAGGCGCTGCGGCACGCGACGGGCGGGGACCTGGGCCTGAGCGACGACCCGGGGTTTGCGAGCTTCGTGCAGAGCGGGGCGTTCATGCTGCACGCGGCGGGACCGACCGGGCGGACGTTCAACTACGCCGACGGTCGGGAGACGGGCGACCACTCGCCGACCTTCGGCTGGTTCGCCCGGGAGACGGGGCTGAGTGAGCTGGCGCGGCTTCACGCCCAGCCGCCTTGGCCGACGGAGATGGTCAGCGCCCGGCTGCTACCGCTTGCCGCGGTGTGGTGGCCGGGGCTCGATGGCAGCGCGACGCCGAGCGCCACAGAGGCGCTGCCCACCGCCTACCACGGCACCGGCGAGGTGCCCGTCGCCACCTTCCGCACCGCCTGGGACGATCCCGACGCCGCCTACCTCGCCACCGCCGGCGGCAGCCCCGACCGCAACCACGGCCACATGGACGGCAGCGGGTTCGTCTACGAAGCTCACGGCGTCCGTTGGGCCGTCGACCTCGGCCTGCAGGATTACCACTCGCTCGAGTCCAAGGGCGTGAAGATCTGGGACCGTGAGCAGTCGTCCGAACGCTGGCACGTCTTCCGCCTCAACAACCACAGCCATAACGTGCTCACCCTCGACGGCCAACTCCACCGCGTCGCCGGCCACGCCGCCGTCACCGGGTTCTGCGGCCACCCCGGGGCATCGTGGGTGACCTACGACCTCACCCCGCTCTTTGCGGACCGGGCCGGCCGCGTCACCCGCGGGTTCACCTTCGGCCCCACGGGCGTCGTGCGGGTGCAGGACGAACTGGACGGCCTTGCCCCGGGCACCGCGGTCCGCTGGACCATGATGACCCGCGCTGCGGTCGAGATCGGCGGCGGCGGAGCCACGCTGCGCCAGGACGGCCGATGCCTTCGCCTATCACTGGTCGAGCCGGGCGACGCGGCGATGACCGCCACCCCGCTCGGCCCGCACGCGCCGTACGACGAGCCCAACCCCGGCCTGCAACGCATCGACATCGACCTCACCGCACCGGCACGCGGGACGCTCCGCATCGCCGTCGACCTGCTCCCGCAGGCGGACCAAGCACGCGGCGAGGCCGCGCCGGGAGGCGGCGGCCCGGTGCGGCCGCTCGGCTCCTGGGCGCGGTGAGGTCGCCGCCGCCGGCGGGGCCATGCTGTGAAAACGGCCCTTAGCCCGGCCGCTTGCGGCCGCAGTGCCCTTTCGACCAGCGGGCACGACGGCCGCAGGCGGCCGGGCTAAGACGCGTTCGCTTTCGCCGACACCGGTGCCTCGACCACGAGCGCGATCAGGTACGTCGTCAGGGCGTGCAGGAACAGCACCACGCCGAGCATCTCGCAGGTCTCCTCGGCGATCTGCGACAGCTCGTACAGCGTCCACCGGGCGGGGAGGTCGGACGTGCGGACGAGGCTGCCGAGCATCTCGATACCGACCGCCCCGCCGACGAAGACCGCGCCCGACACGGCCATGAGCACGGCCGTCCGCCGGGGCAGGCGGATCAGCCACGGCAGGCACAGCACGCCGATCACGCCGACGAACGCCAGGCCGAAGACGACCCACCCGAAGAGGAACACCCCGCGCCGGGCGACGATGCTTTCGGCCGGGTGGTTGGTCAGCTCGTGCCACGACAGCGCCTCGTCGGCGGAGAGGTAGAAGAACACGGCCGCCAGGAATGCCCACGGCAGGACGCGGCCGAGGCCCCAAACCTGCCGCAGCGCCGCGACCGCCCCAAGCAGCAGGGCGCTGGTCCACAGGATCCCGCTGCTGAACCACGCCGGCACCGTCGACTCGCCACGGAAGCGGAAGCTCCGCGTCAGCGTGCGGCGGACCCAGTGGCCCTCGTCGAAGAAGACGTCCGCCTTGCCCTCGAACCCCGCGAGGCACACCAGCAGGGCGACGACCCCGAGCAGCGCAAGTGTCAGCCGCATCGACAGGCCGTGCACGAGGTCGACCCGCGCGGGCTCGAAGGGCACGGCCCGCCGCCGCTCGCCGCGACCCGCCACCGCCGCGGTCGATGTCGATGTCGATGTCGTTGCAATGCTCATCTGCGTCGCTCCCCAAGGAACTTGCTGACCCGGCGGATGCCATCGGCCGCGGTCTAACCCCCCGCCGCCTATCGGCCAATGTGAGCAGCCGATGAAGATTGTCAAACCTTGACCGGAGCAAGAGCCTGTTTCACGGCCTCGGTGGGGCGGGCTCCCAGCCTGCCTTCGGGCTCGGTGGGGCTTGCTTCCTGCCAGCCTTCGGGCGCAGCCCGAACCTGTAGACCGCGGATTTGGCCCCTTGGGCCAACGGCAGGCTGGAAGCCCGCCCCACCAACAACCCTCCAAGCCGGTTGTGCAACAAGCTCTAAACCCACCACGGACACGGGGCCGACCGGCCGCGGCACGAGATTTAGCCGGTCAGTCCGCTCGTAGCATCGACCTCAACCGGCCGCTTGACGGCTACCCCCGGCCGGTGATAACGTATTATCACATCCCCATCCGCCCCGTTTCCGCGCCACCTAGTCTCGTCATGGGTCACCTCATCCTCCCCACGCCCGGGTCGGCCCGGCTGCTGTTGCTCCTCGCCTGCCTGACACTCGCCGCGTGTGGCCGGGGCGACGCGCCGCGGGGCCGCGGCGAAGGGCCGCTGCGCGTCGTCGCCACCTGTAGCATCGTCGGCGACCTCGTGCGGCAAATCGGCGGGGAGCACCTCGACCTCACGGTCCTGGTCGGGCCCGACGGCGACGCCCACACCTACGACCCCACCGCCCGCGACAGCATCACCGTCGCGGAGGCGGACGTGGTGTTTGCCGTGGGCCTGGGCTTCGAGCCGTGGCTCGACGGGATGGTCCGGGCCAGCGGGAGCGGTGCGGAGGTGGTCACCCTGACGCGGACGATCCGGCCGCGGCACCCCGATCAAAAGGAGGATTCGGCCGACGAGGATCACCACGGCCACAACCACGGGCACCACCACGGCGACGGCGACGCCGACCCGCACGCCTGGCACGACGTGCGGAACGCCATCGCCATGGTCCGCGTCGTCGCCGAGGCGTTGGCCGCCGCCGACGCCGATCATGCCGAGGCGTACGCCGCGAACCGCGATCTATATATAGATCAGCTCGGGGCCCTGGATGCCTACGTCGTGCAGCGGGTGTCCGCCCTGCCGGAGGACCGCCGCAAGCTCGTCACGACGCACGACGCCTTCGGCTACTTCGCCGACCGGTACGGCTTCACCGTGATCAGCGTGATGGGCGCGTTCTCCACCGCGTCGGGCGACCCCTCGGCCGCGGCGATGGCCGCCGTCATCGACGAGATGCGGGCCGCCGACGTCCAAGCCGTCTTCGTCGAGAACATCCTCAGCCCGAAGCTCACCGAGCGGCTCGCCGAGCAGGGCGACGCCCAGGTCGTCGCGACGCTCTACAGCGACTCGCTCGGCCCGGCGGGCAGCGACGGCGACACCTACCTCACGATGATGCGGCACAACGTCGACGCGATCGTCGGGGCCCTGCAATGACCCCCGGCCCCGCCCCCGGCCCCGCCACCGGCTCCACCCCCGCCCCGCCGCCGCTTGACCTGCCGCCCCACTCCCACCACCACTGCGGCTACCCGCCGCTGCCCTACGGCGGGCGCGGCCACCCCGACCCCGTGCCCGGCACACCCGCCCTCAACGTCGACGCCGCGTCGTTCCGCTACGACCACGCCGCCGCCCCCGCGCTCGTCGACGCCTCGCTCACCGTCCCGCCCGGCCGCCGCGTCGCCCTGGTCGGGCCTAACGGCGCGGGCAAGTCCACCCTGCTCAAGCTCGCCGCGGGCCTGCTCCGCCCCACCGCCGGGTCGCTCTGCGTCTTCGGCAACCCCGTCGGGGCCTGCCACCACCGCACCGCCTACCTGCCCCAACGCTCCGACCTCGACTGGGCCTTCCCCCTGTCCGTCCACGGCCTGGTCATGACCGGCCGGTACATGCACCTGGGCTGGCTCAAACGGCCCCGCGCCGCCGACCGCGACCTGGTCGACCGCACCCTGGCCCACCTCGGCCTGGCCGACCTCGCCCGCCGGCAGATCGGCCAGCTCTCCGGCGGCCAGCAGCAGCGCACCCTCCTCGCCCGCGCCCTGGTCCAGCAGGCCGACCTCATCCTCCTCGACGAGCCGTGGAACGCCGTCGATACCGACACCGGCCTCGTCATCGAACACGTCATCGCCGAGCTCGCCGACGCCGGCCGCACCGTCGTCACCGCCACCCACGACACCGCCCGCCTCGGCCGCTGCTTCGACGAGGTGGTCCACCTCGCCAACGGCCGGATCGACAGCACCGTTTAGCGGCAGGCGTCAGCCTTCGGCGACGATCCAGCGATGGGGTGCCACACCTCGGCCGCTCGGGGCGGATGTGTGACGGCTTGCATCGCCAAGCTCGCACACATCGCCGCAAAGCCGGCGAGGTGTGGCACCCCGCACCCGCGCCCTACCCACTTCCCGCCCCCGCTCCACCGTAGAACCCCCGCTCACGCCCGCCTAACCTTGGCGTGTCCCCCCCGGAGCCCGCTCATGCCTCCCGTCTCCGCCCGATGTCTGCCCCACGGCCTGCCCCGCATCCTCGTGGCCGTCCCCGTCTACAACGAGCAGAAGCACATCCAAAACGTCATCGCCAAGATCGCCGACTTCGCCGACGGCGACGTGCTGGTGATTGACGACGGCTCGACCGACTACACCCCCATGCTGCTCGCCATGCAGCCGGTGGACGTGATCCGGCACCGGACCAACCTCGGCTACGGCCGGGCCATCCGCGACGCGTTCCGCTGGTCGCAGACCTACGACTACGACTGGCTGATCACCATGGACTGCGACGAGCAGCACGAGCCCGAGGCCCTGCCCCGCTTTGAGCAGGCGATGCTCGAGGGCGACGCCGACGTGCTCTCGGGCAGCCGCTACCTCTGCCGCGAGACCAGCGGCGACCCGCCGCCCGAGGACCGCCGCAAGATCAACGAGACCATCACCGGCTGGATCAACGACCGCCTCGACCTCGACATCACCGACGCGTTCTGCGGGTTCAAGGCCTACCGCGTCTCGGCGCTCAAGGACCTGGACCTGAGCGTGGACGGGTACGCGATCCCGCTGCAGTTCTGGGTCCAGCACGCCGCCGCCGGGCACCGGGTCCGAGAGGTGCCGATCAAGCTGATCTACAACGACCCCAACCGCTCCTTCGGCGGCCCGCTGGACGACCCCGAGCAGCGGCTGGCGCACTACCACCAGGTCTTCCAGCGCGAGCTGGAGCGGTACGCCGACCGCCTGCCGGAGCCGGTGGGGGCGGGGGCGGGGGCGGGCCGCGCGCGGACCGCGAACGACGGGGAGGGCGACCCCTGCCTGGGGTTCGGGGGCAACGGCCGGGCGGGGCGCTGAGCCGGTTGATGCGGGTGCACGCCGAGCCGCCGCTGCGGGATTGGCCCCGCCTCGCTGGGGGCAAGCCGATCGTGACCGGGCACCAGCCGTGGCTGTGGCACCCGGGCATCCTCGCGAAGTACCTCGTCGCCGACGCCGCGATGGCGGCGGCGGGCCTGGCGAGCGACGTGTCCCTGCGACACGTCGTGGTCGACCAGGACGTGCAGGACGCGACACGCCTCACCCTGCCCGTCCGCGAAGGCGACCGGTTGAGCGTCCGCCACACCCGCCTCGGCTCCGCCCGGGTGGACGTTCCCACCGGCTGCCAGCCGGCGGTGCGGTTGAAACTAGACGACGTGCCCGACGGCGTCGCCGTCAACCTCGCGCCGCTCCACAAGCATCTTCATCACGATCAAAATAGCCGGGACGCTACGCGTCCCCGGGGGCCCGCAGCGCCCGACGACGCACCCGTTGATCCCGATGACCCCACCCTCGCCGACCGCCTCACCACCCTCCTCCACGCCCTGATGCAACCGCTCCTCGGCCGCCCCGCCGAGGCGTTCTACGCCACCCGCTTCCACGCCGAGCCGTGGTTCGCCGACGAGCTCGGCCGCCTCCTGCACGACGCCCCGTCGTGCGTCGACCACTACAACCGCGCCGTCGCCACCGCCGGCCGGGGCGCGGGCATCGCGCCGCTGTCGGCCGAGCCGTTCCGCGTCGAGCTGCCCCTGTGGAAGCTCGGCTGGATGCGGCCGCGCGAGCGAGTCTACGCCGACCTCGCCGACTCGACCCCGCTGTTCACCACCGCCGACGGTGAGCCGTTTGACCCGGACGACCCCGCCGTCACCCTCGCCCCGCGGGCCCTGCTCATGACCGCCTGGATCCGCCGCCGGCCGGACGTGGGACTGTTCGTGCACGGCACCGGGGGCTGGCGGTACGACCGGGTCACCGAGGCGTGGTGGCAGGCCTGGCGGCAGGAGACGCTGGCCCCGATGGCCCTCGCCACCGCCGACCTGCACCTCGACTTCGCCGTGCCCGTCAACGGCCGCGACGCCGTCACCCGGGCAGTATGGCGGGCACACCACCGCCCGCACAACCTCGACCGGCTCCCCGGGCTCGACGGCCCGCTCGCTTCCGAAAAAGACATCCTCCTGCGGCACATGGACGACGACCGCGACAAGCCCCGCCGCCGCACCGCGTTCCGCCGGGTCCACGCGATCAACGAGGCCCTCGCCGCCACCCCGCCCGGCCTCGCCGCCCTCGCCGACGCCGAAGCCGACCTGGTCCGGGCCCGCCTCGGCCTGCACAACGCCGCCGTCGCGGCGCGGCGCGACTGGGCGTTCCCCCTCTACCCGGAGCGGGCGCTCCACGCCCTGCGGGACGCCATCCGCGCCGACGCGGCCGGCGGGCCGTAGGGCCCGATAAACCCCCTACTATCGGCCAAAGCCGCGGCGAACGTGAATTTTTTGTGACCAACGTCCGATTTTACTTGCGTGCCGCCGGCCGAACCGGTAGCGTAAGGCCCTCCCGTCCGGGCCGTACCGTTTCACCTTGCGGAACGACCGGGCAGGGCCTGCCACGTTGGTCGGCCCGCACGCTCCCTACCTTTTGGAGGAACAATGAAGACCCGCACCGCCCTGACCCGTACCGCCGCCCTCTGCCTCGTGGCCTCGCCCGCGCTGGCCCAGTCGGACTTCGACTTCACCGGCAACTTCACCACCGACGACCAGGTGATCCAGTTCGCCCTCCCCGTCGGCGACACCAGCAACGTCACCATCTTCTCCTCGTCGTGGGACGACGGCGGCTTCGACCCCATCCTCTCGGTCTTCGACTCCTCCGGCGCCCTGGTCCAGCAGCAGGACGACGGCGGCGAGACCGGCTCGGCGCTCTCCAACGGCGTCTCCTACGACTACGGCATCTACGATACCTTCTTCACCGTCGACCTCGACCCCGGCGACTACACCATCACCATCGGCCAGTTCGACAACTTCGCCGCCGGTGACAACCTCGCCGACGGGTTCACGCAGACCGGCAACCCCAACTTCACCTTCGACGAGGGCTTCGGCGACTCGACCCAGGACATGTTCAACGGCGTCGATCCCGGCATCGACGGGTTCGACACCGGCCGCACCTCCTTCTACGAGATCCATTTCACCGGCGTCGTCGGTGACGTCGTCGAGGTCGACCCGATCGACCCGGGCCCGATCGACCCGACCGACCCCGGCACCCCCAACGTCATCCCCACCCCCACCGCGCTCGGGGCCGGCATCGGCGTCCTCCTCCTCGCCGCCGCCCGCCGCCGCCGCGAACTCGCCTGATCGCCCACCCCTGTCAACCCGACCCCACCGAGGAGGCACCCCCACGGGTGCCTCCTTTCTCGTACCTCTCCCCCACGGCTCAGCCTCATCCCGCCGCTTGTGTCCGCCTGGCGCCTAGGCTCCAACGCCTAGCGCCTCACGCCCCCTCCACCACCACCCCCCGCACCCCATGGAATACCGCTACCTCGGCCGCACCGGCATCCGTGTCTCGCCCCTGTGCCTCGGCACGATGATGTTCGGCGGCAGGACCACCCCCGAAGACTCTTACCCCATCATCGACAAGGCCATCGACAGCGGCATCAACTTCCTCGACACCGCCAACGTCTACGTCAACGGCGAGTCCGAAGAGGTCGTCGGCGAGGCGCTTAAACGCAACGGCCACCGCGACCGCATCGTCCTCGCCACCAAGTGCCACGGCAACATGCACAAGGCCGGCGACGACGCAACCGACCGGGCGAAGCTGCACGGCAAGCTCAACCCCAACCAGTGGGGCAACTCCCGCCGGCAGATCAAGGAGCAGATCGACGAGAGCCTCCGCCGGCTGCAGACCGACTGGGTCGACCTCTACCAGATCCACCGGCCGCACCCCGACTGCGCCATCGACGAGACCCTCCGCGCCCTCGACGACGTGGTCAAGGCGGGCAAGGTGAACTACATCGGCTGCTCGACGTTTGCCGCGTGGCAGCTCGTCGAGTCCTTGTGGACCAGCGAGCGGCTGTGCCTCAACCGCTTCGTCACCGAGCAGCCGCCCTACCACCCCCTCGACCGGCGGATCGAGCGCGAGCTTATCCCGGCGTGCCAGACCTTCGGCCTGGGCATCATCCCCTGGTCCCCCCTCGCCGGCGGCTTCCTCAGCGGCAAGTACAGCCGCGGCGATGACGCCCCGGAAGGTGCGCGGTTCAGCTCCGGGGGCAGCGGCCGCTCCAAGATGCTGGACAACGACCAAGCATTCGATGCGGTCGAAAAGCTGCAAGAGGTCGCCGACGGCAAGGGCTGTTCCCTCAGCCAGTTCGCCCTGGCGTGGTGCCGCGACCAGCCGGGCATCACCAGCCCCATCATCGGCCCCCGCACCATGGAACAGCTCGAGGACAACCTCGGCGCGATGGAAGTGACCCTCACCGACGAGGACCGCAAAGCGGTGGACGAAGCCTGCCCGCCGGGCTCGAACGTGACGGATTTCTACAACGCCAAGTGGGGCCCGCACCCCTATAGGGTCTAGGGTTAGGGGTCTGGGGTCTGGATCACAAGGTTTCGTTGAATCCATGTGGTTTACGTCACTTGTCGCTTGCGTCTTCCCAGACCCTGAACCCCAGACCCCAGTCCCTATGCCGCACGATTCGCTCCGCTGCCCCGCCTGCCGCACGTGGATGAACACCGGCTACGTCTCGGTCAGCCAGGGCCTGCTGTGGCGGCGCAACGTCGACGGCGAGCACCGCGACTTCGCCGAGGCGATCCCCGGCACCCACGCGATCATGCGCGCCAACGACCTCCCCGCCTGGCGCTGCCCCCAGTGCCAACTCGTCACGATGCAATACGGCCACGACGTCCGCAAACAGGCCGGCCGAACCAAGGCGACGCTAAATGAAGCACATGCCGGCGATCGTGAATGATGTCGATTTCCCGCTCGTTTCGCTTCTCTTGCTAGGCTCTAGCGCCTAGCAGTCAGCAGCTATCCCATGCCCTACACCCCCGCCGAAGACCGCTACGCCGCCCGACCCCAGTCTCCCGGCAACGCCCCGGCCTACGGCGACTCCGCCGCCGCGACCGACTGGTTCCGACGCTGCGGCGACTCGGGCCTGCTCCTCCCGGCCATCAGCATCGGGTGCTGGCACAACTTCGGCGACCCCGGCACCGACGCTGCCAAGCACGCCGACGAAGCGTCTATGCACCAGAACGCCCAGGCCATGCTCTTCAAAGCCTTCGACCTGGGCATCACCCACTTCGACCTCGCCAACAACTACGGCCCCGCCCCCGGCAGCGCCGAGGCCCGCGTCGGCCGCATCCTCCGCGAGGACTTCAAGAGCTACCGCGACGAGCTCATTATCTCCAGCAAGGCCGGCTACCGCATGTGGCCCGGGCCCTACGGCGAGTTCGGCAACCGCAAGTACCTCCTCGCCTCCCTCGACCGGTCCCTCGAACGCCTCGGCCTCGACTACGTCGACCTGTTCTATTCCCACCGCCCCGACAAGAACACCCCCCTGCTCGAAACGCTCGGCGCCCTCGACCACGCGGTCCGCGTCGGCAAGGCCCTCTACGTCGGCATCAGCAGCTACTCGGGCGAGATGACCCGCGAAGCGATCCGCCTCTGCGACGACAACAACCTCGTCAAGCCCATCATCCACCAGCCCAACTACTCCATGCTCAACCGCGGCATAGAGTCGGACCTCCTCCCCGTCACCGACGACCTCGCCCTGGGCGTCATCGCCTTCTGCCCGCTGGCCCAGGGGCTGTTGACGGGCAAGTACCTCGACGGCATCCCTAACGACTCCCGCGCCAAATCCGACGCCGGTGCCCTCAACGAAGACCGCATCACCCCCGAGCTGGTAATGAAGCTCAAGTCGCTCAACGACGTCGCCGAGGAGCGGGGCCAGTCGCTGGCGCAGATGGCGCTGTCCTGGGTCCTCCGCGGCGGCCGGGTGACCAGCGCCCTCATCGGCGCCAGCCGCCCATCGCAGATCGAGGAAAACGTCAAGGCCGCGGACCAGCTCACGTTCGACGAGCAGCACCTCAAGCGGATCGACGACCTCCTCGCTCAGGCGTAGGGCAGGGCTTGGCCTGCCGCGACCCTCTACACCGGCAGCCCGTGCCGCGGCAAAACATTGAGCCGGTCATGGCCGCGTCTACGGGGTGCCGGTCATGGCCGCTTTGGGCGATGTGTGCGTGCTGCCGTGAGGCGTCAAGCCCCGGGGACGCGGCACACATCGCCGCAAAGCCGGCGAGGTGTGGCACCCGGCGTTGTGCCGGTCATGGCCGCGGCAGGGTGAACCCTGCCCTACGACTGTTCCTCCCGCACTCCCTCACGCCGCGTCGTGCCCGCACCCGCCCCAGGGGTGACACCGCGTGATGCGCCGCAGCCCCCGCCACGTGCCACGGACCGGCCCGTGCTTCGCCACCGCGTCGAGCATGTACTGGCTGCACGACGGCTCGAACCGGCAGTGCCCCCCCAGCCACAACCCCACCGTCCCCCGATACACCCCGACCCCCACACATATGCACGCGCTCACCGCGCGGCTAGCGGCGTTCCCCCTGATCCCCGATCCCCGATCCCCGATCCCTTCGGTCAAGCCATCCACTCCGCCGCCTCCATCGCATAGTACGTCAAGATGAAGTCCGCCCCCGCGCGGCGGATGCCCAGCAGGCTCTCCAGCACCGCCGCCCGCTCGTCGAGCCAGCCGCTGCGGGCCGCGCTCTTGAGCATCAGGTATTCACCGCTCACCTGGTACGCCGCAACGGGCAGATGCGTGTGATCCCGCACCGCCCGGATCACGTCCAGGTACGGCCCCGCCGGCTTGACCATCACCATGTCCGCCCCCTCGTCCTCGTCCAGCTCGACCTCACGCAGCGCCTCGCGCACGTTCGCCGGGTCCATCTGATACGTCGTCTTGTCCCCCGGAATCGTGCGGCCCTCGCTCGCTTGAGCAGGGGTCGAATCGAGCGCGTTGCGGAACGGGCCGTAGAAGGCGGAGGCGTACTTGGCGGTGTACGACATGATCGCCACGCCCGTGTGCCCCGCGTCGTCGAGCGCGGAGCGGATCACACCCACCCGGCCGTCCATCATGTCGCTCGGCGCGATGATGTCGGCCCCCGCCTCGGCGTGGGCCAGCGCCTGCTTCGCCAACACGTCCAGCGTCGCGTCGTTGTCGATCACCCCGTCGTCGGTGACCAGCCCGTCGTGCCCGTCGCTGTTGTACGGGTCAAGCGCGACGTCGGTGATCACGCACAGCTCGGGGTGCCGCGACTTGAGGGCACGGACGACGCGGGGGATCAGGCCGCCCTGGTCGTATGCCGCGTCGGCGGTGCGGGATTTGTGTTCCGGGTCGACCTTGGGGAAGAGCACGACCTTGTCGATGCCGTGGTGGAGGCAGCGCTCGGCCTCGCCGACGACGCCGTCGACGGAGAAGCAGAATTGTCCGGGGAGCGACTCGAGCGACTGCTCGCCGCGGTGGTCGTGGACGAACAGCGGCTGGATGAGGTGGCCTGCGTCGAGGGCGGTTTCACGAACTCCCCGCCGGATCGCGGCGGTCCGCCGGTTGCGCCGCGGCCGGTGGGGCAGGTCGTGCATGATGTGAGTGTACCGTGCGACGAGTTCATGCTCACTCATCACGCCGTTGGTAAGTAAACATGGCGGAGCACGGAAATGACGAAGCACGAATGAAGAATAACGAAAGCCGAAGCCGCCCCTCTGATTCGTCATTCTTCATTCAAACTTCGTCATTCTCACGCCCCCGCCACCGCGCCGAAGGTGCGGCGGCGCGACGCGAACGCCTCGAGCGCCAGGTCGAACTGGTGACGGTCGAACTCCGGCCAGGTCGCCTCGGCGACGTAGAACTCGGCGTAGCTAACCTGCCAGAGCAGGTAGTTGCTCAGCCGCATCTCCCCGGCGGTGCGGATCAGCAGGTCCGGGTCCGGCAGGCCCGCGGTGTACAACTCGGCCTCCAGGGCCGCCTCGTCGATGTCCCCCGGTTCGAGCTCCCCCGCCGCAACACGTTGGGCGAGGGCCCGGGCGGCGTCGGTAATCTCCGCCCGGCTGCCGTAGTTGATCGCCAGGCAAAGCGTCAACCCGGTGTGCCCCTCCGTCATCTTTGTCGACCGGTCCAGCTCCGCCAACACTTCCGCGGGCAGGCCCTCGCGGCGGCCGACCTGGCGGAAGCGGATGTTGTGCTCCATCAGTTGAGGACGCTGGGCGATGAGGTACTCGACGTAAAGGTCCATGAGGAACCCGACCTCGCCGTGGGAGCGGGTCCAGTTCTCGGTGCTGAACGAGTAGAGGGTAAGGGCCTTGATGCCCAGGTCGCTGCACCACTCGACCAGCGGCGGCACCCGCTCGGCCCCCTTGCGGTGCCCCGCCGACCGGTCCAGCCCCCGCGCCTCGGCCCACCGCCCGTTGCCGTCCATGATGACGGCGAGGTGGCGCGGCGTAGCCGCGTGATTGTTGGGTTTTGAGTGAGGATTCTGGATTGAGGAAACAGTCATGCCGCGTTCCATCGTTACTCCCGGCAATGAAGGCTTTCAGTCAATCGCCAAGACGCAGAGACGCCAAGACGCCATGGAGAGAAACACCAAATTCAGCAGTGTTTTCTTGGCGTCTTCCAGCCTTGGCGTCTTGGCGATGGTGTTTTCCGAGGGTGCTAATCTGAAATTCCCAATGAAGAAAGATCCATTACCGGATTACCGTCTGACTTCGCTTCGGCCCCACACTTACCAGCACGACCGGGACGTTGAGGAAGTCTTCGATGAAGCGGAGGTAGCCGCGGGCCGCGGCCGGGAGTCGGTCAAAGTCGGTGACCTCTTCCACCGACTCGTCGAAGCCGGGGAGGGTTTTGTAGACCGGTTCCACCCGAGCGAGTACGTCGGCGTCGGCGGGGAAGTTCGCGAGGGTTTCGCCGTCGAGGCGGTAGGCGGTGCAGACCCTGAGTTCGGGGAGGCCGGCGAGGACGTCGAGGAGCATGACGGCCAGGCCGGTGGCGCCGCTGACGGTGGCGGTGTACTTGAGGGCGACGAGGTCGAGCCAGCCGCAGCGGCGCGGGCGGCCGGTGGTGGTGCCGAACTCGCGGCCCACTTCGCGGATGCGGTCGCCGGTGGCGTCATGGAGCTCGGTGGGCATGGGCCCGCCGCCGACGCGGGTCTGGTACGCCTTGACGATGCCAACGACGTTGGGCACGTGGTGGCCGGCGACGCCGGTGCCGGTGTGCACGCCCAGCGACGAGCAGTTGCTGGAGGTGACGTAGGGGTAGGTGCCGTGGTCGATGTCCAGCAGCGTGGCGTTGGCGCCCTCGAAGAGGACCCGGCGGCCGGCGGCGATGTTCTGGTGCAGGAGGGCCGCCGTGTCGGTGATGTGCGGGCGGAGCGTGTCGATCAGCGGGGTGAGCCAGTCGATGAGGCCGTCAACGGCGATGGGCTCGAACGGCCGGTTGGCGTAGGCGGCGAGGCCGGCGAGGGTGGCGTTCTTAATCGGGACGATGCGGGCGAGCTGCTCGCGGAGGCGGTCGGGGTCGAGCAGGTCGGTCATGCGGACGGCGGTGGAGCGGAGGGCCTTGTCGGCGTAGCAGGGGCCGATGCCGCGGCCGGTGGTGCCGATGCCCTCTGCGCCCCCGCCCCCGCCCCCGCCCCCGGGAGCGTCGTCGTCACCCTTGGTAAACGCGGCTTCCTGCAGGGCGTCCTGCACCTTGTGGTAGGGCATGACGACGTGAGCGCGGTCGCTGATGAGGAAATTGTCGGCGATGGTGATGCCGCGGTCTCGGAGGCCGGTGATCTCCTTGACGACCTGTTCGGGGTCGGCAACGACGCCGTTGCCCAGGACGTTGAGCTTGTCGGGGTAGAGGATGCCCGACGGGATCAGATGGAGGGCGTATCGGGTGTCGCCGACGACGACGGAGTGGCCGGCGTTGGCCCCGCCGTTGTAGCGGGCGACGACGTCGAAGTCGGCGGTCAGGAGGTCGACGACCTTACCCTTGCCCTCGTCGCCCCACTGCAGCCCGACGACGGCGGCGTGGCCGGGCTTGAGGTTCAAGCTGGAGGTGCGACGGTCACCGGCGGCGGGCCCATCGGTCGGCGAGTCGGGCCCGGCAGGCTTTCCGGGGGCGGGGGCGGGGGCGGTCGTGGCGGTCATCGGGCTCCTTCGGAACGGCATCGGGCCGACGGAGCATGGTAACGCCGTCACCGCGGCACGCGCGGCGAGGACGCCGCGGCTGCAACAGATGAGCGGCTATAGCCGCGGCGTCCTCGCCGCACGGGGGCGGCGGTCGGGCGGCTGGCGGGAGGCGTCAGGCGGCGTCGCCGGGTTTGGCCTCGCTGACTTTCGTCCAGTCGAATCCGCCGTGACCGTTTCGCTCAATCAGAAACTCCTCGTCGCCGTCCTCCCCACGGATGGTGACGGTACCCCGCCCCTCCTTCTGAAACGCTTGGATGCGTTGCCGCATCCGCTCGAGTTTGGTCTTACGCCGCGTCATCGGCTTTGGCATCCTCGAGCTTTGTCCAGATCAGTTGACCGCTCGGACCCATTCGGGTGTCATAGACCTCGTCGCCATGTTCCGTCTCAATGGTGACTAATGCCCCGTTTTCTCGGACACGCTTGGCGAAGGCGTAAAGGTCCTCAATCTTTTGCTCACGGGTTTTGCTCATAGCGTTGAATTTCTGATTGGGTTGCGCGTCTCGCGCTGATGATCCGGGTTCGACTACCAGCGGCGGTGTGTACCACTAGGAGGACTCGCTGGCGGAGGGACCACCCGATGGCGTGGAATCGATCTTCCCTATCTGAATGCGCTTCATCAAACTCAAAGACGACGTTCGGGTCATCGAAGACGCCGCGGGCCTCATCAAATGATACCCCATGCTTCCGAAGATTTGAAGCGGCTTTCACCGGATCCCAAACGAATCTACCTCGCATCAGCTAGACCTCCGCCAAGCGGACCGTCGCGAGTTTAAGGATGCCGTCGCGGGCGGTGAGGCTGGCGTGGAGGGCGTCGGGGGCGGGCTGGTCGATCTTGAGGAGCATGAGCGCGGTGGCGCCGCCGCCGCGCGGGTTATCGCGGCGGGAGATGGACATGTCGGCGATGTTGACGTTGGCGTTGCCGAACTCGGTGCCGACCAGGCCGATCATGCCGGGGCGGTCGTCGTTCTGGACCAGCGCCATATGCCCGGCGGGAACCATGTCCATCTTGTAGCCGTTGATCTCGACCACACGCGGCTTGAGGTCGTCGTACACGCGGCCGACGATGCGGCGGACCCTGTCGGCGGGCGGGGTGTTGCCGTCCACGGCGTCGCTAGGGCCGTGGATGGTGACGGTCAACTGCGTCGGCGCGGCCGCGGCGGTGGGCCGCTTGGTCGTGCCGATCTTGATCCCCCGTCGATCGGCGACGGCGGCGACGTTAATCACGTTCAGCGGCGTATCGAAGTGGCGCTGCAACAGGCCGACCAGCACGGTCCGCTCGACGGTGCCGGCCGCGGCCCCGAGGGCCTCGCCGCAGAGTTCGAGCTCGATCGACGCGATGCCGCGGGTGACCATCGGGCTGATGAGCGTCGCCATCCGCTGGGCGAGGTCGACGTACGCCCCCTGCAGTTCGGTCAGGTCGACGCGGACGCCCCCGGCGTTGACCGCGCCGCTGATGCCCTCGCCGCGGAGGTACTGCAGGCACGCCTTGGCGGCGTCGACCGACACCGCCGTCTGCGCCTCGACCGTGCTCGCCCCGAGGTGCGGCGTCGTCAAAATCTTCGGGTGGCCCCGCAGCGGCGAGTCCTTCGCCGGCGGCTCTTCGTCGTACACGTCGACGGCCGCCCCGCCGCATCGGCCGCTGTCGCAAGCCTCGACCAGCGCCGCCTCGTCCACGATCCCGCCGCGGGCGGCGTTGACGACGTACACGCCCTTGCGGCACTTCGTGAACGTCTCGGCGTTCAACATGCCCGTCGTCTCGGGCGTCTTGGGCACGTGGAACGTCAGCACATCCGCGTGGGGCGCGAGGTCGGCGAAGCTGCGGTAGGTCTTGACGGTGTGCTCGCCGAGCTGGAGGTCCTGGTTGACGAACGGGTCGTAGCCGACGACGGTCATGCCGAAGGCGAGGGCCCGCTCGGCGACGGTGCGTCCGATGCGGCCGAGCCCGACGACGCCGAGGGTGAGGCCGTGGAGCTGGCGGCCCTTGAACTTGTTGCGGTCCCACCCGCCGTCGCACATCGTGCGGTAGGCCGGCCCGATCTGGCGGAGCAGGGCCATCATCAGGGCGAAGGCGTGCTCGGCCGTGGTGACGGTCGACGCCTCGGCGGTATTGACCACGAGGATGCCCCTGGCGGTGGCGGCCGGCAGGTCGATGTTGTCAACGCCGACGCCGGCCCGGGCGATGACCTTCAGGTCGCCGGGCGCCTCGAGCATGGCGGCGGTCACGTCGATGCCCGACCGCACGATCATCGCGTGGATGCCGCCGGCGGCGAGGAGGTCGGCGTACTCGCTCTCGGTCAGGCCCGGCTTGTCCAGCAACTCGGCGTCGGGCTGTTCACGGATGAAGTCGAGCCCCTCGGCGGCGAGCTTGTCGGCGGCGAGAATCGTGAACGTGTCGGTCGCGGTGGCGGGCATGGTGCGGGCTCGGTGGGGTCGGGGGACGTGGGGGGGAGGGCCATGATAAAGCGCTCCGGGGACCGGAGGGGTTCGTACCGATTAACGACGCGACGCCGCCTAGCCGGGCCGCTACGCGGCCCCGGGTCCGGTCCTCACCCCCGGGCCGCGTAGCGGCCCGGCTATCTCACGCCGACCCCACGTCTACCGCCCCAGATACAAATCCCGCCCCTTCACCAGGTTCACGATCTTGCGGTCCGCGATCGACCGCTTGAGCATCCAGAACCCGCAGTCGGGGTGCACCCACTTCACGCGCCCCTCGCCCAGCCGCTTCACCGCCTTCTCGATCCGGCCGGCCACCTCCTCGGGTGTCTCGACGTGGTTCACCTTGATGTCGATCACGCCGATGCCGATGGCGATCTTCTCATCCACCTCCGTCAATGCGTCGAGGTCGTCGTCGGGCCGGTGGGCCAGTTCCAGCACGAGGTGGTCGGTGTGCAGCGCGTTGAGGAAGTCGGTCAGCGGCTTCCACTTGCCCGACTGGATCGTCTGCCCGCCGTAGTTGCCGAAACAAAAATGCACCGCTTTCTCCGTACCCCCGTCCACCGCGTCGAGCACGCGGTTGATCGCCTTCGCCGCCATCGGGCCGTGCTCGGGGTTGCCGGGGATGTTCGCCTCGTCGACCTGGATGCACGCCGCGGGCAGGCCTTTGACCTGCTCCGCCAGCACGTCGGCGATGCCCATCAACATCGCCTCAAAGTCGCCGTAGTGCCGGTCCAGCAGCGTCCGAGCAAGCATGTACGGGCTGGTCAGCGTGAACTTAAAGTCCCCGCCCGACACCGCCGCCGCGCGCTCGCAGTCGCTCCGCAGGTCCAGCGAACCCTCGGTCAGCGGCCCCTCCACCACCGCCGCGGGCTTCACCCGAAACCCCATCGGCCGCAGCGCCCGAAACTCGTCCACCTCGCTCCGCCCGAGCCTGCTCCGTGAGCCGCCCATGCCCCGCACGAAGTACTCGATCATGCCGTTCGTCTCGGGGTGGTTCACGTCGAAGCGGTACAATTCGCCGTCGGTCGGCAGGTCGATCCCCGCCTGCCGCTGCGTGTTGAACACGACCCGCGTCGCGTCGACGACCGCCTGCTCGCTGGGCAGGGCCGCCAGCCACTCGGGGAACGGGTACGAGCCGACGGTGGTGGTGCGGATGACGGGCGTGTCGGGCATGATGAAACTCGGCTTGGACAAGGGGTGGACGCGCTTCAACGATAAAGGCGGACGGGCAGGATATCACGCTTCGCCCGGCCGTCGCACCGGCCCCCCGGACCCCGCAACCGCCCGACATCGGCGGCGGTATGATCCTCCCATGCCCACAGACCTCACCGTCCCGGAAGTCGGCGAATCCATCACCGAAGTGCAGATCGGCCAGTGGCTCAAGAAGCCCGGCGACCCGGTGAAAAAAGACGACGTGCTCGTTGAGATCGAGACCGACAAGGTCACGCAAGAACTCTACGCCCCCGCCGACGGCGTCATCGCCGAGATCCTCCACAAGCAGGGGGCTGAGGTCCCCGTCGGCGAGATCATCGGCCGCTTTGACGAGGGCGCCTCTGCCGCCCCCGATCAAGCGGATCGCGACGGGGCCGACGACGGCGTCAGCAAAAACGAGGGCAAGGGCGAGACCACTGCCGGCCAGAAAGCCGGCAGCACGCCCCCCACCGGCGACGTGGACTACGCCGACACGTCCCGCGGCAAATCGGCAGACGACGGGGCTTCCGGGGGCGCCGGGACTTCCGGGGGCACCGGGCGCGCGGAAAGTTCCGGCGGCGCAACGTCCGACGGTGACGTCCGCATCATGCCCGCCGCGAAACGCCTCCTCGACGAGAACAACCTCGACGCCTCCTCCGTAAAAGCCACCGGTCCCGGCAACCGCCTCCTCAAAGAAGACGTCCAGGCCCACCTCAAAAACCCCCCCACTACCCCCACCCCATCGGCGGAGCCCGCTTCAGCGGGCGTCACCTCCCCCAAAACCTCACGCCCCTCCCCCCAAACCCCAAACCCCAGCCCCCAGCCCCCCGCGTCCGAAAGACGCGAAGAAGAGGCCGTCCCGATGACGAGCCTCCGCAAACGCATCGCCGCCAACCTCGTCCAGGCCCAGCAGACCGCCGCCCTACTCACCACCTTCAACGAGATCGACATGACCGCCGTCATGTCCCTCCGCACCGAATACAAAGACGCCTTCGAGAAGACCCACGGCGTCAAGCTCGGCTTCATGTCCTTCTTCGTCAAGGCCTCCATCGACGCCCTCAAACAATCCCCCGCCATCAATGCCGAGGTCCGCGACAACGACATCATCTATAAAAACTACTACGACATCGGCATCGCCATCGGCGGCGGCAAGGGCCTCGTCGTCCCCATCCTCCGCAACGCCGAACGCATGTCCTTCGCCGACATCGAAAAGACCATCGGCGAGCTTGCCGGCCGCGCCAAAAACAACAAACTCACCCTCGACGAACTCACCGGCGGCACCTTCACCATCACCAACGGCGGGATCTACGGCTCGCTCCTCTCCACCCCCATCGTCAACCCGCCCCAGTCCGGCGTCCTGGGCATGCACGGCATCGTCCGCCGCCCCATCGCCGTCGACCCCGGCACCCCGAAGGAACGCATCGAAATCCGCCCCATGATGTACGTCGCCCTCACCTACGACCACCGCATCGTCGACGGCCGCGAAGCCGTCACCGCCCTCAAACGCATCAAAGACACCCTCGAAGCCCCCGCCCGGATGCTCATGGAGGTGTGACGCCGATGCACACGATTGATTCCCGACATGCCGACCCGTCGACGCTCGTCCTGGCGGGGCAAATTACGGCAGCGATGTCGGAGGCGACCGAAGCCTCGCTGCTGCTGCTTTTCGGCTCCTGCGCCCGGGGCGAAGCGGGGCCCGACTCGGACCTTGACCTCCTGGTCGTGGTGCCGCGGGAGCGGTGGGAGTTGCCCGCCCGGTTCCGCGAGATCGGCAGGCTCCGTCGCGCCCTGGGATCGGTCGGACGCGCGGTGGACCTGATCCTGTTGACCCCCGAGGAATTCGATCAACGCCGACGTTGGCCCAACCACCTGGTCGCCCACGCCGTGCGCGAAGGGCTGCGCCTCAATGTCTGACACGGGCCACGCCGAGTCTCTATTGCGCCTGGCCGAACGCGACTTTGCGACGGCCGCGGGGATGATCGAAGCGCACCGCCGGGGCGTCAGCCGCTTTGCCGACGAGGCCATCGGCTTCCACCTGCAGCAGGCCGCAGAGAAAGCGGTCAAAGCCTGGATCACGCGCCTCGGCCGCCCCTACCCGCACACCCACGACCTCGCCACCCTGCTCGACCTGCTCCGCCGAAACGGCCGGGACATCGACTTGTTCAGCGGCTTGATCGACCTGAACCCTTTCGCGGTGATCTACCGCTACGACGAACTGCCGGATGATTTAGGCGACTTCGACCCGCCCGAAATGCTGTCGCAGGTCCGCCAACTCCTGGATCATGTCGCAAGCAGCACAGGCTAATCCAAGCCCTCTCGCACACTCACCGGTAAACTGCAACCGCCCCATGATGTACGTCGCCCTGACCTACGACCACCGCATCGTCGACGACCGCGAAGCCGTCACCGCCCTCAAACGCATCAAAGACACCCTCGAAGCCCCCGCCCGCATGCTGATGGAGGTGTAGTAAATCCGGAAAGCGACGACATAGGATTCATCCTCGGCGGCTAAAATGACCTACCACACGAAGCCGGACCCCTGTTTCCTGGACGCAATGGAGCGGTTAGGGTTCAGGGCAGGGCATCAGGTTTGGAGGTCAAAGGACGGCGAACGGTTGTACACCTGGGACGCCCTGCACGGCGAGATCGAAGTTTTCAACAAACGCGGGTGGCACCTCGGTGCCGCGGATGCATTAGACGGCCGACTGTTAAAACCTGCGGTTAAAGGAAGGCGACTGCGATGGTAGCTCCTCAAGACAACTTCGTTGCCAGGTGCCTCCGTGGCGAAGCGTTCGCTCATGACATCGAATCGGAGGTCGAGCGTTGGCACACGAGTACCGCAAGCCTGGACCTGGCCACCTTCCTCGGCTTGAGCGACGATGAGTACGCGATCTGGGTCGAGAAGCCGGCCATGCTCGAAGTGATCCTGATGGCGAGGAAACAGGATATGACACTGCCCGAGTCCCTCGGTTTCATCCGCAACGAGTTCCGCGCCGCCGCCAGAGTCGGCAGTGAGTCGGAGGCTGAGGCTTTATATGAATGGCTTGAACATACGGGGCGGATCTAATCCTGGCGGGTGGTCGGGGCAGAGGCTCGGCGATGCCCCGGCGGAGTTTCAACTATTGCCGGCCCCGCACGTCTCGCCGGGGCTTGCCAAAGCGTCAGCCCCAGCCACCCGCCGAGAAACGTCTCACGATGATCGACTTCTCCAGACAATCTTCCGCATACAGGCACGCGGCCATTGCTTGTATTGCAGTGGCGGCAATCGTTATTCCTGCTCTGGTCTGGTTCGGTCGCCCCGATCCGCTGGCCGAGCCGATCCTGCCCTACCGCGATCCCAACGCCACCTATTCCCTGACCCCCCCGCCCGACGCCCGACCCCTCGGCCCCGAGCAGGCCCCCGAGATGGTCCGCATGGACGCTCTGGCCACGGCATTGGTCCTCGTCGGCTTCGCAGCCTGCCCGGTCGCGGCCGTGATCCTCTACCGCCTCTTCTGGCCAGCCGAGCCCGTGCGATGGTGAATGCGGGTCGAACAGTCCCCCAACCCTAATGGCGAGCGGTTAACGTAGATGCATAAGCCTTGATTGCTCATTCTCCACGACAAGATCAATATGGATTACGGCGACCTGGTAGCTGATTTCGCATTAAGGACCCGCGAAAACCTTGCACACATCCGTCGGCTTCATCGGGAAGGTGAAAGCAACGCTTTTGAAGTGACACAGTTGGTAAACTCGCTGCTCGGCCTCCTTGTCTTCCCGCAACAACGATTCGTCAACCGTATACCTCGGACCCCACTCGCCGAACTTCGCCGAGACGGCTGGCCACTACCTGAAACGACGGGCGGCAACGATCCGCAGGACCTCAAAGACCTTGTAAGACTGATGCGAAACAGCATCGCCCACTTCAACATTACATTCCAAGCAGATCATCGATCAGAGATTTGCGCGTTGACGCTCTGGAACATGCGCAACGAGAAACGGACGTGGGAGACAACGCTGAGTGTCGAGCAACTCGAAGTGATTGTACAACGATTCGTTGACCTGTTAGTTCCAGAGAAGCATCGCTAGTTGTTGATCTTTCTCTAACTTCGTGAGCAACGACGGGTGGCCGGGGCAGAGGCTCGGCGAAGCCCCGGCGGAGCTTCAATGATCGCCGGCCCTGCACGGCCCGCCGGGGCTTCCCAAAGCGTCAGCCCCAGCCACCCGACGCCCACCGTTGAGGGGTGGCAACCCTGCTCTTGGTGATGCCGGGTGCCACACCTTGTGGCTTTGCACAAGGTGTGCGTGTCGGCCCCCCGCCACCCCTGCACCCCGTCGTACCGAAACGGGGCGGGGGCTCGGGTACTGGGGCGCGGGGGACGGGGACGGCGGGGTGGGGTTCGGGTGCGGTCCTCCGGGGTTCGGGGACGGGGGCGGGGGGTTCGGGGACGTGTCGGCGGGGTGCGGGGACGGGGGCGCGGGGTTGGGGGACGGGGGCGGCGGGGTTGGGAACGGTGGCGCTGTTCCCGGGGACGGTGGCGCTGTTCCCGGGAACGGTGACGTTATCGGGGCGGGGATTTGGGTGGACGTGCGGGCACGGCCTGCCGCGGGGGCTGTGCGCGGCGGGATTATCGGCTTGCTGTGGCGGCGTGACGCGGGTCGCGCTTGGGGACGCGGATGGACGATGAACCCCGGTGGGTGGCTGAAGCAGAGGCTCGGCGATGCCCCGGCGGAGTTCCGATGGTAGCTGGCACTCCACGTTGTGCCGGGGCTTCCCGGAGCGTCAGCCCCTGCCACCCACCGCCTCCCCCCCCATCGCCCTCCCCCGTGCCCGTGCCCGATTTGACCGAGTGCATGTGATGCCCGACTTCATCCCCCGACGCGACGCGGAGTTCAAGGTGTTTTGCGGCACGTTCAGCCGCGTGCTGGGCGCGGACCCGGCACGGTTCGGCCGCACCGTGGCGGAGGCGCAGGGGTACGCGGCCCTGTATGACGTGTTCGACGAGGCGTATCGACGCACGGTGGACCCCGGGACGCGGACGCCGACGCAGCTTGTGAAGAAAGACGAGGCGCGGGCGGCCCTGACCGCGGGGACCCGGCAGCTCGCTACGTCGATCCGTGCGGATCGGACGGTGGAGGACGCGACGCTGGGCGAGCTGGGCCTGTCGCGGCGGGGCAAGGCGGTGAGGCGGGTGGGTCGGCCGACGGTGATGCCGGAGGTGCGGGTGGTGTCGACGGCGGGGCACCGGGTGCGGCTGCGGCTGCACGGCGGGGGCCGGCCGCGGGGGGCGCTGGCGATGGCGGTTTACACGTTCGTGGGGGATCGGCCGCCGGGGGACATCGGGGCGTGGCCGCTGCACGGCAACACGTCGCGGCGAGAAACCGAGGTGGACCTGCCCCTCTCGCTGACGCCCGGGACGGTGGTGTGGTTCACCGGGGCGTGGCTGAGCCCGACGTGTCAACCCGGCCCGGCCGGCCCGCCGGCGATGACGCAGGTGGGCTTCGGCGGCACGCCGACGCTGTTCCAGCGGGCGGGGTGACTTGCGGAGGGCGGAACCGTTGGGGTGACACGCGGAAGCAAGGCAAGGGGTCACGCAAAGGCGCAAAGGACCGCAAAGGGATGCAAGGGAGAGGGATGGAACGAGGGGTCCGGGCAGCACTGAAGTTTCGAAGTCGAGGCTTTTACCTATTAAATCCTTGGGATTCTTCCGCGGGTTGAGGTGCTTCGCCGGGTTGCAATCACTCTTACGTTGCGTCCCTCTGCGTCTTTGCGTGACCCTTGCCTTGACGGCTGAGTTGGCGGGTGGCCGGGGCGGAGGGTCGGCGATGCCCCGGGGGTGCTCCGGCTCACGCCACTCTTGCATGAGTTGCCGGGGCTTCCGCAAGCGTCAGCCCCAGCCGCCCGAGCTGTTTGCATTTCCTGGTGAAGGCCTTTAATCACCCGTTGCTGACGCTCGGGGCTCTGAAGGGTATGTTGCTGTCAGAGCCCGGAGCGTGAGCGGCGGGTAGGGGGGCGGGTGTGCCGCGGGGGTGATGCGGTAGGATGCGCGGGATGGAGCGTCGGCGGATTCCTAACCAGTTGACGATGCTGCGGCTGATCGTCGCGGGGGTGTTTTTCCTCGTGCTGAACCTGTACCGGTACAGGGGGCGTCGTTCGGGGATATGCCGCAAGGGGGCGGGGGTGGTGTGATGGAAGGTGGTTGTTGCTGGTGGCGGCGGGGTTGTTTGTGCTGGCGGCGGTGACGGACGCGGCGGATGGGTACCTCGCGCGGCGGTGGAAGGTCGAGTCGAAGTTCGGCCGCATCATGGACCCGTTCTGCGACAAGATCCTCATCCTCGGGGCGGTGATCTACCTCGCCAGCCCGCGATTCCTCGACCACGCGGCCGTCGCGGCGGGGCACTACCGCACCATGGTCAGCGGGGTGTACCCGTGGATGGTCGTGCTGGTGGTGGCGCGCGAACTGCTCGTCACCGGCATCCGCGGCGAGGTCGAGCGGCAGGGCGTCGCGTTCGGGGCGAACTGGTTCGGCAAGGCGAAGATGATCCTGCAGTCGCTGGTCGTGCCGGTGGTGCTGGTGATTGTGTTCCTCGACCCCAACCGCCCGGGGCTGGCGTGGCTGGGGTGGGTGCGGGACGTGCTGGTGTACGCGACGGTGGTGGTGACGGTGGTGAGCGGGGTGCCGTATGTGACGGCGGCGGCGCGGGTGCTGCGGCCGGGGGCGGTTTCAGGGGAGGGTAAGAAGGGTCACGCAAAGGACGCGAAGGAGCGCTAAGGAAGAGGGGGATCGAGTCGGTTGAATCGGGGTGGGGTGGGGGTTACGCAAAGGCCTCAAAGGGTCGCGAAGGGGGGCGGGTGCGGGGGGCGGCGGGGCTTTTCTAGCGCGAACGCAAGTCGCATGGAGCAGCTACCGGTTGGGGGGTGCCACACCTTGACGGCTTTGCGTCAAGGTGTGCGGCAGGTCGCACACCTTGGCCCCAAGCGGCCAAGGTGTGGCTCCCGCTACGAACAAATCGAGGATGTTTCGACGCTGGCTTAATGGACCGGAGCGGGAGGGCCAATGACTTACTGCATTGACGCTTCGCGGTATCCTGCGATTTGACGGTCGCTGCCTGGAGAGCTTCATGGGCCCGTCTTTGCGATACTTTGCGGCCTTTGCGTGACCCTTTCCCCGTCCGTGTGAACCATGGCATCAACGTCTTCAAGCTGGATCATCTTCGGCCCTAGCGGGTGTGGGAAGACGACGGTGGGGGAGGCGTTGGCGGAGCGGTTGGGGGTGCCGTTTAAGGATGCGGACTCGTATCACCCGGAGGCGAACGTGGCGAAGATGAGCCGGGGGGAGGCGTTGAACGATGAGGACCGGTGGCCGTGGCTGGAGCGGTTGAACCGGCTGTTGCGGGAGGGGGATGAGGGGGCGATGGTGCTGGCGTGTTCGGCGTTGAAGCGGGTGTACCGGGAGCGGCTGGGCGAGGGGGTGGCGGGGTTGCGGTGGGTGTTGCTGGATGCGGACCGGGACGTGTTGTTGCGGCGGATGACGGGGCGGAACGAGGCGGGGACGCACTTCATGCCGGCGAAGCTGCTGGACAGCCAGTTGGCGACGCTGGAGCGGGCGGGGGCGGGGGAGGGGGTGTTGACGCTGGACGCGGAGCGGGGGGTGGAGGAGTTGGTGGGGGCGATGGTGGGGTGGGCGGGGGCGTCGTAGTGCAAGCGCGGCGGAGCCGCGTCGATTCATGAAGAGGGGGTGGGGGTGGGGGTGGGGGTGCAGAGGACGTGGTGGTGGGGTTCGACTTCGTGGAGGGCGGCGTGGGGGCCGGCGTAGGGGTGGTCGGGTGCGGGGTCGGGGTCGTGGGGCTGGACGGTGTAGCCGGGGGGGAAGTCGGTGGGGATGGTCGCGCCGTCCATGACGGTGTCGAGGCGGTGGACGTCGCGGCCGAGGACGGGCATGGAGCGGAGGAGGCCGCGGGTATAGGGGTGGAGGGGGCGGGAGAAGAGGGTGTGGACGTCGGCGTGTTCGACGATGCGGCCGGCGAACATGACGGCGACGACGTCGGCGTTTTCGGCGACGACGCCGAGGTCGTGGGTGATGAGGAGGATGGCCATGGCCTTCTCGCGTTGGAGCTTGCGGAGGAGCTCGAGGATCTGGGCCTGGATGGTGACGTCGAGGGCGGTGGTGGGCTCGTCGGCGAGGAGGAGGCGCGGCTGGCAGGCGAGGGCCATGGCGATCATGACGCGCTGGCGCATCCCGCCGGAGAGCTGGTGGGGGTAGGTCTTGAGGCGGCCCTCGGGGTCGGCGATGCCCACGTCGCGGAGGGCGGCGGTGGCGATGCCGACGGCCTGGCGGCGGGTGACGGGCTGGTGGAGGAGGACGGCTTCCATGATCTGCTCGCCGACGGT
Source organism: Phycisphaeraceae bacterium (assembly GCA_965214155.1). Classification (GTDB taxonomy): domain Bacteria; phylum Planctomycetota; class Phycisphaerae; order Phycisphaerales; family Phycisphaeraceae; genus Algisphaera. Next base: position 2,975,621 of record CBDCBB010000010.1, read on the forward strand.
GTAGACGGGGTTGAGGCTGGTCATGGGCTCCTGGAAGATCATGGCGATCTGGTTGCCGCGGATGCGGCGCATTTGTTTGTCGTTGAGTTGAAGCAGGTCGGTGGGTTCAGGGGACACCCATCCCGCTGAAGTGGGATGGCCTGGGGGGGGTTGGGGGGAGGGGTGCCAGAGGATGCGGCCGGCGTCGTAGCGGGCCGGGGGGACGGGGAGGAGTTGGAGGATGGACATGGCCGAGACGGACTTGCCCGAGCCCGACTCGCCGACGACGGCGAGGGTTTGGCCGGGGTAGAGGGTGAGGTCGACGCCGCGGACGGCCTGGAGGCGTGTGCCCCCGGGGGCGGGGAAGCTGACGGAGAGGTTGCGGATTTCCAGGAGCGGTTGGATGTCTTGCTGGCGCGCGTGTTCCGGGGGGGCGTGTTCCGCAGGGTAGGTTTCCGGGGGGGCGTCGGTCATCGGGTGTCGGCCTTGGGGTCGAGCGCGTCGCGGAGGGCTTCGCCGACGAGGTTGTAGGCGAAGACGGTGAGGAAGATGGCGAGGCCGGGGAAGACGATGAGGCCCCACTGGTCGCGGGGGTTGGTGACGCGTCGGGCCTGGTTGAGGATCTGTCCCCAGGAGGGCTCTTCGACGAGGCCGAGGCCGAGGAACGAGAGGGTGGATTCGGTGAGGATGGCCGAGGCGATGCCGAAGCTGGCGAGGACGAGGACGGGGGTGACGCCGTTGGGCAGCATGTGCCTAAAGAGGATGGACCACAGGCCGATGCCGGTGGCGTGGGCGGCCTGGACGTAGTCCATGCCGCGGAGCTTGAGGAACTCGGCGCGGACGAAGACGGCGTAGCCGACCCAGCCGGTGACGCCGATGATGAACATCATGAGGTAGAGGTTTCGGCCGTAGAACGCGACGATCATGATGAGCAAAAAGAGCACGGGGATGGCGGAGAAGATCTCGACGAGGCGCATGCCCAGGAGGTCGACCCAGCCGGCGAAGTAGCCCATGAGCCCGCCGACGACGATGCCGATGAACAGCGCGATGCCGGTGGCGATGAGGCCGATGGCCAGGGCGATGCGGGTGGCGTGGATCATGCGGGAAAGGACGTCGGCGCCCGACTCGTCGGTGCCCATGGGGTGCTGGAGGCTCGGCGGGAGGAGGCGGGGGTCGACGCCCTCGGCCGCGCGGCGGTCGCGCTGGTAGTCGTTGGGCGAGTACGCCAGGGGCGGGAGGACCTGCCACTCGACCTCGCCCGCGGCGGCGGCCTCGCGGTACTGGGAGTAGACGACGTTGGCGGGCGGGCTCGGGTTGACCCAGGCGAGGGCGGCGGCGAGGGCGACGCCGGTGATGCCGACGGTGAGCTTGAGCTTGCGGGGTGCGGCGGAGAGGCGGGGCAGCGCGACGAGGACGGCCGCGAGCATGAGGACGAGCACGGCGAGCATGATGAGTTCGAGCGGGACGCGGCCGGCGTTCCGGTTTTGGGCGAGCGAGATCAGCGGCCGGACGGAGACGGCCAGCGCGAGGGCGGCGGTGATCCAGGCCCACGCGGCGAGGCGTTGCCCGGGCGGGACGCGGCGGAGCGGGGCGAGCACGGCGGCGACGGCGGAGCTGAGGAAGAGCACGACGTCGGTGGCGGTGAGGTGTTGCAGCCAGGGGCTGGTGGTTTCGCCGTCGCGGTGGAGGAGGAACGGGTGGCTGCTGGCGAGGGCGGGGGCGGCGACGGCGACGAGGATGAGCAGGCCGATCCAGGCGAGCCCGACGCGGGCGCCCCAGGTCCCGACGAGGCGGAGGGCGACGCGGCCGAGGAAGGAGCTGTGGACGGCGGACCCCCGCGCTTGCGTAGCAAGCGGGGTGCTGGACGTGCTTTCATCGGCGGAGTCCCGCGCTTGCGTAGCAATCGGGCTGTTCGTGTCGTCGTGTTGTGAAGTTTGAGGTTCAGTCATACGCCACCCGCGGGTCGGCGATGGCGTAGCAGACGTCGCGGACCAGCTCGCTGAACAGGCCCAGCAGCCCGCCGAGTAAGGTGACGGCCATGACGACCTCGCGGTCTTTCTGGAAGGCGGAGTCGACGCCGAGCTTGCCCATGCCGTTGATGGAGAAGATGGTCTCGACGACGACGGTGCCGGCGAAGAGGGCGGGCAGGACGCCCGAGACGATGGTGATCATGGGCAGCAGGCTGTTGCGGAACGCGTGGCGCCAGAGCACGACGCGCTCGGACAGTCCCTTGGCGCGGGCGGTGCGGACGAAGTCGGCCGAGAGGTTCTCGAGCATCGCGCCGCGCATGACCTTGCTCATCACCGCGAACCCGCCGTAGGTCATGCACACCACCGGCAGGACGAGGTGCCACGCCCAATCGAGCAGGTACCCCCGCTCGAACCCGCCCCCCCCGGAACCACCCCCGGAACCCCCTTCGGAACCGTCGCCCCACCGCGGGAAGAACGGCATCCGGTCCGCCTGCAGATCGTGCAGCCCGGCGGTGGGGAACCACCGCAGGAACTGCTCGTTGGCGAGGTAGGTGATCATCATCACGCCCGCCCAGATCGTCGGGATCGACCAGAGGCCGATGAACGTCCCGCCCGAGACGACGTCGAACACGCCGCCCCGCCGCCGCGCGGCGTACAGCCCGCTGGTGATCGACACCGCGTAGATCAAGGGCAGGCTCAGCACGTTGAGCAGGATCGTCACCGGCACGACCTCGATCAACAGGTCCGTCACCCGTCGGCCCCGCAGCGACTCGCCCAGGTCCGGCCACTTCACCGCCGGGCGATCAAACCGCACCCGGCTCCGCCCCGACGCCTCGAACGATAACGCCTGCAGATAAGCGTTTTGCGCCCGCTCCGCACCGCCCCCGGAAGTCTTGCCCCCGGAAGTCTTGCCCTGCAACTCGTTGAGTTGCGACACCAGCTCCGCCCGCCGCGCCTCGCCTAACTCGGCGTCGATGGCGTCGAACAGCCCCAACCCCCCCGCCGGGTCCTGCAGCGCCGCCCGCAGCCGCTCGGCCGCCTCCACCGGCGCGACGCCGAGGTACCCCGCCAGCGTCTCGGTCAGCGACACCGCCCCGTCCAGCCGCGTCGGCCGCGTGTTGAACGCCTCGCCTTGCAGCACCCCCGCCACCGCCGCCCGCTCGGCGTCGTCGAGGCGCAGGTCCGACGACATGCGGAACCCCACCGGCGAGACCTGGTTCAGCCACCGCCCGAACTGCACGAGCTTGGGCTGGTCCAGCCCATACCGCCGCTCGAGTTGTTGGCGGATCCTCGCCGCGTCCTGACCCTGGGTCTGCGACCCCTCGGCCGACATCGCCGCCCCGCCGAACCCGCCCGGCGCGTACGCCATGACGAAGAACACCACCGCCAACACGCCCAGCAGCGTGGGGACCAGCAGCGCCAGGCGTCGGAGGATGTAGGTCAGCATGGGGCGGGGGATCTAACCGCCAAGGACGCCAAGAGCGCCAAGGAAGGCAGGCAAGCAATCAGAGAACATTATCAATCTATTCTCATGCCGCCGCATTGTGATCTACACATCAAACCAGAGGTCGATGAACACAAGGCAACGGCCAATTCATGATGCCTTCCTTGGCGCTCTTGGCGTCCTTGGCGGCAAATCCCCTCTTCACGGCGTCCACCGCTGCTCGCCCCGCGGGACGTAGTATTCCGTCACGTCGTTCAGCCCCGTCCTGGTCACCTTCACGTTCTTGAACCGGTCGTCCAGGAACACCACCGACTTGAAGTTGAACAAAAAAGTGTACGGCTGGTCCTCCTGCAAGAGGCGGTGCACCTCGTGCCACATCGCCAGCCTCTCGTCCTCATCGACGGTGACGCGGGCCTTATCGATCAGCGCGTCGACCTCGGGGTTGGCGTAGGAGACGTAGTTGCTCCCGCCGTTGGTGATCGAGGCGGAGTGGAAGATCTGTTTCGGGTCGCTCTCGATCGTCCCGCCCCAGCCGAGGGTGATCGCGTCGATCTGCCGCTCGTCGATCTTCTGCAGCATCGTGTTGAACTCGGTCGGGTCGAGGTTCATCGTGATCCCCGCCCGGGCGTACGCATCCTTCAACAGCTGCGCCATCTGCTGGTAGTCCGGCCGGCTGGCGGGGTACACCAGCGTGAACTCGAACCGCTTCCCGTCGGGCCCCTCCAACACGCCGTCGCCGTTGCGGTCCTCGTAGCCCGCCTCCTTGAGCAGCGCCTTCGCCGCCTCCGGGTCGTACGCGATCGGCGTCACCCCCGGGTCCGCCTGCGGGCTCAGCGGGTTGAACGGCCCCGTCGCCACCGTCGCCAGGCCCGCCATCAGCTGCTCGGTCATCTCCTGCCGGTTGAGCAGCATCGTCATCGCCCGCCTCACCCGCCGGTCCGCGAACGGCGTCGGCTGGCCGTCTCGCACCTGGTTCCACCCGACATAGCGGAACCCGCTGCCCAGCGACGTGTACTCGTACAGGTCCGCCTTGGACAGCAGGTTTCCGTCGCTCTTGAGCTGCTCGTACTGGTCAGGCTTCACGCCGTACGTGTCGATCTCGCCGTTGCGGAATGACACCAGCTCGGCCGCGGGGTCGCTGATCGTCCGCCACACCAGCCGGTCGAACGTCGGCTCGGGGCCCCAGTAGTTCTCGTTCCGCACCAGCTCGATCTGGCCCCCGCCGCTGCCGGGCGTCCAGTCCTCCGGGTCGCCCGGCAGCCGGTACGGCCCGCTGCCGAACAGGTACCCCGTCGACCCGTTGAACTCCTCGGGGCTAAACCTTTCGTACCAGTGCTTCGCCAAGATGTTGGTCCCCCCCGTGATCGACAACGCCAGGAAGTACGGCTCATTCAGCTTGAACACCACGCGGTGCGGCCCCTCGGCCGTCGCCGACTCCACCACCTCGTAGTACGACACGAGCTGTGGCGCGTTGATCTCGGGGTTCTTGATCAGGTCCAGCGTGAACACCACGTCTGCCGAGGTCAGCGGCGAGCCGTCGCTGAACACCACGTCCTTCCGCAGGTCGAAAGCGATCGTCAGCCCGTCCTCGCTCACCTCCCACCGCTCGGCGATCCACGGCTTCCACTCCAGCGTCTCGGGGTCCCGCGTGATCAGCCCCTCCAGCACGTAGCTCTCCACCCGGCTCTGGTACGCGTCGTTGGTAATGACCGGCGTGAGCTTGCCTACGTCGCTGCCGAACGCCTCGACGTACCAGTCCCCCGTCGCGTAGTCCGGCTGGTCCTTCGCCAGCATGACCCGGTAGTGCGGGTCCACCGCGTCGCCGACCGCCGCCGTCGCGCCCGCGCCGTCAACCGTGCCGGTGCCGCTGACGCGCACGCCCTGCCGGAGCGTGTCGTTCAGCTCGCCGAGCTTGTCACCCTGCTCCGCCAGGCGGTCGCCGATCCGCGCGACCGCCTCGTGCTGCCGGTCGAACTGCACCATCGCCACCCAGACGCTCACGAGGATCGCGACGAGCAGCACGACCAGCACAAAGTCCTTGAAGCCGAATCGCTGTTCCATGATCCACAGGGTACGACACTCCGCGCCCCCGCGTTCGCCCCCTCATCTCTTCCGAGAAGCGCCGCGGCTCCGCCGCGCGCCCCCGCTCCCCCACCCCAAGAAGCGACGCGGCTCCGCCGCGCTCCCCACGGCCCCACCTCCCTACCCGGCGCGGCAAAGCCGCGTCGCTTCATCTTTTCCCCCCTACCGCACCCGCCGCGGGTCCAGCCGGTCCCGCAGCGCGTCACCCAGGAAGTTCAACGACATCAGCGTTGCCGCCAACAGCGCGCACGGCACCACGAGCAGCCACCACCGGAACGCGCCCTGCGGCATGACCAGGCCCGGCAGCTCCTCCACCCCGCGCGTCGCCAGGTTGCCCCAGCTCGGCAGCGGCGGCCTCACCCCGATCCCTAGGAAGCTCAGGAACGACTCCTGCAGGATCGCCGCGGGCACGGCCAATGTCGCGTACACCACAATCGGCCCGACGAGGTTCGGCAGGAGGTGCCTCCGCAGCGTCCGCCACCGCCCCACCCCCAGCGCCCGCGTCGCCTCCAGAAACGGCTGCTCCCGCAGGCTCAACACCTGCCCCCGGATCACCCGCGCCATGGTCAGCCAGCTCACCCCCCCGATCGCGATGAGCAGCGTCGCCAGCCGCGCGGCGATGTCCGCCGTCCCCACGCCCCGGAAGACGAAGCCCAACGCCGCCAGCATCGCCGGGAACAGCGCGAGGTTGATCATCACCACCAGCAGGATGTACGGCAGGCCGTACAACACGTCCACCACCCGCATCATCGCCGCGTCGGTCCGCCCCCCGGCGTACCCCGCCGTCGCGCCCCACAGCACGCCGATGCCCACCGCAATGACGGCCGCGCTGATCCCGATGCCCAGGCTCACCGCCCCGCCGAGCAGACTCCGCCACAGCACCGACCGCCCCAGGTCGTCAGTGCCCAGCGGCTCGCCGAGGCTCGGGCCCGCCAGCACCATCCCCGCCTCCCCCGACCGCTGCACGTCGTATCGCGACACCGACCACGGCAGCGTCAAAAAACACGGCAGCGCAATCGCCAACAACAGCACCGCCCCAACCGTGCCCGCCTTCGACATGCCGCGAGTATACGAAGCCGCTCGGCCATCCCGCTTAAGCGGGATGGCCGTGTTACCCTGCCCGATCCCCATGCCCATCCTCCAGTCCATCAACCTCGTCAAGTCCTACGCCGGCCGCACCGTCGTCAACCAGGTCTCGTTCCACGTCGAGGAGGGCGAGATCGTCGGGCTGCTCGGCCGCAACGGCGCGGGCAAGACCACCAGCTTCCGCATGACCATCGGCATGATCGCCCCGGACCACGGCGAGGTCGTCTTCAACGGCAACGATGTCACCCGCCTGCCCATGTACCAGCGCGCTCAACGCGGCATGGGCTACCTCGCCCAGGAGCCCTCGGTCTTCCAACGCCTCAGCGTCCGCGACAACCTCATGGCGATCTTGGAAACCCGCCCCCTCAAGAAGGCGGAGCGCAACCGCCGGGCCGAGGAGCTGATGGGCCAGTTCGACCTGGCCAAGAACCGTGACCAGCACGCCCGGACCCTCTCCGGCGGCGAGCGGCGCAAGCTCGAGATCGCCCGCGCCCTCATCAGCGAGCCGAGCCTGATCCTGCTGGACGAGCCGTTCGCCGGGGTCGACCCCGTCGCCGTCGAGGAGCTCCAGGCCGAGATCCGCAAGCTCCGCGATCAATACCGCATCTCGATGCTGATGACCGACCACAACGTGCACCACATCCTCGCGGTGTGCGACCGGGCCTACGTGATCAGCGAAGGCAAGGTGTTCGCCGAGGGCACGCCCAAAGAGATCATCAACGACGAAAAGGTGCGACACACCTACCTCGGCTCGACGTTCCGCGGGGACGAGTTCGGATGACGTCTACCACGGATGCTAAGGCAGTTTGCCGCCAAGGACGCCAAGGGCGCCAAGGAAGGCAGAAAAGCTAAATGCTTAGATTCTCAGCGATCGGAGCCGGTCACAGTTTTGGACCCATCGAGTCGGTTGAGAGAGCTCTGATGCCTTCCTTGGCGCTCATGGCGTCCTTGGCGGCTAACGCTCGCCCGGCTCAGGCGACGCGTTCGGCGGCGGGGTGCCCGACGGGGGTCGGGCTTTCCAGCTCGACGTGCTTCACTTGCAGGCCCGCCCGGCGGACGGTATCGAGGGCGGAGGTGATCGCCGCTTCGAGCGACGCGGCTTCGCGGTCAAAGCAGAGGAAACGCCGGCCGTCCCGCGAGACCGGCAGCGTGTCATCGCCACCGGCTTCGTAAACCCGATCACAGTCCTCGTCGCTGAAGGTTTCCCCCGCCACGATGACGTCAAACTCATATTGCGGCATGGATCTATCTTACCCTACAGGAGTGTGGGGGCAACGATCTATTTCTTGAAGGATGAGTCGGGCGTGCCGCTCAGGGACGGACGGGATGCTATAGATCGAAGCGATGCAGCCGCCGCGACGGTTGAACGGGCATCGTAGTTGGCCCCAACGGTGGGCGCGAGGCCCTGATTTGGTGACGCGCCAGCCACGCTCCAACCCGTAGGCGATTGCCGCGGCGATGTGCTTGTTGGGGTGGCGGGGCGACATCCGCGTTCAGTGCCACGGGTCCGTCGGTTCACCGTCGGGCTTGGCGGCGAGGTCTTCGGGCAGCTTCGGCGTCGGGCCGGACTGCCCGACGACGTAGGCGGCGACGCGGTTGGCGTAGTCGCAGGCGGCGTCCCACGGGCGGCCCAGGACCCGCGCGACGAGCAGCGCGGCGGAGGCGGAGTCGCCGGCGCCGACGGTGTCGGCGTCCTCGCCCGGGTCGGCGGGCCAGGGTCGGCCCTCTGCCGGTCCCTGCGGGGTCAGCGCCGTCGCGCCGTCTTTGCCGCGGGTGATGACCACGGCCTCAAGGCCGTACTCGTCAAGAAGCTGCTGCGGCGCGTCCGCCGGGTCCACGCCCAGCAGCGGCGCGACGGTGGGCAGCTCGTCGTGGTTGAGTTTCACGACGGTGGCGAGCTCGCAGGAGCGGTGGAGGATTTGGCGGTTGTAGAAGTCGCGGCCGCCGGAGGAGCGGAGGTTGACGTCGTAGAGTTTGACGGCGCGGCGGGCCTCGCCGAGGAAGCGGTAGATGGTGTTGCGGGACTGGGCGTTGCGCTGGGCGAGGGAGCCGAAGGCGACGGCGTCGGCGTCGCGGGCGAGGTCCTCGAGCTCGGGGTCGTACCAGAGCTGGTCGTAGGCGGCGGGGGCGGCGATGTCGTAGGTGGCGTCGCCTTGGGCGTCCTTCTTGACGTGGACGCGGCCGGTGGGCTGGTCGGGGTCGGTCTGGAGGTAGGCCGTGTCCATGCCGCGTTCGCGGAGCTGGTCGATGACGTCGTTGCCGAGGGGGTCCTGGCCGACGCGGCTGACGACGACGCCGCGGCCTAGGCCGTGCGGCGCGAGGAGCTGGTGGGCGTGGACCGCGACGTTGAGCGGCGCCCCGCCGAGGCGCTGGTGGGGCCCGATGAGGTCGAAGAGGGCCTCGCCGAGGCCGACGATGGTGAAGCGGTGGGGCATGGGGGGTAGGCGCTAGGGGTTGGGCGCTAGGCGCTAGGCGCTAGGAAGATTTGGTCGTGAGTGGAGGTTAGCAGGACACGGTGTAGGCAGTCATCAGGTGGCATGGGATCTGGGTTGAGGGCAGATGCCTCTACGTTGAGAGCGGTAGCAAAGACGGGCGGGCTTGGCCGTGCCGCCGTCTACAATCGGGTATGCGAACACGATGCCGTTTCGGACGGAACCTTTCTGCGGCGGCGGCCGTGGTTTGTGGTGTGATATTCAGCGGGGGGGGTCGAGCGGCGACGGTGTACCTGGAGGATTCGCCCGCGGCGCAGGAGCTGATGGACGAGGCGGACACGCTCGCCGGGGAGGGGCGTTTTGGCGAGGCGGCCCAGCGGCTGCAGCGGGTGGCGGAGGAGTACCCCGACAAGCTGATGCCGGCTGGGGGGGGCGGTGGGGAGGGCGGGGGGGACAATCGGTCGGAGGGTCTATATATAGATGCGGCGTTGCGGGTGCGGGCGGCGCTGCGGGGCCGGGCGGAGCTGCTGGCGGCGTACCGGGAGCGTTACGCGGCGGAGGCGGAGCGGGCGTTGGCGGACGTTCCGCGTGATGAGCGGGGGCTGCCGGAGGGCGGGGCGCTGGCGGGGGTGGTGCAGCGGTACGGGCTGACGCGGGCGGGGCTGGAGGCGACGCTCACGCTGGCGGGGGTGCGGCTGGAGGCGGCCGACGCCCAGGGCGCGGCCGCGGCGCTCGAGGGGGTCGCGGAGCACCCGGACGCGGCCGAGTTCGCGGCGCGGTGGCACGGCCTCGCGGCGGCGGCGGCGTGGATGTCCGGCGACGACGACGGGGCGGCGGTCCAACTCGACATCCTGCGGCAGGCGGCGGGGGCGGCGGCCGAGGGTGAGGCACTGGCGGTGCTCGAAGCGATGGCGGCGTCGGGCCGGCCCGGGGGGGTCGCGGACGGTGGAGGGGGTGAGGGGGGTGAGGGGGGTGAGGCAGCGCTGCCGCCGCTGGATGCGCCGCTGTGGCGGACCATGTTGAAGGATGCGGACGGGGGCGACGCGTCGGGATTCGGTGATGCGACGTCGGGTACGGGGGCGGCGGGCGGCGCGACGGCGGACACGGGGATGATGTGGCCGACCGCGGCGGGGCCGGCGGTGGTGCTGAGCGACGGGTTCACGGTGGTGTCGCTGGACCGCACGTCGGGGCGTTTGCGGTGGGTGTATTCGCCGGAGGTGGCGCGTCACGACCCGGTGGAGGACCGGCAGCGGCGGCGGTTCACGCGGACGCTGACCGAGCAGCGGTCGGTGTGCTACGCCGACGGCCGGGTGTACGCGGTGGTGGGGTTTCCAGACAGCTTCTCCGGGCGGCGGATGGCCGAGGCGTCGAGCACGACGCTGGTGTGCCTCGACGCGGAGACGGGCGAGGCGCTGTGGTCGCTCGGCGGCGGGGCGCTGGAAGAGGCGCTGGGCAACGCGTCGCTGCACGGGACGCCGGTGTGGTTCGACGGCCGGGTGGTGCTGATGGCGCGGCGGAGCCAGATGTCGAGTTTTCAGGATTCGTACCTGTTGGCGGTGGACGGCCGCAGCGGGGAGGTGCAGTGGCGGCGGCACCTCGCGAGCACGTCCGGTCCGTCGCGGCGCAACCGGGCGGCGACGCTGTCACGGATGACCCTCGAGGGGGAGCGGGTTTACTTCACCGACACGCTGGGCGTGGCGGCGTGCGTGGAGGCGCGGAGCGGGACGGTGCGTTGGGTGCGGCGGCTCGTCGAGCCGAGCGCGGACGAGCGGGGCCGGCCGGGTGAGACGGCGTCGCCGGCGTCGGACCTCGCCGACCCGGTGGTGTGCGACGCCGGGCTGATCCTGCCGCTGCAGGTCGACGACGCGGCGGGCCTGCTGCTCGACCCCGACGACGGCGCGGTCGTGCGGCGGTTCAAGCCGGAGGACCTGCCGCTCGCGGCGGTGTCGTATTTCGTCCCGCTGGACGGCGACCTGCTGGTGGTGGGCAGCGGGCTTGCGCGGCTCGACGGGGAGACGCTGGCGGTGAAGTGGAAGCACGACCTGACCAAGGACGACCCGAGCCTCGGCCGGGACACGGGCATCACCGGCCGCGTCGCGCTGATCGGCGGGCGGGTGCTGTACCCGGCGGGGGGGACGGGCGACGGGGTGTACTCGCTCGACGCGTCGACCGGGGAGCCGCGGGCGCGGTACGCCGAGTCGGTCGGCGGGAACCTGACGGTGGCGGGCGACACGCTGATCGCGGCCGAGGGCGGGCTGGTCGCGGGCTACCTGCGGTGGGAGGACGCGTACGCCCGGCTGACGGCGCGGCTCGCGGCGGACCCGGCGGACCCCGGGCCGGCGCTGAACATGGCCCGGCTTGCCGTGAACGCGGGACGCGGCGATGCGGTGCTCGAGGGCGTCGACGGGGCGCTGACGGCGCTCGCGGCGCTCACCGCCGACGGCGGCCTGCCCGAAGCGGAACTGAACCGTACGCGGCAGCGGGTCGTGGACGAGCTGCTCCGGCTGGCGGAGCGGCCCGAGGCGGTGGAGCCGACGGTGATCGAGCGGCTCTTCCAGCGGCTGGGCGCGACCACGCGGACGCCCGGTGAACTGGTCGCGTTCAACCTGGCCTTCGGTGAATTCAACGAGGCGGCGGGCCGGCTGCGCGAGGCGGCGGGGGCTTACCAGTCGGTGCTCGCCGACGACCGCCTAGCCGCGGCAACCTTCGAGCAGCGCGGCCGGACGCGGCGCGGCGACCTCGCCGCGCGGCAGGCGCTGATCCACCTCGTCGAGCAGCACGGCCCCGACGCCTACGCCCCATTTGAGGACGAGGCGCGCCAGCGGCTCGCCCGGCTCCAACTCGCCGCGCAGCCGAGCCCCGACGACCTGCTTGCCCTCGCCGACCGGTACCCCCTGGCCGCGGCGTCGGCGGAGGCGTTGTTCGAGGCGGCCGAGCTCTACCGGGCGACGGACCGGCACGTCGCGGCGGTCGTGCCGTACCGCCGGGCTTTCCAACTCGCCCGGGACGACGGCCTGCGGGCCCGCATCGCCGGGGCGCTCGCCTCGTTTTACACGGACCACGCTCAACCCGCCAACGCGGCGCGGTGGCTGCGGTTCGTTGCGCATGAAGCGCCTAACCTGCTGCCGATCCGCGACGGGGTGCCGGTCCCGCCGAGGCCGTGGCTGGCCGAGGCCCGGGCGGCGGTCGCGGACGACGCGCCCCTGCCCCGGCTGTCACCGCCGCTCGGCGAGCCGATCACGTTGCCGGGCACGCTGGTGCGGCGGCTCGATGACGACGCGGACGACGGCGGCAACGGCAACGCGTTCCTGCTCCGCCACGACGGGCAGCTTTCGCTGTACGCCCTGCCCGAAACGACGCCGCGGTTCACCGTCCCGGTGCCCGGGCTCTCTGAAAGTCCGATCGTCGTTCACCGGCCCGACCCGTACGACCCGCGGCTGGTCGACCTCGGGCCGGACAACCTGCTGCTCTATTCGGCGGAGTCGAAACGGCTCACCTGCCTCGATGCCGACACCGGGCGCGAGGCCTGGCCGGCGGTGGACGTGACGGCCCTGCTCAACGAGGTCGGCGAGCGCGGCGACCTGGCCGAGCGTCGCCGCGCCGCCGCGGGCAACGTCCTGCAGATCATCCAGGGCGACAACCAGTTCGCCAACGACCTGCGCATCCGCCGCGGCGAAGCCCCCGCGCCGCCCCCGGCCCCGACCGGGCCGATCGTCCTCGCCTCCGACGCCGTGGTCTGCGTCCTCGGCCGCGACGGCCGGGCGGCGGGGTTAGACCGCTACACCGGCCGGGCGCTGTGGCACTTCGCCCTGCCCGCCGAGGGCGTCACCGCCGCCCGCATCGACCACGACCTGCTCGTCATCACCGGCATCCTCAGCCCCGATTCCGACGCGCAATCCGCCGTCGTCGCCGCCGTCGACCTCGCCACCGGCCGGCCCCGCTTCCCCACCCGCGAGGACCCGCAGGACAACCTGCCCCTCCGCTGGGTTGCTGCCAACCCCGACGGCGACCTGCTCGCCCTCAGCGACCGGCAGCTCACCCTCCACAGCCGCGATGACGGCCGGCCGATCTGGCGCGTCGAACTGCCCGACCTCGACGGCCAGCCCACCGCCGTCCCCGCCGGGGGCACGCTCTTCCTCGTCGCCGGTAAGTTGCTCGGCCTTAATCCTCTGACCGGGAACCTCCTCAACCGCAACCCCCAGCTGACCAACGTCCATGAGCAGCCCACGCAGTGGCTCGGTCACGCCGATCAACTCTTCGCGGTGAGCCCCGCCGGGTTGAAGGTCTACCATGCCAACGGAGGCGGCCTCTGGCGCGACGGGATTACGTTGAAACGCCAGCACGTCCTGAAACAACCGCGGCTCTCGCAGCGGCACCTCGCGGTGGTCAGTGGCATCGACAACGTGGCGCAACGAACCCCCCCTTCGTTGCCGTCCCTCTACCTCCTGGAACAGGACACCGGCCGGCTCGTCGCGGACGAACGGCTCAACGGTCTCAATGCCGCCAGCAAAACGCTCGACCTGCGGGTCTACCGCGAGCACCTCCTCGTCACCGACGGTAAGCACTCGCTGCTCATCCCCGCCGCCGGCGACCCTTGACGCGGACCGGGCGCGTTACGCCTCCCGCGAGTAGCTTGTTCTACAGCCGAGCGAGGTTTTGGGTGGAGCAGGCTTCAAGCCTGCTTTCGGGCGCAGCCCGAAGTTCAAGACAGCGGACTTGGCCCTCCGGGCCAACGGCAGGCTGGAAGCCTGCCCCACCGGAAACCTCCGACCCCAGGCTGCGAAACAAGCGATGAGCGATGCGTTGACGTGTTAGGATAACCGGCTGACGTAGCGTTCCTTCCCTCTAAGACCGTCATGCCCCAGACCCTTGCCGCCGACCCGTCCGCCGCCCTCGCTGATACAGATCCGCGCATCGCCGACCTCATCGCCGCCGAAGCCCGGCGGCAGGAGCATACGCTCGAGATGATCGCCAGCGAGAACCACTGCTCCGCCGCGGTCATGGCCGCCCAAGGCTCGATCCTCACCAACAAGTACGCCGAGGGCTACCCCGGCAAGCGGTACTACTCGGGGTGCAAGCACTACGACGATATCGAACAACTCGCCATCGACCGCGCGTGCGAGCTGTTTGGCTGCGCCCACGCCAACGTCCAGCCGCACTCCGGGGCCAACGCCAACCTCGCCGTGCAGCTTGCGCTCTTCGAGCCCGGTTCGACTTCCGGGGGCGACACCTTCGCCGCCATCGACCTGTCCAAGGGCGGCCACCTCACCCACGGCAGCCCCGTCAACATCTCGGGCAAGTGGCTCAACCCCGTCACCTACGACCTCGTCCTCGACGAGTTCCGCGACGACTACGGCACGATCGACTTCGACTCGGTCGACGCCGTCTGCGCCGAGCACAAACCCAAGGTTTTGATTACCGGTTACTCGGCTTATTCTCGGATCATCGATTTTCAGCGTTTTCGCGAAATCGCGGATAAGCACGGCTGCTTGTTGTGGGCGGACGTCGCGCACATCGCCGGGCTCATCGTCGGCGGGGCCCACCCCTCGCCGTTCCCGCACTGCCACGTCGTCACCACCACGACCCACAAGACGCTGCGCGGCCCGCGCGGCGGGCTGATCCTCACCGACGACGCCGACCTCGCCAAGCGGTTCGACAAGGCGGTGTTCCCCGGGACCCAGGGCGGCCCGCTCATGCACGTCATCGCCGCCAAGGCCGTCGCCTTCCACGAGGCCCTCCAACCGTCGTTCAAAGACTACGCCCACCAGGTCGTGAAAAACGCCAAGGCGCTCGCGGAAACGCTACGGAGCAAGGGTTACGCGCTCGCCGCCGGGGGGACGGACAACCACCTGATCCTTGTGGACCTGCGGCCAACCGACCCCGACCTGACGGGCAAGGACGCCGCCGCGTGGCTCGAGCAGGCGGGCATCATCACCAACATGAACACGGTCCCCAACGAGACCCGCAGCCCCTTCAAGACCAGCGGCATCCGCCTGGGCACCCCCGCCCTCACCACCCGCGGCCTGACCGAACCCGACCTGGCCGACGTCGCCGACCTCCTCCACCGCGCCCTCATAAGCAAGGGCGAACCGTCCACGTTGAAAACGGTGAATAACGACGTCGTCGAATTATGCAAGCGGTACCCGATGTGAACCACGAGTTAGATTTCGGAGCGTATCGATGCAGATTCTGTCTTTCGGTTCTTGGGTTGCTTTTCGTGATTACCTGAGCCACTACTTCGCCCTTCCGAGGTTGAGGCGAGACCAACTCTGGTTCTGTGGTCATGGAACCAGGAGCTACGGGCTGCAGGCAACGCTAGACCGAGGCCGTACATGGGAGAACGCAGTGGTGCGGGAGAACCACTACCGCCATCTGCTGCAGGAGTTCCGGGTGGAAGCGACACGCTTCGGCAGCGAGTCACTACAGGAGTTCAAGCCGGATATTCCGCTTGAGCTGATAGCCCGACACTTTGGACTCCCCTCGCCTTATCTGGATTGGACGCTGTCCCCATTCGTCGCAGCGAGCTTTGCACTACAAACATTCGCGCAGCATAGATCGCGATATCTTGCGGTGTTTGTGCTGGATAGGAGCAGACTCAATGATACCTCGGGCTATGTCGATATCATCGATGAGCTTGATTATATTCGTTTCAATCGTCGCGCCGTTAAGCAGCGAGGTGTCTTTCTCCGGGTCAATGTCTCTGATCCGCCTGTCGAGTCGTTGCTGGGAGCGGCTTTAAGCAAATGCGAAGTCATGCTGGAGGATGCAGATCGGGCTCATGCTGAGATCGACGAGATGGGACTTTACCCGACATCTTTACTCAACGACCTTCCTGCCGCCGCTTTGGCAGCTACAATGAGGGTCGAGCAGTCGGTTCCCCCAATGAGTTAATTATAATGTCTAATACAGATTTCCAGTGGGAGGCTCCTCAGCTTGATCCGAAGGATGAGCAGCTTGTTTCTCTGTATGAGCAGGTCGGGCAGCCTTTGGATTCTTTACCTTATACTGAAGAATTCGAAGCCTTAGTTAGCAGCTTCGTCGAACGTGAGCCGCGGAGAGACGATCTTCGTTCCGTACTTCAGCGCTTGATGACGTTAAGGAAACGCGGTCGCCTTCCCCGTGTTTACGGAACGGCACGTAACCGGGTTGCTTCTTGAGCGTAGTTAGAGCAACGTGTCTTTAATTGGCGGGACGAGGACCATCGAAATCCTCCTTTGTCATCTTAACGTTTACAAAGGCGAGTATGGCCAGCTTTGTCTACACGGACCGCAATTGCTTATGCGTGGCTGATGCGTGGCTGAACGAGAGGTTCACGTTTTAGTTCAGCCTGCACCGCGCGCTCGAACAGGTCGGCTTTTACCGTGACGTAAGCCGGGTCGTACCAGCGGTTGTGCAGCTCTTCGGGGTCGTGGTCGAGGTCGAACAGCTCGCCGTAGGGTCGGCCGCGGTAGACGGTGAGCTTGTAGCGGTCGGTGACGTAGGTGCGGAGGTGGACGGCGGTGGGCTGGTGGCGGAACTCGACGAGGGCGGTGTCGCGGGCGGCGGGGCCGCCGCGCCAGGTGTCGAGTTGGTTCACGCCCTGCATCGCGAGGGGCGGGTCGACGCCGGCGGCGGTGAGGAAGGTTTGCGGCAGGTCGACGAGGCTCTGCAGCGCGTCGGACTCGGCACCGGCGGGAACGTTGCCGCCCGGCCAGCGGACGATGAAGGGGACGCGGATGAGGTCCTCGTAGGGGAACGCGCCCTTGGCCGTGAGGCCGTGGTGCCCGAGGAAGTGGCCGTGGTCGGTGGAGAAGACGACGAGGGTGTCCTCGGCGAGGCCGAGCGTGTCGAGGCGGTCGAGGATGCGGCCGATCTGCTGGTCCATGAAGCCGGTCATGCCGTAGTAGATCGCCATATCGCGGCGGAGCTGCTCGTCGGTTTCGGCGTGGTGGGCGAAGCCGTGGTTGGCGAAGGGGGTCTCGTCGTAGGGCGACCAGTCGGCGTCGGGGGCTCGGGTGAGGGCGTGGTGCGGGGGCATGGTGTCGAACTCGCCGGGCGTGAAGCGGCCGGGCCGCATGTCGGCGGGGTCGTACGCCGAGGCCCACGGCTCGGGCACGAGGTACGGCGGGTGCGGGTCGTGGAAGCTGGACCAGAGGAAGAACGGCTCGCAGCGGTCGGCATAGCCGTCGAGCATGGCGCAGGTCCGCTCGCCGGTCCAGGTCGTGTAGTGCAGCTCCTCGGGCAGGGTCCAGCTCCCCGGCCGGCCGGGGCGGGTGTAGTTCTCGCGGGCGGCGAGTTGCTCGGCATGGTTTTCAGCCGGCCAGGGCTGGAAGTAGTCGCGCCACTGGGTGAAGCCCCGCTCCTCCATCCAGAGGGCGTAGTGCTGGCCGACGTGGGCCTCGTCGGCGTGGTTGCGGCAGGTTTCGACGTGGTCAAAGCCGTACCACGGGCCGTGAAAGGACCGCCAGAAGTCGAGGTCGCGGAGGGTCGGGTAGCTTTCTATAGAAGTCTGTTCGGCGGCGGAATGGAGCGGCTGGAAGTGGGCTTTGCCGATGAGGGCGGTGCGGTAGCCGTGGGCGGCGAAGGCGTCGCCGACGGTGGGGACATCTTCGGGGAGCTTGGTGCCGAGGGACCACGCGCCATGTTCCGACGGGTAGAGCCCGGTGATGATGGAGGCCCGGGTCGGGGTGCAGGTGGGGTTGGGGCAGTAGACCCGGGTGAAGCGGGTGCCCCCGCGGCAGAGGCGATCGAGGGCGGGGGTCCGGATGCGGGGGTTGGTGACGCCGAGGGTGTCGTGGTGCTGCTGGTCGGAGGTGATGAGCAGGATGTTGGGGCGGCGGGGCACGGCGGGGTCCGGGTGCTGGGGGAGGTGCTTGAAAGGGAGAAGGCATCGTAGCAGACGCACTTTGCGGCCCCTCATCACGATCCGCCCCCTAGCCGCGCTGCGCCGCGACGCGGTCCGCGATGCGCAGCGTCACGGCTGGGGTGATTACTCGGATCTTCGGCCGTCTTCCTTTCGGTGGGTGCCACACCTCCGCCGCTTTGGGTCACGGTGTGCCAACTCCCGCACACCTTGACGCAAAGCCGTCACGGTGTGGCACCCCGGCTTCACGGGGTGGCAAAAAGTTTGCCGCTACTCGCTCGACACCAGCGGCCACGCCCCGCCCGGCCCGACGACGGTCGGCCAGAGCGTCAGCCCCACCGCGTGCTCCGGGTCGTCGGTGTAGGCGTAGGTCGGCTCGATGACGTGCACCTCCGGCCGGGGCGTGGCGCACGCCGCCGACGACAGCACCACCGCCCCGATCAGCTTGAAATAGACCGCTCGCTTCATCATCCGTTACAGGGCCCGGGGCCGCACCGTTGAAACCACCGATATGATGACCCCCCGGTCCACCCCGAACCCCAACTTAGCGACGCATGGAAGCGCCCCCCGCCCTACAACCGGCCCTGTTCGACCCGCACGATCCCTCCGCCCGCCCCTCCCCCGGAAGTGCCGCACCCGTGAGCGGACCCGCGGGGGGGGAGACGTCGCGGAGCGCGCGCCCCCGCCGCGCCGTCCCGCCGCCCCTGGCTCTGTGCGTGCTGGGCTCGGGCTCCGGCGGGAACTGCTCGGTCCTCCGCCACCACGACGGGCACGCCGCCCGCCACCTCCTCATCGATGCGGGCTTCGGGCCCCGCACCACCGCCCTCCGCCTCGCCCAGGTCGGGCTCACCCTCGGCGACCTCGCCGGGGTCTGCGTCACCCACTTCGATGCCGACCACTTCCGCCGCTCGTGGTGCCGCACCCTCGTCGCCCTGAACGTCCCGCTCTACTGCCACCACTGGCACCTCGCCGACCTCCGCCGGCTCAAGCACGGCCAGAGCCTCTTCGACGCGGGCCTGGTCGAAGCCTTCGATGCCGAGCCGTTCACCCCCCTGCCCGGCCTGACCGCCACGACGTTGCGGCTGCAGCACGACCGTCAGGGGACTATCGCGTACCGGTTCGATACGACGCCGCCCGCCTTCACGCTCAAATTTGGACGCGGACTCGTCGATCGAGGACCGAGGATGGATCCGAGTACGAGTCCGAGTGCGACTGCGGGTGCGGGTGCGACTGCGAGTAGGGGTGCGGGTGCGACTCCCTCTAAAACCCGCGGCATGGCGCTGGGCTACGCCACCGACCTCGGCCACGCGCCGGCCCCGCTGCTCCTGCACATGGCGGGCGTCGACCTGCTCGCCATCGAGTCGAACTACGACGAGCACATGACGCGGACCTGTGCCCGCCCCGCCTTCGTCAACCGCCGCAACCTCTCGGACTCGGGCCACCTCAGCAACGACCAGGCCCTCGCCGCCGTCCGCGGCATCGCCGACCTCAGCCCGCACGGCAACCCCCGCCGCGTCGTGCTCCTGCACCGCTCGGACCAGTGCAACCACCCGACCAAAGTCGCCCGCTGCTTCGCCCAAGACCCCGCCCTCGCCCGCCGCGTCGCCCAGACCCAGCCGCGCCGCCGCTCCCGCTGGTTCACCGCCCCGCCGTTGCACGCGGTGCGGCGGTGCCAGCTCACCCTCGCCGCGGCGGGGTGACTTCACGCCACGCTTTCGGCGCGACCACGCAAGCGACGGCGTCAAGCCGTTGATCGACGCCGCCGTTCTCGTTCTCGTTCTTGTGGTTCGTGGTCGACCCGAGCGAGCGTCGCGCGGTGAGGGCGAATAAGCCGCGGACAGCGCCGCGTCTCGACGACGAGTACGAGAACGGAGAACGAGGAACGATGGGAGTGGCCGTTAATCGTCTCACACCAGCACCCGCAGCAACGGCGCGAGCACCGCCCGCAGGCTGATGAGCAGCACCCCCGCCGCCGCGGCCCCCGCGAGCACCACCGCTCCGGCCTCGAACAGGACCAGCAGCCGCAGCGCCCCCGGGCTCGCGCCGATGAGGCGGAGGCTGCGGAACTCGCCCGCGCGGAGCCGGTGGGTCAACACCAGCAGCATCGCCACTACCGCGAACGACGCCAGCGCCAGCGCCGCAAGCGTCACCACCACCAGGTCGCGGACCCGGAACACGGTGGCGAACAGCGTCGCCATCGTGTCGTCGGGGCGGATGAGCTGCACCGCCCGCCGCCCGCCGACGTACCGCCCGAGCAGGATCGTCTCGGCCTTGCCGTCCTGGGGCACGGCAATCGCCGCGGTCACCGGGAACGTCCCGGGGTCGCCGTGGAAGTGGAACGTGCCGATGTTCTGGTCCGTCACCTCGGCGTACTCGACGACCGACGCGTTGAGCGCGACGTTGTTCCCCTCGCGGGTGAGCACCGTGTCGCCGGCGGCCGCGGCCGGGTCGTGCCCGTGGGCCAAGCCCTCGACGACCCACGCCGTCTTCACGTCGGTGAACACCGCCGCGTCGTCCGCCGTCCCGCGCGGCGCGAGGATGCCGGTGATGTTCAGCTTCAGCGGGTACACCCCCGCCAGGTCGAACACCCCCTCGGGCGTCGTCACCACCGCGTCGCCCACCCCCAGCCCCAGCGCCCCGGCCACGTCCGCCCCGAGCACACAGTCCCCCAGCCGCCCGAACGCCCGGCCGTCGCCGAATCGCAACCCCCGGAACGTGAAGTAGTTCAGCGTTGTCCCCACCACCCGATACCCCCGCGCCTCGAACCGCGCGTACAGCGGGATCACCTCCGCCAGCCGGCCCGAGCCGAGCTCCGCCACGTCCGCCATCGTCACCCGCTCGACGTTCGGCTCGGCGAAGTACAGCGCGTTGAACACCAGCTCGAGCGGGCTGCCCTTCGCCCCCATAAGCAGCGGCGTCGCCGCGGACCGCGCCCGCAGGTGCACCTCCGCCGCCCCCACCACCTGCCACACCGCCAGCGGCAGGAACAGACTCAACGTCACCGCCGCCACCACCAGCGCCGTCCGCCCGCGGTGGCCCCGCAGGTAGCACCAACCGAGATACAGCGGCCCGCCGAGGCTCATGACCACCCTCCCCTCGCAAGCGAAGCGCACCGATCGACGATGGCGCGGGTGCCACACCTCGCCGGCTTTGCGGCGATGTGTGCGTGAGGTGCGGTGCAAGCCGTCACGCATCGGCCCCGAGCGGCCGAGGTGTGGCACCCGCCAGTCGACGCAAGGTGAACCCTACTGCGATCCTGCAGTTTCACGTCCCGCCCCCCTTCACCGTCGGCAGGTCGATCACCCTGTCGAAGTGGCTCAGCAGGTTGTGGTCGTGCGTCACCATGACCAGCCCGGCGCCCGCGGCCTCCGCCACGCTCCGCAGCAGCGTCACGATCCGCTGCTGATTCGCCGGGTCCAGGCTGCCCGTCGGCTCGTCGGCGAGCAGGAGGCGCGGCCGCGTCACCAGCGCGCGGCAGATCGCCACCCGCTGACGTTCGCCCTGCGACAGCCGCCCGGGCTTGTCCCCCAGGAGCGCCGTGATCCCCGTCGCCCCCGCCAGCTCGTCCACCCGGTGCCGCACCTCGGCCGTGAGCGTCAGCGCCCCTGTGACCCTAAACGGCACGAGGATGTTGTCCCGCGCCGAGAGGTAGTCGATCAGCTCGAACTCCTGGAACACCAGCCCGATGTGGCGGATGCGAAACGCCCTTGCCTCCGCCTCGGGCATCGCGGCGAGGTCCTCGCCCAGGACGCGGACGCGGCCGCGCCCGGGGCGCAGGACCCCGGCGATGAGGCGCAAGAGCGTCGTCTTGCCGCACCCGCTGGGCCCGATGACCGCCGTCGGCCGTGCCGGGTCGAGGTGCAGCCGGTCGATCACCAGCTCGAACCGCTCGGCGGGGTATCGGAAGCTGAGGTCGTCGATCTCGATGCTCATCCGACCCGCTCCTCGTCGAGGACGTCGACGGCGGTGAGCCGCCATTGGCCGTCGACCGGGCGGACCTCGACGTCGGCGCGGTAGCGGTTCTGGCGGCGGTGGGTGTGGCCCCAGTGGCTGACGCTGCCGGTGCTCACCCACTCGACCCGCGCCCGCAACAGGTCGCTCGTCGCGGCCGTCACCTCACACCCCCGCAGGTCCAGGTCCAACACCCGCACCCGCGGCCCGCCGCTCTCCGCGTCGCCCACCGTCCGCTGGATGTCGAGGTACAGCTTCTCCAACAGCGGCCCGTCGACGCTCGCGGCGAGGGTGTCGAAAATCCGCGACTCATCGCGGTAGGCGAAGGCGTGATACGTGTTGGTCAGCAGCGCCTCGATCACGCCCCGCGCCGCGGCGGGGTTGACCGGCGCGGCGTAGCCCCGGGCGGCGGCGGAGATGAACACGCCCAGGCCCAGCGCGATCAGCGACCCGCCGACGAGCAGCGGCGGCCCGCGCCGCGTCGCCCGCCGCAGGCCCCACCCCCCCGCCGCGATGCCGAGCACGACGAGCCCCGCCGCGACCGCGGCCGGCCCGCGCCACGCCGCCCGGGCCACCCCCATCACCGGCACCAACCCCGCGCCGCCGCCCGTGTCGGGCACGGCCCACGTCTGCGTCGACGCCTCGGCGGCAAAGGTGAGCTCCGCCGACTCGCTCCACGTCGGCGTGAGCACCTGCACGCCCACGGGCACGCTCGGTGGCGGGGCGAAGCGCGGGTCGTCGAACAGGTCCAGGGTCAGCGTCACCGCATCGGGCAGCCCGGCCCGCTCGGTGTAGAACACCGCCGCCAGCCAGGCGTCGCCGCCGGGGATCACCGGCCGCGGGTCCACCGTCGCGCCGACGGACGGGTCGAAGCGGACGAACTCGAAGCGTTCGGGCACGAGGGTCAAGGCCTCGTCGCCGACGCGGACGGCGAAGGCGCCGGTGAGGCGTTGCCGCACCGCATCCGCGGCGGCGGCCTGTTGCGCCTCGCCGAACGCGCCGTCGGCGTCGCCGGTAAACCCGAACGCGCTCGGCCGGCCGACGAACTCAACCCGCAGCTCGAACGGCTCGACGTAGACATACGCCGCGAGCGGTCCCCGCGGCTGGGCGACGGCCGCGCCCGTGATGGCGAGGGTGAAGAGGACGCAAAGGAGCTGTTTGATGACAATCCCCCGGGTGCCACACCGCATCCCGGAGGCTTTGCGGAGGGCGCGGTGTGCGGATTGTGGGTGACGTGGTGCCGTGGTCACACCGGCACACCGCACCCGCCCCGAGCGGCGGGATGCAGTGTGGCACCCGCCGCATCCATCTGCAAGAAAGTTGCACAGCGGAAGGAGCGTGATCGGTAGAGCCTCGCCGCGGGCGGTCGTCGCTGACCAGCTCCGCGGATTCTGCTTGGCAGTCCCACCCGATGAGCCACGGCAACAGGTCATCGTCGCACTCTACCCCGCCGGGGCGTTCACCCGGCGGAGCCGTCCGCGACGGCCCGCAGGTTCTCGACGTTCTGCTTCATCACCGCCATCCAGTCGCCGTCGTCCGGCCGGTTGCCGCTGGGGTCCACCACCACGCTGTCGACACCGATCGCGTTGAGCTTCTCCACCGACTCCTCCGCCGGCTCGCCCTCCCAGATCATCAGCGTCGCGGGGTGGTCGGCCAGCACCGCCCGCAGGTCCGACATCGCCGCGTCGTCCGGCACGACCTCCGGCTCCCACAGCACCGGCTTCACGTTCAGGCCGTACCGCTCGGCGAAGTACTGATAGATCGGGTGCGACGCCACCAGCGGCCGGTCGCCGATTTGCTTACCGATCTCCATGAACGACTCGTCGAGCGACTTGAGCTCGGCGATCAACCCCGCCGCATTGGTCTTGACCGCCTCGGCGTGGTCGGGCATCGCCTCCGCCAGCGCATCGCGCACCGCCTCGGCCTGCTGCCGCGCCAGGTCGAGGTCCATCCACGTCGTGAACGCCGTGCCCGAGTGCGAGTGCTCGCCGGCCGCGCCGTGGCTGTGCGTCGTGGTGTCCCGCGTCTCGATGAGGTCGCCCTTAAACGCCTCGGAGGTGTCGACCGTCCTGTTCGTCGGCAGCGTCGCCGTCGACGCCCACTTCTCGTAGGTGGCCCCGTTCATCAGGATCAGGTCCGCCTGCTGCATCGCGGCGACCTGTTCCTCGGTCGGCTCCCAGAACGCCGGGTCCCCGTCGATCTCGGGGAAGCGGACGTCCGCGTCGTCCCCCGCGATCCGCGTGGCGAAGTAGTGCAGCGGCCCGTTGGTGACGTAGACGACGGGCGTCTCCCCGTCCCCGCCCGCCGACGCGCCGGGGCCGGCCGCCTCGTCCGACGCCGTGTCGGAGCACGAGACGAGCAGGGCCAGGAAGCCCAGCGCAAGCAGGGTGGACTTGATCGAGGGGTGCATCAACGAGGTTCCGGGAGCGGGTGACGGGCGGTTCGTATGGTCAGCATACGGCAACCGCGTTGCACCGGATGCCGCCGGTCCGGCGGGTCCACCGTCCGGTGATTTCGTATTGATCACACTGCCGGTTCACCTTGAGCTTCCGGGGCTTCCCAAAGCGTCAGCCCCGGCCACCCGCCGCCGCTCGCCGCTCGCCGCGGGTGCTTCACGGCGGCCCGCGGCCGCAAGCGGCCGGGCTAAGCGGGTTCAACGGATCACGTCGGCCGCCCGATATACTCCCCAACCCCACCCCGCCCGCCCCCGCTCCCCCCGCCCCGCCCCGCCCCGCCCCGAAGAAAGCGTTCATGCCCCGTGACATCCCCGTCGGCAACGGCCAGATGCTGGTGTGCTTCGACGAGAAGTACCGCGTCCGCGACCTGTATTTCCCCCACGTCGGGCAGGAAAACCACGTCGGCGGGCCGTGCCGCTTCGGCGTCTACGCCGACCTGAAGCAGACCAGCCGCCGCGACGAGCGGCGCAGGAAACGCGTCTACTGGTCCGACGACCGCTGGGACCTGAGCCTCAAGTACGTCGAGGACGCGCTCGCCACCGACGTGACCATGCGGCACGACGAGCTCGCGGTCGAGCTCCGCTGCACCGACGTGGTGGACTTTCACCGCCCGGTCTTGGTGCGGCGGATCGAGGTGGCCAACCTCACCGACGAGGACCGGGAGGTGCGGCTTTTCAACCACAACGACCTGCACATGTACGGGACTCGGGTGGGCGACACCGCCTACTACGACCCGCAGCTGCGGAGCCTGATCCACTACCGCAAGAGCCGGTACATCATGACGTGCTTCTACGTCGACGGCGAGCAGCAGACCGATGAGTACGCGACGGGCAACGCGGGCTTCGGCGGGGCCGAGGGGACCTTCCGCGACGCGGAGGACGGCAGGCTCGGCAACAACCCCGTCGCCCAGGGCGCGGTGGACTCGACAATGATGTGCCGGGTGCAGGTGCCCGCCGGTGGGGTGCGGCTGGTGTATTTGATCATCGGGTGCGGGTTCAGCTACGACGACCTGTCGGTGTTGCAGAGCTTTTTACACCGCGAGACGCCGCAGGGCGTGATCGACCGGACCAACGCGTACTGGAAGCTGTGGCTGGCCGCGAGCCGGGCCGACCCGGGCGACCCGGAGCAGACGGGGCTGAGTGCGAAGGTGTTTGACCTGTTCAAGCGGTCGCTGCTGGTGGTCCGCACGCAGATCGACAACGACGGGGCGATCATCGCGGCCAACGACTCGGACATCATGCAGTTCAGCCGCGACACGTACAGCTACCTATGGCCCCGGGACGGCGCGTTCGTGGCGGACGCGATCGACGCGGCGGGCTTCCCCGACGTGAGCCGGCAGTTCTTCGCGTTCTGCTCGAAGATCCTCAGCAAGCGGGGCATGTTCCTGCACAAGTACAACCCCGACGGGAGCCCGGCCAGCTCGTGGCACCCGTGGGTCGATCAGAAGGGCCGGCCGCAGCTCCCGATCCAGGAGGACGAGACGGCGCTGGTGGTCTGGGCGGTGTGGCGGCACTACGTCCGCTACCGCGATATCGAGTTCACCCGGCCGATGTGGGTCGACCTTGTGCGTCCCGCGGCGGACTTCCTCGTGCAGTTCCGCGACCCCGACAGCAAGCTGCCCCTGCCCAGCTACGACCTGTGGGAGGAGCGCTACGGCGTGCACGCCTTCACCGTCGCGTCGGTGTACGGCGGGCTCCGCGCCGCGTGGCAGTTTGCCGTCTGCTTCGGCGACACGGCCCGGGCGCGGAAGTACGCCGCCGCGGCCGACGAGGTCCGCGCCGCGTTCTGCGAGCACATGTGGAGCGAAACGCACGGCCGCTTCCTCCGCCGCGTCGAGCCGATCGACGTCAACCGCACGTCGCAGCTGATGAACGACGTGCTCGCCGGCCGCCAACCCCGCTCTACCGCGAGCACCGGGCCGGCGGCGCTGCCCCCCGAGATGCAGACCAAGGGCGAGGGGGTCAAGCCCCACGTCGAGTACCGCGCGGACGAGAACATCGACGCGTCGATGTTCGCCATCTTCGCGTTGGGCCTGCTCCCGGTCGACGACGAGCGGGTCAAGGCGACGATGGAGAAGATCGAGGCCCGCCTGACGGTCAAGACCCACGTCGGCGGCGTCGCCCGGTACGAGGACGACTACTACCACCAGGTCACGCACGATGTGGACAACGTGCCGGGCAACCCGTGGTTTATCTGCACCCTCTGGATGGCGGACTACCGCATCGCGAAGGCGACGACGGTGGAGGAGCTTAAGGAGGCGGCGGGGTACCTGCAGTGGGTCGCGGACCGGGCGCTGCCGTCGGGCGTGCTGGCCGAGCAGGTGCACCCCGAGACGAACGCGCCGCTGTCGGTGAGCCCGCTGACGTGGAGCCACGCGACGGTGGTGGCGACGGTGGTGTCGTACCTGGCGAAGCTGGAACAGTTGGACCCGTCGCTGGCGGCGGAGAAGCCGGCCGGTTCGATGCGTGACGCGGGGCAGACGAACACGCAGCGGCTACGGGCCGCGGTGCTCGAGCCGGTGCCGGAGATGTAGGGGCGGCTGGCGATCGGACGCTCAACCTTCAGAGCCCGGAGCGTGAGCGATCGAGACGCTGTCTTCACCGTTGACCGCGGTCGCTGACGCTCCCGGCACCGAGGAGCCGTAACCGCTTGCCCCTGCGACAGGAGGAGACCCGGCCGCCCGGTGGATCGGCCTGCGGTACCCGATGCCGGCGCTCACCTTGTCACCCGCCGCGGGGGGTATGATGGCAAGATGCCCCAGACCATCCGAGCGCACTTCGACGGCCGCGTGTTCGTCCCCGACGAGCCGGTGGACGTCCCGCGGGACGCGGCGGTGGAGTTGACGGTGGCGATGACGCAAAAGGCTATCGCCGGGCATGACGACAGTACCTCCGCGGGCAGCGGTGCTGCGGCAAACGATCAGCCGATCATCGCCGAGCCAGACCCGGCCCGACGGGCGTTCCTCAACTCGCTCGGCCCGATCACGCGGCGAGCCCTGGGCATAGCGAAACTACCGGAGAACAAGTCTTACCGGGAGCTTCTCGACGAGGCCCTCGCCGAGCGTTATCTACGATGATGCAGCGGCCGTTGGTGGACATTAATGTGCTGATGGACGTCTTGACGGAACGGCGGCAATTCTTTGAGGAAGCGGCTCGCTTCTGGACGGCCGTCGAATCCGCAGACCCGCGAGCCGTGGTGTCGGCCGACAGCTTCAGCACCATCTTCTACTTGCTCAGCCGGCATCAAAGTCGGGAGGCGGCCTTGCGGGGCCTGCACGCGGTGCAGGCGGCGTTCGAGATCGTCCCGTTGACGGAGCAGGTCATCCGGGACGCCCTAGACTCGCCGATCCGTGACTTTGAGGACGCCGTGCAGTACCACAGCGCCCTCGTCGGCGGAGCGGACTGCATCGTGACCCGTGATAAGAGGGACTTCCGCGGCGGGGATCTGCCGATCCTCTCGCCCGGTGAGTTCCTTGCCTCGCGGTAGACAATCCACCTAGAGCTCGAGCAGTCCACGCCGCTTGCCGCGGCCGCGCGGCGTCCGTATGCTGCGCGGCCGATGCAGACGCAGCTGGTCCTATACATCGCGACGGTCCTCGGGGCCGTAGGGGTCTACCTCCTCATGCCCCGCGAGAACCGCCGGCCCATGGTCGTCGGCGGGCTGCTCGCGGCCGCGGCACTGGGGGGGCTCTGGCTGGCGCTGGCGACACGCTTCGTCGGCGAGGGCGTGGGGTTCGCCGACGGGGCGACGGTGTTCTACTACGTCTTCAGTTCCATCGCGATCTGTGCGGCGGTGCGCGTGATCACGCACACGAGGCCGGTGTACGCCGCCCTGTGGTTCGTCATGGTGGTCATCGCCTCGGCGGGGCTGATGCTCACCCTCGCGGCCGACTTCATGGCGTTCGCGATGCTCATCGTCTACGGCGGGGCGATCCTGGTCACCTATATGTTCGTGATCATGCTCGCGACCCCGCCGCAAGGCGCGGAATCCGGCGACGCGGGGCCGGAGTACGACCGCTTTGCGCGGGAGCCCCTGTGGGCGGTGACGGCGGGGTTTTTGCTGCTGGCGGTGATGTTGAGCGTGATGTTCACGCCGATCGAGGCAAACCCGCGGGCGATCGCGCGGCTGGACACCGAGGTGACCACCCGCATCCTCACCGACCGCGCCATCGACGGGCCGGGTGAGTTTGCGATGTACACCACGGCCGAACGCGCGGTGATCAGCAACCCCGAACGCATCGGCCTGGACCTGTTCACCGCGCACCCGCTGGCGATCGAGCTCGCCGGGGTGATCCTGCTGGTGGCCCTCATCGGCGCGATCGTCATCGCCCGGGCGCGGGTCGAGGGCAGCCCCCCGCTGGCGGCGACGGCGGGGGAATGAGCGAGACGTCGCGGCGGAGCCGCGTCGCTTCATCGGAAACCGCACTGTTCCCTCCGCATTCTGCACTTTCATGATCGACCCGCTGCCCCCCTACCTGCTCTCGCACTACCTGCTCACCGGAGCGGTGCTGTTCTGCCTCGGGGTCATCGGGTTCGTCAGCCGGCGGAACCTCATCGTGATGTTTCTGTGCACCGAGATGATGTTCCAGGGCGTGGTCATCACCCTCGTCGCGTTCAGCCGCTTCCACCTGCACTACACCGGGCAGACGTTCGTCATCTTCGTCATCACCATCGCCGCCGCGGAGGCGGCCCTGGCGCTGGGCCTGGTCGTCCTGCTGTTCCGCCGCAAGGAAACACTCGACGCGCTGGCGTGGTCGGAGATGCGGGGGTGAGGTGTAGCCGCCAAGGACGCCATGAGCGCCAGGGAAGGCAGGCGGAAGTGATTCCACAGATGGACAGAATCGACGGGATGGAAGAGAAGGATTTTCGAGAGGTCTGAAGATGATGGTTATGTCTCTAGTGAGGAGACGCTATTTGGAAACTTCAACCGTTCTTCTTTTAACCTCTCCATCCTGTCCATCTTTGGACACCCCCGCCTTCCTTGGCGCTCTTGGCGTCCTTGGCGGTTAATCTGCCCGCCCCATGCTCGACTTTCTCACCATCCTCATCCCCTGGACCCCCGCCCTCGCGGCGCTCGCCTGCGGCGTGATCGGGCTCGATCGGCGGCTGCACCGCCTCGCGGCTCCCGTCTGTGCCGCGTCCATCGGGTTCGGGTTCGTGCTCACCGTCATCCTCTGGCCGCAGATCGGCAACGGCGTCCACCATACGACGTTCTTCGAGTGGATCCACGTCGGCGAGGCGCTGCAGATCGACTTCGCCTACCTGCTCGACCCGCTGTCGCTGGTGATGCTCGCGGTCGTCACCGGCATCGGCTGCCTCATCGCCTGCTACGCCGCGGGGTACATGGAGGGCGACCCGGGGTACTGGCGGTTCTTCGCGTACGTCTCGCTGTTCATCTTCGCGATGACGACGCTGGTCATGGCCGACAACCTCGTGCTGCTTTTCCTCGGCTGGGAGGGCGTGGGGCTGTGCTCGTACCTCCTCATCGGGTACTACTACGGCAAGCCCGCGGCCGTCGCGGCGGCGAAGAAGGCCTTCATCGTCAACCGCATCGGCGACTTCGGGTTCCTGCTGGGCATCTTCATGGTGTACCAGCGGTACGGGGACCTGAGCCTGTCGAACGTGCTCATCGAGGCGCGGGCGAACGCCGAGCTTTACCTCGCCAACGGGTACATCCCGACGATGGCGGACCTGTGGATCCCCTTCCTTCTGATGATCGGGGCGTTCGGCAAGTCGGCGCAGGGGCCGCTGTTCGTGTGGCTGCCCGACGCGATGGCGGGGCCGACGCCGGTCTCGGCGCTGGTGCACGCCGCGACGATGGTCACCGCCGGGGTCTACCTCATCGCCCGGTGCCTGCCGCTGTTCGAGCTCTCGCCCGCCGCGCTGCCGACCGTCGCGGTGGTCGGCGGGGTCACCGCCCTCTTCGCCGCGACCATCGCGATGGCGAGTAACGACCTCAAGGGCGTCTTCGCCTACTCGACGGTGTCGCAGCTCGGCTACATGTTCCTCGGTCTCGGCGTCCTCTCCGCTTCCGGGGCGGTATTTCACCTGTTCACCCACGCGTTCTTCAAGGCGCTCCTGTTCCTGACCGCGGGCAGCGTCATGCACGCCCTCGCCGGTCAGCTCGACATCCGCACGATGTCCGGCCTCCGCCACAAGATGCCCGTCACCTGCTGGCTCATGTTCGCCGGGTGCCTCTCCCTCGCCGGGTTCCCGCTCATCACCGCGGGGTTCTGGTCCAAGGACCTGATCCTCGGCGACGCCCTGGCGGTGGCCCTGGCGGGCGACGCGCCGTGGATCATGTTCGCGGTCCTCTGCGGCGTCGTCACCGCGTTCCTCACCGCCTACTACAGCTTCCGCCTCTGGTTCACCGTGTTCCTCGGCCCCGAGCGGTACACCATGGGCCACGAGCACCACGGCTACGCCCCGCACGAAAACCCCCTCACCGAGCCGGTCGCCGACCCCACGGCCCCCCCGGAAGAGCGCGAGCGTGGCGTGATCGGCCCGGGCGCGGGGGCCAACCCGTACGGCGAGGCGTCGGCCGAGGCGCACGAGGCCCGGTCGTCGCACATGGAAGACGATCACGCTCATGCCCACGCACCTCATGAGATGCCGTGGCTGCCGATGAACGCGCCGCTGGTGGTGCTGGCGGTCGGGGCCATCCTGCTGGGGTGGGTGGCGCACCACTGGCACTGGTTCGAGGGGATCACGGGTCACGCGGTGGCGGCGGCGACGGGTCATGCGGCCGGCGGACATGCAGCGGATGCAACCGCCTACGGTGCCGCCGACCCGGAATACACCGGCCCAATCATCTTCGGCCTCGGCGCTCACGCCTTCATGATGGTCCTCAGCTCCCTCCTCGCCCTCCTCGGCATCGCGACCGCCTGGTACTTCCACGTCCTGGACCGCGACGCCGCCGCCCGCACCGCCCGCACCTTCGGCCCCGTCACCCGCACCCTCCGCGCCAAGTACTACGTCGACGAGTTCTACGACGCCGCCATCGTCGAGCCCCTCCGCCGCCTCGGCACGCTCTTCTACGCCGTCGACGCGGTCATCATCAACACCCTGGTCCGCTTCGTGGCCTTCGTCCCGTCCTTCGTCGGCCGCGGCATCCGCCCCGCCCAGTCCGGCAAGATGCAGGGCTACGGCCTCGGAATGGCCATGGGCATCGCGGTGTTCGTGCTCCTCGTGCTGATGGCGGTCTCGTAGCTGCTAGGCGCTAGAGCCTAGCTGTTAGCAAGAAATGCCCTCTTCGTTACTGCTTGCTAAAAGCTAGGCTCTAGCGCCTAGCAGCTACGCCAAGCTGATAACCTACCCCGCGCCGCACCCTGACACGACGCTAGCCCGCCCCACGTCCCATGGACCAGAACGCCCTCCGCTGGATCATCTCGCTGCAGCTCTACCTGCCCGTGCTCTTTGCCATGGGCCTGCTGCTGCCGATCCCCGCGCTCAGCCGCCGCAAGGTCGCCTGGGTCTACTCGGCCGTCACCTCCACCATCTCCTTCGGGATGACCATCGTCATCTTCGCCTTCGGCTTCGACTGGTCCCGGCCCGAGGTCATGCAGCTCACCGACACCGTCGTCTGGCTGCCCGACTTCGGCATGACCTTCCACTTCGGCATCGACGGCATCAGCCTCTGGCTCGTCGCACTCACCACCTTCCTCATGCCCGTCGTCGTGCTCGGCTCGCTCATCGAGGTCGACCACGACATGCGGACCTTCCACTTCTGGCTCCACATCCTCGAGGCCTGCCTCATCGGCACCTTCATCGCGCGCGACGCGCTGATGTTCTACGCCTGCTTCGAGTTCAGCCTCATCCCCTTGTTCTTCCTCATCGGGCTGTTCGGCCACGGCCAGAAGATCCGCGCCGCGACCATGTTCTTCTTCTACACCTTCACCGGGTCGATGCTGACCCTCGCCGGGGTGCTCTACGTCGCCTACCTCCACGCCGAGGCGACCGGGGCGTGGGACTTCGACATCGTCGCCCTCACCGCCACCGCCCAAACCATGACCCTCGAGCAGCAGTCGTGGGTGATGCTCGCGTTCCTCGCGGGCTTCGCGATCAAGACCCCGCTCTGGCCGTTCCACACCTGGCTCCCGCTGGCGCACACCGAGGCGCCCACGGCCGGCAGCGTCGACCTCGCCGGGCTCGTGCTCAAGCTCGGTCCCTACGGGCTGATCCGCCTTGCCATCCCCATGTGCCCCGCCGCGGCTGCGCTCTTCGCGCCCTACCTCGGCGTGTTCGCCTGCGTCGGCGTTGTCGTCACCGCCCTGATCTGCTGGGTCCAGACCGACGCGAAAAAGCTCATCGCCTACTCCTCGGTCTCCCACATGGGCTTCTGCGTGCTCGGGCTCTTCGCCTTCGACAAGGGCAACATCGGCGCGACCGGCGCGATCTATTACATGATCGCCCACGGCCTCGCCACCGGCGGCATGTTCCTCTGCCTCGGCATGCTCTACGACCGCTTCCACACCCGCAACATCCAGGATATGTCCGGCCTCGCCCGGGAGATGCCGTTCTGGACCGCGTTCTTCGTCTTCTTCGCCCTCGCCTCCGTCGGCCTGCCGGGACTCAACGGCTTCGTCGGCGAGTTCCTCACCATGCTCGGCACCGCCAACTCGCCCGACGGCGTCCTCGGCTGGACCTATGCCGTCACCGCCGCCACCGGCGTTATCCTCGCCGCCATCTACCTCCTCTTCCTCGTCGGCAAGATCGTCTTCGGCCCCCGCCGCGTCCCCGCATACGTCGAGTCCTCCATCCGTGAGAACCCGCTCAACCAACGCATCGTCCACGGCATGTCCTGGCGCGAGATCTTCACGGTGGCCCCCATCGCCGCCGCGTGCCTCTTCCTGGGCCTCTTCCCCGGCCCCGTCCTGAGCACCCTCGAACCCGCCATCGAAACCAAAGTTGCCGCCACCCGGGCCGCCATCCTCGAAGCCAACCCCGACGCCTACGGCGAACCCGAGCTTGCCGAACTAAACACAGAGGCACAGAGACACAGAGAAGACCACTGAGTATTTTTCTGCTCTGTGCCTCTGTGCCTCTGTGTTTCAACGGATTGAGATGACCGACTTCACCGACAAACTCGCCACGCTCTGGCCCGAGATCATCATGCTCATGGGCGCGGTGTCGTGCCTCGTGACCGGGCTGAACCCGACGCTCAAGGCCCGACGGGCCACGCCGTTCGTCGCGGCGGGGACGATCCTGATCGCGCTCATCGCGGTGTGGCTCACCGGGGATGCGAACGCGGCGGTTCACCCGCTCGGCTACGGCGGGATGGTGGTCTACCTCAAGCAGATCACCCTTGTGCTGGGGTTCATCCTCCTGCTCATCAACGGCAAGCTGCCGGGCCTGCTGCGCCAGAACCGCGACGCCGACGCCGCGGGCGAGCGGGGGGGGGAGGGAGGGGAGGGGGGGGGCCGCTTCGAGCCCGCCGACGCGATGCGGGGCGAGTTCTTCTTCTTCTTCCTCGTCTCGCTCGCCGGGGTCATGCTCACCGCCGGGGCGACCGACCTGGTCTGGCTCTTCCTCGCGCTGGAGCTCACCAGCCTGCCGACCTACGTCATGATCGCCACCAGCCGCGACGACCCGGCCTGCCGGGAGTCGGCGGTCAAATACTTCTTCCTCGGCGCCCTCTCCGCGGCCGTGTTCCTCTACGGCTTCGCCCTCATCTACGGCGCCACCGGCTTCACCGAGTTCGGCCAGATCCGCGAGGCCGTCGGGTCCAACCCTTCCCGCCTCATGCTGCTGGGTGTGACGCTCTCGATCCTCGGGCTGTGCTTCAAAATCGCCGCCGTCCCGATGCACGTCTACGCCGCCGACGTGTACGAGGGGGCCGCGACCCCCGTCACCGCCTTCCTCGCGTTCGTGCCCAAGACCGCGGGCTTCGCCGCGCAGATCCTCATCGTCGCCCTGGTCGGCTGGGACCCGCTGCCCCGCGAGATCGGCTACCTGCTCATGGGCATAGCCGTTCTCACCATGACCGTCGGCAACGTCCTGGGCATCATCCAGAACAACGTCAAACGCACCCTCGCCTACTCCTCCATCGCCCACTCAGGCTACATCCTCACCGGCCTGCTCATCGGCCTCGCCCCCGCCGCCGCGCCCGTCAACGCCGAGGGCGTCGCCGGCGTCGGCCTGCCCGCGGACGTGGCCATCGGCAACGGCCCGGCCGCCATCCTCTTCTACCTCCTGGCCTACGGCGTCTCGACCGTCGGGGCCTTCGCCGTCCTCGCCTCTCTCCACGTCCACAACCCCGACGACCCGGCCGACGAGTCCCGCGAGGTCCAGACCTACGACGACCTGTCGGGCCTCTGGCACCGACACCCCTACCTCGCGGCCCTGATGCTCATCAGCCTCCTGTCGCTCATGGGCATGCCCCCGCTCGTCGGGTTCGTCGGCAAGGTCTACCTCATCGGCGGGGTCTTCACCGCCGGGCCGACCTACGCCACCCTCGCGGTCATCATGGTGGTCAACTCCGCGATCTCCGCCGGCTACTACCTCCGCATCGCGGTCGTCTGCTTCTTTGGCGAGGACGCCCCCGCGACGAAGATGCACCGCTCGCCGTACCGCATCGCCGGGGCGACCATCGCCAGCCTCGCCGCCGCCGCCCTCGGCGGGTACGCCGCCCAGGGCATCATCCAAACCACCCACGACGCCGTCCCCATGCAGGTCCGCGTCGCCGAGCCGGTGGCCCCGGCGGTTATGCCGACGCCGCTGAGCCACGGCATGACCGGCTCAACCGACGATTTCGTCCGGGACGATGCATATTGAACTGTCGCAACGCACCCGGCGCGGCCCGTTGGGCCGCGGCTGCCGGATATCTCCGTCATCGAGCCTGAACCCCGATCCCCGGTCCCCGATCCCTTCCGATGCCCGACTCCACCACCCTGCTCTGCCCCGGCCAGGGGGCCCAGTCCGTCGGGATGGGCCGCGCCTGGTTCGACGCCTACCCCGTCGCCGCCCAGACGTTCGCCGCCTCGGACAAGGCTCTGGGATTCGCCGTCAGCGACCTGTGTTTCAACGGCCCCGCCGAGCGCCTCAACCGCACGGACATGGCCCAGATCGCCATCTACACCGTCTCGGTCGCCTGCTTCCAGGCCCTGATCGAGTCCGGCCGGGTTGAGCGGTTCGAGACCGTTGCGGGGCTGAGCCTCGGCGAGTTCACCGCCCTGCACCTCGCCGGGGCGTACGACTTCGTCGAGGGGCTGCAACTGGTCCGCCTCCGCGGCGAGGCGATGCAGCAGGCCGCCGAGATGAGCGGCGGGTCCATGGTCGCCGTTACCGGCGAGGTCACCGAGGACCGCATCCTCACCCTGTGCGAGCAGGCCGCGGGCGACGGGGCGGCGGACGTGCTGGTGCCGGCCAACTACAACTCGCCGATGCAGGTGGTCGTCAGCGGCACCGCCGCCGCCTGCGCCCGCGCCGTCGACGTCGCCGAGCAGATGGGCTTCAAGGCCACGCCCCTGGCCGTGGCCGGTGCGTTCCACTCCCCGCTGATGCAGCCCGCCGCCGACCGCCTGGCCGAGGCGCTGGACAAAGTTCAGTGGAACGCCCCGAACGTCACCGTCCTCTCCAACGTGACGGCCAAGCCCCACGACGCCGACGACCCCGCCAGCATCAAAAAGCGACTTATCGAGCAGCTCACCCACCCGGTGCGGTGGAGCCAGTCGATGCAGTGGGCCGTCGAGAACGTCCCGGGCGACTTCGTCGAGCTCGCCCCGGGCAAAGTCCTGTCGGGCCTGATGCGCCGCATCGACCGGGAGACGAAGGTGCAGAATTTTGACACACCTTGACCGGATCCATCGCCAAGACGCCAAGACGCGAAGACGCCAAGTGTCAGACCTTATCCTGCAAGCTCATGCTCACCTCCTGCCTTGGCGTCTTGGCAACTTGGCGTCTTGGCGATTGAAAGTTTTAACTCATGACTGAACCCATAGACCAACGCGTCGCCGTCGTCACCGGGGCCTCCCGCGGTATCGGGGCGGCCATCGCCAAGGCCCTCGCGGCCGACGGCAAGCACGTCGTCCTCGTCGCCCGCAACGCCGACAAGCTCGAGGAGGTCCGCATCGAGATCGAGGCCGCCTCGCCGTCTCCGGCTTCCGGGGGCGAAGGCGGGGGGTCCGCGAGCGTCAAGACCTGCGACATCGCCGACGGCGACGCCCTCGCCGCGCTCATCGACACCGTCGCCGAGGAGCACGGCCGGCTGGACATCCTGGTCAACAACGCGGGCATCACCCGCGACAACCTGCTCATGCGGATGAGTGACGCCGAGTTCGACGAGGTGATCCTGACCAACCTGCGGAGCGTGTTCGTGGCGTGCCGGGCCGCGGCAAGGACGATGGTCCGCGGCAAGTTCGGCCGGGTGGTCAACATCGGCAGCGTCTCGGGCGTCGTCGGCAACGCCGGCCAGGCCAACTACGCCGCCGCCAAGGCCGGCCTCGCCGGCTTCACCAAGAGCTTCGCCAAGGAGCTGGGCAAGAAGAACATCACCGCCAACGTCGTCGCCCCCGGCTTCATCGAGACGGACATGACCGACGTCCTGCCCGACAAGATCAAGGAGGGCGTGAAACTCATGACCGCCGCCGGCCGCATGGGCCAACCCGAAGAGATCGCCGCCGCCGTCGCCTTCCTCGCCTCCGACGCCGCCAGCTACATCACCGGCCAGGTCCTCGCCGTCGACGGCGGGATGACCATGACGTGAGGGGGGTTGATCCCCGGCCACTGCTTGGATCAGTCTGCGGCGTGAGTACGGCTGCCGCGGCGTGCCAGCAACATGCTTCCCAGTGCCAGCACCGCCGCCGACGTCGGCTCGGGCACCGACTCGCCCTCGATGAAGTCGACGAGGGCTCGGTACTTCGGCGCCTCCGACAGCGGCTGGTCCTGGTATTCCAAGGCGCCCCAAGCACCAAACGGCGAGATGGAAGCAACCGAAGCGAAGCTCACCAGTCCATCGGCACCGACATCTTGCAGGTACGCCTCGAGCAGCGCGACGTAGAAGTCGTACATCCGCGGGTCGCGCTGGGCGGCGACGTAGGCGTCGTACCACGGCACGTCGGCGTCGCCCCGCGGGGTGACGTGCTGCCCGCCCTCGTAGGCGATCAGCGGCGTGCCGTGCCCGTCCGCCAGCTGCCGCTGCCAGGCGAAGTCGCCCCGCGGCAGGACCGTCTCGAAGGACTGGCCCTCGAAGAACGTCGTCGGCGTGTCGTCGGTCGCTTCCGACAACTCCCGGAAGAGGCTGTCGATGATGCTGTCGGCGGTGGCGTCGTCGCTGTACGTGCTCCCGCCGATGTACGCCGCGAGGCTGGTCACGTCGAACAGCCGCTCGCCGAGGTCGGCGGGGTCGGCGTCCTGGGCGTCGACGCCGTCTTCGTACATGAGGTTGAGGAACCGCGGCGTGTGGAAGCGGTTGCCGGCCTGACCCGCGGCGACACGGAGCATCCGCTGCTCCTGCCCCGCGAAAACCTCGGACCACACGGAGAAGTCGGCCTTCGCCTCGTCCGCCCACGAGCGATACCACAGGTCGCGTCGGCCGTAGTCCGCCTCGGCCGTATCCTCAAGGTAGTCGCGCGCCAGCGGCATCCCCCACACCTCGTTGCCGTACTCGACGTAAGCCTTGAGCCCGGGGTCCAGGTTGTCGCGGACGTAGGTGGCGAAGCTGCGGACGTAGCCGTCGTCGGCCCGGACGGGCATGGTGAACCAGGCGTCGCTGCCCAGTTCGTTGGCGAGCGAGACCATGTGCTCGACCGGGACGCCGCGGCTGGTGGTGTAGGTCCGGTCGCCGACGCGGGGCCGATCATCTCGGGTGACGGACGGGTTGTCGTTGGCGCGCATCCAGTCCATGAAGCGGACGGTGCCGAACGGCTCGATCCGATCGGTGAAGGTGTGGTGGAAGGTGCGGCCGGCGTTGGCCTGCCCGGGGCCGTAGGTGGGCATGTCGATGCGCACGTTGCGGAGCGGGTCGGTCGGGTCGGTCCGGTTGATCTGGAGAAAGATGCCGCTGCCGTTGTCGCTGACGTTGAGGGTGCGGGCCCCGCCCGTCGCGCCGAGGGGGACGAAGGTGGAGGCCCCGCCGTTGTCGGCGAGGAAGAACTCGCCGCGGCCTTCCCAGGACACGGTGTACGCCCCGCCGGGCACGTCGGGGGCGCGGCCGGGGCTGTTGAGCCTCACGTTCGTGCCGACGCTCTTACCGTCGGGCAGCGAGGTGGGCCAGCCGTTCGCGTCGAAGGAGGCGGCCCCGGGGTCGCCGGCGGTCCACTGGGCAGCATTCTTCATCAGGTCGGTGAAGTCCCACTGCGTCGAGAACGGGCTGAGGCCCGAGAGGTTGACACCCACCTGCCCACGCGTGGCGTTCGGGTCGGCAACGGCGGCCACCGCGGCACCTGCGTCCCAGACGCCTAGCGTGGCAACCAGCGTGGACGACCACATCTGAAGATGCAGCTGCTTCATGCGATTTACCTTGAAAAACAAGAACCGGCAGGACTCGCCGACCGGGGCCCGCAGACGCGGGTGGACGGCAGCCTATGGAGAGGTTAACACTTACCAAGGTTCGGGTCAACGGCATCGACGACCGACGCCAAGGCGCTCGCATGATCCCGCGAGGCACCGACAAACGGGGTGGCGGAATCGGTCGGTAAGGTTGGGCCGCGGCAATGACTCGACCGACAA
This sequence comes from Phycisphaeraceae bacterium, assembly GCA_965214155.1. Taxonomy (GTDB): domain Bacteria; phylum Planctomycetota; class Phycisphaerae; order Phycisphaerales; family Phycisphaeraceae; genus Algisphaera. The sequence goes on from CBDCBB010000010.1 coordinate 3,014,529, forward strand.
CGGTCGTAGCGGCGGCGTCGGTGCCACCCCCGCATGAATCGCCGCCCCTGCAGGAAAGCGGGAACGGGCGGGGCGTCGCCCCGCTTGGCACGTCGGGCGGAGCAGGCTATATTCCCGATTCGACCCGGCGGCCCCGGCCGTGTGGCCGAGCAAACTCCGCCCCGCCGGGGCACGGCCGCCGCAGGCCGCTTAACCTGTATCCCTACCCCCGACCGGGACGTCCCGGGAACACCGGTGGTGCACCGGGTCGATCACAAGGAGCCTTGAACATGGACGAAGCTGAAATTAAAGAGAAGGTCATCGCCATCGTCGCCGAGCAGATGGGCGTCGATAAAGCGGAGATCACCACGGAGACGAACTTCGTCAACGACCTCAACGCCGACAGCCTCGACACGGTCGAGCTGGTGATGGAGTTCGAGGACGAGTTTGAGACGTCGATCCCCGACGAGGAAGCGGAGAAGATCCAGACCGTGGGTCAGGCGATCGACTTCATCAAAGAACACCGCGACAAGTGAGCGGTTCCGGGCCCGGCCGCCGCGGAGCGATCCGTCCGGTTTCCGGGGCCGGGGTCGCCAGCGGCGGCAGTCACTCCCCGTCTAAAATGATGGCCCCGGACGAGGGTTCGGTTGGGGCCGGTGTACCGCTATGAGCGAGCGACGCGTCGTCATCACGGGACTCGGCTGGGTGACCAGCCTCGGCAACAGCGTCGACGGCGTGTGGCGCAAGCTGCTCGCCGGCGAGAGCGGGATCAGTACGCTCACGCGGCTGGACTACAGCGAGTTTGCCGTCCGCTTCGGCGGGGAGATCGCCGACTGGGACGGCATCCCGCAGTTCAACGACGCCGAGCGCAAGCAGTCGCTCAAAAAGCTCGACCGCTTCGCGCAGTTTGCCGTGTCCGCGTCGATCGACGCGGTGAGCGACGCCGGGCTCGACTTCGAGCAGGAAAACCGCTGGCGATGCGGGTCGATCATCGGCACGGGCATCGGCGGGATGGAGGAGTTCTGCGACGGGGTCGAGCGGCTGCGGGTCAAGGGCCCGGGCCGGGTGAGCCCGTTCATGGTGCCCAAGCTGATGTGCAACGCCGGGTCGGGCAACGTGTCGATCCATTACGGGATCAAAGGGCCTAACTCGGCGGTGGCGACGGCCTGCGCCTCGGCGGCCCACGCCATCGGCGAGGCGGCGGATGTGATCCGCCACGACTCGGCCGACGTCATGATCACCGGCGGGGCCGAGGCGGCGCTGACGCCCATGGGCCTGGCCTGCTTCATCGCGCTCAAGGCCCTGAGCCGTCGCAACGACGAGCCGACCCTCGCCTCGCGCCCCTTCGACGCCGACCGCGACGGGTTCGTCCTCTCCGAGGGGGCGGGGATGCTCGTGCTCGAGGAGCTCGAGCACGCCAAAGCCCGCGGGGCCCGCATCTACGGCGAGCTGCTCGGCTTTGGCCAGTCGGCCGACGGCTCACACATCACCGCCCCGCTCGAGGACGGGGCCGGCGGCGCGAAGGCCATGGAGATGGCGCTGAAACAGGCCCGGCTCAACCCGGCCGACGTCGACTACATCAACGCCCACGGCACGTCCACAGGCCTGGGCGACCTCGCCGAGACCCGCGGCATCAAGAGCCTCTTCGGCGACGCTGCTTACGACATCCCCGTTAGCTCGACGAAGTCCATGACCGGCCACACCCTCGGCGCGTCCGGCGGCATCGAAGCGGTCATCTGCGCCAAGGTCCTCACCGAGGGCGTCGCCCCCCCCACCATCAACCTCGATACCCCCGGCGAGGGCTGCGACCTCGACTACATCCCCAACCAGGCCCGCGAGATCGACGTCCGGTACGCCCTGTCCAACTCCTTCGGCTTCGGCGGGCACAACGTGTCGCTGGTGATGGGGACGCTGAAGTAGAAGGTCGAGCGTTCGTGGGTGTGTCTGATGTTGGATGCCGACGAAGCGGTTCAGATCATTCAGCGATGTGTCGACGCCGGTCGTTTTACACTTGACAAGCACTTCACCAAACGGATGGAAGAGCGGTACTTCTGGCTCTCCGACGTGTGGGCAATGGTTGAGCAACCTCTTCAGGTCCGTCTGGACGGTGAAGACGATGAAAACCGGGTGCGGTGCCTGCTCAGAGGAAAGACAACCTTTGGCGAACTCGCCGAGCTGCTAGTCGTATTCGAGACGCCCCCAGCCAGAGGCTGGACGACCTTTATCACGATATACTCGCTTTGATAGCCATGCCTGAACCAGTAGCTACTACAACCGTTCCTTACACGCTCATGCTCAACGACGGGCGGACGCTCTTCATGGAGTTGCCGGAACACATGACGCGTCGCGACCGCAACGGCCACCTGCTGTTATTGCCGGATGCGGCACGCCGTATTGATCATGCCCGTGCTCTTGTGACACCGCTGCCGCAACACCCCTCGCCCGGCCACCTCATCACGATCCGCGAGGCCCTTGGTTTCACCCCTGAAGCCTTTGGCGAGCGGCTGGGCGTGGATGAGGCGACGGTCCAGCGTTGGGAAAAGAATCAAGCGACGCCCGACGCGGCCACGCTCGAGACGCTCCGCAAGCTGGTCAAGGCGGCGACGGCGCGGGGCGTCATCCTCGCGGCATGAGCAGGTGAGCGGGTATCCTGTGCAAATGAGCGACGGAGCGACCCAAACCGCGGCGGTGCTGCACGGCCCGCGGGACGTGCGGGTCGAGGCGGTGGCGCTACCCCCGGAGCCGGGGCCGGACGAGGTGTCGATCCGCGTCGACACCGTCGGCGTGTGCGGGTCGGACCTGCACATGTACGAGGACGGCCGCATCGGCGAAACGCCGATGAAGGGCCCGACCGTCCTCGGCCACGAGTTCGGCGGCACCGTCGAGCGCACCGGGCCCGACGCCCTCGACGGCGAGGGCCACCCGCTGTCGCCCGGCGCCCGCGTCGCTGTCGACCCCGCCATCCCCTGCCTCCGCTGCGAGCTCTGCCTTGCCGGCCACCCCAACCTCTGCCCGAACCACACCTTCATGGGCGTCTTCCCCACCGGCGGGGCCCTGCAACAACGCCTCACCGTCCCGGGGTTCTGCTGCTTCCCCCTGCCCGACGCCGTCCCCGACGACCACGTGCCCTTGCTCGAAACCCTCGGCGTCGCGCTCCACGCGGTCGACCTCGCCCACGTCCACGTCGCCTCCTCCGTCGCCATCATCGGCGCGGGTTCGGTCGGCCAGCTCATCGCCCGGGTCGCGACGCTCGCCGGGGCGCTGCCGCTGTTCATCACCGACCGCCACCAACCCCGCCTCGATGCCGCCGCGGCGGTCGGCGCGACACCGATCCACCTCGACGACACCGACCCCGTGCAGGCGGTGATGGAGGCCACCGGCGGGCGCGGCGTCGACGTCGCCATCGAGGCGGCGTGGTCCGACGCTTCCTCGCTTGGGCAGGCGGTCAACATGCTCCGCCCCGGCGGCCGCCTCGTCGTCGTGGGCATCTCCGGCGACGATACGCTCCACTTCCCCCACTCGCCCGTCCGCCGCAAGGGCCTCACCATCGCCATGTGCCGCCGCATGAAGCACACCTACCGCCGCGCCATCGCCCTCGCCGCCTCCGGCAAGATCGACCTCGCCCCGCTCGTCACCCACCGCTACCCGCTACACCGAACCGCCGACGCCTTCGCCGCCGCCGCGTCCTACGGCGACGGCGTCATCAAGGCCGTCGTCCGCTGCAACTGACGGCCCCCCATAGCCCGAGCCCGCTTCGGCTATCATCGCTCATGCCCATCACCACCCCGCGGCCCGACCGGGACGAGCGGGTGGACGGTGCGCCCGTCTACCCCCGGCCGGGCGACGGCACCGAGGACCGCATCCGCGACATGGCCGCCATGGTCCGCGACCTCTCGCGGCACGACGACCCGCAGGCAATGGTGCTCGACTTCGGCCGCCGCTTCCGCCGCATGTACGACCTCCGCGGGTTCCTCTCCATCAGCCGCCGCAAGCTCGACGCCCCGTTCTACCGCATCACCCGCAGCTCCCGCTGGAACGACGAGGTCAACCCCTGGCAGCAGAGCGACGTCCTGCCCGTGCTCGAGGGAGGCCTCCTCGCCGACCTGATCTACGGCGACGAGCCGGCCATCATCGACGATCTCGACGTCGACGACGACGACCCGGCCGCGCCGTTCCTGAGGGGTTACCGCTCGCTGCTCGCCGTGCCGCATTACGACGACGGGCTGGGCCTGAACATGGCCATCAACCTGCACCCCGAGCCCGCCGCGTTCGACCGTGAGGCCTTTCCTGAGCACATCCTCCAGCACAACCTCTTCGGCCGGGCGACGCACAACCTCGTCCTCGCCAAGCAGCTCCGCGAGGCCCACGAGCTGCTCGACCGCGAGCTCAAGACCGTCGGCGCGATCCAACGCTCGCTCCTCCCGCAGTCGCTCCCGGCGATCCCCCGGCTCGACCTCGCGACGCACTACCAGGCGGCGGGACGCGCCGGCGGCGACTACTTCGACATCTTCGCCCTCTCGGGCGGCCGCTACGGCTTCCTCCTCTGCGACGTCTCGGGCCACGGCACGCCCGCCGCCGTCGTCATGGCCGTCACCCACGCCCTCGCCAACGCCTTCAACGGCCCGTGCGACCATCCCGGCGAACTGCTCTGCTACCTCAACGCCCGCCTCGTCAACCGCTACGACACCGAGGGCGTCATGTTCGTCACCGCGTTCTACGGCGTCCTCGATCCCGACGCCCGGACCCTCACCTACAGCGCCGCGGGCCACCCCCCGCCCCGCCTCGTCCGCAATAGCTCCGTCACCCCGCTCAACGGCGCGGGCGGCGTCCCCCTGGGCGTCACCGACGACCCGACCTATACGGCCGCCACCGCCGAGCTCGCCCCCGGCGACCGCCTGCTGCTCTACACCGACGGCATCACCGAAGCCTTCAACCCGCTCCGCAAACAATACGGCCCCGACCGCCTCGACCTGCTGCTCGCCGAGCCCGCCCGCTCCGCCGGCGACACCATCCAGGCCGTCCTCGCCGACATCAAACGCTTCGCCCACGGCACCGCCAGCGACGACGACCAGAGCCTCCTCGCCCTGCACTTCATCGAATAACCCGCAGCTCCGCCCGCCGTTAGCCGCCGGGCCCGTCCCGGCGTTCCCGCCAACTCCACGCTGGGACAAGCCCGGCGGCTAATATGATTCACGCAACGGCGGTGACTAACTCCCTCAGCGAAACTCGCCTTATGCCGCCACGCCTGCAATAATCTGCCGATCGCTCGCACCGTCCCCTCTCACCCGAGGCTCCCCATGATCACCGCCCCCCTCACCCTCGCCTTCTTCGGCAACATCGGCCCGGCCCAGTTGATCGTGCTCGCCATCCTCGGCGTGCTGATCTTCGGCAAACGGCTGCCCGAGGTCGGCAAGTCCCTTGGCAAAGGCATCATCGAGTTCAAGAAGGGCTTGCAGGGCATCGATGACGACCTCGACCAGACCGCCGACGCGACCAGCCGGCAGATCGAGAACAAGCCCACGCCGACCCCGCCCACCGCCACCGACGCCGGCGAGCCGGTCAAGGTCGAGCCTAGCTCGACCCACCACTCCGCCTGATCCCCGTCCTCAGTGACACTGACATCCTGTCTGCCCCAGTGGCACAGGCATCTCGCCTGTCCTCAGTGGTGCAGGCATCCTGCCTCTCCCCGTGGCACAGGCATCCTGCCTGTGTTCGACCAAAGGTCGACCCCCCTCCTCAACACCGCCCCACCGCTTGCGGTTAGCGCACCTCCATCAACCGTTAATGTCCCCGCGGCTTCGATCGCTCCAGCGACCGGCGCGTGCATCACAACTCCTCCACCACCCGCCCCGCCACGACCAGCCCGGCGACGCCGAGCAGGTACACCGTCTCCCCCATCACAAACCCGACGAACCCGAACGGCAACGCCGCCAGCGCCGTCACTAGAAACACTTGCCGCCGGAACGCCGTTGGCAAATCCCGCCGCACCGGGACCATGCAGATGAACACGTACGCCGGCGCGACGATCCCGTAGTACAGCAGGAACGTGCGGTACCCCACCTCGCCCAGCGACACCCCGGCAAACGTCGGCCCCGTCCCGACCGCCCGCGACACCGCCGCCCACCCGATCCCGACGATCAACAGCCCCGCAAACCCCAGCGTCGCCCACCGCGTCTCGGTCCGATCCCGCGCCGTCACGTCGTCCGCCCCCTCCGCGAACCGCTCCCGGGCGTGCACCGACAGCGTGAACGCCACCTGCACGCCGATGTGCACCGCCAGCAGCACCCGCCACACCCCCGGAACCGCGGCAAAGCCCGACCCCTCCATCACCGGCCGCAGCAGCCCGGCGTAGCCCAGCGAGAACACGATCATCGAGCAGAAGACCACCCCGAAGCCCACCGCAAACGCCGCCCGTCCGGTGCACGGCCCCGTCGCCTGCCGCGCCCGGTGGAACGACGCGTCGAGGTACGGGCAGAACAAAAACCCCAGCGCGCTCACCGGCAAAAACAGCCAGGCGTCCATCGCCCCAAGCCGTGACGGCAGGTTCCCGTGCGTCACGTCCAGCCACGCCCCGGGCAGCCGCGTCGCGTATGAGAACGCGCCCCACGACAGCACCGCCACCCCGACCGACACCGCCGGCAGCCAGCCCCCCCACCGCGCCCGCCGCGCCGCGCCAAGCACCAGCCACGGCAGCACGAACAGCATCGCCCACCCCACCGCGTTGACCAGCCAGCACGCCACGAACACGTGGAACGCCAGCGTCACCGAGCTGAACCACCGGATCGCCGGGCCGTGCCGCTCGGTCAGCCGCCGGCTCACGGCCGCCGTCGGCAGCACGAACCCCATCGCCGCCGCCCCGACCACGTTCGGCACCGCGAACACCACCCACCCCCACACCCCGAAGTCCCGCATCAGCAGCACCGGGAACAGCATCCCGATCACCCATGTCCACGAGCACCCCAGGAAACAGCCCCACAGCAGCGCCGCGCCCGGCCCCCGTCGCGTCCCGTCCGGCCCCGGCGAGTCGTCGTTCATAGACGCCGAGTGTACCGACGCCACGCAGGCCGGGCCCGCCGCTGGCGAAACCTTCGCACCTCGCCTAATCTGAGCCTAAACCGGCACCACCTCGCCCTTACCCACCCCGTCCAGGAAACCTCGATGCGCCACCTGCTCCCGTCCCTTACCGTTGCCACCCTCCTCGCCACCGCCATGATCGGCTGCGCCTCGCCCCAGGGCGAGACCCCCGAGGCCAAGCGGCAGTTCATCCTCGAGCAGGACCAGGCCGTCATCGACGCCGCTATGCAGGACAAGCCCGTCACCCGGGAGGACATCGACAACGCCGCCGGCTACGCCACCTTCACCAACATCGACACGCAGGTCCTCCTGCTCGGCGGGGACGACGGCTACGGCGTCCTGACCAACAACGAGACCGGCGAGCGGACCTACCTCGACTTCGACGCCATCGAGATGGGCCCGGGCGTAGGCATCGGCAAGTACCGCCTGCTCTTGCTCTTCGAGGACCAGGAGACCATCCGCGAGTTCCTCGGCGGCCAGTGGAAGTGGGGGGCCGAGTCCTCCGCCATCGCCGAGGGCAGTCAGGGTGCCGGCAACTCCGCCGAGCAGACCGCCGCGTTCGACCAGAAGATCAAGATCTGGACCATCGGCACCGTCGGGTTCGCCGCCCAGGTGGACGTCACCGGCTTCAGCGTCGCGCCGATGAAGGGGCTGAACTAACGCGGATCGCGAGAAGAACTTCGGCGTTAGGGGTGCCACACCTTGACGGCTCTGCGTCAAGGTGTGCCGGAGTTGGCACACCTTGGCCCCGAGCGGCCAAGGTGTGGCACCCCAGCCGGACGCACGAGGATTAAATAGAACCCGTATCAGCCGCCGGAGCGATCCGGTAAACCATCCCGCGACAACGCCAGCCCCCCGCTTGCGTGGTCGCGTTCATAACCGTGCATTGTCGATCAACCGCACCCCCCCGACCCGCGCCGCGACGAGCGCGACCGCCCCGTCATCCGGCACCATCTCCACCGGCGCGAGCGTGAGCGCGTCCCGGACCACCGCGTAGTCGATCCCCAGGTCGAACGCCCGCATCCCCTCCCGCATCGCCTGTTCCAGCTCCGCCGGGTCTCGCTCGCCGCCCTCGACCAACTCGTCCGCCAACCGCAGCGCCTGCTGTATCCCCAGCGCCCGCTCCCGGTCCGCCGCGCTGAGGTAGCGGTTGCGGCTGCTCATCGCCAGCCCGTCCGGCTCGTACGTCGTGGGCACCTCGATCACCTCCACCGGCAGCATCAGGTCGCGGATCATCGCCCTGACGACGGTGAGCTGCTGGTAGTCCTTGCGGCCGAACGTCACCGCGTCGGGCCGGACGAGGTTCAATAGTTTCAACACGACGCGGCAGACCCCGCCGAAATGCCCCGGCCGCTGCGCCCCCTCTAAATCGTCCGCCACCGCCGGCACGTCCACCGTCGCCGCGGGCACCCCCGGCGGGTACATCGCCTCGACCGACGGCGCCAACACCGCCGCCGCCCCGGCCCCGTCGCACGCCGCCACGTCCGCCTCGAACGTCCGTGGGTACCGCTCAAAATCCTCGTGAGGCCCGAACTGCGTCGGGTTCACGAACACGCTGACGATCACGTGCTCCGCCGCCGCCTTCGCCTTGGCGATGTGCGACAGGTGCCCGGCGTGCAAAGCCCCCATTGTCGGGACCAGCGCCACACGCCCGACCAGCCCGCCGCGGAAGGCGTGGAGGTCGGGGAGGGTGGTGAGGAGGTGCATGACTGGGTGGTGAAGGGGTAGGAGTTGGGGGCTTTAATGGGGAGTATCGAAGATTTTTAAGTCGTGCAGACGGGTGCCACACCTCGGCCGCTCGGAGCCGATGTGTGACGGCTCGTATCGCACGTGACGCACACATCGCCGCAGAGCCGGCGAGGTGTGGCACCCGCCGAGCCCGCCGTCTTTCATCATCCGTATCAGGCTAGCAGGCCGAGCATAACCCCAAGTTCCAAGCCTCAGAACCGCCAACACCCGACGACGCCGCCGGTCCGTCTACCCCATCGTGAACGGCGGCGCGGACACGTCGGCGGGCAGGGCAACACGCTCGATGTGCGTCGCGAGGCGGGTTTGGGGGTCGAGGTCGATCAGCACGCCGTGCACGACGGGGTTGGCCTCGGCGACGTCGAACGCGGCGGGCAGGCCGGTGGTCATGTGGTGCAGCACCCGGTCGGCGCGGCGGCCGAGCACCGAGTCCTGCGGCCCGGTCATGCCCAGGTCCGTCACGTACGCCGTGCCCTGCCCGTTCATCGGTCGCAGCGTGTCGCCGTGGCTCGGCAGCGACTCGGCGCTGCCCGGCCAGGGCAGCAGCCTCGCATCCGCGGTCGGGACGTGCGTGTGCGTCCCCACCACCGCCGCCACCCGGCCGTTGCAGTGCCACCCCATCGCCACCTTCTCGCTCGTCGCCTCCGCGTGCACCTCGATCACCACGATCACCCCCTGCCCCCGCAGCGACTCGAGCAGCCGGTCCACCGCCGCGAACGGGTCGTCCGCCTGCACCCCGTGCATGAACAGCCGGCCCATCACCGTGCACACCACGACCTCCGGCGCGTCGGGGACCGACGCCGCCCGCAGCCGCATCCACCCCCGGCCCCACGCCCGCCCCGGCAGATTCACCGGCCGGATCAGGTCCGACGCCTCCCGAAGCGTCGTGGCGATCTGCTGCTTGCGGAACGCGTGGTCCCCCAGCGTCATCCCGTCCACCCCCGCGTCCCGCAGCTTCCGGTACTGCTCGGGCGTCACCCCCGAACCGTTCGCCACGTTCTCCACGTTCGCCACCACCAGGTCCGCCCCGTGCGCCCCGCGCAGCGTCCCCACGTGCTGCATCAACGCCCGCCGCCCGGGCGTGCCGACGAGGTCTCCAAGGAAGGCGAGGCGCGGCATGGGTTCTGGGGTCTAGGGGCTGGGGTCTGGGGTCTGGGGTCTAGGGGCTGGGGTCTGGGAGCTAAGACCTGGGGTTAAGGTGTGTACCAAATCCCGGTCGCATCATGAGGTGATCGCGTGCGGTGTTGCTATATGGTTGTGACTACCTCGACAGTAGCATCTAAGCCTGAAGGGTGATGAAATGCTCAATCGCGTTTGAGATGCCAGCCCCTAGACCTTAGCCCCTAGACCCCAGCCCCCAGCCCCATGCGCTGCCCCTTCTGCTCCGTCAACGACGACAAGGTCATCGACTCACGCGAGGTCGACGGCGGGGGGTCGATCCGGCGGCGGCGCGAGTGCAAGGCCTGCGACAAACGCTTCACCACCTATGAGCACGTCGAGACCCACACCCGTCTCACCGTCGTGAAGCGCGACGGCAGCCGCGTGCCCTTCGACCGCGAGAAGCTGCTCGGAGGGCTGATCAAGGCGACGTACAAGCGGCCGGTCGCGGCCGAGCGGCTCGCCGCCGCCGCCGACGCGATCGAGGCCGAGCTGTTCCAGCGCGGCGAGCGCGAGGTCGTTTCGGAGGACCTCGCGCGGCTGTGCCGGCGGGAGCTCCGCGTGATCGACGCCGTCGCCTTCGTCCGCTACGCCAGCGCAGATATGGCCATCGACAGCCTCGACGAGATGGCGCAGGAAATCAGCGAGATCAGCGGGCGCGAACCCCCGCCCCCCTCACCCAATCAGGGCCAACTCTTCAATGCGGAATGATGACTTCTTCCCACGAAGCGACGCGGCTTCGCTGCGCTTCCCAACCCGCGCGGCAAAGCCGCGTCGCTTCCTGCCCCGTCAATGCCTCACGCTGAACCCGTCGAACTCCCCCGTCGCGTCGGCGTCGTGCGTGTCAAAGTTCCGGATGTTGCGCGACATCGCCCCCCGCACGTCATCGATGAACGATTCGACCAAGCCCCGCTCGCCCTCGGCGATGAGGTGCACGCGGCCGTCGGGCAGGTTCTCGACGTAGCCCGTCACGTCGTGCCGCCGCGCGACGCTGCGGGTGGTGGCGCGGAACCCCACGCCCTGCACCCGGCCGGTGAAATGCACGGTCCGTCGGATCATGTCACGCCTTGCCCATCGACACTCCCCGCTTAGCCCGGCCGCTTGCGGCCGCAGTCTCTCCCCCTCACTCACCGCTTCTGCAGCACGTTGTTCAGGTTGAACCCCAGCGTCGGGTAGCCGAGCGCCGCCGCACACAACTCATCCCGCTTGCACCCGCGGCAGGCCGCCAACGTGAGCAGGTTGATCACCTCGTCGACGCCGTAGCCGGCGAGGTGGGCCCCGAGCAGCGGGCCGTCTTCGGCCGCGAAGATGAGCTTGTAAAAGCCGTGGCGGTGGCCGTGCTGTTGGACGACCTTCCACTCCGCCATGTCGCCCTTGACCACCGAGACGTCGCCGTGCTTCTCCCGCGCCTGCGGCTCGGTCAGCCCGACGCTCGCGACCGGCGGGCAGGTGAACGCAACCGACGCGACGGGGCTGCCGCTCCGCTCGACGGGCGTGTCCTTGAACAGGTTGTGCGCCAGCGTCCGCCCGTCCTGCGAGGCGATGGGGGTTAACGCCGGCCGCGGGTCGCCCGCCGCCGAGCCGTCCGCCACGTCGCCCCCCGCCCACACGCGCGGGTTGCTCACCGACCGCAGGTGCCGGTCCACCTTCACCCCCTTCTTCCCGTGCGCCACGTTCCCCGCGTCCAAATCCATCCCCTCCACCGAAGGCACCCGGCCCGACGCGTTCACCACCAGGTCCACCACCACCGCCGGCTCGTCGCTCTCCGTCACCACGTGCAACCCCCCGCCCCCCTCTTCGGTCCGCTCGATCGCCGTCACCGTCCGCCGCGTCAGCAGTTTGATACCTTGATCCTCGAGTGCCGCGAGTAGCGTCCGCACCGCGTCCTCGTCAAATTTCATGAGCGGGTACACGTTCTGGTCGAGCACCGTCACCTCCGCACCCGCCGCGGCACAGACGCAGGCGAACTCCATCCCGATGTACCCCCCGCCGATGAAAGCCACCCGCTTCGGCAGCTCGTCAAGTTCGAGGAACGCGTCCGAGTCGACCGTGTGCTCCGCGCCCGGCACGTCGAGCGTCCGCGGCCGCTGACCCGTGACGATCACGATCTGCTCCGCCCGGTAGCGGGTGCCGCCCGCTTCAATCGTCCGCTCGTCGACGAAGCGGGGCCGACCCTCGACCAGCGTCACCCCCGCCGCCTCAAGGTCCTTGCGCGTCTCGTCGCCGACGGGGTTGGTAAAGGATCGTTTGAAGTTGATCAGCGCCGGCCAGTCGATGCGGGCGTCGCCGACGAGGCCGTGGTCGTGCAGGGCCTGGAACGACCGCAACGTGTGGGCCGCGTTGACCAGCGGCTTCTTCGCGTCGCACCCCCGGTTCGGGCACGTCCCCCCCGGCTCCCGCGTCTCCACCGCAACGACGCTCTTGCCCGCCTTCCGCGCCTTGTACGCCACAATCTGCCCGACCGCTCCGGTCCCCAGCACGACCACGTCCACGTTCTGCTCTTGCATGACCGCAGTCTAGCCGCGGCCCCCGGCCCGGTCGGCGACCGGCCCGACTCAATCCGGAGCAAATAACTCGACTTGCGGAAAGTAACTTTAATACCGCTGCACGTCCCGCGTCAGCAGCGCCAACCCCGCGACCAGCGCATGCGCCCCGATGTAGAAGTCCGGCAGCGGCGACGTCTTCACCCCGCCGCGCCGGCGGTAAGCGGCATGCGCCCGACCCGCTAAAAAAGCCGCCTCCCAAGGCAGATCAAGACGAGTCAACTCGGTTGGGGGCAGCATCCTGGAAAGCTGCCGGTTGGACTCGCAGCCCGCAGCGACTTCGGCGTAGATCAGGGGGGTTGATCGCCGCCCGCCGGTCCTCAATAAGCAGCCGCACCTGCTTGATCGACCACTCGCCAAAGACCGCGTCTTCGGTCAAAAGGTCCAATAGCACGTTGCTGTCAATCAGTACCGGTCTCGATCTTCACCCCGGGTCATCGCCGAAATCCCGTCGCTAGACATGCCACCTCTTAAAGCTCCTCGCATCCTGAAAATCGCCCGCTCCCCCCGCGAAATCGGCTTGCATTCCAGCTCGATCAAGTGCTTTGCATAAGCCGCGGCATCCGGCAGACCACGAGCTTCCGCCTCCGCTTTGAGTTATCTAAGCGTCTCGTCGTCGACTTCAACCTCAACCCTGACTGTTGTATCTGTCTGCATAACTCGACACCTTCTGTATTAGAATCGAACAGGCTCATCGTTGCTACGGCTTCAACTCCCCAGCTTCGCCATCACCGCGTCGGCGACCTCGAAGTTGGCGTGGACCTTTTGCACGTCGTCCTGGTCCTCGAGCGCCTCGACGAAGGCCAGCACGCGCTGGGCATCGTCCTCGCCGAGCTCGACGGTGGTGGAGGCGACCATGCCCAGGCTCGCCGAGTCGGGGGCGAGGCCCGCATCTTCCAACGCCTGCCGCACCGCGGCGTAGTCCGTCGGCTCGGTCGCCACGTACCACGCGTCGCCCCCGTCCGCTACGTCCTCGGCCCCCGCTTCGAGGGCGAGCTCCATCAGCCGCTCCTCGTCGACCCGCGACTTCTCCAGGTACAGCTCACCCTTGGGCGCGAACAGGTACGCCACGCAGCCGGTCCCGCCGAGGTTGCCACCCTGCTTCTCGAAGATGTGGCGGAGCTCGCCGGCGGTGCGGTTGCGGTTGTCGGTCAACACGTTGAGCATGACCGCGACGCCGTGCGGGCCGTAGCCCTCGTACACGACCTCCTCGTAGTCGGCACCCTCGCCGCCGCCGGCCCCCTTGTCGATGGCCTTTTGGATCGTGTCCTTGGGCATGTTCGCCGCCTTCGCCTCGTCGACGGCGTACCGCAGCGCGAGGTTCATCGCCGGGTCACCCCCGCCGTTCTTCGCCGCCACGATGATCGCGCGCGAACAGCGGGACCACTCCCGCGAACGCTTCGCGTCCTGGCGTCCCTTGCGGTGCTTGATGTTGGCCCATTTGCTGTGGCCGGCCATGAGGGGGTTCCGTGGTTTAGAAGTTTGGACTTCGAGAGCTAATGACGAAATCCGCTTGAAGAATGACGAAGCGGAGGGCTCATCATTGGGGCAGGCTTCCAGCCTGCCGTTGGCCCGAAGGGACAAGTGCGCTGTCTGCGGGTTCGAGCTGCGCCCGAAAGCAGGCTCGAAGCCCGCCCCACCCGGAGCACCCCCACCTCCGTCATCCGTCATCCGTGCTTCGTCATTCTACCCCACGCCGCAGGGCGATTAACATGCCGCCCGCCGCCGCCTCATCTCCGCCCCGTATGACCCGCCGCCTCCGCCAACTCGTCGACTCCCGCGCCTTCTCCCGCGTGGTCCTGACCCTCATCGTCACCGCGGCGGTGCTGGTGGGGCTCGAGACCTACCCCGGCCTCATGGCCCGCCACGGCCGGCTGATCCACACGCTCGACTCGATCGTCCTCTGGGCTTTCGCCGTCGAGGCGGCGATGAAGATCGCCGCGGGCGGGCGGCAGTGGCACCGCTACTTCCGCGACCCGTGGAACCTCTTTGACTTCACCATCGTCGTGGTTTGCTTCCTGCCGGTCGAGTCGAGCTTCGCCCAGGTGCTCCGCCTCGCGCGGGTGCTGCGGTCGCTGCGCCTCGTCTCGGCGGTGCCTAAGCTGCAACTGCTCGTGGGGTCGCTGCTCGCGTCCCTCCCGGCCATGTTCTTCGTCGGGCTGCTCTTGTTCATCATGTTCTACGTCTATGCCGTCACGGGCGTGTTCCTCTTCCGCGAGAACGACCCGGTCCACTTCCGCGACCTGCCCACCGCTCTCCTGAGCCTCTTCCGCGTCGTCACGCTCGAAGACTGGACCGACGTGATGTACATCCAGATGTACGGCTCGGCCAACTACCCCTTCAGCGACCCCGACCGCGCCCGCTACACCTTTACCTCCAATGCCATGCCGCTGACCGCGGTCCTCTACTTCGTGAGCTTCGTGCTGCTGGGCACGATGATCATGCTCAACCTCTTCATCGGGGTCATCATCAAGAGCATGGACGAGGCGACCGACGAGGCGGAGAATGCCAGGCGCGAGCGTCACCTCGCCGAGGACGGCCGGCTGAGCATCGGCGACGAGATCACGCTCATCGAGAAACAACTCAACGACCTGTCGCGGCACCTGCGAGCGCTGCGCAAGCGGGCGGACGGGGGGAGGTGAACGACGAAATCCGAATGAAGAATGACGGAACAGGACTGTCGTTGGTGGGGCGGGCTTCCAGCCTGCCTTCGGGCGCAGCCCGAACCTGCAGACGCAGACAGCGAACTTGGCCCTTCGGGCCAACGGCAGGCTGGAAGCCCGCCCCACCGACGCTATCGCCCGCCGTTCGTCGTTCATCATTCGGATTTCGTCACTCCGCCAGCTCCGTCGCCTCCGCCTTCTCCGCTTGTTCCCGTCGGAACGCGTGCAGCTTCTCACGCAACTCAGGACGGGTGTTGGCGAGGATCGCGACGGCGAGCAGCGCGGCGTTGATCGCGCCCGACTCGCCGATGGCGAGCGTGCCCACCGGGACGCCGCCGGGCATCTGCACGATGGACAGCAGTGAGTCCAGCCCGCCGAGGGCTTTGCTTTGGATCGGCACGCCGAGCACGGGCACGACCGTGCGGCTGGCGAGCATCCCCGGCAGGTGGGCCGCCCCCCCGGCCCCGGCGATGACGACCTCCAGCCCGCGCCCCTCCGCCGACGCGGCGTACTCGAACATCACCTCGGGCGTGCGGTGCGCCGAGGTCACCCGCTTCTCATACGCCACCCCGAACCGCTCCAACGTCTCGGCCGCCCGCCGCATCGTCGGCCAATCCGAACCACTTCCCATCACGAGGCCGACGAGCGGCTGATCCGTAGCATCCATTGTTCCATGCTACCGACCCGATAAAGCGGCGGCACTTTGTGCCGCGCGGCCGCCTCACCGCTCACGCCCCCGCCGCATCCCGGTCCTCCGCCGAGTCGGTCAGCACCGTCAGGTTGTTGTCCTTCATCTGCGCGAACCCCCCCGCCACCGCGATCCGCTTTGCCTGCCCGCCGGCGGCCGTAATCCGCAGCGTCCCCTCGCCCACCTGCAACAGGATCGGTGCCCGGCCCCGTAGAAACCCGATCTCCCCGTCGTGAGCCGGCACAACAACATGCTCGACCTCGCCCTCGAACACGGGCTTCTCCGGGGTGACGACGCTGCAATGAAAGGCGGTGGGCATAGGTCCTCGATTCTTCTGGGGCGGCGGTGAGTGTAGCGGATTGTGATGCGGCAGAGCGGCCTCTTCGAGCCGCTAGCCGTTAGCCGTTGGCCGCTCGCAAGACGCAAGCGGACGGCTGCAGTCATGCGAACAGTCAATGCTGATTGCGTCTCGCCAACGGCCAACGGCTAGCGGCTAACGGCTGCCTCAAGGTGCTTCGCCAGGTACTCCCCGGTGTACGACCCCTCCACCGCCGCGACGTCCTCGGGCGTGCCCTGGGCGACGAGCTCGCCGCCGCGGTCGCCGCCCTCGGGGCCCAGGTCGATCACCCAGTCGCTGCACTTGATCACGTCGAGGTTGTGCTCGATCAGAAGCACCGTGTTCCCGCTCACCGCGTTCGGCCCGGCCGCGGCCGTCCCCCCGGGCTTCACGCCCGTCCCCGTCGGGTCGTCCACCAGCCGCTCGAGCACGTGGATCAGCTTCCGCACGTCCTCGAAATGCAGCCCCGTCGTCGGCTCGTCCAGCACGTACAGCGTCCGCCCCATCGTCCGCTTGCCCAGCTCCGTCGCCAGCTTCACCCGCTGCGCCTCGCCGCCCGAAAGCGTCGTGCTCGCCTGCCCGAGCTGTATATAACTTAAGCCGACCTCGTTGAGCGCCGTGAGCAAACGTTTCACGTCGTTGAAACTATCGAAGAACGCGAGCGCCTCTTCGATAGTCATATTGAGCACGTCGCTGATGTTCTTGCCGCGGTAAGTGATCTCGAGGGTTTCGCGGTTGTAGCGTTTGCCCTTGCACACGTCGCACTGCACGAACACGTCGGGCAGGAAGTGCATCTCGATCTTTTTCACGCCCTGGCCTTGGCAGGCTTCGCAGCGGCCGCCCTTGACGTTGAACGAGAAGCGGCCGGGCTTGTACCCGCGGATCTTGGCTTCCTTAGTTTTGGTGAACAGGTCACGGATGAGGTCGAAGAGGCCGGTGTAGGTCGCGGGGTTGGACCGTGGCGTGCGGCCGATGGGCGACTGGTCGACCTCGATGATGCGGTCGATGTGTTGCGTGCCGTTGAGCCGGTCATGCTCGCCGGGCTTGTCGCGGGAGCCGAGCAGGGCGCGTTTCGCCGCCTTGATGAGCACCTGGTTGACGAGGGTGGACTTGCCGCTGCCCGACACGCCGGTGACGGTGACAATCCCGCCGAGGGGGAAGGTGACGTCGAGCTTTTTCAGGTTATTTTGACGCGCCCCCTTGAGCGTGAGCGCGGCGCGGTGGTCGAGCTTGCGGCGGCTGGAGGGCGTGGCGATCTCCTCGTCGCCGCGGAGGAACGCGGCGGTGAGCGAGTCGCGGCTCTGAAACACGTCGGGCGTCGGCCCGTGGGCGACAACCTCGCCGCCGTGTCGGCCGGGCCCGGGCCCGATGTCGATCAGCCAGTCGGCGGCGCGGATGGTATCCTCGTCGTGCTCGACGACGAGGACGGTGTTACCGATGTCGGTGAGGTGTCGGAGGGTGGCGATGAGGCGGTCGTTGTCGCGCTGGTGCAGGCCGATGGTCGGCTCGTCCAGGACGTAGCAGCAGCCCACGAGCCCGGAGCCGACCTGCGTGGCGAGCCGGATGCGTTGCGACTCGCCGCCGGAGAGGGTGCCGGTGTTGCGGGAAAGGTTGAGGTAACCGAGCCCAACCGAGAGCATGAACCCGAGGCGGGCGCGGATCTCCTTGACGATGGGAGCGGCGATCTGTTCGCCCTCGGCGGTGAGGGTGAGGCGATCGAAGAACGCGGCGGCGTCCTCGATGGTCATGGTGACCACGTCGTTGATGTTGGACTCGGCCATCCCGCTTAAGCGGGATGGCCCCGCCGAGTTGATAAACACGTGCAGCGCCTCGGTGCGAAGGCGGGCGCCGGTGCATACTTCGCAGGGCGACTCGCCGAGGTATTGCGAGAGCCGCGCTTTGACAAACTCGCTGTCGGTCGTCTCGAAGCGGCGCTGCAGGTTCGGGATGACGCCCTCCCACGCGCTGCCGTGCTTCTTCTCGTCCTTGGCGTTGCTGCCGTGCATGAGGATGCGCTGCTCGGCCTTGGTAAGGCGTTGATACGACTGATCCGGGTTGACGCCGAACTCGCGGCAGAACTTTTTGGTCAGGCGGTTATAGAAGATGTTCATCCGCTTGCCGTTTTTCCGCCACGGCTCGATGGCCCCGCCGGTCAGCGACAGGTCGGGGTTGGCAATCACCAGTTCCTCGTCAAACTCGAACACCGTGCCCAGCCCCGCACAGCTTGGACACGCGCCGTACGGCGAGTTGAACGAGAAGAGCCGCGGCTCGAGGTCCTCCAGCGAGCACTCGGGGTGCAGGGCGCAGGCGTACTTTTCGCTGAATAAGCTGTCGTGCCAGGGATCAGGGACCGGGGATCGGGGATCGGGGTCTGAACCTTGGCTCGATACGATGACCAGACCGTCGGCGAGCTTAAGTGAGAGCTCGATTGAATCCGCGACCCGCGCCCGCACCTCGGCCACCTCGTCGATACCATCACCATTCTTCCCCGGTCCCCGATCCCCGGTCCCTGATCCCCGAACAACGATCCGGTCCACCACCGCCTCGATCGTGTGCTTTTGATAACGTTGCACCTTCGTGGTGAACGGCGTCCCCGCCTTGGATTTCGATACCTCGCGGAGGTCCAAAACCTCGCCGTCGACGCGTGCGCGGACGAAGCCCTGGCGGACCATCGCCTCGAAGACATCCTTGTGGTGGCCCTTCTTGCCGCGGACGACCGGGGCGAGGACCATGAGCTTGGTGCCGTCGGGCATCGCCATGACGTGGTCGACGATCTGGGTGGCGGACTGGCTCTCGATGGGCAGGCCGCACTCGCGCCCGGAGGCGTCGATATGCCAGCAGCGGGGCGTCCCGACGCGGGCGAAGAGGAGGCGGAGGTAGTCGTAGATCTCGGTCGTCGTGGCGACGGTCGAGCGGGGGTTGTGGGACGTGCCCCGCTGCTCGATGGCGATGGTCGGAGGCAGACCTTCTATCGATTCGACATCGGGCTTTTGGAGCTGGTCGAGGAACTGCCGGGCGTAGGCCGACAAGGACTCCATGTACTTCCGCTGGCCCTCGGCGTAGATGGTGTCGAAGGCGAGGGTGGACTTGCCGCTGCCCGAGAGGCCGGTGACCACGACGAGTTGGTCGCGCGGGATATCGAGGTCGATGCCCTTGAGGTTGTGCTCGCGGGCGCCGCGGATGGCGATGTCGGTGAGTGGCATGAAGGGGGATTGTAGGCCCGAGCGACTGGGTTGCACCCGGCGTTGCGGCCCGATCCGGCACTCGGCCGGCGGGCGTGCACTCACTACATGTGGGTATTCAATAATATTTTAATCTGTCTGCCGGGCGGGACGCTTCGAGCGTTCTAGCATCGCACCAGCCACCCCATTAAGGACCGATGCCATGAGTCAGACCCCCAGCCAGAACCCCGCTTCCAACGCCCCCAGCCAGGGCAACCCCTCCTCCGGCTCGTCCGACGCCGGCAAGCAGGCCGAGCACCTCAAGGAGGATGCCAAGGATGTCGCCCGGGACGCGGGTGAGCAGGGCAAGGCCATGAAGGACTCGGCGGTCGAGAAGGCCCACGAGCAGACCGAGCGGCTCAAGCGGAAGGCGTCGGAAGTTCAGGAGGAAGCATCCCGCCGTACCCGCGAGGCCCGGGACTACGCCAAGAGCAAGGTGAAGGAAGAGGCCAACAAGCGACAGAGCAAGATCGCCTCGGGGCTTCAGGACGCCGCCGACGCGGCCCGCAGCGCCTCGGAGACGCTCAAAGACAAAGATGATTCCTCGGTTGCAGTCTACATCGATTCCGCGGCCCGTAAGATCGAGGGCCTCGCGTCGTACCTGCGGGACTCTGACCCCGGCGACGTGCTGGATGACGGCCGCGAGGTCGCCCGCCGCTACCCCGAGTACGTGTTCGGCGGGATGTTCCTGGCGGGGCTGGCGGCGGCACGGTTCCTCAAGGCGTCGGAGACGCGGCGCGACACGAAGGCGGGGCGTCAGTCGTCGTATTCGTCGTCGTCACCCTCGATGGGCTCCGGCGGCGGCCGCGCCACCACCGGCAACCTGCCGTCGCGTAACTACGGGCAGTCGACGACCGGCGGGGCCGGCAGCCGGCCGGGCGGCACGACCACGGCGGGCGGCAGCCCGACCGTCGGCACCACTTCGACGGGCGGCACGACCACGGCGGGCGGCAGCCCGACCGCCGGCACCACTTCGACGGGCGGCACGACCACGACGGGCGGCAGCCGGCCGGTCGGCACCACCACCACGGCCGGGCCGGGCACGTCCCGATCCAGTTCCTCCCTGTAAGGTCTGCTCCTCTCCGCCTCCCCCGGCAGGCGTCCCCGCTTTCACCGAACCCCGTTGAGCCGATCATTATGAGCACCGCCACCACCTCCCCGATCCCGCCCGGCGACCCCGGGTCCACCGAGCGCGTCGGGGCCTACCCCGACCCGACCGGCACGGCCCACGGGGCCGAGCCCGGCTTCGCCGACCTGATCAAGGGCCTCCGCGACGAGACGCTGACCCTCTTCAAGCAGGAAGTCGCCCTCGCCCGCACCGAGGTCACCGAGAAGGCGAAGCAGGCGGCGGTCGACACCGCCAAGGTCCCGGTGGGAGCCGCACTGGCTTACCTCGGTTTGGGGCTCCTGCTGATGGGGTCCGCGTTCGCCCTGGCGTGGCTCTTCGCGGTACTCGATATCGCCCTGCTGCTCCCGGCGCTCGCGTTGGCTTTCGCCATCGTCGGGATCATCGGCATCATCATCGGCGCCGTCGTGCTCAAGACCGGCATCTCCGGCCTGGCGAACGACGATTTTACCCCCGACCGCACGATCGAATCCACCAAGGAAACCGCCCAGTGGGCGAAGGAAAAGGCTACCCGATGAGCACCCAAGACTACAACACGCCCGACGCCCGCACCACCACCGGGGCCTACACGCCCCCCGGCGAAGACCCGCTGCAGAGCGGCAAATCTTCCGCGGAGCTGCAACAGGACATCCGTCAGACCCGCTCGTCGCTCGACGACAAGCTCGACTCGCTGGGCGAGCGGCTGCGGCCCAAGAACCTCATGGGTGACGTGTTCGACACGCTAAAGGAACAGGGCAGCGGGGCCGCCGCGAGCATCGGCCAAACGTTGTTGAACAACGTGAAGCGTCACCCGCTCCCCTCTGCGATGGTCGGTGCGGGGCTGGTTTGGCTCCTGCTCGCGGACGATGAGACCGAGGGCCCGGCCCGGCAGGCGGTGAGCCGCTTCGGCCGCTCCGGCTCGTACAACCCCGGCATGTCGGGCGACGCCCACCGCCTGCGGGATCGTGAACGCGGCTTTCCTCTGACCGACGAAGAGCGTCGCGGTGGCGGGTACAACCCCTACACCGGCCAGGACGTCATGATCGTCGACGAGATCGAGCCGCTGACGGATGATGAACTGACCGCGATTAGCGAGATCTATCCCGAGTATCAGGAGTATCAGACGCTCGAGCTCGAGGCCCGGGACTATCCGGATCACGACACGTCGGACGAGGCGAAGGCGAGCCGATCAAAGCTGAAGGCGGCCCGCGACAAGGCGAGCAAGGCCGCGGGCAAGGCCGTGGAAGGCTCGAAGGACGCGGGTGGATCGGTGGCGAGCGGGGTGCACAAAGCCGCTTCCCGTCTCGGGCATTTCGCTTCGTCGGCGGCCAGCGGTGCCGGGCACGGTCTTTCTTCGGCGGGGCACGGGCTCGCTTCCGCGGCGTCGGCCACGGGGTCGGGGCTTGCGTCCGCGGCCTCGGCAACTGGCTCCGGGCTTGCTTCGGCGGCCTCGGCGACGGGGCACGGCGTCGCAGACGCGTCACAGTACGTTGGCTCCACCGCCAAGTGGGGCTACCGGGAAGCGGCGAAGGCCGCGGCTTACGCCGCCGACGAAGCGCCGCTGGCGACGGGACTGGTCGGCCTCGCGCTCGGCGCGGTGGTCGGGTTCCTGGTCCCGGGCACGCGGACCGAGGACGAGTACTTCGGCGATATGGCCGACGACGTGAAGTCGGCGGCGAAGGACGTGGTGGTGGATGCCACCGGCCGGGCGGGCGACGTCGCGTCGGCGACGGCCAGTGCCGCGATGCAACGTGGCCGTGAGCTGGGGCTCGAGCCGCACGAGTTGGCCGAGAAGAGCAAGCGGATCGCCGAGGCCGCACGCAAGGCGGCGGAGCAGGCGGCGCACGACGAGGGGCTCGCGCCAAGCCAGCTCGCCGACAAGGCGAAGGATGTCGGCTCGACCGCCGCCGAGACGGCCAAGGAAGAGGCCACTCACGAGGCGGAGCATTCAGAGGCGAAGAAGAAGGCCGAGAAGGCCGAACAGAAGGACCCCACGACCCCGGCGTGAACCCCTGCCGCGAGGCCCCTCGGGCCTTACCGGCACTTACCGTTCAACCCCCTCCTGCGACCCGGACGGCCTCGGCCGACCGGGTCGTTTTCTTTTCCGGCTGGCTCCCCCCGCGTATGAGGCACCCCGATGCGTCTGTCGCCCCCGCATACGGATGAGCAGATGCGGGGTATTTTAGCCTCCCGCTCCAATCACGAAACATTAGCCTAGCATCGGCGATATGGCTGAACTCCTCACCGTCGACTCGCTCCTGGCGTTCCTGACCCTCGCGGCCCTAGAGGTCGTGTTGGGCGTGGACAACCTCGTCTTCATCGCGATTCTGTCCGGCCGAGTCGAGAAGAGCAAGCAGGCGCTGGCACGCAACCTGGGGCTCGCGATGGCCGCGATTGGGCGGCTGATCCTCCTGTTCGCCATCGCCTGGGTCGTGTCGCTGGACAAGGCGATCATCTACACCTTCTTCGAGGGGGGCGAGCGGGAGACCGCCATCACCGTGAAGGACCTCATCCTCATCCTCGGCGGGGTCTTCTTGATCGGCAAGGCCACCTGGGAGATCCACCACAAGATCGAGGAGGCCCGGGCGGAGGGAACCGAACACGAGGGCCACGCCAAGCCCAAGGCGTCACTCCCCGCCGTGGTCGGGCAGATCCTCCTGCTCGACCTGGTGTTCTCGATCGACTCGGTCCTGACCGCTATCGGCATGGTCAACCCTAACGAGTACACCTCCGCGGCCATCCCCTTCACCGGCATCCCCTGGCCCCCGCTGGCGATCAT
The DNA here is from genome assembly GCA_965214155.1 of Phycisphaeraceae bacterium. Classification (GTDB taxonomy): domain Bacteria; phylum Planctomycetota; class Phycisphaerae; order Phycisphaerales; family Phycisphaeraceae; genus Algisphaera. The sequence goes on from CBDCBB010000010.1 coordinate 3,037,822, forward strand.
GAGCGCGGCCATCATCCTCGCCATCGGCGTGATGCTCGGCTTCGCCGGCCCGCTATCGCGGTTCATCGAGCGTCACCCGACGTTCAAGATGCTCGCCCTGTCGTTCCTGCTGCTGATCGGGGTGGTGCTCGTCGCCGAGGGGCTGCACCAGCACATCCCGCGGGGTTACATCTACTTTGCGATGGGGTTCTCGCTGCTGGTGCAGTTGTTGAACCTGCGTCTGTCTAGCGGGCGCAAGGCGCGGGAAGAGGCCCGGGCGTCGGCGGAGGTGGCGGGAGAGGCGGGGTGAGCGGGAGTAGGTTGCGGATGAAGCGACGCGGCTTTGCCGCGCCGGGGTGTTGGTGGTGTGCGGGAGCGCGCGGCGGAGCCGCGTCGCTTCATGGGGTTGGGGCGGGAGCGCGCGGCGGAGCCGCGGCGCTTCATGGGGGGTTGGTGGTCGAGGGGGTGGCGGTGTGGGTATGGATGAAGTGGGCGACGCGGTCGCGGATGGACGGGTTGTCGAGGATGGGGGCGGGGTTGTGGTCGCAGCCGCGGACGAGGACGAGTTTGGAAGACGCACCTTGAGCCTGGAGGGCTTCGTGCAGGCGGCGGGCCTGGTCGAGGGGGACGGTCTCGTTGCGTTCACCGTGGACGTGGAGGAACGGCGGGGCGTCGGGGGCAACGTGGTAGAGCGGGCTGGCGAGACGGGCGCGGGCGGGGTCGTCGGCGACGGTGTGGCCGAGGAGGTTTGCCTCTGGGGCGCGGGAGGCGGCGCGTTGCCCGCGGCGTGAGCGGTCGTCTTGCAGCGCGATGAAGTCGGTGTAGCCGAAGTAGTTGACGACGGCGTCGACGCGGGCCTTGGGCTCGTCGGGTTGGCGAGGCCCCTCGAGGCCGGGGAAGCCGGCGGTGAGCCCGAGCATGTTGGCGAGGTAGGCCCCGGAGGAGACGCCGACGGCGGCGAGGGCGTCGGGGTCGAGGCCGAACGCCGGGGCGTGGGCGCGGAGGAACCGGGCGGCGGCCTTGGCGTCGTGGAGCGGGTCGGGGAAGCGGTGCCGCGGGAGCAGACGGTAGTCGGCCGCGGCCACCGCGATGCCGTAGCGGACCAGCCAGCGGACGAGGCAGAGGTCCTTCGACCCGCTGTGCCACCCGCCCGGGTGGAGGTACAGGGCGACGGGGACCGGGCCGTCACCCCGCGGCCGGTAGATGTCCATCAGGAGGTGCCGCCCCCCGCGCTCGGCGTAGACGACGTTACGAAACGCCGCGGCTGTTTCACGGGCGCGGTCGATCATCGGGAGGCGGTGGACACGGCGGCGGGTTCGTCCAACAGGCGTCGGAGGTCACGCTCCACGGCCGCGACGCTGTCGGGGTCCGTCCCGTCGTACAGGCCGCGGATCGTCCCGGTGCGGTCGACGAGCACGAACTTGCCCGAGTGCGACACCGGGTTGGCCGGGTCGGCGAGGTTGGCGGAGACGGGCAGCTTGAACCCTTGGACGGCGACGTCCCAGATCGCCTCGCGCGGCCCGGTGAGCAGGTGCCAAAACCCCGGCTCAACGCCCAGGTCGGCGGCGTGGGCGGCGAGTTTCTCCACCGTGTCCCGCTCCGGGTCGACACTGAAGCTCACCAGCCGCACGTCCCGCGCCCGGGGCTCGTCGGCTACCGCGTCCTGCAGCGCCTTGAGGTTGCCCGACATGATCGGGCAGATGCCCGGGCACTCGGTGAAGAAAAAATCGGCGACCCACACGCGGCCGACGAGGTCGCCGCGGCTGACCGTCTCGCCCCGCTGGTTGGTCAGCGAAAAGTCGGGGACCTGCCAATAGCTCTCCAGCGGCGGCGGGGCGTCGCGGCCGCAGGCGGTGAGCGTGGAGATCAACGTGATGGTGAGCAAGAAGCAGATAGGGAGCGTCTGCCGGGGACGCGAAGCGTCCCAGCTTGTGGAGCATTTTGAGCTATCAAGCAGGGGGAGCAGGTTCATGGGCAACAGCCGATTTTCTATCGTCCCGGCCTCGCCGCGACCCGTGTCGCCCCCGCCAGCGCCGCCGCGGCCATGATTAGCATGATAGCGCCCGCCACCCCCGGGGAGACCGCGAGCCCCGGTGCCGCAGCGCCCTGCAGGGTATGCGCGAACGCCGCCTGGCCGTAGGTCAGCGGGTTGGCGTACATCACCCACCGCAGCGGGCCAGCCGTCTCCACCGGGAACACCGCACCGCTGAGGAACCACATCGGCATCAATAGAAGGTTCATCACCGCGTGAAACCCGGCGGTCGAGTCCATCGGCCAGGCGATCAACAGCCCGAGCCCGGTCAACCCGACCGCGACGACAAAGAGCACCACCACGGCCAGCAGCGCCGGCCCCAGCCCCGGCCACGCGAAGAACACGCACCACGCCGCGAGCAGCACCAGGCCCTGCACCGTCGCGATCAGCGCTCCGCCGAGCACCTTGCCCAGCACGATGGACCACCGGGCCGCGGGCGAGGCAAGCACGCCCTGCAGGAACCCCTCGCGGCGGTCCTCGATGACGGAGATGGTGGAGAAGATCGCGGTGAAAAGCACCATGAGCAGCACCATGCCGGGGAAGAAGAACGCGAGGTAGCCCATGGCTCCGGAGCCACCGGAATTACCGCCGTCACCGGCTCCGGGCGCTTCAACAGAAGCGGCCCCCGCACCCGTGACGCGGAACGTCTCGTTAAGTCCGAGCCCGAGCATGACCCAGAAGACCACCGGGGTGGCGACGGCCCCGATGACGCGGTTGCGTTGCCGGAAGAAGCGGACGACCTCGCGCCACATCATGATCCCCGCCGCGACGAGGCCGACGGTTGAGGAAGCGGGACGGGCGGCGGGGTCGGCGGACATCGGGGCCATGCTAGGGCGTGACCCGTGCGGGCGTAGAGGGAGCGGCCAACCCGCCCACGCCGGCGAGGCGGGGCCGGCGCGGGACGCTGCGGGCCACCGACGGGGCAGGCGGTCGACCTGCCGGGGCGGTCCGGGTTCTGCGGTATGCAATGAAGCGGCCGCAGCGCCGTTGATCCGGGCAGAAGGATCGGGTGTTGGAATATCTCCCGTGACGGGTAAACTGTGACGGCGAGCGGTTGATCGTACCCCGACAGGGCGTGAGGACGGTATGTCAAGAGGTCAACAGCACGGCTGGACGGGGGCGTTGGCTCTGTTGCTTGCCGCGGCTGTGCCCTGTCTCGCGGCGGCACCGGCAACGCAGCCCGCCGCCGGACCGGCGGCGACTCAGCCGGCGGCAACGCAGCCCGCAACGACGCAGCCCGCGGCGACGCGGCCGGCGGAGGCCAAGCCGCCGCGCCCCGACAAGGCCGAGCGGCAGGCGAAGCGTAAGGCCGAGCGCGAGGCGCGGGAGAAGGCCGACGCGGGGGCCAAGGCGGCGGCGGAGGAGAAGGCCGCGGCCGACGCGGCGCGTCGGGCGGCCGAGGCGACGACCGTTTCGTTTGATACCGACCGGGCCGTGGTCTGGCTGGACGGGACGCAGGTGATCCCGTTCCGCGTCGACGCCCCCGCGGAGGTCGACCGCACCCTGCCCGCTTCGGTGAAGCCGGCGGACGGCGGCGACGGGGCGGGCGTCACCGTCGTGCGGAAGCCGACGGTGCTCGCCGGGCAGACGCTCGGCTTCCTGCGGGTCCGGGCGGAGCGTGAGGGAGCCGCGACGTTGACAGTCGGCCACGGCGGCCGGGCAGCAGAGCTATATATAGATGCGCGCCCCTCGCCCGCGGCGGCGGAGATGCGGACCGTCTCGCCGACGATCAGCAGCCCCGCCGACGGCGCGGTGATATGGGGCGAGATCGGCGTCTCCATCGAGTTGTTCGCCACCGCCGCCAGCGGTGAAGCGCCCACGGTACGGCTCCGCCTGCCCGACGGGGGGACCTACGACCCGATCCCCACTAACGAGCCGCAGGAGGGCCCGCGCTACCGCTTCGGGTTCACCTTCGACGCCGACGCCTACCCACCCGGCCCCGTCGACCTGACCCCCGAGCTCGTCGCCGACGACGGCTCGGTCACGCCCGGCCCGGCGGTGACGCTCTACGTCCACCGCCCCGCCGCCGCCGAGCTGCTGACCGGCGAGGCCGAGGACCGCGCCGACGCCGAGCGGCCCGAGCGGTTCCGCGATCAGAAGGACCCCGCCGACCCGGTCAAGCCGCTGAACCTCGCCGACGACCCCGACGCCTCGGGCGGACGCTTCGTGGTGAACAGCGGTGCCCGACCGCCCCTGGTCCTCCGTGTCGACCGCGACCGGCCCGGCTGGTATCAGGTCATGATGACCGCCCGCGGCGACGCCTCGAACAGCGTCCTGCCCACCGTGGGCCTGCACCTCGCCAACGAGAACGACCCCGAGACGGCCTCGGCCGTCGCGTCGACCTCGTGGCACCGCGCCCCGATCGGGCGGCCGATCTATCTGAAGTCCGGGCCGCAGGACGTGGTGGTTTTGTTCGAGAACGACGAGAGCACCGGCAAGGGCCAGGACCGCAACCTCGCGCTTGACCGGTACGAGGTCGCCCGCCTGCCCGATGCCGTCGGCCGCGCGGCGGCGCGACGCGGGGGGCTCACCGTCACGCTCGATCCGTCGCTCGACGGCAGCCGCGTGTCGGGGGAGTTGTTCGTCAGCGGCCGGGCCCGCCTCGCGGCCAAGGGTGCCAACCCGCCGGCGGTCCGCCTGCTCATCAACGGCGAAGTTCGCCTGTCGCAGACAACCCTGCAGCCGGGGTTCAACGTCGGGCGAGCCGACCTCAACGCCGGCGAGAACACGCTGCAGCTCATCGCCGAGGACGCCGACGGCCACCGCGCCGCCTCGGCCGTTCACACCGTCACCCTGCTCGGCCACCCCGCGGCGACGCCGCCGCGGTGGCGTGTCCTGCGGTACTACGCCGCCGACGCCGCCTGGACCGCCGACGGCAAGGCCGACCTCACCCCCCTCAAGCAGGCCGGCGACGACCCGGTCCGCCGCTTCCTGTCCAACGGCAGCGTGTCGCTTTCCCTGCCCGACGGGCTCGCCGGCGAGTTCGAGGTCGAGCTCGACGCCTGGGGCGAGAAGTTCGACGGCCCGCCGGTGGCGGCGGTGACCTTGGTCGCCGGGGACGAGCGCAAGGCGGTCGGCGAGGTCGAGGCCGGGGGCGACGGGTTCACGGGCCACCGCGTCGGCACGGTGGTGCTGCCCGCCGGGCCGAAGTCGCTCGAGGTCGCGTTCATTAACGACGCCTACGACGCGGCGAAGAAGAAGGACCGCAACCTCTACGTCCGCCGGCTCAAGCTCACCGAGACCGCCCCGGCGGACACCGTCGGCCCGGCGGCCGTGATCCAGTACCCCGCCCGACGGGCAGGGGGTCCACGCCGCCGACGCGGTCGTCGCCGACGTTAGCGACGACTGGCAGATGGGCTGGGTCCAGGTCCTGCTCGACGGCAAGCCCGTGGGCGGCCGGATCGACGCCGGCGACGGCCGCGGCCGGCTGGTCCTGCCGCTGGTCTTGCGGGGCGTCAAGCCGGGCGCGTACCGCCTCGCCCTGCGCGTCGCCGACGCGGCCGATCACGTGATCACCACCGCCGACCGCACGATCAACGTCCTCGCCGCCGCGCCCGATACCCCCGGGGCCTACGAGGCCGCCGTCCGCCTGCTCGACCGCTTCGCCTACGGCCCCGAGCCGACCCAACTCGCCGAGGTCCTGGTCGACGGGCCCGCCGCCTACCTCCACCGCCAGCTCTCCCGCGGCGCCGACGACCCCGGCAGCGCCGACGCCTGGGCCGACGCCGCCGCACGCTTCGACAACAACCCCGCCCGCCTCGCCACCGCCTGGCTCGCCGAGACGCCCAACCCCGTCCGCGCCCGGCTGGTCATGTTCATCGACAACCACTTCAACACCTGGCCCCGCAAGATCGGCAACGAACGCAAGGCCCCCGAGTTTGCCCGCTGGAACACCCTTGGCCCCGCGCCCTTCATTGACCTCCTCTTCGCCTCCGCCACCAGCCCGGCGATGCTCAACTACCTCGACCAATACCGCTCCACGAGCAACCGCATCAACGAAAACTACGCCCGGGAGGTCATGGAACTCCACACCCTCGGCGTCCACGGCGGCTATACCCAGGACGACGTGACCCAGCTCGCCCACCTCCTCGCGGGGTGGGGCACCACCACCGCCGCACGACCCGCCGGTGCGGGCCAGTCCCTCGCCAACCTCTTCGATTACTCCGCCGGCCGCAACGACCCTGCACCCCGCACCGTCTTCGGCCTCCGCTTCGACGAGGCCAAGCCCCGCGCTCAGCGCCTCGACCGCGCCCGCCTCGCGCTGGAGATGCTCGCCGCCCACCCCGCCACCGCCCGCTTCATCACCCGCAAGCTCGCCGAGCACTACCTCACCCTCGACCACAACGAGGCCGACGCCTTCGCCGACACCCTCGCCCCCGTCTTCACCGCCTCCGGCGGCGACCTCCGCGCCGTCGTCAAAGGCATCGCCGCGTCCGACGTGTACGCCCGGGACTCGCCCCGCCCACGCCTGTCCCACCCGCTGGGCTTTGCCACCCGCCTCGTCCGCCTGACCGACCGTGACCGCGACAACCTCATCCAGGACCTCGCCAAACGCTCTGGCTTCGGCGTGTTCGACCGCGAGACGCCCGACGGCTACCCGGAAGAGGACGCCGCCTACGCCGACTCCAACGCCATGCTCCAGCGTTGGCGCCTCGCCGGCGACCTCGACTCCGGCTACTACCGTCTCCTGCCGGCCTCCCTCCGCGAGCCGCTCAAACCCGCCGACGGCGCGGATGACGACGCCAAGGCCGCCGCCCGCGCCGCGTGGCAACAGCGCACCGTCGACGAGCTCGCGATCCGCCTCACCGGCCGCCTGCTGTCGGAACGCTCCAACGCCGCCGTCCTGGGCGTCCTCGCCAAGTCCGAAGCCGACGCGAGTGGCCAAATCCGCCTCGCCGGCACCCTCATCGCCCAGATGCCGGAGGTGTCGCTGCGGTAGCGGCTGGCCGCTGGCCGCTGGCCGCTGGCCGCTGGCCGCTGGCCGCTGGCCGATAGCATAAATTGCACCGACTGGATTCGTTTTTCAACACTGAAGCACCCGCTTCCCAATTGAAGCTCCCGACCCATCCGCCCGTGTGCCGCCCCTGCCAACGGCTAGCGGCCAACGGCTAACGGCTAAAGGCCTCATCATGAAACTCACCCGCCGCTTCTTCATCCAATCCACCGGCGCCCTGGCCGTCTACTGCGGCGTGACCCCCCTCGACCGGCTGCTCGCCGCGTCCATGGACGACCCCGCCAAGCACCCCGTGGCGAAGAACAAGACCCTCGTGGTCATCTTCCTCCGCGGCGGGATCGACGGGCTCAACTGGGTCGTGCCCTACGCCGACCCCGACTACGCCACGCTCCGCCCGTCACTCCGCGTCGCCGACCCCGGCCAGCCCGGCGGCGCCCTCGACCTCGACGGCGCCTTCGGCCTCAACCCGCGGTGCGAGGCGCTCATGCCGTGGTTCGACCGGGGCATGGCCGTCGCCGCCCACGCCGTCGGTTACAGCGAAAACAGCCGCTCACACTTCGAGGAACAGGACGTCTGGGAGACCGGCGTCGCGGGGAACACCATCGGCTACGACGGCTGGCTCAACCGACACCTCCTCACCAGCGAGGGCCACGGCCCCGTCCGCGCCGTCGCGTTCTCCGACACCCTGCCCCGCATCCTCCGCGGCGACGCCCCCGCCTACGCCATCTCCGGGCTCACCTCCCTCGGCCTGCCCGACAGCAAGCACGCCGACCGCGCCGCCGTCACCGCCGCCCTCGAACACGCCTACCAATCCGACCCCTCGCCCGACGGCCACGCCGCCCGCGACGCGATCGACCTCGTCGCCACCGCCGGCCGCGACACCCTCGAAGGCGTCCGCGTCATCCAGAAGATCGCCGCCCAGCCCTACACCCCCGCCGCCAAGTACCCCGACAAGAGCGAGCTCGGTAACCGCCTCCAGGCCGCCGCCCGCCTCATCAAAGCCGACCTCGGCCTCGAGGTCGTCCAGATCGACTACGGCGGCTGGGACACCCACAACAACCAGGGCAACGGCTCCACCGGCGGCTTCGGCAACAAGCTCCAGGGCCTCGCCGAGCCCCTCGCCGCCTTTGCCGAGGACCTCGGCGAACGCCTGACCGACACCCTCGTACTCACCATCTCGGACTTCGGCCGCACCGCCAAACAGAACGGCACCAACGGCACCGACCACGGCTGGGCCAACGCCATGCTCGCCCTCGGCGGGCCCGTCCACGCCGCCGCCCAAGCCGACCCCGCCAAGCTCACCGGCCTCAAGGAACGCCGCAAGGTGCTCACCACCTGGCCGGGACTCGCCGAGGACCGCCTCTACCAAAAACGGGACCTCCTCCACACCACCGACTTCCGCGACGTCCTCGCCGAAGTCGTCACCACCCACCTCGGCAATGACAACCTCCCCACCGTCCTGCCCGACCACGACTTCCAACCCGTCGGCCTCATCGCCTGACCCCTATCCCCCGCACCGCGTAGCGGGTGGCACGCCAGTGCCCCGTTCTTCCCCGAACCCTCGCCGACGCCACGCCAACGGTACCCTATAGTCCGGCCAACCCAACCCGCCCCCCCGCCGGACGACCCGCATGAACATCGACAGCTTCCTCGCCTACCACCAGCTCCGCGAGAACCCCTTCGGCGCGGAGGAGGCACGGCTCGACCCCGTGTTCCCGCGGCTCGCTCAGAAAGACCTGCACCACCCCGACTTCGACAAGATCGTCGGCCGCATCGAGAAACCCTCCACCGCCGTCGTGTTCGGTGAGAAAGGCAGCGGCAAAACCGCAATCCGCCTCACCCTCGCCAAAAAGATCGAGGAGCACAACGCCGCGAACCCCACCGAGCGGATCCTCATCGTCGCCTACGACGACTTCAACCCCGTGCTCGACCGGCTGATGCGGACCCGCAAGCAGGACGCCGCGGCCGTGCTCGACCGCTTCCGCCTCGCCGATCACCAGGACGCGATCCTCAGCCACGCCGTCACGAAGCTCACCGACGCCCTGCTTGATGAGGGGTACGAGGACGAGGAAACCGTCATCCTCCCGCAGGAGACCGGCAAGGCCACCCGCAAACGCATCAACCCCCAGCAGCGGATGGACTTGGCCGTGCTCGCGGGGCTGTACGACCAGCCGCCGTCGGGCTTCGACCTCACCCGCTGGCGGCGGCTGCGCCGAAAGCTGCGGCTGGGCATGACCCTGCCCCTGGCGTTCTGGCGGAACATGGCCATTATCCTGACGCTGCTCGCGGCCGGATTCGGGCTGGCGTACTACGTCGTGGACCCCCAGCCGTGGTGGATGCTCCCGGTGCTCGGGCTGCTCGCGGCCGGGGCGCTGGTGCTGTGGATCCTCTGGCTGGTGCAGGTCATCCGCACCTGGAGCCGCGCCCGCGCCGTCGCCAAAGAGATGCCCGCCGTCGGCCGCACCCCCGCCCAGCTTGCCGCCGTCATCGGCGAGCTCGGCCCCGGCAAGGTCGCCGGCCAGCCCCTCCCCCAGCGCGGCAGCTCCGAGCAGGACCTCGGCGACAGCCGCTACCAGCTCACCCGACGCCTCATCGCCATCCTCCGCAGCTTCGGCTACGCCGGCGTCGTCGTCCTCGTCGACCGCGTCGACGAGCCCACCGCCATCAGCGGCGACGCCCAACGCATGCGCGCCCTCATCTGGCCGATGTTCGACAACAAGTTCCTCAAGCAGGACCGCATCGGCCTCAAGCTCCTCCTGCCCATCGAGCTCAGCTACCTCCTCCAAAAAGAGGGCCCGGGGTTCTTCCAGGAGGCCCGCCTCGACAAGCAGAACATGATCGAACGCCTCACCTGGTCCGGGGCGACGCTCTACGACCTGTGCTCGAGCCGGCTTAACGCCTGCCGCAAGCCCGACGCCGACGGCGACGAGGACGGCAACGCCCGCATCGCCCTCACCACCCTGTTCGAGGAGGACGTCACCCGCGACCTGCTCGTCGACGCCCTCGACTCGATGCACCAGCCCCGCGACGCGTTCAAGTTCCTCTACGCCGTGGTGCAGGAGCACTGCCGCCTCGCCACCGACGAGGCGGCCGACTACCACATCGCCCGGCTGACGCTCGAATCGGTCCGCCGCGCCCAGTCCCAGCGGGTGCAGGAACTCTACCGCGGCCTGACCCCGGCGTGACGGACTCCCCCGCCCCACCCGCACGACATCTAGAACAGCATACGCTCTTCTTCCGGTGGCACAGGCTTCCAGCCCGTGTTCCCCAAAGGCGAAGCGGTCTTCCCCGGTGGCACAGGCCTCCAGCCCGTGTTCCCCAAAGGCGAAGCGGTCTTCCCCGGTGGCACAGGCTTCCAGCCCGTGTTCCCAAAGGCGAAGCGGTCTGCTCCGGTGGCACAGGCTTCCAGCCCGTGTTCCCAAAGGCGAAGCGGTCTGCTCCGGTGGCACAGGCTTCCAGCCTGTATTCCTAAAGGCGATGCGGTTGTCCCCGGTGGCACAGGCTTCCAGCCTGTGTTCGCCGAAGGCGAAGCGGGCGGTGGACAGCGTCACCTCCCGTCTGTCGAACGAACTCAGGCAAGTCGCCCATGCCGCTCTTGAAGCAGCACGCTCAACCCCACCGCTCCACCTACGGCGAGTTCTCGGACCTTGAGATCAAGAACTTAAGCAGCCCGTTGACTCTGTGGCCGTCTAAGCAACCCGTATGGAGCGACTTATCGCCTCGTGAAGGTATACCCGTCGTGGCCGATAAAATTTTGACGACTTTGAGTTGCGTGCGTCGATGAGCGTCATGCTAGTCTGGTGCCACCCCCGGCCCGTCGCGTGACGGTCGGCCATCCCCCGGCGTAGAACGCCAGGTCCAGGAGAAGTCGTTATGAAGAAACTCGCCCCCCTCACCGGCTTCGCCTGCCTCGGCGCCGCCCTCACCCTCCCCGCCGCAGCCCAGGACGCCCCGCCCGACGTCAATACCGGCGCCCTCACCTTCTCCCTCGGGGCCGACATCACCACCAACTACATCTTCCGTGGCTACGAGCAGGAAGACAGCGGCCTCATCCTCCAGCCCTACGCCGAAGTCGGCGCGCCCATCGGCGACACCGGCATTGACTTCTACGCCGGCGTCTGGAACTCGATCCACAGCGAGCAGACCCTCGCCGACGGCAACGGGGCCAAAGACTTCTACGAGACCGACCTCTACGTTGGCGTCGCCTTCGATATCGCCGAGAAGTTCGGCTTCGACATCTCCTACGTCGGGTACTTCTACCCCAACGGCGCGTTCAACGATATCCACGAGCTCGACATCGCCTTCAGCTACGACGACAGCGACGACCTGGGCGACTTTGCCCTCTCGCCCTACGTCCTCCTCGCGATCGAGTTCGACGACGCCAACGGCAGCGAAGACACCTACATCGAGCTCGGCGGCAAGCTCAGCCTCGACCCGTTCATCCCCACCAGCGAGGACTACGACGTCTCGCTGAGCGTCCCGTTTGCCGTGGGCCTGGGCGTCGATAACTACTACCCAGACAACGACTTCTTCGGCTACGCCAGCGTCGGCATCTTGGCCGGCATCCCGCTGGACTTCATCCCGTCCGACTACGGCACCTGGGAGGCTCACGCCGGCCTCACCGCCTACTTCTTCAACGACGGCGAGGGCCTCAACGACGGCGGCGACGACTTCCAACTCGTCGCCAGCATCGGCGTCGGCCTCGAATACTGAGCCGCATCAACAGCCCAGTTCAACAAGGCCCACGCCACCCGGCGTGGGCCTTGTCGTTTAGCGGTTGTTTCACAAGCGGCTCGGGGGGTGGCGGGTGGGGCAGGCTGCCAGCCTGCCGTTGGCCCGAAGGGCCAAGTCTGCTGTCTGCAGGTTCGGGCTGCGCCCGAAGGCAGGCTGGAAGCCCGCCCCACCATGGCCGGGAAACAGGCGCTCAGCGCCGCGACTTTTCGAGTTCCCCCGCCCTCGGCCACCCCCCACCCGCCCCTCACATCGCGATCTGATCCAGCGCTTCGACCAGCGCGTCCACGTCCCCGTCCGTCGTGAACGCCCCGGGGCTCACCCGCACCGCGCCGTCGGGGAACGTGCCGAAGCGGCGGTGAGCGTAGGGCGAGCAGTGCAGGCCAGGCCGCACCGCGATGTCGAAGCTGTCGTCGAGGATTGATCCCGCGTCCGCCGCCGGCAGGTCCCGCACCGTGAACGACACCGTGCCGACGCGGCTCGCCGGGTCCGCGCTGCCCAGCAGCGTGAAGCGTTCGTCGGCGTCGATTAGCTCGATTACGCGGCGGCAGAGCAACTGTTCGTGCTGCAAAGTTTCCTGCATCGGATGCGCCAAAACGTGGTCGAGCCCGGCGGCGAGGCCCGCGAGGCCGACGGTGTTGGGCGTGCCGCCCTCGAGGTAGTAGGGGTAGAGCGCGGGCTGGGTCGGCGTCGCCGAGTCGCCGCCGGTGCCGCCCTCGCGATACGGCGCGAAGCGGTGAGGCAGGGCCGACGATTCGTCCGGGCCCGGGCAGCGCTCGCCGACCCACAGCGCCCCGGTACCCGTCGGCCCGAGCAGCGACTTGTGGCCCGGGAACGCCAGCAGGTCAATGTGCATCGCCTCCACGTCGATGGGCAGCACCCCGACGGTCTGCGCCGCGTCGAGCATGAACAGCACCTCCGCCTCGCGGCAGCACCGCCCCACCGCCGCGGCGTCCTGGATCGTGCCCGTTACGTTGCTGGCATGGGTGAGCACCACCAGCACCGTGCTCGGCGTGAACGCCGACTTCACGTTGTCCGGGTCGATGAGCCCGTCGTCGTCGCAGCCGACGCGGGTGAGGTCAATCCGCCCCGCGTCCGCCAGCGCCTGCAGCGGCCGGCTGACCGAATTGTGTTCCAGCACCGACGTCACCACATGCGGCCGCCCCTCGCCACCCCCGGAAGCAGCAGCCCGCTCCGCCCACCGCGAAAACACGACGCCCTTGATTCCGATGTTCAACGCGTCGGTGCCGTTGAGCGTGAACACCATCCGCCGGTGGTCCGGGGCGTTGACCAACCGTGCGAGCTTGAGGCGGAGGTTGTCCAGCATCTCCTCGGCCGCGACCGCCATCCGGTGCCCCGCCCGCCCCGGGTTTGCCGCGTCGTTGGCGATGAACCGGGCGCACGCCTCCCCGACACCCGGGGCCTTGGGAAAACTAGTCGCGGCGTTGTCGAGGTAGATCATGGGAGCGGGGAACTTAGCCGCCAAGGAAGCTAAGAGCGCCAAGGAAGGCAGGATGGGTTAATAAGATGAGGCCAATATGGTTTTGCGGCTTCAATAACGAGAGCATTGAACGCACCACGCTTTCGCTTTGCCTTCCTTCGCGCTCTTGGCGTCCTTGGCGGCAAAAGGATCAGAACAGCCGCGGCAGGCCCTGGACGCGGCGCCAGGTGGAGAGTTGGCCGAGGTGAACCGCTTCATGAGAGGTGAGCACGAAGGCGTACATCTCGCGGTTGGTCGGCAGGGCCGCCTTCATCCGCTCGTTCGAGTTTGGCTGGGCGAGGAAATCGTCGGTGACGTTGGGCGCGGCGGCGACGACGTCGGTGTGGCCGTCGCGCCAGTTGGCGACGATGGTGTCCCAATTGGGGTAGTCGGCCGGGTCGTCGCTTGGCTCGCTGCCGATGCCGAACATCTTGCCGTAGGCGTCGAGGTCGACGCGGGGCGTCCCGCCGAACGCGGCGGTCACGCGCGCACCGACGAAGCCGAGGTGCCCGATGATCCACGTCGGGTGCAACCCGCCCGGGCAGATGCGCGTAAACGCCTGATCCGCGTCCAGCCCCTGCAGCAGGCCGTTGCCGTATTCGCCCATGAACTGGTACACCTTCAACTCGGTTTCATAGACCATTCGATAGTTTCCTTCGCCTTTGCTTCTATCAATCTGCGTCATCTGCGGAATCTGCGGTTCCTGCTTTCGCTACGCGCCGACGTACTTGGCGTAGACGCTCCGGGCGACGTTGGCTTCTTTGGTGCCCTTGACGATGGCGCGGCCGTCGGTGAAGAGGGTGAGCTCATACGGCTCGCCGCGGTCGGTGATCTCGGCGCGGAGCATGAACTTGTTGGCGACGACGCTGCCGTGCGGCTCGAGGCGCTTGGCGATCTCGGCAAAGTCGAGCTTGTGACCATTCTGCTTCTGTGATAGTTGCACCGCGTTGCGGCCGCAGAGGGTGGTCGTGCTGCTGCCGAACTTGCCGTCGAGGAACTCGAACTCGCGGTGCTTGCAGCAGCGGCAGTCGCCCACGTCGTAGGCCCGCGCCACCTTGAACTGGCGGAACGTGTTGGCCCACAGGTCGAAGTTGAGCATCGTCGGGCTGACCCGGTCGAGGTTGCCGGTGAGGATCTTCAGCGTCTCGGCGACCTGGTAGTTGCTGACGATGGAGACGGCCGGGCCGATGACGCCGGCCGTGTCGCAAGTGGGGTTGAGCCCCGGCGGCGGGGCCTGCTCGAAGATGCAGCGGAGGCAGGGGGTGGCGAGGCCCGCCGACTCCCACGGGGTGACGCCCGCTGAAGCGGGCTCCGCCGAAGGGGTTCGAGTGTGCGGGAGGATGGCGTAGCTCGCGCCGACGGTGCCCACCGCCCCGCCGTAGACGTAGGGGATGCCGTGCTTCACGGCACAGTCGTTGGCCAGATACCGCGTCTCAAAGTTATCGACGCCGTCGACGATGATGTCGACCTTGCCGTAGTCCGGGTTGTTGATCCCGGAGAGGCGTTCGACGTTGGTGTGATTCACGTCGTCGACCACGGCGGTCACCCGCACCTGCGAGTTGATCCCGGCGATCTTGTTCTTCGCGGCGACGGCCTTGGGGATCGCGTTCTCAACGTCGGCCTCGTCGAAAAGCACCTGCCGCTGCAGGTTGGTGATCTCGATGAAGTCGCGGTCGGCGATGACGAGGTGCCCAACGCCGGCTCGGGCGAGCATGTTGGCGATGACGGTGCCCAGCGCCCCGCACCCGACGATCAGCGCGGTGGAGCCAAGCAGCCGGCGTTGCCCGTCTTCGCCGAACCCGGGCAGGAGCATCTGGCGGTGGTAGCGGTCGAGTTCCAAAAGTTCAATCCTTTAACCGCAGATTTCGCAGATAACGCAGATTGAAAACAAGCTGCTGTCCTATCTGCGAAATCTGCGTGATCAATGTTTACGGCTGTTACCCCGCGACGAGGGAGCCGCCCTCGACGGGGTCGATGCGGACGCCTTTGTTTTCGAGGAACGCAACGGCCTGTTCGATCTCGTCGGCGTCGCCGGTGAACTGCAGGGCCATGACGCCGATCTTCGCGCCCACGTGGGCCTGGCGGATGTCGAACTTCACGTCGGGGAACGCACGGGACATCTCCCAGATGCAGGGCTGGTCCTGGCATCCGCCCTCGAAGGTGAGCCAGGCTTTGCGGGTGGTGGTGGGCATGGGGATCCAAGTGCGGAGGGAACAGGGAACGGTGCGGGCGGAGTGCGGGCCGAAGGCGGAGGGAACAGGGAACAGCGCGCGGGGAAGGGATGTGCGCGAAGCGCACTGTTCCCTCCGCACCCCGCACTTCTATCCGCCGGCGATGGCGGGGACGATGGCGAGGTGGTCGCCGGACTTGACGGGGGTGTCGAGGTTGTCGAGGAAGCGGATGTCTTCGTCGTTGAGGTAGACGTTGATGAAGCGGTTGATCTCGGTGTCGCTCTTGTAGAGTTTCGCGCCGAAGTCGGGGTAGTCGGTGCGGAGCTTGCCGAGGAGCTCGCCGACGGTGTCGCCCTCGACGGCAACGGTTTCCTGGTCGCCGACCTGGGGGCGGAGGGCGGTGGGGATCTCGACGTGGTGGGTGTGGGTTGCGGTGTTAGGCATGGGCGGGCTCGGGGTGCGGGGTTGTTGCGGACTCCCGTCCCGCTGAAGCGGGACGGCCTTGTCGAATGAGTTGGTCGAAGTCGGCGATTTTGGCGGGGATGGCGGGGGTTTCGTCGAACTGGCCGTCCATGGCTTCAAGGGTTTTCAGGCCGTTGCCGGTGATGCACACGCAGATCGGCTCGTCCCTCGGGATTTGGCCCGACTCGATCAGCTTGATCGCACAGGCGAGGGTGGTCCCGCCGGCGGGCTCGGTGAAGATGCCCTCTTTTTCGGCAAGCAGACGCACGGCCGCGAGGATCTCGGGGTCGGTCGCGCTCGCGCCGTAGCCCCCCGAATCGCGGATGTTCTTGAGGACATAGTAGCCGTCGGCGGGGTTGCCGATGGCGATGGACTTGGCGATCGTCCTGGGCTTCTGCGGGCGGAACAACTCGGCGTCGTCCTCGAGCGCGGTGACGATGGGGTTACACCCCGCGGCCTGGGCCCCGTACATCGCGGGCCGGTTATCCTCGACCAGGCCGAGCGTGATGAACTCCCGGTACGCCTTCCAGATCTTGGGCAGGATTGTCCCGCCGGCGACGGGGACGACGGTGTGGCGGGGCAGCCGCCAGCCGAGTTGCTCGGCGATCTCGAAGCCGTGGGTCTTGGCCCCCTCGGTATAGAACGGGCGGAGGTTCACGTTGACGATGGCCCAGTTGTAGCGGTCGGCGATCTGGGAGCAGAGGCGGTTGACGTCGTCGTAGTTGCCCTCGATGCGGACCACGCGGGGCCCGAACACGCGCATGGCGACCATCTTGCCGGCTTCAAGGTCGTGCGGGACTATGACGCAGGCGTCGAGCCCCGCCGCGGCGGCGTGGGCCGAGACGGCATGGGCCAAGTTCCCGGTGCTCGCACAACTCACCGTATCGAAGCCGAACTCGACGGCCTTGGTGATGGCGACCGCGACGACGCGATCCTTATAAGAGAAGCTCGGGTAGTTGGCCGAGTCGTCCTTGATATAGAGCTCGCGGACGCCGAGGTGCTTGGCGAGTCGGTCCGCTTTGACCAGCGGGGTCCAGCCCGAGTGCAGGCCGGCCCGGGGCTCGCCATCAATGGGCAACAGGTCGCGGTACCGCCACAGCGAGCGGGGCCCGGCGGCGATGGAGTCGCGGGTGACGCGGCCGTGCATGGCGTCGTAGTCGTAGGTGACCTCGACGGGCCCAAAGTCGTGGTCGCAGATGGTGCGGGGCTCGATGGGGTAGTCGACGCCGGACTCTTTGCCGCGGAGGGAGTGGATGAAGCTCGTCATGGGGGCTGGGGGCTGGGGTCTAGGCTCGTCGGACCATGGTGCTGCAAGGTCGACTGCTCGAAAGGGCGCAAACGAAAGAGCCCCGCTCATCGTGAAGATAAGAGGGGCTTGAACAGTTGCGGGGGTGCAGTGTTGTCGCCGCGGCTTATCTTCCCCCCGCCGTGCGGCGGGAGCGGGAGTTCGCACCTCTTTTCCCGGCCGATTGCGGCGGGGAAACGGTTGCGGTGACTTCACAGGGCCCGTCCCTCAGTCACTCTGGATAAGTGCGTCAAGTTGTAGCGGGCGGTGGCCCGGATGGGCGAGCTTAGCGGGTGCGGGGGGCGGGGTCAATGGGTATGGGCGAGACAACTCGGCGGAGGCCGCTTCAGCGGCCGTCGGCGTGGGCAAGAAGAACCGGCCGCTGAAGCGGCCTCCGCCGATCCACACCAGCCTAGAGGATCAGCGGTAGAACTCGACGATCAGGTTCATGTTCACGTCAAACGGCACCTGGTCGGCGGTCGGCACGGCGGCGACGGTGGCGGTGAGCGTGGAGGGGTCGAAGTTCAGCCATTCGGGCGTGTCGTGGCCGGGGAGGGACTCCATGTTCTCGCGGACGAGCTTGTGGATGCTTTCCTGGAGGGTGATGACGTCGCCGACCTTGATCTGGTAGGAGGGGATGTCGACCTTGCCGCCGTTGACGAGCACGTGGCCGTGGCCGACGAGCTGGCGGGAGGCCCAGATGGTGCGGGCCCAGCCGAGGCGTCGGATGACGTTGTCGAGGCGTTGCTCGAGGAGGCGGAGCATGACGGTGCCGGTGTTGCCCTGCGTCCGCCCGGCCTCCTGCATGTAGCGCCGGAACTGCTTTTCGAGCACGTTGTAGTGGAAGCGGAGCTTCTGTTTCTCGTTGAGGCGGATGCCGTAGTCGCGCAGCCGCCGGCCGCGGAAGCCGTGCACACCCGGCGGGTTGAGCTGGCGCTTTGTCGTGTGCTTGGGGATGTCGGCGATGGGGACGCCGACGCGGCGGGAGAGCTTGACCTTCGGGCCGGTGTAGTTGGCCATGATGTGTTACGCCGCCGTTGGGGGCGACGCCCTTTGAGGTGCTCGGCCGTGGCTACGGCGTCGCGGTGCAGAAAAGTTCAGGCCCACGCCGGGCCTGCGTTGCGAGCGGGGCATTATCGCGGAGAATACTCCCGCGTCAACTGTTGCTCACCGGGAGCGGGGCGACGCGGTCGTCGCGGGGCGGGTTGATGAAGGGTTGACAACGCGCCGGCGTACGGTACGCTCATCGGTCCGACGGGCCGAGTGAGGCCGCGTCGCCGGCCAGGTAGCTCAGTTGGTAGAGCACGGCATTGAAAATGCCGGTGTCCCCGGTTCAAGTCCGGGTCTGGCCATTGGCGTCGGCTTCTGGGGGCGGGGGTTTGAGGTGCGGGTCGATGCGGCTCGATGTGGTTTGAGCGGGAATCGGGGGCTTCCATGCGGCCCCGTGCGGAGGGGTACTGCGCCGGGTTTGGTGCCGCCTCGCGGGCGGGTTGGGGGCGGTGCTTCTCAAGGGCTGCGTCAGCGGCGTCGCTGCGCAGCGCGCCGGGTTCGGCAACGTCGGCCGTCTAGCGGCGTGCCGCGGCTTTAGCGAAGGGCTCGGCGGTGATACGGTTCACGCCGAGACAGTCGATACGCGCTTTTTAATCGGCGGCATCATGGAGTCATGGCGATGCCATGAGCGCTCGACACCTCTCGCGGCGGCGTGTCGTTCGGCGTGAGCGACGTCAGCCACCGTTTCAGGCTCGCCAAGTTGGAGGGGTCGACCGTTGCCCCGGCACGGCAGGTCGGGCCGATATTCACGTCACGTGCGGCCAGCAGCGCCTTGGCGTTGGCGGGGTACCCGGGGGGGATCAGCCGGTCCAGGGCCTCGAGGCCGTCCCACACCGCGGGGTCCGCGGGGTCGTCGGCACAGGCCCGGACGTACAGTTCCGGGGCGAAATTAGCACCCACGCCCGAGTAGCCCGCCGCGCCCTGATCC
Organism: Phycisphaeraceae bacterium; assembly: GCA_965214155.1. Taxonomy (GTDB): domain Bacteria; phylum Planctomycetota; class Phycisphaerae; order Phycisphaerales; family Phycisphaeraceae; genus Algisphaera. The sequence goes on from CBDCBB010000010.1 coordinate 3,056,894, forward strand.
AGCGAGGCCCGGAGGGTGGGCGTGTGGGCGTTGTAGAGGTTCAGCGGGGTGCCGCGGACGGCCGCGAGCTTGGCCGCGAGGGCGTCGGCGTTGCAGCTGGTGTCTTTGTGGAAGAACACGCGGCCGGTCTCGGCGAGCCAGCCGAGCGTTTCGGCCGAGAGGATGCGGTGGTTCGGCCAGGGGCACTCGTAGAGGCCCAGCCGGATGCCCGGCGTCGCCTCCATCAGACGCTTGAAAGCGCTGCGCCAAGCGGGCTCGTCGGCGTCGGCGGGGCAGAGCGATCCGGCGGCGAAGACCACGCCATCGACGCCCGTCGATGCGAGCTGCCGCGCCCGCTCGGCCAACTCCTGCGGGTCCACGTCCGCCACCACCCCCGCCACGACCGGGACCCGATCCGCGGTAATTTTCACAGCCCGGTCGGCGAGCGCCACCTGCTCGTCTGCCGTCAGGTGCTGCACCTCGCTGGACAGGCAGGTGGCAAACAGCCCCGCCACGCCGTGGCCGAGGTAGAACTTGATGAGCGAGCGGTAGCCGATCCAGTCGACGCGGCCGTCGACGTCGAAAGGCGTGAGCATGACCGGCCAGACGCCGGGGGGGAGGCGGTGCGTCTTCATAGTTGGTCTGGCGGCGGCCGGCGGCGGTTCGAAGCGGCCGACGCCCGGCGAGGGGCGTCGGCCGGTGGGAAGGAGGTCGAGACGATCAGCCCCTGCGACGCCGGGCCGCCACGAGCAGGCCGCCCAGGCCGAGGAGGGCCATGCTGCCGGGCTCGGGGACCTCGGTGACGGTGGCGGTGAAGCGGTGCTCGTTCGCGGTGCCGGACGCAGGGCCGGTGTCGCCGGCCTCATTGCCCCCGAAGAGCGGAGCGGTGTCAACGTCGTCGATGTTGACGTAGTTGAACGCGGCCGCGTTGTTGTCCACCCCGATCTGCCGCGTCGACGTGCCCACGAGAGCGCCCTCGATCGCGTCACTGGAGAAGACGAGGTAGTACTTGGTGCCCGGGTCCAGCGAGATACCGGCGAACGTGAAGTCGAGGGCATCGCCCTGGTTCGCGGTGTCGTGGTTCACGAAGTTGGTGGACGAACCGAGGTAGGTAACGCCAGACGGCGCGCCGCCGCCGGTGAAGGTAGCCGACTCGTCGGCACCGTCGTTTTCGTAGACATCCAGATACAGCGTGCTGGAACCGCCCGCGATGCTGCCGCGGAAGAACGTTGCGGTGTCAAGGGTGTAGGCGTCGGCGGTGTAGCCGCTGTCGGCGTCGAGGACGAACGCCTGGCCGAAGTCGCCCGAGCCGGAGTTGGCGTCGTCGTTGGTTTGGCCGAAGGTGATGGGGGCGGCGTGCGTGGCGGGGCCGCCGACGACGAGCGCCCCGAGGCAGGTCAGTGCCAGCGCGGAGCGGGTGAGGGGTGCGGGAAACGATGGATTGAACATGGTGTAGCCTCCTGATGGAGCGAGTGAAGCGGAGAAACTTTCGCGGCACAACGTGTGCCGCTGCGTGATGATAATGAAATGGTGCGACTCCTGTTTACATCGGTGCCGGCGTGTCGCACCCGGGCGGCCGGGGTTACGGATAACCGATGATGCGGCCGAGGCGGTTCGGGGCGTTGTACGTCGTGGCGAAGCCCTCTTGCTGGTCCTGGCCGCCGATTAGCAGGCCGTACCAGCGGCTCGTGACGATTTCGGTATCGCCGTGCTCGGAGTGGCCGTCGGCGAAGGCGTAGTTGCGGCCTTGGCCGTGCGGCTCGTCGGAGATCAGTTCCCCATTGCCGAAGCGCATCCAGCCCGAGAAGCCCAGGTCCGCCGGGCCGATCTGGTCGCCCCGTGCCGGCGGTCCGCCGAGGTAGTGCTTCCACGACTGGGCCCGAACTGAGACGGTCCGCGACGTTGCGGGGGCGTCGGCGATGAACACGGTCTCGGACGGCTGGAGGTCGATCCGCGTGAAAGTCGTCAGCACGCCGTTGGCGTCGTAGCTGACTCGCTCGATGTCGGCGTCGCGGTCGTCACGGGACGGGCACTGGTACAGGCCCGCCTGGAGGCCGAAGTAGTCGCCCGCCACGAGGCTGTTGAGCCAGGTGGTGGAGCCGGCCGGCGTCGGATTCAGCAGGCCCTGGCCCACGTTGCGGTCAACGAAGGCGTGCTGGAACGGCAGGTTGTCGTCATGATCGACCCGGTAGGCGGCCGAGGCGATCATCATCTGCCGCACGTTCGAGGCGCAGGCGATGGTCTTCGCCGCGTCGCGGGCCGCGCCGAGAGCCGGCAGCAGGATTGCGATGAGCAGCGCGATGATGCTGATCACGACCAGCAGTTCGATGAGGGTGAACGCGGGGGGAGAGGGTCTTTTCATGACGGGACCGGTGAGACTGGAGATGCTGCGGCACGGGACGGGGCGTGAGGCCTGCACGATTATGCCCGATCCGCGTCCCCGTGTCAAGTAACTACCACCGGATTGGGTCTGTAAATTACACAGCGACGGCGGGCTGGTTCAAGGGGCCTTCTGAACGATGTCTCCGCGGTTGATGGCATATACCCACCCGTTGTCGGTGCCGAAGATCAGGTCCAGCGTGCCGTCGCCGTCGAGGTCGGTCGGCCAGACGCTGGCGACGTGCTTGCCGGCCTGGATCGGCTCGCCGTTGAGCGTCAGCAGCTTTGCCCGGGCGAAGCGGGGCGAGTCGTTGCCGCCGACGTTCTCGAACCACATCGTGGTGGCATCGGACAGGTTCTCCAGGGCCGGGTCGACATAGCGGTTGTTGCCGCCGTGCCCGCCGTAGACGATGTCCCAGTCGCCGTCGGCGTCCCAGTCGGCGACCGCGGGCTTGCCCCGGCCCCAGAACCCGCCGGGCCCGCTCATCCGCATCGCCTCGCCGTCCTCGTACCGCAGCTTCTCCTCGCCCCGCACCACCATCGGCGTCTTGTTTTGAAAGCTCGCCACCGCGAAGTCGCCGTCCCAGTCCTGGATGAGCACCTTCCGCTCACCGTCTTCCTGGGACACGATGTCGGGCCGCTGCCGCCAGGCGACCCGCCAAACCTTGCGGTCGGGGGTGCGGATCGGCTCGGGTGCGGCCACTTCGTAGCCGCCGAGGCCCCGAGCGACGTTGAGCTGCGGGCCGAGTTCGCCGAAGACGATGTCCAGCGTCCCGTCGCCGTCCCAATCGGTGGCCAGGGGATTGACGTAGGCCCAGCGCCGCTCGTCGTCGCCCTGGATCGAGGCGTTGGGGTCGGGCAGGTAGACCCACCGCTGGCCGTCGAGCGTGATCGGCTCGGGCTGGGCGTAGACCATCGGGTCATCGGTACCGGGCCAGACGTTGAACGTGCCCGCCGCGTCGCCGAGCAGCAGGTCCTCTTGGCCGTCGCCGTCCCAGTCGACGCGCTGGGCCACGACCAGCGTCTGCTCCCGGACCGGCCCGCCCCGGCCGTAGACGACCGCCTCCGCGTAGTTGCCGATCTCGCTGCCGTGCAGCACGGAGACCGACCCGGGGTTGCCGCTGAGCATGACCTCGTCGTTCCCGTCGCCATCGAGGTCGGCCACGCTGATCTGGTGCGGCATGAACACCTGTTTGACGTAGGCGTCACCGGCCAGCAGCGGGACCGCCTCGCCGCAGCGCACCACGTCGCCGCTGACCTCGAACGGCACCGCGAGCACCCGGTCGAGGCTGCCGAAGAGCACGATGTAGCGCCGCCCGGCGATCGTCGCCACGGCTCCCCGGGCGTGGCCCGGGCCCTTCCAGATCAACGGGAAGTCCTCCCGCCCGTGGTACACCGGCAGCGGCTCGGAGAACGACAACATGCCCTCACCGTTCCACCCGCCGCGGAGCCAAAAGAACTCGGCCCGGCGGCCGTCGGCGAGGTACGCGCCGTTGACCGAATAGCTGCGGCCCTTGCCGGAGTAGCGGCTGACCTTGTGCTGCCAGAAGTTGTGCCCGTCGGGAAACTCCCACGCCTCGAGCTTGCAGATCAGCAGGTCCGGCGTGCCGTCGGCGTCGATGTCTTGCACGGCGTTGAGGATCGCGTCGCCGGGGATCGCCGGCAGCAGCGCTCCGAACGGGAAGCCGTCGAACGTCACCGGCTGCGGCGGCTCGAACCGCGGCTCGCCCGGCTGTCCCACGTTGCGGAAATACCCCAGCGATCCTACACCGAAGCCCAGCGTTCCGCCGCTGCTGATCAGGTCGAACATCCCGCCGCCGCGGTCGACGGTCCAGAACGGCCCGCCGCCGAGCTGGTCGGCCCAGGCGGTGTCCTGCACCTCCTCGGACCGCTCGTAGATCAGCCGGCCCCGCCCCGGCTCCCACACCGGGTCACGCAGCAGCCGCAGCTTCGGGTTGAAGCCGAAGCTGCGCATCAGGATGCTGTGGTCGCCCGGCCCCCCCCACGGGGCCCACTCGGCCTGACCCGACGAGCCCTCGGCCAGCTCGAGCAAGGCGTCGTCGGTCGTCCGCAGCTCCAGGCCCTTGTATTTCTCTTGCAGCGTCTCGGGCTTCCACGACCCGGTCTTCATCGGCTCGGGTGCGGCCACGGCCTTGCCGTCGGCCAACTCCTTCACCTGCCGGTCCGACAGCACGCCGTCGAAAACGTACACCTCGTCCAGGTCGCCGACGTGCCGCCGCTTGCCCAGCGCCCCGACCGAGGCGGACCCCGCCCGCTGGTACATCGCCGGGCGGCTCTCCTCGAACACCTTCTCGCCGTCGATGTAGAAGCGGGCCTTCATCGCGTCGTGCGTCACGGCGAGGTGGACCCACTCGTTCAGCGGCAGCTCACGGTCGGGCGCGACCGAGCTGAACTTGTCGGGGCCCGCGGCGAGGGCGAGCTCGGGCTTGCCGTTGCGGACCCGCAGCTGCGCGAGCTCGGCTGCTTCTGGTTGGTATCGAAGCGGCCAAAGGGACCGACGATCGGGTCGTCCTCGGCGACGAGCGTCGGGTCGCCGACGGTCTTGACGAAGTCGACGTGCAGGGGCTGGGCCGCGGCTTTGAGGGGCAGGCTCAGCAGCAGGAGGAGACACGGGGGGAACAACACGCATAGACGAATCATCGAGGACTCCACGATCCGAGGTGTGAAAAGAATCAAGCCATCCCGCTTCAGCGGGATGGCGCAACGGTTTAGAAGTCAATCCCCCGGCTCGATCAGCCGGGCGCGGACCATCAGGTCGACCGGGGCCTGCCGGTCGGGGTGGTCGATCTGGGAGAGCAGGTGCTGGACGGCGCACCGCCCGATGACGTCGCCGCGGAGGTCGATCGACGCGGGCGGCGGGTCGAGGGCGGCCAGCAGCGGCGGGTGGTGCCCGCTGACCACCAGTTGCACGTCGCGCCGGGGCTCGAGGCCGCGGCTGCGCAGCTCGCGGTAGATCGGGCCGAGCACCAGCGGGTTGGTGACGAAGGCCCCGTCGATGCGGGGCCGGGCGACGGCGAGCTCGCGGGCCATGCCCCGGGCGGCGGCCTCGAGGCGCTCAAAGCCGCCGGGCTCGCCCTGCATCGGCAGCGACTCGAGGCCGCCGATCAACCGATAACCGACGCCCGCCTGGCTGGCGGTGAAGGCGAAGAAGTCGCGTCGGACCTCGTTGGCCGCGCCCCCCGTGGCGATGTCGAGGCAGGCCAACTGCTTGCAACCCTGCTCGATCAGGTAATCCGCCGCGAGCTGTCCGACGTGCTCGTTGCCGGCCAGGGCGGCGGTGCGCCGCCCCGGCTCGCGGTGCGAGGTGAGCCAGACGGTGGGCAGCTTCCGCAGCCGCGCCGGCAGGTCCTGGTCCAACGCGTGGCCCGCCACCAGCAGCCCCGCCACCTGCCCCGACTCGATCTCCGGGGGCAGCGAGCCGCCCGCCGCCACGTCCGCGTAGATCATCGCCCGGCCCTGCTCCGCCAGCGCCTGAGCCACGGCCTTCATCGTCGCGGCAAGGTCGTTGGAGTACGGGGCCAACACGTCGTCGTTCATCACCACCACCCCCACCCGCGACCGGCCCCGGCCCGGCGAAGAAGACGCCGCCGCTGCCGAGCGAGAACTCCGCCGCAGCGGCTGGTAGTTCAGCTTCGCCACCGCCTCGCGGACCCGGTCCCGCTTCTCCCGGTCCACCTTGGCGCTGCCCGAGAGCACGCGCGACACGGTGGCGACCGAGACCTTCGCCTGCTTCGACACGTCGCTGATGGTCGCGGGGGGCTTGCTTTTGGCTGTCATAGTTTACTGCTCCCTAGCTTGTTTCCACGTTGCAGCCCAACCGGCTCTGTAACTTCCAACATGATACACGAAACCTGTCCCGTCCATCGCACCTCGATCCTCGAGCCGCTTCGGGGGTGAAGACGCAGGCATCTAGGGTGAGGCAGGCCCCCGGCCCACCGCTTGTAATCGGCTCTAGAATGAACGACGCGAACTTTCTCCATTAGCCGCGTTGCCACGTAACGCGGCCCGCGACGCGTAGCGTCGCGGCTATAGGAAAAGGCTTCAACACTCTTTCTAGACAACGCAATCTCGGCCTGCCGGCCGATGGAAGGCTGGGAGCCCGCCCCACCGGGAAAGTGCCCGTCCCAGCGAAGGGAAGCCCGCCCCACCGAAGCAGAGCCGCGGGTGTCGATGCCTTTACCCCTGTCACGCGGTGCAGGACCTTGACACCGCCGACCCCGACCGTCAAGATGCCGCCCGTATCTTCATGTAAATTCCACTCAATCGCTCTCCCCCGACGGACCATCCGCCTTGGCCCAGCTCCCGCTCATCGACATCGTCACGATCGTCGTCTACCTGGCCGGCGTCGCCGCGATCGGCCTGTGGTTTGCCCGCAAGAACGACAGCACCGAAGAGTATTTCCTCGGTAAACGCGGCTTCTCCGGGGTCGTCATCGCCCTGTCGATGGTCGGCACCTCGCTCAGCTCGGTCACCTTCCTCGCCCTGCCCGCCGGGGCCTACGCGCTCGACTGGCGGCTGATCGTCTCGAATTGGATGATGCCCCTGGGCACCGTCGTCGGCATCCTCGTCTTCGTGCCCTTCTTCCGCCGAGCGAAGGTGGTGACGGCTTACGAGTATCTCGAGACCCGCTTCGGCCCGTGGGCGCGGCTGTACACCGCGCTCAATTTCATCATCCTCCAGCTTGTCCGCGTCGGGTCCGTGCTGTTTCTCGTGTCGATCCCCGTGAGCCTCATGCTCGACGTCCACGTCGTCTGGGTCGTCATCGTGCTGGGCGTTTTCCTCATCCTTTACACCACGCTCGGCGGGTACGACGCGGTGATCTGGACCGACGTGATCCAGGTCGTCGTCCTCGCCGCCGGGGGCGTGATCGCGTACCTGGCGATCGTCTTTCAGACCGAGGGCGGCTACGGCCCGGCGATGCAAGACGCCTACGCCGCGGGCAAGTTCCACCTGGGCGACTGGGACCTGGACTTCACCCGCCGCACCATCGTCACCATGATGCTGCTCGGGGCCATCGGCTGGGTCGGGGCCTACTGCACCGACCAGACCGTGGTGCAGCGGATCGTCTCGGCCCGCAGCGAGCGGGAGGCGAAGAAGGCGCTGTGGCTCACCATGGCGATGGCCGTGCCGACCTGGACCTTCTTCTATCTGATCGGCACGTCGATCTGGGCCTTCTACCGGGCGAGCCCGGACCCGGCCGTCGCGACGATGCAGGCCGACGAGGTCTTCCCCCACTTCATCATCACCCAGCTCCCCACCGGGCTGACGGGCCTCATCATCGCCGCCATCCTCGCCGCGGCGATGTCCTCGCTCGACTCGTCGATCAACTCGGTCTCCACCACCTTCATCAACGACATCTACCGCCGCCTGCTCCGCCCCGGGGCCACGGACCTCCAGTACCTCTTCGTCGCCAAGGTCACCTCAATGGTCACCGGGCTCTGCATGATCGCCGGCGGGCTGCTCTACGTCTACCTGCCCAAAGAGAGCATGCTCGACGTGACGAAAATCATCGCATCGATCTTCGGCGGCTGCCAGTTGGGCATCTTCCTCCTGGGCTTTTTCACCACCCGCGTCTCAGAGAAGGGCATCCTCATCGCGCTGATCCCGGCGGTGCTGCTGAACATCTACCTCGGGCTCAACGCCGCGGGCCTGCTGCCCGAAGCGTGGCGGACCAACCTGCACAACTACTGGATCAACCTGGCGGTCAACGCGCTGTTCATGACCTTCGCGTTCGGCCTGGCGTTCGTCGGCTTCCGCTCGCTGCGACCCCTCGGCGGCCTCACCGTCTGGACGACCCACCCCACCACCGACCCGTCCGAGACCCCGCCGGTGACCGGGCTTTAGCCGCGGCCGAACACGGGCTACATCGGCGGCTGGAGTTGGAGGATGACGCCGATGCTGTGCGGAATGCGGTCGGTGTCCGCGCGGCGAAGAAGCCGCGGCCGGGATGATGCTTGAGACCAGTCACAGCCGCGGCGTCCCCGCCGCGCAAGTCGTTCAGCCCGCTGCCATCAATTCGCCGTTGGCGCGGGAGCCGCACCGTTGTGCGGGCGGGTCTAGCTTCAATAGAGCCGCACCCCAAGGGGGTGCGGAGAGGCGGCGATCGGCAGTAGCGCAGTGACTCGGCCGACGGTGCTTCAATGAAGCCGCACCTTGGGGGGTGCGGAGAGGCCGCTCTCGGTGAACACTGCGGTAGTAGCGGCTTGCGGAGGGCTTGGCGCGGGGTGGTCGGTGGTGGCGGGGACGAGCGGGGGCATGGGGGGTGTGGCGGTGTCTAACTCATGACTTGTCAAAGAGCTCGCGCGGGTCGGGGGTTTTGGCGACCACGGACCACGCGCGGGGGTTAAACGATTTGGGAGCGGGGGGTGGGATCATAGGGCTTGCCGAGGCAATCTACGCTCCGGTCGAGGGGGTTGTGGTTCGGGCCGATGTCGAGGATGAGGACCTGGTCCTCGTGGTGGTGGATGATGCCAGTGAGCAGGCTGCGGAGGTGGGCGAGTTCGCGGGGATTGAGTTCGCTGAAGAAGACGGAGAACTGGGCGTGGTCGCCGTGGTCCTTTAGAGTCTCGAACACGGCGGTGCGGCGTTTGTCGCCGGCGATGTCGTACCTGATGAGGAAGTGGCGTCGCATGGGTCGGACCGGGGACCGGGGACCGGGGACCGGGGATCGGGTGGCGGGTGGCGGCGCGACGGGTTACGGCGCTAGACGGTGGATGCGGGCGGGGTGACGGTGTTGATGGTGGATGGCGGGGGGAGGCGCGACAGGTCGCGGCGGTAAACGGGGTTGGGGGGGCGTGAATTATGTACGGGGTCCGGCGGATACCGCGGGGCACTCCGTGCCACCCGCTACGCCATGACGGGATGTGCGTTGGTCGACGTTGTCCATCACGCGCTAAACCGCTAGCGGTGGCGTCTTGCCGCGGGTAGGAGTGGGGTATGCCATGGATGACGGGGCGTGGTCATCGGGTGGTGACACTGGAGTAGGAGGGGATATCGCCGCGGCACCAGCGGGCGAGGAGCCGGGCCTGGAGCTTGATGACGGTGCGCCAGGAGCAGCGGTAGTCGAAGGCGGGGTGGGTGACGAGCTGGTCGAGCCGGGCCTCGTACGCGCGGAGGAGGGCCTTGCGTCCGGCGGGTTGGAGCATGCAGGCGTTGGCGTTGGTGGTGAAGTGGCGTCTCTGGATCATGCCGGTGTTGATGGCGGTGACGACGGCGGAGTCGGCGACGGCGGGGCGGAACGGCTCCATGAGGTCGAGCGCCAGCGCCGGTCGGCCGTGGCGCGGCTGGTGGTAGAAGCCCCAGTACGGATCGAGCCCCTCGCCGAGCACCGCCACGGTGCACTCCTTGGCGAGCAGGGCGTAGGCGAACGAGAGCATGGCGTTGACCGGGTCGCGGGGCGGGCGGCGGTTGCGGTTTTCAAAGTCCCAGGCGGCGTCGAGGTCACGGGGCTTGAACGTCTCGCCGAGTTGGCGGAAGTAGACCGCGGCCAGGTTGCCCTCCAACCCAAGCAGGCTGCCGAGCGAGGACGCCCCGGGCACGCGTTCGACCAGGTCGTCGAGGTCGCGGATGGCGTGGTCGAGGTGGAGCGACGGCGAGGCGTTGCGGCGGATGAGGGTGCATTGGTCGGCGGCCTTGTCCAGGACGAGCTGCCGGGCGAAAGCGAGGCAGCGCGACGGGTCGGTGGCGAGCTGGTACTGGGCGGCCCGGTCGTAGCCGTTGCGGAGGGTGATGCCATGGGTGACGCCGTAGAACCAGTGGCCCATCGAGAGGTGGACAACGGGGACGGCGGCCTCGCAGAGCAGGTGGACGGTCTGGGCGGTGATGCCGACGTTGCCGCAGAGGACGACCTGGCTGGTTTCCTTGAGGCGGACCTCGGTAAGGGTTTCGCCGGGCTTGGTGACGACGAGTCGGGAGTTGCTCTTGCCGACGCGGGCGCCCTGTTCCTGGACGTAGAGGGGGGTGGCCTGCTCGCGGGCGGGGTAGAGTCGGCGGACGTGGGACCCCGGGAGAATCGTTCATTTCGTGGGGGTGCCGGTTGGTTTACTGACGGAGTCAAGATCGGCGTCGGCGGGGGGCACCTTGCGGAGGGCGAGGGTCTCGTCGGGGAGGCAGATGCCGTTGAGCGAGCAGCCGTTGCACTTGGGGCTGTCGTCGAGGGGCGGGGGGATGACGGTGAGGCCGGCGGCGGCGCGTGTGTCGGCGACGTATCGCCGGGCGACACGTTCGAGGTCGTCGGTGAAGGGGATGTCGACCCGGGTGAGGGAGCCGGCGAAGTAGAGGACGCCGTGGTCGCAGGCGTAGCCGTGCTCGCGGAGCAGCAGGCCCTGGACCATGAGCTGGACACGTTCGGGTTCCCATAACCGCTCGGGGTTGTGCGGCACCCGGCCGCGCTTGGTGTCGACCGGCACCGCCTCGTCGCCCGCGGAGCTGACCAGGTCGAGCTTGGAGCGGAGGCCCAGCGCCCGCGACTCGAGCGGGACGGAGCGGGAGATGGTGGGCGGGTCGTCGCCCGGGTCACTCGCAGCCGGGGCAACCGGGCCCCGTCGCGGTGCTCCGCGGGTCCGGCTTCGGCTTCGGGCAGGGCGTGGTCAAGCTGGTCGACGCGGCGGTGCACGTGTCGGCCGTCGACGGTGTAGGCGTTGTCGGCCCAGCGGCCCTCGACGTACATCAGGTGGTACCGCCGGGGGCAGTACGCATACTGGTGCACCATGTCGAGGGTGAGCTGGTCGGCGTCGGCGGTGGGCGAGACGTCGGCGGGCATGAAGGTTCCTCCGGAATGGGGCGACAGTCGGTGAAGCGGCGGGCGGATCGGGTGCCGCATCCTGGCGGCTCTGCGTCAGGATGTGGAAGCTGCGACGAGGCGGCGGGACGCATGGCTAACTGCACGCGGCCATGACGCTGGACCCCGCGTGCCGCCCGGCCCCGAGGCTCAGCGGGCCGGTGCAGGGCTGATCGAACGTCAGCCGCACGTGCCAGGCGGGGTAGTGGGCGAGCTTGGCCCGCGGGTGGTAGCGGTGGGCGTGGTCGGTGCCGAGGATGTACGGCACGCGGCTCAGCGCGATGGCGCAGTGCTGATCGACCCCGGCGTGGCCGAGCGCCTTGCGGACCAGGGCCTCGGCCCGGTCGAGGCGTTTGGTGTGGTCGCCGCGGTGGTCCATGCGTTTGTCGTAGCCCGGCAGGAGCACCGGCGTCGCTGAGGCCCAGGCCGCGGCGGTGCGGGTATAGGTCCGCACGACCGGGTCGTCGCCGTCAATGCGGGCGAGGCGGATCACGGGGCGGCCGGGGTCGTCTTCGGGTGTGAGGGTGAGGCCGTGCCACAGCCGGCCGAGGCGCGACGCCAAGCCGTCGAGCCCGCCGAACGGCTCGGCGAGGATGACGCGGCGGATCCCCGCCGATCCCCCGCATCAGCGCCTTCGGCAGGCGCCCGGTCACCGTCCGCGTTCACCGGCTCGAGCGTGAACGCCACGAACGGCCGAGCCGCCTGCCGCGCCCCATGGTGGTACACCGCCCGCTCGAAGACCAGCCCGCCGGGGTCGTCGGCCAGCGTGTTGCCCGGCGCGATACGGGTGAGGCTCGCCGCGTAGTCCGCTTCCCTCGACGCGAGGCTGCCCGAGGCCGGGACGCGCAGCCGGTCCCCGCCGACGGTGCGGCCGACCGTCGGCGTGTACCGCACCGGCGGCAGCTCCACGCCCCCGCCTTCCACCACCTCGGCCCGGCCGACGGCCAGGTCGATGCCCCAGCCCAAAGCGCGGAGGCGGCGCGACGGCGCGATGAGGCGGCGGGCCATCGGTTCGTGCCCCGGAGCGACGGGCCAGCGGTACACCACCTCGGCTTTCGCCCCGTCCGCGGGCAGGATCAGCGTCGGCGGGATCGACTTGCCGGTGCGGAGCTGCGCCGGGTCGCGGACGGTGTCGCTGTTGTTGTTGGGCACGTAGGTCAGCCGGGCCGCGCCCGTGCGGGTCGGCGGGGTGTGGATCACCGGCGGGGCCTGCCGCTCGAGCCACTCGAACGCCTCGGCCAAGGCGTCGGACCAGCACGGCTTGGCTGCGGCGAGCAGCGCCTGGAACAGCCGCAGCGGCGACGGGGGCCACTCGGGCGCCCCGTCGTCGCCCCGCCCGTGAAACCGGGCGTCGAGGAAGCGGACGCGGATCAGCAGCTCAGCCATCTTCGGCCGTCGCCTTCCCGCTGGTCTTGGCCGCCTTCGACGCGAGCTTCGGGTCAAACTTCTCCCGCCTCTCCTCGGCCGTCACCCCGAACGCCTCGGCCGCGGCAACGGCGTAGGCCACCGCGTCCTCCCGCGTGACCTCAAACGGCTCCTCGTTGCCGTGGGCCTTCACCAGCACCCGGCGCGTCGGCTCGTCGGGCTTGCCCACGAGCTGGCACCCCTGCCGCAGGTTCAGCGTTTTGCCGTCGAACCAGGTCAGCGCGACCAGCGACAGCCCGAGGATGTAGCGGCGGAACTTCACCGCATCGTCCTTGTCCGGCGTGGTCAGGTCGCGGAGCGAGGCGAGGTTGAGCGCCGCCTCGCGGACGATCCCGCCGCGGGCAACGACCCCGCCGAGCGCCCCGGCCGCGGGGACCGCGGCCATGCCATGCTCGGACAGCTTCTTGACCGCGTCGGAGCTGACGCCCGCCTCGGCGTAATCGTGCAGGGCCGGCACGTACTGAGCCGAGCGGGTGAGCTGGTCCACGTCGTACGCCCGGATGATGGCGTTGACGAGGCGGGGCAGCTTGGCCCCGGTGCTGCGCGAGTCCCACGCGCCGACGACCAGCGACGTCGGGGCGAGCCGCGCCATCGGCAGCGAGTCGCTTTTGAGCCGCGCCCTGAACGCCTTCTCGAGCCCATCGCCTAGCGCGCTGAACCGCACGATCGCGTCGGCGGCGCGGTGCCCGGCCTCGAGCAGGTCGACCTCGACCTCCTCGGCGTCGTCGCCCTTGCCCCGCGTCGCGGTGATGACGACCCGCGGGACGAGCATGCCCTCGGCGATGGTGGCGAAGGCCGGCTCGATACGGTTGATCTGCGACGGCACGCTGTCGATGGTGCAGACCGACCGGGCGTTGTCGCCGCTGCCGAACGTGTCGATGTTGTAGCTGGGCTTGCCGCTGCGGTCGTCCTTAGGCGCGGCGTAGGTCGGCGGGAAAATCACCTCATCGCCGACGGGCCGGAGCGGCTGCTTGAGCGTGATAGCCGCGGGGCCGTCCTCGGCGAGGAGGTGGTCGAACTGGGTGAGAGTATCGGGCATGGGGTCTCCGTTGAGGGGGTCTGATGGTGTCGTCAAATCATCCGCGGCAAAGCGCTATCGCTCGCGGTTTAGCGACCTACCTAGCGACCGCTAGGCGGGGGTGGCGGAACCGAAGGCCTAGTATTTCCCGCCGGTCCGCACGACGAGGGGGAAGGTGAACGCGCGGTGCGAGAGCGTCGGGACGAGGCCGTGCGCGGCGGCGGCCGCGACGGTAACGGGCAGCGGGTCGGCCCAGGTTTGGTAGCCGTACCGCTCGCGGTGCACAACGGTGGCCGGCCGGAAGCGTTGCAGACCCACGAGGGTGAGCAGCTTGGCCGCGGGGCTGAACGAGGCGGTGAACTTCTCGGTGGAGAAGCCCATGTCCAGCGCCGTGAGCCGCGACAGGCGGCTATCGAAATAGAACGGCTTGGGTTTGCTGATGGGGAAGGTGTTACGCAGCAGCGACGCCGGCGCGGCGGGGTTCACCCGCATCTGCTCGCGCATCCCGTCGATGAAGCCCATGACCGTCTGCCCGCCCGACCAGGTCTTGAACCCGGCAAGGACCGCCGCGTCGTCCAGCCACCAGTCGAGGCGCGCGTCGAACGGCTGGCCGAGCTGAACCGGCGGCGATGAGGGCGCGGATTCACCGTCGGCCGCCGCGTCGGCGTGCGGGGCAATCGTGCAGGTGGCCAGCGCCGGCAGCACGTCGGCCCCGCCCGACCGCAGGTGGAACGCCGGTTCAATGAACCATCCCGCCGCCCCGGGGTCCAGGCGGGTGGCGAGTTCGAGGAGGCCGCAGCAGGCGAAGAACTGGCCGGGGTTGGTCACGTCGACGTCGACGCTGAGCGTGGGGGCGGGGGGGGGGTCGTGGGCGGGCCCCCCTGGCTTCGGGCTCGAGGTCGTCGCGGTCGTTCCCGTCGGCGCTAGCGGCGATATCGGCGGCCATGAGCAACGCCTCGTGCCACGCCAGGCCTCAGTGGCCGTATCGCCGCTGCAGCCGGTCGAAACGCCGGGCGATGGCGGCGGGGGAAAGCTCCTCGGGCGGCATGCCGCCGTTGGACTGGTGCGTGTGGACGTTGATGGAGAAGTGCGGGCGGGCGTAGCCGTGGTGCGACCCGATCAGGTGGAGCAGCAGGTCGCGGCCGTCGTCATCTAACCGCTGCACCCGCGGGTCCACCAATGCGTCGACCATCGACGCGAACTCGTGGCGGAAGCCCTCTAGCGACCGGCCGTCCATGGCGCGACGGCCGGACTTGCCCCACGGCTCGTCCGTACGCTCGGCGTCGGGGTGGTGTACCGCCCGTTGCCAGATCGCTCGCGCCTTGCCCGAGTCGTGCAGCTCCGCGGCGAGCTCGACCAGCGACGCGAGCCGCGGCGTGAGCAGGGCGCGGCGGTAACGTTGCACGTTCGCCACCACGTCGCCGACGTGGACGCTTAGCGGCAGCCCCGCCTCGGGCGTGGCCGTCTCTCGGCGGGGCCCGACGAGCAGGAGCCGGCGGGTCACGTCGCCGTCGTAGCTCCGCGACAGCACGGGCCTGGCAAACACCCGAGCGGCGCGCCGGTGTGCGGCTTCTTCGCCTTTGCTTTGCATCATCGCCGCCGCCCGCTTCAGCGCCTCATGGCGGGCCTGCGTCTCGGTCAGCAACTCCGTTTCGCTTGCGTCGTCCGGTCCGTCATCCCCGCCGAGCGTGGCTTCCGGGGGCGAAGGCGTTTCCGGGGGTAGCAGGGTTCCACCAGGTCCCCGCACGGTCCACCGCTCGTCCGGGTCGCGGTCCACCAGCAACCGGGCGCGGCGGGGCAGCGCCGCGTACCGCCCCCCGTGCAGGCCTGCCACGTCCCGCACCCGATGTCGAGCGTCGTCGCGTCGCGCACCAGGTGGTCCGCGTCGAAGTCCGCCCCCACCTCGCCCGCCGACGTCGACACGAGATAGACCGTCCGCGCCACCGGCACCGGATCGCCCTCGCCCAGCAACGCCCTCAGCACCGGCTTATCCACCAACCGGTCCCGCTCGCACCCGCGGATCGTCCCGGTCAGCAGCGCGACCCGCTCGGTGTCGATGCCGTGGCCCTTCTTGCCGACGAGACGGTTGGCCAGCATGGCCGCGACCCCCGGCAAACGCACGAACACGATCACGCGGGCGGCGGCCTGTTCGTGCCCCGTCGCCAACTCCGCCAACCGCTTCACCCGGTCGGGCTTCTTCGCCAGCGGGTGGACCCGCAGCCGCTTGGCGGCGCACACCCGCTGCTCGACCAGCGGCTGGGCGTAATCCTCGGTCTCGAGGCGCAAGGGCTCGGACGCGGTTCCGTCGTCCGGCCCCTCGCCCGACACCCCGGCCGGCGGAGCGGCGGTCGCCGACATCTGCATCACCCGCATCGGCCGGGACAGGAGGTCCGGCGGCTCCTCCTTCTTCAGCTGACCCGCCTGACGCTCCCGCACCCAATCCAGCAGCCGCTGAAAGTTTGGCGTGAGGTGCGCCTCATCGTGCAGGACCAGCGTGTCGACCCCCATCAGCCCCGCCAGCATCGCCCGCTGCGACAGATACGCCCGGTACCCGCCGAACAGCAGCCGGCTGCCGATCATCTCGACCGTGCCGACCACAATCGCCGGCCGCGCGGGGTGCTTCAGCCACGCCTCGTTGTCCGCGAACCCGCCCCGCAAGGTGCTGATTGCCAGCGGGGCGCCGTCCTCGCCCCCGGCCGAAAGTGCGGCGACCTCGACACCCGCCAGCGACGCGAGCGCCTCACGCACCCCATCCAGCCGGGTGTCGTAATCCTCGTGGCCGCGATCCAGCTTGTCGCGGAACCGCTCGGCAACCCCCGTCGCCTGGTCCACGATCGTCCGCCAATTTACTACATAAACAAGCCGCCGCGGCACCGCGCCCGCTTCCGCGTGCCCCAACGCCAGCAGCCAGTACGCCACCGCCGAAGTCTTGCCCAACTCCGTAGGGATGTCCAGCGCGTCGGGCCAATCCCCCTCCACCATCCGCCGGTACAGCCGCGCCTGCCACCGCAGCGGGCCAAATCCGGTCAGCGCCTCGAAGCCGTCGCTGAAGTTCGCTTCATCACTGATGATTTGATCCGCTCCCTCGCCCCCGCCCCCGGAAGACGGCAAGCCATGCGTCGCGTTTCGTCCTCATCTCGCACCATCGTCTCAACCTTTCCGCGCTCAATTCCACCGGGACCCGATCCGCTCCGTGACGCGGGCCACTATCCCCGACCCGGAAAAAAGACAGGGACAACAGGGTGGCCGCGAGGCCTCACCCTCCGGCGTACACCCGGGCCATGGCCTTGACGTGCTCCGCGACCCGCTCGCGCAGGTCCGTGGGCTCGAGCACCTCGCACTGCCGCCCGTAGCCGAGGACCCAGTAGATGACCTCGTCGAGCCCGTCGATCTCGCAGGTGAAGCGGAGCGAGCCGTCGGCCTCGTGCTCGAACGACTGGGTCGCGTGCCACAGCGTGTCGGTCACCGTCTCGGCGACCTGCGGGTCGAACCGCACGACAACGCGGCGGCGGACGCGGTCGCCGGGGATCATCCGCCACGCCTGGCCGAGGTATCGCTTGAGGTCAAATCCGGCGGGCGGGTCGAAGTAGGTGCCGGTGGGTTCAACCTGGTCGAAGCGGGCGAGCTTGAGCGTCCGCAGGTCCGACCGGCAACGGCAGTTGATCCGCCCCGCCGACCCGCTCGGCGAGCAGCAGCAGCGCACACGCCTCGTCCGCGGTCAGGTCGATCGGCGGCAGGAAGAAGCCCCGTCGGATGCGGTAGCCCCCGCCCGCATGGTCGAAATCCACCGGCCCCCCGCCCGCCTTAAGCCGCTGAATATCACGCTGCACGCTCTTCCGCGACACGCCCAGGTGCTCGGCAATGGCCGCCGGACGCTACCGCCCGTCGCCCCGGATCATCACGATCATCAGCAACAAGCGGCCCACGATCCGGTGGTCTTCCTTCACCCCCGGGGTATGCGGATAGGGCCGCCGCAGTGCAACCTTTTCGGAGCGGCCCCAGGGTGAAGACATCTACTTTGCACGGTGGGACGGGCGTCTCGCCCGTCACCCGGCCGAAGGTCGAGAACGGCGAATTCAGCCTTGCAGGCCAATGACGGGTAACCCGCCCGTCCCACCCGCCGAACAACTAACTTCACCCCGCATCACCCCCGGCAGGACGCACCACGGCGAGAGCACCGCTACTCCCGCCGTTGCTCCCCCCGCCCGCCTCGCGCCGCTCGGGGCGATGACGAGAGCGAGTATCGGATTGCTCCGCCACAGCCGCACCACGACACGTCGCGGAACACGCTCCGAAGCGACGCGGCTACCGGAGAGATCGGTGTTGGTCGCTCAAAACCCCGCTCCGGGCGGCACCCCGGCAGGCGGACCCTCACCGGTCGTACCCCGCGGCGTAGGCGGCGCGGCAGCGTTGCTCGGTCACGTCCGGCTCTTCGCCCAGCTCGTCCACCAGGGCACGGTGCATCGACTGCACGCGGTCCGCGACGGCCACCAAGGCCGCGAGGTTGTTCAACTCATGCGGGTCCGCTTCCATATCGAACAGTTCCCGCTCGGGCTCGACACCGGGGGCGGCGCGGCTGTGGTAGACGTACTTCCACCGGCCGCGACGGATCATCGTGATGCCGGTGCTGACGTTGTGGCCGTAGTACTCGCTGACCGCCAGGTCCTTCCACGCGTGCCCCGCGTCACCGAGGTACGGCAGCAGCGCGTCGCCGTCGGCGTCGGGCGGGGGCGCGGCCCCCTGCAGCGCCAGCACCGTTTGCACCACGTCCAGCAGCGAGCACGCCCCGCCCCGCCGCTGCCCCCCTTCCCACCGCCGCGGGTCCGACACGATCACTTGCCGCAGAGCACCGGCTCGACGCCCGCCCGGCGGAGCGCGTGAGCGATCGTCGGGTAGTCGTCGCCGGGCAGCCACGCGGTGTTGCCCCACGCGCCGCAGCGGCTGACGTACTGCGCCGCGGTGAAGCTCAACCGCGAGGGGGCGCACAGCGGCGAGTTGCAGTAGCACGCATCAACGTCACCCCCCGCGCCGCCAAAGCATCGAGGCGCGGCGTGTCCACCACCGCGTCGCCGTAGCAGCCCGCGACGGCGGGGTCGTGCTCGTCGGACATGACCAACAGGATGTTCGGGGGTCGCTCGGGCACGGGTCGGTTTTAAGAGGCGGGGGGAGGACGAAGGGCAACTGCACTTCGGTCTGGACAGTGGCACCGGCACCTTGCCGGCGGTCCGCAGTAGGCGATAACCCATGGTGTGTTCGGCCTGTCGGCCGACCACCGGCAGGATGCCGGTGCCACTGATCCGGTGCCACTAATCCACCACAAGTCGGCCGAAAGCGTCGACCCCGGCGGGGGCGGCCGACCCTTGACATCCCACCGCAGCGTGGTAGAGTAGTACGTACTAACGGCGTCCTCAAGCCGCGGCCTCTCCCCCGGTTGCCCGCTTCTCGCCCCGTTTCTCCACTACCCCCGGCCATGCCCGTCACCCAGCGCGATATCGCGGAACACGTCGGCCTGAGCCAGCAGGCGATTTCGTTCGCGCTCAACGGCTCCCCGTCGATCAGCCCGGCAACCCGTGACCGCGTCCTCAAGGCGGCCAGCGAGCTCGGCTACCGGCAGAACCAGTCCGCCAGCGCCATGCGTCGCGGCCGGTTCCACTCCCTCGCCTACCTCAGCAGCACCCACCGCTCCCGCAGCTACCTCTCGGTGCCATTTTGGAGCGGCCTGCAGGAAGCCCTCGCCGAGCGGGACCTGCACCTGGTGACCTCCAAGCTCAGCGACGCGGACTTCAGCGACCCCGCTTACGTGCCCAAGGTCCTCCGCGAGCTGTCCAGCGACGGGGCCATCATCCACTACACCCAGGAGATCCCCCGGCGGCTGATCGACCTGGTCCGCGACCACAAGGTGCCCTGCATCTGGGCCAACACACGCCTCGACCACGACTGCGTCCGGCCCGACGACACCGCCGCCGGTCGCGTCGCCGCCGAGCACCTGCTTAGCCGCGGCCACCGCCGCGTTACGCTGCTCACCCTCGACCCGGCCCTGCACTACAGCGTCGACGACCGGCGCGACGGCTTCGTGGACGCCTGCCGCAAAGCGGGCGTGACGCCTCAGGTCATCAGCGTCGACCGCGGCGCGACGGGCAGCAAGGTGCGGCCGCTGGTCGACGCCGTGCTCAACACCCCCGCCGGCGAGCGGGCCACGGCCGTGGCGGCGCTGCGCGAGCGCGACGCCATGCTGACCTGCTGGGCGGCGCGGGAGCGTGGGTTCTCCGTCCCGCGGGATCTGTCGGTCATCGCCTTCGACGACGAGCGGCCGCGCGACCTGCTGGGCTTCCGCCTTGCCGCGGTCCGCATCCCGCAGTTCGAGCTAGGCCGCGCCGCGGTCGAGCAGGTGATGCGCAAGGTCAAGCACCCCAAGCGGCGGCTCGGGCCGCTGCTGCTGCCGCCCGAACTCGTGCCCGGCGACACCGTCGGGCCGCCGTTGATTCGATAGTTGTTTCTATAGAACAGGACCGTACGTATGTCTCACCGTTTCGATAATTTGTTACCTTTGGCCGCCCTGCTCCTTGTGGTGACGCCGCCGGTCAATGCCCAGCCCGGCGACGACGCCGGGGCGGCGGGTGCGGGTTCGCCGCTGGTCAGCGAGGACTGGCAGGACCAGCAGGCCGGGGCCGACCTGCGTGAGCTGAACGGCTGGAAGAAGTTCGCCGGCATCGCCCGCGCCGCCGGGGTGATCGTCGAGGAGGACGGCAACAAGCTGCTGCGGCTCACGCCCGAGGGCGAGGGCGGCCAAGCCTTCGGCGGGGTCGAAGCGAGCGGCGACCCGCTCGACGCCGGGGGCAAGCTGGTGCTTGAAAACACGGCCGCCGTGAAAGACCGCGCCGCGGTGATCTTCCTCGCCGACCGCGACTTCACCAAGCACCGCTACGACCTGATGGTCACCCGCTTCCCCGACGCCGGCCGCACCATGCTCTCGGTCACCCGGCGCACCCGCGGCGGCACCGACCAGGTGGCCAAGCACTGGTTCGACGACGCCGACTTCGACCCCTCCACGATGCATACCTACCGCCTCACCGTCGACGCCACCGACGCGTCGCAGCCGAAGGTCGGCGTGGCCGTCGACGGCGAGGAGCACCTGAGCTTCACCGACGACGACCCGCCGTTCGACGCCTCGCCCGAGGTCAAGCTGACCTACGGCATGTACACCGCCCGAGGCGACGCAGACTTCGACGACTTCACGATCACCCGGCCGTAACGTTTGCGGCCGATCCGCGGCTTCTTGCCGCACCTTCTTTGTTCCGTTTCCCGTTTCGCCACACCCTTCCCGGAGGTTTCATTATGCAACGTAACCCACTCATCCTCACTACCCTCGGGATCGCCGCGGCGGCGGCCCCCGTCTCGTTCGGCGCCGTGATCAACGGCGACGGCCGCC
The DNA here is from genome assembly GCA_965214155.1 of Phycisphaeraceae bacterium. Taxonomy (GTDB): domain Bacteria; phylum Planctomycetota; class Phycisphaerae; order Phycisphaerales; family Phycisphaeraceae; genus Algisphaera. The sequence continues at coordinate 3,077,924 of CBDCBB010000010.1, forward strand.
TGATTACCACCGGTGAACTCATCGACCCCGCCGGGGCTCAGACGGTGGACACCAACGCTCCCGGCTCGACGCCGCAGGCGACGCTTGAGGCCATCGCCGGGGCGCAGGCGCTCCAGAATTTCGACGGCTTCGCGGGGCCGGCGGCAGTCTTCGACCCCGGTTTCAACACCGTGTTCTTCACGGACCCGACGGTTCCGGACCTGATGTTCACCGTCGCCGGGAACACCCGCGCCCAATCGGGCGCCACCATTGGGAGCCCGACGTTCGTCACCAGCGACGACGGCAACAGCGAGGGCGGCGTTGACCTGCGAGCCGCATCAAGCTCCGGCACGAACATCACCTACACCGTCGACTTCGGCAGCTACGACCCCGGCAGCGACACGTTCGCGTCCGACGTCAACCCCGTCACCGCCACGGGCTTCACCATTGGCGCCATCCGACAGGGCAAGAGCTACACCGTCGAGTTCCGCAACGACAGCGGCGCGGTGCTCTCGACCCAGACGATCGCCGGCATTACCGAATTCACCGACGACCCCGGCAGCGATCCGAACGACGGCGGCAACACTGTGGCGGAGGCCATCGACGGCTACTTCGGCTTCCAGGCGTCGGCCGGCCAATCCATCGGGTCCATCCTCATCACCCAGTCCGCCACGTCCAACGGCAACCAGGTCTCGGCGTTCGACGACCTGCTCTTCACCGATGCGGTGGTCGTGCCCGAGCCCGCGTCCGTCGCGCTCGTCGGCCTCGGCGGGCTGCTGATGCTGCGGCGCAACCGCGGCTGACCCTTACCCCCCACCCGCGGCGGGTGCCGAGAGGTGCCCGCTGTGTTTTACCGTCCCATCCGTCCGATCTCGCCCCGGCCTTGCTGAACATGAAGTACCGCACCGCTGCCTTTCCGCACCGTCCCGCCCTCGGCCTCGCCGCCGTCATGGCCGCCGTCACGCTCCTCGCCCCCGCCGCCGGCCGCTCCGACGCCGCCCCCGGAAGTGATGCCCCCGGAGCCGACGCCGTCGACCGCCCGAACGTCCTCATGATCGCCGTCGACGACCTGCGCCCCTTCATCGGGGCCTACGGCGACGAGACCGCCCTCACCCCCAACATGGACCGCCTCGCCGCCCGGGGCACCGTCTTCACCCGCGCCTACTGCCAGCAGGCCCTCTGCTCGCCCAGCCGCACCAGCCTCCTCACCGGCATGCGCCCCGACCAGACCAAGGTCTACGGCCTCAGCGAGAACTTCCGCAAAGCCCTGCCCGACCTCGTCACCCTCCCCCAGCAGTTCAAGCAGGCCGGCTACACCACCGTCGCCCTCGGCAAGATCCACCACAACGCCAAACTCATCGACCAGCCGTCGTGGGACGAGGCGAACAACGGCTGGGGCTGGCTCTATGTCGAACGCGAAAACGTCCGCGCCGCCGACCAGAACAAGGGCATGGGCCCGTCCACCTCGGCCCCGGACCGTCCGGACGACGACTTCGGTGACACCGTCCTCGCCGACGAGGGCATCGAGCGGATGGCCAAGCTCAAGGGCGGCGGCCAGCCGTTCTTCCTCGCGGTGGGCTTCCGCAAGCCGCACCTGCCCTTCGTCGCGCCCAAGAAGTACTGGGACCTGTACGACCGCAACGCCCTGCCGCACCACGAGCAAGTCCCCCTCGCCGGCGACGCGCCGCGGTACGCCGACCACCTGTGGGGCGAACTTAAGGCCTACACCGACATCGACGACAACGGCCCCGTGCCCAACGACAAGGCCCGCGAGCTCATCCACGGCTACTACGCCAGCGTCAGCTACGTCGACGCCCAGATCGGCCGGCTGCTCGACGCGCTCGACCAGCAGGGCCTGGCCGACGACACGATCGTCGTGTTGTGGGGCGACCACGGGTATCACCTGGGTGATCACACCGTCTGGTGCAAGCACACCAACTTCGAAAACGCCCTGCGGAGCCCGCTGATCCTCGCGGGGCCGGGCGTGCCCGGGGGCGTCAAGACCGACGCGCTGGTGGAGTTTGTCGACGTGGCCCCGTCGCTGGCGGACCTGGCGGGCGTGCCGATGAACGAGCGGTGGCAGGGCGTGAGCGTCAAGCCGCTGCTCGAGTCGCCGACCCGCCCGTGGAAGGCCGCGGCCTTCAGCCAGTACCCCCGCGGCAAGGGCGACCCCATTATGGGCTACACCCTCCGCACCGATCGCTACCGCTACACCCAGTGGCAGAAACGCGCCGACGGCTCGGTCGAGGCCGAGGAGCTGTACGACCACGAGGCCGACGCCGACGAGACAAAGAACCTCATCGCCGACCCCGCCCACGCCGACGAACTCAAGCGGCTCCGCCACCTCATGGCCGCGGGCCCCGACGGTGCCCGGCCCGAGGGGATGTAGCCCCGACTCGTCCCGATTCACATCATTGATCACCGGAGAGCCCTATGAAACCCCGACCCCGCCAAGCCTTCACCCTCATCGAGCTGCTGGTGGTGATCTCCATCATCGCCCTGCTCATCAGCATCCTCCTCCCGGCGCTCGGCGCGGCCCGCAACGCGGCGCGGGCGGTGCAGTGCGCCTCCAACGTCAAGCAGACCACCCTGGCGATGGTCATCTACGAGCAGGACTGGAAGCTGTTCCCGCCCGCCGCAGCGAACCCGGGCATCCCGCCCTCAATCGGGCCCAACTGGCTATGGACCCACGGCGTCCGGACCGTCTGGCTGCAGGCCGGCCGGACGCCTGCGGAGATCTCCAACACCTTCATTTGCCCGTCCACCGAGTTCCTGCCGACCGAGACATCGTATTCGGTCAACGCGGAGCTGGGGTTTTGGAGGAGCGTTGCCGAATCACAAGATGAGGACGCGCGCGTGACGCTGGCGGAACTGCGGATGCCCACCGAGTTCATGCTGCTGGGCGACGCGGCCCAACGCACTTACGTCACGGGCAACGTCCCGGAATCCCGCTTCACCGGGCTGTCGTCCGGCTCGAACCCTCTCAACCCGATCAACCCCGGGCCGAACGTCGACGCGCAGACCGCCGCGAGCCCCGCCCGCGGCAAGGTCCGCTGGCGGCACGGCGGGGGCAACGCCGGCCAGCTCGACGGCGTCTTCGCCAACTTCGGCTTCGCCGACGGCCACGTCTCGGGCCTCCAGCCGGACCTGATGCTCAACAAGTACCTCAAGGTGAACTGACTCGATGGCTTTGACACAAACCGGTCCCGATATCGAAACGAGCGAGCTGCGACGCAGGGTGCTCGGCTGCTGGCTGGGCAAGGCGGTGGGCGGGACGCTGGGCCAGCCGTACGAGGGCGATCCGGGGCCGCTGGACCTGACGTTCTATCGCCCCGTCCCGACCGAGATGATCCCCAACGATGACCTGGACCTGCAGGTCGTGTGGGCGTGCATCCTCGACCGGATGGGGGATCGGCCGACGGTCAGCCGGCACGTGCTGGCCGAGGCATGGCGCGACAACATCGAGTTCCCGTTCGACGAGTACGGCGTGGCGAAACGCAACCTCGAGCTCGGCCTCGCCCCGCCAGTCACCGGTTCCCACGACAACGCCTTCGCCCACGGCATGGGCGCGGCGATCCGCAGCGAGGTGTGGGCCTGCCTCGCCGCGGGTGACCCCGAGCTCGCCGCGGCCTATGCCTATGAGGACGCCTGCGTCGACCACGCCGGCGAGGGCGTCCACGCCGAGGTGTTCCTCGCGGCGCTCGAGGCGGCGGCGTTTGTCGAGTCCGACCGCGACGCGCTGCTGGACCGCTCGCTCGACACGCTGCCGACCGACAGCACCGTGCGGCAAGCGATCGGGGACACCCGGCAGTGGTGGGACGGGTCGGGCGACTGGTGTGATGTCCGCCGCAGCATCCTCGCACGCTACGGCCACGAGAACTTTACGGATGTGACCCAGAACCTCGCCTTCACCGTGCTCGGCTGGCTGGCGGGCGGGGGCGACTTCGGCGAATCGATCTGCATCGCCGTGAACTGCGGGGCCGACACCGACTGCACGGGGGCGACGCTTGGGGCGCTCCTGGGCATCCTCGACCCCGACGGCATCCCGCCGCGGTGGCTCGACCCGATCGGCCGGGACCTGGTGCTCAGCCCCGGCATCGTGGGCATCGACCCGCCCGACACGCTCGACGGGTTCACGGACCTTGTGCTGGACCTGCGCGAACGGCTCGGCGGCCGCCCCCCGGAACAAGAATCACGCGCGACACGACCCGCCTTGCCCGTGGTGCCCGTCGAGATGGGGCAGCGCGACCTGCCCGGCCGCTTCGCCATGGGCGGCGGGCCGGCACCGCAGATGCCCGACGACGCGGAGATCGTCGAGATGCCCGGCACGGTGTGCGAATTGCCTTACGAGCGGCTGACCTGCAATGCGCTCTTGCTGCGGTACCGCTTCACGCTTTCCACGGGGCGGGAGGTGAAGGTGATGTTCAACACGCCGCAGGACATGCGGCTGTGGGTCGATGGCGTGTACACGCTCGGCCGGGAGGCGGGGATGATGCGGCCGGCGTTCCACCACGGCCCGCTGCACCAGGTCGCGAAGGTCACGCTCGACGCAGGGGAGCACGAGCTGTTGGCGGTGCTCCGCCGGCCGGTGCTGGCCGAGCCGATCCGCTGGGTCGTCGGCGTGGCGGACGCGAGGACGAACCTTTGGCTGGCCGACGCGCTGCACCGCGCCGCGGAGCCGACGGAGCCGACGGATTGATCTCCGCGGCTTCCCCGGTGTTTGAGCGGCACGCCGGCAACCCGGTGCTGACCGCGGCGATGGTGCCGTTCGACTCGACGCTGACGATGAACGCCGGCGTGGCGGAGGTCGACGGGCGGTACCTCATGGTGTTCCGCAACGATTACGGCTTCGCCGACGCGGCGGACTTTCGCGCCAACAGCGGGCCGGGCCACCGCTGGAAGACCAACCTCGGCGTCGCGTGGAGCGACGACGGGGCGGACTGGCAGGTCGAGCCCGAGCCGCTGACGCTGCCGCTGGACGACCCGGACATCCGCCGCGCTTACGACCCGCGGCTGAGCGTGATCGACGGCCGGTTGTACCTCTGCTTCGCGGCGGACACGGGCCACGGCATTCGGGGCGGCGTGGCGGTGAGCGACACGGGGCCCCGCGGGTTCGAGGTGTTGAGCCTGTCGCTGCCGGACAACCGCAACATGGTGCTGCTGCCCGAACGGGTGCATCCCGGCGGCGGCCCGGGCAAGCGGCTCGCGCGGCTGGAGCGGCCGTTCCCGGTGTACGGCCGTGGCGGGGGCGAGCGGTTCGACCTGTGGTATTCCGACTCGGCCGACGGGCACGACTGGGGGAATCACCGCCTGGTGCTCGCGACCGAGGACGTGCCGTGGTGCCGGGGCAAGATCGGCCCCGGTGCCCCGCCGATCCGCACCGATGCGGGGTACCTCGCGCTGATCCACGTGGTCGACGACGATCCATCCCGCGCGCTGCCGAGCTGGGAGCCGGACAAGCCGTGGACCAAGCGGTACACGGTCGGGGCGGTGCTGCTGGACCTCGATGAGCCTTGGCGGGCGGTCGGGTTGTCGCGGGAGCCGGTGTTGGAGCCGGTGGCGCCGTACGAGGCGGAGGGCTTCCGCGGCGGGGTGATCTTCCCGGGCGGGATGATCGACGAGGGGGACGGGACGGCAAAGATTTATTACGGCGCGGCCGACACGGTGGAGTGCCTGGCGACGGCGCGGATCGACGCGCTGGTGGAAGCGTGCGAGCCGTTTCGACGGGGGTGACTTGCTGGAAAGGGATCAACAGATGTTCGCGGATCGCTTAGTTGAACGCTCGCGGACGGGTGCCACACCTCGCCGCTTTGGGCGATATGTGTGGGATGTCATGAGGCGACTTAAACTGGGACGCGGCACACATCGCCGCAGAGCCGGCGAGGTGTGGCACCCGTTGGGGTGGGTAGTCACGCTGGTCATGCTCTGGCCGATGACGGCATGGTCGGCGGAGGCGGTGGAGTTGCCGGCGGGCCGGTCGCTGACGTGGGGCGACGAGCCGGTGGAGGCGGTGTCGCCGACGCGGGGGCGGGTGGTGCTGAACGGGCTGTGGCGGTTCCGGCCGGCGGGGGAGGGGGATGATGCGCCGGCCGCGGGGCGGTGGGGCTGGGCCCCGGTGCCGGGCGCGTGGTACGCGAAGGGCTTCAAGGTGCCGACGGTGCAGAGCGACGGCGGGGTCGGCGACGGCGAAGCCTGGCCCGGCGGCGGGGACCTGACCTACGTCCAGCGGGCGTGGTACGAGCGGCCAATCACGGTGCCAGTGGGGTGGGCCGGCCGCGCGGTGCTGCTGCGGATCGACCGCCCGGCGTCGGCGGCGACGGTCTATCTAGATGCGGAGCGTGTCGGCACGCTGCCGTGGCCGGGCGGCGAGCTTGCGCTGACGGGTCACGTGAAGCCCGGCCGGGAGCAGGCGCTGCGGATCCTCGTCGACGGCGCGAGCGGCGAGCAGGTGCAGGAAAAGCTGATCGACGCCGAGACCGTCGAGCGGAAGAAGGTTGCCGCCCCGACCCGCGGGCTGATCGGCGACGTGATTTTGACGAGCCGGCCGAAGGGCCCGCATATCGCGGGGGTCTTTGTCCGGCCGAGCGTGCGGGAGAAGCGGCTGGCGGTGGACGTCGAGCTGGCGGACCTGCCGCAAGCGATGGCGCTGGAGTTGGAGGCGGTGGTGCGCGACGGGCGGGGCGACGTGGCGCTGCGGTTTGAGGGGCGGGGGCAAGCCGACGCGACCGGCGCGGGGGAGCGGGCCAATGTGACGCTCGCCGCCGACTGGCCCGACCCCGAGTTGTGGGACCTCGATCAGCCGAACCTCTACACGCTCGAGCTCACCGTCACGGGCCGCGGGTCGAGAACGATGCACGACACCTACACGCAGCCGTTCGGCTTCCGCGAGTTCTGGATCGACGGCCGCGACTTCTACCTCAACGGCACGAAGCTCCGCCTCCGGCCCATCGCGGTGCAGAACTTCGAGAAGCACCTGGGCAGCGCCCGACCCATCATCGACGGCATGATGCGCGGCTGGCGGCGCGAGAACTTCAACCTGCAGGAGGTCTGGCCCGACGACGAGCAGGACCCGGGCAACCCGAACCTCCGTGAGCTCTGGGCGACGGCCGCGGACGAGGCGGGCCTGCCGATGTTCATGGCCCTGCCCTCGCAGTCCGAGGCGATGAAGAACTGGCGCGAGCCGGGCGTCGCTCAAGCGTGGAAGGCGGCGACGCTCGACGCGTGGCGCGAGCTGCGCAACCACCCCGCCGTCGTCGGCTGGGCCCTCTCGGCCAACCGCTACGGCTTCTACGACGACCAGAACCCCATGCGGCTCGGCCACTCCGAGCGCGGCCTCAACCCCACCGGCTGGTACCGCGACCGCCTCGCCATCGCGCAGGACGCCACCGATTTTGTGAAGGAGCTTGACCCGACGCGCGTCGTGCTGCACCACGCCGGCGCCGTGGCGGGCGACATCTACTCGGCCAACACCTACCTCAACCTGCTGCCGCTGCAGGAGCGCGAGGAGTGGCTGAGCGCGTGGGCCAGGGACGGGGACATGCCGGTGATGGCGGTGGAGTTTGGCCTGCCGCTGTTCTTCACCGGGCTTCGCGGCCGGGCGAAGTACACGGTCGCCAAGAGCACCGAGCCGCTGTTCACCGAGTTCGCCGCGATATATCTCGGCCCCGATGCGTATGCGCTCGAAACCAACAACTACCGCCGCCACATCGCCGAGTGGTACCTCGGCGACGGGAAGTACCGCGACTGGTGGTTCGAGCACTCGCTCGACCCCGTCTGGATCAAGCTGCAACACCTCTTCATCCGCAACACCTGGCGGAGCTGGCGGGGCTTCGGCGTCAGCGGCGGGATGGTGCCGTGGGCCTACACCGGGCCGTTCGACCACTGGTGGAACGGGCCGAAGCAGGCGGTCGACTTCGCGCCGGGCCAGCGCGGCTACCACTTCGCACAGGTCCCCGCCCCGCTGCTCGAAGGCAAGACCGGCGAGTGGGCCCGCGTGCAGCCCCGCATCGAGGCGCTGCGGGAGGCCAATCACCCGACGCTCGCCTACCTCGGCGGCGACCCCGCCGACTCGTTCACCGCCAAGGACCACCACTTCTATGGCGGCGGGAGCGTCACCAAGTCGGTCGTGCTTATCAACGACAGCCGAGAGGTCCAGCCGTATTCGGTTTTCTGCCTTTTTTCACCCGATCCTCAAAACCTGCAAAAGCGGTCGCTGTCTGGCGAGCTCGCGGTTGGTGAAATCGCTGTCCTGCCCGTCATTTTCGATCTGCCCACCGTGGACGAGCGGCGGGATGCTCCTATTAAAATGAGCGCCGACATCGGCGGGTTGGAGCAACACGACGAGCTGACGTTGACGCTGTTTCCTCTGTTGAACGATGATGTCGCTTCGGACCTGCCGACGGTGCTGATCTACGACCCGGAGGGGGACACTGCGGCGATGCTGGAGCGGTTAGGGGTGCGTGTCGAGGCGTGGGACGGGCGGGACGAGGACGACGGGCGGGTGCTCGTGATTGGTCGGCGTGCGCTGTCGCGCGGCGGGCTGCCGGGGTCGCTCGATGATTTTGCACTGGACGGCGGGCGGGTGGTGCTGATGGGTCAGGAGCCGGACGTGCTGCGTCGGGCGGGGTTTCGGGTGGCGCGGTACGTCAGCCGGCGGGCGTTCGTGGTGCAGGACGGGCACCCGATCTCGAAAGGGCTGGACGCGGGGGCGCTGCGGGATTGGAACGGGGCGGGCACGCTGGTGCCCGAGACCGACGGCGTCGCGCTCATGCCGAACGAGGACAAGCCGCCGTACGGCTGGCACTGGGGCAATCGCGGGAGCGTGAGTTCGGCGATGATCGAGAAGCCGCACCTCGCGGGGTGGACGCCGATCCTCGAGGGCGAGTGGGACCTGGCGTACTCGCCGCTGCTGGAGCTGCGGCGCGGGCGGGGGCTGGCGTTGTTGTGCTCGCTGGACCTGGAGGCGCGGACGACGCCGGACCCGGTGGCGGACCGGCTGATGCTGGCGATGCTGCGGTACGCGGCGGAGGCGGAGGTGCGGGAGGCGGCGGGGGTGCGGGTGCAGGCGGACGGGTCCGGCACGTTGTCCCTCATCGACCCGGAGGCGCGAGATGGGGCGTCGTCACCGGCCGAGCGTTCGATCCTGGTCGTACACGACGACGCTTCGGCGTCCGCTGCCGTCGCCGAGCACCGACGCGGCGGCGGGACGGTCCTCTATATAGATAGCGGGGCGGCTCCGTCCGCGGACGGGAGCTACGACGGGGCCGCGCCGCCGGATTGGCCGGTCGCCGCGGGGCTGTCGGCGTCGGACCTGCGGCCGCGGGTTGACCTCACGGTGCCCCTGCTCCGGCCAGAGGCGGGGCTCGACGTCGCCGCCGGCGGGACAATGGCGCGGCGGGTCGACGGCGGCGACGGCGGGGCCGACGAGTTTTACCTGCAGCTCGACCCCGATGCGCTCGACGTCGACACGCAGCCCTACCTCCGCTACACCCGCTGGCGGTTCACCCGGGTGCTCACCCAGGTGCTGGCCAACCTCGGTGCCCGCTTCCCCGCCGACACGCTCAGCCGGTTCAACGACGTGGCCCGCGGCGACACTGCCGCCCCGCCGCTGTACCACCCCGACTACATCAGCCCCGACGAAAACTTCGAGATGAGCGACGACCCGTACCGCTACTACCGCTGGTGATCTCGCTTCGCTTTCCTTTCCCTCGACAGCCCGCAACACGTCCGAACGAGGCATGAAGATCCAAGCCCTGCGCGTCCCCGAGCCCGGCGGCGTCGAGCTCGCCACCCTCGACATCCCCGACCCCGAAGCCGGCGAGGTGATCGTCGAGACGCTGTATTCTGCGGTGTCGCCGGGCACCGAGCTGGCGTGGAGCGACGCGGCCCCCGGGACGCCGGGCAAGTTCCCGCACTACCCGGGCTACTCCGGCGTGGGGCGCGTCGTCCGCCGCGGCGCGGGCGTCGAGTACTTGGCCGAGGGGCAGCTCGTCGCCGCCCGGCTGAAGCACGCGACGCACACCCGCCTCGCCGCCGACGCCTGCCGACCGATCCCCGACGACGCCGACCTGTCGGCGATGAGCACCTTCCGCCTCGCCTCCATTGCGCTGCAGGGCGTCCGCAAGGCCCCCATCGGCATCGGCGACCGCGTCGCGGCGCTGGGCCTCGGGCCCGTCGGGCTGCTCGCCGCTCAACTCGCCCGCATCGCCGGGGCCGGCGAGGTCACAGGGTTCGACCTGCTCGACTGGCGGCGCGACCTGGCGACGAGCTGCGGCATCGATCACGCCGCCCCCGACGTGGCCGACGCCCGGCACCACGCGGGCTTCCACGTCGTCATCGAGACCACCGGCTCGCCCCGCGTCCTGCCCCACGCCATGAAGCTGGCGCAAAACTTCGGCTCGCTCGTGCTCCTCGGCTCGCCCCGCGGCACCACCGCCGAGGTCGACTTTTACGCCGACGTCCACCGCCGCGGCATCACGCTGCTCGGGGCACACGAGTCGCTCCGCGCCACCACCGACGCCGATGAGCGCGGCGGCCGCCACCGCACCCACGCCACCGACGAGGCCGTGGTGCTCCGCCTCGCCGACCAGGGCCGGCTGAAGCTCGCCCCGCTGGTCAGCGGCGTCGCGACCCCCGACGCCGCCGCCGACGTGTACCGCCGCCTCCGTGATCGGGACGAGCGGCTCATGTCCATCGTGTTCGACTGGTCCGGTGTCGACGCCACGTAGCCTCACGCCGACCCGCGCCACGCCCCCGCACGCTCTCGAGACTCTTCGGAAAACTTCGCCCGCCGCCCTCGTCCGCTCGTTCCGAACGCCGCCGACGGTGGGCCATCCGGCACACACGACGTAGTCGGCGACGTTCACCTTTCGGCCGTGACGCTCCGATACGCTGAGCCCGCGCGGATCGGGGCGAGCCAAGTCGGCACCGATGACGTCGCCCCGGGAGGCCGGCGCGGACGCAAATGACCGGTAGCGGCTACCGGTTGGGGGTGCCACACCTTGACGGCTTTGCGTCAAGGTGTGCGGCAGGTCGCACACCTTGGCCCCGAGCGGCCAAGGTGTGGCACCCGCTAAACATCAATCGGCTTTGCTCCGGGTGTCGACGGTCGGCGGGACGTTCGGCGACGTCCGCGTCTCGTGCAGACCCTGCAGGCACGGCTTCAGCACGATGCAAGGTCCGGGGTCGGCTTGTCCGGTGGCAAGTCGTACTACGGGACGGCCCCATCGCAAATAGTGAGTAGGAGGTGGATCGATCTTCTACCTCCGCCTAGGCTCGGTTTCGCAAAGTTTTCGATGTCGTGTCGTGCCCCGAGGGGAATCATCCCCGCCGCCGAGACTTTTGTATGAGGTCGATCGATTGCACGTTTTCGGTCCGCTTCGACTTCCGGCTGCGTTCGACGCGGGACGTGCTTCGCGAGCAGCCGGGGGTGCTCATCGACGTGATGGAGGCGGACGGCCCGGCCCGGGTGTTGTTCGTGCTGGATGGCGGGGTCGAGCGGGCCGTGCCATGGCTGGAGCCGGCGGTGAGGCGGCTGGCGGAGGGTGCGGGAGCGCTGGAGATGGCGGGGCCGATCCTGCGGGTATCGGGCGGCGAGGCGTGCAAGAACAGCGGCGACGCGGTGGACGCGGTGCTGGACGCGATCAATGACGCGGACCTGGACCGGCGGAGCTACGTCGTGGTCATCGGCGGCGGGGCTGTGCTCGACGCGGTGGGGCTGGCGGCGGCGACGGCCCACCGCGGTATCCGGCTGGTCCGGCTGCCGACCACGACCCTCGGCCAGGCGGACAGCGGCATCGGCGTGAAGAACGCGATCAACCGCTACGGCAAGAAGAACTGGCAGGGCAGCTTCGCCGTGCCCTGGGCGGTCATCAACGACCGGGCGCTGCTGGAGAGGTTGCCCGACCGCGACTTTCGCTGCGGCTTTTCCGAGGCGGTCAAGGTCTCGCTGCTCAAGGAGCCGGCGTTTTTTGAATGGCTCTGCGACCACGCCGTGGACATCGCCGGCCGCGACGCCGAGGCCGCGGACGAGGCGATCCACCGCTCGGCGATGTGGCACCTCAAGCACATCACCCAAGGCGGCGACCCGTTCGAGATGCTCATGGCCCGGCCGCTGGACTTCGGGCACTGGTCGGCCCACAAGCTCGAACCCATGACCGACTTCGCGGTCCGACACGGCGAGGCGGTGGCCATCGGCCTGGCCGTCGACTGCGTGTACTCGTCGTTGGTCCACGGCCTGTCGGGCGGGGACTGCGACCGCATCCTCGGCTGCCTGTCGGACCTGGGCTTGCCCCTGTCGCACCCGCTGCTCGACGAGGCCGACACCCTGCTTGACGGGCTCGAGGAGTTCCGCCAGCACCTCGGCGGCGAGCTGACGGTGACGATGCTCGAAGCGCCCGGGCGGCCGATTGATGTGCACCGCATCGACCACGCGGCGATGCGCGACGCGATCGCCGAGGTCCGCGGCCGCTACCCCACCGGCGGGGGTGCGGCTTCGTCCGACGGGCACGTCGGCCGCGACGGCGACGGGCGGTTGGTCCGCCACGGCAAAGGCCGGGCCCACGGCAAGCGGGACGGGGCGGCCGCGCGGCGCGGCCGGTTGACGGCGGCGGGGGAGACGCGGCCATGACGGCCGGCGTTGTGGAAGCCATCCGGGGCGTTGATGTTCAACTTCAGCCGCGGGAGGCGGCGAAGCTCGCGGCGATGCGCCCGCTGCTCGAGCGGCTCAACGACCTGAAGCGGGTCCGCGTGGCCGGGCGTGACGGCTCGCTGATGGATCAAGCTTTCACCCGGACGTGGTCGCGGGTGGTCGGCGGCGGGGCGTGGGGGGACATCGCCTGGAACGAAGCGGCGCGGGCGGTTGCGGCGGTGCGGCTGGCCGGGCTGGACGTGGAGACGATGCAGGCCCACGGGCTGAGCCGGGCCGAGGCGGTGGGCGTTGCGGCGGCGGCGATTGATCTCGCGGTCGATGAGTTGGGCCCGGGCCTGACGAGTCGGCTGAAGGAACACCTCGATCCATCCGCCGCGGAGGGAAACTCCTGGCGGGCTCCGGGGGACCCGCCGGCGTTTATCGCGGCGCTGGTCGCTCAGCCGCGGGCCGGGGCGACGCACCCCACCGCGCGGCGGATGGTCCTCGAGCCGGCCGAGAGCCACGGCGACCACTGCATGATGGTCGCCATTGTCGCGACGCTCCTGTCCGACGTCTTCGACGCCGACCAGGGCGAGGCGATGCTGATCGGGCTGGCCCACCACCTCTTCAACGCGTCGCTGCCCGACGTCGGCTTCGCCGGCGACCGGGTGCTCCACGCGCTGGGCCTCGACCGGCGGCTGACGCAAGCGGCTTTCGACCGGGCGCTGCAACAATTAGATGCGCCGCTGCGGGAGCGGGTCCGCGGGGTGCTGGCGTACACCCGGCAGACCGACCCGCCGCTGTCGCGGTGCTTCCACGGGGCGGATGCGCTCGACCGGGTGCTGGAGATGGCGTGGCACGACCGGGCGGCGCGGTTCCGGCTGAACCAGGCGATGACCGAGTTGAACATCGTGCACGAAGCGCCCGAGCAGGCGTGGCAGCGGCGGGTGCTCGAGGCGACGGGCGTCTGGGACCGGTGGGAGGACCCCGCTTGAGCGCGCCTGAATTGCCGGTGCGGTGGGGGCTGGTCGGCTGCGGCTGGCTGGGGCGCGACTTTGCCGCGCCGGCGATCCGCGACAGCGCAACCGGCGTCCTCGCCGCCGTCTGCGACCCCGACCCGGCCGCCCGCGCCGCCGTGCCGGCCTCCGCGTCCGACGCCGACCTTTCAACAATGCTCGGCCGCGACGACCTCGACGCGGTGTACATCGCCACGCCCAACCACCTGCACCGCGATCAGGCCGTCGCCGCGGCCAAGGCCGGCAAGCACGTGCTATGCGAGAAGCCGCTGGCGCTCAACGCCGCGGACGCCGCGGCCATCGTCGACGCCTGCCGCGACGCGGGGGTGCTGTTCGCCACCGCCTTCGACCAGCGCTGGCACGGGGCCCACCAAACGCTCCGCCGCGCGATTGCCGACGGGCGGCTCGGCCGGGTGACGCTGGTGCGGGTCCACTACGCCTGCTGGACGCCCCCCGACTGGCGGCCGGGCGACTGGGACCACGACAACTGGCGCGTCGACCCCGACCGCGCCGGCGGCGGCGCGATGATCGACCTGGCCCCGCACGGCCTCGACCTCGCCCAGACGCTCCTGAACGAACGCATCGTCGACCTGCACTGCCTCATGCAGAGCGCGGTCCACGACGTGCCGGTCGACGACGGCGCGGTGCTCGTCGGCCGGACCGACCGCGGCACGCTGGTCAACCTCAGCGTCGCCTACAACTGCCCCGACGCCTTGCCCCGCCGCCGGCTCGAGGTCGTCGGCACCACCGCCATGGCCGTCGCGCTCAACACGATGGGCCAGACGCCCGGCGGCAAGCTGACGCTGATCGACGCGGCGACGGGCGACACCGGGCCGCTGGACTTTTCGGCGCTGGACCGCAGCCCGTTCCTCAACCAGGTCGAGGCGTTCAACGACGCGGTGCTCGGCCGCTCGCCCTGGCCGTTCGACCCCGAGGGGGATGTGCACACGCAGCGCCTGCTCGACAAAGCCGCCGCGGGCTCGGCTGTGCAAACCGCATCGGGAGTCGGGGTATGACCCTCTCCCCCTTCTGCTGCACGAACTGCGGCTTCTGGCAGCGGCGCTTCGCCGCGCCGGCGGCCTGCCCCGTGTGCGAGGACTACCGCCACCCGCTGCCGCTCGACGGCTACGACTTCCGCACGCCCCGGCAGATCGACGCCGACCACCGCGTGAGCCTCCGCGAAATCCTGCCCGACGTGTGGCAGATCACCACGAGCCCGCAGCTCGGCATCGGCCCGTGCGGCCTGCTCCTGAAAACCGACGCCGGCAACCTGCACTTCGAGGGCAGCGGCTGGGTCGACGACGCCACGCTCGGCCGCATCGCCGACCTCGGCGGCGTCGACTTCCAGGCGTTCAGCCACGGCCACGTCCTCGGCGCCGCCTGGCGGATCAACGACCGCTTCCAACCCCGCACCGTCGTGCAGGCCGACCAGCTCCCCCTCGCCCAATTCCTCGACGTGAGTTTCCCGTTCGACGACCGCTGGGACCTGACCGACGACCTCGAATTGATCCACACCGCCGGGCACACGCCGGGTCACACCGTGCTGCACTGGCGCAGCCGACGGCTGCTCTTCTGCGGCGACGCGCTGAAGTTCGACCTGACCGAGCACCCCGTCGGTGAGGCGACGGCCGTGTCCTGCCACAAGGCGTTCGACGCCCACATCCCCCTCACCCACGGCGACGTGCGCCGCTACCGCCAACTCCTCGAACCGCTGGACTTCGACGGCGTCGTCACCCCGTGGGAGGCCGTCCCCGTCGGCGGGAAGTCCGCGGCGATGCGGCTGTTCGACGCGCAGCTTGCCGGGGCCCCGTTCGCCGATCCGCTCACGCTGGAGCCCGCCCATGTCTGACGATCTGCACCAAGTCCTCGAGCGGTTGAAGGCGGCGTGCCCGGGCCATGAGAGCGTGGAGTTCGCGATCACGCCGCTGGACGTGACGGGCCTGCCGGTCTGGAGCGTCACGCAGTGGCAGCACGACGGCGAGATGATCAACGGCATCGGCTACGGCGGCAGCGACGTGCGGGCCCGGGTCGGCGGCTGGGCCGAGCTGCTGGAACAGGCCGGGGCCCACGCCGCGGCCGACCGCTGGCCCAAACGTATCGCCACGTACCACGAGCTCCAGCACGCCGGCGAGGCGGTGGTCGACCCCCGCTGGCTCCGCCTCCCCGCCGGGAGCGACTACCACCACGACCGGCCATGCGTCTGGGTGCAGGCCCGCCGCTACGACCCCGACCGGCCGTGGGACGAACACGACCCCGCCTGGGTCGTGCTCGAGGCGGCGACCACCCACGGCTACGACCTCGCCGGGCCCGACGGCTCGCCGTTTCCGTTCACGCCCCTGTTCCAGCCGATCTCCAACGGCAACGGCGCGGGCGACACGCTCGAACGCGCCCTCGGCCACGCGCTGCTCGAACTCGTCCAGCGCGACGGCAACTCCGCCGGCTACCGCGCCGCCGACCGCGGCATCCGCGTCGACCTCGACCGTGTCAATCACCCGCCGACATGTGACCTGCTCGACCGGCTCGACCGTGAAGGCATCGAGGTGATCGTCAAGCTCGCCGACACCAACCTCGGCATGACCAACCTCTACGTCGTCGGCCACGAACGCACGCCCGCCAACACGCCCCACCCGATCATGCTCTCGGCCTGCGGCGAGGCGGCCCACCCCGACCGCGAGGCCGCCCTCTACAAGGCCCTCACCGAGTTTTGCGCCAGCCGCGTCCGCAAGTTCTTCACCCACGGCCCCATCGACCGCCTCGACCACCTCTTCCCGCCCGGCTACCTCGACCGCTTCACCGACCAGCCCGCCACCGTCGAAGAATCGCGCAGCTTCGAGGATGTCCGCCGCCTCGCGTCGATGCCCGCCGACGGGGTGATGCGACTGCTGGCCGACAACATCTTCCGCGTCGACGAGACCGTCCGGTTCAGCGACCTGCCGACGGTGTCACCGGAGTCGGTCGACACGCCGGAAAAACTGCTGGCGGTCACGGCCGAGCGGTTCGCCGCCGAGGGGCTGCCGATCTACTGGATCGACGCATCGACCGGTGGTGACGAGGTCAATCGCTGCCGCGCGTGCAAGGCGATCGTCGGGCCGATGGAGGTCGAGACGATGACGTACCACCGCATCGGGCGGCGGAACCTTGACCGGCTGACATCCCGCGGCTTTGGCTTCGTCGGCTACGGCAACCCCCCGCCGGGGGCCGACCCGGTGCTGCTCACTGACGGCGAGCCTGCGTGGATGGACCGGGCCGCACTTGATGAACAGGTCGGCGACCTCTACTGCCTCTACCGCGAGCCGGAGGTCCACGCCATCGCCCTCCACGACCAACCCCTCGCTCAAGCCCAGCCCGACTCACAACCCGAACCGACCCCCGCATGAGAATCTGCTTCCTCAGCCGCCGCTTCTTCCCCACCGTCAGCGGGATGAGCGTCTACGCCGACAACCTCGTCCGCCAGCTCGCCGACCGCGGCCACGAGGTGGTCATGCTCAGCCAGTACTACGGCGGCGAGACCGCCACGGTCTACGGCGGCGGCCCGCCGCCGGACGTGCCCGGCGTCGCCATCCACGGCATCGAGTCCGTCCACGAGCAGGAGCGCGGCGACTTCGAGGCCGACATCCGCGTGCTGGTCGACCGCGTCACCGCCTTGCACCAGGACGGGCCGTTCGACGTGATCCACGCCCAGTACGGCTACCCCACCGGGCTCGCCGGGCTCATCGCCGCGCGGCGGCTCGACCTGCCGTTCGTGCTCAGCATCCAGGGCGGCGACGGGCACTGGGTCGGCGAGTGCTGCGACACGCACAAGCGGGCCATGCAACTCGTCTGCGACGAGGCCGAGGCCCTCATCATCGGCTCGGACACCTTCGCCCAGGAGGTCCACGACCGCCTCGGCACGCCGATGGACCGCTTCACCGTGATCCCCGGCGCGGTGGACGTGGGCCGCTTCCACCCGGCCGACCCGAGGACCGTTGCCGAGCACCCCCCGCGCCTGCTCTACCACGGCCGGGTCGACCGCCGCAAGGGCGTCTTCGAGCTGCTCGACGCCTTCGCCGCGCTGCGGGACGGCGGCCGCAACATCCGGTTGACCGTCAGCGGCATCGGGCCGGACTATGACGAAGCCGCCGCCCGCTGCGGCAAAATCGACGGCGCGACCGCCACCGGGTACGTCGACTACTTCGCCGCACCGGGGGTCTACCGCGCCCACGACCTGTTCGTCAGCCCGACCCACGCCGAGGGCTTTTCCAACACGATCCTCGAGGCGATGGCCAGCGGCCTGCCGATCGTCAGTTGCCGGGCCGTGGGCGTGGTCGACTGCCTCCGCCACGGGGAAAACGGCCTCCTCGCCGAGGTCGGCAACGCCGCGGACCTGCAACGCCAGATCGAGCGAATGCTCGACGATGAGGCGCTGCGCGACCGCCTCGCCGCCAAGGCGCTGGACGAGGCCCGCACCCTCTACGCCTGGCGCGCCATCGCCGGCCGCATCGCCGACGTGTACCGCGAGGTCTTGGACATCGAGCCACCCGACGCCTTCGACGAACCCCCCCTCGACGCCGCCACCGCCGCCCCCTGCCGCTTCCGCGCCGAGCCGCACCTCCTTTAACCCCCACCTTCCGCTTGCGTCTTGCTAGGCCCTAGGCCCTAGCGCCTAGCGCCTAAACCCATGCCCCTCGCCGTCGCCCTCTCCCCGCACCTCGACGACGCCGTGTTCAGCGCCGGCGGCACGCTCGCGCGCCTCGTCCGTGATGGCTGGGACGTCCGCCTCGTCACCGCCTTCACCGCCTCGGTGCCCGACCCCACCGGCTTCGCCCTCGCCTGCCAGACCGACAAGGGCCTTTCCGCCGACATCGACTACATGGCCCTCCGCCGCGACGAGGACCACGCCGCCGCGGCGCACCTCGGCATCGCCCCGCACCACGTCCACCACCTGCCGTTCCGCGAAGCGCCCCACCGCGGCTACACCTCCGCCCCCGACCTCTTCCAGGGCCTCCACGACGACGACCCGCTGCCGCCCGATGAACTCGCCGCCGCCCTCCAACCCCACGTCAACGACGCCGACCTCCTCCTCCACCCCGCCGCCGTCGGCAACCACGCCGACCACCTCCTCCTCAACCGGGCCAGCGACCGCCTTTCGCTCCACCCCGACCTCCCCGTCCACCGCTGGCTCGACACCCCGTACGTCCTCAAAGCCCCGGACGCCCATCCCTACAACCACACCGTCGACATCACCGATACCCTCGACGCTAAAACCGCCGCCGCCTGTGCCTACACCACCCAGATCACTTTCCAGTTCGGCGGCCCCGCCGCCACCACCGATGCCCTCCAATCCTGGGCCCGACACGTCGCCACAAACACCGAATTCCGATTTGCCGAGCCCTTCCGCCTCGCCCGGGGAGACGGGGCGGCAACCCCGGAGGCACGGAGGGACCGGGAAGAAATCAATGGATGACGAGACGGGCCACGGCAGGACGGGCCCCGGCGGGCGTGCTTCTGGTTCGTCGGCACCGCGACGGGCGTCGTTTCCGCACCCCCTTGCGTCCCGCTCATTTCGTCGCTCTAATCGTTAGCCGCGACCCCCGCAGGAGCCCGACATGCCCGCGACGTTGACCTACCACGACGAGACGACCGCCGGGGGCCGGGGGGAGGCGGCGGAGCTGACGTTCCCGACCGAGCGGATCACGGTGCGGGAGCTGATCCGCGAGCGGGTGTACCAGGAGGTGCAGGACCACAACCGCCGGCTCGACCGGCGGCCGACCTTCGCCGGCCTCGTCCAGCCCACCGACGCCGAACGCACCCTCAACGGTTACCGGCTCAAGGAGCCGCGGCAGATCGACTGGAAGCCCCAGTTCGAGGCCGCCCTCGCCGGCTTCGAGCGGAACCACATCCTCGTGCTAGTCAACGACCACCAGGCCGCGTCGCTGGACGAGGCGATCGAGATCACGCGCGGCACGGAGGTGAGCTTCCTGAAACTGACCCCGCTGGTGGGGGGCTGAGGTGGCCCGCCAAGCCCGCACCGAGTTTGATCACCCGCCGACGCTGGACACCTCCTCCGATCCCGAGGCTTTCGAGGTGGTGGCGCCGCTGGTAAGTCTCGATGAATCGTTGAGCCCGTACCCCAGGCCGAAGCTGATCGACCTGCCCGGCGGCAAGCGGCTGCTGGAGAAAGACCCGGCGTGGAACCGGCGGTGTCTTTTGGCTTTGGCCGCGATCGCCGGCGCTTGGCAGGACCGGTACGAGCAGGTGATTGCCACCACCACGGATCAAATTGCACAGTTGAACTATCACCACCGCCCCGGTGGGATGTCCGTGCTGTCGGCGTTCATCAAAATTGAGGAGATCAGCACGGCGCTGCTGCGCCGTAAGCTGCCGCTTGATCGAGACGACATGCGCACGCTTCTGGAAGTCGCATCACGCCGCAGTTCCGGGTGGAGCCGGTTCCGCTTCCACATGCCCGGCTTGATCGTACACCTTGAACGTCTGGCCGAGGCGGAGGGTGTTGTGGAGTCGCTTACGCCGCAAATACGGAAGCTGCGGGCTTATCTGGATCTGCCCGGGCAAGATCGGAAGCTCGCTACGCGCCTCGACCGACTGCTTGAGACTGAGGGGGACGAGGTGCTTCCGCTCCGGCTGGTCGCGGACGTGCCCGGTTCGGCGGCGGTCGGGTCGGACCTGATCCACCGGCGGCTCAAGGCGTTCCTGGGGCTGCCGCTCGGGCCGGTCGAGGGCGACGAGGCGTTGCCGGTGGAGCCCGATGGTTTTGCCGCCCCCGCCGCGTCGCCGCTGCGCGAGGCCCACGCGGTCATCGGCCACGCCCTGTCGCGGCAGAGCGAGGACCGGCGGCATCGGCGCGACGGGGTTGACTTGTTGATCGAAGAGGTCGGCGACCTGGGCGAGCTGACACTTGGCCAGGCCGAGGCCTTGAGTCTCGCCCTGGACGAGCGAGTGGCGAGGCTGCTGCTGCCGGAGCGGGGTGAGTTTGACGACTACCACCTCCGCGGTTCTCTTGAAAACATGCGGCATGGGATCGGTCTGGATGTGGCTGGGCCGGCGAAGACGCTCGAAGACCTGCTGCTGCTCACCGCGTCTCGAGCGGGCTACTGGGCAAGGGTCGGCCAGGAAGCTGTAGCGTTTGCCGAAGCGGCCGCGGCCGCAGGCGAGCTTTCGCCGGGGATGCAATACTTCGTCCACCGGTTGCGGTGTATCGCCATCTCCGAGCCGCCGATGGGGACGCTGCCGCCGCTGGCGGCCCGGCTGTCGCGGCTGCTCGACGGCGACGCAACGATGCTGCTCGTGCCGGGCGAGCGGTGGGCGGACCGGGCCCACGCCGACCTCGCCGCGATGACCGACAAGCAGCGGGCGGCGTGGGTCGCCTTGCTCCGCCACGCTTACACCGCCACGTCGTCAAAGCCCTCCGCGGCGTGGACGAAGGAGGCGAAGGCGGCGCTCAAGCTCGTCACGGCGAAGCACCTCCGCCGGCAGTTGGCGGCGTGGTTCCCGGAGGTGGCGCGTGGCCGGTCGTTCCGGTCCATCGGCAGCTACGGCGGGGACAGCCGCAGCGCCGCCGACACGTTCAACGACGGCAACGCCAACGTGCTCCGCGGGCTGGTGTGGACCCTTGCCGCGGTGCCCGACGCCGACACGCCCCGGCTGCTCGCGGACCTGCTGACGACGTCGATCAAGAAGGTGCCGGGCGTCGGGCCGCGCGCGGTGAAGCTCGCCAACGCCTGCGTCTGGGCGCTGGGCGAGACCGCGGGGCACCGGGACGCGGCGGTGCAGACCGCCTCGCTCGGCCAGCTCGCGCGGCTGAAGTCGACGGTGACGTTCAAGACCACGCTGAAGATGATCGACAAGGCGCTGGCCAAGGCCGCCGAGCGGCTGGGCACGAGCCCCGAGGAGCTTGAGGAGATGGCCGTGCCGACCTACGGCATGGAAGAGGTCGGGCGGCGGGTCGAGGAGTTGGGCGACTTCACGGCGGAGCTGGTCGTGACGGGGACGGGCACGGCCGAGCTGCGTTGGAAGAAGGCGGATGGCTCGGCGCAGAAGTCGGTGCCCAAGGCGGTGAAGGAGGGGTTCGCCGACGAGCTCAAGGAGCTCAAGGCGGCGGCGAAGGACATCGCGAAGATGCTGCCGGCCCAGCGGGACCGGCTGGACCTGCTGCCGCTGCGGCAGAAGGCGTGGGACTACACGACCTGGGCCGAGCGCTACCTCGACCACCCGCTGGTGGGGACGCTGGCGCGGCGGCTGATCTGGACGCTGACGCCCCTCGGAAGCGGCGACGACACCGAGGCAGACGCCGCGGTGATGTGGCTCGACGGGCGGCTGGTCGGCGTCGACGGCGAGCCGGTGGGGGTGGACCCGGCCGCGACGCGGGTGGCGCTGTGGCACCCCATCGGCCGGGGGGAGGCGGAAGTGCTGGCGTGGCGGCGCTTCGTAGAGGACCGGCGGATTCGCCAGCCGTTCAAGCAGGCCCACCGCGAGGTGTACCTCCTTACCGACGCGGAGCGGAACACGGCGGTGTACTCCAACCGCTTCGCCGCCCACCTCATCAAGCAGCACCAGTTCAACGCGCTCTGCGGGGTGCGGGGGTGGCGCAACAAGCTGAGGCTGATGGTGGACGACGAGTATCCCCCGGCGACGCGGGAGCTGCCGGCGTGGGACCTGCGGGCGGAGTTCTGGGTGGAGGGCGCGGGCGACGACTTCGGCACGGACACGACCGACTCAGGCAGCTACCTGTACCTCGCGACGGACCAGGTGCGGTTCTACCCGCTCGGTTCTTCGGCCAACAGCGCCCATGCCGGGGGCGGCGGGTACGCCTGGAGCCGGTGGCGAGGTGAAGACGCGCCCGAGCCGATCCCGCTGGAGGACGTGCCGCCGCTGGTGCTCAGCGAGGTGATGCGGGACGTGGACCTGTTCGTCGGGGTGGCGAGCGTCGGGAACGATCCGGCGTGGCAGGACGGCGGGCGGCAGCAGCGCTACGGCCACGCGGGGTACTGGGCCGACTACTCCTTCGGCGACCTGAGCGCCACGGCCACCACGCGGCGGGGCGTCCTCGAACGGCTCGTCCCGCGGCTGAAGATCGCCGACCGCTGCTCGTTCACCGACCGCTTCCTCGTGGTACGGGGGGACCTGCGGACGTACCACATCCACCTGGGCAGCGGGAATATCCAGATGGAGCCGAACAACCAGTACCTGTGCATCGTCCCCGGGCGGGGCGAAGGCGTCGGGGCTTCCGGGGGTGGGGCTTCCGGGGGCGGGGCTTCCGGGGGGGTGTTTCTGCCGTTTGAGGGCGACCGGACGATGTCGATCATCTTGAGCAAGGCGTTCCTGCTGGCGGACGACCGGGCGATCACCGACCCGACGATCGTGAGCCAGATCCGGCGGGGAAGCTGACCGCTGATGCAAATTTACTTCAGTAGGCGCGTTGCGACGCAACGCGGTCCGCGGCGCATCGCGTCGCGGCTATGGCGGAGAACTTCAGCACTCGCTCCGAGTGATCAGACGGCGGGGCGACGCGGGATCAGATACCTCACGGTCGAGGGCTTGGAGGGTCAACCTACGCCGACGCCGTCGGGCTCGAAGCGGATGACCTTGACCGCGGCCGCGCCGGACTCGCGCAGGTGGGTGAGCAGCATGGCGATGTAGCTCGCGCGGATCAGGGGCACGTCCTCCAGGCCCAGCCGCTCGCGGACCGCGAGCACGCCCTCCTCGGTCGAACCCTCGATCTCCACGAACGTGCCCAGGTGCGGCAGCGTGTCGATCTCCACGCGGCAGCCGTCGAGCAGGTACCGCGTCCGCCGCTTCTCGAAGGTCAGCACCGGCTGATAGCCGAGCACCTGCAGCACCTCGGCCGCGGCGGCGGGGTCGCTCACGCCGACCTCGGTCTCGCTGCGGCTCTTGAGTTTGCCCTGCACCCGCGGGCCCTTGTGGGTGATGACGGCACTGTGCTTCTGCGTGTCCTGGTCGACCTCGACGCGGACGCGCAGGCCCTGGTCGGTGCTCTTGAGTTGGCCGTCGGGGGCGTCGAAATAGGTGTTCGATTCGAGCAGCCGCCGGGCGAGGGTGGCGTCGAGTTCCTGCAGCTTCGCGACGAGGGCGTCGGGGTCGGTCAGCCGCATCTTGGCTTCGGTTTCCAGCATCATGGGGCCAGTATAGGTGGGGGGAAGAGGCGTCGGCGGACGGAGGCGACGCGGTGGAGGACGGCCGCGGCGTGGGTGCGGCCGAAGGGTTGCACGAGGTCCCGGGCGTGGTGGCGGAGCGTCACGGGGCAGAGCATCAGGGCGATGGGGTCGGGCAGGCCCGTGGCCCGGGCGATCCGCCAGAGCAGCAGGCGGTCGCGGCGGCCCAGGCCCAGGCCCTTGGCGAGGCGGTTGTAGATTTGCAGCGGGTGGGGGTCGCGGCGGTGGCGGCGGTAGAAGCTCACCAGCGAGAGGGCGCTGAAGAGGACCATGAACACGCCGGCGACGGGGATGATCCACGTTGGGTCGAGGCGGCTGCCGTCCTCCATGGCGTGGCGGCCGACGGCCGACGGGTCCCCGGTAAAGAGGCGCGAGCCGCCGGCCCCGGCCCCGGGAACGCCCCCGGAAGTGCCCCCGCCCCCGGAAGCGGTGGACGCGTCGGCGAGCAGGGCGATCGGCAGGTACAGCAGGTGGTTCACGCGGCCCCCGAGGCGGCGTACGCCGGTAACGCCATCGGCTCAAATGCCCCAGCGGCGACCGTGCCGGCGGCGGCGACGTCGTCGTCGGTCTTGTCGACCTCCACCCCCAGGCTCGCCAGCACCTCCCGCGCCCGGTGCGCCGCCACGCCGCTCTGCCCCGCCAGCGCCGCCAGCCGCGGCCGCGCCGTGGGGTCAACTTTCAAAAGCGCCCCCGCCGCGCCGCGACGCTCCGCCGACGACAGCCCCGGCCAGGACTCCCACAGCCGCCCGAACGCCAGCGGGCCCAGCCGCAGCCGCGCCCCCCGCCCCGCCGCGCCCCCCACCCCCCCGGTGCCCCCGGCCCCCCCGGCGCGTGCCAACGCCGCGACCTCCCGCACCCCAAGCCCCCCGTCCCCCCCGCTCCCCCCGTCCCGCGCCAGGCACCACGCCACCGCCAGCCGCGCCACCGCCCCGTCCCCGTCCCCCGCCAGCCCCGCCACGGCACCCCGCACCCGCGCGGCCACCTCCCGCACACCGCCCCGCTCCGCCGCCTCGCCGAGCGCCATCAGCCGCACCGCCGCCCCAAGCCGCACCCCCTCGTCCGCGTCGTCGAGCGCCTCGATCCACCGCTCCGCCCGCTCGTCGTCGGACAGCGGCAGCGCCCCGACCCACGCCACCCACGCCCGCCTCGCCTCCGCCGACCAGCCGGCCCGTGCCGCCGCCTCCACCAACAACCCCCCGGCCTCGCCCGACTTAGCCAACCCCCGCCGCACCGCGCCGAGGTCCAGCAGGTGTTCCTGCCCGACCAGCGCCCCGTCCAGCGTCCCCTCCGCCGCACACCGCCGCAGCCCCGCGGCCGCCGCGCCGCTGCACGTGTCCACCGCCAGCATCGCCACCAGCCCCCGCCGCACCCCCGGAGAGTCCGCCCCCGCCAGCACCCGCCGCATCGGGCCCGTCGCCGCGTGCTCCGCGTCCGCCAGGGCACCGTACGCCGCGGGCATCGGCCGCGGCGTCAACATCAGCATCGCCCGCAGCACCGCGTCGTGCCCGTGGTGCGCGAACCGCGCCACCGCCTCTTCCACCGCCCGGCAGAGCTCGGCCACGTCCGCCGCCCGCATCTCCTCGATCCCCACCCCGCTGAAACCCGCCGCCTCCGCCAGGCCCAGCAGGCACCGCGCCGCCTGCTCGCGCAGCGCCGCCTCCCCGTGCCGCAGCCGGTCGGTCACCAGGTACGCCAGCGTTGCATCCCCGGCGTCCTCGATCAGGTGCAGCGCGTTCGCCACCGCCGCCGCGTCGCCCCGCGTCGCCGCCTCGCGGATCGGCTTGTGCAGCCGGCCGACCTGCCCTAGAAGCTGCTCCCGGTCTGCCGCGTCAAGCTGCCGGTACCGCACCACCAGCGACCGCAGCCCCGCGGGGTGCCCCCGCTCGAGCAGCCGCCCGATCAGCCGCCGCCGCCCCACCGCCCCCGCCGTCGGCAGCGCCGCCCCCAACGCCCGATCCAGACACGCCCGGCCCGTCAGCCCATCACCCGCCTCCCGCTCAAGCTCATCCAGCAACCGATACGTCCGGGCCATCCCTCTTTATCGGCCCCCCGCCACACCACCCATCACCCGACCCCGGTCCGCGATCCGAGCATTGATCGAAACGCAACGCTTGCGGTTAGCGTCGCGCGCGCTAACCGCAAGCGGACGGTGGCGGTAAACGCACGGTTCACCGGCTGATCACCAGCACCGCGGTGTCGGCGTTGAGGTTGGGGTCGTCGTCGGGCCCGACCACGCGGTCCGCGGCCGTGTCGAGGTACACCGCGTCGTGGATCGTGGCGCCCTTGAGTTCGCACAGGTCCTGCACATCCGCAATGCTCGGGAAGCGGCGGTTGGGGGTGTTGAACCAGGCGTGGTCGTACTCGCCGGGGGCGCGGGGCGAGCGGCCGCGCTCGACGTAATCCTCACGCAGGGCGCGGTAGGCGAAGTTGGCGAAGCTGATGATGACCCGCCGCCCGACGCGGAGCATCTCGTCGAACAGGGCCTCGACGTTCTCGACGGCCTGCAGCGTGGCGCTGAGGACCACGACGTCGAACTGCCGGTCGGTGAAGGCGGGCAGGCCGCGGTTGAGGTCGTAGTCGATGACGTTGAGCCCGCGCCGTGCGGCGGCGATGATGCGGTCCTGGGCGACCTCGACCCCGACGAGGCGGGTGTGGCCGCGGCGCTGCAGCGCCGCGAGCAGCCGGCCGCTGCCGCAGCCCAGGTCCAGCACGCTCGCGTCGGCGGGGACCAGGTCGATCACGCGCCGGTCGGCGGTGAGCAGCGCCGGCTCGGACGCGTCGACCGCGCCGAGCTTCGCGGCGACGAGCGGGCCGTACTGAGCGATCTCGCCCGGGAGTAGAAACCCGTCGTGCCCGGCGTCGCTGGTGATCTCGGCGTACGTCACCGGCCGGCCGAGCGCCGTTAACGCGTTGACGAGGTCCCGCGACTGCCGCGGGGTGAACAGCCAGTCGCTGCTGAAACTGACCAGCAGGAAATCTGGCGGAAGGGACCGGGGATCGGGGATCGGGGACCGGGAAGGCGGGGTTGTCGGCTCGGGGCCCGACCCCTGATCCCTGATCCCCGATCCCCGATCCCTGACTCCTGATCCCTGATCCCCGATCCCCGATCCCTCCGCCCGAAAGGCGGCCATCAACGCTTCCCGCGACCGCCCCAGGTCGAACAGGTCCATCGCCATCGAGATCGTCACGTAGCTGTTCGCGTCGAAGCGTTCGGTGAACTTCTGGCCCTGGTGGGCGAGGTAGGAGCCGACGCTGAAGCGTTTCTCGAAGGCGGTGGCGATGTCGCGGGGGTCGTGGCGGTCGGGGTCGAACTTGGTGTCCATGGCCCCGGCGGAGAGGTAGGTGATGTGCCCGAGCATCCGGGCGATGGCGAGGCCGGTGTCGGGGTGCGTCGGCCGGTCGTAGTACAGCCCCTGGTGGAAGTGCGGGTCGCTCTGGATCGCGTTGCGGGCGATCACGTCGAACGCCAGCGCCTGGCTGGTGAGCCGCGGCGAGGTGGCGACGGCGACGCAGGTCTGCACCCGCTCGGGGTAGCCGGTCGCCCACGTGAGCGCCTGGTGCCCGCCGAGCGACCCGCCCACCACCGCACGCCACCGCGCGATCCCGAGGTGGTCGGCGAGGCGGCGCTGGACCTCGACCATGTCGGCAATCGTGATCGGCGGGAAGCCCGCCCCGTACCGCTCGCCGGTGTCGGGGTCGACGCTGCCCGGCCCGGTCGTCCCGCGACACCCCCCCAGGACGTTGCTGCACACCACGAACAGGCGGGTGGTGTCGATCCCGTACGCCCCGCCCGGGCCGACCAGGTCGTCCCACC
Organism: Phycisphaeraceae bacterium; assembly: GCA_965214155.1. Taxonomy (GTDB): domain Bacteria; phylum Planctomycetota; class Phycisphaerae; order Phycisphaerales; family Phycisphaeraceae; genus Algisphaera. Next base: position 3,105,530 of record CBDCBB010000010.1, read on the forward strand.
AGCCGGGCTCATCGCCCCCCCCGGAAGGATCGTCGTGCCGGGCCGCGTGTGAGTCGCCGGAGATCGCGTGGCAGACCAGCACCGCGTTCGACGCCTCGGCGTCGAGCGTGCCCCAGGTCTCATACGCCACCTCGACCTCGCGCAGCGTTCCGCCGAGCGTCAGCGCCAGCGGCCGGTCGAGCCTGAGCGTCCGCACGTGCCGCAGGGCCCCGCCGCTGCGACGGTCATCGGTGCTGGCCGGTAGTTCGTTCATCGCCGTGGCGCCGCTCGGGGCATGGCGGCACCATAACAGGCAGCATCGCGCCGCCGGGAGTGATCCCGATGTTCACTCGATAACCCGGACCCGCAGCAACAGGGCGACCTCGCTGTCGTTGGCGTCGGCGCTCTGGAGCAGGCCCGACACGCCGCTAAGGACCACCGCCCCGCCGCGTGGGAGGCGGACGGTGGTGCGATAGTTCACCGTATCCCGGGCCGGGGCCTGCAGGTTCGCCGGCTGGGTGGCCGGTGCCGACCCCGTGTCGATACCGCCACCGCCGTCAACCGTCGCGGCATTGATCACGTCGCCCTTGACCGCGACGACGACCTCCTCGCCGCCGCGGATGATGGTGGGCAGCACGTCGAGGACCGCCCCGTTGCGCAGCACGCTGAGCGTCAGGTCGAGGCTCGACGCGTCGGGCACCGGCTCGGCGTCGGAGACGAAGGTCGTGTCGCGGCCGGCGTAGAGGTAGACGCGCTGGCCGTTGAACCCGACGTTGCGGACGGCCGCCAGCCGCGACGACGCCGACGCCGCCAGCCGCTCGGCCACCGCATCCAGCCGGATCGCTTGCGGTTAAGCGGGGTGGCGCTAAACCGCAAGCGATGGCGTTATCCACATCGATAAGGTTCCGCTACCGGGCCGCGACGTCTTGCATCTGCAGGACCTGGTCGTCGGCGTGGTAGGACGAGCGGACGAGCGGGCCCGACTCGCAGTGGCGGAAGCCGATGGACTCGGCCAGGCGTTTGTACTCGACGAACTGGGCGGGGGTGACCCAGGCGCTGATGGGCAGGTGGTGGCGCGTCGGCTGGAGGTACTGGCCGATGGTGAGGATGTCGCACGTGCCGTGGACGCCGGGGTAGGTTGCGTGGGGGTAGGAGGCGGCGGCGATGCGTGCGGCGGCGCCGGGCGCGGCGGCCGGCGCGGCGTGGCCCCAGTACGGGTTGGTCGTCTGGCTGACCAGCACGCCGCCGCGGCGGAGCTTCTCGCCGAGGGCGGGCTTCGCCTTGCCCGTCACGTCCCGCTTCAGCCGGGCCCCGCTCGGCAGCGCGCGGTCGGGGTCGGGCGTGTCGAACGGGTCTCGGTTGGTCGCGGGGTCGTCACGGTTGATCCCTTCGACGCGGGTGCCCTCGGTGACGTCGTGCATCAACTGCTCGACCTCCGCGGCCCGCTCGCCGATGCCGACCATGATGCCGGTCTTGACCGTCAGGCCCTGCGCCTTCGCCCGGCGGAGCAGCTCGATGGACCGTTCGTAGATCGCCTGCGGCCGGACGGCCTTGTACATCCGCCGGACGGTCTCCATGTTGTGATTCAGGATCTCGGGGCGTTCGTCGAGGACGAGTTGCAGCGCGTCCCAGTCGCCGCAGAAGTCGGGGATGAGGACCTCGATCGACGTGCCGGGGCTGTGGCGTCGGATCTCGCGGATGGTCTCGGCCCAGATTTCCGCGCCGCCGTCGGGCAGCTCGTCGCGGTTGACCGAGGTGATGACGATGTGTTTCAGCCGCATGAGCGCCGCCGCCTCGCCGACGCGGCGGGGCTCGTCGAGGTCGTACTCGGGGGGCCTTCCGGTGGCGATGTTGCAGAAGCCGCAGGAGCGGGTGCATACGTCGCCAAGGATCATCATGGTCGCGGTGCCACGGGCCCAGCACTCGCCGAGGTTCGGGCACTTCGCCGACTCGCAGACCGTGTGGAGCTGGTACCGGTCGACGAGGCTGCGGGTCTCGGCGTAGCCCTTGCCGCCGGGCAGCTTGGCGCGGAGCCAGTCGGGCTTCTTCTTTCGGATGAACTCGATGCCCGCGGCAGCACCCCCGCCTTGTCCCCCAGCTCCGGAGGAAGGGCCGTTGTCGAGCACCATATTGGAAAGAGAGACGTTCACCGGCCGGCATCGTAGTCCGCGCTGCCGCGGCGATCCAGCTCCCTATGGCGCGGTGGCCGCCGGTCCCGGTGCCCGCCCGCTTCATCCCTCCTGAGAGCCGAGATCCACGCGCTCATATAGCTCGTGAAGCGGGAGCGACGCATCGACCTCGGGGAGCGGTATCGACGCCTGCAGTTTGCCGTACGCCTCGGCATCGAATCCCGGCGTCCCGTCCGCCCGGCGACGATACACGGTGACCGAGGGCCGATCCGGCTCGATCAGCAGCACCGTCTTCACCGACTCAATCGCCAGGTAGGCCTGCAGTTTCTCGCCCTCGTCGATGCGACGCGTCGAGGCCGACAACACCTCGGCGATCACGACCGGCCGATCGTGATAGACCTCGCCCGGCGGGTTCGGCTCGCAAACCACCATCGCGTCGGGGTAGTAAAACCGCGTGTCGTTCGAGTTTCTAATGCGGACCTTGACATCGGAAGTGGTGGCCTGACAAGGCTTGCCGCGGAGGCGTGACCCGACCGAGATGTAGAAATTCATGCACACAAGATTGTGCTGATTCCTCGCACCCGCCATCGCGTAGACGCGGCCGGAGACGTACTCGTGCTTCACCCGAGCGTCGGCCTCACCGGCAAGGTAGTCGTCGACAGAGATCAGAGATGGAACGGTAAGCGCGGACATCCCTACAGTTTAGCGTTCGACGCCCGAACACGGAAGGTCGGCGGCATGGGGTGACGCTCGACGAAGTCGCGGCTGACGCCCACCGCTAGACCGGGAGGAGGAAGATCAGGCGGCGGGGGTGACCACGACGAAGCGTTCGACGCTGCGGAGGTCGTTCATGACGTCGTAGGTGGCGGTGAGGGTGCCGGATTCGCCGGCGGAGCCGGTGACGGGGCGTTGCTTGGCGAGGCGGGACTCCCAGACGCGCCAGCGGCCGCCGCGGGGGCTCTTCCACTGGGCCCGCTTACGGACCTTGGCGTGGCGCTTCTGTTCGGCGGCGTGGCCGGGGTCCTTGCCGAGCAGGCGGGCGAGGGTCTTGGACGCGGCGGCGTTGGTCGGCTGCTTGACGACCTTGACGGTCACGGGCGTGCCGGGCTGGATATCGGAAAGGGGCATGGCGGGACCGGGGGTGGGGGTTCGGGGGGCTGGGTCGAGCCGGGTAGTGTGGCAAAAACAGCGGTTCGCGTCAAGCGGGGGCCGCGGGTTGGGACGTTAGGCGCGCAGCACGACGGATCGGGGCCGGGAGCGTGAACGACCGGTGGTCGGGGCACGAACGCGTCCCGGTCGCTCACGCTCCCGGCTCTGAGAAGGCGTAGGCGCTCACCCCGCGGCGGTCAGGGCTTCGCCCTTGGCGCGGACCGGGGGCGGGGCGTCGAGCAGGAAGACCAGGGTCTCCTCGTCCCGGGCGGTGTCGATCTCGTACTCGATGGCGACCACGGCGCGGCCGGTGAGGTCGCGGATGACCGCCTCGAGAGCCGGTCGGGCGGCCTCGATAAGCTGGCGGTTGAGCTCGCTGAGCACGCGGTGGCCTTGCGCGGCGTCGAGCACGTCGGCGCAGCGCCGCTCGAAGGCGGTCATCGTCCCGCTGAGGTCGACGCGGAGTTCGGCCCCGGCCAGCCGGGCACGGACCTGACGCGGGCCCCGGCCGCGGAACTCACGCTCGAAGCGGGTGATAGCGCGGCTCACCGCCGCCTCAAGCTGTCCCTTGGTTGCCCGATCAGTCACGCCAATGCACCCGTCGGCCCTTTCTCCGAAATGCTCCGCAGCCATCATAGAAAGATCGGTACCCACCGGCAGAACACGCCCGCGAAAAACTTCATGGCCCGCGGACCGACCGTCCGATGTACCCCCTGAGTCAGGGGGCCGGTCGTAAACCGCCCCGCGACGGATGACTAAACGAATGGCCGCCGCCGCACGCGGGGCCCGTCGAGTAGTAACCCGGCAGAGCCGACGCCCCAGCGGGCGTGGGCTGTGCATTGTCGTCGTGGCCGGCCGCGTGCCGCCCCGGGGTGGATGTGGTGCGAGTGGACAATCGTGAGGACCGGGAAAAGCGCATGAACTCCGGGAATATCGTCAAAACTGAATAAATAAGCGGGCCCCGGGATAGGGAGCCCGCTCGGGTGGAAGCCTTGGACCGCTTTCGCCGCAACGCCTGGATCAACGGGCGGTTGGGAGAACTTTGTGGGTCGGGTCGTCTGGCCCCAGCCTCGCGTCGCAATGGGATAGCTGCGACGCGGGGTTTTTTTTGCGCTCCGATCCGGCGGGCTGTGCGGCGACCGCATGTCGCCAACATCACCAACCGTCGTGTTCCGACCCGTCGGGCGGCCGTAACAGGTACGGCTACCGGCGGTTGCCTCGGTACGAGGTGTTAGGGATATCGGCATCATCCCCCAAGGTGTTGATTTTTTGTGTATGAAGCCTGAGAAGCCGCGGTGCTACCCTCACCGGAGGCTAGCCGCACCAGAAATCCTGCCTGGCGCTAGCGCCAGGGGCGATCAGCCTGGGCATAATGCAGATCGCCCCGCGGGGCAACCCCACCCGGGAGCGGCGTCCGGAGATAAAAAATCTACAATTTCTGGGGAATATCCCCCGGTCCGCCGCTGATGTCGGGGTCCCCGATTCGATTCAGCGGGTCGGGGCGGGGCGGGTGGTGCAGGTGCGCCGCGGACCGCAAGCGTCCGCACGGAGGGGCGTGGTCGGGGCGGACGCAGATGTATCAGCGGAGAGAATGCCCACCTTTGACGTCGGCATCGACCCCGGCGTCAGAGCGTCGCCGAGGTGAACGGCAGGAGGCCCATGTACCGGGCCCGCTTGATCGCCTGGGCGAGGAGGCGCTGCTCCCGCGCGTTGAGCCCGGTGCGTTTGCGGCCCTGGATCTTGCCGTTGGGTGTGAGGTAGCGGCGAAGGTCTTCGCTGTTCTTGTAGTCGACGAAGGTCGTGCCGTTGCTGGAGGTGAAGACCACCTTGGCGGGCGGGGTGTTGTTGAAGGTCTGGAACTGGCTCATGGCATCATCTCGGGCGGGCCGTCGCGGTTTGGAAGGCCCGCCACACGGGGCGGGCCAACGGGCCGGGGAGTGTAGATGAGGGCGGCTGAAAAGCCAAACAGCCTCGAACGCAGATTACGTAGAGAACGCAGATTGAAGTCGCAGATTTGCAAAAAGAAGCCAGAGCGAGGGCGATCAACTGCGTTCTCCCGACGACTGAAGTTGCGTGAGATATCCGGAGAACCCTAGAAGTCTCCTGGTATGGGCACGCTTCTTAATCTGCGTCCGCCGTCTGCGGCATCTGCGAAATCTGTGTTAGGGGCTGCTTCCCCCCCGGAGGCAGGATTATCATCCGCCCATGCCACAGCCGCTCTCTCGCCGTTCGTTCATCCGCTCCGCCGCCGCCGTCTCCGTCGGCTTCGCGGGCCTCCGCCTCGCCTCCGAAGCGTTGGCCGACGGCGCCGCCGCGACCCGGCCCGACTCCCAAGGCTACGGGCCGCTCGTCCCCGACCCGCAGCGCGTGCTCGACCTGCCTGAGGGCTTTTCCTATCGCGTGATCTCCCGCATCGGCATGGAGATGGACGACGGCCTGCTCGTCCCGGGCAAGCAAGACGGCGCGGCCGCGTTCCCCGGGCCCGACGGCCTGACCCTCCACATCTGCAACCACGAGGTCGACCCGACGCTCCGCCGCCTCGGGCCGTACGGCTGGTCGCTCGAGCGCCTCGGCACCCCCGACCCCGCCAAGATCTACGACCGCGGCCACGACCAGACCCCCGCCCTCGGCGGGTGCACCACCACCGTCTACGACACCCGCACCGGCCGGGTCCACCGCCGCTACATGTCCCTGCTCGGCACCGAACGCAACTGCGCGGGCGGGCCCACCCCGTGGAACTCGTGGCTGTCCTGCGAGGAGACGGTCACCACCGCCGGCGACCGTAACGAGAAGGACCACGGCTACGTCTTCGAGGTCCCCGCGTCCGCCGAGGTCGCCCCCGCCGACCCGCTGCCGCTCAAGGCGATGGGCCGCATGAACCACGAGGCCTGCGCCGTCGACCCCGACTCGGGCGTCGTCTACCTCACCGAGGACCGGCAGGACGGCTCGTTCTACCGCTTCATCCCCCACACCCCCGGCCACCTCGCCCGGGGCGGCCGGCTCCAGGCCCTCGCGCTGGTCGACAAGCCCGGGCATGACAGCCGCAACTGGCTTGCCGACATCAGCGAGGAGGAGGCGGCGAAGTACCGCTCCGGGTCCGCGTTCACCACCATGAACGCCCACGACCGCAGCACCGCCGAGACCCCCGCCCACACCCCGATGCCCGTCCGCTGGGTCGACGTCGAGAATGTCGAGGCCCCCGACGACGACCTGCGGGACCAGACCCAGGCCAAGGGGGCGGCCCGCTTCGCCCGCGGCGAGGGGTGCTGGTTCGGGCGGCAGAGCGTGTACTTCTGCACCACCACCGGCGGACGCAACCGCAAGGGCCAGCTTTGGCGCTACGTCCCCAGCCGCTTCGAGGCCACCGCCGACGAGGAACGCTACCCCGGCCGCCTTGAGCTCTTCCTCGAACCCAACGACACCGACCTCCTCGAGAACGGCGACAACCTCACCTTCGCCCCCTGGGGCGACATCGTCGTCTGCGAGGACAACGGCCACCGCAACCGCCTCATCCGCGTCACCCCCCAGGGCGAACTTTCCCCCCTCGCCTTCAACGCCCTGTCCGGGTCCGAGTTCGCCGGCGCCTGCTTCAGCCCCGACGGCTCGACCCTCTTTACCAATATCCAGGCTGACGGCATCACCCTCGCCATCACCGGCCCGTGGCGCGGGGCGTGACACGTCTGTCGCGCCACGTTCTCCTGTAGCCGCGTCGCTACGCAGCGCGGTCCGTGACGCGTAGCGTCGCGGCTATGGCCACCGTCACAAATCGAACGCCGCGCCCGTCAGCCGCTCGTACGCCTCGGCGTACCGCCCCGCCGTCCGCTCGATGATCTCCCAAGGCAACGCCGGCCCCGGCGGGCGCTTGTCCCACGCCCCCGCGTCCACCAGCGACTGCAAATAATCCCGCGCGAACTGCTTATCGAAGCTCGGCTGCGGGCCGCCCGGTGCATACCCCTCCGCGGGCCAGAACCGTGAGCTGTCCGGCGTCAACACCTCGTCGATCAGGATCGGCTCCCCCCGCACCCCCCCCCCGCGGACCGGGGCTGCCGGGGCTTCCGGGGTGTCCGGCGCTTCCGGGGTGTCCGGGGCTTCCGGGGTGTCGCCGAGCGGCAGCCCGAACTCCAGCTTCGTATCCGCCAGGATCACCCCCCGCGCCGCCGCGTGGTCGTGGGCATGTTGATACACGTCCAGCGTGTGCCGCCGCAGCGTGTGCATCAACCCCTCACCCACCGCTTCGCAGGCCCGCCCGAAGCTGATGTTCTCGTCGTGGCCGCTCGCCGCCTTGCTCGCCGGGGTGAAGATCGGCTGCGCCAGCCGCTCGCCCTCCCGCAGCCCCGGCGGCAGCCGCTCCCCGCACACGCTGCCGCGTTGCCGATACTCCGCCCACCCGCTCCCCGCCAGGTACCCCCGCGCGATGCACTCGATCGGGATCACCCGGCAACGCCGCCCCAGCATCACCCGGCCCCGGATCACGTCCCGCTGCTCGTCGCTCACCCCCGCCAGGTCCTCCGCGTCCAGCGACACGAGGTGGTGCGGCAACGATCGGCCGAAGTGTTGCCCGATCAGCCCGAACCAGAACCCCGCCATCGCCGTGAGCAGCTCGCCCTTGCGTGGCACGCCCGTGGGCATCACCACGTCGAACGCCGACAGCCGATCCGTCGCCACCAGCACCGTCACCGCCCGCCCGTCGGTCGTCTCGCCGTCGTACACGTTCCGCACCTTGCCCCGCCGCGCGTTGGGCAGGGGCAGGTCCACCGAGAGCAACGCTTCACGGGAAGAACGGGAGGGTGAGCCCATGCCGCGGAGCATACCCGCTGCCCCCGGAACCGCCCCCGGAACCGCCGCCGCTTGCGTGGTCGGGGACCCGAGCCGCGATTTTCTTGTCGGAGCACCAAAAAGGGGACAAAAAAAACCGCCGACCCGGGCGGGGTCGGCGGCATGATCAATCGGGGTGACAGGATTTGAACCTGCGGCCTCCTCGTCCCGAACGAGGCGCGCTACCAAGCTGCGCTACACCCCGAGGCGTGGCGGACGGTACAGCATACCCGAACCCGCCGCCTTCGCAAGGGGGCTACGCCGCGTCGTCGGCGGTGGCGGGGTCCGGGGCGGCGGGGTCGTCGGTGAACTCGTACAGCTCGACGAGCGGAAGGTCGATGCCGAGGCAGCGGACCCGCGCGGTGGCGTCGGTGCCTTCCCACGCGGCGAGGCTCCAGGTGCCGTCGTCCTGCCGCAGGAAGCCCTGCACCGCCCGGTGGGACTGGCTGATGAGCAGGACTTCATCGACGGTGTCGATGCGGCGGTAGTTATTGAATTTCTCGCCGCGGTCGTAGCCCTCGGTGGAGGGGCTGAGGACCTCGCAGATCACGCGGGGGTTAATGATGGTGGTGTGCTTCGGGTCGTCCTCATGGAAGATCGGCGGGCCGCAGACGATGGTCGCGTCGGGGTAAACGAAGCGGTTGGTCTCGACGGTCGCGACTTTCATATCGCTGCCGAGGTTCTGGCACCCGGTGCCGCGGAGGCGGTTGCCCAGCATGATCGTCAGGTTGGTGCCGATGCGGGCGTGGTCGAAGGTCCCGCCGCTCGTGGCGAGGACCTCGCCGTCGTGGAACTCATGGCGTTCGAGGGCGGTCTCCTCGAAGGCGAGGTACTCGGCGAGGGTCATCTCGCGGGGGGTGACGACGGCGGGTTCGGGCATAGACGGATTGTAGTGGAGCCGCCCGCTGAAGCGAGCGACGCCGAGGCGGAAGCGCGAGCGGGGGTGGGGTCAGGCGCGGAAGTTGGTGACGTCTTCGCCGGTGGGGGCGAGGCGTTTGTCGATGGGGAACAGGAGCGTGGCGATGTTTTTGGCGAGGCGGTCGCCCAGGTGGCGGTACATCGGGTAGTGCTCGTCGAGGGAGCGGCGGATGGCGTCGCGGTCGTGGGTGCCCGAGCCGTAGAAGTCGGGGTTGTCGTCCATGACGGCGTCGATGGTGTCGCGGGTCCACTCGAAGTGGTACTGGAAGCCGTAGGCGGTGAGCCCGACGCGGTAGCACTGGGTCTTGCAGAGCTTGGAGCCGGCGAGGGGGATGGGCGTGCCGCCGGGGGGTGGCTTGGTGACCTGGCAGCGGTGGGCGTGGAACTGCCGGGTGGTCCAGGGGACGCCGGCGAGGATCGGGTCGGTCGAGCCGAAGAAGCTGGAGCTGACCTCGGCGAAGCCGATCTCGGGCTCGTCCATGCGGCCGACCTCCCCGCCCAGGGCGACGGCGAGGAGCTGACAGCCGAGGCAGATGCCCACGACAGGCAGGTTCTGGGAGTGGGCCAATTTGAGGTAGTCGATCTCGGGCTGCATCCAGGGGTGCTGATCCACCTGATCGGTGTCGGCGTGGCCGCCCATGGAGATGACGCCGTCGACGCCGTCGAGGTCGGGCGGCAGGTCGACGCCCTCGTGGAGGGGGTAGACCTCCAGGCGGTGTCCGAGCTCGTTGAGGACCGTGCCGAGGCGGCCGGCGGTCTCGAGGGGGTGGTGTTCGAAGACGACGATGGCCATGCGCGGAGTGTAGCGTGTGGGGATTCGTAGCCGTTGGCCGTTGGCCGTCAGCCGTTAGCCGTTGGCGATTGAAAGCTGTGGCACGATGGGGTGCCACACTGCATCCCGGAGGCTTTGCGGAGGGTGCGGTGTGCCGGCTGCGAGTGATGTAACGCCTCGGTGACACCCGCACACCGCACCCGCCCCGAGCGGCGGGATGCAGTGTGGCACCCCAGGGCCCCCGTGAAACAGCATTTGCCTGATCTCTGCAGTCCGGTCACCGGGAGCCGCGACGACGTTGATACGCAGCCCGCGCATCTTGCCCACGGCCAGCGGCTAACGGCCAGCGGCCGATCCCCCCGCTGTCGCGGCGTCCAAGTTTCCGCCGATAGGGACGGTGATGGCCAGCCTCCCCCACCACATGCTGCTGCACGGCGGGGGGCTGCGCAGCCTCGTGGCGCTGGCGCGGCTGCTCGACGGGCCCGAGCGGGTGCGGGTCACGCCGCTCTTCATCCACGACGGCCGCGACGCAGCGGCGCAGCGGCTCGAGCACGTGCACCGTCAGGCGGACCACTACCAGCTCAAGCGTGTCGATGAGCTGCACCTGCCCCACCTCTTCCGCGGGGCTGGGGCGGCGGCGCAACGGACGCCCGACGGGCTGCCCACCGGGGCGCTCACGACCCCGGCGGTGCTGCTCACGGCGCTCGGCCACGCGGCGGAGCAGCGGGCGGAGGCGGTGACTTGGCCCCTGTCGTGCCGGGCCGAGCCGGCCGCGACGGCGCGGGCGACCGAGCAGCGGATCCTCTGCACGCAGCTCGCCGGTTGCGAGTTCGCCGACGTGCCGCGGCTGGAGGCCCCGCTGCTGTGGTACACCGACCGCCAGGTGATCGAGCTGGGCGCGGGGCTGGGCGTGCCGTGGGAGGCGTCGTGGTCGTGTGCGGCGGGCGGATCGGTGCCCTGCCGGACCTGCCCCGCGTGCCGGCGGCGCAGCGCCGCGTTCCGCGCCGCGGGGGTGGTGGACCCGGCGGTCGACGCCGACGCCGCGTCCCGGTCCTTCGCCTAACCCGCGGCGGCAACCGGTCCCCGCCGAGCCACTCCCCCCCTACCGCACCATCGCCTCCACCGCCGCGATCCGGCCCGCCAGGTCGTCGCTCATCGACCGGCTCCGCGGACCCAAAAGCAGCCGCATCTCGTCCAATATCGTCTGCGCCCGACGCGTCCGCCCCAGCTCCGCCTCGCGACGCGCCGCCGCCACCATCGCCCCCATCAGCGGGTCGTCCATCGTGCCCGGCTCCGCCGCCGCCCCCCCGGGCTTGCCCTCGTTATCAAACAGCTCCCGCGCCAACGCAAACGCCTCGTCGATCCGGTTCGTATCGAGGTCGGCCGTCACCAGCCCGCGCAGCGTCGCGTCCCGCGTCGCCGCGTCCAGCCGCTGCCGCACCGCGTACAGCCGCTGATAATCCGCCAGCGCCAGCTCGACATTGCCCATCGTCCGCCGCGTCTGCGCCCGTTCCAGCAGCAGCCGCACCTGCACATCAAACCCGTCGCCCTCCGCCGCGGCCAACCCCCCGGCGCGGTGCAGCGGCTCGAGCGCCGCGGTCAGCAGCCGCTCCCGCAGCGTCGGCGCCACCCGTTCGTCACCGTTGAGCACCTCCAGCGCCCGCAGCACGTCGCCCGGCTCGACCCGCCCCGCCATCGCCACCAACGCGTCCTCCCACCCCGCCACCGCCGGCACCCGCTTCGGCCGGTTCGCCGCCAGCCGCAGCAGCGTGTCGGGGTCCTGCCCCCGCTGACGCGCCGCCACGATCACGATCGGCTGGATCACCGCGTCTTCCGCCCGGTCCGCCAAGAGCGACAACGACCGGTCCGAGTCGGCCCACGCCTGCGCCGCCGCCTGCTTCACCACCGGGTCCGCCGAGTCGATCCACCCCTCCACCAACTGCCAGTCCTCCGCCCCGCCCACCCGGCCCAGCAGCGTCACCACCTCCGGCGAGGGCCGCTCCCCGGGCGTCAGGTTCGAACGCAGCCGCTCAGCCGCCCGCGTCGCCGCCTTCGGCGGCAGCAGCCCCGCCCGCGAGATCGCCGCCAGCGTCCCCGCCGCCTCCGCCCGCACCGCCGGCTCGTCCAACGCCGCCTCCGCCGGCCCGATCGCCCCCTTCCGCGGCAGCCGCGCCATCAACTGCAAATACGCACTCAGCACCCCGTTCACGTGCTCGCGGTCCCCCACCAGCGCCGCCTCCACCGCGTCCGCCGCCGGCTCGTCCGCCAGGTCCCGCAGCAGCAACGCCGCCCGACGACGCAGGTCCGCCACCGCGTCGTCCAGCCGCGCCCGCAGCGCCGCCCGCAACGCCTCGTCAAACTCCCCGTCCGCCACCAGCCTCGTCTCGGCCAGGTCCAGCCCCAGCGAACGCGTCGCCGCCAGCTCGCTCGACAGCATCGACACCAGCACCCGCGGCCGGTCCTGCTCCGGCGACGCCTGGTACAACGCCCGCTCCGCGTCCCGCAGCTTCTCGGCCGTCTGGTCGTCGTTCGCCCGCCGCTCCGCCACCCGCCTCACGTAGTTATCGAGGAGGTGCAACCGCCAATCCTTCTCGTCAAGCAGCCGGGCGTAGTCCCACCACCGCTGCCACTTCACCCGGTCCTCGTCGAAGCGGTCGATCCCCGACAGCACCGCCAGGGCGCCGTACGCCGCGGACTGCACCTCCGCGGGCTCGGCCGGGTCGGTCAGCACCAGCAGCCGCTCGGTCACCCCCCGCAGCCGGTGCTGCCCCAGCGCCGCGATCGCCCGCTGCCGCTCCCGCACCGGCAATGCGGCGTCCTCCGCCGCCGTCACCAGCCGCTCGCGCAGCCTCGCCTGATCAAACCGCCCCAGCGCCCGCGCCACGTCGCCGACCCGCGCGTCCTCCACCCGGTACAGCGTCGTCAGCAGCGGCCGCCACAGCCCCCGCGGCGGCTGCACCGGCTCGGCCGCCACCGCCTGCGCCACCGCCTGCCACACCGACGGGTCCTGATCCCCGCCCAGCGCCCCCGCCAGCGCCCGGTCCGCCTCGTCGTTCTGCATCCTTATAAGAGCCGCCGCCGCCGACGCCCGCTCCGCCAGCCCCCCCTCCGGCCCCGTCAGCTTGACATACGATTCGCCCACCTCGGCTGGCAACGACGCCACCTCCACCACCACCGGCCCCTCCCCAATCGTCGACGGCTGACAACCCACCACCAACACCAACACCAACACGAGCGGAAAAATAGCGGGGACGCTACGCGTCCCCGGCCCGGGACGCGCAGCGTCCCGGTCATCCACCACCCCACGCGATCCCGATGTCCCTGCCGGTTTCACTTGCATATCAACCCGATCAGAGGTCGCCGTCCGGCCCGGAAGCGGTACAATGATCACCGCCCGATGCCCGCCATCATAGACGTTCCCCGCCCCGCCCCCGTCCGCCGCTTCCCCCGTATCATCGCTCACTTCGAGGTGAGAACATGAGCCCCTGGCACGACGCCGAGCACCACGCCGCCCGGGCCCAGCGCTTCTTCCGTGCGGGGCAGTGGGAGCGTGCGCTCGAGGCGCTGCGTGAGGCGCTCGACCGCCGGCCGGGCGAACGCGAGTGGCTCTACGGCCTGGGCCTCACCCTCGAGGCGCTGGGCCGCTACGACGAGGCGGCCGAGGCGTTGGCCAACTGCCTGGAACCCGGCGAGGCGGACGTGGAGGTGATGCTGCGGCTGGCGGCGGACCTCGGCCACGCCGGGCGGCACCGCGAGGCCATCGCCACCCTCGAGGAGGTCAGCCGCGCCGAGCCGGGCCTGCCCGACGGCTACGCGATGCGGATCGGCGCCCACGCCGCCCTCGGCGAGCACGACGAGGCGGAGGTGATGTTCTACCTCGCCCTGCAGGCGGACCCCGGGTGCATCGACGCGTTCGAGGCGCTCGGCCGGTCGCTGGCGGCCCGTGGCGAGGACGGGCGGGCGGCGTGGTGCTGGAACGAGACCCTGCGGCTGGACCCCGAGCGGGACGCGGTGCACCGCCAACTCGCCGAGCTCTGCCGGCGGCGCGGCGAGCCGTTCCGCGCCCGGCGGCACTACCAGCGCCAGCTCCGCCTGACGCCCGACGAGGCGGACGTGCTGCTGGAGTTTGCCGACCTGCTGTTAGAGATGGATCGCCCGGCCGAGGCGGGCGAGCAGCTCCGCCGGGCCCTGAACGTCGACCCGTCCCTGGCGGGGGCCCACCACCGCCTCGGCGAGATGGCCCTGCGGGGCGGGCACCTCGCCGCGGCGCGGGACCGGCTCGATCAGGCGCGGCGGCTCGACCCCGACCGGCCGGGCGTGCACCTCGCGCTGGCGCGCCTCGCCCGGCGGCGGGGCGACGGCGAACGCTGCCGGGCGATGCTCCTCGCCGAGCTGCGGCGCGAGGGGCACAGCCCGGTGCAGGTGCTCGACCTCGCCGCCGCACTCGTCGCCGCGGCGATGGCGGACGAGGCGGTCCGCCTGCTCACCCCGCTGGTCGACGGCGCGAGCGACCTCCTGCTCGACGACGATCGGGCGTACGCCGCGGCGCTGCACCACCGCGGCGTGGCGCGGCTCGCTCAAGGCGACACCGCCGCGGGGTTCGCCGACTGCCGCCGCTGCCTTAACCTCGACCCGGACCACCTCGGGGCGCTGACGCTCCTCGCCCGGCTGCACCTCTCCCGCGGCGACCTGCCCCGCGCCGCCGCCCGCGTCGCCCGGGGCCTGGCCCTCGCCCCGCACGACCCGGCCCTCCGCCGCCTCCGTCGACGCGTCCGCCTCGCCACCGCCCGCGCCGCGGTCCGGCGCTGGTTCAACCGGCCCGACCGCGCCCCGCAAGCGTGACCGTGACCTCAGTTTTTGTCAGCTAGCCGGGACGCTACGCGTCCCCGGCCCCCCCGGAGACGCGTAGCGTCCCGGCTGCTGCGCCGCTTCATTTACTTCGACGGTGCGGCAACCCCGCGCCACGTCCTTTACCATCCGCCACATGATCGACCTCAAAGACCTCCGGGCGAACCCCGAGAAGTACCGCAAGGGCGCGGCGGACAAACGCAGCCCCGTCGATATCGACGCGCTGCTTTCGCTCGACGAAACCGTCCGCGCCCTGCAAACCGAGCAGCAGACCCTCGCGGCGGAACAGAACGCAATCGGCAAAGTGATTGGTGAAGCACGAGCGACTTGGAATCGAGTCCTCAAGCAAATACCTGGCGCAGATCAGGAGCCAGAAGACAGCTCGGCTCCTCATTCTTTACTACCTGATTTTGCGATGCGAGCGGCAGCATCACTGCGCGAGAGGCTATCGCATCAAGCTGCCAATCGAGAGATCCGTCGGTGTAACGAGTTCCATCTTGCCCTGATACACGCGATGAAACACTCGCTGAATCTGAAACGTCAAGGCAAGCTCGCGGGTGAGAACTTAGAAAGGGCGGAGGCGGCCCGCGACGCCCTGTGGCTCGAGGTCCCACAGCCCGCGGACCCCGACGTGCCCGTGGGGGCAACCGCAGCTGATAACGTCGAGGTCAGGCGGTGGAACACCGACGCCTTCGACCCTTCCATAGGCTTTGCCGAGCAGCGCGGCTTTAAGCCGAAGAGCCACGCCGAGCTGTGCGAGTCGCTTGGCCTGGTCGACTTCGCCCGGGGCGTCAAGATCGCCGGCAGCCGCAGCTACGTCCTCGTCGGCGACGGCATGCGCCTCCACCAGGCGGTGCTGCGCTACGCCTTCGACCTGATGACCACCGAGATGGGCTTCACCCCCCTCTCCGCGTCCTGCCTCGTGCGGCACCACACGCTCGTGGGCACCGGGTTCTTTCCCCACGGCCGCGAACAGGTTTACGACGTCGCCAACCCCACCGCAGAGGGCGGCCTCGCCCTCACCGGCACCGGTGAAGTCGGATTGATGGCCTATCACGCCGACGAGATCCTCCCCGCCGAGGCGTTGCCGCTGCGGTACACGACGGTCAGCACCTGCTTCCGCCGCGAGGCGGGGTCGGCGGGCAAGGACACGGCCGGGCTGTACCGCATCCACCAGTTCGACAAGGTCGAGCAGGTGGTCATCTGCGAGGCCGACGAAGCGGTCAGCCGCGACTGGCACGCCAAAATGATCGGGTACGTCGAGACGCTGTTGCAACGCCTCGGCCTGCCGTACCGATTGCTCCAGTGCTGCACCGGCGACCTGGGCCCGAAGAACGCGGACATGATCGACCTGGAATGCTGGATGCCCAGTCGGGCAGCGAGACCGGCCGACCCCGAGGGCACGACCGACACGTCCGGGGGCTACGGCGAGACCCACTCCGCCAGCCGCCTGTACGACTACCAGACCCGCAGGCTCAACCTCCGCTACCGCGACCCGGCCGACCCCAAGGGCCGGCGGACCGTCTTCTGCCACAGCCTCAACAACACCGTCGCCGCGAGCCCGCGGCTCCTGATCCCGATCCTCGAGATGTACCAGAACGCCGACGGCTCGGTGACCGTCCCCGAGGTGCTCCGGCCGCACATGCAGGGGCAGCAGCGGATCGGGTGAGGTGGCCGATACAATGCCCGCGATGGCTCAACCGAACGTGGAACTTCTGGCTGATATTGAGCGCAGCAAAGCCGAGCAGGCCATTGCGATGGATGCCGTAAGCCGCGCGTTGGCGGGCGCTAAATTATTTGATGCTTTGCGGGATCGACTGGCGTGGGGCGTACTCATCGATGAGCCCGAAGCCGATGACGCCATAGTGAAGCGGGAGGTCCGCCGGCGGATCGCTGAGTTGCGGCGGGCGGAAGCGGAGGCTTAACGTCCTGATCGTTCGTGGTCCAACTACGGCCCACCTTCACTGTTCGGAAAGATGCATGCATCCCAATCCCCCTGATGCCGTTGCTTTAAAGGCTTTACGCCGTGAGCGGATTGAGCGTGCTCGGGCGACTCGGCCACGCGACCGCATGTTTTCGGGCGATACCCTCTACGCGATAGGCCGGCGCTGGATGATGCGGGGGGTCCGGCACCAGCACCCAGACGCCGATCTCCGGACCCAACGGCAACTCCTCGACAAACGGCTGAAGCTGCGTGACATTACGGACGGATAAAGCAGTGGCCGCCCCCGATTACGCTCAACAGGCAGTTGCCGCGCTTAACAACGTCGGGGTCGGCTATTTGCTCGTCGGCTCGTTCTCCTCCATGTACTACGGCGTGCCACGTTTCACCAAGGACGCCGACTTCGTCATCCAAAGCGACGACCGCATCGACGCCATCCGCGAGGCCCTCGCACCGATGTACCGGATGGACGATCAACTCGGATTCGAGACCAAGTTCATGACCACCAAGTTCGTCTTCCGTCATCGGGATGACGACTTCACACTGGAACTGTTCCTGCTGAGTAGTGACGCACACGACCAGGAGCGGTTCCGACGGCGGGTGCTGGATGATGAGGACGATCCACCGGTGTATCTGCCGACGGTCGAGGACGTGATCATCCAGAAGCTGCGGTGGAAGCGGCTCAAAGATCGGCAGGACGTGCGAGACATCTTGGAAGTTCAGGCCAATCGGATCGACTGGGACTATGTGCATCACTGGTGTGGTCAACACGGGACAGTCGATGTGCTGAAAGACGTTCAGCAGATGGAGAAGGAGTAGCCACATAGATCTCGCTAATGGCGTAAAACCCGTGCGGGGTGTGCCTTAGATCGTATAGATTGACTTTCCCCCGCCTTCCGCTAAGCTGGTGGGCTTATGCCTTCGACCTCTCGTAAATCCAAGCGTAAGCCGAACAAACCGGCGGAACTCCCCCCCCAACGCCGCACCGCCGAGACCCTGGTGAAGACCGCGGAGGTCGCCGAGTCGGCCGGGAAGATCACCAACTACACCACCGCCCTCCGCTGGCTCTACGAGCACGTGGACCACGAACGCCAGCGCCTGGTCCGCTACGACCGCAAGACCTTCAGCCTCGAGCGGATGTGCCGGCTGCTCGAGCTCTTGGGTAACCCGCAGGACGAGATCAAGGCCGTCCACGTCGCCGGGACCAAGGGCAAGGGCTCGACCTGCGCGATGACCGCGTCGATGCTGCAGGCCTGCGGCTACACCGTCGGGCTGTACACCAGCCCGCACCTGATCGACCTGCGCGAGCGGATCACGATCAACGGCCACATGATCAGCTACGCCGACACCGCCGAGCAGTTCAAGAAAATCGCCGACGTCGAGCCGGAGTTCGGCGACGAGAGCCCGCTGACGTTCTTCGAGATCCTCACCGCCGCGATGTTCCTGCACTTCGCCGAGCAGGCGGTCGACATCGTCGTGCTCGAGACGGGGCTCGGCGGGCGGCTGGACTGCACCAACTGCGTCACGCCCCTGGTCACCGCGATCACGGGCCTGTCCATGGACCACACCCAGCTCCTGGGCAACACGCTCGGCGAGATCGCTCGGGAAAAGGCGGGCATCTTCAAGCCCGGCGTGCCAGCGATCTCCATCGTGCAGGACAACGAGGCCGCCGCCGTGCTCCGCGAGGTCGCCGAGACCGTCGGGGCCCCGCTTGAGTTCACCGGCAAGGAGCTCGACTTCTCCTACCGCTTCGAGGCGAACAAGGAGCTCGGCCCGCACACCCGCGTCTGCCTCACCACCGAGGCGTCGCGGTTCGAGCACCTGCCCGTCCCCCTCCGCGGCGAGCACCAGGCTCACAACTGCGGCCTCGCTTTAGCCATCCTCGACAAGCTCAAAGCCCACGGCTTCGTCCTGCCCGAAGAAAAGGTCATCGCCGGCCTCGCCGCCACCGACCTGCCCGGCCGCATGGAAGAGGTCCACCACCACCCCCGCGTCATCGTGGACGGGGCGCACAACGCCGCTTCCATCACCGCCCTGACCAAGAGCCTGGGCGCCCACATCACCTACGACAGCCTCGTGATGATCTTCGGCTGCGGGCAGGACAAGGACATCACCGGCATGCTCAAGCAGGTCGCGCTCGGCGCGGACAAGGTGATCTTCACCCGCGCCAAGGCCAACCCCAAGGCCGAGGAACCCGACGACCTGATGCGGCGGTTCAACGACCTGTCGCACAAGATGGCCCAGACCGCGAGCAGCCTGCCCGAGGCGCTCAAGGCCGCGGCCAAGGGCGTCAGCCGCGAGGACCTGATCGTCGTCACCGGCTCGTTCTACCTCGTCGGCGAGGCCCGCAAGTTCTTCAACGACGAGCGGGCCAAGCAGCAGAAACGGTAGGGGCCCCGGTTTAGCCGGGTTGTCAAACCGTTGGCACCACGACGAGCTCGCGGCTTCACTAAAGCGAGAAAGGTGAACTTTCTCCAGTAGCCGCGACGCGTAGCGTCGCGGCTATGGCGGAGAAACCAGCGCTCGCTCTAGAGCGAACAAAAGTCATATGTAGCGGCTACCGGTCCGGCGGTGCCACACCTCGACGGCTTTGCGTCAAGGTGTGCGGCAGGTCGCACACCTTGGCGCCGAGCGGCCAAGGTGTGGCACCCGCTACACATGAACTGGGTCTGCTCTAGCCGCGGCCTAACAGGCCGCGGCTATTCTATTGCGGTCGTGCTTCGTCGGTACCCTCTCGGGAGTCTTCCTCCCACGTCGGCTCGGGCAGGCCCGCGAACAGCTCCGCCAGCGGGCAGCGGAAGCCGGGCAACACCGGCTCGCCGTCGAGCTCGCCGTCCGCCGTGATCAGCCGGCCCACGTTGCCGCGATGAGCTTGAGCGAGGCGGTTGAGGGGATCAATCACCCAGATCAACGGGACGCCGGACCTCCTGAAGGCGTCGACGCGGTGTTGGATCGCCGAGAACGTGTCGTGCAGCGAAACCACCTCCGCGACCAGGTCCGGCGGTTGACGGATGTTCCCGCGGAACGAGTCCGGCGCGAGGTGGTCGTGGAGCACGAACGACACGTCGGGCCGACGGACCTGCTTGGGCTTGTGGTCGAAACATCGGTATGTCGCCTGCGTCTCCATCACACGCCCCAGCGGCTGCTCGCGGAGGAACAGCATCAGGCTGAAGATCAACTGCGTGGTGACCAGGCTGCTTTCGCGGCTCATGCCGGGTTTCACCAACAGGGTGCCATTGACAAGCTCGGCGTGCCGCGCCTCGGGCATCGTGAGCATCGCCTCGGGGGTGATCGTCGGGGCGGCGGGCTGGGTGGCGAGGGCGGTCATGGCGTGATACAGGGGTTTGCCGGCTGTCTCTCCACGTCCATTGTATCGATGCAAAGGCAACACCATCGAGCTATAGAAAGATAGGATAGGAAGCGACGCGGCTTTGCCGCGCTCCGGGGAGCGCGGCGAAGCCGCGTCGCTTCATTGAGGGAGCGCGGCGAAGCCGCGTCGCTTCATCGGGAGTACCGCCACCCGCGATTAAACCGCCTTCGCCAGCGCCTGTTCGAGGTCGGCGAGGATGTCGTCGATGTCCTCGATGCCGACGCTGACGCGGACGTACTCGGGGCGGACGCCGGTGCGGCGTTGCTCGTCTTCGCTGAGCTGCTGGTGGGTGGTGCTGGCGGGGTGGATGACCAGGGTTTTGGCGTCGCCGATGTTGGCGAGGTGGGAGCAGAGCTCGCAGGCGTCGATAAACTTCTGGCCGGCGGTTTTCCCGCCCTTGATGCCGAAGCCGAGGATCGCGCCCTGGCCCGCCGGAAGGTACTTCTGCCCGTTTTCGTAGTCTTTGTGCGACTTGAGGCCGGGGTAGGTGACCCACTCCACGGCGTCGTGGTTCTCAAGGAACGTAGCGACCTTCATCGCGTTTTCGCAGTGCCGGGGCATGCGGAGGTGCAGGGTTTCCAAGCCTTGCAGGAAGAGGAACGCGGCAAAGGGGGACATGGCGGCCCCGGTATCACGGAGCCAGTGGGTGCGGACGTGCATGAGGTAGCTGATGTTGCCCATCGCGCGGAGGTGTTCCTCAAACACCGCGCCGTGGTACGACGGCGAGGGGGCGCAGAACTCGGGCCACTTTTCGGGTTGGTCGGCCCACTTGAAGTTGCCGCTGTCGACGATGCACCCGCCGATGTGCGTGCCGTGCCCCCCGATAAACTTGGTGGTGGAGTAGATCACGATGTCGATGCCGTGGTCGATGGGCTTGAGCAGCATCGGCGTCATGACCGTGTTGTCGCAGAGGACGGGGATGGCCCCGTGCGGCGCGGAGTGGGCGGCGTCGGCGATGGCCTTGAAGTCGGGCACGTCGAGCTTGGGGTTGCCGATGGACTCCATGTAGACGAAGCGGGTGTGTTCGTCGACGAGGCCGTGGATGTCCTGCGGCTTGTCGGCGTCGAAGAAGCGGACCTCGACGCCGAGCTGCTTGAAGGTTTGACTGAACAGCGTCCAGGTCCCGCCGTAGAGCGACGTGGCGGAGACGATGTTCTGGCCGGCGTGGGCGAGGGTGAGGCAGGCGGCGGTGATGGCGGCTTGGCCCGACGCGAAGGCGAGCCCGGTGAGCCCGCCGTCGAGGGCGGCGAGGCGTTTCTCCAGCACGTCGTTGGTGGGGTTCATCAGCCGGGTGTAGATGTTGCCCATCTCGGCGAGGCCGAAGAGGTTGGCCGCGTGCTCGGACGAATCGAACTCGTAGCTGGTGGTGGCGTAGATGGGCACGGCCCGGCTCTTGGTGGTCGGGTCGGCGACCTGCCCGGCGTGGAGGGCGAGGGTGGCGGGCCTGTAGTTGGGGGTGTCGGGCATGGTGCGGGTCCTGGTGCGTCGGGAGGGCGGACCTGCGATGATAACGAAGCCGCGGGTGTCAACCCGTCGGCTGGGCGGTGACGGGTGCTGCGGACTCGGCCGGCGGCTTGACATCCGCGGCTACGGGGGTATTGCGGCCACGTCGGCCGATGCGCGTAGAATGTCGCCCATGGACGGAGCCGACCGGCCGGTGTGTGTGTTGTGGGTGGGGGAGGCGGGGGCGGTGCCGTCGAGCCTGGTGGTGATCCTGCGGGACCAGGGGTTGGAGGTGGTGGTGGCACGGGAGGCGCCGGAGGTGATGGTGGAGTTGGCGGCGGCGGTGCGGGGGGGCGGGGGGTTGCCGACGGTGGTGGTGGTGGAGCCGGGGGGTCGGCCGCGGGTGGGGGAGTTGATGGAGGCGGTGGCGCGGTATCACCCGGGGGTGGTGTGCTGGCGGTACGAGGCGGCGGCGGGCGGGGCGGGGCCGGTGCTGCGGGCGTTCGATGCGGAGGGTGAAGCCGCGGACGTCGCTCCGTCGGCTCGGTCCGGGGGGGCACCGCCGGCGTCGCGGGTGAAGGGGGCGCGGCAGCGGCTCCGGTCGGTGGTGGTAAAGGTCGGCCGGCGGGCGGGGGACCTCGGGCGCGACGGCGACGACGGGTCGCACCGGCCCTTGGTTTCGGAGGCGGAACTGGCTATGCTGTTGCGGCCTGTGCCGGACGAGGATGCCGGGCGAGAGAAAGGTTTGAAGGGTGCCTGAACTACTGAACGAGGAAGCGGCGCTCGCGGAGCGCGGGGGTAGCGGCGTGGTCCGCCACGCGGTGGTCGTGGGGGACCCGGCGTTGGCGGCGCGGCTGCGCCCGCTGGTCGAGCCGGGGGGCGAGGTCGTCGCGGTCGACGGGTTCCTTGCCGCGCTGGGCGAGGCGGGGGGCGGGTCGGTCGACGCGGTGCTGGGCCCGGCCCACGCGTTGTCGGGTATGGCGGGGTCGACCGCCGAGTCGCTGCGGACGCTCGTGCCCGAGGCCCGGCTGCTGATAACCGACCCCGCGTCGGACCGCCAAGCCACCCGCGAGGCGTTGGCGGCGGGGTTCGACGGGGTGCTGGACGCCACCGACGGGGCGACGCTTGCTAAGACGCTCGGCCTGCCTTTCGACGATGACGGACCCGGCGGCGACGGTGAGCACGCGACGTCGCCAGACATGGCGGCACCCGCCCCGCCCGACGATAGCCTCGGCGACACCGACCTGGTCGAGGCGGTGCTGCGGGGGCAGGGGGAGGTGGCGGACCTGGCCCTGCGGATGGTCAAGGCCCGCAGCGGGGTGGCCCGGCTGGCCGTCGCTCCTCCCGATGACGACGTGCCCGATGGCCACGCCGCGGCACGGATCACCTTCCACGGCACGCCCCTGGGCACCCTCCACGCCCCGACCTCCGGTCGGGGCCAGGTGGACGAGACCGACCCCGACCTGCAACGCTGGGCCGACTGGCTCGCCCGCTGGCTGAGCCTCGACCGCCAGTTCGCCCAGCTCCGCGAGCTGTCGCTCAAGGACGAGCTCACGGGCGTGTGGAATCGGCGGTACTTCAACCGCTTCCTCGCCCGCATCCTCGAGCGGGCCGCCGAGGACCGCCAGCAGGTCACGCTGATGGTCTTCGACATCGACGATTTCAAGCACTACAACGACACCTACGGCCACCCGGCGGGCGACGAGATCCTCCGCGAGATCGCGTCGCTGATGCGGTCCACCGTCCGCGAGCACGACGTGGTGGCGCGGATCGGCGGCGATGAGTTTGCCGTCATCTTCTGGGACGCCGGCCCGCCCCGCACGCCCAACAGCCGCCACCCGCAGAACGTCCTCTCCGCCGCGAAGCGGTTCCAAAAGGCCGTTTGCGAGCACCGCTTCCCCAAGCTGCAGGACAAGGCCGCGGGCTCGCTCACCATCTCCGCGGGCCTCGCGGGCTTCCCCTGGGACGGCCGCACGCCTGACGACCTCCTGCACTTCGCCGACCAGATGGCCCTCCGCTCCAAAAAACAAGGCAAGAACGCGATCTCATTTGGGCCTCATGCGTGCTACGACGGCGAAGCGTAAAGTTCTACATCGCTCCCGTAGTGCAGGGTTAACCCTGCCACGGCCGTGACCGACACCGGGCGATGCCGCGGCATGGGGTAAGCGTGCAGATGGCCGCGGCAGGGCAAGCCCTGCCCTACGGGGCCTACCATGCGGCTCCATCATTGAACCCCCGGAGACCGACCTTGGACAGCACGTACCTGGAACAGAAGCACGCGGTGGGGCTGGCGTACGACGACTACGTGGCGACGGGCAAGGAGGACAAGCAGAACGCCTGGCGGGCGATCTATGAGCAGGTAAAGCTGACGGACGGTCAGCGGGAGCTGTTGGGGGATTTTTGCCGCGAGATCAACGTGATCGCGGTGTCGGGGACGTGGTGCGGGGACTGTGTGCGGCAGGGGCCGATGTTGCAGCGGATCGCCGAGGCCTCGAATGGAAAAGTGAACCTCACCTGGGTGGACCGTGACGAACACCTGGATTTGCAGGAGAAGGTCAAGATCAACGGGGGCAACCGGGTGCCGGTGGTGGTGTTCTGTGCCGAGGATTACGAGCTGGTGGGGTGGTACGGGGACAAGCCGCTGAGCCGGTACCGGGTCGCGGCGAAGCAGGCGTTGGGGGCGAACTGCCCGCTGCCCGGGGCCCCGGTGCCGCAGGACGAGCTCGACGCCGAGCTACAGGACTGGGTGGACCAGTTTGAGCGGGTGCACCTGGTGCTGCGGCTGAGCGGGCGGCTGCGGCAGAAGCACGGGGATTGACGCAGGAGAGGTCGTCGCCGCGCCGTCCCGTAGCCGCGGATGTCAATCCGCCGGCTGAGGACGCCTCGCCGGTCACCGCTTGGCCAACGGGTTGACACCCGCGGCTTCTAGATGGTGTCGTTTGCGGATCGGCATCGTGATCGTTACGATCCGCGTCCCTTGGGGCCGCCGGTTAGCCTTTCCCCGCCCCTTCACCCGTTGCAAGTACCGGTTATCGGAGTGTTTACGTGGCCAAGTCGCAACCGACGAAGAAAAAGACGCCGGTGAAGAAGAAGGCGGCGGCGAAGAAGGAGGCCGCGGTGAAGAAGAAGGTGGTCAAGAAGGCGGGCACCAAGAAAGCGGCGGCGACGCGGGCCCCGGCGGCCGGTGCGATGAAGAAGGGGGCGGCGCCGGCGAAGACGAAGGCGAGCGGTCGGCCCGGCAAGGCCGCGGCCGAGCGGGGCCTCGCCGCCGACGCCCGGCCGTCGGGCCAGACGGCGCGGATCACCCCCGCGCCCCCGGCCCCGGCACGGTCCCCGGGGCCGGGGGTGGTAACCAACGGTCAGCGGCCGACCGACGCCGAGCTCCGCAAGGTCAAGACCGGGCTGAGCAAGAAGGACCTGGCCACGTTCCGCGGCCTGCTGCTCACCCAGCGGGCGGAGCTGATCGGCGACGTGCAGGGCCTCGAGGCGTCGCGGAGCAACGCCTCGGGCGACCTGTCGCACATGCCCCTGCACATGGCCGACGTCGGGTCGGACAGCTTCGAGCAGGAGTTCACGCTCGGGCTCATGGAGTCGGAGCGGCGGACGTTGATCGAGATCGACGAGGCGCTGCAGCGGATCGGCGACGGGACGTACGGCGTGTGCCTCGAGTCGGCGCAGCCGATCGCCCGGCCGCGGCTGGAGGCGAAGCCGTGGGCGAAGTACACCATCGAAGTCGCCCGGGAGCACGAACGGCGCGGCGGGCGGTGAGGTTTGCGCCGTAGGGCAGGGTTCACCCTGCCGCGAGCGTGACCGGCATCCATCCCCCGCCGCGGCATTGGGCGAGCGTGCAGATGGCCGCGGCAGGGCAAGCCCTGCCCTACGAAGAGTTGCGGCAGTGACACGGCGGCCGCGAGCGGCCGGGCTAAAACTGTGGCCATGACCGATGCCCCGCCCGACCCACGGCCCGACCCCCCGCCCGACGACGACGCCGCACGCCGCGTCGTGCCCGCCCGGCGGTCGGCCCGGGCGGTGGGCGTGTTCCTGGCCGTGACGCTCGGCGTCCTCGCGGCGGACCTGGGGCTCAAGGCGTGGTCGTTCGAGCACGTCGCGGCCCGGCCGGTGCGGCTGGTGGCGATGGACGTGCGGGACCACGCGATGTTCTGGGCGTTCCACGGCCACGAGCCGGTCGTCGTTGTGCCGCGGGTGTTGAACCTCCAGCTCACGACCAACACCGGGGCGGTGTTCGGGCTGGGCAAGGGCAACCGGGGGGTGTTCATCGCGGTGAGCGCGGTGGCGCTGGTGGTGATCGGGGTGCTGTTCGCGCGGAGCCCGGCCGGGGCTTGGGGGCTGCACGTCGGGCTGGCGCTGATCCTGGCGGGGGCATTGGGCAACCTGTACGACCGGGTGCGGTT
The DNA here is from genome assembly GCA_965214155.1 of Phycisphaeraceae bacterium. Classification (GTDB taxonomy): domain Bacteria; phylum Planctomycetota; class Phycisphaerae; order Phycisphaerales; family Phycisphaeraceae; genus Algisphaera. The sequence continues at coordinate 3,131,307 of CBDCBB010000010.1, forward strand.
CGCGGCGGTGCGGGACATGCTGCACATGCTGCCGGGGGTGCACCTACCGTTTGGCTTGGCGTGGCCGGGCTCGGCCCCGCCCGGGGGGGCGGGGGGCGAGGGGGTGACGGAGGTCTGGCCGTGGATCTTCAACCTCGCGGATGTGTCGCTGCTCGCGGGGGTGGGCCTGGTGCTGATCTTGACGTGGTGGACGGAGGCGAAGCGGGGGCAAACGACCGCGGCACCGTAGGGCAGGGCTTGCCCTGCCACGCACGGATTCCGCCCAGGACACGGCAGCGCGTCACGCAGGAGCAGAACGCGGCTCGCCGTTCCCGAAGACGCCCGAATCACACCACACGCGGCAGGGCGAGCCCTGCCCTACGGCTTCGCCGCCGCCACCATCCTGCCAATCAACCCGCGGCTTAACGCCCCGCCGTCGCCACGCTCGGGGTGCCATTGCACCCCAAGGTAGAACCGCCGGGCCGGGTCGTCCACCGCTTCCACGATGCCGTCTTCCGCCGTTGCCACCACCCGCAGCCGACCGGCGTCGGCGACGGCCTGTTGGTGGTGCGAGTGGACCACGCCGACGCCCCCCGGCAACGCGCCGCCGCCCGCCGGCACCTCGAGGCGGTGGTCCCCGTCGCGGTGCCGCTCGGCCACCTCCGGCGGGTGCGACCCGGGCAGGTACTGGTGCAACGCCCCCCCCGCCGCGAGCGCCATCAGCTGCATCCCCAGACAAACCCCCAGCACCGCCGCCCCCGGCTTCGCCCGCTCCACCTCCGCCAGCAGCGCGAACTCGAACGCCTGCCGCGTCGGGTCCATCCGCCTTGCCGCGGGGTGCAGCGGCCCGTGCCCCGGCCAATCGGCCGGCAGCGCCGCCGTGTCCGGGTCCACCCCGCCGGTGAAGATGAACCCGTCGCAAAGCTCCGCGTAGCCCGCCACCGCTCCCGCGTCGGCCTCGTGCGGCAACAGCACCGGCAACCCCCCCGCCGCCGCCACGGCGCGGCTGTACCCCGACCCCACCTCGTACCGCCCCGACGCCGCGGTATTTCCCGCGTTGTCTAGCGTGATGCCGATGACGGGCCGGGGCATAACGGCGATTATGGCCGATATACTCGGCGTATGGGAAAAACCGCCGCCCCGAAGTCGAAGCCCGCCACCGCGACCGTGAGTCCGACCGAGGCGGACGCCCCCGCCGCATCGGATCAGGCCGCCGCACCGACCGCTCCCGGCGGCATCCCCCAAGTCCCGCTGCCCGACCGGGACGTCGAGGGCCAGCCCTTCACCCCGCCCGTGACCGAGCTTCAGCAGCTCATCCAGGCCCTGCCGCGGCGCGACTTTGCCATGTTCAACCGCTGGTATCAGGGTTTCTTTCAGGACGTGTGGGACCGACAGATGGAGGAGGACGCGGCGGCGGGTCGCGGTGTCTTCGGGGAGTTGGCAGAGCAGGCTCTGCGGGACATCGAGGCCGGACGCACCACCCCGCTGTGACGCATCGCACCACCGCCGCGTTCTGGGAGTTGTATAAGGCGCTGCCCAAGGAGGTGCGCGATGCTGCGGACCGTCGTTACGACCTCCTCCGACAGAACCCCCGCCACCCGTCGGTGAGGCTGAAGAAAGTCGGGGTCGACCGCTGGTCCGCCCGTGTCACCGACGGCTATCGGGCTGTCGCAATTCATAGAAGGGATACCCTTTTCTGGTTCTACATCGGCCCGCACGGCGGATACGACCGCGTGCTGAAGAGCTGACCATGTAGCCACGGATGTGAATCCGTCGGCCCACTCGGTGTGCGACTCAGCCGACGGATTGACATCCGCGGCTCCGCCTCTCCGCGCGGCACGCACGCCTCGATCCCCTACCATGCCGCCCGCCCATGCGCTACATCAGCACGCGCGGCCGCGCGGCCCCGCTCCATTTCACCGACGTCATGCTCGAGGGCCTCGCCCGCGACGGGGGGCTCTACGTCCCCGAAGCCTGGCCGACCCTCGACCCCGACCTGCTCCGCGCCGTCCGCTCCATGCCCTACGCCGAGGCGGCCTACCACGTCGTCCGCCCCTTCGTCGCCGACGCCTTCACCGATGACGAGCTGCGCGACCTCCTTGGACAGGCCTACCGGAGCTTCGTCCACCACGCCGTCGCGCCGCTGTTCCAGACCGGGCCGGACGAGTGGCTGCTCGAGTTGTATCACGGCCCAACGCTCGCCTTCAAGGACGTCGCCATGCAGGTCCTCGGCCGCATGTACGACCACGTCCTGCGCCGACGCGGCGGCCGCATCACCCTCGTCGGGGCGACCTCGGGCGACACCGGCAGTGCCGCGATCGAGGCGATGAAGGGCCGCGAGCGGGTGGACATTTTCATCCTCCACCCCCACGGCCGCACCAGCGAGGTGCAACGCCGGCAGATGACCAGCGTCGACGCGCCCAACGTCCACAACCTTGCGGTCGAGGGGACGTTCGACGACTGCCAGGAGCTCGTCAAGGCGATGTTCAACGACGCGGCGTTCCGCGACGGCGTGCGGCTGTCGGGGGTGAACTCGATCAACTGGGCGCGGGTCATGCCGCAGATCGTGTACTACGTCACCGCCGCCGCCGCGCTCGGCGCCCCCGACCGGGAGGTGAGTTTCTCGGTGCCGACGGGCAACTTCGGCGATGTCTACGCCGGGTACGCCGCGCGGCAGATGGGCGTGCCGATCCGCCGGCTTGTCATCGCCACGAACACCAACGACATCCTCGCCCGCTTCCTCGCCACCGGCGAGCACCGCCTCGAGGGCGTCACGCCCACCCTCTCGCCGTCGATGGATATCCAGGTCAGCAGCAACTTCGAGCGGCTGCTGTTCGACCTCTACGGCCGCGACGGGGCGCGCGTGTCGCAGACCATGGACGAGCTGCGCGACACCCGCGCCTTCCGCGTCGCCCCGGAGATGCTCGCGGGGATGACGAGCCTCTTCGGCGCGTACCGCGTCGACGAGGACGAGACGATCGCCGCGATCCGACGGGTGTTCGACGAGACGGGGTTTCAGGTCGACCCCCACACCGCCGTCGGCTTCGCCGCGGCGTGGAAGGACCGCGCCGCGCTCGACACGATACGCCGCGGCTCCGCCGCGCCGGACCTTCCGGGGGCGCCCGCCCCCATGGTCACCCTCGGCACCGCCCACCCCGCCAAGTTCCCCGACGCCGTGCAACGCGCCACCGGCTTCCGCCCCGCCCTGCCGCCCCACCTCCACGACCTCTACCACCGCCCCGAACGCTTCACCGTCGTCCCCGACGACCTCGCCGCCGTGCAACGCTTCATCCGCGAACGCGTCTGACGCCGCGTTCGCCTCTAATCCCCCTCCCCCCGGGAGGGGTTAGGGGAGGGTCCGCCGCTTGGCATGCCGCCGCCCGCCTCACCGCCCGCCCTCCCCCGGCCCCTCCCAGAGGGAGGGGGGTGATAAGCGGCCGGTGATCTGCCATAGACTGCCCCCCATGCCCGACCGCCCCGCGACCCACGACGCCACCCCCACCCGCAAGCCCATGAAAAAGGAGCTCGGGCTTTGGGACGTCTACTGCATCAGCACCGGCGCGATGTTCAGCTCCGGGTTCTTCCTGCTGCCGGGCCTCGCCACCGCCTACGCCGGGCCCAGCACCGTCCTGGCCTACCTCCTCGCCGGCGTGCTCATGGTCCCGGCCATGCTCTCCATGGCCGAGCTCTCCACCGCCCTCCCCCGAGCCGGGGGCACCTACTACTTCCTCGACCGGTCCCTCGGCCCCGCCGCCGGCACCGTCGGCGGACTCGGCACCTGGCTCGCCCTGGTCCTCAAGTCAGCCTTCGCCCTCCTGGGCATGGGCGCCTACCTCGCCATCACCCCGGGCCTCCAGCACCTGCTCCCGGGCGACGCCGACCAACAGCTCTGGACCATCAAGGCCCTCGCCGTCGCCCTCACCATCGCCTTCGCCGCCATCAACATCTTCGGTGCCAAAGAAACCACCGTCCTCCAGGGCATCCTCGTCAGCGCCCTGCTCGCGGTCCTCTCCTTCTTCGTGATCCAGGGCGTCTACTACATGTTCTTCCGACTCCCGCCCGGCGAGCTCGAAAAACAGTTCACCCCGTTCATGCACCCCGTCCACGGCATGTCCGGCTTCCTCTCGACCGTCGGGCTCGTCTTCGTCTCCTACGCCGGCCTCACCAAAGTCGCCTCGGTCAGCGAAGAGGTCAAGAACCCCGACCGCAACCTCCCCCTGGGCATGATCCTCTCGCTCATCACCGCCACGGTCATCTACGTCGTCGGCGTTGCCATCATGATCGCCACGGTCGATCCCGAGTCGCTCCGCGGCGACTACACCCCCGTCGCCACCGCCGCCACGGCTTTTTTCGACTGGCTCCCCGGGTCCGTCGGGCTCATCCTCATCGTCGTCGCCGCCCTCGCCGCCTTCGCCTCCACCGGCAACGCCGGCATCCTCGCCGCGTCACGCTACCCCCTCGCCATGGCACGCGACCGCCTCATCAGCCCCCGCTTCGACCACCTCGGCAGGTTCGGCACCCCCACCCTCGGCATCGTCGTCACCGCCGGCCTCATGATCTTCTTCATCGTCGCCCTCGACGCCGAGGGCGTCGCCAAGGTCGCCTCCGCCTTCAACCTCTTCGTCTTCGGGCTCATGAACGTCGCCGTCATCGTCATGCGCGAGAGCCGCATCGAGAGCTACGACCCCGGCTTCAAGAGCCCGCTCTACCCCTGGACCCAGCTTGCCGGCCTGCTCATCGCCGCGGGCCTCATCATACAGATCGGGTGGATGGCGATCGTCGCCTCGGCGGTCCTCGGCGCGATCGGCCTGGCCTGGTACGCCTGGTACGCCCGCGGCAAAGTCGTCCGCGACGGGGCCATCTACCACGTCTTCTCCCGCCTGGGTAACCGCCGGTTCAAGGAGCTCGACCTCGAGTTCCGCCAGATCATCAAGGAAAAGGGCCTCCGCGAGGACGACCCCTTTGACGAGGTGGTCACCCGCGCCGGGTTCCTCGACGTCGAGGCGGGGGCGTCTTACGCCGACGTCGCCGACCGCGCCACCGAGCTGATCGTGCGGCAGACCGGGGCCATGAGCGTCACCGAGGTCCGCCAGCGCATCGACAACCCCAACCGTGACCCCAACACGGTGCTGAGCCACCAGGCGATGCTCCCGCACTTCCGCACCGACGAGGTGGCCCGGCCGGAGCTGCTGCTGGTGCGCTGCAAGGGCGGGGTCGACATCCCCCTCAACCCCCCCGACCCGGCCGAGGACCGCGACGAGGACGCCGAGGAAAACGAGCGCGTCCAGCGCCGCGACGAGGAGCAGCGCGAGCGTCAGCGCGAGGCCCCCGACCGCGTCACCGTCAAGGCGATTTTCTTCCTCATCAGCCCCGAGGCGAACCCGGGGCTCCACCTGCGCGTCCTCGCGCAGATCGCCACCCGGCTTGAGGACGAGGGGTTTATGGACGCGTGGTGCGGGGCCGGGGGCGAGCAGGCGGTCAAGGAGACGCTGCTGCACGACGAGCGTTTCCTGGCCCTGCGGGTGCGGCGCAACTCGGCGACGGCCGACCTCGTCGGCACGCCGGTCGAGGCGATGGACCTGCCCGAGGGGACGCTGGTGTCGCTCATCAGCCGCGAGGGCATGACGTTCCTGCCCAGCGGCGGCACCACCCTCCGCGAAGACGACCGCCTGACCATCATCGGCGACAAGGCGGGCATCGCCGAGGTGGTCGAGCGGTTCGAGCCGGGTTCCTGAAGCCGCCAAGTGCTTGGTGAAGCGGGCTTCTTCAGTGGGGCGGGCTTCGTTAGTGGGGCAGGCTTCTTTCGTGGGGCGGGCTTCGTGATTGGGGCGGGCTCACTTCGTGGGGCGGGCTTCCAGCCTGCCGTTGGCCCGTAGGGCCAAGTCCATCACCCGCGGCTTTGGGCTGCGCCCGAACGGCAGGCTGGAAGCCTGCCCCACCGAGAGGCGCGCCAGCCTCACCGGGAAGGGCGCTAGCCCCACCGGGGAGGGCGCCTGCTCCACGGCTAAGCACCCCGGCCGCCGCCGGGTATCATCCCGCCCAATGCTCACCACCCTCGCCGCCGGGCCCCTGTCGTACCAGCAAGTCACGGTGTTCCTGCTCGCCTTCGGCGTGCTGCTGGGCACCGCCCGCCTCTTCGGCGAGATCGCCCGCAAGTTCGGCCAGCCCACCGTCCTGGGCGAGATCCTCGCCGGCGTCGTCCTCGGGGCGACGGTGCTGGGCAACCCCGGCATCGCCGGCGAGGACGGGTGGAACGTCCGCTTCTACGAGTACCTCTTCCCCACCTACGTCCTCAACGAGCAGAACGAGCCGGTCCAGATGGTCCGCGTCAAGGCGGACCCCGAGGGGAAGGCCCAGGAGATCATGGAAGAGCCGGCCGAGAGGGCCACCGAGAGCGCCGGCGACTTCGGCGCCCCGGCCCCCGGTAGCAGCGGCAACCCCGCCGGTGCCGACGCACCCCGCGACGCGGACGGCGACGCTGCGCAGCGACGGGTCGAGGGCGAGCCCCCCGGCGGGGGGGGCGGGGGGGGCGAGAAGCTGGCCGTGGTCGAGGAGGAGGCGGCCAAGCCCGGCGACAGCGTCCCCCTCCCCGCCGACCACGAGAAAGCCTACGACGGCGGCTTCCTCGCCATGACCATGTTCCTTAACCTCTCGGCGGTGTTCCTGCTGCTCGTCGCGGGGCTCGAGGTCGACCTCTCCATCGTGTGGAAGCAGGGTAAGGCCGCCCTGTTCGTCAGCCTCATGGGCATGCTCGTGCCCGGCGCGTTCGGCTTCGCGCTAGCGTACGCGCTGCCGGGGACGCTCGGGTACGACTTCGAGGCGGGGCAGAAACTGCCGTTTGCGCTGTTCGTCGCGATTGCGATGTCCATCACCGCGCTGCCGGTGATCGCCAAGATCCTGCTGGACCTCAATATGTTCCGCTCGGACATGGGCATGCTCATCATGTCCTCGGCGATGGTGAACGACCTGATCGGGTGGATCGGGTTCGCGGTGGTGCTGGCGCTGGTCGCCACGGGTATGGAGGGTGAGGCGGCCGGGGCGGCGGGCGACGCGTCCAGCGGGCTGATGAAGACCATCGGCCTGACGTTCCTCTTCGTCGGCGGCATGCTCACCGTCGGGCGGTTCCTCGCTAACAAGGCCCTGCCTTTCGTGCAGGCCAACACCTCCTGGCCGGGCGGGGTGCTGGCGTTCGTGCTCACGATTTCGCTGCTGTGCGCCGCGGCGACCGAGGCCATCGGCATCCACTCGATCTTCGGTGCGTTCATCGCCGGCGTCGCCATCGGCGACTCGCGCCACCTCCGCGAACAGACCCGTACGGTGATCGAGCAGTTCATCACCAACATCTTCGCGCCGCTGTTCTTCGCGGGCATCGGGCTGCGTGTGAACTTCATCGAGGGCTTCGACATCGCGGCGGTCAGCATCGTGCTCGGTGTCGCCATCGCGGGCAAGGTCTTCGGCTGCTACTTCGGGGCGCTGTGGGCGGGGCTGAGCCGACGCGAGTCGTGGGCGGTGGGCTTTGGCATGTCGGCCCGCGGGGCGATGGAGATCATCCTTGGCCAGCTCGCGCTGCAGCACAACCTCATCACCGAGAAGCTGTTCGTCGCGATCGTGGTGATGGCGATCGCCACGAGCCTCATCGCCGGGCCCTCGATGCAGGCGGCCCTGGGGCGGAAGCAGAAGCGCAAGCTCACCGACTTCCTCAGCGAGAAGATGTTCGTCGGGCAGCTGCGCAGCGCCACCCGGCGGGACGCGATCCGCGAGCTGGCCGCGGCGGCCTCGGCCAACGCCGAGGTCGACCAGGCGGTGTGCGACGCGGCGGTGTGGCGGCGCGAGCAGATGATGTCGACGGGCCTGCCCGGCGGGATCGCCGTGCCCCACGGCCGCATCAAGGGGCTCGAAAAGCCGCTGGTGGTGGTCGGCCGGTCCAACGCGGGGATCGACTTCGACGCGGCGGATGGCCGGCTGGCGGAGATCGTCTGCCTCCTGCTCACCCCCGCGTCCGACGGCGAGGCGCAGCTCGAGCTGCTCGCCGCCGTCGCCGAGGCGTTCAGCGACCCCACCACCCGCCGCCGCGCCCTCGACGCGGAGACCTTCATCGAGTTCAAGGCCGCGCTCATGACCACCCCCGCGGCGACGCACGGGTGAGGTAGGGCAGGCATTCCTGCCTGCCGCGCGGTGGCGGTGCAGAGTGGCAGGCAAGAATGCCTGCCCTACGATCCGCCATGTCCCAACGCCTCGACACCCTGCGGAAGCTGATCGCGGCCGACCCGTCGGACCCGGACCTGTCGTACATGATCGCCCTCGAACACGCCAAGGCCGACGACCCGGAGGAGGCGCTCGTGTGGCTGGATAAGGCGCTCGCGCTCAAGCCGACGTACCACTACGCCTACTTCCAGAAGGCGAAGCTGCAGAGCGAACTCGGCGACGAGGACGCCGCGCTGGCGACCCTCGACGCCGGCATCACCTCCGCCGACACCCACGGCGACTACAAAGCCGTCGGTGAACTCCGCGAACTCCGCGCCGCCATGGCGGATGGCGATTGATCCCCACGAAGCGACGCGACTTTGCCGCGCCGAGTGGGCGGCGCGGCGGAGCCGCGTCCCTTCGTCATGCACGCTCGACGGTTAGCACCGACTCGTCAACACGCATGTGCAACCGCTCGGCGTGCGGCGAGTGGGATGGCGCCTTAATCCGATGAAGCGACGCGGCTTTGCCGCGCCGGGGGGACGGCGCGGCGGAGCCGCGTCGCTTCGTCATGCACGCTCGACCGTCAGCCGCCCTCGCTTTGTCGCTTGACCTTTTCCCCCGCGAGGCGTTGCACCGATTCGCGGAGGAGCGTGGGGAGGCGGGCGGCATGGGGGGAGTTGGCGAGGGCGTCGGCGAGGTCGGCGTCGGGCACGTCGGCCAGGGCGTGGGGGTCGGCCCCGGCGAACCAGTGGCTGCCGCTGCCCAGGAGGTTGAACCGCATCTTGCCGTACGCCTGCATGTCCCACCCCGCGGCGAGGCTGTTGAGCCAGAGCATGATCGGCAGGTTCAGCCCCGCCGGGGCGTCGTGGTACTCCGGGACGCCGGCCCAGCTGAACGCCTCGGGGTCCGCCTCGCCCGTCGCGGCCGCCATCTCCTCACGCAGCCGCGCCTCGATGGGCGGGACCAGCTCGTCCGCCCGGTCGAGCAACGCCACCGCCTCGGCGTGCAGGTCGTAGTCGCTGGGCCGCGCCGCCCCGACGCTGAGCGTCTGCACCCGCTCGTCCCGCAAACACCACAGGTCGTTGAACACGATCGGGTGCAGCGGTCGGCAGAGCTCCACCAGCCGCTCGGGCGGGTCGTAGAGCTTGCCGCCCTTGTCGCTGGGGCTGATGATGAATATGCCCATGTCCCGCCGCGTCGCCTCGGCGATGACCGGCGCGTGCCGCCGGAAGATGAAGTAGTAGTGCAGGTTGATGTAGTCGAACCCGCCGCCCCCCCCTCCCGGACCATCATGCGTGACGGCGCGGAGGATCTCGTCGAGGGTGCCGTGGGTGGAGAACCCGACGTGGCGGACCTTGCCCTTGCGTTGCAGCTCGCGGGCGGCGGCGAGGCACCCCCCCCGGAAGCCGGGCTTGCCGTTGACCCCGACGGCGTGGTCGATGGTCTCGCCGTTGTTCAGGCCGTGGAGCCCGAGCAGGTCGACGTAGTCGAGTTGCAGGCGTTCGAGCGACGCTTCGACGTTGCGGGTGAACTCGTCGGGGTCGGCGGTAGGCCCGACCTTGGTCTGGACGATGATCTCGTCGCGGGGGAGGGTGGGGAGGATGACGCCGAGCTGTCGTTCGGACGGGCCGTAGCCGCGGGCGGTCTCGATGTGGTTGATGCCCAGCTCGAGCGAGCGGCGGATGGTCGCCTCGAGGTTGGCCTGCGTGTCGGGGTCGACCTCGTCGAGGGGCTTGTCCTTCCAGCCGTCCTGGTAGCGCATGCCGCCGGTGGAGAGGACGGGCATCTGCAGGTCGGTGCGGCCGAAGCGTCGGTAGTGCATGGGCATAGGGTAACGCTCCGGGCGCGGGATTGATCCGCCTCTCCTTGGGAGGGGCTTGGGGGGGGCGTGGGAATCACGCGGAGCGGCGTGCAAACTCGACGGTTGCTTCGACTCGTCCTCCCCCGGCCCCTCCCGGGGGGAGGGGGGTGTGACGATGCGCTGGAAGCGCACCCGTCACTCGCCGTCTTTCTTGCGGAACAGGTCCTTGAACAGCCGGTCGGCGCCCTGTTGGAGGAGGTCGCGGCCGACGTCGCGGACGGTGTTTTGCAGGAGCTTTTCCAGGGTCTCCATCTGCACGGTGGGGTGGTCGATGGTCCCGCCGATGGCGACGTCGATGTGGCCGAGGGTTTTGAGGAAGTCGTCCTTGGTGAACGCCTCGCCGGCGACGGTGAGGGTCATGTTCACGGCCCGGTCGTTGAGGTCGATGCGGCCGCCGAAGTCCAGGTCCACGTCGTCGAGGGCGATGGGCAACCGCTCGTAGGCCAGCACGCCCCCGCGGATCGACAGGACGATGGGGGCGATGCGGGCGAGGTACTGCGGCTGTTCCCGCAGGAGGTTGAAGCGGACGAGTTTCGGGATGATGCGGTCGACGGGGGCGACATCCGGGGCGATGTTGACACGGTTCATCATGACGCGGGCGTCGGCGTTGACGGCCTGCCAGGTGAAGCGGTCGAGCGGGACGGTGAACGAGTCGTCGTCGAGGGTGATGACGATGGGGACGGAGGCGGAGACGACGGCGGGGAGGACGATGGGGTTGACGAGGCGGAGGATGCGGGAGGAGAGTTCGGGGGTGGCGTTGAGGTAGAAGGTCGCCGGGGCGCGGAGGGTGAGGGTGCGGTCGGGGTGGACGGTAGCGGGGAGGGAGCCGACCGTGCCGTTGGCGGAGTCGAGCTCGAAGTCGACGTTGCCGCCGGCGGCGAGGGAGAACGCGTCGGTGGCGAGGGTGGCGGAAAGTTCGCGGCCGAAGGCGGCGACGGCGTAGCCCCGTTGGCGGGTGAGGGCGTCGAAGACGGCGGTGGGGAGGTTGGTGAGGGTGACGCGACCGTTGACGGTGGCGTGTTCGGTCTGGAGGTAGCCGTCGTCGAGCATGAGGCCGGTGACGGTGGCGTCGGCGGCGAGGCGACCGGGGGTGGACGGGTCGACCGTCGCGTCGGAGGGGGCGCGGTCCGTCTCGAAGAGGACGGCAACGGTGGCGGGCTCACGGGGGTCGGGGGCGTTGAGGGTGACGCGGCCGTTGACGAGGCTGAAGTCGCGGTCGTACCACCGGTCGCGGACGGTGGCCCGGGGCAGTCGGACGTCGAGGGTGACGCCGGTGCGGTTGGGGTCGAAGCGGAGGCCCGGCCCGCGGCGGAGGGCGGCCTTGAGGTCGAGCTCGAGGGCGAGGGGCATGGGCTCGATGAGCGAGAGGCCGGCGGTCCCGTCGGGGGTGGGCGTGCCGGCCGCGGCGGTGGCGGGCTGTTGCCAGAGCTCGAAGGCTTCGGGGCTGAGGGTGAGGGCGAGGCGCTCGTCGGTGTGGAGCACGACGGCGCCGCCGGCGTCGTAGGTGCCGGTGAGCTGGCCGCGGAGGCGGGGGGCGGCGTCGGTCGCGGAGTCGGCGCTCGGGGGGTCGAAATTGACGGTGAGGGCGTAGCCGCCGGCGCCGTCGGCGGCGGCGAGGACGCCGAGGCCAAGGGTTTCGCCAAGGGTGGCGGTGAGGCGGTGGCCCTGCCCGGCGAGGGCGTCGACGACGGGCATGGGGAGTGCGGCGAGGAGGGCATCGACGGTGCCGGCGTCCCAGCCGGCGTCGCCCCGCGTCGCCTCGACCACGGCGCGGAGCGGGCCCGCCGCGTCGCCCAGCCGCACGTCCGCCTCCACCCGCAGCGTCGCCGAGCGGTCGGCCGCGGTGCTGCCGGCCTGCACCGCGAGCGTCGACTCGACCACCCCCCGGCCCGGCACGTCCACCCGCAGCCGGTCCCCCCCCGCGACCCGCAGCGACACGCCGTACCGCGTCTGCCCGAGGTCGAGCGTCCCACCGGCCGCACCCCCGATCCCCGAGTTGTTCCCCGCCCGCGGCGCCTCCAGCTCGTCCACCGCGAACACCAGGCGGAACGGCTCCACCAACACCGGGGCCGACCCGCCCAGCGCCGCCGCCCACGCCCCGGGGGTGACAAGCAGCTCGCCGTGCGACGCCGCGCCGGCCGTGACCCGCCGACCGTCGGCCGTGACCGCCTGCCGCAGCGACAGCCGCTCGCTCTCGGCGGTGACCAGCCCCTGCACCTCCGCCAGGCTCCCCGTCAGCTTCACCGATGCCTCCAGCCGCGGCCCGAGCATTGCCTCCAACACCCCGCCCGTGCCCCGCAGCCGGTCCACCGCCGCCAGCGGCAGCCGCTCCACCGTCCCCGCCACGTCGAACGCCGCGTCCGCCACGCTCCACCGCCCCGCCTCGTCAAACAGCCGGTCCACCGTCCCCGCCAGCTTCACCCGCCCCTCGTCCCCGCCCTGACGCACCGTCGCGTCGAGGGTCAGCCCCAGCCGCGTCGGGCCCAGCACCGTCAGCCCCGCTTCGGGCACCGTCACCGTTGCCGCCTCCATCCCCGGCCCCGTCATCGTCACCAGCGCGTCCCGCAACGCAAACTCCAGCGACAGCCCCGGCGGGATCGTCGGCCCATCACCGTCGTCCCCGCCGCCGTTCCCACGACTCTCCTTCCCGTCACCCGGCCCGGACGTGTCACCGTCGCCGGATCCGCTCGCTTCGGACAGCAGCGACGTCCCCAGCGCCCGGTCCAGGTTCGTCCGCCCCTCCGCATCCCGCACCAAATCCAGCCGCACGCCCCGCACCGCCACCGCCCCGAGGTCGCGACCGCCCCGCAGAAGCGTCCACAGCCCCGCGTCGGGCAGCTCCACCGCCGCCACCGTCCCCACCGGCCCGCCCGCGGGGTCACGCAGCTCCACCCCGCTCGCCCGCAGCCCGCCCCACCACGACAGGCCCAGCGCCTCGGCCGACACCGACCCGGGGATCATCCCGCTCACCCGTTCCAACACCGCCGCCCGCCCCGGCCCCGTGCTCAGCAACGCCGGCAACACCGCCACCAGCACCGCCAACCCCACCGCCGCCGCGACCGCCAGCCCGACCACCCACCGCCACCGCTTGCTTCGTCGTGCCCCTTCGCCACCCGCCGCGCCCCCCGCCGCGTCACGCACCGCCGCCTGCTCCTCCTCGCTCGGCAACTCGTCGGTCCGGATTGGCACGTGATGAGTGTACCCCGACCCGCCCGCCGGTCACGATCCTCAATGCATCCGCCCCTCTTAGCCCGGCCGCTTGCGGCCGCCGTCTCCAACATGCCGGCCGCAAGCGCCCGGGCTAAACATCTGCTTTGTGAACCTGTCGAGGCACTGCGACCCCAAGCGGCCGGGCTAACCCGTTACCCGCCAAACAAACGCTCCAGCGCCAGCTCAAACCCCGGCAACACGTCGCCGCCGTCGAGCGTTTCCTCACGCCGCACCAGCCGCACCGCGCCGTCGGGCAGGTACGCCATAACGGTTTCACTTTCGGGATCGACGACCCAGACGAGGCGGACGCCGCGGGAGAGCCACCAACGGATTTTCGCCAGCACCTCGCCCGCCCGGTCGTTGGGGCTGTTGACCTCGACGACGAGGTCCGGCGGGATCGGGATGTGCTTGTCGGTCATCGCCTCCGCCAGCCGATCGCGGGCGATGAACGCCACGTCGGGGCAACGCACGGTGTCGGGGTTGCGCTCGAGCACGAAGCCGGTCTCGGCCGCGAAGACCTCGCCGAGCGCGTGTTCCTCGGCGTAGTTGCCGATGAACCGCGCCAACCGCATTGCCAATCGTCCGTGCGTCCCGCCCGGTGCCGCCATCTCGATCACCCTTCCTCGGATCAATTCACCCCGCTGCGGCTCCTCCATCGCCAGGAACTCATCCGACGTGACAAGTTTGGTGGTGGCGAGCGTGGTCATGGCATCAGTATAGAAGGAGGCGTCGTAGCCGCGGAGGCCGATGCGCCAGCTCCGCGTTGATCGCCTGTTGCACAAGTCGACGCATGGGGTGCCACATTGCATCCCGCCGCTCGGGGCGGGTGCGGTGTGCGGGTGTGACCAGGCGTGACCCCGATCGCAGCGCCCACACCGCACCCTCCGCAAAGCCTTCGGGATGCAGTGTGGCACCCTCGGAGGGTACGCCACAGCTATTGAGCGACTCAGCCGGCGGATTGACATCCGCAGCTCCAGACCGCCGTTACAACCGCTCCGCCGCGAGCGACGCGAGCTCGCTGCGCTCGCTCTTGGCGAGGGTGACGTGGCCGACCTGGTGCGAGCCTTTGAGCCGCTCGATGAGGTAGCTCATGCCGTTGCTCGACGCGTCGAGGTAGGGGTTGTCGATCTGCGCCACGTCGCCGGTGAGGATGATCTTGGTGCCTTCGCCGACGCGGCTGACGATGGTTTTCACCTCGTGGGGCGTAAGGTTCTGCGCCTCGTCGACGATCATGAACTGCATCGGGATCGACCGGCCGCGGATGTAGGTCAGCGGCTCGAGGACCAACTGGCCCGAGGCCATCATCTGCTGGACGCGCTGCTCGACGGGCTTGGAATCGGCCTGCTGGTGCCCGACGCCGCGCGTGCTCATGAGGTACTCGAGGTTGTCGAAGATCGGCTGCATCCACGCCGACAGCTTCTCGTCCTTGTCGCCCGGGAGGTAGCCGATGTCGCGGCCCATGGGCATGATCGGCCGGGCGACCAGCAGCTTGTCGTAGCGCCGCTCGGTGAACACCTTGGTCATGCCCGCGGCCAGGGCGAGCAGGGTCTTGCCCGTGCCCGCCGTGCCGAGCAGCGTGACCAGCTTGATCTCGTCGTCGAGGAGCAGGTCGAGCCCCATGATCTGCTGGACGTTGCGGGCCATGATGCCGTAGACCGGTCGGCGGGGCGGCATGATCGGGATGAGGTGGTCGGTGTCCGCCAGCCGCCGGGCGAGCCCCGACTGCGAGTCGTCCAGCGCGTTTTTCATCTGCACGAACTGGTTCGGCAAGACCTCGATCTGCGTCGGCTTGCCGCCCTCGTTCTCCATCAAGAGGTGCGGCTCGACGGCCTCGAACTCGATCTGCTTCTCCTCGTACAGCCGGTCGATCAGCTCGCCGGGCACCTCGAGCGTCGCGTAGCCCCGGTACAGCCGGTCCGAGTCGACCTTCTGGGCCTCGAAGTCCTCGGTCGGGACGCCCAGCGCGTCGGCCTTGATGCGGACGTTGATGTCCTTGGAGATGAGGATCGCGGCGACGCCGTCCTTGAACAGCTTCCAGGCGACGGAGATGATGCGGTTGTCCGGGGCGTCTTCCTGCAGCGCGGCGGGGCGTTCGTCGCTGGCGAACGAGACGCGGACGGTCCCGCCGTGGCCGTTCCACTGCACGCCGGCGGCGAGCTTGCCCTTCTCCCGCAGGTGGTCGAGCTGGCGGATCACCTCCCGCGAGTTGCGGCCGGTGTCGTCGTTGTTCTTCTTGAACTTGTCGAGCTCTTCGAGGACGGTGAAGGGGATGATGACGTGGTTGTCCGCGAACATGTAGAGCGACGCGGGGTTGTGCAGGAGCACATTGGTGTCGAGGACGAAGTGCTTGGTCGTGGTGGCGGCGGTGTCGTCGCGGGTGAGGGTCAGTTCCGGGGGCGGTGCGGGGGCCTGGGGCAAGGGTGGGCTCCGTGAAGGGGGTCCGGGGGGTTGCTTCCGGGGAATTGCTTCCGGAAGTTCGCTTACGGGGGCGGGCTCCAAGAGGCGGGAGACGGTAGAACGGCCGGGACCCGATTTTATCGGGTCGCGGCGGCGGGGCGGGCGATTCTTCGGAAGTATTCGATGGAAGTGAGTAAGGCGAACCGGGTGCCACACTGCATCCCGGAGGCTTTGCGGAGGGTGCGGTGTGGGTGCTGCGAGGAGCGTCGCGCCGTCGTTACACCTGCACACCGCACCCGCCCCGAGCGGCGGGATGCAGTGTGGCACCCCCTCCGCTCTATACTCCCCCCGATGCGGCTGGACCGGACCACGGACGACTCGGGGCACCCTGGCGGTCGGGGCGCTGGCGACGGTGCTGTGTGCCGGTGCCGCAGCCGCGCAGCCCGACCCGGGCGACGGGTTGTCGGGCGTGAGCGACACGGAGCGGGCGGCGGTCGCGACGCTCCGCGGGGCCGTCACCGTCACCCGCGACGGCCGGCACAACCGCATGCTCCAGGCCCTCCGCCACCGCCGCGACCCCGACCTCCGCCCGCTGTTCGACCGGCTCAGCCACGCCGGCCACCCCGCCCTCCGCCTGCACGGGCTGCTCGGCCTCGCCGAGACCGCCGACCCGCCGGGCCTCGCCCTGCCCACCCTCGTCGACGTCCAGCCCGACGGCGCCCGCAGCGAGCTCATCGGGGCCGGGCTCGACGCGGGGCTCATCGACGACGACACGGCGCTGCGCCTCATGGCCTGGCCGGCGCTCGATCCGTCGGTCAAGCTCCTGCTCGCCACCCACCTCACCGCCGTCGGCCGCTTCGGCCCCGACGCGCCGGGCTTCAGCGACGTCACCGCCGCCCTTGACGATCCTAACCCCGGCCAACGCGGCCTCGCCGCCCTGATCCTCCACCAGATCGGCGACGAGCGTGGCACTGACGCCCTCATCGCCCTCAACCACGACCCCTCCCCCGGCCGCGACGCGGTCCGGGCCGTCCTCCTCGAAACCGCCGCCGCCCAGGGCCTCGACGCGGCCGCCCCGTGGGCATACGCCCTCTCCACCGAGCCGAACCTCAACCCCCGGCTCGCCACGCTCGCGCTGCAGGTGGCGATGCGCTTCGGCGACGCCCGGGCCGTCCGCGACTGGACCACCCTCTACACCGCCGCCCGGCCGAGCGACGCCGATACCGACACCGACCCGGACGCCGACGGCGAGCCCGACGCGGCAACGCCCGGCGACGTCTCTGCCCGCACCCGCCTCGCCCTTGCCGCCCTCGCCGCCTGCCCCGGCCCGCCCGCCGCCGCCTACGGCCCGATGCTCGACGACCCCGACCCGTTCATCCGCCAGGTCGGCCACACCGCCGCCGCCCTCGCCGCCGACCCCACCCCCGCACAGGCCGGCGACGCCGTCGGCGACCTCATCGCCCTGCACCACCCCCTCGCCAACGGCTGGGCCATGGACTACGCCACCCACGACGCCCCGCCCGACATCGCCGCCGCCGTCGCCGCCGCCGTCGTGCACCACTACGAACCCGGCGAGGAGCGTGGCCGCGCCCGCCGCCTCGACGCGGTCATGCGGGCCGCCGAGCTCCTCGCCACCCACGACCCCGCCCGCGCCGAGGCGGCCCTGCTCCACGGCCTCAACGACCCGGCCCGGGACCCGCTGTGGAAACAGGTCGTCCTCCTCGGGCTCATCCGCTCCGAGTCCCCCGAGGCCGCCCGCCTCCCCGATGCAATCGACGCGCCCGCCGACCCCGACGTCGCCGCGCTGGTGCTGATCCTCCGCCTCAACCGCCCCGACCCGCTCACCGATGAACAGGCCCAACAGCTCGATCAACTGATGCTCAACGCCGCCGACGCCGCAAGCCCGGAGGGCCCCGCCGCCCTCGACGACGCCCTCCGCGCCCGCGTTGCCCGGGCCGCCCTCCACCGCGCCGGCTGGACCGGCCAGCGCCTCGCCGACACGCTGCTCCCGTAGCCCCCATCCCGTAGGGCAGGGTTTGCCCTGCCAAAAGCTGTGCGGAGCCCAGACCGTGTGGTTATACGTGGCAGGGTGAACCCTGCCCTACGGTTGCACATCCAGCCGACGGATTGACATCCGCGGCTACCCCACCCGCCGCGTACGATCCTCCCCGCTTCGCCGATCCAAGCGTTCGCGAACCGGTGCGAGTACGAGTACGGGTACGATCCCCTCCCAATCCCCAAGCCCCCAACTCCCAAGCCCCACGCCCACCCCCCATGTCCAGCCAGATCCCCCTCAGCCAGCCCGACATCAAGCCGGCCGACATCGACGCCGTGACCGACACCCTCCGCTCCGGCCGCCTGTCCATCGGGCCGGCCCAGGAGACCTTCGAGGACGCCGTCGCTCGCCGCGCCGAACGCTCCCACGGCGTCGCCGTCTCCTCCGGCACCGCGGGCCTGCACCTGGCGCTCCTGGCCCTGGGCATCGGGCCGGGCGACGAGGTCATCACCACCCCCTTCAGCTTCATCGCCTCGGCCAACGCCATCCTCATGGTCGGGGCCACCCCCGTCTTCGTCGACATCGATCCGACCTCGCTCAACCTCGACCCCGCCAACGTCGACGCCGCCGTGACCGACAAGACCAAAGCCATCCTCGCCGTCGAGGTCTTCGGCAACACGACCCACATGGCGAGCCTGGAAAAGCTCGCCCGCAAGCACGAGGTGCCGCTGATCGAGGACTGCTGCGAGGGCCTCGGCGGCGTCGCGGCGTGCGGCCGACCCGTCGGGTCCTTCGGCCGAGTCGGCGTCTTCGCGTTCTACCCCAACAAGCAGATCACCACCGGCGAGGGCGGCATGATCGTCACCGACGACGACCACCTCGCCGCCCGCTGCCGCAGCCTCCGCAACCAGGGCCGCTCCGTCGAGGCCCACACCGGCACCGACGCCGAATCCGGCTCCTGGCTCGCCCACGAACGCCTCGGCTACAACTACCGGCTCAGCGAGCTCAACGCCGCGCTCGGCGTCTCCCAGATGCACCGCCTCGACGCCATGCTCGCCGCCCGACGCCGCGTCGCCGGCTTCTACATGCGACGCCTCATGGACTGGGACGACCTGGTCCTCCCCACCAACGAACCCGACACCGAAGCGACCGTCTCCTGGTTCGTCTTCGTCGTCCGACTCTCCGCCGAGTACGGCCGCACCGAACGCGACCGCATCATCACCGGGCTCAAGCGCCACGACATCGGCGCGTCCAACTACTTCCCCTGCATCCACCTCCAGCCGTTCTACCGCGAGACCTTCGGCTACGAAAAGGGCGACTACCCCATCGCCGAAACCATCAGCGAACGCACCCTCGCGCTGCCCTTCTACAACACCCTCGACGAGATGCAGGTCGAACTCGTCTGCCACACCCTCAAGGTCATGATCCAGCGCGAGCAACTGCTCAAGCGCTGACGTCGAACCAGAGGTTCCGGGGTGCCACGCTGCATCCCGGAGGCTTTGCGGAGGGTGCGGTGTGCTGGCTGCAACAGACATGACGCCGTAGTCACACCGCACACCGCACCCACCCCGAGCGGCGGGATGCAGTGTGGCACCCCTCGCTTGCCATGGTGCTGCCGGCTCCAAACGGAAATACTTCCACTACTGATTCCAAGGATACCACGTGCCGATTCAACCCCCGCGAAAAATGACCCCGGCGGAACAACAACGCCTTCGCGACGCTATCGCGGAAGAGGAGGCCGCGATGGAAGCGACACGCGAGCAAGTCCGCCAACTGCTAGGCGCGGCGGAGAGCAAAAAGCCACCACGCGCCGCCGATTCTTCTTCTTAGGAACGCCGCTCTCCGCACGGGCACATCGTCTTGCAACTTGTCCAATCAGCGGGAAGCGATAAAAGCGCCGGGACGAGCCCGGCGGCTAACGTGTATTCACCCCACCCGGAACAGCAGGTTCACCTGCCCCAGCGGCGCGAGGTCGCGGCGCGGGTCGAGGACGGGGCGCAGCTTGCGGCCAATCACGTCGCAGCGGTAGCGCGGCTGCACGTCGTGCACCGCCCGCCACACCGCGTCGAGCGGCTCGCCGGCCGCCGCCTGGTGCTCGCGGTCAAACTCCACGATCAACGCCGGGGGGTGCTCCACCTCGAGTAGCCCCGCCATCCCGCGCAGCGCCCGCGCCTCGGCCCCCTCCAGGTCGAGCTTCACCAGCGTCGGTGTCGTGCCCGCCAACGCCTCGTCCAGCCGCACGGTCCGGATGTCGATGGCCTCGGCGGCGGCGGGATCGGCCGGGGCGAACAGCGACGACTCGCCGTGGTTGTGCGACGGGCCCTGCATGACGTGGATGGCCGCGTCGCCGGTGTCGTCAGACAGCGCCTCGGGGTGGACGTGCACCATCGTCGGCGAGGTTGTTGCGGTTGAGGTGGTCGGTGAGGCGTTGCCGGGTGGCGGGCACGGGCTCGAAGGCGTCAACCCGGCCGGCCTTGCCGACGCAGCCGGCGGCGAGGAGGGTGAAGTAGCCGAGGTTGGCCCCGCCGTCGACGAAGTGGCCGCCCGGCTGGAGCAGGCGCGTGATCCACCGCGCCGTGTCGAGTTCGTACACGCCGAAGGCCATGCAGCAGTCGGGATAGACCGCGAGGTCGAGGTCGAGGGCGTGGCCGCTGACGGTGAAGGTGTCGCGCCAGCGGGAGCGCGGCCGCAGCCGCCGGGCCAGCCGGGCGAGTCGGAACATGCCGCGCCCGGTCGGGGCGATATGGCCGTAGACCCGGAGCGTGGCGTCGGCGAGGTGCATGGCGGGGAGGATAAGGACGCCGCTCCTCGGGGGGCGGCACCGGGCGTCGAAGATGCGGGGCAATGACGAAATCCGAATGAAAATGACGAACGGCAGGCTTCCGCTCGCTTCGTCATTCTTCATTCAGATTTCGTCATTTCACCTCGCCATCCCGCACCCACCCCCGCAACACCACATCCCCACCGGACCCGCACACGCCCCCGGCGACGGCGCGAGGTCCGCCCGGCTGTTGCTCAGCACCATCCCCGCGCCCAGCAGCTTCTCCACCGGCGCGTCCGCCGGCGTCTCCCCCAACTCGGCCCCCGCCCGTGCACACGCCTCGCCCCAGGTCCGCACCTCCGCGCTCATCCCGTGCATCACCGCCACGGTCCGGTGGTTCTCGGGGCAGAAGTAGTCGTAGGTCGGCATGGGGTGGTCCTTTCGGGTTCAGATATTTTACCCAATGCCGGGGCGTCGCGGAACGACGAAATCCGAATGAAGAATGACGAAGCGGAGAAATGCTTTTCTTCTTTCGGCATTCGTCATTCGAGTCACGTCGTTCGCCGCCCCGGCCCCGCCCGTTTGCCTTTACCGCCCATCCCGCTAAGGTCGGAAAGACGCAGAGGCCAACGGCGAGCCGCAATCGCCCCGGATACCTCCCGGAAATCGACCCGGAACCTCCCGCCTTGCCCGGCGCTCCCGCACCATCTCTCACCGCCACCCGCCCGCCGCGCCGCGACGGCCGCGGCGATCCCTCGCCCCCCCCGCCTCATCCCACGCCCGGCGGCCCGCACAACCCGCACGACCCGCACACCACCCCCGGCGACGCCACGAGCTGGCAACTCATCAAACGCATGCTCGGCCTCGCGTGGAACTACCGCGCCGCCGCCCTCAAGGTCATCGCCCTCCAGCTCGTCCTCCTCGCCCTCGCCCTCTCGGGGCTCGGGCTCCTGGGCCTGGGCATCGACGTCATCGGCCACGCCGCCTCACCCGACGTCAACAAGCCCGCCAGCTGGCCCTTCGGCCTCGCGCCCCCCGAAGACTGGTCCGAGCTCGACCGCGTCGGGCTCGTCGGGCTGCTCATCCTCATCACCGGGGCCCTGCGATTCGGCCTCGACCGCTGGTCCAACGTCGCCGTCGCCGACCTGGTCCAGGGCATCGTCGTGGACCTCCGCGCCGCGGTCTACGACAAGCTCCAACGCCTCAGCTTCCGGTTCTTCGACGCCAACGAGTCCGGCTCGATCATCAACCGCGTCACCGGCGACGTCACGATGGTCCGCATGTTCGTCGACAAGGTCCTCATCCAGGTCCTCATGCTCACCGTCTCGCTGGCGTTCTTCGCCGCGTTCATGCTCAGCCTCCACGTCACCCTCACGATCGTCTGCCTCGCCACCACGCCGTTCATGTGGTGGATCACTATCCGATTCAGCCGCACCGTCAAGCCGGCCTACCGCGAGAACCGCCGGCTGTTCGACCAGATGGTCCGCGTCCTCTCGGAAAACGCCCAGGGCGTGCACGTGGTCAAGGGCTTCAACCGCCAGGCGATCGAGGTTAAAAAGTTCAACGCCGCCAGCGACGCGGTCTACGACCAGAAGCGGTGGATCTTCCAGAAGGTCTCGGTCTTCACCCCGCTGATCGTCGGGCTGTCGCAGCTCAACACGGTCCTGCTCATCCTCTTCGGCGGGTACATCTACATCACCGACCCGTCGTTCACCCTCGGCATGCTCGTGGTGTTCAGCGGGCTGCTCAGCCAGTTCTCCGGGCAGGTCGGCAACATCGCGCAGGTCGCCAACACGGTGCAGAGCTCGCTCGTCGGGGCGCAGCGCGTCTTCGAGGTGCTCGACGCCCCCGTCGAGATCGACTCGCCGCCGAGCCCGGCCCCGCTCAGGCGCGCCCGCGGGGCACTCACCTTCGACAACGTGAGCTTCCGCTACGGCGACGAGGACAGCCCGGCGCTCGAGAACGTCAGCTTCACCGTCGAACCCGGCCAGAGCGTCGCGATCCTCGGCGCGACGGGCGCGGGCAAGAGCACGCTGCTGTCGCTGATCCCGCGGTTCTACGACCCCACCGAAGGCCGCGTGCTCCTCGACGGGACCGACCTCCGCGGCTACGACCTCGACGCGGTGCGGCGGAACATCGGGCTCGTGTTCCAGGAGAGCTTTTTGTTCAGCAACTCGGTTGCCGAGAACATCGCCTTCGGCCACCCCGGCGCGACGCGCGAGCAGATCGAGCGGGCCGCCACCATTGCCGCGGCGCACCAGTTCATCACGCTGGACTTGCCGCGGGGCTACGACACGCTGCTGACCGAGGGCGGGGCCAACGTCTCGGGCGGGCAGCGGCAGCGGATCGCCATCGCGCGGGCGTTGCTCCTCGACCCGCCGATCCTCATCATGGACGACCCGACCGCGGCCATCGATCCGGACACCGAGCACGAGATCCTTGATGCGATGGCGCGGGCGATGCACGGCCGCACGACGTTCATGGTCGCCCACCGGCTGAGCACGCTCCGCCGGGCGGACCTGATCGTCGTGCTGGACAAGGGCCGCGTGGTGCAGGTCGGCACGCACGACGAGTTGATGGAGGCGCACGGGCACTACCAGTGGGCGGCCAATCTTCAGGCCGCCGACAGCGAGTCGCGGCGGCTGCTGGGGATGCCCGAGGGCGCGGCGGCGGGGGGTGCGCGATGACCTCAACCAGCACGCCTTACAACCTCTCCCCCCCCGGGGGGGGTGGACGGCGAAGCCGGCCGGTGGGGGCACGCGGTGACCGACGACACGCCCTTGCAGAGCGGCGTCCCCCCCGGGCCACGCTGAAGCGTGGCCGACCCCCCCGAGGGGGGTCGGCTTAACACCCCGCCCACGGCCCGGAGGCTCCCCGTGAGATACGCCGTCCCCCCCAACCCCGCGCCCGCCGTGCCGCCGCCGCCCGCGCCCCTCGCCCGCAACCTCACCGTTGTCGCCAAAGACCCCGCCGAACGCGAAGCGGAGCAGAGGCCCTTGGACCTGGGCCTCATCCTCCGCCTCTGGAAGTTTTCGGCGAACCACGCGGCGAAGCGCAACTGGCTCATTGCCCTGACCGTCACCCGCTCGATCCAGCTCCCCTTCATCGCACTCATGACCGCGGCCATCATCAACGGCCCGATCGCCCGGCGCGACGGCGTCGGGCTGCTCTGGTGGACCGGCGGGCTCGTTGCCCTGCTGCTCTTCACCGAGTTCACCCACTTCTTCCGCATACGCCTCTCGCTCGAGCTGGGCGAGGCGGTGGTCCAGGACCTCCGCCGCGTTATCTTCCGCCACCTCCAGTCGATGAGCATGCGGTACTACGACCGCACCAAGCTCGGCCGGATCATCAGCCGCGTCACCTCCGACGCCGAGGCCGTCCGTCAGGGGATCCAGGACGTCCTCTTTATCAGCCTCGTCCAGGTCGGGGGCATGGTCGTCGCCGCGGGCGCGATGCTCTGGTACAACGCGGCGCTGTTCGCCTTCGTGCTGGTGATGACCCCGGTCATCTACTTCGTGAACCGCTACTTCACCGTCCGCGTCGGGCAGCAGGCGCGGCTGATCCAGGAGAGCTTCAGCCGCGTCACCGCCACCCTCGCCGAGTCGGTCAACGGCGTCCGCGTGACCCAGGGCTTCGTCCGCCAGGAGGTCAACGCCCACCTCTTCCGCGGCGTCGTGGAGGACCACGCCAGCCACAACCTTACCCAGGCGCGGCTGATGGGCACGCAGCTCCCGCTGCTCGAGTTCAAGACCCAGTTCGTCATCGCCGGGCTCACCCTCCTCGCGGGGTACCAGGTCCTCCGCGGCGGGTTCTTCGGCGGGCAGAACCCCGAGGCGACCTTCAAGGCGCTGGTGGTCTTCTGGTTCATGATCCCGCTGTTCTTCGGGCCGATCCGCGTGCTGGCGGGCCAGTACAACGTCGCCCTCACCGCGATGGCCGGGGCCGAACGCGTCTTCCGTTTGCTCGACAACCCGCCCGAGCGGCTCGACGCCGACGACGCCGCCGCCCCCGCCGACCTCGACGGCCGCGTCGAGTTCGACCGCGTCCACTTCGGCTACGACCCGGCCCACCCCGTGCTCCACGGCATCTCCTTCACCGCCCAGCCCGGCCAGTCCATCGCCCTGGTCGGGCACACCGGCTCGGGCAAGTCCACCGTCATCAAACTCATCAGCAAGTTCTACCTCCCCACCGCCGGCCACGTCCGCGTCGACGGGCACGACACCTTCCACCTCGCCACCGACGCCCTCATGGACCGCGTCGGCATCGTCCTGCAATCCAACTTCCTCTTCACCGGCACCGTCATGGACAACATCCGCGTCGGTCGGCCCGACGCGACCGACGCCGAGGTCACCGACGCCGCCCGACGCCTCGACTGCCTCGACCTTTTCGAGGCCCTCCCCCAGGGCCTCTTCACCGAGGTCGGCGAGAAGGGCGCCAGCCTCTCGCTCGGCCAGCGCCAGCTCGTCTGCTTCACCCGCGCCATGCTCGCCGACCCCCGCATCCTCATCCTCGATGAGGCCACCAGCTCGGTCGACACCATGACCGAAGCCCGCATTCAAAAAGCCCTCTCCGCCCTGATGAAGGGCCGCACGAGCTTCGTCGTCGCCCACCGCCTCAGCACCATCCGTCACGCCGACGAGGTCCTCGTCCTCGACCACGGCCACATCGTCGAACGCGGCCCGCACACAGAGCTCCTCGCCCAAGGCGGCACCTACGCCAACCTCTACCGCCAGTTCGTCAACGCCACCGAGGCGTGATTGCAGGGATCAGGGAACGGGGATCAGGGGTCAGGCCCCCGCCACATCCGCCGTTTAGCGGGAGACGCGCAGCGTCCCGTCCCCTCGCCTCAACCCTTGATTCGGGTCAACCGATGGTATACCGTAAGCGTAAATAGGGGTATAGTTATTCCGGAGCACACCCATGGTCGCCACCCTCACCAAACTCGGCAACACCCGCGCCATCGTCATCAACAAGACCCTCCGCGAGCAGATGGGCATCGACGACGACACCCGGCTCGAGTTGACCGTCATCAACGGCAACCTGCTCATCAGCCCCGCGCACGTCGGCATCCCCGAGGGCGAGTTGCTGGACGCGGCGGACCGCGTGCGTGACCGCTACGGCGAGACGCTCAAGCGGTTAGCTTGAGTCGATGCCCGACTCGATCCGCTTCCTCGACGTGAACAACGTGCTGCTTTTGCACCGCCAGACGCTGGAGCGCGAGGGCGGGCAGGACGGGGTGCTTAACTACGGCCTGCTCGAGGCCGCCGTCGCCATGCCCCGGCAGCAGTTCGGCGGGGAGTACCTCCACCCCGACCTCCCCGCGATGGCGGCCGCATACCTTTTCCACCTCAACAAGAACCACGCCTTCCTGGACGGCAACAAACGGGTAAGCCTTCTGGCGGCTTCGACCTTCCTCATCGTGAATGGTTTGGAACTGACCGCCCCACCCGAAGAAGCCGAACGTGTCACACTCGCCGTCGCCGCCGGTGAGATATCCAAGGATGAATTGATAGCCTGGATGAGCGGCCACATCCGCCCGCTGCAGGAGACGCAACATTGAAACGTACCCCCGACCAGATCGAAGACGTCTTGCAGGCCCTGCGCGAGGCGTGGCTCCAACAACCCGATTTGCGATTAATGCAGCTGCTGGTCAACACGTCCGAATACAAAGGCACTTGCCCGGCGCTGTTCTATCGTCAAGACGATGAGGTCGTCGAAGCGTTGAACGCGGGAAGACCCCCCGCTCCGCCCATCTGACGGATGCTCCCCCAGCCGGGACGCTACGCGTCCCCGGGGGTCCGCTGCACCGCCCACCCCATGCCACCGCGCCCCCTCACGGCGCCGGCTGCGGCGGGATAGCCGTGGGGTCGAAGCCGTCGTCGAAGACCGATCGGTCCAGCCAAGCGGGAAGGTCGAGGTCGGCCGAGGCGTGCCAAGCGGTGAGGAAGATCGACGCGGTAAATTCGGCGGAAGCCTGCATCCGCTCCTTGGTGAAGTCGCGGACCGCCGGGTCGGTTAGCGACAGGTCCGGCAACGCCGGGATGCCCGCTTCAAGCTCGTAGGTCCGGTCCACCAACGCGTGGCTGGCGTCCAAGTGCAGCCTGATCCACGGCATTAACTCGCTCATCGCCGCGGGAAACGCCAGCGGCTCGCGCGGCTCCGCCGGATACAGCTCGTCGTACATCATCTTCGTCGGCAGCGCGTCGACCCGCGCGTGGATGCCCTTGAACATCACGGGCGTCTCGCTCCCCTTGGGCGGGACGCGGCCGTCGTGGTCGATCGTCGTGTGCAGCGGCATGCACAGGTCGGCCGTGAAGTGCGACAGCTCCCCCGCGAGCACGAGGCAACGCATCCGCACGTGCGGGTTCTCCGGGTCCTTGCGGTGCTCGGCAAACGCCACCGCCAGCGCCTGCGTCCGCTCCGCGATCGCGTACGGGAGCAAACCAACCTTCTCCGGCTTCTCCTTGAGCTCGGCACACAAATCCGCAAACGCGAACCGATCCGCCGGCCAGTCGCGCCCCTGCAACAGCTCCGCGTCCAGATAATGCTCCGGCGCGTTCGCCGCGTTGAGCTGCGGCAGGCCCTTCATCCGGTTCACGTCCGGGTCGAGGGAGCAGTGCTGGATCGTGTCCACCCCCTCCCGAAAGAACGCCGGCACGTCCCCCGGAAGCATCATCACCGCCGCCCGCGCGGCGTACGTGTGCCCCTCGTCGTGCCACGCCAGCGCGGGGGCCGCCAGCGCGATCACCCCAACCACAACCAGATACCGGTGGACCATCGACATACCCATCTCCTCAAGAAGCGACGCGGCTCCGCCGCGCCTCGCATTAGGAAGCGACGCGGCTCCGCCGCGCCTTCCCCACAGCGCGGCAAAGCCGCGTCGCCTCATCAATCACCTGAACCGATGCCTACGGCTTCTCCCCCTCCGCCGTCTCGACCTTGCCCGGCGACCCCACGTCCTCCCCGTCGAACACCTCCGTCTTCGTGTTCTTCATCGCCCCCGCCTTCCCGTCCTTGCTCTTCTTCCAGTTCGCCCCGTCGTCGTTCCCTGAGGCATCAAGCGAACCCGCGACGAGGTAGATGCTCGGCCCGTCGGGGTTGTCCCCCGGCCAGCCGGCCTCGTCGTCGTACGCCACCGTGTCCACGCTGTTGCCCTCCGCATCGAGCAGTTCCAGCACCTCCTTGCCCGGGTCGGGGTTGTTCGCCAGGTTGTTCATCCCGCCGTCCGCCCACCCGCTCACCGGGTACACCGTGATGCCCTCGCCCCACGCCGCGGCGAACTGCTCGGCCGTCACCGCGTCGGGCACGATCACCACCGCACCCTTCGCGGGGATCGTCGCGCCCTCCGGCAGCGGGCCGCACGCCCCGTCATCGTCCTTCAACACCCAACCCGCCACGTCCACCGACGCATCCCCGGCGTTGTACAACTCGACCCACTCGGTCCGCGTGGGCGAGGCGGGTTGGTCCGCCGTCTCGTAATACCCCTCGGCCGAGTCGGGGTTGTACATGATCTCGCTGATCACCACCTGACCCGCCGCGGGCAGCACGGCAACACACGACACGGCCAACGCGAGTGAGCTTCGTTTCCAGGGCATGTTCATTCTCCTGCGGGTGGACGGGATGGGGAAAGGGACACAGACGCCGCCACTTTACCGTCACCCCCCGCCGCGGCAAGCGCCCCCTTCGCCGTAGGGCAGGGTTCACCCTGCCGCGAGCGGTCCGCCGATCGCGGCCAATCTCGCCCAACGCACCCGTGGACGCGGCAGGGCAAGCCATGCCCTGCGGCCCCCCGCCTCATGCCGCCGCCGCATTCACCCGATCCTTCTATATAGAACCGCCCCCGCGGCCACCTCTCATGCTGCGCGTCGACCTCCACCACGCCACGCCCGGCCTCGCGCTCGCGCTGCCGCTGCCTAACCCCCTCGCCCCCGGTCGCGTCCTGCTCGGCCGCGGCCACGTCCTCACCAATGCCGACCTCGCCCACGTCGCGCCCCTCGGCGTCCGCTCGCTGTGGGTCCGCTACCCCGACCTCGATCCCGTGGTGGCCCGGCTCGAGCCCGCGGCCATGCACCTGCCCCGCCACGTCGTGCAACGCCTCGCCGACGTGTTCGTCGCGACGCAGGTCGACACCTGCGCCAAGCTCGACTACCCCGCCTACGCCGCGGCGATGCGCGGCATGGTCGAGTTAGCCGCCACCCACGACAAAGCCGCGCCCCTCATCACCGACCTCGCGCAGGACGTGGACGACGACGCGTTCCGCCACGGCGCGGCCGTGGCGTTCCTCTCGCTCCTGCTGGGGGTCCGGCTCGAGGCGTACCTCGTCCGTGAGCGGCGCCACGTCAAGGCCGACCGCGCCGGGCAGGTGCTCAACCTCGGCCTGGGGGCGCTGCTGCACGACCTCGGCCACACCCGCCTCGACGACGCCACCCGCGCCCGCTTCCGCGACACCGGCGACGCGGCCGACCCCGCCTACCGCGAGCACCCCGCGCTCGGCTTCGCCGCCGTCCGCGGGCAGATCGACCCCTCCGCCGCGACGGTCGTGCTCCACCACCACCAGCGGGCCGACGGCTCGGGCTTTGCCGGGGCCGACTACCCCGTGCAGCAGGGCGACGCGGTCCACGTCTACGCCCGCCTCGCCGCCGTCGCCGACCAGTTCGACCGCCTCCGCCACCCCCCGGGCCTGCCCAAACAGCCCGCCGCCTTCGCCCTGCACGCCCTCCGCCAGCCGGGCCTGCGCCGCCGCTTCGACCCCGTCGTGCTCGACGCGCTCGCCGAGGTCGTCCCGCCCTACCCGCCCGGCAGCGTGCTCCGCCTCAGCGATGGCCGCTGCGCCGTCGCCATCGACCACCACCCCAACCAGCCCTGCCGCCCCGTCGTGAGCGTCCTCCCCGCGGCCGCCGGTCCGACCCCCCGTACCATGACCGCCGGTCCGGGCGGAGCCGACCCCCCACTCCTCGACCTCGCCGCCTGCCCGCCCACCCTCTTCGTCGCCGAGTGCAACGGCTTCAAAACCGCCGAGTACAACTTCAACCCGACACTTCGAGATCACGCCGCGTGAGGGTAAACTGGAGCCGAGGATTAGCCGCCAAGGACGCCATGAGCACTAAGGAAGGCAGGCAAAACCCGATTCGTCGCCTCTTGATCCTGCTCAAGGTCCCCTTGAAACAAACGCTACCACGATCCACCCATACCTCTGGCCTTCCTTGGCGCTCTTGGCGTCCTTGGCGGCTAACGCTTTGCCTCCTGCTCCTCGCCGCCCAGGCCCCCGCCGCTCCTACCCTCAACGAGAACGATCAAGGCCCCGCCCTCACCGAGCGGGAGCGGGCCCTGCACGCCCTGAATCGCCTCGCCTTCGGCCCCCGGCCGGGCGACGTCGACCGTGTCGCCGCCCTCGGCTGGCAAGCCTGGGCCCGCCAGCAGCTCGACCCCGGCTCCATCCCTAACGATGCCGTTAACGCCCGCACCCTCGAACTCGCCCCGTCGCTGGGCATGACCCTCGACCAAGCCCTCGCCACCTACCGCCCGCCCTACGAAGAGAACGAGTCGCCCGAGCAACAGCAGCGCCGCAACGAGCTCCGCGGCCAAATCCAACAGGAGTTGCGGGACGCGGTTCTATATAGAGCCGCCCACTCCGAACGCCAGTTCGAGGAGGTCATCCTCGAGTTCTGGCGCAACCACCTCAACATCGACCAGAACAAGGACGACGTCGGCTTCCTCGCCAACGACTACGAGGTCAACGTCCTCCGCAAGCACGCCTTCGGCAAGTACGAGGACATGCTCCTCGCCTCGGCGACGCACCCGGCGATGCTGATCTACCTCGACAACATCGTGAGCCAGCGGCCGCTCAGCGAACGCGAGCAGAGCCTGCTCGACCGCTACACCGGCCGCGGGTACACCCCGCGCTCCGTGCAGGCCCTCGGCCGGCAACGCGGGCTCAACGAGAACTACGCCCGGGAGCTCATGGAGCTCCACACCCTCGGCGTCGACCGCGACTACTCGCAGCGCGACGTCACCGAGCTCGCCCGCATCCTCACCGGCTGGTCCGCCGGCGAGCAGGCCGACGGCACCTACGGCTTCGTCTTCCGCAACGAGGTCCACGACGACGACCACAAACGCCTCTTCGGCGCGACCCTACGCGGCGGCGGGCTCGAGCAGGGTGTTGCCGTCGTCCGTGGCCTCGCGAACCACGAGCTCACCGCCGACTTCATCAGCCGCAAGCTATGCCGCTACCTGCTGCGCGACGAGCCGTCGGAGCGCCTCGTCGCCGACGTCGCCCGGGTGTTCCGCAAGACCGACGGCGACCTGCCGAAGGTTTACGAGGCGATCGTTTTTTCACCGGATTTCCTGTTTCGCCAGAACCACCGCGTAAAGTTCAAGACGCCGTTTGAGTTTGCGATCTCCGCGGTGCGGGCGGTGGACGGGCGGGTCGAGGCCGGCGGCGGGCTGATGCAGATGCTCGGCGTCATGGGCCAGCCGACGTACGCCTGCGTCGACCCGCCGGGCTACGACGACCGCGCCGAGGCGTGGCTGGACCCGGGGGTGCTGGTGTACCGCTGGGTCTTCGCGCTGCGGCTAGCGCGCAACGACATCGGCGGCGTGCGGGTGCCCGACCGGGCGCTGGCGAACGTCTCGGCCGATCAGCTTGACGCGACGCTGTTGAACGAGGTGCTGCCCGAAGGCCTTGACGCCCAGACCCGCGAAACGATCCGGCTGGCCCTCGAGCGCGGCGGCGTTGAAGCCGCCCTCGCCGCGGTGTTCGGGTCGGCGGAGTTCCAGCAGCAGTAGGCCCGTAGGGCAGGGCTTGCCCTGCCACGATCGTTGCGGGATTCACGGCAGGGCAAGCCCTGCCCTACGGAAGACGGTGATCCATGAAACGACGTGCATTCATCCAACGCTCCGCCCTGCTGGGCACCGCCGCGGCGGCGGGGGTCTTGCCGCGGTTCTCCTTTGCCGCGCCCGGTGTCGATGATGATTCACAACCCGCAACGCTGGTGGTGGTCTACCTCCGCGGCGGCGCGGACCCGATCAACGCCATCGTGCCCTTCGGCGACCCGCTGTACCGCGACGTGCGGCCGACCATCGCGGTGCCCCTGCCCGGGGCCGATCCGTCGTCGGGGGTCATCCCGCTGAACAACTACTTCGGCTTCCACCCCGCGATGGTCGAGCTCGCCGAGCTGTACCGGGCGGGGATGATGGTGCCGATCCTCAACGCCGGGTCGACGCACCCGACGCGGTCGCACTTCGACGCGCAGGACTTCATGGAGCGGGCCGCCCCGGGCGTGAAGTCGGTGACGGAGGGCTGGCTGAACCGTTACCTCTCGGCGACGGCCGCGGACAAGGACGGCGACCTGCGGGCGGTGGCGCTGCAGTCGACCCTCCCGCGCTCGCTGCGGGGTCAGTACGCCGTGCTGGCGACACCCGACGGCGGGGCCGAGCACGCGATGGACCGGTTCGAGCGGCTGTACGACTGCGACTCCAACGAGACGGCGAAACGCAAGATGTCGGGCGAACCAACATCGGCGGAGCCCGCGACCACGCAAGCTCGAGGTGACGGTTCCGCCTCGGCGGAGCCCGCTTCAGCGGGCGTCGAATCTGACATGCTCCCAGAGGAGCGGAACCGCCAACGCATCCTCACCACCGGCCAGGAGAGCATCCGTAAGCTCCGCGAGCTCAACCGCCTCCTCGGCAACGGGGGGCGCGACGACGCGGGCTTCCCCCGCTCCCGCCTCGGCCAACAGTTCCGCCAGACCGCCGACCTCATCAAGAGCAACCGCGGGCTGGAGGTCGCCGCGTTCGACTACAACGGCTGGGACCACCACGCCTACCAGGGCGGGGCCGACGGCCTCATGGCCGACATGCTCGGCGACCTCTCCGCGTCCATCGCCGCGTTCGCTAAGCACCTCGGCGACCGCATGAACAAGACCCTCGTGCTGACGATGAGCGAGTTCGGCCGCACCGTTCGCGAGAACGGCAACGCCGGGACCGACCACGGCCGCGCCGGCTACATGCTCGCTGTCGGCGGCATGGTCAACGGCGACCGCTTCTACGGCAAGTGGACCGGGCTGGACCGCAACCAGCTCGTCGACGGCCGCGACCTCCGCGTCCACACCGACTTCCGCCGCGTCTTCGCCGAGTCCCTCGCCGCCCTCTTCGGCTTCGAGGCCGACGACCACCAGTTCTTCCCCGACTACCGCAGCCGCGAAAAACCGCTGGGGTTCCTCAAGCCGGTGGCGTCATAGGGCAGGCGGTCCCGCCTGTCTCGAGCTTTACAATGCGGATTGGGCAGGCATGTTCGACCTGAAGACTAAGCCTCTCAAGGCAGCACGTACAGCCGCCGCGGCTGGCACGTTCCCAACATGCGTCGGCACTGCTCGACCAACGGTTGCAGGTCATCGACATCGTTCGTCCGAGCGCAGAGCAGGAACACCGCAATATCGTGCTTGGCAATGAGCTGCTCGTGCTGAAAACCTTGATCAAGCGTGACCATCACGTCAAACTCCAATTCGGCGGCGCGGAGCAGGTAGCCGTTCCGCAACTCGGCCCAGCCCCGGTAAGCAGCGGTTACTACTTCGACGTCGCCGAGAAGATGACGTAAGGCGTGAGGGACGTTGTGGTCGAGCAGGACCCTCATGCGGCCGGCCGTTGGGGCGTCTGCATCAACTCTTCGCTGTGGGCTTCGAGGTATCCGTAGACGAGCTTTGAATTGAGGTCCGGATACTGCTCTAAAAAAGCTTCGGCGGATTTACCCTTGGCAAGGTAATCAAACAGGATGGACACGAAAATTCGGGTGCCGCGGAAGCAGGGGACGCCGCCGCAGCGTTCGGGGTCGGTCCAGATGTAATCTTGCTTGCTCGTCATACAGGCATTGTACCGCACGCGCTCACGGCACCTCGTTGAACGCCTCCATCGGCGGGCAGGTGCAGGTGAGGTTGCGGTCGCCGTAGGGGTTGTCGATGCGGGCGACGGCAGGCCAGAACTTGCCCCCGGAAGCCGAGGACTGGCGCGGGTCCGGGTACGCGGCGACGCTACGCGGGTAGGGGTGGTCCCATTCGTCGGCGGTGACGTGGGCGGCGGTGTGGGGGGCGTGTTTTAAGGGGTTGTCGTCGCGCGGCCAGTCGCCGTTCTCGACCGTCGCGATCTCGGCGCGGATCGAGATCATCGCGTCGCAAAAGCGGTCGAGTTCGGCCTTGGATTCGCTCTCGGTCGGCTCGATCATGAGGGTGCCGGCGACGGGCCAGCTCATCGTCGGGCCGTGGAAGCCGTAGTCCATCAGGCGTTTGGCGATGTCGTCGATGGTGACGCCCGCGGCCTTCTCGAACGGGCGGCAGTCGACGATGAACTCGTGTGCGACGCCGCCCTTCGGGCCGGTGTAGAGGATGGTGTAGTGCTCGCGGAGCCGGGCGGCCATGTAGTTGGCGTTGAGGATCGCCAGCTCGCTCGCCTCCCGCAACCCGGAGGGTCCCATGAGGGCGATGTAGACCCAGGAGATGGGCAGGATCATCGGGGAGCCGTAAGGGGCCGCCGAGATGACGAAATCCGAATGTCGAATGTCGAATGAGGAAGTAGAAGCCGTCGCTGCTTCGTCATTCGTCATTCGTGCTTCGTCATTTGGTAAAGCCGGGTGCGACGGTAAGAAGTCTCTAAGCTTTTCGTTCACCCCGATCGGCCCCATGCCCGGCCCGCCGCCGCCGTGGGGGATGCAAAAAGTTTTGTGCAGGTTGAGGTGGCAGACATCTGCGCCGATCCCCCCGGAAGCCGAACCCCAGGAACCCGTACGCCCGGGTGAGGTCAGCCCGACCTGGGCGTTCATGTTCGCGCCGTCCATGTAGACCAGCCCGCCGCGGTCGTGGATGATTTGGCACGCCTCGCGGACGGTGTGCTCGAACACGCCGTGGGTCGAGGGGTAGGTGATCATCAGGCAGGCGAGCTCGTCGCCGCATTGATCCGCTTTGGCACGGAGGTCATTGAGGTCGATGTCGCCGTTGGGTTGGCACTTGACCGGGACGACGGTCATGCCGGCGATGACGGCGGAGGCGGGGTTGGTGCCGTGGGCGGAGGTGGGGATGATGCACTTGGTGCGGGAAGGGCGGGGTGCGGAGGGAACAGTGCGTGGGGCAGCACCAGCCGGTGAGCCGCCGTCTTCTTCCCTGTTCCCTGTTCCCTGTTCCCTGTTCCCTTCACGCGAAGCGTGGTACGCACGGATCGCCATCAGCCCCGCGTATTCGCCCTGACTCCCCGCGTTGGGTTGGAGCGAGACGGCGGCGAAGCCGGTGATGGTGGCGAGCCAGCTCTCGAGGTCGGTGAAGAGCTGCCGGTATCCCGCGGCCTGGTCCGGCGGGCAGAACGGGTGCAGGTCGGCGAAGCCCGGCCAGGTGATGGGCAGCATCTCCACCGCCGCGTTGAGCTTCATCGTGCACGAGCCGAGCGGGATCATCCCGTGCACGAGGCTGTAGTCCTTGTCGATCAGCCGGGCCATGTAACGCAGGAGCTCGTGCTCGGTGCGGTAGCGGTGGAAGACGGGGTGGTCGAGGAATGACGAATGACGAATAACGAATGACGAATCCGGGGCGGAGTCGGCGAGGTCTTCTAGGGGGCCGAGGGTGCGATCCCGGCCACTGTTGAACGCGAGGGCGGCGAAGAGGTCGCGGAGGTCGGCCTCGGTGGTGGTCTCGTCGAGGCTGAGCGTGACGGTGGTGTTGTCGAGCTTGCGGAGGTTGATCCGCTTGGCCGCGGCCGCGTCAATCAAAGCATCGGCGGAGCGGAAGCGGACGGCGAGGGTGTCGAAAAAGGTGTCGTGCAACACCTCGAACCCGAGGGCGCGGAGGCCCGCGGCGGCGGCGCGGGTCAGCCGGTGCACCCGCTCGGCGATGCGGCGGAGGCCGTCGGGCCCGTGGTACACCGCGTAGAACCCCGCGACAATGGCGAGCAGGACCTGGGCGGTGCAGATGTTGGAGGTTGCCTTGTCCCGCTTGATGTGCTGCTCACGGGTCTGGATCGCCATGCGGTAAGCGACATCCCCGTGGGCGTCCTTCGAGACGCCGATGAGTCGGCCGGGCATCTTCCGGGCGTATTGCTCTCGGGTCGACAGGAACGCGGCGTGGGGCCCGCCGTAGCCCATGGGCACGCCGAAGCGCTGGCTGCTGCCCACCGCAATGTCCGCGCCCCACTCGCCCGGCGGCTGGATCATCGTGCACGCCAGGAGGTCTGTCGCCGCGACGACCAGCGCCCCCGCGTCGTGGGCCCGCTCCGCCAGTGCCGCGTGGTCGGTGATCCGCCCGTCGGTGGCGGGGTACTGCACGAGGATGCCGCAGACACTTTCAAAGTCCGAAGCGCGAAGTCCGAAGTCCGAAGATTCAGAAGAAGAGTCGTCTTCACTTCGCACTTCGCCCCTCGTACTTCGCACTTCAACCGAGATCCCCATCGACTCGCCGCGGGTGCGAACCACGGCGACCGTCTGCGGGTGGCAGTCGGCGGCAACGAGGAAGCGCGGCCTCTTCCCGCCGGCGATGTTGTGGCACATCGCCATCGCCTCGGCGGCGGCGGTGGCCTCGTCCAGCAGCGACGCGCCCGCCAGCGGCAGGCCCGTCAGGTCCGCGATCATGGTCTGAAAGTTGATCAGCGCCTCGAGCCGGCCCTGGGCGATCTCGGCCTGGTACGGCGTGTAGGGCGTATACCACCGCGGGTTCTCCAGCACGTTGCGCAAGATCACCGGCGGCGTGATCGTGCCGTAGTAGCCCATGCCGATCATGGAGGTGAACACCTCGTTCTCGTCGGCGTAGCGGCGGAGACGCTCGAGGCACGCCGCCTCGCCCAGCGGCTGGTCGGGATCAAGGCCCGCCAGGTCGAGCGGCCCGTCGAGGCGGATGCCCGGCGGGATCGTGCGGTCGATGAGCTCGTCGATCGAGTCCACCCCGACGGTGTCGAGCATCGCCGCAATGTCGGCGGCGGCCGCACCGAGGTGGCGGCGGGGGAAGGTGTCAAGGGCGTCAAAGCCGGCGGGGGCCGCGGCCGGATCGGCGGATGGCGGCGCGGCGGTGGTGGACGTGTGCATCGGGCGAGTCTATGACCGGCATAGGGAGCGATCAACGCATGCCGTCTCGTCCTTAGCCCGGCCGCTTGCGGCCGCAGTGTCCTCCCGACATCGGCAAGACAGCGGCCGCAAGCGGCCGGGCTAAGCGTGCGCCTCACCCGTATCCTGCTCCGGTGGCCGACCCGACCCACCACCTCGCCATCGAGACCTCCACCGGCGACGGCGCGGTCGCGCTCGGCCGCGGTGATGAACCGCTCGCCACCCGTGACCTGCCCTCGAAACGGCGTCACAACCTCGAACTCATCCCCACTGTCGACGCCCTGCTCCGCGACCACGGCCTCACCGCTCGGAACCTCGCCGAGCTTTATATCTCCCTCGGCCCCGGCTCCTTCACCGGGCTCCGCATCGCCGTCGCCACCGCGAAGATGCTCGCCCTCACCCTCGGCGTCCGCGTCGTCGGCGTGCCCACGCTCGACGTGTTGCGGGAACAGCACCCGGGCGCCATGGTCTGCCTCAATGTCAAATGCGGCACCGCGTGGTCCGCCGGCCCCGGCCACCCCCCCGCCCTCCGGTCGCTTGACGACATCGCCGCCGCGGGCCTGCCGCTGGTCGCCGACACGATCGACGGCGCGACGCCCCCTCGGCCGGACGTCGCCACGCTCTACCGCCTCGGCCGCACCCGCGCCGCGGCCAACGGCTACGATGACCCCTTGACCCTCGCCCCGCTGTACATCCGCGAACCCGAAGCGGTGACGCTGTGGGAGGCGAAACAGGCGCTAGGCGGTAGCAGTTAGGCGCTAGGCTCGACCCTTCCGCTCTCCCACGGCTTATGCTTAGCCCATCGCTTGCGTCTTCCCTAGCGCCTAGCGCCTAACCCCTAGCGCCTACTCATGCTCCCCCGCATCGTCATCGTCGGCCGGCCCAACGTGGGCAAGTCCAGCCTGCTCAACCTCCTCGCCGGGCGGCGGGTGTGCATTGTCGACCCCACCGCCGGCGTCACCCGCGACCGGGTATCCACCACCGTCGACATCCCCGGCGAACACCGCGGCGACCCCGAGCGGCAGGCCGAGCTGATCGACACCGGGGGCTACGGCATCGAGGACAGCATGAACCTCACCGCCGAGGTCGAGCAGCAGATCGCGCACGGCCTCGCCGAGGCCGACCTGGTCCTCTTCGTGGTCGACGCCCAGACTGGGCTCGTCCCCCTCGACCGCACCGTCGCCCAAGTGCTGCGTCAGAGCGGCGGCGAGACCAAGCCCATCATCGTCGTCGCCAACAAGGTTGACGCCGAGGCCCACGAGGCCGGCGGCTTCGAGGCGTCGGCGCTGGGCTTCGGCGACCCGATCCTCATCTCCGCGAAGACGAAACACCACCTGCACGATCTATACGACGCGATCCGCGCCAACATCGATTTTGACGCGGAGCGAAACGAGCCGCAAGGTGACGACGAAGCTATCAAGCTCGCCCTCGTCGGCAAGCGGAACGCGGGCAAGTCGACGCTGATCAACGCGCTGGCGGGGGCGGACCGGGTGATCGTGTCGGAGCAGCCGGGCACGACGCGCGACAGTGTGGATGTACGCCTCGACCTGGACACGGGCGACGGGGTGAAAAGCTTCATCGCGATCGACACGGCCGGCGTCCGCAAGACCAAGTCGCTGAGCGGGGACATCGAGTTTTACAGCCAGCACCGCTCGCTGCGGAGTGTGCGGCGGGCGGACGTGTGCCTCCTGTTGATCGACGCGGCGGTGCCGATCAGCCAGGTCGACCACCAGCTCGTCAACGAGATCAACAAGCACTACCGCCCGGCCGTCGTGGTCGTGAACAAATGGGACCTCGCGGAGGCGAAGTACACCGAGGAGGAGTACGCCGCCTACCTTGACGATGCCCTCAAGGGCCTGAGTTTCGCGCCGCTGGTATTTATCAGCGCCTCCAAGGGCGAAGGGATGAAAGAGTGCGTGGCGTTGGCGTGGAATCTCTATCAACAGGCGGCCCACCGCGTCGGGACCGGCGAGTTGAACCAGTTCATCGAGATGATCATGAACGAGCGGGGCCCGAGCGCCGGCAAGGGCGGCAAGCGGGCGAAAATCTACTACGCCACGCAGCTCGCGGTGAGCCCGCCGACGGTCGCGCTGTTCGTCAACGACCCGGAGTTGTTCGACGGCAACTACCAGCGGTACCTGGTGAACCGGATGCGGGACGAACTGCCGTTTGCGGAGGTCCCGATCAAGCTGCTGGTGCGGGGCAAGCAGAAGATGCCCGCGTCCGAGCGGATCGCGGCGAAGGGCTGAGCGGACGTCTTTCATTTTGCAAAACCGCCGGATCAGTGAGCCCGGGATCACGCCCTCTTCAGTCGTCAAACAGCGCGTCTCGCTTCTCGTTAGATAGTGCGCGGGTGGAGTCGAGGACGCTGCGCTGGAGGTTGAGCACCTCGTTGAGTTGGTTGACCACGTCGATGAAGCTGTCGAACTGGTCCATCTGCCGCAGGATGTTTTCCATCGTGGCGACGATGGTGGTTTGCTGCTGCCGCGCGGTGTCGAGGGTGTCGGGTGGAGGTGACGGGTTGCCGAGGGTTTCGAGGGTGCGGCGTTGGGCGGCGAGGGCGGTGTCGTGCAGGGTGGCGAGCGGGTCGAGCACGTGCTCTTTCATAAGGTCGAACGCCTCGTCGCCGGCGAGGCGGTTCAACCGCATCTCGGCGGCGGTGTCGTGCAGGCCCTGCGATACGGACCGGACCTGACGCTGCACCGCGGCGAAGCGGCCACGCAACCCCGCGGCGTCGGCGGGCGTCTCGGTGAGCGTCAGCGCGTCGGCGATGGACTGCGCCTCGGTCGCGGCCTGGCGGAACTGGGTTCGCAGCCCCTGCTGCCGCAGAAGCACCTCACGGAACAGCTCGTCCCGCGTCACGAGGCGGAAGCTGAGCGTTCTTGACGGGGTGGTCTGAACGCCGGCGTAGCCGTTGTCGGCGGCGGTGGCGACGAGCGTGAGCACGTCGCCGGGCTTCGCCTCTCGGTCGCTCAGGTCGAAGTCGAGCGCGGTGTCGAACGTCGTGGGGACATCGTCCGCGGCGGCCGCGGCGGCCGCGGCGTTGAACAGCGCGATCGCAGGGATCGGTGAAGGTCCTGCTTGCGTGGTCTCGTCGCCGGGCAGCGCCGTGGCGGGCGCGAGTGCGGCGGCGAGCTCGACCTGTCGCAGCCCGTGGTCGTCCCGCGCGACGACCTCGAGCGGGACCCGGGCGTTCGGGGTGATCCGCTGCCGCACGCCCGAGGGGGTCAGGGTGACCGTCGGCGGCTGGTCGGCCTGCAGCCGGACCGTCACCGGCAGCGGGTACGACACCAGGTCGGACCCGGCGGCGGCGAGCACGACGTCGAACCGGGCGGTGGCGGTGTGGGTCCAGGCGATGTCGAACGTGCGGCCGTCGACGCGGCGGGGCTCGGCGGGGAACGAGCCGGCGGAGGCGCGGAGCGACGCGACCGGGACGTTGGCGGCGAGGCGGAGCGTCGCGGCGGTGTTGGGTAAGAGCGCGGCGTCGCCCTGCTCGCCGGTGAAGGTGTGGACGGCGGGCGGGTCGCCGGGGTGTCGGGGGTGGGTGGAGGTGAGGGTGAGGCCGGTGAGGCGGGGCCGGTCGACGGGGCGGACGGTGACGGGGCCGAGGGTCGCGTCGCCGCCGGCGAGGGTGAGCGACGCGTCGCCCTGCAGCGGGGCGAGGGTGTGGCGGAAGTCGCCCCCCCCGCCCCCGGGAACGCCGCCCCCGGAGTTCGCGTTGCCGGGGGTCGCGCCCCCGGGGGTGCCGGCGGTGGCGCCCCCGGTGGTGGCGCCGCCGCCGTACGCCTCCATCGTGGCGCGAC
The DNA here is from genome assembly GCA_965214155.1 of Phycisphaeraceae bacterium. GTDB lineage: Bacteria > Planctomycetota > Phycisphaerae > Phycisphaerales > Phycisphaeraceae > Algisphaera. The sequence continues at coordinate 3,171,570 of CBDCBB010000010.1, forward strand.
GGGTGTCGCCGTCGGCCCCATCGGTAGGGCGCAGCGTCAGCCGCACCGTCTCGGTCGGCTCGCCCTTATCCGCCACCCGGACCCGCACCTCGAACGGCTCGCCGCGGGGCACCGTCAGCACCCCGTCCCGCAAGTCGGGCAGCGCCAGTGACGTGCTGCGTGGCCAGGGTTGATCGGAGAACGCAAGCCACCGCCGGGCCCACAGCCCCGCGGTGCTCGGCCAAATCATCGCGATGAGCAGGGGCACCACCACGGCCGCGGCGAGCAGCCCCGCCGCGAGCCGCACCGGCCGCGGGTTGAGCCCGGCGGCGAGGTCGGCGTGAGCCACGGCGTCGTGGCCGGCCCGCACCGCCCGGGCGACCATCCCCGCCGACGGCGCGTGCGACCCGCCCAGTTGACGGGGCATCTCCAACACCGTCGCCACCCGCGGCGCCAGCGGTATACCGGCCGCGCGGCCCGAACCGCCGCCGGTTGAACGGTCCCACGCCGCCGCCACCTCCACCGGCGACAGCCGCACCAGGCTCGGCCGCACCGCGTGGTGGTACAGCCAGTGCCCCGCCGCCGCCAGCGTCACCCCCCAAAAAACGAATCGCCCGAGCCGCCCCAGCTCCAGCCAGCGGTCCAGCACCAGCCCGAGCACGAGCATCCCCACCAGCACCGCCGCCGCCCGCGCCACCCCGAGCAACACCACCCGCCGCCGCAGCCGCCGACTGAGCCCCGCCACCCGCTCCCGCACCGCCGCCTGCATCGCGGCAAACTCCGGCGGGTTGGGGGGGGGAAGCGTTGTCACCCGTACAATTTAGCGGCAGACGACGCCGATGAACGTCCACCCGTACGTGCTGACCGCCGTGACGTTTCCGGAACACCGCAGAAACGCGACAAGTCGCGGCGCTAGACATGGAGCTTCACCCCAGGCTTCAAGTCGCCCCACTCGACCCAGCGGCTCCGATCCCCTCCAGCACCCCATCTGCGGCTCTCAGGTACTGACGCCGAAGCTTAATGATCTCGATCCCGATGACGCGGTCCTGCTCATCGAAATCGATCACCCCCGGCCGAACCTCCTCCGACTCCACTACCTGTGAGTCCGTCAGGCGGATGTAGGCCGCATCCGCGTTGGGATCAAAAGTCGTTTTTATACCGTGCTCGAAGTCAAGCATGATTTTCCGATCCCCCTCCCCCCGGGAGGGGTTAGGGGAGGGCGGGCCACTCTGCACCGCGACCAGCCCGCAAGGCCGACCCTCCCCCGGCCCCTCCCAAAGGGAGGGGGGTGAAGCTCCCCAGTGCTCACCCCCGGTTCCACGTCGCCGCGCCGTACACCGCGCTGCCGCCGAGCTCCTCGGCGATACGCAGCAGTTGGTTGTACTTCGCGTTGCGGTCGCTGCGGCAGGGGGCCCCGGTCTTGATCTGCCCGCAGTTGGTCGCCACCGCCAGGTCCGCGATGGTCGCGTCCTCCGACTCGCCCGAGCGGTGCGACATCACCGCCGCGTAGCCGTTCCGCATCGCCAGGCCCACCGCATCGAACGTCTCGCTGAGCGTGCCGATCTGGTTAACCTTCACCAAAATCGCGTTGGCGGTCCCGGTGTCGATGCCCTTCTGCAAAAACGTTTTGTTGGTGACGAACAGGTCGTCGCCGACAAGTTGCACCGTGTTGCCGATCTTGTCGGTGAGCGTCTTCCACCCGTCCCAGTCGTTCTCGGCGAGGCCGTCCTCGATAGAACGGATCGGGTACTTGCTGCACCACTCGGCCCACATCGCGGCCATATCGTCGCTGCTGATGATTTCCTGCGTGCTGCTGAAAAACTTGTAGCCCTGCTTGCCGTCCTTCTCCGCCTCGTTCCACAGTTCGCTCGTCGCCGGATCGAGCGCAACATATATCTCCTCACCCCACTTGTAGCCCGCTTTGTCGACCGCCTCTTCGATAACTTTCAGCGCGTGTTCGTTATCATCGAGATCGGGAGCGAAGCCGCCCTCGTCGCCGACCGCGGTCGACAGGCCCTGCTTTTTCAGTACGCCCTTGAGCGTGTGGTAGATCTTCACCCCCGCGTGCATCGCCTCGTAAAAATCGTCGAAGCCCCAGGGTTGGATCATGAACTCTTGGAAGTCGACGGTGTTGTCCGCGTGCTTCCCGCCGTTGAGGATGTTCATCATCGGCACGGGCAGCACCTTCGCCCCGCTCCCGCCGAGGTAGCGGTACAGCGGCAGGCCCGACGCCTCGGCCGCCGCGTGCGCCACCGCCATCGACACGCCCAGCACCGCGTTCGCCCCGAGCTTGCCCTTGTTCTCCGTCCCGTCCAGCTCCACCATCAGCCGGTCGATCTGCTCCTGGTCCCGCGCGTCGAGACCCATCAGCTCCGGGGCGATCTCCTCGTTGACGTTGTCAACCGCCTTCTCGACGGACTTGCCCAGGTAGTAGTCCGGGTCGCCGTCACGCAGCTCCACCGCCTCGTTCTCCCCGGTCGACGCCCCCGACGGCACGATCGCCCGGCCGAGCGACCCGTCCGCCAGGTGCACCTCCACCTCCACCGTCGGGTTGCCGCGGGAATCGAGCACCTGCCGGCCGTGGACAATTTCGATCTCAAAGCTCATGGCGTAGGGTCCGGGGATCGGGGTTCGGGGATCAGGCTGCGGGGTGGTGCCCGCGGCGGGGGCGAAGTGTAACAGCGGAACCCCGCGCGATGAACCACCCCCCGCCGCTTGCGGCTAGCGCACCCAACCTCACGGCGAGCGTCACCCCCGACCCGATCTAGCGCCGCTACTTGCCGCGTCTCCGACCCATTTAGCGCCGCGACCTGTCGCGTCTTCCCCTCACCCCTCGCGCCTTCCCAGGCCCTAGGCCCTGAACGCTAGCGCCTACGCCCCCACTTGCTAAACTCCCCCGTCCCCCTCCACCCGACCGAGCCCCGTCCATGCCCACCGCCGCCCCCGGAAGCCCAACCGCCCCCGCCGAGCCTAAAGCCGACTCCGTCTCCCTCACCCTCGGCGATAAGACCCTCCACCTGCCCATCGTCGTCGGCTCCGAAGGCGAACACGCCGTCGACATCTCCAAGCTCCGCGCCGAGACCGGCTACATCACCCTCGATGAGGGCTACCGCAACACCGGCTCGGTCCGCTCCGACATCACCTTCATCGACGGCGAGGCCGGCATCCTCCGCTACCGCGGCTACAGCATCGAAGACATCTGCGACAACTGCACCTTCATCGAGACCGCGCTCCTGCTGATCTACGGCGAGCTGCCCACGCAGGACCACCTCGACGGCTTCCGCGAGAAACTCACCCACCACCAGATGATCCACGAGGGCGTCCGCAAGGCCCTCGCCGCGTTCCCCCCCACCGGCCACCCGATGGCCATCCTCTCCGCCCTCATCAACGCCATCTCCTGTTACCAGCCCGAGGTGATGGAGATGGACGACGAGTCTACCTTCGAAGAGTCCGCCGCCAAGCTCATCTCCAAGGTCCGCACCCTCGCCGCCGCCGCTTACAACACCTCCATCGGCAACCCGGTCATGTACCCCCGGCCGGACCTGACCTACTGCGAGAACTTCCTCCACATGATGTTCTCCGTGCCCCACGGCCGCTACGAGCTCGACCCCGACGTCGTCCAGGCCCTCAACCTCATCCTCACCCTCCACGCCGACCACGAACAAAACTGCTCGACCTCCACCGTCCGTATGGTCGGGTCCTCGGGCGCCAACCTCTTCGCCTCCTGCGCCGCCGGCGTCTGCGCCCTCTGGGGCCCGCTCCATGGCGGGGCCAACGTCGCCGTCATCAACCAGCTCAACGAGATCCACCAGTCCGGCGTCGACGTGCAGTCTTATATAGACGACGTCAAGAACACCAAGGGCAAGCTCTACGGCTTCGGCCACGGCGTCTACAAAAACTACGACCCCCGCGCCAAGGTCCTCAAGGCCTCCGCCGACAAGGTCCTCCAAAAGCTCGGCGTCAACGACCCCCTGCTCAACATCGCCCGCAAGCTCGAGGAAGCCGCCCTCAACGACGACTACTTCGTCAGTCGCAAGCTGTACCCGAACGTCGACTTTTACAGCGGCATCATCATGCGGGCGATGGGCATCCCCACCGACATGTTCACCGTCATGTTCGCCATCGGCCGCATGCCCGGCTGGATCGCCAACTGGAAAGAGGTCCGCGACACCAACAGCCGCATCTACCGCCCGAGGCAGGTCTACACCGGCCCGACCGAACGCAAGGTCACCCCCCTCGCCGAGCGCGGGTGACCGACGCGCGGCGAGGACGCCGCGGCTATGAAGCTTTATGTTGCTTTCGCAGCCGCGGCGTCCTCGCCGCGCGTCCCCAAGTCAATCAGCCTCCCCCGATGGCGGTCTACCTCTACACGTTCCACACCTACCGCTCGTGGTCGCCCGACCATCGTCGCGGGTTCGTGCAGCGCAAGCAGGGCATCCTGCCGCCCGACGCGGCCATGGCCGCGGCCTACAGCCGCCGCGCCCGCTTCGAGCGGTTCACGCTCGATGAACCCGCCCGTCGTGTCGCACTCGACGCCGTACGACAAACTTGTGCCGCGGCGTCCCGATCGGATTGGGAGTTGCACCTCGCGGTGGCTGTGTTCAACCACCTGCACGTCCTGGTCAGTTGGCGGCACTTCACCGACGCGGACCGGGTCAAGGCGGTATTGCACCGGGCGATCACCGTCCACCTGCGGGACGCGTTTGGGCTCCCCGCAGGCCGCCCGGTCCTGTCACGCGGCGGCAGCCGCAAGCGAATCACCACGCCGAAACACTACAACCACCTCAAGCACACCTACCTGCCGTCGCACCGCAAATACGGCGGCGTCATCCTCATGCCGCCCAATCGTTCCGCCTCCTAGCCGCGGCGTCCTCGCCGCGCGTGCTCGCAGACGCGCGGCAAGGACGCCGCGGCTACAAAAGCACAGCATCCTTCATAGCCGCGGCGTCCTCGCCGCGCGCCCGTCTCACCCCCTGCAAGTTTGCATCGCCGCGCCCCGACCTTTACCCTGCCCGCGGCCTGCGAAAACTTTTTACCGGAGCACTGACCCGATGAGCGGAAACAAGGTTCGACTTCAAGCCATCTCGGAGATCGCCAACCGCAACGGCAAGGACAGCGCGTTTGATTATCACGCCAAGCCCACCAGCGAGCTCTGGGGCGAGAACGTCTTCAGCCTCGCGGAGATGAGCCAGCGGCTGCCCAAGGCCGTCTACAAGAGCCTCAAAAAGACCGTCGACACCGGCGGGAAGCTCGACGTGTCCACCGCCGACGCCGTCGCCGAGGCGATGAAGACCTGGGCGCTGTCCCGCGGGGCGACGCACTACGCCCACGTCTTCTACCCCCTCACCGGCTTCACCGCCGAGAAGCACGACTCGTTCTACGAGCCCGACGGCAGCGGCGGCACCCTCGCCGAGTTCGCCGGCAAGACCCTGATCCAGGGCGAGCCCGACGGGTCGTCGTTTCCTTCCGGCGGGATCCGCGCCACCTTCGAGGCCCGCGGGTACACCATCTGGGACGTCACCAGCCCCGCCTACATCATGGAGAACCCCAACGGGGCGACCCTCTGCATCCCCACCGCGTTCGTGTCCTGGACCGGCGAGGCGCTCGACAAAAAGACGCCCGTCCTCCGCTCGATGCAGGCCCTCGATAAGGCGGCCCAGCGTGTGCTCAAGCACTTCGGCACCGACGGCGCGTTCGTCAGCTCCACCGCCGGGCCCGAGCAGGAGTACTTCCTGATCGACAAGAACTTCGTGTACTCGCGGCCGGACCTCCTCGCCGCCGACCGCACACTCTTCGGCGCCGCCCCGCCCAAGGGCCAGGAGTTCGACGACCACTACTTCGGCGCGATCCCCGAGCGGGTCATGTCGTGCATGTTCGAGCTCGAGCGCGAGTGCTTCAAGCTCGGTATCCCCGTCAAGACGCGGCACAACGAGGTCGCCCCAAGCCAGTACGAGATCGCCCCGGTCTTCGAGTACGCCAACGTCGCCACCGACCACCAGCAGCTCATCATGACCACCCTCAAGAAGGTGGCGAACAAGCACGGCCTGGTCGCGCTGCTCCACGAAAAACCCTTCAAGGGCGTCAACGGCAGCGGCAAGCACCTCAACTACTCCATGGGCTCAGCCAAAGCGGGCAACATCTTCGACCCCGGCGAGACGCCGTCCGAGAACGCCCAGTTCCTGGTGTTCTGCGCCGCGATGATCTCGGCGGTGTACAAGCACGCGAAGCTGCTGCGGGCGACCATCGCCTCGGCGAGCAACGACCACCGCCTCGGCGCGAACGAGGCCCCGCCGGCGATCCTGTCGATCTTCCTCGGCGACGAGTTGACCCAGACGATGGAGTCCATCGCCTCGGGCAAGACCGTCAAGGCCAAGGCCGGGACGCTGAACGTCGGGGTGGACGTGATCCCGCCGATCCCGCGGCACTCGGGCGACCGCAACCGCACCAGCCCGATGGCGTTCACCGGCAACCGCTTCGAGTTCCGCGCGGTGGGCTCGAGCCAGTCCCTCGCCGGCCCGCTGACCGCCCTCAACACGATCCTCGCCGAGGCCCTCGACGAGGCGGCCGACCTGCTGGACAAGAGCGACACCTCCAGCGACCAGAAGCGTGGCGCGGCCGTCGAAAAGTACGTCAAGCAGGTGTGGACCGACTGCTCGAAGATCGTCTTCAACGGCGACGGCTACTCCGAGGAGTGGCACCGGGAAGCCGAGCACGACCGGGGCCTGCCGAACCTCAAGACCTCCGCCGACGCCCTGCCCGCCCTCAAGGACAAGACGTACATCGACCTGTTCAAGCGGTACAACGTCCTGAGTAAGCGCGAGCTGCTCGCGCGGTACGAGGTGTACGCTGAGCAGTACATCTCGTCGGTGAACGTCGAGAGCAACCTGGTGATCGAGATGGCGCGGACGCTGTTTTTCCCCGCGGCGATCCGCTACCAGAGCGAGCTCGCCGTCAGCCTCGCCAACCTCAAGGCCATCGGGATCGAGGCGGACCACAAGACCCTCGACCTCGTGACGTCGCTGATCAAGAAGCTGCAGGACGGCGTCGACGAGCTGCAGGCGCTCAAGGAAGACGAGCACGGCCAGGGCGACGTCGAGAAGCACTGCCACTACCTCAAGGACCGCGTCCTGCCCAAGATGCTGGAGGTCCGCACGACCGTCGACGAGCTTGAGGAGGTCGTCGCCGACGACCTTTGGCCGCTGCCGACGTACCAGGAGATGCTGTTCATCAAGTGAACAGTATTTGATAAAAAAAACTATCGAAAAAGCCCGGCCGCGCGCCGGGCTTTTTCGTGCGCCGCGCCCCCGTACGGCAGGGCAAGCCCAGCCCTACGGCTATTTCTCCACCACGTCGACGATCAATTCTGGGAGTTCAACATCTTCGGGGAGCTTGTCGAAAACGTTGCGGGTGATGTGGAGCTCGCCGGGCTGCTTGGGAGTGATGGTGAAGTGCTGGTCCGTGGTGCGGACGCGTTCGCCGTTGACGGTGTTGGTGGAGGAGGACGACCCGCCGCCGGAGACCTGGAACGGGGCGTCGTGGTTGCGATATCGCTGGGTGACCTGCAGGTAGTTCGACTGGGCGTTGACGCCGATAACGCGCTGGCGGACGGTGAGGCCGAAGGGTTGGCCGACCGCGACGAGCTCGTGGGAGAGTTGCCAGCGGAAGCCGACCTCGCCGGGCTCCCAGTCGGGGAAGACCTGGATCTCGCGTACCTCGGAGGTGTAGGTCTCATTGCCGAGGGTGAGGGTGTAGGGGCCGAGCTCGGTGAAGCCGGGCTCCTTCGGGCGGAAGTTGAGAGACATCGTCATCGCCGGCCCGTCGATACGTTCACCGCTGCGGAAGCTGCGGTTGGAGAAGGTGAGGCTGTCGTCCCCGACGATCGTCGCCGCGTCGGGGACCTCGAGCACGAGGTAGAGGGTGACGCTGTCGCCGACCTGGGTGGTCCACTGGTCGGGGATGAGGCGGAGCGTGGGCCGCTCGCCGGTGTCGGCGAGCGTCGGGGCGGCGAGCAGGCAGGCGAGGAGGGTGAGCGGGACGGGGCGCATGGGGTGCTCCAAGGTTGGGGAAAGGAGGAGTTTAACGTAGGGCAGGGCCTGCCCTGCCCCGCGCGGTGTAAGCAAAAGCCGCAGCCCTCGGTGTTGGCGTCGGCGTTGATTTTGGCGTGGCGCTTTCGGCTGATTGCGGCAGGGTGGGTTCTGCCCGACGGGGGGCGCGGTCAGTCGTCGTCGAGGCGCTTGACGGCGGCGCGGGCGTGATCGGAGAGGCGGAGGGCTTGGCGGGCGACGGTCGGGCGGAGGTCGCGGAGGACGGGCACCACGTCGTGGCGGAGGCGGGCGCGGGTGCGGGAGCGGTCGGCGTTGGTGGGGTCGTCGCGCCACGGCTGGCCGAGCTGGTGGAGGAAGGCGAGGGCGTCGGCGTGGGTCGCGGCGAGCATGGGGCGGATGAGGCGGATGTCGTGGGCGGCGGCGGACAGGTGGTCCGACGCTTCCGGGGACGGGGGCGCTTCCGGGGGCGGGGCCGACTCCGGGGGGGCGGCGTGGAGCGGGCGTTGCCAGGCGATGCCGCGGAGGCCGCGGAGGGTGGTGCCGCGGAGCAGGGCCATGAGGAGGGTTTCGAGCTGGTCGTCGGCGTGGTGGGCGGTGGCGACGGCGCGGGCGTCCGCTTCACGGGCGAGGCGGCGCAGGGCGGCGTAGCGGGCCCGGCGGGCGGCGGCCTCGACGTTGCCGGGGCCGTTGACGTGTCCCGAGAGGTCGAGGTCCGCCCGGAGGTACGGCAGGTTCAGCGTGTCGGCGAGCGCCGCGACGAACACGGCATCCCCCTCCGCGTCGTCCCGCAGATGATGTTGCACGTGCCCGACGGTCAGCCGCAGGCCCCACCGCCGCCGCCCGGCGAGCAGGTGCAACGCCCTGAGCAGGGCCACGGAGTCGGCCCCGCCGGAACACGCGACGAGGACCGCCGCCCCGTCGCCGACGCCGCAGGAGTGGCGGAGGCCCCGGACCACCGCCTTGATGAGCGGCGCGTGGCTGGGCGGGGTGGCTTGACCATGCCCGGCTCCGTTGACCGCGGCATCGGGTGAGTCGGGCGACATAGAGCGGTATCGGTTCACTTGTAGCGGGTGCCACAGCTTGGCCGCTCGGGGCCAACGCGTGCAACCTGCCGCACACCTTGACGCAAAGCCGTCAAGGTGTGGCACCAACAGGGGTAGCCGCTACAGATCAATTGAACCTGCTCCGGGGCCGATTTGCATGCGGGGATTCTACTCGCCCGCATCTGCGTGGTTGACGCTCCAACGCTGCTCCACGGCCGAAACAAGGGTTCCGGGTGGGGCAGGCTTCAGCCTGCCGGTGGTCCGAAGGGTCAAGTTCGTGGTGGACGGCTTCGGGCTGCGCCCGAAAGCAGGCTGGAAGCCTGCTCCACCGAAAGCAACGTCGCGGCTAGATCGATGTGCTACGCCATTCACCGTCGGCGGCGCGACGTGAGGGCGGCCAGGAGCGCGAGGCCCGCGGGGAGGGCGGCGGGGGTGGGGATGGCACCGGGCCGGGTGCTGCCGTTGAAGAAGCCGCTGGCGAAGGCGAAGGCGTCTTGGCCGAGGGCTTCGCCGACGAGTCGGCCGTCGAAGTCGTCGGCGCGGACGTGGATCCCGCCGTAGAGGCGGCTGAGCCCGGCCTCGTCGGCGGCGTCGCGGTAGGTCGCCCACTGCAGGAGCACGTCCTCGGTCGGCCCGCCCTCGAAGTTCAGGCCCCGGCCGGCCTCGAAGTTGAACTCGCCGACGCCGCCGGGGAAGTACTCGTCGCCGGTGTAGGCGATCAGCACCTCGGCCATAGCGCGGCTAAACGTGCTGTGCCCGCTGATATAGCCGGGGAACGCGGGGGTGACGAAGTCCTCGGCCTGGTACGGCCGCCAGTCGGTGGCGGCGATCCAGCCCACCCCCGCGAAGGTGTCGCCGCCGCTCCCCTCCGCGTCGGGGTCGGCCTCGTCGAACCCGCGCCAGGCGTAGATCGCGACGGTGCCGACCTCCAGCCCCTCGTGCCGCTGACCGGGGGCGGCGGTGTCGGCGGTGACCACCTCGACGAGCCCCGGCTCGAGCGGGAGGCCGCCGGGGTTGAACGCCGGGGCGTCGGGGTCGGTCGACTGGCCGAGCGAACCCATATATCGGATCATGCTGATGGGGCGGACGTAGTCGACCTGCCGCTTGAGGTCCCACGCGACGACGGCCGAGTCGTGGGCGGCCCCGTTGAGGGCGAGGTGCAGCTTCACGTCCCACTCGAGATCGCTCACCACCTCCCCGCCCCCCCGCTCGCCGCCGATGCGTTTGACCAGCAGCGGGCTGTCGCTCACGTCGTTGGCGATCGCGTTCCAGTGGCCCGGCGGGGTCTCGCTGTTGGGGCCGTCGGCCCAGAACTCGGCGAGGACGCGGCCCCAGTCGCCGAGCTTGACGATGTTGTCGTCGTAAGGTTCGCCGGTGGCGGGGTTGACGGCGTGGCCCTCGCCGTCGTTGCTGCCGGGCTGGGCGTTGCCGCGGATGCGGGGGGAGATGTTGATCGTCTCGCCGGTGGTGGGGTCGAGGGTGGCGCTGAAGCGGATGACCTCGAGCGCGGCCTGCTCGAACTCAGCGGTGCCGGAGCGGGGCGGCGGGCCGACGAGGTCGCTGGCGTAGGGCGCCTCGGTGAGGGGGTCCTCGGTGGCGGGGCGGGCGGCGGCGAAGGTGCGGACGTTGCCCCACTGCGGGGTGAGGAACTTCTGGGTGACGGGCTGGCCGTTCTTGTTGACGGTGAGGGGCTGCCAGCGGTCGGGGTCGTCCATGGCGGCGTCGTCGGAGGCGACGACGAGGGGGCGGTTGCTCGGGGTGTAGCCGACGGAGTCGGCGTAGTCGTTGGCCTCGTTGGAGCCGTCGGTGAGGCCGTAGGCGATGTAGCGCTCTGCGATGCGGTTGCCGAGCGCGGCGGGCGTGTCGCCGGCGGTGGAGGAAAAGGACGGGTCGTAGCCGAGGCGGTCCATGAGGCTCTGGAACGCGGGCAGGGCGCGGGGCCCGCCGGGCGAGTCGGCGAAGCGGTGGGTAAGGACGCCGAAGGCGGCGTAGCTGATGGCCTCCTCGCGGTCGGCGTCGCTGCCGGACCGGGGGGCGACGTCGACGAGGTAGCCGCGGCTGACCGGGTCGTAGGCGGACCAGGCGTCGTAGACGGCGGCGGAGGTGTGAAAGAGGTTGCGGGCGTGGACCGTCGGCCGGGGCGTGTCGACGCGGATCGCGTCGAGCAGGGCCTCGTTCCACAGCCGGGCGACCGACTCGGCGTGGGCCCGTGGCGCGAGGGGGGCGAGCGGGCCGAGCGCCGCGGTGCAGGCGACGACGAAAAGGGCGCAGCGGCGGCACCGTGGCGACCGGGCCGTATCGTCTCGGGTGATGTCCATCGGTCTCTCCTTCAGCGTGTCGAAGCCGGGCCGGGGGTCCGCCGCCTGTCAACCCGCAGGATACCGTGCATCGGGCCGCGATGAAATAGGGGAAAGCCCTCCCGGCCACGGAAGATCGTCGGTCTAGCGCGCCGGCCGCCTGATCAGAGCCCCGAGCGTCAGCGACTAGCACCGGTGACGACGCTCAAACCCGTGCGCCGTCCGCATGTTTCTCGATCGGGACCCAGGGAAAATACCTAGTCAAAAAAGCTTGGTACTCCGGCCGCGCCTTGGTAGGGTGCCTCGTGACGGCCGCGTTATCGGCCGTTGGATCGGGCACCCCGGGAGGACCTTTCTCCGCTCGATCCGTCTTTGTTCCCCTCCGGACCCCGCCGGGGGGTCCGTCACGTCCTAGTACCGGAGAAAACCATGCCTCACCGTCCCCGCCCCCGCGGCCCCTTTGCCGCCGGCTTGTCCCTGCTCGCCGCCGTCGCCACCCTCTCCCCCGCCGGCCCCGCCGCGGCCCAGACCTTCACCTGGGACGACTCCACCGGCGACAACCTCTGGTTCACCGACGGCAACTGGGACCTCGCCGGCGTCCCCAACGGTGCCCGGCGACTCGGCCGTGGTCGGCTCCCCGAGCCCGACGCTGCTCAACGGCACCGCCTCAACATCGACACGCTCACGGTCACCGCCGACGGCGACCTGACCGTGAACCCGAACTTCAACCTCGATCTGCAGACCACCGGCTTCCTGACTAACGCCGGCTCGATCACCACGCTTAACAACACCGACCTGGTATTTGTCAACACCGTCGACAACAGCGGCACGATCAGCGTCAACTCGACCGGCAGCGCGACCGACATCGAGCTGCGGACCGACGTCAATCTCACCGGCGGCGGCACGATTACGCTCAGCGGGGCCAACGCCGGGGTCAACGACAACTCCACCATCATCAACCTCCTTACCGTCACCGACCAGACGATCCAGGGCGAGGGCCGATTCGGGCCAAATACCATCGCGGTGATAAACACCGCCGGCAACCTGATCGACGCCAATGTCAACGGCGGCACCCTCACCCTCGACCCGGCGGCTGCCGGCTCGCTCTTCGACTTCGACAACCAGGGCACGATGCAGGCTTCCAACGGCGGGATCCTGCTAATCACCGGCAGCGGCGGCGGCGACTTCGGCAACGTCGGCGGCACCATCCAGGCCCTCGCCGGCTCCGAAGTGCAGTTCACCACCAACAGCGACATCACCGGCGGGACCATCCAATCCGTCGGCACGGGCGTCGTCCGCGTCAACACCGGCCAAAACGCCTTCTTCAGCGACCTGACCCTCGACGGCAACATCGTCTCCGACAACAACACCGACTTCGGCGTCAGCGGAAACATCAATCTGCTGGGCGACCTGAATATCAAATCCCCCGGCAGCTTTACCGACCTCGAAATCCAGGAAGGCGGGGCCACCCTCACCGGCGGCGGCACCGTCATCCTCAGCGGCGGCAATGCCGGGATCATCGACAGCTCGACCACCGTTAACGTCCTGACCATCGACGACCAGACCATCGAAGGCGAGGGGCGATTCGGGCCTAACACCATCGCCGTCATCAATGAGGCCGACGGCCTGATCGACGCCAACGATGCGACCGGCACCCTCACCCTCGACCCGGTCGACGGCGTCGGCTCCGACGACTTCGACAACGCCGGCACCCTCCGCGCCTCCAACGGTGGCACGCTCACCCTCACCGGCAACGCCGGCGGCAGCTTCAACAACACCGGCACCATCGACGCCCTCGCCGGCTCCACCGTGCAGACCGTCACGGGCGCGGTCATTAACCAGATCGACGACGCCGACGACTCCATCGACGTCGGCACCTACCGCGCCATCGACGGCACCCTCAACCTCGCCCCCTCCGCCGACTTCGACCTTGCCTTCAACGACGGAGCCACCCTCGAGTTCTCCGGCACCGCCGCCAACACCGACCTCTTCGCCCAGGCCAGCTCCCCCGGCGCGTTCGTCTCCGACAACTTCGTCTCCAACTTCGGCACGCTGATCCTCCGCGACGGAGCATCGTTGACCACCAACGCCGGCGACTTCGCCAACGTCGGCATCCTCTTCGTCGGCGCCGGCTCAACGTTCAGCGTCACCGGCGACACGATCAACAACGAGCAGGGCAGCAACTCGTTCATCGGCGGCGCCGGCACGATCGACGGCTCGGTCAACAACGGCTTCACCGGCATCCTCGCTCCCGGCAACCTGCTCGACACCTTCGGCTCCTCCATCGACACCGCCACCCTCGCCATCACCGGCGACCTCACGCTCACCGGCGGCAGCGGCCCCGACGGCGTGCAGATCGACATCGCCGGCAGCGGGGACAACGACCAGCTCGCCGTCGGCGGTGCCCTCGCGCTGGCCGGGGCGCTGGAGATCGACCTCGCCGCCTCCTTCAACCCCGACGACGGCGAACAGTTCCTCATCGCCACCGCCACGCCCGGCTCGATCAGCGGGATGTTCTCCACGATCAACGACGACTCGGCGCTGTACGACTTCACCCAGGTGATCGACAACGCCGGCGGCAACATCTTCCTCCAGGCCGTCCTCATCGCCGAACCCGCCAGCCTCGCCCTCCTCCTCGCCGGCCTGCCGCTGCTGACCCGCCGCCGCCGCGCCGCCTGATCCCGCACACCCGTCGACCACTCCTCGAGCCCACCGCGAGCCGTCTCGCGGTGGGCTTTTCGTTCCGCCGCCGGGTACAGTGCCCCACCACCACCCCGGACATCATCCCCCGGACACGATCCCCCGCAAAGCACCCCCACCGGACGCGACCCCTCGGGAGCAGCCCTTGCCACCGTTTGTGAAAAAGCTTGTCTGCCTGCTCGCCCTGACCCTCGCGCTCGGGGTGCCGATCCCCGCCGCCGCGCAGGACGACGCGGCCCCACCGCCCGCCCCGCCGGCCGCCCCGGCCACGACGACGCCCGGGGCCCCCGCCGACCCTAACCCCGACGCCGCCCCGCCGCCAACCGCCGAGCCCGGCTCCACCCTCACCGTCGAGGACCCCCGCTCCGTCACGATCACCGTCGAGGGCGCCGGCGTCACCGCCGCCGCGACGCAGCCCAACGACGCGGACGCCGACGAAGAGAAGCCCGCCAAGGACCTGAACGCCGACCAGAAGCTCGTCGAGAGCATCCGCGAGGCCAAAGCCAAGGCCGAGGCCGAGGAAGCCGTCAACTCCGAGCCCAAGGGCCCGCTCGGCAAGATCGCCCTGAAGAACACGCCCCAGACCGGCATCACCTGGCTCGACGTGATGGTCCGCAAGCTGACCAAGGCCGTCGTCGACCTGATCGACGCGACCATCGCCGCCCTGCCCAACCTCATCATCGCCCTGCTCGTCCTCGTCGTCGCCGCGTTCGTCGCGGCGCTCGCCACCCGGGCCATCCGCAAGGTCGCCAGCCGCTCGCGCCTCCGCGGCAGCCTCGTCAACCTCTTCGTCATCTTCGGCCGCGTCGCCGTCTGGTTTATCGCGTTCATGACCGCCGCGGGCATCATCTTCCCCGGGTTCGGCTTCGCCCAGCTTGTCGCCACCGCCGGCCTCGCCTCCATCGCCATCGGCTTCGCCTTCCAGGACATCTTCCAGAACTTCTTCGCCGGCATCCTCATCCTCTGGTCCTTCCCCTTCGAAAACGGCGACTTCATCGAGGTCGAGGGCCTCATGGGCCGCGTCGAGGACGTCGAGATCCGCATGACCAAGATCCGCCAGACCAACGGCGAACTGGTCCTCGTGCCCAACTCCACCATCTTCACCAACAAAGTCACCGTGATGACCAACCGGCCCCACCGCCGGCTGCTCCTCACCGTCGGCGTGGCCTACGGCGAGGACGTCGCCAAGGCCCGCAAGGTCATCACCGAAGCCGTCCGCGGCTGCAACACGGTCGAGCGGGACGCGAGCCCCGAGGTCCTCGCCACCGCGTTCGGCGCGTCCTCCATCGACTTCGACGTCATCTGGTGGGCCGACAGCAAGCCCCTCCAGGCCCGCCGCAGCCGCGACCAGGTCGTCGAAGCGATCAAGAAAGCCCTCGACGACGCCAATATCGAGATCCCCTACCCCTACCGCACGCTCACCTTCAGCAAGAACGAGCCGGACATCATCCACGCCGTCGCCGGCCGCATGCGCGGCATGACCGGCGGGGACGACGAAGTCTAGCGGCTAGCTGCTAGAGCCTGGCTGTTAGCAAAACCAGTGCAGCATCTACCGCTACAGCCGCCGCTTGCATCTTGCTAGGCTCTAGCGGCTAACGGCTAACGGCTGACGGCCAACGGCTTCCCATGATCGACCTCTACCTCCTCGCCGGCCAGTCCAACATGTCCGGGCACGGCACCCCCGACGACGTGCCCGAGGCGCTGCGTGGGCCCTACCCCTCGGCGCTGCTGTTCTTCGCGCCGCTGAACCCGCCGGACCACGAGCGGTGCAACCGCCTGCACGTCCGCCATTGGCAGTCGCTCCAACCCGGGGCCGGGAGCCCGCCCGGCGGGTTCGGCCCCGAGCTGTCCTTCGGGCACCGCCTCGCCGCCACCACCGGCCGTCCCCTGGCCCTCATCAAGTCCGACAAGGGCGGCAGCGGCCTACTCACCGACTGGGAGCCCGACAAGCTCGACGACCCCACCACCCTCCTCAACCGCTGCCTCGTCGACGCCGCCGACGCCGTCGAAGCCCTCCGCGACGACGGGCACGACCCGGTCTTCCGCGGCCTCGTGTGGTACCAGGGCGAGGCCGACTGCCGCGCCGGCGGCCAAGACCCCGACGCCTACGCCCCCGCCCTCCGCCGCCTCGTCGACCGCGTCGGCGAGGCCCTCGCCGGCGGCGTGGATTACGCCAAAGTGCTGTTCCGGGTGAACCCGCACGACGACAAGCCCTCGCCGCACACCGAGTCCATCCGCCGCCAGCTCGTCAACCTCGCCGACGCCGACCCGCTCGCGGCGTGGGTCGATATCGACGACCTGCACTTCCCCGACCGCCTGCACCTCGACGGCCCGTCCCTGCTCACCGCCGGCGACCGCGCCGCCGAGGCGATGGCGCGATTGCTCGGGCAGGGATCAGGGATCAGGGATCAGGGATCAGGGGAAAACGCCCTCGCTTCGGCTGCATCGGGCCCTCCCGATCCCCGATCCCCGGTCCCTGATCCCCCGAGCAAACCCCTCCCCACCGCCCCGCCGCCCGCCGCCGTCGGCCGCGCCACCTCCCCCCCCAAGCCCGCTGACGACGCCGAGGGACAGGTCACCGCCGACCCCGACGACGAACGCACCGCCGCCGAGGTGCTCGAAGAGACCTTCAGCGACGGGCTGTCGGGGAAGGGGCCGGGGACCGGGGATCAGGGATCACGAAAGGGGCCGGGGATCAGGGATCAGGGATCGGGAAGCGGAAGCCCTGCCGCAACATCACCCCGCCAACCCGATCCCCGGTCCCCGGTCCCCGGTCCCTCTCCTTCTGTCCCCGATCCCCTCCCCCGGCCCGCCGCGACCCGCATCCTCGCGCTCATGAACCAAAAAGGCGGGGTCGGCAAGACCACCACCGCCGTCAACGTCGGGGCCGCCCTGGCCAACCTCGGGCTCAACGTCCTGTGCATCGACCTCGACCCCCAGGCCCACCTGACCCTCTCCCTCGGTATCGAGCCCGACCAGCTCGACAAGTCGAACTACGACCTGCTGGTCGACCCCGACACCACCGCCATGGAGGTCGTCCGCTACACCCCCCGCGACGACAAACGCCTCGGCGTCCTCCCCGCAGAAACCAACCTCGCCGGCGTCGAGTCCGAGCTCGCCGACCAAATCGCAACCGGCCTCGCCCAGACCCTCCTCCGCAACAAGTGCCGCGACCTCGTCCAACAGTTCGACTACGTCCTCATCGACTGCCCGCCCTCCCTCGGCCTGCTCACCATCAACGCCCTCACCATGGCCCGCGAGATCGTCGTGCCTATGCAGGCCCACTTCCTCGCCCTCCAGGGCATGACCAAGCTCTTCGAGACCATCCGCATGGTCCGCCAGGGCATCAACCCCGACCTCACCGTCGCCGGCGTCGTCCTCTGCATGCACGAGGGCAACACCCTCCTCGCCGGCGAGGTGATGGACGAGCTACGCAACCTCTTCGATAGCGCCCGCGGCACCGAGGAACCCTTTGCCGACGCGCAGGTTTTTGCCCCCCCCATCCGCCGCAACATCAAGCTCGCCGAGGCCCCCAGCTACGGCCAGTCCGTCATGCGCTACGCCCCCGACTCCAACGGCGCGAAAGACTACCTCCACCTCGCCCGCTCCATCGCCTCGTAGGGCCGCTGCTTACCCCCCTCCCTTTGGGAGGGGCGGGGGGAGGGCACGCGGTGACCGACGCCACGCGTTGCAGAGCGGCCGACCCTCCCCCAACCCCTCCCGGCGGGGAGGGGGGTCATCCCATTCGCCGCACGCTGAACAAGGGTGATCAATCAGAGGCGGGAGCGTCAGCGACCGGGGCGGGTGGGGTGCGCTAACCGCAAGCGGCAAGGAGTGCCGCGGCGACGGGTTTTCGTTCGTCATTCTTCATTTGGCTTTCGTCATTCCCCGCTCGCCGCGTGCCAGGTGAGGCGGCAGACGTCGCCGACGTAGTGGATGCGGACCTCGTTGGTGACGCCGGGGATGCCCAGGGGCTCGCCCTTGACGATGACGACGGCGTCGCCGAGCTCGGCCCAGCCGCGGTCGAGCAGGAGCGTGTCGACGCGTTCGAGGAAGGCGGGGACGTCGGCGGGTCGGGGCATGTGGAAGGGGTGGACGCCGAAGGACAGGGTCATCTGGCGGAGGGCGGCCTCGCTGGAGGAGATGCCGAGGATGGGCACGGTCATGCGGTTTTGGGAGAGGTGGCGGGCCCCGCCGCCGAGCTCGGACCACATGACCACGAAGCGGGGGCGCAGGTCGTTGACGATGGTGGACACGCCGTGGGCGAGGGCGGCGGTGCGGTACTTCGAGTCGCGGAGGTTGGCCGGGGGCTTGGTCGTGCCGGCCCGTCGCTCGGCGTCGTACGCCTCTGCGATGGCGGCGGTGCGGGCCATGGTGTGCACCGTCTGCACCGGGTAGGCCCCGACGGCCGTCTCGCCCGAGAGCATGATCGCGTCGGCCCCGTCGATGATCGCGTTGGCGACGTCGGAGACCTCGGCCCGGGTCGGGGTGGCGTGCTGGATCATGCTCTCGAGCATCTGCGTGGCGACGATGACCGGCTTGCCGTGGGCGTGGGCGGCGGCGATGATCCGCTTCTGCATCACCGGGACGCGGGCCACGTCCATCTCGACGCCGAGGTCGCCCCGGGCGACCATCACCCCGTCGCTGGCGTCGAGGATGCCGGCGAGCTCTTCGATGGCCTGGGGCTTCTCGATCTTGGCGACGATGGGCAGGCGCGTGGCGCTCCGCGTGCCGGTGTTGTCCCGGCCGAACCGCTTCAACAGGTCCTTGAGCTGCTGGACGTCGGCGGCCCGGCGGACGAACGAGAGCGCGAGGAAGTCGACGCCCCGCTCGACGGCCCACGCGGCGCACTCCTCGTCCCAGTCGGTCAGGGCGGGTGCGGTGACGTGGGAGTCGGGGAGGTTGACGCCTTTTTTGTTGGTCAGCAGCCCGCCCTCGGTGACGCGGCAGATGAGGCGGGGGTCGGGGTCGTTGGCGGAGGCCTGGTCGGTGATAAGGGTGCGGATGGCCCCGTCGTTGATGAGCAGGCGGTGCCCGGGCCGGGCGTCGTCGACCATATCGGGGTAGGTGGTCGAGACGGTGACGACGCCGGTGTCGAGGTGGCGGGCGGCGGGGGCTTCGCGCCGGGTGACCTCGAGGTGGTCGCCGGCGTTGAGCATGATGCCCGGGGGCTCGACGTGCTCGACGCGGATCTTCGGGCCCGACAGGTCGCCGAGGATGCCGACGGTGGTGCCCGCGGCGGCGGAGGCCTCACGGATACGGGTGAACGATTGGTCGAAGTCGTCGAGGTCGCCGTGGGAGAAGTTGATGCGGAAGGCGCGGACGCCTTCTTCGATCATGCGGACGAGGGTGGGCACGTCGGAGCAGGCGGGGCCGACGGTGGCGAGGATCTTGGTGAGGAGGAGGTCCGCGTTGCCCGCCATGGCGGCGAGTGTACGGGGGGAGACTGCGGGCGAGCAAGCGCGGGGGCGGGGAGCGTCAGAGCCGGGAGCGTGAGCGACCGGTGGGGTGCGGGTGACGCGACCCCGTCGCTGACGCTCGGGGCTCTGATGGGTGCGGGTGATACGACCCGTCGCCGACGCTCGGGGCTCT
The DNA here is from genome assembly GCA_965214155.1 of Phycisphaeraceae bacterium. Taxonomy (GTDB): domain Bacteria; phylum Planctomycetota; class Phycisphaerae; order Phycisphaerales; family Phycisphaeraceae; genus Algisphaera. Next base: position 3,191,226 of record CBDCBB010000010.1, read on the forward strand.
GACGGATGCGGCTCGGCTCGCCGGGGACGCCCCGACGGCGTTACTCCGCGTGGTGGTCGTGCTTGCCTTCGCCCTCAGCCTTGCCGTCGATCAGCGTGACCTTGCCGCTGTCGAGGTCGTAGCGCGCGGCGAGGAGCTTGATCTTGCCTTCCGAGGCGTATTCACCGACGTAGGGCTTGCTGTTGGAAAGCTGCTCCCGGACCCGCACCGCGTTTTCCTTCACCGCCGCGTCGAGCACCTCGTCACCTTGTGCGTGCTCCATTGCGGCCTGCACCGCCGGGCGGATCGTCTCCACCAGGTCGTGGATGTGCCCGTCGAAGGACGCCTCGCCCTTTTCGCTCGCCACCGCGGCCCCGACCGCACCGCAGCTCTCGTGGCCCATCACCATCACCAGCGGCGTGCCCAGCTTCGCCACCGCGTATTCGACACTCGCCAAAGCGTCGTCGTCCACTACGTTGCCCGCGACGCGGATCACGAACAGGTCGCCCAGCCCCGCGTCGAAAACGAGCTCCGGCGGGACGCGGCTGTCCGAGCAGCTCACGATGACCGCGTAGGGTGCCTGCCCGTCCGCCAGCTTCTCGCGGTACTCGGCCGAGGCGTGCGGGTGCTCCATGTTCCCCTCGACGAAGCGGGCGTTGCCCTCCATCAAGCGGGTGACCGCCTCATCGGGGGAGGGGGCCGTGGACGTCGCGTCCTCCGCGGCGCGGGCCGCGGGTACCGACACGGCGGCGGCGGCGGCAAGCGTCAGGGCGAAGCGGGCGGCGAAGCGGAGCGGGCGATGGGGCATGGGGGTGCTTGATCGGCGGGTGCGGCGGTTGTCGGCAGGGCATCATACCCCGCCTGCCGGCCGCACGTGGGCCGACATGGACACGCGGCGGCTCAGGCGACGCGGAGCAGGAGGCTGCTCGCCGAGAGGGCGAGGCTTTCCTGCTGGAGCGGGGTGCAGTAGTCGGCCATGAGGCGTTCGACCAGGCCGTAGCGGTTTTCTTGGGTGAGGGCGATGCTGGTCTCGGCGTTCCGTTCGAGCTTGACGATGGTGATGAGGGTGGCGTGGCCGCTGGAGGTGGTGCGGACCTCGTAGCCGTTGAGGCGGATGCAGTGCAGGACGTCCAGGGTAAAGCGGTCGAGGGGCATCGGGGGGTTCCGGCGGGCGTAGGTGGGGGCGGCGGAGTCGCCGTGAAACCCTACGACGGCGGCGGCGGGGCGTTGGGTGGCGCGGGGGCGGTGGAAGCGGTTTCACCCGCGGGAGTTACGCAAAGTTCGTCGAGCCGGCGCGGGGGCGGGGACGGCGGCGGGGCTGAGGGCGCTAGAAGTCGGCGGCGTCGTGCTCCACCCAGTCGCGGGCCCGTCCGAGGGCGTCGCGCCAACGGTGGCGGAGGCGTTGCACCTCGTCCGCGGGCATCGTCGGCTCGAAGCGGCGGTCTTCGTGCCAGAGCGCGTCGAGGTCGGCGTCGCTCCATATCCCCACCGACCGGCCGGCGAGCATCGCGGCGCCGAGGGCGGTGGTCTCGGCCGTCGCCGGGCGGACGACCGGGACACGGAGCAGGTCGGCCTGGAACTGCAAAAGCAGGTCGTTGGCCGCCGCCCCGCCGTCGACGCGGAGCTCGGCGATCGGCGTGCCCGCGTCCTCACGCATCACGTCGAGCACGTCCGCCACCTGGAAGGCGATGCCCTCGAGGGCGGCCCGGGCAAGGTGGCCGGCGGTGGTCCCGCGGGTCAAACCCATCACGCTGCCGCGGGCGTAGGGGTCCCAATGCGGAGCCCCGAGCCCGGCGAAGGCGGGCACCAGAACGACCCCGCCGTTGTCGGGGACCGACGCGGCGAGGGCCTCGACCTCGGCCGCGTCGTCGATGAGGTGGAGCCCGTCGCGGAGCCACTGGACGACGGCCCCGCCGACGAAGACGCTGCCCTCGAGCGCGAACGTTGGATCGTCGCCGGCCCGCGGTGCGGCGCTTCCGGGGGCGGGGGCGCTTCCGGGGGCGGGGGCGGCGGCGGCGGCGGTGGTGAGGAGGCGGTGGGTGGACGGGCGCGGCGTGTGGCCGGTGTGCATGAGCATGAAGCACCCGGTGCCGTAGGTGTTCTTGACCATGCCGGCGGTGGTGCAGCGTTGCCCGAACAGCGCCGCCTGCTGGTCGCCGAGGACCGCGGCGATGGGCACACCAGCCAACGCCGGGCACACGTCGCCGTCGACCGTACCGAAGCCCGCCCCCCTCTCCCCCCTCGCCCCGCTCGGCCGCACCTCCGGCGCCATCGAGCGGGGGATGCCGAACAGCTCGAACAACGCGTCGTCCCACCGCCCGTCGGCGAGGTGGTACAGGCTCGTCCGCGACGCATTGGTCGGATCGGTCGCGTGAATCCCCCCGCCCCCGGAAGCCCCCCCGGAGACGCCCCCGGTCAGCTTCCAGATCAGCCACGTGTCCACGGTCCCGAACACCACATGCCCCGCCGCGGCCGCGGCCCGCGCCCCGTCGACATGGTCCAGCACCCACCGCACCTTCGACGCGCTGAAGTACGCGTCGATCACCAGCCCCGTCGCCGCCTGCACCGCCGGCTCGTGCCCCGCCTCGCGCAGCTTGCCGCAGAAGCCCGCCGTCCGCCGGTCCTGCCACACGATGGCCCGGTACACCGGCTCGCCCGTCCGCCGGTCCCACACCAGCGTCGTCTCCCGCTGGTTGGCGATGCCGATGCCTGCCACATCGCCCGGCCGCGCCCCGACCCGCTGCAACGCCTCGGCCGCGACGGCGAGCTGCGTCTCCCACAGGTCCGCCGGGTCGTGCTCGACCCAGCCCGGCCGGGGGTAATGCTGCTGAAACTCCCGCTGGGCCGTCGCCACCGCCCTGCCGCCCTCGTCGAACATGACCGCACGGGAGCTGGTCGTGCCCTGGTCCAACGCGAGGAGGTAACGCGGCATGATGCTCCCTTGGCTCGGCCGTGACCCGGCAACCGACGCCCGCCGGTGAGCGATGTATATAAAAATACGGGACCCGCAACATCGACAGCACGAGAGCGGTTGGCTTGAACTTTCCCCAGTAGCCGCGTTGCTACGCAACGCGGTCCGCGACGGGTAGCGTCGCGGCTATGGCGGAGAACTTCAGCACTCGCTCTAACCCACGGCGGCCCTCGCCGGCTCCAATCCGGGTGCTAAGATCAGTCCCGCTTCCCGCAATGCACCTTTTTTTCGCCTTCGGAGATCGCGATGAACAGCAACGGCAACACCCACAGCAACGGCAACGGCGCGGCCCGGTGCCCCGTACTCAGCGGCACGCTCAAATCCGGCAGCGTCGGCTCGTCGGCCAACTCCCGCTGGTGGCCCAACCAGCTCAGCCTCAAGGTCCTGCACCAGAACCACACGCTCACCGACCCGATGGGCGACGGCTACGACTACGCCGAGGAGTTCCAGTCGCTCGACCTCGACTCGGTCAAGCGCGACATCCACGAGGTGATGACCACCAGCCAGGACTGGTGGCCGGCGGACTACGGGCACTACGGCCCGCTGTTCGTCCGCATGGCGTGGCACAGCGCCGGGACGTACCGCGTGGCGGACGGCCGGGGCGGGGCCGGCGCGGGGATGCTGCGTTTCGCCCCGCTCAATAGCTGGCCCGACAACGTCAACCTCGACAAGTCCCGCCGCCTGCTGTGGCCGGTCAAGAAGAAGTACGGCCGCAAGCTGTCCTGGGCCGACCTGATCGTCCTGGCGGGCACGGTCGCGCTCGAGTCGATGGGGCTCGAGACCTTCGGCTACGCCGGCGGCCGCGAGGACCGCTGGGAGCCGGCCGAGGACGTGTACTGGGGCCCCGAGGAGGAGTGGCTGGGCGACAGCCGCTACACCGGCGACCGCGAGCTGGAGGGGCCGCTCGGCGCGGTGCAGATGGGCCTGATCTACGTCAACCCCGAGGGGCCCAACGGCAACCCCGACCCCGCCGCCGCCGCCCGTGACATCCGCGAGACCTTCAGCCGCATGGCCATGAACGACGAGGAAACCGTCGCCCTCATCGCCGGCGGGCACACCTTCGGCAAGGCCCACGGCGCGGGCGACCCCGGCGAGCACGTCGGGTCCGACCCCGAGGGCGCCGAGCTCGAACTCATGGGCCTGGGCTGGAAAAACACCTTCGAGAAGGGCCACTCCGCCCAGACCATCACCTCCGGCCTCGAGGGCGCTTGGACCTCCAAGCCCACCACCTTCGACAATCAATACTTCGACAACCTCTTCAAATACGAGTGGAAGCAGGTCAAGAGCCCCGCCGGCGCGACGCAGTGGGAGCCGACGCAGACCGACCCGCAGGACATGGTGCCCGACGCGCACGACCCGTCGAAGAAGCACCCGCCGATGATGTTCACCACCGACCTGTCGCTGCGGGTCGACCCGGCGTACGAGAAGATCTCGCGCCGGTTCCACGACGACCCCGATGCGTTTGCCGACGCGTTCGCCCGGGCCTGGTACAAGCTGACGCACCGGGACATGGGCCCGCACAGCCGGCTGCTCGGGCCGGAGGTCCCCGAGCCGCAGCTCTGGCAGGACCCCGTGCCCGACGTCGACCACGAGCTGATCGACGAGCGGGACATCGCGGACCTCAAGGCGAAGCTGCTGGACAGCGGCCTGTCGGTGCAGCAGCTCGTCTTCACCGCCTTCTCGGCCGCGGCGTCGTTCCGCAGCACCGACAAACGTGGCGGGGCCAACGGTGCGCGGCTGCGCCTCGACCCGCAGAGGGGCTGGGAGGTCAACGACCCCGAGCAACTGGCGCAGGTGCTGCCGGTGTACGAGAAGCTGCAGAGCGACTTCAACGGGGCGCAGTCCGGCGGCAAGCGCGTCTCGCTGGCGGACCTGATCGTGCTGGGCGGCTGCGCCGCGGTGGAGCGGGCCGCGGAGCGGGCGGGGTACGACGTGACCGTGCCTTTCAGCCCCGGCCGGACCGACGCGACGCAGGAGATGACCGACGCCGAGGCGATGCGGGTGCTCGAGCCCACCGCCGACGGCTTCCGCAACTACCTGAACCCCGGGCACCAGCGGCCCCCCGCCGAGCTGCTGGTCGACCGCGCCCAGATGCTCTCGCTCACCGCCCCGAAGATGACCGTCCTGCTCGGCGGCCTCCGCGCCCTGGGCTGCAACACCGGCCAAACCAAACTCGGCGTCTTCACCGACCGGCCCGGCACCCTCACCAACGACTTCTTCGCCAACCTCCTCGCCATGGACCTCCGCTGGGAGAAGTCCGAGCGGTGCGAGCACTTCTACGAGGGCAAGCACATCGACACCGGCGAGGTGAAGTGGATCGGCACCGCCGTCGACCTGGTCTTCGGGTCGAACTCCCAGCTCCGCGCGCTGGCCGAGGCCTACGCCTGCGACGACGCCGAGCCCGCCTTCGTCGACGACTTCGTGCAGGTCTTCGCCGAGGTCATGCAACTCGACCGCTTCGACCTCGAATCCCACGGCGCCGCCCGCGAGGTGTCCTGACCGGCATTCTTTCGCGTAGCGGGAGACGCGCAGCGTCCCGTGGTGCCGGGTGCCACACCTCGCCGGCTTTGCGGCGAGGTGTGCATGAGGTGCGATGCAAGCCGCACACACATTGGCCCCGAGCGGCCGAGGCGTGGCACCCACCGAACCGTCGCGCCAAAGTTTTATCAAAGCAAAACGAACTTCACGCGATGACCGACTCAGCCATAGCCGCGACGCTACGCGTCGCGCACCGCGTTGCGTAGCAACGCGGCTAATGGAGAAAGTTCGCGTCGCTCGCTCCAAGGAGCGACTACCGCTCAGCGGTAATCCGGCAGGAACGCCTGCTCCGCCTCGAACATCTCGTCGGTCATCGCGCGGATCTGCTTCGGAGTCATCACCGCGGCGCACAGCGGGTCGAGCATGAGGGCGTGGATGGCCGCTTCCTTGCTCCGCTCGATCACGGCCGTCGCGGCGAGGTCGAACGTCGCCATGTTGCTCGCGCAGACGTGCGCCATCTGGGCGGGCAACGCGCCGTAGCGGGTCGGCTGGATGCCGTTGCCGTCGACGAGGCACGACACCTCGACGCAGCCGTCCCCCGGCAGGTTCGTGATCAACTTGCCGGCCTCGCCGACGCCGGCCTTGCCGGGGTAGGTCGCGGTGTTCATCACGTTGCCGTGGATGCGGAGGGGCGCGTCTTTCTCCATCGCCTCGATGATGAACGAGCCGTACTCCCACGAGCGTTGCAGGTCGAACTCCTCCTCGCCGTTGACGAGCTTGCGGCGCTGCTCATCCGCGATCTTGCGCCAGTTGGGCCAGTTGCTGGCGTAGAAGCGGCTGCCGCCGTGATACCCGTGCCGCAGCAGCGCCCGCCCCGCGTCGGACTTGCGGTAGTACGGCAGGTACTCCGACAGGTGGCCCGAACTCTCGGTGATGAACGCACCGAACTGCACGCACATGTCCTTGCGGATCAGGTCCTCGGTCTCGTACTGCTTGTTCTCGATCGTCTTGCCGTACATGACGTCGGAGTCGTCGTGGCCCGCCTTGCCCTCCTCCGCCTCGCGGTAGCCCAGGGCAAGCTCGTCGGCAAACTGCTTGTACAGCCGCTTCTCGTAGAGGTTCTCGCCCTTGTGCCGCAGCTTCGTGAACCAGGCGAGGTGGTTGATGCCGGCACACTCCCACTCGAGCTCGTCGTAGTCGACCTCGGCGTACTTCGCGAGCAGGTGGCTGGTGCCCTGGACCGAGTGGCACAGCCCGACGACCGGGACCTCGGGCACCGCCCGGCCGGCGGCGAGGCACATCATGTTCATCGGGTTGGTGTAGTTCAGCATCGTCGCGCCCGGGCACAGCTCGGCCATGTCGCGGAGGATGTCGAGGAACACCGGCACGGTGCGGAGGCCCTTGAACAGCCCGCCGGGGCCGATCGTGTCGCCGATGCACTGGTCCAGGCCGTACTTCAGCGGGATGTCGTTGTCCCACTTGACGCAGTCGACGCCCGAGACCTCGACGCAGCAGATGGCGTAGTGCGAGCCGGGCAGCACCTCGCGCCGGTCCTTGCTCGCCTTGACGCTCCACGTGTCGGTCATGCCGAGCTCGCCGATGAGGCGGTTGATGACCTTCTCCATCGCGGTGAGGCGGTCGGCATCGACGTCGACGAGGCGGAGCTCGCCGCCGGCGTTGCTGGGGATCAACAGCACGTCGCGGCAGAGCTTGGGGCAGAAGCCCGACCCCGCCCCGAGGAACGTGACGTTGATCGGGCGGTGGACCTTGCCTTGCAGCCCCTCCTGCGAGTCGGCGGCCTTGGTGTGCGCGTCGTGGCCGACCTTGGCGTCGACCTCCTGCTTGATGTCCTTGATCGGCGAGGTGATGGTGGCGGGGGGCATGGCGGCTCCAAGCGATGGGGTCTGGGCTCGGTCATTATGGCGTGGATCGGGAGCGGTGCCAAATCAGGCGGCACGGCGGCGTGAGGAACGGGGAAGCTCAGATGGATCGGATGGTCGGATGTGAGACGACTTGAGGCTGAGCGGGCAAGGATGAATGGGTCGAGGCACGTCCGTGACCGGGCGACTCGGGTTTATGCGTTGACTGATCGCTTTTGGACGACGTCTCAATTTCGATTCGCTCCATCCGAGAAATCCGATCCATCCGAGCTTCCGAACCCGCGAAACGCCAGGCACGACAACAGCCTTGTCACGTTACCCGATCGACGGTAATCTACCGCCCCCGCCCCGCTTTCCGCCTCCCCCGCCCCGAGAACCCCGTGCTGATCCTGATTGTCGCCGGCGGCCGCGAGAAGGGCCGCGTGTACAAGTTCGCCGATGACCGCGCCGTCACCCTCGGCCGCGACGGGGCCGATGTCGCGCTCACCGACTCGCGGGTGTCGCGGCAGCACGGCAAGCTCTGGTGCGACGGCGGGCGGTGGTACGTCCGGGACCTCGAGTCGCGGCACGGCATCTACCGCAACCACGCGAAGATCGCCGGGACCCAGCCGCTCAAGGACGGGGACTACCTCCAGCTCGGGCGGACGGTGCTGGTGGTGGCCCGCGTCCCGGCGGAGGTCGCGAGCCGGGCGGGGCTGCTTCCTTCTAAGGATGCGGGGGCGGGGCCGGGTGCCGTAGCGGCGTTGTGGCGGAACCCCCGGATTGCGGCCAGCGGGCTCGCGGCGGCGGCGGCGGTGCTGATCTCGGTCAACGTCGTGTCGCTGTGGTCGAGCCGGGCGGGGCTGGACCGCATCGAGGGCCGCATGGCCGCGGAGTCGTCGTCGGAGGCGGACCGGGAGCGGGCGCTGCGGAGCGAGCTGGCCGAGGCGTTCGAGCAGAAGAAGGGCCACGAAGCGCGGGTCGAGACGATGATCGCGGCGTTCCAGCCGCGGCAGGACGAGATCGTCCCGCAGCTCGCGGCGATCCGGACCGCCCTGGACGCTAAGCCCACCGCCGAGCAGGTCGCCGCCGCCGTCCGCGCCGACGGCGACGCCGCCGCAACGGTGCTCGCCCGGCTGGCCGAGCGGCTGGATGAAGAGGACGGGTTGACCGTCGAGATGGCCGAGCTGCGTCGAGTGATCGCGGAGCAGCCAGCGGGGGATGCCGGGCTCAAGCCGCTGCTCGAGGTGGTGCTCGCGCGGGTCGAGTCGCTCGACGCCGACGCCGGCCGGGCCGAGGTGCTCGCCGCCATCGGCGAGGTCAAGGCCGCCCTCCCCGCCGACCCCTCGGCCCGGCTGGACGCGGTGCTTGCCCGGCTGGATCAACCCGCCGCCGACCCGCAGCTCGCCCGGGTCAACGCCCGGCTTGAACAGCTCGCCGCGCAGCTTGAGCAGCAGGGCGACGCCGGGTTCATCCGCGACCAGCTCGCCGCCGTGCTCGACGCCCGGCGGGAGGGGCGCGACACCCCGGCCGCCGCGGACGACCCGCTCATCGGGCAGCTGCTCGCCCGGGTCGACGCCCTCGCCGCGCAGGACGCCGAGCGTGATGTGAAGCTCGACGCGATCCTCGCCGACGTGCAGAAGCAGCCGTACCAGAACCGTGCCATGCTCGACGAGGCGCTCGCCCAGGCCGCGGGCACCGGCGCTTCCGAGGCCGAGCTGGCGCAGCAGCTCGACGACGCGATGGCCGAGCTACGCGGCAAGTCGATTGCGGATGCGGATGAGCTCCGCCGGGTGATCCACCGCGAGGTCGCCGACGCGGTGGGCCGCTCCGCGTCACCGTCCGTCTTCCCCGACCCCTCGACCGCCACCGCCGCGGCCGCAGCCCCGCCGCTCGACACGGGGCGTGAGGACCGGCTGACCAAGACAGAGCAGGCGTACAAGGCCGCGTTCGAGACCGGCCGCCGCGTCACCGTCGGGGCCAACGTCATCGACCCCGGCACCGGCCGCCGCGCCCGCGGCCGCACCCTCGACCCCCTCGCCGCCCGCGAGGCCGGCCACACGTCCTGGCGTGACTGGTACCTCATGGACGACTTCGCCGAGCGCCTCGACCTCGACGCCGCCGCCGACGACAACACCGTCAACGCCTCCGCATCCCGGCCCCTCTCGCTGCCCGACGCCGACGTATCGCACGACTAGCGCAGACGCAAATCGTATCAAGCGGCTAACCATTTGGGGGTGCCACACCTTGACGGCTTTGCGTCAAGGTGTGCGTCAGGTCGCACACCTTGGCCCCGAGCGGCCAAGGTGTTGCACCCGCTACTGATAAACTGGTCATGGTTTGAAACCCCCCGCAGCCGCGGATGTCAAACCGTCGGCCAAGTCCGCCGCGACGTAAGCCGACGGATGGACATCCGCGGCTCCCCTTTGCCTTCCGTGACCGCTGCCCCATGCCCCCACCCCGGCGGGACTTCCCCGATAATCCCCCGCCCCGCCACGACGCCTACGCCGCGTTCCGTTTCCCCGCTTACCGACGCTTCCTCGCCGGGTCGCTCCTCCTGACCCTCGGCTCGTCGGCCCAGACCCTCGCCATCGGCTGGGAGCTCTACAACCGCACCGACGACCCGCTCGCCCTGGGCCTCATCGGCCTCGTGCAGGCGGTGCCGATGCTGCTGTTCACCCTCCCCGCCGGCTACCTCGCCGACGTCTTCGACCGCCGCAAGCTCATCGCCCTCAGCCTCCTGGGCACCAGCCTCACCTCCCTCGGCCTCGCGTGGTTCAGCCACGCCCAAGGCTCGATCCCGCTCATGTACGCCCTGCTCTTCCTCGACTCGGCCGCCCTCCGCCTCGGCTGGCCCGCACGGTCCGCGCTGCTGCCCCTGCTCGTCCCGCGCGAGGCGTTCGAGAACGCCGTGAAGTGGCGCTCCAGCCTCGGGCAGATCAGCCGCGTCGTCGGGCCGGCCATCGGCGGGTTCATCATCGCGTGGTCGCTGCCCGGGGCGTACCTCTTCAGCGCGCTGACCACCCTCGGCTTCCTCGCCATGCTCCCCGGCATCGCCGTGCCCCCCCGCGTCGCCGAGCCCCGCGGCCGCATGTTCGCCCAGATCGGCGAGGGCCTCGCCTTCGTCTGGCGCCGCCCGCTGCTGCTCGGCACCATCTCGCTGGACCTCTTCGCCGTACTCCTCGGCGGGGCCGTCTACCTCCTGCCCGTCTACGCCCGGGACCTTATCGACCTCGGCGGCACCGGGCTCAGCCCCGAACAGGCGCTCGGCTGGCTCCGCGCCGCGCCCGCCGCGGGGGCCCTGGTCATGGCCGTCGTCCTCGTCTACCTCCCGCCCATGCGGCACGCCGGCCGAACCCTCCTCCTCGCCGTCGCGGGCTTCGGGCTCGCCACCGTCGTCTTCGGCCTCTCCACCAGCCTGCCCCTCTCCCTCGCCATGCTCTTTTTGACCGGCGTGTTCGACAACATCAGCGTCGTCGTCCGCCACACCCTCGTCCAGCTCGCCACCCCCGACGCCAAGCGCGGCCGCGTCTCCGCCGTCAACAGCATCTTCATCAGCTCCTCCAACGAGCTCGGCGGGTTCGAGTCCGGCCTCGTCGCCGCCTGGTTCACCCCCGTCATCTCCGTCGTCAGCGGCGGCCTCGGCACCCTCGCCGTCGTCGCCGCCTGGGCCGGCCTGTTCCCCCAACTCCGCCAAATCAAACGCCTCGACGACCTCACCGACGAGGCCCGTCCCTCATGAAGCGACGCGGCTCCGCCGCGCCGTCTCCCGGACCCCCCCGCGCCCCCAAATCCAAAATCCTCATTCCAAAATCAAGAGCCTCACATCCCCTCCGCCCCCATCCACCGCACCCACCGCTCCGCCAGCTCCGGCGGCACCCCGTCCACCTGCGGCCGATCCTCCGCCGGGTCCGTCGCCCCCCCGCCGCCCGGCGACGCCAAATGACGGCACAACCGATTCACAAACTCTTCGCTCGACCAGCTCGCCGCACGACGCCGACGCGCCGCCTCCCGGATCACCCGGTCCGAGCTCACCACCGTCAGCCGACGCGGGGCGGTATGCGCCCGCACCCGCCGGATGATCACGTCGTCCGCCGACCCGCCCTTGCCCTGCATTGCCGAAAACACCAGCTCCACCGAACCCACCGGCGACACCGACGCCTTGCCCGGCTTCGGCCGACCGTCCGCCACCACCGTCACCCCGCCCCGCGCCCAGGGCGTCCGCCCCAGCAGCACGCACAGCCGCCCCTCGTCCAGCCCCGCCAGCATCGGCGGCATCGCCACGTGCAACACGTTGTAGCAATCAATCAGCAACACCATAATCATCAACCCTACAACCCCCTCCACACGAAGCGCCGCGGCTCCGCCGCGCTCCCCGCCCTGCTGCAACCTCCCACCCCAAACCGACACGCTACAATACCACCCTAACCCCGCCCGCCCCCGCGGCCGTGGTTATCATTACCGCAAGTCTGCCCGTCACCCCGACCCCTACCGCGGTCGGCCCGCCGATGTCCCCCCTCCGCCCGAGACCACCCCATGACCACCGCCACCCTCACCGCCGATCCCACTAAACAGTCCCGCCTCCAGAAGACCCGCAACTTCGGCATCTGCGCCCACATCGACGCCGGCAAGACCACCACCACCGAACGCGTCCTCTTTTACACCGGCAAGTCCTACAAGATCGGCGAGGTTCACGACGGCCTCGCCACGATGGACCACCTCCAGGACGAACAGGACCGCGGCATCACCATCCAGTCCGCCGCCACCACCTGCCCCTGGACCCGCAGCGGCGTCGAATACACCTGCAACCTCATCGACACGCCCGGCCACGTCGACTTCACCATGGAGGTCGAACGCTCCATGCGCGTCCTCGACGGGGCGGTCGTCGTCTTCGACGGCAAGGAAGGCGTCGAAGCCCAGTCCGAAACCGTCTGGCGGCAGACCGAGCGGTACAAGGTCCCCAGCATCTGCTTTATCAACAAGATGGACAAGATCGGGGCCGACTTCGACTTCAGCTTCAACTCCATCGGCGAGCGCCTCGGCGCGAAGGCCGTCGCGGTTCAGCTCCCCATCGGGTCGGGCCACGACTTCAAGGGCCTCATCGACCTGATCCAGATGAAGGCCTACTACTTCTCCCAGGAGGACCAGGGCACCACCATCACCGAGGAGGACATCCCCGCCGACATGGCCGACCTCGCTCAGGCCAAGCGCGAGGAGATGATCGAGAACGCTTGTGACGTCGACGACGCGCTGGCCGAGAAGTACCTCAGCGGCGAAGAGATCGCCAACGACGAGATCGTCGCCGCCCTCCGCATGGGCACCCTCAGCCGCACCCTCCACCCGACCTTCTGCGGCTCGGCCCTCCAGAACGTCGGCGTCCAGAAGCTCCTCGACGGCGTCATCGACTACCTCCCCAACCCCACCCAGGTCCCCGAGACCGGCGGCACCGACCCCGACGACGCCAACGTCCGCCTCACCCGCCCTCACGACGAGGAAGCCCCCCTCTCCGCCCTCGTCTTCAAGATCGTCAACGACGCCCACGGCGACCTCACCTACGTCCGTATCTACTCCGGCAAGCTCGAGAAGGGCACCCGCGTCCTCAACTCCAACAACGGCAAAAAGGAGATCGTCTCCCGCATCTTCGAGATGCACGCCAAGGACCGCATCGCCCGGGACGAGGCCAAGGCCGGCGAGATCGTCGCCGTTGTCGGGCTCAAACAGTCCTTCACCGGCGAGACCCTCTGCTCCGCCGACGACCCGATCGTCCTCGACCGCATGGACTTCCCCGAGCCGGTCATCTCGATGTCCATCGAGCCCGAGACCGCCAACGACAAGGAAAAGCTTTCCACCGCGCTCGGCACCATCCGCCGCGAGGACCCCTCCTTCCAGGCCAACTACGACGAAGAGACCGGCCAGACCATCATCGCCGGCATGGGCGAGCTCCACCTCGACATCATCACCACCAAGCTCCGCCGCGACATGAAGATCGGCGTCATCGTCGGCACCCCCCGCGTCGCCTACAAGGAGTGCATCACCGGCACCGCCGAGGCACGCGGCATCCACAAGAAACAGACCGGCGGCCGCGGACAGTTCGGCGACTGCACCATCGTCGTCTCGCCCATCACCGAAGAAGAGGCCGTCGAGCAGGAACTGAAGTGGGAAGACGGCGTCGTCTTCGTCGACAAGGTCACCGGCGGGTCCATCCCCCGCGAATACATCCCCTCGGTCGGCGTCGGGGCCCGCAACACCGCCAAGTCCGGCGTCCTCGCCGGATACCCCCTCCTGGGCGTCAAGGTCGAGCTCATCGACGGCAAGTACCACGACGTCGACTCGTCCCAGATCGCCTTCGAGATGGCCGGCACCATCGCCTTCAAGGAAGCCACCCGCAAGGCCGGCCTCCAACTGATGGAGCCCATCATGAAGGTAATCGTCACCACCCCCGACGAGTTCTTCGGCAACGTCACCGGCGACCTCAACCGCCGCCGCGCCATGATCGTCGGCGACGAGGAGCGCGGCGTCGTCCGCATCCTCACCGCCGAGGCCCCCCTCTCCGAGATGTTCGGCTACTCCAACTCCCTCCGCGGCATGTCCCAGGGCCGCGCCAGCTACGCCATGGAACCCCTCAAATACGCCCCCGTCCCCGCCAACGTCGCCAAAGAAATCCTCGCGAAACAAGGCGAGTAACCCCCCCACCACCCCCCCCCCGGCGTGCGGGCTTCGGCCCGCATGTCGTCTTTCTAAAACTAAAACCCCGACGATGCCCAAACCCCTCACCGCCATCATCCAGTCCGACACCGACGGCTACACCGCCTTCTCCCCCGAACTCGACATCGCCAGCCAGGGCAACACCATCGTCGAAGCCCGCGACAACCTCCGCGAAGCCGTCGAACTCTTCCTCGATTGCGCCCCACCCAAGGAAGTCGACGCTCGCATGAGCGGCGACACCTTCGTCACCCTACTCGATCTCAGGGTTCGGCACGCTCCGCGTGCTCTCCGGCATGACAGCCTGCACACTATTCATTCCACCGAGATTCGGTACCTAAGAACAGAAACCGTCCCTCTTTTTACACCCGTCAAATCTGGTCAGGAAACAAGTCGGAGTCGGACTCCGTGCGTATCCCAATCCGGAGCGTTGACCTCTGTCAGCAACTGCTCAACTTCGTCTTGCGAAATCAAGAGCAGGCGTGCAACCTCTTCGATGGAATACCCGGCTTCCGAGTGAGCCTGGACCATCCGTTTGAAACCGCGAGGTGATTCCGGCTTCACCTCAACCGGCTCGGTCTTCCGCCACCCCTTCCGCGACATCTGCTGAAAGATCGATTTGAACCGCGTCTGATCAATGCACCCGATCTGATGAGCGCGATAAGCCAGTGCCTGCATGGAAACACGCCACTTTCGCTTAAGTGCCTTTAATCGCGGGAAATCCAAACGTCCACTAAAATCCCGGCGAACGTCGCATGCTGGCAGGAGAAAGGCCGCGGCGAATCGCTGCGCTTGATCCTCTGCCAGCCGGTACTCCACGTCACGGCGGAAATGCATGACGGTATGCCCCAACTCATGCGCCAAGCTTAATCGCATTCGGTCGGCAGGCGCACCTCCATTGACATAAAAAATCTTTGGCAACCCCGGGACCCATCGGCACAAAGCGTCCATTCCGTCGATCTCGAAGTCGCGGTCCATCACCAACCCTCCCCGCGACTCGACAAGCTCGACCAAGTGCCCAATCGGCCCCGGCGGCACCCCCATCCGCACTCGAGCAAGTCCCGCAATCTTTTCAATGTCGCCTGCATGGTTGTCCGGATCGATATCCGGGATTTGATCCTCCGTCTCAGGGCATCGCTCTAACATCCGGTCCGCCTGCAACTCCATAATCGCACACCATGCATGGGTCGCCTTGATATCAGATCGTTTGGCCCCCTTGCGGGCACGATGAAAGTACTCGCCTCCTCGATCCTCCTCGATCCGCTGATTCACGAAGAACAAAGCAGGGTCAAAACCCCAGTCCGCTGCAAGCAGCTCGACCTGCTCGCCTGTCGGCTCCGCGTCATCGTCTGACGCCTCCCACTTTGCTACGAGAGGTTGACTGATACTCAGACGAACCGCAACATCCGTCTGAGTGCAATAACGAGCATGCCGAGCCAGCGTCAACATCCGCCCATTAAATCCGCTGCGAAACGCACGCTGCCGGTTTTTTTCTGTTTGGCTCGCGATTCTGGATGGTGATGATGTATTCAAGAGATCGCTCATATCAAGCCCCTCGCTGCTGCCGAAGTTGGGCAACACGATCCCCAAACAGAGGATGAATCTGACCAATCGCGTCGGATTCCAGCGGCATCATCGATTCGGTCCAAATCCATCCGCTGCCGTCCCACACGCCAATCCGGGGACGGACAATCCGCTCCTCCGCTTCATCCAGATCATACGCGGCGATTAGACAAAGCCGGTCTGAAGCATTTAGCGGACCGCTGAACGGCGACATGCTTGGAAATACCGGTTGCTGCGGGAAAAGCTGATCCACGACCCGCCCGGTTCTGACATTGCGAGGACCACCCTGCTCAATCAGGATCGTATCTTCAAAGCCCTCGATCCCCAAATCTTCCTCAGGCTGCGCCAATCTGGTTCTGTCATGCACTCGTTTGATCTTCACGTACAACGCTCCGCCGATCCATAATTCCGTCGCTCGGCCGTTTTCCGTGTCGCGGGCCAGCAGGTGGTCGCCCTCGGGATCGGCAACCATCGTTAGGTCGACGAGAAACGGGTACATTCGGTCTACCAATACCCCGGCCAAGGTGGCCGGGCGGAGGTCCGCAAACCCGACGGGATCAAGATCACGACTGCGACGAAAAACGTCGAGTCCGTTCTCCATCGCTTCCAATAGGATGATCGGCGCTATCAAGCCGACTGCTTCAAGGATCGCGTCTCGGTCGTTCCGCCACAGGGGTAGCTGTTCCATGAGACAAATCGTAACTCCCCGACTTCTAGGGGTCAATAATCGCACCGTTTTTATTAGTCAACTTAGATGAGCATCATCGGATCGCGCGGGTAGATGCTCGGCGATGCCCCGGAAGCGTGGGTGAGGACCTTTACCAGCGCGTAGGGCGGGGTGAGTCTTCGAGCTTCACCTTGGGGGGTGGATGCGGTGGGATTCGCGGAGCCTCACCCCGGCCTACATCGTGGGGGTTCTTACTCCCCTCCCGCCGGGAGGGGTTGGGGCAGGGTGGGGGGTTCTTGGGGTGACGGGCGGGGTGGGGCGTGGTGTTTTGGGTGGGGTGCCACACCTTGGCCGCTTGGGTCAAGGTGTGCGGGTGGTGTAGAGCGTAGGGTCGGGGGCACACCTTGACGTGGAGCCGTCAAGGTGTCACCCGAGCTCGTGGGGTGGGGTGAGTCTTCGAATCCCACCTCGGGGGGTGGGTGCGGTGGGGTTCGCAGAGCCTCACCCCACCCTACGTCTTACGGCGGGCGTCGGGTGGCTGGGGCTGACGCTTTGGGAAGCCCCGGCACGATGTGGAGAACGTCGAGTTCTATCGCAGCTCGCCGGGGCATCGCTAAGCCTCTGCCCCAGCCACCCGCCGTGCGATGTGAGGCCCCGGCGGTTGCGGGTGCCGCGGTTGGGCGTTATGACGGAGGACCATGCCCGACCCCCGCCCCAACCTCCTGCTCATCACCACCGACCAGCAGCGGTTCGACGCGCTGGGGCGGGGGGTGGGCCGGGCGGGCAACGCCTCCATCTTCACCCCGCACCTCAACTGGCTCTGCGACACGGGCATCCGCTTCACCCGCGGGTACAGCGACTGCCCCATCTGCATGCCCGCCCGCGCCACGATTATGACCGGCCGCCACGGCTACCGGCAGGGCCTCATCGAGAACAAGGGCCAGCCCGTCCCCGCCGCCGAGCACCCGACCCTGCCGGGCCTGCTCACCAAAGCGGGCTACCAGACCCGGGCCGTGGGCAAGATGCACTTCAGCCCGGTCCGCGCCCACTACGGCTTCGAGCACATGGAGCTGCCCTACGACTACGTCCGGCAGATGCAGCGTGACGGTTACACCCGTGAGGTCGCCGGGCAGGGCATGGGTCAGAACGAGATGGAGCCCGCCTTCAGCACCGTCGACGAGAGCCGGTCGCTCACCCGCTGGATCGCCGACCGCTCGATCGACTTCCTCGAAATCCGCGACCCCACGCGGCCGTTCTTCCTGTGGACCAGCTTCACCAAGCCCCACCCGCCGTTCGACTGCGACCCCAAGTACTGGAGCCTCTACGACGGCATCCCGATGCCCGACCGCATCACCGGCGACTGGTCCGCGACGCCCGACGACGTGCCCGTCGGGTTCCGCGGCCCCACCGCGCTGCTCAACGGCATCGACCGCGCCAGCCCCGCCCAGCTCGCCGCCACCCGCCGGGCCTACTACGCCTGCGTCAGCCAGGTCGACTACACCCTCGGCCTGCTCTTCGCCCGGCTCCGTGAGATGGACCTCGACCGCAACACCTGGATCGTCTTCACCAGCGACCACGGCGAGATGCTCGGCGACCACTGGCTCGGGGCCAAGAGCGTCCTGTTCGAGCCCTCCGCCCACGTGCCGCTGATCGTCAAGCCCCCGGCCGAGCCGTGGACCAGCCACCCGACGCAGGGCACGACCTGCGACGCGCTCGCCTGCCTCGCCGACGTCTTGCCGACGATGCTCGCCCGTGCCGAGGTCGATCCCCCGGAAGCGATCGACGGTATCGATCTCATGCGGCAGGCCGACGAGGACGCCCGGCGGGAGCGGCTGTTTGGGGCCTGCTCCAACTTTGCCGCGGTCATCGAGGATCGGCTGAAGTACCACCGCTGCCTCGCCGACGGGGCCGAGCTGCTGTTCGACCTGCACGATGACCCGATGGAGCAACACGACCTGCTCCGCGCCGGGTCGCATGAGGACGACGCCGAGCGGATGCGGGGGCTGCTGCGGGACGAGGTGCCCGGGCCGCTGGGCCGGTCGATTGACCCGGAGGGTGGTGATGTCGGACTGCCAAAGAATCGCTGGCCGGGCTTCCACAGCCGCTCGGTCGAGTCGGACGTGCTGCACTGAGGCATTGGGTAATTGCGGGTGAACGCGGATCGACGGCGGGTGGCCGGGGCAGAGGCTTGGCGATGCCCCGGAAGGGGGGGCGGGAACCTTGGGCCAATCGACATCGCTCCGGGGCTTCCCGGAGCGTCGGCCCCGACCATCCGCCGTGCCTCGGAGCTGCGTCGATGTGGTCGCGGGGCGTGGACGGTTAGGTCGGGTCCGCTTGAAGGTTGCGGATGTTTCTGTTAATAAATGATGAGCCGGGCGTTTCCGTTTGGTTCACGCGGGTATCCCGCATTCTGCGGATGAAGGGAATGAAGATGGAGGACGAGATCTGTGCGGCAGGTGGTGAAGGTGGGGGGCGTCGCCTGGTGGCGGTGCTGGGGCTGGTGATTATCACGTTCGGGCTGCTGCATGTGGTGAACCGGTGGTTGATGAACGCGGTGCCGGTGGAGCAGATCGTGCGTTGGGACCTGCCGGATTACCGGGCGAGGTTCAGGCTGTTTCATCTGGACCGGGAGTCGGCGGTGCCGGCCTGGTTCTCGACGCTGTTGATCGCGGCGAACGCGGGTCTGCTGTTCCTGCTGGCGCGGGCGCACCGGGTGGCCGGCCTGCCGGGGGCGAGGCGTTGGGGGTTAGCGGCGCTGTGCTGCCTTGGGCTGTCGGCCGACGAGGCGGTAAGTTTTCACGAGAACCTGGGGCCCCGGGTGTCGCACCTGCTCGGGCAGTCGGGGGGCACGATCGAGTACTACGGTTGGGTGGTGCCCGGGGTGCTGGCGGCGGTGGTGGTGGCGGCGGCGATGGGGACGGCGGTGTGGCGTCTGCCGCGATTCGCCCGGTGGGGGTTCATCGTGGCGGCGGGGGTGTACGTGATGAGCGCGGCGGGGATGGAGACCGCGGCCGGGCTGTTGATGGGGGTCGACGGCGGCCGGCCGTCGCTGCAGGGTCCGCCGGTGGTGTACACGGTGCTGTTGCTGGTGGAGGAGTGCGGCGAGATGCTGGGGATGCTGATCCTCCTGTGGACGCTGGTGCGGCTTATGAGGCCGAGGGTGGTGGTGTCCTCGGCCGGTTTGACCCCGGCCGCGGCCGACCGGGCGACGCGGGACGGGGCCGGCGCGGTCGCCGGGTGGCCGGGGTAGAGGGCGGGTGGCCGGGGTTGGTGCGTCCAGGTGCGGTAGCTTGTCATTCCTGGCCGCGGAATCGTCCCGCCGCGGCTGCGTCGGCCTGTTGAGGTAGCCTGCCCGGGCGCACGGCCTGCGGTTCCGTACCGGGTTCCCTTAGCGGAGCCACGCGTGCCCGATCCCCTGCCCCTGCACGACGCCTTCTCGCCGCCGGCGGATCAACCCACGACCCACCCGGAGGCCCAGTGGTTTCCGCATGTGGGGCTGGGCCTGTTCATCCACTGGTCGATCGCGTGCTGCCGCGGGGGGCGGGAGATGTCGTGGAGCATGGTCAAGGGCAAGCCCAACGGGGACGGCAAGGAGGGCGAGCTGTTGACGCCGCGGGATTACTGGGCGCTGACTGACGGGTTCGACCCCGGGGCGTACGACCCCGACCCCTGGCTCGCGGCGGCGGCGGCCGCGGGGTTTCGGTATGCGGTATTGACGGCCCGTCACCTCGACGGGTACGCGATGTGGCCGGGCGAGGCGACGACGTTCGGGACCCGCACGCACCTGGGCGGCCGCGACCTCGTCCGGCCGTTCGTCGACGCCTGCCGCCGCCACGGCCTGAAGGTCGGGCTCTACTACAGCCCGCCGCACTGGCACCTCGACCGCGACTTCATGTCGTTCCACTACCACAAGCCCGGCCCCGCCGGGGGCGACTCGGCCGAGTACCGCGGCGGCGAACGCTTCGGCGGCGGCATCGACCACGAGGAGCGCCGGCTCGACGACGGGCCCCTGCCCGGCCGGCCCTACTGGTCGCCGGATCACGTCGAGCGGGTTGCCGCGGAGCTGCACGAGCTGTTGACCGGGTACGGGCGTATCGACCTCCTGTGGTTCGACTCCGGCGGCGGCGAGGTGACCGCCGCGTGGCTCCGCGAGAGTCAGCCGCACCTCGTAATCAACAGCCGGCTGGCCCCGCACACGGGCGATTACCTCACCCCCGAGGGCACCCTGCCCGCCGCCCGGCCCGACGCCGCGTGGTGGGAATACTGCCACAGCTGGGCCTACGCCTGGGGCTACACCACCCCCGAGAAGTACCGCCCCGCCGAGGAGTGCCGCCGCGTCTACGAGCAATGCCGGGCCTGGGGCGGCAACTACCTCCCCAACGTCGCCCCCCGCCCCGACGGCACCCTGCCGCAGATCGCCTACGACCGGCTCGACGCGTTCGCCAAGTTGTAGTAGGCGAGGTTGATCATTGGCCCATGCGTTGGATGCCTGGGGCTGACGCTTAAGGAAGCCCCGCAGACGCCCCCCCCCACTCCACGCCAAGCCCTCAACCTCCCGGGGCATCGCCAAGACGTTGCCCCGGCCACCGATCGCCGTCCGTGATCAAGGACAAGCCCTGCCACGACGTCGAATCCCACTCATCGACCGACCGATTCCGCCCGCATCATCGACGAGGAGGATGAGGACCACCCCCAACCCCCGCGGCAGGTTCCCCCCCCCACCCGACCCGGCCCATTCTCAAGGCGCTCGACGCGGCATAACAAAGACACTCAACCCCTCTCTTCTCCGGGGGAGGGGGTGAACAAGGCTGCGGGCATCGCCGGCACGTTGACACCCGCGGCTAGAGGGGTCGTCGACGCTTGCGGGGGTCGGTGGAGCGTGGGCTCGAGGCACCCTTGACGCGTGTGGCGGTCACGCCCCGACGCCGCAGGGGCCGCCTTCGGCGGAGACGTTGCGGTCGATGACCGAGCCGTCCATGGCGAGGAGGGGGTGGTAGAACGCGTTGATCTTTTCGCAGCTGGTCGGGGCGTAGTGGAAGATGAGCGAGCGGCGGAAGCGGTCGGTTGAGCGGTTGCGGTAGCTGCCGTGGACGATCGAGCCGTTGAAGAAGAGCACGTCGCCGGCCTCAAGGGTTGCCGGCACCGGCTCGCAGCCGTCGGGCAGGGGCAGCGAGCTGCGGTCGAAGAACTCGCCGACGGTCTCTTCGGTTTCCACGCGGCCCTCGCAGACGATGCGCCAGTTGCCGGTGCCGGGCACGACCACGAGGCAGCCGTTCTCGTCGTCGCAGCGGTCGACGGCGATCCACGCGGCGATGCAGGTGCCCGGCTGCACATCAAGGAAGAGGTTGTCCTGGTGCAGGCTCTGGCCCCTCGCGCCCGGGCCCTTGAAATAGAACATGCTCTGGGCGGCGATGGGCTCTTCGCCCATCAGGCGGCGCAGGACGTTGCCGATGCGGTCGCTCAGCATCCACCGCAGGGCGAGTCGGCCGAACGGCTCGTCGGGGTGGCGGTGGGGGTGGATCATGCGGGGGAAGCGGCGGAGCATGGCGTCGCGGCCCGCGCGCTCGGGGTCGAGCATCGAGGCGTCGGCCAGCCCGTCAATGGGCCCCTGATCGCCCGCCGCCTGAAAGACTTCTCGGATCCCGGCGATCTCCTCGGGGCGGAGAAGGCCGCGGACGGCGCCGACGCCGCTCTCGTTGAACGCTGCGACCTGCTCGGCCGCCGGCTGATGCGACAGTTCGGTGATGCCGATCGGCTCCGCAATCGCGAGCTCCGAAAAGCCGCGTACGGTGCGGTGGTCATCGGTCGAGGCTGGCTGTCTCATGGGGATAGGTTACCTCGCCGGGTGCCGTAGCCAAAGCCGGTATGTTCGGACGGGAAGGTCGTAAAACGGCGACGGGTAGCGCGGGTAGTGAAACGGGGACGGACCCCGTCGGTCTTCGCATAGGCAACCCTTCAAGGGAAGGATAGGCGTGAAAGATCCGCTCAGCGTCGT
Source organism: Phycisphaeraceae bacterium (assembly GCA_965214155.1). Lineage (GTDB taxonomy): Bacteria > Planctomycetota > Phycisphaerae > Phycisphaerales > Phycisphaeraceae > Algisphaera. Next base: position 3,213,440 of record CBDCBB010000010.1, read on the forward strand.
GTCAGCCGTTGGCGGTGGTGAACCGAGTGAAACGTAGACGGACCCCGTGGTTCCAAATGCCTATCTGGAGAAGCACCCTCCGCCGGGGGGGGTCGCCGCGGGTACGAGCGGTGTTGGGCGTGGGGCGGCGACTCGCTGAACCGCGTGGTGCCCCGGCCCGACGGCCCTTCGGCCCGGGTGGCGTACGATCTGCTCGAGGGGTTGGCGTGGTCGGGTTTGTGGCATTGTCGATCGCGGATCGTAGGATGAGGCGGCATGCAACCACCAAAAAACGTCGCGGGTCGGGTCGAGGCGGGGGCGTTGCGGGGGTTTTGTGAGCGCGTGGGGCTGGCGGTGGGGATGGGGGAGGGGGATGCGGGGGAACTGGCGGGGTTGCTGGTGGCGTCGGACCTGCGGGGGGTGATCAGCCACGGGTCGCGGCAGTTGACGCGGTATGCCAATGAGATCCAGACGGGGAAGCTGAACCCGACGCCGGGGGTGCGGTGCGTGGGGGAGACGGCGGTGAGCGCGACGATGGACGGGGACGGGGGGCTGGGGTATTTCCCGGCGAGGGAGGGGACGCGGCGGGTGATCGAGAAGGCGGAGGCGGTGGGGATGGGGGCGATGGTCAGCCGCAACCACGGGCACATCGGGGCGGCGGGTCTGTACCCGCGGATGGCGATGGCGCATGGATTGATGGCGTTTTGCACGTCGGGGGTGCAGCTGCGGCTGGACGCGGCGCGGCCGGTGGTGGCGGCGGGGGGCGGGTCGCCGATGTCGTTCGCGGTGCCGGGGCAGGAGGGGCCGGGGCTGGTGTTTGACGCGGGGGTGACGCACGGGGTGCAGGGCGCGGCCCCGGTTCGGGAGGCGTTGCTGGCGGTGGACCCGGGGGTGGTGCTGCGGGCGTTGGGGCTGGGCACGGTGTGCCAGGCGTGGGGCGGGCTGTTGACGGGGCTGCGGCTGGACCGCCCCGCGGAGCCGCGGTACCCCGCGGCGAACCAGGGGGCTTTTTTGTACGCGTTCCGCATCGACCTGTTCTGTGACCCCGAGGAACTGAAGCGGGAGGTGGACGAGTACCACCGGAGGGTGCGGGCGCTCGAGCCGCTGCCGCACACCGAGGGGGCGTACCTGCCCGGGGGCCTTGAGGCGGAGCGGGAGGCGGCGTACGGGCGCGACGGCATCCCGCTGGGCGTCGAGCACCACGCGGAGCTGGCGGCGCTGGCGGAGCGGCTGGGGGTGGCGTTGTACGAGGTGCGGCAGCCGAGCGACGGCGGTGCGGGTGGCGGCGTGTGACGTACGCCTGACGGGCCACCTATCCGAAGAAGGGGGAAGGTATGATGCCGGGCAATGCACCCCGCGGCAGAGGGCTTCGCTCATGATTATCTACGGCTCGCGGATGTACTTCAGGCGGCGGGTGGTGAAGGGGCAGGGGCTGTGCCCGTACTGCGGCAGATACGGGGCGCAGCAGAGCTACGACGGGCGGAAGTGGGGGCATATCTACTTTGTGCCGCTGCTGCCGCTGGGCGGGGTGATGCGGGTGATGCGGGAGTGCAAGAAGTGCGGGATGGGGCGGCACGTGAAGCGGGACGACGTGGAGGAGTTGTACGGCCGGATCGAGGCGGCGCTGCCGGCGTGCGTGGCGGCGGCGGGCGGTGGAGGGGGTGGAGTCGGGGCGGGGGAGCACGAGTTCGTGGACCCGGGCGACCCGGAGGGGGTGGCGCGGGCGACGGGGCCTTGGGTGGCGTATGCGGTGGAGGAGCTGATGGCGACGGGGCACGGCGAGGACATCCCCGGGATCATCGAGTTGTTCGAGGGCGAGCGGGCGACGTACGAAGCGGCGGTGGCGCGGAGCGCCGACGCGGCGCAGCGGGGCGAGCTGGACGAAGCGGTGGACGCGATGGGCCGGGCGGGGGCGGCGGCCCCGGGCGAGGCGTACCCGCACGTGCGGCTGGCGGACTTCGCAAAAGCGCGAGGCGACCACGAGGCGCAGCTCGATCACCTGCGTCGCGCGAGCGCGCTGGCGGGGGACGGGGACGTGGTGCTGCGGCTGGAGCAGGCGGAGCCGCTTGAGGCGTTGGGGCGATACGACGAGCTGGTGGATCTGCTGGACGACAGCATCGAGCGGGTGCCGCAGCTCGCTGACGACAAGAAGTTCATGAAGTTGCGGAAGAAGTACGCGAAGAAGGCGGGGCGGTAGCGGGGGTGGCGGGGGGTGAGGAGGGGTGGCACCGCCGTGCAGGCCCGCGAGTATCTCTATCGACTGCGGCGTGAGGGGCGACACCGGCGGGGCATCGACCGATCCCGCGCCGGTCGGGGCGGTGCGGTTCGGTGCCGTGCGGGGGCCGACCGTCGCGGCGTCAGAGGCCGCGCCGCCAGCGGCCGACCTTGACGCGGAGGCGCTGGGTCAGCGTGGGGACGGGGGTGCCGTACTGCCAGTGCCACAGGTCCGGGCGCGAGCCCGGCGTGATGTCGCCGCGGTTGAGGAACGGCTTGATGCCGTCGCGTCGCCGGTACCGCTCGCGCACGGCGGCGAGGCGCTCGCCCCAGACGTTGACGTGGAACACGGTCCAGTCCGGCGTCTCGTGCCGGGCGACGCAGTGGCGGCCCTCCGTTTTCAGCGCGTCGGTCATCGCCTCTTCCACGGCAAAGCGGCTGCCCTCGTCGCCGCCCCGCCCGACGAACGCGGCGGGGTCGAGGCACCAGTCGCCGCCGAGCGACTCGACCACCCGGGCCACGAACGGGCCCGGCTTGAGCAGGGCGAAGTTCACGCTGAACCGCCGGGTGCGGAAGTAGCGGTCACGCGGCACGCCCTGCGGGACATCGCTCAACGTCTCGCCCCGCTCGTCGGACATCGACCCGGTGAACGCGGCAAAGCCCCCCTCCCGCAGCACCGTCAGCGCCTCGTCGAGCCAGCCGTCGTGCCCGTCGCGGTACGGCAGGGTGTCGAGCTTGACCTGCAAGGCGTAGTCGACGCCGTGGTCCGCCGCGGCTTTCAGCGCCGAGAGGGTGCCGAGCGTCTCGGCGGTGCGGCCGTCGAGGCCGGGCGCTTCGAGGGTGACCAGCTCGTCGATGACGCCCTCATCCGCCAGCTCACGGTACACCGGCCGCGGCTCCCCATCGTCCAGCAGCGTCGACACGATCACCCGCTCGGGCCGGCGGGGCAGGAAGCCCAGCCAGTCACCCAGCACCTCGCGCACCTGGGCCTTGCCGGTGCTGAACGTGCAGAGGGCGAGGGTGGGGTCGGGCATGGGTGCAATATCGACCAACCGTAGGGCAGGGCTTGCCCTGCCGCGTCTCATGCACGCCACGTCGCGGTGCGGGCGTGACGCCGGTCACCGCGTGGCAGGGTGAACCCTGCCCTAAGGCGCGGCGGCCGATACCGCCGCGGCGGCGGCGAAGGCGGGGGCGGCGGCGGTGAGGGTGCGGTCGAGCGTCGCCTCGTCGTGGGCGGTCGAGACGAACCAGGCCTCGTAGGCGGACGGCGCGAGCATCACGCCGCGGTCGAGCATCGCGCCGAAGAAGGCGGAATAGCGGTCGGTGCGGCAGGCGGTTGCCTCGGCGTAGTTGGTGACGGTGTCGCCCTCGGCGTTGACGAAGAACAGCCCGAGCATGGAGCCGACGCGGGTGAGGTAGACGGGGCAGCCGGCCTTTTCCGCCTGTTTCTTCAGCCCCTTTTCCAGCGCCGCGGAGCGGGTTTCGAGCTGGGCGTAGCAGTCGTCCTCGGTCAGCGCGTCAAGCGTGGCGATGCCCGCCGCCATGGCGAGGGGGTTGCCGCTGAGCGTGCCGGCCTGGTACACCGGCCCGTCGGGGGCGACCATGCGCATGACGCGCTCGCTCCCGCCGTAGGCGGCGCAAGGGAGCCCGCCGCCGAGGACCTTGCCCAGACACGTCAGGTCGGGGCGGACGCCGTATAAGGATTGCGCCCCGCCGAGGGCGACGCGGAAGCCGGTCATGACCTCGTCGAAGAGCAGCAGGACGTCGAACTCGTCGCACAGGTCGCGGAGGCCCCTGAGGTAGCCGGCCGCGGGCGGGACGCAGCCCATGTTCCCGGCGATGGGTTCGACGGCCATGCAGGCGATGTCGTCGGCGTGCTCCTGCATCACGGCGCGGACCGCGTCGAGGTCGTTGTACGGGACGAGGATCGTGTTGGTGACGGTGGACGCGGGGACGCCCGGGCTGGACGGCGTGCCGAGGGTGGTCGCGCCGCTGCCCGCGGCAACGAGCAGGGCGTCGGTGTGGCCGTGGTAGCACCCGGTGCACTTGATGATCTTGTCGCGGCGCTGGCCGTCGGCGGAGGCGGCGGCGCGGGCGAGGCGTATGGCGGACATCGCCGCCTCGGTGCCGGAGTTGACGAAGCGGACTAGTTCGATTGATGGCACGGCGTCGATCACGCGCCGGGCGAGCTGGTTCTCGGCGAGCGTCGGCATGCCGAACGTCGCGCCGCGGTCGGCGGCGCGGGCTAGGGCGAGAGTGACGGGTTCCGGCGCGTGCCCGAGGATGAGCGGGCCGTAGGAGCAGACGTAGTCGACGTAGTCGTTGCCGTCGATATCGGTGACGATGGCGCCCTTGCCCGAGGCGACGGTGACGGGCTCGCGGCCGACGGCGCGGTAGGCCCGGACGGGCGAGCTCACGCCGCCGGGCATGAGGGTGACGGCCTCGGCGTGGGCGGCGCGGGATTTGGCGTAGCGGTCGGGCGCGGCGGCCTTGCCGGGCGCGGCGGCGGCGGTCGCGGTGGCGGAGCTGGCGGGCGGTGTGCTTGCTGGGGGGGGCATGGCGGGAGTTTATCAGCGGTAGTGGGGGCTGGAGTGACGGCAGTGTCGAAGCGGGTGGGGTTGCACTTGCACGAAAAACCCGCGGCGCGGTGCCGCGGGTCTTCGCTAACGGGGTGGCGGCTCGGAGCCGGCCGTTTCAGTTCATCATGAACGTTGTCTTGAGCCGCTTGGCGGCGAGCATCTCCGCTTCCTTGGCCTTGTCCACCACGGCCCCGAGGCCGAAGAACTCGTGCGTCACCCCGGAGTAGGTCTTCTGCACGACATCGACGCCGGCTTCCTTGAGGTTCTCGGCGTACTGCTCGCCCTCGCTGCGGAGCGGGTCGATCTCGGCGTTGATGACCGTCGCCGGGGGCAGGCCCGACAGCTCACTCTGCGGCACGTCAACCAGCGAGATGACCGGCCGCTTCCCGTCCGAAGGGCTGCTCAGGTACTTGTCAAAGAACCACCCCATCGCCGGCGAGTTCAGCGGCACCGCATCCGCGTTCTCGCGGTATGACGGGGTGTCCTGCCCGTAGTCCGCGACGGGGTAGACCAGCACCTGGTGCAAAGGCATCATCCCGCCCCGCTCCTCGGCCATAAGGCAGACGGCCGCGGCCATGTTGCCCCCGGCGCTCTCGCCCACCACCGCGACCTGCCCGCGCTTGCCGTTGAGTTCGTCGGGGTTAACAAACGCCCACTGCAGCGCGGCGTAGGCGTCTTCGTGCGCGGTGGGGAACTTGTTCTTGGGCGCCTGGCGGTAGTCCACCGACATCACCACGGCGTCGGTCATCTTGCTGAGCGCCCGGCAGGACGCGTCGTAGGTGTCCAGCGTCGCGATCACCCACCCGCCGCCGCGGTAGTAGACGATCACGGGGAACGGCCCGTCGCCCTCGGGGGTGTAGACCCGCACGGGCAGGTCCGTGCCGTTGACCTCGATCTCGCGGTCGTCCACGTCGCCGAGCTTCATCGGCTCGGTGCTCATGCCCTTGTCCTTCATCACCGCCTTGGCGGCCTGGGCCATCGTCGGGTTCTCACGCGCCTCCTCGGCGGAGAGCTTGGGCAGCGGCTTCGGGTCCATGGCGGCGAACGCCTCGAGCACGGCCTGCATCTGCGGGTCGGCGGCGGCGATACGCTCCTGCTTCGTCGGCGCGTCATCCTGCATCGCCGACTGCGCCCACGCCGCCGGGCCGAGGCCCCCGGCCACGGATGCCGCGATACCGAGCGCCGCGACCGTCGGCCACGCTGCGCGGTTGAATCTTTTGACGTCTGTCATCATGAACCATCCTTCTCTATTTATATAGAAGCAGCGGGCCGCCCCAGCGGCGACCCCTCGGCCGACGCTAGGCGGCGGACCTCTCCCGTACCGCCTCACTCGGTGAAAATACCTAGGCCCCGGTAGCGGATCGTCCCGCCGCCGCTTGCGACGCACCTAAACCGAAAGTAACTTCAGCCGGACCGCCCCACCACCCAAGCAGGAGACCCCGATGGACATCGACGGACGCAGCGCCCTGGTCACCGGAGCGAACCGCGGCATCGGAAAGGCGACCGTTACCGCCCTGCTCGAGGCGGGTTGCGGCAAGGTCTACGCCGGGGCCCGCGACGCGGCCAAGCTCGACCCGCTGGTGGAGGAACACGGCGACCGGGTCGTCCCGCTCACGCTCGACGTGACCAAGGCCCGCGACATCAACGCTGCGGCCAAGCGGGCAAAGGACGTCACGATCCTGATCAACAACGCCGGCATCTTCGAGGGCGGGGCACTACTCGAGAAGCATACGGTCAAGGCGCTCAAGAACCAGTGGGAGGTCAACACGCTCGGCCCGCTCCGCGTCACGCAGGCGTTCGCCCCGCACCTCATCGACAGCGGCACCGCGTGCATCGTCAACCTCAACACCGTCGGGTCGTTCCGCTCGCTGCCGTTCGCCCCGACCTACTGCGCGACCAAGGCCGCGGCATTCTCGCTCACCCAGGGCCTGCGCAACGAGCTCGCCCCGCACGGGGTCCACGTGATCTCCGTCTTCCCCGGCCCCATCGACACCGAGATGGCCAAGGACGTGCCCCTGCCCTCGACCGACCCGATAGTGGTCGGCCGCGCCATCGTCGAGGCGATCCGTGCCGAGCACGCGTTCCTGTTCCCCGACCCGTGGGCGCTCGACTACTGGCACGACCTCGAGTCACGCCCCGGCTCGTTCCTCGCCGAGCTGCTGCCGGTGCGGTGAAATCCAAGTCGCTGGCCAGTCGCACCGCAAGGCGACCGCGGCGGGCGTAGCCCGCCGGCTATAGACTTGCGTTCATGAAGCCCGAACCCCTGCTCGCCGAACTCAACCGCATGCGCAAGGACCTCGGCGAGGACCCGACCGACATTGAGTGGCTCACGCTCCACCACGCCTTCGTGTTCCTCTCCTACCAGCACACCGCGTTCGAGAAGTACATCAAGGAAGCGACCGAACGCGGCGAGTTCGACGCATACGAAGACGCCGAGGGTTAAACGACTCCGTTCCGCATGAAGCGACGCGGCTCCGCCGCGCCTTCCGAAGCGCGACAAGTCGCGGCGCTAAACGACTCACATCCCGATGAAGCGACGCGGCTCCGCCGCGCTCCCTCGTTCCCGCGTCACCCACCTCCCGCGCCCCCCTCCCGTCACTCCCCCGCCCACGCCCGCCGCCGCACCTCCGTCGGCGGCAGGCCCGTCTGCCCCTTCACCGCCCGGGAGAAGTGGAAGGGGTTACTGAACCCCACCCGGTCCGCGACCTCGCCGACGCGGAGCCCGGTGCTCTTCAAGAGGTCCAGCCCGTGCTCCACCCGCGCCTCGCGCAGCAAGGTCATCGGCGTCGTGCCCAGGTGCTTGCGGCAGAGGCGCGACAGGTGGTTGACGCTGACCGACGCAGCGTCCGCAAGGTCGCCGAGGGTGAGCGGCTGGTCGAACGCCCCGTCGATCGTCCGCCGCATCGTCACCAGCGGCGGGGGCAGCCTGGCGTCGATGTCCGCCGCTTCCGGGGGCGGGGCGAGGTACGCCGCGAAGTACGCCAGCGCCAGGTGCGTCTGCGCCGCCTGCACCGCCGCGTCGTCGCCGGCCATCGCGAAGGCGGTGTCGAACAGCGTCCGCATCACCCGCGACTCGTCGCGCACCTGCGGCGACGCCTCACGCAGCCGCGACAGCCACGCCGCCGTCGCCGGGGTATGGTCAAACGTCAGCGCCACCCACCGGTGCGTCGTCGCCTGCCGCGGGTCGAACGTGTAATACTCGCTCATCCCCGGCCAGTTGCACACCACCTCGCCCGCCGCCACCCGCAGCTCGTATCCGTCACGGTTCAGCGTCACCGACCCCCGGTCGATGATCACCAGTTGCACATCCGCCTGCGTCCGGGGCCCGAACGCCCCGCCCGGCTCGTACTCCACCTCCCCCAGGATCACCCCCCGCGGCGGCACGAGGTCAACCTGAGATATGCTTTTGCGGATCGGGGATAGGGCCACCGGCCGATCATATGCGATACTACTTGTGCTTCAAAGGGCTTTGCCCCCCGCCGCCCCCTCCCGAAAGGATCAACCATGACCATGGCACCCCCCGCCCCCGCTTCCCCCGAAGCCTCCACCGCCGGCCGCGTCGACGCGTCGCAGCCCGGCTTCATGACCGATGACGCCGTGGCGTTCTACGAAGAGAACGGCTTCCTCATCGTCGAAAACGCCCTGTCGGCCAACGAGGTGGCCGAGGTCCGCGACGACGCAACGGCCGTGTGCCGCGGCGAATACGGCGAGTACGGCGGCTATCAGGGCCCGCACGACGGGCAGAGCGACGCCGAGGTGCTCCAGCACTACCTGTGCATGCACTTCCCGCACAAGTTCTCGCCGGTGATGCGCAAGTACCTCGACCACCCGGCGATGGTCGAAACGCTGACCCACGTGATCGGGCCGGACGTCAAGTGCATGCAGTCGATGCTGTTCATCAAGAGTGCCGGCAAGCCCGGCCAGGCGTGGCACCAGGACGAGGACTACATCCCCACCCGCGACCGCTCGCTCTGCGGCGGGTGGATCGCCCTGGACGACGCGAACGTGACCAACGGCTGCCTCTGGGTCCTGCCCGGGTCGCACAAGCGCGGCGTCCTCTACCCCCAGCGGGTGCAGGACGACCGCCGCTTCGACTGCGCCCAGGAGAGCGTCGGCTTCCCGTGGTCCGACGACGACGCGGTGCCCGTCGAGGTCAAGGCCGGCACCATCGTGTTCTTCAACGGTTACACGCTGCACCGGTCGCTGCCCAACACGTCCAAGGGCTTCCGCCGCGTGCTGGTGAACCACTACATGAGCGCGACGTCGCTGCTGCCGTGGACCGGGAACCTGCAGGAGCACGACACGTTCCTGGACAACAGCGTCAGCGTGGCGAAGGCCGACGCGCGAGACATCGTGATGATCGCCGGCGAGGACCCGTACGCGTGGATGGGCACGACCGACACGCACCGCCCGCACATCCGCCCCAGCGGCGACGGCGGGTGCGCTAAAACCAGCAAGCCCGGCCGCGCGGCGCTGACCAAGGACGAAGAGGATTGAGGCGAGGCGGCGCGTGCCGGCCCGGTAGCCGACCGCGCGCGGCCGCCGTGTCGACGCGTCGCAAGTGATACCAATGCTTCGGCAGGATTGATCCCCCTCCCCTTGGGAGGGGTTAGGGGAGGGCGCGTTGCCCGAAACATCGTGCTCCAAAAGGGGGTTCGCGTCGGCGAGTCGCCGCCGTCCCCCAGCCCCTCCCGGGGGAGGGGGGTCGAGAAGCGTCTACAACCCCGTCGCCCGCCGCGCCTTGCCGCCGGCGTGGTCGGTGTCGATCAACCCGTCACGCAGCCGCACCACCCGCTCGCAGTGCTCGGCGACCTCCTCGTCGTGCGTGATCACCACGATCGTCAGCCCCGCGTCGTGCAGCTCCGCGAAGATCGCCAGGATCGCCTCGCCCGTCTTCGTGTCCAGTGCCCCAGTCGGCTCGTCGGCGAGGAGCAAACTTGGCTCGTTCACCAACGCCCGGGCGATTGCCACGCGCTGCTGCTGGCCGCCGGACAGCTCGGTCGGGCGGTGGCCCATGCGGTCCTCGAGCCCGACCCGCGCCAGCGCCGTCGCCGCCATCTCGCGCCGCCTCGCCGCGGCGATGCCTTGATAAAACAGCGGGACCGCAACGTTCTCCTGCACGTTGAGCTGCGGGATCAGGTTGAACGCCTGGAAGACGAAACCCAGCCGCTTGCCGCGGACCTTGCTGAGGCGTTCGTCGGGCATCTGCGCCACGTCCTCGCCGTCGAGGAGGTACCGCCCGGTCGACGGGCGGTCGAGGCAGCCGATGATGTTCATCAGCGTCGACTTGCCGCTGCCCGACGGGCCCATGATCGCCACGTACTCTCCCCGCGGGATCGTCAGGTCCACCCCCGCCAGCGCCCGCACCGGGGGCGCCGCCTTGCTCTTCTGGTACACCTTCGTCACCCCCACGATCTGCGCCACCGGCTCGGTCATCCGGGGATGATAAGACCTCGCCACACCTGCCGGGGTACGGGCGGCCGTCATCCCCATCGTCTTAGCCCGGCCGCTTGCGGCCGTCGTGCCGGGTCGAACGGCGGACACTGCGGCCGCGAGCGGCCGGGCCGAGGAATCCGGAACGGCGGACACTGCGGCCGCAAGCGGCCGGGCTAAAAAACCGGGGTGGGGGTCGGTATAGTGCCGCCCATGCCGACCCCGATCACGCCTTGGCTCCTCATCAGCGACGTCGACGACACGCTGCTCGGCGACGACGACGCGACGCGCCGGTTCGCCGACGTGGTGGCGGAGCGGGACGGGTTGACGGTGGTGTACAACTCCAGCCGGTTCCTGGAGTCGATCCTCGGGTCGATCCGCGAGACGGAATTGCCGACGCCCGACGCGGTGATCGGCGGGATGGGGACGCAGGTGCAGGCCCGGTCCGAGCGGTTGAGGGGCACCGATGCGGCGGCCGCGTTCGACGAGCGCAGCCGCACGCTGGTCAAGCCCGGCTGGGGCGACCGGGTCCGCGACCTGCTCGGCCGGCACGAGCGGGTCGAGGTGCAGCCGGCGAGGAACCAGTCGGACCTCAAGGCGAGCTTTTACGTCCCCGGCGCCCCGCCGCAACTGCTGACGGAGTTCGAGGCGATGCTGCGTTACGCGGGCCTCGACGGCGAGCTGACCTACAGCAGCAACCGGGACGTGGACATCCTGCCCCGGGGCGTGAACAAGGCAAGCGCCTGCCGCTTCGTCGCCGAAACGCTGGGGTTTGGCGATGATCGCGTCGTGGTGTGCGGCGACTCGGGCAACGACCGGGCGATGCTTACCGCGGGGTTTTGGGCCGTGGTGGTGGCGAACCACCGGCCCGAGCTGGCGGACCTGCGGGGCGAGCGCATCTACCGCGCCGCGAGCGGGCACGCCGACGGCGTGCTGGAGGGGCTGGCCCACTGGCGGGACGTCGCGGATTGAGGCGAGCGACGCAAAGTTTCTCCAGTAGCCGCGTTGCTACGCAACGCGGACCGCGACGCGTAGTGTCGCGGCTATGGCCGGCGGGGGACGTGCACGAAAAAACCGGACCCGCGGGGGTCCGGTCGGGGTGGGGGCGGGGATGGAGGGGCGAGCCTTACTTCGCGGCCTTCTCGGCGTCGCGCAGGTCGCGGACGCGGTCGTGGCCACCCTTCACGTTGCTGTACTGCTGCCGGATCACGTCGGCGGCCGGCGAGCCCTGGGCGTCTTCCATGACCTCCTCGTACATGTTCTTGATGGCGTCTTCGCCGCGTTCAGCCTCGGCGAGGACGTTGTAGTCGTCGTTGCTGGAGAGGTTCGCGCGGAGGTCCAGCCACCAGCGGTGGGCCTTGGCCTTGAGCGAGCCGCTGTCTTCGGGAGTCTCGCCCTGGCTGGCGACGAGGCTGCGGAGCTCGCGGACGTTGGCCTCGCGCTGGGTCTTGATCGAGCGGAACAGCTCCTTGTACTGCGGGCTGTCCACCTCGTCGATCGCGTGCTCGAAGCCGTTGACACTGTCGATGTTGATGCTGATGAGGTCGTTGAGTTTCTTGTGGAGCGTGCCGTGGGTTTCGGGGGTGACGGTGGCCATGCTGGGTTACCTTCTGCCCCGGGTCGGGGCGGTGGGGGGACGGTCGCGGGTCACGGTGACCCGCATGAGATTCATAGGCGCGTCATCACCGTCGGGCAGGATGGGCGGGGCGGGTTTAGCGCCGGGACGTGTTGCGGGTTGGTACGGGGACGCAGCAAGTCGCGGCGCTAATCGGCGGTGGTGGCGGTGCGGTGGAAGTCAAGGTGCGACGACGGGTGTGGTGTTCATCTGGCTGATCATGTAGGCCATGTACCCGCCGAGGGCGAGGGCGCCGGTGGCGAGGGCGAGGGCGATGAGGATCATGGCGGTGGTGGTCTTTTGGCTGCGGGTGTAGAGCTCGCGCATCTGCTCGTCGTTGACGCGGGACTGTTCGACGACGGTGCCCATGGCGTCGCGGGTGGCGGCGTTGGAGGCGATGACGTGGCCGAGCGTGTCGTTGAGGCCCGTCACGCCGTCGTTGAGCTTGGCGCGGGTCTGGTCTTCCTCGACGAGGTGGTCGCGGATGGAGGTGAGGGTGCGTTCCTGGGACCCGGCGGCGGAGGTGAGGCCGGAGATGGCTTCGGAAAGGCGGGCGGAGGTCTCGTTGGAGCGGCCGAGGTTCTCGCCGATGGCCTCGAGCATGCGGGCCTGGGTGCGGTTGGCTTCGGGGATGGACTGCAGGACCTCGGGGAGGTGCTGCATGAGTTCGAGGACACGGTCGGAGCGGGCGGACTGTTCCTCGAGGTGCGAGCGGACGGACTTCATGGTCTCGACGACCTCGGAGTAGCCGTTCTTGAGCTCCTTGAGCGAGACGCCCCCGCCGCCGCTCCCGGAAGTGCCGGTGGTGGCGAGGCCGGTGCCGTTTTCGTCGTCGTCAAGGCCCTCGAGGCGTCGGGTGGCGTCGACCTTGACGGGCTTTTTGTTGAAGCGGGCCCAGCTGAAGAACCGGCCGATACGGGACGGGCGGGGGGTTTGCGTGTCGGGCACGGGTCTTCTCCGGGTCGGGGGGTAAGCGGGTGAGGGGACGGGGACAGTATAGAGCGTGCCGGGGGAACGGCACGGGCGGAGCGGTGGGACGGGTCGACGTTGTGGCGAACGATCAGAGCCGGGAGCGTGAGCGACCGGGGGGTGCAATCAGAGCTGGGAGCGTGAGCGACCGGGGGGTGGCGCAGAGAACGTGGCCCGGTCGCTTACGCTCCCGGCTCTGAAAGACCGTGGGCGGTTACGCTGGATGCGGCGGGCAAGATCAGGGCGCGAGGTCGGCCGCGGGGGCCGGGGCGGCCTCGGGTTCGGCCTTGGGGCCGGGCGCGGCGAAGGCGTAGCCCGGGGCGTCGGCGGTGGTCTGGTCGAAGAACAGCGCGGTGGTCGCGGCGTGGTTGTCGGGCAGGTCGCGGAAGCCGGCGGCCTGCATCGCCCGCTGGACCTCGGGGTTGGCCATGAAGTGGGTCCACACGAACTCGCTGCGGTGGTTCTCGATCATGAGCAGGGTGATGCCCACATCGATGCCGATGACGTCGGAGGCGAACCAGCCGGTGTGGGGGTTGAATGCGTCGACGAGGCCGTAGTGCTTCCACGCCCGGTCGCCGTAGGTGTCGAACATGTTGCGGACGGCCGAGATGCACACGGCCGGGGCGAAGGGGATGGACCCCGCCGCGGCGCAGGGGACGACGGTCCCATCGATATGCGGTGACGGTGACGGCCCGCCCCAGGCGGTGTAGCCCATGGCCGAGTCGCTGCTGGTCACGCCCCACAGCGTCTCGCCGTAGAGCGGGAAGCGGTCGGCGAGGCGGGTGAACATCGCGCGGTGGGCCTTGGTGGCGAAGACCGAGTTGGCCCAGTAATCGGCGTAGTCGTCGCGCTTGTCGCGGAAGTCGACCCAGGCGTGGCTGAACTGGTGGACGAAGAGCGGGGGGTAGCTCATGAAGCGGCCGCCCTCGTACTCGAAGATCGGGCCGCGCTGCCAGTTGTGCCAGGCCGCGGGCGGCAGCGGGTGCGTCTCGCTGCCCAGCCCAAGCACCTGCATCACCAGGTGCTCGGAGAAGTGGTCCCAGCGGTACTCGATGAAGCCGTCCTCCGGCGACCAGCCCATGCTCAGGGTGAGCCCGTCGTTCATCATCCACGGCCAGTTCACCCGGTCGTAGAGCGCTTTGGCGAGGGTCTCAACCTCGGTGCCCTTGTAGTACTGCCGGGCGGTGAGGACGCCGGCCATGAGCAGCGCGGTGTCGATGGACGACAGCTCGCTGGCCCAGGCGCGCCGGCCGTCGTGCATGTCCATGAAGTGGTAGTAGAAGCCCTCGACGTGCTCGGCATCGTTCAACAGGAACCGCAGCGTCGTGGCGACACGCTCGTACGCGGCATCGCCGTCGATCCAGTCCCGCTCGTCGGCGATGCAGATCGCGGTGAGGCCGAAGCCTACCGCGGCGATGCTGGCGACGGGCGCGTCGGGCGCGTCGGGGTCGTGGGTGGCGGGGTCGTAGCGGCGCGAGCCGTCGGCCGGGGCGCGGTCGGCGATGAGGCCGGTGGTCGGGTCGGCCTGCTCCCAGAAGTAGGCGAAGCAGCGCTTCTGCCAGGTGGTGAGGAACGTCGGGTCGTCCATCTGGGTCAGGTCGTCGGCGGGCACGGCGGGCGGGGCGGGCGGGGCGGTAGCGGCGGTAGCGGCGATATCGACCCTAGGGGCGGCGGCGGGGTGCGGCTCGACCACCGGCATCGTCACGTCTTGACCGCAGGCCGCGGTGGCGAGGCCCAGGGCGATCCCCAATGCAAGCGTCCCGGTCGCGATACGTCGGTGGATGAGCTGCATGGGGTGCCTGGGTGGGGGCTCGCGGTTTCACCGGCTCAACCGGGGCCGCGTCAGGATATCGCGCCGGTTACGCCGCGCTGCGAGCCGCCCTGCAGGGGACGTCCGCGGCGGCTTGGCGGAACTAGAATGACAACATCATCTATCGGGTCGCTCCGCGGGGTGCACTTAAATAGACCCTACGCTGCCGCAGGTCGCAGCGTTCGGCTTCTCGGGGGCTACAGACCCCTCCATGGGCGTGCGGAGGTGACGATGCACGCTCGACTTAACCGTGCCATCATAGGCGGCTTGAACGGTCCCGAAGCGTCGGGACGGCGTCGGCGGCGGTTTCCATACCCGGCCGGGGTGCGACGCCTCTGCGGCCTGTGACGCCGGTTGACCCGGTCGCAGTGCCGGCGGTCTGCGGCGGCGGGGTACTACCGCCGGCCGCCGCTGAACTTGCGCAGGACCCAGCCGAGGACCTTCTTGGTGAGAAACAACTTGATGAGCATGCGGATCATGGGGTGCCTCCAGGAGACGGGTCAGGGCAAGCCGGGCGTGGCCGACTGTAGCGCCCCCGCGGGGCCGTGACCGGCGGCATCCCCGCCGATCCAACCCCGGGGCGACCGCAGAGGCTTTCCAAAGCCGGGAGCGTGAGCGACCGGGACGCGCCCGTTACGTCATGCACCGGGCGCTCACGCTCCCGGCTCTGCTCTGTCGCCCCATCCGCTTACCCCGGCTCCCATCCGTTCACGGCGCAGGCGCGGGCCCGGCAGCCGGTACTATGCCCGTTGCCGACACCCCCCCGCCGGACCGCCCCCCCCGCCCGACCGCCCCACCACCCGCCGCATGCCCGACGCCCCGGCAACCCCCGCTCCGCCACCGTCGCCCGACGCCCCGCCCACCGCCGCCGATCCCAACGCCCTTCCGCCGACCCGGCGCCCGGCGTTCCGCCCGGTCGTCCTCCTGCCCACCTACAACAACGCCCCGAAGCTCGCCGACGTGCTCGATGGCGTCGCCGCGCTCAGCCTGCCGATGATCCTCGTCAACGACGGGTCGACCGACGGCACGGTTGGGGTGCTGGACAAATGGTTTCGGGAGCAGCGGGCCGCTCACCGACACCCTTATCTGCAGGTCCTCCACCACGCCCGCAACCGCGGCAAAGGCGCCGCCCTCCGCACCGGCTTCGACGCCGCCGCCGCGCACGGCTACACCCACGCCCTCGCGATCGACACCGACGGCCAGCACGACCCCGCCGACGCCCCGCGCCTCCTCGCCGCCGCCGCCGCCTCGCCCACCGCCCTCGTCCTCGGCTCTCGTGACGCCGCCGACCCGGACTACCCCCGCAGGAGCCGCGTCGGCCGCACCTGGGCCAACCTCACCATCCTGTTATCCTCGGGCCTCCGCGTCGAGGACAGCCAGTGCGGCTACCGCGTCTACCCCCTCGGCCTCGTCCAGACCGTCCGCTGCCTCGCCGGACGCTACGGCTACGAGGGCGAGATCCTCATCCGCTCGGGCTGGGCCCGCTGCCCCCTGATCGAGGTCCCCATCCGCGTGATCTACCCGCCCGAAGCCGACCGCATCAGCCACTACCGCCCCTGGCGCGACTCGATCCATACCTACCTCGTCTACGCCCTGCTCTCCCTCCGGGCCATCCTCCCCTACCCCTTCGTCAAGTGGCCCCCTTCCGATGTCCGGATCGGCCCTCTCATAAGCCCGGCCGCTCGCGGCCGCCGTGACAACACCCCCACCCCGACCCCTCCCACCCCACCCGCCGACCCTCCCCCACCCCAACCCCGCAAACGCCCCCCCCGCTGGAAACGCCTCCTCCGCTGGCTCGACCCCCGCGACCTCATCCACCTCGTCCGACGGGACCGCGTCAGCCAGATGGCCGTCGCCGCGGGCGTCGGCGTCGGCGTCTTTGTCGCTAACCTGCCGATCTACCCCCTGCAAACCCTCGCCGCCCTCTACCTCGCCAGACGGCTCCACGTCCACCCCGTCGCCACCGTCCTCGGTACTCAGATCGCCCTCCCGCCCCTGTGCTTCGCCCTCATCGCAGCCGCCATCTACCTCGGCCGCCTCATCCTCACCGGGCAACCCCCCACCCTCGAAGACTTCGACACCTGGCGGAACCTCTCCCTCGCCGACCTCCACGCCCTCCTCCGCGACTACTTCCTCGCCTGGTGCCTCGGCGGCCTCCTCCTGGGCCTCGCCCTCGGCTGGCTCACCTTCCTCACCCTCCTCGCGATCTTCCGTTTCATCCCCGTCCAACAGCCCGAACAGCCGTGACCGCAGATTACGCAGATGTCGCAGATTGAAACCGCAGATTGATGTATCCAGTCGAAGAGGCTTTTCTCTCTATTTCCGAAGCCTCTCTGCTCATCTTCACTTTGCGTTCGCCAAATCTGCGAAATCTGCGTAATCTGCGTGAAAGGCTGCCGGACCTGCACCCCAACCTTTGACGCCCCCCACCCCCCCGCTATACTGTTCGACCCGCTCCACCCAAGCCCCCACCACCCAACCCCCAACCCCCACCCATGGCACACAAAAAAGGCCAAGGCTCCACCAAAAACGGCCGCGACTCCAACCCCCAGTTCCGCGGCATCAAGCTCTACGGCGGCCAGCTCGCCAAAGCCGGCTCCATCATCGTGCGCCAGTGCGGCACCAAGTTCAAGCCCGGCTTCAACGTCGGCCGCGGCAAAGACGATACCCTCTTCGCCACCGCCCCCGGCCACGTCGAGTTCCAAGGCCGCAAAGTCCACATCCGCGAAGTCGCCGAAGCTGTCGCCTGACGCCACACAGGTATCTGTGGTACAGCGCTTAGTTTCGACGGTTAGCCAGGGGATCTGAAAGCGGTACACGCCTGTTCCCGCATGCGTCTTGTCCGTTCCGTGCTGAACCATGCACATCGTCCTGAAGTACCCCGCCTCCGCGGAGCAATTCGACGATCTGCAGCGCCGTCTCGGTGACCGGCACCAGTTGATGCGAGTCTCCGGCGATACCCCTGCCACCGAGGCCGATGCCGCCATCCGAGCGGCGCATCTCCTCCTCGGACACATCAGCAAAAGCGATATCCAGCACGCCCCCGACCTCCGCTGGGTCCAGTCGCTCTCCGCTGGCGTCACCAGCCTGATCGAGGCCATCGCGGCGTGCAGCTTCGATCCGCCACCGCTGCTCACCAACGGGAGGGGGCTCTACGGCGAACCCATCGCCGACCACGTGCTCAGCCTCATCCTCGCGTTCAACCGGGGCCTGCCCGCCATCTTCCGGGGTCAATCCACCCACACCTGGAGGCTTCCGGTCCCGGCGCTGGGCCGCACCGAGCTCGCCGGGCAGACCTGCGCCCTCGTCGGCACGGGGGACATCGGCTCCGCCGTCGCCCGTCGCGTCAAGGCCCTGCGTATGCAGACCCTTGGCGTCAACCGCTCGGGCCAAGCCTCCGCCCACACCGATAACGCCGACGACTTCGACGACTGGCTGCCCGTCGATCGGCTAGGTGAAGCGCTTGAGCGGGCGGACCATGCCGTGTTCTCCCTGCCCGGGACGGTGCACACGCGGGGCCTGCTGACCCGCGACCTGCTCGCCCGGCTCCGCCCGACCGCGTATCTCTACAACGTCGGCCGCGGCAGCCTCCTCGCCAATGAAATGGACCTGGCCGAGGCGCTCCGGCAGGACCGCCTCGCCGGGGCCGGCCTCGATGTGTTCGCCGACGAGCCGCCCGCCGACGACCACCCGTTCTGGACCCTGCCCAACCTGATCCTCAGCCCACATTGCGCCGGCACCTCGCCCCACAACCCCGCCCGGCAGTGGGCGCTCATCACCGACAACCTCACCCGCTACCTCAAAGATCAGCCCCTGCTCAACCGCGTCGATCCGCATTGGCAGTACTGAAGTGCGGAGGGAACAGGAGACAGTGTGTTACCGATAAGACGCTTAACGCACTCCGTCCTGTTCCCTTCGCACTTTCTCCCGGGTCAATGCCCGAACAGGTTCGTCTGCGCGAACATGCCCTGTTCCTCGAAATACTCCATCGCCTCGTCGACGGACTTGAACCACTTGGTGCTGGTCTCGGTGATGAAAGGGCTGGGGTTTTTTTGCGGGTGCCAGACGACGTAGACCTCGCGGCCGTGCTCGAAGGCGTGGTGCAGTTCACGCTCGACGCCGCTGGACAGGCCCGGCGAGCCGTCGGGGAGGGTGGGCACGAGCGAGACGATCATGTCGCTCTGCCGGACCATCTTGAAGTCGCGGCTGTAGATCTGGCCGTCCACGTCGCCGGCGATGTCGAGCACCTGCTTGACCGGGACGCGGAGCGTCTTGCCCTGCGCCCCGGAGAAGCTGCCGGGCTCGACCTCAACGAAATCCTTGCCCTCTTTGGCCGCCTCCAGCGCCCGGTCGAGCAGGATCTTTTCGTCGACATCGCCGGGGTCGAACGCGATGAACTTGTCGGCGAGGTCGGCGCGGAACTTATCGATCACTTTCAGCACGTCGGGCAGTTTCTCGACGTGCGTCATGGGGAAGCTGGGGTAGACCGTCTTCATCTGCGGCCGGCAGATGAGGCGGAAGCACGTCTCGGTCGTGTCGGCGTGCCGCCCGCGGCTGAGCACGTAGAACCGGCTCTCCAAACCGAGGGCCTGGGCCATGATCTCGGTCGCCATGATCTCCTCTTCGCGCCAAACCATGAGGTCTTTTAGCGTGGCGTCGATCGTGTGGTCCTTGTGGAGGCGGGCGTGGACGATCTCGATGTTGTCGAGGAGGCAGATGAGTACGTCGGGCTCGAGGGCCTTGATCTGATCGAAGTCGAACGCGGAGAACAGGCCGTGCCGCCAGCGGAAGGTGGCGTGGGTGTTGACGATGACGTTGGGGTGGCCGTCGGACTCGCTGATCACGTCCTTGAACGCCGAGCGGCGGAGCGATTGGAGGCGGGAGAGTTGCAGGTCGAGGATGCGGCCGGGCCGGATGTCGCGCGCCTCGCGGTACATGATGTCGCCGACGTTATATAGTTCGATGGCCTCGCCACGGGACCCGGCGAGGTCGACGACCTTCTGCAGGTACTCCTTCTTATCCATCCCGACCTGGCCGGTGACGATGGCGCGCATGGGGGTGTTCCTCGTTTCCCGAACGGTGTATCCGCAGTTTAGCGACGGGCGGGCGCCCGCGCGTCACGTTGCTGAAAAACACGGGGGCTAGAGCCCGCCGCTGAAAGCCTGTTCTACGGCCCCGTGCACGGGGTGCCACACTGCATCCCGCCGCTCGGGGCGGGTGCGGTGTGCGGGTGTCGCCGCGGCGTCACGCCACTCGCGGTCGGCACACCGCACCCTCCGCAAAGCCTCCGGTATGCGGTGTGGCACCCGGTCGCTGTGGTGAAACCGCCGCTAAACGCGGAGGTTCGAAGATTTAGTAGCCGAAGTCGTCGGCTTCGTCTTCGGGCTCGAGGACGCGATCGACCCACTGCCGCCACAGGTCGAACACGGGCGGGGCGACGCCATTGGCGACGAGGCGGTCGTGGACGGGGCCGTGGAAGGTTTTGAGGTTGGGGAACGTCTCGAGCATCGCCAGGATATCGCGGCCATCGGTGTACCCTTTGCGTTTCCCGCTGCGGGAAGCAAATGATTCGAGCTTGTTCGCCACGGACTCGGCAGGCGTAACGACCTGTACCCCATCGACCAGTTGATGCGGCGGGAGTTGGGGTGACGGCCTCACATCCACCAGATGCCGATTCTTCGGCTTCTGTATCTGATAGACACGGAAGCCGATGCCGTCTCGGACGGATCGGACCCGGGTAGCGATATAGAACCGTTTGTTGAGGTAACGGGCGATCGCCTCCGCGAACGCTAGCCCTTTGATCGCAACGATATTGACGTCTTCGGTGGCACGGGTTTCCGAGGCATGTGCGTTGTCCGCCTGCGCGCCGAAGATTGCATAATCAGTTTGCTCGCGCAGAAAATCGAACACCGCGCCCTGCACCATGCCAATGGGGTGCGGCTCGTTCATCAGGTATTCCCGGAGCATCAGCGGGCCATCGCCGAACATGATGATGATTGTATCGGCCCTTTGCGGTGCGGATCACGGGGTGACGGCCGCCGTCGCCCGGCGGGCGGTGTGTCGCATGGCGAGGGCGACGCAGACGAGGCCGGCGGCGTCGAGGGCGACGCCGGCGACGGAGGCGGCGGTGAGCGGTTCGTGGAGCAGCACCACGCCCGCGGCGGCGGTGACGCCCGGGACCGTCGCTGTGGCCAGCGTCGTGCTCGCGGGGCCGAGGGTTTTGACGGCGTAGGTGTAGAGGGTGAGCGAGCCGACGACGACGACCCAGCCGTGGAAGACGCCCTGGCCCAGGGCGTTGAGCCAGCCCGCCTCGGCGAGGCGTGCGGGGTGGCCGAACGCCGCGTAGACCGGCAGGTAGAGCAGGAGCGCGAAGACCGAGACGACGGCGGTGGCGCGGAGCGCATCGACGCCGAGGGTGCGGACGCGGAGGGTGTAGATGGACCACATCATCGGCCCGCCGAGCAGGAGCAGGTCGCCCAGCCAGGCGAGTTGCCGCGACGGGTCGCGGCCGTCGAGGAAGAACATGCCGGCGGCGGAGACCATGAGCGTCAGGCCGAGCCACCGCAGCGGCGTGAGCTTCGTCACGCCGACGGCCGCGCCCAGGAGCATGGTGAACAGCGGGAGCATCCCGGCGGTGAGCGCCGACCCGTGCGCCGCCGGGGCAAGGCTTAGCCCGAAGTACGTGAACGCCGCGTACCCCGGCCCGGCGGTCAGCCCCAGCGCCCAGCAGTCGCGCCACCGCAGCCCGCCCCGCCCCAGCCGCCACAGCACCGGCCCCATCACCACCCCCGCAAACCCGAACCGCAGCAGCATCAACTCCATCGGCCCCAGCGCCGTCGACACCAGCCCCCACCGCGAGAGGATGACCCAACCCGACCAGATCGCCACGACCCCGACGAGCGCCGCGAGGCCGGGCAACAGGCGCGTCGTCGCGAGGGTCTCCGGGGTGCGGGGGGTACTGCTCATGCCACGGCCTTTCCGCTGCCCGATCAGGGAGCGGGGACAGTAGCGACCCGCGCCACTCGAGATGCGGGCGTCTCCTCAAAGTCCGGTGCGTGCGGGGCGGAAGGTGAGCGGACGTTGAGTACGGGTGATCACGATCAGGCCGGCGTCCGGGGGTACGGCGTGACCCCGCAAGCGGGAAGCGGACGCTGCGGATCGCGAGCAGCACTCATCGCGCACGCAACCCCGCCGCTTGCGGGGCCGCGGGGGGGCCTGCGCGTTTTCACCACCGCCGGTCGGTGCATTATCGGCGGGCGGGGTACGGGTGGATCGGGCGGCGGGGCGCGATATATTTGAGCGGAAGAAAATTCAAGTTTTCCCGCTGAGCCGTTATCAACTCCGATGAGTTCCCTGTCCTCCAATCCGTTCCCGCTGCGGTTGACGCCGGAGGGGGCCCCGCTGCCCCGGAAGCGGGTGGAGCTGCCGGGGGATCGCGCACGGTCCGGGCGGCGGGTGGATCGGTTGGACACGGGGTCGGACGGGCCGCGGCTTCGGCTGGTGTCGGGCGAGGATGCACCGGCGGCGGCGGGTGCGGCAGCGGCGCAACGTGGAAGCGTCCGCGAGGAGGCGATCGACGAGGCGCTGGACCCGCGGTGGGTGCTGGCGGTGCGGGTGTCGGAGCGGTTGCAGGGGGCGGTGCTTCCGGCGGACCGGCGTGAGGGGCTGGTGCGGCTGGGGAAGGTGCTCGGGCTGACGGCGTTCGACGCGAGCCTGATCATCGCCATCGTGCAGGACCAGGCGCGGCGGGGGCACGCGCCGTCGATGTGTCCGGCGGCGGGGGAGGCGCAGCTGCGGATGATCCCGCGGCGGTCGGCGCTGGCGGCGCGGCGGGGTCGGCGGCGGCGGCCGCTGGTGGTCGCGGGGCTGCTGGTGACGCTGCTTGCGGCGGAGCTGCTGGTGTTGATGTGGTGGGTGTGACGGAGCCGGGGGTCCGTCGGGGACCGCGGAATCGACGCCTGCGGCAAACGGCGGCCGCAGGCGGCCGGGCTAAGACGGCACGGGGTTGGGTGCTACTCGTCGCCCAAGTCGGCGGCGGGTGTGGGTTTGCGGCCGATCTTGAGCATGTTGGTGATGGTCTTGCCGATGATGTAGAGGTCGAGCTTCCACGAGAGGTTTTCGACGTAGTGGATGTCGTAGCGGATCCACTCCTGGAAGTCGCGGCCCTTGAGGCGGGAGCGTTTGACCTGCCACAGGCCGGTGATCCCGGGGCGGACCGACAGCCGGGCCTCGCGCCACGGCGGGCAGTACTGGTTTTCGGTGTAGGGGCTGGGGCGGGGCCCGACGATGGACATGTCGCCGCGGAGGACGTTCCAGAACTGGGGGAGTTCGTCGAGGTTGGTTTTGCGGAGGAAGCGGCCGACGCGGGAGGTGCGGGGGTCGTTGTCCATGTAGAACTGCGGGCCGTCGGCCTGGTTTTCGGCCATGAGGTGCTGTTTCATCTGCTCGGCGTTGTGCTTCATGGTGCGGAACTTCCAGCACTTGAACTCGCGGCCGCCCATGGTCTCGCGGCGGTGGCCGAAGTAGAACGGCCGGCCGTCCTCGCGCCAGATGGCGTAGAAGATGGGCAGGAAGACCGGCAAGACGCACGCCAGGGCGACGGTGGCGAAGGCGAGGTCGAACGCGCGTTTAACGCCCCGCTGGATGGAGGTGAGGGCGCGGACCTTGATGGGTCGGACGAGGACCTCGGTGGGCTCGATCTTGTTCCACTGCAGGGCCTCGACGGCGGGCCGGGCGTCGGGTTCGTCCCAGAGGACGGCGGGCCCGACGATGGAGTCGGCGTCGTCGAGGCGGCGGCCCGAGCCGACCCAAACCGGGCCGATGAACCGCGTGTCGTGGTAGCGGGGCAGGGTGATGTCGGTCCAGACCGCCTCGTCCAGGCGGCGGGCGCGGCGGATGGTGGCGTCGGGGCGTTTCCACACGGTGACGAGCTCGCGGATGAACTCCATCACCTGCTCGGGCTCGGAGCGGTCGTAGACGCAGCCCTCCACGGAGAGGGTGGCCCGGTCGGCGGGCTTGATGGTGCGGCGGAGGGTGCGCCAGCCCTCACGGGTGGCGCGGCCTTGCTGCCAGAGACGGGCGAGGTCGCGGCCGGAGGTCAGCGCGACGCGGCCGAGCCGCCAATCGGGGCTGGAGTACGACCGCTCGAACCGGACGAAGCGGTCGTCCTCGTCGGTGATGACGCGTTCGGAGTAGCCCTGTTCCCGGGCGTTGTGCAGGCGGATGAACAGGAGGCTGGGCTTGAGCCAACTGATGGTGTCGAGGGCCTCGCCCATGCGGAAGATGGACAGCGAGTGCGGGTCGGTGAGGAGGAAAAGCTCGGCGTCGCGGGCGAGGGGGCGCGGCTCGCCGAGTCGGACCACCTGCACGCCGCGGGCCGCCCAGAACCGGTCGTGGAGCTCGACGGGCGTGAGCCCCCACACGGTCTGGGTGTGGCTCGTCGCGGGTGGTCGGGCGGGGGTGATCATGTGGAAAGGCGCAACCGCAAAGGGGAAAGTGAAAAGGTGCGGGGTCGGTGATTTCTAGGAGCGGGTCGTTGGCCCGGCGTGCGGCATTTTCACTTTCCCCTTTTCGCTTTTCGCTTTTCCTCAGTGCCCGTTCATGCCGGCGGGTTGGGGTCGTCGGGGCTTGCCGTTGGGTGAGCGGCTGGGTCGGCCGTAGGCGGCGACGGCGGAGCCGAGGGGCCCGAAGCGTGCGGCGATGGCGGGGTCGGCGAGCATGGGGTTTTGCGACGGGTCGGTGCGGCGTTCTTGGGAGATGATCGACGCGTTGGACGAGTGGTTGAGGTCCGAGTCGAGGGCGTGGTTGAACACGAGGCCCACGACGTTGGCGCCGACGGTCTGGAGGTGGTCAAAGGCGCGGGCGGCCATGGACTTGGCGTCGCCACGGGACACGATGAGGACGGTGGCGTCGGCCTCGGCGGCGGCCATGGAGGCCTCGAGCGAGCCGAGGCACGGCCCGGTGTCGATGATGACGATGTCGAACTCGTCGCGGGCGCGGGAGATGAGGCTGCGCAGGGCCTTGGGCGAGAGCTGGCCGGCGTCCTGCGGCCGGGCCGAGCCGATGGGCAGGACGTGGAAGTTATCGATCCCGGTGGAGGCGACGCACTCGCTGAAGTCGCGGCCGTGGCAGGCGTCGAGGACGCCGAGCGCCGAGTCGGCCTGGCGGCGGTTGAGCCGGGCGAGGTCCTTCTTGGTCAGCAGGCCCAGCTCGATCAGGGCGTCCTTGAGGTGGATGCCGCGGTCACGGGCGGTGCGGCTGGCGTGGTCGATCTGGCCGTCGGTGAGGGTGGTGTCCTCGCGGAGGATGGCCTCGACCGAGCGGTTGACCACGGCCCCGACGCGGCGGGTGAGGCCGGCGCCGACGAGGTCGCAGTCCACGACGAGCACGCGGCTCTCCGAGGCGGCGAAGCTGAGCCCCAGCGCGACGGTGAGGCTGGACTTACCCGACCCGGCGGCGGGGCTTGTGATGCTGAACACCCGGGCGTTGCCGCCGTTGGCGATCTGCAGGAGGGTGCGGATGTGGTGCACCGCGTGGGAGGCTTTCTCGGACTGCTCGGGGTCGGCGAAGTTCTCGGGCAGGGTGGGGAGGATGCCGAGCATCCGGGCCTGGGGCATGCCGGTCTTGGCGTCGCCGGCGTGGCGGAGGCGTCGGTCCATGAGGCCCACGAGCATGACGAGCCCGAAGCCGAGCATCGCCCCGCCGGTGCCGCCGGCGACGGCCATCTGGATGTTCTTGCCGGCGTTGTCCGGCTCGGCGGGGCGGTCGCCCCACTGGATGATCTGGATCGCGTCGCCGCGGTTGGGCTGGTTCACTTCGAGGTCGCGGATCTTGCGTTGGGCCGTCTGGACCACTTCGTTCTGCAGCTCGAGATCGCGCTCGATGCCGGTGATCCGCAGCTTGGTCTCGCCGAGGCGTTCGAGTTCGGCCTCGGTGTCGGCGACCTGGCGGTGGTAGATCTGCTCGAAGCGGCGGAGCTGGTCGAACGCGGGGTCGTTGACCGGGGCCGAGTCGTTCTGGAGCAGTTGCAGGCGGTCCTCGAGGGAGGCGGTGAGGACCTGGCGGCGGTTGCTTTCCCGCTTGGTGCGGTAGTGTTCGGGGCCGTAGCCGCCGGCACCGAGCTCGTTGATGACGTTGTCGAGGGCGGTGATCTGCTGCTGGAGGTCCCTGGCGGTGGCGTCGTTGCTGATAAGGTCGCCACGGGTGGTCGGGGTGCCGTCGTTGATGGGGGTGTACGAGGCGATCTGGGCGCGGACGTCGGCGAGTTGGTTCTTCTTCTCGAGCAGGTCGGCGTTGTAGAACGCGAGCTGCTGGTTGAGCTGGGCCACCTGGTCGTCGGGGAGGATGGTGCGGCGGATGGCGGTCTGCTCGTCGATCCTGCGGCGGGCGAGGTTGGCCGCGGACTGGAGCTTGGCGATCTCGCTGGCCGAGGCGCCCTGGCTGCGTTCGGAGATGACGTCTTTGTACGCGCGGATGGCGGCGTTGGCGCCGGCTTCGGCGGTGGCGGGGTCCTCGGCGAGGAAGCCGATGGCGAAAACGTTGTCCGAGCGGTTCTGCTCGTTCATGTCCACGTCCAGGGCCTTGCGGAACTGGACGACGGTGAGGTTAGCCTCGCCGCCCTCGCGGCCCTTCCAGGCCTCGGTGCGCATGGCGCGTTTGGCGACGTCCTCGCCGCGGATGATGGCGGTCTGTTCCTGGACGAAGCCGGACCACATGCTCATGCCCATGCCCAGGCCGTCGCCCTTGCCGATGATCTCCGAGGGGTCGTCGACCTTGATGCGGCCGGTGCTCTTGTAGATCGGGTCGACGCTTTGGTAGGCGAGGTAGCCGAGCGCCCCGCCGAAGAGCAGGGCGAGGAGGATGGCCCAGTGGAGGCGGCCGCGGAGGAGGCCCATGAGTCGCTCGCGGCGGAGGCCCATACGTTCGGCGTCGGCGTCGATGGGGGTCGTGGCGGTGGCGGCGGCGTAGGCCGGGTCCGCGCCCGAGACGGCGGGCCCGGTCGGCCGCGGCGGGCCGGCGGGCGCGGGGCGCGGGGCCGGCTGGTCGTCGTCGCCCTCGAGCAGGACGTACATGTCGTCGCTGTCGCCCGGGCCGTAGCCCGACGGGTTGGAGGGGTTCTGGGGCGAGCCGTTGGTATAGTCGTCGTCGTAGGCGATCATGCGCTTCATTCCCTGCTTTCTCCCGGGGGTGTCCCCGGCCGGTGGATCAATAATGACGTGTGGCCCCCACGCGTCGGCGGTGCCCGCCGGACACGCCGGAGCCGCCTCGACGGCCGGGTGGCCGCGATGGACGAGCATGATACCGTATGCGTGTCGACGGTTCCTGGTTCATCGCGGGGTAAATTCAGCGGTTGCCAGCGGGCCGCCGCCGGCCCCGACGCGGGGTACGGGTTCTATCGGTCAACCGGGCGGGGCGGGTCAAGCGGGGAGGATTAAAGGGTGCGGGGCACCTCGATTTGTCTAACGGTGCGTGGCGGGGGACACGACGTGAATCGAAGGGGCGGGTCGGTCGCACCCGTGAGGTGGGGGTGGGGCGTCTGGCGGGGTTTGATGGGTTCGACGCGGCCTGTTCGGCCGCGGCTGTTGGGGTTGAGACCGCGGATCGTGTTTGGGTTCCGGAGCTCTTTCACAACATCTAACGGGTGCCACACTGCATCCCGGAGGCTTTGCGGAGGGTGCGGCGTGAAGACGCCGAGTCGCGTTGCGCTTGGGTCACACCCGCACGCCGCACCCGCCCGGAGCGGCGGGATGCGGTGTGGCACCCAAGTGGGGGGCTGTGAAACAGCTTCTAACGGGGGGCGGAGGCGTCGTCACTGGATGCGATGCCGCTCGGTTGTGCAACGCCGTGTTCACCCGCCGCGTCCCGACCCGCTGCGCACGCCGACCACCCGGTCCAGCTCGCTCCGCCCCTCCGCGACCACCGCGCCGGGGCACACCAGGCACCGCACCAGCACCACGTCCGCCTCGACCCGCGCCCCGGCCAGCACCACCGAATCGTGCACCACCGCCCGCTCGTGCACCGCGGCCCCGGGCTCGATGATCTCGAAGCTCGGCTGCCAATCCTCCACGAACGGGCTCTCGGTCGCCAGCCGGCCCGACAGGCGGCGGTGGTGCTCGCGCAGCGTCGCGATGTAGTGGCCCAGCGTCCGCAGCGACCGCGTCACCGGGCGGTCGTACCGCACGACCCGCACGTCGTGCTTCGCGGCGATCGACGGCATCGCCTGCTCGTTGAGGTCGACGAAGCCGACGGGGCTGATGTCACGCAGGCACCCGCACCGCAGCAGCGTCAGCCCGGCGGGCGTGCCCCGCTCGCCGACGATCAGGCTCACGTCCGCCCCGGGCTTCGCCAGCGCCTCGGCCAGTTCAGCAAGCGGCTCGAACAGCAGCTGCGAGGCGTGGGCGACGAGGATGAGGTCGTCGTCGTGGTACTCCCGGGCGACGTCGGAGAGCAGGCCCCCGGTGCCGCGGAAGTCGTACGGGTCGGTCTCGATGCGGAGCGAGACCGGGCCGTGACGCTTGACGCCCGGGTTCATGCCGCTGCCGCGGTCGACCATGACGCGGGCGGTGAGCTTGTCCAGCCCGAGGCGTTCGGCGAGGGCGACCAGCTCCTCGCGCCAGCAGTCCAGCACCGAGCGGTGGTTGGCGATGGGCATCTCCAGCGGGCTGCGGCCCGTGGACTTGCGGAGCTGATTGGCGCGTACCGATCCGGCGAGGAGCACGACGGCCCTTAGCCGCGTGAGCGATCCCGCCCGGGATTGACCGTCGCGCTGCGTCGTCACTACGGGTTGTTCACCTGCCCTTGGGTACATCGTTTCTCCCCGACATCCGTGTCACGTCCCGACGGGCACAGCATGACAGGATCGGCCGGGGATTGCGAATCTGATCGGCAAAGTGGGGGGTGGAGACGCAGCTTTTCCGCGATACATTCAAGCGCCTCAAATCTTGCGTGCCGTTCTCGTTCTCGTCCTCGTACTCGGCCGGTGGAGCGAGGGTGGCACCGCCAGAGCCCGTCAAGCCTTGCATCGCGCCGGCTTTCGAGTAAGAGAACGAAGAACGCGAACGATTAATCCTGTTGCGCTGCCGCACCACGACCGGTGCGTTTCGAAGCGCTACTCCCGCCCCGTCACCCGCCTCACCGCACTCCCCGCCAGCAGCCGCACGGCAAACGGGATCCCGTCGACGACGTACCGCCTAAACAGCCGGCGCGGCTCCTGGGCCATGCGGTGCAGCCACTCGAGCCCGATCACCTGCATCCACCGCGGGGCCCGGTGCACGTGCCCCGCCAGGAAGCTGAGGCTGATCCCCACCCCGACCCACCACGCCCCGGGCACCTCGCCCCGCAACCGCCGGATCAGCCGCTCCTGCTTCGGCGAGCCCAGCGCGACGTACACCACGTCGGGCCCCGCCCCCCGCAACGCCTCGGCCATCCGCCGCATCTCTTCCTCATCCTTCTCGAACCCGAACGGCGGGTAGTAGGTCCCGGCGATCCGCAGCCCGGGGTACCGCTCCCGCAGCACCCCGGCCGCGGCCTCGGCAACGCCTTCATCACCCCCGAGCAAAAACAGCGACCGCCCCCGCGCCGCCAGCCCCGCCGACAGCGTCGACGCCAGCGACGACCCCGCGACCCGCTCGGGCAGCGGCGTCCCCTGCAACCGGCTGGCCCAAACCAGCGGCGCCCCGTCCGCCACCACCACGTCCGCCTCGTCCAGCATCGCCCGGAACTCCTCGTCCCGCCCCGCCCGCAAAAGGTGATCCAGGTTTGACGTGATCATCCACCCGCCCCGGCCCGCGTCGAGCGCGTCGAGCACCAACCCGATCGCCTGCGCCTCGGTCACCTGCGCAAACGCCACGCCGCGGAGGTCCACCGTCGGGTAGCGGCGCGTCGCCGGGGGTGCTGAATGCTCGGGCGTCACATTTTCCATGGGCATCGCCGTCATCGGTCCTCCACGGTAGCGGCCGGCGGCACGAGCCCGACGAACGACGAGCCGTCGCGCCCCGTCACCTCCCGCGTCGGCGTCAGCGCGAACACCGCGTCCATCACCGACTCGGGCAGGAAGTACAGCATCGGATCGGCCATCAGGTCGTTGTTGATCACCCATAATCGGCCGCCCCCCCCCTCCCGGGCCGCGACCTCTTCGACCACCGCACGCAGCCGCACCGCGTCGTCGATCAGCTCGGCCCCGGTCACCGGGTCGTGCCACCGCCCCGCGTCGTCCACGCTTTTGACCGTGATCACGCCCGGCGGGGCGACGTGGTAATCGATCCCGTCGGCGTAAAACGACAGCACCACGCCCCGCGGCGGCGGGCCGACCACCAGCACCGCGTCGCCCGGCCGGCGGTGCTCAGCGACGTACCGCCCCACCGTCTCGAGGTCCTGGTGGAAGCCGGCAAAACGGTAGAGGTTGTAGACCGAGCGGACCGGGCTGCGGGCCTCGCCGTATTGCCGCTGGTGGATGTCGCGGGTGTGGATGACGTTGAGGTCGGCGGTGCTGAACAGCCCCACCGCGACGACCGCCGCGAGCACCGCGCCCCGGCCGGGCCCGCCCCGCAGCGGCCGGGCGATCACCCCGCCCAGCGCCAGGAGCGCCGCGGCGAAGGTGATCAGCACGATCGGGTAGAGCTGGAAAAAATACCGCGCTTCGTTGAACTTGCCCTCCGCCACCCCGCCCAGCGACATGCCCAGCAGCAGCAGCCCGATGAGCAGCCAGGGCCCCGCGGCCCGGCCCCGCTCGTCCCGCGACTTGCCCGCCAGCGCCGCCAGCCCGAACGGCATCGCCAGCAAAATCAGCGGCCAGCCCCGCCACAGCCAGCTCAACAGGTACCGGTTCCAGTCCGGGAACGAGAAGAGGTACAGCACCCCCCGCGCCCGGCCGTAGTGCATCACCTTCACGTTCACCGCCGCGT
The DNA here is from genome assembly GCA_965214155.1 of Phycisphaeraceae bacterium. Classification (GTDB taxonomy): domain Bacteria; phylum Planctomycetota; class Phycisphaerae; order Phycisphaerales; family Phycisphaeraceae; genus Algisphaera. The sequence goes on from CBDCBB010000010.1 coordinate 3,243,941, forward strand.
GCATCGCCAGGATGAGCAACGCCCCGCCGAACACCACCAGCGGCAGCGGCCTCGTCACGTCCGCCCGCCGCCGCACGTACCACGCCAGGTACAACGCCCCGAGCAGCACCGCGATCACCCCCTGCTGCGTCATCGCCGCCGCCAGGATCAGCACCCCCAACAACGCCGGGCCCGCCCGGCGACGCTCCCGGCCCCCCTCCCACCCGCCGCCGCTCGGACCGATCCCGCTCGACCGCCGCCGCGCCAGCCAACCCACCGCCCCCAACGCCACCACGAACACCGTCGTGAGCGGGATCAGCCACCGCGGGTGGTACAGCACCAGCGCCCGGAAGTAGTCGAACGTCGGCAGCGCCACGTCCGGGATGAAGTTCGTCAGCCGACCCGCCGGGGCGCTCTCCTGCAGCCGGTCCGCCGTCGCCCGCTTGACCACCTGCAACGACGGGTCCGACAACGCCGCCGTCCACGCCCCAAGCGCCTGCCGGTACCCCACCCACGCCGCCCCGACGATCGCCGCCTCCACCAGCAGCCACGCCCGCTGTGCCGCGGTGTACCCCCCCGCCACCACCAGCGGCAGGAAGCACAACCCCAGGATCACCGCCGTGTCGTGCAGCGTCAGCGCGAACAGCGTCAACCCCCAGAACGCCGCCTTCCACCACCCCGCCCCCCGACGCAGCGCCACCCCACGACCCCACCGCATGTACCCGAAATAAAACGCCAGCACCGCCAGCATGAACGTCAACTGGAACAGCGTGTAGAACCGCCCGTACCGCGACAGCTCGACGTGGAACCCCGACACCGCCAGCATCACCGCCAGGCTCCACCCCACCGCCGGCCCCACCAGCCGCCTGCCAAACCAGTACCCCACCGGCACGCACAGCACCCCGAACACCGCCGCGGGCAGCCGCAGCGCGAACGGCGTCAACCCCCACACGCTCGCACACCACGCCTGCAGGTACAGGAACGCCGGCGACCTCGTATACGCGTGCCCCGTCTCCAGCCGCGGCACCCCGTGCGCCAGGATCCCCCCCACCCCCTTCAATTGATAACCCTCGTCCACCTCAAACCCCAACGCACCCAGCCGCGGCAACCGCAACGCCGCCGCCGCCGCGACCAGCCCCAGCAACAGCACCACCGCCACCCAGCGGGGCAGCGCGGACGGGTTCGGATTGTGGGCCTGATCTTGCACGGGGACACCGGGGCGCGGCGGAAGAATCTAACGGATCAACCGGCGGGCGCGCCAGACGACAACCTCCCGCTCAACATCGGCCGTTACAGACCAACGATCCAACGCTCGCCGGGTGCCACACCGCAGCCCGGAGGCTTCGCGGAGGGTGCGGTGGGCCGGCTGCGGGCGACCTGACGCCGTGGCTACACCGCACACCGCACCCGCCCCGAGCGGCGGGATGCAGTGTGGCACCCGGTGATGATCGGGGGTCAACGCAGCCCCGTTTAGCGCCGCGACGTGTCGCGTACCCCCAGCCGCCGCGCCTCGAACAGCCCCCCCACCGCCCCCACCGCGAGCACCGTCACCCCGAACACGATCAGCGAGAACGCCACCGCGTCCTCCCCCGGCAACCCATACCCGGCAAACAGCGCCACCGCCGCGCCCTCGCGCAGCCCCACGCCCGAGGGCGTCACCGGGATCATCGTCGCCAGGATCATCGCCGAGCGGACCCACCCCACCGTCACGAACGACAGGTCCAGCCCCATCGCCTGGGCGATGGCCCAGTACGCCGCGATCCCCAGCAGGTGCGACATCGCCGCCAGCACGAATACCAGCGCGAGCACCGGACGCGGCAGCTCCCACTGGCTCTGCATCACGTCCGCCACCCGGCCGAGCTTCGCCCCGCCGACCCGCCGCAGCGCCCGCTGGAACGTGCCGAGCACCGGCACCCCCGCCGGCGCGAACACCGCCACCAGCAGCAGCGTCAGCCCCGCCGCCGCCGCAAGCATCGCCCACAGCGCCGCGGCCGTCCCCTCGGGCCGCTCGAGCAGCCAGAACCCCACGCCCACCAGCAGCAGCGTCACGGTCGCGACGACCCGGTCGAGGAACAGCGCCACGCCGGTGTTGAGCAGGCTCTGGTTGGCCGACCCCAGCCGGTAGAAGCGGATGGCGATGCCGGTGAAGTTCCCCCCGGGCAGGAACAGCCCGTAGAACAGCGTCGCGAGGTTGATCTCAAAGACCTCGAAGGTCGACAGCGCCACCCCCTGCGCCGCGATCAGCCGGCGCAGCCGGTCCGCCACCGCGACCTGCAACAGCATCGCCAGCGCAAACGCCCCGATTAACCACCCCGGCGCCGCGCCCCGCATCGCCGCCCACACCCCGCCGAGGTCCACCTGCGTGAACAGCAGCGCCAGCACCCCCGCCGCGACGAGCGCCTTGACCGCCCACTTCAGCTTCGCCTTACGCCGCTGCCCCGCCGACGGCGCGGGCGGGGCCTCCACCCCGTCGGGTGCCGGCAACATCTCGGGCGTGGTCAGCGTGGCGGGCATGTGCGACGAACTCGCTGGCTGCGAACGTACCGGCGGTGCCGCGGTCACCGCCGTGTCGATGCAGTAGCTCGGATGTATCGGATGCATCGGATGCAACCCGGTGATAAAAACCTGTCTCGTGCGGAGGGTGCCCATCGTTTCGAGCGGATGGGTGCCGGGCAGGATCGCCGCCGGGCGTCCATCCGCTCCAACCCGTATCCATCCGACCCTCCCAGCTACCGGATCGCCTCAAGCACCTCCGCGCTACGCACCACCACGTCCCCGTCCATGTGCCCCGCCGGCTCCGCGCCCACCATCGACAGCAGCGTCGGCGCGACGTCCTTGATCCGCGCCTTGCCCCCCGCGCCCCCGGGAACGGCGGGCGTCCACGCGTCGTCGGCGACGAGCAGGAACCCCACCTCCGACACCGCCCCGGGCATCTGCCCGTGGTACGCCACCTGGTGCGGGCTGGTCAGCCGCCGCCGCATCGCCGTGTTGGTCAGCCCCGCGTGCAGGTTCGCCAGGGGGTGATGAAAATCGTGCGGGAAGAACACCCGGTCGTGGTCCGCGATTGCGTACAGCTCGCCCCACTCCGGCCGAGCGTGAAGTCGCACCGCGCGTTCAACTCCCGCCAGTCCAGCACCGTCATATGCTCCAACAGCTCTAGGGCCGCCGCCACTTTTTGTCGCGCCTCGGGGGTGCGGAACCAGAACTTCGTCACCCCCAGCGCGACGAAGTACGTAACGTCCTCCCGGTCCGCGCCGCTCCGCTCCACCGCGTCGATCAGGTCGATCTGCCCGGTGACGTCCTCCTGCCCGTGGTCCACGACCAGCGCAAAGGTCACGCCCGCCGCGACGCACCGATCGTGCAGCGTCCGCGCTAGTTCATCGAGCTCAGCCCCGCGCCGCTTCATCACCTCCGGCCGGTCCGCGTAATAGTGCACCGCGATGTCGTAGGCGTGGACCTCCAGCCACTCGAGCCGCAACCCCGGCGTCGGCAGGCCCTCGATGCCGATGAAAAACTGCTCGAACCGGCCGATCATGCGGTACGCCGCGTCGTCGCCCAGCACGCCGAAGATCGACTCCAGCCCGCCGACCGTGCGGTAGTGCTCCGGCTGGCCCCGCACGTTGAACTTCAGCCGGTGGAACGCCAGGTGCTTGCGCCGCCACGGCGGGATGCATGGCATGTCGAAGCCGCTGTCCTTGAGGTGCCTAAACAGCTGCACCGTCTTCGCCACCGGGTCGGGCAGTTTCTCCAGCGCCCCCGGCTTCGCGTCGCGGGGCTGCCAGTCGACCTTGCAGTGCCAGATGTCGTGCTTGCCCGGGTTCGCGCCGGTGACCAGCGACGGCCAGATCTCCGTCGTCGGCTGGCCGTCCCACTCGACCACCGGGTACCGGCCGAGCAGGCCGGCGATGAACGGCATCGCATCGGCGTCGACGCGGCGACGGTCGAGGCCGGGGATGTTCAGCACGAAGACGGGGGACGCATCGCTCATAAATTCCCCTTCTTTGCCAACTGCGCCGCGCCACGCAACGGCTCGCCATTCCCGACGAACCGGTACGTCGGCTCACCCTTCATGTGCCCCGGCACCGCCTCGCCCAGCAGGCTCAGCACGCTCGGCGCAAAGTCCATCAGCCGCGCCTCGCCCGACATGGGCTCAACCCGATCGTCCGCCACCAGCGACCAGGCGTCCTCGCTCGGCTGGCCCGGCCAGTACCCGTGATACCCCCGGTGGTACGGGTCGAACATCCGCTGCCGCATCTCCTTCTTCCGCAGCCCCACCACGATGTTGCCCAACGGGTGGTAATAGTCGTGCGGGTGGAACAGATGCCCCGCCTCGCGGACCACGTACAGCTCGCCCCACTCCCGCGTCAGCGTCATGCCCAGTTCGTCGTTCATCTCCTCCCGCGTCACGACGCGGCAGTGCGGCAGCGTCTTCACCGCGGCGGTGACCGCCTCCCGCGCCCGGTCGGTCTCGAACCAGAACTTCGCCACCGCCACGCCGTTGTAATAGCAATACTCCTCCCGCGGCAGGCCCAGCCCCGCGATGAGCTTCTGCAGATCAACGTGGTTCTCCCGCGGCACGGCCTCCTGCCCGTGCTCGATGAGCAGCGCCAGCGTCACCCCCGCCGCCTTGCACCGCTTTTCGAGCGTGGCGATCGCGTCGTCGATCTGCCGGATGTAGCCCTGCATCACCCCCGGCTTGTCGAGGTACCAGTGCGACACGAGGTCGAAGCAGTGGTACTCCAAAAACTGCAGGCGGTGCCCGGTGGGGTATCGCTCGGCGGCGGCCTGCACGTCCTCGAAGTGGTCGATCACCTCGTGCCGGGCGTCGTCGCCCATCGCGTGGAACATCGTCTCCGCGCCGCCGACGACGTTGTACTTGTCCGGGTCGAGCGAGCGGACGTGGTACTTGAGCCGGTGAAACTCCAGCCGTCGCCGCCGCCAGCGGGGGATGGCGGGCACGTCGTAGCGGTGGCCGAGGAAGAAGTGCGGGACGAGCTGGGCCGCGGTCACCACCCGCTCGGGCAGCTTGGAAAACAGCCGGCCGAGCGCGTGGTCACGCACCGGGACGTCGGGCCTGAGCCGCGCGTGCCAGAGCAGGTGGCCCCCCGCGCCCGGGTTGGTCCCGGTGACGAGCGCCGGCCAGACCTCAGTGGTCGGCTGGCCGTCCATCCGCTGCGCGGGAAACGTCTCGAACAGCCGGTGGCACGTCGGCGCGTGCTCCGCGGTGATCCGCCGGCGGTCAAACCCCACCAGGTCCACGATGAGCAGGCGGTCGAGCGAAAGGTTCACGGGACGGTCGCGAGGGGGGGCGGCGGCGGTGGCGCGGCGAGTGGCCGGGCGCAAACTGTCGGCGGCAACAATCATCGGCGATACACCTCATCCACGGGCACGGCCGCCGCGCCACGCGGCAACGCTCCCGTCTCTTCGGCTATCCCGACCCCGCCGTTCAGTCCAGTATAGATCGCCCCACCCCCCACTCTCCTTAGCCCGGCCGCTTGCGGCCGCAGTCTCAGCCCGAACTTCAGGACCAACGGCCGCAAGCGGCCAGGCTAAGAGGCGCAACCCACCCGCTACCCCGGCAGCGCCGCCACCAGCCGGTCCACCTGCTCGTCGGTGTTGTAAAAGTGCGGGCTCATCCGCAGCCGACCCCCCCGCACGACGATGATGATGTTCTGCTTCTCCAGGTCCGCCACGATCCGCTTCACGTCGGGCGTGGCTCCCGTCGAGTCCGGGGGCGGGGGCTCGACTTCCGGGGGCGGGGGCTCGAAGATCACGATGCCGCTGCGTTCACCGGCGTGCTCCCGCGGGCTGTGGATGCGGTACCCCTTCGCCGTCGCGCCCTCGGCGAACCGCTTCGTCAGCGCCTCCACGCGCGACCACACCGTCTCGATGCCGACGTTGAGCAAGAGGTCCAGGCTCGCGCCCAGCCCCACCAGCCCGGGCACGTTCCAACTGCCCGGCTCGAACCGCCGTGCGTCGGGCTGGAACTCGTACCGGTAACTCGAATAGTCGTGCGCGTCGACCATGTTCAACCAGCCGACCACCGCCGGGTGCAGCGACTCGCACAGCTCCGCCCGGCAGTAGAACAACCCCGCGCCCTCGGGCCCGAGCATCCACTTGTGACCGTCGGCCGAGAGGAAGTCGATGCCCATTGCCCGCACGTCCACCGGCAGCACACCCACGCTCTGGATCGCGTCGACACAAAGATGCCCACCCGCCCGGTGCACCGCCTCGCTGATCGGCTTGAGGTCGATGCGGTGGCCCGAGGCGAACTGCACGTGCGAGAGCGACACCAGCCTCGCCCGGTCGCCGATGGCGGCGACGACGTCCTCTATATAGATGCGCGCATCAGCGCGCTGCTTCACCTCGACGAGCTCGAGGCCGTGGCGTCTCGCCGCGTCCACCCAGGGGTAACGGTTCGCGGGGTACTCCACGTCGGTGATGACCACGCGGTCGCCCCGCTCCCAGGCGATCCCATTGGCGACCAGCGCGAGGCCCGTTGAGGTATTGGGCGTGAAGGCGACCTCGTGCGGCCCCGCGGCGTTGAGCAGCGCCGCCGCCGACCGCCGCACCGCCTCCACCCGGCGGTACATCCCCGTCTTCACGTACGCCCGCGCCGCCGTCTGCTCCGCATATTCCCGGACCGCCGCCGCCGCCGGCCCGCTCAGCGGCGCAACGCCGGCGTGGTTGAAAAAGTCGAGCTGATCGAGGATGGGGAAGTCGACGGCGGGCATACCGCTCCAAGCACCGCGGGCGCTTCTTCTTCACGGTGACACAGGCGTCCCGCCTGTGCCACCGGGAGGTCTCCAAAACCACCCGGCCTACACTACCCGATCATGCGCCACCCCCGCCGCACGCTGCTCTTCCTGTCCCTGGCGATGTTCCTGGCCCCCCCGGCGTACGCCGACGTTCCGCCCGACGAGGCGCAGGAACAGACCGCCGCGGACGCCGCGCCCAAGCTGCCCCCCGTCGAGCCCTCGCCCGTTGTCGAAAGCCTGCTCGACAGCCCCGCCCTCGATAGCGACGCCCGCCGCCAACTCCGCCTCTTCCACGGCCGATGGAACGATCTCGACCCCGCGACAGACGACGAGGCCGCCCGCCTCGCGCTGCTCCGTTACGACCTCGACGACGCGGCCCTGGACGACCCCGATGCCGACCCGCTCTTCCGCGCCGAGGCGGCGCTGTTCGCCGGGCGGACCGAGGAGGTGCACACCCTGCTCGACGGGATCGACTCCATCCGGGCGAGGCTGCTCCGCGCTGAGGCGTTTGAGCAGGCGGGTCAACTCGCCGAGGCGGTGGCGTTGCTCGCGCCGCTGCGGGAGCGGTTCCAGCACGAAACGATCACCGACGCCGCCGAGCTCACCGCCGCGGCGGAGGCCGTCGTGAGGCTCGCCGCGCTCGAGGGGCGGCCGTCGCAGGACTACCGCCTCGCGCTGTCGATGCTCGGCCGGGCGACGCAGGAGCTCGACCCGCTCTACTGGCCCGCCCCCGTCGCCGAGGCCCGGCTGCTCATGACCAAGGACAACCGCCACGAGGCGGAGCAGGCCCTGCTCCAGGCCCTGTCGCTCAACCCCCAATCCGGCGGGGCGTGGTACGAGCTCGGCCGCCTGGCGGTCGACGGTTACAACTTCGACGCCGCGGCCGCGGCCTCGGCGAAACTCCGCGAAATCAACCCGGTCCATCCGCTCGCCGACGAGTTAGATATCCGCTCGCTGCTGCGGCAGCGCGATGTCGCCTCCGCCCGGCGCTACCTCGGCCCCGCCCTGGAACGTTTCCCCCAGCGCCGGGAACTGCTTGCTCTAGCGGCCGCGACGGAGGCGATGGCCTACCACGACGACGCGCTGCAGGCCGCCCTCGCCCGGTTCGACGCGCTCTCGCCCGGCTCGCCGCTGGCGCTGTTTACCGCCGGTGAATACCTATCGAACGACCGGCAGTACCGCCCCGCCGAGTCGCTACTTCGCGCCGCTATCGAAAGAGCCCCCAACTGGCCGGCCCCGCGGCTGGAGCTCGGGCTGCTCATGATGCAGGCCGGCGACCTGCCCGCGGCCCGCGCCGAGCTCGAACGGGCCGCCCAGTTCGACCCGTTCCACAAGGCGGTCAACAACCAGCTCCGCCTCGCCCGCGCCCTGCTCGGTGAGTACGCCACGATCGAGACGGACCACTTCATCATCCGCTACCTGCCGGGGGTCGACGAGGTGCTCGCGCGGGACATGCCCGGCCCGCTCGAGGAGATGTACGACGAGATCGGGGCCGTGTTTCAGCACCGCCCGCCGGTGAAAACGCAGATCGACGTGATGCCCGACAAGTCGCGCTTCGCCGTGCGGATCACGGGGATGCCCGACATCTGGACCATCGCCGCCGCGACGGGCGACGTGATCTCGATCACACCCCCGCGGTCCGGGCCGGACCAGGCCGACCCGTACAACTGGGTCAACGTCCTCCGGCACGAGTACGTGCACACGGTGACGCTCAGCCAGACGCAGAACCGCGTGCCGCACTGGTTCACCGAGGCCTGCGCCGTCTCCGCCGAGACCACGGGGCGGACGTACGACACCTGTCAATTGCTAACTTGGGCGCTGCAGAACGACAAGCTTTTCGATTACGCCGATATCAACTGGGGCTTCATCCGGCCGCAGACGCCGCGCGATCGGCCGCTGGCGTACGCGCAGTCGGACTGGATGCTCGAGTACATCGCCCACCGCTGGGGGCACCAGGCGATCGTGGACCTGTTGAGCCTCTACCGCGGGGGCACGTCGGACGTGGCGGCGCTGAAACAGGTCACGGGGCTGGACGCCGACGCGTTCATGAACGACTTCCGCGGCTGGGCCCGCGGCGAGGTGGAGTCGTGGGGCATGGACCGGCGCGAGACCAGCGAGCGGGCCGCGACGGTGATCCAGCTCGAGGGCAAGGGCGTCGACACGGCCGAGCTCGTCTCGCTGCTCGACGAGCACGGCGGGGACCACCCCGAGCTCTTGCAGATCATCGCGAAGCGGGCGTCGGAGGGCTACGACGTGGCGGAGGCGCGGCGGTGGGTCGCGCGGTACGCCGCGGCGCGGCCGGTGGACCCCTGGCCTTTCCGGGCGCTGGCGAAGATCGCGTTCGACCTGGGCGAGCCGGCGGCGGCGCTCGGCCCGCTGCAGATGCTTGAGCGGCAGGATAACTACTCCGCCGCGTGGTCCGTGCAGCTCGCCAAGGTGTACCGCGACCTCGGGCAGCTCGGCGCGGCGCGGTCGGCCATCACGCGGGCGCTGTACTGCGAGCCGTACAACGCGACGTACCGGGAGGAGGCGGCGACGCTGGCTCTGATGCAGAAGGACCTCGACGCGGCGGCGTTCCAGGTCGAGTCACTGGCGATCCTCGAGCCCGACCGGCCGCAGCACCCGCGCCGGCTGGCGGTGATCTACGAACGCCTCGGCCGCACCGCCGACGCGGAAGCGGCGACGGCGCGGGCTGACTCGATGGGGCGCTGACGGAACAAGGCAGGGGTCACGCAAAGGCGCAAAGGGCCGCAAAGGAATCCAACGCGAGGGTGTTCCTTCGCCGCCCGTCGCGTCTTTGCGTGACCCTTCCGCCGCCTCACGCCGCGGCGTAGGCCCCGCCTTGCCGTGTGATGCGTTTGTTGGCGGCGAGGTGTTCGAGTAGGTGCAGGACCGTTTCGGTGCGGTCGGGGTGGCCGATGGCTTGGGCGAGGTCCTCGGGTTTTTGGGGGTCGGCGGTGAGCGCCTTCATCAGCTTCGACTGCAGGTCGAGGACGGTGGCGGCGGCTTTCTTGCCCGCCTCGACGCCCGGCTGGTGGTAAGCGTTGACGTTCACCAGCGTCGCGTAGAACCCTACCGCCCGCTCGTACAGGGCGATGAGCGCGCCCAGCGTCCGGGCGTCGACCTTGCGGACGGTGAGGGTCATGCTGCCCCGGCCGTTCTCGTACAGCGCCTGCCGCGTGCCGAGGTAGAAGCCCAGGAGGTAGTCGCCGGCGGTGGTCGTGCCCGGCTCGTCGGGGTCGACGTCGATGACCGGGTCACGGCCGGGCCTCGCGGTGTCCTGCAGCGACACGATGAACGTCGCGAAAAAGTTGTTGAGCCCGTCGCGGAGCTGCTGGACGTAGGCGTGCTGGTCGGTTGACCCCTTGTTGCCGTAGACGGCGATGCCCTGGTGCACGGTGTTGCCGTCGAGGTCCGCGGCCTTGCCCAGCGACTCCATCACGAGCTGTTGCAGGTAGCGGCTGAACAGCAGCAGGCGGTCCTTGTACGGCAGGATGACCATGTCCTTCTCGCCCTTGCCGCCGGTGGCGTGGAACCACATCAGCGCGAGGAGGGCGGCGGGGTTCTTGGTGGTCTTGGTGGCGCGGGTGGCGATATCCATCTTGCCCGCCCCGTCGAGGAACTCGTCGATCTTGATGCCCTGCAGCGCCATGGGCACGAGCCCGACGGTCGCCATGAGCGACGTGCGGCCGCCGACCCAGTCCCACATCGGGAACCGCATGAGCCAGCCCTGCTCGACGGCGACCTGGTCGAGCTTCGACCCCTCGCCGGTGATGGCGACGGCCTGCTTGGCGAAGTCGAGGTTTTTGTCGCGGAAGGCGTGCTGGGTCTCGATCATGCCGTTGCGGGGCTCGGGGGTGGAGCCGGACTTGGAGATGACCAGGACGAGGGTGGACTTAAGTTTCGAGCCGAGGTTGTCCAGGACGCGGCGGATGCCGTCGGGGTCGGTGTTGTCGAGGAAGTGCATCTTGAGCTTGTCGCGTCGGACGCCCAGGGCGTCGGCGACGAGCTCGGGCCCGAGGGCGGACCCGCCGATGCCGATCGACAGCACGTCCGTGAAGCGGGCGGCGTTCGGCGGGGTGATCTCTTTAGCGTGGACGGCGCGGGCGAACGCTTTCACGTGGCCGAGGGTGGCGGCGATGGACTTGGTCAGCTCTTCGGTGGGCGCGAGGTGCGGGGCGCGGAGCCAGTAGTGCCCGACCATGCGGTCCTCGTCGGGGTTGGCGATCGCGCCGCCCTCGAGCTCCTTCATCGCCGCGTAGGCCTCCTGCATCCGCGGCTCCATGTCCTTGAGGAACTGCGGCTCGAACCCCATCCGCGAGATGTCGAGCTTGAGGCTCAGCCCCGGCACCTTGCACAGGTACTTCTTGTAACGGGCGTAAAGGTCGGCACGGTCTAATGGCGTCGGCATGGTTCTCTCGGCTGGAGGGGGCGGCTTGTGGAGATGATGGTACCGGTACGGCGTGGATAAGTGCGGAGGGAACAGTGCGCGGGGCTGCGTGCGCACTGTTCCCTGTTCCCGCCGCACTCTGCCTCACGGCGTCGTGTCGTCCGGCCAGACCAGCAGCCGGTGTTTCAACTCCAAGACGGGGTCGTACAGTTCGGCGAGGACGACGGGGAACGCCTCGTCGGGGGCGAGGAGGGTGCCGACGGGAAAGGGTTCGCGGTGCTCGTTGATGAAGCGGTCGAGGTCGAGGCGGTTGTCGGGGCCGATGCGGATGACGGGGAGCTGGCGGACGTACTGGCGGTTAAGCCAGAGCTGGATATCTCGGTAGGGGGAGGCGGTGCGGTTGGCGAGGGTGAGGGTGGGGCCGCGGCGGACGCAGGCGATGTCGAGGTCGGGGCCGTAGGCGGCGTCGGCGGGGTAGGGGAGCTGGCTGAGGCGTTGGCGCTGCTGCCGCTGGGAGGTGGTGAGGGGCGCGGTGCAGGCGGTGAGGAGGAGGGCGAGGGCGAGGAGGGCGAGGGGGGGGAGCAGCGGGCGGGGCATGGGGGGATGGTACGGGACGGGGGCGGCAAACCGTTAACGCGTAGCGGGTGACGCGCCAGCGTCCCGGTCTTGACGCGTAGCGGGTGACGCGCCAGCGTCCCGGTTTCCTATAGACACCGGTCGGAACGGGCGGCTTTGCCGCTACCGCTATGCGAAGAAATCGGGCATTACGGCAGCATCTCGCGCAGGGCGGCTTCGTCGACGGGTTCGTGGGTGATGACGACGGCGACGGGGTGGTTCAGGCGGCGGCGGGCGACGTCCATCAGGTCGGCGGGGGTGAGGGATTCGACTTCGCGGAGGAAGGCTTGGCCGGTGAGGTCATCGATGCCGTAGAGCAGGTCGAGGGCCTGGCCGGCGGCGAGGTCGCTGGTGGACTGGCGGCCGAAGAACTCGGTGGTGAGGACCTTGGCCTTGGCACGGGCGAGGTCGGCGTCGTCGACGGGGTCGCTCTTGATGCGGTCGATGACGGAGAGTGCGCGGCGGGTGGCCTCGACAACGGTGTCGGGCTGGGTGTTGAAAAGGAGGGCGAAGTAGCCGGGCTGGAGCCCGACGAGGGCGCCGGCGGAGGAGGCGTAGACGAGTCCGGGGCCCTTGCCTCGGAGTTCCTGCTGGAGCCAGCCGGCGGGGAAGTCGCCGAGCACGCGGGAGAGGACCTGGACCGCGGCGTAGTCGGGATCGTCACGGGTGATGCCGGGACCGAAGCCGATCTGCACGGCGGCGACGGGCTTGTCGGTGTGGAGCACCGTCAGCCCAGGCGTCGTGTCGCCCTGCTTCACCGGGTCGAACGGCTCGGCGGGGGTGCGGGGCAGGGTGCCAAAATGCTCGGCGGCGGCGGCGAGGGCGGCGTCGGGGTCGACGTCGCCGACGATGGCGAGGACCGAGTCGGCCGCGCCGAGGTGTTGCTGGTAGTAGGCGGCGAGGTCGGCGGCGGTGAGGTCGGCCACGACGCCGCGCCGGCCGGTGGGCGTCTGGGACCAGGGGTGCTCGCCGAAGTAGCGTTCCCGGAAACGGGTGCGGAGTTCGCCGGACCACGCGTCGGTTTCGCGGTCGATGGCGGCGAGGAGGCGGGGCTTCATGGATTCCCACTCGGATTCGTCGAAGGCGGGGTGGAGCACGACGTCGGCGAAGACGTCCATGAGGGTGGGGAAGTCTTCGGCGAGGGCGGAGGCCTGGACGTAGGTCGAGTTGTTGCCGGCGGTCGCGCCGAGGGAGGCGCCGAGGTCCTCGAGGGTGGTGGCGATGGCCTGGCCGAGCGGGCGGTGGTGCCGCGGGGGAGCATGGCGTTGGCGGCGTAGGCGAGGCCCTCTCGGCCGGGCGTGTCGCCGAGGAGGCCGCCCTTTGAATAGAACTGGACCGACACGGCGGGGACGACGGTGGTGCGTTGCACGACGACGCGGAGGCCGTTGTCGAGGGTGCGGACGAGGGGCTCGCCAACGGTGAGGGTGCGGGCGTCGGCGGCCTGTTCGGCGTCGAGGGTGCGGGTGAGGCGGGCGAGGAGGGTGTGGTTGTCGAGGTCGACCGGCTCGGTGGGGGTCTTGTCGTCGAGCGTCACGGCCGGGGGGCGGGTGGGGTAGGCGAGCTCCTCGCCCTCGGCGGCGGGGTTGAGCGTGACGGTCGAGAAGCGGTCGGGGTTAAGGATGGCCTTTGCGGCGCTTTGCAGGTCGTCGGCGGTGAGGGACTGCACGGCGTCGGCGTAGCGGGCGCGGTAGTCCGGGTCGGCGGTGGTGAGGATGTCCCCGGCGAGCATCGACGCGAGGCCCTCGGCGGTCTGCCCGGAGCGGATCACGCGCGAGAGGACCTGCCGCTTGGCGCGGGCGAGTTCGGCGTCGGTCACGGGCTCGACGCGCAGGCGTTCGACCTGATCGGCGACGGCGGCGCAGACGGCGTCGGGGTCGGCCGACTCGGCAAGCTCGTAGTCGACGCCGAAGAAGCCGTCGCCCCACGCCGTGGAATAGTTGAAGGCGTCGATGGACGACACGAGGCGCTGCTGGTCGCGGAGCTCGCGGACGAGGCGGGACGACTCGCCCTGACCGAGGATCGAGGCGATGAGGTCCAGGGCGTAGTCGTTGTCGCTGGCGAGGCGGACGCCCGGCCAGAGCAGGCGGACGCGCGGACGCTTGATCGCCGCGGCCCCCATCACGTCCACGGGATCGGCCCCCTCCGGCTCGACGGGGAACGACACCGCGGGCAGCTCGCCCGGCTCGGCGTCGCCCCAGAGATCCGCCAGGTGCTCGACCGTCGCCGCCGGGTCGATGTCGCCCACCACGACGAAGAGCATATTGTTGGGGACATACATCCTTTTATAAAAGTCGTGGGATCTCGTCGCGGGAGATGTCGAGGAACTCGTCGAGGTAGCCGATGGTCGGCTGGCCGCCGGGGTGCGTGGGCGTGGCGGCGTAGCGGGCCTGCTGGGTCAGCTTCCAGTGGATGCGGCCCGGGTCGCCCTGCCCCATCGAGAACTCGCGCTGGATCACGTCGCGCTCGCGCTGATATTCGGGGTCGGTGATGAGCGAGTTGCGCATCCAGTCGGTGAGCAGGTCGAGGGCGACGGGTGCATGGTCGGCGGTGGTGTTGACGTAGTAGCGGACGGTGTCAAGGCTGGTCGCGGCGTTGGTGGCGGCCCCGATCTGGCCGAGCAGGCGGGTCGACTCGGCCTCGGGTCGGTCGGCGGTGGTGCCGCCCGAGAGCAGGTGCTCGAGGAAGTGCGAGAGGCCGGCGCCGACGTGTTCCTGCTCGTAGAGCGAGCCGGTCTTGACCCAGACCTGGGCCGAGACGACGGGTGCGGTGGGCAGCGCCTGGGCGACGAGGACCATGCGGTTGTCGAGGCGGGCGACGACGCGGTCGGGTCGGGCCTGGAGGACGGTGTAGGGCGCGGGCTGGGTGGCGGGTTGGCTTGCGGGGGCGGGTTGCCTTCCGGGGGCGGGTTGGCTTGCGGGGGCGGTGGCGGATTGGGTCATGGGGGGAGCGGGAGCGGTATGGGGTACATCAGCCGCGATGTATTGCGTCGCCGGGTCGGCGGGCGTTGCGGCGTCGGAGCGGCGGTCACGCTCGGGCAGGCCCCGGTCGCGGCCGACGTGGTCGGGCAAGTCCTGGCGGTACTCGCCCGGCCGGGTCTGGTCGAGGTCGACGCCGTTCGTGCCGCAGGCGGCGAGGGCGGCGAGGGCGAAGGGCAGGATCAGGCGGGGGGCGTGGTGATACATGCGGGGTTACGGGTGGAGCGCGGACGAAAGGGGAGCACGGGGCGGATCATCGGGTGGTACGTTGGCCAGGTGCGTACGGATCGGCTGCAGAAGCGGCAACAGGGTAGCGGCGCGGGGCAGCCGTGGCCGCGCCGGGTGGCCGGGCAGAGTCTTCGATGCCCCGGAATCCTTGACCATGGCCGCGTATCGCGGTGGCGCTTCCGGGGCTTCCCAAAGCGTCAGCCCCGGCCACCCCACTGAGCAGTGTTACGCACGTCGCCTCCTACCGGATCGAGCGGAGGCGGCGGGGTTGACGCGATCCCTCGCGACCACGCAAGCGGCGGGGTAGCGTGATACAGCGGTGTCTTTTTTCCGTGACGCAGACATCCGACGGCTTGCGTGGTCGCGCCGAAGTAGCGCTCAGGGTGACGGGTTGTCGCGCACCGTATCTCGAAGGCCCCAGAGCAGGACGGGGGAGATGACGCCGTCGAAGGGGTAGGCGCGGGTGCTGACGTCGGCGAAGGCGTAGTTGGACGACCCGCTGCGGGAGTTGGAGCCGGCGAGGGAGTGGCGGGATTGTTCGAGGTTGGTGAAGGGGTCGGCGGCGAAGATGTCGATGTAGAAGCCGTTGTGCGTGCCGACTTCTCTCCGAAGAGGATGGTGTCGCTGGGTTTTGTGATCTGGTCGCGGGTGATGGCGGTGGGTCCTGCTCTGTCCAGCCGGCGGCGGTCTCGAAGTTGGCGTCGTTGAAGCCATTGAACATGTAGCTGCGCGGGGCCTGGTCGATGGGGTCGCTGGGCCTCGGCGGGTGGGGCGCTCGTCGCTTCCTCGTCGCTCGGGCAGACCATCAGGGCGGGCAGGTCGAAGTAGCGGACAAACAGCGACGGCCAGCGGGCGTCGTTGAGCGTCGTTGCGCCGTCGGCGGAAAACTCGACGCCGCGCGCGGGGGGGTAGTAGTCCTTGTTGTCCTGGGCGTACAGCTCGGCGGAGAAGGCGAGCTGCCGCATCTGGCTGGCGCAGCTGATGGACCGGGCGACGGCCCGGGCCGAGGCGAGCGAGGGCAGGAGGATACCGATGAGCAGGGCGATGATGGAGATCACCACCAACAGCTCGATGAGGGTAAAGGCGTGGCGGGGGTGCGGTCGGGTGCGGGGGTGTTGCATGTTCTCGCTCTCGGGGTTGTGACGGGATGAGGGGGCAATAGGGACCGGGGCCGGGCGTTGTCCCGGAGCAACGCCGGGCATGGCCGCTGATTGCAGGTGCGTTATCCGGACGCGGTGCAGGCTAGGGTAGACTGTCGGACGGCTCGAAAGTCGGACGAGCGATTTTAGCCTAAACGGCCGCGGGGCTGCTCGGGAGTGTGACCGGTACGTCGTACAGTCGGAGACGAAGGGCATGAACACACGGACCATGGTGATGATCGGGGTGCTGGTGCTGCTGGGCCTCGGGGCGGTGTGGTTGCTGTCGGCGCGGCAGGACGACCCGCTGGAAGCGCGGGCGCGTCAGATCGCGGGGGGCCCGCTGGTGTTTTCGATGAACGGTGAGGCGTTGGTGGAGGAGGTCAAGGTCGTGAGGCCGGCCCCGCCGGACGCGGCGGCGGGCCAGGCCCCGGTGGAGGGGGTGTACGTCGAACCGACCGAGCAGCTGATGTGGCACCTGGTGCCGCGGGAGCTTCGCGAGGGACAGGAGCGCAAGGAGCCGAAGCCGGTGCAGGCGATCACGTACGGCCGGCGGGTCCCGGGCCTGCGCCCCGCGCCCAACACGCCGCGCGACGCGCTGCCGCTGGAGCCGGGCGAGCGGTACCTGATGACCGCGGCGACGAGCGAGGGGGACGTGACGCTGGAGTTTGAGGCGCCGGGCGTATCCGGTAGATGATGCTGCGGAGCGAGGTTGCCCATCCGCGCCATGACGGGTGCCACACCGCATCCCGCCAATCGGGGCGGGTGCGGTGTGCGGGTTTGACCGCGGCTTGGCGTCACTCGTCACCGGCACACCGCACCCTCCGCAAAGCCTCCGGGTTGCAGTGTGGCACCCCGGATCGGTGGTGAAACAGCTTGTCTGTGGTACAGACACCGCACCCGTCCAAAGCGACGTGATCCGATGTGGCACCCGGCCCGCGCCCGCCGCAGAGGACCCTCTGGCACCCAGCCCCGCCCCGCGGTACCGTGTCACCCGCGCTTAACGTGTTCCGGCCGTCTCACCTCGCTATGGGGTTCCCTCTGATGCCTGATCAACCCGAGCCTTCACCTCCCCCCACTCATCCCCCCGCCAACACGCACCGCTACTGGCGGACGAACCTGCTCGTCATGGGCGTCCTGCTGAGCGTCTGGGCCGCGGTCGGCCTGGGCTGCGGGATCCTCTTCGCCGACGTCGCTCAACGCCTACCGCCTCGGCGGCATCCCGCTCGGATTCTGGTTCGCCCAGCAGGGCAGCATCGCCGTCTTCGTGGTGCTGGTGCTGGTGTACGCCGTGGTCATGAACGCGATGGATCGGCGGTATCGCCCCCGGAAGGAAGTGCGGAGGGAACAGGGAACAGTGCGCGGGGAGCAGACGCGCACGAGCGGAGGGAATCAGCGATGAGTAGACCCGCTTCCGAAACGCACTGTTCCCTCCGCACTCCGCACTTTGCGCAGCGCACTGTTTCCTTCGTACTCCGCACTTCTTTCCGCACCGTTCCCTCCGCACTTCGCACTTTCGGCCCGGAGGGCCGCCTGATGTCCATCCTCGCCTGGACCTACCTCTTCGTCGGAGTCACCTTCGGCATCTACCTGCTCGTCGCGTGGCTGTCCCGCGTCAAGGACACCAAGGGCTTCTACGTCGCCGGGCAGGGCGTCCCCGCCGCCGCCAACGGGATGGCCACCGCCGCGGACTGGATGTCCGCCGCGTCCTACATCTCCATGGCCGGGCTCATCTCCACCCTCGGCTACGCCGGCGGGCAGTACCTCATGGGCTGGACCGGCGGGTACGTCCTGCTCGCCCTCATGCTCGCGCCGTACCTCCGCAAGTTCGGCCGCTTCACCGTGCCGGACTTCGTCGGCGACCGGTACTCGATCCAAACCAAGAGCGGCGCGGCACGCGCCGGCTCGCCGGAGGAGACCCTCCGCGACCGCATCCTCCGCAACCCCGCACGCTTCGTCGCCGTCCTCTGCGCCATCTTCGTCAGCTTCACCTACGTCGCCGGGCAGATGCGCGGCGTCGGCGTCGTCTTCTCCCGCTTCCTCGAGGTCGACGTCACCACCGGCGTCGTCATCGGCATGTGCATCGTCTTCGTCTACGCCACCCTCGGCGGGATGAAGGGCATCACCTGGACCCAGGTCGTCCAGTACTGGGTCCTCATCACCGCCTTCCTTATCCCCGCGGTGGCCATCTCCATCAAGCTCACCGGCCAACCCCTCCCGCAAGTCGGCCTCGCCAGCCCGCTCGCCGACTCGGGCGTCTACCTCCTCGACAAGCTCAACCAGGTCCAGACCGACCTCGGCTTCGCGTCCTACACCGACGCCTTCGGCTACGCACCCGACGAACGCACCAAGCTCCTGAACGTCTTCTGCGTCACGCTCGCCCTCATGGTCGGCACCGCGGGCCTGCCCCACGTCATCGTCCGCTTCTACACCGTCAAGAACGTCCGCGCCGCCCGGTGGTCGGGCTTCTGGGCGCTGCTGTTCATCGCGCTCCTCTACCTCACCGCCCCCGCCACCGGCGCGTTCGCCCGGTACTTCATGCTGCAGACGCTCAACGGCGCGACCGCCGAAACGCTTCCCGACTGGTATCGCAACTGGGAAAAGACGGGGCTGATCGCGTGGGTCGACTTCGACGGTGACGGGCGCGTCGCCTACACCAACAACTTCACGGACGCCCCGCAGCTCATCGGGCCCGCCGACCCGGTCGATTCAACGCTCAGGACGGTGCAGCCGAACGAGATCCTGCGGATCGGCGGCGTGCCGACGGAGATGCGGGCGGAGCTGCTGGCCGACCCCGCCGCCTGGGTCACAGCGCACGGCGGCACAGCCGACCGAGGCGCGGCGGCTAAGGGCACGCTCCTCGCCCTAGGTGCAGCGCACGGCCCCGACAACGACATCATCGTCCTCGCCACCCCGGAAATGGCGGAGCTCGCCAACTGGATCATCGCGCTCGTCGCCGCGGGCGGGTTGGCGGCGGCGCTGTCCACCGCGTCGGGGCTGCTGCTGGTCATTTCCTCGAGCGTCGCGCACGACCTGTACTACCGCGTGGTCGATCCGACGGCGAGCGAAGCGAGCCGGCTGCTGGTCGGCCGCATCGTCATCGGGCTGGCCGTCGTGGTCGCCGGCATCTTCGGCATCTACCCGCCGGGCTTCGTCAGCCAGGTCGTCGCGTTCGCCTTCGGCCTCGCCGCCTCATCGTTCTTCCCCGCCATCGTGCTGGGCATCTTCGCCAAACGCGTCGGCACCGTCCCCGCCGTCGCCGGGATGCTCTCGGGCATCGCCTTCACCGGGTCCTACATCATCGGCAGCGTCTACGCCGACATGCCCCACTGGTGCCTCGGCATCGGGCCCCAGGGCATCGGCACCGTCGGTATGGCCCTCAACTTCGCCGTCACCCTCGCCCTCACCCCCCTCTGCAAACCCCCCGCCCCCGAGGTCCAAACCCTCATCGAATCGCTCCGCGAACCCGAACCCACTCCCGCATGAAGCGACGCGGCTCCGCCGCGCTCCCTCCGAACGCGGATATGGAGTCGATGAAGGGATGGGGTCCACACGAAGCGACGCGGCTCCGCCGCGCTCCCCGCTCCCCGCCCTCACGCGGCAAAGCCGCATCGCTTCATGACGGATGCCCCCCCGTCGACCGCAGCATCCACAAAAACGCCACCCCCCCCACCAGCGCCGTGAACACCCCCAGCGGCACCACCCCCACCCCGAACGCCACCGCCAGCCCCGCCCCCGCCACGTCCGCCAGCACCACCAGCGCCGCCCCCAGCACCGCCGACGCGGGCAACAGCGCCCGGTGTCCCGGCCCCACCACCAGCCGCGCCACGTGCGGGCACACCAGCCCCACGAACGCGATCGGCCCCGCCAGCACCACCCCCGCCGCCGCCAGCACGCTCGACACCACGAACAGCTCCACCCGCAGCCGACCCAGCCGCACCCCTAACGCCCCCGCCTCGTCCGGCCCCAGCGTCGCCACATCCATCGCCCGCCCCCGCGCCTGCAACAACCCGTACCCCCCCGCCGTCAGCGACGACGCCACCACCAGCGTCCACGGCACCTCCCCCCGCACCCACCACCCCGTCACCGACCCGCCCTCCACGCTCAGCGACCCCATCATCCACCGCGCCAAATCCTCCGCCAGCCGCCGCGGCCCCGCCAAATGATGCATCAACATGATCAACGCCCCGTTGATCGTGCTCAACACCACCCCCGTCAACAAGAGCGCCAGCGGGTCAATCCCCCCCCGGAACCCAAAACCCCGCCGCCGCCCCGCCGCGAACACGATCCCCATGCTCGCCGCCGCCCCGACCAGCGCCCCGACCGACCCCAGCCCCGGCAATACCACCCACCCCAGCGCGGCCGTCACCCACCACTGCACCATCATCCCCGCCGCCGCCCCGGTCGACAGCCCCAAGATAAACGGCTCCGCCAGCGGGTTACGCAAGAGCGCCTGCAGGGCCACCCCCGCCACCGACAACGCCACCCCCACCACCGCCGCCACCGCCAGCCGATCTACCCGCAGCCCCACGATCACCCCGCCGTCGGGACCACCCGGCCACCCCACCGCCGACGACCCCACCGTCAGCCGCAACCCCGCCGCACCGAGCAACACCAAGCCCAGCACCGCCACAACCCACCACCCCCGCCGCGTCACCGCCCCGCTCCAACCGCATCATCACCCCTAACCGCAACGCGACGCGCAATAGCCGAGACGCTACACGGCCCCGGTCCGCGCCAGGGACGCGTAGCGTCCCGGCTATTTATTGAACGTGATCCGGAAGATACCCCCAACGCTTGCGTGGTCGCGTCCGACCCGCTCCCGAGGTCATTCAACACCCCCGCCATCGCCTCCGCCAGATCCGCCAGCGACGGCCCGGGGATCAGCACCGTCGCTCCATTAAATAGATACACCCGCCCCGGGTCGACCGCCGGCACCGCGTCCCGCCTCGGGTCCCCCTCCCTCAACGCCGCCCCGCCCGGCTCCAGCAGGAACACCGCATCCGGCGCCAGCGCGATCAACCCCTCCCGGTCGTACGTCACCGCCGACACCGCCGCGCCACCCGCCGCGTTCACCCCCCCCGCGATCGTCAGCACCTCGTCCAGCACCGTGCCCGGCCCCGACGCCACCACCGGCCCCGTCGCAAATACCAACACCACCCGCGGCCTTCCCCCCCCCCTCCCCTCCACCGCCCCCACCGCCGTCCGCCTCGCCAACGCCCCCAGCCGCTCCAGCACCCCGATCGCTAGCCGCTCCGCCGCCTCCCCCTCCCCCACCGCCACCCCGACCCCCCGGATCACGTCCGCCACGTCCGTCACCTCATCCGGATACCCCAAGTCCGCCACCTCAAACCGCCCCCCCTCACCCGACGCCCCCTCCCCCGCCAGCCGCCGCAGCTCCGCGGGCAGCCCCGCCGCCCCGCTTGTCGCCAGCACGTGCGTCGGCCGCAGCGACAGCAACCGCTCCAGGTCCACGTCCACCATGCCCCCCACGCTCGGCACCCCCGCCGGTGCCAGCGGGTCCAGGTCCCCCACCGCGACAATCTCGTCGCCCAATCCAAGCTCGATCAACACCTGCGTCACCACCGGGCTCAGCGACACGATCCGGCGGCCCCCCTCCCCCGACGGCTCGCTCGACCCGCTGCACGCCGCAAGCGCCGCCACCAGCACCGCCCACCAGATCACCAGAAAACATCGCATACGTTCACGTCTGCCTGTAGTTCAACGACAACCTTGGGTTCCACACTGCACCCCGGAGACTCTGCGGAGGGTGCGGTGTGCAGGCAGCGAGCCCCGTCAAGCCACGCTCGTACCCGCACACCGCACCCGCCCCGAGCGGCGGGATGCAATGTGGCACCCGTCGCATGGCGCTGACGCCCCCCGCTAAACGCTCGGCTCCCCCGTCGGCTCAACCTTCCCCCCCGCGTCCAGCACCTCCGCCGACAGCAGCGGGTCCGCCCCCGCCGCCGCCGGCTCGGGCTCCGGCTCGTAGTCCGCAAAGTCCGTCGCGTCGCTCGCCCGCCGCATCAGCAGGTACACCCACACCTGCGACGTGAAAAAATAGCTCACCGCGTACGCCAGCGTCCCGGCGAACAGCAGCTTCTCCCAGATGTTCACCCACCACGCCGCGACGTTGGCCGTGCTCCCGTCCCCCGTTACCGGCCGCTCCCGCACCGCCGCGTCGTGGATCACCCCGAACCCGTCCGACCACGCCCCCGCCGCCGACGCCGTCAGCCACAGCGTCAGCCCGACCACCAGCGTCACGATCAGGTACGTCAGCGCCCCGTACACCACGACCACGAACATGTAAAAGAAGAACCGCATCGGCCGGTAGATCAGGAACGAGAACACCCGCGACACCGCGTCGAACGCGTCGGTCCCCTCGACCGCGATGGCGGCGCAGAACAGCCCCGCTCCGAGCAGGGTGAGCAGCACCAGCGACGCGGCGAGGAAGCCCAGAAACAGCAGCGGGCCGTAGATCAGCGACCCGGCGATGTCGAGCACCGGCAGGTTGAACAGCGCCCACCCCACCACGGCGAGGAACAGCCACAACCCCCCGGCCATCAGCAGCGGCAGCGCCGGCGCGAGCACCAGCCACAGCGCCCGCGGCCGGGCAAACCGCGCCGCCGCCAGCAGGTCCACCGACCGGCCCGCGCACGCCTGCGTCGCCGCCAGCCGCGCAATCGCCCCGCCGAGCACGAAGAACACCGTGCCGGCGTACAGCCCGAACAGCAGGAAAAACCACGGGTGGTGCGTCCACAGCCACGTCGGCGTGTCGACGGCCATATCGGTGGCCGCGCCAAGGACGCCGCGGTCGAACCCGCCGGGCCCGCGGGTGAGCCCGAGGTTCAGCGACGTCGCCGAGCCCAGCAGCCGGCCGAACGCGCCGAGCTCGTCCCGGACCAGCAGGTCGAAAATGTGGTAGTCCCGGTGCATCGACGCGACGGACCCGAGCCCGCCGCCCAGCGGCGCGACGTTGCTTGTCCCAACCGGCAACCGCTCGGGCCCCGCGGCCTGCACCCCCCACATGAAGTCCAGCGTCACCCCGCCGAAGTACACCAGCAGCACCATCATCAACGCGATGAACAGCTTCGTCGGCTGCAGCGCCATCCGGAACGACTCGGCCAGCCGCACGAACGGCAGGGCCTCGCCGAAGTCGACCCCCTCGAGTCGGACACGGTGCGCAGCGTCGGGCATCGCCGCATCATAAAGCCCGGCCACGAACGTGCGCGGCAGTCGCCCCGCTTAGCCCCGCCGCTTGCGGCGGTCGACATCACAACGGGTGCCACACTGCATCCCGGAGGCTCTGCGGAGGGCGCGGTGTGTACGTCGCTTTACACGTCATGCCGCGTCGGGGTGGCCGGGGCAGAATCTTCGATACCCCGGAACCCCTTGCCATGCACCCGCCTTGCGGTGACGCTTCCGGGGCTTCCCAAAGCGTCAGCCCCGGCTACCCCGGCCAATGAATCCTTCCACTGCGTGAGCCCCCGACAGGATGCGTGACACCGCGGCCGCAAGCGGCCGGGCTAAGAGGGGGGCGCGTCGATCAACTCCAACTCCGCCAGCCGCACCCGCAGCGCGGCGCGGACCTGGTCCGCCGTCGCCCGGTACGTGGCCAGGTCGGCGCCGATGGGGTCGACGATGTCGCCGCCGATGTCCAGCCGCTCGACCTTGCCCGCCGACGAGGGCGACTGGGCGAGCACCGCGCGGCGGTGCGGCTCGGTCATGGTGAAGATGCGATCAGCGCGGTGGATCAACTCGGCGGTGAGGCCGTGCGACCGGTGCCGCGACAGGTCCAGCCCCAGCGCCGCGGCGGCCTGCACCGCCTCGGCGCTCGCGGCCGCCCCGTCGTACGCCGATACCCCCGCCGACCCGACCGTCACGTCCTGCCGATCCTTGAGCAGGTCCCGCGCGATGGCCTCGGCCATCGGGCTGCGGCAGGTGTTCCCGGTGCACACGAGCAGGAGGTAAAACCGCGTCATCTTCTCGAGCATTCTGCCATCGATCACCCCCGGCCGCTTGACGCTGACCGTCACCCGCCCGCCCTCCTCCCGCACCTCCGCCAGCGTGGACGGCTTGCCAAACCGCGACCGCCCGCCGTCGAGCACCGCGTCGACCACGTCCCCCGCCGCGTCGCGCGCGGCGTCGGCGTCGGTCACGCCCCGCCCGTCGGCGCGGCGGAGCCCCGTCATCACCACCGGGCCCATCGCCCCCGCCAGCACCTCGGCGGTGAGCGGGTGGTCGGGGCAGCGGATCGCCGCGAGCCCATCCCGCACCAGGTGTTGCCGCGCCCCCGGCCACGCCGCGGCGAACGCCCCGCCCACCGGCAGTTGCAGCGTCACCGGACCGGGCAGCGCCTTGCGGATGAACCGCCGCATCGCGCCGCTCGCCTGGCCCAGCACCGTCAGCGCGGCGTCGGCGTCGGCGACGTGCAGGGTGAACACGTGGTCGTCGGGCAGCCCCTTCATCGCCCGCAGCGCCGCGAGCGCCTCGGCCGACGCGGCCGAGGCGGCGACGCCGTACACCGTCTCGGTCGGCAGCACGACCAGCCCGCCGCGGCCGAGCGTGGCCGCGGCGTCGCGGGGGGTGGTGTCGGTAGGGGTTGAAGAGGACTTCGTCACGGGCGATGATAGGAGCCTGTTCCCGTCGGTCGGCAAAGCCATTCAGGACCGCCGGGTGCCACACCCCGCCGCTTTGGGCGATGTGTGCGCATCGCCAAGCCGCTATTCCTTTGACCACCCGCACACATCGCCGCAAAGCCGGCGAGGTGTGGCACCCCCGTCGAAGCAACTTCTTGCCTCCGTGCCTTCCGTTTCCCTCACTCTGCCCGCGGCTCGACCTGGGTCGCGACGGCGCGGAGGTAGCCGTCGAGGTAGCGGTCGATGAACACCTGCAGCCCGTGGGCCGTCAGCCGGCGGTCGGTGCCCCAGATGCACGCCTGCAGGTCGGTAAAGTCGGGGTCGACCTGCAACAGCACGTCCGCGTCCATCGAGTCCTTGCCCAGGTGCTGCGCGAGGTACGCCGACAGGGCGTTGACGCCCGGCCCGCCGATGCAGACCGTCGGCCGCCGCCGCAGCTCCTCGTGGTTGAGGTACCACAGGTCGCAGCAGATCACCGGGTCGATCTCGACGTTAAGCCGCTTGGCGTGGCGGCGTTTCCACTTCTCCATCTCGCCGAGGAGCTTGTACGCGAGGGGCCGGTCGCCCGCTTCGGCGCGGAGGTGGCTGCCCACGACGATGACGACGCGGTGGGCGTCGCCGGCATCGTCCGGGTCGGGCGCGTCGTCGGGCCGGGGCGCGGGCATCGGGGTCGGGTCGGGCATGGGCACCGTTATGGTACGACGCCGAAGTGGTGCCGGGTTTGTACTTTTCCCATGAAGCGACGCGGCTTTGCCGCGCAGTACGCGGCGAAGCCGCGTCGCTTCGTGGAGACAATCACCCCCCACCCATGAGCACGGCGAGCAGGCCCTTCTGCGCGTGGAGGCGGTTGTGGGCTTGGGTGAACGCGCGGCAGCGCGGGCCGTCGAGCACCTGGTCGGTGATTTCGACGCCCCGGTACGCCGGCAGGCAGTGCAGCACGATCGCCGACGGCGGCGCGGAGGCGAGCAGATTGCGGTTGACCTGGTAATCCGCAAAGGCCTTGACCTTCGCCTCTTTCTGGTCCTCCTCGCCCATGGAGACGAACGTGTCGGCGTAGATCACGTCGGCATCGTGCACCGCGTCGTGCGGGTCGGTGACGGTGCGGATGCCCGGCACGTCGAGGTCGAACCCCGGCGGGCAGGACAAGGTAAACCGCAGGCCGAGCTTGCCGCAGAGCGACGCGAGGCTGGCCGCGACGTTGTTCCCGTCGCCCACGAACACGACGTGCCGGCCGGTGAGGTCGTGGTCACCCGGAGCGAACTCGTCGGCGATGGTCATGATGTCCGCGAGCGCCTGGGCCGGGTGTCCACGGTCCGACAGCATGTTGATCACCGGGACGGTCGAGCTTTGGCTGAGCTCGACGAGGTGTTCGTGGCGGAACACACGGGCGGCGATGCCGTGCACCATCCCGCTGAGGACGCGGGCCACGTCGCCCACCGCCTCGCGCTTGCCGAGCCCCACCTCGTCCCGGCCCAGCACGACGGCGTGCCCGCCGAGCTCGTTCATCGCCTGCTCGAAGCTGACGCGGGTCCGCAGCGACGGCTTCTCGAACAGCATCGCCAGCGCCTTGTTCGCCAGCACCGCCGGGTTCGCCTCCCCCCGCGCCCTCTGCTCGCGCAGTTGCCACCCGACGTCGAGGATGTGCCGCAGCATCGCGGGGGACTGGTCGGCGATGTTGAGGAAGTGTTGCGCGGCCATGTAGCTATTAGGCGCTAGGCGCTAGGGCCTAGCAAGACGCAAGCGGAGGGGAGCGGTCTGAGACGAGGCTGCCTTTCCTAGCGCCTAGCGCCTTGCAGCTAGCGCCTAAAGCACGATCTCCGTCCCGATCCCCGTATCGGTGTAGACCTCCAGCAGCAGCGCGTGGGGGATGCGGCCGTCGATGATGTGGGCCTTGCGGACGCCGGCGCCCACGGCGGTGAGGCTGGCCTCGACCTTCGGGAGCATCCCGGCGGTGATGATGCCGCGCTCGATCAGGTCGGCGATCTCGGCACGGTCGAGGTGGTTGGCCAGGTCGTCGACGTCGCCGGACTTGCGGATGCCGTGCGTGTCCGAGACGAGCACGAGCTTCTCGGCGGGCATGGCGGCGGCGACGTGCCCGGCGACCGAGTCGGCGTTGATGTTGAGCTTCCCGCCCGCCCGGTCCCGCGCGATGGGCGCGACCACCGGGATCAGCTTCGTCTCCAGCACCGCCCGCAACAGCCGCGCGTTGACCTGGTCGACCTCGCCCACCAGCCCGAGGTCGATCTGCCGCCCGCCCTCGCCCGCCAGCTTCAGCCTCCGCCCGAACACGACGCAGCTGCCCAGGCTGTGCAGCCCCATCGCCTCGTGCCCGTGGTCCTTGACCAGGTCGATGATCTGGCGGTTGATCTGATTAACCAGCACGTCCTCGGCCAGCGCGAGCGTCCGCTCGTCGGTGTACCGCCGGCCCTGCACGAACTGCGGCTCGAGGCCGGCCTTGGCCATACGGTCGTTGATCGCCTTCCCGCCGCCGTGCACGAGGATCGGCCGCATCCCCACGCTCGCCATGAAGCACACGTCCTGCACCAGCGACGCGAGCGCCTCGGGCTCGTCCATGATCGACCCGCCGATCTTGACGACGACGACCGCGCCCTGGAACGCGCGGACGTAAGCGTGGGCCTCCACCAGTGCCGCCGCCTTGTCGATGGCCATCGCCTGTTGCACGCGTCGCTCCTCGGGGGTCGCGGGGCGGGGCCGAACGGGCCGCGCGGCGCGAAGCCCGGCAGTTTAACCGGCGCGGTGGCGCGGCTCAACATTCCGATAGACGTCACCCAGTCGCCGCGGCTAGGAGGTTGTTTCACGGCCGAGGCCGGGGTTTCCAGTGGGGCAGGCTTCCAGCCTGCCGTTGGCCCGAAGGACCAAGTGCGCTGCGTTCGACTTCAGGCTGCGCCCGAAAGCAGGCTGGAAGCCTGCTCCACCAGGATTGGTCGCCGCCCGTGAAACAATCATTGGTATGTTCACTCGGTGGCCGCGGCTTGGGAGCCCGCGGCTGTTCCATCGAGGATGTTGCACACCCCCCCCCCCCACCGCCCGCCTAGCATCGGCGATGGCCGACGATTCTTCCGTGAAGCTCATCTATGTCACCGACGAAGAACCCGGCTACACCCGGCGACGCTGCGGCAAGGGGTTCACGTTCCTCGGCCTCGACGGCAAGACGCTCAAGGACCCCGACGAACGCGAACGCATCGACCGGATCGTCATCCCCCCCGCGTGGCAGAACGTCTGGGTCTGCGCCCTGCCGCACGGCCACCTCCAGGCCACCGGCCGCGACGACCGACAACGCAAGGTCTACCGCTACCACGAGCACTACCGCCTCGTGCAGGACGAGCTGAAGTTCGGGCGCATGGCCGTGTTCGGCGCGGCCCTGCCCGCGGTCCGGCGGCGCGTGGAAAAGGACCTCCGCCGCCGCTCGCTCAACTGGGACAAGGTCGTCGCCATTGCGCTCGAGCTCATGCAGTCGTCGCTGCTGCGCGTCGGCAACGAGGCGTACGCCACGGAGAACAAAACGTTCGGCCTGACCACGCTACGCAGCCGCCACGTCGAGGTCACCACCCGCCGCATCAACCTGCACTTCGTCGGCAAGTCCGGCAAGGAGCACGAGGTCTCGGTCGAGGACCGCCGCCTCGCCAAGGCCGCCAAAACCCTCAGCGAGCTGCCCGGCCAGCGGCTGTTCCAGTACGTCGGCGAAGACGGCAAGGTCCACCCCGTCGGGTCGGGCGACATCAACGAATACCTCGGCGAGACGACGGGCCTGGACCTGAGTGCCAAGGACTTCCGCACGTGGAACGGCACGGTCCTCGCGGCCGAGGCGCTGCACGAACTCGGTCCCGCCGAGACCGAGAAGCAGGCCGACAAGAACTACGCCGCGGCCGTCAAGGCCACGGCCAAGGCGCTGGGCAACACGCCGACGGTCTGCCGGCAGTTCTACATCCACCCGCTGATCCCGGACCTGTACCGGCGGGGCACCCTGATCGAGAAGCTCGACGCGGCGAAGAACCCGCTCGGCCGGGTCGAACGCCGCCTGCTCAAGCGGCGCGAGGCGCAGGTGCTGAGCCTGCTGCTCACCGAGACCCCGCACCACGCCCCCCCCGTCCCTCAAGACCCCCCCGGCTCCGCATGAAGCGACGCGGCTCTGCCGCGCCGTATCCGATAACCGAGACGCCATGCGCGGCAGAGCCGCGTCGCTTCATGCGGAAAGTGCATCTGCGGGGGTGCCACACCTCGCCGCTTTGGGCGATGTGTACGTACCGTCGGTTTCTATCAACTCACGCTTGCGGATAGCGCACCCCGCGCTAACCGCAAGCGGCGCGCCGACGCAACTTGGTACTGGCGCTCCGTTGCGGGTACCCTGACCCTCCGCTTTCAACATCCAACCCCGGAACCCGCCATGGCCCGCCGCTCCTCCAAGCAATCAAAGAACAAGACCGTGCAGCTCATCGCCAACGGCGACCTGCGCCTCTCCGCCAACCAGACATGCTGGGACGCGCAGAAGGCGATGGAGGAAAAACTGACCGAAGCCGTGGCCGACCTCGGCTACACCCTTGAGCGGGCGCATCCTTATAAAGAGGACCAGAAGCACGGCTTCATCCAGTCGCAGAAGGAGGGCATGCAGGTGTTCCGCGCCCTCGACCCCGACGTGCCGCTGATCGTTGCCGAGGCGGTGTGGCAGTACTCGCACCACATCCTCGCGGGGTTGATGAGCCACCGCGGGCCGATCCTGACGGTGGCGAACTGGTCGGGCACCTGGCCGGGGCTGGTGGGGATGCTCAACCTCAACGGCTCGCTGACCAAAGCCGGCGTGAAATACTCCACGCTCTGGAGCGACGACTTCACCGACAGTTACTTCCTCACCCGCCTCGAGAAGTGGCTCGAGACCGGCCGGTGCACCCACCCGACGCGCCACGTCACCAAGCTCGGCCAGGTCAAGGTCCCGGCCGAGGCGAAGAAGGTCGGCGTCGAGCTGGCGGAAACGCTCGGCCGGGAGAAGGCGATCATGGGCGTCTTCGACGAGGGGTGCATGGGCATGTTCAACGCCATCATCCCCGATGACCTCCTGAACCCCACCGGCGTGTTCAAGGAACGCCTCAGCCAGTCCGCCCTCTACTACGAGATGACGCAGGTCAAAAAGAAGGAGGCGAAAAAGGTTTACAATTGGTATCAAGAGAAGGGTTTCAATTTTCATATCCCGAAGAAGGCAAAACACAAGAAAGACCTCACCGAGGACCAGGTGCTCGACCAGTGCCGGATGTATATCGCGGCCGTGCGGATCGCCGACGACTACGGGTGCAGCACGATCGGGATCCAGTACCAGCAGGGGCTCAAGGACCTCGCCCCCGCGTCGGACCTGGTGGAGGGGACGCTGAACAACGCCGACCGCCCGCCGGTGTACTCGCGGGACGGGGAGCGTGAGTTGTTTGCGGGCGAGCCCCTGCCGCACTTCAACGAGGTGGACGAGTGTGCCGGTCTCGACGGGCTGATCACCTACCGCCTGCACAAGGCCCTCGGCCAGCCGGTGGAGAACACGCTGCACGACCTGCGCTGGGGCGACGACGACCCCACGGGCACGACCGACGAGTACGTCTGGGTGTTCCTCATCAGCGGCAGCGCCCCGCCGGCGCACCACATCGACGGGTGGAAGGGCAGCGACGGGCTGCGCCAGCCGGCGATGTATTTCCCCAACGGCGGGTCGACGCTGCGGGGGATTGCCAAGCCCGGCGAGATCGTGTGGTCGCGCATCTTCCTTGCGCCGGGTCCGGGCGGGAAGGTGCGGCTGTGCATGGACCTCGGCCGGGCGGGCGTGATCGAGCTGCCCAAGGAAGAGACCCAGCGGCGGTGGGACGAGACGACCCCGCAGTGGCCGATCATGCACGCGGTGACCTACGGCGTCAGCCGCGACCAGATGATGGCGCGGCACCAGGCCAACCACATCCAGTGCGTCTACGCCGACGACGCCGCGGCGGCGGACAAGGCCCTGCTCGCCAAGGCCGCCATGGCCGAGGCGATGGGGATGGAAGTCGCGCTCTGCGGGACGAAGAAGGCCGGCGGGGCGTGGTGACGCGCCCGGCTTAACGCGGCGACCCGTCGCGTCACGATCGGGGGGATCCCGCCGTTTCGAGCCTGCTTCACAGCCTTGGTGGGGCGGGCTTCCAGCCTGCCCTCGGGCGCAGTCCAAACCTGTAGAGAGCGAACTTGGCCCTCCGGCCCAACGGCAGGCTGGAAGCCTGCCCCACCAGCAACCTTTCAAGCCGCTCGTGAATTTAACCCACAGCGCCGCGACATGTCGCGGGTTCGACCCGACGCGACAAGTCGCGGCGCTAAACGCTCAACCGCCGGCTGCTCGCTTGGCCGACACACCGCCCCCGCCGCGTCCGAGACGCGACGGGGGGCGGGGAGAGGCGGGCTCAGCTCGTCGGCCGGGGGACGTTCTTTTTGGCTTGAACCCAGTAGATCCAGGTTGGGTCGGTCTGGAAGAAGTGACGCAGCCAGTTCTCGGGGTTCGTTTCAACGTGGCCGTCGGCGAACAGGAAGTTGGAGCTCCCCGTTTGGTAAGGCCTGCCGCCACCGCCGTGGATCCACGTCCGCCACTGGTTGACGTGGTGAGCTCCTACATAGCCTTGGGGCACAATATCCCGGGACTCCATGAGGGCAAGCGTGTCAGACGGGAGCCCGATCTCATAGCCATAGGTGAAGAAGAACCTCCCACCGTCGACCTTGCCGCCGACACCCCGCCATGTGCGTGGGCGTTCCTGTGGGTTGTAGGGCATCCCCCAGCAAACGTCGTTTGTGCCCATGTCTTCGTTCGTCGGGCAGAACAACTGGGCCTGGTCGCGGTTCACGTTGGGCGTGGTCGCGACGTGCAACTTGTTGTCGATATAGCCCATATCGACCAGGCGGTCACGCCAGGTGTTGCTAGGCCCGGAACCCTGGAGCGCCGGAACGTGGGCGTCTTTGCTCTCGGCCTGGTAGTTGGCGAACATGATGCCGACCTGCCGCATCCCCGAGGCGCAGGTGGTCGAGCGGGCCTGTTCTCTCGCGGAGGACAGGGCCGGCAGCAGCAGCGCGATGAGCAGCGCGATGATCGAGATCACCACGAGCAGCTCGATC
This sequence comes from Phycisphaeraceae bacterium, assembly GCA_965214155.1. Lineage (GTDB taxonomy): Bacteria > Planctomycetota > Phycisphaerae > Phycisphaerales > Phycisphaeraceae > Algisphaera. Next base: position 3,275,783 of record CBDCBB010000010.1, read on the forward strand.
AGCGTGAAACCGGCACGGGGCGATCTTGATCCAGAATCACGTGGCGACATCGGGGACTCCTTGACGCGGAAGAGAGGGGTGACGGAGAAGAACACCTTGACCGTCGAAACATTCGCACCATCGAGAGCGGCGGGCGGTCCTGCTGCCATCAGGTCGAGTCGGCGGGGCCAGGACGTTCGGCCGAACGGGCCGAGCCTGTTGCCCACTAAATCCCGTCAGGGGCTTGAATCGGAGAATTCTCGAAAAGGCCCATGACTTTACGTTCAGTTAGCGTACACTCAGTCGGCAGGGATGTCAACCGGCTTCTTCCGAGAATCGCAGACGGTTTACGTTGGAGTAAGATGACGTGATTGCCCCCGCTCCCCCCACCCCCGACCCGTCGCCACGGCGAGCCACGACGAAAGATATCGCTCTGCGGTTGAACGTCGCCCGTTCGACGGTGAGCACGGTCCTGAGCGGCGGGTCGAGCAACACGCGGGTCAGTGATGACCTGCGGACGCGGGTGGTCGAGGCGGCACGGGAGATGGGGTATCGGCCCAACAGCGCCGCCCGCGCGATGAGGAGCGGCAGGCAGGGCTGCGCCGGGCTCGTGCTCAGCGCCCTGGAGCCGGGCCGCAGCACGCTCCCCGAGGCCGTGCTGCGGGGCCTGGCCGAAGGGCTCCAGCGGCGGGACATGCACCTGGCGGTCAACGTGCTGAGCGACGAGGTGCTGATCGGCAACATGCCCCGCCTCCTCAAGGACTGGGCCGCGGACGGCCTGGTGCTCAACTACAACAAGCACCTGCCTGACGGCCTGGCGGAGCTGGTCGACTGGTACTCCATCCCGTCGGTGTGGATCAACCGCCGCGTCGAGCACAATGCGGTGTTTCCCGACGACTTCGCCGCAGGCGTCACCGCCGGCCGGGCGTTGCTGGAGCGTGGACACCGGCGGATCGCGTACGTCAGCCTCTTCCGGGAGCCGGAGGGGTTAGGCCACTACAGCGAAACGGACCGGCCCAGCGGCCTGGCTCACGCCTTGGCCGAGGCAGGCCTGACGCTCCAAACGTTCTACCCGGCGGCGGGCGATACCGGCGACCCCGCGGAACGGCTCGGGCGGCTGATCCACGGCTTCTGCGACGACCTCCCGCCGACGGCGGTGGTGGCGTACGGCCCGGGGGACATCAACGCCATCGCCTTGGCGGCCGTACAATGCGGCCTCTCCATCCCCGATCAGCTCTCCGTCATCGGGTTCGGCGGCAAGACCCTGGTCTGCGGACGCAACTTCTCAACCGTGCTCTGCCCCGAGCACTCGATCGGCCTCCGGGCTTCAACCATGTTGGTCGAAAAGATCGAGCAGCCCGGGGTCGACGTCGCTTCGGTCGCGCTCCCGTTCGAGTTCGTCCCGGATGCGTCGTCAATCGCTTCGGTGCACGGCTGAGGTTGCTGCGAAGGTGCGATAGCGGCTTGGTCCACGTCGTGGCCGTGAGGCCGTTACCCCCCCGCCGCCTTTGCCGGGTAGCCCCGCTCGAGCAGCGCCGCGAGGACCCGGTTGCGGTGGTCGCCCTGCAGCTCGAGGCCGTCGGCGGTGACGGTGCCGCCCGCCGCGCACGCCGCCTTCATCTCCTTGAGCAGCGCCGGCAGGTCGCTCGCCGCCGGGTCGAGCTGGTAGACCACGGTGACCCACTTGCCCCGCCGCCGCTCGCGCCGGACCCGGGCGGGCTGGTCCGCGGGTGGGCAGACCGCCCCCGCCGCGTCGCGGGGGCAGCGGCAGTCGTCGACCGCCCCGCCGCACACCGGGCAGGTCACGGGGCGCTGCAGCGCGGTGCCGTCGAAGAGGCCGGGCATCACCGCATCGTACCAGCCGGTGGCGGCCCGGCCACGTCGTCCGCCCACCATCGCCCCCCGGGTTCAAATTACGCGAACGATGTGCCGCTCTACGCCCTGATCGCCCCGCCCCGCCTATGGTAATATCGCGGCCCGCCCCGGAGCGACGCTAAGGCCCCCACCGGGTCCCGACACCGCAGGGGTACATCCAACTTGCTCGCCGCTTGCGACGACGGCCCGACACCTCGGGGTCCGCCGGGTTGACGACCGATTACGGGGGCTTCAACACGGGCAAGTGGGCTGCCGGAACCATGGACTACAGGATTGATCACCCCGTAATGAGCGTCACCGTAAACCCCGACTCGACCGTCCTCATCGTGGGGGCCGGCCCCGCCGGGCTGACCGCCGCGGTCGACCTCGCCAAACAGGGTGTCAGGCCTACCGTCTTCGAGATGTCGTCCAAGCTCGGCGGCATCTCCCGCACCGAGGAACGCGACGGCTACCGCTTCGATATCGGCGGGCACCGCTTCTTCACCAAGGTCGGCGAGGTCGCCGCGTGGTGGAAGGACGTCGGCGGCGACGACTTCATCAAGGTCCCCCGCAAGAGCCGCATCTTCTACCGCGACAAGTTCTACGACTACCCGCTGCGCATCCCCAACACGCTGAGAAACCTCGGGCCGTACGAGAGCCTCCGCATCCTGCTGTCGTACTTCAAGTGGAAGGTCAAGCCTTCGGGCGTCGAGGAAAACTTCGAGCAGTGGGTGAGTAACCGCTTCGGCGGCCGGCTGTACTGGCACTTTTTCCGCACCTACACCGAGAAGGTTTGGGGCATCCCCTGCACGCAGATCCGCGCCGACTGGGCCGCGCAACGCATCAAGAACCTCAGCTTTTCCAAAGCCATCATCACCGCGCTGACCGGCAGCAACGACACCACCTCGCTCATCACCACCTTCGACTACCCCCGCCTCGGCCCCGGGCAGATGTGGGAACGCGCCGCCGAACGCGTCGCCGACGGCGGCGGCGAGGTTAAGACCCGACACGCCGTCAAGACCATCCACCACGACGGCGAGGGCCACGTCACCCACGTCACCGTCGAACACGACGGGCAACAGGAGAAGCTGGCGTGTGACGCGGTGATCAATTCGATGCCCATCAGCACGCTGATGCACCGGCTCGACCCCGTCCCGCCGCAGGACGTGCTCGACGCCGCGGCGGGGCTCCGCTACCGCGACTTCTTGATCGTCTGCCTCCGCGCCGAGGCCGAGGAGCCCTTCGACGACAACTGGATCTACATCCACAGCCCCAAGGTTCAGGTCGGCCGCATCCAGAACTTCAAGCGCTGGTCCGCCGCCATGGTCCCCGACCCGAAGATGGCGTCGCTCGGCATGGAATACTTCTGCCACCAGGGCGACGGCCTGTGGGACTCGTCCGACGAGGACCTCATCGCCCTGGCCACCCGGGAGATCGCCCAGCTCGGCCTCGTCGACGCCAAGGACATCCGCGGCGGGACCGTCGTCCGCCAGCCCAAGGCCTACCCGGTCTACGACGAGAACTACAAGGTCTGCGTCGACCGACTCGCCGAGTACATGAAGACCTTCGACAACCTCCAGACCGTCGGCCGCAACGGCATGCACCGCTATAACAATCAGGACCACTCGATGCTCACCGCCATGCTCGCAGTCCGCAACCTGCTGGGCGAAGCGCACGACCTCTGGAACGTGAACGTCGAGCGGTCCTACCACGAAGAGGTCACGACGAAGCAGAAGCCCGCGAACGTCAAGGAGGCGACCGAGCGGCTGACCCCGCACGAACGGGCCAAGGCCGCCGCCGACCGCGACCTCGACGAGCTCGCCGCGATCGACCCGACTCCGTCCGCCACCCCCGCCCCGTCCTCCGTCCGTCAGCCGGCCGAGGCGTCCTGAAGCGGTGAGATCATGCCCGTCGACCTCGGCATCATCGGCTGCGGCCGCATCGTCCAACGCGTCCACCTCCGCCACCTCACGTCCCTCGGCGGCGTCGGTATCGCCGCGTTCGCCGACCCCAGCGATGACGCCCGAGCCGCGGTGGCGAAGCGGCTGCCCGACGCGACCGGGTATGCCGACCCCGCCGAGCTGTTGCAACACCCGGGGCTTGACGCGGTGGTCATCGCGACCCCCCCGGCGACGCACGCGCCCCTCGCCGAAGCGGCGCTGCGGGCGGGCTTGGCGGTCTACGTCGAGAAACCGCTTGCGACCACGCGGGCGGAGGCGGAGGGCCTGCTCGCGGCCGAGGTCGAGACGCGGGGCACGCTGAACGTCGGGTTCAACTACCGGTTCAACCCGCAGGTCGTCGACGCCCGACGGCGGATCAAAGCGGGCGATCTCGGCCGGGTGCTGTCGGTGCAGTCGAGCTTCACCACCGCGCCGCGGGACACGCCGGATTGGAAGAAGCAGCGGTCGGCCGGGGGTGGGGTGCTGCTCGACCTGGCGGTGCACCACCTCGACCTCGTGTCGTTCCTCGTCGATCAACCCGTCAGCCGCGTCGCCGCCACCGTCGGCGACCGGCACAGCGAGCAGGACACGGCCGCGCTCACCGTGATGTTCGACGGCGGCGTCACGGGCCAGGTCTTCGTCGCCACCTCCGCCGCCGAGACCGACCGGATGGTCATCGTCGGCGAGGCCGGCACGCTGGAACTCGACCGCTTCTATCAACGCGACGCCCGCCTCGTCGGCCCGACGGTGAAACGCGACCGGGCGTCGAAGGTGAAGGCGGGGCTTAGCGAGCTCTTCGGCTCGCCGTCGCGGGCGGTGCAGAAGCTGCGCGGTGCCGGGGACGTGTCGCACCGCGCGTCGCTCGCGGCGTTCGTCCAAGCGGTGGCGGAGAAGCGCCCGATGCCGGTGCCGTCGACCGTCGGCCTGCACGCCGCCGCCGTCCTCGAAGCCGTCGAACGCAGCGCCGCGTCGGGCAAAACTGAACCGGTCGAGGATCTGAGCAACTCCAACAACGCGCCCAGCCGGGCCGCTACGCGGCCACGGGAGTCCGCTGAAACCAAATCGCTTGCCGAACCCGAAGGCGACCCCCGGGGCCGCGTAGCGGCTCGGCTAGGGGATGAATATGCTCACAACACTGCGCCCGAAGTCTCCATCGTCATCCCCGCCTACAACGCCGCGCCGTACCTTGACCGCTGCCTCGCCGGCCTCGCGGCGCAGCGTGCCGCCCCGCCGTTTGAGGTGCTGCTTGTCGACAACAACTCCTCCGACAACACCGTCGCCATCGCTAAGCGGCACGCCACGGAGCACCCCTGGCTCCGCGTGCTGCGTGAGGATAAGCAGGGCGCCTACGCCGCCCGCAATCGCGGCATGAGCGAGGCCCGTAGCGGTACCCTCGTCTTCACCGACCCCGACTGCGTGCCCCGGCCCGACTGGCTCGCCCGCCTCACCGAACGCCTCGCCGCGCCCGGCGTTCAGATCGTCATGGGCCGCGACAAGCCCACCGGGACCGGCCGGGGCATCGAGCTCCTCGCCGCCTACGACCACGCAAAAGAAGCCTATACCCTCGCCCTGGACAACCCGACCTACTACTACGGCCACACCAACAATCTTGCCACCACCCGCGCCGCGTGGGACGCGCAGGGCCCGTTCGTCGAGGTCGCCCGCGGGGCCGACGTCATCTTCGTCCACCGCGTGCTCGAGGCGCACGGCACCGACGCGGTGGTCTACGCCCCCGACGCCGTGGTCGACCACCTCGAGGTCGACCGCCCCGCGGTGTTTTTCGACAAATGCCGCGCCTACGGCCGCAGCAGCGTGAGGGGCTACGGCGACGTCGTCAACGCCCGCCCGCTGACGATGCGGCATCGCTGGGCCGTGTACCGCAAGGCCTGCCGCGACGAGCGCCTCGGCCCCGCCGACTCGGCGCGGCTGCTCGCCATGCTGGTCAAGGGCGTGGCGATCTATATGAAGGCGCAGCGTGCCGCGCGGGCGGAGCAGCGGGCCGAAGCGGTTGCTCCGGTGGGGCAGGCTTCCAGCCTGCCAATGCCCCAGCGAGCGGAGTGAGCCGATTCGGGCTTCGCCCGACGGCAGGCTGGAAGCCTGCCCCACTGTTCAAGCACGATGCACGAGTTTGTGATGAGTACCCCGACCCCGAAACTCTCCATCGTCCTCGTCGCCGCCCGCGAGGCCGGCGACGTCGCCGACACCTTCGCCCACGTCCGCCGTCTGAACAACGCCGCCGAGATCGAGGTGCTGCTCGTCGGGCCCGATAAGGAAACCTTCGCCAATTGGTCGGCCGACCGTTACGCCGGCTTCGCGAACGTGCAAACGCTCTCCACCGGCGGGTCGATCGACAACGTCGACGTCGCCGCCGCCGTGGGCATCCGCGCCGCCTCGGCCCCGGTCGTCGCGATCGTCGAGGACCACGCCTACCCCGAACCCGGCTGGGCCGAGGCCGTGCTCAAGGCCCACGCCACCGGCAACTGGGCCGTGGTCGGCTCGACCGTCTGCAACGCCAATCCCCGCTCGCCGCTGTCGTGGACCAACCAGTGTATGGCCTACGGCCCCTACACCGAGCCCACCGAGCGCGGCAAAGCGGTCCGCGTCAGCCGGCACAACGTCACCTACAAACGCGCCGCACTCGAGCCCTACTTCGACGACCTCGAACCGCTGCTCGCCCGCGGCGGCGGCATCATCGAACGCCTCGTCAAGGACGGGGCGGAGCTCTACCTCGAGCCCGACGCGCGGGTGCGGCACGTCAACCCGTCGCGCCTCGGCTCCACCGCGACGCTGCGCGTGCAGGGCGGCCGCCTCGCCGCCGCCCGCCGCGCCCAGCGCGAGCGGTGGTCGCTGCCCAAGCGCCTCGTCTACGCCGCCGCGTCGCCCGCCATCCCCCTGGCCCGCGGCAAGGTGCTGCTCCCCAAGCTGTGGCAGCACCGCCGCTCTGTGCTGTGGCTCTACCCCGCGGTCGCGGTGGGCCTGTCGCTCGACGCCGCGGGCCAGGCCCTCGGCTTCCTCCGCGGCCCCGGCCAATCCGCCGAGACCCTCGCCGCGTTCGAGTTCGACCGCATGCGCCACCTCACCGACCGCGACCGCGACGACGTCAACCGCCTGAACCAGGACGCGACCACGGCCATCGGCACGTCCACCCAACAGCCGCAAGCGGAGCCCGCGCCCGAGCCGGTCGCGTCGGCATGAGGGTCCTGATCGTCCACGACTACGGCACGCTCAACGGCGGGGCCGAGCTCATGTCGCTCACCCTCCGCGACGGGCTCCGCGAGCGCGGCCACGACGCGGAGTGGTTCACCTCCACCGCCAAGCCGCTGCCCCTGCCGGTGATCTCCGACCACCAGTGCTGGGGCTCGACCGGCGTCGCCCACCACGTCACCCAGGCCCTCAACCCCCTCGCCCCCGGCCCGCTCCGCCGCGTGCTCCGCGAGTTCCGGCCCGATGTCGTGCACTGCCGGATGTTCATGTCGCAGTTGTCGCCGCTGATCCTCCCGCTGTTCCGCGACATCCCCAGCGTCCTGCACGTGGTCAACCACAACTATATCTGCCCGATCAACACCAAACGCCTGCCCGACGGCTCGCCCTGCCACGACCGCCCGGGCGCCGCGTGCATGAAAAACGGCTGCCTCGGCCCGATGGGCCTCGCCCGAACGCTCATCCAGTACGGGCTGTGGGACCGCTGGCGCGGCGTGTTCGACCGCGTCATCACCAACAGCCACTGGACCCGCGCCCGGCTCGAGGCCGGCGGCGTCCCGGTCAGCGGCGTGATCCACAACGGCGTGCCCGCCCGCGACGCCCGACCCCCGCTCACCCACCCGCCGAGCGTCGGGTACGCCGGCCGGCTCATCCAGAAAAAGGGCGTCGACCTGCTCGTCCGCGCCATGCGGCCGGTGGTGGACCGTCACCCCAATGCGCGGCTGATCGTCTGCGGCGACGGGCCGGAGATGCAGCCCCTGCAAGCCCTCGCCGCCGAGCTCGGCGTCGCCGGCAGCATCGACTGGAAAGGCCACCTCAGCCGCGCCGACATGGAGGCGGCGCTGTCGTCGTGCTGGGTCCAGGTCGCCCCGTCGCGGTGGGAAGAGCCCTTCGGCCTCGTCGGGGCCGAGGCGGGGATGCGCGGCACCGCCGCCATCGTCAGCGACTCGGGCGGCCTCGCCGAGATCCTCGTCAAGGGCGACACCGGCTACACCTTCCCCAACAACGACGACGCCGCGCTGGCCGACCGGCTGCTCACCGTGCTGGGCGACCGGGGCCACGCCGAGGCGCTCGGGGCCGCGGGCCGGGCGCGGGTGATGCAGCACTTCACCGAGGCGGTGGTGGTGGAGCGGTTCATCGACCTGTACCGGGAGATGCTCGGCGAGAGGAGTAGTGTCCCCAAACAGCGGTAGCCGCTGGGCCTCCCTCGCGGGTGCCACACCGCCTCCCGAACGCTATGCGGAGGGTGCGGTGTGCGGGTCGGCAAGGCGTGACGCCCCCGGTCGGCCGCACACCGCACCCGCCCCGAGCGGCGGCATGCGGTGTGGCACCCCCGCCGGTTTTCAGGTTTGGTGATACCACGCCCCATGACCCCCTTCACCGTCATCATGCCCGCGCTCAACGCCGCCGACACGCTCGGCAACGCGCTCGCCGCGCTGTCACGGTCGGGCCGAAAACCGGCGGAGGTGATCGTGATCGACGACGGCTCGACCGACGCGACGCCGCGCCTCGCCGCCGACGCCGGGGCGACGGTGCTGCACACCGAGCACGGCCCACGCGGCGGGTCGGTCGCCCGCAACCTCGGCGCGAGGCACGCGGATACCCCCCTGCTCGTCTTCGTCGACGCGGACGTGAGCGTGCACCCCGAGACGCTGGGCCTCTTGTTGCAGCCGTTCGACGATCATCCCGCCGTCGCCGCGACATTCGGCAGCTACGACGCCGACCCGTCGCACCCGTCGCTCGTCAGCCGCTACCGCAATCTTCTGCACCACCACACGCACCAACACGCCAACCGCGAGGCGTGGACGTTCTGGTCGGGCCTAGGCGCGGTCCGGGCCGACGCCTTCGCCGCGCTTGGCGGGTTTGACGAGGCGATGGCGGGCGTATCGGTGGAGGACATCGAGCTGGGCCTGCGGCTGCGCCGGGCCGGGCACCGGATCGCGTTGGTGCCCGAAACGCAGGCGACGCACCACAAGCGGTGGACGCTGCGGGGCATGGTGAAGACCGACATCTGGCAGCGGGCCGTGCCATGGACGCGGCTGCTGCGCCGGATGGGTGATGTGCCCGCGGACATGAACGTGGACCGCAAGAGCCGGGTGTCGGCGGTGCTGGCGGGACTCTTGGTGATGGGCTTGAGTGCCATCCTCATCGGTGGCGTCGAGGCGCTCCTGCCGCCCGTGCCGAGGTGGGTCGTCGTCACCTCCGTTGTCCTGGGTCTGGCGGTGGCGCTGCCGTGCATCGTCGCCCTGATCATCCTGCACCGGCGCTTCTACGCCGTCCTCCGCCGCGCCGGCGGCCTGCCGCAACTGCTCGTCGGCGTGCCGCTGCACTGGCTCTACTTCCTCTACTCCGCCGCGACGTTCGTCGCCGTGAACGTGCACGACCGTCTGAACAGCCAGGACGCTACGCGTCCCCGCATTAAACCTCCGGGGACGCGTAGCGTCCCGGCTATCGCACCACACACGGCGCGCGATGACGGCGCGTTCCCGTTCCTCCTCACCGCCGCGTACGCCCTCGTGCTCGCCGTGGGGCTCTACCACCACGAGGTTTGGCGTGACGAGGCGCAGGCGTGGCTGCTCGCCCGCTTCGCCGACAGCCCCGCAGGGGTGATCCGCAACATTGCGGCCGAGGGGCACCCGGGGCTGTGGCACCTCATCCTCTGGGCCGCGTCCCGCTTCGTCGCGGCCGTCTGGATCATGCAGGCCATCCACTGGATCATCGCCGTCGCGGGGGCGGCGCTGATCGCCTTCGCCTCGCCGTTCACGCGGGTGCAGCGCGTGCTGCTGTGCTTCGGGTACTACAGCCTGTTCGAGTACGGCATGATCAGCCGGGGCTACACGCTGGGCATCGCGCTGGTCTTCGCCGCCGTCGCCCTCGCCGGCCGGCCGCGGCGGCGCTTCTGGATGATCGGACTCCTGCTCGGCCTCGCGGCGAACACCAGCGTCTACGGCTGCATGATCGCCGGGGCGGTCATGCTCGGCCTGCTCATCGATACCGCCCTCGCCCGGTATGCCGCACGACCCCCGAAGCGTCAAACCCTCGACACCGCCGCCGGGCTCGGCCTCTGGGCCCTCGGCTCAGCGCTGTGCGTCTGGCAGGTCGTCCGCTACACCCCCGGCTCGGGCGCGGGTGACGGCAGCGGCACCGGCGACACCGGCGTCACGTCCTCACTCATTATCAACCCCTACGCGCTCGACGCCCTGCTCGCCAACTTCGCCGAGGCGATGCTGCCGCTGCTCAACTTCTTCGACGCCGAGTTCTGGGGCCGCAACATCCTCCGCCTCCCGGGCGCGGGGCCGCCGCTGCTGCTGACCGCGGTTGCGGTGCTTTGGCTGATCGCCGTCACGCTCGGGCTGGGCCGCCGCGCCGCGGCGTGCGGGGCCTTCGTCGCCGGGGTCGTGGCGATGCTGCTGTTCTCCCTCGCCCTGTTCCGCGGCTGGTTCACGCGCCACCTCGGACACTACTTCATCCTCCTCGTCGCGGTGCTCTGGCTCTACCACGCCGCCCGACCCGCCGCCGTGCCCGTGCTGTCGCGCCTCGCGCCGGACCCGCACAACGCCGCGTTCCGCCGCCGCGCCTCGGCGCTCTTCACCGCCCTGCTCGCGGTCCACGCCGCGGTCGGGCTCGCCGCGTGGGGCGTCGACCTCGCCCGACCGTTCTCCGGCGCTCCCGCCGCCGCCGCGGCGATCAACCGCCAACTCCACAAGGACCCCAACACCCGCCTCCTCACCAACGCCCGCCAGGCCACCTCCCCCGTCGCCGCCCTGCTCGACCGGCCGCTGCTCGACCTCGCCACCGACCGCCCGATGGGCGCCATCGACTGGGCCCTCTACAACACCGTCCACGAGCCCGGCAGCGTCCCCGACACCCTCGCCCGGCACGGCTGGGACACGCCCGACGCGCCGCCGGTCGTCCTGCTCACCACCCAACTCCCGCCCCGCGTCCCGGGCTGCCACTGGACGCTCCTCAACCCCCACACCACCCCGCCCGTCCTCCTCGGCGACGAGGATTACCGGGTCTGGCGGCTCGAACGCCCCGCCCCGTCTCCGCTACCCTGATCCGTCCCATGACCGAACACGCTCCCACCGACCCCAACGCCTCCACCGACACCCCCCGTCCCGAACACCCCCGGCCCCAGTTCGTCCGCGACCGCTGGCTCAACCTCAACGGCCCGTGGCAGTTCGAGGCCGACCCCGGCGACTCGGGCGTCGAACGCGGCCTCGTCAACCGCCCCCTCACCTCCTCCATCACCGTCCCGTTCTGCCCCGAATCCGAACTCTCGGGCATCGGCGACACCGACTTCCTCCGCTGCGTCTGGTACCGCCGCGAGGTCGACGTCCCCGCCGAGTGGAAGGGCCTTCGCACACTCCTTCACTTCCAGGCCGTCGACGAGGACGCCACCGTCTGGTGCAACGGCGAAAAGATCTACACCCACCGCGGCGGCCAAACCCCCTTCACCTGCGACCTCGGCGACGTCGGGGGCACCACCGTCACCCTCGTCGTCCGCGCCCGTGACCTGCACGAGGGCACCCGGCCCCGCGGCAAGCAGAGCGAGCAGTACGGCAACTACAACTGCCTCTACACCCGGACCACCGGCATCTGGCAAACCGTCTGGCTCGAGCCCGTCCCGACCCCCGCCCTCCGCCGACCCCGCGTCACCCCCGACCTCGCCCACGGCGCGTTCCATATCACCCAGCCGCTCGACAAGCCCCACGGCCCGCGGGGCGTCGCCGGCCTCCGCTACCGCGCCACCCTCACCGACGGCGAGGACACCGTCACCACCGCCGAGTGCGACGTCGCCGACCTTGCCCCGATGCTCACCCTCACCGTCCCCGACGAACGCCGCCGCGTGTGGTCCATCGACGACCCGCACCTCTACGGCCTCACCCTCGAACTGCTCGACCCCGACGGCGAAACCCTCGACCGCGCGACGAGCTACGCCGGCCTCCGGTCGGTCACCATCGACGGCCGGGCGATCCGGCTCAACGGTCAGCCCGTGTTCCAGCGCCTCGTCCTCGACCAGGGCTACTACCCCGACGGCATCATGACGGCGCCGAGCGACCAGGCGTTGATCGACGACATCCGCCTCAGCCAGGAGGCGGGCTTCAACGGCGCACGGCTGCACCAGAAGGTTTTCGAGGAGCGCTTCCTATACCACGCGGACCGGATGGGCTATCTCTGCTGGGGCGAGTTCTCCGACTGGAGCCGCAGCCGCGGCCGACGCCCGCACGAGGAGGTGCCCGGCCCGACCTACATCACCCAGTGGCTCGAGGCGGTCGACCGCGACTTCAACCACCCGTGTATCGTCGGGTGGTGCCCGATGAACGAGCAGAGCAACGTCGGCCGCGGCCGCATCGCCCCGCTCGACGACGTCATGCGCGGCATGTTCCTCGCCACCAAGGCGTTCGACCCGACCCGACCCGTCCTCGACGTCAGCGGGTGGGTTCACACCGTCCGCGAGACCGACCTCACCGACACGCACGATTACGACCAGGACCCGGCCACACTCGCCGAGCGGCACGCGGGGGTGCGGGACGGTCGGCCGGTGTTCAACACCGATGGCGGCCGGCCCGCCCCGCCGACCTACGACGGTCAGCCGTTCTTCGTCAGCGAGTTCGGCGGCGTCTGGTGGAACCCCGACACCGCCGCCGCCGACGCCAGCGGCCAAAACCGCACCGAGTCCTGGGGCTACGGCCAACGCCCCCGCACCGAAGACGAGTTCCTCTCCCGCTTCGAGAAACTCTGCCAAGTCCTGCTCGATGACCCGGCCATGTTCGGCTACTGCTACACCCAGCTCACCGACGTGTTCCAGGAAGAGAACGGCGTCTACCGCTTCGACCGCCGCACCAAAGTCGACGACGCCGGCATGGCCCGAATCCGCGCCGCCCAGGACCGCCCCGCCGCCATCGAAACTTGATCAACCTTCCGGGCGGCTCCGTATGGAGCAGTTGACGCAAACGTTCTCCATTAGCCGCGTTGCTACGCAACGCGGTCCGCGACGCGTAGCGTCGCGGCTATAGCGGAGAACTTCAGCACCCGCTCTAACGCCGCCTCGTCGCCGTCCGCGCGCACAATCGCTCACCGACTGGCCGGTCTTACTGAACCCGGGCCCGACATCTACCGATGGGACCTGCAGGCCGCAAAAGTTGCAGGCCCAGGCGCGGCTCGCGCCTGCGATACGGGAAGGCTGCAACACCTTGAAAGTCGTCATCTTCTGCGGCGGGTTGGGCACGAGGCTGCGGGAGCCGGGGGGCCGAAACCTCCCGAAACCCCTGGTCCAGATCGGGTACCGGCCGATCCTCTGGCACGTGATGAAGTACTACGCCCACTTCGGGCACAAAGAGTTCATCCTCTGCCTCGGCTACGCCGCCGACCTCATCAAACAATACTTCTTGAACTACGACGAATGGGTGTCGAACAACTTCCTGCTCTCCAACGGCGGCCGGAACGTCGAGCTCGAGGCGCAAGACATCTCCGACTGGCGCATCCACTTCGTCGACACCGGGCTCCGCGCCAACATCGGCGAGCGACTCTGCGCCGTCAAGCCCTATCTCGGCGACGATGAGATGTTCCTGGCGACCTACGCCGACGGCCTCACCAATCTCAACCTGTCGCACCAGATCGGAACCTTCAGCGAGAGCGGGAAGATCGGCTGCTTCCTCGCGGTGAAACCTTCCCAAAGCTTCCACGTGGTGCACTTCGATCACAACAACCTCGTCCAGGACATCCGTTCCGTTCAAGACTCCGGCGTCATCATCAACGGCGGGTACTTCGTCTTCCGCAGGTCCATCTTCGATCATATCGAACCGGGGGAAGAACTTGTCCTCCAGCCCTTCAGCCGGCTCATCCGGCAGCAACAACTCCTCGCCTACCCGTACGAAAACTTTTGGAGTATGGACACCTTCAAGGAGCAGACCGAGCTCACCGAGATGTACGAGCGCGGCAAACCCCCGTGGGCCGTTTGGGAAAACCGATGAACACCAAAGCGCAAGAGCCCAAGCCGTGCAGGTTCTGTGGGCACCCCCTGCACCACCCGTTCGTCGACCTCGGCATGTCGCCCCTGTGCCAGAAGCACGTCACGCCGGAGCGGCTCAACCACATGGAGCCGTTCTACCCCCTCCACACGTGGGTGTGTTCAAGCTGCTTTCTCGTTCAGCTTGAGGAATATGTCGCTCCACCGGACCTCTTTGAAGACTACCAATACTTCTCCTCGTTCTCGGATAGTTGGGTCGAACACGCGAAACGCTACTGCGACGTGGCGATCCAGAGGTTCGAGATAGGCCCGCGCTCCACCGTGATGGAGATTGCCAGCAACGATGGCTACCTGCTCCAGCACCTGGTGCAACGCGGGATCCCCTGCCGCGGGATCGAACCCGCGGCCAACGTCGCCCAAGCCGCCGTCAGCCGGGGCATCCCCACCACCACCGCCTTCTTCGGCCATCGAACCGCGAAAGACCTCGTCGCCAAGTACGGCAGAGCCGACCTGCTCATCGGCAACAACGTGTTGGCCCACGTCCCGGACCTCAACGACTTCGTCAAGGGCCTGCGGGAACTCCTTGCCTCGGACGGGGCCGCGACCCTCGAGTTCCCTCACCTGCAACGGCTCATCGAAGGAAACCAATTCGATACGATTTACCACGAACATTTCTCCTACTTCTCGTTCTCCACCGTCGTCAAGATTTTTCAGAGTCACGGCCTAACGATCTTCGATGTTGAGGAATTACCCACCCACGGCGGCTCGCTCAGGACCTTCGCGAAGCTGGCGGAGAACGCTGCAACAACCGTGGAGGCAAGCGTCGAGCGACTCCTCGAGCGGGAGGACCGCCTCGGCTATCTTGACCTCAAGACCTACTCCGCCTTTGCCGATAAGGTGCGAGAGACGAAGCGAAAGCTCCTCGAGTTCCTGATCGATGTGAAGCGGGACGGCAAGACCGTCGTCGGCTACGGCGCACCGGGGAAAGGCAACACGCTCCTGAACTACTGCGGGATACGGAGCGACTTCCTCGACTACACGGTGGACCGCAGCCCCCACAAGCAGGGCAACTTCACCCCGGGCACCCGCATCCCGATCCACCCTCCGGAAATGATCGAGGTGACGAAGCCGGACTACGTATTGATCCTGCCTTGGAACCTCAAGGACGAGATCGTCGAGCAGATGGCACATGTTGGGAATTGGGGGGGCCGGTTCGTCGTGCCGATCCCCGAGCTCCGCGTCCTCGAACCCTCGGCCGCTCTCGAAGATAAAGCCGTTCACGCCGCCCCATGAAGGTCCTGATCACCGGTTCTGAAGGCTACATCGGCTGCATGTTGGCCCCGGCGCTGATGCGGCGGGGCCACGACGTGATCGGCGTCGACACCGGCTACTACCGCGAGGGCTGGCTCTTCCACGGGACACCGTCAACGCCACGGACGCTGATCAAAGACATCCGCCACCTCGCGGCCGAGGACCTGCGGGACGTCGAGGCCGTCGTCCACGCCGGCGAATTGAGCAACGACCCCGCGGGCGAACTGGCCCCGCACATCACCCTCGACATCAACCACAAGGCGTCGATCCGGCTCGCTGAATTAGCCAAAGAAGCCGGGGTCCGACGCTTCGTCTATATGTCCTCTTGCAGCGTCTACGGCCTCGGTTCCGGCGACAAGTTGGTTAACGAACAATCTCCAGTCAATCCGCAGACGACGTACGCCCGATGCAAAACGTTGGTCGAGCGAGACCTCGCCTCGCTCGCCGACAACCGCTTCACGCCGACCTATATGAGGAACGCCACCGCCTTCGGCGCGTCGCCCCGGATGCGGTTTGACTGCGTGCTGAATAACCTGGCCGGCCTCGCCTGGACGTCGAACCAGATCACGATGACCAGCGACGGGACGCCCTGGCGGCCCATCGTGCACCTCCTCGACATCGTGAGAGCCGTCACGTGCATCCTCGACGCCCCGCCGCAGCTGGTGCATGACCAAGCCTTCAACATCGGGACGACACAACAGAACCTGAGGGTCCGGGAGATCGCCGAGACCGTGGCTGGGGAGTTTTCGGGTTGCTCCGTCACCTTCGGTGCTCCCAGCCCCGACAACCGCAGCTACCGCGTCTGCTTCGACAAGCTCCACGGGGCGTTCCCGGCGTTCGCCTGCGAGTGGTCGCCACAACGGGGTGCCCGCCAGCTTTACGACCTGTTTCGTCAGATCGGTATGAGCCGAGACACGTTTCAGTTCCGTGGCTTCACCCGCCTGAGACAGCTCAGCCACCTGCTACAAACGCGGCAGATCGACGAGAACTTCTACTGGACCCCCGGCAGTCAAGCACCCGCGTAACGGCATGGTTTTCGAAGAAACTCCGCTAACCGGTGCGTTCCTCGTCGGTATAGAACCCGTGCGGGACAGCCGCGGATTCTTCGCCCGCAGCTTCTGCGCGCGGGATTTTGAGCGGCAGGGGCTGCGCCCGGCCGTAGCGCAATGCAACATCTCGTTCAACGCCCGCAAAGGAACGGTCCGCGGCCTCCACCTCTCGGTCGGGCCGAGCGCCGAGGCGAAACTGGTGCGCTGCACGAGCGGCGCCATCCGGGACGTGATCGTGGACCTGCGCCCGCATTCGCCGACTTATCTAAAACACTTCGGTGTCGAATTGACCTCATTGAACCGGCGGGCGCTCTATATCCCCGTCGGCTTCGCACACGGGATGCAGACGTTGGAGGACGACACCGAGGTGTTCTATCAAATGACCGAGTGCTACGACCCCGGCGCGCAGCGAGGCTACCGCTACGACGATCCGGCCTTCGGCATCGACTGGCCGTTGGAGGTGACGGTCCTCTCCGACAAGGATTCAATCGCTCCTTACCTGCGTGACGCTCAGCAATGAATATGTTCGAGCTGCTCGACGGCCTTGACGAGAATGCCTTGGGCGAGGATATGCACGCGCTGCTGCGCGACCTCTACCCGATCTGCCGCAGCATCACGGGTAACGGGGTTCGGCAGACCCTGCAACGGCTCCAAGAGGTGATCGACCTGCAAGTGCACGAGGTGCCCAGCGGCACGGAGGCGTACGACTGGACGGTGCCGAAGGAGTGGAACATCCGCGACGCTTACATCAAAGACGGCGCGGGACGACGCGTGATTGACTTCCGCAGCTCTAACCTGCACGTGGTCAGCTACAGCGTCCCGATCCACCGGATGATGACGCTCGAGGAGCTGCGGCCGCACCTTCACACGCTCCCGGAGCGGCCCGACTGGATCCCTTACCGTGCGACTCACTACCGCGAAGACTGGGGCTTCTGCCTCTCCCACCGCCAACTGGAAGCCCTGCCGGACGGGACCTACGAGGTCTGCATCAACTCGACCCTTGAAGCCGGGCAACTCACCTACGGGGAGGTCCTGATCCGCGGGGCGTCGGAGGATGAGGTGCTGATCTCCTGCCACGTCTGTCACCCGTCTTTGTGCAACGACAACCTCTCGGGGATCGTCTTGGCGACGAAGCTGGCGGATCTTCTGTCGGCGTCACCTCTCAGGAACAGCTACCGCTTCCTCTTCATCCCCGGGACCATCGGGGCGATCACCTGGCTCAAGTTGAACGAGTCGCGGGTCTCAAAGATTCGCCACGGCATCGTGCTGACTTGTGTCGGTGATCCCGGGCCGATCACTTACAAGAAGAGCCGCCGCGGGGATGCCGAAGTAGATCGAGCTTTCGCCCACGTGCTGGCTGAACGTGGAGGCGAACATGAAGTCCGGGCTTTCGTGCCGTACGGGTATGACGAACGGCAATACTGCTCGCCCGGCTTCAACCTTCCCGTGGGGTGCCTGATGCGGACACCCCACGGCGAGTTCCCCGAGTATCACACGTCCGCTGACGATCCCGACTTTGTCCGTCCTGCCGCGCTTGCTGATTCACTCTCTACATGCCTTGAAGTGTTCAACGTATTGGAGCACAACCGGGTCCTGATCAATCTGAAGCCGAATGGCGAACCGAGGCTCGGGACGCGCGGGCTGCTGACTGATTCGGCCGCCGCCGGTCCGCAGGAGTTATATATGGCTTACCTCTGGGTGCTCAATCTGTCCGACGGGAACAACGACCTGCTCGCCATTTCAAATAGGTCCGGCATCGACTTTCGGATCATCGTTCAAGCCGCCGAAGCTTTACTCAAGACCGACCTGCTGGCTGAAGAACGGCTGGCGTAATCCTCGCATGCTGCGGCGGGGTGCTCATGCAGCACGGGCTACCAGAAATTTGCAGAGCTAAACGTGCGGCTTACAGCGGCACCGGGGTGATGAGGATCGGAACCTGTCGGGTTTCGCCGCGGACGGTGGCGAGGTATCTACGGCGTAGTTCCCGGAGGATCGGGCCGTCCGGATCGACGGCGTAGTTGTCAATCTTCTTCACCGGGACCATCTCGGCGAGGGTGCCACATTCGCACATCTCTTCAACGATATATAACTCCGTCCGGTCGACGGGGCGGCGGATGAAGGCCACCCCCATCGCCGCGGCGATGGACTCGGCGCAGCTCACGGTGATGCTTTCCAGCACGCCCTCGGTATCGCTGGGCGTCACGATGCGACCGTCGCGGACGATCAGCAGGGCGGAGCCGGTCATCTCGGCCACCCGGCCATACTGATTCAACAGGACCATGTCCTGGCAGTCGCGGGCCCGGCCTTCGATCCGCGCAAGCCGCCCGACCTGGTAGTTTGCGGCGGATTTGATGCGGTACGGCAGCGCGTTGTCGGCGCTTCGGTGCCACGTGCTCACCCCGATGTTGATGGCCTTCGGGGGCGTCTTGCTCTGGTGGTAGGCGGTCATGAACAGGTCCGCCCGGGTGCCCTCGCCCCAGTGCCCTTCGACGACGAACAGCGTGGTGCGGACCCACATGTCGCTATCGGGTGAGACGAGCGATCCGACCAGACGGAACAGCCCCTTTTCAAACTCCTCGAAAGACCAGGGGCAAGGGATGTGGAGGAGTCGAGCCGACCTTAGCAGCCGGTCGTAATGCTTTCTCAACTCGACCAGCCCAAAGCTCCCGTCCGCTCCCCAGTACCCCTTGATCCCTTCGAAGACGCTTAGCCCACGGTTGATCGCTTCGCATCCGATATGGAGTACCGCCTCGTCCCACGGGATGAGGTCGCCGTTGCGTAACGCGAATCGCGGGGTCTGGAGCGTCGACATACGGTGATGCTTTGGAGTTGCCGATGAGGGGGACAGGACGTGTGGGAGTTTGGTTTGCCACTACTCCCGTGCGGCGGGATGTGGATCAAGCAGGGCGGGCGTCGGTCATCTCGGTGACGACAGCGGCGGGGTTGATTCAGATGCTTTGGGGTTTGCGTTCATGCGCGATGCCTTCGGGGAGCGGGCTTTGGGGTTGGGGCCGGGCTCGGGGCTAAACACCGTTTGCTTGAAGTGCTCGGCCCGCGACAAGACGGTGGGGAACGGGATCGAGATCACGTCGACGGCGATCCGGGCACAGTTCCAGTTCACCAGCCACCACCTCGACAGGTGCCGGTGGCAGGCCCGACGCTCCTTCGGGTCGTGGACGTGCGTGCGGACCATGCGGCGGTAGGCCTGGTACATCTCCCAAGTCCCCACGACTTTCTGCCCCGCACGGGACGTGTCGTACGTCGTGAGCCGCGATTGGGGGGTGGTTTGAGCCCGGCGGAACCGCGTCTGGTGCTCCCGCGTCAGGAACACCGGCTTGGCCACATTCACGAACGGCCCGATCAGCGACAACTCGGCCAGCAGCGCCCGGTCCGCGCCGGGGAAACTGCCGTAGATCGCGGTCCGGGCGACGGCTTCCCGCGGCATCAAGCCGTCGCCCTCAAGGCACTGGTGAGGCTTGCAGATCATCTCGCCGAACCGCACCGACGGCCGGGGGTCTGCCTGCCGCACCAGGCCGGTGTCGTAGTACTCGATGGTCTCGCTCGATTCGTCGATCAGATGGACCTGCGAGTGGCAGAGGACGGCACCGTCGCGGGACTCGAGCATCGCAAGGCACTTCTCCAAACAGTCGGGCGTCATCTCATCGTCGTGGGAGATCCACTTGAAGTATCGACCTTTCGATGCGTGGAACGCGCGGTTGTAGTTTGGAGATACCCCCAGGTTCTTCTCGTTGCGGATGTAGCGGACGCGGGGGTCTTTAGCGACGTATTCCCGACAGATGGCCGCGGTCGCGTCCGTCGAGGCGTTGTCGCAGAGGATCAGTTCCAGATCGGTCAGCGTCTGAGCCAGTACCGATTCGATGGCGATGGAGATGAAGGTCTCGCCGTTGTACACGGGGAGGGCGACGCTGATGAGGGGTTGTTGATGATCGCTCATGCCAAGTGCCTCTCTCGATCGTCGGCAGGGAACGACGACATCGATGCTTCGCTAGCACCGCTTCGGCACGTGCCGCGACGTTCCCGTGGATCAACCAATCTATACCGGTCGGGGCCGGTGCCTCGTTACTTGCTGTCGGGTAACATCGGTTAACGGAGTACGGCCGGCCAGATCAAGTCGGGCGAAAAGTTTCGGCAGCCGCTCGAGCGTTGACATGCAAACCATTATCTGGAGTGTCCGCAACATGAACACCGGCGGCGGGTGGATTATGGCTGGCCGGTGATGTGCCGATAGCGGTTGTAGGGACTGGGGCCGGCGGCGGGTTGTATAGATTCCACGAGGGAGATTGCGATGCTGAAGATGCGATTTGGGGAGGTGCGCAGCGTGCTCTGCATCGGGTGTCACGCCGACGATATCGAGATCGGGTGCGGCGGCACGGTGCTGAGGCTGCTTGCGGAGCAGCCGGGTCTTCACGTCCACTGGGTCGTGCTGAGCGCCGAGGGGGCGCGTATGCAGGAGGCCGTGGAGAGCGCCGAGAAGTTTCTCGGTGAGGCGGCAAGCCGCCAAGTGACGGTGAAGGAGTTTCGTGACAGTTTCTTCCCGTACTCGGGGGAAAAGATCAAGGAATACCTGCACGAGCTTGCGCAGGACATTTCGCCCGACCTGATCTTCACGCACTGCCGCAACGACGATCACCAGGACCACCGCCTGGTTGCGAAGCTGACGCGGTGCGTCTTCCGGGATCAGATGATCCTGGAATACGAGATCCCGAAATACGACGGGGACCTCGGGCGTCCGGGCTTGTTCGTGCCGCTGGACGAGCCGATGTGTCGGCAGAAGGTAGAGACGATCACCGGCACCTTTGTGACCCAGCACGACAAGCCGTGGTTTTCGGCGGACACGTTTTGGTCGGTGCTGCGGATCCGGGGGCTGGAGTGCAACTCGAGTAGCCGCTACGCAGAGGCGTTCCACTGTCCCAAAATCATCTTTTAGTGCGGCGGTTCGTGCGCGGCCGGGACCTGCGGCTGGTGCTGCGGGGCGCGGTGGTTGTTCTGATCATCCAGGTGGTTGCCGCGGCGCTCAGTTACGGCAGCCAGGTGCTGCTGGCGCGGTGGATGGGCCCGTTCGAGTTTGGCATCTACGCGATGGCGTGGAGCCTGGTGCCCCCCGCGGCCGCGGTGGCGGCGATCGGGTTGCCCGGCGCGGCGGTCCGCTTCGTCCCTCAGTACCTGGCCCGCGACAGCGCAGGGCAGCTACACGGCCTCATCCGCCGCAGCATCGCCCTCGTCTTCTCGGTGGGGATCGGCTCCGTGGCGGCGGGTTGGCTGATCCTTCTGGTGCTCCGTCCGTGGCTGGCGGATTACTATGAGGCGCCGATCCGGGTGGCCTTGATCAGCATCCCGTTCCTGGCGGTGATCGTGCTGGTGTCGGACCTGTCGCGCGGGTTCGGGTGGGCCGGGCTGGCGTTCGCGCCGGTGCGGCTGGTGGTCCCGGGCCTGACGATCTTGAGCGTCTTGATCTATCTGGGGTACGTCGGGCGGCCGACGGCGCTCGGGGTGCTTGCGCTCTCGGCGGGCGCTTGCGTCGTGACGGCGGTGGTCCACCTCGGTTGTTTCCGCGGGCGGGTCCCGCGCACGGTCCGCGGCTCGAGGCCCGTGTACAGGACACGCCTTTGGCTCCGCGTGGCGATCCCGCTGCTGTTGTCAGACGGGGTTTTCCTGCTGTTGTGGAGCTGCGACGAGGTGATGCTTGGGGCGATGACCGGGCCCGAGCACGTCGCGGTGTTTCACGCCTGCGTGAAGACGGCCGGGCTGACCTTGATCATCTTTCAGGCCGTGGCGGCGTTTGCGACGCCGCGGTTCGCGGCGCTTTGGCTCGATGGCGACAGGTTGCAGCTGCAGCGCTTTGCCCGGTCGGTGGCGCGTTTGATGTTCATCCCCTCGCTCGGGCTGGCGGTCGGCCTGATCGTGGCGGGGCCGCTGCTGCTCGGGACGTTCGGGGAGGTCTTCATCAGCGGGCACGTCGTGTTGATCACGCTCACGCTTGGGTACTTAGCCAAAGCCGCCACGGGCCCGGTCGACGCTTACCTTGCCGTCAGCGGCCACCAGGACGCCATCGTCCTGGTGATCGCGGTGTCGGCGGTCAGCAACATCGTGTTGAACTTCTTGTTGATCCCGCGGTTCGGGGCGCTGGGGGCGGCGGTCGCGTCGGTCGTGTCGCTGTTGCTGTGCCAGGTTTGGCTGGTCGTGCTGGCGAGGCGGCGGCTGGGCATCAGCAGTCTGTTCGTGGCGCGGGGGTGACGTCGGGTTGAGCCTTGGGCGTGCAACACGGATCAAACTGCATTCTCATGCGTGACGGAGGCGGGTGCCACACCTCGCCGGCTTTGCGGCGATGTGTGGGGCACGTGCGATGCAAGCCGTCACCCATCGGCCCCGAGCGGCCGAGGTGTGGCACCCGCACACACGAGTGGTCAACGTCATCCGGATGAGCGGCTTGGTTCAGCGGCGGGGCATGACCGGTCCGCGTACCGTCGGGGCTCGTGGCGTTTCATCCGGGCCGGCCGGAAGGGCACCGGGTGAGTCAACCGGCCGCGGCCGGGCGGAGCGGGGGTGCGGGTCGGTGGAGGCGGCGGGCGGCGTCCTGAACCCAGTGTTTGACGCGGCTGAAGCCGACGGTTTCGCCGAGCCACGGCCCGCGGGCCTTCTGTGGCAGGACGAGGAGCATGCCGTAGACCGGGACCGCGAGGAGCTTTTGCTTGCGGCTGTAGAGGTCGTCGTTGAAGATCGCCCGCATGAGCCCGAGGTAGCCGTAGATGCGGCCGCGCCGGCCGCGCAGCCGGGCCCAGACGAACGCGAGGGTGCGGAGTTCCAGGTGCCGGTGGCTGTCGAAGGGTCGGCCGAGGCCGAGCGTCTCGAGCCGCTCGTTCGTGCCCTTGAGTGCTCTGTGGATTGAGTGCAGGTTGTGCCAGACCGCGGGGGAGGAGTAGCGTGAGACGCTGGATGAGTTGTTTTCGTGCCGCCGGTACCGGGCGAGGGGCTGGTCCAGGGACGCGACGGGGGTCAGCATGGGCCCGGCCTGGAAGAGCAGGCTGTCGGCCCAGGGGCCGAAGCGGCCCTCGTCCAGCGGGAACAGCGGCGCGGCGGCCTCGCGGCGGAGGGTGAGCCCGCTGGTGGGCAGGAAGCGCCACCGCCCGCCGCGGCGGGTCAGCCGGTCGGCGATCCAGCCCTGTTCCATCCGGGTCATGAACGGGATGACCTGCTCGGGCTCGCCTTGGCCGGAGATGACGCGGAGCCGATGGACGATGAGCCCGACCTCCGGCCGACGCCGGTACGCGTCGACGATGGTGGCGAGTTTGTCCGGCTCGTAGAGGTCGTCGCTGTCGAGCAGGCAGAGCACCTCGCCGCGGGCGTGGGGCCAGAGGGTGTTCCACGCCGACGCCTGCCCGCCGTTGGGCTTCTCGAAGACGCGGACCCGCGGGTCGTCGGCGGCCGCGGCACGGATCGCTTTCATCGAGCCGTCGGTCGAGCCGTCGTCGCATACCAGCAGCTCCCAGTGCGGGTAGGTCTGATTGAGCACGCTCTGGATCGCCGCGCCGACGTACCGCTCGTAGTTGTGGTTGGACATCAGCACCGTCACCCGCGGCGTGTCGGGCAGGGGCGGGAGGGGGATCGGCGTGGGCGGCGCGGCGGCGGGATCGGCGGCGTTGGCCGGGGCGGTGGCCGCGTCGTACAGCCGCTTGTACTCCCCGCCGATGCGGTCCCAGTGGAAGCGGCGGACGCGCCGCTGCGCGAGGGTGCCGAGGCGACGGACCCGCTCGGCGTCGCCGATCAGGCCGAGCAGCGCCGTGCGGAGTTGGGGCTGGTTGCCCGGCTCGACGGTCACGCCCGCCTCGCCCACCACCTCGGCGCAGCCCGTGCCCGAGGTCGTGACGACGGCGCACCCCGCGGCCATCGCCTCCAGCAAAACCACCGGGAAGTTGTCGCTCGACGAGGGCAGCGCGAAGACCTTGGCCGAGTGGTACAGCTTGACCAGCTCCGGCCCGCGGACGTAGCCGAGGAACTCGGCGTCGACGCCGAGCCTGGCCGCCTGGGCCTTGAGCGTCGGCAGGTAGGGCCCGTCGCCGACGATGCACAGCCGCCAGTGCGTGTCGACCCCGTGCAGCGCGTCGATCACGTGCTGCACGCCCTTGCGCTCGAACATCCGGGTGACCACGAGCACCCGGTCCTTGCGCTCGACCCCGGGGTCGGGCGGCGGCGAGAAGCCGTAGGGCACCACCTCCACCGGCACGTCGAGCCGGGACTGCAGGAGGTCGCGCAGGTAGATCGACGGCGTGTTGACCACCGCCGCTTCCTGCATGATGGATCGCCAGGTGGGCGAGATGAGCCCGTGCACGAAGTTGAACCGGTCGGGGTTGTAGCCCGGGATGTCCGAGCCGTGCGCGGTGATGACGTAGGGCAGCCCGGTCCTGCGGGCGACGGCCCGGGCGACGAGCCCCGAGGGCACGGCGAAGTGGCAGTGGATCACGTCGTACCGCCTGTCGCGCGTCAGCCTCATTGCGGCCCGGTAGGCGGGGAGCAGGCCGGTCAGGAGTTCGAGGGTGTTGGAATAGTGCTGGTGCCTGCGCAGGCAGCGGACGCGGTGGATGTGCACGCCGCGACGCACCTCGGTTTCGGAGAGGTCGTGCATGCCGCTGGTGACCACGTCGACGTGGTGCCCCTGGCGGACGATCGACTCGCAGATGCCCTGACACGCGGGCGCACCGCCCCCGCCGATGGGCGGGTACTCGTAACAGATGCAGAGCACGTTCATACGCCAGACTCCCGATCCCGGGCGGAACGGTGCCGACCAAGACGCCGCCCCGTCGGCGGATCGACCCGCTCCACGGGGACCCGACCGTGATCCAGCAGCGCGTTTGGCCCGAGGTTCCCCACCAAGAAAATCTCCCCTCACCCTTGCGACGAAACTCGACGTGGCCCGAAAGAACTCCCCCTCGGCGGCGTCCGCGACTCTAAAACTATACTTCGGGACCCACGGTAAGCAAGAAGAATCCGCGGCGCGTTGAAGGATGCGGGTTCCACGGGTAGGTCTATCGGCCGGGACACATCGAGGGTTTGGGGGAAGTGATAAACCAGCCGGGGCGTCGTCTGCCCTGATCGACACCATTCGGGTGCGGCTTAACGTTGTTCAGACACGCACCCGTGAGTGAATGATGCTGCGTCGACCGGGTGATTCGGCCCATCGTTCCCGCCGCGGAGCCGCTTTCGCACGGTTGCGGGGCTGTTTGTAGGTTGCGCCTAAAGCCGTGACATCGACCCGCCGAACTTAAGGCAGGGGTGCTCCTGCAGGCTCCGGGCGACCGTTCCGCACCGCGGGAGAGGGCATGACCATCTTTACCGCAGACCCTACGGCCGGCACACGCGGCGGCCCCGCGCCGCCGGGGCTGTCGAAGCGTGCCGTGGCGGGCCTCGTGCTGCTCCTGGCCGTTGCCGCGGCGCTCCGCTTCTGGGGGCTGGCGCGGGAGGGGCTCTGGTACGACGAGTTGATCATGGCCAACCTCACCAGCGGGCCCTGGGCCGGGGTCTGGCGTGAGACCCTCATCGCCCGGCCGCCCGCCTACGTCATGCTGTCGTGGCTCTGGACCCACGCCTTCGGCTCGGGCGACGCGGGCCTGCGGTCCCTCTCCGCGACGCTCGGCGTGGCCGCGGTGGCGATGATGTTTGTCGTCGGCCGCCGCATGTTCGACACGCCGACCGCCTTCGTCGCGGCGACGCTCATGGCGATGTCGCCGTTCCAAATCTTCTACAGCCAGGAGCACCGGTACTACGCCCTGGTGGTCCTGCTCGGGCTGGTCTGCCTCTGGGCCCTGGTGCGCGGGCTGCGGTCGGGGCGGCCCGGGTGGTTGATCGGGTTCGCCCTGGCCGGGGTCCTGCTGGTGTTCGCCCATTACCTGAGCGTGTTCGCGTTCGTGGCGATGGGGGCCGGCGTGTTCCTGACGCGGCGCCGGTGGCCGCACCCGGTGCCGTGGGTCCTGTGGCTGGTCATCCCGCTGGCGCTGTTCATCACGGCGACGCCGATGCTCAACCACCTCGTCCACGCGATCTACCGCACCCAGGCCGAGGAAACGGGCACCGCCGATCAGATCATGTGGATCAGCAGCCCCCCGCTCTGGTCGCCGATCCGCACCACCGCGAACTTCCTGTTCCTCGGGTTGCGCTACGTGCAGCCGATCGGCGTGGCGGTCGGGGTGGCGGTCCTCGTCGTCGGGTGCATCCCGGCGGTGAGGCGGACGCCGGGCCAAGCGCTGCGGGCGGCGGCCGCGCGTTGGCGGGCCCTCGCATCGGGCCGCCGCCCCGAGCTGCTGCTTCTGGGCATCCTGTTCACCCTGCCGATGGCGGCGGGCCTGGCCGTCTCGTGGCTGGTCGAGCCGATGTACGTCGACCGGTACCTGATCGCCGCGTCGCCGGGCCTCTACCTGTTGCTCGCCGCGGGGATCGTCGCGTGCAAGCCGCTGTTGCCGCCGGCCGTCGCCACGCTCGCCGTCGTGGCCGTCATGCTCGGGTCGACGTGGAGCTACTTCACCGAGCCGGTCCGCGACGATTGGCGGGGTGCGGCCGCGTTCCTCAACACGCACCTCTCGCCCCGCGACACCCTCCTGTACAGCTCCGAACGGGGCGACGCCTACGAGTCGTACCAGGTCGGCCGGGCGATCAACTGGTACCTCACCACGCCACCCCACGGGGCCGAACTCAGCGTCGCCCGACCTACGGAGGAGCTTTGGTCGACGATCTCCCACGACGCCAGCCGCGACGGGCGGACGTGGATCATCGTCTGGGACGACCCGGATCGGGACCGGCAGGTCCGAGAGCGTCTCGAACAAGCACCGCCGTCGGTCCTGACCCTGCTCGGGACCCACGTTTTCCACAACCTCACAGTGTTCGAGCTCGCCGTCGAGCCGGTCCGCGACCGCCCGGCCCCTCCGGTCGACCGCGCCTCGGCGGGTTGAATCGACGCCCCCGTCGCACGGTGACGGCGCGGTCTCATACGCATCGTGGAACGACGGCGGAGCCGGCGGGTGCCAAAGTTCTCATAGCGTCCCGCGGCTACCGAACGTGTGATTGCACAGCCCACTTCTTAGCCCGGCCGCTTGCGGCCGCAGTCTCCCACTCACCCCAACCAACCGCACCAAGGCCGCCGCGACGGCGCGACGGCGCGACGGCGCGACGCACCCCCTGGCCGCGGCCTCACCGGCCGCGACGACACCACACGACGCGGCCTGTTAGGCCGCGGCTACGCCCCGTCGAAACCTTCGCGTGACGGTTCGGTGGGTGCCAACTTCTCAACAGAGCCGGATCCGCCCGCGGCGTTTGCACAAACCGACCCACCCCCTAAGATGACGCCTCGGCCCCGTGGAACAGGCGCTGGAGCGGCAACCAGGCACCCCGCGCACGGACAACCCCCAGCGAACGATCACGCGATGGCGAACCCCTCAAGTGTTAGCAGTGCCACCGGGCGAGAGACCGCGGCTTCATCGCGACCAGACAGCTCATCCCGCGGCGACTCGTCCGCGGGTCCGGTGCGGCCGTACGACCCGGTCATGAGCCGGTTCAACCCGCTGCCCACCATCCTGTCGTTCGACACGTTCGAGCACGGGCAGGGGGGGTGGATGGACCTGATGAACAACTTCCCGCTTGAGGGGTTCAAGCCGCGGCCGAGCATCATGACCAAGCACCGCTTCGGGCCGGCGATGCTCTCGAACGCCAACTTCGGGTACGCCGGAACGCACGGCGCGCTGACCGGGAACTACAGCCTGAAGCTGGCGACCAAGCCCACCGCCAACCCCTACTGCCAAACCCCCCACGAAAGCGGGATGAGCCACGCGATCAAGCGCCTCACCGCGTTCCGCCCCAAGGGGCTCACGCAGATCGAGTTCTGGTTCGCCTACACCCCCGAGCAGGACCGCTGGGGCATCGGCGAGCAGGACATCCGCGCGTTCGGCGTGTCGTTCGACATGCAGGACGAGGAATACCGCTACTTCATTGCCGCCCGCTACCTCAACAGCGTGGACGGCGACCTGGTCAAGAAGTGGCAGTTCGCTCAAGCCTCCGACGTGACCGATCGGGAGTGGGCCTACGACACTGAGGGCGACTGGTGCCGACGGGGCATCGACCCGCTCTGGTTCGGCAAGCGGCACCCCGACGGCAGCACCGACGGCTTCCAGTGGGTGCCCGACGGCGAGCAGCAACTCTGCTACAACGAGTCGCCGGACAAGATCAACTGGGGGTACCTCCGGCTGACCTTCGACTCGGACAAACGCGAGTACGTCGAGCTGCAATCGGGCAGCCGCATCTTCGACCTCCGCGGCCAGCAGCCGACGCTCGTCAAGCCCTACAAGAGTATCCAGGGCCTGATCAATCCGTTCATCTGGGTGGAGACGGACACCAACCGGCGGGTCTTTCTGTATATCGACTCGATCGTCGTGTCGTGCGACTAAGGAGCCACTGCGTTGCGATTCTCGATCACCCAGCCGCTGGAACGACATACCGACCTCACCGGGGACTTCGCCACCGAACCCTTCGAGTGCGCCTGGGCCGCGGAGGCCCTCTTCTTCATCCGCGTTCAGGAGGCCCAGGGGCAGAACGCAGGCCTCAGCGCCAGGGTGCAGATCTCGCCCGACGGGATCCACTGGATCGACGAGGGCACCGACTTCGGCACGATCACCGGGCAGGGGCTCAGCTTCGTGCGGGTCGCCCAGTTCGGCGGCTGGCTCCGCCTCGCCGGGTCCGTCCGGGGCGACGACGCGCGCTTCAACGTGGTGATCAACCTCGTGCTCAAGGAGTAGAGCGGATCGCGCCTGCACGAGCGGGGCGAGGGTCGAACCCGTGACCATTGAGCGGCTGGGTGCCACACCTTGACGGCTTCGCGTCAAGGTGTGCGGCTGCTTGCACACCTTGGCCCCGAGCGGCCAAGGTGTGGCACCCGCTACACATTAACTGGGTCTGCTCTAGATCTTGCCTTCCATCGCGAGCTCCGCCTCGAGCTGGGCCTGGTACGCTCGGTGGGCCGCCTCATCCTCGCGGGCGCTTTCGCCGTAGTAGATGAACCCCATGGCTTCCCGCGTCCGATCGGCGGTCTGGTTGTTTTCGGCCCAGTGGATCGTCAGGGAGTGGTGGACGATCAAGTGCCCCGCCCGGCAGGGGAAGGCGACCTCGTGGTCCAGGTCGTTGGGCTGCGGGAAGTCGAGGATGTGCTGCGAGAACCCGAGCACCCCCGACTTGGCGTGGTGCCGCATCCCCAGCCGATGCGACCCCTCGACGTAACGGACGCAGCCTTGCTCCTCGCTCACCTCTTCGAGTGCGAGCCACATCGTCACCGCGTGGTTCGGCTTGAGCTTGAAGAAGTAGCCGTCCTGATGCGGGGGCGTCGCCTTGCCGATCCGCGGCGGCTTGTTGAAGTACTGCATGTTCTTGCCGATCACCGCCTCGCCCAGCAGCACCGAGGCGAGCTGCTCGAAGCGGCTGCCGAACATCATTCGGTGGAAGTAATCGTCGTGCTCGTAGAGATGCAGCAGCTGTTTCAGCGTGGAGGCGTCGCCGCGGTCTTCGTAGAACACCGCGCTCGCGGGCATTTGCGGGACCACGTCCCGGAGCAGGCGGTCCTTGTTCTCGATCAGCGTTGCCAGCTCGTCGCCCGCGACGAAATCGGGGATTGAGACGTAGCCGTCGCGGCTGAAGTCATCGCGGAGCCGGTTGGAGTTTCGATCAATTTCAGCTTCGTTCATTTTTAAGATTCTTCCGGGGTGATGGTCGGATCATGCCGGACGCGTTGGCCGCTTCCCGGGATGTGGCGGGCGGGGGTTCACGATGGGTCCGACGGCGGCCGCTGCGGGTTGTCCGGGGGATCGTCCGCGGCATCGCGGCGACCGAACCGGAACACGAGCGCGGGGTCGGACCGCCTGCCGGGGAAGATCGCGCTGGCGATCAGCCCCAGCACGACGCAGCTGAGGATCCCGACCGTGGAGTAGAGGAAGAAGTGGACGTCGGTGTGGACCATCGTGAGCCAGACGGTGATCCCGCTGCCGATCGCCCCGACCACCGCGCCCGTCCCGTTGGCCGAGCGGAAGAAGATCCCCAGGAAGAACAGCCCCGCGAGGCCGCCCACGAACAGCCCCATCAACTCCATGAAGAAGTCCCAGAGGCTCTTGATGTCGCTGCTGGCCAGCCAGAGGGCGGCGGCGGTGCTAAATAGCCCGAGCAGGACGACGATCCCCTGCGCCAGCCGCATCTCCGCCCGCTCCGACATCGTCGGCCGGACCTTCTTGAAGATGTCCACCACCGTCACGGTCGCGACGCTGTGCATCCCGCTGTCCAGCGACGACATCGCGGCGGCGAAGATCGCCGCGACCACCAGCCCGCTCACGCCGACGGGCAGCTGCTGGGCAACGAACAGCGGCACGATCCCGTCGGTATCGACGCCCGGGTTCAGCGCCGCCGGGTGCGTGTGGTAGAACACGAACAGCGCGGTGCCCATCAAAAACACCAGGAACGCCCAGGGGATCGAGACCCCCGCGTCGAGCCACAGGGCGCGGACGGCCTGCTGCTGCGTCGGCGTGCTCATGTACCGCTGCACCACGGCCTGGTCGCTGGTCAGCGCCGCCAGCCGCGTCGAGACGTTGCCCAACAGCACGACCCAGAGGGCGGCCGTGGTGAAGTCCCAGTCGAGGTCCGCCAGCCGCAGCTTGTCGTACTGGTCGGTGATGCGGAGGAAGTCGCCGACGCCGGTCTCGGTCTTGACGAAGACCCAGACGATGCACACGATCGCGCCGCCCAGCAGCACGACCGACTGCATCACGTCGGTCCAGACCACCGCCGCCATGCCGCCGAACGCCGTGTACGCGGTCGCCAGCACGCCCATCCCGATCACACACCAGACGATGTCCAGCCCCGTGACGCTCGAGAGCGCCAGCGCCGGGAGGTACAGCACGACGGCGATGCGGCCGAGCTGCGCGAGGCTGAACGTGATCGACGCAAACACCCTTGCGAACACGTTGAACCGCAATTCGAGGTACTCGTAGGCGCTGACAACATTGAGCCTGCGGAAGAACGGGATGAACGCGACGGCGACGATCGGCACGATCACGAACCACGCCAGCACGCCGCTGAAGTAGAGCCAGTCGGTCGCGAACGCCTTGGCCGGGATCGCCACGAAGCCGATCGCGCTGACCTGCGTCGCCATCAGGCTCAGGCCCGCGGCCCACCAGGGGATGCGCCGGCCCGCCAAAAAGTAGTCGTCGCCCGTGTGCTGCCGGCCGGTGAACAGAAAGCCCACCACCATGATCGCCGCGAGGTAGACGAACAACACGATGAAATCCAGCGTCTTGAGCGCCCGCTTCACGTCTTTCAGCGTGGCCCAGTACGTCTGCGTCGACGCCCCGTCGGGTCCCGCCGCGTCAGAGAGCACGACGTAGCCGCCCGCGAACGGCACGACGCCCCGGGCAACGCCGTCGGGGACCGGCGACGTGACCACCCACGAGTCGGTGACGCTGTGGTAGGCGAGCGTATCCCGACCGGTGTCCGACGCGGGCGGTTCGGCGTCCGGGTCGTGATTCGCGGTGCCGGCCCCGGCAAAGAGCATGACGTGCGACTGGCCGATCGCCACCCCCGGGGCGAGGTACGTCGGCCGCGGGAGGTCGGCCACCGGCTGCCACGCCCCGTCACGCGGGTCGTAGCGGAGCGCGTCGCGGAGTTCGACCTCCCCGGAACGCCCGCCGAAGAAGAAGACGCAGAAGTGCTCACCCGCGCGCTGCGCCACCAGCGACCCGCCGTGCCGGGCGACGCCGGGCCAACTCGGCAGCGTCTGCCACGCCGCGTCCTCGCCAAGCCGCAGCGCCAAGAACGACGCCAGCGGGGTCCCCGTGTCCGTGCGGCCCCCGGCGACGTAAACCGTGCCGTCGATCAACGCGGCCGAAGCGTCGACCGCCGGCTCGGGCAGGGGCGGCATCGAACGCGTGGTCACGCCGTCCGCGGCGGGGTCCCAGCTCAGGAGCCAGGCCTCGGCGGTGCCCCCCTCCGCGGTCCGCCCGCCGAGGATGAGCAGCCCCGCCGGGGTCGCCACCGCGGCGCCGTCCGCGACGGGGTGCGGCAGCTTCCCGACCTCCCGCCATCGGTAGCCCTCGGCAGCGGGTTCCAGCGCGTAAATCTGATCGCTTGACCCGGCGTCGCCGCCCCCGGGCGACCCCGCGACGGAGCGTCGGCCGCCGGCGACGAGCAGCCGGTCCTGCACCACCCCGACGAACGCCCCGCCGACCCGGGCCCCGTCGGGCGGGGCCGGCAGTTGCGTCCAGTCCAGCCAGTCGGCCGCGGCCGGCCGCGCCGTATCCGCCGCCGCTACCGATGCGAGCAGCGCCAGCATCACCCCAACCGTCACAACGGCCCGGGCCGCGAACAACCGCCACCGCATCGGGCGCAACCCGGCTGGCGCGGGGCGAGCGGCGCACGCCCGCGGCGGGGCGTCAGTTTCGGTGGGTGCAATGGGCATGATTCGCGGCGTATTTCGCGGCACCGACCGCACCGGCCAGGTCGCCAAGTCGGGCGGGGACGATCGGCACACCCACGCCCGCCGGACGCCACTCCACCCGCGCCACCGCCGCCCGCAGCGGCTCGAAGAGGGTCTCACCGGCGGACGCGATGCCCCCCCCGATCACCACGACCTGCGGGTCAATGGCGTTGACGATCGAGACGATGCCGCAGGCCAGCGCGTAAACGCTCCTGCCCCAGACGTCGGCCGCATCCTCCCGCCCGGCATCCACCGCGGCGACCAGCTCGCACGTCGAGGCATACGCCCCCCCGCTCCGCCGAGCGACCGTGCGATCCCCCACAAAATCCTCAAGGCAGCCCGGGGCCCCCACCAACCCCGGCGGGCCGTCGAGGTCGATCGTGAGGTGCCCGAGGTGGCCCGCGCGGCCGGCGGCACCCTTGACCAGTTCGCCGCCGAGGATCAGCCCCCCGCCGACGCCCGTCCCCAACGTCAACACCACGGCGTCCACGTACCCCCGCGCGGCCCCCACCCACGACTCGCCGACGGCCGCGGCCTGCGCGTCGTTCAGCACCGTGACCACGCCCGCCCGGTCAAGATGCTCCGTCCAGTCGAGCCCCTCGATCCGCGGCGTGCCCCCGGGCAGACAGGCGATGGAGCGGTTGTCGCCCGACGCCAAACCCGGCGCACACACTCCGACCGACGCGGCCGGCCCAGACTCCCGCTCATAACCGTCGAGCATTTCGGCAACGGCCGCCGCCTCGCGCCCCGCCCCGGTCGCGACGGCCGAACGCCACAGCACCCGCCCGTCCGCGTCGACGGCCACGGCCTTGATATTCGTCTTGCCGACGTCGAAGCCCATCAAAGATCGCAAAGTGAGAGTCCGATCGCTATTGATACAGATGGGCAAGGCTGGTTCGATACGCTTCGTAAAAGCGTTCGAGCTGTGCCTCGGCGGTCGTGTTGCCGATGAACTGGTGACTCGGGAGCAGCTCCGGCTTGATGCCGCGCGCGAGCAGCAGCTCGGCGACGCGGCACCGCAGCATGTTGATCAGCATCGCGCCGGTGATGGTCGAGGTCGGGCCGGTCATCCACTCAAGCCCTTCCAGCGGCAGGATGCAGTCCCCCGGCGGGCAGTGGTTGTTCAGGACGATGTCCGCCACGTCGATCAGTCGCTTGCCCGAGCTGTGGCCGGGCGTCGAGTCCTCGCAGTGGGGCCGCGAGACCTGCGCGATCACGGGCATGCCGCGTTCCTTGGCCCCCAGCGCCATCTCGACGACCAGCGGGCGGACGCCGCTGGTGGAGATCACCATCATGACGTCGTGGGGCCCGAACTTGTAGCTGTCCAGGAGCTGCTCGGCGTACCCCTCGTACTTCTCCAGGTGGAGCGGCGCGCGCAGCCCGTTGCTGCCGATGATCGCCGAGTGGGTGCTGGTGGCAAGCTCGACCATCGCGACGAAGCCGGGGAAGCAGCCCTGCCGCGGCGTCATCTCCTCGCACATCATCCGCGAGTGCCCCGACCCGAAGAGGAACACGAGGCCGCCCTTCGCGATCCGGTCGGCGCACAATTCCGCCGCCTGCTCCACCGCGGGCATCTCCTCACGCACCGAATCCAGCAGTGCGGTGGTTTTCTCGAAGTACTCGATCGCTGCGTTCATCTGCGCTCCGGGTTGCGTTTCATCGTTGTGGCGTGGCTTGTTCAAGGCGTTGCGGCTGCGGCTGGGACCGGTTCGCTCAGCGATTGGGAAAGGTCGAAGAACCCTTCTTCTTCGAGGGTCGACCGCAGCTGTCGCACCTGCTCCTCGCTGAGCCGGTGGAGCGGGAGCCGCGCCTGTCCGCAGTCGACCCCGGCGAAGCGCATCATCACCTTGCCCGCGGGGAGCCCCCCGAAGCGGACCATGGTGCGGATGTAGCGGTTGATGAGGGCCTGGGCCTGCCGCGCGTCGTCGAGCCGCCCCGCGGCGAACGCCTCGTCGGCACCGATCGCGAGGCAGGCGTTGTAGTTGTACGTGCTGCCGACGAAGCCGGTGGCACCCGATGCGAGGGCGGGCAGGAGCATCTCGTCCCGGCCGAAGAGGACCTGCAGCCGGGCCCCGCCCAGGTCGCTGGCGTGCTGATAATCGGGCAGGTCGCCGTGCGTGAACTTGATCCCCGCCAGGTTGTCGATGCGGTCGGCGGCGGCTTCGACGAACGCGGCGGCGGAGAAGTTGATCCCGCTGAGGACCGGGATGTGGTAGTAAAAATACGGCAGCCCGGGGGCGGACGACGCAAGCTCGGCACAGCAATCGACGAGCGTCGAGAGGCTGTCCGGCTTGAAGTAGGTCGGGGGAACGGCGGCGGTGGCATATGCGCCCAAACCGGCGGCGTGGCGGCCCAACGCCCGGGCTTCCCGCAAGGCGTTGTGGCCGGTATGCACAAACACCCGGAGGTCTGCACCGGCGACCTCTACCCAACGCTGCGCCAAGTCCATCCGCTCCTGCGTGGTCAGGGACGCCGACTCGCCGGTGGTCCCGCACACGAAGGCCCCGGCGATGCCGGTCCTGATCAGGTGCTCTGCCTGCTGTTCAACCACATCGAGGGCGAGGTCTCCGCGGGAATCGAACGGCGTGAACGGTGCGGCGATGAACTGGCTCATACTCGATCAGGGTTTCTTGTCGAGGAAGGCGAAACTCTGGCTGCCCAGGGTGTAGAACCCTAGATTGGGGGGGCGGCCCGCATCGGCGAGGCTCTGATCGATCGCCTGGCGACTTTCGAACGACGCGTGGCCGTCGCTGTACGCCATGTTCGCGCCGTCGGGGTTGGCGCTGCTGGTGTAAGGCCCGACGCTGGTGTTGATGCGGACGACGCTGGTCCCGCCGTGGTTGGAGTACCAGGCGGCCGGGACGCCGGTGGCCGACCAGCGTGCGTAGAAGTCGCCGACCATCGGGCCAGTAATGTCATCGGGTTTGCTGGGGCTGAGGGAGCCGACGTAGGTGGGGAACGGCGCGCCGGGGACGGGGTCGCCCGGGCGTTCCTGCATCAGGCCGCTGACGATCATGGTGCTGTTTCGGGTGTCCCACCAGCCCCAGTTGGGCGAGTCGTTGGTCGGGGTGCCGCCGAGCTTGCCTAAGACCCCCCCCTCGTTGGAGGGGCAGCTCCAGACGCTCGCGCTCCGTTCAAGCGGGATGCCCCGGTATTCAAGGTCCTCCGCCACCGAACGTTCGACCTTAGTGATCTCGGGCCGAGCAACGAAGATCGTGCCGCTCCGCGGGAAGAAGTCGAAGTCTTCGGCGTAGGTCGCAAAGCCGAGCGCGAGCTGCCGGTAGTTCGAGAGGCACGTCGACCGGCGGGCCGCCTCCCGCGCCGTGGACAGGGCGGGGAGGAGGATGGAGATCAGCAAAGCGATGATGCTGATAACCACCAGCAGCTCGATCAGCGTGAATGCCGCGGGGCGGCGCGTGGTGCGGTAGGGGGTGAGGGTTGTCATAGAAGGACCTCGGCGGGGAGAATGGGGGGAGCAGACGGTCGACCGGTTAAAGACAAGTGAGCAGAACCGATGTCATGATAGCAGTGTTATAGCACATAGCAAGCAAAATTTATGGGGGCGGGTCGAACCCTCGACCCGATCCGGACGGGCGGCGGGTGAGGGTGGAGACGCGACAAGTCGCGGCGCTAAACGGTTACTCGCCCCGACCCGATCCGGGCGGGCGGCGGGTGGGTTGCACCGGCAGGTCGCGGCCGGAGAGGATGAAGAACTGGCCGCGTGGCCCCGATTCGGCGCGCAGCGGGCGGTGGTCGCCCCCGATCACCACGTCCATGTAGCCGTCGTTGTTCCAGTCGGTCAGGCCGATGCCCGCGGTGTGGAACGAGATCGGCGGGTGCAGCTGGACCGGGTCCTCGAAGCGGAGGGATTGATCCGTGCCGCGGTAGAGCAGGACCCCGGCGGGGCCCTGGTCGGCGAAGGTGCGGTACACGATCAGGTCGAGCGCCCCATCACCGTCCCAGTCGGTCATGTTCAGCGCCTTGCGGCCGCCCGAGATGGCGAGGCCGTACCCGCTCATCTGCAGGGGCTCGCCGCTGCGGGTTTGCATGGGCTGCGGGGGCTTCAAATCGGTCGTGCCGTCGCCGGGCCAGAGCGTCACGACGTTTTGCGTGTCCAGGGCGATGAGGTCAAGGTGGCCGTCGCCGTCGTAGTCCAGCACGGCGGGCTGGACGCGGTGGGCTGCGTCGAGCGGCGACCCGTTCGGCGAGAACGGCACGGGCCGCTCGAACCGCAGCTCGCCCCCGACCTGTTTACCCTCAAGCCACAACTGTCGCATCCCCATCGACCCGGTGACGATGTCCGTCACGCCGTCGCCGTTCCAGTCGGCCAGCCGCGGCTGGGTGCGTTCGATGTAGTGCTCGACCGGCCCCCAGACCGACCCGCGGCCGACCTCGATGCTGTAGTA
The DNA here is from genome assembly GCA_965214155.1 of Phycisphaeraceae bacterium. Lineage (GTDB taxonomy): Bacteria > Planctomycetota > Phycisphaerae > Phycisphaerales > Phycisphaeraceae > Algisphaera. The sequence goes on from CBDCBB010000010.1 coordinate 3,313,003, forward strand.
CTCGATCGGGCTGCCGTCCACGAACTTCAACCGCTCCGGTGGGGCCCAGACCGGGCTTTTCGTGGTGCCCTCGTTGAGAATAACCGCCGGCGCGGCGGGCTCCGAACCGACCACCAGGTCCAGGTCCCCGTCGCCGTCCCAGTCGTACGGCTCGGCGGTGGCGATGCTCTGGGCGGTGACCGGGGTGTCGGGGCTGCCCGCCATGATGAGCTCGCCGTTGAACGCCCAACCCGACGCCAGCGTCTTCTCCGTCGACGGCCGGTCGTAACGCTGCAGCCGGCTGGTGCAACCGAAGTACGTCGCGGTCATCATCTCCACGCGGCCGTCGGCGTCGAGGTCGGCGAAGAACGGGCGGAACGTGAAGCTCGACTCGAGCGGCCGGCCGTCGGCGTCTTGGAACGGACCGGCCTCGGTGAAGGCGGGCTCGTCCCGCTGACCGGTGTTGCGGTACCACTTGATGCCCAGCTTGTGCGTGCCCACCACCAGGTCGAGCAGGCCGTCGTCATCCACGTCGATCAGCCGCTGGTAAATGTAGCCGTAGGCGGTGATGGGCCCGTCGTCCGCGTGGACCATGACCGGGTCGGCGAAGGTCAGCCGGTCGCCCTCGGAGATGTTGTACAGGATGTAGAGCCGACTCGAGTAGCGGTCGTAGTTCTCGCCGGGGTTGTTAAATCCGCCCGCGATCCGTCCCACCCGCAGCACCGAGCCGGGGTGGGAGGTGCCAACCACCAGGTCGTCCTTCCCGTCCCCGTTCAGGTCGCCGGTCGCGACGGTGGGGCAGAACCAGGTGTCCTGAAAGTTTTTGAGCTCGTTGCCGTCTTCGTTGTACACCGGCGTGACCCGCCACTCCCCGTCGTCGCCCTGCGGGGGGGTGTACATCCACAGCTGCAGCGGCGCGGTGCCGACATCCGGAGTCCGCGCGTGGCGGGTGAACCCGAGCATCGAGACGGCCCCTTCGCGGTGCCCCGCGGTCCCCGGCCGGGAGGTCGGAGCCACGAACCGCCCGATCCGCTGATCCTCGAACAGCGTCCTGGCGTGGAGGAAGGAGTTGGCGAACCGGGGCTCCTGCGGGCTGCCGATGTTCTCAAACAGCACGTACTGGAAGGCGCCGACGCCGAAGAGGTCCTGATCGCCGTCGCCGTCCCAGTCCAGGAACTCGAGGTCGGTCACGTTGACCATATCCAGGGCCAGCGGCAGGTCCCGGTCGTGGTTGTAGACGAGCGGCGTGACGGGTTCCAGGGGGAAGTCCCCGGCCGCGGGAGCGGTGGCGGCCACGGAGGTCGCGCCCAGGGCCAGCAGCAGATTCAGGGGGCGGGCGAGCGTCTGCGGCTGCGTCACAATTGACTCCATCATGCTTTGGAAGAGGCGACGTGGAACGACACGGCCGTGCACGAAGGGTGCCGCGGCGGCTGGGGATGACGAGCGTGTCAAGTCCGGCGAAAGGAGCCGGCCGGAGTTAACCGGCCGGCTCCTAAAGATGTGGTTGTCTTACCGCCGACGGCGGAAGAACAGGCAGGCGCCGCCCGCGAGCAGCAGGACGCTCGCCGGCTCGGGGATGACCGTGTTCTCGAGCGAGACGTTGTCGATCACGTAGTCGCCGCCGATGATCGAGGCGGGCCCGTGGAAGTTCAGGACCTCGATGCCGTCATCCGCGGTCGGCGTGGCCGAGTTGAACAGCGTCAGCCCGTTCGCCGTGAAGGTGGCACCCGCGGAGTTGATGATCGTCACGTCGTAGTTGGGCGAAGCTTCATCGAAGTTGCCGTCGATCAGGAAGCTGTGCACCAGGGGGGTCGTCTGCACGTCGGCGTCGAAGATCACCGAATCGTTCAGCCCCGCGACGCTTTGCCAGCCGCCGGAGAAGAACTGGATGTCACCCTGCGGGCCGCCGTTCATGTCGACGATCCGGAAGGTGATGAACGAACCACCGGCCGCGTTCTGCAGCGAGCCGGTGAAGCTGCGGAGCGTCCCGGGGTCTTCGCTGGCGAAGTCGACGCTGAAGTTGAAGTCGGAAGACGACTCCGTGAACGCGTTGCGGAGGGTGCCGCCGACGGTCGAGGAGAGGTACGCCGAGGTGCCCGAGCCGCCGATGGCGTTAGCGCCCTCCTGCTGCCCGGCGGGGTTCACGGCCGACGCGGCCAGGCCGTCTTCCCAGCCGGGCGGGTGGCCTTGCTCGCCGGGGTTCTCGCCCCAGCCGGTGGTGTCTTCGAAGTCGCCGTTGGTGACGAGGTTGGCGTGGGCGGTGCCGGCGAAGCCGAGCGCGACCGCTACGGCGGGGACCGCGAGCCGGTGTGAGTGTATGAAACGAAGCATGAGTGGGTTTCCTTTTGAGAAGAACTGGAACATGAGATAGAACAGACAAAGGGGAAGGTGGAGCCGACCGCAATGGGTACGCATGGTCGCGGTCACAACGGCCGGGGATCGTGGGGCATAAAGTCCTCCTAGTTAGTGGCGAATCGAGCAACAAAGGTCTAGAGATCGGCTGATCGGGGTTGAGCCGCTCGCCTCGGCGTCCTCGGACCCGTGACCGGCGGGTCCCCCGGAGCCGGCGTGACGGTCGAAAAGGTCCAACGCGTTCTTGCAGCCGCGCTGGATGTGGCCTGCCATTGCTCGAGACGCGGCCGGGGCGTCGCCGACGAGCAGCGCCTGCACGATCAGTTCGTGCTCACGCGCCGCTTTGCCGAGGCTGTCCGTGCTCCGCTCCACGTTCCGCCGCCCGAACGTGTTGGCCATCACGCGCAGCAGGTTCACCGTCTCGATCGTCTTCTGGTTCCCCGCCGCCCGCAGCAGCGCGATGTGGAACGACGCGTCGGCGATGGCCCAGCGGTCGTTCTGATCGCTGCTCAGGCGGACGCGGGCCCCGCCTTCCGCCCCGACTTCGGCGATCAAGTCGTCGAGGCACCGGCAGGCCGCGACCATCTCCGAGAGCCAGCCCCGCTCGGGATCGACACGCAGCGCCACCTTCGCCGCCGCGTGGCACTCCAGCGCCTCACGCAAGTCGTATAAATCTTCGATCTCCCGCCGGCTCAGCGTCGCCACGAACGCGCCCTGATCGGGACGGTGCTCGACGAGCCCCTCGCTGACCAGTTGGCTAATCGCCTCCCGCACCGGGATAAAACTCGCCCCTACCTCCCGCGCAAGCTTGCGATTCGAGAGCCGCTCACCGGGCTCAAACTCTCCGCGCACGACCTTCCCCCGGATGTGCTCGTAAGCCTGCTGCCTAACTGAGATGGTGGCAGTCATTGAGCCTCCAGCTTCCCGCCGAGAACCGGGCCCCCTGCCTTCACGTCGCGGCACGGAGCCTCGTCGGGACATGGGGCACGAACGAGTCGTATGTGTTATAGCATAGCCGGACGCGGTGCCATTTGCAAGTAAAAAGCTTCGGGCCGCTCCACGATCGACTCCTCACGACATCACGTCCACTTCGGGATCACCGCCCCGAATTTATTGCCCCGTCACCGGCGGTCGTCGCACCCGGCCCCGGCTACCGGCCATCCTGATCGAGCCACGCCGTATCGAACCGTGCAAAAACGATCTGCTCGTAGGGTGTTTCGTCACCCCGTTCGTAGAGCAGGCCCACGCCTAAATCTGTCCGAACCAGGTCGCTGTACGCCGTGTGGCCGTCGTAGATTAGGCGGCCGCGGTCCCAGCTCTTCCCCTCGTCGAAGCTGCTCTTGACCGTCATCATCCGCCGCTTCGACCGATGTGCGGGGTTGGAGAACACGATGCGGCTCTCCGCGTCCCCCCGGTCGGCCGCGGCGTATCGGAGGGTCGAACCCTGCACCATCGGGTCGATGAGTTGCTCCGCCTCCCCCGCCTCCGTAAAGCTTTGCCCCCCGTCGTGACTCAGCGCGTACGCCCGTCCCGCCAACCGGTTGTCGTACCGCCGGCTGTTCAGGTAGATGTCACCGTTCATCAGTTCCAGCGCGCTGCTCTCGCTGGGCAGCAGGTCGTGCTTGGCGGCGGTCACGGTGCCGCCCAACGTCCAGGTGTGCCCGCCGTCGTCGCTGAGGATCACGCCCGCGCCGTTCTCCTCGTGCCCGTTGAAGTTGATGGGGACGACCATCCGCCCCGCGTACCGGCCCCTCTCGAGCTGGATGCCGTGCCCCGGCCCGGTCGCGTACCACAGCCAGTGCTCCGCCTTGACGGCCGAGGTGATCTGCGTCGCCTCGCTCCAGGTCAGGCCGTGATCGGTCGAATGCTGGACCCAGGCCGTCCTCGCCCCCGGCGCGCTGCCGTCGAAGAGCGTCTCCTTCGTATCCTCGGCGTGGTTGCGGGTGGTGACGAGGCAGAGGTGGCCCGGCGTCTGCCGGTCGACGACCGGGACGGGGTTGCCCGCCGTGTCCGGCCCGTTGGTGTCGACGACCTGAAGCTCTCCCCACGATTCGCCGCCGTCGGCGCTGCGCCGCACGACGAGGTCGATGTCGCCGTTGTCCAGGTAGCTATGCCGCCGCCCCTCCGCGAAGGCCAACAGCACCCCCTCGGCGTTCCGCACGATCGCCGGGATCCGGAACGTGTGGTAACCCGCCTCTCCCGCTCGATAGACCAACGTTTCCGAGAAGTGGGGGGTAGGCATCAGGGTCATCCGTAATGAAGATCCAGCCCGGCAGAACCCGCCGCCCCGGAGCGGCGGTCGGTCGCCGGGACCCTAGCCGACCCGGGGCCGCCGTCGCGGGTCGCGGGTCCGATCCTACCGATCAACGCCGACGCCCGCCGAAGGCGCGCCCGCTAGAGCGAGTGCTGGAGTCCTCAGCCAGCGCCGTGACGCGTCGCGTCGCGGACCGCGTTGCGTAGCAACGCGGCTAGAGCAAAGCTACTCCAAATGTAGCGGGTGCCACACCTTGGCCGCTCGGGGCCAAGGTGTGCCCACTGCCGCACACCTTGCCGCAAAGCCGTGAAGGTGTGGCACCCAGCCGCTACAGGTGAATTGAGTCCGCCCTAATGAAGAGAGTTCAGATCAACCGCTCTAAGTGCTTCGGCGATTTTAGAAGTCGGTCGCCGCTCCGACGGCAGGCACCGCCGGAACGGCCCTGGCGGGGGCCGCCACGGCCACCAAGAAGATCATCCGGACCGGTGAGGGACACCGCCGGCGTCGGCGTCCCGGCCCACGAGACGCCCCCGGAGGGGCGTTTCGTGCACCAAGATCAATCGGGGCGACAGGATTTGAACCTGCGACCTCCACACCCCCAGTATGGCGCGCTACCAAGCTGCGCTACGCCCCGTTGAAGCGGACCGGGGATGATAGCAGGTGTGGGCGGCGGGCACAAAGCGGGGCGCGGTTCAGGGGCCGGCGAGGCGGAAGTTGCGGGCTTCGTAGGGCTGGAAGTCGGTGGTGACGGTGTGGTCGGTGACGCCGAGGGTGCGTCCCGGGGCGGCGAGTTCGACGAGGCGGGCGGCGTCGGAGGCGGGGCCGGTGAGGGTGAAGGTGCCGGTGGCCGCGGCGGGGCCGGGGTTGAGCGTGAGGAGGTAGCGGATCCCGTCGGCGGGGTCGCGGTAGACCTTGGCCAGCACGCCCGGGCCGGTCGTGTGGACGGCGCCGTCCACCGGCCCCGCGCCGATCGCGGGGGCGAGGGTGTTTAGCTCGTCCATGAGCGGGCGGAACACCTCGGTGTTCCAGGCGACGCCGTCCCGCTCGTAGGGCGCGCCGGGCTGGGCGACGCTCTCGGTGGAGCGTTCCTTGCGCCAGTACGCCAGGCCGTCGGCCCCGAGGTGGACGTTGAAGTAGGTCATGAACCGCAGCTCGGCCGCGGTGGGCAGGCGGAGGTTGAACTTCGTGTTGCCGTACGCCTGGATCACGGGGACCCACCGCTTGCCGTTCGCGGCGGCGTTGTCGCGGGAGCGGGTCATCCAGAACTTCCAGCCGAGGTAGGTCGACGAGGCGTGGCCCGCGTCGAGCCCCTCGAACTCGCGGCTCGGCCGGGCGAGGGGGTACAGGTGCGTCGTGTTGACGTCGTACGAATCCTTATAAAGCGTCTGGTTGTCGGCGGTGCCGGGCAGGTCGACGCTCTCGTCGGCGTCGATGTTGGCGTAGACGGGCTTAGCGGTGCGGGCCTTGACCGCGGCGTAGGCCGCGGCCGCCTCGGCGGGGGTGAAGCCGTCGGGCGCGGACGTAAGGGTGTCGGGCTCGTCGTAGAGGTACCACCCGGCGATGAGGTCGGGGTCGCCAAGGGTGTCGGTGGCGTAGGACTCGAGCGCATCGATGTGGGCGGCGAGGCGGTCGGCGTCGACCGCGCCGACGTCGGCCGGGGAGATGGCGGGGATCGGGCGGACCCCCGCGGCGTGGCACGCGGCGAGGTAGGCCTTCATCGCGTCGAGCGTCCCGCCGTACATGATCGAGCGGTGCACGCCGTCGGCGGCGATCGCGGCCGGGGATTCCGCGGCCTTGCTGGTGTACCAAAGGATCGGCAGCGGCTCGGCCCAAACGGCCGGCGTCGCGCTGACCAGCGCGAAGAACGCCGCAACCAGCGTGACGAGGCACCGACCCGGCGAGCGGCCTTGAACTAGGTAGAAATGTTTCCACATGACGGGGTGGCGGTTAAGCAAGCGGCGGGCGGTGGCGGTACGGATTGCGTCTGAATCTCGTGCGTTTGGGGGTGCCACACCTCGCCGCTTTGGGCGATGTGTGCGCGGTGCCATATTGCGACACGTCAGGGGACGCGGCACACATCGCCGCAAAGCCGGCGAAGTGCGGCACCCGGCGGGCTTGAGTTTCTCATGCACACCGAATGACCGACATGATACGGCACGACCCGCTTGACCTACGAAAAAACAGCCGGGCACGGTTGTTTCGATAATGCGAAGGCATCACACTAACGCTTCCTGCCCGGCCGCACATTATCGGGGCCGCGGAGCGACCGACCCATGAGTGAACCCGTACCGACTATCCGAGTGGGCGAAGGCCGAGCGGTCGATGCCGTGGGCCTGGGCCTGTGGAAGATCGGCAACGACGCGGTCGCGGACCTGCTGCACGCCGCGGTGGAGGTGGGGTACCGCCACCTCGACAGCGCGTGCGACTACGGCAACGAGCCGCAGGTGGGCGAGGGCATCCGCCGCGCCCTCCACGACAAGCTCTGCACCCGTGAGGAGTTGTGGATCACGTCGAAGCTGTGGAACACCTACCACGACCCGGCACACGTCCGCGCCGCCTGCGAGCGGAGCCTGGGCGACCTCGGGCTGGAGTACCTCGACCTGTACCTGGTGCACTTCCCGATCGCGCTGGCGTTCGTGCCGTTCGAGGAGCGATATCCGCCGGGGTGGACGTTCGACCCCGACGCCGAGCGGCCGGCGATGCGGCTGGCCCCGGTGCCGATCGCCGAGACGTGGGGCGCGATGCAGGAGCTCGTCACCGCCGGGCTGGTGCGGGAGATCGGGGTGGCGAACTTCGGCGTGGCGCTGCTGCGGGAGCTGCTGTACAGCGCGGACCGGCCGCCGGCGATGCTGCAGGTCGAGCTGCACCCGTACCTTGCTCAGGACCGGCTGGTCCGCTTCTGCCGGGAGAGCGACATCGCGGTGACGGGCTTCTCGCCGCTGGGGGCGGGGTCGTACGTCGAGCTGGGCATGGCCGCGTCGTCCGAATCGGTCCTCGCCGAGCCGGTGGTGAAGGCCATCGCGGAGCGGCACGGCGTGACGCCGGCGCAGGCCGTGCTCCGCTGGGGCGTGCAGCGGGGCACGGCGGTCATCCCCAAGACCAGCCGCGTCGAGCGGCTGAAAGAAAACATTGCGCTGGGCTTCACGCTCACCGGCCGGGACATGGCCGACCTCGCCACGCTCGACCGTGGCCGCCGGTTCAACGACCCCGGCGAGTTCGGCGAGGCGGCGTTCAACACCTTCGTGCCGATCTTCGACTGACGCCCCCTCCGCGGCCGCCCCACCGCCGTACCGCCATGACCGCCTCGCCGCAGCCCGACCTGTACCAGAACCCCGAGATCGCCGAGTGGCTCGGCAGCTTCGAGGGCGTGCCCGAGGGCTGGGTGCAGACCGCCACCCCGATGCCCACCCGGCCGGCGTCCGCCGGGGGCGTCGCGCTCGCCCTCGAGCGGCTGGGCCTGCTGCTGCCGGGCCTCGCCCTCGCCCTCGCCGCAGGGCTCGGCGGCGAGGCGCTCGCCACCTTCCTCGGCGAGGCGGTGCTCGGCTTCGACAAGACCCCCCTCAGCGGGCTCATGTTCGCCATCGTCCTGGGCCTGGCCGTCCGCAACACCGTCCGCCTCCCGGCGCTCTACGAGCCGGGCATCCGCGTCTGCGTCAAGCTCATCCTCCGCGTCGGCGTCGCGCTGCTGGGTATCCGCCTGAGCCTCTGGGCGCTCGGCGGCATCGGGCTCGTCGCGGCACCGATCGTCGTCGGCACCGTTCTCGCGGCCCTGCTGCTGGCAACCCGCATCGGCCGGGCGCTGGGGCTCCCGCCCCGCCTCGCCACCCTCATCGCGGTGGGCACGGGGTCTGCGGCGTCAGCGCCATCGTCGCCACCGCGCCCTCCATCGACGCCGAGGAAGACGAGATCTCCTACGCCGCCGCCACCATCACCCTCTTCGGCATGGCCGCGATGTTCGCCTACCCCCTGCTCGGGCACGCGATCTTCGACGGCCGGCCCGACCTCGCGGGGTACTTCCTGGGCACCGCGATCCACGACACGTCCCAGGTCACCGGGGCCGGGCTGATGTACGTCCAGCAGTTCGACCAGCCCGCCGCGCTCGACGTCGCGGTGGTGACCAAGCTGCTCCGCAACATCTGCCTTGTCGCGGTGGTCCCGGTGATGGCGTACCTCTACCACCGCCACCGCCCCGCCGACGCGGGGCAGCCGCGGCGTGTCGGCTGGCGCAACGCCGTGCCGCTGTTCGTCGTCGGGTTCCTGGCGATGACCCTGCTTCGCACCGCGGGCGACGCCGCCGACGGGTCCTACCGTCCGCTGGGCGACGGGGCCTGGCCGGCGACCATCGGCTTGATCGAGAACGCCGCGGCTTGGTGCCTCATGCTCGCCATGGCCGCCGTCGGCCTCGGCACCGACCTGAAGCGGCTCATGGGCCTGGGGGTCAAGCCCTTCGCCGCGGGCCTCCTCGCCGCGCTGCTCGCCGGGGCGGTGAGCCTCGGCCTGATCTTCCTCTGTGAACTGTACCTCGGCTGAACCCCGAGCTTTTTCACCCCCCTTACCCCGGAGTTCTCGATGTCCGACCTCAACGTCAAGCCCGCCGAAGCGCCTTTCCAGAAGACCTTCGACGGCACCGTCTTCCCCCTGATCGAAGCCTGTCAAGATTCCGACACCACCGTCGACGACGCGGTGGCGTGGGTCAAGGCCCACCGCGACGAGCTCAACGACAAGCTCGAGGACCACGCCGCGATCGTGTTCCGCGGCTTCGGGCTCAAGACCGCCGACGACTTCGACGCGTTCATCGTCGCCTTCGATTACGAGGGCTTCACCTACAAGCAGTCGCTGTCCAATGCGGTGCGGATCAACAAGACCGAGCGGGTGTTCACCGCCAACGAGTCGCCGCCGACCGCGACGATCCCGCTGCACCACGAGATGGCCCAGACGCCGATCTACCCCAGCAAGCTGTTCTTCTTCTGCGAGACCGCCGCGGAGCGAGGCGGCGAGACGCCGCTGTGCCGGTCCGACGCGCTGACCGAGGAGCTGTTCGAGAAGGTGCCCGACTTCATGCACGCCTGTGAGGAGAAGGGGCTGAAGTACACGACCGTCATGCCCGCGTCGGACGACGCGCAGTCGGCGGTCGGGCGGAGCTGGCCGTCAACCTTCGGCGTCGACAGCCGCGACGCAGCGGAGCAGCGGATGCGCGAGCTCGGCTACACCTGGACGTGGGAAGACGACGGCTCGCTCCGCGCCACCACCCCGGTGCTGCAGGGCGTCCGCGAGCTGCCGACGGGGAAGAAGTCGTTCTTCAACCAGCTCATCGCCGCGTGCAAGGGCTGGAGGGACAGCCGCAACGACCCGTCGAAATCCATCACCCTCGGCGACGGCACGCCGCTGGACATGCGGGCGGTCGAGACCGCCATCGCCTTGGCGAGCAAGTACACCGCCGACGTGAAGTGGGAGGCGGGCGACGTCGTGCTCGTCGACAACTACGTCGCGATGCACGGCCGCAACCCCTTCCAGGGCAAGCGGGCGGTGCTCGCGTCGCTGGTCAAGGGTGAAACGCTGACGCCGCAGGGCGCGGCGTGAGCGTCTGATCCCGTGTGCAGAATCCCCACGCGGAGGGGGCGACCAACGTCGCCCCCTCCCCGTTTTTTTGTTTCGCGCGGCGTTGTGTGACGGCGGGGTTGTGCTAAGGCGCTCTTTAACCATCGGTCCGGGGTGCCACACTGCACCCCGGAGCCTTTGCGGAGGGTGCGATGTGTCGGCGACGCGTGACGTGAAACAGTGGTCACACCCGCACACTGCACCCGCCCCGAGCGACGGGATGCGGTGTGGCACCCTGCACGTAACTGGGGGTGCCACACTGCATCCCGGAGGCTTTGCGGAGGGTGCGGTGTGTCGGCGACGCGTGACGTCAAGCCGCGGTCACACCCGCACACCCCGGAGCGGGCGGTGAAACAGGCGGTTAGCGCCTCCTCCCGGTTGCAGAACCTATCGCGGTCGGGCCCGCAGCACGTGCGTCGCCAGCGCCGGCAGCGGCGCGTGCAAGCGCCACGTCTCGCTCTCGCCGTCCCGTTGCACGTCCACCGTCACCGCCGACCACGCCCCCGCGTCGTCGAGCAGCTCGACGCGCGAGGCGTCGAGCTGCCCCGCCGGCAGGCGGAGGGTGACGCCCGCGGCGTCGTCGAGGACGGGGTTGGTCACGCCGAAGACGGTGCCGGCGTCGGTGCGGTGGCGGATGACGGTGAGGGGTTGATCCTCGCCGAGGCACCACCGCCCGGTGGGGGCGAGGTCGCGGACGCAGCGTTGCAGGAGGCGGCGGCGGGTGGGGTTGAAAAAGCCCATGTAGAACCCGCCGCCGAGCGCCCACGGGTAGCCCGTCCCGCCGTTGAGCGGCTGGGCCAGCAGCACGCCGCGCCCGCCCCGCGCGTTGGTGTAGCGGACCAGGCCGGGCGTGGACCACGACCCGTCGACGGTGCGGATGTCGGTCACGGCCTCGGCCGCGTCGGCGAGTTGAAATGTCGCGACGCGGCCGGCGCAGCGCTGCGCCGTCATGCGGCGGCCGGCGAGCTCGGCGTCGGGGTGGCCGCGGATCAAGTCGTAGCTGTACACCACCTCGGCCTGCTCGGCCCAGCCGGCGGCGGTCAGCCCGATGTCCCCGGCCCGGCCCCGCGCCACCAGCACGTGCGCCGCCAGCGCATCGAGCATGAGCGGTCGACCCAGCAGCAGATCGAGTTCATCCTCGTTGAGCGCCCACAGCGTCCCCGCCCCCACCGCCACCGCGTCCCCCCCCTCCCCCGGATCCCCCGGATCCCCCGCATCGCCCCCGGCGTCGGCCTCCGTGACGAAGCCGTACGACACGCCGAGGATGCCAAGCGTCCGGCCCCAGTGCTGCGACGGGTTGACCAGCGCCTGCACGCTCGACCCCGTCGCCACCGCACCGCCCCCCGGCTCCCCCGCGATCCCCATCGCCACCCGCCGCCCCGCCTCGACCCGCAGGTGTGCCGCGACGTCCGGCCGCACCAGCACCCGCACCCCCTCCGCCCGGCGGTCGTCGATGCCCAGCGCCGCGATGGCCCCGAGCCGGTCCTTCGCGTTTGATAGCACGGCGGCGAGCGGGCCGCCGTCGGTCACGCCGTTGCCGGTGACGTCGAAGTAGTTGAGCGTGATCCCCCCGCTGCCGTACAGCGCCGCCGACTCGCACTGCCACCGCATGAAGCGGTGGCTCTTGGTGTACTGGTGCCCGCGGGGGCCGCACTCGAGTTCGGGGTACACCGCCAGCTTGCCGGGGACGCAGGCGAGCGTGCACCGGGTTACCGTCGGCGGGTTCTGCACCGCCGGCTCCTCGGTGTAGGGGTGGATGTGCGGCCGCAGCGTCACCGGGAACCGCCCCTCACGCGACAGCACCGACGCGAACGCCGACCAGTCCCGGCCCTCGGCGCTGTGCTGGTCGGGGTCGCTGGTCATCAGGCCCAGCCGCGTGTCGGGCGATACCGCCGCCACCGCCGCGTCCAGCCGGCGCAGCGCATTAAGCATTGTCGTCCCCGACAACGCCAGCCACTTTTCCCGCCAAGGGTGCGGCTTGCCGGGCTGGGTGATGGCCGCGAGCAGCGTCTCGCGGGTGACGGTGTCGCCGACCGCCTCGCCGAAGCGGCGCAGGTGCTCGTCGCAGAAGCACCCGCCCCAGCCCAGGCGGTGCGGGTCATGGTTGTGCAGGCGGAAGTCGTCCTCGACCCACATCACCTCCGGCCGGACCGCCTCGGCCCAGGTGCCGAACACGCCGGCGAGGTGGCCCAGCCACCACGGGTCGAGCGGGCAGGCGGTGAGCGTGTCGGTCGAGCCGGTCTCGCCGACCATGCGGCGGTAGTCCTGGCCGGGCTTGGACACCCGGCCGCGCGTGACCCCGTAGGTCGTGTACCACGGCTGGAGCGTCAGTTCCCGGCCCCGCTCGCCGAGGACCCGCTTCACCCGCACCGCCAGGTCGCGGTGCATCTCGACCTCGTCGTCGTCGAGGTACCCCGTCGCGAGCTCCTCGGGCCCGAGCTGGAGCATGACCTCCTCGGCCCGGGCGTCGACGAGGAAGTCGGCGGCGTTGCGGATCATCGCGTCGGTGACGCTGCGGGGGTCGAACGCGAGGCGGAAGATGTAGCGGAACGGGTCGGGCGGGGTGGGCATGGGGTGCTTCGTCGTGGGGGTGACGCTGATCGTGCACCGTTAGCCGCCGGGCTCGACCCGGCGCTCGCGTCGTGCGGAGCGCCGGGACGAGCCCGGCGGCTAACGCCTTGCACGGCGATGCCTACCGTGAGGCGAAATCTGACTCCGCCGCCGCACGCGCCGTTATCCTATATATAGATGCTGCCGCGGGCCGGCACGATGCCGGCGGCGGGCGGCGGCGGACTCTTCATGAACATCCGGCTCTTCAGAACGCTACGGGAGGTGGGGCCGCTGGCGGTGATCGCGGGGGTGGCGGGGCTGTGCCTGTTCACGGCGTGCGACCGCCGCCCGCCGTCGGAAGCGGAGGGCACGGCCCGCGCCACCGGGGCCGCGAACCCTGATCAAGCCGCGGCCAGCGCCACACCCGAAGAGGCGACGCCGCCGCCGCCCGCCCCGCCGCCAGCCAGCCGGGCGACGCGACCCGGCCCCCGCCCCCCGGGCCGGCCCCCGAGGGCATGACCTGGGTCCCCGGCGGGACCTTCTGGATGGGCACCGACCGCGGCGGGTACGCCGACGGCCCGGTCCACCGCGTCCACGTCGACGGGTTCTGGATGTCCACCCACGAGGTCACCAACCGCCAGTTCGCCGCATTCGTCGACGCCACCGGCTATGTCACCACCGCCGAGCGGCCCCTCGACCCGGCGCTGTTCCCCGGGGTTGACCCGAATCTGCTGGTCCCCGGCGGGCTCGTGTTCACCCCGCCGCCCGAGGTGCGGAACCTGCAGGACTGGACCCAGTGGTGGGCCTACGTCCCCGGCGCCTCTTGGCGACACCCCGAGGGTCCCGGCAGCTCCATCGACGAACGCATGGACCACCCCGTCGTGCAGGTGTCGTGGGACGACGCGGAGGCCTACGCCGAGTGGGCCGGCGGCCGGCTGCCCACCGAGGCGCAGTGGGAGTTCGCGGCCCGCGGCGGGCTCGACCAGAAACCCTACACCTGGGGCATGGAACCCAAGCACCGCACCGGCCAAGTCGCCAACGTCTGGCACGGCCAGTTCCCAATGGAGAACACCGCCCTCGACGGCTACGCCGGCACCGCACCGGTCGGGTCGTTCCCCCCCAACGGCTACGGCCTCCGTGACATGGCCGGCAACGTCTGGGAGTGGACCGCCGACTGGTTCGAGTTCGACTACTACCGCCACAGCCCCACCGAGGACCCGCCCGGCCCGCCCCGCGAACAGAGCGAGGACCCCATGGAGCCGGGCCTGCCCAAGAAAACCATCCGCGGCGGGTCGTTCATGTGCAGCGAGGTCTACTGCGCCGGGTACAAGGTCTCCGCCCGCATGGCCACCACCCCCGACAGCACCGCCGACCACACCGGCTTCCGGATCGTGATGATCCCGTAGCCGCCTACACCCCAAAGCCACGGATGTCGATCCGCCGGCTCGAGCGAACGAGCCAATCTTTCTCCATTAGCCGCGTTGCTACGCAACGCGGTCCGCGACGCGTAGCGTCGCGGCTATGGCGAACAACTTGATACTTGTCCTAGCTTTGAAGCCGCGGATGTCAATCCGTCGGCTGAGTCCGCGATGCACGCAGCCAACGGATTAACATCCGCGGCTTCAAGCCTCCACCGCCGCCAACCGGTCCCCCGCCGCCAACCCGTGACCCCGCACAAAAGCCTCCAGCGGCAACGCCTTGCCCCCCGGTGCCTGCACCTCGAGCAGCCGCAACGCCCCCGACCCGCACGCCACCGTCAAATCGGCCCGCACCGTCCCCGGTTCCTCGTCGGCGGCCACCTCCACCGCCTCGACCCGACGCAGCAACAACTCCCCCGCCTCGCCCCCGCCGCTGCTCCCGGTGGCGGGGGCGGGCGTCCACCGCACCCGGCACCCCGGCCACGGCGTCAGCCCGTGCACCCGCGCCCGCACCCGCTCGGCCGACTCATCGAAGTCCACCGTCCCCTCCGCCTTGCTCAGCTTCGCCGCCCGCGTCGCCAACGCCTCGTCCTGCTCCCACGGCCGCAGCCCCCCCGACTCGAAACCCGCCAGAACCGTGAGGACCACCGCCGGCCCCAACTCCGCCAGCCGGTCGTGAAGCTCGCCCGCTGTCTCGTGCGGATCGATACCCGTCTCGGCCGTGCCGTACACCACCCCCGCGTCCATCCGCTCCGCCAGCGCGATCACGCTCACCCCCGTCGTCGCCTCGTTCTCCATCACCGCCCGCTGGATCGGGGCCGCCCCCCGGTACCGCGGCAACAGCGACGCGTGCAGGTTCACCGCCAGCCCGCCCATCGCCCCGATCAACTCCGGCGAGAGCTTCTGCCCGAACGCGATCACCACCGACGCGTCGGGCTTGAGCCCACGCACCCGCGCCACGAACCCCGCTTCGTTCACGTCCCCGCTCCGCCACACCGCCAGCCCCCGCCCCTCCGCCCACGCCGCCACCGGCGTCGCCGTCATCCCCCGCTTCCGCCCCGCCGGCCGGTCCGGCTGAGAAACCACCCCCACCACCTCATGCTCCTCGCACAACGCCCCCAGCGTGGGCAAACCAAACGCACCGGAGCCGAAGTAGAGGAGTCTCATGGTGTAGGCGCTAGGAGTTAGGCGCTAGGCGCTAGGAAAACGGGTCGACGTCGATCATCAGGAAGAACGTTGGGCAATCTCATACTCCACCTACCGCTTGCGTCCGCCCTAGCGCCTAGCGCCTAGCGCCTAACCCCTAGCGCCTATCTTCCAACTCCGCCAACGCCCGCCGGTTCGCCATCCGGTCCACCCGCGTCATCTTGTCGATGATCAGCACCCCCTCCAGGTGGTCAAACTCGTGCTGCCACACCCGCGCCGCGAAGCCGTCGCTCCGCAACGTGAAGCGCTCGCCGTCCAGGCCCATGGCCGTCAGCGTCACGCCCGTCGGCCGCGTCACCTCGCCCGTCACGTGCGGCAAACTCAAGCACCCCTCGTCCCGCGGCTCGGTCGTCGCGGCGTGATCGCTCAGCTTTGGGTCAATACACACCAGCTCGCCCCCCGGCTCGCCCGTCGGGTTCGCCACGAACAGCCGCCACCCCAGCCCCACCTGCGGCGCAGCCAGCCCCACCCCCCGCGCTTCGTGCATCAACTCCACCATCTTCGCCGCCACCGCCCGCACCTCCTCCGTCACCGCCCCCACCGGCTCCGCCACCCGACGCAGCGCCGCGTCGGGGTGATGCACGATCCGTAACCGGTCCACATCCACGGCCATGGCCGCATGGTAGGCCCGACCCCACCCCGCTACAACGCCCCCGAGGCCGCGCCCGCAACCGCCGGCGCAAGCGACCTTAATCCTTGGTGGACACGCCGCTTGGGCCTTGACCGTTGCGCCCGGCGGTGCGATACTGCCCCGTCACCCGGCGCGGCAGCCCGCCCCCGTCGCCGTCCTCCTCTCACCCCCCCTTCGGCCCGAACGCCTATGGCCACCGTCACCAAAAAAGAGCTCATCGACCAGATCGCCGACGCCACCGGCCAGAAACGTGTCGTCGTTAAGGACACCGTCCAGACCTTCCTCAACGCCATCATCGTCGAGCTGGGCAAGGGCAACCGCCTCGAGTTCCGCGACTTCGGCGTCTTCGAGGTCAAACAACGCCGCGCCCGCATGGCCCAGAACCCCAAGACCCTCGAACCCGTCGAGGTCCCGCCAAAACGCACCGTCAAGTTCAAGGTCGGCCGACTCATGAAGATGACCCTCACCGACAGCACCGGCCCCAACGGCAACCCCGCCGAACTCGACTTCGACGACGACTGAGTTCGATCCCGCCGCCGCCCCCGCATTGACATCCACCCCCACTTGCGGTTAGCGCACCCCACCCGCAACCACAGCCCCCGGGGCACCCGTGTCACCGCCGACACCCCTCGACGCCCGACTCACCGCCGACCTCGCCCGCCGCCGCGACGCCCACCTCCTCCGCCGTCTCCGCACCCTCCCCCACGCCGGCCGACACGTCACCGTCGACGGCCGCCGACTCCTCAACCTCGCCGGCAACGACTACCTCGGCCTCGCCGATCACCCCGCCCTCAAACGCGCCGCCGTCGACGCCATCGGACGCTACGGCGTCGGGTCCGGCGCGAGCCGCCTCGTCGCCGGCCACCTCGAGCCGCACGCCGCTTGCGAGGCCGCCTTCGCCGCGTTCAAACACGCCGACGCCGCCCTGCTGTTTTGCACCGGGTACACCGCCAACTTGGCCGTGCTCACCGCGCTGGCCGGGCCGGGCGACCTGATCCTCCAGGACAAGCTCAACCACGCCAGCCTCCTCGACGCCGCCCGGTTCAGCGGCGCCACCGTCCGCACCTACCCCCACCGCAACCTCGCCCAACTCGAGCGACTCCTCAACCGCCCGCGTGCCACGCACACAAGCAACAATACGCTTCATAGCCCGCGTGCTACGCACGCGCGGGAGTCGCGCCGCTTCATCGTCACCGACACCGTCTTCTCCATGGACGGCACCGCCGCCGACCTGCCCACCCTCTGCGACCTCGCCGACCAATACCACGCCACCCTCATCGTCGACGAGGCCCACGCCACCGGCACCCTCGGCCCAACCGGGGCCGGCCTCGTCGAACTACAACGCGTCACCGGCCGCGTCCCCATCGTCATCTCCACCGCCAGCAAAGCCCTCGGCTCGCTCGGCGGCGTCGTTACCGCCTCCCGGCCCGTCATCGACACCCTCATCAACCACGCCCGCGCCTTCGTTTACTCCACCGCGCCGCCCCCCGCCCAAGCCGCCGCCATCACCGCCGCCCTCGCCGTCCTCTGCGACGAGCCCGAACGCCGCGAACGCCTCGCCGACCTCAGCCGCCGCGCCCGCGCCGCCCTCACCGCCGCGGGCTGGCCTCACCTTCAAATTGCCCCCCCCACCCCCATCCTCCCCCTCCACACCGGCTCCCCCGACGCCGCCCTCGCCCTCGCCCAACGCCTCGAACACGCCGGCATCCTCGCCGTCGCCATCCGACCCCCCACCGTCCCCCCCAATACCGCCCGCGTCCGCCTCTCCCTCCGCGCCGACCTCACCGACGACAACCTCGACCACCTCCTCACCGCCATCGGTTCACCCCCCACCCCCTCCCCATGAAGCGACGCGGCTCCGCCGCGCTCCCCTCCCCATGAAGCGACGCGGCTCCGCCGCGCTCCCCATAATCCGCGGCAAAGCCGCGTCGCTTCATCGCAAACACCAACCCCCCTCACCGCACCGTCAATACCGGCAGCGCGTTCTCCGGGTCCGCCTCGTGCACCGTCACCTGATCCCGCAACGCCCGCACCACCGCCCCCAACTCCGCCGCCAGCGTGTCGTCGTTCGTGAAGTTTGCCGTCGGGTCCCCCGCGTCCCCGTTCCGACGCAGGTTCATGTTGATCGGCACCGCCCCCAAAAACGGCACCCCCGTCCGCTGCGCCAGCATCTCCGCCCCGCCCCGCCCGAACAAATCGTACTCCTTCCCGTCGTCCCCGATGAAATAACTCATGTTCTCCACCAGCCCCAGCACGTCCACCCCCAGCGACCGGAACATCGCGATCGCCCGCTTCGCGTCGTCCTGCGCCACCTTCTGCGGCGTACACACCACCACCGCCCCCGTCAGCGGCAACAGCTGCGACATCGTCAACGGCACGTCCCCCGTCCCCGGCGGCAAGTCAATGATCAAATAATCCAACGCCCCCCAGTCCGTCTGCGTCGCCAACTGCTTGAACGCCCCGTGCGCCATCGGCCCCCGCCAGATCAGCGGCTTGTCCTCCTCCACCAACGCCCCCAACGTCATCGCCTTCACCCCGTGCACCTCGAACGGGATCAGCATCTTCCCCGCCGTCCGCGCCTCGAACCGGTCCGTCCCGATCATCGTCGGCAGCGACGGCCCGTAAATGTCCCCGTCCAACAACCCCACCTTCAACTTCCCTCTCCCACCCCCACCGGCTCCCTCACTCCGCGCCAGCCCCACCGCCAGGTTCACCGCCAGCGTCGACTTGCCCACGCCCCCCTTGCCCGCGCCCACCGCGATGATCCGCTTCACCCGCGGCAACGGATTCCCCCCGGAAGCCTCCCCCCCGCCCGCAACGCCGCTTCGGCTACCGGGGGACGACGGCGCACTCGGCCGCTCCGGCGTGCTTAACGCAATCGAAAACGACAACTCCGGCTCGACGCCCAGGTCCCGCAGCGCCGCCTCCGCCTCGTCCCGGAAACGCTGCTTGAACCGCCCCGCCCGCTGCGGCAGCTTGAACTCCACAATCACCCTGGCCGGGCTTCCGGGGTCTGGCCCGGGAGCAACCTCAACCCGCTGCACCATATTCAGCGTGACGAGGTCCCGCTTCAGCTCGGGGTCTCTCACGCCGTGCAGCGCCTTGAGCACGTCCTCTTTCGATACGTCCATACCCACGATCATAGTCACCCCCACCCCCTCCCCATGAAGCGACGCGGCTCCGCCACGCTCCGCAAGACCCGCGACGGTACGACTCCCGCGGCTCCACGTGCTCGACCACGCCCCGCCATCGCTTGCGCGGTCGCGGTCAGGCGGCGTCAACCCCGCTGCGAGTAGCGGCGTGCAATAGCACCCTCGTTCCCGCGTTACACCGGTGCATGCACCCCACGACGCGCCGTCGCCTCATCCCCCGTACCCGTTGAAAGGTTCGCCATGAAGACCCGCTCGCTCTACCCCGCCGCCCTCGCGGCCCTCCTCGCCCTCGGCACCGCCTCCCCCGCTTTCGCTCAACCCGAAGGCGGCGACCGCCCCGAACGCGACGGGCCCCCGCCCCCGCCCCCCCGCCAACCCGAAGCCGAGCGTGGCGACCGCCCCGAGCGCGACGCCCCACCCCCCCCGCCCCGCGACGGCGGCGGCGAGCGGGCCGACGGCAAGGACGCCCCCCCCACCCGCCGCGTGATGCAGGCGCTCTTCCGCGACATCGACCTCACCGACGCCCAGCGGCAGTCGCTGCGGTTGATCCACGAGGAGCGCAAGGACCAGGGCCAGGCCATCCGCGCCGAGCTGCGCGAGGCACACGAGGCCCGGGACCGCGACGCGATGCGGGCCGCCGCGGAGAAGATGCGGTCATTCCTGCAGGAGACGCACGAGCTTATGTCCGCCGAGCTCACCGAGGAGCAGCGCCCGATCTTCGAGGCGAACGTGGAGGCGATCCGGGAGCGGATGCAGGACCGCCGCGAGCGACGCGGCGAAGGCCCCCGGGGCGAGCGGCGCGAGCGCGGCGACCGGGGTGAGGAGAACAAGCGTGCCGAGCGTGAAGGCGGCGACCGCCCCCGCCGCAGCGCCGACCGCGACGCGCCCCCCGCCACGCAACCCGCGGAGTGACCCCGCACCTTCATCCCCCCCACCCGAACCCTCTTAGCGCGGCCGCCTGCGGCCGCGTTTTTCTACGGACTGCGGCCGCAAGCGGCCGGGCTAAGCATGAACGGTCGGGTGCCACACCGCATCCCGCCGCTCGGGGCGGGTGCGGTGTGCCGGTGTGACCGCGGCGTGACGTCCCGATTGGGGTCCACACCGCACCCTCCGCAAAGCCTGCGGGATGCAGTGTGGCACCCGCCCATCCCCCGCTACGCCGTTACTGCACCAGCCCCTTGGTCAGCCGCATGAACGCGGTCTCGAGGTTGACCTGTTCCTCCTCCAGCCGCGTGAGTGCGAACCCCTTGGCCACCAGCGCCCCGGCGATCCGCGGGACCACGGCAGCGTCCCCCGCGGCCTCCGCGTCGAGCGACACCCGCAGCACCCCCGACTGCAGCTCGACCCCCGCCACCCCCGGGACCGCCTCGAGCACCGGCACCGCCTGGGCGCTCTTGCCCGCGAGCCCGACCTTCACCACCCGCGCCCCGCCGAGCGTCTGGGCCCGCTCGATGATCTGCGCCATCGTCCCGGTGAACTTCAACTCGCCCTGCTCGATGATGCCCACCACGTCGCACAAATCCGCCAGCTCGAGCAGGATGTGCGAGCTGATCAGGATCGTCTTGCCCATGAGGTGCAGCTCTTTGAGCAGCTCACGCATCTCGATCCGGGCGCGGGGGTCGAGGCCCGACGCCGGCTCGTCGAGCAGCAAAACCTTCGGGTCGTGCAGCAGCACCCGCGCCACCGACAGCCGCTGCTGCATCCCCCGCGACAGCGAGTTGACCTCGGCGTCGGCCTTGTACGACAGGTCCGTCAGGTCCAGCACATCGCCGATGACCTGTTTCCGCTGGTCGCCGACGATGCCGTAGGACGCGGCAAAAAACCCGAGGTACTCCTGCACGACCATGTCGTCGTACGCCCCGAAGTAGTCGGGGACGTAGCCGATGATCGAGCGGACCTGCCGGGCGTTGACCGGGCCGACCGACAGCCCGTCGACGCGGGCCTCGCCCCAGGTCGGCTTCAGCAGCGTGGCGAGGATCTTGATGGTCGTCGTCTTCCCCGCGCCGTTGGGCCCGATGAACCCGAAGCACTGCCCCGCCGCGATCTCGAGGTTGAGGTTGCTGAGCGCCATGAGGTCGCCGTAGCGCTTGGTGAGGTTGATGGTTTGGATCATTTGCTGGGCGTTGGGGGCTTGGGGATTGGGGGCTTGGGAGACCGCGTAGACGTGCTGAAAGATTTGAGCATGGACATTGGCTGAAGTTTCGGAGCCCAAGCCCCCAACTCCTAAGCCCCCAACCCCTAAAAGTCACACACCCACCGCACCATCGTCCACCCGTCGCCCGGCGGGGTGTCGCCGTCGACGGTGAAGGGGGCGGGGAGGGGGGACTTGGGGAGCTGGCCGAGGATGATCAGGCGGCGGCCGTGCAGGAGCGGCGTGAGGTCGAGGCCCTGGCCGAGGGTGCGGCGGAGGGCGAAGCCGCGGGGGAACCCGCCCTTGCGGAAGTTCGGCGGGGGCAGCGCGTCGAAGAACGACAGCATCACCAGCTCGCGCGTGACCACGCTCTCGTCCACCGCCACCGCCGCGTCGCCCGGGCCCGCGCCCTTGTGCTGGCCGAGCAGGCGGCCGAGGTAGCCCTCCCGGCCGTAGTCCCGCTCCTCCCCGTACGCCGCCAGCCCGCGCACCAGCGCTTCGTACCCCGCCGGCTCGCCGCCCAGCTCGAGCGTCTCGCCCGGCGACCACCGCCCGTCGTCGTCCGCGTACGTCCAGACCCACGGCTCGAGCTGCCGCGGGTTCGGGCCGTACCCCTCACCCCGGCAGAACACGATCAACACGTTGCGCAGCGCCTCGGGCAGGTGGTGCGTCACCCGGCCAACCGGCCAGCCGTCCTCGCCCACCGTCAGCGGCGAGGCGTCGAAGCGGTACCCCGCCGGCAAACCCAGCGCCCCCGCGTCGACCGGGCCGAGGTACCGCACCCGGAGCTCCTTGGTCGTCGCCCGCATCGGCGCGGCGGGCAGGGCGTGCGGCGACGCGGCGTCCACGGCGTACTCCTGCGTGTCGGCAAAGCCCACCGCCGCCTGCGTCACCGTCAGCCCCGACGCGGCGAGGGTGTTGTGCGCCTCGCCGCCCAGCACCGCCAGCGTCTCGTCGGGCACCGCAAGCTCGGCCGGCCCGAACCGGGGGACGAACACCGACAGCGCGCTGTGCACCCGCGCCGGCCCGCCGTTGCCGTCGAGGTCCACGACGCTGAAGTGCGACAGCGTCAGCCGCGCCGGCCGCAGCAGCGCCGCACCGCCCCACGCCACCCCGGTGAACACCACCACCACCCCCACGAACGCGACCCAGGAATACCGCTCCAACCCGCGCAGCTTGAGCAGCGGCTGCACGAGCCACCCGGCGAGCAGCCAGTACGCCACGAACACCCCCAGCGCCCCGACCAGCACCGCGCCGACGGTCCCGGTCATCGCGATGCGGGAGGGGATGAACGCGCCCAGCTCGCTGGGGTCCAGCCGGTCGGCGCGGACGAGCTGCCGCTCGTTGACCATGCCCTCGGCCGCGGCGCTCGAGAACACCGGGGACACCCAGCCGAAGAGGTGGTTCCACATCCGGTCCGGGCCGTAGGGCATCGCCTCGGCCTGGAGGGGCTGCTGGGTGAGGTCCAGCCCGAGCAGGGTCACGCGGCCGAACCCGTACCGCGCCGCCACCGCGACGGGCTCGCCATCATTGCCACGGAGCAGCACCGTGGCGCGGGTGTTGGTGTCGGCAAGGTCGAAGGTGGTGAGGCTCAGCGGCGGGCGGTCCTCCTGCCGCAGCCCGCCCAGCCAGCGGGGCCAGTCGGCGGTGCCGGTGCTGCGCATCTCCGCCGCGGTGACCGGGAGCATGTCGGCCAGGGGCGAGGCGGTCCAGGTCTGCCCGACCGCGGGCAGGACGACCACGAGGTGCCCGCCGCGGTAGACCCACTCGCGCATCGCCGACAGCGACGCCTCCGACGTCTGCAGCGGGTCGGCCGGGTCGCCCCCGAGGTCGCGGGTCCAGACGAAGGCGCTCAGCGCAGACAACCCCATCCACCGGTCGGGCGAGCGGTCCAGGGACAAACCGCGGACGAGGCGGAGGGGCGCGTGGCGGGTTTCGTGGCGCTGGTAGTCGTTGAGGCCCAGGTCGGCGTTGCTGGTGACGGCGACGAGATCGGTGTCGGCGGTGACGAGGCGGGACGTGTCGGGCTCGAGGGTGATCGCGGCGAGGCGGCGGCCGGTGGCGGCGTCGGCGGCGGTGACCTCCCAGCGGGTCTGGGCGGAGGTGGTCATCGGGGCCGCGGCGTAGAGCCAGGCGCGCTGGCCGGGGCGCTGTCGGGTGAGGGTGACGCGGCGGGTGGCGGCGACGCGGTCGCCGTCGCTGTCGTGGTGGACCCACGAGAGCACGATGTCGCGGTCCTCGGCCGAGGCGTTGTCGAGCGACAGGCGAAGCGGCATCCACGACCCGGGACGGATGACCCCGTCGAGCCCGAGCCCGCCGGGCGGGACGGTGAGGGTGACGCCGGTGTCGGCGGGTTGGGCGGCGGCGTTGAGCGCGAATGTCAATGCCGCGCATAGCATCACCATCATCCGATGAAGCGACGCGGCTTTGCCGCGCCGGCGCGGCGGAGCCGCGTCGCTTCGTGTGGGTGAGGTGCCGGGCATCGCGGCGATTCTACCGGTGCCGGGCGGCCGATAACGGCGCGGACGGTTGTGGCGGGGCCGGGGGCCCGGGAAGCCGCCGATGAAGGGGCATGGTCGAGGCGTGGCTGACGGACGCGGCGGTGCTGGGGGCGCTGGGGTTCCTCCTGGTGACGGTGGTGCTGTACGTCCTGGCCGAGCGGTACCGGCAGGCGGTCGAGCGGCACGACCTCTTGCGCGAGGCCGAGGCGAAGCGGCGCGAGTTCGACGAGGCGGTGGAGGAGCGGCGTCAACTGGTCGAGGGCGGCCCCGCGGGCAACCCCCTCATCGCGGGGCGTATCGCACCGGCGGCGGCGGAAGAGGATGCGTCGGCGGAACGGCGCGAGGCGGCTTAGAGCCTAGATCACAGCCCGATCCGCAGGGTGCCACACTGCATCCCGCCGCTCGGGGCGGGTGCGGTGTGCGGGTGTGACCCAAGGGTGACGCCACTCGGAGGCGGCACACCGCACCCTCCGCAAAGCCTCCGGGATGCAGTGTGGCACCCCGAACCGGTTATGAAACAGCTTCATAGCCCGGCCGCTTGCGGCCGTCGTGGGGAGAGACTGCGGCCGCAAGCGGCCGGGCTAAGAGGGCGCATCGGTCTGGATGCTCCACGTGGAAGCCGCCGGATCGCCTCTGCTACCTTGTCATCATGCCGGAGACCAACCGCCTCACGATCCGCCACGGCCGCGTGATCGACCCCGTGTCGGGGGTCGACACGACGCTAGACGTCGTGCTGGAGCACGGGCGGGTGGCCGCGGTCGGTGAGGGGCTTTATCAGGATGGGCCGACGCTGGACGCGGCGAGGTGCATCGTGTGCCCCGGGCTGATCGACCCGCACGTGCACCTGCGTGAGCCGGGGCAGGAAGACAAGGAGACGATTCAAAGCGGCGCGGCCGCGGCGGTGAACGGCGGGTTCACGAGCGTCTGCTGCATGCCCAACACGGTGCCGGCAATCGACGACGACGCACGGGTGGAGTTCGTGTACCACCGGGCCGAGCGGGCGGACCTGTGCCACGTGTTCCCGGTCGGGGCGGTGACGAAGGGCCGGGCGGGCAAGGAGCTCGCGGAGATGGGGCTGATGGCGCGGGCGGGGGCGGTGGCGTTCAGCGACGACGGGGTGGCGGTGGCGTCGGCGGCGGTGATGTCTCGGGCGCTGTCGTACATCGCGATGACCGGGAAGGTGTTCATGCAGCACTGCGAGGACGCGGAGCTGGGCGGGGGCGCGATGAACGCCGGGGCGCTGGCGACGCGGCTGGGCCTGGCCGGCTGGCCCCGCGTCGCCGAGGAGCTGACGCTGCAGCGCGACCTGCTCTTGTGCAAGAGCCAGGGGTACAAAGCCCGCTACCACGCGCAGCACATGACCACCGCGTGGGGCGTCGAGCTGCTCCGCCGCGCGCGGCGGGACGCGGCCGCGGCGGGCTCTCCCGACGCGCTCACCGGCGAGGCGTCGCCGCACCACCTCCTGCTGACCGAGGACGCCTGCGAAGGCTACGACACCAACGCCAAGATGAACCCGCCCCTGCGGCAGCAGAGCGACATCGACGCGCTCCGCGCCGGCATCGCCGACGGGACGATCACCATCCTCGCCACCGACCACGCGCCGCACACCCGCGACGAAAAGGAGCTTGAGTTCGCGGCCGCGCCGTACGGCATCGTCGGCCTCGACTGCGCCCTGCCCCTCTACATCAAGGCGCTGATCGACACCGGCACCGTCGATTGGCCGCGGCTGATCGAGCTGCTGACGGTCAACCCCGCGCGGCTGTGCGGGCTCGTGGGCAAGGGGTCGCTGGCGGTCGGGCAGGACGCGGACGTGACGGTGATTGACCCGGACGCGGCGTGGACCATCAACCCGGCGGAGTTTGCGAGCAAGGGGCGCAACTGCCCGTTTGCGGGGTGGGACGTAAGGGGCCGGGCGGTGGCGACGGTGGTGTCGGGGCGGGTGAAGCAGTGCCGCGAGCCGGGGCGGCTGCGGGGGGTTGAGTTATCAAGCGGTAGCGTTCGGATGTAGAAGTCGAGATAGCCGCGGCCTAACAGGCCGCGTCGTGTTGAGAGCGACGCGGCCTGTTAGGCCGCGGCTAGTTGAGTTGTGGGAGGAGGATTCGGTTATCGGCCGCGGGGGGTTGCAAGGTGCGCGGGGGCGGTGGTCGATAACTACGGGTGGAGGTTTTCCCCCATGTCGTTCAACCCGTTTCAGCGTGACCGGCGGCGGGAGCCGCGGCAGATGACCGTCGACCTCGCCACGCCGTTCGGCGAGGTCTTGGACCTGTCGCCCGACGGGGCGCTGCTGTTCCGCAAGGGCTTGGTGCAGGTGTCGATCGGCGACGAGCTGTCGCTGCATATCGAGGAGAACGGCATCGAGCTGGACGTGCGCTGCCGGGTGGTGCGGGTGCACGAGGTGGGGATGCGGCGGCACGAGGTGGGCGTCGAGTTCATCGACACGCGGGAGGCGGAGCGGTACCTGCTGCGGGCGGTGATGCGGGCGTGCGGGACGGACTACAGCCCGCGGGTGTATCTGGCGGCGTGAGCCGCCGACGAAGCGCCGCGGCTTTGCCGCGCGGCGCGGGGGCGTGGCGGGGGTTTCAAACGTGCGGCAAAGCCGCGTCGCTTCATGCGGAGGTGTTGACGCCGCACTCGATCAGGTGGTACTGCAGCGCGTCGGCGAGGGCCTGCCAGCTCGCGTCGACGATGTTTTCGTTGACGCCGACGGTGCTGAAGGTGCGGTTCTGGCCGTCCTGGCCGCGGGCCTCGAACTCGATGGTGGCGCGGACCTTGGCGGCCGACTCGGCGGTGGGGTTGACCACGCGGACGGCGTAGTCGGTCAGGTGCAGGCGGTCGATCTGCGGGTACGCGGGGCGGAGGCACTTGCGCAGCGCCGCGTCGAGCGCGTTGACCGGGCCGTCGCCGTCGGCGACGCGGTGCTCGACGCTGCCGTTGGCGGTGAGCTTGACGATGGCTTCGGTGTTGGTCGTCGTGCGGGGCGAGTCGGGGCTGTCGGGCAGGCCGAGGATCACGCAGCGGTAGTGGTCGAGGCTCCAAAACTCGGGGCGTTTCCCGATCACGTCGTAGTACAACAGCTCGAGGCTGGCCTGGGCGTTCTCGAACTGGTAGCCCTGGTGCTCGAGGTCCTGGACGCGTTCGAGCAGTTGTTTCTGGGTGTCGGCGGGGATGTCGCGGCCGAATTTTTCGCCGAGGGAGGCGACGATGTTGCTGCGGCCGGCAAGCTCGGAGACGAGGATGTGCCGGGTGTTGCCGACGGATTCGGGG
Source organism: Phycisphaeraceae bacterium (assembly GCA_965214155.1). Lineage (GTDB taxonomy): Bacteria > Planctomycetota > Phycisphaerae > Phycisphaerales > Phycisphaeraceae > Algisphaera. The sequence continues at coordinate 3,340,039 of CBDCBB010000010.1, forward strand.
GCGACGTGTTCGTAGGAGTGGGCGAAGCGTTGGACGGCGTGGACGTGCATGCCGCCCTTGTGGGCGAAGGCGTTGTCGCCGACGTAGGGCTGGCCGACGGCGGGCTCGAGCTGGGCGTACTGATAAACCTCCTGCGACACGTCGCGGAGCTTTTCGAGCGAGTCGCCGTCGAGGCAGTCGTAGCCGAGCTTGAGCTTCAGGTTGGCGATGACGGTGAGCAGGTCGACGTTGCCGCAGCGTTCGCCGATGCCGTTGACGGTGCCCTGGACCTGGACCGCGCCGGCGTGGACGGCGGCGAGCGCGTTGGCGACGGCGAGGCCGCTGTCGTTGTGGGGGTGGATGGCTAGAGCGTTTTTTATTTTTGAGTGGGGACTGTTGTTTGATAGAGATTCGGCGACTTGTTCTATCGATTCGGTGATCCAGGTGGGCATGGAGCCGCCGTTGGTGTCGCAGAGGACGAGCCGGGTGGCGCCGCCATCGAGGGCGGCCTGCAGGGTCTGCAACGCGTACTGGGGGTTCGCCCGGTACCCGTCGAAGAAGTGCTCGGCGTCGTAGAACACCTGCTCGACGTGGTCGGCGGCGGCGGCGTAGGCGACCGACTCGCGGATCATGGCGAGGTTCTCGTCGCGGCCGACTCGCAGCACCTCGTCGACGTGGAGGTCCCAGGTCTTGCCGACGATGGTGATGACCGGGGCCATAGACCCGACGAGCGCCCGCATCCCGGGGTCGTCTTCCGGGGGGGTGGCTTTGCGGCGGGTCATGCCGAAGGCGCAGACCTTGGCGTGCTTGAGGTCGAGGGTGCGGACCTGCTCGAAGTAGGCGACGTCTTTGGGGTTGCTCAGCGGGTAGCCGCCCTCGATGAAGTCGACGCCGAGGGCGTCGAGCAGGCGGGTGATGGCGAGCTTGTCGGTGAGGGTGAGGGAGACGCCGACGCCCTGGGTGCCGTCGCGGAGGGTGGTGTCGTAGATTTCGATGCGTGGCATGATGGGCTTCCTGAGCCGCTAGCTGCTAGGCGCTAGAGCCTAGCAAGACGCAAGCGGTGGCTGAAGGTTTTCGGCGGGTGGTCCGGGCCGGTCGATGAGAGCGAATGGTTCTACGAAAAAACCCCGCCGGTCGGGCGGGGCTGGTGTGATCTGGTTGCGTGAGATCGCCGGCCCTACCCGTGGGGGGTGATGATCGCGATAGCGATGATGGGGCGGGCGGAGCGGGGCATGGCTGGAGTATAGCGGTTAGCCGCCGGGCTTGTCCCGGCGCTTCCGGCGGACGCGAGCGCCGGGGTGGCGCAGGCGTCCCGCCTTTGTTCGCCCGACGGGCGAAGCCGCTGACAGCGCCTTCCGCCTGCGGCGGAACACAGGCAGGATGCCTGTGCCACTGTCCCACCCACAGGGCAGGATGCCTGTGCCACTGTCCAACCCACAAGCACGATGCCTGTGCCACTGATCAGCCCCCGACCGTTCTATAATCCCGCCGATGTCCGACCACGCCCCGGAAAACGCCCCGGAACACGCCCCGGAACACGCCCCGACCACCGCCGGCTCCGACCTTCCGGGGCGGCCCCGCTACCGCCGCTGGCTTCACCGGCTGGCGGTGGTGCTGGTGCTTAGCACGTTCGCGCTGATCACGATGGGCGGGCACGTGACGAGCATCGAGGCGGGGCTGGCGGTGCCCGACTGGCCGAGCACGTTCGGGCACAACATGTTGATCGCCCCGCTGAACACGTGGTACTACGCCAACGAGACTTTTGCCGAGCACAGCCACCGGCTGATGGGGGCGCTGGTCGGGCTGCTGACCATCGCGCTCGCCGTGGGGCTGCTCCGGTCGCCGGAACGCCCGGCGGCGGTCCGCTGGATGGGCGTGGTCATCCTCGCCTTCGTCATCGTGCAGGGGCTGCTCGGCGGGTTCCGCGTGACCGAGACGTCGCAGCTGCTCGCGGGGGTCCACGGCGTGCTCGGGCAGTTGGTGCTGTGCCTCACGGTCCTCGCCGCGGCGGTGACGGGGCGGCGTTGGATCGACGCGGACCTGCAGAAACGCCGCCCCTTCGCGGCGAAGCTCGCCGTCGCCGTCATGGCGCTGCTGGTCGTGCAGCTCACGCTCGGGTCGGCGGTGCGGCACAGCGGCTCGGCACTGGCCATCCCCGACTTCCCCGCCAGCTACGGCCACGTCCTGCCCCCGACCGACCAGCCCGCGGTCAATGCCGCCGTTGCCGAGTACAAAGCGACGCACAAGGCCCCCGAGGCGTACGCCCCGGCGGCCGTCGGCGGTGCCCCCGGGGGGTATGCCGCCTGGCAGGTCCACCTGCACTTCGCCCACCGCGTCGGGGCCTTGATCGTCAGCGCGTTCGTGGTGTGGCTCGTGCTCCGCGTGTGGTGGCGTTTTGCCGGGGAGCGGCGCGTGCTGGTGCCGGCGACGCTGCTTGGGGTGCTGCTGCTCTGCCAGGTGAGCCTCGGGGTGATGACGGTCTGGACCGGCGAACTGGCGAGCGTCGCGACGATGCACCAGACCTGCGGCGCGGCGCTGATCGCCACGGGGACGTGGCTGACCATCCGCCTGCACCGGGTGCCCGTTCCCGCCGAGCGGCGCAAGCGGGCGCCGGTGGCGGCGGGCGAGGCGACGACCGAGCGGCTCCGGGCCGCGGGCGGGGTGGCGTGACGGGTCCCGCCTCGCCCGATGCCGTGCGCCACGAAGCGACGGCCGCTGAAGCGGCCTCCGCCAACGATCCGTTGGCCTTGCGTGTTCGTGGGCGCGTGCGGGACTATCAGACGCTGACCAAGCCGCGGATCACGCTGCTGGTGGTGATCACGGCGGGGATCGGGTACGCGCTCGCGATGCGAGGCGGGGGCGAGGGCGCGGGCGGGTCGTGGCAGGCGTGGGGCTGGGCCGGGCTGATCGGCACGCTCGCGGGCACGGCGATGTCGTGCATGGCGGCGAGCGTGTTCAACCAGGTGATCGAGCGGCGGACGGACGCGAAGATGCCCCGCACCGCGGACCGCCCGCTGGCCGCGGGACGGGTGCCGGTGGGCGAGGCGCTGGCGCTGGGGTTGGCGTTGACGCTCGCGGGGCAGGGGTTGTTGTGCCTGCTGGGGACGCCGCTGGCGTCGGGGCTGGCGGCGTTCACGATCCTCAGCTATGCGCTGGTGTACACCCCGCTGAAAACGGTGACGCCGTGGGCGCTGTACATCGGGGCCATCCCCGGGGCGATGCCGCCGCTGATCGGGTACGCGGCGGTGACGGGGTCGGTGGGCGTCGATGCCGCGGGGGCCTGGGCCGTCTTCCTCATCATGGTCGTGTGGCAGGTCCCGCATTTCCTGGCCATCGGGTACCTCTACCGCGACGACTACGCCGCGGCGGGCATGGCGATGCATGCGGTGCGGGACCCGACGGGGCGATCATCGTTCAGCCGCGCCATCGCGTGGTGCGCGCTGCTGCTGCCGGTGGGGATGCTGCCGACGTGGCTGCACGTCTCGGGCTGGATCGCCTTCGCGGTGGCGACGGTGTGCGGGGTGGTGTTCCTGATCACCGCTGTCGACCTCGCGGCTCGACCTTCCCGCGGCCGGGCGCGCCGGCTGTTCTTCGCGTCGCTGATCTACCTGCCCGTCGTCCTCACCGTCATCATGGCGGACCCGGCTTGAGCTACTTCGACCCCGACACCCCCGCGGTCCGCGTGGCCGGCCTCTCGCACCGTTACCCCAAGGCGACGGTTGATGCACTCGCCGAGGTCGCCTTCACCGTCGCGCCCGGCGATGCGTTCGTCCTGCTCGGACCCAATGGCGGGGGCAAATCCACCGTCTTTCGCATCCTCGCGACGCTGCTGCAACCGCAGGCGGCGCGTGATACGCCAACCGTCAACGTGTTCGGCCGCTCGGTGCTCGACCACCCCGCCGCCGTCCGGCGTGAGCTCGGCGTCGTGTTCCAGTCGCCCAGCCTCGACGGCAAGCTCACGGCGCGTGAGAACCTGTACTGCCACGGCCGGCTGTACGGCATGACCCGCCGGTCGCTGCCGCCCCGCGTCGACGAGCTGCTCGAACGCTTCGGCTTGCTCGACCGGGCCGACGATTACGCGGAGACGTTCTCCGGGGGGATGCGGCGGCGGCTGGAGGTCGCCAAGGCGCTGCTCCCCGGGCCTCGGCTGTTGCTCCTCGACGAGCCGTCGACGGGGCTGGACCCCGAGGCGCGGCGGGCGATGTGGGACACGCTGTTCGACCTGCGGGAGCGGGACGGGCTGACGCTGGCTTGGACGACGCACCTCATGGACGAGGCCGAGCGCGCCGACCGGGTGGGGATCCTCGCGGCCGGTCGGCTGCTGGCGGTGGACACGCCCGGGGCGCTCAAGGCCCGCGTCGGCGGAGAGGTTGTCACGGTCGAGCCGCGCGGCGACGAGGCGGTCGGCCCGCTCCGCGACGCCATCGCCCAACGCCTCGGCCCGTGGGCCCCGGCGGACGCCGGCCGCGCCCCGACCGTGACCGACCGCCTCATCCGCTTCGAGCACCCGCAGGGGGCCGCCGTCGTGCCGGAGCTCGCGGCCTGGCTGGGCGAACGCGTCCGCCGCGTGTCCGTCGGCCCGCCGTCGCTCGAAGACGCCTACTTCGACCTGACCCGCCCGGCGAATATCCCCTCAAACACCGACGCCCCGGCCGCGCTCGCGCTGCCGGCGTGAGGCGGTGCGGCGCGGTTTTGGCTCGGATGGATCGGATGACCCGGATCGGCAAGAATCCCCGGATGCTGCCCGTACTTCTTCCTGGCGGGACTCCCGGATGAACGCATCGCCAAGACGCCAAGTAGCGGAGACGCCAAGGCGATGAACCGAAAGCAAGGTGTCCCTTCCTGGCGTCTTGGCGTCTCTGCGTCTCGGCGAACCGTCTTCGTTCTCTGCTGAACAGTGCCCGGCCATTCGCATCCGAGTGATCCGATCCATCCGACCTAAATTGCAGCCGTATGACCGGCAACGGCACCCCACTGGATTGGCCGCTCGACCCGCTCGACCCGCTCGACGCGCTGGCGCGGTGGCCGCGTGAGACGCCGGTGGTGATGCTGCACTCGGGGCGGTTCGACGCGGCGTGGTCGCGTTGGTCTGTACTCGCTGCACCAACGGGGGCGCTGGTGTATCGGAACGGGCGGAGCGGGTGGATCGGCGGGGTCCCCGCCGGGATGCCGGCGCTGCTTCCGGGGGCGTTGACACACGACCCGTTCCGAGACCTGGAGGCGGTAACGGCAGCCGACGAAGCGCTGTGGGTGGGGTATCTCGGCTACGACCTGGGCCGGGTGATCGAGCGGCTGGAGCGGCCGCCGCCGGACGATCGGGGCTGGCCGGAGATGCAGTTCCAGCGGTGCCCCGGCTGGCTGGTGCACGACGGCGCGACGGGCCGCTGGGCGGCGTGCGGGGCTTGGGCGAAAGGCGGGTACCCGGCGCTCGACCGGCTGCCGGTGATCAACGCACCGTACGACGCCGGGCCGGCCGCGCCGCCCCGGGGCCGGGGCCGGGGGCGGGCACGGGCCAAGCATGAGGCGGCCGTCCGCCGCGCCCTCGACTACATCGCCGCGGGCGACGTGTTCCAAGTCAACCTCGCCCAGCGGTTCACCGCGCACTTCACCGGCTCGCCCCGCGGGCTGTACCGGAGCCTCGCCGCGGCGTCGCCAGCGTGGTACGGGGCGTATGTGGAGCTTATCGATACAGCCATATCACTGAAGCGAGACGGCCGCGCCCTCTGCTCCACCTCGCCCGAATTGTTCCTCCGCCTCTCCCCCGACGGCCGCGTCGTCACCCGGCCGATAAAGGGCACCCGCCCCGCCATCGACCCGCCGGAGGAACTGTTGCACTCGGCCAAGGACGCGGCCGAGCTGCACATGATCGTCGACCTCTTGCGCAACGACCTCGGCCGGGTGTGCGACTACGGCAGCGTCCGCGTCACCCAGCCCCGCACGATCGAGTCGCACCCGACCGTGCACCACGGCGTCGCCACCGTCGAGGGGCGGCTCCACCCCACGCGCTCCCTCCGCCACCTGCTGCGTGCCACCTTCCCCGGCGGCTCGGTCACCGGTGCGCCCAAGGTCCGAGCGATGCAGATCATCGACGAACTCGAGCCGGTGCGACGCGGGCCGTACTGCGGGGCGATCGGGTACGTCCTGCCGCGTCACAGCATGCCGTACCCCGAAGCGCAGTTCAGCCTCGCGATCCGCACGATGCTCGTCGACCCCGCCGCCCCACGAAATGGCCGCGTCGACTTCAGCGTCGGCGGCGGCATCGTCGCCGACTCGACCCCCGGCGACGAATACGACGAGACGCTGCACAAGGCCGCCGCCATGATCGCAGCGCTGTCACCCCCCACATGAAGCGACGCGGCTTTGCCGCGCCGGGTGGGGCGCGGCAAAGCCGCGTCGCTTCATGCAAAACGGGCGCACCCGGTTGGGGGTGCGTCCGCGTCTTTGGTCAGTACTTCACCGAGCAACCGTACGCCTTAGTCGACGGGGTCTCGACCGCGGTGCCGGCCTTGACCGCGTCGATCGCCTGCACGACATAGTTGGTCGCGCCTTCGATGTCGGCACTGTCGGCCGAGGGGTTGCTGTCGATCGCGCCCATGTACTGCAGCACGCCGTCACCGTCGATGACGTACATGTGCGGGGTGTTGGTCGCGCCGTACATCTGGCCGACTTTGCCGTCTTCGTCGATCAGCACGGCGGTGCTGTGCATGTCCTGCTTTTTCCTCGTCTCCTGCCACTGGTCGGGCGACTCGTAGCCCTGGTTGCCCTCGGCCGAGGACGCGACGGTGAGCCAGACCACGTCGTCGCCGGTGTACTTCTCCTGCAGCGCCTGCATGTCGCCGTTTTTGTAGTGCTTCACCACGAACGGGCACTGCATGTTGGTCCACTCGAGGACGACGATCTTGCCGGCAAAGTCGTCGAGGTTGTGCTTCTTGCCCTCGCTGCTGGTGAGGGTGAACGCCGGGGCGGCCTGGCCGACCGCGGCGTGGCTGTGGCCGTCCTCCGCCTCGTGGGCCTGCGAGGTGAGGGGCACCGCCACGATCGCCGCGAGGGCGAACAGGGCGAGGGTCGATCCGATGAGGGTACGTTTCATATCAAGGCTCCGATGAGGGGAGAGTTTCCACGGGGACATCGATCCGCCACACGCGTGGCGGGTCGGGAGATTCAGCATCGGGCAAAGGTTCAATGATCAGCACACCGGTGAGGCGGTCGAGCGGCGATGAACGCAGCGACGACATCGGGACCGACACACTCACCCCGGTGCCGACTATGGTTCCGCCGTCGTCGGGCAGAAGAGTCCGTGTCATCTCGATGGTTACTGGGTCGACCTCCTGCGAGGCCGACATGTCGATCACGCCGGACTGATCCGGGTAGAAGCGTGTGCGGGCAGCCGCATCATCTTCCAACATTGTTCCATTCAAGTGAAGCACCAAGACGATCAGGTTGTCCTCCACGAAAGCGGTCGCCGCTCCGGTAGGCAGCGGCTCAGGTTGCCTAGCCGCGGCCGCCGCGAGTAGCTCCGCGTGCTCCGCTACGGGTTGCGGTTTATCGTTGCCGACGCGGCCGGTGAGTTGCAGGTCGGCACTGCCGGCGATGCAGATATCGGCACACTCGAGCCAGCTAGCCTTCGCTTTGAGTGTCACGCTTCCGGGGGCGGCGTCGGGGGGGACGTCGATTCGGACGGGCAGGACGACGGTGCCGACGTAGCCGTAGCCGCCGATGCCGTTGGTCTCGAAGTAGACGGGCGTGGGCCAGTCGATGCCGTGGGCGGTCCAGCCGTCGGGCAGGTCCCAGGTGATGGAGGTTGGCATCCCCGCGTCGCCGGGGTTCTTCCAGTAGGTGTGCCAGCCCTCGTCCATCGCGAGGCGGAGGCCGACGGTGACGGTCGTGCCCGGTTGCCAGGTGTCGTGCTGCGCGATGAGCGACGCGTCGACGTGGCCTTCGTCGGCCGGGTTGTCCCCGAGCATGCGGAGGTCCTGCGCCGGGGTGGCGGTGGCCACGCCGAGCGTCACCATCAGCATCAACAGCGGGCGTAGATAGGACACACTTAAAGTTTCCGGACCGATGATCGGACCGTGCATGGTAGGCGCGCCGCATCCCCGCCCCCGTTTAGCGCCGCAACTTGTCGCGCTGCGGGAGGGGGACGCGACAACCCGCGGCGCTAAACATTAAACGGTCAGTCGATGCCGAAGCCGGCGCGGATGTAGGCGTTGATCGCCGTCGCGGTGAGTCCGTCGGGCCAGGTATTGCGGGGGCGATTGCGCAGCGCGTCGAGCACGGCCTCGCCGTCGCCATCCACGCCGACCGTCGCGGCGTAGCGCGCCAGGTCGCGGTCGGGGTCGGGCCAGCCGGGCGCGTCGATCACGTTGTTGGTCTGCGTGACCTTCGCCGAGTCGGTGTCGACCTCGATGGTCCGGTTGTTCTGCTGCGGCCAGTCGTGGATGAGGTTGTCGCGGAGGGTCACGTCGAACTGGCCGCGGGTGAACTCGAACGAGCCCTTGTCCCAGCTCACCTTGATCGCGGTGGCGACGGGCAGGCTGCCGCGCTTCTGGCTGATGATGTTGCCCTCCACGAGCGCCGTGCGTACCGGCAGCACGTCGATGCCGAAGCCGCGCGGGTTTTCTTTCGATATGTCGTCGGACTGGAGCACGACGTTGCGGGCGACGTGGCTGTCCTCCCGGGCCACGAAGAACGCCGAGGAGTTTCTATAGAAGAGGTTGTTGGTCACGTCCCCGCCGCAGCGGAGCTGCAGGCCGTGCGACGCGCCACGTGAAACGATGTTGTCGCGGACGTCGACCTTGCTGCAGTCCATCTGGACGTAGAGGTTGTGGTTAAAGAGCGTGCGGCCGGCGCCCTCGACGTCGGCTTCCGCGGGGGCCCAGCCGTTGTGGTCAAACAGCGACTGTTCGACGGTGAGGCCCGCGACGCACTTGGCGAAGAGGCCCGAGCTGTGCCCGCCGCCGACCTTCGCGTCCCAGTGGTTCCACGCGTCGAGCACGATGCAGCGGCGGATCGTGACGTCGCGGATGCGGCCAAGCTCCGACGCCTGCAGCACGAAGTTGAAGCCGTAGTGCGACAGCCGCAGGTCCTCGAACAGCACGTCCTCGACCCGGCCGTACGCGGTGACCCCGCCCTCGCGGTACGGCACGTCGTCGGCGTCGAACTCGGGCGAGGCGGGGTTACGGCGGGCGGCGTCGGCGGCAAACCCCTGGAAGATCACGTGCTGCACCGTCGCGGAATGGTGGATGTACAGGAGCCCGTCGCCGAAGGTGCGGATCATCGGGCGCGGCCCCTCGCCGTAGACCCCGACGAATACCGGCCGCTCCGCCGACCGGCCCGACCGCGTCCAGTTGCCGAAGCCCTTGTCGAACGTGTCGCCGGCCTTGAGCAGCATCTGGTCGCTGCCCAGCGGCCGCATCGCCTTCTGCGCCGCCTCCAGGGTTTTCAGCGGCGCGTCGGGCGACGTGCCGGCGTTGCGGTCGTCGCCGCTCTGGCTGACGTAGATCACCCGCGTGTCCGGCCCCGGCTCGGGGCGCGGCGTGAAGCCCGGCGCGGCCCGTGACGCCGACTCACCCGCCGCCTCCGCCCGCCGCTCCTCCGCGTCCATCATCGTCACCGACTCCCGCGGGGCCTGCACCGTCACCCGCCCGTCGTCCACCCGGATCGTCACCTGCCCCCGCGCCGCCGCGGCCAAGGCCACCACGACGGCCACAACGAACAGCGCCCACCAGCGGGCAAGGGTACGGGGGTCCAGGGCGGTGTACGGGTAAAGCATGGGGTTCCTCGCAGGTCACAAAAGGCACGGCCCGCGACAACCGCGGGGCTACGCGCGGGGTACCGCCGCACCCGTCGTGCGCACGCATCCCGCGGCCCAGCACCGCGGAGGCACGCAAACCGTTGGACCAGCATATGTCGTGGATCTGTTGCGGAACCCGCGGTACCGCCACGGAGCGCGGCAACCCCGTGCGCACCACCGCCGCGTTTCGATCGGACGCGAGAAGTCGCGGCACCAGCAGCCTGATTGGCGAACACCCCGGGGTGCCGGGGTGCCACACTGCATCCCGGAAGCTTTGCGGAGGGTGCGGTGTGCCGGCCACGGTTGACGTAGCGCCGGTGTCACACCCACACACCGCACCCGCCCCGAGCGGCGGGATGCAGTATGGCACCCCTGACGCTAGACGGTGGAATGGTCTCTAGCAGGGGGCAAGAGGATCACCCCTGCGTGACGCGCATGACCTCTTCGACGGTGGTCGAGCCTTCGGTGACCTTGGCGAAGCCGTCGTCGCGGAGGGTGACCATGCCGGCCTCGATGCACATGCGGCGGAACTCGGTGACGTTGGGGTTGCCGGCGATGCGGTCGCGCATCGTGTCGTTGATGATGAGCAGTTCGTACAAACCCAGCCGGCCGGAGTACCCGGTCTGCCGGCACTGGTCGCAGCCGGCGCCCATCCAGACTTTGTTCATCGCCATGCCCTGCATCTCGAGCGCCTCGGCGATGGCGGGCTCGGGGGCGCGCTGCTCCTTGCAGTGGGTGCAGATTTTGCGGACGAGGCGCTGCGCGAGCACACCGTTGACGGCGGAGCCGATGAGGTACGGCTCGACGCCGATGTTCACCAGCCGCGTCACCGCCGACGGCGCGTCGTTGGTGTGCAGGGTCGAGAGCACGAGGTGGCCGGTGAGCGACGCCTGGATCGCGGTCTTGGCGGTCTCGCTGTCGCGGATCTCGCCGACCATGATGACGTCGGGGTCCTGCCGCAGCAGCGCCCGCAGCGCCGCGGCGAAGCTCATGCCGATCTTCTCGTGCACCTGCGTCTGGTTGATGCCGTTGAGGTGATACTCCACCGGGTCCTCGGCGGTGGAGATATTCAATTTACTGCGGTCCATCTTGTTGAGCGACGCGTAGAGCGTGGTGGTCTTGCCCGAGCCGGTGGGCCCGGTGACGAGGACGATGCCGTGCGGCTGCTTGATCTGCCCGGTCCAGAGCTGCAGCGCATCCTCGCCCATGCCCAGGTCCTCGAGGTCGACCTGGATCGAGCGGGTGTCGAGGATGCGGAGGACCGCTTTTTCGCCCTGCACCATGGGCAACGTCGAGACGCGGAGGTCGAGCTTGCGGCCGTGGACCATCGCGCGGATGCGGCCGTCCTGCGGCATGCGGCGCTCGGCGATGTCGAGGTTCGCCATGATCTTGATGCGGCTGATGATGGCCGACTGCATGTGCGACGGCGGGCTCTGGGCCTCGAACATCATGCCGTCGATCCGGTAGCGGACCTGCAGGCGTTTGTCCTGCGGCTCGATGTGGATGTCGCTCGCGCCCTCTTTCACGGCGTTGAAGATCAGGTAGTTGACGTAGCGGATGACCGGGGACTCGCCGGCCATCTTCTCGAGGTCGAGGTCGGGCTTATCGTTTTCTACGACCTCGACGTCGTCCTCGTCGATGCCGGCGAGGACCTCGTCCATGGCGACGGCGGGCTCGTCGTCGCCGCCCTCGCGGAGGGTGTCGACGGCGGCGGCGACGTCGGCGGCGGTGACGACGACGGGCTTGATGGACACGCCGAGCTTGTGCCGCACCTCGTCGAGGTGGATGAGGCTGTCGACGTTGGTGAACCCCACGACGAGGCGGGGCCCGGCCTGGCGGAGCGGCAGCAGGCCGAGCTCCTCGCAGTAGGGCAGGGTGAGGCGGTTGATCCACTTCGCCCCGTCGAGCTTGGCCGGGTCGATGCGTTCGAAGGCGAGGCCGGCCTCTTTGGCGACGGCGCGTTGCACGTCGGCCTGGTCGATGCCGAGTGCGATGAACGTCTCGGCGAGGGACGTGCCGGGGTGTTGTCCGTGCCGGGCGCGGGCGGCGTCGAGCTGTTCGGCGGTGATGAGGCCGGTGGCGCGGAGGGATGCGCCCAGCTCGTCGACGGTGGCGAGGGCGGTGCCGCCGGCGTCGGCGTCGGGCGACCACAGGTCGGCGAGCCCGACCTTGGCGGTGGGGATCGGGAGTGTGGCGGTGGGGGATTCGGGCATGGGGGCAACCGTCGGGGTTGGCGTGCTGGATAGCCGCGACGCTACGCGTCGCCAAGCCGGCGACGCGTAGCGTCGCGGCTATTTAGGCATCAGTCCGTCGTGACGAAGCGAACAAAGCGGCGTTCGCCCTCGCGGAGCGTGACCCGGTCGGTGGTGAACGCGACGCCGCGTTGGTCGATGGCCTGCACGGTGAAGCTGCCGACGGTCTCGCCGACGCGGTAGAGCTCGCCCTGGATCACCGCGACGGGGCGGCGGCCGGCGACGACGCTCTGGAGCTGGATCCCGTCGAACTCGGTGTAGAGGTCCTTGAGCATCGCGGCGCGGGCGGCGGCCTCGGCGGCGCCCTTGTCCACTTCGGCCACGACCTTTTCCTCCACGTGCATGGCGAAGGGGTTCTTCGCGACCTGGTCGATGGGCACCTGTTTCACGGTGTGGTCGGCCTTGATGGTGGCGATGATCTGGTCGGTGTCGGCGAAGAGGGCCTGCATCGCGGCGGGGTGCAGCGGGTCGGCCTTGTCCATCTGCCCGATGTTGGCCAGGCGGATGTCGACGGTCTCGATGAAGGCGTCGGTCTCGGCCGAGGCGCCGTGGGCGACCACCGGGCCGGTCATCACCCGCATGCCCATCAGCGCCCCGACGGCGACGACGCCGAGGACGGCGATGATGAGGGCGCTTTGGGTGGCGAGCTTCTTCTTCTCGTTCTCGAGCGGGACGCCGAAGCCCGCAGTGCCGGCGTTGCCCGCTCCGCTGCCGGCGATGCCGGTGAGCAGCGAGAGCGATTGGGGGTGGGCTTCTTGCTCGGCGGCCGGCTCGTCGTCGAGCACGTCGGGGCTGGTGGTGGCGTCGTACTGGAACATGCGTTTCTTCCCTGGGTCTGTATCGGCGGCCGCGAGCGGCCGGGCTAAAAACATCGGGTACTTCGGTCAGCGCGAGGCGAGGGCGTTGCCCTCGAAGAAGATGCTCAGCGTGAGCTCGGCCTGGACGATGCCCTCGGCCTCGAGGTTCCGCTGCTTCGTGATCGTGATCCGCGGCATGCGCGTGATCCGCGGGAGCTTCTCGATGTCCTGCACGAAGCTGTAGAAGCCGTCGAACCCGCCGAGGATCACCATGCGGATCGGCAGCTCGGCGTACTGCGCCGCGGCGACGATCTTGTCGGGCCGCACGCTCTTGGCCGTCAGGTCGTGCTCGCCGGCGAGGTCCCAGACCTCGCGGAGCAGGGTCTCGACCTCGCGGTCGTTGGGGAGCATGTCCTGGAAGTGGGCGATGGCGTCTTCGAGCTTGCCGATCTCGGCCTCGATGTCGCCGATGCCGGCGGTCGCGGCGTCGAGGGTCTCTAGCTTCGCCTCCTTGCGGGCGAGCTCGGCCTTGCCCTCGGCGGTCTGCTCGCTGCGCGGCTCGAACACGAGCAGGTAGCTCGCCACCGGCATCGCCAGCAGGACCAGGACGAACAGGACTTCGCGGATGCCGAACTTCATGACGGTTCCTTCAGACTGCGGCCGCAAGCGGCCGGGCTAAGAAGAGGGGCGGGCGGGGTTATTCGGGTTCGGTCGAGACGCTGCCGAGGGTTTCGGTCGGCTTGACCATCTCGCCGTCGCCGTTGATCTGCAGGGTGTCGCCCATCGGGTCGAGCTTGAGGCCGCGCTGCACGCGGGTCGGCTCGAGCTGTGACACGTCAAAGGTCGGGTCGAGCGTCAGGGCGATGCGGAACTTGCGCATGTTCACGTCGTCGACCTGCATCGACTCGACGAAGTCGAGCGTGACGTCCTCGAACATCGGGTGGATGTTGAGGGCGCCGATGTACTGCGACACCTCGACGTCGGTCGGGGCGAGGCCCGCGAGGGTGAGCTCGACGGCGGTGGGGACGACGGTGACTTCGGGCTGGCCGGTGGCCTGCTGGCGGAGGCGTTCGCGCTGCATGGCGGTCTTCGGGGCCGGGGCGTCCTTGAGCACCTTGGTGTCGAGGTCGAGGTCGGTAAGGCTCAGCGTCGCGGGCATCGCGTTGATGAGCTCGGCGAAGACCGAGCTTTTCGGCACGCGGTCGCGGAGCGTGCCGGTCACGTTGGCCTTGCGCTTCATCTGGTCCTTGCGCTGGTTGAGGCTCTCGAGCTGCTCGAGCTGCGAGCGCTTCTCCTCAAGGCTGCGGTTGACCGCGGTGAGGTCGTCGCGGACCTGCTTGCTCTGGCGGTCGGACACGAAGAACGTCGTCACCACCACCACCAGCACGACCGCGAAGAGGCTGATGAAGATGAGGTTTGTGCGGTAAGCGATCTTCTTGTCGAGGTAGTCCTCGGGCAGGAAAGATTGGTTGGTGGCCATGGCGGTACGGGGGTTGGGGTTCAGGCGGCGTGTAGCGGTGACATCGGGTGGATGTTGCGGCGGGATAAGCGAGCCGGGGGTTTCTTATGAAGCGATGTGCCTTTGCCGCGCCCGGGTTGGAGACGGCGCGGCAAAGCCGCGTCGCTTCGTGCGGAACAGGAAGCGCGGCAAAGCCGCGGCGCTTCGTGGGGGTAACGGGCGGCGCGGCGGGGCGGGCGGCGCGGGGGTTAGAGGTTCGCGTCGCTGAGGCACAGGCCCAGGGGGACGGCCCAGCCGGGTTGGGGGCGGGAGAGGTCCAAGCCCAGCGCCGCCCCGCCGGCGTTGACGCGGCTGAGCCGGGCGAACGGGTCGCCGAGCTGGGCGGCGACGCCAAGGGCGCGGGCGAGGCGTTGGCATAGGCGGGTCTGCGTCGCTTCGCCCCCGACGAAGATAATTTTGTGCACTGGGCGCTCCGGGTGGCGGGCGCGGTAGTGCCGCAGCGTCAGGCGCATCTCGTCGATGAGGCAGTCGAGCGTGTCACAAGTTTCTTCACCGTCCGAATTATCGAACGCCGTCGTCGAGGTCGCGGTGGATCGAACGGTTGCGACACCCCCCCCGCCGCCGCCCGAAGCCTCGGCGAGGCGGGCGAGGCGGGCCTCGTCGAAGCCGATGCGTTGCGCCTCGGCGAGCTTGCGGACGAGCTGGTCGCCGCCGGCGTGAATGGTCTTGGCCAGCACCATGGTCTGGCCGTGCGCGACGATGAGCTTTGTGGTGGCCGCGCCGAGGTCGACGTACATCAACGCCTTGGCCGCGTCCCGCCCCGCCGTCGCGGCGAAGGCGCGGAGCAGGCACGGCGGCTCGCTGTGCATCCCCGCGACCTCGAGCTTGCAGCGGTTGGCGAGGTCGAGGTACCGCATCACCACGTCGCGGCCGGCGGCGAGCGTCACCACCTCCTGCCGGGCGGCACCGCCGCGGGTGACGTCGGCGGCGGGGAAGTTGCGGATGACCATGCGTGAGGGCTCGACGTTGAGCCGCTCGCGCAGGGCGAGTTGGACGAGCTGGTCAAGGTCTTTCGGGTCGCTCTTGGGGATGTCGAGGTTGTGGATGAGCGTCTGGAACGCGGGGATGGAGAGCATGACGCGGCGGCCGCGGAACGGCTGCTGCCGCAGGGCCGCGGGCAGCGCCTCGGCGAGGTGCTTCATGCGGCTGTTGAGGTCGGTGCGGGCGTGCTCGGGGACCGTGACGCTGGCGAGGGCGATCAGCTCGGGCGGGTCGCCGGGGATAATCTGCAGGCACTTGAGCGTGTCGGCGCCGAAGTCGATAGCGATGGGCGACGGCCGGGACTTGGTGATGCCAAATGCCATGCGGGGTCCTGGCGTGGGTTGAGGTTGCCGAGTCGGGTGAGGCCTGGGGCACGCCGATCGGCCGACCAAGGGCCGCCCCTCCGCGGCCCCGGGTCGGCCGAGTTCGGCGGGCCCGGCGTTTCATCGGTCGTCGGCGGGCGCGGGTTTAGCGGAGCCGTTGGCTGCTCGCCGTTGGCCGTTGGCAGGAAATAAGCGGCCGTACAACGACGCACGTTTTCTTGCCAACGGCTAACGGCTAACGGCTAACGGCCAGCCGCTACCGCCCAGCTATCATCCGCCCCATGCAGGACCTCACCCCGTCGAAGATCGTCGCCGAGCTTGACCGCTACGTGATCGGGCAGCACGACGCGAAGCGGGCCGTCGCGGTGGCGATCCGCAACCGCTGGCGCCGCCGCCGGCTCGACCCCGAAGAGGGCCGGGAGGTTTACCCCAAAAACATCATCATGGCCGGGCCCACCGGCGTGGGGAAGACCGAGATCGCCCGCCGCCTCGCCTCGCTCACGCAGGCCCCGTTCATCAAGGTCGAGGCGAGCAAGTTCACCGAGGTCGGCTACCACGGCCGTGACGTCGAGTCGATGGTCCGCGACCTGGTGGACCAGTCGGTGTCGATGGTGCGGAGCGAGCAGGCGAAGATCGTCACCGAGAAGGCCGAGGCCGCGACGGAGGACCGGCTGCTCGACCTGCTCTTGCCCGACTCGGAGGAGCACGAGCACATAAACCTCAAGTCCGGCGATAGCCCCCCCGGGGGCGGGGGCGGGGGCGGGGGCGGAGACGGAGCGGGGGACGGTGGCGGGTACGTGCCGACCGACCAGTCCGGGGAGAAGAAGCACAAGCTGCGCGAGCGGCTGCGTGAGCAGTTGGCCGCGGGCAAGCTCGACGAGCGGGAGGTGGAGATGACCGTGTCGCGCAAGCCTCGGGCGAGCGTGATGTTTTCCAACATGGGCCTCGAGCAGATGGACCCGGACATGGGCAACATGCTCGAGAAGCTGATCCCCGAGCAGTCGTCGCGCAGCCGCGTGACGGTCTCGCGGGCCCGGGGGATCCTGATGGAAAAGGAGACCGACAAGCTCCTCGACCAGGAGAAGATCACCGAGGAGGCGCTGCGGCGGGTGCAGGACGACGGCATCATCTTCCTCGACGAGATCGACAAGATCGCCACCCCTTCCGGTGGAAAAGGAACGTCAGGGGGTGGGGGGAGTCCCGACGTGTCGCGGCAGGGCGTGCAGCGGGACCTCTTACCCATCGTCGAGGGCTCGGCGGTGACGACGCGGTACGGCGTGGTGCATACCGACCACGTCCTGTTCATCGCCGCGGGCGCGTTTCACTCGGCCGCGGTGAGCGACCTGATGCCCGAGTTGCAGGGCCGCTTCCCCATCCGCGTCGAGCTCAACGCGTTGTCGAAGGACGACTTCAAGCGGATCCTCACCGAGCCGAAGAACGCGCTGACCACGCAGCAGCGGGCGTTGCTGGGCGTCGAGGGCCTGGAGGTGACGTTCGCCGACGACGCGATCGACGCCATGGCCGAGCTCGCCGCGACGGCCAACCAGACACTGGAGAACATCGGTGCCCGCCGCCTCACCACGATCATCGAGAAGGTGTTCGACGAGGTGAACTTCGACGCCCCCGAGCGGGTCGAGCGGGGCGAGACGGCGTTCCACGTCACCGGCGACTTCGTCCGACAGCAGGTCGCCGACATCGTGGCGGACGCGGACTTGAGCCACTTCGTGTTGTAGTGGCGACCGGTTAAACTCTTCCGATGATCGCAGCTCAAGCTATCGCTGAGGTCGCCGATCAGGTGCGGCGGGAGTTTGACCCCCAACGGATCATCCTGTTCGGCTCACACGCCGACGGCACGGCCGATGCCGATTCGGACGTTGACCTCTTAGTCATCATGCCCGACGGCGGCGACCCGGTCGGCCAAGCGCTAACCGTACGGGAACGGCTCGACTGTAAGTTTCCCCTTGATCTGATTGTGCGTAGCGAGGAAGATTTGGTGTGGCGACTTGAACACGAAGACTGGTTCCTGCGAGACATCATCGACCGGGGGCGCGTGCTTTATGAAGCCGCTGACCGTTGAGTGGATCTTCAAGGCGGACGAGGACCTGCGGATAGCGCGGGCGATGCTCGACCTAGACTCACCGTCGTACGACGGCGCGGCGTTCCACGCGCAGCAGGGGGCCGAAAAGTATCTGACGGCGGCGCTGCAGGAGCGGGGCGTGCCGACGCCGCGCACTCACGACCTGCCGCTGCTCTTGAGCCTTTGGCCGGACGCGCCGGGGGCTTCGACCCGCTGAGCGTCGAACTGAAGCGACTCTCGGGGTTGGCGGTGGTGGTGCGGTATCCGGGATACTCGGTCGATGCGGAGACCGCCGCCGCGGCCGTTGTGACGGCAGTTCAGGTGCGTGATCTAATCCACAACGACGTTAGCGGTGCGGCCTGACGCTCGTCGATCTCCCGCAGATCACCGTTCGATCAATTTGGCGGGCGGATCATCCGGGCGGCGGGCGGATCAACCGTACGACATGAAGCGGCGGCACTATGTGCCGCGTGACGCGGAGCGTCGCCGCTTCCTCAAACACCGCTGCCGCCGCGTCGCCCGGCATACCATACCTCCCGACGTGCCGGGTGATGCCTCACGCCCCGAACGTCGATACACCTCTTATATAGATACAGATCAGGGACACGCGCGGCATGAAACACTACGACTGCATCGTTATCGGCACCGGGCCCTCCGGGCAGAAGGGCGCGATCCAGGCGGCCAAGCTCGGCAAGAAGGTCGCCATCATCGAGAAGAGCAAGGTCCTCGGCGGGGTCCAGATCAACACCGGCACCGTGCCGTCAAAAACGCTGCGCGAGGCCGCTGTTCAACTTACCGGGGCCAACCGGCGCGGGCTCTTCGGCGAGGCGTACCGCGTCAAGAAGGACATCACCATCGCCGACCTCATGGGCGCGTCGCAGAACGTCATCCGCCACGAGTGGGACGTGATCCGCGACCAGTTCGACCGCAACCGCATCGACCTGATCTGGGGCACCGCCCACTTCGAGGGGCCCAACCTCCTGCAGGTCGAGCGCGAGGACGAGAGCGAGATGCTCACCGCCGACAAGTTCCTGGTCTCGGTCGGCACCCGGCCGGCCCGGCCCAAGAGCGTCCCGTTCAACGGCCGCACCATCATGACCAGCGACGAGCTGTTAAAGCTCGACCGCCTGCCCAAGACCATGATCGTGGTCGGCGGCGGGGTGATCGGCACCGAGTACGCCTGCATCATGGCGACCCTCGGCGTCCGCGTCACCCTCGTCGAGGGCCGGCACCAGGTGCTGGGCTTCCTCGACCAGGAGATCGCCGGGGCGTTCCAGTACTTCATGCGGCAGGAGGGCATCACCCTCCGCCTCGGCGAAAAAGTCAGCGCGATCCGCGAGGTGGAGCACGTCCGCGGGATCAGCGACAGCGGCCGCTGCGACGGCGACGGCAACGGCGATGGCAAGTGCGAACTCGTCCAGGCCGAGCTCGAGTCCGGCAAGAAGCTCCACGCCGAGACCCTGCTCTACGCTGTCGGCCGGCAGGGCGTGTGCGGCGCACTCGGCCTCGACAACGTCGGCATCGAGTTCGACGACCGCGAGCGGCTCAAGGTCAACGACCACTACCAGACCAACGTCGAGCACGTCTACGCCGCGGGAGATGTCATCGGGTTCCCCGCGCTCGCGTCGACGAGCATGGAGCAGGGCCGCCGCGCCATCTGCCACGCCTTCGACCAGTCCGTGGGCAACTACAACATCGAATTGTTCCCCTACGGCATCTACGCCGTCCCGGAGATCTCCATGGTCGGCAAGACCGAGGAACAGCTCACCGAGGAAGGCATCCCCTACGAGGCGGGCATCGCCCAGTACCGCGAGATCGCCCGCGGCAAGATCCTCGGCGACGAGCAGGGCATGCTCAAGATGCTCATCCACCAGGAAACCCACAAGATCCTGGGCGTGCACATCATGGGCACCAACGCCACCGAGCTGGTCCACATCGGCCAGGCCGTCATGGCCCTCGGCGGCGACGCGGAGTTTTTCATCAACAACGTCTTTAATTTCCCCACCCTCGCCGAGTGCTACAAGGTCGCGGCGTACAACGGGCTCAACAAGCTGGCGCACATCCGCTGATCGTTCGCCGGGGCGAGATCCCGGGTCCTGACAAGATCGGTCTCATCGTGCCCGCTTAGAGACTAGTTTACAGCCCCCGCAACGGTGTCACACTGCATCCCGCCGCTCGGGGCGGGTGCGGTGTGTGGATGTGACCACAAGCGTGTCGCGATCCGTAGGCGGCTTCACACCGCACCCTCCGCAAAGCCTCCGGGATGCATTGTGGCACCCGCAGTTTGGCGGTGAAATCAGCTTCTTAGCCCGGCCGCTTGCGGCCGCAGTGCTCTGGCAGTTTACGGGATACTGCGGCCGCAAGCGGCCGGGCTAACAGTCGTTGCATCCACGGCCATCGTGCTGGACTCCGACGGTACCGTCGCCGCAATCCGCGGCGGGACGGCCGTCGCGGTACCCTGCGTTGACTTAGTCACCCGAAAGGTTTCCCATGCTCGGCCGTCTGCCGCTCACCCTCGTCGTCGCGTTGACCCTCGCTCTCGCTGCCGCGGGCCGGGCCCAGCCGCTAATTGAGCGGGTGCCGGACGGGGCGCTGGTTTACGTCGGCTGGGCCGGAACCGACGCGGCGCGGGACGCGTACCTGCAGTCGACGCTGAAGCCGGTCGTGGACGAGATGCGGCCCGAGCGGGTGCGTGAGTCGTTCGACCGGGCGGTGCGGGCTCTGGCCGTGGCGACGGAGGACGAGCCCGAGGTGGCGGAGGTGATGAACGTCGTGCTGCCCGCGCTCGGCGCGGGGTGGCGGAGCCCGACGGCGCTGTACGTCCTCGAGCCGGGCATGACGCCGCAGCCGGCGGACGGGCCGGGCGTGGTGGTGATGTGGCGGCCCTCGCCCGCCGATCGCCCGGCGCTGCTCGAGGCATTGCAGACCCTGGAGCAGCGCCTCGACGACGATGACGTCGCGCTCACCGCGACCGCGGAACAATTTACCCTCGCGTTCAACGCCCCGGCTCCCGCCGCCGCGAATGACGGTATCGCCGAGCGCGGGGCCGCCGGCCTTGCCGCGTCCGACCGCTTCGCCGCCGTGATGCAGGGCCTCGGCCGGGCCGACGAACCCGCCCTCATCACCGCCTACGTCGACCTGCCCCGCCTGATCGAGCTGGCCGTTCAAACCGCCGACGAACACGGCGCGGACGACCGGCTGTTCGCCGTGCTCGACGCGCTCAAGGTCGACCGCCTCGGCGCCACCGGGTACGCCGCCGCCTTCGACGGCAAGGACTGGGCCACCCGCGTCTTCCTCGCCGCCCCCGCCCCGCGCGAGGGGCTCGCCGCGATGCTCGACGCGCCCACGCTCACCGACGAGCACCTCGCCCTCGTGCCCCGTGACACGACGCGGCTCGCCGCCGGCACGTTCGACACGGGCCGGCTCGTCGACCTCGCCCGGCAGTCCGCCCAGGCCGTCGGGCCCGACGCCGCCGACCGCTTCGAGCAGGCCCTCGCCCAGGTGAGCGGCATGCTCGGCGTCAACGTCGAGGAACGCCTGCTCCGCGGGCTCGGCCCCGCGTGGCTCGCCTACAGCTCGCCCGACGCGCTGGGCGACTCGATCATGGGCCTCACGGTCGTCAACCCCCTGGCCGACGCCGAGGGCGTCGATATGGCCCTCCGCTCGCTTGAGGCCGTCGCCAACGCCCTGATCGCCCAACAGCTCGCGGACGAGGAGAACCTCAACATCCGCTTCCACACGGTCCAGCGGGACGGCGTCACCTTGCACCAGCTCGGCACGCCGCTGGTCAGCCCGACCTGGGCCGTGCACGACGGCAAACTCATCGTCGGGCTTTACCCGCAGGCGGTCCTCGCCGCGGCGGCGGGCCTCGGCGAAGGCGGCTCGATCCTCGACGGCGACGCCTTCGCCGCCGCGCGGCCGGACCCCGGCCTCGTCGGCGGCGGTGGGGGCCGCGTCACGGGCGTCAGCTTCGTCGACCTCCCCACGACCGCCCGCGGCGGGTACGCCAGCCTCGTCATGCTCGAGTCGCTCGCCACCGGCGGCACGTCCCTCGCCACCGGCGCCCCCGTGCCCAGCGTCCTGCCCCCCCTCCGCCGCCTGATGCCCCACGTCCGCCCCATGGGCGGCACCGCCTGGGTCGACGACGCCGGCTTCACCGCCGCCGGCCGCGCCCCGTTCCCCAGCGCCGGACTCCTCGACCTCCAAAGCGGCGCCGGCACCACCACCGTCGTGCCCATGATGGTCGGCATCCTCATGCCCGCCCTCGGCGCCGCCCGGCGGAACGCGCGGCAGATGGACGACTCCACCCGGGCCCAGGGCATCCACCAAGCCATGATCGTCCAGGCCCGGACCAAGCCCAGCCCACCCGGCGGCGGCGACAGGCCGCTCATAACCGACATCGGCCAGCTCATCCTCGACAACTACATCACCCCGAATATGACCGTCTCCGAGGCGTCTGCCACCACGCTCCCCGCCGCTATCCCCACTTGGCCGCTGCAAGAACAAGCCGACTGGGTCCGCGCCAACGCCGACTTCATCATCGTCCCCGGCCTGGTCGAGGACCTCGACTTCAACACCATTGCCCTGTTCCTCCGCCCCGGTATCTACAACGACCCCGGCGAGCCCGGCCGCGGCACCGTCACCCACAACGACAACGCAACCGAGTTCGAGGCCGACTACGACCTCATCGAGGCGCAACTGATCGAACAGACCGGTATGACGATGGACGAACTCATCGCTCGCCAGGAAGCGCTGGCGGAACCGGCGAACCCGTAACACGGCGAACAAATTCAAATGAAGCGACGCGGCTTTGCCGCGCAGTGCGTTCAAGAATACCGCGCGGCAAAGCCGCGACGCTTCATATGGAAGAACATGCCGCAGAAGTACGGCGTTTCACCACAAAAAGATGCAACAGGCGTGCGGCACCTCATATAGTGTCTCCCCGTCATGCCCCCTTCCCCCGCGATGATCTCTACACACGCCTCCACCCAGAACGTCAACGTCACCGCCATCGACAGCCTCATCACCCCCGGCGAGCTCGACGCGAGACTGCCCGTCACCGACGCGGCGCTCGACACCGTCATCGGGGGCCGGCGGAGCATCGAGGCGATTCTGCGGCGGGACGACCCGCGGCTTCTCGTCGTCGTCGGGCCGTGTTCGATCCACGACCCGGAGGCCGCGCTCGACTACGCCCACCGGTTGGCCGAGCTATCGCAACGCGTCGCCGACCGGATGTTCATCGTGATGCGGGTGTATTTCGAGAAGCCGCGCACGACCGTCGGGTGGAAGGGGCTGATCAACGACCCGCACCTCGACGACAGCTTCGACATGAACCGTGGGCTCGAGCTCGCCCGGCGGCTGCTGCTCGACATCAGCGCGCTGGGGCTGCCTGCGGGGACCGAGTTTCTCGACCCCATCACGCCGCAGTACCTCGACGACCTGGTGAGCTGGGCCGCCATCGGCGCGCGGACGACCGAGAGCCAGACGCACCGGCAGATGGCCAGCGGGCTGTCGATGCCCGTGGGGTTCAAGAACGCGACCAACGGCTCGCTGCAGGTCGCGCTCGACGCGATGCTCTCGGCGCTGAGGCCCCACCACTTCGTGGGCATCGACGAGCACGGCCGGTCGGCGATCATCCACACCCGCGGCAACGCGTACGGCCACGTCATCCTCCGCGGCGGCGAGAGCGGCAGCAACTACGCCCCCCAAGACATCACCTCCGCCGCCGACCGCCTCGCCGCCGCGGGCCTGAACCCGATGCTCATGGTCGACTGCTCCCACGCTAACTCGGGCAAGGTCTCCACCAAGCAGCCGGCGGTGTGGGACAGCCTCATCGACCAGCGGGCCGGCGGCACCGACGCGATCATCGGCGCGATGATCGAGAGCCACCTCTTCGGCGGCAAACAGTCGATCCCAGCCGACAAGGGCGACCTCGCCTACGGCGTCTCGGTCACCGACGAGTGCCTCGCCTGGGATGCGACCGAGGCGATGCTGCTCGACGGATACGAGCGCCTCGCCCGATGACCGCCAACTTCATCAATGCGTTTAGCCGGGTCGCTACGCGACCCCGGGGCCGGGGCCGCGTAGCGGCCCGGCTGGGGGGGTACGCTTAACCCCCATGTTCCTCCTCGGCCTCCTCGCCGGCCTGCTCACCGCGCTCGGCCACTCGCTCTCGTACCTCGCCACGCGCTGGTTCACCGAAAGCCGCGGCCGGCCCACGACCCGGCTCCTCGCGCTCAGCTACACCATGATGGGCGTCCTCGCCGTCGTGGCGCTGCCGCTGGTCTGGCCCGATGGCCTGCCGGCGGGTTGGCGCTGGCTGTGGCCCCTCCCCCTCGCCGTGGCGTGCTTCGCGCTCGGGCAGACGTGCCTGCTCACCGCGCTCCGCCGCGTCGACGCGTCTCGTGTCGCGCCGCTGCTTGGGCTCAAGATCGCGATGCTCGCCATCGTCGCGTCGGCGATGGGCTCGCCGCTGGGGGCGCTGCAGTGGGCCGGCGTCGCGCTCGCGGTCGCCAGCGCCTGGCTGCTCAACGACATCGGCGGACGCCTGCCGCTCCGCGCCACGGCCCTCGTCGTGCTCGCCTGCCTCGCCTACGCGGCGTGCGACACCTGCATCGTCCTGCTCATCGACGGTGCGCAGGACGCCCACGCCGGACCCGGGAGCGGGCTCGGCCCGCTGCACGCCTCGGTCTTGGCCGTGTGCTGCGTGTACGCCTGCACCGGCGCGATCGCGGCGGCGTTGCTCCCGCGGTACGGGTCGCGCGACCCCGCCGCGTGGCGCGACGCCCTGCCCTTCACCGCCGCCTGGACCGGCGCGATGCTCACCCTCTACGCCACCTTCGCCCTCGTCGGGCTCGTCCTCACGGCGATCCTGCAGTCCACCCGCGGCGTCATCTCCATCGCCCTCGGCACCGCCCTCGCCCTGCGGGGCCACCACCACCTCGAAGCCAAAGCCGCGCCCGGCGTCGTGCCGCGCCGCGTCGCCGCCGCCCTGCTCATGACCGCCGCCGTCGCCCTCTACGTCCTCGGCGGGTGACCCTTACCACGCATCATCACCCCACGAAGCGACGCGGCTCTGCCGCGCCGTCTCCTCATCCCACTCCGCCCCGCCCCGCCCCGGCGCGGCAAAGCCGCGTCGCTTCGTGCCGGCGATCCAACGCTACTCCGCGTCTTCCACCCCGTACTTCCGCTTCGCCTCCTCGGTCGGCTCGGGCAGCGCCCGGCCCGTCGGCGGCTTGTCGTTCACCAGCGTCACCACCCGCCCGCCGTACTCGTTCCTTACCCCCGCATCCAAAAACACGATCTCCCAACCCCCGCCCCCGGGATCGACACCTCCACCGGTTTCCGGAGGCGGCTTCTCCGCGACCACCCGCAGCCCCGCCTCCGCCGACGGCCCGCTCACCTGCATCGTGAACTCCGCGTACCCCCGGTCCTCATCCACGCTCCCCAATGCCAGCCACCCCGCCTCGATCGGCGTGCCCAATGCCTCTTGCATCTCCGTGTCCGCCCGCACCCGTTCCAACGCCAGCGCGAACGGCTCGCTCTGCCGCGTCCGCTGGATGAAGTACCCCGCCACCGCCACGAACACCGTCGAGCAAAACAGCACCCACACCACGAAGATCAAGAGCAGCGCCCGCAGCCGGTGCCGCAGGTACCACGGCCCCCCCGCCGCCGCATCAACGCCACGATCAGTCGCCTGTTCCTTCATGCCGTCAGCATAGGAGCAATAGCCGGGACGCTACGCGTTCCCGGCTCTGCCCCCCGGCGACACGTAGCGTCGCGGCTATGACGTTACGATGCCCCCATGCCCGTCACCATCGGCTACCAGGAATACGTCGCGCTGCCGGAGTGGGGCATCGATCGCCTGCTGGCCAAGTCCGACACCGGCGCTCGCTCGAGCGCCCTCGATGCGAAGAACATCACCGAGCTGCCCGACAACAAGGTGCGCTTCGACATTGCGCTGTCCCGCAAGAACCGCGACCGCACCGTCACCGTCGAGGCCGAGGTCGTCCGCCGCACCCGCGTCCGCTCGTCGCACGGCCACGCCACCGAGCGGCTCGTCGTGATTGTCCCGCTGCACGTCGGCCGCATCAGCAAGCCGATCGAGGTGACCCTCGTCTCCCGCCGCCCGATGATCTGCCGCATGCTGCTCGGCCGCACCGCCCTGGCCGACACGTTCCTGGTCGACTCGGGCCGAAGGTTCGTCCTGAGCGAGCCGCGGCGGCGGGGGAAATTCGCCGCCAAGGACGCCAAGAGCGCCAAGGAAGGCATCAGAAAAAAGAAGAAGAAAAAGAACAACACGAAGAAGCGAACCACCTCTCAGCAGTCCAACCCTAGTTCTATCTAACTCCCCTGCCTTCCTTGGCGCTCTTGGCGTCCTTGGCGGCTAAAGGATCCCCCATGAAAGTCGTCGTCCTCTCCCGCAACCCCAACGGCTACTCCGTCTCGCGCTTCCGTGAGGCGGCGGAGCAGCGCGGCCACTCGCTGCGCGTCCGCAACCCGCTGCGCTTCTCGATGTACGTCGAGAAGCAGCGGCCGCACCTGACCTACAACGGCAACACCTTCGGCGAGGCCGACGCCGTCATCCCCCGCATCGGCGCGAGCATCACGCACTTCGGCACCGCCGTCGTCCGGCAGTTCGAGCAGATGGGCGTGTTCTGCCTCAACACCGCCACCGCCATCAGCGTCAGCCGCGACAAGCTCCGCTCGATGCAGAACCTTTCGCGGCACGACATCGGCATCCCCGAGTCCGCCTTCGTCCGCGGCAAGCAGGACGTGCTGCCCGCCATCGAATCCCTCGGCGGGGTGCCGGTCATCATCAAGCTGCTTGAGGGCTCGCAGGGCGTGGGCGTCATCCTTGCCGACAACGTCAAGATCGCCGAGGCGATCATCGAGACGCTGCAGTCCGCGCGGCAGAACGTGCTGTTGCAGAAGTTCGTCGCCGAGAGCAAGGGCAAGGACATCCGCGCGTTTGTGGTGGGTGGCCGCGTCGTCGCCGCGATGCGGCGCAAGGCGACGGGCGGCGAGTTCCGCAGCAACGTGCACCGCGGCGGGTCGACCGAGGCGGTTGAGCTCGACGAGCACTACCAGCAGACCGCGGTCAAGGCGGCCCAGATTATGGGCCTCCGCGTTGCCGGCGTCGACATGCTCGAGGGCAGGGACGGCCCGCAGGTCATGGAGGTCAACTCCTCCCCGGGGCTCGAGGGCATCGAGGCGGCGACGGGCGTCGACATCGCCGGGGCGATGATCGACCACATCGCCGAGCAGGTGCTCTTCCCCGACGTCGACATCCGCCAGCGCATGACCATCAAGAGCGGCTACGGCGTCGCCGAGTTCCCCGTCACCCGCGACTCGCCCCTCGCCCACAAGACCATCGCCGAGACCAACCTCCGCGACAAGGAGTGCCTCGTGCTCTCCATCACCCGCGGCGGCAACATCATCCCCGCGCCCCACGGCTCGCAGGAGGTCCTCCCCCACGACACGCTCCTGTGCTTCGGCAAACTGCTGACGCTCCGCTCGCTCGTCCCGGTCGAGAAGCCCGCTGGGAAAAAGAAGAAAAAGGTGACCTCAAAGAAGTAGGCAGCGACCGCGGACGCTCGTGCAGACTAGAGCGAGTGCTCGAGTTCTCCGCCACAGCCGCGACGCTGCCCGTCGGCGGGTGCCACACCTTGGCCGCTCGAGGCCAAGGTGTGCCTGCTGCCGCACACCCTGACGCAAAGCCGTCAAGTTGTGGCACCCCCGAACTGGTAGCCGCTAAAAACGACTTTTGTTCCTCGCCACAGCCGCGCTGCGTAGAGACGCGGCTAATGGAGAAGATTGACGCCGTTCGTTTTAAGACCCGACGTAGGGCGTGTCGCGGTGGACGGTGGCTTTACCGAAAACGACGCTCTGAATATCCTTCCCGTTGCAGAACTCGTGGGGGAAACCGAGTTCGATCTTTGATACTTCGTTGAGCTTCTGAAGTTGTGAATCGTCGAGGGTGAAGTCGAGGCAGCCGAGGTTGTCTTCGAGGTGTTCCAACTTGCGGGCACCGATGATGATCGACGGGACGCCGGGGCGGGTGAGCAGCCAGTTCAGGGCGACCTGCGACGGGGATCGGCCCGCCTCCCGGGCGACGGCGATCACCGCCTCGGCGATGTCGGCCTTGCGTTCGGTAAGCCACGCGCCGCGGCTGCCCTCTTCCGTTTTGTTGTCGTTGGATCGCCTCTGCTTTTCGAGGTCCTCGCGGGTGTACTTGCCCGAGATCATGCCCCCCGCCAGCGGCGACCACGGCAGCAGCCCGATCCCCAGCTCGCGCCCCATCGGCAGCAGCTCCCGCTCGACGTCGCGGGTGACGAGGCTGTACTCCATCTGGCAGCAGGCGAAGCGGGACAGGGCATGGTCAGCGGCGTACTGCTGGAGCTGGCTGATCTTCCACGCCGGCGTGTCGGAGACGGCGGGGTAGAGGATTTTGCCCTGCCGCACCAGGTCGTCGAAGGACCGCATCAGCTCGTCGACGGGGGTGGTGAAGTCCCAGACGTGCAGCCAGTAGAGGTCGATGTAGTCGGTCTGGAGCCGCTTGAGCGAGTCCTCGACGGCGCGCATCATGCTCTTGCGGTGGTTGCCGCCGACGTTGGGGTCGGGGCGCGAGTCGGCGGCGGCCCCGCCGTGGGGGTTGGTCAACGCGTTGGAGGTGTACTTCGTGGACAGCACGAAGTGGTCGCGGCCGCCCCCGGAAGCCCCCGAGCCGGCGTAGCCCTTCATGAACTCGCCGAGGTATTGCTCGCTGGTCGTGTTGGTGTAGATGTTGGCGGTGTCGAGGAAGTTGCCCCCCGCGTCGGCGTAGCGGGAGAACATGGCCTGCGAGGTCTCCTTGTCGGCGCCCCAGCCCCAGTCCTCGCCGAAGGTCATCGTGCCCAGGCACAGCGGCGAGACGCGCAGCCCGCAGTCGCCCAGCAGGCGGTACGCGTCGAGGGCGGTGGGCAGCGGCGCGGGCGGAGAGTATCCGGGGGTGGCATGGGGCATCGGGGGGTCCGGGCGGGGGAGGTGACGGGGTTGGTTCGCCCCGGAGGTTAGGCCGACCCGGCGTGGACGGTCACGCTTTAGAGCGAGTGCTCAAGCCCTCCGCCACAGCCGCGACGCTACGCAGCGCGGACCGCGTTGCGTAGCAACGCGGCTACTGGAGAAGTTTACGTCGATCGCTCTACAACCCGGGGACGGGTCAAGGGGGGTCAGGCGCCCGGCTGTGGCACGGCGGCGGGGGCGGCGACGGGGGTGGCGTTGGCGTCGCGGAGGGCGAGCTTGCCGCGGGCGGTCATGTCGCTGATGAAGCGGAACTGGTCGCGCATGTCGAAGGGGTAGGCCTTGACCTTGTATTGCGTCGCCCACGGCGTCTCGGACAGGACGACGAGCACGGGCTTGGCGTAGTCGAGGTACGCGCTGGTGAGGGCGACGTCGTGGAGGGCGGCACGCAGCGCGGCGGCGTCGTGGTCCGGGGCGACGTAGAAGTCGGCGACGCACATGAGCGTGCGGGCGCCGTCGTTGGCGTTGGCGATGTTGTTGTCCCAGAGGGTCAGGTGCGGGACGGTGATGATGTCGTCGGCGGGGGTGCGGAGGCTCAGGGAGCGGAGACCGACGTTGATGACCTCGCCGTAGTCCTCGCCGATACGCACCCAGTCGCCGGGGCGGTAGGGCTTCTCGAAGACCGCGACGATGCCGGCGATGAGGCTGCTGACGTAGTCCTTGAAGGCGAAGCCGATGGCGACGCTCGCGGCGCCGGCGATGACCAGGAAGTTCTGGAAGGTGATGTTGAAGATGAGCGGGAAGATCCACAGGACCGCCAGCAGGAGCAGGAAAAGCCGGGCGACGGGCACCGTGCCGAGGATGTACAGCCGCAGCTGGTTCGGGCCCCGCGCCGCGAGGTAGGGCAGGGTCTTGCGGACGACGAAGATCGCCACCCACGTGCCCAGCACGATGGCGATGATCTTGGGGAAGCTGATGTCCTGCAGGTCGTTGAGCAGGCGGACCGCCTCGTCGCGGCCGCGCTCGGCCCCGGAGTCGCCGGGCGGCCGTGCGGGCGCGGGCGGTGCGGCGGGTTGAGTGGCGGGGGCGGCCATGATTCAGAGCGTATCGACGGGGAACCCCGCCGCGGCCAGCCCGCGCCGGATCGACGGGTACGCCACGGGCAGCACCCGGAGCAGGCCCTCGGCCCGCTCGATCAGCCCGGAGCTGATCAGCGACTGCACGACGCTGACCTCCCGCATCGCGGGGACCACCACGTGCAGCTCGTCCGGGGCGAGCGGGCCGTGGATCAACAACGCCTGGAGCACGATCAACTCGTCGGGCTCGTGCTGGTCGGGCAAGATGAACGTGTCGGAGGCCGCCAGCCAGACGGTGCGTTTCCACTGGGCGCGGTCGTCTTCGTGGTCGCCGCCGTCGTCGTTGCCGCCGTCGGGGTGGGCCGGGGCCTGTTCATCGCCCGGCTCCTCGGGCCGCGACCGCAGGCTTTGGTGCCAGACCCACCACGCGACCCAGGGGATGCCCAGGCTCTGGGCGGCGAGCTTCTTGAAAAACGGGCCGGTGACGGACGCCTCACCGCCGGGCGACAGGGTCTCGCCGCTCTGCGACAGGCGGTAAACCACCCCGCGGTTGGCCGCGTCGACCGCGCCGCTCAGCCACGCCTCTAGCCGCGCGGCGGTGTAAGGCTGGAACACCAGCGGGCGGGGCAGGATCATGTTCGCCTCCACCGCCTTGCCTAAAAAGGCCCACGCCCAGCTGTTGCACCCGATCACGCAGGTCCGCTCCATCGCCCCGACCGACTCCAGCAGCGACCGCACCGCGATCAGCCCCGTGCGGTGACGCAAAAACCATCGCTCCAACTCCGGGATGACCATCAGCCCCTCGCCCGTGAGGTCCGGCCGAACCACCGGGTGACCGCGACGCAGCGTGTCCCGCGACGGCGGCTCGAGTATCGCGTACCCGTGACGCTCGGCCCACATCCGCAGCAACCCGTTGCGCTCGCACGGCGGCATCACCACCACTCGGAGCGGCGACTTATGCGTTGCCGCCCCCGCCCACTCCGCCAGCGTCACGTCTAACTCCCCCAGCAGCGGCTCGCACACCGGCGAAGCCTGCACCCCATTTAACTGGCTCTGCGACACCTTCCGCAGCTGGTCCTCGGCGATGAACGGTTCGCCGCTGTCCCGCGTCACCGCCTCCTTCAGTCGCTTCCACAGCCCCCGCGCCACGTCATCGGTCGGCATCGGCGGGATCGTGTACCCGCCGAGCGGTTGGAACGGCAGGGGCTGAGCGGGGTCACCGTTGGGCATCGACTCGACGCATGGGACGCGGACCCGGGCAGCGTACGACATTGACGCTCCGCAAGCGCGGAAGCGTCCGCCCGGGTTGTGGTTCACTCCGGTGGCACAGGCGTCCCGCCTGTGATTCGGTGAAGCCGAAAGGGGCACTCCTTCGGCCTAGCGGCCGAACATAGGCGGGACGCCTGTGCCACTGGAAAGCAAAGTGAACCACTACCCCCGCCCACGTGCCGTCGCCACAACCCCAAGCCGCGGGGGTCGACCCGTTCCGTCAGTCAGAGCGATTGACATTGACTCACTCCAGTAGCTGGGTGCCACACCTTGACGGCTTTGCGTCAAGGTGTGCGGCAGTGGATACACCTTGGCCCCGAGTGGCCAAGGTGTGGCACCCGCTACATTTGGAATAGGTTTGCTCTAGTAGCTGCGTTGCTACGCAACAAGGTCCGCGACGCGTAGCGTCGCGGCTATGGCGGAAGCAAGCCGGCGCATTGACATCCGCGGCCACGTTGGACGCGGGGTGCACGCAGCTTTACGGCGACTCATCGCTATCGCCCCGAGCGTCCACGATCCGCAGCGGGGGCATGCCGACGATGTCGTAGGTCGCCGAGGCGAGGCCGATGCCCGCGGCGTCGAGTTGGTCGATGATCTGGCGGCTCATCTTGTCCTTGATGTCGCGGATGCCGCGCTCCTCGACCACGAAC
Organism: Phycisphaeraceae bacterium; assembly: GCA_965214155.1. Taxonomy (GTDB): domain Bacteria; phylum Planctomycetota; class Phycisphaerae; order Phycisphaerales; family Phycisphaeraceae; genus Algisphaera. The sequence goes on from CBDCBB010000010.1 coordinate 3,371,756, forward strand.
CGCAGCGACAGCTCGAGCCAGTTGTCGGTGAGGCGGTAGAACACCCGCGGCTTCATGTCGGTCATCGCGACGAAGTAGCGCTCCTGCATCTCCTTGAGCGCCTCCTCGCTCATGCGGCTGATGTCGAGGGTGTGGTCCCGGGCCGCGTCGAGGAGGATCTGCTCGGCGCGGGCGCGGTCGGCGTCGTAGGTGATGGGCAGGTGGATCGCCTCCCAGATGTAGCTGAAGTCGCGGGAGTAGTTGTAGACCGGGTCGTCGAAGATCTTGCCGTTGGACACCGAGACGACGCGGCCGGTGTACTGGCGGCTGCGGACCCACACGTCGGGGTCTCCGCCGGAGGACGCGGGGGGCTGGCCCATCTCCATGATGGTGGTCTGGAGGAAGCCGATGGAGATCACGTCGCCGCGGACCCCGCCCATGACGATGCGTTGGCCGACGGTGTAGTTTTTGGCGAAGAGGATGACGAAGTACGCGGCGAAGGAGGTGATGACCTGCTGGAGGGCAAAGGCGAGGCCCGCGGTGACGAGCCCGAAGGCGGTGGTCAGCGTCGCCGGCTGGTCGAGCCAGATCGAGACGATGCCAAGGGTGGCAACGACGAAGATGAACAGCCGCATGACCTGGCGGACCCAGAAGGCCCAGCGGGGCTTCTCGCCGCCGTGGGTCGCGCCGCGGATGACGGCGGTAACGACACGGGCGATGACGTAGAGCACGACGATCAGGGAGATCGTGAGCAGCAGCTTCTGCCCGGTCTCGGCGTTGACGCCGACGAGCTTGATGCCGAAGAGGTGCATGGGGGGGCCTCGGGAGAAGGAGGCGGAGCATAGCGGCGCGGCGGGTGAGGGGCGACGGGCGGCTCGGCGGGCGGCGGCGGGGCGAGCGGATGGGACGGCCGATCAGAGCCGGGAGCGTAAGCGACCGGGGGGTTGTGCAAAGAGCGCGTACCGGTCGCTGACGCTCCCGGCTCTGAAAACGCTTGGGCGCTTGTTCAGGGCGACGGGCGATGGGGCACGGCGCGGCGGGTGAGCCTCCGGCGCGGCTAGAGTCGCGGGCCCTCGGCGGCTGCGGATACACGAGTTATGCGGATGACGCGACAGCGTAGGGCGGGGCGGGTGCTCCTGGCGGGGGCGGTGCTGTTGGCGGTGCTGGGATCGGTCGGGTGCGGCCCGCCGGTGACGGTGGAGCGTCGGGGTCTGGGCGCGGCGGCGGCGGCGCGGGGGGCGGCCTGGCCGGGCGACGGGGTGAGCGACGCGTCGTGGGGCTGGCTGCGGACGCGGGGCCTGGCGGACGCGGCCGAGCGACGGCCGCGGGCGACGGCGGCGGGGTTGATGAACGACCGGGGCGACCGCTTTGACGCGCAGCTCGCCGCGGCCGAGCTGGCGTTCGTGGCGGGGCTGGACGGGGACGGGCCGGCGCTGGCGCTGGCGGCGGCGGCGGCGACGCGGGCGGTGGACCTCGCGGCCGAGGGGAGCACGCTCGCCACCCGGGCGGCGGTGCGGGCGGTGGAGGTCCAGCGGCTGGCGCTGGCGGGGCTGATCCGCGACGGAAAGTGGGGACGCCGCGACGTTGCGGGGGTGGGCGTACGGATCGTGCGGGACGACGGCGGCGACCGCCGCTGGGACGACGGCCAACTCCATGGCAACCCGGGGGTCGCCACGCCCGACGCGTCGCGCCGGCTGAAACTGGTGGGCGTCGTGCCCGCGGACCTCCTGGCCGTCGACGGCCTGGCCGCCCGCCACGCCCGCGGCGGCGTGGGGTGCCCCGTCGTGCTCCGCCTCATGCCCGAGGGCACCGACGACGACCTGCTGTTCTTCCCGCCCGGGGGCGTCGCCCTCGACGCCACCGCCGTCGCCACGCTTGATCCCCCGGCGGCTTCCCCCGATGGTTCGGTTGACACCGGCTCCGACCCGCCGACCTACACCCTCCGCGTCCGCCTGCTCGACCCGCCGCGGCACCGCACCGTCGCCGTCGCCGACCGCCCCACCCCGCAGAGCCCGCACGCGCCCCTCGCCGCCGACTTCTCCGTCGCCTACGCCCTCGTCACCGGCCGGAAGAACGAGGGTCCCTCGCCCTTCGCCCTCATGCTCGACCCCGCCCAGGGCATGGGCCGCACCGGGCTCTACCTGCTCGAGCCCTACGACCCGGGCAAGACGCCGCTGGTCCTCGTCCACGGGCTCAAGTCCAGCCCGCGCACCTGGTACGCCCTCATCAACGCGCTCCGCGGCGACCTCGAACTCCGCCGCCGCTACCAGGTGCTGCTGTTCTTTTACCCGACGGGCGACCCGTTTGCCGTCTCCGCCGCGGCGCTGCGCAAGGCGCTGCGGACGGCCCGTCGCGAGCTCGACCCGCAGCACGACAACGCCGGCTGGGACGACTACGCCGTCGTCGCCCACTCGATGGGCGGGCTGCTCGCGTCGATGCTGGTCAAGTCCGGCGGCGACGACCTTTGGCACGGGGTGATGCACGACCGCGACCTGGACGAGCTCGACCTCGAGCCGGCGCAGCGGGAGCGGCTGCGCGAGTCGTTCTGGTTTGAGCCGCTGCCGGGCGTCGAGCGGGTGGTGTTCATCGCCACGCCGCTGCGTGGGGCGCCGCTGGCGAAGACGTGGTACGCCGACCTCGGCCGGCTGCTCACCGAGCCCGCGCCGGAACTCGAGGCCGCGGCCGACCGGCTGCTCGAGAAAAACCCGCAGGGGCTTAACCCGTACGTCCGCGACTTCGCCGGCGGCGTAGTCACGGGCATCGGCGACCTCTCGCCCGACTCGCCGCTGATCCAGGCCCTCGCCCGACGGTCCATCGCCCCGAGCGTGACAACCCACATCATCGTCGGGCAGACCGAGGGGCGATGGCCCACCGGCAGCGACGGCATCGTGCCCCACGCCAGCAGCCGCCTCGACGCGGCGGAAAGCACCCTGATCGTCCCCGGCGTCGGGCACGGCGTGCTCCAGGACCCCCGGGCCGTGCAGGAGGTGCTCCGCATCCTGCGGCTGCACGCCGCCCGCTCAACCACGGAGTGATACCCCCGGAAGAGATACCCCCGGAAGTCATACCCCCGCAAGAGACACCCCCGGGACAGACCGAACGACGCAAACTTTCTCCATTAGCCGCGTTGCTACGCAAGGCGGTCCGCGACGCGTAGCGTCGCGGCTATGGCGGAAAACTTCAACGCTTGTTCTAGACTGCCGCCATGAGCCAACCGTCCACCCGTACCGCCCTCATCACCGGGGCCTCGTCGGGCATCGGCCGGGCGACGGCGCTGGAGCTGGCGGCGGCGGGGCTGACTGTGCTGATCAACGCGCGGCGGGCGGACGAGCTGAACAAGCTGGTCGGCGAGGTCGAGTCGGCGGGCGGTAAGGCCCACGCGCTGCCGGGCGACGCGGCCGACCCCGCGGCGCTCGACCGGCTGTGGGCCGAGGCGACGGACCGGGCGGGGGGCGTGCCGGACGTGCTGGTCGCGAACGCCGGGCGCGGGTTGCAGGGCGGGGTGCTGTCGTCGAACCGTGAGACGTGGGAGTCGATGTTCCAGTTGAACGTCTTGGGCACAATGCACCTGATGCGGACCGCGGCGGCGGCGATGCGCGACGGCGGGAAGCCGTCGGACCTCGTGGTGGTCGGGTCGGTCGTGGGCACGAACATCTCGCCGTTTTCCGCGGTGTACGGCGCGACGAAGTTTGCGATCGAGAGTGCGGCCGAGGCGCTGCGGCGGGAGATGGCCACCGCGTCGTCGGGGTCGGGCCGCGGCGTGCGGGTGACGGTGGTGAAGCCCGGGATCGTGGAGACCGAGTTTCAGGACGTGGCGGGCTACGACCGCGAGAACTTCGGCGACGCGGTGAAAAAGTTCGGCCCGATGCTCGACCCCGCGGACGTGGCGCGGGTCATCCGCTTCGCGGTCGAGCAGCCGGCGAACGTGCACGTCAACCAGATCACCGTCCGCCCGGTGGGGCAGGATTACCCGTGAGCCGTAGAGCGGGTTGAAGGGGTTAATGCACAACCGTCCTCAGGGTGCCACACTGCATCCCGGAGGCTTTGCGGAGGGTGCGGTGTGCCCGCTACGGATCGCGACACGCCGTGGTCACATCCACACACCGCACCCGCTCCAAGCGGCGGGATGCAGTGTGGCACCCATAGACGATGACGCGGATGGTTTACTTTTGCACCGACGGTTTTAATTTGGATGGGCTTACGTTTAGGATGTCGCCATGCCCGGGTTCACGCACATCCACGTCGAAGACCGCGGCGGGGTGCGGTGGGTGACGTTCCCGTCGAAGCGGTTCGACGGCAACGCGGTGCGCGAGCTGTTCGAGTGTGCGATGGAGCTGCTCGATGGGGCGAGCCCGAGGATGCTGGTGGACACGGCGGGGGTGGAGCTGGTGCCGTCGGGCGGGATGGGGATGCTCGTGACGATCCGCAAGCGGTTCCTCGGGCGCGGCGGGCAGCTGCACGTGGCGCTGCCCGACGCGCTGGTGCGGCAGTCGTTCGAGGTTGCGAGCATGGGCCGGATGCTGTCGCTGTACGAGACGGCGGAGGCGGCGCGGGCGGGGTTTAAGTAAGAGCGACCCGCCCGCTCAATGCGTAGCGGCAGACGCGTCAGCGTCCCCGGGTTCGAGCGTAGCGGCAGACGCGTCAGCGTCCCCGGGTTCGAGCATCACCAAAAGTCCGGGACGCTGGCGCGTCACCCGCTACGCGGCGGGGATGGCGTGAAACTTAAGCGCTTCGTCACACGCCTCGTCGCCGAGGTAGTTGTGCGTGACCTCCTCGCCCGGGGCGATGTCCCGCAGCGCCACGACGGTCAGGTCGTCGTAGTACACCGCGGTCGGGTCGGCGGCGTGGTTGATGTACTTCAGGTCGTTGGTGACGCGGATCGCCCGGTCGTCGTCGAGCCAGAGGACGTACGGCCCGTCGGCGTCGGTCGGCTCGCCCTCGAGGGTGCCGATGAGGGTGCCTTCGGGGATGAACGCGGTGGCGAAGAGCCCGGTGCCGTGGATGCCGCTGGGGCGGGGGTGGGTCATATCCGGGGGATCGGGGAAGGGGGATCGGGGGTCGGGGACGCGGGGACGCGGGGACGCGACGAGTCGTGGCGCTGAATATGGGCGTTCGCCGCGGTCACACACCGGATCCCACCTGTTGGGCGACGGCCGGGATGGTCATGTCCTGCACGACCGAGGCGTACCACGCCAGGTTCAGGCCCATCGGCTCGTCCTGGGAAGGGTCTCGGTTGCTCACGTCCAGCGACGCCGAGTGCACGCCCAGCAGCTTCCACGTCGGCGCGTCGGCCCCAAGCTCCTTGAGCATCGCGATCACCGGGGCACCGCTCGCCCCGCGGTGCATCCGCGCGTCGGTCACGAAGTACGGCTCACCTTTGAAGTGCAGCGGGAACACGCTCGCGATCGTCGCGTTGCGGATCATCGGCAGGTGGTGCATCGTGTCCTCGAACCCCAGCGGGAACCCGATCACCAAGACCTGCTGGCCCAGGGGGAGCGTCTGGTCCTCCGCGAGCAGGTCGGCCGGGCTGAACGTGTCCACGAACCAGTTGGCGATCACCGTCGGGTCGAAGATCGGCACCGCGACCACATCCACCTTGCTGCCCAGCTCGGGGTGCTCGCGCCACAGCGCGTTGCCCTGCGGGTCGAATAGGTTGAGCATCAGCTCGCCCGCCTGGGTGAGGTCGCTGGCGTCGCTGTGCACCACGACCTTGAGCTGGTCGGGGAAGTGGTTGGTCTCGGGGCTGAGCACGACGTGCCGGCAGGTGACGACGTAAAGGAACCCATCTTTAAGGTAGAAGAACCCGGTGGCGTTGCTGATCTGCTTGCCGTTCTTGAACGGGAACAGCTTGGCGACGCGGACGAGGCGGGGGTCGATGGTGGGGACGGGCATGGGGTCTGGGGTCTGGAGGCTGGGGGCTGGGGGCTGGGGGCTGGGGGCTGGGGTCTGGGGTCTGGAGGATCAAGGACTTTCCGTTCTCGTTCTCGTCCTCGTACTCGCACTTGAAACGCAAGCCTTGCCGCGGCTAAAGCTTCTTCACTCGCACTTGCACTCGCACTCGCGTCTGGCGTCTGGCGTCTGGCGTCTGGCGTCTGGCGTCTAAGATTTGGGTGCTTCTTCGTGCTCGCACTCGTCCTCGTAATCGAAACGCAGGCCCTGCCGCGGCTAAAGCTTCTTCACTCGCACTCGCACTCGCACTCGCACTCGGCCTCGTACTCGCACCCGCCACGTTAGCCACCCCCCGCCCCCCCGGCTCAACGGGGATCGGGCCATTGGCCGTCGACCTCGAACATTGCCGCCGGGAAGTCGATCGACTCACCCAGCGCGAACGGCCGCTTCCGCGCCACCCGCACCCGATCCCGCGTCGCCAGCACCAGCCAGGTCCGGGATCGCGCCAGGTCCGGCGACCGCTGCGCGAAGGCCCGCGGCGTGAACAGCCCCAGGTTCGCCCGACGCCCCGGGTCCCGCACCGACCGGTACCGCACCGCCTCGACCCCGGCCCCCCGCATCTCACCCCCGAGCGCCTGCGTCGCGGCATAACTCGTCGCCGACTCGACCTGCTCCCGCACCCCATCCCATCTCCCGGCGGTCTGGTCCACGCACCGCTCCGTGGCAACCCGCGTCGAGAAGTCGCCCCACTCGGCCCGGACCGGGAAGGCGTCGATGTCGGTCCCCCGCACCCAACGCAGCAGGTGGTACGCCTTCTCCGCCAGTGCCGTCTCAATGTGCTCGACCCCGTACCACAGCGCCCGCTCCCGACTCGACCCGAAGCGGCTGCCCGCCCGCAGCGGCGGACGGTAACGGAAGGGCGTCGCCAACAGATAATGCAACGGCTGTGCCTCCTCAGGCGCCCGCGGCGGCGGCTTGGCCGAGTCGATCATCTGCTCCAGCAAAAGCTGGTCCGCGTCGTCGCCCGCCAGCGGCCGGGTCGAAACCAGGTGCTGCGCCTCCACCACCCGCCAGACCCGCCCCGCATAAGGCTCGACCGGGTCACTGGCCCCGAACCGCATCGATATAATCGGCAACATTCACCAGCCCCTCGGTGCTCTGCATCATCTCGATCGGGACGCCGCCCAGCCCGCGGTCCATCCCGTGCAGCCACTGCCGCGCCGGCTCGGCGTTATTCCCGAGGTACGCCAGCACGCTCCGCGCCACCCGCAGAAACAGCAGCGCCAGCTCGCCGGTCTTGCTGTCCGCCTTCAGATAGTTGCGGTTTAGACGGCTGATGGTCGAGGGGCTCACCCCGATGATCTTCGCCTGCGTCGCCTGATTGACGTGCAACATCGCCGCCGCCCGCACGAATGCGGTGGTCAGCACCCGGTCCGCCTCGGGGTCCTTCCGGGGGTCGCGGATCAGGATATTTTGCGGTAGAGCGGTCATGCTGGTGCAAGTATACCGTTAAATCTTTTCACCTGCAACTACGCTTCCAAGCCGGGTGCCACACCTTGACGGCTTTGCGTCAAGGTGTGCGGCAGTGGGCACACCTTGGCCCCGAGCGGCCAAGGTGTGGCACCCGCTACGGTTGGAATACATTTGCTCTATAGCCGCCGCTCGTCCCGCTCGGCGACGGCGTCGGCAACGAACTGCTCGAGCGGGACGGCCCCGCGGTCGCCCTCGGTGCGGTGGCGGACGCTGACGGTGCCCGCCTGCTCGTCCTTGCCGCCGACCACGAGCATGTACGGCACCTTCATCTCCTGCGCCGCCTTGACCTTACCGTTCACGCGGCTGCTGCTCGTGTCGGTCGTCACCCGCAGCCCCTTGCCCTTCAGTTCGCCGGCGACGCGGGCGGCGTAGGCGTTGAACTTGTCGCTGATGGGCAGCACGCGCACCTGCTCCGGGGCGAGCCAGAGGGGGAACGCGCCGTTGAAGTGCTCGATGAGGCAGCCGATGAAGCGTTCCATCGAGCCGAAGGGGGCGCGGTGGATCATGATGGGCGTGTGCGGGTGGTTGTCCGCGCCGACGTACTCGAGGTTGAAGCGTTGGGGGAGCTGGTAGTCGACCTGGACCGTGCCGAGCTGCCACTCGCGGCCGATGACGTCGCGGACGACGAAGTCGATCTTCGGGCCGTAGAAGGCCGCCTCGCCGGGCTCCTCGCTGAACGGGACGCCGAGGGACTTGGCCGCCGCGAGGCACGCCGCCTCCGCCGCGTCCCAATCTTCGGGGTCGCCGACGAACTTGGACGAGTCGGGGTCGCGGAGGCCGACGCGGACCCGGTAGTCGGCCATGCCGAGGGTGGTGAAGACGATCTTGACCAGTTCGATGCAGCCGAGCACCTCGTCGGCGAGCTGGTCGGGGGTGACGAAGAGGTGGGCGTCGTCCTGAGTAAAGCCGCGGACGCGGGTCATGCCCCCGAGCTCGCCGGACTGCTCCCAGCGGTAGACGGTGCCAAACTCGGCGAGGCGGACGGGCAGGTCGCGGTAGCTGTGCTTGTCCGACGCGTAGATGCGGATGTGGTGCGGGCAGTTCATCGGCTTGAGCATGTAGCCATCAATCCCACCCTGCTGAAGCAGGGTGGCCAGCTCCGCGCACGGACAGTTCTCGTCCGCCAATTCCTTGATCGCCTCGCGCTCAATGATCGGCGGGTATTGCGAATCTGAATAGTACGGAAAGTGGCCCGACGTTTTGTATAGTTCAAGTTTGCCGATGTGCGGGGTGAATACCTGCGAGTAGCCCTGGCGTTCGAGGTGCTCGGAGATGAACTTTTGGAGCTGGTCGCGGACAACCGCGCCGTTGGGTTTCCAGAGGACGAGGCCCTGGCCGACCATCTCGTCGATCTCGAAGAGCCCGAGTGCCCGGCCGATGACGCGGTGGTCGCGCTGGCGGGCCTGTTCGAGTTGTTCAAGGTGGGCGTCAAGGTCGGCCTGGGTGAAGAACGCGGTGCCGTAGACGCGTTGGAAGCGGTCGGAGGTGACGTCGCCGTGCCAGTGCGACGCGGCGACGTTCATAATTTTCCACGCGCCGATGCGGCCGGTGCGGTCGACGTGGGGCCCTTGGCAGAGGTCTTCCCACCGGGGGTTGGGCGTTGGGTGTTGGGTGTTGGGCTCGAGGTTGCCGGTCACGTAGAACGATAGAGATTCCGCACCGCCGGCGAGCGCCTTGGATGCGTTGTCGAGCTTGTATCTATTGCCTTCATCTTTTAGCTTTGCGGTGCCTTCTTGTGGGGGTAGTTCGTAACGAGAGAACGCACGATTCTCTTTGACGATCGTTTGCATCTCCGCCTCGATCTTGCCGAAGTCGTCGCTACTGATGGGCGTGTCGAGTTTCAGGTCGTAGTAGAAGCCGTTGTCGAGCGGAGGGCCGTAGGCGAGTTGAGTGTCGGGGTAGAGGCGTTCAATGGCCTCGGCCATGACGTGGGCGGTGGAGTGGCGGAGGAGGTAGAGGGCGTCGCGCTCGTGCTCGGCGTCGCGGAACTTGCTGCGGCCCTGCTTGTCCTGCCGGGGGGCGGTGATGATTTGCAGGTGGAGTGGTTGCTCAACGCCCGCTGAAGCGGGCTCCGCCGAGGGGGAGGTTCCGGGGGGGAGGGGGCGGTGCAGGTCGTAGAGTTGGCCGTCGACCTTCGCGCCGAGGGCGGCGCTGGCGAGGCCCTCGCCGATGGACCGGGCGACGTCGTAGGCGGTGGCGCCGTCGGGGAAGGGTTTGGTGGAGCCGTCGGGGAGAGTGACGTTCGGCATGGCGGGCATGAATTGGGGATCGTGGACCGGGGACCGGGGACCGGGAAGGGAAGGATAGCGGAGCGGGTGCGGCGTCTTCACTAGCCTGGCCGCTACGCGGCCGCGGGGGTCTTGTCACCCGACGAACGCCGCGGCCGCGTAGCGGCCGGGCTAGGTGCTATGAGGGGTGATCCTTACGACAACGCCAGGCCCGCGGCGAACGCGCCGAGTTCGGCCATGGTGCGGCAGACGTGCAGGCCCGGCGTGCGACCGGTGCCCGGCGGGACGCCCGGCCCGGTGAGGACCAGCGCCACCCCGCATCCGCGCAGCGCCTCGGCCAGCTTGTCGAGCTTCCCCGCCGCGCCGTCGCCCCCGCCGAACGACAGCCACGCCACGCGGGGCCGGTACCGCTCTGCCGCGCGGGTCAGGGTGTCCGCCGCGACGTTGGGCCCGAGGGTGATGTCCTCGAACCCCGCCTCCGCGAGGACGCACGCCGCCATGAGCGACGCGAGGGTGTCGTTGTGGCCCGGGGCCGCCCCGCCGACCGCCACCGGCCGCGCCGCCGGGGCCGGCTCGTCCACGTCCGCCTCGTCCGCCGCCCGGTCGGGCGCCTCGTACAGGTCCGACCCGTCGAGGTTCGGCGGCGCGTTGAGCATCAGGCGGATCTGCACCAGCGCGTACCCGCACACCTCCCGCGCCCGCAGCCGCGTCACCACGTCCGCCGAGCCGTTGGCCGCGCCTTCATCGAGCGCCTCCAACGCCCGGCGGATCGGCCCGTCGCACAGCCACGCCACGCCCCGGCCCTCCATGAACAGCCCCATCAACAGCGACCGCGCCGCCGGCGCATCGCCCCGCTCCAGCAGCCCCCGCAGGTGCTCGCCCACGTCCTCCACGTCCACCGGCCGGTCCGCCAGCGGCTTGAGCTCGTACAGCCCCAACTCCGCGGGCTTGACGATCTTCAGCCCCGCCTGCCGGGCAAAGCGGATCGCCTCTCGCACATCGATGCGGCGGTGGCCCCCAACGGTGCGCGTCACGTTCAGCCGGCCGTCGTCGGCCCACCGCTTCAGGCTCGATTCGCTCACCCCGATGGCGTGGGCAAGCTGCTTAGGGGAAAGACTTTGCTTCATGGGGTTCGCTTCACGAGGAGTGAACCCCCAACCTGAAAAGACACTAGGCCGCCACCGCTGCCACCGCCGCCCGCGGTACCGACTTCCGGGTGGTTCCGAGTGGTTTCACCATCTAGGGGGCTTCCGCATGCTCGGCGGCATCCGGGCTATCCTCCGCCTCATGCTTGACGACCCGCACCAGCGCGATACGCCGCCTTTGGGCGTGCCGCGGCTGGCCGTTGCCGGGTACGGCGTTCCTCGGTTGTAGGGCAGGGTTCACCCTGCCGCGGGCGTGACCGACACCGGGCCGAGTCGCGGCGTGTGCCGAGCGGACAGAGGGTCGCGGCAGGGCAAGCCCCGCTCTACGCGGTACTGCGGCAGGGCAAGCCCCGCCCTACGCGGTACTCTGGGTTCATGGGTGAGGTTCCCGAAAGTTTTGACGCCTCGCCGCCGGCGGGGCATCGGCTGGACGTGACGGGGTACGGCTATTCGCAGGACGACCTGCCGCCGCTGGACCACGGGCCGCTGGACCTGCAACCGCACTTCGCGTTTGGCGGCGGTCGGCCGGACGGTCCCCGCGTAGCGGCAGACGCGCCGGCGTCCCGTGCGCGGGATGAAGAGACCCGGGACGCTGGCGCGTCTGCCGCTACGCAGCAAGGCGGGGGCCGCGGTACCCGCCCGCTGGACCTGGAGATCGGCTCGGGCAAGGGCACGTTCCTCGTGCAGCAGGCCCGCCTCGAGCCGGGCGTCGACTTCCTCGGCATCGAGTGGGCCAAGGCGTACTGGCGACACGCCGCGGACCGGGCGCGGCGGCACGGGCTGGCCAATGTCCGGCTGCTCTGGGCCGACGCCACCGTCTTCGTCCGCAACTACGTTGCCGACGCATCGCTCCGCCGCGTGCACATCTACTTCCCCGACCCCTGGCCCAAGGCGCGTCACCACAAACGCCGCACCGTGCAGGCCCCGTTCCTCCGCCACCTCCACCGCACCCTCCGCGACGGCGGCGAGGTCCGCCTCGCCACCGACCACGCCGACTACTTCGCCTGGATGCAGGACCACGCCACGCAGGTCGCCGACCTGTTCGAGCGCCGCCCGTTCGAGCCGCCCGGCTCGGCCGGCGCGGGCGAGCTGGTGGGCACCAACTTCGAGCGCAAGTACCGTGACCAGGGCCGGGCGTTCCACGCGATGGTGCTGGCGAAGCGGTGAAGCCGTATGCTACGCCCCGGCCCCGTCCGCTAACCCCCCCCGCCCCCGTGAGCCCCCCGATGCGTCATGTCACCCGTTGCGTTGCCGTCGCCTGCCTGTTTGCCGCCGCGTCGCTCGCCGGCTGTTCCAGCGGGCCCCAGGTGCAGGACACGCCGACGACCGAGGTGCCGCTGGACGAGGTGGAGATGGTCGAGGTCCTCGGCAAGGCGGGCGGCGATATGGCCACCGGCATCGGACAGACCGTCACCCGGCTCACCGAGCCGCAGTTCCGGGAGATGAGCCTGGCGCGCCCGGGGTTCGAGCCGGACTTCGCCAAGCACGACGTGGTCCTGCTCACCCTCGGCGAGCAGCCCACCGGCGGGTATGCGGCCGACATCACCGCCCTGCAGCGCGTCGGCGACACGCTCTACGTCCAGGCCACCGCCACCGCCCCGGGCCCCGCCGCCGAGGTGACCCAGGTGGTGACGCACCCCTTCTCCGCCGTCATCATCGACAAACAGCCGGAGGACATCATCCTCCGCAGCGACATCACCTCGGTGCAGTAGCACGTCCGCCGCCGGGCTCGTCCCGGCGTGCCGCATTGACCGAAACGCCGGGACGAGTCCGGCGGCTAACGCCCCTCCACCGTATCGCCCAGCGCCGCGGCGGCGTCGTCGAGGGTTTGGCCCCGCACGTCTACGATGGCGTTGATGCGCTGCATGGTGGCGAGGTCGATGGTGCCGACCATCCCCGACAACGCGCCGACGACCGCGTCGCTGCCGGCCACGCGGGGGCCGAGCAGGAGCGTCGCGTCGTAGGGCGGCAGCGCGGCGAGCGGGTCGCTGAGGACCGTGAGGTCAAACGCCTCGATGCGGCCGTCGGAGGAGAAGGCGGTGATGACGTCGGCGTCGCCGGCCCGCACCGCCTCGTACATGAGTGACGGGTCGAAGGATCGCTCGGCGGCGAAATTGAGGCCGTAGGCGGACTGCACCGCGGCCCACTCGGGCCGGCTGAACCACTCGTAGTCGCCGCCGATGGTGAGTTCGCCGGCGTGCTCGCGCAGGTCGTAGATGCTCTCGATGCCGAGGCGTTCAGCCTGGTCACGCCGCATGGCGAAGGCGTAGGCGTTCTCGAAGCCGAGCGAGCCGAGGCTGCGGGCGTTGTGCGTGTCGCTCATATAGAACGCCACCGCCTCGAGCACCTCGCCCGGGGGTGCGGTGCCGGTGCGCTGCATGTGGTTGGCCCAGATCGTGCCGGTGTAGTCGACGTAGACGTCGAGTTCGCCGGCGACGAGCTGCTGGAACGCGACGGTCGAGCCGAGCGAGTCGACGCGCTCGGTGGCGAAGCCGAAGCGTTGCAGGCGGTTCTCGAGGGCGCGAGCGAGGATGTACTGCTCGGTGAAGGTTTTGGAGCCGATGCGGATCGGGCCGAGCGTGGCGGCGGCGTCCGCGGCGAGACGTTTCACGTCCGCTTCGCGGGCTTGGCGGCGCTGGGCGAGGGCGGCCCCGAGGCTGGCGTCCGACGGGTCGGCGGCGAGGGCGTCGGCGGCGGTCTCGCCGCGGTCGGCGGAGGCCCACCCCGTGACGAGCGGGGCGAGCAGCCCGGCGAGGAGCACGAGCCCGAGCGCCAGCACCGCGAGGCGGGCGGCGGTCGGCCGGCGGCGCTCGAGCCCGGCGGCGACGCGGCCGAGCAAGAGGTCGATGACGAGTGCAAGCCCCGCCGCCCACGCGACGCCGAAGAGCAGGACCGCGGTGTTGCGGGTCTGCAGCCCGCTGAAGATGTAGTTGCCCAGGGAGACTTGGCCGACGGGGGTCGAGAGGGTGGCGATGCCGACGGTCCAGACGGCGGAGGTGCGGATGCCCGCGACGATGACGGGTAGCGCGAGCGGCAGCTCGACGCGGCGGAGGGACTGCAGGTCGGTCATGCCCAGGGCGCGGGCGGCCTCGGTGGCGGCCGGGTCGACGCCGAGGATGCCGGTGACGGTGTTGCGGAGGATCGGCAGGACGCTGTAGAGCGTCAGCGCGACGAGGGCGGGGAGGAAGCCGAAGGCGGAGTAGCGGAGGCCCAGCGTGTCGGCGGCGGAATCGAGGCCCGCCTCGCCGAGGAGCTCGAGGACCGGGACCATGAGCGCGAGCATGGCGAGGGACGGGACGGTCTGGATGGCCCCGGCGGCGGCGAGGGCGGGGCCGCGCAGGCGTGGCGAGCGGGTGAGCAGCACGCCGAGGGGGACGCTGATGAGGATGCCCAGCGCGAGGGCGACGACGGTGAGGGTAACGTGCCCGCCGAGGTAGTCGGGGAGCTGGGACCAGGCGCGGCCGAGGGAGGCGGCGAGGGTGAGAGGGTTCTGGGCGATCATGTTCATTTCTGCGTAGCGAGCGACGCGCCAGCGTCCCCGGGATCCCCGCGTAGCGGGTGACGCGCCAGCGTCCCGTTGCGGGTGTCGGTCCAAACCGCGGGACGCTGGCGCGTCACCCGCTACGCGGCGGGGGGCGTCCCCGCCAGCGCCTCGAGCCGCGCGGCCTGGCGGCGCGGGGTCTGGATCAGGCGTTCCACATATTCGTCCTCGGGCGACCGCATCAGCTCGGCGGGCGTTCCGACGCGGAGCAGCCGACCGGAGCGGAGCACGGCGATGCGGTCCGCCAGGAGCATCGCCTCGGCCATGTCGTGCGTGACCATCACGGTGGTCAGCCCGAGGCGCTCGTGCAGTCGTTGGTATTCGATCTGCAGCGCATCGCGGTTGATCGGGTCGAGGGCTCCAAACGGCTCGTCCATGAGCACGACCTTCGGCTCGGCGGCGAGGGCGCGGGCGACGCCGACGCGCTGCTGCTGCCCGCCGGAGAGGGCGGCGGGCATGCGGGCGGCAAACTCGCGGGGGAGGTTCACGAGGTCGAGCAGTGCGTCGACACGGGCCGCGATGCGGGGTGCATCCCAGCGGAGCAGGCGCGGGACGACGGCGAGGTTCTCGGCGATGGTGTAGTGCGGCAGGAGGCCGATGCGTTGGAAGACGTAGCCGATGGCGCGGCGGAGGCGTGTCGCTTCCTGCGTTCGCACGTCCTTCCCGTCGACGCGGACGGTGCCGGTGGTGCGGTCGGGGTGGGGCTCGATGAGGCGGTTGATGAGTTTGAGCGTCGTGGTCTTGCCGCACCCCGACTCGCCGACGAGGGCGACGAACTCGCCGGCGGCGACTTGGAGCGACACGTCGTCGACGGCCGGCGGGCCGGCTGCGTCGTAGCGGTGGGTGAGGTGGGTAAGCTCGATCATTGCGGAGCGGCTAGCCGCTAGAGCTGAGAGCCTAGCAAGACGCAAGCGTCGTCCGGGATCGAGCTCGCCGATGATCGTTCGCCGCGTCGTGGCTCGACATCGACCGCCGCAGCGCCCACAATGCGGGCTCATTCTTGCTAATCGCTAGGCTCTAGTCGCTAGCGGCTACGTCCTCGCCCCAGACCCTAAACCCCAGACCCAGACCCCCCGCCATGAAAGCCAACGACATCAAGCCCGGCCAGGTGCTCAATCTCGACGGGACGCTCTACCTCGTGACCAAGACCGAACACGTCAAGCCCGGCAAGGGCGGGGCGTTCGTCCAGACCAAGCTCAAGAGCATCAAGCACAGCAACGTCACCGAGAAGCGCTTCCGCAGCGTCGACGAGGTCGAGTCGACCAACCTCGACCGCCGCGATGTGGAGTACCTCTACCAGGACGGCGAGGGCGCGGTGTTCATGGACGGCGAGACGTACGAACAGTTCACCATCCCCTCGGACATCCTCGGCGACGCGCTGCTGTACACGCTGCCCAACGAGACGGTCAAGGGGCTGTTCCTCGAGAACACCTGCCTGTCGGTGGAGCTGCCCGCGTCGGTGGAGTTGACGATCAAGGAGACCGAGCCGGGCATCAAGAACGCCACGGCAACGAACGTGATGAAGGAGGCGATCTGCGAGACGGGGCTGAAGATCCGCGTCCCGCCGTTCATCACCGAGGGCGAGAAGGTGCGGATCAGCACGGCCACGAACGAATACCAGAGCCGGGCGTGAGCGCGAAGCGCGGTGGTTCTTAGCCCGGCCGCTTGCGGCCGGCGGGTCCGCGTTGCAGAGCACCGCGGCCGCAAGCGGCCGGGCTAAGAGGGGGTTCTGAGGCGCATCTATACTACGGCTATGCGTGCACTCCAAACCGCGAAGATGACGGCGACGCAATACTTTGAACTCGGCGAGGACCCGCCGGGCGTGCGGCTGGAACTGGTTAACGGAGAGGTTGAAGTGTCACCAAGCCCGACGTATCGGCACAGCTACACCGTTGGCAAAGCCTTCAGCTGGCTAGAACATTCTGTTGCGCTGGTCGACCCGGGCGGATTCATCTTCATGGACACCGACACGACGCTCGATGAACACAACGTGCGTCGGCCCGACATCCTTTACTACCGGTCGGACCGGGTGCACGCTTTCGGGGGCGACCGCCTACTCGACGTCCCGGACCTGGCGGTGGAGGTGATCAGCCCGTCGAGCGGCACGACGGACCGCAAGCGAAAGTTCACGCAGTACGCCGACGCGGGCATCGCGTTCTACTGGCTGATCGACCCGCAGCGGCGGACGTTTAAAGGGTATCGGCTCGACGGCGACCGCTACGTTGCAACCGTCGAGGGCAAGGGCGGCGACACGGTGTCGCCCCCGCCGTTCCCGGGCGAGGCGTTGCCGCTCACGTCGCTCTGGTGGAAGCTCGCCTGATGGCCGACCGCACGCTGATCATTGGCGCAGGCCTCTCGGGCTTGACCTGTGCCCGCACGCTCTCGGAGGCGGGGCGGGGGGTGACGCTCTTGGACAAGGGCAACCGGCCGGGCGGGCGGCTGTCGACACGGGTGTCGCGGACCGGGCCGACGTTCGACCACGGGGCGCAGTACTTCACGGTGAAGAGCGCGACGTTCCAGCGGCAGGTCTCGCAGTGGGTCGAGTCGGGGCACGCGGCGCTGTGGGACGGGCCGATGGTCGACCTCGACCACGGCTCGCACACCCCGACGAAGCGGGAGGCGAAGCGGTACGTCGGGACGCCGAAGATGGAGACGGTGGTGGAGGCGGCATTGGACGATCTGACGGGGCACGGCGACATCGACGGGCCGCACTTCGGGGTGGAGGTCAAGTCGCTGAACCACGACGACGGGGCGTGGGTGGCGACGGACGGCGACGGCACGCTGTACGCCGGGTACACGCACGTGGTGCTGGCGCTGCCCGCGCCGCAGAGCCGGGCGCTGTTGGGAGGTGTGGCGCCGGAGATGGCGGCCGAGTTAGGTACGGTGCGGGTCGAGGCGTGCTGGGCGTTGATGCTGGCGTTCGACGAACCGCTGGGGCTGGGTTACGACGGGGCGTTCGTGGAGCACGAGCCGCTGCGGTGGATCGCGCGGGACACGGGCAAGCCGGGGCGGCCGGGGGTGTTGGGGGGGACGGGTGCTTCCGGGGGGGCGGGTGAGTGTTGGGTCGTGCACGCGGGGGGGGCGTGGTCCGAGGCGCACGTGGAGGACGAGCGGGACGACGTGGTGGCGGCGCTGCGGGGGGCGTTTGAGGAGGCCATTGGGCGGGCGGTGCCCGAGCCGACGTATGCCGCGGCCCACCGCTGGCGTTTCGCCCACGTGCAGGAGCCGCTAACCCGGCGTTGGCTGCACGACGAGGCGCGGGGGCTGGCGGTGTGCGGCGACGCGCTGACCGACGGCGCGACGGCCAACATCGAGCGGGCGTGGCTCAGCGGCCTGGCGCTGGGTGAGCGGCTGGCGACACTCCCGTAGGGCAGGGCTTGCCCTGCCGCGGGTCGAGTTCCATACAGCAATTGGAGTGATTCACGGCAGGGTGAACCCTGCCCTACGGAGCCATGCCCGATCCCCCGTTGCCGCGGCTGTACGACGACCTGGCGTGGCTCTGGCCGCGGCTGTCGCCGCTCTCGGACTACGCGGCGGAGGCGGCGCGGATCGAGGGGTTGATGCGGGACCACCTCGGGCCGGGGCCGCGGCGGGTCCTCGAGTTCGGCGCTGGCGGGGGGCACACGCTGGTGCACCTCTCGCGGCTGGCCGGGGGGCAGCACGACTGCGTCGCGGCGGACCTGTCCGACGCGATGCTGGCCCACTGCCGGGCGCTGATCCCGGGCATCGCAACGCACGTTGGTGACATGCGCTCGCTGCGGCTGGGCGAGACGTTCGACGTGGTATTGATCCACGACGCGGTGGATTATCTGCTCACAGAGGCCGACCTGTCCCGGACGTTCGGCACGGCCGCACTGCACCTGCGGCCGGGCGGGCTGCTGCTCGTCGCGCCGACCTATACCGCCGAGACGTTCGTCGACGGCGACGCCGCGACGGACGTCGCCCCGGAAGCCGCCCCGGAAGCCGCCCCGCCGCCGGCCGGCGGTGACGCGGCGCCGGGGGTGACGTACTTCACCTTCGTCCACGACCCCGACCCGGCGGACACCGCATTCGAGATGGTCCTGCTGGTCCTGATCCGCGACGGCGCGACGCGGCGGGTCGAGGTGGTCGAGGACCGTCACGTGTGCGGCCTGTTCCCGGCGGCGACGTGGCTCACGCTGCTGGCGGAAGCGGGGTTCGACGCCGAGGCGGTGGGGGATGAGGATGACGACGGGGAAGGGGCGTGGTCGATGTTCGTGGGGCGGCGGGGGTGAACGCGGGGTCGGCCGCCCGCATGTTTTCGCCTACGGCGAACCACCGGCAGTGTGCAGGTGCCACTGAAGGACAAACACGATCATCCTGCTGCACGGCCCCGACAATCGGATCGTGGTGCGATGCGGCTATGATGAACGCGGCCCCGCCGACCCGCCCGATGCCCCACCCCTCCGCCGAAGTTGATGCCGCCGACGCCGCGGTGCCGCTGCGCGAACGGGTGGCCGCGGTGGTCGAGCGTATCCGCCCGGCGGTGCAGTTGGACGGCGGGGACGTGGAAGTGGTCGGCGTCACCGGCGAGGGCGTCGTGCAGATCCGGCTCCACGGCGCGTGCGTCGGCTGCCCCTCGAGCACGATGACCCTGCACGAGGGCATCGAACGCAACCTCCGCCAACGCATCCCCGAGGTGACGGGCGTGGAGCAGGTGGAGTAGGCTCACGGTGTACCAAACCGCGGGACGCTGCGCGCCTCCCGCTAAACGGCGGGGGATCAAACGTGTAACGCGGTGGGACTAACACGCGGCCGCGCCGCCGGTTATGCTGTGCGGCCCGCCTGCCCCCCTTCCCCTGTAGTTTGCCCACCCCCGCACCGCATGCTTGCCCTGACCCGCCGCGTCGGAGAACAGATCGTCATCGGCGACCCCAAGTCGCCGCTGGGGACCATCCGCGTCGTGGAGATCCAGGGTGACAAGGTGCGGCTGGCGTTCGACTTCCCGCGGGACTGCCAGATCAACCGTCAGGAACTGGCGGACAAGAAGGCGGAGGGCAAGGGGCCGGAGAAGCCCGGGGGGACGGGGGGGCCGGGGGGGTCGCGCGAGGTGCGGTGAGGCAGCGGGGTCGGACGCAGGGTCGGTGCCTATGCGTTTTCAGCGCCGGGAGCGTGAGCGACCGGGACGCGTCTTTTGCAAAACGTCCCGGTCGCTCACGCTCCCGGCTCTGAATCGGTCGTCACATGCGCTTGCCCCGGCCGCGTGCGGCGGGTGGTTTGGGTGAAACGGCTGCGGCGGGTAGGATGTGACGTGCTGAACGCTCCAACCCTGACGAGTCCGGTGCCGGGGACGCCCGCGTGGTGGGCGGACGTGCTGTGGCATGGGCAAGGGCTAGCGCTGACGCTCGTGCTGCTGGCGACGGTGGGGGTGGGAGTCGTCGCTTGGCGGGCGGTGTGGAACACGCGGCTGCGTGGCGAGCTTGTGGTTCAGGGACCGCGGCAGACGGGAACCGCACACCGCAGGCGAGCGGTGAAGCGGGTGCTCAAGCGGCTCCACGGCGACTCGGGCGTCGCGACCGTCGAGTTCGTGCTCGTCTTTCCGGTGGCGCTGATGACGGTGCTCGTGCTGTTGCAGACGACGCTGATGATGGCGGGCAACGTGTTCGTGCATTACGCGGCGTTCGTCGGGGCACGGTCGGCGATCGTGCAGGCCCCGACGGGGGCCCGCGGCGGGGGCGGGGCCCTCACGCAGGGCGGCGACGGCCCGAAGTGGCAGGCCGTCGAGCGGTCCGCGGCGTTTGCGATGGCGCCGGTGTCGGGCAAAATCAACGACGGGGCCGAGGGCGAGCGCCTCGCCAGCGGGCTGCGGTCGATGTACGGCGGCCTCGATGCCGAAGTGCCCGGCTGGGTCGACTCGCTCGCCGGGCAACGCCTCAACTACGCCCTGGCCCACACCGAGGCGCAACTTTATTACACCCGCGTCCGCCGCGGCAACGTCGACTTCGTCGAGGTCGGCAACGGCGCGACCATCCAGTACAACCCCAAGTCGCCCGTCACCGTCGGCGTGACGCACAAGCTGCACCTGTCGATCCCCTACGCTTCGGTGCTGTTCAGCGGCGGGACCCACGCCACGGCCGGGGGGACGACCCACTACAGCGAGATCAACGCGACCAGCACGCTGACGCTCGAGGGCTACGACCGCAACCTGCCCGAGGCCCCGCCGGTGGATCGGGACCCTTGAGTCGGGTGCGGAGGGCGGAGTGAAGAGTGCGGAGGGAACAGGACACAGTGCGTTATGAAGATGAGTAGTCAATCCCGGCAACGGCACGGTACGCACGGCACGTTTAGCGCCGCGACTTGTCGCGCCCCGGTTGGCGAGGTCCGCGGTGAGGACGCCGCGGCTATGACCTCCTGTTCCCCAAACGTCGGACCACGGACCCGGCACCCTTCCCGAAGCCGCGGCACGGCCTGCGTCTCGATAACGAAGTACGAGAACGAGAACGAGAACGAAGCGGCGGATCGTGACAGCGGTTTGCTTCCCCCGATCCCCGGTCCCCGATCCCCGATCCCCCGCCGCAGGCGCAGCCGCGGCGCGATCCTCGTCGTCACCCTCGTCGCGCTGGTCCTGCTCGCGTCGATGGTGTTTTACGTGTTCAACGTCGGGCAACACGTGCAGCAGCGGACCGAGACGCAGAACGCCGCGGACGTCGCGGCCATCAGCGGCGCGGGGTGGATGGCCCGGTCGTTCAACACCGTGGCGATGAACAACGTCGAGACCACCCGCCTCCTCAGCATGGTGCAGGTGCTCGACGCCCTGCCGCTGGCGGCCGAGTTCACCCTCGAAGACCAGAAGGCGGCGCTCGAGGGGGTGCAGGACCAACTCCGCCGCGGCGTTGGGCCGGACGAGTGGATCGAGCCGGTCCTGCAAGAGGTCGCTTACCGGATGCAGGGCCACGTCGACATGCTCGGCGAGATGGACGGCGTGCTCAACCGTCAGGGCTACGACATCGCCGAGATGACCTTCTACGACGGGCCCGCCGGCCGGGGCCGGCTGTGGGCGGCGATGGAATCCCTCGACGCCCTCAGCCAGGCCAGCATGGACCAGCTCGGCCCGCTCATGCAGCACGCCGCCTTCCGCGGCGCGCAGATCAACCAGCCCGCCTCGGGCGATCAGGCCGGCGGCGTCCTCCTGCCCTACCTGCCGAACATCCCCTGGCGACGCACCACCTTCGCCGACTTCGAGGACCCCGTCGTCCGCGGCCTGCTCCCCGAGGACCAGGACGACAAGGTCACCAACCGCGGCCCGTTCGACACCCTCTTCGGCTGGCGCAGCGCCCGGACCCAGGACGTCCGCCACGAGCTCGACGACCTGCCCGGGCTCAACATCACCGACGACTTTGACTCGCCGTGGTCGCCCCAGAACGGCTCGGACAGCGAGCAGTACGAGGTCGTCAAACGCACCGTCACCAGCTACAAGACCGTCGGCATGTTCCGCCACATCCGCGATCTGGGCGCGAGCCTCGCCGACGGGCCCCCGCCCGGCCAGCCCTACGGCGAGGGCGGGGTCCTGCACCCCAGCCAGTTCGGCGACCGCATCCGCGAGATCAGCCAGACCAAGATCAACTACCTCTTCGAAGGGGCCGGCACCGCCGCGAAAATCCTCGACCCCCGCTGGATCACCGACTACGACGCCGCCTACGCCATCGTCGAGGCCGGCGAGCCCCGTACCGCGTACATGCAGTACCTCACCCTCACCTTCGAGGACACCCTCCGCCAAGGCACCTCCGTCACCGGCGTCCGCTTCCTCGGCTGGGATATCGAGTACCCCGCCGCCACCCGCGCCAACATCGACCCGCCGGGCCTCGAGCCGTACCACCCCTACATCTGGAAGGACACCCGCGTCGAAACCTACCAGGACGCCGAGACCGGCCAGCCCATCGAACGCCGCACCTACCGGTACTACGTCTTCCTGGGCATCAACGTCGGCGAGGAGGTCGACGTGCGGAACCCCAACAACTTCGACGCGGACGCCGAGCTGCCCGCGCCCATCGTTTTCGAGCCGGACGTGGTCACCCCCGAGGAGGACAGCCGCCGCGCCCGGCTGACGATGCTCGGCATCGCGTACCAGCCGAAGGAGGCGGCGTTCTGGTCCACCGGGTTCGACGCGGACCGCCCCGACACCCGCCAGGTCGCCCTCGCCCAGGCCGAGGTGTTCAACAACCACTCGTGGGACCTGTGGACGCAGATGTGGCACGCCCAGCTCGTCCCCATCGACGACTACCCCGCCTGGATGGGCGAGACCCGCCGCGTGAGCAACCTCGAAGGCATGGACTTCATCGACCGTGAGTCGCTACGCGACGTGTACAAATACCTCGACGCGGTCGAGCCGCTGGCGGGGTTGATGTTGGGGCACTGATCATGAGTGAATGTTCCCCGACTCGTGGTGTGGCTGGGTCCGGACAGCGTGCCTGCGCCTCATTCCGTAGGGATCAGGGATCAGGGATCAGGGATCAGGAGGTACAAGCCATGCCGCGGAATCATCGCACTCGCCCGATCCCCGATCCCCGGTCCCCGATCCCTGCCGCTGCGAAGCGGCGGCGTGGCTCGGCCATGATCGAGGCCGTCCTCGTCCTGCCGTTCCTGTTCTTCGTCCTTGCGCTGGTGGTGTACTTCGGGTTCAACATGGAGCGGTTCCAGCGGGCGACGGTGGTGGACCGGTACGAGTCGTGGCGCGGGGCGGCCCGGGCCGAGGGGCCCGCGTCCAGCGTCAGCACCGGCTCCGCGACGCGGCAGTTGCAGGCGACGTTTTTCAAGGACGACCGCCCCGATTCGCTGCTCATCGAGGCCCGGCCGTATTTCCCCCGCGAGCCGCAGGACGACTGGCGCGACGCCGCCGCCGAGCTCGGCCCCGACGCCGGACCCCTCGCCGAGGCCTACTTCGACGAGTTCCCCCGAGGCCGGTCCGTCCGCCTCTACACCGTCCACGACACCGACATGCGCGTGCTCCGCGCCCTCGACCGGCCCATCCGCCACCGGCACACCCGACTCGACACCGACTGGCGCTTCGCCAACGGCCTCCGCTTCGACGAAAAGGAGGGCTGGGTCCCCGACAACCCCCGCGTCACCCCCGGCGAGGCCGTCCGCACCGTGCACTACGGCAACTTCGACTCCCGCCTCGCCCCCTACACCGACAACCCCATCGCCAACGCCGTCCGCGACTTCTACGGCACCTACCCCCCCTACCGCGGCCCGAAGGTCTACACCCAGTGGGAAAAAGGCGTGGGGTGGTATTAATAGGGTCTAGGGTTCGGGGTCTAGGGTCTAGGGACCGGAGACAAGCCTTCAGAGGCGGGTGCCACACCTTGGCCGCTCGGGGCCAAGGTGTGCAACCTGCCGCACACCCGAACCTCTAGCCGCTACGTGTGACTTGCGGTCGCTATAGGGTCTAGGGATCGGAGACAAGCCTTCAGAGCAACCTTCGCGGCCTAGACCCTAGCCCCCAGACCCCAGCCCCTACATGAACGACCTCTGGGCCCCGCAAAAAGCCGACCGTCGCCGCGCCGTCGAGCCGCTCGCCTCCCGCATGAGGCCACGCACGCTCGACGAGTTCGCCGGCCAGTCGCGCTTCCTCGGCCAAGGCAAGCTCCTCCGTCGCATGCTCGACGCCGACCGCCTCACCAGCCTCATCTTCTACGGCCCGCCCGGCACCGGCAAAACCACCCTCGCCGAGCTCATCGCCACCCGGTCCAACGCCCACTTCGACCGGGGCAACGCCGCGGCCGTGGGCGTCAAGGATGTCCGCTCCGTCCTCGACGCCGCCCGCGAGCGCCTCGAGAACGACGGCCGCCGCACGCTCTTTTTCCTCGACGAGATCCACCGCTTCAACAAGGCCCAGCAGGACGTGCTCCTCGGCGACGTCGAACGCGGCATTATCACCCTCATCGGCGCCACCACCGAGAACCCCTACTTCAGCGTCAACAGCGCCCTGGTCAGCCGCAGCCAGGTCTTCCAGTTCGAGCCCCTCACCGAGGACGAGGTCCTCGCCCTGCTCCGCCGCGCTATCGAGGACGACGAGCGGGGCTACGGCCGCCTCGACCTCACCGTCACCGACGACGCCCTGCACCACTGGGCCAGCGTCTGCGACGGCGACGCGCGGCGGGCGCTGTCGGCGCTCGAGGTTGCGGTGTTGAGCGAGGATCTGGGGTCTGGGGTTTTGGGTCTGGGAGAGCAGACAGAAGCCGCGGCGACATCGAGCCAGCCTAGTCCCCAGCCCCCAGACCCCAGCCCCCGCGGGACGCCCCGCAGCGACCAGCTCATCACCATCGACCTCCCCACCGCCCAAGCCTCCACCCAAGGCAAGAGCCAGCACTACGACCGCGCCGGCGACGAGCACTACGACGCCATCTCCGCCTTCATCAAGTCCGTCCGCGGGTCCGACCCCGACGCGGCGGTCTACTGGCTCGCCCGGATGCTCGTCGCCGGGGAGGACCCGATGTTCATCGCCCGCCGCATCGCCATCCTCGCCAGCGAGGACATCGGCAACGCCGACCCGCGGGGCATCACCGTCGCCGCCGCCGCGTACGACATCACCCACCGCGTCGGCCTGCCCGAGTGCCGCATCCCCCTCGCCCAGGCCACCATCTACCTCGCCACCGCCCCGAAGTCCAACGCCTCCTACGCCGCCATCGACGCCGCGATGGAGGACGTGAAACAACAGCGCACCGTCCCCGTCCCCCGCGCCCTCCGCTCCGCCCGCAACCGTAAGGACGGCACCTACCACTACGCCCACGACAGCGACACCGGCTACGTCGACCAGGACTACCTCGGCGTCGACAAAACCTACTACACCCCCACCCCCCGCGGCTACGAACAACGCATCGGCGAATACCTCCAATGGATCGCCGACCAGCGGGGGGAGGATTTAGCCGCCAAGGGCGCCAAGAGCGGCAAGGAAGGCCATGAGAAGCAAGAGGGAGATTGATCTAGCGGGCTTTTACTGCCTCGGATCCCCCCGCTTCTGCCGTTCCGTGTCGAGACGGTTCGGATCGCGACGTTAAAATGCCTCCCGCCCCCGGCTGCCCTAGGCGCTCATCGCGCCCTTGGCGGTTACTTCCCCTCTCTTCCCTGATCCCTGAAACCCGATCCCCGAGACCCTTCCCCATGCCCCTCTCCTCCCAATCCGCCCGCATCGGCATCGCCCGCGGCGGGGCCTCACGCCGACGCCGACGCCTCGGCAAGCTGCCCCTCATCCTCCTGGGCGTCGCCCTCATCGCCGGCCTCGCATTCTTCTTCTGGCCCGGCGGCAACCCCGCCGACGTCGCCGGACGCCCCGGCCTCGCCCCCCCCTCCAGCGACCCCCCCACCAGCGACCGCGACGCCAACGCCACCCCCCCCGCCGGTGACTCCGCCGCCGCTCCCGGCAAGCGTCCCGCCGCCGCTCCCGACGACGCCCGCGTCCCGGTCAACCTCGACCTCGGCGGCACCTCCTCCCCCTCCGGCAGCGACGAGCCCGGCGGCGCCTCCCTCCAGCTCGCCGACCCGCTGCCCGGCCCCACCCACGACCACATCACCCCCGACGCCCCCCGCCCCGACACGCCTGACGCTCCCCCCGCCGTCAACGACTCTCCCAACCCCCAACCCCCAACACCCAACACCCAACACCCCCCCATCACCGAGGCGATGCAGCGCACCCGCGAGGCCGTCCCCCCGCCCACCGAAGTCCGCTCCAGCGCCGACGCCATGTCCCTCTACAACCAGGCCGACCAACGCCTCGCCGACGGCGACCCTGTCGGCGGCCGCGCCCTGCTCTCGCGCCTCCTCTTCTCCCCCGACCTCAAGCTCTCCGCCTCCGACGCCACCGTCATCCGCAACCGCCTCACCGAAGTGAACCAGAAGCTCGTCTTCTCCCCCGAGATCTTCGCCAACGACCCCCTCGCCGAACGCCACGTCGTGCAATCGGGCGAGCTGCTCGCCTCCATCGGCGTCAAGTACAAGGTCCCCTACCAGCTCCTCGAGATCGTCAACAACACCAAGGCCCGCAGCCTCCAGGCCGACCGCCCCATCAAGGTCATCCGCGGCCCCATCCACGCCCGCGTCCTCAAGCACCAGTTCCTCATGGACCTCTACGCCTACGGCAACGACGGCCTGCCGGTCTACCTCAACTCCTTCCGCGTCGGCCTCGGCCAGGACGACAAAACCCCTGTCGGCCAGTGGGCCCTCACCAAGGGCGAAAAGGTCGTCAACCCCGACTGGCGCGACGACCTCACCAACGAGTACTACCCCTCCAACGACCCGAAAAACCCCATCGGCGAGTTCTGGATGGCCATCCACGGCACCGACGACAACACCAAATCCAAGACCGGCTTCGGCATCCACGGGACCATCGAACCCGACTCCATCGGCACCCAAGCCTCCCGCGGCTGCATCCGCCTCGCCGACGACGACATCGAACTCCTCTTCTACATGCTCACCGAACTCGGCAGCACCGTCGAAGTCCTGCCGTAACCACCCCTCGAGCAAAAAGCCCTCTAGCCCCCCGCTGCCAGAAACAAAGAACAGGCCCTCAGGGATTTGAACCCCGACTAACTGGATCAGAACCAGTCGTGCTACCGTTACACCAAGGGCCTAGATACGGTGATGTTACGGAGCGAGGTGCGGGGGTGTCAAGCGTGCGCGGGGCGCTCACGTTTGCGATGAAGCGGCGCGGCTTTGCCGCGCTGTGGGGTGAGGCGCGGCGGAGCCGCGTCGCTTCATGGAACCGGGTTGGAGGGGGTGTGGTGTGATCACGCACCGCGGATCGCGGCGATGACGGCCGCCCGGTCGGCGGCACCGAAGACGGCCGAGCCGGCGACGAAGGTGTCGATGCCGGCAGCGCGGCAGGCCTTGGCCGTTTGGCTGTCGACGCCCCCGTCGATCTCGAATCGTGTCGTGGGCGGCAGGTGCGGGGCGAGTTCACGGACCTTGTCGAGCACCCCCGGGATGAACGACTGCCCGCCGAAACCGGGGTGCACGCTCATCGCCAGGACCAGGTCCACCTCGCCCAACAGGTGCCGCACCGATGCGGCGGTGGTCGGCGGGTTGAGGCTCACCCCGACCTTTGGCCCCGCCCGCCGTACCCGCTCGATCAGGTCGAATTCGTGGCCGTCCTTCCGCCCCGCCACCGCCTCGATGTGGAACGTGATGCAGTCGGCCCCCGCGTCGGCGAAGGGCTCGACGACCGCCGCGGGATCGGTCACCATCAGGTGCACGTCGAAGAACACGTCCGCGAACGCCCGCCGCAGCGCCTTCATCACCGGCGGGCCCATCGACAGGTTCGGGACGAAGTGCCCGTCCATGATGTCGACGTGGATCCCGTCCGCCCCCGCGTCGAGCACGCTCTGCACCTCGTCGCCGAGGCGGGCGAAGTCCGCGGCCAGGATCGACGGGAACACGAGCGGCCGCGTGGGCTTGTGATTGAAGTCGAGCATGGGCAGATCGTAGCGGCATCTGCCCCGGTCCTGGGCGTCCCCAGGTGGCGACCGATCCGCTGTCGGACCCCCGAGACCGCCCGGCGGCCGCTTGCATATTGTACGTGTATCGATATTGTATAGCTGGTGCCATTCTTCGACGAGCTCAATGACGTGCTAAAGCGATGCGAGTCCGACCTGCAGCAGATCGCGTCCGACGCGGCGGCTGCGGGGGAGTACGGCGCGGCGCGGGCGGCCCTGACGCTGGCGGAGTCGATGGCGGAGCAGCGGGCGGGGGCCCGCGGCGACGCGTTGTCGACCGGCGCGGGCAGCACCCCCGACCGCGAGCCGGGGCGGCGCTATGCCGGGTCGGCCCGCCCGGCGGAGCACCCCGGCGGCCGCGGGCGGGGGACCCCCCGGCCCCGCCCGGCGGCCGACCGCTACCCGCACTTCGTCCGGGACCGTGACACGCTGATCAAGGTCGGCTGGTCCAAACGCCACGCCCGGGAGTACCGGCACAAGGCGTCGCGGGAGTCGGTCGCGGCGTTCGCAAGCCTGCTCCGCAAGCGGACCCGGCCGGGCCGCATCTACACGCTCGATGACCTTACGCCCGTGCCGCTGCCCGGCGGCGGCGAGCTGCCCGACTATCAGGTGTATCTAGTCTTGGCGTGGCTCCGCTCGACGGGGGGCGCGAGCAAGCACGGCCGCAACGGGTACAGCTTCAAGCCCGCCGCGTTGGCGGACGAAACCTGGGCCAAGGCGTGGGACGCACTCCCCGCGCCCGGCCACGACTGACAGGATCACACGATGCAGTGGCATTTCCGAGAAAAGCGGACCGGCGACGACTTCAGCGACCCGATCAGCGGGGAGTTCTTCGCGGACGGCAGCATCGACAACCCGGCGACGGCGCTGGTGGCCGAGGCGTTGCAGAACGCGCTCGACGCGGGCCGGGGCGTTGACCGCGGCGGCCGGCCGGTGCGGGTCCGGCTGGCGCTGCGGCGCGGCGACTACGCGCTGCCCGGCGATGTGGCGGAGCGGTGGTTCGGCGATCTGCGGCCCCACCTCACGGGCGACGGGTCGGGCATCCGGGACGTCCCCGGTGTAGGCGAGCCGTGCGACCTGCTGGTGATCGAGGACTTCGGGACGTGCGGGCTGACCGGCGATCTGCACAGCGACGACGCGGGCGCCGCGGGCAACCACTTCGTCGACTTCATGCGGAGCGACGGGCGGACGCACAAGGCCGCCGGCGACCGCGGGAGCTGGGGCGTGGGCAAGATCGTCTTCCCCCGGTCCAGCCGGATCAACGGGTTCCTGGTGTACACCGTCCGCCGCGACGACGGGTTGAAGCTGGCGATGGGCAAGGTCATCCTCAAGAACCGGCGCGTCGCCGGCCGGCAGTACCAGCCGCCGTGCTACTTCGCCGCGTCATGGCCCGACGGGGGCGTGCCGCTGCCGGGGGAGGACCCCGATACGATCGAGCGGTTGCGTTCGACCTTCGGCATCACGCGGCGGGACGAGCCGGGCCTATCCATCGTGGTGCCGTGGGTGGACCCGGAGATTGGGCTTGCTGCGATGCTGGCGGCGGTGGTTGAGCGGTACGCCTACGCGATCCTGGCCGGGCAGCTCGCAGTCACGCTGGACGACGGCGTGTCGTCGCTCGAGCTCGACGCCGCTTCGCTGCCGTCTCATACCGATGCGTTGACCGACGAAGACGCCGCGGCGGTGCGGCTGGCGGCATGGTCGCTGGGAGTCGACGATCACGAGCGGGTCGTGCTCGCCGCCCCGCCGGCGGCGGGCCGGCAGCAATGGGACCCCGCGCTGTTGTCGGAAGGTGACCGGCAGCGGATCAAGGCGGCGCTGGCGGCGCGGGAGCGGGTGGCGGTGCGGTTCCCGCTGCACGTGCCCGAAGCGGGAGCGCGGCGGGTGGTGCCCGGGCACTTCGACGTGTACCTCGAGCACCACGACGGCGGGTCGCTGCGGCCGCGTTTCGTGCGGGAATGCCTGGCAATCGCGAGGGTCGGGGGATTGTCCGCCTCGGCGCGGCTGCGGTCGCTGGTGGTGGTCGGGCCGGGCCCGCTGGCGGACCTGCTTGGGGCCGCGGAGCCGCCGAGTCACAGCGACTGGGCCTCCAACACCGCTAACTTTCGGCAGCGGTACAAGGGCCGCACCGACATCCTCACCTACGTGAAGAAGGCGGTGCAGCAGCTCATCGCCGCGGTCCGCGCGGGCGGGGAGAAGCCGGACCCGACGGTGACGGTGGACTTTTTCGCGGTCGTCGAGCCGGGCGCGAGGACGCCGACGGAGACGAAGAAGAGGCCCGCCGGCGAGGGCGGCGGCGACGGCGAGGACAACGGCGAGGACGGCGGCGGGGTGAAGCCGCCCGACCCCGATCCGACGTCTTCCCCCCGCCGCGTCACAATCGACGAGGTCCGCGGCGGCTTCGTCGTCCGGCCGGGCGACGCGGAGGCGCGGCGCTACGGCCGCCTCGACCTCCGCATGGCGTACGACGTTTTCATCGGCAGCCCGTGGAGCAAATACGAGCCGGCAGACTTCGACCTCACCGGCCCGGACCGCTCGGGCATCGAGGTCGCCGCCGCCGGTGACGCCGAGTTCCGCGTGCTCGGGCCCAACCGCCTGCGCCTCGACCTCACCGGCGACGATTACGAGGTCTACGTCACCGGCTTCGACACCAACCGCGACCTGAAGGTCAAGGCCGTCGAAGCCGCGGACGACGACGAACCCGCCGCCGCCGAAGGAGCACCGGAAGATGCCTAGCTTCAACTACACCGACCGCCGCCGGATCACCCGGCGGCAGACCCGCATTGCGCTGACCTCCGCGAGGCTGGCCGCCGACGGCGTCCGCACCTTCAACGCCGACCTCGACCTCTCGGACAAGCTCCCCGGCGACGCCCGCGTCTTCATCGAGGCCTACCGGGCCAACCCGCCGGTCCGCATGCGCTTCGACTGGGGCACCGTGGCCAGCCCCGACCCGCCGGCCGACCGCCGCCTCGCCGACTTCGCCGGCGACCCCCGCCCTCCGCTCTTCCGCGTCAAGGTCACCGACGCCCAACAGCAGCCCGGCCGACTCCTCGCCGACGCCTCGCAGATCCGCCCCGCCGACCCCGACGAGCCGCCCCAAACCAAACGCGGCATCCTCTACACCGAGTGGGGCGACAACCACGGCCCGGTTTGGAAAGTCGGCTTCGACTTCCACCTCGGCCCGAAACTTACCATCGACCGCACCGCCGACCCCGACGGGCAACTGCCCCTCCGCCGCGAGTTCCGCGCCCTCGTCTACCCCGAGATCATCCGCATCGTCCTCACCCGCCTGCTCTTTAGCGAGGACGACGGCGCCGCGGGCGAGCTCGCCGACGACACCCTCGACTGGCCCAAGCAGTGGCTGCACTTCCCCCGCCGGGCGTTCGGCTTCACGCAGGACCCGCCGGCCATCGGTGCAGAACGCGACGCGAAACTCGACTGGATCACCGACGCCGTCGACCACTGCGCCCGCGCCGCCGGCTTCTGCGCCATGCTGGCACCCAAGGGAGAAACCCAATCGTGAACCTACGCCGATTCACCGACACCGGGCTGGCTGCGTTCCGCGACTACCTCCGCCGGCTCAAGGACCAAGACCCGACGCTCGACCCGCCCCGGGACCTGCTCGACGACGACGCCTCGGCCCAGCCGTTGTCGCCGAATATCGAAGCGACGCTCCGCACGTTCCGCAACCGCGGGGACTTCGCCCGCTGGCTGCACGACGCCGCCGCGGCCGCCGACACCGCCCCGCCGGGCAACGACCCGCACTTCTGGGCCTGGCTCACCCTCGCGCTGTTTGACCAGGTCTGCCCCGCCCGGGACGGGAAGCGGACGCCCCGCGAAACCGCCTGGTACATCCCCGCCGTGCGGGACCCCCGCCGCATCTACCGCCACGCCCTCTACGGCAGCCATACCGTCTACGACGCCTCCCGCAAAAACGGCGCAGACGCCGCCATCTTTCTATCAAACAGCCTGACCCGACTCGGCCACTTTTGGTACCAGATCGCGTCGCGGCAGGACCTGATCACCAACCCGGCGGTGGTCTCCGCCGCGACCGGGCTCTACTTCGACCCCCGTGCGGGCCGGGCAAAGCCGGGCGCGGCAACCCAGAAGCCCGGCGGCGTCTTCCGCTTCGTCAAGCTGCTCAACCAACTCGACCGCACCTGGGACCTGCGCCTGCTGAGCCCCAACGCCGTGCTCGACCTGCTGCCCGCCGAGTTTGACCCGTTCAAACACACCGACCGGCGCGGCAACGCGACGCTCCCCACGCGCCGCACCGTGGCGTAGCGCCACCGAAGACGCACCGGTGGAGCGGCGAACCGCCCCAGACCGTTTGTTCCCGCCCG
The DNA here is from genome assembly GCA_965214155.1 of Phycisphaeraceae bacterium. Lineage (GTDB taxonomy): Bacteria > Planctomycetota > Phycisphaerae > Phycisphaerales > Phycisphaeraceae > Algisphaera. The sequence continues at coordinate 3,403,856 of CBDCBB010000010.1, forward strand.
CCGCCCCGCCCGGCACCCCCCGCCGCACGTCCGCCCGAGCGACCCGGACTCGCGGGAACCGGCCCGCCACACGCCCCGTCACCCGAGCCCGGTCCCGCACCCAGGTTGCCGACCCGCCACGACCTCCATATACTGCCGCACCTTGCAGCGACCCGGGGGCCGCCGGCCTACCGTGGTCCAAGGCGGCAGAAGCCGACCCAGGTCGTAAAGCAACCCAGGTTCACGGGCCATTGGCGCAGTTGGCTAGCGCGCCTCGTTGACATCGAGGAGGTCGCAGGTTCAAGTCCTGCATGGCCCACTAGGGGACCGTGAGGTGCCGCATGACGCGGCTTCTTACGGTTTTCTCTTGCGATTTGTAATTCCAGGCGGCCCGATGCGGGCGGGTGCTGCGTCGGATGTTGCGCTGCTTCGAGGGTGCGGTGGAGGCCCCGGTACGGTGCCCAATGGTCACTTGCAGATCGTGCTTGACGGCCACCGTCGGACTGTTGCCGATCCGGGCGCTCACGACCTGCGACGGGTGTTGCTCGGCGGGGATCGGTTCGCGGGTCGCCCGCAGGTTGTGCCACAGCTTTGGCGACGGGATAAGGCCGGCGCGTTTGATGATCCGGGCGAAGTGCGGCCCGACGTTCGAGCCCTAGCGGTAGCGGGTGATGACGTGCTCGGCTCCGTCGGCGGCGGACGTCAACGCTTCGCACGGGTGCCGCAACAGCTCGGGGAACAGCGGGACGATCCGCGATCCCTTGCGCTCGTGGTGCTCGGTCCTCCGGCGATGTGACGGTGAAACGCCCGGCCGCCCAGTCGATGTTGCCGGGCGGAGCCGCGGCGTCTCGAGCGGTGTGCGGAGTCCGTTGTAGCGGGCGAAGGCATCGATGACGCGTCATTGCACGTCGGGGCAGGCACCGGGCACGGCGGAGATATCGGCACGGCGGATGAAGCGGTCACGGGTCCGGTTAGCCCTCACCCCGCCGGCCAGGTCCGCGAACGGGTTGGCGTCGATCAGCCCCTTGCGTCGCGCCGCCCGCAGAAGCTGGCCGGCGATGCTGCACGCCTTGCGGCGGCGGCGCGGGGTCAGGCCGTGGCCGGCACGGGGGTCCGTTCGGTGCGTCGGCGTTGGGCTTCGGCTTTGTCGGCGTCGAGGACGCTGCGGTCCGCCCGGAGTTGCGCGAGGGTGCGGATCGGCTTGCGGGTGCTGCCGGGCCACCCGTCGTAGCCCGCGGCGCGGGTGCCGGCCCGCTCATGCCCGGTGAGACGGGAGGCGGCGGCGTCGATCGCGGCCGGGTCGTAGTTGGGCAACCACTCGCGCAGCGCCACGAGCATCTCGTCGCCCATCTGCCAGACTTCTTCGGGGTCGCAGACTGCGGCGGTGAGCGGGTCGTGCAGCATCGCCTGTTTGAGCAGCTTCACGTCGCCGGCGACCGCGGCATCCTTCGCCATCCGCTGCACGTTGACGCTCGACAGGCAGGTTGCGGCACAGGCCTGAGGCAGTTCGATGCCGTTCTTCATGTGCAGGCCCATCCGGTCCACATACCCGGGGGCCTCGACGATGCAGTCGGGCGGGAGGTTGGTGACGACGCCGTCGTTGCGGACGTTGAAGTGCCCACGGTAGGGCCTGCCGGTTTCGCGCGACTCGATGATGTAGCTGCCGTGTTCGCTGCTGCGTTTCCAAGTCGAGACAGCGGTGCCCGCCTCGCCGAGCAGCTTGTCGAAGTCGGCGTCGAAGAGCAGGCGGCCCTCGGCCGAGAGCCGCAGGTATCCCCCGGTCTCGCCGCCGCTCCAGGAGCCGTTGCTGGTCCACCGAGCGACGTCCCGCGGGCCCCGCTCCGCGTGGGCGAACCGCTTGCGGTACCAGGGGAGGTACTCGCTGAGGTGGCCGTTGCTCTCGGTCGAGTAGCACCCGAAGCGCTTGAGGACGTCGACGCGGACCGGCTCGCCCTGGGCGAAGGTGCCGAAGCTTTTAAAGGCTTGCAGCAGCTCGTCGCCGCCCACCTCTCGCCCGTCGTGCTCGACGCGGACGTACCACGTCTGGTGGTTGATGCCGGCGCAGACGATCGGGGTGCGCTCGCGGATGCCGTGGTCGTCGCTCGCCGGCTCGGTGCCGTCGAGGTGGCACAGGGCCTTGTGGATCTGGCGGTGCCCGCCCTCGACGCCGTGGCACAGGCCGATGGTGGCCACCCCCTCGCCACGGTCGGAGGCATCGACGGCGGCCCACGTGTTGATCGCCATCGGGTTGGCGTAGTTCAGGAACAGGCAGCCGTCGGCGGCGACCCGCTTCGCATCCTTCTGGAACGCGAGCATCTGGGGGACGTTGCGCTGGCCGTACATGATCCCGCCGGGCCCGAGCGTATCGCCGACGCACTGGTCGATGCCGTACTTCAGCGGCACCTCGATGTCCTGCTTGAACGCCTCGATCCCGCCGACGCGGACACAGCTCACGACGTAGTCGGCCCCTTCCAAAGCCTCGCGGCGGTTGAGGCTCTTGGTCACCATGGCCGGGAGCCTGTTCGCCTCGATGTCCTTGGCGAGCAGGGCGTGCATGCGGTCAAGCGCCTGGGCGTCGATGTCGTGCAGGCTGATGGTGCTGTCCTGCAGCTCGGCAACGCCGAGGATGTCGCGGGAGAGGCCGCGACAGAAGGCGAAAGATCCGGCACCGATAAAGGTGATTTTGGTGGGCATGGTCAGAGATCGTAAGGGGGAGTCGGTTACGCGGGCAGCGGGTCTCCTCGACCATGTTGAGCATGGGCGAAGCTTGGCAAACTCCACCGGCCGTGAGAGCGACCGGCGGAGAAAATTCGGTAATAACCCGAGTCGGGCCACGCACCCGGGCGACGGCTTCAGCGCCGCCGGCCGAGCAGGCACAGCCCGCCGAGGCCCAGCAGCGCCAGCGACGCGGGCTCGGGGATCACCGCATCCACTTCAAAGTCTGAGACTTGGAACGTCGTGTTCCCGCTCGAGCCGTTGCGGTACTGCAGGTAGCCCGCGTCGCCGAAGCTTTAGGTGCCGTCGAAGGTAACGTTGAAGTCTTCGGATTCGGGCGACAGCCTGCTGTCCGGGTCGTACAGGTTCCAGGACTTGCTCTTGATCTCGGCGTTGGTGATGGTGTTGTCGAAGCCGAAGAAACTGTCGTCGGTCGTCGACGTGTAGAAGTTGCCATCAGCGATGACAACGTATCGAGCTGTTTGACCCGATGCGGCCGCACCTGCGACGCGGATCGAGTTGATGTCGTTGAGGGTGTAGGACCCGCCGCCGATGAAGTTTGTCCAGTAGACCAGACCCGCGGCGGTGTCGAACTGATCGGTGCCGCCAAACAAGCCGTTGGAGCCGTATTGAAACTCGACGCGGTCGTTGCTGCCGTTCTCGTCGATGCGGAAGTTGTTCTGCAGACCGCTCGCGCTGCTTGAATCGAACCGCACCGTTTGCACGCCCCCATAGAAGACGGCGCTGGTGCCGTTGTAGTTCGCACCGATGGTGGGGTTGGAGGGGCCGGTCAGGCTCAGCCGCTGAGCGGCGATATCCGGGTCATCGCCCTCGCCGTCGAAGTCGCCGGTGACGGTCTCTTTAGGCTGCTGCGAGTCCTGATTATTGGAAACATAGTCGCCGCCGAAATCGACGATGAGGTCGGCTTGCGCCGAGACGGCAAAGCCGCCAGCGGCCGCGGCGGCAAGTAGTAATTGGCGGGAGGGGTGAAACAACATGAGATTCTCCGGGGGTGAAGGTGAAGACTTGGCGGTGCGGCTGCGCCTGATCGACGATTGGAAAACGAAACCTAGGTGTCAGAGCGTAACACGGTGAGGGACCTTGGTTAGACAACATTTAATGTTGCTTTGTATCTTTTTTTACACAAAAGCCTCGTTACAATCGACGGATGCGGACGGTGTTGCTCGACGTGAGTCGATCGACGGTGCGTGGCAGCCAGGCGGTGCGGGGGGTGTCGCGATACTTCCTGCGTGCCGGGCCGTTGCGGTTCCGCCTGGCCGAGGTGGCGCGTGGCGGGCTGGTCGAGGGGCTGGCCCGGGGTGGCGATGCGGCTGTCGTGCTCTGGCCCGACACGTCGGTGATCGAGGCGTTGGCGGGGGTGGACCGGCCGGTGGTGATCCTCAACGATGAGGAGTTAGGGTGGCGGCCCTGGGTGAGGCCGGACAACCACGCGGTGGGTCGGGCGGCGGCGGAGCATCTCCTCTCGCTGGGGCATCGCCGGCTGGCGTTTGCCGGGACGGGGGCATCGTGGAGTCGGCAACGTTTCGCGGGGTTCGAGCAGGGGGCGGCCGGGTGGGAGGGGGCGGCGCTGGTGGCCGCCACGACCGATTGCGGCGGGGCGTGGTGGACGTGGCGCAGCATGACGGCGCGGCGGCTGGCGGCGTGGCTGCGTCGGCTGGCCCCGCCGCTGGGGGTGCTCGCATGCAATGACGTGCTGGCCGAGCGACTGCTCGACGCGGCCGAGCGTGCCGGCCTGGCGGTGCCCGAGGACGTGGCGGTCGTCGGGGTGGACAACGACCCGCTGATCTGCGAGTTGGCCCGGGTGCCCATGACGAGTGTCGTGATCGATATGGAACGGGCCGGGGCCCTGGCGGCCGAGGCGCTGGACCGGATGCTGGCGGGTGAGCCGGCCCCCGCCGAGCCGGTCCTGGTTCCCGCCGGCGGGGTGGTCGCCCGTCGGTCCACGGGGCCCGCGTCCTTGGGCGACCCGATCATCGAACAGGCGCTGCGGCAGATCCACGACGAGGCCTGCGATGGCCTGCGGGTCGAGTCGGTTTGCGAGGCGCTCCGGGTCTCGCGGTCGTGGCTGGAAAAGCGGTTCCGCGAGTTGTTGCAGACGACCCCCGCCGCCGAGGTCCGCCGGGTCCGCCTGGATCGGGCCCGTCAACTGCTGCGGTCTACCGACCTGTCCCTGGCCGAGGTGGCCCACGCCAGCGGGTACAGCCACGCGTCGTACCTGCACAAGGTGCTCATGCGGGCGGAAGGCTCGAGCCCGTCGGCGTTTCGGCAACGCCACCTCGGCGGCTGAGCCGGACGTGGGCCACCTGCACGACGTCGAGAAGCCGGCGGTAGCAGGGAAGGATCCCCCCCCCGCGCCCGACGCCGTGATGCCCCAGCGCGGCCCGGTCAGTCGTCGGCGTCGGGCAACGCCGACGATCCCGCATCCCGCCGGTACGCGCTCGGGCTGATGCCCAGCGCGTCCCGGAACGCCTCGGTCATCCGCTGGTGGTTGGTGTAACCGGCCCGGTCGGCGATGGCCCCGATCGGCAGCCGCGTGTCCAGCAACAGGCGTCGAGCGACCGAGAGCCGCGTGGCACGGACCTGTTCCCACACCGTCTGCCCGATCCGCTGCTTGAACTTCATTTCCAACGACCGCCGCGACAGCGGGATCTCTTCGAACAACGCCTCGCCGGTCAGGGCCGGGTCCGTCGCGCGGTCACGGACCCGCTTCCACAGCGTCAGCACCCGGTCATCCTGGAAGGCGAACGTATCGGTCGACTCCCGCACGGTGATCGCCGCCGGGGGGATCAGCACGGGACGGTCCGGCGGCGCTTCACCGTCGATGAGTCGCATCAACAAAGCCGCGGCCTCATATCCGATCTGCTCGCTGCCCGGGTCGACGCTGCTCAGGGGCACGAGGCTCAGGCTGCTGTGCAATGCGTCGTTATCCACGCCGATGATGCCGACCTCGTCGGGCACCGCGACGTTCAAGGCCTTGAGCCGACTGACCACGATCGCGGCCATGGTGTCCTCGATGCACACGATTCCGATCGGGCGGTCAAGGCCCGCCAGCCACGCGTCGAGCTCCGCCATCGAGCTTCCGCCCGGTTTAGGCTCCCAGCCGCACACCGCCGGCGGACCCAAGCCGCCGTCACGCGCCGCGTCTGAGACGCCCTCCCGCATGGCCTGGTAGTGGGCCCGGCTGGAGTTGCCCACGAACCCCAGCCGACCGAACCCCCGCTCGACCAGGTGCCCCCCCGCCATCCGGCCCGTCGCCCGCCCGTCCAGCGTCACCGTCGGCAGGCTGCGCGGCATCCGCGAAGCACTCACGTTCACCCCCGGCACGCCCGCCCCCTCCCACCCCGGCGTCCGAGAATGATTAAACACCACCCCGTCGATATCGCCCGCAAACCCGGGCTGGAACTTCGTCTCCGCGCACACGATAAGTTCCAGGCCCCGGTGCTCCCGCCTGAAGCGGCCTACCCCCTGGGCGACACGCTGCCAATGCTCCTTCGCCAGCGGCAACTGGACCAGCACACGCTCCATCACCACGCTCTAGCAGCATTGCACCATTCCGTAAAAAATGTGCGACCCTCCATGTGGTTACCGCCGATCTGCTGGGATGCCGTCGATCTGGACGGCACGACGATCAGCTTTACCGCCGACGGCGACCCGGGCACGCAGCGGACGCTCACGCTCTACGGGGCCGTCCGCCGAGCCAACATCGACATCACCGCGTCTCTTAACGGCACCGCGGATGTATCCGAATCCTTCGGCCCGCCCGGTGGCGATACCAATGCCACCTACGACTCCATTTACTCCGTCGACTTCCTGCCCGACTCCGCTGCCGACCGGCTCACGATCACGCTGACCCCCACCGGCTCGACCGACCGCGGCAGCAACTTCAACAGCATCCGCTTCGGGGCGGCCACGCTGACCGCGGTGCCCGAGCCGGCATCGCTTGCGCTGCTCGCCATGGGCGCGCTGTGCCTGATGCCGCGACGCCGGCGCGGCTGAGTCCATCCGCTTCTACGTGGGCCTTGGGACGACCCTCCCAAGGCCCGGTTTCAGGTTCACCGCTCAAGTTCCGTGCTTCTCCCCTCGCAAGAGTTTCGTTCATGAATCGCTCAAGATTGAGAATCGGCTTCACGCTCATCGAGCTGCTGGTGGTGATCAGCATCATCGCCCTGCTGATCGCGATCCTGCCGCCCGCCCTCGGTGCCGCGCGGGAGGCGGCCCGGCAGTCGGTCTGCAAGTCTAACCTCCGGCAGATCGGCATCGCGACGAATGTGATGGCCGTTGAGAACAAGGACGACATCACCCCCAACGCCTCGCCGGAGGTCGACATCAGCCTGGGGGCCAGGCCTTGGCCGACGCGGGCGTACCTGACTTACAAGGTGGCGGGCAACGAAAAAGGTTTCGCCGTTGTGAACGCCAACGTCCGCGACAACCCGTTTTGGGCCGGACACCTGTACAGCCGGGGGCTGCTGGAGACGGGAGCGTATTTCTTCTGTCCGTCCCAGGAGAACGAGAAGCTCACCTTCGACTACTACCAGGACAACCCGTTGGGTGCTCCGGACCTTTCGATTGCCGACAGCGTCAACGCCGGCTACCAGTACAACCCGATGTGTATCGACAACATCCGGGATATGAAAACCCACTTCTGGTACAACACCACGGCCCAGCCCTACGCCCCGTTCGAGCCGCGGGTTTCACCCAGCGAAGCCGTCATCGGGATCGACATCCTCCGCAACGAGCTCGGCACGGCGCACCCCCCGATCTGGAACCTGTTGTCCCTCGACGGCTCGGTGCGGCCCTCCAACAACCCGGAAGTCTACGACGATCTGGTGGCTTTAGGCCAGCCCGGTGTCTCGCAGGAGTGGGACGACTACAACCCGATGCTCGAACGCCTGCGAGATAGCAGGTGATCATCAGGGGCCAACGGGTACCTGTTGATATCTGGTCTGTACCAGGTAAGTTTACTGCCAAATCTCAAATTTCCAGCTAGAACACAAATTCGTCGCCTCCTCATTGCGGCAACTTTATAGGCTCGTTCAGGAGCATCAGGATAATGAGGGCTTGGACGAAGACCTCAACCTGCCTCGCTTCAGCCGCAGCGTTCAGCCTCGGCTCAGCGGCACAGAGACGTTCCGCATCTACGGCGACCGCTTAGGCAGCGTCGGCCGCACCTTCCGACTCGACGATGTCAAGCTCTTCCGCGTTGCCCCCCTCCCGTCATCACACGCGCGCTGAGTCGAACGTGACCTCGGCGTGGCGGTTGGTCTCGATGAACGCGTCGCCGACGCTGGTCATCCGCCGGCCGTTGACCGTGAAGTCTCGGATGGTCACGCCCCGCACCGCGTACCGCTCGGAGCGGCCGACGATGACCGAGCCGACCGCCTCGCGGCAGTGCAACCCGTCGATGAGCACCTCACCCACCGCCGACTCGGCCCGGCCCAGACGCCACCCGCGGTCCTGGATCTGGATATCGATCGTCCGCGAAGGTTCGCGGCCGCACGTCTGGAACGACTCGACATGGATGTCGCGGTAGGTGATGCCGCTGACGTCGGCGTCGTCGCACGCCTCGATGACCACGGCCCGCTCACACCGCACCACGTCGAAGTGTTCGAACAGCAGGTTCCGTACCGCCTTGCCCAGCATCTCGGCGCCGACCTTGCAAGCGGTGGAGTTGTTCACGGTCACGAAGTGGCGGAAGGTCGCATCCTGCTGCACCCCATCGGTCGGCTCGAGCTGGTGGAACTTCATGATGCTCGTGCCCCGGGGCTTGATCATGTTGGCCGTCGAGTCGTCGCCGTTGTGCACGAAGGCGTGGTCGATCAACACGTCGCTGCAGGTGTTGACGTCGAAGCCGTCGTTGGTGGAGACACCCCGCAGGGCGCGGAAGCCGAGGATCTTGACGTCGCGGACCTCGCTGTCGTGGCAGCGGCGTTGGTGGAACGCCCAGTTGGCGTTGTCGCGGAGGGTGACGCCGACCACGCGGAGGCCGTGCAGCCCGTCGAGCTCCATGAGGTTGCCGGGCACGGAGCGTCGGCCCGACGCGGCGCGGCGGGCGATGCCGTTGCCGTCGAAGGCCCCGAAGCCGCGGAGGGTCACGTCCTTGCAGCCGTCGCCCCGGATGAAGCCGAAGCGCATGCCGTCGGCCCCCTCCTCCGGATAATCATCCTCGTCGGCCGAGGCGAGCAGCACCGCACCGGGGCTGAGGAACAGGTCCAGGCCGGAGCGCAGGTGCAGCCGCCCGCAGCGGTACACCCCCGGCTCGATCATCACCGTGCGGCGCCCGCGTTGCTCCGACGCGGCGTCGAACGCGGCCTGGATCACGTCGGTCACCAGCGCCCCGCCCGTCGCGTCGCAGTCGTCCGGCCCGATCCGCCGCAGGCGGGTTTCCTCGACGCCAACGCTCCCCTGCCCCGGCCGATCAACCAGGATCGCGAAGAACCCGTGGTCTCGCACCGACAGCACGTGGTACCCCGGCTCAAGCGTGAACCGGAGCCGATCACCGTCCCGTTCGACTGGGATATCGAGTCGCAGCGGACTGAGACGGACGTGGTGCATCTCGCTCACCGAGCAAGCCACCTCAAACTCCAGCGGGCCGTCGGCCGCGAGGTGGACGACGTCCAGCGCCACGTCCGCCTCTTCGGGTGAAGGGGCCTGCGGGTCGATAAAGGGCAGGGCCGAGACGAATACTGACTCGCCCCCAACGGTTGCCGCGAATCGGGGGCTGAGGTTCAGATAGCCGGTGGGATAAGCCGTGAGCAGGTCGATCATTTCGGATGCCGATGGCGCCTTGGCTGCGGTGCCCCCCGCCAGGATGTCAATAGTTGACGGAGTCCGGGCCGCGAACCCTGTGCCCGCCCGGAGCTGCGCCGGGTGAAGCCGTCGTACGGGCTCGATGAGGACAACGCATCCGTGGCGAATGCGTCGCCCGCGGTCGATCTGCCCACGAGGAACACCTTCCCCACCCCCGCTGGAAAAGCGTGATCCAGAAACAGGTAGACGTGGTCGGGCATGAGCCCGCCGCGGGTTGTTTCATCGCCCGGTGATCCACCAGATGCCAGGCTTGGTGGTGCGGTCGGCGTCCTGAACGACGCTCTTGGGCAACCGCTCGACGTGGCCGTCGAAGAAGCCCATGTTGCCACTCTCGTTCGGGTGGCGGTAGGCGGGGCCCTTGCTGCCGCCGACCTCGCCGGTGTAGGTCTCAAACAGCGGCCCAGAGCCGCGCAGCTTGAAGCTGTTGAAGTTGATGCTGTCGCCAAACATGACGGTTTCACTGGGGCTGTCGACCCATTGACGCTTGTATCCCCGGTAGAAGCTGTTGAATTGCATCGAAGCGCCGTTGCCGGGGGGCAGGGCGAATCTTGGGCTGATGTCGTCGACCCCGGTCAGGTTAAAGGCGTAGGAGTTCCAGAGGATCGATCCCTTCGCGTTCGCGGTCTGCTTGGCGTAGGCCCCGGCCGGGCAGTGGTATTGCAGCGGCCACTCCCAGCCGTTGTCCGGGTCGTCGAAGTTCATGTTGCGGGCCAAGTCTTGATTGTTCATCCAGATCCCCGGGCCGAAGGGGCTGTTGCTGCCGTTGGTGTCCAGCGAGATCGGGGTATACGCCTCGTCGCGCTGGTCTTGGGCATAGATCTCGTTGGCGAGAACGAACTGCTTGACCACCGCCGCACATTGGATCGCCCGGGCGGCCTCACGAGACGCGGCGAGGGCCGGCAACAACAGCGAGATCAGAAGCGCGATGATGCTGATCACCACGAGCAACTCGATCAGGGTAAATGCGTGACGGTGCGACATCGGGCGAGCAGGATGAATCATCGGAGGAACTCCTGGAACAGGGGTGGCGAGAAGGGTCGAGAGTGCCGGGGTGCGGCAGATTACCGAGGCGGGGGCGGAACCCGGCCCCCGCAGCAGGGCAGAGCGGCGGGTACAACGCAGCGGGTCAGCCAGCCATGCGGTTTGATCGACACGTAGATGCATGGTCGCCTCGCATCAGATGGGGTGGATCGGGATAGAAACGATCGTCGTGGCAGGTGAAACGTTGCCGTGATGCCCCGCTCTGGCGAGGCCTCAGGAAGCGAGGACGAGGCGACGCATGGGGACGGACCGGGGCAGGGCGCTCGGGAACTTGTACACACAATCTTAGCCGTTCGTCGTGCCGTGTCAAGTGCCTGGACGCCCGGAGCACTGCTGCGTAGTCGTCCGGACCCGCGGCCGATCAAAGCTGGAGCGGACTCGGCTCCGATCGCGGCCCGGTGGACCGGGGCACCGGGGCCGGCCGCGGGCGCGCTCCTGGCCGGGGGTTCGCCGGCCGCGGTCATCTGCGCCAGCAGCCGGGCCGGGGGAGCAGCTCGTTGAGAGGCCAACGGGGTTAAAGATCAACCGGCCGTTTTAGCCGCTAGCGACCGGCTGGAGGCCCCACCGTCGTCGCAAGTCCATCAGGCCCTCGACGTTGTCGTGATGCCCGGCTGCGGCGTAGCGGTCGACCATGTGCTCGCCGACCCACCGCTCGTCCACCGGGTCCGACGCCGGCTGGAACCGTACATCACAGGACAGGCGGTAGCGGTGGGTGGTGTTGGTGGTCGAGGCGTGCATCGTGTGCATGCCGAAGGTGAGGATGTCACCGGGCTCGAAGTCGGCGGTGAGCCAGCGCCCGCCGAACGCGCTGGTGATCTCGCGGGGGTCGGAGGTGAACCAGCCGTGGACCTTGGCTTCGTTGACGTCGAGCTTGCCGTAGGTGTTGCGGAGCAACTCGAACGACGGCAGGTTGTGCGAGCCGGCGCAGATCGCCAGCGTGCCCTGCTCGGGTCGGATCCGGCCGAACGGCACCCACGCGGTGAGCAGCCGATTGGAGCCGCGGCCCATGTAGACATGGTCCATGTGGCAGCCGGTGAACTCCTCGTTGCCCACCGCTCGCAGCCACTTGTAGTCGAAGGTGACCGCCTCCTCGCCGAACAGGTCGCGGTAGAGGCCAAACATCTCGGGGCCCTCGTAGACCCGCCGCAGCGTGTCGTGGTGGGTGATCCGCGTGCGGTTTTTCATGCTGATGCTCGCCCCGTCACGCATCACGCCCTCGAGCATCGGCTGGCCCGGGACCAGGGCCGCCTGCTGGTCGAGGAAGCTCATGATCGCTTCCCGCGCCGCCAGCACGTGCTCGCTAGGCACCAGCTCCCGGATGAAGATGTAGCCGTCTTCATCCAGCCGCTGCCGCAAAGCCTCGGCGTCACCGAGCAGGTCGGTGGACTCGACCAGCCGCCCAAGCTCGGGCGAGTCGAGCTCGAAGTCTTGCTCACAGAATCTAGTGACCATATCGGGGCTCCTGATAGTTCATCGGGGACGGCACGGGTTTAAGGGCATCGCGAGGACCCTTACTTCTTTTCGATCGCCGGCGGGACGGGGATGCCCGCGTCCGCGAGTTCCTCGGCGAGGCCCGAGCCATTAAGCTCGATGCCACGCTCGACCCAATGCTTGAACCGTTTGGCTTCCTCGATCTTCTCCGGATCGATCTTGAGTGTCGGCAACTCGGACGCGCGGCTTTGGAGCGGGCTGTCGGGCGTCAACTGGAAGTTGTAGTTCCGCGCGTCGATAAAGCCCGGATCGGTGACCTGGACGTTCTTCTCTCGCGTGTGCTCCTGCCAACCGTCGAGGCCGACGGTCGCGGGCTGCCAGTTGGCGGCGACATAGGTGAACTGCGGATCGCCGGCGTCGGCGTAGATGATGTTGTTCTCGCCCCGGTAGGCCTCATCGATCATCTTGTAATACTTCGAGGAGCGGTCGTAGCCGTTGTGCTCGATGAAGATGCCGGCGGTCTCACTGGGGGTGGCGAGGACGCTGTCGCGGAGGATGAAGTGGTCCGGGACGATCGGACGTTCCAACGCGTGCGCATCACTGCGCATATACCACTGGTGGGTTACGACGCCCGCGGGCACTTTATCTTTCTTGAGGTTTTCGTATCTGGTGTCGCTGCCATAGAGGATCGAATCTTCGATGAGGGCTTCGCCGGTGATGCCGACCACGGCCTGCATTTTGCGGTTGCCCGCGGCGAGCATCCGGGTGATCTCGTAAGGGCCCTGGTTCAGTTCCAGGTCGAGGCCGGCCTGGAAGTTTGCGAGGCTGACGAGGTCTTCGATCTCGATGTTGTGGGGGTGGATGTCGTACCAGAAGCCGTGCGTCAGGTTGCCGATGGTTTCGTGGCGGCGGATGGTTTGGTTGCCGCCCTCGTGGCCGCCGAACTTGACGCCGCCCCAGTTCCAGCCGGGCAGGCCCCCCATGTACCCGCGCCAGTTGTTGTAGTTGGTGACGCAGTCCTCCATGATCAACTCGCCCATGGAGCCGCCGAAGCCGCCGAAGCCGTTGTAGTTGGCGACGACATCGCGGAGCGTGACTTGCCGATAGTCGCCACGCAGGCCTACCGAGCTGTTCCAGTTGAATGCGCAGTTTTCGATGAGCACGTTCTGAACATTTTTGCCCAAGGCGAGGGTGTCTTGGGCCCCCCAACTCTTGGTGCGGCTGGCGTAGTGCTGGAACGTGATGCCACGGAGCACGAGGTTGTTCTTGCCGCGTTCGAAGGCGCCGTCGAAGTCGCCGCCGCCGTCGAAGTTGACGATCTGCCGACGGGCCGAAACCTCGACGGTGACGTACCCGATGGCCTTGCCCTCGGGCAGGCGGAGGTAGAGCTTGTTGCCGTTCTCGTCCTTCTCGGCGACGCCGAAGGAGCCGGGGGCGAGGACGTTGGGGTTCTTCGCCGGGTCGAGGAAGCCCGTGTACTTCCACTGCTGCTTCCGGTTGCCGTGATCCATGAGCTGGCCGGTGATCTGGTAGTCGTACACCTCGATCATGACCGGCAGCATGCACTCGCCGTCGACGAAGACCATCTCGCTGCGGTGGCCGATCGGCTTGGGCGTCTCCCAGGGCGAGGCGTAGTTGCCCCAGTCGTGCTCCCAGTCGGTGGCGTAGACCCCGTCACCGACTTCCTCCCACCGCGAGGCGGGGACGACGTCGGAGCCGGACATCACCGTCTGGTCCCGGCCGGCACCCTCGATCACCAGCAGGGTGTCGCGGAGCTGATCGTTCGCCTTGACGTGGCCAAGCGTCTCGCGGTAGGTGCCGGCGGCGAGCTTGAGCCTCGTCGGCTCGCCGGCCTCGAGGTGCTTCTTGACGGTCGGCCAGGCCTCGGTGATCGTCTGGTGGTCCCCTTCGGGGCCGACGGTCACGGTGTGCTGGATGCTCGATTCGTCGATCTGCGCCCCACGCTGTTCTTCGGGCACGCGCTCGGCGAAGCCACGCTTGACCTTGCCCTTCATCGCGGTCTCGAGGCCCTGGGGCTCGGCTTCGCCGCCACCGTCGCGGCCATCACCCTCGCCCTTCGGCAATTCCGCGAGCCGGGCGCTGGCCTTGGGCTTCGGCGGGTTCGGCTCGAGCTTGATCTTCACCTTCTGCCCCGGCTTGAGGCCCTTGAGCCAGGCATGCTGCTCGGGATCGGGGCTGTCCGGGCTCACCCACTTCAGGCCGACCTTGATCCCCTCCTCCCGGTCGATCCAACTCTGCCAGGTCGAACTGTCGCTCCCGTCGGTCGGCTCGAGCTTCTCGACGTCGAGCATGAACCACCACGTGCTGTTGTGCACCCAAAGGACGGTGCCCGTCGCCATTCCGTCGAACGGCTTTTCCACCGCCGGTGGGTCCCACTGGTCGGCTTGAGCGGCGTTCGGCGGCACCAGGCCCAGGAGCACGAGAGGCAGAAACAGGCGGAGTCGGCGGTAGATCGATTGCATAAGGATCCTTGGAGTTCGAGACAGGGGACTCACCGTTAGCCAGGGGCGGAAGGGCGACCGTTGCAAGGCAGAGCGCGAAACCGACCGCAGCGACCAGCGCCCCTCGCCCGCATTGTACCCACAAGTGTCGGGCAGTGTGCATGGGGATCGGATCATTTGTCACAGGTGCTCGCAGACGCTAGACTTGTTGCTACAAGTCGCCGCCTTCCGCTTCCTTCTTTGGTTCTCGCGCCCAAGGCTTTACATGCATGATCCGATCAACCGTCGTCGATTCCTGATCTCCACCGCCGCGGCGGCGTCGGCCGCGTCGCTCTGGCCCGCTGCGGCCGTGGGGCAAACCGGCCCGGGTTCCCCGGGGGAAGCGGGGGGTTATGGGAGTGCGGGTGGCTCCGGGGGCGGGGGGCCGACGAACGTGGTGTTCTTCTGGGCCGACGACCTGAGCAAGCTCGACACCGGGCCGTACGGCAACGACGCGGTGCGGACGCCGAACCTGGACCGCCTCGCCCGCGAGGGGATGAAGTTCAACAACGCTTACGTGAGCAACGCCGCCTGCTCGCCGAGCCGAGCGTCGCTGCTGACCGGGCTGTACCCGATCAACCACGGCGTGATCAACAACGGGATGTACATCGACAAAGACGTCGAGCCGCTGCCCAAGGCACTGGTCGACTCGACCGACTACCGGGCTCTGAGCCAGGGCAAACGACACTTCTATTTCAAGGGCCAGAATCCGAATAAAGCCGAAGAGCAGGCGGGTTTCGAGCAGGTCGGCCTGCAGCGGTGGGTGGACGGGCGGACGTTCCTGCTGGACTTCGGCAAGCTCAAGAACGCGATGACGGACGTCAAGGACAGCGGCAAGCCGTTCTTCCTCTACGTGCCCAGCGGCAACCCCCACGCCCCGTTCCCCGAGGAGCCGACCTTCTCGCCCGACGACGTCGTCGTGCATCCCGGGCAGATCGACACGCCCCGCTTCCGCAAGGTCTACGCCGACTACTACACCGACATCGAATTGATGGACGACGAGCTCGGCAGCGTGATCCGGGTGCTCGAGGAGTTGGGGCTGTACGAGGACACGCTGTTCGTCTTCGCCAGCGACCACGGCGCCGATGGGCCGTTCTCCAAGAGCACCTGTTACGAGGAGGGACTTAACGTGCCGATGGTGGCCCGCTGGCCCGGTGTGATCGAGCCGGGCAGCGAGAGCGACGCGATGCTCAACCTGATCGACCTGCTGCCGACGGTCATCGATCTCGCCGGCGGCGAAGTGCCCGACGGCATCGACGGCCGCAGCTTCGCCGGCGTGCTCCGCGGCGAGACCGACCACCACCGCGACCACCTCTTCGGGACGCTCTACAACAAGCCCGGCGTGTCCAAGTTCACGTTCCTGGAAGAAGGCATCCCCGACTACACCTACCCCATCCGCAGCGTCCGCGATGACCGCTACAAGCTCATACGCAACTACAACAGCGACCAGACGTACTACCAGTGGAACACGGGGATGAAGAACGCGGAGGAAGACGAGAAGTTTGAGACGTTTTTCCTCGGCTCGTGGCGGGACGCCGCGCGGAAAGACCCTTCCCTTCAGGCCCGCGTCAAGCTCGCCCAGAAGCGTCCGCCCGTCGAGTTCTTTGACCTGCAGGAAGACCCCTGGGAGCTGAACAACCTCGCCGACGACCCGAAACACCAGGAGAAGATCCGCGAGCTGGGCGACGTGCTGGAGGCATGGCTCGAGGTGAACAACGACGATCCGATCGCCGTGGAACAGGCCATCGACTGGGACTGGCACAAGAAGCCGGATGATACCGACGTACTCGGCGGGCGCGAGCGATGAGGACGACGCTGATCCGCCCCGCCGGGGTGCGGGCGACGGGCCCGTCGTACGACCTCGGCATCCGATTGACGACCGACAGGCCGTTGCCCGCCGACACGCGGATCGAACTGCGTGGGGGAAACTTTCGCGGTGTCTACCTGAGGTGGGCGACGGGCCCGGTTGATCTGCGGGTCGAAGTGGTCGCGGAGCCGCCGCACGACTGGGCGTCGATGTCGGCGGCCAAGCGGGAGGGCGACGACCATGACGTGCGGCTCCTGGCGGTGCGGCTCAAAAAGCCGTTGGCCGCGGGGGAGAGCGTGTCGCTGGTGGTGCACGGCACGCAGCCGCACCACGCGCCGCTGCCCATGTGGCTGCAACTGCACGCCGCGCTCCCCGATCAGGAGCCGCGGCCGGTCGGCGAGCGGTTCTTCTTCTCCCACCGGCCCGGGCCGGCGACCCGGCTGGAATGCCGGGCCCGTGCCTCGGCGCTTGGGGACGGCACGCACGACCTGACCCTCTTCGCCACCGACGCGCTGCTCAACCCCTGCGATGACTTCGCCTCGTCGGCGAGCCTCCACGGCGACGGGGTGGAGGGCCTTCCCGATCGGGTCGAGCTTCAACCCGGTGAGGCGGCCCGGGTGACGGGCCTGCGTGTGACCGCGGATCGGCCGGTGCGGATCGACGTTGAGGCCGACACGCTCCGCTGCCGCAGCAACTACCTGCTGCCCGCCGGCTTCCTCCCGCACGTCCACGCCTTCGGCGAGCTGCATTGGCACTGCGTGTACTCGTCCGACGGCGACCGCACGCAGGAGGCCGGGTACCGCTACGCCCGGGACGTGCTGAACCTCGACGTCGTCGCCGTGACCGATCACACGCCCACGCGCGACTGGCCGGCGATCCTGGACACCAACGACGCGCACCTGGATGAGGGTCGGTTCGTGACGCTGCACGCGTGGGAGTGGAGCACCGCCCGGTTCGGCCACGTGTGCTTCTACTTCCGTGATGGCGACGCGGCGCAGGCCGCGGGCCCGTCGGTGTGCGACTGGCAGGCACATCCGGCGAGCCACGCCTGGCCGGAGGGCACGATCGGCGTGCCGCACCACACCAACATCGGGGCGCTCGAACTCCGCGGCGACGGCACGCCCTACTGGTTCGAGTACGACTGGTCGCGGCACCACGAGCGGTTCCGGGCCGTCGAGGTCAGCCAGGTCCGCGGCAACTTCGAGGCCGACACGCTCGACCCGCGCTGGGGCATCGTGACGGAGAAGCTCGGGGCCAGCGTCCGCGACGCGCTGGCGATGGGCTGCCGGCTGGGCTTCACCGCCGGGACCGACAATCACATGGCCAGGCCCACGCAGAACGGCGAGGAGGCGGACGGGCGGTACCTGGGGATGACCGGCTTCCTGCTCGACCCCGCCGAGGGCCGCACACGCAACGCGGCCTGGCAATCGCTGAACGAACGACGCACCTACGGCACGACCGGCGTGCCCATCGTCGCCCACTTCGAGGTAGCGGGTCAAGCCATGGGTGGCGCCGTGCCCGCCGAACCCGGCCGGCAACTGCCCGCCCGGATCGCCTTCTACGCTACAGATCGGATCACCGATGTCGAGCTCGTCGGCGATGGCCGAACCCTCCGCCGCTTCGACCTCGACGGCACCGACGCGTTCGACTGGTCCGGCCAGGTCACCGTCCCCGACGGGCCGCACCCCTCGCTCTACTGCCGTATGCGTCAGGCCGACGGGCACAGGGCATGGGCCAGCCCGGTCTACTTCGATCGAGACTGAAGCCGTGCGAGGTGCTGCCGAGGGACATCGAAGTCACTAGCGCCCGACCTTGAATCAGCCGACGGTTTCAGCACGACCAGATCAATTCCCGCGGCTTTTCCACCTATGAACACTTATCACACACACACCTCCGATGACGACACCCTGCGGCTGCCCGATGGCAGCGTCTACCGGTCGTGGGAGGTGGACCTCGAACCGACGCGGACGTACCACGTCGATCAGCGCCACCCCGACGCCGACGACGCCAGCGATGGCTCGGCCGACGCGCCGTTCCGCACGATCCAAGCCGCGGCCGAGGTGGTCGCTCAAGGTGAGCGGGTGCTGATCCATCCGGGGGTTTATCGCGAGACGGTGCGGCCGCGTCGGGGCGGGTCGGGTCCCGATGCGATGATCGACTATGAGGCGGCCGCCGGGAGCCCTGGCGACGTGGTGGTCACCGGGGCCGAGCGGTACGAGGGTCCGTGGGAGGTGCAGGACCGCTACGTCAACGGGTGGGAGGACCCGCGGGTGGCTCCGATGGTCAAGCACGGCCCGCCCGTGTACCACCTGCGTCTGCCCCGCGCGTGGTTCGTCGGCTACCTGCCCTTCGGGATGATCAACTTCCCCCAGCACGCGCTGGACAACGGCAAGATGCTCGAGAACTACCCGCAGCAGCACCTGTGGAAGTTGCTGCTCAAGCGCGGGCTGGTGTTTCAGGACGGTCGGAGACTGGAGCAGGTCCGCCGCCTGGGCGACCTCGCCGACGCGCCGGGCCGGTACTGGTGCGAGTCGACCGGGGCCGATGTCTATGTCCGCCCGTTCGATGACGCCGCCCCCGCCGGCAGCGAGTGGGAACTGACGGCCCGTGAACAGTGCTTCGCTCCGGACGCAAAGAACCTCGACTACATCCGCATCAAAGGGCTGACCTTCCGCCACGCCGCCGACGGGTTCACCTGGCTGCAGCGGGCGGCGGTCTCGTCGTCGCACGGCACGCACTGGATCGTTGAGCACTGCCATATCCACGACGTGAACGCAAACGGCGTGGACTTCGGCACCGAGCACCCGAACATCCGCAACAAGCCCGAGCAGGGCTACGACATCATCCGCCGCAACGTCGTCCAACGCTGCGGGCTCGCGGGGATCGTCGGCAGCAACGGCCGGGCGATGAACCAGATGCTCGTGGAAGACAACCTCATCGAGGGCTGCGGGTGGCACGGGGTCGAACGCATGTACGAGTCGGCGGGGCTCAAGATGCACTGGGTGCACGACTCGGTCTTCCGCCGCAACCTCATCCGTGACAACCCGAACGCCGCGGGCCTCTGGCTGGACTTCGGCATCTCCAACACCCGTATCACCGGCAACGTCATCCTGGACCACACCTCGGGCTTCGGGGGCGTCTTCATCGAGGCCGCCAAGGAGGGCGTGACGCAGATCGACCACAACCTCATCGGCGGCAACCGCAAGGTCGCCCCCATGAACGCCACCGACGATACCGCCCCGGTCAACGGCGGGCACGGCATCTACAGCCACGACTGCGACCGGCTGCTGATCGCCCACAACCTGGTGTTTGACTGCGAAGGCAGCGCCGCGCACGTCGCTCTGGGGCAGCCGGACCGCTTCGCCGTCACCGGCCGCGGGGCGATGTGCCGCCACAACCGTGTGGTCAACAACCTGTTCGTGAAGTGTGACAGGTCGATCCACTTCGGCCGGCCGGACAACACCGCGTGCGGCAACGCCCACTTCGGCCCCAAACGCGGCGGCCCGTTCCAGATCGGCGAGCCACGCGAGAACCCGGACTTCGAGGCCTGGACCGAGTTCCTCCACCAGGGCCGCGACAGCGCCTTTCACCCCGAGGCCGGTCCCGTTGTGCGGCAAGATGGTTCGCTCGCCCTCGAGTTGCCCGGGTCGCTCCCGCGCGTCCCCCCCGTCGAAAACGTGTCGCGTGGCGACGGCCAAGCCCTCCCCGGCCCGTTCCCCGACCCCGCCGCCTATGAGCAACCTATACCGCTTGATCCACGCCGGGCACCTGCGGACACCCGGTGACCCGCCGGGTTATAGCGGTGGCGTCGCGTGGAGCGTCAGCCGGGCGGTCTCGCGCCGAGGTGCCGCCGCCGCTGGGTCCCCCGCGGGTCGGCGAGCCCGGCGAAGTGCCGGGTTAACTACATCACCAACCCGTGGTCGCACCGGGCATGTGAGGCAGCCGGGACCGGTCGGAGGCGAGCGGTTTAGAGCAAACGTAAGTCATATGTAGCGGCTACCGGTCCGGCGGTGCCACACCTTGACGGCTTTGCGTCAAGGTGTGCGGCAGGTCGCACACCTTGGCCCCGAGCGGCCAAGGTGTGGCACCCGCTACACATGAACTGGGTCTGCTCTAGGTGAATGCTATCGCGCCGGGATGGCTTCGCACCGGACCCAAGGGGCCGAATTAGGGGGTAGAGTCGGCATCAAAGATTCCGCTTAAAATCGTGACCACTTGTAGGGTAAAGTTGTACGATGGACCGCTTTTATTAGCGGCCGGGATTGGTTCACACTCTCGGTGGGAGGATCGCTTCATGCTTCGACATGTAACGTCTATCGCCGTCGTCGGTCTTTTCGGTTCCGCCGCATCGGGGGCCGTTGTCACCAACCTGACCGGCGTCGCCCTCGACCCTCGGGCCGGGACGGCACCCCGGTGACGTACGCGGATCACGCTCCGCGGATCCCGCGGTGCCAATGTAGCTCAAAGGTGGGGGCCGCAGGGGTTTAACGGAGAGGCTGAAGCACGGCTCACGCCTCGCCCGGGATGAGATGCCGACGTGAGGTGGCACGAGAAGGAGGACGACGTGATCTGCAACGGTGTAGGATAGCACTTGACATCCGCGGGCAGAACGGGTCTAATAGAGGCGGTCAACGGTACGGTTTGTTGCCGGTTGGCTTGTACGGTAAATCCGCGCCGGCCGCGCCGGCCGGACGATTCGTTTCTTTACCCTCACACGGAGGATCACGCCCATGCTTCGGAACATCACCGCATTCACCCTGGTCGGTTTGGTCGGCACCGCTGCGCAAGCAGCCGTCATCACGGACCGGACCCTGGTCGGCCCCGGCCCTGACACGTTCGACCCGGCGGGCTTCGAAGAGGTCGACATCACGCCGGCCCCGTCCGCCAGCATGGCGACGCTGGAGGCCCGCTCGGACATCCGTTCGATCCAGGACTTCACCGGCTTTGCCACCGGCAACAACACCTTCGCCTTTACCGACCCGTCCACCCCCGACATCCAGTTCCGCATCAGCGGAACCTCCGGCGACAACGCCGGACGGCAGTTGACCCAGGCCAACGCGCAGACGTCGGCCGGTGCCGCGTACACCATTGACGCCGTCGCCACCACCCCCGCCGCCGTGGTCACGATCGACTTCGGGTCCTTCGACAGCGGGACCGGCACCTTCGACTCGAACACCAATGCGGTCGCCGCGACCGGGTTCACGCTGAACCAGCTCGGTGCTGCCAACTCGTTCAACATCCAGTTCCAGACCGACGCGGGTGTGACGCTCGAGACCGTCACCTTCTCGGGCCTCGCCGGCAACAACCCCGACCCCAACAACAACGCGACCGCGGCCGACTACTTCATCGGCTTCGAGAGCTCGACGTTCAAC
The DNA here is from genome assembly GCA_965214155.1 of Phycisphaeraceae bacterium. Classification (GTDB taxonomy): domain Bacteria; phylum Planctomycetota; class Phycisphaerae; order Phycisphaerales; family Phycisphaeraceae; genus Algisphaera. Next base: position 3,425,530 of record CBDCBB010000010.1, read on the forward strand.
ATCGGCCAGATCGTCATCAGCCGCACCGGCTCGACGTTCAACAGCGGCCTCGACGACTTCGGCTTCACCCTCGTCCCTGAAGTCGTCATCCCCGAGCCCGCCTCGTTCGCCCTGCTCGGCGTCGGCGCCCTCTGCCTGATGCCCCGCCGGCGTCGGGCTTAGTCCTGCCCCTCGGGTAGACACGACATCTCGATCCCTCCGCACAAGGCCCGGCTCGTCCCGGGCCTTGTGCTTTTCAACCGGCAGCTTTGCGGGGCCCGCCCACCCACCCACCCACCCGCCCTGCCCCACCGCCCGAACCGCATCCTCATCCAGACGCACCGGCACCGTAGCGGTTGCCTCTCCATCAACGCTCACGTCCAGCGGATCATCCCGAACCACCAGGGCCTGGCGTTCCACGGCCCGCGCTTCACTCATGCCTGTACCCCCACCCCGCCCCGCTTTACTCGCTGGCGCGGCACAACCTGCTCGCCGGCTGCTCCCCGGCGAGCAACGGCGTGCCGAGCGACCAACCCGTGTCCGAGCCCGATCCCGTCGAAGGGCGAGACCGCTCCGACGTGATGCAAACTGATCGAGCGGGCTGGCGGAGGCGGGTCCACACCGGGCAGCCCGACGATCCCGGCCTGAAGGGCTTGCACATGCCAGCGAGCAAGCGCGAGAAGAACCCACGGTGGTTCCGCACAGGCCGCGAGATGCTCTTCGACCCGGGAACGGACTGGACCGAGCTGCACTACCTGACCCGTGATCCCACCCGTGTATCGAGCCCGGCGTGGTGGCGCGGGCCGCTGGCGGAGCACCTGCGGGACCGCCCCGAGGGGCCGCTTCGGGACCGTGGGACTGCTGCAAGCGACGCGTAGGAACCGCGGCTACCTCCCCGCGGCCTTGGTCGCCGGGATCCAGGACGCTCTGGCCGAGCACGACCTGATGCTGACGCTGGCCAAGCTCCCGGACATCGCGGCTCAGCCCGACGCCGAGACACCCCGCATCCTCGCCGAGCGGGCGGTGGACGGCCTGCTGGTGAACTACACCCATCACGCCCCACCGACGCTGGCGCGGATGATCGAGAACAGCGGCAGCCCCGCAGTCTGGCTCAACACCCGGCGCACGGCAGACTGCGTCTACCCCGACAGCCTGGAGGCGGGCGAGCGGCTGACGCGGCACCTGATCGACCTGGGCCACACCCGGATCGCCTACGCCACCGCCGACCTCCGCCCGACGGTGGACCCCGACGCGCACTTCACCCACCTCGACCGCCTGGCCGGTTATCAGCGGGCGATGCGGGGGGCGGGGCTGACCCCGTGCCTGCTCGACCGCGGCAACGCGGCCTCACCCGATGTTTATGCTCAAGAGGGCTGGCCCCGCCTCCTGCGACAGCCCGACCGGCCGACGGCGGTGGTCGGCTACTTCGCCCATGCGACGGCCCGCCTGCTCCCGGCGGTGTACGCCCTGGGCCTGGTCCCGGGCCGCGACCTCTCGATCGCCACCTTCGCGCTGCACGAGCACAACGTCCTGGCCGACTTCACCGCGATGCTGCCGCCGCACCATGAGATGGGTGCCCGGGCGGTGCATCAGTTGATCTCCCGCATCAACGGGCACGAAGCCGGGGCATCGACCGTGGCACTGCCCTACCGCCTGCACCCGGGCCGAACCACCGGCCCGCCACCCGATCCCTGTTTCACCGCCTCAGCATAGAGCCGGCGGTTCCTGTCCACTCCACCACCGGAGGCCCCCATGTTTCGCACTATCGTCCGTCCCGCCACCCTCACCACGTTGATCGCTGCAGGTCTGTCGGCCGGGTCCGCCCACGCCGCCATCACCGGCTTCACCAACGCCGACTTCGAGGCAGGCGTCGGGTCGCAGAACATCCCCGGCTGGTTCGACTTCCAGTCGGGCAACGGCGACCTGGTTCAGTCCGATGCGCCCGCCCCCGTGCCCGATGACGCCGACGGCAACGGCTGGCTCAACATCGTCGACAGCCCCACCGTCGCTGGCACCGGCGCCTACCAGGCCTTTGGCACCCGCGAAGCGACCGACCTCGCCTACACGTTCGACTTCAACGTGGCCGAACGCTCCGACGCCGACTTCAACGACCTGATCATCTCGCTTTACTACGACGCCGGCACCGCCACCCCCGCCGACGGGACGACCCCTTTGGCCGCCGGCCTCTTGCTGGCCGACTCCACCCCGTACGACTTCAACATCGGCGTCGATGGCCCCGCGACCGGCACCGCCTCGATCACCCTCAGCGCCGCATCGGTCGGCGTCGGCGACACGGTCTACCTCGCGTTCGCGTCCGTGGACGACCAGGCCACGCCCGGTTCCCAGCAGGCGCTGATCGACGACGTCACCGTCACCGCCGTCATCCCCGAGCCCGCGTCGCTGGCGCTGGTGGGCCTGGGCGGGCTGTGCCTGCTGGGCCGCCGCCGCGGGGCCTGAGGCGCATCGCCCTGCTAGAGCAAAACTGTTCCAAACGTAGTGGGTGCCACACCTTGGCCGCTCGGGGCCAAGGTGTGCCCACTGCCGCACACCTTGACGCAAAGCCGTCAAGGTGTGGCACCCAGCCGCTGCAGGTGAATTGAGTCCGCTCTCACTCCCGCCCGTCCGCCGGCCTGATCGCCGGCGGACGGCTTGCCCGCTCCGTCTCTGAATCTCCACCATGCACCACCACGCCTTCCCCGCGTCGATCTTGCCCGCCTGCCTGTCCGTCGCCGCCGCCGCGGAGCCGTGGACCTTCGTCTCGGCCCCCGACTTCCTCAACGTCGACGTGGGGGACCTCACCACCCTCGCGGTGAGCAACGGCAACAACCCGGCCATCGCCTCGGGTAACAGCACCTCCGCCCCGCGGGAGTCGTCGATTGACACGTACCTCGACGCGATCGCCGGCGAGTCGCCGGACTTCGACGCCGTCGCCGGCGACCTGGTGATGGCCCGCTGGTTCCAGGACGCCTACTTCGACGGCGTCTTCGAGCAGAAGTTCGCCAGCCAGGCCGACCGCGATGCAAACACCACCGTCGCCATCGAGCGTCGCCGCATCGAGAACGTGACCGACTTCTACTACGACGCCTGGCAGGGCCGCTTCGCCTCCCGCGGCCTGCCGACCTACGTTGCGGTGGGCGACCACGAGCTCGACGACGATCCGTCGTGGACCGACCCGTTCGGGCGGCAAACCATCGAGACCTACCGCGACCGTTTCGGCTCGCACTTCATCGACCCGGTGGTTACGGGCTCGCCCGGCGACGGGAGGCTGGCGGCCGGCTCGACGCTCTACAGCCGCCCCACCGCCGGCCAGCACGCCGGCACCGCCTACGCGATCCGGCACCAAAACGCCCTGCTGGTCACGGTCGACGTGTTCAAGAACAGCGGCGCGTCCACCGGCAACCCCATCAGCGTCACCGTCGCCGACGAGCAGTTGGCGTGGCTGGACGCGACACTGCAGGCCGCCGCGGCCGACAGCTCAATGACCACGTCATCGTTCAAGGCCACACCCCGGTACTCACGCCCGTCAACAACCGCGTCAGCAGCAGCCTCACGCTCGACGGCGGCGAGAACTCGGCGTTCTGGCGCCTGCTGCAACGGCACGGGGCCGACGCCTACCTCGCCGGCGAGGTCCACGACATCACCGTCACCCAGGACCGGGCGGACCCCGCCCTGCTGCAGATCGCCCACGGCGGGATCCTCGGCTTCGAGCAGGCCGACACCATCAGCTACCTCGTCGGCACCGTCGACGGACCGACCGTCACCTACGACCTCTACCTTTGTGAAGACCTCGTCACCTACGACGGCCGCACGATGTCGATCGATGGGAACAGCACCACCCGCTTCAACCTGGACCTGTCCGCGCTGGATCTGGACCCCGCGGGAGCGTTCGCGTTCCGCTTCCAATTCGCCGACACAGACGGCCACCCCCGCACCATCCGCCTCGACGAGGTCGGGCTTGCCGCGGATCTTGTCGCGGTGCCTGAGCCGGGGGGCTTGATCACCACCGGCATCGGCGCTCTGATCCTGCTGCGACGCCGGCGCGATCGGCTCGTTGGCGGCCCCTATTGCCGCTGACCGCTCAGGCAGAACGCCACCAGGTCGTCCAGGCCCGCGGTAGCGACGTACTCGACCGTGTCGGCCGCGCCGTAGTAGATCAGCACCTCCCCGTCGTCGCGCTGGACCATCCCGCCAGGGAAGATCACGTCGTTGCGGAAGCCTTCGGTCTCGTAATCGGCCTCGGGCTTGAGCAGGGGGGTCGGGGCCACGGCCACGACGCGTGAGGGGTCTTCGAGGTCAAGAAGCATCAGCCCGGCGGTGTAGACCTTCTGCCAGCGGCCGCCCCAGCCGTTTTTGCCGCGCTCGGGGTGAAGCGTCACCGCGTGGAAGGTCGTCAGCCAGCCGCGGTCGGTCCGCAGCGGCGGCGCGGCCGGGCCCACCTTGTCGTCGGCGAAGGGCACGTCCTCGACGCCCAGCACCAGCCGCGGGCTGCCCCAGTACCGCAGGTCCGGCGAGCGGGACGCCCAAAGGTCGAAACGGTCCTTGCCGCCGCGGCTGTACACGGGCATGGGCCGCTCGAGCCGCACATACTCCCCGCCGATCTTCTCGGGGAACAGCACCATGTTGCGGTTGTCGGGGCTGCTCATCGACAGCACCTCGAATCGCTCGAAGTCGTCGGTCACCGCGACGCCCCCGTGCACGCCGTGCTCGGTGTCGATGGCGAAGCAGAGATAGACCCGGCCGTCGATCACGGTGAGGCGCGGGTCGTAGAAGCGGCGGAGCTCGACCGCGGCGTCGCGGTGCGGCATGAGCGGCTGGATCAGCTCCCGGGCGTAGTCCAGCGTGATGCAGGGTTTCGGCTGCACCTGCCAACTCAACCCGTCGTCGCTGTAGGCCAGACCGAGGTTGGTCCCGTCAAACTCCGGGTCGCCCCATCGGCCGAAGTCGTTGCGAAATACCATCACGTAACGGCCGGCAAACCTCGCCACCCCCGCGTTGAACAGCAGCGTGCAGGGGTACGGCGCGTCGGCGCCTCGCAACACGGGGTTGCTCAAATAACGGACCAGCGGAGATTCCATCTTTCTCGTTCTTATAAAGGAGTATCCTATCAAATTGACTCGACCACCACTCGACGCGGCCGCCTCTGAATGGGTGCCGACGGCCGGCCCCGGCTGAGATTGATCTTGCCACTCGTGAAACCGCCGAACCTCCTCCTCTTCATGACCGACCAGCAGCGGGGGGACGTGGTGCTGCCGGGGCATCCCTGTCAGACGCCGCACCTGGACCGGTTCCGGCGGCGGGCGGTGACGTTTACCGAGGCGCACTGCCCGTCGCCGCACTGCTGCCCGTCACGGGCGACGTTTTTCAGCGGGTTGATGCCGTCGCAGCATGGGGTGTGGAACAACGTGGCGGTGCAGAACACGCTATCGCGGGGGCTGGCGCCGGGGGTGCGGCTGTGGAGCGAGGACCTGGCGGAGGCGGGCTACCGCTGCGAGTTCACGGGCAAGTGGCACGTGAGCTTTGAGACGGCGCCGCGGGACCACGGGTGGGTCGAGCGGCTGGTAAACTGCCCGCCGAGCAAGGACGGGGCGGGGGCGATGGGGCCGGGGTGGGACACCTACCGGCAACAGGCCGGGGCGCTTAGCGACCCCGGGCCACGCCGGCCCGGCGAGATCCGCCGGCCGGGGTGGACCGCTTACCGCCACTACGGCGTGACCGACAACCCGTTCAACGACGAGGGGGTCGTTGCCGCGGCCGAGGCGGCGCTGGGGCCGCCGCCCGCCGAGCCGTGGTGCCTCTACTGCGGGACGCTGGGGCCCCACGATCCGTACCGCGTGCCGCAGCGGTTCCTGGACCTCTACCGCGACGTGGACGTCCCGCTGCCGGCGAGCTTTAACGACACGATGCTCGACCGCCCGGGGCTGTACCGGCGGACGCGCGGCATCTTCGGCCAGCTCCCGCTGGAGGAGCACCGCGAGGCGGTGCGGCACTACTGGGCGTTCTGCAGCTACGAGGACCACCTGTTCGGCCGGCTGCTCGGGGCGCTGGAACGCAGCGGGCGGGCCGACGACACGGTGGTGATCTACTGCTCGGACCACGGCGACTACGCCGGCGAGCACGGGCTGTGGGCCAAGGGGCTGCCGTGCTTCCGCGGGGCGTACCACGTGCCGCTGCTCGTCGCCGGGCCGGGCGTGGACGCCGGGCGGAGCGTCAATGCGAAGGTGTCGCTGGCGGACGTCGGTCCGACGCTGCTCGAACTCGCGGGGCTCGACGTGCCCGAACGCCTGTCGGGCCGCAGCCTCGCGCCGTGGCTCCGCGGCGAGACGCCCCCGTGGCGCGACGCGCTGTTCACCCAGTCCAACGGCAACGAGCAGTACGGCATCCAGCGCTCCATCACCACCGACCGTTGGAAGTACGTGCACAACGGCTACGACTTCGACGAGCTCTACGACCTTCAGCACGACCCGCACGAGGTACGCAACCGTGCCGCCGACCCCGCTCACCGGGAGGTACTGCAGGGATTGTGCCAACGGATGTGGCGCTTCGCCGCGGAGCACGACGATGCGTGCATCAACCCCTACATCATGACCGCGATGGCGCCGCTGGGCCCCGCGAGCGGGCTGGTCTACGGGGTGGAGTCGGGGTGGTGAAGCGTGCCTCACCCAACCCTGCAGCACTCGGCCACTTCCGCCACGTCCCTTGGGTTCAGCGGCTGCGGTGATGTTCAGCCCATCCGGGTTTGCGAGCGAGTCGGGCGATCTTGTCGTCCAGGCTGGTTTTGCTCCGGCGGAGTTTGGCGTACACGTCGCCGGCGACGCTCCAGCCCTGCACGCCCAGCCAGGCCGGAGCATCACCCGAACCGAGCCCGGCGCGGGCCAGCTCGGCGAGGACGATGAAGTTGTCCAGCTCACCCGCGTCGAGCGGGACGATCCGTCTGGGCGGGCCGCCGGGCAGGCCCGGGTCGCAGCCGCTGAGGTTGGCGTGGCCGAGGTAAGGCGACGCTTCGGTCAGCCGGCTACGTAGATCCCGGCCGTCCACCGCGTACCAGTGGAACCCGCAGAAGACGGTCCGGAGGTTCGGGTGGTCCAGCTTGCGGCAGAGCCTCGCTGCGTCGTCGACCCGCTCCAGCCAGTGGTTGAGGTGCGGGTAGAGCGACAGCGTCAGGCCGCGCCGCTCGGCGATTTTCAGGCAGGGTTCGATGGGACGGGCGACCACGTCGTCGCCCGCCGGGTCGCTGCGATTCCAGCCCCTGCCCGGGATCGATAGCTCGACGCATCGGCAACCCTCGACCGACTCAAGCAGCCGCGTGGTGCGGTCCCCGTCGGCGAAACCGTCGGGCCGCGGTAACGGGGGTGGCGGCGAACGCGGCGAGCACCTCGACCGCCCGCGGCTTGAGCACGTGGTGCAGCGTGGTGAAGTCGTAGGGGCCCCAGTCCATGAGCGTCCCGCCGCCGTTCTTTACCGGGTCGAGGAACCATCGGCTCTGGGGCTAATACTCGATGCCGGTGCGGCCACGCACGCGCCGCTCGATCCAGGTCACGTGGTACGGCCGCCCCAGCGCGCCCTCACGGATCAACTCCGCCACCGCATCGGTCGCCGGGTTCGCCAGCATCCGGTTCGAGCAGCACCCCAGCCGCCGCCCCCGCTCCCGCGCCCGCCGCAGCATCGACCTTGCCTCGTCGGCGTCCATGGCCAGCGGCTTTCCGCAGAGCACGTGGCGGCCCGAATCCAGTGCCGCGATCGTCAGGCCGTGGTGCAACACCGGCGGCGTCGCGTTCACCACGATGTCGTCGTCGCGCGACGGCGACGCGAGCATCGCCGCGGCGTCGTCGTGCATCGTCGCCTGCGGGTTCGCCTCGGCGAACACCCGCCGGGCCTCGGCGTTCGGGTCCGCCGCGTGCAGCTTGAAGTCGCCGGCGATCTCTCGCAAACGCTTCGGCGTGACGCCCGGCGATCACCCCGGCGCCGATGAGGTAGATGCGCGTCGTGTCCTTCATCGTGGTTCCAGCTCGATCGGTTGCTCCCAACGCTCCGCCGACTCGAACGGGCCGGGCAGGACCCCCCGGGGTTCGGCGTCGTCATCGGCGGCTTGCGGCGCGAGGTCGAACGGCAGCGCGGGCACCCGAGGCGGGGCCGACGGCAGCGTCACTTGGAGGCGTTTGTCGTCGGTGATGCGGGCGGTCGGCGGCTTCACGGCGTCGTGGCGGCCGTGCGGGTCGAAGCGGTGGAACTCCCGCCACGTCGGCCAGTCCAGGTTTTCCAGCGGCTCGCCGATCTGGAACCGTGAGACGTACGCCGACGCGCGGCCGACGTAGAGGTTGCCGTCGGCGGAGTTGTGCGGCCGGCCGAAGTGCACGAACTTGCCGCAGTCGATGATGACGTTGTTGAGGACCCGGTTGTCGCGGCAGAGTGCGCCGCGACCGGTGATGGCGATGCGGTCTGGCTGGCCCAGCGCGAGGTGCACGCCCGACCCCTCGCAGTCGAAGATGAGGTTGTGGGCGACGATGAGGCGGTCGGTGTCGTGGGCGTAGATGCCGTGCCCGCCGTTGACCGCCTCGGCGCCGGCCGCGGCGGAGAGGGGCGCGACCTTGCGGCTGCCGCCGATGAGGTTGCGGTCGATCATGACGCTGCCGACCTTGGCCGCCTCGATGAAGACGCCCCCGTAGCCGGTGGTGGTGTTGAGGATCACGTTGCCGGTGATGCGGACGTTGCTGATCCCGTAGTCGAGCCAGAGGCCCGAGGCGTTGGTGTTGTTTCGGATGAGGTTGCGGCGGAAGACCGAGTCGTGGACGTGGAGCATCTTGATCGCCGCGACCTCCCACAGCCGTTCGAGGTCCTGCCAGCCGCAGCCCTCGATCAGGTTGTCCTCGACGAGGAGGCCCGTCATTTCCGGTGCCCAGCCGGCGATGCCGAGGATGCCGGCCCGCTGGATGTGGTTGCCCCGGATGATGTGGAACCCCTGCGGGTCGCGGCCGGCGAGGCCCCACTGCTCGCGGCCGACGTCGATCGCGGCGCAGTTCACGTCGGCGATGTGGTTGTCCTCGATGATCCAGTGCCGGCCGTGGGAGGCGGAGAGGGCGGCCCGCTGGGGGAACGCCCAGGGGTCGGCGACGTGGCGGATGGTCAGGCCCGTGACGCGGATGTAGTCGAGGTTTTTTTCCCGCGGTGCGAAACCCTGCTCGCGGGTGGTGAACTCCCAGGTTGATGCGTCGGGCGTGTCGCCGAAGGGGCGGATGTAGATGTCCAGGCCGTTCTCTTCGGGCCAGTATGCGCCTTCAGCGGTGTCGAGCTGCTGCGGCCGGCTGACCTGCGTCAGCCGGCGGCCGTCCTGGAAGATCAGGCCGCGCTTGAGGGCGAGTTTCCAGCGCAGCTCGTTGGGGAAGTTTTTGATCTCCCCGCCCCAGACGGTGTGGTGCTGGGGGAGGTTGACCATGGCGAAGGGCAGGTAGCCGACGAACCACGCTTCGGGCAGGCGGACGTGGTAGATCGTGCCGGTGGCGCTGCCCGGGTCGGGCGTGGGTTTCCAGCCGGGGTTCCAGCGGGTCTGCCCGTTCCACGGGCCGGTGTACGCCTCGGCCCCGGTGATGACGGGGGTCTGGCCGGGGGCGGCCTGGTAGGCGATCATGGCGTCGGGGCCGGTGCCGCCGCGGCGCGGGCGGACCGTCTCGCGGTAGGTCCCGTCATGGATCAGCACCCGCTCGCCCGGCCGGAGCACCTCCGCCGCCGCCTGGATGGTGAGGAACGGCTCGGCTTCGGTGCCCGGGTTCTCGTCGCCGGCCGCGTCGTGCTGCTGGGCGACGTGGTAGGTCCGGGTGTAGTTCTGAGGCTGTTCCCAGGTCTCGTAGTACCGGCCGTCGGGCAGGCGGAGCGACGGGTCGGGGTCTGCCGCGGCGTTGGGGGGCGTGGTCATCAGCAGGCACAGCAGCAGGAACGACAGGGGGCGGGGCATCGGGATCATCGATGGAGAGGCGGGGCGGGCTGCGTTCAGTCTCTCTCGCCGTCGCCCATCGGCGGGGCCTCGCCGGTGACGACCTCGTAGAGCGCGATGCGGGCCTTGAGGGCCAGGCCGCTCGCGTCGGTGTTGCTGACCGGGCCATCCACCGCCGGCTCGAAGCGGTTGCCCCCGTGCCTGCCCAGCAGCGTCGAGAAGCCCCCGTCGGGCTGGAGGAACATCGACAGGTTCTCGACCTCCCGCTCGACGAAGGCGTGGCGCTGCTGCGGCGAGAGGCTCACACCGTCCTGCCGCAGCAGGTTCCGCATCAGCTGGGCGCTGTTGTACACGTAGCAGATGTGGACCACCTTGCCGCCGCGGACCTCGGCAAGGACCGAGTCGACCAGCGCCCCGGCGTGGGGCACGGGCTCGCCGAACGCTTCGTAGAACGAGACGATCTTGTGCGCCCCGTTGAGCAGCATGTAGTCCTGACCGTTCACCCCGGCCCACGAGCCGTCGCCATTTCGTGCCCCCCAGTACCCCGATGCGGCGTCCTGCTTCGTCGGCAGGTAGTCCCACGCGGCCCGCAACAGCTCGTCACGCAGGGCCGCGTTACCGATCCGCTCGATATTGTCCGCCTGGGTCAGGAGGTCGCCCCCCGCGGTCCAGGCCCGCTCCCACTTGCGCTGCTCCAGCCACTTGGTGAACGCCGCGCCCGAGCGCAGGTGCGGCAGCGCATCGCCGTTGCTCGACGGGTCCGGCGGGGCGTGCTCCGGCTCGGCCCCGAGGTATCCCAGCGACCGCAGCGCCATCGACGTTGCCCGCGCGGCGGCGTAGTCCCGGCGCGGCCCGTCGTCCTCCCGCGGGTCCAGCCCCGCGTACGCCCCGTCCATGAAGAACCCGGCGTAGCGTGCCGCCCCCCCCGGGGCGTCCGGGCCGATCTGGCGCGACTTGAAGTACCGCACCAGCCCGTCCCGTACGCCCGGCGGCAGCGAGTCGATCCGCTGGGCCCACTCCAGCGCGTGCACGTACTTCGCCGTCGACTCGAGGTGCGGCGGGTACTCGTCCGGCCGATCCCGGGTCGCCGCGGAGTAGAACACGCCCCCGGTGTCGGGGTCGATCATGCCCTCGAACCAGCCGAAGAGCCCGTCGAACTGGCGGTCAAGTTGCTGCATCGAACCCCCCTGCCCCCCCTGCTGGTCCTGAGCAAGCGATGCGGATGGGCAGGCGGTACATGCCGCCAGAAAGATCAGCAGGGGGAGTGGGGTGCGGGTCAATCGGTGTCTCTGGGGTTTCGAGGGTCGATGAGGGGCTCGGAGCGTGTACGCACCGGCATCGACAGCAGCGCCGAATCCGGGGCGGCCGCCAGCCGCCGGTCCAGCTCGTACAGCGCCAGGGCGAGGTCGTCGCCGCCGGTGATCGATTCGTAATGCCCGGCGTTGCCCGCAGCGCGGGGCAGGGCGTGGTCGCCGAAGAACACGTCCCGCCCCAGGTCGCCGAAGTAGACCGCCCGGTCGAGGTACCGCTGCGCGTCCGTCCGGTCGAACGCGAAGAGCTCGAGCAGGATCACGTCGGCGATCTCGCCGGGCCAGATCGGCTCGTCAAAGTAGTCGCCGTCGGCCGCCTCGCCGTTGCTCCCGTCGGGGTCCGCGGTGAGGTACACGTCGGCGATCTCGAGGATCAGCGAGCGGTACCGGTCCGCGGTGGCCTGCCGGTCGGCTTGGCCCGCGGCGAGCTGGGTGTAGCGGTCGATAAGCAGGTTGGCCTCCCCGGCCATCGGCGAGCCGCCGTAGGCCTGGCCCCATACGCCGTCGTTGCGTTCGCGGACCTCGCGGTTGCGGATGTCCACGCCCTTGACGAGTCCCGCCCCGGCCGGGTCGTGGTCGAACAGGAAAAACGCCTCGTCCTCGGTCGCCCCGAAGCCGTACAACCGCCGCACCAGGGCCGGGTCGGCCTTGCCCTCCAGCAGCTCCGCCGCGTTATGAGCACCGATCGACAGCTCGGTGTTGCTCGGCAGATTGGCGTACTTGTTTTCGGGGATACCAGCGCGCTGGCGCGTGTGCATGGTGAACGGCACCAGCCCCGGGCTCAGGCCGCTCTCGGCCGCGGCCGCCGCCCGCTTGTCCTCGTGCCGCTTGAGCATCCGGTCGATCGCGGTGGTCAAGGCCGCGTCGCTGTCGGTGATCGAGGCGTCGGCGAGGGCATGGGCCCAGCTCTCGATGAAGTACGCCGCGTGACGGGGGAAGTCGAGCAGCCTGTCGGTCGGCTCGCTGAATTGGCCGTCGTAGGGCGCGTGGCGGCTGAAGGTCGCGTCGTCGTGGTTGATCACCTGCGTGTCCCAGAGGGCGACCGCGAAGGCGTCGCCGCCCGCCGCGTCCAGGGCGTGCAGGCGGTCCCAGAGCGCCCAGTCCTCGAAGAACTCGTGGGTGGGGGGCCGATAGCCGATCGCGCTGATGGCCTTGTCGTAAAACGGGTCCCAGGACATGTGCTCGCCCCAGGCCAGCAGGCCGGTCGCCCGCTGCACGTCGCCGTTGAGCCCGCTACGGGTGTTGCCCACGAACCACCGCAGCGCCGCGTCGGCGGCGTCGATGTAGCCGTCCCGCCCGGTCGTGTCACCCAGGCGGTAGAGCAGCGTGTAGAGCTGCTGGTCGTGGAAGACGTTGGCCCCAACCAGCCGCTGGTCCGCGGGGTCGGCGGAGCGGTCGAACACCCGGTCGCCCTGCCGAACGCCGAAGCGGTCGCGGGAGGTGTCGGCGTAGGGCAGGTCCGTCAGCGGCACGGGCCCACCCTCCGCCTCGCGGTCCATCGCCGAGAGGAACAGCCCCGACTTCTTTGCGTCGCCGCTGGCCATGGTCCCGTCGCCGTAAACATCCCGCCCGACCTCGAGCATGGTGTCGGCGTAGCGCGTGGCGGTCTCGCCGAAGCGTCCGTCGTAAGTTTGGCCGGCCGCGGGATGGGCGATCACGAGGATGATCAACGCGAGGCAAGGCAGGGGCAAACTGCTTGGGGTGAAGGGTACCATTCGGTGGTGCCGGGGGACGTGGCGCGGCGGCCGCTCGGCTGGTGCTGGCGTCAGTTCTCGTCGCGAACCTTGAGCAGCCTGCCATCGAACCTCGCCCGGTTGAGCGAGATCGTGTGGCCGCCGGCAAGCTCGTCGAGGACCTTCTCGTTACGGCCGCCATCGACCAGAGCGCGAGCATCAACCGGTATCGTAGCCCTTTCAGCTGGTACCTACAACATGGCGGCTCGAATCAGCCTGCCCTGCACCCATCTTCGACATCAGACGGCTTGCGGCGCGGCCGTGGGGAGGGTTGATCGGAGTTCAGGGTCCGCCCCGTCGCCGCGGGTCCACGTCGGCCGGCTGACGAACGACGGGACCGGGCTGTCGCCGTCGAGCGTGGCCAGGAGCATCCGTGCGGCCCGCTGGCCCATGGCGAAGCGGTCGAAGCGGGCCCGCGAGAGGTGGGGCCAGTGCCGCCCCCAGATCCCCAAGTCGTCGCAGCAGGCCAGGGGCAGGTCGTGCCCGATGCGGTAGCCCGCGGCGGCCGCCAGGTGGGCCAGGTGCATCGCGTTGGTGTAGTCCGACGCGACCCAGGCGGTCCCGGGCGTGCTCTGCCGCATGGCCCCAACCAGGGCCGCGTCGGTGGCGGGGAGATCTTCGGGGTCGATGCCCAGAACCCGCACCGGCACCCCGGCCCGCTCCAGGACGCCGAACAGCCCCGCCCGCCGCAGCTCCCGGTGCCGATAGGGGTGCGGTTGCGGGTCGTTTGCGGCCTCGACCCAGTTCACGCCGGTGTAGCCGGCACCGACCACGGCCCGGCCCGCCAGACGCCCCGCCTCCCGCTCGTCCCGCCACAGACACCCCACCTCGTGCTCGGCCCCCGCGTCGCACCACACGATCCGCGACGAGAGGGTCTCGAGCCGGTCCCGCGCCCGTTTCTGGATCGCCGCGTGCACGATCATCCCGTCGAGCGCCTGCTCGCGGAACACGCGCGCCATGCCGTTCTGACCCGCTTCCACGTCGATCATCTGCACGAGGCACGTGGTGTAGCCCGCCGGCTCCAGGACGTTGTTGATCCCGCTCACCGTGTCGTAGGCGTGCGTCCCGCCGGTGTCGATGCCCAGCGAGTGGATCACCACGCCGACGTTGCGGGTCCGCCCGTCGCGCATGGCGATGGCGGCGCTGCTGGGGCGATACCCCGCCGTGCTCGCCGCCTCCAGCACCCGCTGACGCGTCGACTCACTGACCCCGGGCAGGCCCCGCAGCGCATACGACACCGCCTGCTGGCTCACCTTGAGCTTGTCCGCCAATTCGCGTTGGGTCGGGGCGGGTTTCGCAGCCATCGGTCGAGTCAATGGGGTCCGGCAAAGGCGGTGAGCGACTTGGTGGCCCCCCCCGTAGCATTGTCCGTACAATGCCGCCGTAGAACCCTGAACGGCGAGGTCGGGCTTACCGATTTGTGCCTCCGCTTAACGCCAGTTTACCCCACGCGACGCCCCGCCGGGTGGGCCGTCCCGCGAAAGGTTCAGTGAAGCCGCCCAACGTCCTCTACCTCCATTCCCACGACACCGGCCGGCACATCGGCCCGTACGGCTACGGCGTGCCCACGCCCCACCTCCTCGAACTCGCGGGCCGGGGCGTGACGTTCCGCCACGCCTTCTGCGTCAGCCCGACCTGTTCCCCGGCCCGGGCGGGCCTGCTCACCGGGCAGTGGCCCCACCAGTGCGGGCAGTGGGGCCTGTGCAACCGCGGGTACCCGCTGCAACACCCCGAGCGGCACCTGGCCCACACCCTCAACCGGGCGGGCTACCGCACCTGCCTCATGGGCGTCCAGCACGTCAGCGACGACGAGGCGGCCACCGGCTACGCCCACATCGCCCCGGAGGTAGTCGGGTATCACTGGGGCGGCCGCAACGAGCAGACCGACGCCGCCGCCGTCGCCGGGCGCGTCGCCTCGTGGCTGGACGACCACGGCCGCGCGGCGGGGCCCTGGTTCATCGACGCGGGGATGATCCAGACGCACACCGGCGCCTGGCCGCTCGTGCCCGACGGGGCGATGCCCCCCGCCGCGGAGGTCGACCGCGCCCGCCCGCCGGCCATCGTGCCCGACAGCGAAGAGGCGCGACACTGGTACGCGATGCACCGGGTGATGGCCCGGCAGTTGGACGACGGCGTCGGCCGCATCCTCGCCAAACTCGACGCGCTGGGCCTGCGGGACGACACCCTGGTGATCTTCACCACCGACCACGGGCTGGGGCTGCCCACCGCCAAGTGCAACCTCACCGACGCGGGCCTGGAGGTCAGCCTCATCCTCCACGGCCCCGGCGGGTTTCACGGCGGGCGGACCCTGCACCCGATGGTCGACCAGCTCGACCTCTACCCCACCGTCTGCGACCTCGCCGGCATCGAGCGGCCCGGCTGGCTCGAGGGCCGGCCGCTGCTGCCGCTGGTCCGCGGCGAGACGGAGCAACTCCACGACGCGCTGTTCTCCGAGATCAACGTCCACGGCGGGCCGCAACCCGAACGCAGCGTGCGGACCGCGCGTCACCGGCTCGTCCGCCGGTGGTCCACCGCGGAGCAGGTCAAGCACAACTGTGATCCGAAACCGGTCCGCGACCGAATGGCCGCCGCCGGCTGGCCCGAGCGGATGCCCCCCGGCCGGCCGGCCCGGGGCGGCGCGAACGACCTGCTCTTCGACCTGCAGCTCGACCCGACGCACCGCGTGGACCGGTCCGGCGATGCGCACTACGCCGACGCTTACGGCGACCTGGCCGGCCGGCTGGAGCGGTGGATGCGGCGGACCAACGACCCCCTGCTGCAAGGGGCGGGGGCGATCCCGGGGCCCCGACCCGTTGCGTCACCGCCCCAACCCGGCGCTTCAATCGGCGGGAAGCGCCCCGTCGCGGCCTCGCCGCCGTGAAGCCCCGGGCCCTGCCGCCGATGCAAAGCGGCTCGGCCCTGCCGGGTACAGCGTAATGTTGAACCGTCCGACAGATTCACCCCCCCATAGGAACGTCCCATGCCCCTCAAAATCACCTTCATCGGAGCCGGCAGCCTCGGCTTTACCCGCACGCTCATCAAGGACACGCTCAAGGTTTCGGAGCTGCGCGAGACGCACTTCGCCCTGCACGATGTCGACGCCGAGAACCTCGACCGGGTCGAGCAGATCGTCCGCAAGGACATCGCCGCCAACGGCCTGCCCGCCGAGGTGACCGCCACGACCGACCGGCGCGAGGCGCTGACCGACGCGGACTTCGTCATCAACTGCACCCGCATCGGCGGGCTCGAGGCGTTTAAGACCGACATCGAGATCCCGCTGAAATACGGCATCGACCAGTGCGTCGGCGACACGCTCTGCGCCGGCGGGATCATGTACGGCCAGCGGAACGTGCCGCAGGTCCTCGCCTTCCTCCGCGACATGCAGGACGTCGCCCGCCCCGGCGTCCGCTTCCTCAACTACGCCAACCCGATGGCGATCAACACCTGGGCGGCGCTCGACGAATCACCTATCGAGACCATCGGCCTGTGCCACGGCGTACACGGCGGCTGGCGGCAGATCGCCACCGTCCTGGGCGTGCTCCCCGACGAGAACCCCGACTGGGAGCAGCGGGTCAGCATCGTCTGCGCCGGGATCAACCACCAGACCTGGTACACCAAGGTCCTGCTCGACGGCGAGCCGGTCGCTGCGGAAGTTTTGGTCAAAGGGTTCGAGAACCACGAGCACTACCGCGAGAACGAGCGGGTGCGGATCGACGTGCTCCGCCGCTTCGGGGTGTACTCGACCGAGAGCAACGGGCACCTGAGCGAATACCTGCCGTGGTACCGCAAGCGGCCCGACGAGATCGGGCGATGGATCGGCGACGCCTCGTGGATCGACGGCGAGACCGGCGGGTACCTCCGCGTCTGCACCGAGGGGCGCAACTGGTTCGAGACCGACTTCCCGCGCTGGCTCGAAGAGGCGGGCAAGCCGCTCGACGAGCACAAACGCAGCCACGAGCACGGCAGCTACATCATCGAGGCCATCACGACCGGCCGGCCGTACCGCGGCCACTTCAACGTCCGCAACGGCGGGATCATCAAGAACCTCCCGCCGGACTGTGTCGTCGAGGCACCGGGCTACGTCGACCGGTTCGGGCTCAACATGACCGAGGGGATCGAGCTGCCGCTGGCCGCCGCCGCGACGTGCCGGGCGTCGGTCGACGTGCAGCGGATGGCGGTGAAGGCGGCGGTAGCCGGCGACGCGACGCTGCTCAAGCAGGCGGTGCTGCACGACCCGCTGACCGCGGCGGTCTGCAACCCCGAAGAGGTCTGGCAGATGGTCGACGAGATGCTCGTTGCCCAGGCGCAGTGGCTGCCCCAGTACCGGGCCAACGGCTCGATCGAGGCGGCGGAGCGGCGCCTCGCCGAACACGAGCGCCACGGCACCCGCGTGAAGCTCCGCGAGGGGTGGCGCGGCGCCGCCCGCAAGGAGGCCCGCAGCGTCGAGGCGCTGCGGGAGGCGAAGGAGGGCAGCGTGATGGACGCCGACAAGGCCGCCGCCAAACGGGCCCGGCAGGAGCGCGTCCCGGCGGGTCATGCGAGCCCCGCTTGATCCTCGTGCGTCCGGTGGGGTGCCACACCTTGACGCAGAGCCGTCTCAAGCGGACTCAATCCACCTGTAGCGGCTGGGTGCCACACCTTCACGGCTTTGCGGCAAGGTGTGCGGCAGTGGGCACACCTTGGCCCCGAGCGGCCAAGGTGTGGCTCCCGCTACACTTGGAATAGCTTTGCTCTGAGTGTGGCACCCGGCCGCTACAGGTGAATCGAGTCCGCTCTAGGCGTCGGGGCGAGCGTGCTCACCACCGCCGTGAGCCGGCCGCCCGGCTCGACGACGCCGCGGGGCCGGGATGAAGAACGGCCGCCCCGTCGTTCGCTGGCCGACGTCCAACAGCATCTGTCCGACCAGCCGCCCAACCCCATGATGCGGGAACAGGCACCCGATGAAGCCGCTTTCGCACGGCACCGCGACCAGGACCACGGGCTTCTGCAGGCCGGCGAACGCCTGAAGCGGGTCGAGGTGGATGCGGTTTGACGCGATGTATCGGGCCGGGGATGACCCCGTTGACCCGTTGGCGGGCGGTTCTATCGGGAACCGGGGAAGCGACCCCGGTCCGGACGCGTGACCTGGAGCTGCCTCCGGTAGCCGGGTTGGCCGGTGAAGGATTTGGAGACGGCGCGGCGGGTCTCAGCGGCAGGCGGCGAGGGTGGCCACGAGGGGGGCGAGGCTGTCGGCGAGGCCGCCGGGGCGGTTGCGGGCCAGCCAGCGCTCCCGGAAGCCGTCGATCAGCGGGGCGAGTTCGGCGGCGAGGCGTCGACGCTCGGCCCCGGGCAGGTCGGACACGAGCGGTGCCCCGGCCTCCAGCCTCATCTCCAGCTGCGTGGCGGCGTGACGGGTCAGCGCCGCGGCGTTGTGCAGCTCCGGGGCAAGCAGCGCCGCGTCGGGGCACGTCGGCTCGGCCGCGTCCACCAGCGCCATCGCCCGGTCCATCCGCTCCCGCGCCGCGTCCAACGCGTCCCGGGTGAAGGGCCCGTAGCGGCGGAAGCCCTGGTCGAGGGACCCGTCCACCAGCGGGCGGTCGGGCATCGTCAGCGCCAGCGTCAGCGGGTTGGTCGCCGAGATACCGTGCACGTCCCGCTCGACCCGCCCCATCTCGAGGACGCCCTCGGCCAGCTTGCCGGTCGGGTCGTGGTAGCGGTGCAGCGAGAGGGCGGCGGGCAGGTCGAGGCCGCGGTTCGACTCGCCGCACCACGCCAGCGCCGCGCCGAGCGCGAGGCCGGGGTCGTCAATCGGGGCCGGCTGCCAGTGGCCTAGGTCGCCCCAGATGGTGTTGAGCACGCCCGTCGCGCCGTGCTTCATCGCCGCGGCCGTGGCCTCGTGCTGGTTCGCCTGCGCCGTGTCGGACCGGCCGGTCAGCGCGTAGAAGCTCCCGGTCGACGGCGCGACCTGGAACCGCACCCCCGACGCCGCGAACGCCCCGCACGTCCGCTCCCACGGGTGCCGCTGCTCGTAGCCCCAGTCCAGCACCGTCACGTCGCCCGGCACCTCGCCCACCAGGTCAGGGTGCTTCAAGATGATGTCGCCCCAGCACTGCATCCGCCGGCCCCGCTCGGCGCACAGGCGGTGCAGGCCCAGCAGGAAGTCGAGGTAGACCCGGCCCTTGCCCCGCTGCTCGCACAGCCCACGCGACCGCCCGCAGCCGAGGTCGAACGTCTCGTCGCAACCGACGTTGATCGTGTCGCTGGTAAAGCACGGCAGCAGCGCGTCGAGCAGCCCCGCGATGAAATCCAGCGACGCGGGGTCGGCGGGGTTCAGCGTCGTCGGGCCCCGGCCGCGGTACCAGCCCGGCACGTCGTCGTCCGGCCGAAACTCCGGCAGCTCCGCGAGGGGCCGGTACGCGTCGTGCTTGAACCACCGCTCCAGGTGCCCGAAGCAGTTCTGGTTCGGCACCAGCTCGACGTGCCGCGCCCGGCAGTACGCGTCAAGCTCGCGCACCTGATCCGGCGTCATTGGCGAGGCGTCGCGCCACACCACGTCGTGCCCCGGGTACGCGAAGCTGTGCTCCATATAAAGCTGCAGCCGGTTCAGCTTCATGTGGGCGAGGCGGTCGACCAGGGCGAAGAGGCTCGCCATCGTCGGCACCTTGTCGCGGCTGATGTCGAGCATCACCCCCCGCTCGGGCAGGTCCGGCCAGTCCTCGATCACCCCGCACGGCAGCGTGCCCCGCCCGTCCGCCTGCCGCCGCAGTTGGGCGAGCGTCTGCTCGGCGTAGAACCGGCCGGCGTCGTCGTCGGCTTCTATATAGATGGCGTCGGGCGCGAGCCGCAGGCGGTAGCCCTCGGCGTGCCCGGTCGGGCCGTCGCCGTCGGGCGTGCCGAGCTCGGTCACCGCCGTCGAAGCGTCACACCGGCCCCCGGACCACCGCGCCGAGCGCGGTTGCGGCAGCAAAAGCGGGGACGGGCCGGGCGCGGGCCGGGCCGGCGTGTCAACGTCATCGGCGGGGTCGGGCTGAAACGGGGTGTGCTTGTTCATGCCGCGGCATCCTCGCGGAGCGTAGCCTAAGGCACAACCCGTCGCCACGGCGGAGCGGCCCGGGGGTGAGACCACGCCTAGACTCCCGGCCCGCGTGGAGCGGGGACTATGGGCCGACGCGTGATCATCATCGGGGCGGGGCCGGGCGGGTTGGCGGCGGCGATGCTGCTGGCGCGGGTCGGGGCGGACGTGACGGTGCTCGAACGGCGGGACCGCGTCGGCGGGCGGACGTCGACGGTCACCACGGGGCAGGGCTTCAAGTTCGACCTCGGGCCGACGTTTTTTCTGTACCCGCGGATCCTGGAGGAGGTGTTCGCGATGTGCGGGCGCGACCTGCACGCCGAGGTGGAGATGGTGCGGCTGGACCCGCAGTACCACCTTGTGTTCGAGAACGATCCCAACGCGATGAAGCGTCGCGGCTCCGCCGCGCCGTCTCCCGATGACGCCGCCATCGCCGGCGACATCCTCGCCACCCCCGACATCGCCCGGATGCAGGTCCAGATCGCCAAGCTGTCGCCCGACGACGCGGCGCGGTTCCCCAAGTTCATCGCCGACAACCGTAAGAAGTTCGACGCGTTCACGCCGATCCTCCAGCGGCCGTGGTCGAAGCTGCTGGACTACGTCAACCCCGGTATGGCGATGATGCTGCCGCTGGTGCGGCCGTGGGCATCGGTCGACGCGGACCTCGGGCGGTATTTCAAGGACGAGCGGGTCCGCCTCGCGTTCAGCTTCCAGAGCAAGTACCTGGGCATGAGCCCGTTCCGCTGCCCGAGTTTGTTCACGATCCTCAGCTACCTCGAGTACGACTACGGCGTGTTCCACCCCACCGGCGGGTGCGGGGCGGTGAGCGAGGCGATGGCCCGCGTCGCGCGGGAGATAGGCGTCGACATCCGGCTCGACGCCGAGGTGAGCCAGGTGACGATCGACGATGCGCTCGGGCCGAACCGTTGCACCGGCGTCATCGTCGATGGCGAGCAGACGGTGGCCGATGCCGTCGTCATCAACGCCGATTTCGCTCACGCCATGCAACACCTTGTCCCCGACAGGGCCCGCCGCCGGTGGACCGATGCGAAGCTCGAGAAGAAAAAATATTCCTGCTCCACCTTCATGCTCTACCTCGGCCTCGACCTTCCCCCGGAAGCGTTGCGCGGCGTCGGCGGCGCGAGCGACGCATTGGCCCACCACACCATCTTCCTCGCCCACGACTACCCCCGGAACTTGGATGAGATCGAAAACAAGCACGAGCTCTCGGCCAACCCGTCGGTCTACGTGCAACACCCCGGCCGCACCGACCCCTCGATGGCCCCCCCCGGCAAAACGGCCCTGTACGTGCTCGCCCCGGTGACGCACGAGCACGCCAACATCGACTGGTCCGCGGAGGCACCACGGTTCCGGGAACGCGTCCTCGACCAGCTCCGCAAGCTCGGCCTGCCGGACCTGCGGCCGCACATCGAGTATGAAAAAATGCTCACGCCCGACGGCTGGCGCGACGAGCTGCACATCCATCGCGGCGCGACGTTCAACCTCGCCCACAACCTCGGCCAGATGCTGCACCGCCGCCCCCGCAACCGCTTCGAGGACTTGGACGGCGTCTACCTCGTGGGCGGCGGAACGCACCCCGGCAGCGGACTCCCGGTCATCTATGAGGGCGCTCGCATCACCGCCCGTCTCGTCGCGGAAGACCTGGGCCTCGACGCCGCGTGGCTCGACCCCGAGCCGCTGACGGCGACGCCCGCCGTGGTTTAGCGGCACTTTTACAGCAACTTCAGGGTGCCACACTGCAACCCGCAGGCTTTGCGGAGGGAGCGGTGTAAATGCCATGACCTACGTCATGCCGTGGTCACACCCGCACACCGCACCCGCCCCGAGCGGCGGGATGCAGTGCGGCACCCCCTGCTTGTGGTGATGAAACAGCTTCTAAACACACAAGCCGGGGATGACGTGCGGCGCTACCCTTGCCCGCCGTGCTAAACCGTACCGTTCCGCCCCCTGATCTCGACCACCCGATGGCGGCTGTGGCGGGGGCAAGCGGGGCGTGGCGCGACACCCCGGTCAAGGAGCGGGCCCGGCGGCTGGGACGTCTGCGTCACGCGCTGGCGGACGACCCGTCACGCTTCACCGACGCGCTGCGGAGCGACACCCGCGACGACGCGACGACCCTGTCCGCCGAGGTGTTGCCGCTGGCGGACGCGGCGCGGTGGATCGCCGATGAAGCGCCGCGGGTGCTGCGGGCCGAACGCCTCGGCATGAGGGGGCGGGAGGGGGGGCGGCCGCGCTGGCTTCTCGGGGTCGCCGCCGAGGTGCGGCGCGAGCCGGTGGGCCTGGTGCTGATCATCGGGCCGGGCAACTTCCCGCTGTTTTTGCCGGGGGTGCACGCCTTGCACGCTTTGGCCGCGGGCAACACGGTGTGGGTCAAGCCCTCGCCCGACCACGGCTGCGCCGCGGTGATGCACAAGCTCCGCCGCGTGCTCGTCGACACCTGCGGCGTCCCCGCCGATGCGTTGACGGTGCTCGATCCGTCGCCGGACACGCTGGCCGAGCGCTGGGACCACGTCGACCTGGTGGTGCTGACCGGGTCGGAGGCGACGGGGCTGGCGGTGCGGCGCGAGTGTGCCGAGCGGGGCGTGCCGTGCATCATGGAACTGAGCGGGTGCGACGCCGCGGTCGTCCTCGACGACGCAGACCTCGGCGTGGCGGCGCGGTGCGTGCGGTTCGGGATGATGCTCAACGGCTCGCGGACGTGCATCGCCCCGCGGCGGGCGGTGGTGGTTGACACGCTGGCCGAACGGTTTGTCGCGCGGCTCGTGGAGGAGCTCGACACGCAGCCCGCGGCGGCGGTGGACGAACGCCTGCGGCAGCGGGTCAACCGGCTGATCGGCGAGGCGGTCGAGGCGGGCGCGACGATCCGCTGCGGCGCGATGCCCGACGGCGGGGTGATGCGGCCGACGGTGCTGACGGGCGTGACTCCGGAGATGGCCATCGCCGACGCGGACCTGTTCGCGCCGGTGCTGTCGGTGATCGTCGTGCCCGACGCCGACGCCGCGGTGGAGGCGGTGAACGCCAGCGGGTTCGGGTTGGGCGGGTCGATTTTCGGGCCGGAGAGTGTGGCGACGCGCGTCGCGGCGCGGCTCGACGTGGGCAGCGTGGTGATCAACGACGTGATCGTCCCCACCGCCGACCCGCGGCTGCCGTTCGAGGGCCGCCACCGCAGCGGGTTCGGCCCGACGCGCGGGGCCGCGGGCCTGCTCGCCATGACCCGGACCAAGGCGGTGTCGGTCCGCCGCCGCGCCGTATACCCGCACCTCGACCCAGTCGACGCCCGCACCGCCCCGCTGCTGCGTGGCCTGCTCGCGGCCCTGCACCGCAAAGGCCCGCGCCGCCGCGTCCGCGGCGTGTTGGCACTGCTAAAGTCGATCCGCGGGGGGTGAAAACCTTTAACCGCCAAGGACGCGAAGAGCGCCAAGGATGACAAGGACGAATGATTAAACTTCTAGGCAGTCTTTCTTTATCTAGTTCTTTGCTTCTGCTGCCTTCCTTGGCGCTCTTGGCGCACTTGGCGGTTACCTCATGAACGACGACCCACGCATCATCGTCATCGGCGGGGGGCTCGCCGGGCTGGCTGCGGCGTGTACACTCGGGGCGCGGGGGCACCGCGTCACGCTGTTTGATAAGAACGCCTGGCTCGGCGGGAAGGCGGCGCAACTGGTCAGCCCCGACGAGTACGCCGGCCCGACCGGTGACAAGGGCCGCTTCCGCTTCGACATGGGGCCGACGATTTTGACGGTCCCCCGCGTGCTCCGCCGCATCTTCAGCGAGGCGGAACGTGACCTCGAGGACTACCTCGACTTGATCAAACTCGACCCGCAGTGGCGCTGCTTCTTCAACGACGAGACCGTCCTCGACCTCCGCGAGGACATCGGCGAGATGCGGCAGACGCTGGCTGACTTCGGTGCCACCGGCGATACCGCGGCGAAGTACGAGGACTTCATCCGCTACACCGAGCGCCTCCACCGCATCAGTGACGACTTTTATTTCTGGAAGTCGATCGGCGGGCTGCGGGACATGATGAAGGTGGGTGGGGCGTTTGACATCGGGACGCTGAAGGACGTGATGTCGATGCGGATGGGCCGGAGCGTGGCGAGCACGATCCGCAAGTACATCGACGACGACCGCGTCGCGCAGATGCTCGACCACTTCACGCAGTACGTCGGCTCGTCGCCGTACGGCAGCCCGGCGATCCTGTGCGGGATCGCGTCGATGCAGGTCAATGAGGGCGTGTGGTACCCGCGCGGCGGGACCCGGGCGGTGCCCGAGGCGCTGGCGAAGCTGGCGGGCGAGCTCGGCGTCGAGCTGCGGCCCGGCGAGGACGTGACGCGCATCCACCTCGACGGCAAACGGGTCGCCGCGGTCGAGACCGCGGGTGGCGAGACCGTCGAATGTGCGGCGGTGGTGTCGAACATGGACGCGGTCCGCACGCACCGCGAGCTCATCGGCGGGGCCGTCGGCAAGCGCTTCGACGCGAAGCGGAACTACGAGCCGGCGTGCTCGGGCGTGGTGCTGTACCTCGGGTTGAACCGGGCGTACGAGCACCTCGCGCACCACGACTTCGTGTTCAGCCGCGACCCGGAGGAGGAGTTCGACGCGATCTATAAGAAGGGCGTGCCCGCGCCGGACCCGACGGCGTACCTGGCCGCGACGGCGCGGACCGAGGCGCCGGGCGAGGTCGCGCCGCCCGGCGGGGAGGCGTTGTACGTGCTGGTGCACACGCCCTACCTCCGGCCGGGGCAGGACTGGTCGCACGACGGCGAACTGTTCCGCTCGTACCGGCAGACGATCCTGGACAAGCTCAAGCGGACCGCGGGGATGGAAGACCTGGAGGAGCGGATCGTGTTCGAGCGGGCGCTGACGCCTCAGGATATTCACGACCGGTACCGCGTACTCAACGGGGCGATCTACGGGTTGGCGTCGCACGGCAAGTTCATGGGGGCGTTCAAGCCGGCGAACCGCAGCCCGCTGGTGGAGGGGCTGTACCTGGCGGGGGGCGCGGCCCACCCGGGGCCGGGCATGCCGATGGTGATGATGTCGGGGTGGATCGCGGCGGACGTGCTGGACCGCGACGGGGTCGTCAAAGCAACGCAAGAAGCGGCGGCGGTGTGAGGAAATAGCCGGGACGCTACGCGTCCCCGGCGCGGCCCGGCGATGCGTCGCGTCGCGGCTAGCATGGCTTGTGAAGTCTCACGATCACCTTCCCCTCACCTCGCCGTGGTTGATCCGCCTGTTCGGGTGGTACGCGACGCGGTATCTGCGGAAGCACTTCGACGCGGTGCGGCTGCTGGGGGACCCGCCGGCGAACCTGCCGGACGCGGCCGACCCGCGGGCGCTGCTGATCTATCTGAACCACCCGTCGTGGTGGGACCCGATGGCGATCACGCTGCTGATCCGGCGGTACTTTCGGCGGCGGCCGGGGTACGGCCCGATCGATGCGGAGGCGCTGGAGCGGTATCGGTTCATGGGGAAGCTGGGGTTTTTCGGGATCGACCCGGAGACGC
The DNA here is from genome assembly GCA_965214155.1 of Phycisphaeraceae bacterium. Lineage (GTDB taxonomy): Bacteria > Planctomycetota > Phycisphaerae > Phycisphaerales > Phycisphaeraceae > Algisphaera. The sequence goes on from CBDCBB010000010.1 coordinate 3,451,056, forward strand.
GGGCGGGGGCGGAGCGGTTCTTGCGGGTGGGGCGGGCGGTGCTGGAGACGCCGGGGGAGACGCTGTGGGTGACGGCGCAGGGGTTTTTCACGGATGTGCGGGAGCGGCCGATCGCGCTGCGGCCGGGGGTGGCGCACCTGGTGCGGAAGGTGGGCGGCGATGCGGGGGGCACTTTTGGCGAAGTTGACGGGGGTTCTTCCGGGGGGGTGGTCGCGGTGCCGCTGGCGGTGGAGGTGGTCTTCTGGTTTGAGCGGCGGCCGGAGCTGCTGCTGGCGTTTGGGGAGCCGCTGGCGGTGGGGGGAACGGGGCGTTCGGTGGAGGGGTGGAACGACACGCTGGGCGGGGCGCTGGAGGCGACGATGGACCGGGTGGCGGCGGCGTCGATGCGGCGCGACGCGGCGGAGTGGACGACGCTGGTCGAGGGGAAGCGCGGCGTCGGCGGGGTGTACGACGGGTGGCGGCGGCTGCGGGCGTGGGCGGGCGGGAGGCGGTTTAACCCGCGGCACATGCAGGGGGACGGGCGGGACGTTCGCGGGGAGGCGGCATGAGTGTGCTCGCGTGGGTTGCGCTGGGGTTGGCGGCGCTGCCGGCGGTGATGGCGGCGCGGAACCTGGGGCTGTACCGGGAGCCGGGGGGGGCGAAGAGGGGCGACACGATCACGCAGGCGGGGGGTGGGGTGGAGGGGGGGGTGTCGGGGCGGGGGGGGATCACGGGTGCTGGGCCGGCCGCTGAAGCGGCCGACGCCGAGGCGGAGGGGGAGGCGGAGGGGGTGGGGGTGGTGGAGGCGGTGGGGGTGAGCGTATTGATCCCGGCGCGGGACGAGGCGGGGAATATCGAGGCGGCGGTGCGGGCGGCGCTGGACGCGGGGGAGGGGGTGCGGGTGGAGGTGGTCGTGCTGGATGATCATTCGACGGACGGGACGGCGGAGATCGTGCAACGCCTCGCGGAAGGCGATGCGCGGGTGCGGTACGAGGGTGCTCCGGAGCTTGCGGCGGGGTGGAACGGCAAGCAGCACGCGTGCTGGGTGCTGGCGGAGCGGGCGCGGTTTGAGGTGCTGGTGTGGGTGGACGCGGACGTGCGGCTGCGGCCGGGGGCGCTCGCGGCGGTGGCGGGGTTCCTGCGGGAGAGCGGCGCGGGGCTGGTGAGCGGGGTGCCGCGGCAGGTGACGGGGTCGGTGATGGAGCGGCTGATCGTGCCGCAGGTGTTGCTGCTGTTGATGGGGTACCTCCCGATCTGGTTGATGCGGCAGAGCGTGCAGCCGGGGCTGGGCGCGGGGTGCGGGCAGTTGTTCGTGGCGGACCGGGCGGCGTATTTCAATGCGGGCGGTCACGCGGCAATCAGGCGGTCGACGCACGACGGGGTGCACCTGCCGCGGGCATTTCGGCGGGCGGGGGTGATGACGGACTTGTTCGACGCGACGGGGGCGGCGACGTGCCGGATGTACGAGGGGACGGCCGCGACGTGGCGGGGGTTTGCGAAGAACGCGACGTCGGGGATGGCGTCGCCGGCGGCGATCGTGCCGTGGACGGTGCTGCTGCTGGGGGGGCACGTGTTGCCGTGGGTGCTGCTCGTGTCGGGCGGGTGGCGGTCGTGGGTGGTGTGGGCGGCGTGCGGGTTGGCGGCGGCGACGTCGGTCGCCGTCGCGGCACGGTTCAAGCAGGGGGTGGCCGCGGCGGTGCTGCGTCCGGTCGGGGTGGCGGTGACGGTGGCGGTGCAGTGGTACGCGCTGGGGCGGGAGGCGCTGGGGATCAAGCCGACGTGGCGCGGGCGGAAGGTGGATTGACGCGGGGGATGGAGGAAGCGACGCGGCTTGGCCGCGGTTTGCGGGGCGGCGGAAAGCGCGGCAAAGCCGCGTCGCTTCATGGGGAGAGGCGTTCGATGATCCAGCGGCCCGCGTCGCGCCGGTAGCGCAGCCGGTCGTGCAGGCGCGACGGCCTCCCCTGCCAGAACTCCAAGCCCGTCGGCGTCACGCGGTACCCGCCCCAGAACGGGGGCACGGGGATCGTCGTGCCCTCGGGGTACAGCGCATCGAGCCGGTCGTACTCCGCCTCGAGCACGCCGCGGCCGGGGATCACGCTCGACTGGTTGGAACACCACGCCCCGAGTTGCGACGCCCGCGGCCGGCTGTGGAAGTACGCCTCGGTCTCGCCCCGGCCGACCTTCGACACCGCCCCGTCGATGCGGACGCATCGGTGCAGCCGATCCCAGTAAAAGTTCATCGCCGCCGCGGGGTTCGCGTCGAGGTCGCGGGCCTTGTCGCTCTCGTAGTTGCTGTAGAACACGAACCCCCGGCCGTCGCCGCGCGACGCCTCGTCCACCCCTTTGAGCAGCACGATCCGCGCGTGCGGCCGGCCTTCGGGCGAGACCGTCGCGAGGTTGAACGCGTTGGGCTCCTCGATGTCGGCGGCCTCGGCGTCGGCGAACCACCGCCGGAACTGCTCGAACGGGTCGGCCGCGAGGTCGGCGGGTTCGATCCCCGCGTCGTCGTAATGCTGTCGCAGGTCCTGCAGCGCCATGGCGTATGTTATCCGGCGGCAAGTTGACCCACGGCGATGAACGCGGCGCTTTCCCATCAAATATCGCGTCCAGCCGGCCGGCCTCGTTCGACGGAGCCTGTAAGAGCGCGTGCTTGAGCGTACCGCCACAGCCGCGATGCAACGCGTCACGGACCGCGTTGCGTAGCAACGCGGCTACCGGAGAAAGTTGACGCCGATCGCTTGAGGTCGCGGCTGTTTCTGCAATGCCGCCCCCGGTCGGCTTACGATCCTGCCATGCACCGCTTCACCTTGACCCTCGTCGCGTTGCTCCTGCTCGTCGCGCCGGCCCGCGGCCAAGACGTGCCCGAAGTCCGCCCCGTCGCCGTCTTCGAGGGCGACGGCGTGACGCTGCGTCTCCTCACCGACGACGCGGCGACGGGCCAGCGGACCGGGACCATCGAGTTCAAGGGTGCGGTGTACCCCTTCACCGCCGTGGCCACCGCCGGGGGCGATGGCGCGGCGGCGGGGACGTTTGCCGTGGACGAGCACCGCTACAGCTTCAATACCCGCGGCGACGACGCGGGTCGGCTGGTGTTCGCCACCGGGTCGAAGCGGTACGTGCTGGAGCCCGTGGCCGCGCCCGCCGATGCGGAGGGTCGCCCGACCGTGACGCTCGGCGCGGTGGACGACCCGGCGTACCAGCAGCTCAAGCAGGGCGCGGCGTCGTACGCCGGGGGCGAGTACAAGACGGCCTTCCGGCTGATCCGGCCGCTGGCGGAGCGGGGCCACGTCGGGGCGGCGTACCTGATGGGTTTGAATTATCAGCTCGGCCGGGCGGACGCGGTGGACGAGGGACAGGCCGCGGCGTGGTACCGCCTCGCCGCCGACGCCGGGCACCCCGGGGCGATGTACAACCTGCAGGGGCTGCTCCGCACGGGCCGGGGCGTCGACGCGGACCCGGCCGCCGCCGACGGGTTGTTGCGGGAAGCGGCGATGGCGGGTTACCCCCCGGCGATGGGCGGGTACGGCGCGGCGGCGGTCGGCGGGGCGATCGAGGGGGTGACCACGGCCGAGGGCTTGGCGTGGCTGCGCCTCGCCGCGGCGCGGGGCGGGGCGACGGCCGCGGCGGACCTCCCCCTTGTCGAGGCCCGCGCCACGCCCGAGGACCGCGCGGAAGCCGACCGCCTCTCCGGTGCACTCGTCGTGCCCGAGGCCCCGCCCGACCCGGTGCTGGGGTACCACGCGTACCTCACGCGGGAGTGATCCGTCAGCCGAAGGGCTTGTCCCGAAGCTGGGCACCGCGTGGAGCCCCGGGGCGAGCCCGGCGGCTAACGCTTCATCCCCGTGCCCCGCCTCGCCGCCGCGGCACACGCCTTGGAACAGTACTTGACCTGTTCCCAGTCACGCTCCCACTTCTTGCGCCAAACCACCTCTCGCCCGCACGCCGCACAGGTTTTACGGGGCAGGTTCGCTTGCCGCGGGTTGCCTCGCTTCATCCGGTTACCTCGGTCAAGCCTAGCGACGCCCGGCCGCCGGGGGTAGAATCGTCCCGCCTCACCCCCTTGCCGGAGTGGCGGAATTGGCAGACGCGGTGGATTCAAAATCCACTGCCCCCAAAGGGCTTGTGGGTTCGAGTCCCACCTCCGGTACTTCACCTCGCCTCGACGCAGCCGCCGTCTCGGTTGCTCGACCACGCCCCGCACTTACCGTACCCTGATCTAGGTAACCTCGGCCTTTTTCAAGGTTTCCATCCGAAAACGCTTCGTTTGTACGTGCCGGTGGATAAGATGCGGATAAGGTGGGTGGTCGCGGCTGAGCGGCAGTGTGGGAGGGGTGGGCATTATCGGACACCGATGACCCCCGGAAGCGGCTAAGTCCGGTGCATCACTACATTAGGTGAATGATCCGGATGCTGTGAATATCTTCATGCGTTTGTCGGACGTTTGGCGATAGGAGATTCAGCCACACCTGCCCGCTATCCCGCGGTGCACAACCCTCCATCGGCCGCCCGCGTCGGGCCCGCCGACTCTCCCGTTTGGCGGGAGTGGAGCCTTTTTGGAAAAGGATGCACACCATGAGCGACATCTCCCGGATCCACGGCCCGCTGCCCCCCGCCCTCGACGCGGCCCTACGCCATCAACGCCAGACCACCCCGCCCGCCGCCGCCGGCCGCGGCGGCGACCGCGTCGAGTTCTCTTCCGCCGCTCGCCTGCTCGGCCAGACCGCCGGCCCCGAGAACGTCCGCCAGAGCCTCATCGACCAGGTCCGCGCCGAGATCGCCGCGGGCACCTACGAGACGCCCGAAAAGCTCGACGCCGCTATCGATGCCCTCGCGGCCGACCTTTCCGACGGCTGATCGGCTCCATACCCCGGCACCCCCCGCCTCTTCTCTACCGTAAACCCCACCCGGCCCCCGGCCCCCGTGCCGGGGGTTTTTGTGCGCCTACCCATCCGCCCCCGTTTAGCCCGGCCGCTCGCGGCGGCAGTGTTTCCGGCCGGGTGCCACACCTCGCCGGCTGTGCGGCGATGTGTGCCGCGTTCTAAGTCGTGTCTTCTCATGGCAGCACGCACACATCGCCCAAAGCGGCGAGGTGTGGCACCCCGGAGACGCTCGAGGTAAAGACACGAGATATAGAAAAAAGCCGCATGAGCCCGGCCGCTCGCGGCCGCAGTGCTATTGAACCCCATGCAACACGACCGCCGCAAGCGGCCAGGCTAAGCCCGCTTGCCCCCCAACCCAACCCCCCCCGCCCGCGCCGCCAACCCCGCCACCAGCTCCTCAAACACTACGTCCGGCTCCCGCGATGCGTCCACCACGAGGTAGCGGTCCGGGTCCGTCGCCGCCTGGTCGAGGTAGCCCCGACGCACCTTGCGGTGGTACGCGGCCCCCTTCGCCTCCATGCGGTCGTGGTCGGCGTCGAACTCGCGGTCACGCAGCAGCGGGCTGATCCGCGAAGCGGCCGTGTGTTCGTCCACGTCAAACACCACCACCAGGTCCGGCCAGGTCGCGCCCAGCGCCACCTGCCCGACGCGCAGGATGTCCGCCACGGCAAGGCCCCCGGCGGTGCCCTGGTACGCGAGGGTCGAGCTGATGAACCGGTCCGCCAGCACCAGCTCCCGCCGCGCCAGCGCGGGGCGGATCTTCTGGGCGATGAGTTGAGCGCGGCTGGCCATGAACAGCAGCATCTCGCACTTGAGGTCGACCTCTTCCTTGACCGACGGGTCGAGCAGGACGCGGCGGATCGCCTCGCCGATGTGCGTCCCGCCGGGCTCGCGGACCTCGCAGACCGGGACGCGGCAGGTTTGGGCGAGGGTGGCGAAGCGGCGGAACTGGGTCGACTTGCCGCTGCCGTCGGGCCCGTCGAAGACGATGAACCGGCCGCGCCAACGCTCCATGAACTCGGCCGGGTCGGGCATGGCCGGAGGCTAACATGTCGCCGTGAACGACGCCTACCTCCAACCCTACCACGCGGCCCAGGCCCGCCACGGCAACACCTTCGAGGCGACGCTCTGGGCCAACCCCAGGACCCAGAAGCTCCGCTTCGACGTGTTCGCCGAGATCGTCGACTTCACCGGCAAGCGGGTGCTGGACGCGGGGTGCAGCCGCGGCGACTTCGCCGCCTACCTCACCGAGCACGGTATCGCGTACGACACCTACGTCGGGGTCGACGGCGTGCCGGACGTGCTCGATTATGCCCGTCAGCGCCGCCTGCCCGACGCGACGTTCGTGCACGGCGACTTCGTCAAGCACCCGGACCTGCTCGCCACCGGCGACCCGGACATCGTCGCGATATCGGGTTCGCTCAACACGATGGACCCGCCCGTGGCGATGCGGGTGCTTGAGGGCGCGTGGGACGCGGCGGGCGAAGCGTTGATCTTCAACTTTTTGTCGGACCGGGCGTCGAAGCGGGCCGTGCCGCAGGCACACCCCGCGCGGCGTCTGCCGACGCTCGAGCTGCTCGAATGGGCCTTTGCGCAAACCGCCGCGGTGCGGTTCCGGCAGGACTACTTCACCGCCGGGCACGACGCAACGATCCTGATGTCCCGGGAGCCCGCGGCGGCCACGTCGAGCCTGCCGGACTTCTTCTAATCGGCCGCGCCTCGCCGCAGGACAGGGTTCACCCTGCCGCGCGTTGCGGCAACGCGTTGCACCGTCGTGGGCTCATGGCAGGGCAAGCCCTGCCCTACGGCTACGGCCTGCCGCCAACGTGTCGGGGCGGGCCTAGCATCGGCCGATTCGTCCCATCCATCAAAAGGAGCCGGTTATGCGACGGTCAAAGGTTCGGTGTTTGGCGGCGGTTGCGGTAGGGTTGACGGTGGGGCTGCTGTCGGGCGGGGCGTTAGCGGGGCCGCCGGAGGTTGAGTCGTTGCACACGGTGGCGGGGCCGATCTCGGTCGTCGAGCTGGCGACGGGGCTGGAGCACCCGTGGGGGATGGCGTTTTTGCCCGACGGTCGGCTGCTGGTGACCGAGCGGGCCGGGCGGCTGCGCATCCTGCCGAAGGAGGGCGAGCTGTCGGACCCGGTGCCCGGCGTCCCGGAGGTGTGGGCCCAGGGCCAGGGCGGGCTGCTCGACGTCGCGGTCGACCCCGACTTCGAGCAGAACCGTTACATATACCTGTCGTACGCCAAGCCCGGCCCCGACGGGCAGGCCGCCACCGCTCTGGGGCGCGGCAAGCTCACCGACGACGACCGGCTCGACGGCTTCACCGAGCTGTTCCTCCAGCAGCCGTGGATCAAGGGGCCCAACCACTTCGGCTCGCGCATCGTGTTCGCCCCCGACGGGAAGCTGTTCCTGACCCTGGGCGAGCGGTTCCAGTTCGACCCGGCCCAGGACCCGGCCAACACCCTCGGCACGGTCGTGCGGCTGAACCACGACGGGTCGATCCCCGACGACAACCCCTTCGCCTCCGGCAGCGGCGGCGGGCCGAACGGCGACGCCGACCCGGCGATCTACAGCTACGGCCACCGCAACGTCCAGGCCGCGGCGATGCGGGGCGACACCGGCGAGTTGTGGATCACCGAGATGGGCCCGCTCGGCGGGGACGAGCTCAACCGGCCCGAGCCGGGCAAGAACTACGGCTGGCCCACGGTGAGCTGGGGCCTCAACTACGACGGCAGCCCGATCCCCCAGCCGCCGACGCGCCCCGAGTTCGCCGACGCGGTGCACCACTGGAGCCCCGTCCTCTCGCCGTCGGGGATGACGTGGTACGACAGCGACACCTTCGCGCCGTGGAAGGGCACGTTCATGATCGGCGGGCTGTCGGCGCACGACGTGGTGATCGTGCGGCTCGACGGCGACCGGTTCGCCGAGGAGTACCGCCTGCCCCTGCCCGACCGGGTGCGGGACGTGGAAGCGGCGCCCGACGGCACGGTGTACGTGCTGATCGACAAGCCCGACGGCCACGTGTGGCGGCTTGAGCCGATGCTTTGAGCGGACCCCCGGGCTCCAGGCGAGCGTAGCTCGCCGGCTATTTGGAGTTGCGCTACGTCCGCGCCTAGCCGGCGAGCTACGCTCGCCCGGGGGTCCGCATTAAACTGACCCCATGCCGACCTACCTCTACTCGTTCCACGGCTACGGCACCTGGATGCCCGACCACCGCCGCGGGTTCGTGAAGCGGGGGCGCGGCGTCCAGCCGACCAACCCGCGCTTGGCGAGCGCCTACCGCAGCAATCAACGCGAGCCGACCGCCCATTTCACGGACGAGGTGCAACGGATCATCGTCGAAGCCGCGCGCGACGCGGCCGAGCACCTCGACGCGGTGCTCCATATCGTGGCGACCGACCCGACGCACGCCCACCTGCTGCTGAGTTGGCGGCACGACCGGCCGTGGCATTCGATGCGGCGGAGCGTCAAGTATGCGCTGACCCACGCGCTCAAGGAACGTGTCGAGCGACGCACCTGGCTGAGCGAGGGGGCGTCACGCAAGCGCGTCCGGGGTCACGCTCACTTCGACTACCTCCTGTTGGCGTACCTGCCCGACCACGTTGGCGTGTGCTACCGGAACGAAACAAGCGTTGCGGCGGCGGAGCAGCGGGACGCGGCGCGTGAACCGAGCGTGGTCGAGCGGTTCAGGCGGTTCAAGGAGCGGCGGCGCAAGCGGCGGGGGCTAGCGTAAGCGGACCCCCGGGCGAGCGTAGCTCGCCGGCTGTTGCGCGTTGCGCCACGTCCTCGCCTAGCCGGGCCGCTACGCGGCCCCGGGGGTACCCTGTCCCTCATGGACCTCTACCTCCCCACCCACCACCTCGACGCCGACCTCGGCCGCGATGCCCTGCTCGACCGCGAGTGGCTGCTCACCAACGGGACCGGGGCGTACAGCATGGGCACGGCGCTGGGGTGCAACACACGGCGCTACCACGGCCTGCTCGTCGCGGCGACCAAGCCCCCCGTCGGCCGCGTCGTGGTGCTCAGCCAGGTCATCGACGAGCTCACGCTGCCCAACCCCGGCGACGCCGACCTCGACGAGCTGCCGCTGGCGACATGCCTGTTTGGGGGGGGCGACGGCGACGACGGGCCCGTGCATCACCCCGGCGGCGACACAACTCTGGCCGCGTTTGAGCGCGGCGTCGCCACCGTCTGGACCTACCGCGGCGACTTCTCCGAAGGCGCCGTCGAGGTCCGCCGCGAGCTGGTCCTGCACTGGCACGAGCAGGCGGTCACGCTCCGCTATACCGTCACCGGCGACGCCCTCGCCACCCGCGACGCGGAGCTGCGCGTCGCGCCGATGCTGATGCTGCGCGACTTCCATGGGCTGTTGCACCGCGACGAAGCGCCGTCGTTCGAGTTGTCGGTTGAGCCGCACGGGCAGACGGCGACGTTTAGGCGGGGGGGCACGTCGGCGACGCTGCACTGCCCGACGGGGCGGTTCCGCGCCGAGCCGGACTGGTGGTACGGCCTGGCCTACCCCGTCGACACCCGTCGCGGGCAGGGCGACCGGGAGGACGCCTTCGTCCCCGGCGCGTTCGTCGTCCCGCTCCGCAAGGGCTCGCAACAGCACGTGGTCGAGGTCACCGCGGCGCTGGGCACGTCGCCCGCCGCGCCGGATCGGCCGCACGCGCGGGTCAAGCACCTGCGCCCGATGCTCGACCGCCTGCCCGGCGACGCGGAGCGGCGGACGACCCTCGCCATCGCCGCCGACGACTTCGTGGTCGAGCGTGCGGCGAAGGGCAAGGCGCTGTCCACGGTCTTGGCGGGGTACCCGTGGTTCGCCGACTGGGGCCGGGACACGTTCATCGCGCTGCCGGGGCTGCTGCTGTGTACGGGTCGGCTGGACGAGGCCGAGCGGGTGCTGCGGGCGTTTGCCGGGTCGCTGCGGGGCGGGCTGGTGCCCAACCGTTTCGACGATTACGACGCGGACGCGGCGGAGTACAACACCGTGGACGCGTCGCTGTGGTTCGTGCACGCGGGGCTGGAGTACCTCGCGGCGGCGGGCAAGGCGCGGGACGCCAAAGCCGGGTGGCTGCGCAAGGCGATGCGGGAGGTGGTGGACGGGTACGCCGCGGGCACCACGGCCGACTCGCACGAGGGCGAGCCGCTGCCGATCCGGACGGACGGGGACGGGTTGATCACCGCCGGCCACGACGCGTCGCAGTTGACGTGGATGGACGCGGCGCACGGCGGGGTGGTGTTCACGCCGCGGCCGGGCAAGTGCGTGGAGATTAACGCGCTCTGGCACCATGGTCTCGCGGGCCTCGCCGACGTCCTGGCCCCCACCGATCCGGAGGCGGCGCAGCGGTACCGCGACCTTGCCGCGCGGGTGGCGGCGGCGTTCGTCGCCACGTTCTGCCGTGACGTTGAAGACGGGTTGATCGACCACGTGAGACCGGACGGCACCGCCGACGGGGCGGTCCGGCCGAACCAGGTTTTTGCCGTCAGCCTCGCCCGCTCGCCGCTGCCGGAGGGCCGTAAACAGGGGGTGATCGATACGGTGAAGCGGCACCTGTTGACGCCGGTGGGGCTGCGGACGCTCCCGCCGGGGGACGCGGATTACCACCCGCGCTACGCCGGTCCGCAGGCGGATCGGGACGGGGCGTACCACCGGGGCACGGTGTGGCCGTGGCTGATCGGCCCGTACGCCGAGGCGGTGCTGCGGGCCGGGCGGTTCGGCAAGCCCGCCCGCGCCGACGCCCGGGCGGCGATCGCGCCCCTGCTCGAGCACCTCGCCGGTGCGGGTCTGGGCCAGCTCCCCGAGCTGTTTGACGCCGACCCCGTCTCGCCGGGGGCGGCCACACACGCCCCGAAGGGCACGCCGGCCCAGGCGTGGTCCGTCGCGGAGGTGCTGCGGGTGTTGACGCTGATCGAGTCGGCGTGATCGTCTCTATATAGATGCGCGGGGGCCGGGGGGCCGCCGATATAATCGGGTATGCCCACCGTCACCCTCGACCTCCCCGACGACCTCGACCGCGACCTCCGCAAGCTCGCCGACCGCGAGTACCTCTCCGCCGAGGAGGCGCTGGTGGACCTGCTCCGGCGGCGGCTGTTGATCGACGCGATGCGCGAGGCGCGTCCCGCCATGGAGGCCGCCGCCCGCGCGGCGGGCTACACCTGCGAGGATGACATCCTGCGAGATATCCCGTGAGGATCGTCCCCGACGCCAATGTTCTGCTCTCCGCCTTCACCTACCCGGGCCTGTGTTCCAGCATGCTCGAGCGGGCGGTCCGCAACGATGTCTTGATTACCAGCCGTCACCTCCTCAAGGAGGTCGAGCGGCACCTGAAGAACAAGTTTGCTTCCGCGCTTCCCGATGCGATGCCTGCCTTGCGACGCTTTGAGGAAGCCGCCCTCCTCGTCACCCCCGACCCGGTCGACCCCGACGCCTGCCGCGACCCCGACGACCTGCCCGTGCTTGTCACCGCCCGCGCCGGCGGGGCCGACTACCTCGTCACCGGCGATTAAGACCTGCTCGTCCTCCGCGCCTTCGGCGACACCGCCATCGTCTCGCCACGCCAGTCGGCGGACCGGCACCCTTAAACCCCTTCGTCGCCACGCCACGACCCCCGCCTCACCCCCCCGGCGGGAGCATCGCCGCCTTACCAAACCGCCGCCGCAACGCGTTCACCCGCCCCAGCACCCGGGGCGAACCCAGCACCCGCCGCTCCACCCGCCGCTTGCCCGGGAAGTCCAACAGCAGCATCGCCGCCGCCAGCGTCAACAGCCCCTGCCCCGGCAAGACCAGCATCGCCACCCCCGCCAACACCAGCACCACCCCCAGCGCGTTCTTCAACCCCCGCAAACCCCACCGCACCACCGGGTGCCCACGCCACCACCCCCCGTTCCGCGATCCCCCCTCACCCGATCCCCCCTCGCCCGACCCCTTCTCCCCCGGCCCGTACCCCCCGGTCCCGTCTCCCCCCGCCGCCAGGTACCGCCGCACCGCGTCCGCCGGCAACAGCACCGCCAGCACCGGCAGCCCCACCCCGAACAGCACCAGCAGCAACCCCGAACCCGCCGCCGCCCATCCCAGCCACGCCCGGTGCGCCTCCACAAACTGCCACAACGACTCGAGCATCGCCCATGCTAACGCCAATCTTGATCGCTTCCAGACGCCCACTGCTCAACCCGCTAATCAACTAACGCTGTCTGCAATTGAGATTCATTCTAACTTGCGATAAATGCGGACTTTGTACTAGCAAAATCGCTCCTACGCGCCGATAATGCATTAGACCCGCGGCCCCGTCGCCGCGGAACTTAGCCCCCCCACTCGAAAGGAACACCCCCATGATTTCGCTCCACGAAGGACAGTGCGGCCTCTGTAGGCACTTCGGCGAAGGCCATGACGCCGACGAACAACTCGTTCAGATCCGCAGTTTCAAGCAGGCCCCCGCCGAACTCACCGACGAGTGCGGCCACCCCGAGCACGAGCCCCTCCACCTCGTCGTCACCCCCGCCAGCGGCTGCGAAGGCTTCGAACGCGCCGCCTGATTTCTCCCGCACTGTACGACGCGACGCGGCTCCGCCGCGCAATCTCATCCCTCATCCCCCCCACGCCGCGCCCCGCCGCGGCGTTTTTGTTTTGCACTACCGCTCCTCCTCCGGCACCGCACGGTACAGCGGCACCCCGTCCACCGAATAACGCACGTCGAACAACTCCTTGTCCCCCGACGGCAGCCGCCAACGCTGACGCTTTGTAAACCCCTCCTGCAGCAGCCGCGTGTCCCGGTTCCGCACGCTCTCCAGCGGCTCGCCCAGCGGCACGTCCACCACCACCGCCGGCTCCGAATCCAGGTGCACCACCAGCGTCAGCGGCTGGCTCCCCAGCGGGGCACCCACCCACCGCGCGAACAACTCGCCCGGCACCACCCGGCCCCCCACCCGCGTCGTCGCCCCAACCCCCGCACCCAGGCCGACGCCGCTCCCCGCACCGACCCCGCCGTAGCTCCCCGACCCGACCCCCAGCCGCACCCCGCCCCGACGCTCCGCCGGCCCCCTACGCGAGAACGATGGCGGGATCGACTGACCGTCGTTCGTCCGCAGCGAGACCCCCCGCACCGGGTTGTCCCCCGCGTCCACCGTCGCCTCCAGCGTCCGCGCCTCCGCGTCCAACTCCACCTCCGCCACCACCTCCCCGTCGATCCGCTCGTCACCCGCCCGGTAGGTCTGCGTCGACGCACAACCCCCCGCGGCAAGCAACGTCGCCAGCATCACCACCACGCTCGACCGGCGCATCATCCGCATCATTTTGCTTCCATCTGATCGCATCTGTTAGCAGCCGGGACGCTACGCGTCCCCGGCCCAGGGACGCGTAGCGTCCCGGCTAGTCAAAACCATCACCCTTCGATGTCGCCGTCCAGCGTGAACCCCACCCGGATCGTCACCTGGAAATGCTCCACCTCCCCGTCCTTGAGGTGCCCCCGCGTGTCCGTCACGTGGAACCACCGCAGGTTCCGCACGCTCTGCCCCGCCCGCTTCACCGCGTTGCGGATCGCGTCGTCCGTTGACACCGTCGACGACCCCACCAGCTCAATGATCTTGTACACGTGGTCCGACATACCAAACTCCTTCGGGTGCGAATAACCCATCTTAGCGACCCCACCCCGCCACGCCCCCGTCCCCCCCTCCATCTTCCGATGAAGCGACGCGGCTCCGCCGCGCCGTCCCCAACCCCGCCCCCTCCCGCACACTCCGCGCGGCAAAGCCGCGTCGCTTCCTCCGGAACGCCCCTAATCCTCCGCGTCCACCGCCTCCGCCTCCCGCAGCCGCGGCACCCCCGGCGCCCGCACCCGCAGCACCCGCTGGAAAAACAGGTTGTTCGGCACCTTCAACACGTGCCCCTCGTCCGTCCGCAGCACCGTGTGCAGCAGCGTGATGTCCACCACCTCGCCCCCCAACTCGTCCGGCGGCAGGTCGATCTGCTCGCCGATCCGAAACGGCCGCGACGCCAGCAAAATAATCGAACACAGCACGTTGCTCAGCACCGACCACACCGCGAAGAACCCGATGGCGATGAGCGCGAACACCGCCGTGAGCGCCGCCCAGAACTGGTCGAGCACCCCCCACACCTGCAGCACCGCCGCCGCCGTCAGCCCCACGAACAGCCACCGCGCGATGATCCGCAGGCTCTGCACCATCGCGTGGGTCAGGTGCGTCGTCGCCTCCGCCAGCCGAAGTGACCGCGACACCAGCAAGTACACCAGCCCCGCAAACAGCAGCACCGCCACCGTCGCCAACCCCTCCGACACCCACTCGCGGTACACCTCGGGGTCACGCAGGTTCTGGATCAGGACATCAAGCGTCATGGGCGGGGGGGTGGACCGGGGATCGGGGACCGGGGATCGGGCTAAGCCAACAACTTCCGCACTCGCACTCGTACTCGCACTAGTACTCGTACTCGCACTTCGCCCCATCCTACTCACGCACCGTAGCCGCGGATGTCGACCCGCCGGCTCCGTCCGCAGCAGTCAACAATTCGATACACCCACCTCACCCAGCCGACGGATCAACATCCGCGGCTTCCGACCCCAATCCCCGATCTCGGATCCCGGATCCCTCCCCTCAATCCTCCACCGTCACCGTCACGATCCGAAACGCGGCCCCGTCGTCGTCGTGGTGCACGTCCCCGTCGACCTCGGTGACCGTCCCCCGCACGTACTGCCCGAAGTCGTCCTCGAGCCCGAAGGTGTCGCCCACGGCAAAGTCCCACCCCGTCACCCCCACCGGCGCGTACCGCCCCACGTGCCGCGCCCCGTCCCCGCGACGCGTCCTCGTACAACCGAACCGTGTGCTCTTCCTGCATGGCGAAACATCATACCGCCCCCGCAGCCGCGAATGCCAATCCGCCGGCGCAGTCTGCCGCCACCCCAAGCCCGTGCCATGCATCAGACCCGGGAGCGTCAGCGACCGGTGCCTTTTCCCAGAGACAAGACCCGGTCGCTGACGCTCCCGGCTCTGTCAAATCAGGTGCGCCGACCCATACTCCCCACCCGCCACGCTTCACCCAGCCGAGAGATTGACATCCGCGGCGACCACGCCCCTACTCTGGAAAACACGCCACCGCCTCGACGTCTGGCCCGCACCGCAAACGCACCCGCTCCAGGTTGCTTGCCTCCACCGAGTTATCCGCAAGCCACGGCTCCTTCAACCCGGTTTGCACCGAAAACGCCGCGATGGTCACACCCTCCCCCTCGCCCTGCCGCGCCCATCCCGCCAGCGACTCGCGGTCGCCACAGTCCCCGCAACCCGTCAGATAGACCTGATAGCCTTCTCCGCCCGACGGAGCGACCGTAGGCGAGGACTCGTCAAAGTCTGCTGTGAACAGCTCCATCGCCGACAGGTCGACGTAGTACACCTGATCCGATCCAATGGTTTCGGGTGTGTCGAGGATGTAGAGAAGGAGGACGATCCCGGCGACTAGCAGAACCACCGCCGCCACCGCTGCTACGATCAGGTCCGGAGCCGTAACTGCTCCCGCAGGTCCACGATGCTGTCCACGACTCGGCCCATAACACGTCCGAATCAGGGCTTGAGCAGCTTGAATGCGAGGACCTGCCTCCCGTTGGCGATGTTGGCGGCGGTGTCGGTGTACCAGCTCGGGGCCGCAGTGCCGAGACTTGACCTCCTGCACGAAACTCGGCGTGGCCGTCGGAGAAGGCGACGTTAGGCGGGGCCGGCCGCTGAAGGCAACGGCCCCGGTGTTGGTGCCGTGCCGCAACCCGACGATCCCGGGGGTCAGATTGAACAAGCCGGCGGTGCCGGTATCGGTCGGACGGATATCCTGCGCCCGCCCGTCGGCGAACAGGACCACCGGCTTCTCCCGGCGGAGCAGGTCCGTGTCCTGCACGAAAGCCAGCCCCGGCGCGACCGGGTTCGCCGACGTGCCGACGACCAGTCGGCAGCCCGGGGCGGAGCCGAAACTCCTCGTTCATTTTGTACGTCCGGTTGCCGTCTGACCCGAGTGATGCGTCGGTGATTGGGGGCAGCGTCCAAACCGGGTCCTGCTTGAACACCGAGTAGGTCCGGTTGGCGACGCTTCCCGAGCTATAGTTCCGCGTCTCAAGGCTAAGGTAATAGTCCACCGCGTTGTACCACATCGCCGAGCCCGCGTTGGCGTTGGTGAAGCTGGACACGCCGGTGGTGGTATCAACCGGCCGGGGGTAACGCCCCTTGCTGTCGGTGACGTAGCCGTTGGTCGCGATGGTGAGCTGGCGGATGTTGCTGAGGCACTGCAGCGACCTTCGCCGACTCCCGAGCGTTACCCAGCACCGGCAGCAGGATGGCCATCAGCAGCGCGATGATGGACATCACCACGAGCAGCTCGATGAGGGTGAAGGCGGAGTGACGGCGGGGGGTGCGGGTCAGCATGGGGATTGGAATAGGGTGGGCGTTTCGTCGGAACTGATGTACCCGAGCCGAGTGCAGGGTCGGCGTTGGCGGATCATGGATGTTTCTGAACCTGAGTTTGGACCGCACAAACAACAATTGCAAAATTTGTGCCTGTAGCAATCTTTGCCTTGCGTAAAGGTAGAGGTGACCTGATAACGAGGCTGGTTCAGTTGATTATATCGCCTGCGGCGACGGAATCGTCATCCAGGTTGGCGGTGCTGTTGACGACGGAACCCGACGGGAAGAACGGCGTGACCCGGTGGGATTCCTTCACGTCCATCGCCGCCCCGTGGCCGTCGAAGTACGAGGCATTCATCGTCTCACCGTTGTGCCGGTAGGCGAAGCGGCGCGAGAACTGTTCCTGAGCCGCGTTGTCACGTTTGTACGGGTTGCCGTTGTTGATGACCTTGAACATGGCGGGCCCCCACGTGCCAAAGTTACCACCGTCGATCTGTTTGGCGGAGGTGTTGAAGGTGATCACACCGGTGTTCTTGTCGACGTAGCGTGCACCGTCCATGGCCGAGACTTTCAGCGAGGCCTGCCCAACGCGGTCGATCTTGGGCTCGTAGCCGACGGGACCCTCAACGGCGGCGGCAACAAACGACCGGGCGTAAATATCGGGAGGATTGCCGCCGGGGAACGGCCGCCAAAGCACGTGGAACTGGCTGGGGGTGGAGTAGCTGGACACCGAAAGAGGCAGCGAAGCCGCCGGAGGCGTCAGGTCACCGAAGGCCATGCTGCTGTAGGTTTCCTGGTTGGCTGGACAGCGAAACTCTTCGTTGAAGAGGGCAGCCACACGCTCGGCCGCGTCTGTCGGCAAACCCAAATCCCCACCGAGCGTCGGCGAAACCCAGTCGAAGTTTTGGGTCGGCTTGTCGCTGCCGGGGATGAGCGAGCTGTAGTTGCCATCGACGGTGAGTTGCGACCCGCTGGTACCCGGGCCCGGCAGCCAGCCCTTGTGAGTCGTGTAGTAGACCGCGAGCCCTTGGCCGGCTCCACGGAGGTGACCGAGGCACACCGACTGCCGCGCCGCTTCACGGGCATTGCCGAGCACGGGCAGGAGGATGCTGATGAGCAGGGCGATGATGGAGATCACCACGAGCAGCTCAATGAGGGTGAAGGCCCCGTATCGGTGGGGGCGGGAGCGGGGGCGGGTCGGGGTGCGGAGCATGGGGTTCGTCCTTTGAAGGGGCGAGGCCTGATCGGGCGGGTGGGAGCCGCGGGTGTCAGCCCGTCGGCTGCGTGGTGAGCGGCGCGGCGGGATGAGCCGGCCGATTGACCTCCACGGCTGCGGGGTCTCGGCTGGCGGAAGCGGCGGCGGGCCAGGTGGGGCCCGCCGCCGAAGCGGTGTGTGGGTATCAGGCGGTGCGGCGGCGGCGGGTGAGGAGGAGGGTGCCCGCGGCCAGCAGGGCGACGCTGGCGGGCTCGGGGACGGGGGTGACGCTCACGGTGCTGCCGTCGGGCAGGAGGATGAACGCGTTGGGGTTGGAGGTGGTGACGTCGATCAGCAGGTCGTCGATGAAGAAGTCGTACGTGCCGGTGCCGCCATTGGCGACGTTGGCGGCCGACTGAGCGAAGAGGGTGGCCCGGAGGACGACGCCGTCGCGGTCGTCGCCGTCGCCGTCGTCGATGACGATGGGCTCGGGGTTGCCGTCGCCGTCGCGGGGGGTGGTGAGGAGGTAGCCCGAGCCGGCGGGGAAGCTTTGGAACGGGGTGGCGAAGCCGGCGAAGGAGTTGATGTCGCCGCCGACGGTGTAGGTCGCGCTGGGGAGGATGGAGGGCGAGCGGCCGTCGGTGGGGTCGAAGGCGCGGAAGCTGTAGCTGACGGTGTCGCCGTCGTTGAGGTTGTCGACGAAGGCGAGGAACGGCGCGGGGTTAGGACCGGTGGTGTCGTTCTCGGTGACCTGGAGGAAGCGGTCGCCCTCGAAAGGGTCGACGGTGTAGACGGACTGGGGCACGGTGTCGGTGCCGTAGTCGATCTCGCTGCCGGTGGTGACGTTGAAGGCGGTGACGGAGCCGTCGGGGAACACGCCGAGGATGGTGCCCGACCCGTCCTCCCAGCCGTAGGCGGCGGAGAGGCTGAAGGTCTGGGCGTGGGCGGACGTCGCCGCGAGGGCGAGGCCGGCGGCGGCGAGGGTGGCGGTGCGGGACAGGGTCATGGTTTCTTCTCCGAAAGATTAAAGGTCGGCCGCCGCGACGTGCGGGGGCCCGGGGCTACAGTCGGATAGAAGCGCGGGGTGGTCACGGCTTCTGTCAGCTTTGAGTCAATCTGCGGTGAGTTTCGGGTGAAGGCGCGGGTGCCGCTAAAGCCGCGGACGTCAAACTGTCGGCTACGCGGGGAAAGGGGCGGCGGGCCGGGTGGGGCCCGCCGCCGGGGTGGGATCGGGTGGATCAGGCCGAGCGCCGGCGGCCGGCGATCAGGAGGCTGCCCAGGCCCAGCAGCGCGAGGCTGGCGGGTTCGGGGATGGCGTCTTCGGCGACGAAGGTCTGGCCGTCGTTGATGCCGCCGGGGGTGCCGGAGGTGGTGAAGATGAAGCTCGACGCGTCGAAGTCGTCGGCGTCGTCACCCGAGCCGCTGGCGGCCAGGGCGCTGCCGATGGGGGTGTCGCCGGCCTCGGCGACGCCGACGTCGGTCGAGGTCAGGCCGCTGGCCGTGCCGCTGGTGGCGGTGAAGGTGCCTTCATAGGAGAGGAACTGCTCGACGGTGCCGTTGGTGGCGTTGACGAGGGCGATGCCGTCGGGCGAGCCGTTCTGGATACCGGAGATCGCCAGGTCGTAGAGGGTGATCATGCTGGCGCTGCCGGCAACGGGGAAGGAGGTCGGGGTGGTGTCGGCGGTGAGGTTGACGGCCGAGCCGTACATCGCGCCGCCCGAGCCGTTGTAGAGCTCGATCACGTAGTCGCTGGCGGTGAAGCCGCTGGCGTTGGGCGTGCGGAGGGCCACCTCGACGAACTCGCCGACGTCGGCCCCGGCGTTGTCGTAGTGGAACTCGTTGATCCAGATGTGGTCGGCGGACGCGGTGGCGGTCACCACCGCGGCGGCGACGCCGGCGGACAACAGGGTCGAAACTTTACTAAACGTATTCATATCTTCTAACTCCTCCGACAAAGTCGGCTGGGGGTGTTCTCGCCCCCCGCGACGTTGCGGGCGGCTTGGGGTTCAAGGCTCGGATCATGACGCCCGCCGACGAGGCGGGCGTGAGGGTCGTGTTGGTTTTTCGCGAGTTCTGCCTGGGAATGCCATCTACTCCCGGGTCGCTCATTGCAAGGCGCGGGCCAGCCGACCGGCGTCGGGGCGGGGGGAACGGGTCAACGATCCTTTTGCAGCACTTACCGACCGCTGCCGTCGGTCGATCTTCCCGCGTCCACGGGTCCCGCGGCGTCGCGTCGCGGCACGCCCGGCGTCCTGGCCCGGCGGGAGATCGAGGCAAGTCGGTACCCGTTCGCACTCCGAAGCCTCGGCCTCGGTCGCTTCGCGGGGAGCTTGCCATGCGCGGCCTTGCGGCCGGCAACGTCCCCACTATAAGGACCGCACCGGGAGCGCCTACCGCAAATCAAGTAGATTCACGGAAAATTGATGAATTAACCCGCTGCTGACAAAGCGGCTGCGCAGTAACTAGGCAAACCGGGGGTACCACTGGCGGGTTGCCGGATTTCAAGGCGGGTGCGGTCGCTTGAGACGCACCGCCGACGCGTCAGCCGATCAGTTGAAGTAGTAGGCCCGGGTTCACCCTGCCGCGTGTTCCTCCACCGCGCGAGAGCCTGCAGCGTGTGACGGGGCACGGGGCAGGGCAAGCTCTGCCCTACGGGTTGCCCAAGGGGTTCACGAGCCGTCGAGGGTGACCACCAGGTCGTCGCGGTCGTCGACGGTGACGCGGGCGGTGGAGCCGTCGGGGGCCGAGCCCTCGATGATGGCGCGGCCGAGGCGGGTGTCGAGCTCCTTCTGCAGGTACCGCTTGAGCGGGCGGGCGCCGTAGGCCGGGTCGTATCCCGCCTGGGCGAGGTGGCGCACCGCCTCGTCGGACAAGTCGAGGGTGATGCGGCGATCAGCGAGGCGGCGCTGCAGGTCGGCGACGAGCAGCGTGACGATCCGCTCGATGTGCGACAGGTCGAGCGGGGTGAAGATGACGATGTCGTCGATACGGTTGAGGAACTCGGGGCGGAAGTGGGCGCGGACGTCGGCCATGACGCGGTTGCGGGCGTGGTCCGACACCCCGCTCCCAGATCCGACGCCCGCTGAAGCGGGCTCCGCCGAGGCGATCGCCTCATCCATGAGGTACTGCGACCCGAGGTTGGAGGTCATGATGATGACGGTGTTTTTGAAGTCGACCGTCCGGCCCTGACTGTCGGTGACGCGGCCGTCGTCGAGGACCTGCAGCAGCACGTTGAACGTGTCGGGGTGGGCCTTCTCCACCTCGTCGAACAGCAGCACGGAGTAGGGCTTGCGGCGGACCGCCTCGGTGAGCTGGCCGCCCTCGTCGTAGCCGACGTACCCGGGCGGGGCGCCGATGAGGCGGCTCACGCTGTGCTTCTCCATATACTCCGACATATCGAATCGGACGAGGTTGTCCTCGGAATCAAAAAGCGTTTCGGCGAGGGCTTTTGATAGTTCGGTTTTACCAACGCCGGTGGGCCCGAGGAAGAGGAACGAGCCGATGGGCCGGCGGGGGTCCTTGATGCCGGCGCGGGCGCGGAGGATGGCGTCGGCGACGGCGGAGACGGCCTGGTCCTGGCCGACAACGCGCTCGTGCAGGGTCTGGTCGAGCTTGAGAAGTTTCTCCCGCTCGCCCTCGACGAGGCGGGAGACGGGGATGCCGGTCCAGCGGGCGACGATCTGGGCGATCTCGTCGTCGGTGACCTGGTCGCGGAACAAATGGGTGTTGGGGGCTTGGGTGTTGGGGGCTTGGGAGTGGGAGGACTCCTCCTTCGCAAGTTGCTTTTCGAGGTCGGGCAGCACGCCGTACTTCAACTCTGCGGCTTTATCCAAGTCGTACCGCTGCTCGGCCTGCTCGATCTGCGTCCGCGTCTCGTCGATCTGCTCCCGCAACGCCCGGACCTTGTCGACGTTGCCCCGCTCATTCTCCCACTGCGTCCGCATCGCATCCGCCTCGGTGCGGAGGTCGGCAAGCTCCTTCTGCAGCGCCTCGAGCCGATTGCGCGACGCCTCGTCTTTCTCCTTTTTCAGCGCCGCTTCTTCAATCTCAAGCTGCATCACCCGGCGGGTCAGGTCGTCGAGCTCGGCGGGCATCGAGTCCATCTCCGTGCGGATCATCGCGCACGCCTCGTCCACCAAATCGATGGCCTTGTCCGGCAAAAACCGGTCGGTGATGTAGCGGTGGCTCATCGTCGCGGCGGCGACCAGCGCGTTGTCCTGGATCTTCACCCCGTGGAAAACCTCGAAACGTTCTCGCAAACCCCGAAGTATCGAAATGGTGTCTTCGACCGTCGGCTGATCGACGAGCACCGGCTGGAACCGCCGCTCGAGCGCCGCATCCTTCTCGATGTGCTGGCGGTACTCGTTCAGCGTCGTCGCGCCGATGCAGTGCAACTCGCCCCGGGCGAGCATCGGCTTGAGCAGGTTGCCCGCGTCCATCGCGCCGTCGGCCTTGCCCGCGCCGACGATCGTGTGCAGCTCGTCGATGAATAAAATGATCCGCCCCTCGGCCTGCTTCACCTCGTTCAGCACCGCCTTCAACCGTTCCTCAAACTCCCCCCGGAACTTGGCGCCCGCGATTAACGCGCCCATGTCCAGCGAGAAGAGCTGCTTGTCCTTGAGCCCCTCGGGCACGTCGCCGCGGACGATCCGCTGGGCCAGGCCCTCGGCAATGGCGGTCTTGCCCACGCCCGGCTCGCCGATGAGCACGGGGTTGTTCTTGGTCTTGCGGCTGAGGATGCGGACCACACGGCGGACCTCCTCGTCCCGCCCGATGACCGGGTCCATCTTCCCGGTGCGGGCAAACTCGACCAGGTCGCGGCCGTACTTCTGCAAACTCTCGTAGGTCGCTTCAGGGTTGTTCGATCGCACCCGCTGATGGCCGCGGACGTCGGTTAACGCCCCG
This sequence comes from Phycisphaeraceae bacterium, assembly GCA_965214155.1. GTDB lineage: Bacteria > Planctomycetota > Phycisphaerae > Phycisphaerales > Phycisphaeraceae > Algisphaera. Next base: position 3,473,408 of record CBDCBB010000010.1, read on the forward strand.
CGGAAGTTATCAACGGTGACACCCAGGTCTCTAAAGATTCTCGCGGCGGGAGTTGAGGTTTCAAGCAGCGCGAGCATGACGTGCTCGACGCTGAGGTACTCGTCCTTGAGGGCGTTGGCCTGCCGCTCGGCGGCGACCAGGAGCTGTTGGAACGCCTGCGTCACGTTGATGTTGCCCTGCGACGCGCTGCCGCCGCTGACCGACGGGCGGCGGTCGAGTTCGCGGCGCAGCTCACCGGCAACGACGTCGGCGGGCCGCTTGAGCTTGTCCAGCAGCCGCGGCACGAGGCCCTCGGGCTGGGTCACCAGCGCCAGGGCGAGGTGTTCCACGTCCACGGCCTGGTGCCCCCGCTCAACGGCGAGGTTTTGGCCCTGCTGCAGGGCTTCCTGGGTTTTCTGAGTAAACTTTGAAGCGTCCATTGTGATATCTGGGGTCAGGTTAAATCACAGAGGCACAGAAGAGAAGAGGAAAGGAAGCTCCGATCAATCGGATACATCGGATGAGCGACAAATGACTATCTCCATTGCCTGGCCTTCTCTTGATGCAATCCGATGTATCCGAAAGATCCGAGCTTCTTCTTACGGCTCTTCTTCTCCGTGCCTCCGTGTTTCCGTGGTTAATCAAGCCCGCGCAGTTGCTCGTACAGCGCGCGTTGCTCGTCGGTTGGTTCCTTGGGAACGATGATCTTGACCCGGGCGAAGAGGTCGCCGCCGGCTAATCCCTTGCCGCGGACGCGCAGGCGTTGGCCCGACGAGGTGCCGGGCGGGATGTTCATCGTGATGTCGCCGTCGAGGGTGGGGACATCCGCCTTGCCGCCGAGGGCGGCGACGGCGGGGGTGACCGGCACGTCCACCGTCAGGTCGTTCCCGGAGGCGCCGCCGCGTTCGAACCGCGGGTCGTCGGCGACGTTGACCTTGAGGACGAGGTGCTCGCCCTTGAGGCGGACCTTGCCGCCGGGCTTGATGCCGGCGGGGATCTTGACGTCGATCGTCTTCGTGCCGGTGGGGGTCTGCAGGCCGAGTTGTCGGGTGGTGCCGTGGTACGCCTCGTGGAGGGAGACGGTGATCTCAGCCTGCTGCTCGGGGGGTTCTTGCGCAAAGCCCCCGCCGCCGCCGAAGAGGTCCTCGTACCCGCTTCCGGGGCCGCCCCCGGGATTGCCGCCGGCGGTGGCGCCGCGCCGCCCGTTCCCCGCCGAGGCGTGCCGCCCGAACACCTCGCGGAAGAAGTCGGAAAAGTCGCCGCCCTCGAACTCGAACGCCTGCCCGCCCGCGCCCCCGCCACGGTGACGGAACCCGCCGAAGCCCCCACCCCCGGAGCCGTACCCCGGCGGCGGGCGGAACTCCTGCCCCGCCTTCCAGTCCGCCCCGAGCTCGTCGTACTTCTTTCGCTTCTCGGGGTCCTTCAACACCTCGTAAGCCTCGTTCACCTTCGAGAACCGCTCGGCCGCCTCCGCCTCCTGGTTGCGGTCGGGGTGCCACCGCTGCGCGAGCTTGCGGTACGCACGCTTGATGTCATCGGCCGCCGCGTCGCGGGCCACGCCGAGGGTCTTGTAATAGTCTTCAAACTGTACGGGCATAGCACGTCCTTCGATCGCTGATCCACCCGATGCTAGGCAACCGGGGTGCCGGGATGAACCCGAGTCCGGGGGTCGATACGGGGCCACGTGTTGCCAGTTTGACAGCCCCCCCTGCGGCGGAGCCGCGGATGTCAATCCGTCGGCTCGGTCGGTGAGTCACCCCAGCCGAGGGATTAATATCCGCGGCTCCATAATTCATCTCGAACCCCTTGACAAGTACCGACTCCGTCACAGCCGCGAGAACTTGCACACCGCCCGGTACATCCCGCCCACCTGCTCCCGCGGCACCGTCCGCGCCTCGAACGCCGGGTTCAGCGGCTGCAACCGGATCAAACCCCCCGCCCCCCCACCGCCCGCCGTCCCCGCCGTCCCCGGCGCCCCTGGCATCTCACCCCCATCCGCTCCCGGGGCCTCGAAGTACACCCGCTTGAACGTGCTCTCGTGGTCCGGCTCCAGCCGCACGAAACAATCGTCCCCGCTCACGATCTTCGCCCGCGGCGAGAAGACCACCACGTCCCCCTCCACGTACCGCGGCTCCATCGACCGCCCCGTGATCCGCGTCGCGAACGCATCGGGATCGTCCACCCCCGGCACGTCCAGATGCTCGTCCGCCGCGCCCCCAGGACGGCCGGGAAAACCCAGGTCCGTGTGCTCCACCGGCACCCCCGCCGCCACCCGGTTGATCAACGGCACCCGGTACCTCACCCCCGGGAACGCACCCGCGCCCGGCACCTCCCCCCCCCGCCCCTCCGCCGCCCCACCGGGACGTGACGCCCCCGCTCCGTCCTTCGCCCCCCGGCCCCTCGGTGCCTCGGCCCCTTCCTCCAACACCGCGTTGATCCGCCGCCCAAGCTGCCCGCTGCGGTACAAGGCGTCGAGGTCCTTGCCCCCGCTCTTGGTCTTCGCCGCCGTCTGACGCAGCCACGCCGCGAGCTCGCGGCCGCGCTCCGCCTCCTCGCTCAGCCGCCGGATCTCCTCCCGCACCGGCGGGGGCGTCGACCGCCAGTCCGCCGCCCGCGTCAGCTCGCCGGGCGTGACGCCCAGCGCCCGCTCCAGCCCCTCGAGCACCCCGCGCGACGGCGGGGCGTCGAGCTTGCCGTTCTCGATCATCGACAGGTAGCTCTTGGCAACCCCCACCGCCGACGACACCGCCGCCTGCGTCATCCCCAGCGCCTCGCGCCGCTTACGTATCACCTGGCCCAGCGGTTCCATCGGCTTCGCTCCCAAAGTTCAACGTATTTTGAACATCAGACTTGACATCCTAGCACGCCGGGCCTACAACGCAGCGGTACCCGGCAATATACCAAACAAATCGGAGGATCACCCATGGGCACAGCGGTCGAACGGGCGGACGGCAAGGCGCTTCAGCGCAAGCTCGCCCTGCGGGACGAGGCGGAACGGATCCTCCGTCTCGCGGTGCACCTCCGCCGCCGCGAACGCGACCTGATCGAGCACGTCTACAGCCACGGCCGGTCCCTCGCCGACCTCGCCCGCGTCGCCGGCATCCCCGCCCGCACGCTTCAGTGCCGGCAGCAGCGGGCCCTGCGACGGCTGAACTCCCGCAGTTTCCGCTACGTCGCGGTGCACCTCGACACGCTGCCCGGCCCGCTGCAGGGCGTCGCCCGGTGCGCGGTGCTCGAGGGCCGCAGCCTCCGCGACACCGCCCGCAAGACCGGCCGCACCCTTCACGAGGTCCGCCAGTCCTCGATCCGCCTGCACACCCTGCTTGAGTCACGCATGGCCATCGACCCAACCGGGCGTTCTTGATCGTTCTGATCCCCCTCCCTTCGGGAGGGGTTAGGGGAGGGTCCGCCGTTCGGCACCGCCTCCGTGTCGTCACGGCCGACCCTCCCCCGCCCCCCCCCGCCGAGGGGGCGGTCTAGGCCACATCACTTCCAGCGTTCACCGGATCTTGAACATGCCCCTAACCCTCCACCTCTCCCGCAGCGTCACCCCCGCCCCGCCGCTCGACGGCGACGCCGTGCCCGTCCGGGTCGCGGAGGTCGCGGCGATGTTCGGCCTCGGTGTCGACCGCACCGAGACCCTCGAGCTCATCCCGCCCACGACCCTCACGCTCCGGCCGGGGCAGGTCACCTTCGTCAGCGGCGCGAGCGGCAGCGGCAAGTCGACGCTGCTCCACCTCATCGCCGGGGCGCTGGCGGACGACCCCGCGGCGGCGTTGCTCGACTTCGCGGCGCTGCCCGAGCCGGCGGACCGGCCCCTGGTCGAGGCGCTCGACGACGGCGCGGCCGACCTGCCACGCGTGCTCGGCTGGCTGAGCATGGCGGGGCTGAACGACGCGTTCGTGATGCTGCGTCGGCCGTGCGAGCTGTCCGACGGGCAGCGCTACCGCTTCTCCCTCGCCCGGTGCATAGCCCTCGCGGAGCGGCGACGCGGCGACGCGCTGACGGTGGTCGTTGCCGACGAGTTCGGCGCGACGCTGGACCGGACCACCGCCGCGGTCCTGGCGCGGAACGTGCGGCGGTGGGTCAGCCGCAGCGGCGTCGCCTTCGTCGCGGCGACGACGCACGACGACCTGCTCGAACCCCTCGAGCCCGACGTCCTGGTGGAGAAGCGACTGGGGGCGGGGATCACGGTGCTGTCGCGCGGGGCGGGGAATCACGAATACGCAAAGACGCGAAGGCACGAAGAAGAGAAGAAGAAGTGAGGTGATCCTTTCGTTCTTGCTGTCCTGCTCCGTGTCTTTGAGTCTTCGTGTCTTCGTGTTGTCGTGACGGATTCCATGATGAGCGAGAACCTTCTCCACCTGCGATTTGAAAGGCTTCCCGCGCCGTCGCCGGCGGACGCGCTGCGGCTGCGGGAGGGGGCGCTGCGGGATTATGCGGCGCTGGCGGAGCACCATTACCGGTCGCACCGGCCGGCGACGGCGACGCGGGTGCTGGTGCTGGAGGACCCGCGGCCGGGCGTGGCGGCGCGGTTCGGCGGCGGGCGGAGGGGCGGCGGTCGATCGGGGGTGGGGGAGAAGAACTCGACGCGGCCGATTACGCCGCGGCTCAGGGGGGAGGAGGGTTCGGCATCGGGGGTGGTGGCGGTGCTGGTCGAGTCGCTGCCGAGCCTGGGGTGCGCGATGCGAGGGTATGCGCTGCGGGAGCGGTATGGGTCGCACCTGCCGGCCCGGTCGCGGGCGCTGCTGTTGAACGAAGAGGTGCGGTGCATCAGCCGGGTGGTGGTTGACCCGCGGTGGCGCGGGCTCGGGCTGGCGGTGCGGCTGGTGCGGCACGCGCTGGCGACGGCGACGACGCGGTACACCGAGGCGCTCGCGGCGATGGGGCATGTCAACCCGTTCTTCGAGCGGGCGGGGATGACGGCGTACCCCCGGCCAACGCACCCGCACGATGCGCGGCTCGTCGCCGCGCTGGCCCGCGTCGGCATCGCCGCAAGCGGCCTTGCGCTGGTGGACACGACCGCCGCGCGGATCGCTGCGCTGGGGGAAACCGACGGCGCGTGGCTGCGGGCGGAGCTGCGCCGCTGGTCGCGGCAGCACGCCGGCCGCGGGCGGCGCGGGGCGGGGGAGTCGCTGGTTGAGCAACTGACCACGGCGCGGGACCGGCTGCTGTTCGAACCGGTGTATTACTTGTTCTCGCCGGAGTTGTAACCAGCCAGCTACGGAGAAACGGAGGAAAGACAGGAACCGCAGAGTGCGCAGATTTCGCAGATACGAAAAGCGGTTGGTAAAAACACTGTTCGTCTCTACTCCCATTCTTTTATCTGCGAAACCTGCGCAATCTGCGGTTCCTTCCCCCCTCTTCTTCGGTGTCTCTGTGCCTCTGTGTTTCAACATCCTCCGGAGCAACTATGCAGCAGAACGACATCCCCCTGGCCGACCTGCACGCCCACCCCGCGAACAGCAACGTGATGCCCGAGGCGCTGCTGGCGAAGCTGGTAGGGCACATTGAGCGGACGGGGCGGTACCCGTCGGTGATCGTGCGGCAGCGAACGGGTGACGCGGAAGCGGGCGGCTACGAGATACTGGATGGGCACCACCGGGTGGAGGCGCTGCGGCGACTGGGCGTGGAGGCGGCGCGGTGCGACGTATGGGACGTGGACGACGAGGGGGCGCTGGTCTTGCTGGCGACGCTGAACCGGCTGCAGGGGCGCGACGACCCGCGGAGGCGGGCGGCGCTGTTGGCGGAGCTTGGCCGCACGCTCGACGGTGGGGCGATGGCGGCGCGGCTGCCCGAGGACGCGGCGCGGATCAGGCGGACGTTGGAGTTGAACGAGAAGCCGGCCCCGCCGCGGCTGCCGCGGGCGATCGGCGAGATGCCGGTGGCGGTGCACTTCTTCCTGCTGCCGGCGGAGCGGGACCGGTTGGAGGAGCGCCTGGCCGCGATCGGCGGGGGGCGGGAGGCGGCGTTGATGGTCCTAGCGGCTAGCCGCTAGCCGCTAGCCGTTAGCCGTTAGCAAGAGCAGGCAGTAGGTGTTTGTTCCCGTACTCGCACTCGCACCCGTGTTCGATCGACGGATCACGCGGCGGGGAGGCGCGACAAGTCGCGGCGCTCAACGTAGAACCGCATAGGGAGGGAGCGGTTACAACATTGGAGGTACCTGTGGATCACGACGCGTTGTTGCGGGACATTTTTGAGGCGCGGCTGGACCTGGCGGAGCTGGGGGCTGTGCATGGGATGTCGCCGGGGGAGTTGGCGACGTGGATCGGGGTTGAGGCGAACGCGCGGGCGTTGGCGGGGCTGTGTCAGTTGGCGGACCTGCAGACGCAGTTGATGTTGAGCCGGTACCGGCAGGTGGCGGTAACGGAGCTGATCAAGCAGGCGACGGGCGGGAGCGACGAGGCGCCGGTGAGCGCGGAGCAGGCGCGGAAGGCGTGTGTGGATCTGTTGAAGGCGGAGCTGCAGCGGGCGAAGGGGCCCGACGGGGCGGCGGGGGAAGCGGGCGACGCGGAGGCGGAGGTGTTGGCGCTGCGGCGGGCGTTGTACGGGGAGGACGACGGGGAGGACGTGCAGGGCTAGCCGGGACGCTACGCGTCCCCGGGCCGGCGACGCGTAGCGTCCCGGCTGATTGTTGATCGGGATTTGCTTTCATCGTTTGGCTGGAGCGGAACATGGCGATGCTCGGAATGACGGGTGCGCGGATGCGGAGTATGGGGTTGTTGCGGCCGACGACGGCGGGTGCGTTACACCGGTTCGTCGAGCGGGGGCTGGGGCTGCGCGTGGGGCGGGCGGCGGTGGGGGCGGGTTCTTCCGCGCCGTTTGATTATCTGTGTTACAGCTTTTTCGAGCGCGGCGACTGCGTGGTGTGGGCGAACCGCGGGGGCGGGAAGACGATGCTTGGGGCGGTGGCGACGCTGCTGGATCTGCTGTTTAAGCCGGGGGTGCAGGTGCGGATCCTGGGCGGGTCGCTGGAGCAGTCGGGGAAGATGTACGAGCACCTGACGGCGTTGTTGGAGCGGCCGCTGCTGCGTGAGGGGGGCGGGGTGCTGCGGGGGCCGGCGACGGCGCGGCGGGTGGTGTTGCAGAACGGCAGCCGAGTGGAGCTGTTGGCGGGGAGCCAGCGGTCGGTGCGGGGGGTGCGGGTGCACAAGCTGCGGTGCGACGAGGTGGAGGAGTTCGACCCGGCGGTGTGGGAGGCCGCGCAGCTGGTGACGCGGTCGGGGCGGCTGGCGGATGGCACCATGGTGCGGGGCACGGTCGAGGCGATGAGCACGATGCACCGGCCGATGGGGTTGATGGCGGGGTTGGTGAGAAGTGCGGCCCCCGGAAGTGCGGAGGGAACAGGGAACAGTGCGGGTGGCGGAGGAAGCGACGCGGCTTTGCCGCGCCGGGATGCGGAGGGGACGACGCGGGACGCGTCGCGTTCCGCCGGCCGGCGGGTGTTCCGGTGGAACGCGATGGACGTGGTGGCGCGGTGTCCCGAGGAGCGGGCGTGTCAGGGGTGCGTGTTGTGGGACGACTGCGGGGGGCGGGCGAAGTTGGTGTTCCCGGGGGACGGGTTTGTGCCGGTGGAGGATTTGGTGGCGCAGTGGAAGCGGACGAGCGACCGGACGTGGGAGACGGAGATGATGTGCCGGCGGCCGGGCGTGGTGGACGCGGTGTACCCGGGGTTTGATCCGGCTTCCGGGAGACATGTCCGTGAGGAGGTGATGGCGGCGGGGGCGCGTTGGGTCGGCGGGATGGACTTCGGAATGCGTTGCCCGCACGTGATGCTGTGGGCCCGGGTAGACGGGGAGAAGGACGCGTCGCGGGTGTGCGTGGTGGACGAGTACGTCGCGACGGACCTGGCGCTGGACCGTCAACTTGACGCCATCGCGGCGCAAGCGGCGGCGGCGGGCTGGCCGGGGGCGGGGGACCTGGCGTGGGTCGGGGTGGACCCGGCGGGCCGGGCGCGGGACCGGCACAGCGGGCTCAGCGACATCTCGGTCCTGCGGCGGCACGGGTACCGGGTGAGGCACGCCACCAGCCGCATCGCCGCCGGCGTCGACCTCGTCCGCCGCCGGCTGGACCGCGGGACGCTGACGATCCACCCGCGGTGCGCGCGGCTCATCGACGCGCTGACCGCCTACCGCTTCGACCCCGCCCGCCCCGGCCGCGAGGAGCCGCTGAAGGACGGGCCGGACCACCTGTGCGATGCACTGCGGTACCTGCTGGTCAACCTGGAGAGCGGGGGCGATGCGCGGTTTGTGGATTACCTGCACGGGGCGGCCGGAGGTCGCGTGCCGCAAATCGGACGCTGAAGACGGCCGATAGAGAGCTTGGATGCAACGTTAAGCGTCGATCCATCGTCTATACTGTCATCCGCCGTGCTAGTCCCGCCATCGGCAGGCTTCAACCCTGCTTAGCCCAAGCAGCAGTGACGATGAATGTCAACGCCGAGAACGTGATGCCGCCGGTGAGGGTGGATGACCTCCGCGATGCGGATCGGCGTTTCGTTCTCAGCCCCGACAACAACGACGTGTTCGTGAAGACCGGCCGACAGGTCCTGGCGGCGTGTCAGTTTGCCGAGAGCTTCACCGATGCGTTGAAGATTTGGCAGGGTCAGGTGCGAATTATGCTGGAGGCGATTGCGGACTGGGCGGAAGGGCAAGGGGGGCGGGTACAAACGGTGGCCGTGGTGGGACGCGGCAGCAAGATCATCATCATGTTGCTCCCCGAGCAGGAGGCATTTGACTTCGATCTTGCGGAAGCATCCGCCGACCTCGATTACGCCCTGGGGAAGCTTTTTCCTGCCATCGGGGACATCGATGTGCGGCAGGTCCCGGCTTGGGACTGGCAGCAGTTCATGACCCGTGACGAGGTGGTCGCGCTCTATGGCCAGCCCCTCGCAACATCATCTGACTCAGTGGCAGCACAACCGCAAGCTGATCGCGAAGCTCCCGCCGTCGCATCGTGACTGGATCGTGACCGCCGTCTTCTACACCGCGCTGCACATCGTGACGGCGGTGATCGAGGCCGACGGGCTTCACGCCATGACGCATGTGAAGCGCTTCAAGTTGCTCAACGGTTCGGACCGGTACCTGAAGCTACGGGCCCCTTACCGCTCCCTGTACCAGGCGAGTATCGTGGTTCGCTACGAGACTAACTGGGAACGGCTGTTCCCGAGCCGCCAGATCCACGACCAGTTCATCCGTCGAGGGCTCGTCCCGATCGAGCGCTCCTGTTGCGAACTTCTGCAACGGGAGGAGCCGGACGCTACTGAACTCCTTATCGCTTAATCCCACCTCATCCCGGCCCGACGAACTCCACCTCCCCGCGCCGCGGCAGCAGGCCGGCGGCGACGCCCTCGTCGATCAGTTGACGCACCGCCCGCCGGCCCCGCTCGCCGTAGTCGAGGGTCCAGTCGTTGACGTACATACCGACGAAGCGGTCGGCCAGGTCGGCACCCATGTCCCGGGCGTAGTTGAGCGCGAAGTCGACCGAATCTTTGCGGTGGTTCAGGGCGTACTCGATCGAGTCAAGGAGGATGCGGCAGATGAGGGGGGCCTCGCCGCCCTCAACGAGGTCGCGGCGGATGGCGTTGCCGCCCAGGGGCAGGGGCAGCTTGCGGGACTCAGTCCACCATTGGCCGAGGTCGACCACCAGGGCGAGGCCGTTGTTCTGGTAGGTGATCTGGCCCTCGTGGATGATGAGGCCCGCGTCGAACTCGCCGCTCTGGACGCGGGGGAGGATGTCGTCGAACATCACCGGGTGCCAGTCGAGGTCGTCCTTGGTCAGGCCGTGCTCGTGGAGGAGGAGTTGGAGGGCGAGCCAGGCGGTGGTGCGTTCACCGGGGATGGCCAACTTAACGCCCTTAAGGGAGGCCGGGCCGCTGAAGCGGCCCCCGCCGACGGAGCCCCCGCCGACGGCGGCTTGGGGGGCGACGACCATCGGGCCGTAGCCGTCGCCCATGGACGAGCCGCAGGTGGTCAACACGTACCGGTCGGCAACATAGGGGTACTGGTGGATGGAGAAGGCGGTGATCTCGAGTTCCCCCTTCTCCGACCGCTCGTTGAGCGATTGGATGTCTTCGAGGACGTGGACGAAGCCGTAGCCGCGGGTGTCGATTTTGGGGGTCAGCTCGGTCCCGTCGGGCGCGGTGAAGTTGGCCAGGGGGTACCACATGAACGCGTCGTCGGGGTCGGGCGAGTGGCCGATGCGGAGGGTCCGGGTTCGCGGAGCGGTGGCGGTGGCGGTGGGCATGGGGGGAGTGTAGGGGGCGGGGTCGGGGGGACGGCCCGGGGGTTAACGGTGAGCCCCCCGCCCGACGTTCTGCACCGCACGCGCTCCCCCCGGCCACGCCGAAGCGTGGCCGACACCCCCCGGAGACGGGTGGTCATGCAGCGCCTTGCCCGTCCGCTCCGCCCGCCCCCGGCCCCATGCCGTGCTCGGCGGCGAGCCCCGCGAGCTGCTCGGTCAGCAGGCCCCGCGCCCGGTACAGCCGGCTCATCACCGTGCCCAACGCGACCCCCAGCACCTCCGCCACCTCACGATACTTCAGCCCCTCGACCGCCCACAGCAGCAGCACCTCGCGGTAGTGGTCGGGCAGCCCCTCGATCGCGTGCTTCAGCCGGTCGTCGACCTGCTCCCAGTCGAGGTGTTGCAGGTCCCACGCCGGCTCAGGCCCGTCCTCGCGCCCGCCCTGCCGATCCGCCAGCATCGCCTGGTCCATCGTCGGCTCACGCTTCCGCTTGCCGACGCGGGTGTAAAACGTGTTGTGCAAAATCTTGAACAGCCACGGCCGCACCCCCGCGTCGCGCAGCTCGAAGCGGTCCTCCGCCTTGAGCGCCTTGAGGTACGTCTCCTGCACCAGGTCCGCCGCCTCGTGCGGGTTGCGCGACAGGTGCATGGCCATGCGGTACACCGCGTCCATCTCCGCCAACGCCAGTTCACGGAATGCGTCGCGCTCCAAGTCAGCCTTTCGCGCCCCCGCCTCGCCGCCCGCGGCAAGGGGGAAACGCCGGGGGTGGTTCGTTCAACGCCAGAGTATCCCACGTTTGCGGCGGCGGTGCAGATATCGCCGCTGCGGGTAGAGCAATCGCAACCGAAAACCCACCGCTTGCGCTTAGCGCGGGGCGACGCTAACCGTAAGCGGGAGGTGGACGCTCACGGGACGTCCAGCCCCGCCAGCTCGGCGATGTGATGGATGATCCGGTCGGGTGTCGCGGCCGCATCGTCGGGCAACCCTTGATGGTCCCAGTCCACCCAGATGCCGGTGAGGCCGAGCCGCTGCGGCGCGAGCACCTCCCACTCCAGATGGTCACCGACGCACCACGATGCCGCCGCCGGCGCGTCGCACGCCTCCAGCGCCGCCTCGAACAGCCGCGGGTCGGGCTTGCCGTAGCCGACCTCGCCCTCGATCAGGACCGCCTCAAAATAGCGGTCCAACCCAAAGTGCCGCACCTTGTCCCGTTGCGCCTTCGTGTCGCCGTTGGTGAGCAGCGCCATCTTGACGCCCTCGTCCTTGAAATGTTGCAGCGCCTCGAACGCGCCGTCGAACGGCCGCATCGACGCGACACGGTGCTCGGAGTAATGGTCGGCGAACCGCCGGGCGAGGTCGGGATCATCGAGGCCTAGGCGTTGCAACCCGTGCAAGGTCACGTCGATCCGCGACTGCTGCACGTCCAGCCGACCCGCACGGTTGCGGTCCGCGTCGGCCCAGTACCACCTGCGCGACTCGTCGAGAATGGGGTTGAACACCGCCGGCGGCTGCCCGATCTCCGTGGCGAACGCCTCCGCGGTGAGCTGCCACACCCGGGTGGCGCTGCGGGTGGTGTCCAAAATCGTGTCGTCGAGGTCAAACAGGATGGCCCGGGGCGTGTCCATCCCCCGCATCCTATCTGATAGGACCATCACGCTTAGCCCGGCCGCTTGCGGCCGGGATATCTATAAGAAGCAAGCATCCAGGCCCGCCCCGACCACCGCGGGCGCCACCCATCAGCGACGTTCGTAACATCCGATATCACATCGTGACAAGGCACGGCTCCACCGGCCCCAACCGAGGCGCTGCCCGTGGCACCGCCCGCCGTGGCTCACACCGTGACCCGCCGACGCCGCGCGTCACCGGGGGTCGAGCCGCGAAGGGAAAGCCCCGCGCCCGATGCTTCGATCACCCGGGGGCACCGCGATGTATGCCGCTTACCCTGCCGCCTAAACTTTCCCTGAACGAGACGCCGACCCCGCCGCGTCGCCGGCCGCCCGGCCCGTGGCGTCCGCGAAGCACGTGGTGCGGGGCGTAAACCTGTTTAGCGGCGCGCGTCAACCCTCTCCGCCTGCCGACGCACCCCCTTGAACTCCGCCATGCCCGCGACGCCTCACGCCGCTCAAGACGCCGACCCCGCCAACCTCGCCGCCCCGCCCGCCTGGGCCGCCACCCTCGAGGCGATCTACATCTCACCCGGCCACGACTACTGGACCAAGCACGGCCAGGGCCGCCTCCAGCACGGCATCCGCTCCGTCCCCGAAGCCCACGCCGTCGCCGACATGGGCCTCGAGGGCGACCGATACTTCGGCGAAAAGCCCGGCGGCAAGGCCCAGGTCACCTTCCTCGACGCCGCCGTCGTCGACGAGGTCCGCCGCCGCTTCCGCCTCAAGCTCCTCCCCGCCTCGGTCTTCCGCCGCAACCTCCTCGTCCGCGGCGTCGACCTCAGCCAATACCTCCATCGCCGCTTCACCTTCCAGGGCATCACCTTCGAGGGCAGCCAAGAATGCACCCCCTGCCAGTGGATGGACCGCGCCATCGCCCCCGGCGTGCAGGACTTCCTCAAACACCCCTTCCACGGCGGCCTCCGCGCCAAAATCCACACCACCGGCACGCTCTACGTCGACGCCGAATGAACCGAGCAATTACCCGACGAACACCGTCACGCGGCGACGCGGCGGGGCATGAGGGTCGGGTTGGTGCACCCCCGCCCACACCGCGGTGAAAACCCGTGCGACGGGTGGTAGGGTGTCTCTCCGTCCGCGACCGCTCAAGCCACGGAAGGCTTATCCGCTTTGGCACGACGCCGCAAAAAACCAACCGGAAGCGATGATTCTCTGTTCGACGCACCCGCCACCCCGGGATCGGATGGCGACGCCGGAGACGGTGCGGCGACCGTCGACAGCGGGGGCGATCCCGGGGGCGAAGATCGCCTCCGTGTTGTGCCGCTGCATGAGGCGGCGCAGGTGCGATACCTCAACTACTCGCTGTCGGTCATCACCAGCCGGGCGCTGCCGGACGTGCGCGACGGGCTCAAGCCGGTGCAGCGGCGGATCCTCTACACCATGTGGCAGCAGCGGCTTACCGCCGACGCCAAGCCCCGCAAAAGTGCCACCGTCTGCGGCACCGTCATGGGGTCCTACCACCCCCACGGCGACGCGGCGATCTACGACGCCATGGTCCGCCTCGCCCAGCCGTGGGTCATGCGCGTCCCGCTCATCGAGGGCATCGGCAACTTCGGGTCCGTCGACGGCGACAACCCCGCCGCCTACCGCTACACCGAGTGTCGGCTGACCCCCGCCGCCACCCCCCTCCTCGACGACCTCAACCGCGACACCGTCACCTTCCGCGCCAACTACGACGGCACCCGCACCGAGCCCGTCGTCCTGCCCGCGAAGCTCCCCAACCTCCTGGTCAACGGCTCGTCGGGCATCGCCGTCGGCATGGCCACCAACATCCCCCCGCACAACCTCGCCGAGGTGTGCAACGCCTGCCTCAAGCTGCTCAATAACCCCGACGTCAAGGACGAACAGCTCGTCGGCAAGGCCGTCGTGCAGGGCCCCGACTTCCCCACCGGCGGGCACATCACCAACACGAAACAGGAACTTACCGAAATCTACAAAACCGGGAGCGGCGCGATTAGGCTCCGCGGAACTATCGAGCCCGGCCCGCCGGAAACCGCCACCCGCACCACCAAAACCCTTTGCATCACGAGCATCCCCTACGGCGTCGTCAAGGCCAACCTGATCCAGCAGATCGCCGACGTCGTCAACAACCGCAAGATGCCGCTGCTGCTGGACGTCAACGACCTTTCCACCGACGACACCCGCATCGACCTCGAACTCAAGAAAGACGCGGACGAGGCAAAAGTCCTGGCGTATCTTTATAGGCACACCGCCCTGCAGGCGAACTTCAACGTTAACCTCACCGCCCTTGTCCCGACCGAGAACCCCGAGGTCGGGGCGCCCGCCAGGCTCGGCCTCAAGGAGGTGCTCTGGCACTTCCTGCACTTCCGCCTCGGCGTCGTCACCCGCCGCCTGCAGCACGAGCTTTCCGCTTTGGAGAAGCGGGTCCATATCCTTGAGGGCTTCGCCCTCATCTTCGACGCGCTCGACGAGATCATCCGCATCATCCGCGCCTCGAACGGTAAGGCCGACGCGGCCGGGAAGATCATGGCCCGGTTTGAGCAACTCGACGCCGAGCAGACCGACGCGATCTTGGAACTCAAGCTTTACCGCCTCGCGAAGTTAGAGATCAACCTGGTCACCGACGAGCTGAAAGAGAAGCAAAAACGGGCCGGGGAGATACGCAAGCTGCTGGACGAGGACGACGCCGACCCGACGCGGTCCGGCCGGTGGCGCATCGTCCGGGAAGAGATCGAAAGCGTCATCGCCGAGCACGGCAAGTCGCCCCACGCGAGGCGGCGGACGCTGATCGAACAGACCGAGGACGAGCCGGAGTTTTCCGCCGAGGATTTTATCATCGCCGAGGACTGCAACGTGCTCGTGACGGCCGACGGTTGGATCAAACGTCAGCGGGAAATCAAGGAGCCGGGCAAGAGCCGCATCCGCGAGGGAGACCGGGTGCTGGCGTGTGTCGCGGGGTCGACCCGGGCGACGCTGGGCTTCTTCTCCAACTTTGGGACGTGCTACACCGCCCGCTTCGCCGACATCCCCGCGAGCACCGGGCACGGCGAACCCATCCAGAAACTTTTCAAGCTCAAGGACGGCGAACGGGTGGTCGAGGTGGTGTCTTTTGACCCGCGATCGTTGCGGGACTACGAGGAAGTGGTGGGGGCCGACCACCCGCCGGCGACGCACGGTTTCGCCGCGTCGTCCGACGGCTACGCCCTGCGGTTCGGGGTGGGCGGGTTCGTCGAGCCAAGCACCCGCAGCGGCCGCCGCTTCGCCCGGCCGAGCAAGGGCCACACCGTCGTCGGCGTGTCGGTGATCGACGGCAGCGAGACCATCCTCGCCGCCAGCGAGCAGTGCCGGGCGATGGTTTGCCCCGCCGGCGACGTCAACTATCTCTCGGGCCCGGGCAAGGGCGTGCAGCTCATCAAGCTCGACAAGCCCTCCGCTTCCGACGGCGATCGACTGCTCGGATTCAAGGCCTCGACCGGCGACCGCGACCTCCTCACCGTCGAAACCAACCGTGGCGCGACAAAGACCGTCTCGACCGTCAAATACCGCACCACCGGCCGCGGCGGCAAGGGCGTCGAGATCCAGAAAAACGGCAAGCTGGTCCGAATCGTACCGGAGGAGGTGGCGGCTCCACCGGAGCCTGGAGAATAGAAAGCTCGGGCAAAGCCGCTAAGGCGCTTAGTTATGCATGAGAATGAGATCGCTACGCAGATTGTTGATGCCGCTTACCAGATCCATTCGACGGTTGGACCCGGGCTGGTGGAGTCGGTTTATGAGTTGATGCTCGCTCATGAGCTTGAAAGTCGGTCGCTCGTCGTGGCTCGGCAGGCGCACATCCCGCTGGTTTACAAGGGCAAAACCTTGGGCGAAGCGTATTGGGTCGACCTGATCGTCATGAAGAAGGTACTGGTCGAGTTGAAGTCGGTAGAGCATGATGCCCCCGTCCACCGTAAGCAGGTCATCACCTACCTTAAACTCAGCGGCCTCAAGCTAGGCCTCCTCATCAACTTCGGCAAGCCGCTCATCAAACACGGCATCTCACGCCTCGTCAACGATCTTTAGACTCCCTCCGCGCCTCTGCGCCTTTGCGCGAGATTATCTTTATGGCCTACACCGCCGACCAACTTGACGTCCTGCAGGGCCTTGAGGCCGTGCGCAAGCGGCCGGGCATGTATATCGGGGGGGTGTCGTCCGCCGGGCTGCACCACCTCGCGTGGGAGGTCCTCGACAACTCTGTCGACGAGGCCATGAACGGTCACGCGACGGAGATCACCCTGACCCTGCACGAGACGGGTGACACCGTCAGCGTCGCCGACAACGGCCGCGGCATCCCCGTCGACAAGAACAAGAAGACCGGCAAGACCGGCCTCGAACTAGTGCTGACCGAGCTCCACGCCGGCGGGAAGTTCGAGAACGACGGCACCGGGAACTACAAAACTTCGGGCGGCCTGCACGGCGTCGGGGCTTCCGTCGTCAACGCCCTCTCGAAGCAGCTCATCGCCACCGTCAAACGCGACGGCGGCGAGTACCGCATGGACTTCGCCAAGGGCGCCCCCACCACAAAATTGCTGAAAAAAAAGGGCCAGGCGCGCGGCACCGGCACCACCATCACCTTCACGCCCGACCCGACGATCTTCCCCAAGACCGAGTTCAACCCCGACACGCTGCGCGCACGGCTCGAAACCGTCAGCTTCCTGCACAAAGGCGTCAAGATTACCTTCGTGGACGAGGTGAACAGCACGCGGCAGACGTTCCAGCACGAGAACGGCATCGCGGATTACCTCAAACAGGTGCTCAACGAACGCCACGCCCGCCCAATCCATGACGCCGCGTTTACGCTCGAGAAGAGCGACGGCGAACGCATCGAGTTGGTCCTGCAGTGGACCGAATCGACCGACGAGCACCTGCGGTCCTACGTTAACGGGATCACCACGGCTTCCGGGGGGACGCACGAGAACGGCTTCCGGGCCGGGCTCACCAAGGCCGTCCGTAACTACATCGAGACGCACAACCTCACGCCCCGCGGCGTCAAGATCACCCACGAGGACATCCGCGAGGGGCTCGTCGGCATCCTCTCGGTGTTCATCCCCGACCCGCAGTTCCAGGGCCAGACCAAGGAGCGGCTGAACAACCCGGAGGTGCAGTCCGCCGTCGACGGGGCGCTGCGCCCCGCGCTAGAGCAGTGGCTTAACAGCAACGCCTCGGTGGCGGAGCAGATTGTGGCACGGATCATCGCCGCCAGCCGGGCACGGGCCGCCAGCCGGGCGGCGAGCGAGTCGGTCTCTCGCAAAAGCGCGACGAACAAGCTCACGCTGCCGGGCAAGCTCAGCGATTGTTCGACGAAGGACCGCAGCGAGAGCGAGCTGTTCATTGTCGAGGGCGACTCGGCCGGGGGCAGCGCCAAGCAGGGGCGCGACCGCGTGACGCAGGCGATCCTGCCGCTTCGCGGCAAGGTGCTCAACACCGAGAACGCAAACCTGAAGAAGGTGCTGGAGAACAAGGAGCTCGGCGACCTGGTCACCGCGATGGGTTGCGGCATCGGCTCGGCGTTTGACCCGGCCAAGCTCCGCTACCACCGCGTGATCCTCCTCGCCGACGCGGACTCGGACGGGCACCACATCACCACGTTGCTATTAACCTTCTTCTATCGACACCTCCCGCAACTCATCAAGGACGGCAAGGTCTTCATCGCCACCCCCCCGCTGTTCCGCATCGACATGGCGAAGGAGAAGGTGTACGTCGAGGACGAGGCGGCCCGCGACCGCTTCCTCGCCCGGCACAACGGCAAGGCCGAGGTGCAACGGTTCAAGGGGCTCGGCGAGATGATGCCTAAGGACCTGTGGGAGACGACGCTCAACCCCGCGACGCGCCGCCTGCTCCGCGTCGAGATCGCCGACCAGCTCGAAACCGACCGCGTCATGAGCGACCTGATGGGCAAAGACCCCTCGGCTCGTTTCCGCTTCATCATGGAACGCGCTGAGGAGGCGGAGGGGATGGACGTATGATGTAGCACCGCCTTGGAGCCTTCATGCCCGAAACGATCTCCCCGACGATTGCCAGCCCGATCTACATTGAGCGACTAAGCAAAGACACGGATTTTGCCATGGCTGAAATCAGTCGATTCTTTGAAAGTGAAGGTAAGGTCTACGAAACACTGCGCCGCATCACCACGAAGCTGGAGTCTCTGGGTGTTGCTTATGCCGTGTCCGGCGGCCTGGCTTTGGGCCGATACGGCTTCGTTCGGGCGACCGACGACGTCGACATTTTGACGAGTCGCGACGGGCTTTCGATGGTCCATGAGAGGCTGAACGGGCTCGGCTATGTCCATGTCTTTCGCGGAAGCAAGGCGATGCGGGACGTGACCAGCGGGGTGAAGGTCGTCTTTCTCATCAGCGGGCAGTTCCCCGGCGACGGGAAGCCCAAGCCCGTGGCCTTCCCGGACCCCGAAGAAGCCGGGGTGTTAAAAGATGGTATTCGATTCCTGAGACTTGAACCCCTGATCGAGTTGAAACTTGCTTCCGGGATGACGGCCGAGCACCGAGGCAAGGACCTGATCGACGTCCAGGAACTTATTACCCGCGCCGGGCTTGACTGTGATTTTGCGGGCCAGCTTGCCCCTTATGTCCGCGATGCGTTCCATCAGTGCTGGGTCAAAACGCGAAAGCGCTTCTTCCGGATCCTTCGGCTTGACGAGTTCGCTGATCGTCACGCAATGGAACGATTCGCAAATGAGCTGCGGCAGGCCGGCGTTGAGGTAGATGAGCGAAAAGGAGATGCGGCCGATTGGCTCGCATCCACAGAGGACGCCGCCGTTGCGGATCGCTACGCAATGTATCCGTCGGAGGAGTTTATCGATCCGTCGAGCTTAGACTTTGAGTCCGGCCGCTGAAGCGGCCGCCGCCGAGGTGGTAGTGTCTACCCGCTCACGACGCTGCTGACGCTGAAGATGGGCAGGAGCAGGGCGATGGCGACGAAGCCGACGATGCCGCCCATGACGGCGACCATGAGGGGCTCTATGTAGTTCGTGGTGGTCTTGACCTGCTCGTCGAACTCGATCTCGGTGTAGTCGGCGATCTTCATCATGGTGGCGCCCATGCGGCCGGCGCGTTCGCCGGCGTAGATCATCTGCGACACGGGTTTGGGGATCAGGGGCGAGTCGAAGAGCACGTCCGAGAGCTGGGCACCCTGGCGGAGGCGTTCGTCCGCGTCGTCCCAGAGGCGGGCGAAGTGGACGTTGTCGGTGACGTCGCGGACGATGGCGACCATATCGAGGATGGGGACGCCGGCGTGGAGCATGACGCCCATGGTGCGGGTTGCGCGGGTGACGTAAAGCTTGGAAAACAGGGACCCGAGCATCGGCGCGGAGAGCTTGACGCGGTCGAGGGTGGAGCGGCCGGCTGGGGTGCGTCGGAAGAACGTGAAGCCGACGATCGCGGCGGTGAGGCCGGCGAGCCAGTAGTACCACCCGCCGATAAGGGTGTCGGAGATGGTCATGAGCATCACGGTGGGCAGGGGGAGGGCGGCCCCCTTGGACTCGAAGATGCCGGCGAATCGGGGCAGGACCCACACGAGCAGCCCGACGGTGACGCACAGGATCATGACGAGCATGACCGCGGGGTAGGTCATCGCGCCCTTGATCTTTTTGACGGTCTGGTGCTCCTTGCCGAGGTAGCTGCTGATGCGTTCGAGCATCGGGCCCATGGTGCCGCTGACCTCGGACGCCTTGAGCAGGCTGGTCATGATGGGGGGGAAGACCTTGGGGTAGTTTGATAGAGCGGTCGATAATTCACCGCCGGACTCGACGGTCTCGGCGACGTCACTGAGAACGGCCTTGAAGGCGGCGTCGTCGCACTGCTCGGCGATGCAGGCGAGGGCTTCGGAGATCGACACGCCCGTGTCGACCATGACGGCGAGCTGGTGGGCGAAGGTGATAACGTGTTCGCGCTTGACGCGCTTCTTGCGGGCGGCGGCGGGGTCGTCGGCTTTCTTGGCTTTGCCGCCGAGGGACTCGGTGAGGTTGACGACGAACTTGCCCTCGCCACGGAGGCGTTGACCGGCCTCGGCGACGGAGGCGGCCTCGAGCGTGCCGCTGCCGACCTCGCCCCGGGCGTCACGGAACTTGTAGGCGTAGTGGGGCATCTCGTAGGGTCTAGGGTTCGGGGTCTAGGGTGTAGGCTGTGCGTTATCGCCGCGGCACCGGCCGAACCCACCGATGAAGCACATGTCGTCATTCTTCATTCGGGTTTCGTCAGAGCTCACGTCGCCGTGGCCTTGAATAGTTCATCGAGCGTCGTGAGGCCGGCCTTGACTTTGTCGAGGCCGTCGCGGCGGAGGGTGGTGTAGCCGCCGGAGGCGGCGGCGTGGCGGCGGAGCTCTTGCAGGGTTGCGCCGCCGCTGATGAGGTCGAGCGCCTCGTCGTCGGGGACAAGCAGCTCGTAGATGCCAAGCCGGCCGGCGTACCCGGTGTCGCGGCACTTGGTGCAGCCGGTGCCGTGGTACAGCGTGTCGATCTGCACGCCGCCCTGGTTGATGCGTTCAAGCGTGTGTTCCACCTGCGCCGACGCCTCGACCGGCTCCTTACAGGCGGAGCAGATCTTGCGGACGAGGCGCTGGGCGAGGACGCCGCGGATCGCGGCGGCGACGAGGTACGGCTCGACGCCGATGTTATAGAGTCGGGTGACCGCCGCGGGCGCGTCGTTGGTATGCAACGTCGATAGAACCATGTGCCCGGTGAGCGCGGCCTGGGTAGCGATCTTGGCGGTCTCCATATCGCGGATTTCGCCGAGCATGACGACGTCGGGGTCCTGGCGGAGGAGGGCCCGCAGCGCGCCGGCGAAGGTGAAGCCGGCTTTGTCCTGGACCTGGAACTGGTTGATGCCCGGCAGGTTGTACTCGACGGGGTCCTCGACGGTGGAGATGTTGATCGCGGTGTCGTTGATCTCGCTGAGCGAGGCGTAGAGGGTGGTGGACTTGCCCGAGCCGGTGGGCCCGGTGACGAGGACGACGCCGTTGGGCTCGTGGATGAGGCGTTTGTAGTCTTCGAGCATCTTTGGCCCGAAGCCGAGCGCGTCGAGCCCGGTCATGGCGTTCTTGGTGTCGATGATGCGGAGGACGACTTTCTCGCCGAACTTGCCCGGGCAGGTGGAGACGCGGAGGTCGACCTGCCGCTTGTCGATCATGATGGTGATGCCGCCGTCCTGCGGGACGCGGCGTTCGGAGATGTCCAGGCCCGCCATGATCTTGATACGGCTGACCACCGCGGGGAGCATCGCGTAGGGCGGGGTCATCTTCTCGTACAGCCGGCCGTCGACGCGGTAGCGGACGCGGAGGCGCTGGTCGTCGGGCTCGATGTGGATGTCGCTCGCGCCGTCGCGGACGGCGAGGAAGATGATGTAGTTCACCAGCTTGATCACCGGCGAGCCGGGCGCGGCGCTGTCGAGGTTGCTGAGGTCGGTGACCTGTTTCTCGACGACGGACACCTCGGCGTCGACGCCGTCGATCACGTCGTCGATGACGAAGACGTTGCCGTCGGTGTGGTGGTTCAGCAGGATGGCGTTGATGTCGCTCAGGGTCGCGGCGACGACCTGCACGGGGTGGCCGGTGAGGCGTTCGACCTCCTCGACGACGAAGAGGTTGGTGGGTTCGGGGACGGCGAGGGTGAGCTTGCCCTCGATGAGGAACAGGGGCAGGACGTGCTGTTCCTCGCGGAACTCGCGGGGGAGGAGGTCGGCGAGCTTCGGGTCGAGGGTGTCGGGGGTGAGCCGGGCGAACGGGACGCCGCACGCCTCGGCGAGGACGGCCATGACCTGTTCGGCGGTGACGAACTCGAGCTCGACGAGGACCTCGCCGAGTAGGCGTCGGTGGCCGCTGCTGCTTTGGTAGGCGAGGGCCTGGGCGATCTGGTCGGGGGTGACCATCTCCCGGGCGAGGAGCAGGTCGCCGACGCGGGGCGGGGCGGCGGTCGGGGGTGGCGGGGTGGCGACGGACATGGTGGCTCCCGGAGGCGGATCAGAACAGGCTGGCGGCCGCGGCGTCGGCGGTGTCGTGCGACTCGAGGCGTGTCGCCAGCCGCGTCATCGTGAGGATGCGTTGCATCGGCTCGCTGCACGCGGCGAGGCGGACCTGGCCGAGGCGTTCGGCCGCACGGTCCTGCAGCCACAAAAGCGCTTCAAGGCCTTGCGAGTCGATCCGCTCCATCTCGGACAGGTCGACGACGAAGTCGCGGGTGTCGTCGTCCATCCGCTCGATGGCGGCCCGGCGGAAGCGGTTGGCCTCCTCACCGACGAGGTCGCCGCGGAGCGACATCACCGTGAGTTGGTCACGTTCTTCGTGGGTGATCTTCATCAGGCGGCTCCGGCGAGGCGTTGGGCGGCGAGGCGGTCGGCGCGCTGGTGGACGCCGACCATACGGTGGTATTCCGTGAAGTCGAGGGCGAGGAACACCGCGGCGAGGCCGGGGTCGAACTGGGTCCCGGCGCAGCGGCGGACCTCGGCGAGGACGTGGTCGGGGTCGAGCGCGGCGCGGTAGGTGCGGGTGGAGCTCATGGCGTCGAAGGCGTCGGCGAGGCCGATGAGCCGACCGAAGAGCGGGATGTCGGTGCCGACGAGGCCGTCGGGGTACCCGCTGCCGTCGAACTTTTCGTGGTGGTAGAGCACGCCGGGGATGAGGTCGCTCATCTGGCGGATGTCCTTGAGGATGTTCGCGCCGATGCGGGGGTGCATCTTGATGAGGTCGAACTCGGCATCGCTGAGCCGGCCGGGCTTGCAGAGCACGGCCTCGGGGACGCCGATCTTGCCCACGTCGTGGACGAGGCCCGAGAGGTAGACGCGCTGCACCGTTTCGGCGTCGAGGCCGGCGGCCTTGGCGAGCTCGCGGGAGAGCATGGCGACGCGCTCGGAGTGGCCGTGGGTGTAGGAGTCTTTGGCGTCGATGGCGGCGGTGAGGGCGTGTAGGGTGCCCATGAACATGTCGCGGACGTCGCCGTAGAGCAGGGTGTTTTCGAGGAAGATGCCGAGGCTGGTGGAGAGCGAGGAGCAGAGCTTGAGGTTGAACGAGTCGAAGGCTTCGCCGTCGTCGCGCTGCCCGGTGAAGAGGACGCCGAGGGTGGCGCCGGCGCGGAGGGGGACGGTGAGGACGCGGGAGGCGAGGCCGTCGGCGAGGCCGCCGAGCGCGGCGGTGTCGTCGAGGGGGACGGCGTCGCGGGAGTCGCCGTGGTCGGCGATGAGGCGTTCGCCGAGGCGTCTGGCTTGGGCGTGTTGGTCGGCGGTGAGGCCGGCGGTGAAGAGTCGGCCGCGGAGCTCGCCGAGGCGGGGCTCGTCGCCGCAGAGGTAGATGGAGACGGAGTCGAACCCGCCGGTGTCGCGGAGGTCGGCGCACGCCTCATCGAAGAAGTCGTCGGCGGGGTGGTCGAGCGCCATGCTGCTCGAGAGCTTGTAGATGAGGCTGAGCTCTTCGTAGGTGTCGGTGAGCTCGGCGGTGAGGCTGTCGAGGGACGCGGCGTCGGCGGCGGCGCGGGCGGCGTCGTCGTGGAGGAAGCCGAGCGCGGCGGCGAGGCGGTCGGCGTCGGCGGGGGTGGGCAGCCCCGCGGCGGCGAGGCGGGCGGCGGTGGCGGCGTGGTCGAGGCCCGCGGCGGAGCAGAGGTTGTGGAGCTGATCGCTGGCGAGGAGGTCGGTGGAGAGCAGGAGTGCGGCGAGCGTTTCGGGGTCGCCATCGGCGTGGGCGTCGGTGGCGTGGTGGATCGGGACGAGTGAGACGCCCGGCCAGAGGGTGACGCGGGTGCCGGCAGCATGGAGCGACGGGAGGTGCGACGAGATCGCGGCGCGGAACATTGAAGATTGCAGGAGGACCCGGTCGAAGCAGGTTGGTTCGTGCAGCGGATGGACGTCGCCCCCGCCGAGCAGTCGGACGACGGTGAGGCCGAGGGCGTGGGCGCGTTCGGCGGCGGGGTGGAGGACGGGTTGTTGGAGCTGAGGCATCGCTTCCCGGTCCGGTCGTCGTGAAACAAGCGGTGAGCGGGCGGTCAAGCCGGACCGCCCCGGTTGTTTTCGGTCAGCGGGTCGGGGGAGTTGAGTGTGCCGGGTGTGCGGGTTGTGCGGCGGAGGAGGCGTGGTGCAGAGGTGCCGTGCGACGCTTCGGGTGGCGCGCGGGCCCGCTTGGGGTGCCACACTGCATCCCGCCGCTTTGGGCGGGTGCGGTGTGCGGGTTTGACCATTGCATTACGTCATTTGCGGTCTTCAAACCGCACCCTCCGCGAAGCCTCCGGGACGCAGTGTGGCACCCGCTGGATCCGGAGAAACAGCGTCCCGGCACGGGGCGGTCCGGCTCAGGGTGAAACTTCCGAGACCTGCGTGAGGTGCGAGAGGAGGCGTTGGGCGCGGGGGTCGCCGGGGTTGCGTTGCAGGGCCTGGGTGTAGGCTTCGGCGGCGGCGGCCATGCGGTCGGCTTTTTGCAGGGACAGGCCGCGGAGGATCAGCGGGGTGGAGCTGCGTGGGGCGAGTTCCGAGGCGCGGTCGAACATCTTGAGGGCGTCGTCGAGGCGGCCGCGCTTCTGCCACACGAGGCCGGCGAGGAGGTAGCCCTCGTGGCGTTTGGGTTCGAGGTTGATGGCGCGGTTGGCGGCGATGAGGGTGCCGCCGGGGTCGTCGAGTTTCCAGCAGAGCTCGCCGAGGCGGACCCAGTCGTTGGTGCTGTTGGGCTGGGCGCGGGTGAGGTCGATGTAGATTTGCCGGGCGGCGTCGTGGCGTCCGATGGCGGACTCGGCGGTGGCGAGGGATCGCAACAGGTCGGGCCGGCCGGCGTACTCGGGCTTGGCGATCAGGGCGACGTAGGACTCGACCGCGTCTTTGTGCAGGCCCGCCGAAAGCTGGCTGGCGGCGAGCTCTTCGAGCAGGCGGCCGTTGGTCGGGTCCAACAGCGCC
Source organism: Phycisphaeraceae bacterium (assembly GCA_965214155.1). GTDB lineage: Bacteria > Planctomycetota > Phycisphaerae > Phycisphaerales > Phycisphaeraceae > Algisphaera. Next base: position 3,498,190 of record CBDCBB010000010.1, read on the forward strand.
GCCTGGCGGAAGTTCTCCACCGCCAGGTCGTGCTTGTTCTGCATCGAGTAGAGGTGGCCGAGCATCGCGCGGCAGCCGGCGTTCTGGTCGAAGTAGACCTTCTTGGCCTCGAGCAGTTCGACGGCTTCGTCAAGCCGGTCGAGCGAGACGAGCGTCTCGGCGACGGCGAGCATGCGCGAGGGGTTCTCGCCGTCGAGCTCGTACGCCTTGCGGTACGCGGCCAGCGCCGCCTCGGGGTTCTGCCACCGCTGCAGGACGACGCCCTGGTAATAGAAGCCCTCGGCGTTGTTGGGGTTGAAGTTCGTGGCGAGCTCGAACATGCGGAACGCCCGCTCGAGCTGGCTCCGCTCCAGGGCGATCCGCCCGGCGAGCAGGTGCAGGCCCGCGTGCTTCGGGTCAATGGCGGCGGCCTCGCGCACGGTCTTCTCGGCCTGGTCGATCGCGCCCGAATCGAACTGGCCCTGGGCCATGTCCAGCATCGCGGCCGAGCGGAGCGCGTTCCACCGGTCGGCGGAGTCCTGCTTCCACTTCGCCTTGCTGTTGTTGGTGCAGCCGGCCGCGACGACGAGCAGGGCGACGAGGGCGAGGGCGACGGTAGGGCGTGTTTTCATGGCGGGCACGGGTGGAGGGTGAGTGGCGTTAGCCGCCGGGGTTGGCCCGGCGCTCCGGGCGGCGTGAGCGCCGTGGCGAGCCCGGCGGCTAACGGGGGGAGGCGACTGGCGGGGTCGAGAACGAAAAACGGAGGGGCACACGGCGTGTGCCCCTCCGTCGGGTTGGGTGGTTCGGGTTGGGGTCAACGAAACTCATCGGGCATCGTGTCGACTTCGGTCACCTCGGTGTCGATGGAGAACGGGACGAACTCGCCGTCTTCCACCGGCTCGGCCGCGGGGGCCTCAGCGGTCTGCACGTCCACCGGGGCGGCGTCGCTTCCAGGGGCGTTGCTTCCTGGGGCGTTGCTTCCGGGGGCGGGGGCGGGCTGTTCCACCATCGGGATTTGCACGACCACGGCATCACTGAAGCGGCTCTCCGGCTCGGCGGGCTGGGCGGCGGCCGACTTATCGGTCGGGGCGTCGAAGAGGTCGCTCTCGAGCACGTCGAGCCGCGTGATGTCTTCGCCGTCCCCGAGCGGGGCGTTGTCGTCCATGTCGTTCATGCCGGGGTTCATCCGCTCGATCTCGGTGTCGATGAGGTCGTCGGTCATGCCCTGGAAGAGCGAGCGGTCGAAGTAGGCGAACTCTTCGCCGGTGATCTCTTCCTTGAGGCGGAGCGCGTCGCCGGAGGTGGGGCTGAGGTGCAGGGCGAGGTTGACGTTCCACAGGGCTTTCTGATCGTCGCCGGCGTCGTGGGCCTGGCGGGCCTTGAGGAGGTAGCTGCTGACCATCTTGTCGGTGCTGAACGGGAGCATGCCGTCGCGGATGCCGATGCGGGCGTCCTCGATGCGCTTGAGGGCTTCGTCGCCGCGGGCGGTGAGGGTGGTGTTGTCCATGATCGTGGTCTTGACCATGAAGATGACCTCGGACCGCTGCAGCAGGTCGTCCTGGCCCTTGAACGCGGCGCCGATGATGGGGATGTCGCCGAGGAACGGCAGCTGGCTGCGGCCGACCTGCGTGTCTTCCTTAAACAGCCCGCCGAGCACGACGGTCTGGCCGGACTCGACGATGATGTTGGTGACCAGTTCCTGGGTCGTCTGGTCGGGGATGATGAACCCGCCCTCGAGCCGCGTGGTGCCGTCGGAGACGGACGGGCGGAGCTCGAGGCGGATGGTGCCCTCGTCGCTGATCCACGGGCGGACGGTCAACTGCGTGCCGATGTCGAGGAATTCGATCGTCTGGGTTTCAGACGTGTCGGTGACGGTGGTGGACAGGTACCCGAGGCGTTGCCCGACGAGGAGGTCGGCCTTCTGCTTGTTGAGCACGAGGATGTTCGGCCGGGCGAGGACGGTGTTGTCGGTGACCGAGTCGAGGGCGCGGAGGAAGACCGCGGCGTCGGACCCGACGAGGCCGATCTTGACGTTGTTGGCCCCGGTGGTGGTGTTGCCGGGGGTGGCCTGGAGCGCGGTGCCGGTCTCGCCGGCGGGCCCGGTGCCGTTGATCAAGTTATCAACGGCGTTGAGCGGGTTCGCAAAGTCGAGCGCGTCGAAGTTAGCGAAGACGGCAAAGTCGATGCCGAAGGCGTTCTGCTCGGTGAGCGCGGCCTGGAGGATGGTCGCCTCGATGAGGACCTGTTGCGGGCGGACGTCGAGCCGGCCGAGGATATCGGTGATCTCGGCGATGTTTTCCTCGAAATCGCGGACGACGAGGGTGTCGGGGTGGGCGAAGCTGTTCTCGCCGGCGTCGGACTCGCTGGGCAGGATGCCCGCGTCGGGCGACGCCGAGGCGGTGATGCTGCCGTTCTGCGAGAGGAGCGGCGTGAGGAACGCGGCCGCGTCGGTCGAGCTGAGGTAGTTCAGCCGGACGATCTTGGTCTCGGTCTTGCGGAGCAGGTTCTTGCGTTCCTCGAGCTCGGCGGCGGTGTAGACATAGATGAAGTTGCCCTTTTCCTCGTAGCCGTAGCCGTTGGGCGTGAGGATCGCGTCGAGGGCCTCGTGGAAGGACACGCCGTAGAGGTCGGCCGAGACCTTGCCCGAGACGTTGCGGCTGGCGACGATGTTGCGCTGGCTCTGGATCGACAGGAGCTGGAGGACCTTGGTGATCTCCAGGTCCTTGACGGTGATGTCGATCTGGCCGAGCGAGTCGACGGCGACGTCCTGGCCGTCGAGGTTCTCGTCGCCCTGGTCGAAGAGGCCGACGGGCTCGGCGGGGGCTTCGGGGGCGGCCGGGCGCGGGGCTTCCGGGGTGTCGGGCTCGGCGGGCGGCGCGACCGGCTGGGCGAGCAGCGGGGCGTTGAGGGAGAGGCCCAGGCCACTGGCCAGGACGACGTTTCGGACGTGTTTAAGATCCCAAGCGGTCATTGCAAAGCTCCTTGCCTTTCGCCTCCGGGGGGTCGGGTTCCGGGTTGACGGGTCCGGCGGTTACGGTCCGGGGAAGTGGGTGGGGGGAACGGCGGGCAAGCGATCCGACGCGGAAGGCTTACATGCGGATGCGGACCTTGGTGCCGTGCTTCTCGAGGACGGCGGACCGCTCGTCGCAGTGCAGGAGGGTGAACCCGTCGATCGTGGCGTTGAGCCGGACGAGCCGGCCGTTGATGAACGCCGCGGGCACGTCGCCGAGGGTCACGCTCTGGAGCCTCAGGCCCCGGGCGTCCTCTAGGACCGCCCTGCGTACCGACTCATCGGACGGGCCGAGGTCCAACTTTGGTAAGTCGGGTTGACTTTCCGTGTTGACGGGGATGGCGCGGTAATGGTCGGCGGCGAGGGCGAAGAGGTCGCGGTCGACGGGCGTCGGCAGCGCGAGCTTGACCGTCTCCCGGCCGGCGCGGGACGCTTCGCCACCTTGCACGGCAGCGGCCACCGCCCCGCCGCCCGTCGCGGTGGCGACCTGCGGGACCTGCTTGAGCATCAGCCGGCCCCAAAGGAGCAGGCCCACCGCGAGCAGCCCGAGCATCATGCCCAGCTTCTTCTTGTCCGCGGTGGCCTGGTCAAACAGGCGTTTGAGCTGGTCGTTCATGATCCGCCTCCGGCGTCGTTGCTGTGGAAGGTGCTCAGCCGCATCGAGCTGTCGAGGGTGGGCGTGGCGCTGCCGTGGCCGGACCCGGCGCGGAACTCCAGCCGGTCAACGCGGATGAGCCGGGGCATCGTCTCGATGTCCTGCAGCACGCCGAACGCCTCGCCGAAGCCGCCGTGGAACGCGAGCCGCGCAGGGATGACGCTGTACCGGGCGTAGTCGGTCGTCTCGAGGGTCTCGAGCTCGTGCTCGTTGACGCCCCGGCCGCGCACGGCCTCGGTCAGGCTCCGCAGCACCGAAGCGAGCTCGGCGGTTTCGGGCACGTAGCGGTCCTGCCCGTTCACGCGGAGCTGCAGGTCCTTCACCGCGCGGTCCCGCTCCGTCAGCGCGCCCCCGTCGCCGGGGCCGGTGTCGAGGGTCGCCCGCGCCGCCTCGATCCGCTCGGCGTAGCCGCGGTTTTCCGACCGGGCGGGCATCCACACGAACAGGCAGAACGCCACCGCCAGCGCCGCGATCGTGCCGAGCGTGATGGCCTGGTCCTTCTCAATCGGCACGGGCCACCTCCTGTCGGTCGGTCCACTCGAAATCGCGATCCAGGTCGACCAACGCGGTCAGCCGGAACTGCCGGGCGTACACGCCGCGGGTCTCGACCGAGCGGCTCGACCGCATTTTCACACCGGAAAACAGGGGGTTTGCGTCCAGCTCGCTCACGAACGTGGCGACCGACAGGTCGTCGGGCGCGAGCGCTTCGAGCTCGACGCGGATGAAGTCGTCCTGCTTGACCTTGGTTTTCGCCGCCTTCTTGTCGGGCTTGTCCGACGCCTTGCGGGGCGTCGGGCGGACCGACTCGAGCAGCAGGTCCGTCACCGCCACCTCGTCGGGCAGCAGCGTCGCGAGGACGCCGAGCACCTGCGTGTACGAGACGGGCTGGGACAGCTCACGGTAGACCTCGGACTGCCGGGTGAGAGCGGCGTAGGTCCGGTCCATGCGGGCAAGGACGGTGAGCCGATCCGCCTTGGCCTGCACCGAGGACTCGAGCTGCTCGGCGAGCTTGCGCTGGCCGTAGTGGTTCGCCTCGAGGGCGACGGCCCAGAAGCCCAGGAGTGTGGCGGCGACCGCGACGAGCGCCACCTGGCGGTAGGTCCGCGCGATGCGGCGCTGGCGGCGGCGGTACGACGGGGGCAAGAAGTCGACGTGGTTCATACGGCCACCGCCTCGGGTTCGGGTTCACGTGCACGTTCGCCGGGGTCGAGCAGGACCGGGCCGTCGGTCTCGCGGCGGCCGCCGCGGAGCGACAGCCCGGCGGCGACGGCCCACGCCGCGCCGCCCGCCGGCATCGCTCTGGCCGCCGGGCCCGGGTCGATCGCCGCGAGCGGGTCGTGCCGCCGCAGCTCCAGGCCCGCGGCTTTGGCGAGCTCGTTCATCAGGACGGTGTCGCCGCCGAGCCCGCCGACGAGCAGCGCGTGCAGCGGCCGCGCGCCGCGGAACGTCACGCCGTAGTACCGCAGGCACAGGGCAATCTCCCGGCCTAACTCGGTGAGCGTCGGGCGGAGCGCGTCGAGCACCGCCGCGGTCGCCGGGCTACCGCCGGTCGCTTGATCGGCGGCATCGCTTCCCGCCAGCGCCTGCCGCCGCTCGGCCGCTTCGGGGAGGGGCAGTTTCAACGCCCGTGCCACCGCCTTGTCCAGCGCCGCCCCGCCGAGCTCGATCATCTTGAAGAACACGACGCGGCCGCCGCGGGCCACGAGCACCTTGGTCGAGCCGTGGCCCGCGTCGATGACGACCTTGGCGGGCGCCTCGCCGCCTCGCGGGTGCAGGTCCGCCCGGGTGGAGACGACGCGGGTCAGGGCCGTGGGGATCGAGTCGATCGCCAGCGGCCGGAGGTTGCACGACGCCAGGGCCGCGACGTGCGCCTCGATGAACGCCTCGTCCGCGGCGAGGAGCAGGACCTCCTGCCGCACGTCGTCGCCCTGCCGGACCTCGCCGGCTTTGAGGTGCTGCACGATCCGTGGCCGGTCCGAGGGCATCCGCTCGGCGGCCTCGAACTGCACCGCCCCGGCGAGCTCGGGCCCGGGCATCGGCGGCATCCGCACGCTCTTGACCCCCACCGCCGCCGCCGGCAGCGTGCTCACCACCCGACGCCCCTTGAACCCGCCCCGGCCGAGCGCCGTCTGCAACGCATCGGCCACCCGCGTGTGGTACCCCTCATCTTTGATCGTCAGGCCCGCGGGCAGCGGCTGGTGCTCCGCAGCCACGACGGTGAGCCCGTTGGACCCCCCCGCCAACTGCAGCAGCCGCACCCCATGCGCGCCGACATCGACGCCGATGGGCATCACGCTGGATCGTCTGAAGGCCTGGATCATGAGGGTCATCTCGCCGGAAGAGTCAGCCGGTCAGCTTCGTCACGGTGACGCGGCCGGTGAACGCCGCGACGCGGATCGCGTAGCGCTGGTCGTTGTATTCGACGATCACCTCGCCGCCGCTGTCCGGCGAACCGAGGTCGTCGAAGGTCACTTCGTTGTCGTTGCCGAACGCGGCGCTCTTGATGGTGACGCCTTGGAACCGCGTGTCCTCGGTGAAGTCGACGGTGTAGTTCTGCTGCTTGCCGCTAATCCACGCGGCGCTGAGGAGGTTGCCCTCCTCGTCGCGCAGCTCGTAGCGCTCCTCGGCGGGGAGGAACGTCACGGTCCGCGGCGCCTGGGCGGCGACGGCGTCGTTCTGGGCGAACATCAGGTCGGAGACGACGGCCCGGGCCGCGGCCTGCACGCCCATCGACCCGGCGGTGAGCATGTGCGGCACGACCACCGCGCTGACCACCCCGAGGATGGTCACAACGATCAACACCTCGACGAGGGTGTAGGCGTGGGCGCGGCGGGCTGGGATCGGGGATCGCATGAGGGTCGTCGTCTTAGCGCGGCCGCTTGCGGCCGCGGTGTCGTCGGAGACTGCGGCCGCAAGCGGCCGAGCTAAGAAGCGTGGGGATTACTCGCTTCTCTCGGCGTTGTCCTCGACCTTTACCCGCAGCGACCCGCCGGTGAGGGTGGTGTTGATCTGGTCGACGCCGAGCTTCAACTCGACGAGGGCCTGGAGGATCTCCTGCTGGCGTTCGGCCTGGGACCCGACGCCGCGGGCGTCGCCGGCGCGGGCCTCACTCGTCGGCGAGAGCGCCGACCCGGCGGGCGTCCCGGCGAGCAGGACGTAAAGGTTCAGCGTGAGCAGCATCGCGATGACGGTGAGCACGGCGTTGGCGTAGCGGAGGGTGTTCAGGTTCATAACGGGTTCCGGGTGCGGGGTGTGAGCCGTAGGATCTGATCGGGTGATTCGGGGAGCGACTGAAGGTCGAAGCGTCAAACCCGGGCCATCCCGCTTAAGCGGGATGGTCGTGATGGTTCGTGCATCGACACGAAAAGGGAGCCGCGGCGAAACGCCACGGCTCCCTGGGGTTATCGGATGATGGTCGTCTTAGTAGGCCTTGATGTCGTCGCTCTCGGTGGCGGGGCTGACGAGCAGGTTGGTGTCGTAGGCCTTCTGCTTGGCCATATTGGCCTTGATCTCGCCGGTGGACGAGTCGTAGAGCCAGCCCTTGCCGGTGGCGGCGGTGCCGAGCGTGCCGGTCGAGGTGAGGATGAGGTCGCTGCTGTTCTCGAAGGCGTTGACGGGAGGCTTCTGCAGGTACGGGCCGTACACCGTGCCGGTGGTGGCGGCGGCGCCGCTGACGTCGGTCGTGCCGGTGAGCGGGGCCCACGACGTAGCGGTCAGGGCGGGGTAATCGCCGTTGTGCTGGACCTGGTACAGCTCCAACTGGCTGCGGATGGTCTGCAGCTGGCTGGTCAGGCTGGAGGCCTTGGCGGTCTCCGAGGCGCTGGTGAACTGGGGGATGACGATGGCGGCGAGGATGCCGAGGATCACCACCACGATGAGGATTTCGACGAGGGTGAAACCCTGCGCCTTGCGGGAACGATGCGACATATCAACTCTCCTTGCGGAAGGGACGGGGCTGCGTGGGGGCCGACGTCGGCCCCTGGACACGCGACCGGCCGGGGCGACACGCCGCCGGCCGGGCCGTGTGCGACTTGCCCGAGCCCCCCGATCCTGGGGGTCCCACCCCGGAGGGAGCGGGCAAGGCACACCGCGGCCAGTGACGTCATCGTCCCGCCGGCCGGGCGACTTGACCGCTCCGCGCGGCGTGGCGCATTTTTTCTTGAGGTTCGTCCGTCTCGCCAATCAATTGTCACGCCGCGCGGAGTGCCGCTCTATCTGATGGGGTTACGCGCAATAGCCGGGACGCGACGCGTCCCCGGGGGTCGCAGAGAACCCCGGAGACGCGTAGCGTCCCGGCTATTAAATCCTCTGTATCTACAGACCGAGTTCCACGCCCTCTTCGGAAAGAAACCGCTCGACCTCCGCGAGCAGCGCCCGCCCCTCGTCGAAACTCAGCGTTGCCGCCGTCTCGGCCGCGTCGCCCCAGGCGAAGGCGCTGATCTCGTCGGGCTGCACCGTCACCTCGGCGGTGTCGACCTCGCCGAGGAAGTACGTCACGTGCTTGCGGACCCGCTTGCCCGACCGCTTGGTGAAGCTGTAGCTCTCCTCGAACGCCGGCGAGAGCAGCAGCTCCACGCCGGCGATCCCCGTCTCCTCCCGCAGCTCGCGCTCGGCGGTCTCGTGCGGCAGCTCGCCCGCCTCGGGGTGGCCCTTGGGGAACGCCCAGTGACCGGCGTGGTGCTGCACCACCAGATAAAAACGCCGCCCGTGCTCCCGCCGCACCGGGATGACGCCGCAGGAATAGTCGGTGGGCAGGGGCATGTGTGAGGCATGTTAATCGCGCCCCACGTTCCACGCCGGCGGGCGATGGCCTGGTGGATGTCTTTGACATAGACGCTTTCACCTGATTCTTGTGCACCGGAATTGTGATGCTCGGCCAACCATCACGCTCGAGGCGGTGGTCTGCACGGATGAAAATTACGCTTGCCGGTAAGCCGCGAGGAAGGCATCGCGGTCGATCCCCGACTGTCGGCAGATCATGCGGAGTGTCGACGACTTGATCGTCCGGTGGGCCGGCATAGTCAGGGGAGTGCAGGTACCGTCCGGATTCACCCTCTGCATGGAAACATGCTCCGCGTCGCGGATGATGCGAAAGCCGAGCGTTGTGAGGGCCGCCACCACCTTGCGTCGCGGCGCATCAACGGGGAATTTACCGCTCATCCGGCGACCTCAAACTCGGTCACGAACGCCTCGATCACGTCCTCCTGGTCCGTGAAAGCGTCGCTGCCGAACGAGGCGATGTGGAATGCAGCCGCGGAGCGTGCGTCGGTCAAAGCCTCTGCCGCGGTGTCGCCCTCGCCCACCACCACGCCGTTCATGCCCAACGGGTAGGCGATAAACCCGTCAGGATGCTGTTCCACGATGAATTTAAGCACCTTCATGATGAACGATTATATCGTTACCCCCCCTATCCAGCACGCTCATAGACGCTTCCTGGGGGCTGTCGACCGTGCTGATGCGCTTCATGTGGTCCCTGCCCTCTTCTGTTTCTCGAGGAGCTTGCGTTTGCGGCTGACGTCGCCCCCGTAGCGTTTGGCGGTGAGGTTCTGAACGCATAGGATTATCGTATGACTAGCGAGACCGCAGGTTGGTTCATCTCCGTTCAGCCCGACGTGATGCACGGCGAACGGTGCTTTGCGGGTACCCGTGTGCGCGCCAAGGCGTTATTTGACCTGCTCGCGCGCGGCCGAAGCCTCGATTATTTCCTTGACGCCTTCCCCACGGTCAACTGTGAGCAGGCAGTGGCGGCGCTAGAGGCCGGTCATCAGCACCTGATCGAGCGAGCGACCCGACCCGCGGCGTAAAGTTGCATAGGGTATGTCGACGGTGCCGATACGTTTGATGTCACTGCCGATTGGTCGCTCCAATCAATACTCATCGGCGCTCGCGCCATAACCGATGCTTTATCGTGAGGATCGCTCCATCAATCGCTCGGGTAGTGGCTTCATCACCGGCATGAACAAGGCGTAGCGCATTGAGTCGATTCATGTCATGCAAGCCGCCGCGTTCCCCAAGGACTATTACGGCTTCTAGCCGAGCCGCCGCATCATCGAGCGCAGCACGTACAGCATCCAGCTTCGTCCCGTTGAACCGCATCCGTTCCACCACATCATTGAGCCTGACGCGCCATCCGGCATCCGGCAGACGTTCGGCTATTTCGGCAACCGACTCCCGCAACGCTTCATCGGCTAACGCCCGAAGTGTCCTCATCGTATTACTGCTGCTATCCCGACCGGCAAGGACACCATCTAAGCGGTCAAGCAGAAAATCCCGACCGGCTTGCAAATCCATGGCTACGAGGCCGGCTGCAATGTGAAACTTTGTTCCCTCTTCGATTTCGGGTTCTCGTAGAGCGGCGGAGAGCACGTTTTCTGCTTGCGGGTCACGGCAGTGAGCCAAACTGTAAAGGATCAACTCCCGGAAGTAGCCCCTATTCGCTTCACGCAGATCTGAAGATTTTCCAAGGTCGCTGGCCATCTTCAACAGATCGGGCACCGCTTCCTGGAGGCGGAATTTCCAAGCACACGCAACGGCCGCCCGACGGACGTCCTCATCATATGACAGCGGGTCCGCCGCGACCTGCGACAGGATCTTGATGGCCTTCTCAGCCGCCTGCGGTTCACCGCTCCTGTGGCCAATAACGAGAAGACGCAGGGGCTCGGGCACGTCGTCGGGCACCGCTTCGTGCTCAAGCAGGTAGTTACCTCTCTCGATCCAATACGTCTCGGAACCGGCTCCGGGAGCCGAAGCAAATATCACTACGCCTAACAGAGCGGTCAAAAAGCGGTACATCACTCCCCCGTGTCGAGCACGCTCATGAACGCCTCTTGCGGGATATCGACGGTGCCGATGCGTTTCATGCGGTCCTTGCCTTTTTTCTGCTTTTCGAGCAGCTTGCGTTTGCGGCTGACGTCGCCGCCGTAGCACTTGGCGGTGACGTTTTTGCCGACGCTTTTGATGGTTTCCCGGGCGATGATCTTGCCGCCGATCGCGGCCTGGAGGGGGATCTCGAACAGGTGCTTGTCGATCTGGTCCTTCAGCCTTTTGAGCAGGTGCCTGCCGCGGCCCTCGGCCTTGCTGCGGTGCACGATCAGGCTCAACGCCTCGACCGGCGTGCCGTTGACGAGCACGTCCATCTTCACCAACTGGTCGGCGTTAAACCCCTTGACGTGGTAGTCCACCGTCCCGTAGCCGCTGGTGATACTCTTCAGCTTGTCGAAGAAGTCGTAGATGATTTCCGCAAGCGGTAAGTCGTACTCGAGGATTTGGCGATCCGCGGATAAAAACTTCTGGCTCTTATAGATCCCGCGGCGGGATTCGCAGAGCTTCATGATGTCGCCGATGCTGTCGGTGGGCGTGATGATCTCGGCCTCGACGATGGGCTCGCGGATCTCCCGGACCTTGCTCATGTCCGGCAGGTCGGCGGGGTTGGTGATCTGAAACGTCTCCTTTTCCCCGCCCTTCCCGGTCACGACGACCTCGTACGTCACCGTCGGGGCGGTCTGGACGAGGGACACGTTGCCCTCGCGTTCGAGGCGTTCCTGGATGATGTCCATGTGGAGCATCCCGAGGAAGCCGCAGCGGAAACCCGAGCCCAGGGCCTCGGAGTTGGTCGGCTCGTAGGTATAACTCGCGTCGTTGACGTGGAGCCGGGCGATGGCGTCGCGGAGCTCGTCGAACTGGGTGTCGCCCGAGGGGTAGAAGTCGCAGTAGACCATGGGGGCCGGCTCTTCGTAGCCGGGCAGCGGCGCGTCGGCGCGGGCGAGGTCGAGGGTGATGGTGTCGCCGATGTTGACGTCTTCGAGGGTCTTGATCGACGCGACCATGTAGCCGACGTCCCCGGCCTCGAACGGCTCGTCGGTCTGGGTCATCTTCGGGCGGAACTTGCCGAGCTCGGTCACCTGGTAGGTGCGTTTCGCGCCCATCATGAGGATGCGGTCGCCCTTCTTCATGCGGCCGTTGACCATCCGGAAGTAGACGATGACGCCGCGGTAGTCGTCGTACTTCGCGTCGAAGATCAGGGCCTGGAGCGGGTGGTCGGGGTTGCCCTTGGGCGGGGGGCACTTTTGGCAGATGGCGTCGAGGAGCTCGGTGACGCCCTGGCCGGTCTTGGCGGAGGTGAAGATGCAGTCCTCGGCGGGGAGGCCGAGCACGTCCTCGACCTGTTGAGCACGGTCCTCGGGCTGGGCGCTGGGCAGGTCGATCTTGTTGATGACGGGGATGATCTCGAGGTCCGCGTCGACGGCCTTGTAGAGGTTCGCGACGGTCTGGGCCTCGACGCCCTGGGTCGCGTCGACGACGAGGATGGCGGCTTCACAGGCGGCGAGGGCGCGGCTGACCTCGTAGTGGAAGTCGACGTGGCCGGGCGTGTCGATGAAGTTGAGTTCGTAGGTCTCGCCGTCGAGGACGTGGTCGACCGAGACGGCGGCGGCCTTGATGGTGATGCCGCGCTCGCGCTCGAGGTCCATGTCGTCGAGGTGCTGGTCGCGTTTGGTGCGGTCGTCCATGGCCCCGGTGCCCATGAGCATGCGGTCGGCGAGGGTCGACTTGCCGTGGTCGATGTGGGCGATGATGCAGAAGTTTCGGATGCGGGGGCGGGCTTCCATGGCGTGGGGGGCGAGAAAGAGCGGAGGGAACAGGGAAAAGGCAACAGGGAACAGTGCGGGGGTGTGCGCAAGTTGGGGGGCGGGGCATGATATGCGATAGCTCGCGGGCCCTGCGGCGGTCGGGGCATCGTGCCGGTTGAGCCGCCGACGGGCGGGGCGGTACAATGGTCGGCCGTCGGCAACGTTTGTTCCGCTCCACCCCCGAGGTTTACCAATGTCTGTGAATCACCCCGTTGTCCGGATGTTCGTCGTGCCGTGTTGGGTGTTGCTGTTGATCGTGGCGGGGGCGGGAGAGGCGAGGGCGCAGGACACGTCGTCGAAACAGGCGTACGAGAGCCCCGAGGCGGTGTTCAACGCGGCGCGGGACGGGTTTAACACGGCGAACTGGCCGGTGTTTATCGAGTGCGTCTCGCCGCGGGGGCGGGACGAGTTGATCGGCGGGCTGGCGATGGCGATGGGGATGATGCCCAAGGAGTCGGAGCCGGGGGCGCGGGCGAAGGAGATTTTGGAGAAGTACCTGCCCGAGACGTTCAACCCGATGCTGGTCATGGGGTCGGACAACCCGGAGAAGGCGATGGGTCAGATCGTCAACTCGATCAAGGAGCCCGAGGCGTTTTTTGCCGAGGCCCTGGGGTTCTTGATGACGTTGGAGTTTGAGGGTCAGGACGCGAAGATTATAGAGATGCGGGAATTGAAGTACGGCGAGGAGAGCGAGACGCCGCCGCTGGAGACGGCGACGGCGACGGTGGTGTTCAAGGCGGACGAGACGGAGACGACGGACGAGTGGGCGTTCGAGAAGATCGGCGACGGGTGGTTCGTGACGTTGAACAAAAGCTGAAGGGGCGCGGGGTGGGTGTGGCGGGGGGGGACGCCCGCTGAAGCGGGCTCCGCGCCAAGGGGCGTATGTTCAGGAGCCGGCCTTGAGGCGGTAGACCGCGGCGACGAGGCCCTGAGCGTCGGTCGGCGCGTCGTCGGCGAGCAGGACGCGGTCGATCCACTGCACCGCCTGGGCCCGTTGTTCGCCGAGCTGCAGCAGGATTTCCAGCGCCTCCCGCGCCGGGCCTCCGCCGGTGCCGCCGCCGCCCTCGGCCCCTCGGCTTCCCGACCCCTTGGCCCCCCCGCCGTACGCGGCCTCGCTCACGAACCGGTCCACCTTGTCCTTCAGGGTGATCACGATCGTCTCCGCCAGCTTCTTGCCCACCTCGGGCATCGTCTGGATCAGCTTCGCGTCGCGGTCGGCGATCGCGGCGGCGAGGGTCGCGGGGTCGAGGACCATCGCCCGCAGCGCCCGCTTGTGCCCGATGCCCTTGCACGTGACAAACAGCTCGAAGAACCGCTGGTCCCGCTCGCTGGGGAAGCCCGCGAGGCGGGGGAACATCGTCGCGCCCTGGGCGGTGGCCTCGATGAACTGCAAAGTGTGGAGCGTAACGGGCTGGCCGGTGGAGGCGGCCAGCCGCGTCGCGGCGAAGGCGGGGAGCAAGACCTCGTAGATCAGCCCGAAGCCGGGGTCGACGTGGGCTTTGTCGGATTCGATGGACAGGAGGGTGCCGGTGAGGCGGGAGATCATGGGAGGGTGTTGGGGGCTTGGGTGTTGGGCATTGGGAGAAACCGACCTGCTAGTTTAGGGACTCGGGTTGAGTCGCCGCGCTGATGCAGCCAACCCAAGCCCCCAACACCTAAGCCCCCAACACCCAAATGCAACTCAAATACGGCTGCAACCCTCACCAACCGCACGCCGCCATCGCTCAGCCGGCGGGGGAGCCGCTGCGGGTCATAAACGGCGAGCCGTCGTACATCAATGCGCTCGACGCGCTCCGCGGGTGGCGGTTAGTGCGGGACCTCAAGGCGGCGACGGGGAAGGCGGCGGCCGCGTCGTTCAAGCACGTCAGCCCGGCGGGGGCCGCGGTGGCCGGACCGCTGTCGGACACGTTCCGTCAAGCGTTCTTTTACGACGAAGGGGTTCACTCGCCGGTGGCGACCGCCTACGCCAGGGCGCGGAGCAGCGACCGCGTCGCGTCGTTCGGCGACTTCGTCTGCGTGTCCGAGCCGGTGGATATCACCGTCGCTCGACTCCTTAAGCCCGAGGTGTCCGACGGCATCATCGCGCCGTCGTACGACGAGGACGCGTTCAAGATGTTGGCCGCGAAAAAGGGCGGGCGGTACGTGATGTTCACGATGGACCCGGGCTACAGCCCCCCGCCGACGGAAAGCCGCACCGAGTTCGGGCTGACGCTCAAGCAGTCGACCGACGACGCGACAATCACCGCCGACACCTTCGGCAACATCGTGACGGAGGCGAAGCACCTGCCGGGTTCGGTGGTGGAGACGCTGATCGTGAACACGATCACGCTCAAGCACACGCAAAGCAACTCGATCTCGGTGGGGTTCGACGGCCAGGCGGTGGGCGTGGGCGCGGGGCAGCAGAGCCGCATCGGCTGCACACGGCTGGCGTGCGACAAGGCCGACCGCTGGCGGCTGAAGATGCACCCTAAGACGCTGTCGCTGCGGTTCGCGGACGGTTTACCGAAGAGCGAGCGGGTCAACACGGCGGAGGCGTTCGTGCGGTATCACGAGCTGAGCGGCCTTGAGCGGGCGGAACTCTTGAAGCAGGTCGCCGGCAACCCCGACCCGATCACGCCGGACGAGCGGGCGGCGTGGCTGGCGTCAAGCGAGGGCGGCGTGCTGTCCAGCGACGCCTTCATCCCGTTCCGCGACAACCTCGACCGCGCCGCCGCGTCGGGCGTGAGGTACGTCGCCCAAGCCGGCGGCTCGGCCCGCGACGCGGACGTCATCGCCGCCGCCAACCAGCACGGCATGGTGATGGCGATGACGGGCCTGCGGCTGTTCTTGCATTAAGGCGGATGACAAGCGGTTCAACCGTCTGCGAACATTCAGGCCAATCATAGATTTACGGGATCAAGCACGGTCACCAGCTCTGCCTTGCGGATCGCGGCATCAAGGCTGGCTACACCGAAGCCCGCCCGTGCGGCCGAAGCGATCAGGTAAGCGTTGACGAAATGCAGGGCGGGCCGCTGCTCAAAGAGGTCCAGAGCATGCAGCAGCGCGGAGGCCTCGGGAACCCGCATGCCCGGGAGCGCCATGACCGCACGCAGTGCTTCCGCTACTTCCTGGCGTGGGCGTTTGTAAAAAGAACTTAAGAGGAAAACCGCCTCACCTACGACAAGTGCCGGAAGCTGGAATGTCCAGTCTCCGCGAGCGGCACGCTGGAAGGCTCGTTCGGACGCGGCAGCTAAATCGGCTGGATCACCGGTGACAAGCCGGGTGATCAGGTTCGTATCGATCAGGAAGGTAGACGGTGCAACCATCGACAATGCCTCAAAGCAAGGATCTAACGCAGCCCGTCCAGTGCCCACTGTCGATGCGCCGCCTCACGCTCGGCCTCGAAGTCACGGGTGGCTCTGACAGTGATCTTGTCGCGGAGCATCCCCGACACGGCCTTAACCGGATCGTCCGCACGCAACACGATGCGGCCCTCCGGTTCATCATCAATCAAGCAGTCGCCCGCCTGAACCCCGAGCCGCCGCAGAACCTCAGGCGGGATCGTGGTCTGCCCCTCTTGCGTTACGATTGAGTGCATCATCGCCTGATTTTAATCCTTTCGCTCAATTTACCAATACCGCTCAAAGTGCAGGTTCCCGTCGGGGTTCTTGCGGTCCTGTACGATGAAGCCGCGGGTGACGAGGTCGGCCTCGACCTGGTCGATCATCTGCGGGTTGCCGCAGAGGAAGACGTGACACGTCTCGGCCGCGAGGTCGAAGCCGGCGGCCTCGCGGAACTTGTCGGGTTGCAGCAGGTCGGTGACGCGGCCGCGGTGGCCGGTGTAATCCGAGTCGGCCGGTTCGCGGGTGACGGTGGGGAGGTAGGTGAAGTGCGGGTCGGCGTGGGCCAGGGCCTCGAGCTCTCCGCGGTAGCCGAGGTCGCGGGCCAGGCGGCAGCCGTCGAGCATGACGAACCGGTTCCAGCGGCCCCGGTCACGATACGTGAGGTACATCGAGCGGAACGGCGCGAGGCCGGTGCCCGTGCCGACCATCACGAGGTTCTTTGCTTCGCCGTCCGGCGGGGCTGGGACACCGTTGAGGGTGAAGTGCCCGCCGAGGCGGGGGTTCATGAACAGCGTGTCGCCCTCCTCGAGACTCCACAAGGGGTTGGTGAGTTTGCCGTCGTCGACGCGGACGATATAGAATTCGAGCTCGTCTTTTTGCGTCGAGGCGGAGGCGACCGAGTAGGCCCGGCGGATGAGCTTCGGGCCGCGGCCCGGCCGTGCCGCGGGGGAGTCGGGGTTCACCGGCCCCGGGTCGGGCAGGCCGAGCGTTGCAAACTGGCCGGGCTCGAAATCCGGGACCTCGTGCTCGTTGTACTTGATAAAGAAGCGCGCGAGGTCGTCGTGCAGGTTGAGGCGTCGGGTCAACGTGGCGTTGTGCGTGTCGCGGGGCATGCGTAGGGTCTGGGGGCTGGGGTCTTGGGACTGGGTCCGGAGCATCAAGTTGAGCCGCTGCCGTCGGGTGCTACCTCCGGCCGTTGCTTAGGGTGCGCCTGCTCCATCACTTCTAGCCAGGGAATTCTTGACCCTAGACCCCAGCCCCTAGACCCTACCGCACCACCTTGATCTGGGCCGGGTCCTTGACCTCGATGTTGGGTCGGCCTTTGTGGACGGTCACCTTGCCGGTGATGCGGAGGGTCTTGTTTTTATAGAAGGTTTCGGCCGGGCCGGGGATGCCGGGGAAGGCGTCGTCGAAGACGGGGATATAGAACTTGTCTTGCCAATCGTTATCAAAATTGAGGAAGACGATGGAGTCGTTGTGGTTGT
The DNA here is from genome assembly GCA_965214155.1 of Phycisphaeraceae bacterium. Classification (GTDB taxonomy): domain Bacteria; phylum Planctomycetota; class Phycisphaerae; order Phycisphaerales; family Phycisphaeraceae; genus Algisphaera. The sequence goes on from CBDCBB010000010.1 coordinate 3,515,268, forward strand.
ACGTGTTGACGATTTCGCCTTCGACGACGATGGTCTCGCCGACGTGGCGGTGGGCCTCGTCCCAGGGGACGACCTTGAGCGGGCCGGACGGCGGGGCGGCGGCCTCGCCGACCTTGCGGGCGGGTCGGGGCGTGGTGATGAACTCGCCCTCGTCCGGGAAGGGATTGCGGCCGGAGTAGTCGGCGAGGCGGACGGGCGAGGCGAGGGCGGTGACGCTTGGCTCGACCGGTTCCACCCGTGCCGCCTCGACCGGCTCGGGCCGATCTAACGGTGCAGGTGCGGCGGTGGTCTCACGCTGCGGTATCGTCGTCTCGAAGGCCGTGACATTACCCGGCGAAACCGTTGCCCCCTCCCATGCCTTGGACCAATCGATCGGCTCCGCCTCCGCCAGCGGCTCCGCCCCGGGGGCCATCGCCAGCACGTCGCCTTCGGCCGTGCGGGCCGGTGTCGGTGCCGCTTGCATCTCGCCTTCGGGCTGACGCGCCGGCGGCTGCGTTGCAGCCATCGGCTCGGCCCCCGCCTGCGACAGTTCCGCGGTCGCCGCCACCCGCTCGGCCTCCTGCTGCGCCCGCGGGTCCAGCCGCGCCGGGTCGCTCTGCATCGGCTTCCGCGGGGCCGGGGTCGCGGCCGGCGTCGCCACCGGCTTCGCCGTCTCCGTCGCCGCATCCGACCTCGCGGTGTCCCCGCACCCCGACAGGCATAGCAGCGCCGAGATTACAGCCAGCAACGACAAGCTACGTTTGAGATTCAACGGCATGGTGACGCTCCCACGGCAGGACGGTTGCAGGCGACCCTTCATGATATGCGAACCAGCCGGACCCGCGTCGTCGGGCCGAGGCGAGGCATCGGCGATGCGGGTACCAACTTCGTCTGCGGCGAACCACCGGCAGGATGCCGGTGCCACTGATGGTTCCGAACTTGCATCGGGCGAACGAGCCGACCCGCCGCCGCCGCCCCGTTGTATTTACCCCCGCCGCTACCATGCCCCGGTGCAAGGCATCCTCGGCCAACAACACGCCCTCGACCAGCTCCACGCCCAGCTCGCCTCGGGCCGCGTCCACCACGCCCACGTGTTCCACGGCCCGCCGGGCGTCGGCAAGTTCACCACCGCCCTCGCCTTCGCCCGCGTGCTCCTCTGCCACGACCGCCCAACCGGCCTCACCGGCGGAGTCACGCCCTGCGGCCGCTGCCCGTCGTGCCTCATGTTCAAGGACCCCGCACCGCAAGAGGACCACGCGTCGGCCGAACCGCAAGGCGGCATGTTGACCTCCAGCCACCCCGACCTGCACGTGGTCAACAAGGAGCTCGCCCTTTACAGCGACGACGCCGCCACCCGCGGCCGCAAGCTGTTGTCCATCCCCGTCGAGGTCCTCAAACAGCACCTGCTGGGCCCGGCGCACCGCGCGGCCCAGCTCGGCCACGGCAAGGTCTTCATCGTCGACGAGGCCGAACTGCTAAACCCCACCGGGCAGAACGCGCTGCTCAAAACGCTGGAAGAACCCCCAAGTTCGGCCGGCGGCGGCACGACCATCATCCTCGTCACCTCGCAGGAGGAACGCCTGCTGCCCACCATCCGCAGCCGCTGCCAGCGGACCGCGTTTGGCCCGCTGCCCGACGACGTGATGTACCGCTACCTCGAGCGCCACGCCGCGGACCTCGCCCCGGTGGAGCGGGACTGGCTGGCGGGCTTTGCCGCGGGCAGCCTCGGCCGCGCGGGCCTGGCCCGCGACTACGACCTGGTGGAGTGGGCCCGCGTCATCGTCCCCGCGCTCGACCGGCTGGCCGACGGCAGACCCGCGCCCTCGCTCGGCGGGGACATGGCCGACCGCGTCGAGGCCTTCGCCCAGGCGTGGGTCAAGGCCCACGACAACGCCAGCAAGGAGGCGGCCAACCGCACCGCCGCGGGCCTCATGTTTGCCGTCGTCGCCGGCCGCGCCCGCCACCGCATCGCCACCCTCGCCGAGGGCCTCGACCCCGCCGACCCCCTCGCCGCCGAGGCGACGCTCGACCCTTGGCTCCACGCCATCGAGGCGCTCCGCACCGCCGAGGCGCGCCTCTACAGCAACGTCAACACCGGCCTCGTCTTCGACGGCCTCGCCGCCGACCTGGCCCTGGCCCTCCGCCACCGCGTGGGGTCCGGGGTTTAGGGTCCGGGGTCTTAGGCTTGGGATCAGGTTGCGGCGCTTCGGGTGACGTCGTTGAGAGACCGCTCCCCGACGCGGCTGTACCAACCATGATGGGCTAAGCGGTTTTCCTGGACCCCAGCCCCTAGCCCCGGACCCCATGCACTACCGCCTCCTCGCCATCGACCTCGACGGCACCCTGCTCGGACCCGACCTTACCGTCAGCCGCGCCAACGCCGACGCCATCGCCGACGCTCAAGCCGCCGGCACCCTCGTCGTGCCCTGCACCGGGCGCGGCTGGCGCGAGTCCACCCGCGCCCTGTCGAACGTGGCCGGCCTCACCGTCGGCGTGTTCAACACCGGCGCGGCCGTCGTCGACATGCACACCGGCACCGCGCTCGACCTCGCCGCCTTCGAGCCCCACGTCGTGCTCGAACTCGTCGAACACCTCCGCTCGCTCCCCGAGGCCGTGCTCGTCTACCAGGACCGCGGACGCACCGGCCGCGACTACCTCGTGACCGGCGACGGCCAGCTCAACGACAACACCCGGCGATGGTTCACCATGAACGGCCTGGCCGTCGGCGAGATCCGACACCCCACCCCCGACGACCTCCGCCACTCGCTCCGCGTCGGGCTCGTCGCCAAGGGCGGCCGCGCCTTCGCTGTTGAGCGCGACATCATCGACACCTTCGGCGATGTGGTCGACGTCCACGCCTTCGCCGGCGTGCCCACCGCCGCCGCCGAGGAACGCGTCTACATCACCGAGGTCTTCGCCAAAGGCGTCACCAAGTGGCGCGGCCTGCAATACCTACTGCAACAACAGGACATCACCGCCGACCAGGTCGCCGTCATCGGCGACGAGGTCAACGACCTCGCCATGCTCGAACACGCCGGCCTCGCCGTCGCCATGGCCAACGCCGTCGACCGAGCCAAGGCCCTCGCCCACCGCCACACCCTCTCAAACCTCGACGACGGCGTCGCCCACGCCATCCGCCACATGCTCGAAGGGACGTGGTAACACCACCATCAATCCTATAAATGAAGCGGCGCGGCTCCGCCGCGCCGTCTCTCGCACACCACACCCCGCCGCAACGCCGCGTCGCTTCACACAGGACCGATGACATGGTTGATACAGCGCTGAACGGACGGTCCACCGTCGGCGACCCGCTCGCCGCGGCGTGCTCGACGGGTTGTATGACCGCCATCGTCAATCCTATAAATGAAGCGACGCGGCTCCGCCGCGCTTCCGTCTCCTCATGACCACCCTCACCCCCACCTCCGACGCCCTCATCCCCACCCCCCTCGGCACCCTCCGCGCCGTCACCGATGGCGACACGCTCACCCGCCTCACTTTTATCGACGCTCCGCCCGCGCCCGTTCCCGGTGGCACCGCCGTCGCTCTCCGGCTCGACCGCAGGTCGAAGGCGATGATGTATCGACATCTACCCTCTGTGAAGGATGACACCGGCGGAGCGCCAGAGTCATCCGATCGCGGAGACCCCGCAACTGATCCCCTCGCCGCTGCCGCCGCCCAACTCGCCGCCTACTTCCGCGGCGACCGCACCGCCTTCACCCTGCCGCTCCGCCCGGCCGGAACCCTGTTCCAGCGCGACGTGTGGGACGCGCTGCAGACGATCCCTTATGGCGAAACGCGCAGCTACACCTGGCTGGCCAACGCCGTGGGCAGACCCGCCGCCGTCCGCGCCGTCGCCCGCGCCAACGCAGCAAACCCGCTGTGGATCGTCACCCCCTGCCACCGAGTCATCGGCCGCGACGGCACCCTCCGCGGCTACGCCGGCGGCGTCGACCGCAAACAAGCGCTCCTAAAACTGGAATCCCGTGCCGCCACCTCACGATGAAGCGCCGCGGCTTCGCCGCGCCGTCTTCTGCATAACCCACCGCGCGGCGGAGCCGCGTCGCTTCCTTTAAAAACCGACAACATGATTGATATCGCTTTGAAAGAATGGTCCACCGTCTGCGACCTGCTCACCGCGGGGCAGACGGCGCTGCTGCTCCGCAAGGGCGGCATCCATGAGGACGCCGGGCCGGGCCGCTTCCGCCTCGAGCACGACCGCTTCGCGCTGTTCCCCGCGTGGGAGCACGAACGCCCCGACTGGATCAAGCCCGCCTACCGCCTCCGCGACGAGCCGCTCGGCGAGGAACCCGCCGAGGTCGTCATCAAGGGCTACGCCGAGGTCGCCGGCCTCTGGCCCGCGCCGTCACGCGAGGCGTTCGACCGACTCGACGGCCTGCACGTCTGGCTCCCGCCGCAGATCGACATGCGGTTCAACTACAAGCCCGACCGCCCGGTCTTCGTCATGGGGGTGCGGGTGTACCGACTGCCCACGCCGCACGTGATGCCCAACCGCCCCGCCTTCGCCGGCTGCCGCAGCTGGGTCCCCCTCGGCGGCGACGACGCCATCGACCCCGCCGGCGCGACGCCGGCGATGGACGATGCCGCCTTCGCCCACGTCGTCGAACGCATCGAGCGCGCGTTCGCCTCTTAGCCCGGCCGCTTGCGGCCGCCGTGTTGCTTTTCATTCAAACACTGCGGCCGCAAGCGGCCGGGCTAAGAAGTCTCGACCTCCACAATTATCAGGTAACCCGCACCATCCTCCCGCCGCACCCGCGCCGCTTCCCTACGGTGCGATTCGGTAAACCGGCAACGTCACCGGTTCCGTCATTCGATACTTCATCTCGGAGAAATTCATGCGTTCTACCCCCCTCTTTGCCGCCGCCGCGTGTGCCGCCGTCGCCTTGCCCGGGCAAGCCGACTCGACCTACGTCGCCCTGGGCGACTCGATCACCTTCGGCGAGACCGACCTCCGCTACATCCAGTCCGACGGCGATCAGGGCTACGTCGAGCTGTACGCCGACTACCTCGGCTCGATCCGCGGCGAGCGGCCGAACGTCGTTAACCTCGCCATCGACGGCGAGACCGCCGACAGCTTCATGGACAACACCGGCCGCGTCCCCCCCGTGGTCGGCCGCACCGACGTCCCCCTGCAACTGCAGAACACCAGCTACCAGCCCGACGACCGCCCGCCGCAGCAGGAGCTCTTCCGCCGCACCGTCGCGGACCAGCGGGCCATGGGCAACACCATCGACACGGTCAGCATCACGCTGGGCTTCAACGACCTCGCGACGGTCGTGCCGATGCCTAACTCGCTCGAGTTGATCGACCCGACGCTGGCGGCGTACCGGGAGAGCTACGGCGAGGTGCTGGCGGGCATCCGTGAGGAGCTGCCCGACGCGGACCTGTTCGTGCTGGGGTACTTCAACCCTTTCCCGGCCAACCCCGAGAGCCCGGCCGCGCCGGTCTTCGCCGAGGGCGGGCCGCAGCTCAACGCCATTATCCAGGACCTCGCTGCGGAGTACGACGGGTTCTACGTCGACACCGCCACGCCGTTCCTGGGCCGCGAGGCCGAGCTGACGTTTATCGACGAGAATCCCGCGGGGACCGAGGTGCCCGAGCCGCACCCGTTCGGTTCGGGGATCGCCCCGATCGGCAACGTGCACCCCAACGCCGCGGGCTACCGGGTGATCGCCGACCAGCTCATCGCGGTGCCGACGCCCTCGGCCGCGGGTCTTGGCGCGGTGATGCTGCTCGCCGGGGTGGCACGCCGCCGCCGCGCGGCGTGATGGCCCGTCATTGAACGCTACCCCCCTCCTAGCGCGGCCGCTTGCGGCCGCGTTTTCTTTGGTGGGGGCGTCCGCTTAGGCCGGCCGCTTGCGGCCGCGGTGTGGCAGATACCGGAATACTGCGGCCGCAAGCGGCCGGGCTAAGACGATGGGTCCTCGTCCTCGTCATCCTCCCCCGCGTCGCGCTTCTCGGCGTAGGTGGCACGCAGTTGCGCCCGCCGCTCGGCGCGGCGGCGCTCCCGCTCGCTGGGCCAGTCGTACTCGACCTCGCCGGTGTCGGGGTGCGTCCAGTCCGTTGGTGCCCCATCGGCGGGCGGGCCCTGGTCCGACTCGGGGCGCAGGTGCAGGCGGACCTCCCCGCTGGCCCCGTCCGTCTCGACCCGCACGCGCCGCTGCCGCACCAGTTCGAGCGTCGCCAGAAACAGCCCGATCATCTCGCTGCGGGTCGACCGCCCGACGAACAACTCGCGCAGCGTCAACCCCCGGCCCCCCCCACCCTCATCCGCTTCCGCCTCACGCGCCAGCCGGTCGGCGATGTCCTCGGCGTGCAGCGAGATGGGCGTGTCGTCGTACGTGACCTCGTGGTCCCCCGTGAACCCGATGGAGTCGAGCATCCGCCCGAACGCGGCACACAGGTCCATCACGTTCACGTCTTCGAGGTCGAGCTCCACCGGCTTCTCGTCGTCACCCGGGCCCCCGGCTTCGGCTTCACCGTCCGCTTGCGTGGTCGTGGGGTCCCGCCGGGGCGCCGCCGCCTCGGCGGGGAAGCGGTAGGCCCATTCCTCGCGCCGCTCGTCGAGCGTCAGCGACGCGTCCTTGAACCGCTTGTACGCCAGCAGTTGCTGCACGAGCTCGAACCGCGGGTCGACGTTCATCGCGTCCGCCGCATCGGAGTCCGTGGCGTCGTCTCCATCGCCCCCGTGCAGCCGCGGCACGAGCGTCTGGCTCTTGACCTCCACCAGGGTCGCGGCCATGACGAGGAACTCGCCGGCCGTCTCCACGTCGATGGTCTCGATCACCCGCAGGTGCTCGAGGTACTGGGCGGTGAGGGTCGCCATCGGGATGTCGTTGAGGTCGATCTCGTGCCGCTTGACGAGGTAAAGGAGCAGGTCCAGCGGCCCGGCGTAGGCGTCCAGCCGCACACGGTACTCGCCGCGGGGCGCGGGATCCGGGGATCGGGGTTCGGGGGCTTCCGAGGTGTCGGGCACGGGGGCATGATAAGACGGCGGGGCAACAACATCGGTATGAAGCCGGGTCGGAAGCCTTATCTTCAACCCCTCCCCCTCCGGGGGAGGTGGACGGCGCAGCCGGCCGGTGGGGGCGCGCGTTGTCACGCCTCATCCCCGTGCAGAGCGGCTCCCCCCCCCGGCCACGCTGAAGCGTGGCCGACCCTCCCCGGGGGAGGGTGGTTCCGAACCAAGCCGAGTGCCACACCTTGGCTGCTTGGAGCCAAGGTGCGATGCTGCTCACCGCCTGCAAACCTTGGTGCAAAGCCACCAAGGTGTGGCACCCGCTGCGATCCCGCCCAAGCTGAAAGCGTTCGATACCCTGATGCCATGCCTTCACCCGCCAACGTGCAACTGATCGCCTTCGACGTTGACGGCGTCCTCACTGATGGCGTTGTCGTCTACACAGAGGACGGCGGGGAGGCGAAGCATTTTCATATTCGTGACGGGCTGGGGATCGTTGCGGCGCAGCGGGCGGGGCTGCGGGTCGCGGTGATTACCTCGCGGCAGAGCGCGCTGGTGGCGCGGCGGATGGGCGAGCTCGGCGTGGGCGAGGTGGTACAGGGGTGCCGGGACAAGGCGGCGGAGGTCGGGGCGTTGGCGGAGCGGGTGGGGGTGCCGCTGGGCGCAGTGGCGTACGTGGGGGACGACCTGGTGGACCTCGGGGCGATGCGTCGGGTGGGGTATCCGATCGCGGTGGCGGACGCGGCGGCGGAGGTGCGGGCGGTGGCGGCGTGGGTGACGACGCTGCCGGGCGGACGCGGCGCGGGCCGGGAGGCGGTGGAGCACGTGCTCAAGGCGCAGGGCAGGTGGGACGCGGTGGTGGCGGGGTACGCGTAGCGGGAGACGCGCCAGCGCCCCGGGGGGGTTGTGGAATACCGGTCCTTTCGGTGTCTCGGGCACTTACGAGGGTGCCACACCTCGCCGCTTTGGGCGATGTGTGCGCGTCACCAACCGCTACTCTCTTGGCCACCTGCACACATCGCCGCAAAGCCGTCGAGGTGTGGCACCCCGCGTTGACGCATTAGATGCAAACGCCGCTCGAATGATGCAACAGTAAAGGAACAACCACACGTTTGGGCGGGTACCAGCGGGTGGTGCGTGATGCGGGAACCACGGGACGCTGGCGCGTCTGCCGCTACGCGGGGGAGTGGGGCGGCGGGGTCAGCGCGGGGCGCGTTGGCCGGCGGGGCCGGGCTGGTCCTGCATCTCGGGGGCGTACTGGCGGTAGGTGTCGACGCCGAAGGTCACCGATTCGGTGGGGACGAAGAGGCGGAAGGCGACGCCTTGGCCCTCGCCATCGGCGGCCGCGCCCATCGCGAGGGGCGGCAGGTCGTCGGGGATGACGAGGTTTTCGCCGGCCCCGAGCAGCGGGAGGAACAGGTTTGCGGTGCGGCCGAGCCCGTCGAGGCTGATGTAAAGTTCCATCATCGGGTCGGGCGGGAGCTCCTCGTCGCGGAGCCGGGCGACCGGGCCGGCGGTGCCGATGCCCTCGTCCTTGCCGACGGCTTGGATGGCGCGGGTGATGAACTGCGGGTCGGTGACGGTGGTGACCAGGACCGTGTCGTCTTTCGGGGCGATGTACCCGCCGTAGCCCCCGCCGGCGACGGCGGCGAGCATGGGGTTGAACTGCTGGGTCATCTCCGGGGGGAACCGCATCGTGATGTTGTACTGGTCGACCTCGACGCCCTCGATCCGCAGGGCGGTGTCGGCGTAGGTCGTGTCGAAGCGCATCTCGGCGGGGGCCTGTTGCACCTCCGCATCGCCGGCGGGCGCGGCGTCGTCGCCGGCGGGCGGCTGCATCTCGTCGAGCGGGATGGCAAGCTCGCCGAGTTTTTCCACGCTGGCCTTTTGCTGGGCGATGAACGCCTCGGGGTCGTCGACGCCGTAGAGCGTGAGGGTGCTGAAAAGCCCGCCGGTCATCATGCCCGCCGCCTCGGGGGCGTAGAACACGCTGGCGACGCCGCGCGCCTCCTTCATCATCTTGAGCGAGTCGGTGTACATCGACAGGAACTTCGCCTCCTGCCCCCCCCCCTCCTCGCCCTCACCCTCGAGCGAGGCGACGATGCGGTCGACGAGCTTGTCCAGCGGGAAGGCGGTCTGGTCGATGACGGCGGCGTAGAGGTACGGCCGGTCGGGCGTCGAGGCGAGCAGCTTTTTCGACACCATCCCCGGGGCCATGGCCTTGCCCTGGCCGTCCTTCGCGGCGGGGGTGAAGAACGCGGCGAGCTCGGAGTCGGCCGCCGGCTGGAGCATGGCGGTGAGGCCCAGCCCGCCGTCCTGGAGGTTGAAGGTGAAGAGGGCGCCTTCGGTGCCGTCGAGGATCGTCCGGGCCGCCTCGCTGTAGAGCTTCATCATGGTCGACCCGACGCCCATCATGCCCATCGGGTCGGCCCCGTCGGCGTTCATCTGCTGCATCTGCTCCTGAAACTCGGCGAGGCCCTGGCTCACGGTCTCGTTCAGCACCGGGCCGAGCTTCCGCAGGTCGACGTAGATCAACGACTGCGCGTCGCCGGCGTAGCCCCGGAGCATCGGGGTGAGCTCGTCGACCCAGGCCCGGCCCCGCTCGGCACCCTCGTACGCCTCGATCAGGGTCGGCTCGTCGTCGTCGCCGAGCAGGGCGTAGCCGTCGAGCTTTTTCACCACCGACTTCTGGTCGTTCTTCATCGTGACCTCGGCGATGTTCTGCGTCGGGTCGCCGCCGAGGTTTTTCACGAACGCGTCGTAGTCGCTGACGGGGATGAGCATGACCGCCTTGGGCTCGGGCACGTCGCCGGCGCCGTTCATCTGCGCCTCGAGGCTTTCGGTGACGCCGCGGATGACCACGAGCATGGCCCCGTCGTCGTCGACGCCCTGGGTGAAGCTCATCTGCCGCTTGAACGTGCCGAGCGCGTCGTCGAGGTCGGGGGCGAAATCGGTCAGGCCGGTGGACGCGCCAAACTCGGCGACGGCTTCGCTGAGGTCGCTCATCGAGGGGATGACGAGCACGATCTCGGCGTCGGCGTCGACGCGGTCGAGGGCGGCGGCGAGGCTTGGCGCGGGGCCGGCCACGACGCCGTTCACCTGGTCCGACACCTCGGCGGCGGCCTCTTTCATCTCGTCGCCGGCGTCCTCGAGCGCCTCGCCGATCCGGTTCTGGGCCACCGCGAGCGGCGAGCACGGCAGCAGCACGCCCAGGGCGAGGGTCAGGGTCCACAGCGGGCGGGGGTGAGGCGTCGGCGACATGGCGGGGTCCTTGATGAGGGAAAAGCGGCGCGGTCCGAATCGGGGGCGGGGGGGTGAAGGGGACGGTGCATCATACCCGGCTCCGCGGCGTCGGCCCGGTACAATGGCCGGTCATGCCGCGCCAAGGGAAAAAAGTGCTCGTCGCGATGTCCGGCGGGGTCGACTCGTCCGTCGCCGCGGCGATGCTGCTGCGCGAGGGGTACGACGTGGTCGGGTGTTTCATGCGGCTGGGCGGTGAGGACTCGCTGGAGGCGGAGGAGGGGGGAGGGGGAGGGGCGACGTGCGCTAAGCCGCAAGCGGGAGGCGGCGGTCCAAGGTCGCACAAGCAGGGGTGCTGCAGCGTGAACGACGCCGCGGACGCGCGGCTGGTCGCGGCGACGCTGGGCGTGCCGTTCTACGTGATGAACTTCAAGAAGGACTTTGGGCGGATCATCGACTACTTCGTCGACGAGTACAACGCCGGGCGGACGCCCAACCCGTGTGTGCGGTGCAACGACTGGCTGAAGTTCGGCAAGCTGCACCGCTACGCGCGGGACATCGACTGCGACTACGTGGCGAGCGGGCACTACGCCCGGGTCGGCCCCCGCCCCCCGGAGACGGACGATGTGAGGGGGTCGGGAGACTTTTTGCGGCGCGGGCTGGATGCGGGCAAGGATCAAAGTTACGTGCTGTTCGGCACGCCGCGGGCGCGGCTGGCGGAGATGCTGCTGCCGATCGGGGAGATGCACAAGGCGGAGGTACGCGATCTGGCCGAGCGGTGGGGGTTGCCGGTGTTCGACAAGCCCGACAGCCAGGAGATCTGCTTCGTGCCCGATCAGGATTACGCGGGGCTGGTCGAGCGGCGGACGCCGGGCGGGTTCGCCGCGGGCCGCATCCTTAGCAAGGAAGGGGCGGAGCTCGGCGCGCACGCGGGGCACCAGCACTTCACGCTCGGCCAGCGGCGGGGCGTGGGCGTGGCGCTGGGGTATCCGATCTACGTCGTGGACAAGGACCCGGCGGCGAACACGGTGACGGTGGGCGGGAAGGCGGACCTGCTGGCGGGCGGGTGCACGGCACACGAGACGAACTGGCTAATTGACGACGTGCCGCGCGGCTGGCGTGACTGCTCGGTGAAGGTGCGGTACAACAGCCCGCCGACGCCCGGGAGGGTGCGGGTGGTCGGTGCCGACGGGGGCGACGCTTCCGGGGGCGACGCTTCCGGGGGCGGTGACGGTACGCTGGAGGTGGCGTTTGACGAGCCGGTGAGCGCGGTGACGCCCGGGCAGGCGGTGGTGTGTTACGCCGGCGACACCGTGCTCGGCGGCGGGTGGATCGAGACGGTACAGCGGCACGACGAAGGAGACCGATGATGAGACACAGCGGCCTGATGATGGCGATGGTGTTGGCGGCCGTGTGCTGGGGGATGGTCGGGTGCGACAGGAAGCCCGACATGCCGGTGACGGACCCGCCGGAGCCGACGGTGGGGGCGGTGGAGGCGGTGGAGGCGCGGGTGAGCCCGTCGTGTTGCATCGGCTTCGGCCGCTTCAGCGGCCGCTGAAGCGGCCGAAGCCGATGGAGTGGCGGTCGATGACGAGATCGAAGACAAGCACGATCACCCGTAGGTCTGATTACGCCGACCTGCTGCGGGACACGGGCATCCCCCACGCGCTGGACGTGCCGCTCGCGCCCCGCACCTGGTACAAGACCGGCGGGCCCGCGGCGGTGCTCGCCCACCCCCAAACGCCCGACCATCTCGCCGCGGTGGTGAAGCGTTGCCGCGAGGCGGACGTGCCGCTGTACACCCTCGGGTCCGGGGCGAACCTGCTCGTGCGGGACGCGGGGGTCGACGGCGTGGTCGTGCGGCTCGACGCCCCGGCGTGGCGCGCCATCTATATAGAGGGGACGCACGTGATCGCCGGGGCGGGCGTGGACCTGTTCACACTGGTCAACTCGGTCGCCCGGGCCGGGCTCGACGGCCTGGCCCACGTCGCGGGGATCCCGGCGAGCGTCGGCGGGGCGATCCGCATGAACGCCGGCGGGGCGTACGGCGACGTCGGGCAGGCCGTCACCCGCGTCCGGGTCATGGGCCGCGACGGCGAGGTGTACGACCGCACCGCCGACGACCTGGCGTTCACCTACCGCCGGGTCAACATCGCCGCGCCGTTCATCCTCGAAGCCGAGTTCGGCCTCGACACGGACGACCCCGCGGCCCTGCTCAAGCGGGTGAAGGAGATCTTCCTGCACAAAAAGAACAGCCAGCCGCTAGGCGAAAAGTCGGCGGGCTGCTGCTTCAAGAACCCGCCCCCGCAAGCGACCGAACTCGCGGCCGGCCAACTCATCGACCGGGCCGGGCTCAAGGGCCACACCCTCGGCGGGGCGAGCGTGTCGGGGGTGCACGCAAACTTCATCACGGCCGCGCCCGGCACGCCCGCCGCCGACATCATCGCCCTGATGGACCACGTGCAACACGTCGTCGCCGACCGCTTCGGCGTGGCCCTCGAGCGCGAGGTGGTGGTGTGGTGAGCGCTCGGGAACGAGGCAGGAACCGCAGATTGCGCAGATCGCGCAGATTTTCGTAGGGCAGGGTTTACCCTGCCGCGAGCGTGGCCGACATGATGCTCCACGGCGGAATTGGTTCCCGTGTAGATGGCTGCGGCAGGGCGAGCCCTGCCCTACTTCTTCTTCCATCTGCGTAATCTGCGCAATCTGTGGTTCCTGTCTTGCCTCCGCGTCCCTGTGGTTCACCCTAAAAACGCCTACCGGCCTGGGTGCCACACCTTGACGGCTTTGCGTCAAGGTGTGCGGCCGCTCGCACACCTTGGCCCCGAGCGGCCAAGGTGTGGCACCCGCTACAAACAAAACGGATCTGCTGTAACCGTTGAGGCTTGTCTTCTGCACCTTCTTCCTTTCTCTTCTTCAATCTGCGCCATCTGCGTAATCTGCGGTTCCTGCCTTTCCTCGGTGCCTCTACGTCTCTGTTCCTTTCACCCCCAACAAACCTACCGGCCGATAATGCTCACCACGGGAGCGGCGATGCTGCGCCCGTCGTTCGCCCCGATCCCGCAGGTTCTTTTGCCATGGCCAAACGTTCCACCGCCCCGGACACCGACCCCCCCGCCCACCGCCACGCCCTGCGGCAGGCGGGCCTGCTCGTCGCGCTGGGCCTGTGGCTGCTCGTCCTCGCGTCGCTCCTCAGCCACGACCCCGCCGACGCGCCGTCGCACACCGTCGGCGTCCCCAACGCCGACCCCGCCAACTGGATCGGGCCCCTCGGCGCGGCCGTCGCCCACGAGGCGTTCCTCGTCGTCGGGCCGGGCGTGTGGGTGCTGATGCTCGGGGTCGGCGCGTACTTCGCCTCCACCCTCGCCGGCCGGCCGGTCAACCAGCGCCTCCTCCGCACGCTCGGCCTGCTCATCATGACCGCCACCACCTCGGGCCTCGTCGCCGTCGCCACCACCCGCTTCGTCACCGGCTTCGACGGCCCCCCCGAAGGCCCGGGCGGCCTCCTCGGCGTGTTCATCCACGAAGAAATGACCCGACGCTTCGCCGCCGCGGGCACGCTGCTCATCCTCGGCATCACCTTCTGGATCGGGGCACTCCTCGCCGCGGACCACCTCGTCATGGCCCTGCCGCGCCTCATCGCCGGGGCGGTCCACCGCGTCACCGCCGCCGCCCGCCACGGCCTGCCCAGCGTGCACCGCCTCGTCGCTGCGCTGCCCCGGCCCAGCGTCCCGTCCCTCGCGGGCATCGGCGACGCCCTCCGCCGCGACATCCCCCAACGCGAGAACGACCTCGACGGCGGACGCATCGAACTGCCGCGCAAGAAGCGGCGTGCACCGATTGAGGAGCCCGACGTCGTCACCGTTGTCGATGACGAGTACGGGGACGAGAACGAGAACGAGAACGAACCCGTCGTTCAACCCTCGGCGCGTCCCGCTTCAGCGGGACGCGCGTCCGCAGCACCCGACCCCGACCCCGACCCCGAACCCGAACCCGAACCCGCCGACGCCGAAGCCGACGCCCCCGCCGCCTACGTCAACTCCAAAAAGCAGTTCGACCCCGACGAACTCCGCGCCAAGATGGCCCACATGCCCATCAACTTCGCCAAAAAGCAGGAGACCCACGAGGCCCCCATCCGCGAGATGGACCTCACCGGCTACCAGTACCCCGAGATCGACCTGCTCGAGGACCCCGACAACGGCTTCAGCGAGGAGATGGAAGCCATCATCCAGAAGCAGGGCGAACAACTCCAGGCTGCGCTTCTTGAATACCGGATCCAGGGCGAGATCGTCAACATCGACTCGGGCCCCGTCATCACGCTGTTCGAGGTCCGCCTCGCCCCCGGCACGAAGGTTTCAAGTATCAACGCCATCGACTCCGACCTCGCCCGCGCCCTCAAGGCCCCGAACATCCGCATCGTCGCCAACATGGCCGGCAAAGACACCATCGGCATCGAGGTGCCCAATCTCAAGAAAGAACGGGTCCGGCTCAAAGAACTTATGAGCGTCGACCGCGAACGCGTCGGCAAGATGAAGCTGCCGATGTTCCTGGGCAAGGACGCCAGCGGCCTCCCGCTGGTGCAGGACCTCAACGCCATGCCCCACATGCTCATCGCCGGCACCACCGGCTCGGGCAAGTCGGTTTGCATGAACTCCATCATCATGTCCTTCCTCTTCACCAAGAAACCCGACGAGCTCAAGCTCGTGCTGGTCGACCCGAAGATGGTCGAGATGTCGCTGTTCAAGTCCATCCCCCACCTCATGTGCCCCGTCGTCACCGAGATGAACAAGGCGGCCCAGATCCTCGAGTGGGCCGTGACCAAGATGGACGAACGCTACGAGCTCCTCGCCGAGGTCGGCGTCCGCGACATCGGCTCGTATAACTCACTCGGCTGGGAAGAGATCAAGGAACGCCTCGACGTCGAAGACGAAATGGAGGCGGCGCGGATCCCGAAAAAGCTGCCCTACCTCGTGTTCGTCATCGACGAGCTCGCGGACCTGATGATGACCAACAAGGAGGTCGAAGGGTCAATCGTTCGGATCGCACAGAAGGCCCGGGCCGTGGGCATCCACCTGATCCTCGCGACCCAGCGGCCGCAGGCGAATGTCGTCACCGGGCTCATCAAGTCCAACATGCCGTCGCGGGTCTGCATGAAGGTCGCCTCGGGCATGGACAGCCGCATCGTCCTCGACGCGAAGGGCGGCGAGCTGCTGCTCGGCCACGGCGACATGCTCTTCCTCTCGCCCCGCTCGTCCGAACTCGTCCGCGCCCAGGGCACCCTCGTCGACGACAGCGAGATCCGCAAGACCGTGAAGTTCCTCAAGACCGTCAGCCAGCAGGCGTTTGAGCCGCAGCTCGTGCAGATCAAGTCCGGCGGGGACGCGGACGCGCTGGACGAGGAGCGCGACCCGCTCTTCAACGACGCGGTGCTCGTTGTGCTCGACACCGGCCGCGGGTCTGTGTCGCTGTTGCAACGCCGCCTCACCATCGGCTACTCCCGCGCCAGCCGCATGATCGAGCAGATGGAAGCCAGCGGCATCCTCGGCCACCACAAGACCGCCCAGGCCCGCGAGGTCCTCATCAGCCCCGAAGAATGGGAAGCGATGAAAGAGATGCTCGAAGCCGACGAGGCCGACGCGCCTCCCCCGCCCCCTCCGTCGACGGAGCCCGCTTCAGCGAGCGTCAACCCCACCGTCACCGTCACCGACGAAATCGACCTCGACGAAGCCGAGGACGTCATCGGTGGAGATGATGACGCCCCCGACGACGAGTGGGAAGTCGCCGACGAAGACGAAGACGAGGACGCCGACGCCCAAACCCTCGAAACCCGAGCGGCATAACCCTCCCCCACGAAGCGCCGCGGCTCGGCCGCGCTCCCGAAAACGCGGCATAGCCGCGTCGCTTCCTACGAACAACCCTTTCCCAATGAAGCGCCGCGGCTCCGCCGCGCCGTCTCTGCTACCTTCACCCCATGGTCCTCGCCTACCACATGATCCTCTCGGCGTACGGGTTCTGGCTCCCCAACGACCCGCGCGGATCATGGTCCGACTGCATCCGGCGGTACGAGCTGCTCGCCTTCGGGCCAGCCACCAAAACCGGCACGACCACCTCGGTCGCGCACCGGCAACACGATCAACAAACGCGGCTGGCGGCCAAGGCGGCGCTGAAGTACCCGCCGGTTGCGTTTACCGGTCGGCAGGCGCAGCTCATCGCGCGCGGATTCGCCGAGGCGTGTGAGGAGGCGTCGTACCGGGTGCACGCGCTGGCGATCCTGCCGGACCACGTTCACCTGGTCATCGCCCGCCACCCCCGGCACGTCGACGAGATCGCGTCGCACCTCAAGGCCAAGGCCACGCGGCAGCTTACCGACGCCGGCCAACACCCAATGGAGTCGTACCGCACCGACGGCGGGCACGCGCCGTCTCCCTGGGCCCGCAAGCACTGGTCGCCGTTCGTGTGGGACGCGGACCACCTGCAACGGGTGATCGCGTACGTCGTGGGCAACCCGGCCAAGGCGGGCCTGCGCCCGCAGCGGTGGTCGCTGGTCACGCCGTACCGCGGGTGAGGCATCCGCAGGAAGCGACGCGGCTTTGCCGCGCCGGGGATCAAACGCGGCAGAGCCGCGTCGCTTCGTGTGAAGAACCCGTTGCCGATGAAGCGACGCGGCTTTGCCGCGCCGGGGATCAAACGCGGCAGAGCCGCGTCGCTTCGTGTGAACAACCCGTTCCCGATGAAGCGACGCGGCTTTACCGCGCCTACCCTGCACCACACCCCCCCGGAGCACCCCGATGGCTAGCAAGTTCAGCGAAGGCGACAACGTCAAGTGGAAGTGGGGCAGCAACTACGCCCACGGCACCGTCAAATCCATCTTCACCGAGAAGACGACCCGCAAGATCAAGGGCAACGAGGTTACCAAGAACGGCAGCGACGACGACCCCGCGCTTTACATCGAGAACGACAAGGACGACAGCGGCAACGTCCTCAAACTCGCCAGCGAGGTCGAGAAGGATTAACCCGGCGCAGCGTACCTCTGTTCAGCGCCGTGAATAGCTGCGTCCTCCCCGGCGTTCCGCGTTTAGCGCCGCCACTTGTCGCGTCCCGCTCCGCGTAATGCGCGGTCAGTTGTAGTACGACAGCGTCACCTTGTACGTCCCGTCGGCTCGGCGCTGCTGCTCGATTTTGTAGTGCGACTTGCCGCTGGGGAGCTGGTCTTTCGCGGCCCGGTACGCCTCGTTGTAGGTGCCGCCCGTGCCGACGACCCGGGCGATTGACCTCTCCATCCGCAGCGGCGGCGTGTCGGGGATCACCATCGCCCGCCCGGCCGGGGCGAGGCAGACGGCGGTGCCGACGGCGGCGGCGGTCACAAAGGTTTTGAGCGTCATCCCCGCATCGTACGGCACCGCCAAGCACGGCGGGCGGCAGGTCCGCGGCCCGGTGCAAGCGAGTGCGTATGATCGGGGGCCTGCGACACCCGGACGAGAGAGACGGCATGGCCCCGGTCAAACACAACCTTACGCCCGAGACGGCGGCGGAACACGCGCGGAGCAGCACGGCCCGCGGCGACGGGCGGACCCTCGCCGAACACCTCGCGGACTACCACGCCGGCCGGTCGGGCGTCCGCATCCGGCAGGACGGCGACGTGCTCCGCGTCGGCTACCGCACCGCGTCGGAGCGGTGGCTCCTGCGTGTCGGGGTGGGCACACTCCTTGCCGCCGGGGCGGCGGGGACGTGGCTGGGCTGGCCGGGGGCGTGGGGGCTTCACCCCTTGCGGTGGGCGGTGACGGGCGTGCTCCTGCTCGCGGCGGCGGCGCTGTTCCTGGGCGTCCGCCGGGCGGTCCGCGTCCGCCTCGACCCCGGCGGCGTCACCGTCCGTGAGGGCAAGCTCGGCCTCGGCACCACCCACGTCGACCTGTCCCAGCTCCGCCGCTTCAAGGTGGACAAGCCCGACCGCGCCGAGCGCCAACGCCGCGACCCGCCCTACTCGGTCCTCGCCCTGACCCGCGCCGGCGAACAGGTCCCCGTCGCCCGGAACGTCCCGGGCAAGGCTGACGCGTACCTCATCACCCTCCTCATGATCGAGTGGGTCAAACGCCTGCGGCACCCCGGCTGACCGCGTCGCCCCCCACCGCCCTCTACGCCGTGACCGACGACCGACCGATGCGGGCCACACTCCTGAACCTTTGGACCGCGACGCTCGTGGGCCTGTCGGTGCTCGTGTGGATCGTTTCGGTCATCGCGGCGTGGGCGACGCCGCCCGCCGCCTCACCCGATGCCGCCGGCGCGACGGCCGCGACCGCTCCCGCCCCCGCCGACGCAGGGCCGAGGTTCCCCACGCCCCTGATCGGCGTGGGCATGAACCTCTACCACGTCGGCGACGTGGGCTTCGTGCTCGACGCGGTCGACGAGATCGCGGCGATGGGGTTCAACGCGGTGCAGGTCGTCACGCCCCTGTTCCAGGAAAACGGCGCGTCTGAGCGGGTGGAGGTGATCGAGAGCGACGGCCGGGGCCCGCGGCGGGCGGACCTGCTGGCGGTGATGCGCCGGGCGAAGGAGCGCGGGATGACCGTGTCGCTCATGCCGCAGGTGAACCTGACCGACCCCCGCGGCAACGAGTGGCGGGGCAAGATCGAGCCGGACGGCCCGGGGGGTTGGCGTGCCTGGTGGGAGAGTTATGAAGCCGCCATCGTGTCCTTCGCCGACCTCGCCGCGGAGGCGGAGGCCGACGTGTTCGTCGTCGGGTGTGAACTGCTCACGACCCTGCGGCCCGAGCACGGCGACGCCTGGCGGCGCGTCATCTCCGCCTGCCGGCAACGCTTCTCCGACCTTCCGGGGGGCGGGGCGTTGACCTATTCCTGCACGTGGGACACCTACGGCCGCGTCGTGTTCTGGGACCGGCTCGACCTCATCGGGATCAGCGGGTACTGGGACCTCACGGTGGATGCGGAGGACCGCGACGCCCCGAGCGACGCGGAACTCGCGGCGCGGTGGCGGGGCATCCGCGGCGACCTCGAGGCGTTCGCCGAGGCTAAGGGCAAGCCGATCCTGATCACGGAGGTGGGTTGGCCGAGCCTGCCGTGGGCGCTGCGTGACCCGTGGAACTACGTGCCGGAGGGCGACACACCGCCGGACGCAGACGCCCAGGCGCGGGGTTACCGGTCGTTCGTCACGGCGTGGAGCAGGGTGCTTCAGCAAGGAGATGACCCGTTTCTCGGCGTGTATCTCTACGAGTGGGGGCTGTTTACCCAAGGCGGGCCGGAGGACCGCGCCTACACCTTCCGCGGCAAGCCGGCCGAGGCGGTGGTGAAGGAGTGGCTGAACCGCTGACGGCCATCCCGCTTAAGCGGGATGGCCAGACGCGGAAAAGTGCGGAGTGCGAAGGGAACAGTGCGCTCTCGAAGCGCACTGTTCCCTGTTCCCTGTTCCCTATTCCCTGTTCCCTGTTCCCCCCGCACTTCCGCACTTTCGCTACCCTCTCCCGCCCATGCCCAAAGGCACCCCCAACACCCACACCAACGTCCTCATCCTCGGTGCCGGCGGCCGCGAGCACGCCCTGGGTTGGAAGCTCAAACAGTCCAAACGCTGCGGCAAGCTCTTCTTCGCACCCGGCAACGGCGGGACCGCCACCCTCGGCACCAACGTCAAGCTCGCCTTCGACCCGGTCAATACCAAGAACGTCGACGCCATCAACCTCTTCTGCCGCGACAAGAAGGTCGGCCTCATCGTCGTCGGGCCCGAAGACCCCCTATGTGCCGGCCTTGCCGACCGCCTGCAAGCCGCCGCGAAGGCGGCCAAACAGGACCGCCACGTCTTCGGCCCCGTCGCCGACGCCGCCCGGCTTGAGGGCGACAAGGCCTTCGCCAAGGACCTCATGCGAGCGGTGTCGATCCCCACCGCCGACGCCCGGACCTTCACCGACTTCGACCGCGCCCGGGTCTACGTCGAGGCCCGCGAGACCCCCGTCGTCGTCAAGGCCGCGGGCCTGGCCAAGGGCAAGGGCGCGATCGTCACGTCCACCAACGCCGAGGCCGTGGCCGCCCTCGAACGCTGCATGGTGAAGAAAGAGTTCGGCGACGCCGGCTCGACCGTCGTCGTCGAGGAACGCCTCGTCGGGCAGGAGGTCTCGATCCTCGCGCTCGTCGACGGGCGGAACCTTTACCTGCTCGACTCGGCCCAGGACCACAAGCAGGCCGGCGAGGGCGACACCGGGCCCAACACCGGGGGCATGGGCGTCTACACCCCCACGCCCCTGGTCGACGACGCGACGATGACGACGATCCTCCGCGAGGTGATGGTCCCGATCGTCGACGCGCTGCGCCGTGACGGGGTCGAGTTCCGCGGCGTGCTCTACGCGGGGATCATGCTGACCGCCGGCGGGCCGAAGGTGCTCGAGTTCAACACCCGCTTCGGCGACCCCGAGACCCAGCCGCTGATGATGCGCATGCGCGGCGACCTGCTCGACGCGATGATCGCCACGTGCGAGGGCCGCCTCGACGAGGCGGACCTGTCGTGGGACCCACGCCACTGCGTCGCCGTCGTCGTCGCCAGCGGCGGGTACCCCGGTCCCTACGAAACGGGCAAGGCCATCCGCGGCATCGACGACGCCGAGTCCGACCCCGACGTGAAGGTCTTCCACGCCGGCACGACGGTGAACCGCGACGGCGTGCTCGTCACCACCGGAGGCCGCGTGCTGACGGTCTGTGCGCTCGCCTCGACGCTCCGCGACGCGCAGCAAAAGGCCAACGCCGCCGCCGAGGAAATCCGTTTCGACGGCGCGTGGTTCCGGCGCGACATCGGGTTCCGCGTCATGAACTGACGCAGGAAGCGACGCGGCTTTGCCGTGCTTGTTCGACCCAAGGACGCGCGGCAAAGCCGCGTCGCATCATCGGATGATTCACGTCATGCGGCGCTTTGCCGCATCCGCTCGACGCACTGCGTCAGCGCCGGGACGGGCGACTCCACGTCCGCCTCGTACTCGATCACCGCCACGCCGTCGAAGTTCGCCTTCTCCAGCGCCCCCACGAACGCGGGCAGGTCGAGGTTGCCCGTGCCGACCACCACGTCGTTCCACATCGCGTCCTTGTCGAAGGTGAAGTCCTTGTAGTGCACGCCGTAGATCCGGCCGGCGAACTTCTCGACCCACGCGACGGGGTCGCCCTGCCGCGGCCCGATCTGCATGCACCAGGCGGTGTCGATCATCACGCCGATCCGCTCGCCGCCGATCTTTAAGAGGTGGGCGATCACGTCGGGCGACCCGCCGAACATGTACCCGCCGTGGCAGTGGATCCCGATCCGCACCCCCGCCTCCTCCGCCCGCTCGGCCGTCGTGGGCACGGCCTTGTGAAAACTATCCACCTTGAAGTGCGCCGAGATGTGCTTG
The DNA here is from genome assembly GCA_965214155.1 of Phycisphaeraceae bacterium. Lineage (GTDB taxonomy): Bacteria > Planctomycetota > Phycisphaerae > Phycisphaerales > Phycisphaeraceae > Algisphaera. The sequence goes on from CBDCBB010000010.1 coordinate 3,536,840, forward strand.
GCCCCCGCGACGCCCGCACACTCGAACCACTTCTTCTCGCTATCGAACCCCTCGAACGTCTGCACGCCCAGCGACACGATGCTCACCCCCGCATCCTTATAGATCTTCACCACGTCCTTGAACGCGGCGGGGTCGGAAAAGTCGGCGTGGACCGCGCACAGCTCGACCGAGTCGACTCCGATCTGCTTGACCTTGGCGGCCACGTCGGCGTTGTCTTTGAAGTGGCGGAAGCAGTAGCTCTGGACGCCGAAATTCATCGCGGGGCTGGGCATGGCAAGGTTCCAAGGGGGTGATGCGTGGCGTGAAGCTAACACAACCGGCCGACGCGGGCAGGAAGCGGGGCGCGGCGGGGGGATCGGGTGCCGCGGCTCGTCGAGTGGCGGCGGGGGTGGGGGCGAGCCGCCGCACGGGTGAGCGTCCTAAAGTTCGGCGTCCGCCCGCACCCGCCGTTCCCCTCGGATTGACGTCATGACCGCTTCGATGCTGCCCCCGCCGCTCCCGTCATCCGCACCCCGCGCGACCCCGCAGGCGGAGCGTGGCGCTCCGACCCGCGGCCTCCCGCAGGCCGGGGGCGACGGTCCCCTCGCCGACCGCTACCGCAGCGTCCGCGCCGCGTCGGTCCGCTTCGCCTCGCGGCTCCGCCCCGAGGATATGGTCATCCAGACGATGGAGGACGCGAGCCCGACCAAGTGGCACCTCGCTCACACCACCTGGTTCTTCGAGCGGTTCCTGCTCGGCGACTTTGTCGACGGGTACACCCCGCACCACCCGCGGTACGAGTTCCTGTTCAACAGCTATTACAACACCGTCGGCCCGCAGCACTGCCGCGCCAACCGCGGGGCGATCTCCCGCCCCGACGTCCCCGAGGTCCTCGCCTACCGCGACTCCGTCGACGCCGCGCTGATCGGCTGGCTGGAATCAACCGCCGACAACCTCCCCGAAGAGGCGCGGCACCGCATGGCCGTCGGCCTCAACCACGAGCAGCAGCACCAGGAACTCATGGTCACCGACCTGAAGTACACCCTCTCGACCAACCCCCTCCTCCCCGCGTACCACTCGCGCGACATCGACACCGATAGCCGGGACGCTACGCGTCCCCGGGCCTCCGCTTGCAACTTCATCCTCTTGAAAGGCGGCCTGATCGAAGTCGGCCACGACGCCACTTCCGGGGGAGGTTTCACTTACGACAACGAGTCTCCCCGCCACCGCGTCTACCTCGAGCCGTTCGAGCTCGCCGACCGCCCGGTGAGCAACGGCGAGTACCACGCGTTCATCGCCGACGGCGGGTACGAGCGTCACGAGCTGTGGCTGGCCGAGGGCTGGGCGTGGATCAAGGGCAAAGCGATCACCCACCCGCTGTACTGGTACCGCGACGGCTCGGCTCCCACCGGCGACGGCTGGATGCAGTACACGCTTGCCGGTCCGGCCTTGATCGACGATGCCGAGCCGGTGGTGCACCTCTCTTTCTTCGAGGCCGAGGCGTTCGCCCGGTGGGCCGACGCCCTGTACCCGGGGGCGCGGCTGCCCACCGAGTCCGAGTGGGAACACGCCGCCTCGGGCGTCCCCGTCGAGGGCCACTTCGCCGACACCGAGCGTTACCACCCCGACCCGATGACCGACGACGAGTCGAACGGCCGGGACGCCACGCATCCCCGGAGCTCGAGTAGCGAGCCGGCTACTCCCCCACCGCTCCACCACCTCTTCGGCACCGTCTGGGAATGGACCCGCAGCGCCTACGGCCCCTACCCCGGGTACCGCCCCGCACCCGGCGCACTGGGCGAATACAACGGCAAGTTCATGGCCAACCAGTACGTCCTCCGCGGCGGGTCCGTCGCCACACCCCCCGGCCACACCCGGCCCACCTACCGCAACTTCTTCAACGCCACCGCACGCTGGCAATTCACCGGCCTCCGCCTCGCGAAAAGTGCGAGGTGCGATAGCTAACGTCGGAGTGCGGAGTGCGGAGAAGGCACAACCGGATTCACCTCAACGCACTGTTCACTGTTCCCTCCGCACTACTGGGCCCCCCGCACTGTTCCCTGTCCCCTCCGCACTCTCGTCTCCCGATCCCCGAACCCTGACCCCTCCTCCCGCCATGACCACCCTCCACCGCCTTGACCCCGCGGCCGCCCTCCGCGACTTCGCCCCCGCCGCCGAGGACGTCCGCGAGGCCGTCCTCGCCGGGCTATCCGCATCGCCCCGCACCCTCCCCTCTCGACTCTTCTACGACCAGGCCGGCTCCGCCCTCTTCGAGCAGATCTGCGACCTGCCGAGCTACTACCTCACCCGCACCGAACTCGCCATCCTCAAGGCCCACCTCCCCGCCATGGCCGACCGCATCGGGCCCGACGCCTTAATCATCGAGCTCGGCTCCGGGGCCGGCACCAAGACCCGCCTGCTCCTCGACGCCCTCGATGCCCCCGCGGGATACGTCCCCATCGAGATCTCGCGTGAGGCGCTGCTCGCCTCGGCGCGCGGCCTCTGCCGCTCATTCCCGGACCTGCCGATCCTGCCGGTCTGTGCCGACTACGGCCAAAGCTTCACCCTGCCCACTCCCGCCGCCGCCCCCGGCTCGCCCGGCTCCCCCGGCTCGCCCGGGCAAGGCCCCGCGCGGCGCGTCGTCTACTTCCCCGGCTCGACCATCGGCAACCTCGACGCCCCCGCCGCCCGCGCCCTGTTCCGACGCATGCGCGAGCTCGCGGCCGACGGCGGCGGGCTGCTGCTCGGGGTCGACCTGGTCAAGTCGCCCGACGTTTTGATCCCCGCCTACGACGACCCCGAGGGCGTCACCGCCGCGTTTAACCTGAACCTCCTCCGCCGCATCAACCGTGAAGCCGGGGCCGACTTCGACCTGTCGCGCTGGCGTCACGAAGCCCGCTGGAACGCCGCAGAGAGCCGCATGGAGTCGCACCTCGTCAGCACCGGCGACCAGACCGTCCACGTCGGCGGCCGCCGCTTCGCCTTCGCCCCCGGCGAAGGCATCTGGACCGAGTCGTCCTACAAATACACCCGCGAATCCATCGCCGCCCTCGCCGAGGGCTTCGAGCCCGTCGAGTCCTGGACCGACCCCCGCGGCTGGTTCGACGTCACGTACTTCCGGGCGATTTAGCCGTCAAGGACGCCACGATCGCCAAGGAAGACAGCCACCTCATCGCTTTATCAAAGTCGCTCATCGCACCCCATCCCCACCGACCTCAACGCCATCAGCGATGACGCGAAACAGGCAAGCGACCCTTGATTCGTCTTCAATATGAAGCGACGCGGCTCTGCCGCGCCTTGATTTGGCGCAGCAAAGCCGCGTCGCTTCATCGTCAACGACGCGCTAAAGTTGCAACTCGACTTTTCAACCCCGGAGGACCCGATGCCACTCATCCCCTTGGTCGCTCAGAACCAATTTTCCGGCGGCATGTTCGCCCTCTTCCCCTGCGGGTTCGGCCTCTTTGGCCTCCTGCTGTTCGTCTTCTGGATCTGGATGCTGATCGACTGCCTCCAACGCGACTTCGGCGACGGCAGCGAAAAACTTATCTGGGTCCTGGTCCTCGTCTTCCTCAACTTCGTCGGTGCCCTGATCTACTACTTCATCGGCCGCGATAAAGGCGTCAAGGCGTAGCTTCTCGAGAAGCGACGCGGCTTTGCCGCGCTTCCCGAAAAGCGCGGCAGAGCCGCGTCGCTTCCTATCGAATTTTCGAATCAGTACACCACCGCCACCGCGTCCTCGATCGCTTCGATCACCTGGCGGACGTGGAACGGCTTCTTGAGGTACCCGTCGAACCCGTGGTGCAACAAATGCGTCGCCTGGCCGTCGGTGAGCTTGTTGCTCATCGCCACGACCTTGGTCATCTGCAGGTCGGCGTGGTCGCGGACGAGCTTGAGGATCGCCTCGCCCTTGATGTCGCCCAGGTGCATGTCCAAAAGCATCACGTGCGGCCGCACCTTCTCGCAGGCGATGCCCGCGGCGAAGCCCGAGTCGGCGGTGTGCACCTCGTAGTGCGCCTGCTCCACGAGCACCTTGGTCAGCACGTCCACGATCTCCGACCGCGTATCGACCAGCAGGACCCGGGTCCGCCCGCTCTGCAGCCCGTCGAGGGGGATGTGGTGCTGCTTCATGAACCGCATCAGCGTGTTGAGCGGGATGCGCCGGTCCTTCGAGCCGGGGATGCGGTAGCCGCTGAGCTGGCCCGAGTCGAACCACTTGCTGACGGTGCGGGGCGCGACGTTGCAGATCTTGGCGACCTCGCCGGTGGTGAGGATGTCTTTCTGTTTGGGCATGCTCGATCTCGGGGGATGCGGTTCTCCGGGCTCCACGGGGACGCGGCGGTGGCCGGGCCCTCGCTGCTCCCATCGGTCAATACGCTGGCCCGGTTTATCCGCCTCACCGCGGAAGCAACCAGCCGTAACCGCAGATTGCGCAGATTTCGCAGATAAGCAAAACGAGGCGAAGCCGATCCCTCATCTTCCAATCTGCGTCATCTGCGAGATCTGTGGTTACGGCTGCCGGACCTGCACGTCACCTCCGAGCAAACCGTTAAACTCCCTGCCCCATGCTCCACGCCATCGTCTTCGACTTCGATGGGGTCATCGTCGACTCCGAGCCGCTGCACTACCGTGCGTTCCTCGAGGTCGGGCGCGACCTGGGCGTGACGTTCAGCTACGACGATTATCTCGCCGAGTACGTCGGGTTTGACGACCGCGACGCGTTCCGGCATATGCTCGCCAACGCCGAGCGGCCGGTGGACGAGGCCGCCGTCGCGGCCCTGTGCGACCGCAAGCAGCCGGCGTTTGACGAGCTCGTCAAGCGCGAGCTCGACGCCGAGGCGTTTGCCATCCCCGGGGCGCTCACGCTCATCGACGGATGTCACGCCGCGGGCCTGCCCATCGCCGTCGCCAGCGGCGCGACCCGGGCGGACATCGACCTGATGCTCGGGATGCTCGGGCGGCGTGACCGCTTCGAGGTCATCGTCACCGCCGACGACGTGGCAAGGTCCAAGCCCGACCCCGCCAGCTACGCCCTCGCCGCCGAACGCCTCGGGGTCGCGCCCGGCTGTTGCCTCGCCATCGAGGACACCGCCGCGGGCCTCGCCTCCGCGGCGGGCGCGGGCCTGCTCACGCTCGGCTTGACCACCACCACCGACGCCCCCGCCCTCGCCGCCGCGGGCCGCGTCCTCCCCGACCTCTCGGGCGTGACGCTTGACCAACTGCGGGCGTGGTATGCCTAATCACTTCAGCGGTGAAACCCAGAGGCACAGAGACACCGAGAAGAAAAACAGAGTCGCTAGAAGCAGATCCTCTACCCGCCCACACTTCCCGCTTTACTCGGTGCCTCTGTGCCTCTGTGTTTCAATCCGCCGCACAAAGCCGTAAACGCCATGCCCCGGACTCCGGACCCCGAACCCCAGCCCCCCGCGCCGCTCATGCTCAGCGTCAGCGGCATGCGCGGGCTCGTCGGCAAGTCCATCACGCCGGAGGTGGTGACCCGCTACGCCGCGGCGTTCGGGCACTGGCTCAAGGGGTCGCGCGGGGCGGACCGCCCCGCCGTCGTGCTCGGCCGCGACTCGCGCCCCTCCGGCGAGATGTACGAGCACGCCGCCGCCGCGGGGCTCGCCGCCGTCGGCTGCCGCGTCATCCGGGTTGGCGTCCTCTCCACGCCCGGCGTCGCGGTGATGGAGCAACACCTCCGCGCCGACGGCGGCATGGTCATCACCGCTTCGCACAACCCCGCGCCGTGGAACGGGCTCAAGCCCCTCCGCCACGACGGTGTCGCCCCGCCCCCGCAAGACGCCGAGACGATCATCCGAGCCTTCCACGACGGCTCCGCGATGCAGGTCGGTGTCGAGGACCTGCGGCCGATGGACCACGACACGTCCGGCGTGCGGGTCCACGTCGACGCGGTGCTTGCCCTCGTCGACGTGGACCTCATCCGGAAGGCGGGCCTCTCCGCGGTGGTCGATTCGGTGCACGGCGCGGGCGGGGCCGAGGCGGCGGCGCTGCTCGAGGCGCTGGGTGTGCGGCTGACGCACCTCTACGCCGCGCCGACCGGCGACTTCCCGCACACCCCCGAGCCGACGCGCGACAACCTCACCGAGTTGTGCGACCGCGTCGCGGCGGCCGGGGCCCACGTCGGCTTCGCGCAGGACCCCGACGCAGACCGGCTCGCCGTCGTCGACGAGCTCGGCCGGTACATCGGCGAGGAGTACACGCTGGCGCTGTGCGCGATGCACAAGCTGCGAAAGGGCGACGTGGCGGTGGCGAATTTATCGACCAGCCGCATGCTCGACGACATCGCCGCGGCGGCGGGGGCGACGGTGGTCAGGACACCGGTGGGCGAGGCGAACGTCGCGGCGGGGATGCGGGAACACGGGGCCGAGCTCGGCGGCGAGGGCAACGGCGGGATCATCTGGCGGCCGGTGAGCCAGGTCCGCGACAGCCTCGTCGGTATGGCGTTCGTCCTCGAGATGCTCGCCACCCGCGGCGTTGACCTCTCCGAGGTCGTCGCCTCCACCCGGGCCTACGCCATCGTCAAAGACAAGCTCGACATCGCCGCGATCGACGGTGGCCCCGGAGCGGTGCTGTCCCGGGTGGCCGAGCGATATAAGGTCGAGCGGGTGGACGTGCAGGACGGGGTGCGGGTGGACTTCCGGGGGGCCGACCGCTGGGTCCACGTGCGGCCGAGCAACACCGAGCCGATCGTGCGGATCATCGCGGAGGCGGGCGAGCGGGCGGACGCCGAAGCGCTGGTGGAGGACGTGCGGGGTGTGGTTGCGGAAGGCACGGAGGCACGGAGGCACGGAGGCACGAAGTAGACGCACATGCCTTTGCTTCGTGCCTCCGTGCCTCGATGCCTTCGTGCCTTCCGTGTGCCTTCCCCTACCACGCCGTCCGCAGCTCCAGCTCGTCGGTCAGGCGTTCGCCCTCGGTCGGCTGCCAGCTCGCCCGCAGGAGCGTCTGCCAGCGGACGATGTCGGGCGACTGCACGCGGAGGCGGAAGAGGTAGCCGCGGATGATCGGGTCGTAGAAGCGTTGCTGGTCGTCAAGGGTGTTGAGGCCGATGTCCCAGCTGTAGAGGAGTTGGTCGGCGGCGACGCCGGGCGTCTGGCCGGTGGTGTACAGCTCGAACCGGGCGGTGCCCGAGGCCTTGATCGAGTCGCCCATGGCGTCGAAGAGCTCGACCGCGGCCTCGAGCAGCGGCTCGCCGCCCTCGCCGGTGAAGCGGGTCGTGGGGAAGACCCGCATGGCAACGGGCATCGGTGCCCACCTGGCGGGGCCGGGCTCGACCGTCTCGAGGACGGGGGCGGTGTCGCCGCCCTTGGGCGTCATGCAGCCGGCCGACACCAGCACCGCCGCGACGACGCCCGCGCCCCACGACATGCCGGCTGATCGCAACACCTTCGGAGCATACGGACGCCGCGTCGCGGCGGCAACGCTTCTTACCCCCCTCCCCCCGGGAAGGGCCGGGGGGACGGAGACTGATCCGCCCACGTGTGCCGCACACCTTCAACTGTCCCCCGATCGCCCCCGGTCCCGGTCCACCGACGCCTCCGCGCCGACGTAGCCCAGACCGCTGAGCAGCAGCACCACCAGGGCCGTAACCGACCGGCTCGCCTCGACAATCGCCGCCTCGTGCTCGGGCCACCACAACACCGCGATCGCCGCGACCTGCACCGACAGCGTCAACAAAAACTTCCGGCTCGTCCAACGGTTTGTCGTCATCTCGATACTCCTTCGTAGGGCAGGGCTTGCCCTGCCACGTCGGTAAAAAGCACTCGGCAGGGCGAGCCCTGCCCTACGGCGCATTCACAACTTCACGACGCGGCCGGCCCACGTCTCGACGAGCTCGAGCGCCTTGGCCGCCTGGGCCAGGCGGTGCTCGTCCAGGTCGGCCTCCCGCATCGCCGCGGCGAACGCGGGGTCGTCCCGCAGGTTCGCTACGGTCGTGTCGATCAGTTGCACCCGGTCGATCGCCCGCGCCAGGTGCGGGTGGTCCGCGGCCCAGGCGAGGTAGTGCCGATCCAGTCGCTCGGCCACGAGGTCACGCAACGCGGTCTTCTGCAGGGGGTCGTTCATCGGGGGGCTCCTTCATTTCCGGGGACGGGGGGTTGACTCCCGGGGGCGGGGGCGGGGGGTTGCCATCGCCACAGATCGCGGGCCCGCCGGGACGGGTCGACGCGGTCGGCCTGGCGGGTCAGCCAGCGGTCCTGTTGTTCGAGCAGGCCCATCGCCCGGCCCTGCGCCTCGGCGGCGGCACGGAGGTTGTCGGCCCGCTGCGCCCGGGCCGCGGCCGCCCGGGCCTCGGCGCGGACCAGCTCCTCCCGGGCCGCGACGTACGCCGACGTCGCCTCGGCGACCCACGGCGTGTCCAGCGTCTCACGCTGCGTCAGGTCGAGTTGGTAAGCCTCCTCCAGCGCGGCGCGGCTTTGCGCGAAGTAGGCCGCGTCCCGCTCGGCGTCGGCGGCGAGGCGCTGGGCCTCGCCGTCGAGCGTGCGGCGGGTGACCTCGAGCAGCGGGATCACCGCCGGCGGGGAGGTGCAGGCCGAGAGTAAGGCTAGAAATAGGATCGTCAGGCGGCGGGGGTAGCACACCTCGCCGCTTAGGGCGATGTGTGCGTGTACGTCACGCCGGTGATGCACACATCGCCGCAAAGCCGGCGAGGTGTGGCACCCCGAAGGACGATGCCCCGGCTCACGTCGTGTGATGCTGCTGGTCACGGTAGATCCTTTCGAGCAGGTCGCGGAGGCGGGCCTGGGTCTGGTCGAAACGTTCGATGGCGCGGGTGTTCTGGTGCACGGTCCGCATCACCTCGCGGAGCTGCAGGCCCTGCTGCAGCAGGCGGTCGTGGGCCTCGGTCAGCTGGGCCTCACGCTTGCGGGTCATGGTGCGTTCCCACACCCAGAGGGCGCCCATGAGGCCGGCGACGCCGAACTGGGCGAGGGGTTCGAGGAGGTCGGTCATGGGGGAAAGAAGGGGCTGAGGGGTGAAGGGGCAAAGGGGCTGAGGGGCTGAGGGGCTGAGGGGCAGAGGGGCAGAGGGGCTGAGGGAGAGGGGGATGATCGTTTTCGTTCTCGTTCTCGTAATCGAAACGCAAGCCTTGCCGCGGCGGGGCGTCCGGCTCCTGGCCGCTGACCGCTGGCCGCTGGATCAAGGCGCTCAAGCGGAAGCGGACGACTTCCATAGTTGCGAACGGCTAACGGCTAACGACTAACGGCCAGTTCACACCCGCGCGAACCGCACCACGCCCAGCCGGCGGCGTTCGTCGGCGTGGCCGTCGCCGTCGGTGTCGATCAGGACCGTCGCATTGCCCACGGCGTGGCGGAACCGGCGGCGGTACTCGTTGGCCTTGTGCAGCACCAGCGTGTTGTCCGCGAGCATCGCCGCCGCGGCGCTATACACCCGCTCCAGCGTCCCGAGCGCCTCGAGGCGGGCGACGGTGGACAGCGAGACAACCGCGTCTTCGGTGAGTTTGTTAAACCCCTCACCGTCGCCGGTGGGGTCGATCCCGATGAGGCGCAAGAGCCCGTCGTGCACCGCGGCCGCCTGGGGCGCGAACGTCCGCAGGACCAACTCGAACGGCCCGCCCTCCACGCCCGGCAGCGGCTCGTCCGTCGTCCGCCCCCGCAGCAGCGACACCGTCAGCGTGTGCGGATCGACCCGCGCGACGACCTCGTGCGGGGTTTGGTCGATGAGCACCACCGACCCCGCTTCGACGCCGGCGCGGAGGAAGTTGCCGCCGCTGCTGGTGACGGTGGTGTCGGCCACCATCGCGTCGTCAACGCGGAGGCGGCGCTGGCTGATCCAGGCGACGTCGGCGAAGAGGGTGGGCTCGTGGGCGAGGAGGTCGCGGTCGGTGGAGAAGTTCATGGTCGGGTCTGGGGGTTGGGGTCTAGGGGCTGGCTGCTGGCCGCTGGCTGCTGGCCGTTAATCGCTAGCCGTTGGCCGTTGGCCGTTAGTCGTTGGCGAGCGGTCGGGGTTCGTTCTCGTTCTTGAAACGTGAGCCTTGCCGCGGGTGAAGGTTTGGCACTCGCACTCGCACTCGCACTCGCACTCGCACTCGCACTCGCACTCGCACTCGCACTTGAACTCGGACTCGGGTTCCCGGGGACGGCGCGACAAGTCGCGGCGCCAAACAGGAAGCGGGGGGAACGGCCCGGCGGGCGGGGGGCCCGCCGGGCTTTGGGGAGGGGAGAAGCTCCCGGGGAGGGGCGGTCACGCGGCGAGGTTGCGGATGAGGCCGTGGGCGTTTTCGTTGCGGAGCTCGAGGGTGTATTCACCCAAGACCTGGCCGGTGGCGCGGTCGCCGGTGGCGGCGAGGGGCTTGTAGTGGAAGCTGCGGCCGGTCATCGGGAGCACATCGACGCGGGAGGAATCGAGCAGGAGCACCGCGTCGCGGGGGACCCAGCGGCTGAGCACAACGCGGCAGACGCCGAAGTCCGACTCGTAGACGCTGACCAGGTCCTTGTACCGCTCGCTGGTGGCGGTGTAGCCGCGGGAGGCGGTGACGAAGCCGTTGATGGCGCGTTTCTGGGCCCCGCCGACGACGAGGGTGTCGATGGACCCGGAGGACTGTTCCCAGATGGTGCGGAGGGTGGCGTTGAGGGTGGCCTCGGTGAGGGGCTCGCCGTCGGCGTCGAGGCGGTGGGTGGCGAGGGACGGGATGATGCCGCGCATCGTGCGGCGGGTCCCGGCGTCGCCGACGGCGTTGGGCCCGGTGGCGGCGACGCCATTGATCACGCAGTTCTCCAGGTCGCGGACCAGCTCGCGGAGGCGTTCGGTCTTCTGGTAGTCCATTTCGTCGGCGAGGGCGAGCTGGCGGGCGGCGAGCTGCGAGCCGCTGACCTCGACGGCGGCGGTGAAGATCTGGGTGGTGTTGAGCCGGCGGGAGCGGTTGGTGAACCGGGCGGCGGGGGCGTCGGCGCCCTCGAGGGCGGCGTTTCCGAGGATGTGCAGGACAGTGCCCTCGGCGAGGTTGGCCGGGGCGGTCCCGCCGTAGCCGCGGGTGACCGTAAGGCTGCCGGTGCCGACGGCGGTAACGAAGATGACCTCGGCCGCGCCCTCGGCGCGGAGCTGGTCGCCGACGCGGAAGCGTGAGGCGTGGGCGACGGGCAGGGTGGTGGCGTCGGCGGCGGTGGCGGCGTCGACCGCGTCGGTGTTGGGCAGCAGCGTGTCCTCCAGCCACTCGTGCACGGTGCTCGTGGCGGAGCGCTGCGGGTCGCCGAGGTGGTCGAGCAGCGGGGTCTCGTAGGGGCTGACGATGGCGATGAGGTCGGCGACGTCCTCGGCGAGTTCGGGGAGGGCGGGGCCGGCGGAGTAAGTGGCTTTTCCGGTGAAGGGCATGATCTTGTCCTGGTGGGGTGGGGGATGAAGATGAAGCGACGCGGCTTTGCCGCGCGGTGGGGGGATCTGGGGAGGCGCTAGGCGCTAGGCCCTAGGGCCTAGGAAGCAGGGGGAAGGTGGACGATTGGGGGGGTCGTACTCGTTCTCGTTCTCGTTCTCGTACTCGAGACGTGAGCCTTGCCGCGGGTGAAGGTTTGGCACTCGCACTCGCACTCGTACTCGCACTCGGCCGAAGCACGAAGCACGAGGCACGAAGCACGGGACGCTGGCGCGTCACCCGCTACGCGGCGGGGTCCACCTCCTTGCGGCGGAGGCGGAGGTAGTGCAAGAGGTCGCGGCGGTCGCCGGTGGTCGCGGCGCGGGCGGCGGCGTCGGCCTCGGCCTCGTCGGCGGCGGGGGTGTACCGCTCGGACATGACGCCCCCGCCCTCTCCTTCGCCCCCGGCAGCAAACGACGCGGGCCGGGTCGAGCGGAACAGGTACGGCTTGTGCCGCCGCAGGTCCGTCACCGCCCGGGCGACGTCCGGCTCGTCCATCGCCGTCACCGCCGCCTCGGTCAGCAGCCGCGCCACCTCCAGGTCCGACACGTCGGCCTCGGCGAGCTGTGCATCGATCTTCTGACGCCGCTCCAGCGAGGCGATGATCTCGTCGGACAGCGCGAGCTTCGCCTGCATCTCGCCGAAGCGCTTACGCAGGGTCTCGATGTCCTCGAGCGGGGGGCCGTCGGGCAAAGCGTTCACGGCGGGCGGGGGGTCGGGGGTAGCTTCGGGCATGGGGTCTCCTTAGGAAGTGCGGAGGGAACAGGGAACAGTGCGGAACAGAGAATCAGGAAGCGACGCGGCTTTGCCGCGCTACGCCATGTCGGCGGGGCAGTCGCTGTAGCCCAACTCGGCGAGGAGCTGGTGCGTCGGGACGCCGAGCTGCTGCTTGGCCAGGGCGTTTTGGACCTGCTGCGACGTCGTGTCGGGGAACGGCTCGGGCCAATCGAGCCGCACGCGCCGCTCCGCCGGGTCGTTGGGCAGGCGGCCCGACACGTCGGCGCTGTGCAGGATCAGCTCGCACAGCCGGGCGATGCCGTGGCCGTAGGCGGTGCGTTTCTTCTCGATCCGCGCGACGAGCCCGAGCAGGACGATGCGGATGGCGTTCTCGCTGGACAGGTTGCCGACCTTCCCGCCGACGACGCCCGCGGCGATAGGGCTGACGCCGCTGGCCTTGTCCATCGCCTCGCGGACGTCGGCGATGTGCGCGTCCTCGCTGGGCGTGGCCGCGTCCCCGCCGAACTCGGTCACCGACGCGTCGGGGTTGTCGGTCGACCACATCTGCCCCGGCCCAACCGGGCGGTCGGCGAACCCCTCGATCCCCCGGCCGAGGTACATCTTGAAGCTCTGGAACGTCACCCGGTTCGCCCGGTCGCTCAGCCGCGTGTTCAGCTCGTCCTGCAGCGGGATCAAGGGCTCAACGTCGCTGAGCCCCTCGAAGTGGAACGGCTGGGGCAGGTTCTGGAAATGCACCACCGGGACGCGGCCGAGCGGGTTCACCCCCGACGCGACCCGCCGCCGCTCCGCCCCGCCGGGCCGCTGCGGCGCGTGGAACACCTCGAACCCCCCGGCCGTCCACACCTCGGTCCGCCGCACCGCGCCGCGGGTGGGCCGACCGCCCCGCCGCAGCACGCGGCTGATCCACGGCGAGTCGATCACCTCCCGCGTCGGTGCAGTGTGGTGCACGATGAACGCGTCGAGCCGGCGGTAGTCGCCCGGGTCCAGCAGCGGCACCGCCCGCGGGGCCTCGACGATCTCCAGGCGATCCGGGACGTCTATCGCCGAGGCACGCAGGAGCACGTCGACGTGGCCGTAGATCGACCCGAGCAGGGCGAGGTCCTGGAAGAAGCCGTGCCCGCCGTTGTGGTCGAGGGTCCGGTTGAGCAGGTCCGTGAGGACCGCGGCGCGGGCGGGGTCGTCGGCGAGGCTCTGGATGACCAGGGGCTTGCCGACCATGAAGTCGATGAGGGCGTGCAGCCGCCAGGCGATGTCGTTCTCGATGACGACCTCGCGGGAGACGCCCGGGACGGCGGCGGTGAGCCGGGCGGGCAGGCCCCGGGCCTGGGCGGGGCGGGCGTCGTGGCCCCCGGGGGTCGGGTCGGGGGTCGGGTTGCGGTAGTAGTCCCACAGCCGGGCGTAGCGGGGGACGCGGTGGGCGGCGTGCTCGGCGAGGAGCAGGTCGAGGAGGCGGGGAACTACGGCGTAGGCAGTGGGGTCGGTTTCGGGGCGTGGGGGGGCGGGCTTGGGCATCGGCGGGGCTCGGTTTCGGCCGGGGTTTTGGGGGGTCGGCGGCTCGGACAGGCGTTGACAACCGGGACAGCCGGGCGGCGGACGTGCGCACGGACCCCGCGGGCCGACGACGGGGGCGATCCCAAGCGTTTGCACCAACGTCGTTTAAGACATTCCTGCCGTGGTGGAGGAACCGAGCCGGCCCGAGTCGCCGGCGTGCGCATGAACTTTGCGCACCGGCTGCTTGCCCCGCCGGGGGGGTGATGATTAAACTGGCACCCCATGGTGCGCGCTGAACAGGAATTAGACATCCTCGAGGACATCAGCCAGATCCTTGGCGATGACATCGAATTGGAGCAGGTGTTTCAGCGGGCGATCAGCCTGATCAGCAGCCGGCTGGACATCCAGCGGGCGTCGCTGGTTCTGCTCGACCGGGCGAGCGAGCAGTTGCGGACGGTCGCGTCGGTGGGGCTGACCCCAGCCGAGCAGGAGCGGGGGCGGTACGCGGTGGGCGAGGGGGTGACCGGGCGGGTCATGGAGACGGGTAAGCCCGCGGTGATCCAAGATTTAGCCAAGCACCCCGATTTTCTGAACCGCACGAAGAGCCGTGAGCTGGAGGGGCTGGAGAAGGACGGGTCCCACGCCGGGGGTGCGTTGAGTTTTATCTGCGTGCCGGTGCGGGACGGCGAGGGGCTGGTGGGGACGATCAGCGTCGACAAGCCGTTCGTGGACGAGGCGACGCTGCAGAGCGAGGCGAGGCTGCTGAAGATCTTCGCGGGGCTGATCGCCCAGACGATCCGCATCCACAACCTGATCGCGGTGGAAAAGGACCAGTGGCTCGAGGAAAACCAGCGGCTGCGGGACAACCTGCGGAGCAAGTATCAGTTCGACAACATCATCGGGTCGAGCCCGGTGATGCTCGACGTCTTAAACATGATCGGGCAGGTGGCGACGAGCCGGGCGACGGTGCTGCTCTTGGGCGAGACGGGGTGCGGCAAGGAGCTGATCGCCAAGGCGATCCACTACAACAGCCCACGGAAGGACAAGCCGCTGATCCGGGTCAACTGCGGGGCGCTGTCGCCGCAACTCTTGGAGAGCGAGCTGTTTGGGCATGTGAAGGGGGCGTTCACGGGGGCGGTGAAGGACAAGATCGGCCGCTTCGAGGCGGCGGCGGGCGGGTCGATTTTCCTTGACGAGGTCGGCACGCTCGACCCGCAGTTGCAGGTCAAACTGCTGCGGGTGCTGCAGGAACGCGAGTTCGAGCGGGTCGGCGACCACCTCACGACCAAGGTCGACGTGCGGGTCATCGCCGCGACCAACCTCGACCTCCAGGACGAGGTGCGTAAGGGCAGCTTCCGCGAGGACTTGTACTATCGGCTGAACGTGGTGACGATCAACCTGCCCCCGCTGCGGAGCCGGCGCGAGGACATCCCGCGGCTGATCGACGCGTTTTTGGACCGGTACAACCGCGAGAACCAGCGCGACCTGAAGAAGATCAGCCGGGACGTGTTGAACACGCTCCTGCGGTACCCCTGGCCGGGCAACGTGCGGGAGCTCGAGAACGCGGTGGAGCGGGCGGTGGTGCTGTCGACGAGCGACGAGTTCACCGAGGACCTGCTGCCTTTGCAGATCCGTCTGTTTGCGCAGCAGATCCGGGGCGACACGGCCGACGAATCGATCGAGACGCTGTGCAGCAAGCTCGCCGAGCACGCGGTGAAGCAGTACCAGATGTACGACGGGCAGGTGTACGAGATGGTGATCAACGAGGTGGAGCGGCACCTCCTGGGCGAGGCGCTGGAGTTCAACGGCGGGGTGAAGATCCGCACGGCCGACTTCCTCGGGATCAACCGCAACACGCTGAACAAGAAGGTGAAGGATTTGGGGATCGCGGAGGGGGAGTAGCGTAGGCGCTAGGGGTTAGGCGCTAGGCGCTAGGGAAGACGCAAGCGATCAGGGTGAGCCGCGGCACGGGGGTACCGCTTGCGTCTTCCTAGCGCCTAGTCCCTAGCGCCTAGCGCCTAGCGCCTACGACCGTTGACACCCCACCCCGCCACTGATAATCTCCACGGCCCTGCCCCGTCGCGCCGCCGGAGATCTCAAGTTGATGCAACGTCTCCGGCGAGTCCCCCTGGCGGCCGTGGCGTGGTGCCTCCTGCTGACGGCTGTCGCCGGGGGCGCGAACGCTCAGAACGACCGTATCGACCCGGCGCTCATCGGCAAGAACGGCCTGTGGACCGCCGAGGAACGCGAAGCGGTTCAGGCCTTCGTCAACCAGCACGTCGACTCGCTCCTTGGCGGCGAGGAGGGGCCGATGACCAACGCCCGTGACTCGCTGATCCGCCCGTTCGAGACCGCCGGGGCGACCGAGCTGTTCAAACGCCAGCTCACCACCATGATCGCCGAGCGGCTCGCCCCGGCGATGGACGCCGAGCAGGTCAAGGTCCGCATCAACGCGGCGGTGGTCTGTGAAAGGTTCACCAGCGTCGACGGGCTGCCCCTGATCGTCAAGGGGCTCAAGGACGCGAGTTCCGGCGTTCGCTACCCCTCGGGCAAGGCGGTGAGCAGCCTCCTCCGCAACGCCGAGGTCGCCCCGGGCCAGCAGCAGGACGTGCTCGACCTGCTCGAAGCGCGGATCGACGTCGAGGACGACCCGTTCATCGTCGACCCCCTGCTCGAGGCGATGCTCGTCGCCGGCGGGCCCGGCCGCACCATCGCCGCGCTCAACCGCCGCGTCGACTGGCACATCGCCCGGCCCGAAGCCGGCTTCGACCCCGAACGCAAGTCGATGTTCGCCATCTACGAACGCCTCGCCATCTCCCCCAACCCCGACCCCGCCGTCGTCCGCGAGATGGCCCGCGCCGCCGGCCGCATCTTCCTCCTCGCCGCGCAACAGCTCAACCAGGGCGTCGTCCCCAAACCCATCGAACGCAGCCACGTCGAGATGATCAAGATGGCCCAACTCGCCCTGCGCTTCGCCCACCAGAACCTCCGCGCCCCCCAACGCCTGCCCGGCGACGTCGAACAGATCGTCAACTTCGGTGACTGGGGCAAGACCCTCGGTATCGCCCGGGAATGGATCGAGATCCTCGGCCAGGCCCCCTACAACTTCACCCCCGAAGAGCTCGAGGTCGTCGAACAACAGGCCGCCAACGCCGCTCAATAATCCCGCACCTTCCCGCACCCTCTCTCACCCGTTGAGCGCCGCGACTTGTCGCGCTTCCCCGATCCCGCGACAAGTCGCGGCGCTGAACAATGGTTCACCCCCGCCCCGCGTCCCCGCTGATCCGCTCGTCCACCTTCCGCATCAGATCGACATAGTCCATCTGCACCATCTGCAACTCCCGCAGCAAGCGGTTGCCCGCCACCGCGTCCTGCAGCGACTGGCTCTTGCGTTTGTCCTCGACCTCGATCGGCTGACCCTTCCGCGCTTTCTCCTCCAGCGCGTCCTGCAGGCGGTTGAGGTCGGCCACCAGCCGCTGCGCCTCGACGTCCGCCTCCAGCCGCTTGGCCACGTCCTCCATCTTCTTCGTCACGTCGTGGCCGGCGATCATCTCGCCCAGCCGGTCCGCCGCGTCCAAAATCTCCTGCGTCGTACTCATCGTTCGAGCTCCTTGACGAAGCGCCGCGGCTTTGCCGCGCCTCACCTACCCTATGCTACAGTCCCCGCACCCCCCGCGGATTCCCGCCCCCGGGACGACCCCCTCCTCATTCTTCCGACCCCCCTTCCCCCCTCCCATGCCCGAGCGGTACACCCAAAAGTTCCTCAGCCACCTCGCCGACCGGCGGTACGCGCCGTCGAGCGTCGACGAGCTCATCGACGACCTCAACGTCCCCGCCGAGCACGCCGAAGCTTTCCGCGCCGCCATCGGCGAGCTCCTCGAATCCGGCCAAGTCGTCCGCGGCAACAACGATACGATTGCTCTGCCGCCCCCCGGCAAGGAGATGATCGGCACGTTCCGCCGCCACGAGCGCGGCTTCGGGTTCCTCGTCCCCGACGAGCTCACCGAGCACGGCGACCTGTTCATCCCCCCCGGCAGCGTCGGCGACGCCGTCACCGGCGACAAGGTCAAGGCCCGCGTCATCCACGAAAAGGGCCGCGGCAACCAGGCCGGCAAATCCCCCTACGTCGGCCGTATCATCGAGGTCGTTCAGCGCGCCGAAAAGCACTACGCCGGCACCCTCATCCAGAAGGGCAACAAGTTCGGCGTCGAGGTCAACGGCCGCGTCTTCAGCCAGCCCGTCCTCATCCGCGACCCCCACGCCAAGAACGCCAAGGTCGGCGACAAGGTCGTCATCGACCTCACCGAATACCCCGACGACCAGGGCGGCTCGGCCGAGGGCGTCATCGTCGAGGTCCTCGGCGAGGCCGGCGAACCCGACGTCGAGACCCTCGCCGTCATGCGGTCCTACGGCCTCGTCGAGAAGTTCCCCGAAGAGGTCGCCGAGCAGGCCCGCAACGCCGCCCAACGCCTCGATGATGAAGAGCTCCCGTCTGATCGCGAAGACCTGTCGGACTTGTTCATCTGCACCATCGACCCGCCGGACGCGAAGGATTATGACGACGCTATTTCGATCCGGCGGATCGAGGGGCAAAGGGGCAAAGGGGTAGAGGGGCAAAGTGAAGCGGGCAATGGTGAGGGCGCCGATGCCTTGCACTCTGCCCCTTTACCCCTTTCCCCCTCTACCCCTCCAGGCGCCGCCTGGGAACTCGGCGTCCACATCGCCGACGTCGCCCACTACATCGAGCCCGACAGCCCCCTCGACCACGAGGCGTACGACCGCGGCAACAGCACGTACCTGCCGCGGAAGGTCATCCCGATGTTGCCGGAGGTGCTTTCCAACGGCGTCTGCTCGCTGCAGGAAGGCGTCAAGCGTTACGCCAAGAGCTGCTTCCTGACGTACGACGACCGCGGCAACGTCCTGTCGCAACGCTTTGCCAAGACGGTGATCAAGTCCGCCAAGCGGATGACGTACCTCGAGGCCCAGGCGCTGATCGACGACGACATCCGCGAGGCCCGCAAGCACGCGAAGACCGAGCCGAAGTACCCGCGTGAGTTGATCCAGACCTGCAAGCTCATGAACGAGCTCGCCACCACCATCCGCGAGCGGCGGATGAAGGAGGGCATGATCGTGCTGGGCCTGCCCGCCATCGAGCTGGTGTACGACGAGTCGGGCCGCGTGGTGGACGCCGAGCCCGAGGACGACGCGTTCACGCACAAGATCATCGAGATGTTCATGGTTGAGGCGAACGAGGCGGCCGCCCGCGTCTTCGCCGAGGTGGACGTGCCCATGATCCGCCGCATCCACCCCGACCCCGACGCGCACGGCACCGACGCCCTGCAGGCCTTCGCGCGCGTCGCCGGCTTCAACATCCCTAATAAGCCCTCGCGCATGGAGCTGCAGCAACTGCTCGAGGCGGTCCGCGGCAAGCCCGCCCAGCACGCGGTGCACATGGCGGTCCTCAAAACCCTCAGCAAGGCCGAGTACAGCCCGCTCGAGGTCGGCCACTTCGCCCTCGCCAGCGAGCACTACACCCACTTCACCAGCCCCATCCGCCGCTACCCCGACCTGATCGTCCACCGCGCCCTCAACGCGATGATCGACCACCTCGCCTCGGGGGACGGCGAGAAGATGAAGGCGAAGAAACTCGGGCAGCTGCTCCGCGACGACAACGCCGTCCCGGACGAGGAACGCCTCCGCCTCATCGGTCGGCACTGCTCCACCACCGAGCGCAACAGCGAGTCGGCCGAGCGTGAGCTCCGCGCTTACCTCGTGCTCGAGCTGCTCAGCCACCACCTCGGCGAGGACTTTGCCGGGACCGTCACCGGCGTCACCGGGCAGGGCGTGTTCATCCAGATCGACCGCTACCTCATCGACGGGTTCATCCGCACGCCGGACCTGCCGGGCGCGTCCGGCGGCGGCGACGGCAAAAAGAAGGGCGACCGGTATCAACTCAACCGCAACACCGGCGCCCTCGTCGCCCAGCGGTCCGGCCGGGTGATCAACATCGGCGACACGTTCACGGTGCGGATCGCCAACGTCGACCTCGCCCGCCGCCAGATGGAGCTGGTGATCGTCGGGGACCCCAAGGGTGAAAAGAGGAAAGCGAAGAACGAAAAGGGCGACGGCGACGGCGGGGGGACGAAGAAGCGGGGGAAGAAGAAATCCATGACGAAGGCGACCGCGGCCGAGCCGCCGCAGGCGCCGGCGGGCGAGTCGGGCAAGGCCGCGAAGAGCGGCAAGAGCCGACGCCGCCGCGGCAAGGGCGGCAAAGGGGGCAAGGGCAAGCCCGGTGGGCAATCCGGGGGCGGCGGCGCGACCACGTCGACCGAAGCGCCAACCGGGGCCAAGCGAGCCGCCCGCACCACCATCAAGCTGAAGAAACACCGCGGCAAGAAGCGGCGGTGACCTTCCCGCCAAGGCTGTCTGGGTGCGGGCAGCGAGTTTTGGTGGGGCAGGCTTCCAGCCTCCCGTCGGGCGCAGCCCGAAGCCGCAGACGACAGACTTGGCCCTGCCGGGCAACGGCAGGCTGGAAGCCTGCCCCACTGAACAACCTGCCCCACTGAACAACATGTCGCAGGACGGGGTTAGCGGCTCATCCTCAGCATCCTTAACCGCCCCATGCCCCTCACCCTCGCCGCCTGGCTCCACGACCTCGACCCGTTCGCGATCCAGTTCACCGACACCTTCGGCCTCCGCTGGTACGGCCTGTCGTACCTCGCCGGGTTCGTCGCCGGCTACCTCCTCATCCGCCGCGTCTGCACCGTCGGCGTCTCGTCGCTCCACCCCGACAAGGTCGCCGACTTCATCGTCGCCCTCGCCCTCGGCGTCGTCGTCGGCGGCCGGCTCGGCTACGTCTTCTTCTATCAACCAAGCCTGCTCACCCAGTTCACCGGCGACGTGCCGTTCTGGGGCGTCCTTGCCATCAACGAGGGCGGTATGGCCAGCCACGGCGGGATCGTCGGCACCATCGTCGCCTCGGGGTGGTTCGCCTGGAGGCACGGCCACCGCTGGCTCCACCTCCTCGACCTCATGGCCTTCGGCGCGCCGCTCGGCCTCATGTTCGGCCGCCTCGCCAACTTCATCAACGGCGAGCTCTACGGCCGCGTCTGCTCGCCCGAATTCGCCTGGGCCGTCCGCTTCCCGCAGGAGCTCTACGACCGCCTGCCCCGCCCCCGCAACGGCTGGTCACCCGACCCCGGCGCGGCCCTCTACCCCGTGGTCGAGCCGCTGGGCGTCACCCGCGCCGGGTGGTTCAACGCCTTGGCCGACTATCCCTCCCCCGCCGCCGGCGTCGGCGACGCCGCCCGCGCCTTCGTCCACGCCAAGCTCGACCGCGCCCTCGACCTGATCCGCGCCGGGGGCGAGCAGGCCCAACCCGTCGCCGCGGCCATGGCGGAGGTGTTGCCGACGCGCCACCCGTCACAGCTCTACGCCGCCGCGCTGGAGGGGTTGCTGGTTTTCGCGGTGCTCTTCCTGCTGTGGAGCCGACCCCGCCGCACCGGCGTCATCGGCGCGTGGTTCTGCATCGTGTACGCCGTCGCCCGCTTCACCGGCGAGTTCTTCCGCCTCCCCGACGAGCAGATCGGCCTGCAATGGCTCGACCTCAGCCGCGGCCAATGGCTCAGCGTCCCGGTCCTGCTCACCGGCATCGTGGCGCTGATCGTCATCCCGCGGCTCGATAAGCCGGTGATGGGGGCGTGGCGTTCAACCACAGCGCGGTTAACCGCCAAGGACAACAAGGGCGCGGAGTAAGGCAGAGCAGCCGTAACCGCAGATTGCGCAGATGACGCAGATTCGGAACGATCCAGAAACAAACTTTCTTAAAGGGAGTTTTTTTCTAAGTCAAACCTGAGATCAAGATTGACCTCATCTTCAATCTGCGTCATCTGCGAAATCTGCGGTTAAGGCTGTTTGCCTTTCTCAGTGTCGTTGGCGTCCTTGGCGGTTAGATCTCGATCCGCGGGTCCAGCCAGGCGTACGCCACGTCGACGAGCAGGTTGAACACGATCAGCATCGTCGCGTAGACCAGCACGATGCCCAGGATGAGGAACTGGTCCTTGTTAAGAACGGCGTTGACGAAGTATTCACCGATGCCCGGGATGTTGAATACTTTCTCGACGACAAAGGAGCCGGTCATGGCGGCGGCGGCGGCGGGGCCGAGGAAGGAGAGGACGGGGAGGTAGGCGACCTTGAGGGCGTGCTTGAACAGGGCGCGGGGGCGGGAGACGCCCTTGGCGTAGGCGGTGCGGAGGTAGTCGCTGTGCATGACGTCGGCGAGGCCGAGGCGGACAAGCCGGGCGATGTAGGCGGCGGGCGCGAGGCCGAGGGTGACGGCGGGGAGGATCATGTCGCGGGGCGAGTGCCACCCGCCGATGGGCAGCCAGCGGAGGAGCCCGGCGAAGACGACCAGCAGCACGGTGCCGGTGACGAACGACGGCAGGCTGATGCCGATGAGGGTGAGCGTGAGCGTCCCGCCGTCGAGCCAGGAGCGCGGCCGCAGCGCCCCGAGCAGCCCCGCCGCGGTACCGAGCAGGAGCGCGAACCCGACGGCGGCCAGCCCGAGCGACGCCGAGACCGGCAGCCCCCGCCCGAGGATGCCCGCGACGCTCTGCCCCGGGTTAGCGAGGCTCGGCCCGAGGTCCCCCCGCGTTACGATCCCCTCGAGATACTGGTAAGCGAAAGTCACCGGCGAGTCGAGGTGGTACCGCCGCCGCATCGCCGCCTCGACCTCCGGCGACACCCGCCGCACCCCCTCCCGCTCCAGCGGGCTCCCGGGCATGACCCACACCAGCACGAACGTCAACGTGAACACCACCGCGAGGATCAGCGGCAGTTGCAGCAGGCGTCGAAAAATGAGCGTCAGCATCGTCGTAGGGCAGGGCTCGCCCTGCCGCGTTAACAGCAACCGAGGCAGGGCAAGCCCTGCCCTACGGCTCCACCGCCACCGCCTCAAGGCTTCGATAGTTCCACGGGTTTAAGCTCAACCCCTTTACCGTTTCCGGGTCATATAGATCCAGGTTCGTGTAATGATAGATTGGCATGACCGGCAGGTCGTTTAACATCAACGCCTCGGCCTCTTGCAGGAGCTCGGTGCGGCGGGCGGTATCAGCGGTTTCGGCGGCCTCGGCGAGGAGGCGGTCGTAATCGGGGTTTTGATACTTCGGGTCGTTGTTGCCGTCGTTGGTGCGGAGCATGTCGAGGAAGGTGGTGGGGTCGCGGTAGTCGCCGAACCAGCCGCCGCGGGCGATGGTGAAGCCCTGGCTGCGGCGGCGCTGGCTGAAGGTTTTCTTCTCGACCTGTTCAAGTTGGACGGTGACGCCGAGGTGTTCGCGCCACATGTTGGCGATGGACTGGGCGACGAGGCCGTGCTCGCCCTCGGAGTTGAAGAGGACCGAAAGGTTGTCAAGGCCCCGGCCGTCGGGGTAGCCCGCCTCGGCGAGGAGGCGGCGGGCGGTGTCGGGGTCGAAGGTCGGGCCGGCCTCAACCGGCGGGTCGTAGCCTGGCAGCACGCCCGGCGGGACGAAGCTGCGGGCGACGGGCTGGTTCAGCCGCGTGACGTTCTGCACGATCAGGCTGCGGTCCACCGCCAGCGACAGCGCCCGGCGGACACGCGGGTCGGCGAGCGGGTTGGGTCGGCCCTCGTGTTCCGGCAGGCAGTTGAAGAGGTAGTAGTAGGTCCCCGCCGCGGGGCCGTAGTGCACGTCGTCCCGGTCGGCGGCGACGAGGGCGGCGGCCTTCGGGTCGTTGGTCGGGAAGCCGGGGTACCAGTCCACGCCGCCCCGCTCGTAGCGGAGCAGCGCCCCGGTCGGCGAGGCGTCGACCTCCATGACGATGCGGGCGTTCGCTACCTCCGCCGCGCCGTGGTAGGTCGGGCTCGCGTCCAGGATCATCCGCACCTTCGGCTGGTTCGTAGATAACCGGTACGGCCCGTTGCCGATCAGCCGCTCGGGGTCTTGCCAGTAGCCGGGGTCTTTGGTCACGACGCCGGTGTCGGCGTTGACCTCGACGGTGTCCGCTACGCTCGCCTCGTGCACCGGGGCGAAGGGCGTGAACGCGGCGAGCTCGTTGAAGTACGCGGTCGGCTGCTTGAGGCGCACGATGAGCGTGCGGTCGTCGGGCGTTTCGATGCCGACCGTGTCGCGGAAGCGCTGCTTCGTCTCGTCCCAAAGTTGTGAAGCGGTTTTCCCGCTGTTCTTGAGATTCGCAAGTTGCTCGGCCCGCCAAAGGAAGAAATCTTCCGCGCCCTCGATGCAGAAGAACAAGCCCGAGTAGTCGGCGGCGAAGTCGGCGAGCAGGGCGCGCTGCCAGGCGTAGGCGAAGTCGTTCGACGTCACGGGGTCGACGTTCTGCCACTTCAGGTCGTCGCGGAGGGTGAAGGTGTAGGTCTTGCCGTCGTCGCTGACGGTGGGCAAGGCCTCGGCGGCGGCGGGTTCGACGGCGAGCGTCTCGGGGTTGACGCGCAAGAGCGGCTCGAAGATGCCTTCGATCATGCGGAAGTCGGAGAGCCAGCTGGTGCCCTGGGGGTCGAGGGTGTTGACCGCGTCGGGGCTGATGAAGCGGAGGGTGCCGCCTTCGCCGGTTGGATCGGGCTGGGATTCCTGGAACCCGCAGCCGGCCGCGCCCGGAAGGAATGCGGCGAGGAGGAAGAGCGCGAGAAGGGTCGGCCGGGTCATACGGCGAGTTTAGCGGCGGGGGCGTTCAGAGTGACGCGCCCAAGGCAGGTGTCACGCAAAGGCGCAAAGGGCCGCAAAGGAAGACGAAAGAACATTGCACCGCTTTTGACGGATGTTTTCTCACCGTTCTTCTCGACCACCTGAACTTGAAGGAATTGTGCCTCTGAACCTTGCGCTCCTTCGCGGCCTTGGCGTGACACCTGCCTTGGTGGGGAGGGGAGAGGCGAAACGGAAGCCGCGGGTGCCACGGCGGGTGCCGGTTGCATGGGGCTGCTCGAGCCCGGGTAGAAGCGGCCGAGCGCGAACCAGGCGAGGGCGGCGAGGACGAGCACGATGATGACGAGGTAGATCGCGCGGCGGCGGGTGCCGGGGCGGCCGGGGCCGGTGGCGTCGTGGACCTGGGCCTTGCTGCGCTCGGCACCGGCCTCTTTAGCGGTCTGGCCCTTGGCGAGCATCTCGTCGTAACGCTGCTCGTCCTTGTCCGAGCCTTTGCGGGTGAGGGCGGCGTAGTAGCCGCTGCCGTCGCGGCGGGGGACGACGTAAAAGACGCGGTTCTCCTCGTCGCGGAGGGCGCGGCCGATGTCGCCGTCGCGGACCTTGACGGGGCGGCCAGAGTAGGGGCTGTGGATGGTGATGGGCATGGGGGGCGGGGGATCGGGGATCGGGGATCGGGGATCGGGGATCGGGGATCGGGGATCGGGGATTCTACGGCACGGCGTCGGCGGGGCCGGCTTCGGCGGCCGGCGGGTCCCCGTTGGTTACATGCTCGATCTGCCGCGGGCGGGCCCGGCCGATAGACCGTACCAGCCCGGCCCGTCCGTGCTATCCCGGACGCGGCCCACGAGGTGCACCATGAGCAAGCAAGACGTCATCGAGCGGATCCGGCAGGCCAACCCCGGCGTGGAGGCGGCGTTCCTCGCCGGCTTCGACGAGGCGGAGCTGCATAGCTACCTCCGCCGCCTCACCGAGGTGCTCGGGCACCGCGGCCCCGGAAGCGTCTGGGTCCGCGAACGCGGCACCCCCGCCGTCGTCGCCACGCCCGAACGGCTCGCGGCGTGAGCGGCCTTGTGATCTGAACGCACTCCGCAACAGCCGGGACGCTCCGCGTCCCGGGCCCCCGGGGTTGCGTAGCGACCCGGCTAGTGTGCGTGCAAAGGTGTTTCGGCCGATAATCCCGGTCGATGCCCCCCACGCGGACTGACATTCCCCGGCTTAACTTTGCCGAACTCGTCACCGGCCTCGGCGCTGCGCCGGACGGCCAACCCGGAGCCGACGGCCCCGCCGCGCCGCTGACGGACTTGACCGACGACTCGCGCCGCGTCGTGCCGGGAGCGTGCTTTGTGGCACGGGATACCGGCGACGGGCGGTGGGTGCGGTACGTGAGCGTAGCCGTGGAACGCGGGGCCGCCGCGGTGGTTGCGCCCGGGCCGGTCGACGTGCCGGCGGGCGTGGGGCTGTGCGTCCTGCCGCGGGTCGACCAGGCCCTCGCCGGCCGCCTCGCCGCCCGCTTCTTCGGGCATCCCGCCGAGCGGCTGAAACTCGTCGGCGTCACCGGGACCAACGGCAAGACCACCGTCGCCACGCTGACGCAGTACCTGCTCCAAGCCGCGGGCGTGAAGTGCGGGTTGATCGGCACGGTTTCGATTGATGAAGGCGCACCCGGGGGGCCGACCGCGGCGGAACTCACGACGCCCGGTGCCATCGACCTGCACCGCCACTTTGCTGCGATGGTGGCGAGCGGCTGCGCCGCGTGTTCGATGGAAGTGTCTAGCCACGCGCTGGACCAGGGCCGCGTCGACAAGCTGCGGTTTGACGTCGCGGTGTTCACCAATCTGACACAGGACCACCTCGACTACCACGGCACGATGGACGCCTACGCCGCGGCGAAGGCGAGGCTGTTTTCGTCGCTGTCACCGCAGAGTACGGCGGTGCTGAACGCCGACGACCCGGCCGCGCTGCGGATGGCCGGGGCGACCGACGCCGGCCTGGTGTGGACCAGCGTGCACCCAGCCCCAGAGAGGGGTCGGGAATGTTCTTCATCATCAGGAGGCGAAAAAGACTCCTCGCCCAGTTTCGACGCGGCGGGGGGCGGCGACGGACCCGCGGGCGACGAGCCGACGCTGGTGATCCACCCGGGCCGGCACGAGGCGGCGTTGCACCTGTTGGCGGCGGACGTGCTGGAGGCGTCGGCCGAGGGCTGCCGCGTGCGGCTGCACCACGGCGACGCGGCGGCGGACCTGGCGCTCCGACTGATCGGGCGGCACAACGTGTCGAACTGGCTCCAGGCCGTCGCCGCGGCGGTCGCGGCCGGGGCCGACTGGGCCGACGCCCCGGCCGTATTTGCCGCGATGCCCGCCGTGCCCGGCCGGCTCGAGCCCGTGCGGGTCCCGCCGCCCGACGCGCTGAAGGGCGCTGCCGTGCCCGCCGTGCTGGTCGATTATGCCCATACCCCCGACGCGCTGGAGAACGTGCTGAACGCGGTGCGGCCCGTGACGGCCGGCCGGCTGATCTGCGTCTTCGGCTGCGGCGGCGACCGCGACCGCACCAAGCGCCCGAAGATGGCCCGCATCGCTTGCGAGTTAGCGGATCGGGCCGTCCTCACCTCCGACAACCCCCGCACCGAAGACCCGCAGCGCATCCTCGACGATGCGGTCGCCGGCGTCCCCCCCAACCATCGCGACAAGGTGACGGTGCAGATCGACCGCGCCGCCGCGATCCGCGACGCCATCGCCGCCGCGCTCCCGGGGGACACCGTGCTGATTGCCGGCAAGGGACACGAGGACTACCAGATCGTCGGCACCGTGAAGCACCACTTCGACGACCGTGAACACGCGGCCGCCGCGCTGAACGCAAGGATCGACTCTTGAAACAGCCGGGACAATACGCGCCCCAGGGTGGCGTAGCGACCCGGCTAAGCGATAAACATGATGGACTTTTGGACCTACGACAACTTTGCCGCCGTTACCACCGGCCGCTGGCTCGTCCCGCCCGACGATCCCGCCGCGACCGTTGCCGGCATCACGCAGGACACCCGCACCCTCACCCCAGGGCAGGCGTACCTCGCCGTCGTCGGTGACAACTTCGACGGCCACCGGTTCTTAGAACAGGCGTTCGCCGCGGGTGCATCGCTCGCCATCGTCGAACGCGAAATTGATGCCGCGGAGTTCGATCCGCCGACTGGCTCCCCTGCAACCCAGCCGACGGATTTACCTCCGCGGCTCCGCCAACTCGGGCCCATGCTCCTCGTGGACGACACCGTCTCCGCCCTGCAGCAACTCGCCCACGCCTACCGCGACTTGCTCGCCGCAGCGGGCTGCACCGTCATCTCCGTCTCCGGGTCCAACGGCAAGACCACGACGCGCCACCTCATCCACCACGTGCTCACATCCTGCGGCCTCACCGGCACCCAGTCGCCCAAAAGTTTCAACAACCACCTCGGCGTCCCGCTCACCCTGCTGGCGGCCGACCCCGGAAGCCGAACCCCCGCACACAACTTCGTCGCCTGCGAGGTCGGCACGAATCATCCCGGCGAGATCGACGCGCTCGCCCGCATCGTGCGCCCCGACCTCGCCGTGATCACCAGCATCGGGCACGAACACCTCGAGTTCTTCCACGACCTCGAAGGTGTCGCGGAAGAAGAGGCCGCGGTGCTGCCGCACGTCGGGCCCGGCGGCCTCGTCATCATCCCCGCCGCCGCGGGCGAACTGCTCGCGCCGCACTATGACGTGCAGGACGAAGTCACGCTCCTGAGCATCACCGACGACGCGGGCGTCCCCGCCCCGGGTGACCTGCCGCTTGCCGGGATGCACAACCGCATGAACGCGGCGCTCGCCCTGGCGACGGCGCGTCACCTCGGCATCGCGACCACGCAGGCGGCGGACACGCTGCAGACCTTTAACCCCCCGCCCGGCCGCATGCAGGTGATCCGACTCGGCCAAGGCGTCACAATCATCCACGACGCGTACAACGCCAACCCCGATTCGATGAAGGCGGCGATCGACCACCTGTCAATGGTGGTGGGGCGTAAGGTTGCGATCCTGGGGGACATGCTGGAACTCGGTGGAAGAGCCAAGCCGGAGCACCAGGCGCTCGGCAGATATGTGCACCAGGCCGCTATCGACTTCGCGATCTGTATCGGGCGAGAGACCGGTGACTGGACGTTCGGCTTCTTACTGCACGCCCCCGTCTCGCCGCCGAGCGAATACCCCGCGATGCGTTTTAGCGATGTCGATGCCGCGATATGCACACCGAGCTTCAACCGCGCCGGCTTCCTCGAGCAACTCGCCCCCGGCGATACCATCCTCCTCAAAGCCTCCCGCGGCATGCGGCTCGAGCGCCTCATCCCCGCGATCGAGGCGCGGTTCCCGCCCGAGGCGCCGGAGCGCGACAAGTCGCGGCGCTAAACCGCAAGCGGCACACGTTGCCGGTTATGACGTTCCGATCCCTCTGATCCCTGATCCCCGATCCCCGATCCCTCGCAAGTGATCTACTTCCTCATCGACCGCTACCGCGACAGCATCCACGCGTCGGGCCTGCTCGGCGGGCTGGGCGTGTTCCGCTGGGTCGAGTTCCGCGCGGTGCTCGCCATCATCGTCGCGTTCTTCCTCGTGCTGCTCGCCGGTCGACGCACGATCGAGTGGCTGGTCCTCAAGAAGATCGGCGACACCGCCGAGTTCGGCCGCGCCGACGTCAACGAGCTCATGAAGGCCAAGAGCAACACCCCCACCATGGGGGGCATCCTCATCGTCGGGGCCATCTTCGTCACCACCCTCCTCCTCGCGGACCTGTCGAGCTACTACGTCAGCATGGCGATGGTGTGCCTCGTGATCCTCGGCAGCGTCGGGCTCGCCGACGACTGGCTGAAACTCACCTCCGCGTCACGCCGGCCGGGCAGCCGCGTCGGGCTCCGCACCTGGGAGAAGATGCTGTTCCAGGTCGCCCTCGCGGCCATCCTCGGCTACTTCGTGAGCAGCTACGCAGCCGGGAAGTTCACCGTCGGCAACGAGTACGCGGACATGGCCCGAAGTTTCAACATCCCCGGTTTCAAAAGCTGGATCAACGTCGCCGGCGACTTTGTGCCCAGCCCCCACTTAATCGTCCTCTCCGAGGTGGTGTTTGTCGTCGTCGCCACCGTCGTGATCGTCGGCTCGTCCAACGCGGTGAACCTCACCGACGGGATGGACGGCCTCGCCGGGGGCATCGTCTGCATCGTGGGTTTTGCGTTCCTCGTTCTTTGCATCATCGCCGGGTACACGCACGAGAATTTCGTGCTGGCGAAGTATCTACTCGTGCCCTACATCCCGCTGAGCGACGAGCTCGCGGTGGTGGCGGGGGCGATGGTCGGGGCGTGCCTGGGGTTCCTGTGGTTTAACTGCTCGCCGGCGCAGGTGTTTATGGGCGACACGGGGTCGCTGCCGCTGGGCGGGCTGCTCGGGTTCATCGCGGTGGTGATCCGGCAGGAGTTTTTGCTGCTCATCATCGGGGGCATCTTCGTGCTCGAGGCGGTGAGCGTGATCCTGCAGGTGGGCTACTTCAAGCTCACCAAGGGCCGACGCATTTTCAAGTGTGCTCCGATCCACCACCACTTCCATCTAAGCGGGTGGACCGAGCAGCAGGTGGTGGCCCGGTTCTGGTTGATCACGGTGCTGCTCGCGGCGATCGCGCTGGCGACGGTGAAGCTGCGGTGACGCAGTTGGAGCGGATCGGGCGGGGGTCGGGCGGGGGTCAAGCGGGGTCCGGGCCGTGCCGATAAGGAGGTATGCAAGTTTGGCGCACCACGCTTTCGGGCACGACGGTCTCGCAGGAGCGTGAGAACCGGCGGCACGGTCGGCTCCGGACCGAGGGCGCGGCGTCGTCGCTGGGCACGGTGCTGGACCTGTCGGCGTCGGGGATGAAGGTGTTCCGCAAGGGCGTCCCGCCGGTGCAGGAGGGCGAGACGTTCCGCATCGAGGTCCGCACGGACTGCGAGGCGATGCCGGTGAACGTCATCGTGCGGCGGATCACCAAGGTCGGCCGGCGTCGGTTCGAGTACGGCCTCGAGTTCATCGAGATGACCGACGCCGACCGGGCGCGGCTGACGCGGTTCGCCCGGATCGCGGCGAGCGCTTCCCGGGCGATCCTGTGAACAGGACGACGTCTGATAGAGGCTAAAGGTGGGTTCCACACGGCATCCCGCAGGCTTTGCGGAGGGTGCGGTGTGATCGCTGTCGTGGGGTGGATGTCGCTGTCGGCACGCACCCCGCACCCGCCCAAAGCGGCGGGATGCAGCGTGGCACCCGGGCGATCCAATTCACTCGGTCACCGCCGCGTGTCGGGGGTGACGGTGACGATGAACGCGTCGGGCAGGCCCATGCGGTCGCGGTAGGTCCCGGCGGAGCGGTAGGTGGAGAAGTGCCCGACGTGCACGACCAGCTCGCCCGGCCGGGCCGGGTTGGCGAGGACCCGCGGCGGGGCGACGTTGGCGGCTTGGGTCACGGGGAGCAGGCGCTGGGCCTCGTCCTGCGCCTCGACGGGCGAGTTGAACGAGCCGAGCTCGAGCGTGTAGCCGTCGACGGAGAGCTGGTCCTCGACCTGCTGGCGGAAGCCGGGGTCCTGCGACGACGCCTTGGCGAGGATGAGCGCATCGCGGGCCGGCGCCCAGCGGCCCAGGCGTTGCTGCGCGACCGCGGCGTAGTAGTACGCCTTCGCCCGCTCCTCGCCGGTGAGCACCGGGGCGGCGTCGAGCAGCGCTTCGGCCGCGTCGGCGTATTGTTCGAGCCCCGAGTACGCGAGCCCGAGCATCAGCCCCGCGTCGGCGGCGAGCTTGGCGTCGTACCCGTCGGCCGCCTGCTTGAGGTACTTCACCGCCCGCTTGGTGTCGCCCAGCTCCCCCGCCGCCAGCCCCGCGACGTACGCCCCCTCGTCCGAGTCCAGCGATGTCTGCGCCGCGACCGCCTTGCCCGTGCGGAACGCGGTGACGTAGTCGCCCGACCGGTACGCCGCGTTCGCCTCGTCGACGGTCGGCAGCGGCTCGTTGCTGCGGCAGCCGGCGAGGCTACAGAGGACCGCCAGCCCGACCACCAGAAGGGTGCCACACCTCGCCGCTTTGGGCGATGTGTGCCCGCCGTCGTCACCTGTCACGCTTCGGGACACGGCACACATCGCCGCAGAGCCGGCGAGGTGTGGCACCCCGGTTATCTCAGCTTCCGCAAGGCTCCTCATTCCAAGCATCATCAACAACCCTAGTCCCCGCCCGCGGCCGTGCGCCGCGGGTCGAGTCGTGCTACTTTAACGGCTGTGTCGCTCCTCCGTCGCATCATGCTCCGCGCCCTGCGCCACCCGCGCAAGCCCGCCGTCACCGACGACCAGCGGACGTGGACCTACGCCACCCTCGCCGCCGGGGCGTTCTTCGTCGCCCGGGAGGTCAAGCGCGCCACCGACAAGCCCCGCGTGGGCATCATGCTCCCGACCTCGGGCGCGTTCCCCGTCGCGCTCATGGGCTGCTGGCTCGCCAAGCGGGTCCCGGTCCCGCTGAACTACCTCCTGTCCAAGGACGAGCTCGCCCACGTCGTCGCCGACTCGGGCATCGACGTCATCCTCACCGCCGGCAAGATGGTCGAGCACCTCAAGTCCACCGGCATCGACGCGGCGGACCTGCCCAACCAACCCAAACTCGTCGAGCTCGAAAAACTCTCATTCAAGGGCGTCCCCCCCCTGCGTCTCCCGCCGAAGCACCGCGACGACGAGATGGCGGTGCTCCTCTACACCTCGGGCACGTCGGGCAAGCCCAAGGGCGTCATGCTCTCGCACGGCAACCTCCGCTCCAATGTCGAGGACGCCGTTGTCCACGCGGGCCTCACCAAGTGCGACGCGTTCCTCGGCGTCCTGCCCCAGTTCCACTCCTTCGGGCTCACCGTCCTCACGCTCCTGCCCCTCGCCATCGGCTCGCCCATCGTCTACACCGCACGGTTCGTCCCCCGCCGCATGGTCGAGCTCATCCGCGAGCACCAGCCCCACGTCTTCGTCGCCGTCCCGTCCATGTACGGCGCGCTGGCGACGGTCAAGTCCGCCAAGCCCGAGGACTTCAAGGAGATGCTGTTTGCCGTCTCCGGCGGCGAGCCCCTGCCCCAGAGCGTCTTCGACCGCTGCCAGGAGCAGCTGGGCATCACCATCCGCGAGGGCTACGGCCTCACCGAAACCTCGCCCTGCACCCACTGGTCCACCCCACAGCACCACCGCCAGCACTCGGTCGGCAAGTCCCTCCCGCACGTCCAGACCTTCATCGTTGACGACCAGAACAAGGTCCTCGGCCCCGACGAGGAGGGCGAGATTCTGCTCGCCGGGCCGAACATCATGATGGGCTACTTCAACCTGCCCGAGCTCACCGCCGAGGTCATGATCGACCTCGACGTGCCGGGCCGGGGGACCGTGCGGTGCTTCCGCACGGGGGACATCGGCAAGGTCGACGCGGACGGGTACCTCTACATCACCGGCCGCAAGAAGGAGATGCTCATCATCGGCGGGGAGAACGTGTTCCCCCGCGAGATCGAGGAGGTGCTCAACCGCCACCCCAGCGTGCACGACTCGGCGGTGGTGGGCCGGCCCGACGACATGCGCGGCGAGGTGCCCATCGCCTTCGTCGAGGTCCGCGAGGGGGCCGAGTTCGACGCCGACGCGCTGCGGCAGCACTGCCGCGACACCATCGCCCCGTTCAAGGTCCCCCGCGAGGTCCGCCAGATCGACGAGCTCCCCCGCTCCGCGACCGGTAAGATCCTGCGTCGTAAGTTAGAAGTGTGATCGCCAGGCCATCCCGCTTCAGCGGGATGGTCGGATCCACCAACCCCGATAACCCCGCCCGCGTTGGCCCCGCCGCGCCGCGATACCCGATAGAACCGGGTGCCTCCCCCTTCGGCCCGTTCCCTCATGTTCCGGGGCGGGGTGGGGTGGGGTGTGCCACCCGGAGCAGCGTTATGTCATCCATGGGAACCGGCCCCGCCGCCGCCGCCGCACAGGCCGCCCTCAACGCCCAGCAGGTGGGCCGTGCCAAGGCCAAGGCCCGCTTCGACCGCTCCACCGTCGCCGCCGACCACGAGGACCGCTTCGTGAAACAGCTCGAAGCCACCGCCGAGGCCGACGACCTCGGCGGCGAGCTGCCCGACCGCCAGGCCCCCGCCTACGAGGCGCTCTACGACGGCGTGATCGTCAACCCGCACGGCTGCGCCGACTGCGGCGGCGACCACCCCGAAGACGCCGGCTGCGAACCCCCCTTCCACCACATCGACGTGCAGGGGTGACTGTTCGGAACCCACGTATCACCTCCTCTTAGCCCGGCCGCTTGCGGCCGCAGTACGTTCACAAACCGTACCGACACCGCGGCCGCAATCGGCCGGGCTAAGAGGCTGTTTCACTGCCCGATCCGCGGGGTGCCACACTGCATCCCGCCGCTCGGGGCGGGTGCGGTGTGCGGGTGTGACCACGGCTGAGCGTCACCCGTAGCCAGCACACCGCACCCTCCGCCAAGCCTCCGGGATGCAGTGTGGCACCCCGGCGTCGACACTGTACCGACTCAGCGGCCGCAAGCGGCCGGGCTAAGAGGCTGTTTCACTGCCCGATCCGCGGGGTGCCACACTGCATCCCGCCGCTCGGGGCGGGTGCGGTGTGCGGGTGTGACCACGGCTGAGCGTCACCCGTAGCCAGCACACCGCACCCTCCGCCAAGCCTCCGGGATGCAGTGTGGCACCCCGGCGTCGACACTGTACCGACTCAGCGGCCGCAAGCGGCCGGGCTAAGAGGCTGTTTCACTGCCCGATCCGCGGGGTGCCACACTGCATCCCGCCGCTCGGGGCGGGTGCGGTGTGCGGGTGTGACCACGGCTTAGCGTCACCCGTAGCCAGCACACCGCACCCTCCGCAAAGCCTCCGGAATGCGGTGTGGCACCCTAGCGTCGACACCACGCGGACTCAGCGGCCGCAAGCGGTCGGGCTCAGTGAGATTCGTTGATTGCGTTTCAACCGTTGTTCGGGAACCATCCGGTGATACAATCGCGCCCATGTGGCCGATCCTCTTCACCGTCGCCGCCGTCCTGCTGCTCGTCTGCCTCGCGCTGCTGATCGTGGCGCAGCGCAGCCGCGTGGCGCTGCAGCTCAAGCTCCACGACGCGGCCGTGGCGTTTGAGAACCTCCGCGAGACGCACCAGAAGCTCGGCCACGACCACGCCCGGTCCACCCTCGCCCTCGAGTCCTCCGCCGGTGTAGGGCGCGAGCGGGACAAGCTCCGCCAGGAGAACACCGACCTCGTCCGCCGGCTCGAACGCTTCGGGGCGGAACGCGATGCCCTCACCGACCTGCACAAGAAGATCGACAGCACGCTCGACGGCGTCGCCCGCCGCTCACTTGACGAGTCGGGCAAGGTGTTCCTCGAGCTGGCGAAGAAGACCTTTGAGAAGGAACAGGGCGACGCCCACGCCGCGCTCGACATGCGCAAGACCGCCATCCACGAGATGCTCAAGCCCATCAACGAGGGCCTCGCCAGAACCCAGCGCGTCGTCGAAGAGCTCAAGCTCTCGGGCACCGAGACCTACGGCGGGGTGCGGCAGCACCTCACCGCG
The DNA here is from genome assembly GCA_965214155.1 of Phycisphaeraceae bacterium. GTDB lineage: Bacteria > Planctomycetota > Phycisphaerae > Phycisphaerales > Phycisphaeraceae > Algisphaera. The sequence goes on from CBDCBB010000010.1 coordinate 3,571,692, forward strand.
CTGCTCGAGGACCAGCGCCGGCTGCGCGACGAGACGGCAAACCTGGTCAAGGCGCTCCGCCGGCCGGAGGTCCGCGGCCAGTGGGGCGAGATGCAGCTCCGCCGCGTCGCGGAGCTGGCGGGGATGGCGGCGCACTGCGACTTCACCGAGCAGAGCAGCGTCCGCTCGGACACGGGGGGGCTGCGTCCCGATATGGTCGTGACCTTACCGGGCGGCCGGGAAATCGTGGTGGACGCGAAGACGCCCATCACCGCCTTCATCGACGCCGCCGAGTGCGACGACGACACCGACCGCGACACCTGCCTAGCCCGGCACGTGAAGCACATCGAGGACAAGGTCGTCGAGCTGTCGAGCAAGCGGTACCAGGACCACTTCGCCTCGGCGGACTTCGTCGTCCTGTTCATCCCGGGCGAGAGCTTCCTGTATGCCGCCGCCCAGCGCAAGCCCGAGCTGATCGAGGCGGCGATGAACCGCAACGTCGTCATTGCGACGCCGACGACGCTGATCTCGCTGCTCAAGGTGGTTGCCCTCGGCTGGCGCGAGGAGCAACTGGCGGACAACGCGAAGAAGATCCGTGACCTCGGCCAGGAGCTGCACAAGCGTGTCGCAACGCTGTCGAGCCACCTCAACAACCTCGGCAAGGCGGTCGGCAAGACCGTCGAACACTACAACAAGTTCGTCGGCTCGTACGAGTCGCAGGTGCTCGTGCAGACCCGCCGGTTCCAGGACCTCGGGGCTGACTCGCCCAAGGAGCTCCCCGCCGAGGGGACGCTCCCGTCGGTGGACATCACCCCGCGCCAACTCGCGATGGTCACCGCCGACGATGATGATTAACAACGGAGCCCTAGCCGGGACGCTACGCGTCCTCGGCACGCGGTGAACACCGCAAAACCTTACCATACCCGCTCAGCACAGGGCGATGAACACCAGCACCGTGAGCAGGACGACGCGTTTGCGGTGCGAGTTCGGGCCGACGTTGAGGCTGAAGAGGCTGGTCATCGCGTTTCTCCTTGGTCTGCATTAAGGATGCCTCACCGATACGAGCGGGGCGAACACCGGGGCCACCGTCGACGTAGCAGGTTGATGCACATGGACTTAGCAACGCAACACGGCGGACGGACGCGGTACGGGTTGCGCGGGATGTGGTGTTGGTGCCACACCGCCACCGACCGGGGGTGCCGGATGGCGGTGGCCGTGATGATGGCCGTCGTGCTGCTCGGCAACGGGGGCGGGGAAGCATCGGCGCAGACAGACACTCCCCCCGCCGATGCCCCCCCCACCGACGCCTCACCCGTCGTGCAGGTGGACGAGTCGCACGGGCGGCGGGTGCACCGGATCGTGGAGAACTGGGTCCAGGCCGGGGGCCGGGCGAAGGCGGAGGCGAGCGTGGCCCCCGCGTCGCTGGAGGTGCGGGGCCTGCTGGCGGTGCGGGTGACGCTCCGCAACAACGGGATCACCCTCGGCACGGGCGACGCCTACCGCGGCGACCTCGCCGCCGCCCTAGACGCCGACGCCCCCGCCGCGCCGGTGGACCTGATCCCCCTCGTTGCCGCGGCGACCGACGCCGCCCTCGCCGAGGCGCTCGACCGGGTCCGCGGCCGCACCCTGGAGGTCCAGCTCCGCGCCGCCACCGACCCCGACGCCCCGGACGTGGACGAGATGGACCCCGCCCGGGTGGGCCGGGCCCTCGACGTCGACCTGCAACTCGCCACGATGCACGATCGCATCGTCATCCCCGCCGACGCGCCGGAGGACGAGGTGTACGCCCGGTTCGCCCCGGGGTATCACGGCCTGCTCGCGATGCCGGCCGACGAACCCGAACCCGCGGTCGTCTGGCCGGCGACGGCGCTGGCGCAAAACGCCTCGCCCCACCGCCAGATGATCCGCCTGCTCACCCGTGCCGGGCTGGCGCCGACGCGGTTTGACGCGCTCGGCCGACCGGGCGGCGTGCCGCTCTACCGCTTCCGCGTGATCCACGTCGTCCGCCCGCCGGGGGACATGCCCACCCTCGTGCTCACCCGCGGCGGGCAGCTCTTGCCCCGCCGCTTCGTCGGCGAGGCGACGCTCAACACCATGGCCGACCGCATGGCCCTGCACCTGTTCGGCCGGTTCATCGGCGAGGCCCAGGTCCGCGGGACGTACCTGCCCACGCAGGGGCGCTACGACCCCGAGCTCGCCGAGCCGTTCGAGGCCGCCCTCGCCTCGTACGCGCTGGTGCGGTACGTCGCCTACAAGCGGGACCTGGGCAGCCGCGACCCGTTCTTCGACGCGCTCACCGACGTCGCCGCCAACGCCGTCCGCGCCCTCGCCGCCGACCTGCTCAAGCCCGACACCACGGCCGACCCGGCCACCGCGGCGCTGTGCCTGCTCACCATCACCCACGCCCCGGCCGGGGCCTTTGACGACGCCCTGCGCGACCGGCTGGCGGCCGTGCTCCGGCAGATGCAGGGCGACGACGGGCGGTTCGGCGTTGGCGGCGCGGCACCGGACGGGTCGGCCGAGGGCGATGCCGCCAACGGTGCCGTGCCCCAGACCACCGCCGCGCTCATCCTTGCCGCCCTCGCGGACCTGTACGACCAGACCCGCGACGGGGCGACCGGGCAAGCCGTGGCCGACGGCCTCGCCGCCCTGTGGGACGAGACCGGCGGCAACTTCAACGCCTACGCCCTGCCGTGGATCGCCCTCGCCCATGAGTCCGCCGACCGCCCGCTGGCCGACACGGGGCTGGTCGACGCCGCCGAACGCGACCGCCGCAAACAGGTGCTGCTGCAGTTCTTCACCCTCATCGGCCGGGCTCAGGTCGTCGAAGACCCCCCCCTCGGGCCCGACGACGTGCTCGGCGGGATCGTCCTCACGCCCGGCCCGGCGGGCAGCCCGCCCAACCCCGACTGGCACACCGCCCAACTCCTCAGCTTCATCGCCACCGTCAGCCGCGACGCCGAAACCGTCACCCCCCGCGACCGCATCGGGGCCGTCGTCACCGCCGAGTCCGCCGCCCGGTTCCTCGGCCAACTCATGATGGACGGCCCGACGTGCTTCGCCGTCCCCGGCCCCGCCCAAGCCATCGGCGGCGTCCGCCTCACCCTCTGGGACAACCGCCTCGCCGTCCCCCCCACCGCCTTCGGCCTTCTCGCCCTCGTCGACTTCCGCTCCGCCCTCGAAGCCGTCGCCGACGAACTCGAACCCGCGCCCTGATTCGGGTATCGCCCCCCCTTCAACACGAAGCGACGCGGCTCTGCCGCGCCGTACCCCCAGCGCGGCAAAGCCGCGTCGCTTCATCGGTGCCCAACCGTGCCTGATTTTGCAACGTCCGCCCAACAGCGCATCGGTCCCGTCGCGGACCTTCGCCGATCATGTGCCGTCATCGCCCTTCGCGAGCGTCGCCGACGAACTCGAACCCGCGCCCCGACTTCGACCGCCTCTACCCCTTCCGCACGAAGCGACGCGGCTTTGCCGCGCCTTACCCCCAGCGCGGCAGAGCCGCGTCGCTTCATTGGTGCCCGACCGTGCTCATTTTCGCAACGTCTGCCCAACAGCGCGTCGGCCTCATCGCGGACCGTCGCCGACGATTAGCCGTCATCGCAATTCGGAAGCGGTTGCCGCACGATTCTTCCCGCCCGCCCGGTCTGGCATCAACCTTGCACTACATCCAGCGGACACATGAACATGCCGCCCACGGGACTGACGAGGCCCCGTGGGCGGCACCAAGCACCCCGACCCGGGCCGGCCGCGGGGGACGCGGCCGGCGGACAACCCGGGCGGGACACGGCGGGGGAGCCAGAGAGGGACGGGCCACAGGAGTGGGGCCCACCGGAGGGAACAGGGGGACAACCGGGGGCGCGGAGGGATGAGAAGGGGGAGAAAGAGCGGGACGGGAGACGGAGCGGGGCCGATCGCCACCACGGCATCGGCCCCGCTTTTTGTTACGCCATCGCGTCCCGCCGGCCGTAGGGCAGGGTTCATCCTGCCACGCGTCCCCCGGCCCCGGCACCCATAACCGAAGCATGTCCCTCCCGCGGCAAAACCATTCCTGCCCCGCCGGCTCTCGTCTGGCTACACCCGCAGGCCCCCCACTGGTTCAACCCAATCCCGCCCCCCGCCGCCCCCACCCTCACAAACATTAAAGCAACCACCACAGCAAAATCGCCATCACCGGCCCGCCGAACCCCATCAGCCCGAACACGATCAACACCACCAGCCACGTCGGGGCCCCGTCCATGCTCCGTGGCCGCTGTATCCGCTGTTCTCGCTCATCGACACGGGACATGTCACTATTTTATCCCGGCTCGGTAGCCGCGGAAGTCAACCCGTTGGCTGAGTCCTTCACCGCGTGAGCCGACGGATCAAGGTCCGCGGCTACAGGGAAGTTCATCGCTCACCTTCCGGCTCCGCGACACTCAGCTTGCGACAGATCGCAAACGCCAGTCGATCGGATATTTCGCGGTGCCGCGGCACCGGCTGCACGCTCCCGTTGGCCGGGTTCTGCCAAATCGTATAACTACCGCCTTCACGGGTGACTCAGCAGCCATCTTTTCGCAGGTGCAACATGAGGCGGCGGAGCTTCATCCCACGGCAACCACGCCGCGGCTGGCCAGATCTGAAACGCCGCGAAGCCCCTCTTCCCGCCGATAGTCGAGCAGCAACTCGATACACGATCGTAGGCTGTCGATCGCGGCCGTCTCGGTCTCCCCCTGCCCGTTCGCCTCGGGCACCTCCGGGCAGAACGCGATGTACCACCGGTCCCCCTCCGTCGGCGGCTCCACAATGTAGATGAACCCGTTGTGCATGGGCAATAATGGCTCCGTCTAATCATAGCGCCGGGCTTGCCCCACCATGAGTCAGCGAGTCATGGGAGCATGGCGGGATGAATCCCGCCCTACGACGTCGTTGTGGCCTACTCGATGCGGATGATCGTACCATCGGGCGAAGCATCGATAACAACGTACGGCGAGCCAGCGTTTAACGGGTTCAATATCCCCACGGCGTAACAAATCGAATCCAGCTTCGATCTGCGTGCATCACCGACGACCACAATCTGCTGGACATAGTCGCGTTGAAGCGTTGGATAGATGGCCTGTTCATACAGGAGAACATAGCCAAGATCGCTCAACTTCTGCTCGGCGTCCCCGAGCGACTGACCCGGATTCACCAGGTGACGCACGCGGGCTTTGGCGTCGGCGAGCTCGGCACGGGCTGCTGAAACGCGCCACGTGGTGATGATGATGCCGATGATGCAAACGGCTGTGATTGCCCCGATCATGCCAACGATCGTCTTCCGCCTCGCCATAGCTATAGATCATGCCCCTTCTGCCCCGCGATTAGGTCGGTCAATTGCGCTTCGCTGCCTGTCACCCCTTCGCTGCGGAATACTTCTAACTCGACGCTGCCGTCGTCAAGGACATCGATCTCCCACCGCTGGCCCGGGACCACCACGTCGATAGAAACCGCGTTCTCGCGGTCCTGTCGCAATGTCGTATGGAGCCCCGCTTCGCGGAGGCGGTCCAGCACCTCCAGCAGTTTGCTCTGCGTGTTCTGGATCATCGGTCGAACCTCCCGTCGCTAAGCAGCTTGCGGATCGTGCGATAACCCGGCTGATTCTGCCGAGCCGAAGTGTCAACTTCTTCCCATTGTAGTTGCTCGATGTCGGACCACGCCGGTGATCCCGCGGGCAACGGGGCATGTCGGACGGAAGCCTTCTTGAGCAGAAGGATCTCCCGCACCAGCATGCCGTCGTACTTGGACGGCATGGTCAATCACCCGCGAATGCCGGATTCATCTGGCCGCGCTTGTACTTCCCGAACGGGTTGACGTACACGTCGGTATATAATTCGTCGACGCCGAGGTCGTCGGATTCCTCGGCGAACTTGATGGCTTCCTTGGCGACTTCTTTTGCTTTGTTATCAAGCTCGTCGACCCGGTCCTGGGTGGCCTTGTCGTGTTCGATGAGCCAGTTGACGAGGCGGTTGATGCAGTCAACCTCTTGCTTTTCGCCGACCTCGTCCTTGGTGCGGTACTTCTGCGGGTCGCTCATGGAGTGGCCCTGGTAGCGGTAGGTCTTGACGTTGATATAGCACGGGCCGGGGGTTTGGCCGTCCCTGGAGTAGGTGGGGATGGCCTCGCGTTTGCCGGTGTCTTCGTTGTAGTTGATGGGTCGGGCGTTGCGGGCGGCGTCGACCTCGCGCTTGAAGGTGCGGTAGGTGTCGAGGACGTCCTGGCCGTCGCACTCGGCGTAGCGGAGGCCGTACATCTCGGCCCGCTGGCGCTGGTTGTGGGCCATGGCGGTGCCGCGGGCGATGTCGGTGCCCATCGAGTAGCCGTTGTTTTCCAGCACGTAGATGAGCGGGAGGTTGTAGATCGCCGCGAGGTTCATCGCCTCGTGGGTCGCGCCCTGGTTGAGCGCGCCGTCGCCCATGTAGCAGAGGGCGACGTTGTCCTTGTTCTCGTACTGGATGGCCCAGCCGAGGCCGGCCCCAAGGGGGTTCTGTCCGCCGACGATGGCGTGCCCGCCGTACATGTGGTGGGGCTTGTCGAACATGTGCATCGACCCGCCCTTGCCCTTGGCGCAGCCGGTGACCTTGCCGTACATCTCGGCCATGCAGGCGCTGGGGTCCATGCCCCGGGCGAGCGCGTGGCCGTGGTCGCGGTAGGCGGTGACGATGGGGTCGTCGTCCTTGAGCGCCGCGATGGAACCCACGGCGGTCGCTTCCTGGCCGATGTAGATGTGACAGAACCCGCCGATCTTGGCCTGCTGGTACGACTGCATCGTCCGCTCCTCGAAGCGGCGGATGAGCATCATGTCGTAGAGCAGTTGGTGGAGCTCTTCGTCGGAAAGGTCGGCGACGGGGTCCTTGCCGGAGTCAGCGCCAACGTTGGCATCGTCAACGGCGGCCGGGGCTTCTTCGGGAGCTTCACTTCCGGGGGCGGTCTTTCCGGTGGCGGTGGTCATGAGGGCTCCGGGGCGGGGGAACGGGCGTGAAAACGTGCGGCCGGAAGAGTTCAAGTGTAGGGGTCGCCCCGACGAGCGACAAGGCGGCGCGGCGGACGATGCTGTACCTTCACGGGGTCGGGTGCCACGCATCATCGAGCAAGGAACGAAGATGGATGTCCATGCCACGGCGGTGATCAAGCTGCTCGACGGGGAGAAGCAGTGCGTGATCCCGCTGTTCCAGCGTCGGTATAGCTGGTCGCTGAGACAGTGGAAGACGCTTTGGAAGGACTTGGAGCCGCACCTCGGGCGGCCGCCGGGTCAGCTCCCGCCGCACTTCTTCGGCGCGGTGGTGGCGCTGCCGTGGCAGGTTGCGCCGGCCGGGGTCAACCGGCACCTCATCATCGACGGCCAACAACGCCTCACAACCATCTCGCTCCTGCTCGCGGCCTTGCGATTTTGCCTGGGCGAGCCGGACGCCTCGAAGGTCCGTGACCTTTACCTGATCAATCAGTACGCGGACGAAACGCACCGCCACAAGGTGCTGCCGACCGAGGCGGATCGGCCGGCGTATGCCGCCGTGATTGACGGCACGGATTTGCAACCTTTCGCGAAAGAGCCGGTGGTCCTGGCGTACCACTTCTTCCGCAAGAAGCTTACCGACGGCGACGACACGCTCCCCCGGCAGGTGCTCGCCGCGCTCCAGCACGCGCTGCACTCGGTGTTGATCACGCTATCGCAGCAGGACGACCCGTACCTCATCTTCGAGAGCCTGAACCACAAGGGCCAGCCGCTGACCCAGGCCGACCTGGTGCGGAACTACGTGCTGATGCACACCGCCAGCGGCGACGGCGGGGAGGCGCACCAGCAGGAGGTACACCGCACCTACTGGGCGCCGATGGAACAGCGCATCCGTGAGGCGGTGAAGCGGGCCCGGCCGACCGGCAAGCGTGGCAAGGGTAAGGAATCGGAAAAGGCGGCGAAGCGGGCCGCCGCCGCCTCGGACCGGGCGCTGACCGAGTTCTTCCGCGCCGACGCGATGCGTTGCACCGGCGACATCGTGAGTCAGTCGCGGGTGTACGAGGTGATGCGGGATCGTTTGCGGGCCCTGCCGGACGCGGCTTCACTCGAAGACGAGGTTGCACGGCTGGCGGACAGCTCCCGGCACCAAGCCAAGTTCATCGACCCGTCCGGTGTGGCGGACGAAGCGTTGGCCGACCGGCTTGAGGCGCTTAGGCGGCTGCGTCAGACGACGCCCCACCCGTTGCTGCTGGAGCTGTTCGAGTCCCGTAAGGCGGGCCGCCTCTCACCGCAGGAGCTGCATGACGCGGTGCTATACATCGAGTCGTTCATCCTCCGCCGTCAGCTCTGCGGCATCCCCACCAACCAACTCCAACGGCTTTTTGTCACCTGGGCCCAGGGCCTCCGCAAGGATCGGCCGGAGCAACCGCGGCAATGGCTCCTTGAGGAGATGCGACGCGGCACGGGCAATCGTCATTGGCCGACGGACGCCGAATTCACCCACGCGATCCTGACCCAAAGCCAGTACGGCCGTAGCGGCGTTCAACTACTGCTGGATCGGATCGAGCGTTCGCGGGGACATAAAGAACGTGTCGACCTGAAAAACGCGACGGTCGAGCATGTCATGCCGCAGAAGCTCAATGCGGGTTGGCGAGACGAGATCGGGCACAAGGCCGCGGCCGATCACAAGCTGTGGGTCCACCGGCTCGGGAACCTGACGCTCACCGCCTACAACCCCGAACTCGGCAACAAGCCGTTCACGGAAAAGCGGAAGCTTTACCGCGACAGTCATATTGATATGACCATCGCGATCGCATGGGCGGAACGGTGGGGTTACGACGCCATCGAGCGACGGGGCAACGAACTGGCGGCGAAGGCCTGCGAACTCTGGCCGGGGCCGGTATCGACCGTCTGAGGAAAGTACCAGCGGGCCGCGACGACAGGCGGTGAACGGGAAACGCTTCACAAGCAATGAGGGTCTTCGTCGACACCAACATCTTGGTTTACGCACATGATCTGGACGCCGGGCCGCGGCACGAGGCGGCCCGTCGGGCGATGGTCGATTGATGGCAGCGCGTAGGGCAGGGCTTGCCCTGCCGCGTCAATCTGCACGTTACCCGGGTCTCCCGGCGGGGCGTGGCCGGTCGAGTTGAAGCTGAGGGCTGATGCCAACCCCGTAGCCGCTGATGTCGACCCGTCGGCTGAGTTGGTCACCGCGTAGCCGACGGATTGACATCCGCGGCTACGAGGGTGTTTCGGTCCGTCGGCGAGAGCGAAGGCGGGCCGGGTCCGGCGTAGGGCGGGTTGGATTACACTGCCGGGCCGCGTGACCTTGACCCTGCCCCGGAGCGATTGACTTTGACCTGCCGCCTGCGACTGCCCGGACGACCGGGGGCCCGGTGGTGCATGGTCGCGGCCGCGGTCCTGCAGGTCGCCGCGCTCACCGCCTACGCCCAGCCGACGGGTCAACGCGGCACCCCCGCGACGCCCGGCTCCAACGCCGCGGCTGCCGGAGAGCTTGCCGGGGGGGCTCCCGAAGGCGCTTCCGGGGGGGCTGCCGGGATCGAGGCCCAGGGCCGGCCCATCCGTGACATCCGGGTGCAGGGCCTGGTCACCATCGAGCCGAAGCTCGTGAAGAACGCCCTCCGCTCCGAGGTCGGCCGACCCTACGACAACGACACCGTCGAGCAGGACGTCGTCCGCATCACCAACCTCGGCTACTTCTCCGGCGTCACCGCCTACGTCGAGGCCGCCCCGGACACCCCGGACACCCCGGACGCCCCGGACGCCCCGGAAGGCGGCGGGGGCGCTTCCGGCGACGGCGGCGTCATCCTTACCTTCCGACTCACCGAGCTGCCCATCCTCACCGGCGTCCGCTTCCGCGGCAACACCGAGCTGCTCTCCGAAGAACTCTACGCCACCGTCGGCCTCCGCGCCGGCGACGCGGTCGACCCCTTCCTCATCGACCGCTCCAAACGCGCCATCCTCGACGCCTACGAAGCCGCCGGCTACTTCGTCACCGACGTGACCCTCGACCAGCGGGCCCTCGACGAGGACCGCCGGCTCGTCTTCGTTATCCGCGAGGGGCCCCGCATCCGCATCCGCGGGTTCCAGTTCGAGGGCAACGCCGCCCTCGACGGTGGCGAGCTGCGGGAACAGGTGGTCAGCAAGGTGTGGGTCCCGCTGCTCGCGTCCGACGGTGTGGTCAACCGGGAGCAGTTGCGCCTGGACGCGGCGCGGATTCGTGATTACTACCAGAACCGCGGCTACCTCGAGGCCGACGTCGACCGCCGCATCGACGTGGCGGACAATCAGAAGGACGCGATCGTCACGTTCCTCATCACCGAGGGCGACCGCTGGACCGTCAACGACGTGCGGGTCGAGAGCGTCAACGGCGAGCGGCTGATCTTCACGCCCGAGCAGATCAAGCTGCACATGGCCCTGCAGCCGGGCGACACGTACGCCGCGAATCGGCTCAACGAGAGCTACCGCGACATCCTCGACCTGTACGGCAAGCTCGGCTACCTCGACACGCAGATCGAGCGGCAGGCCGACGGCCGCCCGGGTATTGACCGCTTGTTCAACGAGGACACCAACACGGTCGACCTGCTCGTCCGCGTCGCCGAGAACACGCCGACGACGGTGGGCAAGGTGACGGTCCGCGGCAACAGCCTGACGCGGACGAAGGTGATCCTGCGGGAGATGCGGGGCATCACGCCCGGCCGCACGTTCGACCGCACGGGCCTGGCAGAGACGCGCCGCCGGCTCAACGAGTCGGTGCTGTTTTCCAACGCCACGGTCACCCTCCTCGGGCAGGACGGCGACGCGGTCCGCGACGTCATCGTCGAGGTCGCCGAGCGGAACACCGGGTCGATCCAGTTCGGCGCGACGGTCAGCAGCGACGCGGGCCTGCTCGGCGCGATCGACATCACCCAGCGCAACTTCGACATCACCGACCTGCCCGAATCCTGGGGCGACTTCCTCACCAACCGCGCCTTCCGCGGGGCCGGCCAGACCTTCAACCTCACCATCAGCCCCGGCAACGAGAACAGCCGGTATTCGGTGAGCCTCGTGGACCCGTACTTCCTCGACACGAACTACATCTTCGACTCGTCGCTGTTCTTTACCGAGACCGAGCGGGACGATTTCGACCAGCGGCGGAGCGGCGCGAGTTTGGGGCTGGGCAAGCGGTTCGGCGACGTGTACTCGGCCGGGTTCTCGCTCCGGGCCGACAACGTGCGGATCACCGACATCGCCGACGACGGGGCCCTCGACGTGTTCGCGGTGGAGGGCAGCAACCTCGTCACCGGGGTGGGCTTCCGCGTCACCCGGCAGACGACCGACAGCATCCTCATCCCCAGCCGCGGCAGCCGCACCACCGCCCGCGTCGAACAGGTCGGCGTGCTCGGCGGCGACTTTGACTTCACCAAGTTCAGCCTCTCGTTCGACAAGTTCTGGACCGTCAAGGAAGACTTCCTCGGCCGCAAGAGCGTCTTCTCGGTCCGCGTCGACAGCGGGTACATCCCCCAGTCCGGCGAGGCCCCGATCTTCGAGCGGTTCAACGCCGGGGGACAGACCACCCTCCGGGGCTTCCGCAACCGCGGCATCGGGCCCCGCGGCATCCGCGCCGACACCGGCGGCGTCGGCGACGACGCGGTCGGCGGCGAATACCTCCTCCTCGCCGGGCTGCAGTACGAGTTCCCCCTCGTCGACAACTACTTCCGCGGCGTCGTCTTCACCGACCAGGGCACCCTCGGCAACGACGTCACCCTCGACGACTGGCGCGTCAGCGTCGGCGTAGGCATCCGCCTCACCCTGCCCTTCCTCGGCCAAGCCCCCTTCGCCCTCGACTTCGCCATCCCGCTGACGAAAGAGGACACCGACGAAACCCGCCTCATCAGCTTCGCGCTGGACATCCCGTTCCAATGATCTTCCCACCCCTCCCCACGAAGCGACGCGACTCCGCCGCGCTCCCGGTTCCCCCGACACGAAGCGACGCGACTTTGCCGCGCTCCCCGGTCCACCCGCCCACCGCGGCATAGCCGCGTCGCTTCATCTGAAACCCGGCGCTGAAGATCCCGTTCCAGGCGCTACTCCCTCCCCACGAAGCGACGCGGCTCCGCCGCGCTCCCCGTTCCACCCACCCCGCGCGGCAAAGCCGCGTCGCTTCGTCGGATCGGTGGCGGGGCGTGTCGGGCGTTCTACACTCTCCGCACGATGCAACGCCGACCCCTCATCCTGCTCGCCCTGCTGCTGCTGTTGACCGCCTGCGACCCCGCGACGCCGCCCCCTTCGGAAACGGGAAACGCCGTGGGCGAGCTGCCCAGATCAACCGACGTCGCGGGTGACGGCTTCGAGTCGTTCATCGGCCCCGCCCGCCTCGCCGAGTTGCAGCGGGAGCACGGCGGCGAGCTCGTCCTGCTCGACGCGCGTGACCCCGAGGAGTACGCGGCGGGCCACCTCCCCGGGGCGATCAACCTGCCGGGACGCGACCTGCGGACCCCGCCGGTCGGGGCCCGCGAGGGCGACAGCCAGTACATTTTTCGGATACCGGAGGGCTCGGTCGACGTCCCGCGTTACGAACAGCTGCTCGGTGAGGCGGGCCTGACCCGCGACGACGTCGTGGTGGTGTACGGCAACCACGCCGGGCAACGCGACGGGTCGGTCGCGGCGATGATCCTCGACTGGCTGGGACAGCAGAAGGTGTACTTCCTCGACGGCGTGGCGTACGACGAATGGATCGACGCCGGCCGCCCGACCGAGACCGCCGCGGTGACCCGGCCCCCCGCCGAGTACGTCGCCGCCCCGAGCGAGCAGTTCGTGTGGAACCTGGAAGACGTCAAGGCGCACCTCGGCAAGGGCGACGTGGTGTTCTACGACACGCGGAGTCTGGACGAGTACACGGGCGCGGACTTGCGTGACAACACGCGGGGCGGGCACATCCCCGGCGCGGTGTGGGCGGACTACGCCGAGCTGCTGGACAAGGACCGCAAGGTGCGGCCGCGTGCCGAGGTCGAGGCGATCCTGAAAAAACAGGGCCTGCCCGAGGCGAAGGCGGCGGGCAAGCCGATCGTGATGTATTGCCAGACCAGCACGCGGGTGAGCCTGCCGTACCTGCTGCTGCACGACCTGGGCTACGACAAGGTGGCGATCTACGACGCCAGTTGGCACGAGTACGGCAACCGCGACGACACCAAGATCGCGACGGAAGAGCCGCCACGATGAAGCGGCGCGACTTTGTCGCGATCGGCGCGGCGGAGCCGCGTCGCTTCGTGGGATGGCGTTACGGGTTGACGGACTCGTACCACGCGGGCGGAGCGGTAAGCGTCTGCACCGTCAGCGCGTGGTACGTCACGGCGAAGCCGGGCCGCCACGCCTCGGCCCCGATGCCGAGGCGGAACGCGTCCCGCTCCCGCACGTCGGGCAGGGCGACGTCGCTGAGCAGCACCTCGCCGTCCATCTCGACCTGCACGCGGTCCTGCCACCAGGTGATGACAAAGTCGAAGGTTTGGGGCGGGTCGACGGGGGCGGTGGTGGCGTCGCCGTCGAAGAACTTGCCGACGAGGACGCCGGGCTCGTGGCTGTCGTGGCCGCGGACGAACCCGACGCCGCGGAAGTACGCCGCGCCGTTAGAACCGAGGTAGAGGTGCAGCAGGAGGTAGGCGCTGGGGCAGGGGTTGCCCGCGTCGATGGTGACGCGCCCGGTGAGTTTCAGCCGGGGCGGGAGCACCTCGTCGACCATGAGGATGAGGCCCTGGCGGTAGGCTTTGCTCTGCGACTCGCCGTGGAACCCGCCGTCGGGCGTGGCGGTCCAGGTGCCGCTGTAGTCGGACCACCCCCACAGTTTGTCCGGGCCGATGAGCTCAAACGGCTCGCCGCTCTGGACGGCGATCGCGAGCTCAGCGTTGAACAGGCCGTGCAACACTGCGCCGCGCCCCGCGTCGTCGGCGGGCAGGTCGGCGAGGACGGCGCGGAACGCCTCGGCCGTGCGGCGGTGGTCGTCGGCCTCTTGCAACGCCTCGGCGGCCCGCGCGGCATCGGCCCGCGGGCCGGTCATCAGCGCGATCCGGGACCGCTGCACCGCCGGGCCCGCCAGCTTGAATGGGCTCCACGCCCCGTCGTCCATCGGGCCGTCCAGCAGCGCCAGCTGCTCCGCGGCCACGTTGAAGCGCCCCGCCCGGGCCGCGGCGGCGACATATCCGGACCGGACCCGCTCCGGGTCGTGGTTCCACTCGGAGTGCCCGAGCACGCCCTCGTAGTACCTCTGAATCCCGTCGAACACGGCCCGCTCGTTCCACAGGGCGTAGCCCTCGCCGCGGTCGCCGGCGATGTCCTTCAGGGCCGTCATGTACACCGCGGGCAGGTCGGTATCCCAGCGGCCGGTGTCGAGCGCCTCACGCCCCAGCGCCAGCATCGCCTCGTGCGAACCGCCCCACCGCGGCCGCAGCGACCACATCAGCGCGGTATAGGCCGGCAGGAAGTCGAACTGTGCCTCCGTCGCACGGTCGAACCAGTACCGCTCACTCTCGGCGCCTTGAGTGACCCCGCCCATCGCCACCCGGATCAGCCGCTCGGCGGCGTCGGGGTAGCCCGGCTCGAGCTCGTACGCGTCGACCAGCGCCGCGCGGGCGCGGGTGAGGTGCTCCTCGAACCCGACCCAACCCTCGGGCTTGACGGTGTTGGCGAAGCCGCTGCCCCGCTTGTCCCAGGCCGTGTCGTACTCGTGCTCGCCGCGGAGCATCAGCCGCAGGTACGGGTCCGACGCCTGGTCCGCCTCAATGCCGGCGACGAACGCCTGGCGGGCCTCGACCGGCTCTTCCTCCAGCCAATCGTTGATGAACTTCGCGACCAGCGGGCGGTCTGCCGGCTCGTAGTCCGGCCACGTCACCGCCTCGTGATACGCCTCACGCTGCAGCCGGCGGAACTCGGCCACCGCCGCGTCGTCGCCGCGGATGCGGCCGGCCCAGCGGTCGTACGCCTTGGCCCGACGCATCGGCGGGTAGTCGGCGTCCCGCATCCCCTCCGCGGCGAGCCGCAGCGGCTCCGTGGCCAGCTTGCTCCGCCCGGCCTCTATCAACGCGTACCCGACGCAGTACAGCACCAGCGGGTCGTCGCACCCCGACTCCTGCAGCCGCAGCGCCACCTCCGCCATCGCCGCGGCCGTCGGCACGTCGACCCCCGTCAGGTATACCGGCTCCTCGCCGTCGTAGGTGAAGTTCACCGCCGTCATCTCGAGCAGTTGCTGCGCATCCGCGTCCCACGCCGCGTCGTGCGGGCCGCGGTCGAGGTACACGTCGATCAGCGTCCGCCGGTTGTAGTCAAGCTCGTCACGCAGACGGTCGTGATTGGTCCGGGCTTCGGGTTCGTCGGCCCCCGGGATCACGGCGCGGGCGGGGGCGGCGAGCAGTCCGAGAAGGATCGGCAGGACAAGCAGCAAAAATCGGCGGGACATGCGTGGCTCCGCGGGAGAGGGATGCCGTCAGTATAAGGATCGGGGGGACCCCACTTAGCCCGGCCGCTCGCGGCCGCGGTGTTGCGGGAGACGGCGGCCGCGAGCGGCCGGGCTAAGACGGGGGTGGCAGACACGGGTCATCCGCCCGCGGGGGGCGGGTTGTAGCCGGTGGGGACAATCGGGACGGGGGGGCGGGTGGTCCAGGGGAGCAGGAGTTTGACGTACCACGGCGGGGGGCCGGGGTATTTCCAGTAGGTGACGGGGCGGGCGTCGGCGAAGAGGGTGGTGAGGTTGGCGTCGGCGTAGGCGAGCCAGGCGGCGGGGTCGTCGCCAGCGTCGTGCCCGGTGACGGCGACGAGGGCGTCACGGGCGGCGCGGGCGACGCCCGAGTCCTGGTCATCCAGCGCGGCCATGAGGGCGTCGAACGCCTCACGGCGCGGGTACTGGGCGAGCGCCGCGGCGGAGGCCATGCGGGCGTCGGCGTCGGCGTCGTCGGCGAGGGTGCGGCGGAGGGCGGGCACGGCCGCGGGGTCGTGCAGGCGTTGCAGCGCGACGGCCGCCTGCCACCGGGTGTAGCCCTCGGGCGAGTCGAGCAGCGGGACGATGAGGCCCGCGTCGTCCGCCTGGCCGTGGGTCGCCAGGGCCGAGGCGGCGGCGGCGGCGACGGTGGCATCGGTGCCGGGCTCACGCAGGATGGCACGGTACAGTTCGACGTACGGCGGCAGGCCCCCGGCGGTGGAGGTGGCGATGCGGAGCACCGCCCGGCGGCGGGCGTCGGCGGGGGCCGCGGCGCTGCCGGCGGTAAGCAGGGTCTGCTCGGCCTTGGTCCCGCCCTCGGCGTTTTGCCGGACCAGCTCGTCCAGCAGCGTGTCGGTGTCGGGCGAGTCGGGCCCGTCGCCGGGGTCGTAGCGCCGCGGCGCGGCGTCGGCGCGCGGGGCGTTTGCGAGGGGGGCGGCGGGGTCGGGCATGTCCGGGGAGTCGGGGGTGGAGCAGGCGGGGAGGAGGAGGAGGAACCCGACGGCGATGATGGGCAGCGTCGGCGTCGGCCGCTGAAGCGGCCGTCGCCGAGGGCGCTGCGGAACCGTTCGTCGTGCGGCGGGCGCGGTACGCTCTGCCGCGTCGGCGTGCGGGGCTGGGGGTCGGGTCGGGATGCGGCGGGACCACGGCATGGCCGAACAGTCTAAAGCAACGGGCGGGCGGGGCGGGGCCGGGGTCGCCCGACCCGACACGCCGGTTTTCGCGGGGGGAGCGGCGGCACCGCCCGCCACCCCCAGCCTGCCAACGGAGCCGGCCGTCTGGCCCGGCGGCACCACACGCACCGCCGTCGTCGCCGCCGCCGTCAGCGGCGTGTGGACCATGACCCTCCTCGCCTTCGCCGTCGAGCCCGGCCCGACACGCACCGCGGGACTCGACACCCTCGGCCTCCCGCTCTCGCTCCTCGCCGCGACGGGCGCGGCCGTCGGCCTCGCCGGCGGGGCCGTGATCCTCAACGACCTGATCGACCGGCGGCGCGACCTCGCCCTCCGCCGTGACGCCCCCGCACCCCCCGCACCCCCCGACGACGCGCAGCCCCCCACGCCCCGCCCCGCGCTGGGCGGTCGCGCCGCCGGCGTCCTCGTCGTTGCGATGCTCGGCCTCGGCGTCGGCTGCGCCGCGGTCCTCGGGTTCGCCTCCGCCGCCGTCGCCGCACTCCTCGCGGCGGCCATCGTCTTCTACAACCTCGTCGGACGCTTCCTCCCCGCCGTCGGCATCGTCACGCTCGGCCTGCTCCACGCCCTGGGCATGGGCGTGCCCAACCCCGCCGCCGCTTTCGCCTGGCCCGTCCTCCTCACCCTCACCCACGTCCTCGCCGCCGGCGTCGCCCGACACCGCCTCGAGGACCGCCGGCCCCGCCTCCGCGGCGTCGACCTCGCCGGCGTCCTCCTCGGCTGGGGGTTCTGGTCCCTCGGTCTGCTCACCCTCATCCGACACCGCGGCGGGTGGACCCTCGGCCCCGACCTCCGCTGGGCCTGGGTGGGACCCACCCTCGCCGTCGTCGTCTTCGTCCTGCTCGCCGCATGGCTGACCCGCCACCGCCGGGTGAGCGCCTCGGCGCGGCGGCGGGCCGCGGCGCGGTTCCGCCGGCTGAGCATGCTCTGGCTGGTGGTCTACGACGCGGCGTGGCTCCTCTCCGCCGCGCTGATCTGGCAAACCGCAGCGGTCTTCGCTGCGGCGGGGGCCGTCGGCCTCATCGGGTGGGTCCTGGCGCAACGCCACGCATAACGCCACGGATAACATGAAGCGACGCGGCTTTGCCGCGCATACTCTCATCAAGCGCGGCAAAGCCGCGCCGCTTCCTATCCAATTGCACCCCTTCCTCGTCCGTTTTACCCCCGAACTCACCGCCCGCTAACGGACGCCTCACAATCCACATCTAACGTGTCCGCGTCGCCCTGACCCCTACCCCCCGACCCGGAGCCTGTTGATGAAACGTACCCCCCTGTTCGCCGCCGCCCTCGTCGGTGCCGCCCTCGGCTCGACCCTCACCCGGCCCGCCCTGGCCGAGCTCGACGGCGAGGTCGCCGTCGCCGGCTCGTCCACCGTCGGCCCCATCACCGCCGCCATCGCCGAGGAGTTCCAGAAGGTCCACCCCAAGGTCTCCATCCCCATCGACGAGTCGGGCACCAGCAACGGCTTCAAACGCTTCGTCGTCGGCGAGACCGCCATCAACAACGCCTCCCGCGTCATCAAAGCCAAGGAGATCGAGGCCCTGCAGAGCAACGGCATCGAGTTCATCGAGCTGCCCGTCGCCTACGACGGCATCACCTTCGTCGTCAACAAGGAGAACACCTGGGCCAAGGAGATGACCGTCGACCAGATCAAGCAGGTCTTCCTCGCCGGGTCCAAGGTCCGCACCTGGAAGGACATCGACCCCAGCTACCCGGACGTGCCCGTCGCCATCTACATGCCCGGCACCGGGTCCGGCACGTTCGACTACTTCAAGGAAGAGGTCGCCGGCAAGGACGGCTCGATCCGTGAGGACGTCACCGTCTCCGAGGACGACAACGTCTTGGTCCGCGGCGTCGTCGGCGACGCGGGCGGCATCGGGTTCTTCGGCTGTGCTTACTACTTCGAGAACCAGGACAAACTCCAGGCCCTGAAGATCAAGAACCCCGAGAGCGGCGAGTTCGTCGCCCCCAGCGCCCAGACCATCGAGAGCGGCGAGTACGCCCCGTTCAGCCGCCCGCTCTTCATCTACGTCAACCAGGAAAAGCTCGGCCGCGCCGAGGTCAAGGCGTTCGTCGACTTCTACCTCGACGCCGTCCCCTCCGTCGCCGAGCAGGTCGGCTACGTCCGCCTGCCCCGCCAGTTCTACCGCGCCGACCGCGAACGCCTCGACAAGCCCGTGCTCGGCTCGGCGTACTACGACGACGCCATGAACGAGAAGAAGGGCTCGCTCATGGAGCTCTACGGCATCAAGCGGTGACCCGCCGGCGCATCCTTATATAGATACCGCCACACCCGAACCGCGGGGTGCCGCCCGACCGCGTCGCCCCGCTTTCATTCCCCGCTCCGCAACCCCTCCCCCCGGGGGAGGTGGACGGCGAAGCCGGCCGGTGGGGGAGAGCGTGACTCGCTAAACCTACGCCGTTGCACCGCCCGGCCTTCCCGCCCTCCCCGGCCACGCCGAAGCGTGGCCGACCCATCCGGGGCGGGTGTTGAGCCCGCCCGACGTTCCATTTGCCTCCACCCGAGCCCGCCGGATGACCGCCGCCCCCGCCCGCCTCGCCGACGCCGTGCCCGACCGCGCCGCCGCCCGCAAGTCGGTCCCCCTCCGCAAGCTCCGCGAGGGCCTCATCCTTACGTTCCTGATCCTCTGCGGCCTGTTCACCGTCGCCGTCACCGCCACCATCCTCCTCATCCTCGTCAAAGAAACCGTCGCCTTCTTCCAGCCCGGCCTCACCGACGACCAGGGCAACACCGTCGACATCGACGTCACCGACTTCCTCTTCGGCCTGCAGTGGAACCCCCTGCTCGGGGCCGAACGCCACTTCGGGGTCCTCCCGCTCATCACCGGCACGCTCCAGATCACCGCCGTCGCCATGCTCCTGGCCGTGCCCGTCGGGCTCATCACCGCCATCTGGCTCAGCGAGTACGCCGCCCCCAAGGTCCGCTCGGTCATCAAGCCCATCCTCGAGGTTCTCGCGGGCATCCCCACCGTCGTTTTCGGCGTCTTCGCCGTCACCATGGTCACCCCCATCCTCCAGCTCGACCTGCGCGCGCTCTACACCGGCCTGCCCAGCGGCGACGCGTGGAACCCGCTCGGCATCGGGTCCTACAACGTCCTCGCCGCGGGGATCACCGTCGGGATCATGTGCATCCCCATCGTCACGTCGCTAAGCGAGGACGCCCTCCGCGCCGTCCCCCGCGCCTTGCGCGAGGGGGCCTACGGCCTCGGGTCCACCCGCTTCGAGGTCGCCACCAAGGTCGTCCTGCCCGCCGGGCTCTCGGGCATCGTCGCCGCCGTCCTCCTCGCCATCGCCCGAGCGGTGGGCGAGACGATGATCGTCGCCCTCGCCGCCGGGTCCGTCCCCCCGCCGCTGCACACCGTCCTCGCGCCCAGCGTCCCGGTCGAGATGGTCCAGGCCGGTGCCATGGACCACCAGCCCGACGCCCCGACCCTCGGCCAGGCGGGCCTCATGCGCCACGGCGCGGAACCGACCGACACCGGCGGCGTCCGCCTCAACGACGGCTCCTACGAGCTGCCCGACCTCCGCCTCCACGACGTCGAACAGCTCGACCGCGTCAACGTCTGGCTCGACGGCGAGGTGCCCCCGGGCGCCGTCCGCATGACCGTCCTCAACGCGCAAGGCAACGTCCTGGGCGAGACGACCAACGGCTACAACCCCAAGGCCCGGCCGGGCCCCGACAAGCTCAGCGCCCGCACGACCCCGCGGACCGACGCCGGCGAGCTCGAGCTACGCCACCTCGCCTCCGCCGCCGAGCCGTTCAGGCTCCGTATTGAGGCCGCCCGGGGCGACGGCGAGCCGGCCGTGCTCCGCGCCGTCGACGTCAGCGGGCTCGCCTACCGACCCCTGGGCGAACGCCTCGCCACCCCCGTCGACGTCACCCGACCCACCCAGCCCATGACCGGGTACATGGTCCAGATCTTCCTCGGCGACGTGTCACAGTACTCCGTCGAGTACCAGTCGGTCTACGCCGTGGGCTTCACCCTCTTCGCCCTGACCTTCATCATCACCCTCATCGGCGGCGTCATCCGCAAACGCTACCGGCAAGCGTACGACTAGGAAAGTGCGAAGGTCGAGTGCGGCGTGCGACGACTGCACCTGCCTTTCCCGCTCCGCTTTTCGCACTTCGACCTTCGCACCCCGCACTTCCCGATGACCGACTACACCCCCGCCCCCGTCGGCCGACGCCAGACCAAGAACCGCCTGTTCTACGCGCTGTGCCTCCTCGCCGCGGGCTTCGCCATCTTCGTCCTCGCCGTCCTCCTCGCCTCGATCTTCCTCCGCGGGCTGCCCCACCTCAACTGGCACTTCCTCACCGCCCCGCCCTCCGAGGACCCCGCCGAAGCCGGCATCTGGCCCGCCCTCGTCGGCACCGTCCTCGCCCTCATCATCGTCAGCGTCACCGCCATCCCCATCGGCGTCGCCACCGCCATCCTCCTCGAGGAATACCGCCCCAAAAACACCATCCTCCGCCGGCTCCACGGGTTCGTGCAGATGAACATCACCAACCTTGCCGGCGTGCCGTCCATCGTCTACGGCATCCTCGGCGTCACCGTCTTCGCCTCGTTCTTCTACCTCAGCAACCCCCCGGGATCGCCCCTGTTCACCTTCGGCCAGACCGAGTACCTCGAGTACCCCGGCCTCGGCGGCAAGTTCTTCTACGTCCGAGCCGACCGCGTCACCGGCACCCCGCCCCCCACCG
Organism: Phycisphaeraceae bacterium; assembly: GCA_965214155.1. Taxonomy (GTDB): domain Bacteria; phylum Planctomycetota; class Phycisphaerae; order Phycisphaerales; family Phycisphaeraceae; genus Algisphaera. The sequence goes on from CBDCBB010000010.1 coordinate 3,593,021, forward strand.
CCGACCAAACCTTCTACACCGCCATGGGACCCGACGGCGAGACCGCCGACATCACCCTCGGCGACCCCGACGAGTTCCGCGAAGCCGCCGCCACCGTCGACGACCAGCTCACCAGCCTCGCCTACGCCATCGAGGACGCGTTCTACGACCAGCAGGGCGGCGGCGGCCGCGACGCGCCCATCGCCTTCACCCCGGAGGAGGCGCAGGCCGCCGCCGACACCGTCACCGCCGAGGTGAAGGACGAGCTCAAGACCGACCTGACCCCGCTCAAGGCGGACCTGGCCCAGATGTTCGAGGCCATGAACGGCAAGCCGCCGACGGCGCTGGAGGTCCGTGACCTGCAGAACGGCTTCGTCGGGCAGGTCCGCAAGGCCGAGTTCGAGAACCGCGGGTTTGGCGGGGTGGTGCTGACCGACGCCGTGCCCCAGCGGCGCGTGACCCGGCCGTGGTACTACCTGCAGTTCCCCTTCGGGCGCAGCGTCCTCGCCGCGGGGCTGACGCTGATGCTGGTGATCCTGCCCATCGTGATCGTCTCGGCGCAGGAGGCGGTGCGGTCGGTCCCCTCGTCGATGCGGGCCGGCGCCCTGGCCCTGGGCGGGACCAAGTGGCAGGCGATCCAGCAGGTCGTCCTGCCCGCGAGCATCCCGGGCATCTGCACCGGCGCGATCCTCGCCCTCTCCCGAGCCATCGGCGAGGCGGCCCCGGTCCTCCTGCTCGCCCCCACCATCATCCGCGGCATCCCGGGCAACCTCATGGAACGCGCGGGTATGATGCCCCTGCAGATCTTCTACTGGGCCCAGCAGCCCAGCCCCGAGGTCCGTCAGATCGCCTCCACCGGGATCATCGTCCTCCTGGCCGTGCTCCTGACCTTCAACGCCGTCGCGGTCCTGATCCGCCAGAAACTGCAAAGGAACTACTGATGGTCACCGTCTACTCCCCCCTGACCACCCGGCCCGAGGACGAGCCGCCGGCCATCGACGCGCCCGCCCCGACCGAGGCCGACGACACCGCCGCCGCCGGCGGCCGCGCCTCCATCGCCCCGCCCCCGCCTACCGCCGCCCTCGACCAGCGCGAGCGTGGCCCGCAAAAGTCCGCCGGGGCCCTGCTCACCATCCGCAACTTCAACTGCTGGTACGGCGACTTCAAGGCCATCAAAAACATCTCCATGGACATCGCCGACAAACGCGTCACCGCGTTCATCGGCCCGTCGGGCTGCGGCAAGTCCACGCTCCTCCGCTGGATCAACCGCATGAATGACCTCATCCCCTCCGCACGCGCCGAGGGCGAGATCAACCTCCACGACGAAAACCTCCTGAATAAAGGCACCGACGTCGTCACCCTCCGCCGCAAGATCGGCATGGTCTTCCAAAAACCCAACCCCTTCCCCAAAACCATCTACGACAACGTCGCCTTCGGCCCCCGCCTTCACCTCAAGCTCACCCGCAGCGAGACCGACGACCTCGTCGAGCAGTCCCTCCGCGGGGCCGCCCTCTGGGGCGAGGTCAAGGACCGCCTCAAACAGTCCGCGCTCGGCCTCTCCGGCGGCCAACAGCAACGCCTCTGCATCGCCCGCGCCATCGCCGCCCAGCCGGAGGTCCTGCTCATGGACGAGCCCTGTTCCGCCCTCGACCCCAAGTCGACCGTCGCCATCGAGGACCTCATGGACGAGCTCAAGAAAAAATACACCATCGCCATCGTCACCCACAACATGCAGCAGGCCGCCCGCGCCAGCGACTACACCGCGTTCCTCTTCGAGGGCGACCTCGTCGAGTTCGGCGACACCCGCAAACTCTTCACCAACCCCGAAAACGAACGCACCGAAAACTACATCACCGGCCGCTTCGGGTAACCGTTCCCCGTTTCCCGATGAAGCGACGCGGCTCTGCCGCGCCGTCCGCTAAAACCAAACCCGCGGCAAAGCCGCGTCGCTTCCTGAAACCGCCGATCGACCCGCACCGCCCCCCGCTCACCCCGCCAGCGCCGTCGCCCGCACCGAGCGCACCCGTACCGTCCCGCCCAGGCGCTCGGCCGCCTGGTACAGCAGGTGCCGGCCCAGCACCACCGTCGGCACATCCTCGTCCAGCGTCCCGGGGAACTGCTCGTTCAGCCGCGCGGCCGTCGCGTCGTCCACGCTCCGCCACACCAGCGTCTCGTCCAGCGACGCGGACCGACGGCGCGGGCCGTCCCAATAATCCAGCGAACCAATCATGGTGAACCTCGGGGTGCGACGCCCCCCCGAAGCGTCTCGAACCAGTTGCGGCGTCCGGCCGACCACGGGCGATCCCTGCCCACCGTCTCCCGCGGCCCGACCATCCTAACGCCTCATCCGTTGCCGCACGACCGAAAACTCCACCTCCCGGTCGCATTCCCTCGCCGGGGGTAGCTATCCTGTAACTCCCGCTCCACAACACCCCGGAAACGCCCCGGAAACACCCCGGAGACCCCGCCGATGACCCCACGTTCTGCACCGTTTATCCTCATCGCCCTCCTCGTCGCCCTGCCCGGCGTCGCGCAGGCCCAGCCCGCCGCGCCGATCACCCCCCCGGAAGCACCGGCGGAGTTCCCCCGGCACAACGCCCCCGCCACGCCGCAGGACACCGATCCCGAGGCCCCCGACGCCGAGGCGTCGACCTACGTCGGCTGGATCGAGCTCACCGGCACGCTCCGCGAGGGGCCCCTGCCCTTCGCCTGGGTCGACGATTCGGCCGCCGACGACACGCTGCAGAGCGTCCTGGACCGCATCGAGTACGTCCGCACCCGCGACGACCACACCGGGCTGGTCATCTCCCTCGACCAGCCCCAGCTCTCGCTGACGCAGTGCACCGCCATCGCCACCGCGATCCAGCGGCTCCGCGACGCGGGCAAGCCCGTCGTCGCCTTCGCCGAGGTGTACAGCCTCCGCGACTACCTCATCGCCAGCGCCGCCGACCGCGTCGTGCTCCAGCACAAGGGCGGCGTCGAGCTCACCGGCCTCTCCGTCGAGGAACTGTACCTTGCGGGGATGCTCAAAAAGATCGGCGTCGAGGCCGATTTCGTGCAGGTCGGCAAGTACAAAGGTGCGGACGAGCCGCTGACCCGCACCGGGCCGAGCGAGGCGTGGGACGAGAACTTCAACAGCCTGCTCGACGACCTGTACGCCCAGGTGCTCACCCAGATCGCCGCGGGCCGGGGCAAGACGGAGGCCGAGATCGAGGCGTTGATGGCCGACGCTTGGACCCTCACCGACGAGGAGCTTCTCGAGCGCGGCGCGGTGGACGAGCTCGCCGACGGCGACCTGCTCGACGTGACCACCGCCGCCTACGGCGACGACTTCGTGTGGGACACCGAGCTCGGGCTCAGCGAGAAGGCGTCGACGCCGGACAACCCCTTCGCCCTGTTCACGCTGCTGTTCCAGGAGCCGACGCGCCGGACCACGCGCCCGACCATCGCGGTGATCAACGCCGTCGGCCCGATCATGTCCGGCGAGTCGAGCGTGGGCGACGGGCTGTTCACCAGCGACTCGGTGGGCAGCCGGTCCATCGTCGCCGCCCTCGAGGAGGTGCTGAACGACGACAACATCAAGGGCGCGGTGGTGCACATCGACTCGCCCGGCGGGTCGGCGCTCGCGTCGGAGGTGATTTGGCAGGCGATGCGCGAGCTGGGCGAGGAGAAGCCGCTTTACGTCAGCGTCGGGTCGATGGCCGCGTCGGGCGGGTACTACATGGCTTGTGCGGCCGACCGGGTGTACGTCCAGCCGCAGAGCATCGTCGGCTCGATCGGCGTGGTGGGCGGCAAGCTCGCCCTCGGCGGGCTGTACGACTGGGCGGGGATCAACGTGGTGCGTCGTAACCGCGGCCCGAGCGCCGACCTTTTCAACAGTGTCGAGCCGTTCACCGAGGCGCAGCGGGGACAGGTCCGCGAGGCGATGGAGGTGGTGTACGAGCAGTTCCTGGACCGGGTCAAGGCCGGGCGGGGCGAGCGGCTGGGCGACGTGAGCGAGGTCGCGGCCGGGCGGCTGTTCACCGGGTCCACCGCCGTGGACAACGGCATGGCGGATCTCATCGGCAGCGCCGAGAAGGCCACCGGCGACCTCGCCGACGCGCAAGGGCTGGGCGAGGGGGAGTACGACGTGGTCAACCTGCCCGCGCCGATGTCGCTGAGCGAGTACCTCGACGGGGTGTTCGGGGTGCGGTCGCCGGGGGTAAAGGTTGAAGCCCCCGCGGCGGCCGTCGCGCTCAAGCGCGTGCTGGGCGACGCGGCGTGGTCGCAGGTGACGCGGACGCTCACGGGGCTGATGCTGCTGCGGACCGAGCCGATCCTGACCCTGATGCCCGCGGCGATCGTGGTGCGGTGAACGGGTCGGACGCGACAAGTCGCGGCGCTAAACGTGATGCGTGTCACGCCATGAACGTCACCGTCATCCTCCCCGCGGCGGGGCGAAGTTCAAGGTTCACCGCCGGGGGCGGTGCGTCGTCGAGCAAGTTGACGTATGAGATCGACCACAAGCCGGTGTTCCTGCACGCGGTGGAGGCCTGCCGGTCGGTCGGGCGGGTGGGGCAGATCCTATTGGCGGTCGCGCCGGCTCGGGTGGACGAGTACCGGATGCGGTTCGAGGAGAAGCTCGATTTCCTCGGCGTCACGCTGATCGCCGGCGGGGAGGCGGAGCGGTGGGAGACGGTCAAGCGGGCGCTGGACGTGGTGGACGCCGAGGCGACGCACGTCGCGGTGCACGACGCGGCGCGGCCGTGCCTCACGGCGGCCCTGTTCGACCGGCTGCTCGACGCGGCGGAGCGGTACCCGGCGGTGGTCCCGGGCCTGGCGGTGACGAGCACGCTCAAGCGGGTGAGCGACGTTGCCGCCGAGCCGGCCCACGCCGACCCGCTCGACGCGATCCTCGGGGGTGACGCGGCCCCCGGCTCCGGGGCGCGGGTCGTGACGGGGACGGTGCCGCGGGACGGCCTCGTCGCGGTGCAGACGCCGCAGGTGTTCGAGGCGTCGCTGCTCCGCCGGGCCTACGCCGCACTCGGAACAACGCTTCCCGGGGGTGTGCCGACCGACGACGCGTCGCTGGTCGAGGCCCTCGGTGAGGCGGTGCACGTGGTCGACGGCGACCCGGGCAACCTGAAGATCACCCACCCCGGCGACGCGGAGCTCGCCGCGGCCCTGCTCCGCTCCCGCGCCGAGGCGACGGCCACCCGCCGCGCGGAGCGGGCGCTGTTTGGGGATGAGGAGGATGATGAGGATTAACCGCCAAGGACGCCAAGAGCGCCAAGGAAGGCAAGAGGACGTAGCCGCGGATGGACACAAATGATCAGTGCTAAAAACGTTGGTACAACACCCGTTGTTCCCAAAATCGTTCATCTGCGGGCACACTCTTCCTGTCTCCTTGTCTTCCTTAGCGCTCTTGGCGTCCTTGGCGGCTAATTTGCCCCGATGCCCCGGGCGTCCTTGGCGGTTAAAAGATCCCGATGCCCCGATGGTCACCCGCCGATCTTGCCGACGCCATTGCCGAGGGGCTCAAGCGGCGGGGGGCGGAGGATGACGCGGGGCAGGCGGTGTACGGCTTCGACGCGCTTGACGAGTTGGGGCTGCACCCGGTGGTGCGGGGGGCGTTGACGGACGCGGGGTACGGCGCGTGGCCGGAGCAGCGGTACCCGGGGCACTGGCACAAGCGTAAGCGGAGCGAGGGGCTGCGGTGCGACCTGGTGGTGACGCCCGCGCCCGGGGCGCTGCCGCTGCGGGACCCGGAGGTGAAGGCGACGCTGTTCGACGCCTCGCCGGCGGTCGACGCGGAGGCGGCGTACTGGCTGGAGGTCAAGACGGTGGCCCAGTTCGAGACCGGCGGGCCGTTTAGGCGGTACTCGGCCGAGCTGCTCGCCCCGGTGACGAAAGACGTCAAGAAGGTGTGGTCCGACACCGTCATCCGGCACGGGGGTCTGCTGATCGTGCTGTTCACCGTGGACCGGGCGACGGCGGAGCACGACCTGGTGCGGTGGCACGAGCGGTGCCTCGACCGGGGATACCCGGCGGGCCCGCCGGCGGTGCGCGGCTTCGGGATCACCGACCGGATCGGCAACGCCTGGTGCGGCGTCGCGGTGTTTGGGGTGAAGGGATAGGGGAGTGCGGAGTGCGGGGTAAGGAGTGCGGAGTGCGGAGGGAACAGTGCGCTGCCGAAACTGCGGGGCAGCGCACTGTTCCCTGGTCCCTGTTACCTCCGCACTTAGTTCCCGGCGATGAGTTGGTTGGCGCGTTCTTCCTGGAGGCGTTTTGCGTTTTCGAGTTCCTGGCGTTTGGTGCTTTTGCGGTCGTCATCGACGAGTCGGGCGCGGATCTGGCCGTCGGCCGGGTCGAGGTAGAGGGCGCGGACGACCGAGCGGTTGCCGCCGGGGCCGCCGCCGCTGACGCTGTCGACATCGAGGAGGATGCGGCCGACGTTCATCGGCACGCCGCGCCCGCCGGCGACGTGGATCCCGGGGATGTCGGCGTAGTCGCCGATCTCGTTGCCGGGGGATTCCTGGAACTCGGCGGTGCGCCAGATGCCGTCGAAGATGGTCCACGTCTCGACGCGGGCGCGCTTCTCGTCGATGTTGCCGCCGACGACAAAGAAGTAGTACTTCGGGTCGATCGTGATCTCGTTGGACCAGGGGACGGCGTCGATCTCTTCCTGGGACGGGCCGAGGGAGACCTTGTGATAGTTCTCCTGGCGTTGGGCCTCGGGGAGTCGGGACTGGCGGTAGAGGGGGTTGAAGACGGTGACGACGAGCTTGTAGCGGTAGGTCTTGCCGTATTCGACGGTGAGATCGTGGGCCCAGACTTTGACCTGGTCGGGGACGTCGCCCTCGGGGGTGGGGGCCTGGTCGTCGAAGCGTGGGGGGGCCTGGCCGAAGCGTCCCTGGCCGAAGTCGCCGCCGCGGGGCTGGCCGAAGTCACGGGGCTGCCCGAAGTCGCGCGGCTGCCCGAAGTTTTCGGGGTCTTCGCCGAAGCCGCGGCGGTCGCGGGGCCCGCCGCGGGGGTTGCGGCCGGGGTCTTCCTGGAGGAAGGGCTCTTCGCTGAGGCCCTGGCCGAGCCCGCCGGAGAGGTCGGAATCATCGAGGCCGAGCAGCTGGTTGAGTTCGCTGTTTTTCTCCATGAGCTCGCGCTGCATGTTCTCCATCTGGGCCTGTTCGCGGCGGGACGCCTCGCCGCCGCCGCCGGCGCGGAGGAGGGTGGTGTTGATGCGGCGTTCGAGGTTGCGGATATCGCCTTCGAGGGCGCGTTGGCGGTCGAGCTCTTCCTTGGTGAAGACGCGGTTGGTGACGTCGGGGGGTGTCCAGACGGCGTTGCTCATCTCGGGGAACGTCGGCCGGGCGATGCGGGCCTGGCTCTGGCGGATCGAGTCGGTGAGTTGGCCGGCCTGCTCGATGCTGAGGGGGTCCTGCATCTCCGGGAGGACGGCGAACTGCCCGGGCAGGGGCTGGACCTGCTTGCCCTCGGGGGGCTTCCACTGGTTGGTCGAGGGGTCCCACTCCTGGCGGATGAGGTAGACCGACGTGAGGGCGAGGCGCTGTTTCCACAGGTTGGGGGGGATGCGGGCGGCGCGGTCCTCTTCGGCGCCCTCGAGGCGGAGCTTCCACTGCAGGTAGTCGAACGTGCCGGAGACCGAGGCGTAGGGGAAGTCGGCGGGGTTGCGGTCGCCGATGATCTGGCGGAGGGGGATCTGCTCGGCGTCCTCGGCGCGCTGGGGCAGGACGCCGTTGCCCGACTTGACCAGGAGGTCCGACGGGACCGGCGGGCGGGGCAGGAAGAGCTCGTCGTAGTCGATCGTGCCGATCCGGATGGGGTGGAGGAACGGCCAGCCCTGCATGGCGGCGAGGGGCTCCCCGGGGGCGATGTCGAGGTTGTAGAGCTTGACGAAGCTCTCCTGGTAGGGCGGGATGTCGATGTTCTCGACCTCGGACGGGCCGTTGAGGGAGCTCTCGAGGCGTTGGGCCTGCTGCTGGACGACCTGTTCGACGTTGCCGGGGGCGACGGACTGGTTGTTGACCTCGACGGCGTTGGGCTCGCCGAGGAGGAACTGGGAGAGGACGACGAGGACGAGGACGAGCAGGCCGAGCCCGAGCGCGAGTTTCTCGGCGTGTCGCTGGAAGAAGTTGAGGTCGTCGGCTTTCATGTCGTGGTCCTGCGGGGCGGATTAGAAGCCGGTGTTGGCGTTGGGGTCGTAGGCGGGCTCGGCGAGGCCGACGTACTGCTTGACTTTCTCGGGCATGAGGGGCGCGGTCCACTCGCGGAGCCAGAGGGTCTCGATGATGAACTCGGCGCGGACGATGTCGCCCGAGCCGTAGAGGTAGAGCGACCCGATGCCGTCGGTCCCGTATTCGTCGAGGTCGGTGTAGCGGGCGTCGAGGATGGTCATGAGGTTGACCTTGCTCAGGGCGTTGAAGAACTCGGGGAGCATCTGGTAATCGGCGAAGACGACGAGGCGGGCGTGTCGGACGTCGAAGATGCCGTTAGACGAGCGGCCGGTGGGCCCGAACATGAAGTTATCGGCGAGGGTGGTTTCGCGGGGGGGGGTGGTGAGCCCGCCGGCGGGCGGGCCGTAGAGGGCGGTGCCGTTGGTGTTGGCGGTCCCGCCGGTGCGGGGCCTGGGGACGGCGGCGGCGGTCCGGGTGGTGGTGGTGCCGGTGAGGGTGCCGACGCCGCCGACGGTGTGGAGCCCGACGTAGCCGGGGAGGACCTCGAGCTCGAGGAGGCGTTTGACCGGGGCGTTGAGGACGCTAGAGGGGATGGGCTGGCCCTTGTCGTCGGTGCCGTGGTCCCGGGTGTTGGCGACGTCGTTGGCGAGGGCGATGGCCTTGACGATGTCCTGGAGGATCCAGAGCTGGAGCTGGCCCTCCCACAGCTCGTCGGCGGTGGGCGAGGCTTCGGTCTGGCCGAGCGCGGCGACCTGGAGGGGGAAGTCGGGGTTGGGGTTGGTCGCGTCGCCGAGGTTGGGGTCGGCGTAGATGTTGATGGTGCCGGCCTGCTGGATGAGCTGGTTCATGAGCAGGACGCGCTGCTCGGCGAGCAGGTCCTCGCGCTGCTTGTCGGTCATGGCGGTGAGGTCGCCGCTGGACGCGGCCTCGTCGACCTTCTGGTCCAGGGCAAGCTGGATGGCGTCGGTCTGGGGGGGGAGCCCGGCGTTGAGGTAGGGCAGCTGCAGCCCGGTGCCGTCCTCGACGGTGGAGGCGGTCGCCTCACGGAGGCGGCGGGCCCGCTGGGCGCTGCCCAGGAGCGTGGGCAGGGCGTCGCGGTAGTGGGCCCGGGCCCGCAGCGCCAGCGAGTCGGGCGTGTTAGGGAACAGCCCGTCGACGAGGACCTGGTGGCCCTGCCTGTTGATCTCGACGGCGGCGGCGAGGACCTGGTCGGACTGGCCGTTAAGGTTGGCGTAGATCTCGTTGAGGACCTTAACGGTGTTCTGGTTGATCGTGATGCCGCGGCGGACCTCGGGCGGGTCGTCGGCGTTCTCGGGCGGGACGGTGATGGTCTGGTTCTGGTACTGCTGGAGTTTGTTGATGTCCTGCTGGCGGGCGGCGACCTCTTTCTCGAAGGCGGGGGCCTCCCACAGGCGGATGTAGCCGATGAACCCCAGGGCGAGGACGATGACCGCGATGGAGATCACGGTCAGGGGGTTGAGTTTCATCCAGGCGACGATTTCTTTCATGGGGTCACCTCGTCATTTTCGGGGCGGGGGGCGGCGGCGACGGCGGGGGATTGGGCGGAGTTGGTGCCGCTAGCGGTCGGGGCCTGGGCGGAGGGGTCGTCGGGGCTGGCCTCGGGAGTGGGGGTATCGGCGGAGGGGCCGGGCGGCGTGGGTGCAGCGGGCTGATCGGCGGGATCGGGGGCGGCGGCCGGGGCGGAGCCGGGGTCGCCTTCGGCGGTGGGGCTGTTGACGCGGGGGCGGGCCTCCTGGGGCGAGCGGAGCTGGACGATCCACTGGAGCTCGAACTGCCAATCGTTGCCGCGGGATTCCTGGGCGTTGGGGCGTTCGGGCAGGAGGTTGTCGATGTTGGCGAACTCCGCGGCCCCGGCGACGGAACTGCCCGCGGAGGCCGCGGGCGGGTTGTAGTTCCGCCCGGACCCGAAGCCCCCGCCGCGGTTGCCGAAGGTCGAGCCGAACCCGCCGCCGCCGGTCGTGGCGGGGGTCGGCGTGGCGGCGGTGCCGGTGGCCGCTTCCTCGGTCACCTCGGTCAGTTTGCGGATGGGGTTCTGCTCGCCGAACGTGAACACGTACGGCCGGTCGGGCCGATCGGCGTTCTCCTTGAGCCACTTGATGAAGTATTGGTTGAGGAACGTGTCCGGCTCACCGACGGGGGTCGTGCCGCTGATGGTGACGAGGAACCGCGGGCCGACATCCTGGCCCTCGGGGAAGAAGCGTTCGAGGTTGTAGGTGCCGTCGACCAGGGTGTCGACGGCGCCGGCGGAGGGGTCGGCCGTGACCGTCCCGGGGGTCGTGCTCGCGGCCGCGGCCTCAGCGGGCAGGGGCTGGTACTCGAAGGTGATCTCGTCGATATAGATGCGGTTGCGCTCGTTGCGGGGGATCGCCTTGATCGCGTCGTAATCGGTGCTCATCAGCCCCTCCTGGGGGTTGAGCGCGAGGGTCGCGAGGGTGATGTCCTCCAGCAGGCGGCTCATCACGTTGCGGTGGTCCAGCACGCGGCGGAGGTTCTCGATGAACTGCCGCGGGTCGTTGTTCTGCTGGATCGTCTCCCACTCGGCGGCCTGGGTGTTGGCCTCATTGATCACGTTGCGGACCTCGGCCTGGCCGGCGGCGAGGTTGGTCTCGTACGCCGCCTTGTCCGTGTAATACTTCACGCCCACCAGCCCGGCGGCGACGAGGAAACACGCCGCGGCGGCGGCGATCCACGGCTGCTTGGCCCGCCACATCCGCGAGGCGAGGATGTGCCCGGGCAGCACGTTGGCCGACACCTTCTCCTCACCCAAGCCCTGCAGCGCCAGGCCGTAGGCCGTGGCGAGGTTGATCGCGTGGCTGGCAAACTCCGCCTCGCGCTTGCCGTCCACCGCGATCTTTTCGTACTTGTCCGGCCGCACCACGTCGATCTGCAACTGCTGCTTGATGAACTTCTGCAGCCCCGGCAGGCGAAACGTCGACCCGACACCCACCAGCTTGGTCAGGTTCGAGTCGCGGTTGAGCGACTGGTAGAAGCCCAGCGACCGCTGAACCTCCTGCACCAGGTCGGCGAAAACCGCCCGCATCGCCTGGAAGATCTGCTTGGCGTACTTGCTCGTGGCGGCCTCACGCTTGAGCTTCTCGGCCTTGTTGAAGCTGATCTTGAACTGCTTGACCAGCGCCTCGGTGAAGTTGTTGCCGCCGATGGGCAGCGTCCGCAGCCAGATGCCCCCGTTCTCGACGATGATCACATCGGTGGAGACGGTGCCGATGTCCATGTACACCACCCCCTCCTCGCCCACGCCCTGCTCGGGCTGGTCGTAGCGGAAGGCGTTGTACACCGCCAGGGGCGAGAGCGTCAGCGAGTCGACGTCGAGGTTCACCGCCCGGAAGTTGCTGAGGAACTGGGCGACCCGCTCCTTGGTGATCGCGAAGATGCCGACTTCCACGTCGGGCGAGTCGGTCTGCTGGAACACCTGGTAGTCCCACTCGACCTGCTCGATAGGGAAGGGGATCTGCTGCTGGGCCTCGAACTTGACGATGTCGGGGATCTTCTTCGGCTCGACCGGGGGCAGCTTCGCGAACCGCGCAAAGGCCATGTTCCCCGGGACGGCGGCGACCACCGTGCTCTTCTCGATCTCATGCTTCTGGATCAGCGTGTCGAGCTGGACCTGGATCATCTCGTCCACGTTCAGGTCCGGCATCGTCAGGATCTGCTTGAACGGCAGGATGTCGAAGTCCGCGACCCGCACGCCCCCGCCGGTGCGGACCAGCTTGACCGCCTTGATCGCGTTCGCCCCGACGTCGATGCCCCAGGCTTCATTCTTGGCCATGACTCAAACTCCTGACGGGAGGGATACGTTACCGGGCAGCCCGCCGCGGCGCTCCCGGGGGGTCCACCGGCGGCGGCTCCGGGGTTCGTCGAACGCTGATTATACGAGCAGAGCCGTGCGGGGGGGAGCCTGGCGGGTAACCGTATTAAATGACGGCGCGGCCTAAAGGTCAAGGGTTTTGTTCCGCGGGCGGTGGAGCGGGACGGGCGGCGGAGCCGCGGATGTCTATTCGTCGGCTGCGGAGTGACCGACGCAGTTGTAGGGCAGGGTTCACCCTGCCGCAGCCATGACCGATCAAGGGTCCTGCCGCGGCTTAGGCCTGAAGGTGGAGATGGCCGCGGCAGGGCATGCCCTGCCCTACGGCGCTGCGCGGCGTCAGGCGTCATTCGCGGCCCACGGGTCGACCAGCGTCAGGCCCGTGTCGGCGAAGTGCCTCGTGTTGCGGGTGGCGAGCGCCGCACCGTGAGTCGCGGCAATGCCGGCGATCATGAGGTCGCGGATGTCGACGGTGCGGCCGATGCCGCGGAGCCGGCTGCCCAGTACCGCCGCACGTTCGGCCGCTACAGCGTCGAGGTGGAGGATCCGATCCCCCAGCATCTCGTACATAATCCGCCCGTAAATCTGTTCGAGCGCGTCACGCTTTCTTCCCTTCGGCATGTTGAGGACGCCATAGCGGGCCTCGTAAACGGTCACGCTGGTGGTCCAGAGGCTCAAACCCGCCTGCCGGTTCACCCACTCCAGCACCGCGGCAGCCGGGTGGGCCTGCGTGAGCTCGGATATCACGTTGCTATCCAAGATGATCATGCATCGAAGCTCATCGGCTCACGCGGGCCCCAATAGTGCTCTTTGATCTCAAAGTGGAAGTCCTTCAGTAAGTCGTTCTGAAACATCGCCGAGATCTGCGTACCCAGCCCCTGTTCCCCGCCGGCCTGCACGGCCACCCCGTTTGTGTCCGCTTCCGACCCACCCACCGCCGTGCGCAGGATCTCCCTCGCCTCGTCCTCCACGCTGCGGTCGTGCTCCGCCGCAAGCGCCGCCAGTTTCGCGGCCAGCTCGTCGTCCAGGTTGTTCAGCGTCAACTGCGCCATGGTGCACCTCGCGGTTGGGTCCGCCATATTGTATCGACAGCTCACCCCCCGCCGGTTGCCCGCCGCGGCGGGCACGGGTACCGTGACGGGGCTATAGAATAGATACGACCCGCGGCCGCCGCCGCACCGCCGCCGCACCGCCCCCCTATCGTCGCCGCGCCCCCTGCACCGCCCCACCCCCCGAGCCGACCAAGATGAAAGTGATCTGTGACCGTGGAGCGCTCGTCGATGCGCTCGCCCTCGTCGGCGGCGTCGTGGTGGCGCGGACCCCCAAGCCCGCGCTCAAGTGCGTCAAGCTCATCGCCGACCCCGACGCCGGGGGCCTCGTCCTCGAGGCGACCGACGCGGAGGTCTCCATCCGCCTCTCCACCCCCCGCGTCGAGGTCAGCGAGCCCGGCCAGGCCCTCATCCCCGCCGACAAGCTCCAGCAGATCGTCCGCGAATCCGTGGACGCCACCATCACCCTCGCCACCGAGCAGGACGTCGCCACCATCACCGGCCAGGACAGCAAATTCAAGGTGTTCGGCCACCCGCCCACCGACTTCCCCGCCACCCCCGCCTTCGACGACGAGCCCGACTTCACCGTCTCCGCCGGCGACCTGCACCGCCTCATCGCCCAGACCCTCTTCGCCACCGCCCGCGAAAACTCCCGCTACGCCATCAACGGCGTCCTCATCGAACGCACCGGCAACAAGCTCGCCGTCGTCGCGACCGATGGCCACCGCCTCGCCCTCGCCAAGGGCACCTGCCAGGCCAACGACGACGAGACCCGCTCCTGCATCGTCCCGACCAAGGCCCTGAACCTCCTGCTCCGCCTCTTCGACGACGCGGAACAGACCGTCAAGGTCAAGGTCACCGACAACCAGGCGTTCTTCAAGACCGACGAAGGCGTGCTCGTGACCAACCTCGTCGAAGGGAACTTCCCGCCGTACCAGGACGTCATCCCCAAGGACGGCGACAAGAAGGCGACCCTGCCGACCGACCTGTTCATCTCCGCCGTCCGCCGGGCGGCCCTCCTGACCAACGAGGAGAGCAAGGGCGTGCGGATGAGCTTCGCCGAGGGGGGCCTGACCCTCAGCAGCCGCGCCCCGGAGATGGGCGAGGCCGAGGTCACCGTCGAGATGCCCGAGTACACCGGCGAGGCGGTGGAGATCGGCTTCAACCCCGCCTACCTCCTCGACGCGCTCAAGGTCGTCGACGACAGCCAAGTCGTGCTCGACCTCAAGAGCCCCAACAAGCCCGGCGTGATGCGGACCGGCCCGAACTTTTTGTACGTGGTGATGCCGGTAAATCTGAGCTAGGGACCGGGGACCGGGGATCGGGGTTCAGGAAAGCGAGATTGCGTCATCCGGTGACCTGAACCCCGATCCCCGGTCCCCGATCCCTGCGTAGCCGCCTTTTGGTCCGCCGCCACGCGATCCCCCGACACGCGCCCCATGAACTGGACTCAGGTAGAAGACATCGCCATCGCCCTCGACGAGGCCCACCCCGACGTGGACCCCGCAACGGTGCGGTTCGACCGGCTCCGGGCGATGGTCGAGGCGCTCGAGGATTTCGAGGCGGACCCCGACAAGCGCGTGAACGAGCAGATCCTCGAAGCGATCCAGGCGGCGTGGCTGGAGGAGAAGGCCGACCGGATCGCCGATGAGGGGGGTGACGATGACGCCCCGACCTACAAACCGCACGACCCGTTTCGGTGAGCCCGGTTCGTAGGGCAGGGCTTGCCCTGCCGCGAGCGATGTTGATCCACACCCCCCGCCGGTGATTAAGCTTGTCGTTGCGGGTCATCCGAGGCAGGGTGAACCCTGCCCTACAGGCTTCTTTTTCACGCCTACGATTCTCAGTTATGAGTACCCCCCCAGCGACCATTGATGAGACGACGCTGACCGAGCCGGAGGTCGTGCATCAGGACGTGCCCGCTCGGCCGGCGACGCTGCGGGAGGCGGATGTCGAGCCTAAAGCGGGGTTCTGGGGCCGCGCGGTGCAGCGATGGGACAAGCGGTTCAGCAAGCTGTCGACCAAGAACAACTTTTGGCACCGCGTCTGCTCGATGATCTGGCTGCCCCTGGCGTACCGCTCGGGGATCAAGTTCGGCAAGCGGGCGCAGGACGCGGACCCCGACGCGCCGTTCGAGTGCGTCGTGCCGTTCAGCCGCTTCAACAAGAACTGGTACAAGGCGATGGCGGGGGCGGCGCTGTTGGCCAACTCCGAGGTGGCCGGGGGCATGTACATCTTCAAGGCCTGCGGCGGGGACTACACCGTCGTGTGCAAGCACCTGTCGTACAGCTTCCGCCGGCCGTGCATGGGCCCGGCGATCTACCGCATCGTCCCCCGCGAGGATATCGCCCCGCTCGTCGCGCACGGCGGCGAGTTCAACATCACCGTGGACATGACGATCCTCCAGGCGGTGCACCACAAGGACGAGCGCGAGCGGCGCGTGGGCAACAGCGAGGCGACGTTCCACGTCACCCCCAAGGCGAGCTACCGCGCCCGCAAAGCAAAACTCAAGGCGCGGGAACGCGAGCGGGATTGACCGTTGCGCGTGCGTCGCGCCGCGTCACGTTCCCGATGAAGCGACGCGGCTTTGCCGCGCTCGGTCGTTGTTGCGGAAGGCGCGGCAAGGCCGCGTCGCTTCGTGAGTAGGGTTGGGTATCACCACTTGCGTGGTTGTTACCGCGCTCAATGATTCGCCGACCGTGCGGGGGTATCGCATCTCCGATGAAGCGACGCGGCTTTGCCGCGCTTGGTCGTTGTTGCGGAAGGCGCGGCAAAGCCGCGTCGCTTCATGCGGAGAGGGTGGCGATGATTCACGCGGTCAATACGGCGCGGAACACGTCCAGCGGAGCGGGGTGGCCGGTCCAGAGGGTGAACTGGGCGGCGGCCTGGCGGACGAACATCTCGACGCCGGAGATGGTGTCGCACCCCGCGGCCTCGGCCTCGCGGAGCAGGCGGGTGCGGGGGGGGTTGTAGATGGTGTCGAAGACTAAGGGCTCCGCCAAAGGGATCGGGGATCGGGGATCGGGGATCGGGTCATATGGACCCGTCGCACCGCTTTCCTGGTCCCTGATCCCCGGTCCCTGATCCCTCCGGGCGAAGCGGAGCGGCGTCGCATCCACGTCGGGGTGCATCCCCACCGGGGTGCAGTTGATGACGAGGTCGAAGGCGAAGGGGTCGCAGGTGTCGAGCGGGGCGGCGTCGGCGCGGAAGCGGGCGGCGAGGTCGGCGGCCTTGGTCGCCGTGCGATTGAACACCGTAACTTTGCCCCCGACGCTGGTGAACGCGGCGACGGCCGCTCTTGCGGCACCTCCCGCGCCGAGGATCGCGACGCGGCAGCCCGCCAGCGCGTCGCGCTCCACGCCCCGTTTGTCGCACACCGCGTCGAGCAGCGCGGCGTAGTCGGTGTTGCTGGCGTACAGCGAGCCGCCCCCGGAAGCCGAACCCTCCCGCTTCGTCAGCGTGTTGGCCGCGCCGATCTCCGCCGCCAGCGGCTCGATTTCGCCGCCCTGTTCCTCGACGAAGCGGAGCAGGTTCTGCTTGTGAGGGATGGTGACCGACGCCCCGCGGAAGTGCAGGCCCTCGAAGTCGAGCCAGCTCAGGACGGTGGCCTTGAAGTGCTCGTACTCGGGGGGGATGGGCAGGGGGAGGTAGACCGCGTCGACGTTGGCCGCGTCGAACCCGGCGTTGTGGATCGCGGGGGAGAGCGAGTGCCCGACGGGGTAGCCGATGACGCCGTAGACGGCCGTGTCGGGGCCGATGGCGTCCCAGCGGTAGAGGTTTTTGAGCTGTTCGACGGTGGGCTGACCCGGCGCGGTGGCGGTGGAATCATCAAGGGAGGCGAAGGTGAGGAGGGCCCCGAACTTGCGGGCGAGGACACGGGAGGGCAGGCCGAACTCGCCCATGCACAGGGCGATGGTGGGCTTGAGGCGGCGCTGGAGGATCTCGAACGCCTCGAGGTTGTCCCGCAGCGACCGGGCCCGCCACGCGGCCTTGATCACCCGGCAGGCGGGGGCGTCGGCCATGGCGAGGACGCGTTGATCGAGGTCGGGCGGCCGGGTGCTGAAGTCGTGGGTGGAGAGGATCAGCCCGGTGGAGACGTCGCGGCGCGGTTGATCGTCGTGGCTGACGACGAGGCCGACTTTTTGGCGGAGGTTGGCGGAGGATTGGTACGCGGCGAGCTCGACATCGAGGTAGGCGGGGGGGACGGGGGAGGCCGCGGCTAAGGCGGAGTTTGCGGCGAGGCAGGCGTGTTCGAGGAGGCTGATGCGTTCCTGTTCGTTACCGTCGTACTCGCCGCCTTCCCAGGTCGGGCGGCAGGTGACGATGCACGGCAGGGGCGAGTCGGCGACGAGCGGGCCCACCTGATCGGGCTCGACAAACGTGTCGAGGCGGTACTCGACCAGGTCGGCCCCGCGTTCCCCGGCGATGGCGGCCCGGGCGTGGGCGCTCGCCACGCTGTCGACCATGATGGGCACGACGAGGCGGGTGGGCATGGGCGGGGTTAGGTGTTGGGGGCTTGGGGGTTGGGATTGAAGCGTTAGCCGCGGTTAGCCGCCGGGCTTGTCCCGGCGCTCCGGGTGAGGTGAGCGCCGGGACGAGCCCGGCGGCTAACCGCCGGTGTCACAGCAACCCCAAGTGGATCATCCTGGCTCCCAATCCCCTAGCCCTCGATTCACACGCGGTCACGCCGCGCAGCGTTCGGCGAGGCGTTGGAAGCGGCGGGCGTAGCGGGCCGAGTCGTGCACTTGGCCGCGGAGGGCGAGGGCGAGTTGGCGGTGGCGGAGGCGCGAGATAACGCGCAGCCGCTGTTCGGGCTTGGCGGGTCGGGCGGGGCGATCGTGGTGGATCTGCATGGTGAGCTTCAGGAGGGCCGGGCAGGTGATCATGGGGATGATGTCGGCCGACCGGGGTGGGGGGCGTGAGTTTGCGTTTGGGTTTTCAGGGCTTTGCCGGATGGCCGCGGGAACGGCGGCCACGGTCGGGCGGGCGTTGACTTATCGGATGGTAGGCCGGGCGTGTTGAGGCGGCGGGGTGGGTTTTACGTTTGCACCGGAGGGAGAACGCGGGGCGGGCCGGTTTATTCCGTTAGAGGGAGTGCTTACGTTCGCCGCCACAGCCGCGACACTGCGCGTCGGGGACCGCGTTGCGTAGCAACGCGGCTAATGGAGAAAGTTGACGTCGATCGCTTCGAGGGTCACGGCGGGTAGACTGCGGCCCGCTGCGGGGAGGTGGTGCGGCGACGAACTGACCGATAGAGGTAGAACGAGAGCGGCCGACGCCGCGGCAAGGCTTGCGTTTCGATTACGAGTACGAGAACGAGAACGACGGGACACGCATTTCTCCCACTTCCCTGTTCTATGAGTTCCTGAGTCCCTAGGTCCCGACCCCCCCATGCCCGACCTCCGCCCGCTCCGTCCCGTCCGCTATGCCGCCGCCCCCGGGGCGGACCTGTCCACGAAGGTCGCCCCGCCGTACGACGTGCTGGACGAGGGGCCTAAGCGGGCGCTGCTCGGGCGGGACCCGCACAACATCGTGGCGGTTGACCTGCCGGTGACGCCGCCCAAGACGGTCGGGCCCGACGAGGCGTATGCCGCGGCGGGCGAGCTGTACCGGCGATGGTTATCGGAGGGCGTGTTGCAGCGGGACGACGAGCCGTGCGTGCTGGTGTACGAGCAGGTGTACGACGTGGACGGCCGGACGCGGCGGCGGCGCGGGTTGATCTGCGGGCTTGGCCTGGAGGGGTTCAACCGGCCGGGCGGGGGCATCTTCCGGCACGAGATGACCATCGCCGGGGGCATCGGCGACCGCACGAAGCTGATGGAGGCGACGCGGGCCCAGCTCTCGCCGATCTTCGGGGTGTTCAGCGACCCGCAAAAGGACGTGGTGGATATCGTCAACGGCGTCGCGGAGGCGGGCGATCCTCATTTCACGGCGACGACGGAAAACGACGGCGTCGAGCACCGCTGCTGGTGGGTTACCGATCCCGGCACGCTCGACACGCTCCGCGAGCGCTTCCGGGGGACGGACGTGTTCATCGCCGACGGGCACCACCGGTACACCACGGCGTTGCAGTTCATGAAGGACCATGGGGCGGAACTGCCGGGGGCGGACGCGTGCCTGTTTGTGCTGGTCGCGGCGGAGGACGAGGGGATGATCGTGCTGCCGACGCACCGGGTGGTGTGCGGGCTGCGGGGTTACACATTCGACAAGCTGCGGGCCACTTTGGAGGCGGACGAGCGGTTTACGCTGACCGACGACGCGGCCGGGGCCCGGTTCGGGTTGTACGACCCGGCGTCGGGGGCGACGGTGGGGTTGAACACGGTGGACGACCCGCTGGCGGACGAGATGCCGGGGAAGCCGGCGGTGTGGCGGGCGCTGGACGTGGCGGTGCTGCACGAGTTGTTGATCGAGCGGGTGTTGACGCCGCGGTTTGGGGGGGAACGCGACCACACAAGCGGCGGCGTGACGTTCAAGTACACCGCCGACTTGGACGAGATGAAGCGGCTGGCGGGGGAGGACCCCGGCACTCGGCTCGGGGTGGTCATGCGGTCGACCCCGCTGGACGCGGTGATGGCCGTGTCCCTGGCGGGCGAGGTCATGCCGCCCAAGAGCACGTACTTCTACCCCAAGCTCGCGACGGGGCTGGTGGTGAACCCGCTGGATTAGGAAGCTCTTTGGCGGTTCCCGCAAGGGGTGTTGAAACATTGTCGAGAAGGGAGAGGGCCGGGGCCGAAGTCTCCGTACAATCCACCCCATGCCGGGTGATTTGCAACCCCCACCGAACGGCCCGACGGGCGCGACGCCGCTGGACGGCCTCACCGACGAGCAGCTTGTCACGGCGTATCGTGGCGGGCGGGTCGAGGCGTTTGAGGCGCTGGTGAGGCGGTACCGGCCGGAGCTGTTGCACTTTCTGATCCGCTTCGCCGGCGGGCGGGCGGCGGGGGAGGACCTGTTTCAGGAGACGTTCCTGCAGGTGCACCTGTCGGCGGACACGTTCGACGTGAGCAAGCGGTTCAAGCCGTGGCTTTTTACGATCGGCGCGAACAAAGCACGGGACTACCTGCGTAAGAACAAGCGTCAGCGGGCCCTGCCGTTGTCGGCGTCGGTGTCCGGCTCGGGGGGTGGGGGTGGCGAGGGCGTGGCGTTCGTCGACCTGATGGAGGCCGACGTGCCGCTGCCCGACCTGGCCGCGGGCGACGCCGAGGCGCGTGAGTTGGTGCGGCAGGTCGTGGACGAGTTGCCCGATCACCTGAAGGAAGTGCTGCTTTTGGCCTATTTTCAACAGCTTGCGTACAAGGACGTGGCCGAGGTGCTGGGCATCCCGTTGGGGACGGTCAAGAGCCGGCTGCACGCGGCGGTGGGGACGTTCGCCCAGGTGTGGAAAGCGCGGTATCGGGAGTTGGGCGCGGGGGACGTAGGGACGTAGAGACGTAGAGACGTAGAGACGTAGAGACGTAGAGACGTAGAGACGTAGAGACGTAGGAAATGGTATTGCGCGTTGGAGTGCTAGAAGTTCAAGGACTGGTTTGGCCCTTGCTGTTGTTTAACTCCGCTTGATCGTTGTTGCCGCCGTGGTTGGACTTGAATTCGGTTCCCCTCCCGCTTGGTAAAGCGCCGCTATGTCGAACGCCGACCCGTCCGTGAATCCGAACGATGACGCTGCGCCGGCGGTGCGTTTGTGTGACGCGGACGCGGCGGTGCTGGATGCGGTGCTGGCGGGCGGGGCGGTGGACGGGTCGGACCCGCGGGTGAAGCGGGTGCTGGGTCTACTCGCGCTGCTTGACGTGGACCGGGCGCAGACGGCCGGCGGGGTGGGGCCTGATCCCCGATCCCCGGTCCCCGATCCCTTGGACGAGGACGCCGTTGCCGCGACGCTGGCGCGGGTGGCGGCGGCGCGGCGGGGGTCGTCGCCGCCTGCTCCCCTGCCGATCACCCCGTTGTGCGAAGCCGACGCCGAGGCGTTGGACGTGGTGCTGGAGCACCGTCGGCGGGGCGTGTCGCCGGGCGCGGGGCCGGTGCCCGCCGCTTCGCGGGCGCGGGTCGAGCGGGTGGCGGCGGTGCTGAACCTGCTCGACGGCGCCGGGGCGCCCGGCGGTGCCGAGCGGGACGACGACGCGGACGAGGCCCTGGTGGCCCGCACCGTGCAGGCCGCCGCCGACGCGCGGCAGCGTGAGCGGTTCGCCCAGCAGGTGCAGATGTTCGCCGACCCGCCCCGGACCATCGGCGTGGGGTGGCGTCAATTGCTGACCGCCGCGGCGGTGTTCCTCCTGGGGGTTTCGCTGCTCATGCCCGTGCTGGACCGCACCCGCGCCGAGGGCCAGCGGGCCGCCTGTGCCGCCAACCTCGCCACCGCCGGCATGGGGTTTAACGCCTACGCCGCCGACCACGACGGGGCCCTGCCCCGTGGCCCCGCCCGGCCGGGCGACCCGTGGACCCTTGTCGGCCAGCCCTCCGCCGTCTCGCCCGAGGGCTATTACCAGTCCAACTCGGCCCACCTGTACCTGCTCATCCGCCTCGGCTATGTCTCGCCCGACGAGCTTGCCTGCGCCTCCAACGATGCCGCCGGCGCCGCGTCGACGTCTCCCGTCGCCCTCGGTCGGCTCGACTGGTCCAGCCCCGCGGCCGTGTCCTACAGCTACCAGAACCAGTACACCCCCCGCCCCATCCGCGTCGACCTCACGCCCGGCTCCTTCGCCGTCCTGGCCGACAAGAACCCCCGCTTCGTCCCCGTCTCCGGCCGCCTCGCCTTCGACCCCGGCACCGCCCCCGACGCCCCCACCCGCCTCCACCGCGGCGAGGGACAGAACGTCCTGCACCTCGACGGCCACGTCCGCTTCACCGCCCAGGCCCGCAACGGTGACGATGGCCTGTGGACCCTCCAGGGCCACCCCCGCCTCTACCAGGGCGACGAGCACCCCGCCGTCGCCGGCACCGACAGCTTCCTCGTCCCGTAAAACCACACGGGCCTCCGTTAGAACAGATGTTGGAGTTTTCCGCCATAGCCGCGACGCTACGCGTCGCGGACCGGGGCGCATAGCAACGCGGCTAATGGAGAAGGTTCGGGTTGTACGCTCCAGCCACCGCGACAAGCCCGACGGCTAACGCCCTGTCACCCCGTCCGTGTGAACCCGGTGCATAACCCTGGCGCGTCGCGCCGCGACCTGCCGCCCCCGCACGCCCTGCCGCCAACCCCTCACGCCACACCGCCCGATCCGCCCACGCCCACGTCACCTCGCGGCGCAACCCGGCACGTCAGGGGCGGCTAGCGCCAGCCTTCTCCCCCGCGGACCCGCGCCGCTATCCCCCGTCTGCACCGACACTTCCCACCTGCCGTCCCGGGTTTTACACCTGCCGACAGCGCCTACTATGGGGGAAGAGAGAGGTTGATCTACTCCTATTCAGTAACCCCTCATCGCTGACACCGCGGGCACAGCACCGTCGTGCGGCCCGCGACGACGACCGTCAACAGCGGCGAGCGGCAGCGGGTGCACCGCAGCCCCGACCGGCCGTACACGCGGTGCGACGCCGCGAAGGCCCCGGGCCGGCCCTCGGCGTCGACGTAGTCCCGCAGCGTCGAGCCCCCCGCCGCGATCGCCCGGGTCAGCAGCCGCCGCATCCGCCCCACCAGGCCCCGCACCGCCGGCCGCGCGCCCGCCACGTCCCGCGCCGGCCGCCGCGGGTCGATCCCCGCCCCGAACAGCAGCTCATCCACATAGATGTTGCCCAGCCCCGCGACCACCGCCTGATCCAGCAGCGCCGCTTTCACCGCCCGGCCCGTCCGCCCCAACCCCAGCCCCAGCGGCCGCGGCGTCACCGCCAATGCATCGGGGCCCAGACGCCCCCACCGCTCGGCCTGCAACGCCGCCTGCGATCCAAACACCCACACCCCCCCAAACCGCCGCGGGTCGCGGAACGTCAGCGTCGACCCGTCCCCGAACCGCCACCGCACGTGCTCGTGCGTTGCCGGGACCGGGGATCGGGGAGCAGCGACCGGGGCAAGCAGCCCCCCCGTTCCCGCTCCGCCCGTGCCTCCCGATCCCCGGTCCCCGGTCCCCGGACCCTCCGCCAGCCCCCGCACCAGCAGTTGCCCACTCATTCCCAGGTGGATGCACACGCACGCCCCGCCCTCAAAAAGCAAGGCGAGCTGTTTGCCGTGCCGCAGGACGTCGACCAGCACCCCGGCGGGCAGCGGCGACCCCGGCACCGCGATCCGCACGACATCCGCGCGGTACAGGTCGACCGCAACGGCTCGCCGCCCCAGCAGCCGGGCTGCCAGCGTCCGCCGCACCGTCTCAACCTCGGGCAGTTCGGGCATGCGTGCAAGCGTACGGACGATGCGCCGTCCCGGGCGGCTATTCCCCTAGCGGGGTGGTTCGCCAAAACTTTGACGAGCGGCCGTGCCAAACGTCGGGGGGCTCCCTAGGGTCCGGTAGTGCCGATGGCGATTTTCCTCGGCCCTTCCGCCCCCCAGACCCCGCTTACCGAAAGACCCGACCATGGCCAGCCCGAACGATACCCCCCCCACCTCCACCGGCAACGAGCCGGTCGCCGAAGCCGCCGGCGCCTACCGCAACCCGACCGCCAAGTCCAGCAGCCCGCTGCCTTGGATCCTTGGTGCCTTGGCGCTGCTGGCGGTGATCCTGCTGGCCCTGTGGTTCGTCGGCATGTTTGACGACGAGGACGATGATCTGGACGAGCTCGAGCGCGGCGAGACGCTGCCCGGGGCGCGGCTGGTGATCCCGGCCGAGCCGGTCGCTTTCGATGCTCCCCGCCTGCTCGTCGCTTGATCGCCCCGTGAACCCAGCCGACCAACCCGCTCTATGAAACACCGCGACCACCACCCCGCACCGCCGCCCACGGCCGCCCACGACGAATCTCACGTCGTGGTGCCCGTTGTCGAAGAGACGGTCCGCATCGAGAAGGAAGTGGTGCAGACCGGCGGGGTCCGTGTCCGCAAGACCGTGCACAGCGACGCCGAGACGGTCGAGGTCCCGCTGAACCACGACGAGCTCGAGGTCGAGCGGGTGCAGGTCGGCCGCGTGATCGACGACCCGCGACACGCCCCCAAGCCGCGGCAGGAGGGCGACGTGTACATCGTCCCCGTGCTCGAAGAGGTGGCCGTGGTCGAGAAGCGGCTCGTCCTGCGGGAGGAGCTGCACATCCGCAAGAAACAAACCCGGGCCGTCCACCGTGAGACGGTGGAGGTCCGCCGCGAGGAGGCCGAGGTCGAGCGCCTGCCCAAGGGCGCGGCCCGGCCGGGAGAAACCGCCTGATCCAGTCGGGGCCGCGTCGCGAGGTTGCGTGTGCAACCCTTCCGAAGCTGCCCAGCAACCCGTGCACCACGCACCCCTTAGAAAGAAGCATACCCATGGCTACCCAATCCCGTTACATCGTCGGCCTCTTCGATGACCGCAGCGACGCCGACACCGTCGTCAGCGAACTCAAGTCCGCCGGCTTCTCCGGCGGCGACATCCACACCGACCACCACGGCAGCGTCGGCAGCAGCCTGGTGAGCAAGCTCACCGACCACGGCGTGCCCGACAAGCACGCCCACTACTACACCGAGGGCGTCCGCCGCGGCGGCAGCCTCGTCCGTGTCTCGACCGACGAGGACCACTTCCAAAAGGCCCTCCAGATCATGAAGAACCACGGCGCGGTCGACATCAACAAACGCGCTTCGTACTACGAGAAGCAGGGCTTCGAGGGTTACGACAAGGACGCTGCCCACTACACCCAGGACGAGGTCCGCGCCGACCGCGAACGCTACGACGCCGAGAAGGAGACCCTCCAGGAGATCGAGGAAGAGCTCCACGTCGGCAAGGAGCGCGTCGAGACCGGCGGGGTCCGCATCTTCACCCGCACCACCGAGAAGCCCGTCGAGAAGGACGTGCACCTCCGCGAGGAGCACGTCGAGGTCGAGCGGCACAAGGTCGACCGGCCGGCGACGCAGGCGGACCTCGACAACGCCATGCGCGACGAGGAGCTGACCGTCACCGAGACCTCCGAGCGGGCCGTGGTCAGCAAAGAAGCCCGCGTGACCGAAGAGGTCGAGGTCAGCAAGCGGGCCGACGAGCACGTCGAGCACGTGAGCGAGACCGTCAAGAAGCGCGACGTTGAGGTCGAGAAGATCGAGGGCGACAAGCGCCGCTGATTCCTCCCCCAACGGCATAGCCATCACGCACAGGGCCGACCCCCGGGTCGGCCCTGTTGCATTTCCCCCCACCTCGGCTCACTAGCCGGCGGCCTACGGCCGCCTGGGAGTCCACCACTACATCCCCCCTCGCCCCACCCGCCCCCCACTACAATCCCCCCATGGACCAGGACCAGCCAACCACCGCCCCACCCCTCCCCGCTGCGCCAACCACCGCACCGCCCGCCGACGCCCCCGCCGTCATCACCGACCTCCGCAGTGCCGCCGACGCCCTTTCCGAGCAGATCGGCAAGGCCATCGTCGGGCAGGAAGAAGTCGTCGAACAGGTCTTCATCGCCCTGTTCACCCGCGGCCACGCCCTGCTCGTCGGCGTCCCGGGCCTCGCCAAGACCCTCCTCGTCTCCACCATCGCCAGGTCGCTTTCCCTTGAATTCAACCGGATCCAGTTCACCCCGGACCTGATGCCGTCGGACATCACCGGCACCGAGGTGATCGAGGAAAACCGCAGCACCGGGCACCGCGAGATGCGGTTCGTCAAGGGCCCCGTCTTTGCCAACCTCATCCTCGCCGACGAGATCAACCGCACCCCGCCCAAGACCCAGGCCGCCCTGCTCGAAGCCATGCAGGAGCACCACGTCACCGCCGGCGGGACGCGCCACGACCTGCCCGACCCGTTCTTCGTCCTCGCCACGCAGAACCCCATCGAGCAGGAGGGCACCTACCCCCTGCCCGAGGCCCAGCTCGACCGGTTCATGTTCATGATCCGCGTCGGCTACCCGACCCACGACGACGAGCTCGAGGTGATCCGTCGGACCACGACGCGGCAGAAGCCCGACGTGCGGCCGGTGCTCGACGCGGCCCGGGTCAAGGCGGTGCAGGAGCTCGTCCGCGACGTGCCGGTGGCGGACCCCGTGGCGCGGTACGCGCTGCGGCTGGTGCGGGCGACGCGCCAGCCGGACAAGGGCACGCCCGACGAGCGTCCCGACTTCATGCGCAACTACCTCCGCTGGGGCGCCGGCCCCCGCGCCAGCCAGTACCTCATCCTCGCGGCGAAGGCCAAGGCCGTGCTCGACGGCCGGACCCACGTCGAGCCCCGCGACATCGCCTCGGTCGCCCTGCCGGTCCTGCGCCACCGTGTGCTCACCAACTTCAACGCCGAGGCGGATGGCGTCACCACCGACGACCTGATCGAACGCCTCCTCGACGAGGTCAAGCAGCAAAGCCTCAGCGACCCACAGGCCGCGTCGGTTTTGAGATGAGGCGGGTTGAGCGGCTGCTTTCGCCCCTCCGTGAGGTGCAGGAGATCGCTGCCGGCAGCGGCGTCCGCGAACACGCCGAATTGGTGGCGCAATATGGCCCCGGAAGATGGCGGAGACTCAAGGCCTATGCCCGGATCGAGGATGAAGTCGGCGATATCTACCAAGCGGAGGTGCATTGGTACGAGGCGCACGGTATAGGAAGGCGTAAAATGAAGGTGAAGGCCCGCCGTGAATAACCCCACCGTGAAAACCGACACCGCGGCGGCTGCGACAAGCGTTCGCTATGCCCTGTGTATCAGCAACGACGGCGACCGCCTCAGCGTTCTTAAGGGCAAGGTCTACCGTGTCCTGCCCCCTGCTCGGTTTGACCGCGACCACGACCTGCGTGTCGTTGATGAGACAGGCGACGACTACCTCTATGATCAGAGTTGGTTCGTCGAGATCAATCTCCCCCCTGCCCCCCTGCCGCCCTCGCCGCCTTCGACGCGGCATAGCAAGTTTCCGCATCCCCCGACCCGGTGAATGTCGGGCGGGGCGTCGGGGTGCAACGGATGCGTCGATCGCGGCCTCCTAGGGTCGCCTTGAACACCTGTCTGGTTTGAACCCCTCACCCCTCGATAAGGAATTATGATATGGGACTGCTCGGAAGCACCGAATTTAACACGCTAGAAGACCTCCTCAAGCACCAGCTCGAAGACATCTACGACGCCGAGAAGCGGCTCACCACGGCGATCCCCAAGATGCAGGAGAAGGCGACCAACACGAAGCTCAAGATGGCGTTCGGTCAGCACGTCGAGGAGACGAAGAACCAGGTCAGCCGCCTCGAGCAGGCGTTCGAGAAGCTCGGCTGGGAAGCCAAGCGCGAGACCTGCCCGGCGATGAAGGGCCTCATCAAGGAGGGCGAAGAGATGATCGACGCCAAGGGCGATGTCGACGTGATCGACGCGGCATTGATCGCCTCGGCCCAGCGGGTGGAGCACTACGAGATCGCCGCCTACGGCTCGGCTCGGTGCCAGGCGTCGGCGATGGGCCGCGACGATATCGCCGACCTGCTCCAGCAGACGCTTGACGAGGAGCATTCGACCGACAGCAAGCTGGCCGACCTCGCAACCGAGATCATCAACCCGAAAGCCGCGGTATAATCGATCGGCCGTGCCGGCCCGCCCACAACTTAACGACCTCCGCGCCGCCGGGCCCCGCGCCCGGCGGCGTTTTGTTGCGCTCGCGGTGCTCGTCGCCGCGGCGGCGGGGTCGCCGGCGTGCCGGCTGGACCCCGGTGGGGCCGAGTCGGGTGGGGTGGCGGCAAAGGCGAAGAACCTCAGCGTCGATGAAAACGTCGAGGACCTGCGGTCCCGCCTCACCAGCTTTGCCGACCGGTACCTGTCGCGGATGGGCGAGCTCGGCGACAAGTTGATCAAGGATGCCGAGTCCGTCGAGACGCGGCTGGAGTTGCAGGAGGCGCGGTACCTCACGAGCTTCGCCGTGGTGGAGATGGCCGGCGGGGCGAACCCGGCCGCGTCGCTGCTGGACCTGATGGTGATGACCCGGCTGCAGCACCGCGTGTGGCAGCGCGACCGCTTCCGCGAAATGCTCGGCCCCGAGGGCGCGGAGAAGGCGGACCGGGCGCTGCGTGAACTGGCCGAGGACATGTGGCGGATCGGCCGCGACTACCTCACGCCGATGCAGGTCGACGACGTCGAGCGGCTGGTCGGGGAGTGGGTCGAGGCGAACCCCGACCGCGAGCGGGTGTATTCGGTGCGGTTCGACAACTTCGCCCAGCTCCGCGGGGGCGAAGCGCTCAAGGCGAGCCTGCAGGGGTCGGGCCTCTTCGGCGCGATCGACGACGCGGCCAACACCGCCGACACCGCGACCAAGCTCGCCGCGCGGGCCAAGTTCGTCGCCGAACGGATGCCCCTCTTGCTAAGCTGGCAGCTCGAGATGCTCGCGGCCGACCTGGTCGCGATGCCCGAGATGCAGGGTGTCCTCGACGGCATCGACGCCTCGGTGCAGGCGGTCGAGGCGGCCACGCGGGCGGTTGAGTCGATGCCCCGGCAGGTCGCGGAGCAGTCGGGCGAGTTGTCGCAGTTAATGAAGGAGACCCGTGCCACCATCGCCGACACCCGGCAGACGGTGGCCCAGGTCGAGGCGGCGACGGGCCCGGCGGGCGGGATGGCGCAGCAGTTCGAGGACGCCGCCGCGGCTTTGACCACGACGACCGAGACGATCCGCGGGTTC
The DNA here is from genome assembly GCA_965214155.1 of Phycisphaeraceae bacterium. Taxonomy (GTDB): domain Bacteria; phylum Planctomycetota; class Phycisphaerae; order Phycisphaerales; family Phycisphaeraceae; genus Algisphaera. The sequence continues at coordinate 3,621,709 of CBDCBB010000010.1, forward strand.
TACGACAGCGTCTCGACCGCCCCGGCGGACGACGCTTCCGGGGGCGGCTTCGAGGTGACGGAGTACGCCGACGCCGCCGGCCGCATCGAGGCGGCGGCCAAGGAGGTCGACGCCGTCATCGCCTCCACCCGCTCGCTTCTCGGCTCCGACGCGGTCGACTCGACCGTCACCGACCTGACCGACGCGGCCGACGCCCGCATCGACCACGTCGACCGTGCCGGGCACGGCCTCCTCCGCGCGGCGTTCTGGTACGGCCTCATCCTCGTGGCCGTCGCCTGCATCGGCGGGATCGCCGCGGCGATGGGGTACCGGCTGCTGGCGCACCGGGTCTGGGGCGACGCGCCCGCCCGGTAGGGGCCGGTTTACCAATCTCATGAGGGTGCCACACTGCACCCCGGTTGCCGCGGAGCGGCGACGGGTGCGGTGTGCGCGTGACCAGGGCGTGACGACCATTGTCGGCGTCACACCGCGCTCTCCGCGAAGCCTCCGGAATGCAGCGTGGCACCCCCTGCGAGGGTCGTGACCTAAGCGGCTAACCTATCCCCGTGAAACACCTCGACCCCCACGACTACCGCATCGAGCCGGGCAGCGTCGTCCACGTGCAGGACCTACCCACCCGCTACGAGGGCAAGATCGACAAGTCCGACGGCAAAGACGAGGTCGAGGACCTGACCGAGCGGATCGCCGAGCTGCAGCGCAAGCTCTACGCGGAGAACCAGCGGTCGCTGCTGGTGGTGTTCCAGGCGATGGACGCGGCCGGCAAGGACTCGACGGTGCGGCACGTGTTCAGCCCCGTCAACCCCGCGGGCTGCCGGGTCACGTCGTTCAAGGCCCCGACGAAGGAGGAGCTCGCCCACGACTTCCTCTGGCGGATCCACCCGCACGCCCCGGCCGCGGGCCACATCGCGGTGTGGAACCGCTCGCACTACGAGGACGTGCTCATCGCCCGGGTCAAGGACCTGGTCCTGCAGGCCGTGTGGTCCAAGCGGTACGACGACATCAACGCCTTCGAGAAGCTCCTTGCCGACAGCGGCACGACGATCCTGAAGTTCATGATCCACATCAGCAAGGACTACCAGAAGGAGCGGCTGCAGCGGCGCCTCGACCGGCCGGACAAGCACTGGAAGTTCAACCCCGAGGACCTGGAGGAGCGGGCGCACTGGGACGACTACATGGACGCGTTCAGCGACGCGATCAGCAACTGCTCGACCGAGGTCGCCCCGTGGTACGTCGTCCCCGCGGAGCGGCGGTGGTTCCGCAACCTCCTCGTCGCGCAGACCATCGTCGACACGCTCGAAGCGATGGACCCCCACGAGCCCGACCCGACGTTCGACCCGAGCAAGATCGTGATCGAGTGAACGATGAACCATCGGCTTCGGCCGCTTCAGCGGCCGCTGAAGCGGCCGAAGCCGACGCGTGGACCTCTATACTGCCCCCCATGACCGCCACCCTCACCGCTCCCGTGATTACGCCCGCCTCCGGGGCCGCCCGCGCCCTGACGCTGGATCAGGTCGCCCGCCTTCGCGCCGATTTTGCCGGCAACCCGCACCACCGCCTCATGCAGAACGCGGTGACCAAGGTCCCGCTCGACGACGTGGCGCTCGACCGGTCGGTCGTCACCGCGATGGACCACACCTTCAGCCACGTGCTGGACCAGTGGGAGGTGACTGCGCAGATGAAGTCCGGCCGCTGCTGGATGTTCGCCGGGCTCAACCTCCTGCGCGTCGGGGCGATGAAGAAGATGAACCTCGACAAGTTCGAGTTCAGCCAGAACTACCCGTTTTTTTTCGACAAGCTCGAGCGGGCCAACTACTTCTTCGAGCAGATCATCCTCACCGCCGATCGGCCGCTGGACGACCGCGTCGTGGCGTACCTGCTGGACCACCCGCTCGACGACGGCGGGCAGTGGAACATGTTCGTCAACCTCGTGAAGAAGTACGGCCTCGTCCCCAAGGCCGCGATGCCCGAGACCGAGAGCTCGGGCAACACACCCCGCATGAACGCGAACCTCAAGGCCATCCTGCGGGAGGGCGCGTCGGAGCTGCGCGAGCTGGCCGACGACGGGGCCGGGCGGGAGAAACTCGAAGAGAAGAAAGAGGCGTTGATGGCGGTGGTGTACCGCGTGCTGGCGATCCACCTCGGCACGCCGCCGACCGAGTTCGACTGGCGGTGGAACGACAAGGATCGCAAGTTCCACCGCGACGGGACGCTCACGCCGCGGCAGTTCGCGGAAAAGTACGTCACGCTCGACCTTGACGATTACGTCTGCCTCGTAAACGATCCACGCGAGGGTTCGCCGTACGGGCGGAGCTTCACGGTGGCGCACCTGGGCAACGTCGTCGACGCGGAGCACGACGGCGGGGTGCGGTATGTCAATGTTGAAATCGAACTGATGAAAACCGTGACGATGCGGAGCATCGTGGAGCACGGCGAGCCGGTGTGGATGGGCTGCGACGTGGGTAAGCAGCTCGACCGAAAGCAGGGGCTGTGGGACGCGAAGCTGTTCGACTACGAAGGCGTGTACGACGCGACGTTCTTCCACGACAAGGCCAAGCGGCTCGCGTACCACCAGACGGCGATGACGCACGCGATGCTGTTCACCGGCGTCGACGTGGATCACGCCGGCGAAAATGATACGCCGCGCCGCTGGCGCGTCGAGAACTCGTGGGGCCCGGACAGCGGGGTCAAGGGGTTTTACTCGATGAACGACTCGTGGTTCGACCAGTACATGTTCGAGGTCGCGGTGCGGAAGGACCTCCTGCCCCCGGAAGTGGTCAAGGCGAGCGAGGCGGACCCGATCGTGCTGCCGCCTTGGGACCCGATGGGGTCGCTGGCGCGGTCTCCGGCGTAAGAAGGGTCACGCAAAGGCCGCGGAGGGACGCAGAGGGAAGGCAATTGAAGCTCGCTGGTCTTCGGCTTTAGCGATTTTTCCCTTTCCTGTCGGTCCGAATCGATCACGGGCAGATTGTAGAAGCTAAGGGAAAATTTGCTGCCTTCCCTCTGCGGTCCTTTGCGACCTTTGCGTGCCCCCTGCCTTGAAAACGTCACCCACAACGTATTGCCCGCGCCGCGTCGGCGGCCTGGCGGTTGAGGGCGATGTCGTGGACGCGGATCAGGTGGACGCCGGCGTCGGCGGCGAGGGCGGTGACGGCGGCGGTGCCGCCGTGGGGCGCGGGCTCGGCTTTCACCTCCGGCGGGCAGCCGGCGAGGCGGGCGAGGAACCGTTTGCGGGACGCGCCGACGAGGAGGGGTTGGCCCAGGGCAACGAAGCGGGGAGGGCGCGGAGGAGGGCGAGGTTGTGGTCGAAGGTCTTGCCGAAGCCGATGCCCGGGTCGAGGATAATCTGGGACGGCGTGACGCCCGCGGCGACGGCGGCGTCGCGGCGCTCCAGCAGGAACGCCTCGACCTCGGCGGCGACGTCGGTGTAGCGGGGGTTCTGCTGCATGGTCCCGGGGGTGCCCTGCATGTGCATGAGGCAGATGGGGACGCCACGCTCGGCGGCGAGGGGGAGCATGGCGGGGTCGTCGCGGCCGGCGCTGATGTCGTTGATCATGGCGGCCCCGGCGTCGAGGGCGGCGGCGGCGACGGGGGCGCGGGTGGTGTCGATGCTGAGGAGCGGCGGGCCGGCGTCGGTCACCGGGTCCTTCGACCTTCGGTCGAACACAGGCAGGATGCCTGTGCCACTTTCGGTGGTGGTGATGGCGCGGATGACGGCGACGACGCGGGCGATCTGCTCGTCGGGGGGGACCCGCTGGGCCCCGGGGCGGGACGACTCGCCGCCGACGTCGATCAGGTCCGCCCCCTCCCGGAGCATCGCCGCGGCCCGGGCAATGGCGGCGTCCACCGAGTCGTGCTCCCCGCCGTCGCTGAAGCTGTCGGGCGTGACGTTGAGCACGCCCACGATCCGCGGGCGGTCAAGCGGTAGCGGCGTATGGTGGGGAAAATGGAGGAGCATCGGAATTAGCCGCCAAGGACGCCAAGAGCGCCAAGGAAGGCGGGCGAGTTAGCCGCCAAGGACGCCAAGAGCGCCAAGGAAGGCACTAGAAGTTAGCCGCAGATGAACGTAGATACACGCAGATAGGAAGCGGAAGTGATTGGAGCCAACGTGCTGCTTCTTCATCCGCGTCCATCTGCGTTCATCCGCAGTTACCCTCTGCCTTCCTTGTCGCTCTTGGCGTCCTTGGCGGCTAACGCTCCCGCTTCACACTTCGATAGTCCGCCACCGCCCGGAGTTGAACCGCCACACGTAGAGGCAGCCGCGGACGACCAGTTCGCCGCAGAGGCCCAGCCAGATGCCGGTGAGGCCCAGGCCGAGGGTGACGCCCAGCAGGTACGCCGCGGGGAGGCGGACGAGGAAGGTGCTCGCGTAGGTGATCATCATCGGCCCCCGGGTGTCGCCGGCCCCGCGGAGGGCCTGGCTGAGCACGAGGTACGTGCCGAAGAAGAGCTGGATCGGCCCGCAGATGCGGATCAAGGGCTCGGCGAGGTGGCGGACCCGCTCGATGTCCTCGCCGGCGCCGGAGGCGAGGATGCCCGCGAAGAACTGCGGGACCAGCAGGAACGCCAGGCCCATCACCGTCATGATCGACGCGGCGACGGCCCAGCACAGCCGCGTCGCCCGGGCGGCCCGCTCGGGGTCGCCCAGCCCGAGGTACTGGCCCATCAGCGTTGCCGCGGCCGTGCCCACCGCGACGCCGGGGAGGAAGCTGAGCGACTCGACGCGGATGGCGATGATGTGGGCACCCATGAGCCCGCCGACGCCCTGCCGCTCGGCGAGGTGCTTGACGATGACGCCGACGCAGGCGTTGCCGACCCACATGCCGCTGGACTCGACGAGGCTGGGCAGACCGACGCGGATGATGCGTCGGTTGAGTGCCCAGCGCGGGCGGAGCTGGGCCGGGGCGAAGGTGACGGGCATCTTGCCGCTGAGCAGGACGGTGATGACGATGAGCGATCCGACGACCCAGGCGACGGCGGTGCCCATGGCGATGCCCGCGACGCCGCGCCCGCCGAGGGGCGCGGGGCCGAAGGTGAAGAGGATCGACGCGCCGGTGTTGACCACGTTGACGACGATCATGGTGAGGAAGGGCGTGCGGGTGTCGCCCGCCGCGCGGAGGCAGGCGTTGCCGACGATCATGACCGCCCCGACGGCCGCGCCGGCCGAGACCCAGCGGAGGTAGACCACCGCCAGGTCCAGGGCCTCCCCGTCGGGCAGGAAGATCGAGGCGATCGGCCGGGCCGCGAGGGCGACGGCCAGGGCGGTCACCGCGCCCCAGACCGCGGCGAGGAACAACGCCTGACCCAGGCCCGCGTTGGCCTCCTGCTGCCGGTCGGCCCCGACGGCGCGGGCGATGAGGGCCCCGGCCCCGATGCCGACGGTCATGTGCAGCATCCCGAGCAGCCACTGCACGTACGCCCCAGCCCCGATCGCGTCGAGGCTCGCCGCGTCGATCCGCCCGGCCAGGACCGTATCCACCACGCCCACCAGCGAGTTGAGCAACAGCTCAAAGAACGGCCAGACCGCAAGGACCGCGACCTGCCGCGGCAGCGACAGCCCGGCGAGCTTGCCCCCCAGCTCGGGCGCGACCTTCGCGTCGGGCGGCGGCGCGGGGCCAACTGCTTCATCCCGTTCCTCTGCTTTGGCCGGCACCTCATACGGTTCAGGTGGTATTTCAGGGGTTATTGGAACCGCCATTGCTTCTGATCCGTCGGACGGACCGGCACAGGATAGGCGGTTGGCCTGCTCACCCGTGGCAGGTGAGATTAGGAAAGAATTCGACACCCTCGGCAAGACCGTTGAAAGTCAAGTCCAGTTGACTTACATTACGAACCGTGAGCCTGCACTAGTCTTTCAACGCAATGGACACCAGCCTCTTTACCACCCAGAGCCCGGGTCGTCTTGAACCGACCTCATCCGTCGAGCACCTCGTCACCGAGAACGGTCTCTCCGTGCGCGATGTAGATGGCGTCGGTTTTGTACCCGATCCGTTGCCGCCCCGGCTTGACCCGGTCGTATTGAGGTCTGACCTCCTCGATGACATCCTGACCTCGGAGCGGGCGCTAAGTGAACTTAATGCCAGTGCAAGGCGGATGGAGAACCCGCACCTGCTCACCGGAATTTTCAGCCAGCGGGAGGCGATACTATCTTCCAAAATAGAAGATACTTACGCTTCGGCTACCCAGATCAAGCTGATCGACGTCGACCCCTCGCTGCTTAAAACGGATCGTCAGCGTAACGATGCTCGGGAGGTCCGTAACTACGTCCGTGCCCTGAATCACGGGCTCGGCAGCAATCTGCCGATCTGCTTGCGGCTCATCCGGGAGATGCATGAGATCCTGCTGGAGGGCGTCGCCGGTAGAGGCGTACAGCCGGGCAAGTTTCGCGAAAGCCAAAACCATATCGGCGGAGGCGGCTCCTTTGTCCAAGCACGTTTCGTACCCCCGCCTCCGCGTTATCTTCAGACGCTGCTACACGACTTTGAAGCTTACTGCCACGTCGAACAGAGCCCGATCCCCAGGCTGGCCCGGTTTGCCATGCTGCACTATCAATTTGAGACGATCCATCCGTTCCTCGACGGTAATGGGCGCATCGGCCGCCTGTTGATCACGCTGATGCTCTGCGAGCAGGCCCAACTCGCCAAGCCGCTGGTCTACGTCAGCGGCTACATCGACCAGAACCGGGAGGAGTACTACGACTTGTTGCATCGCGTCAGCACCCGTGGCGAGTGGCTCGCGTGGATACGGTATTTCCTCCGTGCCTTGTCCACGCAGGCTGCCGATGCGTTGAACCGTACCGACCGGCTCATCGATCTTCAGACGAGGTTTCAGCAAGCGGTCCGAGAAAAGCGAGCCTCAGCGCTGTTGCCCAAGCTGATCGATCACCTATTCATGTCGCCGGTCATCACGGTCAGTGAGGCGGCGCAGGCGTGTGGATGTACGCCGCAGAACGCTTCGCAGCTGCTCGGCCGCCTTTTGAGCAAGGGCATCGTCGAGGAAATCACCGGCCGCGCGAGCAACCGGGTGTTCCAAGCACCGGCTATCGTCAACCTGATCATGAGCGAGGAGACATGACCGCACCCCGCACCCCCCGCACCCTCACCCTCGGCCTCATCCAGCACGCCTGCCCGCCGTCCGCCACCAAGGGCGAGAACATCGACACCGCCGTCGACCTCATCCGCGAGGCGGCGTCCCGCGGGGCGACGCTCATCGCGACGCAGGAGCTGTTCGCCTCGGCGTACTTCTGCCAGGTCGAGGACGAGAGCCGCTTCGACCTCGCCGAGCCGATCCCCGGCCCGACGTCCGACCGGCTGTGCGCCCTCGCGGCCGAGTTGCAGATCGAGCTCACCGCGTCGCTGTTCGAGCGGCGGGCGGCGGGGGTGTACCACAACACGTCGGTCATGATCGGCCGCGACGGCGCTATCGTCGACCGCTACCGCAAGATGCACATCCCCGACGACCCGCGGTTCTACGAGAAGTTCTATTTTACGCCGGGTGACTCCGGCGCTGCTCACGAGACCTCACTAGCCGGCGAGCTACGCTCGCCCGGGGTCCCCCGCGGCTTCGGCGTCCAACACCTGCCGGGGGCGCAAACCACCACCGGCATGCTCGTCTGCTGGGACCAGTGGTACCCCGAGGCCGCGCGGCTCACCGCCCTCGCCGGCGCGGAAATCCTCTTCTACCCCACCGCCATCGGCTGGTTCCACGGCGAGACCCCCGGCGACAAGGCCCAACAAAAAGCGGCCTGGCAGACCATCCAAAAGTCCCACGCTATTGCCAACGGCGTCTTCGTCGCCGCCATCAACCGCATCGGCACCGAGGACGACCTGACCTTCTGGGGCTCGTCCTTCGTCTGCGACCCCGGCGGCACCGTCATTGTCGAGGCGTCGGCGGACCAACCCGAGGCGCTCGTCGTGGAGGTCGACCTGGGCAAGATCGAGACGTGGCGACGCGGCTGGCCCTTCCTCCGTGACCGCCGCGTCGACGCCTACGCCGGAATCACCCGGCGGTTGATCGACTAAGTGCACCGTCATCACGTGACAACGCGACCACGCAAGCGGCGGCGTGTCGTCTCAGGGCGACGATCCCGCTTGCGTGATCGCGACCCGGTAATCCAGCGCCACGTCCCCCCCCACCCGCCGCACGTCCACCAGCGTCAAACTCAACGCCTCCCCCATCGTCGCACACTCCAGCCCCCGCACCGCCGGCACCGCCGCGGCGTCGCCCACCACCTTCGGGGCGACGTACACGAGCACCTGATCGACGAGCCCCGCCGCGAACAGCGCCCCGGTCAGCGTCGCCCCGCCCTCAACCAGCACGTTGGCCACCCCCTCGGCCGCGAGTTTCCGCAGCCCCTCACCTAGGTCCTCGCCGAGCACCGTCACCGGCGGCCCGCCGTCGTGCAACATCCTCGCCCCCGGAAAGTCACGCCGCAGCCGGCCCGACCGATCCACCACCACCCGCCGCGCCACCCGCTTCACGTCCGACGCGTCCGGCGGCCGCGCCGTCAGCGACGGGTCGTCCGCGAGGACCGTGCCCACCCCCACCATCACCGCGTCGGCCCGACCCCGCAGGCGGTGCACCTCCTCCCGCGACGCGGCGGTGCTGATCCACTTCGAGTGCCCCGTCGCCGTCGCCGTCCGCCCGTCGAGCGTCTGGGCCCACTTCACGATCACCCACGGCAGGCCCGTCGTCACCCGCTTGATGAACGCCTCATTCAGCCGCCGCGCCTCGGCTTCGCATACCCCGACCTCGACGTCGATCCTCGCCCCCCGCAGCCGCGCGATGCCCCCGCCGCTAACCCGCGGGTCGGGGTCTACCATCGCCACCACCACCCGCCCGACCCCTGCCGCGATTAACACCTCCGTGCAAGGTCCCGTTTTACCGGTGTGACAGCACGGCTCGAGCGTCACCATCACCGTCGCCCCCCGCGGATCAACCCCGCGTGACCGGCAATCCGCCAACGCGTTGACCTCCGCGTGCGGCCCGCCGAACCGCTCGTGATACCCCTCGCCCACCACCTCCCCGTCGCGAACCACCACCGCCCCGACCATCGGGTTAGGCTCAACCAGCCCGAGCCCGCGGGCCGCGAGTTCGAGGGCGCGGCGCATCCATGTCGCGTCGTCGGGCATACCGATGGATCGTACCGCGATGACATCACGCAACCCGCGAGATCTCGCCGGGTGCCACACCTCGGCCGCCCGGGGCCGATGTGTGCGCGCCTTGCCTCGCACGTCGCGCACACATCGCCGCAAAGCCGGCGAGGTGTGGCACCCGGCAACTCCGCTGCATGACGGGCGTCAAGCCGCGAGCGCCTCGAACCGCCTGCCCCGGGCCAGCATCTCCAGCGCCCCGTCCGCCGCGAGCGGGCGGCTGAACAAAAAGCCCTGCGCCCGGTCGCACCGCAGCGTCCGCAGCAGCGTCAACTGCTCGGCCCGCTCGATCCCCTCGGCGACGACCTGCATGTCCAGGTTCCGCGCCAGCTCGGTGATGGTGGCGATGATTGCGCCGTAGTGACGGGCCACGCTCCCCGCGTTGTCGATCAGCGTCTTGTCGATCTTCAGCACGTCCAGCGGGAGCTGCTGCAACAGGTTTAGCGACGAGTGCCCCGTGCCGAAGTCGTCGAGCGCAACGCCCACGCCCAGCGCCTTGAGGCGCCCGAGCGCCGGGCCCGCCGCCTTCGCGTCGTGCATGACCGTCTTCTCGGTCACCTCCACCACAACGTGTCCCGGCGGCAGGCCGTGCTCCGCGAGTTCGCGGCGCAGCAGCTCCGCCAGGCGCTCGTCGTAAAGCTGCGCCCGGGCGAGGTTCAGGTGCAACACCGCGTCGCTGTGCCCCGCGTCGCGCCAGCGCTTCAGCTCCCGCAGCGCGTTCCGCACGACCCACGCGCCCAGCGGCAGGACCAGGTTCAGCTCCTCGGCCAGCGGTAAAAACGCGGCGGGGCTCAGCTCCCCACGCGTCGGGTGCCGCCAGCGGATCAGCGCCTCGAACCCGGTGACCCCGCCGCCGGCGAGGTCGACGATCGGCTCGTACACCAGGTTGAACGCGCCGTCCGCCACCGCGGCGCGGAGGTCTTTCTCCATCTGCGCCTCTTCCAGCAGCTTGTCGTGCATCGTCTGGTCGAACACGACGTAGCGGGCCTTGCCCGACTGCTTGGCCCGGTACATCGCGGTGTCGGCGTCGCGCAGGAGCTCGTCCACATGGCCGTAGGCGTCGCGCGACAGCGCGATGCCGATGCTCGCGGTCGACACCACGGTGTGCCCGTCGAGGAGGTGCGGCTCGTTGAAGGCGGCGAGCAGCCGCTCGGCGACGGCGACGGCCTGCGACTCGTCCTTCACCCCGTCAAGCAAGACCACGAACTCATCGCCGCCCAGCCGCGCCGAGAGCTGCTCCTGCCCGGCGGACGCGGCAGTGTCCGCGGCCCGCAGGTTCTCCCGCAGCCGCTTGGCGATGTTGATCAACAGCAGGTCGCCGATGTCGTGGCCGAGCGTGTCGTTGACGAACTTGAACCGGTCGAAGTCCAGGAACAGCAGCGCACAGTGGTGGTCGGCGAAGCGCTGCGAGCGGTGGAACGCCTTGTCGAGGTGCTCCATGAGCAGCTTGCGGTTGGGCAGCTTGGTCAGCTCGTCGTGGTAGGCGACGTGGCGGAGCTTGTCCTGGGCGAGGTGCTGGTCGGTGGTGTCGGCGAAGGTGACGGTGAGCCCGTCGCCGAGCTGGACCACGGCGAGTTGGTACCACTTGGCGGGGTTGCCGATCTTGTAGTGCTTGTTCAGGGGCAGGCCCGATTCGACGACGCTGATGAGGTCGGCGTAGAGCGTGTGGTCGCGGAGACAAGGCAGGGTGTCGGCCAGCGGGCGGCCGACGAGCTGGGACACGTCGCGGCCGACGAGTTGCGCCGCGGCGGGGTTGGCGAGTCGGACCTCGAGCCCGGTGACGGTGCGGCTGGTGCCACGCTCGGCCCGGAGCACGACGATGCCGGTGAGCGAGCTCTCGAGGATGGTGTTGAGCACGTGCTGGCCGCGGCGGAGCTCGAGCAGCTCCGTATCGGGCGGCGGCGCCTCACCGCTGCGGCGGCCGGGGGCGGGCTCGTGCCGGCGGTCGGCGGTGACGCGGCGTGGCCCGGGCGCGGGCTTGCGGGTCCACAACGTGAGGCCGACCACGCCCAGCAGCCCCGCGCCGCCGAACGCGGCGGGCGGGACGAGGCGGCCGTGCTGCGCGTGCAGTGCGGCGAGGGCCGGCAGGGCGTCGAGCGTGCCGGGGTGGCGGAGGGCGAGGTACCCGAGGCCCGCGGCGGCGAGGCCGAGGAGGAAGAGGGCGGCGGCGACGCCCCGGCCGCGGCGGTGCAGGGTCGAGGGCGTGACGCCCCGCGCCGCCTGGTCGACGAGGTTGCTCAGCGCCCGGCGTTCGACGGTGCCGAGCGGGTTGAACCGCAGCCCCACGACGTGCTCGCGGAAGGCGAGGCGGCTGCGCCACTGGACCTCGGCCTCGAGGCGCAGCTCGCCGGTGCGGGCGGTGTGGAGCACGAGGGTCTGGCGTCCCCGCAGCGGGCGCGGTGTGAGCAGCCGCGCCCCGCCGTTGGACAGGTCCAGCACGTAGCCGAGGCTGCACCGCATGCCTTCCACGGTGGGGCGCTGGTCGCGGCGTTGTTCGTCGGTCATGGTGGTTCCCGGGCGGGCCGTGGCATCGCGCTGGTCACCGCAGCGATGTCGACGGCCGACGTACCGTCGCTATCGACCACCCCGGGCGGAGCCTTGACGCCAAGCATCCGGAGCAGACGGACCCCTCCTCCGCAAAGGTGAAAAAAAGTGCGGCAATCACTCCACCGTGGGCGGCCGGGCGGCCGATGGAAGCGGTGATCGTCGCCGCGTCGCAGGCTTGCCCGCAGCCCGACGTACCCCAATCGCCCGCTTGTCCCACCCCCACCCGCACAGGGATCGAAGATGACCAACACATTCACCGGCGAGATCATGGTCCAGGCCGGGCTGCTCACCGAGCACCAGGTCGACGCGGTCCTGCTGCACCAGCGCAAGCACCGCTCGGGCCGGCGGAGCTTCGGCAGCGTCGCGGCCGAGCTGTTCCAAGTCAGCGAGCTGGCCGTGCTCGACGCGCTCGCCGAGCAGGCGAGGCGGCACGGCGCGTACGCCCGCCTCCACGAGCAGGAGATCGACCGCAACTGCCTCTACCTCCTGAGCCCGCGCGAGGCGTGGGACCAGCTCATCCTCCCGCTGCACTTCGACGACGACCGCGAACTCATCTGCGCCACCACGGTCGAGACGCTGCCCACCGCTATCGCGTTCCTGCAACGCCGCGTGTCCGTCCCGTTCCGCTTCGTCCTGGCCGACCTGCGTCTGCTCGAGCAGTACATCGCCGAGCAGTACGACTACGAGGGCGTGGACGTGATCGAAGACGCGGCGTGAGCGCGGGATCACGCCATGATGCGACGCGGCTTTGCCGCGCGCGTGGTGACCGACCTCACGCGCGGCAAAGCCGCGTCGCTTCATGAATATGAACCTTTACGCCAAACGCCGCGTCCCCACGGTCCCGTCGGCGGTCGTCTTCACGTCGTACCCGGCGTCCTGCAACTCGGCGCGGATCGCGTCCGACCCGGCGTAGTCCTTCGCCGCGCGAGCGGCGTCCATCGCGTCACACCGTTCCTGCACCCACGCTTCACCGCCGCCCGAAGGTGCCGGCTCCAACACCGCAAACACGCCGTCGAACCGCCGCATCACCCCCAGCGCGTGCGCCGCGTCCGCGTGCCCCTCGTTCACGAACTCAAACACCACCGCCAGCGCCCCGGCCGTGTTGAGGTCGTCCCCCAGCGCCTCGACGAAGCGCTCGAGCGTCGGGTCGTCCAGCCCGGGCTCGGCGACATCACCGGTGACCTCCGCTTCGAGTGAAGCGACGTATTCCCGCAGCTTCCGCACGTTCGCGGCCGAGTCCTCCAGGCCGCGCCGCGTGAAGTTCATCTGGCTGCGGTAGTTCGCCTTAATCATCTCCAGCCGCAGCACCGCCGGGTCCACCGGGTTGTCGGTCATCGCCCCGTCGAGCACCTGCCGCACGGTGTAGAAGTTGCCCCTGCTCTTGGACATCTTCTCGCCCTCGATCATGAGGTGCCGCGAGTGCATCCAGAAGTTCGCGAAGCGGTCACACCCGGTCGCGCCGCGGGACTGAGCAATCTCGCATTCGTGGTGCGGGAAGATATTGTCCTCGCCGCCGGTGTGGATGTCGATCACGTCCCGGCCGAGCACCGCCCGCGCCATCGCCGAGCACTCGATGTGCCACCCCGGATAGCCTTCACCCACGTCCAGCCCCCACTCCCGCGGGTCCCACTTCATGAGGTGCGACGGGTCGGGCTTCCACAGTAAAAAATCCGCGGGGTGCCGCTTGCCGGCCGTGTTCTGCGCCAGCACCCGCCCCCCGGCACCGCCCCTCAGCTCCGCAACGCTGTTGCCCGACAACTGCCCGTAGCCGTCGAAGCTCTCCACCGCGTAGTACACCGCGCCGTCGTCGGCGACGTAGGCGTGGTCTTTCGCAATCAGCGTCGCGACCATCTTGGCCATCTCCCCGACGTGCTCGGTTGCCCGGGGCATGTTCCGGGGGTACTCATCCGCCACCTTCAGCCGCAGCGCTTTCGCGTCGTCGAGAAATGCATCGATATAAAACTGCGCCACCTGGTACGGGTCGTTCGGGTCGTCGATCGCGGCGGCGTGCGCCTGCCCCGCCTTCTTCGCAGCCAGCAGCCGCTCGGCGGCGACCTGCATCTTGTCCTCCCCCCCGCCGTCGGCGAGCTGGTCCATCGTCATGTGCCCGACGTCGGTCAAATTCATCACCTGGTGCACGTCGTACCCGACCAGCTCCAGCGTCCGCCGCAGCACGTCGGCAAACAGGAACGTCTTGAAGTTGCCGACGTGGGCAAAGTCATAAACCGTCGGCCCGCAGTTGTACATCGTCACGTTCGGCGGGTTGATCGGCTCAAACCGCTCCACCCGATGCGTCAGCGTGTTGTAGAAACGGAGCTCAATCATCGCTAAGCGAGTTTAGTCTGGGTCCCGCGCCTGCATAGCGGCAGACGCGTCAACGTCCCATAGATTGTCTTCCGCAACGCAAATCAGCGGGACGCTAACGCGTCACCCGCTACGCCGGCTCCTCCCGCAAAAGCGCCCGAAACCCCGCCTGCTCAAAGTGGCGGTCATACGCCAGCGCCTCGGTGATGCGGTGCTCCCGCATCACTCCGAACGAGATGCAGTCCGTGAGCGACCAAGCCTTGTCGGGGCGGGAACGGTAGAGCTTCAGTCCGACGGCAAATCGAGCGGGGGATGCGGGGAGATAGACAATATCGTCGAGTTCCACGACGGCATCGTAGAGGCGTACTGCTTCGCCACGCAAACGAACGTCCGCCAGACGCCCCAGCGTCTCAATCATCACATACTCGGTCGTCACGATCGGTCTAGCCGCCGAATCCCACCACTGCACGCAACGACGGCTTAAGGCGTCACGCGGCTGAAGCAGTCCGATCCAGAATCCCGTGTCCGCAAAGAGCATCAGTCGTAATGCTTCGGTGTGCCGTACAAGTAATGCTTGTACTCCTTCGCCCCGTCGGCAGGCCAGTCTGGATCATCAATGGGGCCACCGATGAGGTCCATCAATTGGTTAAACGTGGTTTTCTCAGAGTCGGCCAAAGCTGAAACAACGTCGGCGGCTTGTGCGTCAGGTGCGTGATCATCCAGATGCACCGTCACAGGCTCACCCGCTTTGGCGTCTGTGGGCTCGTCCGGAACAAATGTGGTGCCATCGTAATGAGCTCTGATTGTCCTCATGGTTCACCTTCAACATCGGCTGTTTCATGCCGCTGTTACGATCGAATAGCGGTGCAACATAGTAGCCGCATTCGACACACCGCTCGGGGGCCGAATTGCGTTACGAAGTGCGGAGGCAAGCGGTGCCGGTCAAAGATTAGACGGGCCGAAGCGGCACGAACCGCTTGCCGTTCTACGGCAGCACAAGCTCCTGCTCAAGGTGCTTCGCCATCCTTCCAGTTCCTTTCAGCTCCCTCGCGTTTATCGCTTATGAAACCTTTGTAGATCAAGATGGCCCCGAGCAAAATGAAGATAAAGATGCCGAACCTGCTGAGCCAGCTCAGCACAGCGTGCGGCGGGTAGCGTGTTTCTGTGATCCACTCAATGCTCGCCAGCACCAGACAGAACACGCCTAGCAGGATGTGGAATAGGGGCATTTCTATTTGAGCCGCAAACTTAGCGACCCAATTCGGCACGTTCTTCTGCAGTTGATATTTCATACTCAGCCCGCGTCGCCGTTCACCCGGGCCGGCTCGAGTTTTTCGACCGTGACGCTCAGGACCTTGGTGCGTTCGGCGTCGTCGACGGTGACGCGGACGCCGTGGGCCTCGAAGGATTCGCCGCGGGCGGGGATGTGGCCGAGGTTGGCGAAGACGAAGCCGCCGACGGTTTCGTAGTCCTCGTCCTCGGGCAGGTCGAGGTCGAGGCGGTCGTTGAGGTCGTCGATGTGGACGCGGGCGTCGACCTTCGCCGTCGTCTCGTCGACGGGTTGCACGGCGGGGGGTTCGTCCTCTTCGGGCTCGTGTTCGTCCTGGATGTCGCCGACGATCTCTTCGAGGATGTCCTCGATAGTGATGAGGCCTGCGGTGCCGCCGTACTCGTCGAGGACGACGGCGAGGTGGACTTTCGTCGCCTTGAACTCGCGGAGGAGGTCGAGGACGGGTTTAGACTCGGGGACGAGGAAGGCGTCGCGGATGAGCGGAGTGATATCGAAGTCGCGGGGGGTCGGGTCGTCGTGGTTGACCAGGGTGATGAGGTCCTTGGCGTAGAGGATGCCGACGATGTCGTCGAGGTTGTCACGGTAGACCGGGACGCGGGAGTGGCCATATTCGATGACGGCGGCCTTGACCTCGTCGAGGGTGGAGTCGATCTCGATGCCGTCGACGTCGGTGCGGGGGGTCATGATCTCGCCGGCGTGGGTCTCTCGGAGGTCGAAGATGGCCTCGATCATCTGCCGCTGCTCGGCGTCGACGTGGACGCCCTCCTCGTGGTCTTCGACGGCGGCGAGGACCTGCTCGGAGAGGTCGTCGTCCTCTTCGCGGAGGTCGACGCCGGAGATGCGTCGGACGACGGGGTCGAACACGCCGAGCACGACGATGAGCGGGAGGCTGATGACGAGGAGGACGCGGAGGATGGGCGCGGACCAGACGAGCAGGAGCTCGGCGCGGTAGCGGGCCCAGCTGACGGGGATGGCGACGGTGAAGACGCCGAGGAGGGCGGCCCCGATGCCGAACGCGGCGAAGAAGCGCCAGAGTTCGACGGTGCCGGTGAAGCGGGCGGCGGGGACCTGCAGGAGGTAGAGCGTCGCGAGGACCACGAGCATCGCGCAGCAGGTGCGGAGCAGCCCGGTCATGAGGAGCAGTTGCGGGAGGCGGCCGACGATGAAGTTGAGGCGATGGGGCTTGCCACGCTCCTCGAGCAGGTCGCCGAGGCGTTTGCGCGAGAAGGTTTTGAGGACCGAGTGGCACGCGGCGAAGTAGCAGGTGAGGACGCAGGCGGCGAGGGTGAGGGCGAGGGGGGCAATCACGGTCTGCCCCCCGCTTGCGTGGTGGCGCCGGGTGCGGCGGGGTTGCGATGGAACACGGCGCCGACGCCGATGGCCTGGAGGAGTTCGTCTTCGCGGCGGTGCATGCGGGCGTAGGCGTCGTCGGTGGTGTCGGTTTCGCCGAGGAGGTGGAGGAGGCCGTGGAGGGCGTAGAGGAGGAGTTCTTCGCGCGCCGGGCGGTGGTGCTCCGCGGCGGCGCGGAGGGCGGCATCGCGGCCGAGGGCGAGGTCGCCGTCGACGTGGCCGGGCGCGGCGGGATCGTCACGGAGGTCGAAGGTGATGACGTCGGTGGGGGCGGGGTCGCCGCAGTAGTCGGCGTGGAGCCGGGCCATTTCGTGGTCGTCGAACAGGGTGAGCGCGAGGTGTCCGGCGGTGACGCCGGCGCGTTGAGCGGCGTGTTGCAGGCGGGGCTCGAGCCAGCCGGCGGCGGGCGGGTCGACGTCGGGGGCGTCGAGGTGGAGGTCGACGGTGAGGCCGGGGCCGGCGTCGTCTCCGATCATCACGGGATCGGAAGCGGGGGCGGGATCGGCCGGGGGCTGGGTCGATCCCTGCTGAGATATGGGTTCGGGTTCCGGGTCCGGAAGGTCAGAGCCGGGGCCGGGGGACCGGGCGGGGGGGATCGGGGATGTGGCGGGGGGTGTCACGGAGCGAGAGGTGCTGACGGTGGGGGCACGATGGGCTGGGGCGTCAGTGTAGAGCGGGTGGGCTCGGGGGGCTGGGGGAACGGGAAGTTAAGGGTCGGGCCCGCTGAAGCGGGCGACGCCGAAAGAGCGTGTTACGGGACCGGCTGCGGTGTGCGGGGTCGAAGGCGGATGAACTCGAACCTCGGATCTAAGTGGGTGCGTCGCGGGAACATCCCGGCCTTCCACTCGTTGGAGGCTTGGCCTTCGCGTCCCATCCTGCTCCCTCGAGGTTCGATAAGGCTCGAGCGCATGTGTGCCTTGGGTCGACCTCGCACACCGCAGCGGGTCTTTACTTGTCGGGCGACATTATACAGCAAGGGGGTCGGCGGCAACCGTGGGCGGGCGATAATTTTTATCGGTGAATCAAGGGGTTTCGGTGCGGCGGACCCCCGGGGACGCGTAGCGTCCCGGCTACTGCTGTTGCAGCAATTTAGCGTACTCGATGATGGCGTCGCGGGTGGTGTAGGCGGGGGTCCATTGCAGGCCGCGCGTGGTCTCGGTGAGGTCGGCGCAGGTGTAGTCCTGGTAGAAGGCGTAGGGGTTTTCGATGTAGTCGGGCCGGAGGTCGGTACCGAGTGCGGCGTTGAGGGCGCTGACGATCTGGTTGAAGCTCGTTGCGGTGCCGGTGCCGCAGTTGTAGATGCCCGATGACGCATCGTCGGCCGCACCGGCAAGGGTGCAGCCGACGACGTCCTTGACGTAGACGTGGTCGCGGGCCTGGTTGCCGGGGGCGAAGATGCAGGGGCGGTTGCCGGCGAGCATCTGCCGGGCGAGCTGGTAGATCATCGACGCCATGTGGCCCTTGTTCTGCTCGCCGGGGCCGAAGACGTTGAAGTAGCGGAGCCCGACGAGGTGGGCGTCGGGGTGGGCGGCTTGGGCGCGTCGGTGGATGTTTTCCATGATCCATTTGGAGAAGCCGTAGACGTTGGCGGGTCGGCCCGCGTCGTGGAGGCGGAACGGTCGGCGGTCGGCGGTCGCGCCGTTGGCGGTGGTGCCGTAGGTCGCGGCCGAGCTCGCCCAGACCAGCCGGATCCCGCGCGACACGCACTCGGCCACGAGCTCCTGAAACGGCTCGACGTTGTCGCGGATCATCGCCGCCTCGTCGGTGACGGTCGTATCCGTGATCGACGCCTCGTGGTACACAACCTGCGGCTCGAAGCCGTCGAGGAGCTGCGCGAGGTTGAGCTCGTGCAGCGGCGCGGCGACGACGTTGCCGCGGTAGGTCCAGCCGGTCGGCCCCTCGCCGCTGAGGTTGGAAAACGTGCCGAGGCGGAAGTCGTCGACGACGAGGAGGTCCGCGTCGGGGTGGCGATCCTGCAGGGTGCGGGTGAGATTAGAGCCGACGAAGCCGGCCCCGCCGGTGATGAGGAGGTTCATTGCAGGAGGGTACCGGGGAAGGGATCAGGGATCAGGGATCAGGGATCGGGGATCGGGAGGATGATGCGGAGATCGGGGAGAACGCGCGGCGGAGCCGCGACGCTTCGTATGTAGCGGGGGTTCAGATCGCGCCGACCTTGCGTTCGATCTTTTGCAGGCCGGCGTGGACGTCCTTGGCGCTGATGAAGTGGGGGCGGCGGGGGTTGGTGGGGCGGAGGATCGAGCTGACCAGGAGCTTGATGCGGCGGGCGATCTCGCTGTCGGGGTCGAAGCGGATGAACGGCAGGAGGTCGGGGTTGCTCGTCGGGCGGCTGATCTGCAGGGAGAGGTAGAACATGTCGACGGCCTTGTCGATTTTGCCGTGGGCGCTGACGATCACGTCGGAGGTGAGGCGGCCGGTGTCCTTCATCTTGCCCATCGTCCGCTGGATCTGCGACGTGTTCATCATCTCTTCGAAGAGCGATTTGAGCATGGGGCTCTCGTCGATTTTCTCGCCGATGCGGACGGCCGATCCGAAGTCGAGGAAGCAGACGCGGCCGTCGGAGATGACCATATTGTCGAGGCGGAGGTCGAGGTGGATGATGCCGACGCGGTCGTGCAGGACGCTGAGCATCTCGGCGGCCTGCTTGGCGAAGTCGAGGTGGTCCATCGGCTCGCCCCCGAGGCGGAGCCAGGACATGTACAGCGTCTTGACGGTGCCGTCGGGGGCGCGTTCGAGGCCGAGCGCGCGGGGCACGCGGCCGCGGAACTCGGCGGGCATGTCGCGGGACATCAGTTGCAAGAACGCCGCCTCGCGGGTGAGGAACACGGGGAAGACGCGCTTGACGAGCTTCTCGGCGCGCTGGAGCAGAACGCCCTGGCCGGCCTCGGGGAAGCGGGCCTGCAGGCGGGTGACGACGCGGCGGTACTGCGGCACGCGCTTGACCACGACGTAGCCGTCGGCGAGGTCGGGCATCCGGGTGAGGCGGACGTCGAAGGTGAAGCGGTCGGTGTCCTCGCCCGCCTGGATCAGCGCGACCTTGCGGAGGAGCACGGCGTGGACGCCCGGCCCGACGAGGGGCAGACGCAGGCCCGGCAGGCCGCGGCGGAGACGGTGGGGGCCGGCCTCGACCTCGAACCCGTCGTGGGCGGTGAAGGTGTTGGTGATCGCGCGCAGGGCGACGGGGTCGCGGTGGACGAGGATAAGCTGGCCGCCCCAGGTCAGGCGGGTGAAGGCCTCGGCGGGGTCGGGTGTCGAGCCGGCGTCGGCAAGGAGGAAGTCGCGCGGGGTGTCGGGGTCGGCGGCCGCGTAGGCCAGGGGTTCCCCGGTCCAGGTCGACTCGCCGCCCATCCACCGGTCGGCGAGGCGGTAGAGCGCCGCGTCGGGCCCGGTGAGGCGGCGGCAGAGCCGGGCCCAGCGGCCCGGGCGTGGCGGTGTCGGTGGTGTCGCGTCCATGCCCCGATCCCGGCAAGGGTAACCCGGTCGATCCCCCGCCGCCGGCTTCAGTTCCCGCCGGACGCGCGGGCGTCGCCGGCCCGGGCCTCCAGCACGCCACGCCACGCCTCGGCGAAGCGGCTGACCTCGGCCGAGCCGTCGCGGATCGCCGTCGCCAGCGCCGCGTCCTGCGGGTCGTCCACGACGGCGACGAGGTACGCGGTCCGCACCAGTGCCGCGTCGCTGCGCTTCGCTTCATCGAGCATCGGCCGGAACGGCGAGCGGCCTGTATCTTCGGCGTTCAACATCAGCAGGACCCACGCCCGGCCGAGCTCGTCCCCCGCCAAATACGCCTCGTTCACCGCCGCCTCGGCGCGGCGGACCAGCCCGCGGTCGAGGTTCGTGTCGGCAAACCCGTCGCCTTGACTCGCCAAACGGGCGAGGGCCTTGTACCGGGTGACGGCGTCGGCGTCGGTGGCTTCGGTGATCCACCGCTCCACGGCCGCGGCGTCGGCGGGCGGGACGACGGCCTGGATCGACCGGGCCGTGTCGAAGCCCCCGAGCGGGCCGGACACCGTCGAGCCGTTGGGCATCACCCGCGGGTCGAGCACCACCGCAGCGTTATAGGTGATCGTGTTCGGCACCTGCGTGGCGAGGAGCAGCCCGAAGATCGAGCGGTCCACCCGCACCGGCACCTCCAGCCGCTGCCCCGGCCGGAGCGTGAGCGTCCGCCCCAGGTCCGCCACGATCGCGGGCAGCCGGCCCAGCGGCGTCCCCCCGCTGTACGCCCCGAGGTCCAGCACCGCCGTCGGCCGGACCGACCCGTCCGCCGCCAGCGTCAGCGCGATCCCCGACGTGTTGCTCACCGTCACCGTCGCCCGGATCGGTTCGAGGTAATCCGTGCGGGCCTCGACGAAGCGGAGGCGCACGCCGGTCCAGGGGTTGCGGTCCAGGTCCAGCCGCCAGAGGCTCACGGGCAGGCGGTTCATCGCCTCGGTGATGGCACGGGCATCGTCGTTGGGCGGGACGCTGCGGTCGGAGTCCAAGAGCGCCCGCGCCGCGAGAAGACCGCCGAAGGTCGACGGGAACTTCCGCACCACCTCGCCGAGGAAGCGGGCGCGGCCGGCGTCGTCGACGCCCTGCATCGTCGCCAGGCCGTACGCCGCCACCGCATCCGTGTCCGCCACCCGCTCGAACGAGGCACGGGCCCACCGCTCGGCCCCGTCACGCAGGTACACGAACCCCGCTGCCCGGGCGTACCGCGGGTCGTCCTGCGGCTGGTCCTTGATCAACTCCGACACCTTCTCGATGTCCCCGTCGAACAGGCCAAGCACCCACGCCAGCTCGAGCCCCGCGTCGGCGTCGCCGGCGTCGCTGCGACCGTGTAGCTGCCCCTTGGCCCGCTCGAGCGCCGCCTCGCCTTCGGGCGTTCTGCCCCACAACACCCGGCGGTACAGCTCGAACTCCACCGGCAGCGGCCGACCGCCCGCCGCGCCCCCCCCGCCCTCACCGCCCCCCCCGTCCGCCGCCGCCGCCGCGCCGGACTCGGCGGGCGCGGCTTGGGCAAACATCTGTTCCACCCCGTCGAGCAGCTCGGCCGCCGCGCCGTCCCGGCCCGAAGCGATCAGCCCCCGCGCCCACGCCGCGTACGCCTCGACCGGCAGCGACCCCGCCGGGCTCAGCCGATCAGCCAGCCCGAACTGCTCCGACGACGTGCCAAACAGCCCGACTTCCGACAGCGCGAACGCCAGCCGCAGCCGCGACGCGGGGTCCAGCGGCTTGGCCCGGACCAGCCCCAGCGACGCCGCCGCCACCAGCAGCGGCCTCGCCCCGCGGTCCTGCGCCAGGCGGTAGGTCAGCTCCGCCGCCTCGCCGTTGGACGGGTCGGCCTGCACCGCCATCTTCAGGTACCGCCCGAACTTTACGTCCTCGCCCAACTGGTCCGCGTAGACCGCCGCCAGCGACGCCAGCCGCGACCGCGCCGGGTCGCTCAGGGTCAGCCCCGTGCCCTGCCGCAGCAGCCCCTCGAGCCGCGACAGCCGGCCGTCGACGGTGTCCACCTCGTTCACCCGCTGCAGCAGCAGGTCCAGCAACGCCGCGTCGTCTTCGGGCCGAAGCTGCACGTACCGCGTGAGCGCCTCGGTGAAGCGGTCGGTCTCGCCGGTGGTCCGGGCCTGGTACGCCCGCAGCCGCCACAACTCCGCATCGTCGGGCCGCACCTCCACCGCCCGGTCCAGCAGCATCCCCGCCGCACGGTGTTCGGCCTCGGCGACCTCGCGCCCCTCGGGCGCCGCCACCGTCTCAATCGACCGCCGCGCCAGCATGTCCGCCACCATCGCCTCGGGCGTCAGCGCCGCCCCGTCCGGCGACCCGCTCGGCTGGGCGTGTGCCCACGGCGCCAAAAGCACACATACCACCGCCGCGGCCTGACGCCAGGAGGAGAGGATTCGGGCCCAGCCAGGGTTCATCGTGAGGGTCTCGATAGGATCGGGAAACGGTGATCACCACGACCGACGCCGCGGGCCGGCATCATAACCGGTGCGCCGGATCGCCCCCCTCGATCCGTTTAACCCGCTCTTCCTACCCCCCTCCCCCCGGGAGGGGCCGGGGGAGGGTGGCCGCTTTCTGCCGTGACGATGCCGTACATCTAGCACACCTCACAACCGCACCACCGACCCTCCCCTAACCCCTCCCGGGGGGAGGGGGATCGGAGGCCGGACGCAACCCCCCCGCCAACTCCCCCACCAACGACAGCGCCCCGTCGGCCCCGCCGTCCGCCATCCGCTGCACCACCGCCGACCCGACGATCGCCGCGTCGGCGACCTCGACCACCCGCCGCACCTGCTCGGCGCTGCTCACCCCGAAGCCCACCGCCAGGGGCACGTCCGTCACCCCGCGCAGGCGGCGCAGCCGCTCGGGCAGCTCCGGGGGCAGCTCGCTCCGCGCGCCGGTGATCCCCGGCCGCGAGACGACGTACACGAACCCCGTGCTCGCCGCCGCGATCGCCTCGGCCCGGTCGATGGGCGTGGTCGGGGCGATCAGCAGGCTCAAGATCAGCCCCGCCTCCGTCGCCGCCGCCCGCGCCGGGCCCGACTCTTCCAGCGGTAGATCGGGGAAGATGAACCCGTCGAGCCCGGCATCTTTCGCCCGCGCCACGAACGACCCGAGACCCATGCGGTGCACGATGGAATAGCTCACCATCGCCACCAGACCCAGCGGCGTGTCGCCCCGCAGCCCCGCCACCGTCTCAAACACCCGCTCCACCCGCAGCCCCGCGTCCAGCGCCCGCGACATCGACGCCTGGATCACCGGCCCGTCCGCGATGGGGTCGCTGAACGGCACCCCCACCTCGCAGATCGACGCCCCCCTCGCCGCCGCGCCGCGCAGGAATGCCGCCGTCGCGCCGAGGTCCGGGTCCCCCGCGGTGACGAACGGCATCAGCGCCTTGCGCCCGTCACGCCGCAGGTCCGCGAAAATCTGGTCGATCCGGTTCATCGGCCGGCGATGATACGGGTTCCCTCCAAACCATGAAGCGCCGCGGCGTCGCCGCGCTCCCTCTTCCCCGGAACACGCCGCGGCTTCGCCGCTTCCCCTCACCGCGCGGCAAAGCCGCGTCGCTTCATCGGTGCGGGTACACCGAGGCGCTTCGTCGTAAACCACTTAATCCTCGTCAAACTTCCCGTCCACCAGCGCCTTGATTGCCGCGATCGCGGCGTCGGCGTCGTCGCCCTCGGCAACCACCGTGAGCTCGGTCCCCTTCGTCGCGGCGAGCATCATCACCTGCATGATGCTCTTAGCGTCCACCGTCTGCCCGCCCGCCTTGATCAGCTTGACCTCGCTGTCGAACCCCGCCGCGACCTCGACCAGCGACATCGCCGGCCGCGCGTGCAGACCCAGCCGATTGCCGATCGTCACCGTCGTCGTCGCCTGAGCCATGGTGCATCGTCCCTTGCCGCCGGGGCCACCCCCCTTCCGCGTCCCCCGGGGGTGATCCGCGAAGCGTGGCTTGCGGTGGGTGACGGGGGGGGGAGCGCGGCGGAGCCGCGTCGCTTCCTTATATAGCTTTATCCCGCCAACTGCTGCGTGTCCGCCTCGTGCAACAGCTCGACCACCTCGTCGCGGCTGGACGCCTGGCGGAGGAACTTGCGGAACTGGTCGTTCTGCAGGTTCGCGAAGATGCTTTCCATCGCGTGCAGGTGCTGGTCGGGCTTGTCCGCCGGCGAGATCAGCATGAACACGCTGAACACCGGCTGCTTGTCCAGCGCGTTGAAGTCCACGCCCCGCTGGCTCACGCCGACCGCCGCCACCATCCGCTCGATGTCGGGGTGCTTGACGTGGGGCACGGCCACCCCCTTGCCGAAGCCCGTCGAGCCGTTCTTCTCCCGCTTGAGGATCTGCGCCGAGAGCGTCTCCTTCAGCGCCGCCGGCACCGCCCCGGCGTCGACCAGCGCGTCCAGCAGCTCCTCGATCACCTCGTCCCGCTGGGTCGCGCCCAGCTCGGCCACGATCGCGTCCTCGGCCACAAAGTCACTGAGTTTCATCGGCAGTCCCAACGATCACGGAGTTACAGCATCGGTCCACGACACGCGACGGATCAGCTTAACCCGTCCCGCTCCCGCTTGCGCCGCTCGACCGCCACGGCCTCCTCGTCGTCATCCTCCTCAACGTCGTCGCGGTAGGCTTGCGGCGCGGCGGGCAGCTCGGTTTCCGGGTCGCTCACCTTCGGCCGGCCCCGCCGGTCGATCATCTGGCTCGCCGGGATCACCACCCCCCCGCTCACCGCGAACTTCAACGCGTCCTCGATGTTGATCGGCAGGTCGATCGTGTCGCCCTTGGGCACGGTGATCACGTAGCCGGTGAACGGCGTCGGCGAACTGGGGATGAAGACCGTCAGGCACAGCTCCCCGGCCGCGTCCTCGATGAACCGCATCGTGTCCCCGGTGACCAGCCCGACCGACCAGATGCCCTTCCTCGGGTACTGCACCGCCACGACGCGGTTGAAGGCGATCTTGTCCGACTCGCTGCCGAAGAAAAAGTCGGTGATCTGCTTCATCGCCGGGTAGACGTTGCGGATCAGGGGCACCCGGGCGATGAGGTTCTCGCCGAGGCGGTAGAACCGCCGGCCGAGGAAGCTGGTGACCAGCACCCCGGCGATATAGATCAGCACGATCGCGATGATCAGCCCCAGCGCGTCGAGGATCGGCCAGGTGTCCCACCAGTTGCGGAACGCGACACGTCGCGCCTCGAGCACCATGTTCGGCTGGTCCTTCATCCAGTCGAGGCGTTCCTGGCGGAGGACCGTCGCGCGGTTCTCGGTGAACACCTGCCAGCGGTCGAGCTGGGCGGAGGTGAGGCGGTCGCTGAAGACCTCGAGGAAGTCCTCGTCGCGGGGCCGGGGCCAGTCGGTGAAGCGGATGACCACCTCGCGGAGGCCGGCGTTGATGGGGGCGGCGATGCGTTGGCTGACGAAGCTGTAGGCGACGACGATGATCCACAGCGTCAGGGCCGTGGGCAGGACGATGGCGAGCCCGCGGACGAAGAAGGTCTTGAAGTCGCCCCCGAAGCCGTGGCGCGGGTCGGGGCGTTTGGACGCGGTGGAGGGCATGACGGTCTCGTGCGGTCGCGCAGCAGGCGGCCGCGGGCAGGTTAAGCGCGGGGGTATCGGGGGTCAACGGCGCGGCACCGAGGGGCGTTCGCCGCCGGGCTCGTCCCGGCGCTCCGGGTCGGGGTGCCACACTGCATCCCGGAGGCTTTGCGGAGGGTGCGGTGTGGAGCCCGCGGGGGACGTGACCCCGTGCTCAAACCGGCACGCCGCACCCGCCCCGAGCGGCGGGATGCAGTGTGGCACCCCACGCGTCGCGTCGTGCGATACGTTTCAGGATGGGGCGGGCCTTCTCACGCCACGTCGAAGCGGAACAGGCGCTTCTTGCCCACGCGCAGAAGCACGTGCCCGTCGCGCACGTCGTCGGCGGTGATCGTGCGGTCTGTGTCGGCGACCTTCTCGTCGTGGAGGCGGACGCCGCCGCCCTGGATCAGGCGGCGGGCCTCGCCGTTGGACTTGGCGAAGCCGGCTTGAACCAGCGCGGCGACGACGGTGAGGCCGGCGTCGAAGTCGGTGGCGGTGAGCGTGGCGGACGGGATCGACTCACCCGACGCGTCGGCGGCCCCGCCCGCGCCGCCGGCGAACGCCTTGGCCGCGGCATCCCGCGCCGCGTCCGCCTCCCGCTGGCCGTGCACGATCCGCGTCACCTCGTACGCCAGCGCCACCTTCGCCGCGTTGATCGCCACGCCTTTAGCCGCGGCAAGCGCCCGCACCTCGTCCATCGGCAGGAACGTGAAGTAGCCGAGGTACCGCCCCACGTCCGCGTCCGCCACGTTACGCCAGAACTGGAAGAACTCGAACGGGGGGGTCCGCGCCGCGTCCAGCCAGACGTTGCCCGCCTCGGACTTGCCGAACTTGCCGCCGTCGGCCTTGGTCACCAGCGGGAAGGTCAGGCCCGCCAGGCCCGCGTCGTCCAGCTTGCGGCCCAGCTCGATCCCCATGACGATGTTGCCCCACTGGTCCTGCCCGCCGAGCTGCACGGTGCAGCCGTGATCACGGTAGAGGTGCACGAAGTCGACCGCCTGCAGCAGCATGTAGCTGAACTCGAGGTACGAGATGCCCTCTCCCTCGGCGGCCATGCGCTGCTTGACCGACTCCATCGACACCATGCGGTTGACGCTGACGCGGCTGCCCACGTCGCGGAGGACCTCGAGCCAGGTCATCGGGCCGATCCAGTCGAGGTTGTTGACCAACGCGGCTTCGTCAGGCCCGCCGCCGAACCGGAGGACGCGGCCGATCTGCCCGGCGATGGCCTCGGCGTTGGTGCGGATCGTCGCCTCGTCGAGCATCTGCCGCGCCTCGGTCTTGCCCGACGGGTCGCCGACCAGCCCAGTCGCCCCGCCGACGAGCACCAGCGGCTTGTGACCGGCCCGCTGCAGGTGGGCCAGCCCCATGATCGGCACCAGCGACCCGACGTGCAGCGAGTCGGCCGTGGGGTCGAAACCGCAGTACGCCGTGACGGGTTTTGCCAGACGCGCCCGCATCGCGTCGGGCGCATCGGTGCACTGCGCGAGCAGCCCGCGGTCGGCGAGGGTGTCGTACAGGTTCATGGTCGGGGCGGCGTCGGTCACGGGGGGGAGTCTACCGCGGCGGGACACACCGCCCCGATGAAGCGACGCGGCTTTGCCGCGCTTCGCGGATTGAAGCGCGGCGGAGCCGCGTCGCTTCGTGAGTTGCGGATCGGAAGCGCGGCGGAGCCGCGTCGCTTCATTCGGGACGGTTAAAACCGGAACCGTGCGCGTTGGTCCGGGGGCATCATTGGGCAGGCGTCGGCGGGCTTGGCGAACAGCCGCTTCCGCACCGCCGCGACGCGGCCGTACACGAAGTCGCGCAGGAACCGCGGCACGATACCCATCACCGCCGCGAACACGCGGTACCGCCCGCCGAGGCGTTTGAAGATCGCGAGGACCGCCGCCGACCGCGTGAGCAGCCGGCCGTCGGCGGTCTGCAACACGATCGAGTCCGGCAGCTTCTCCCGCTCCGCCTCCGCCACGTGTTCATTGAAGAAATCGCTCCCCAGCGGCGAAAACACGAACCGCTCGCCCCCCGGGTCGCGCGGCAACACAAACTTCACCCACCGGTGACACAACCCGCAGTCGCCGTCGTAGTAGATCGTGTCCATCGTTCCAAGTTTAGCGCCGCGACCCGTCGCACATGCACCGGACGCGACAAGTCGCGGCGCTGAACATTACAAGAAGCGCCCCTTTAACTCCATGCCGAAGTACACCTCGGCGTTGTGGAAGCAGATGTTTTCGACGAGTCGGGCGAGGGTGTCGTGGTCGTCGGGGAGGAGGCCGGCGGCGGCGTCGCGGCCGAGGAGGTGGCAGAGCAGGCGGCGGAAGTATTCGTGGCGGGGGTAGCTGAGGAAGGATCGCGAGTCGGTGAGCATGCCGACGAAGCGGGAGAGGAGGCCGAGGTTGGAAAGGGCGTTGAGCTGGTCGGTCATGCCGTCGAGCTGGTCGAGGAACCACCAGCCGCTGCCGTACTGGACGTGTCCGGGGACGGTGCCGGGCCCGCCCTGGTAGTTGCCGGCCATGGCGGCGAAGAGGTGGTTGTCGGCGGGGTTGAGGTTGTAGAGGATGGTCTTGGGCAGCTTCTCGCGGCCGGCGAGGGTGCCGAGGTGGCGGCGGAGCCCGTCGGCCTGGGGGTAGTCGCCGATGGAGTCGTACCCGGTGTCGGGGCCGAGGTTTTGCAGGGCCCAGGCGTTGTTGTTGCGCATCGCGCCGAGGTGGAGTTGGTGCGTCCAGCCCGCGGCGTAGTCGAGCTCGGCGAAGAAGAGCATCATGAACCCGGTGAACGCGGCGCGGCTTTCGGGGGTGACCTCGCCGCCGCCGCGGGCGTGGGTGAAGACCGTCGCGGCGTCGTCGTGGTCGGCGGCGTGGTCGGGGAGGTGGGTGAGGCCGTGGTCCGAGAGGCGGGAGCCCGAATCGTGGAAGTCGGCGTGACGTTTCTGCAGAGCGTGCAACAGGTCGTCGAGGCTCTGCACGTCGAGGTCGGCCGCGTCGCCGAGCGTGTCGACGGCGGCGTTCCACGCGGCGGGGTCGGTCAGGTCGTGGAGCTTGTCCGGGCGGAAGGCGGGGTAGACCGCGGTGTCGGGCAGGGTGTCGGCGTTGGCGAGTTGGCGGTGATGTGAAAGGTCGTCCGCCGGGGCGTCGGTCGTGCCGATGAGGGCGACGTCGAACTTTTGCAGGATCGCCGAGACGGGCATCGTGGCGAGCTGGCGGTTGGCCTCGTCCCAGATCTCGGGGGCGGTCTCTTCGGTGAGGAGCGTGTCGATGCCGAAGTAGCGGCGGAGCTCAAGGTGGGTCCAGTGGTAGAGGGGGTTGCGGAGGGTGGCGGGGACGGTGCGGGCCCAAGCGAGGAACTTGTCGTAGGGGTCGGCGTCGCCGGTGCAGAAGCGTTCGGGGACACCGTCGGCCCGCATCGCCCGCCACTTGTAGTGGTCCCCCGCCAGCCAGCAGTCGTAGAGGTTGTCGAAGGTGCGGTCGGCGGCGAGGTCGGCCGGGGGCAGGTGGCAGTGGTAGTCGTAGATCGGCATCGCCGCCGCGTCGTCGTGGTAGAGCCGTTGTGCGGGTTCGGTGTCGAGGAGGAAGTCGTCGTCGAGGAAGGGCACGGGCGGGCTCCGGGTGGAGGGGCGGGTCGGGGGATGATAACGGTGGGGGTTGCCGCGTAGGCCGATCCGTCGGCTTGCGCGGTGGGGGCCGGCGGTGGGGGACGGGGCCCGCGGATCGACCTCCGCGGCTGTTTCAGGGGTCGTGGCGACGGGGGAGTAGTGATGGCTGGTGGGGGTTTTGTCGATAGGAAAGGCGGTCGAGCCGTGCCGATGCCCCGGAGCCCTTACATCCTGCCGCTGGTGCTGCTCGGGTCGGTGCTGGCCGGGCAGTTGGCGGTGACGGGCGCGGGGGTGGTGGCGAAGCTGCGGGGCCACACCTACCACGCGACGATGTGGCCGTTCGTGGATTACCCGATGTATTCCAGGTCGTCGGGCCCGCCGGTGCGGACCACGGCGGTGCAGCTGCTCGCGACGCTGGGGGACGGGGAAGAGGCGGTGGTGGATCAGGAGATGATGGGGCTGAACTTTTTCGCGTGGCGGTTCCACATCGTCGAGCGGCTGGTGGCCGAGCCGCTGTCGGGCGAAGCGGCGGCGGCGGACCCCAAGCTCGCGGCGTTGATCGAGGAGCACCGGGCCGAGGCGCTCGACCGGGTTTGGACGCAGGTGGTGGTGACGACGGGGAAAGTGCCGCGTGAGTTGACGGTGTACCGGACGATCTACACGCTCGAGGGCCGGGAGCTGGTGACGGAGGAGGTCGACCAGCCGGTGGACCTGTCGTCGCGCTTGGAGCGGCTCGAGGGGGCTGCGGAGGGGGTGGGCGATGGCGAGTGATGTGGCGGCAACGTCGCCAGGGGGGTTACGGGCCGGGGGTGAGCATCCGGGAGCATCGCATCCGGGGGCATTGCTTCCAGGAGCGTCGCATTCGGGGGTGCCTTGGTGGATGGCGTTCTTCTTCCCGGTGGGGTCGACGGCGCGGCCGGCGGTGCTGCGCATCGTCTGCGTTGCGCTGCAGCTCGTGTGGTTCCGCTACCCGCTGTCGAGCCACCGCAAGCTGCTGGCCGCGCCGGGGTTCGAGGACCCGCAGTGGTTCGTGCGGGTGCTGCTGACGTTCTTCGACGAGCCGACGCTGCGGAGCGCGGCCGTGATCGAGGCGGCGTGGTGGGTCACGATGGCCTGCGGGTTGCTCGCGCTGGTCGGGCTGTTCACGCGGGCGGCGCTGGGGCTGTTCGCCGCGGGGACGATGCTGCTCATCTCCCACGTGTACTCGTACGGGGAATACCACCACCCCGAGGCGCTGTACGTGGTGTTCCTGTTCCTGCTGGCGTTCTGCCCGTGCGGCGACTGCCTGTCGGTGGACGCGTGGCTGCGGCGGCGCGGCGGCCGTGACGGGGAGCGGCCGTGGTACCGGGGGACGCCGAGCCGGCTTGCGATGTGGCCGCTGGTCACGGTGCAGTGCCTGCTCGTGATCGCGTACACCGACGCGGCGCTGTCGAAGATGATCCTCGGCGGGGCCGCGTGGTTCAACGGGTACACGCTGCAGAACTACCTCTTGTTCGACGGCATCCGCAAGGGAACCTGGGGCGTGTACGTCGCGCCGTACCGTTGGGTCTGCGTGCTGCTCGCGGTCGGGGCGGTGACGTTCGAGTCGTCGTTCTGGATGGTCCTGCTCCCGCAGTGGCGGCGGTTTATCCCGCTGATCCTCGTCGCGGGGGTGGGGATGCATCTGGGCATCTACGTGCTGCAACAGGCGCCGTTTTTCCAGTTCATGGTGCTGTACCTGACGTGGGTGCCGTTCGAGCGGTGGGGGGTGTTGGGCGGGCGGCGTGAAACTGGGCCCTAGGCGTGGTCTGAAAACAGCAATCTTAACACTTGCATGGCGACGCCCAGTTGGACGAAGGCCATGAAGTTGATCGCGAGCTTCTCGTAGCGGGTGGCCAGGCGGCGGAAGCGTTTGAGGCCGCCGACGGCCCGCTCGATGACGTTGCGACGCTTGTACTGCTGGTGATCCAGGCGTGGCGGGCGGCCGCGCTTGCGTCGCCGCCGGCCCTCGGGCAGCCGCTTGACGGGGATCACCGCCCGCATCCCGCGGCGGCGGATCGTGTGGCGACACGCCGGCGTGTCGTACGCCCGGTCACAGGCCACCGCCCGGCCGCGGCGGCGACGGCCGACCTTCACCTTCGACAGCAGCGGGTCGAGTTGCTTCGACTCGTGGGCCTGCCCCGCGGTCAGCGTCGCGGCCAGCACGACGCCGTTGCCGCAGGTCAACAGGTGCAGTTTGCTGCCGAATCCGCCGCGGGAGCGGCCTAACGCGTGGTCGTCGGGTTCTTCGGGCGGGGGGAAAGACGGCCCCCGGAGGCCGAGGCCGCGGCCCGGACGCTGGTGCCATCGGCACACAGCAGCGACCAGTCGATCAGGCCCCGCTCGTCGGCTTGGAGCCGCAGGTGACCGACCAGCCGGTCGAACACCCCCAGCTTCCGCCAGCGGTTGAAGTGGTGGTAGGCCGTCTGGTAGGGCCCAAACCGCTCCCGCGGCAGGTGCCGCCACTGGCAGCCGGTGGTAAGTTGAAAGAGCATCGCCTCGAACATCAGACGGCGGTCCGCCATCGGCCGGCCGGTCTTGGCCGTCGACCGGGGAAGGTGCGGTTCAACCGCCAACCATTGCTCGTCCGTGAGCATGAAGTCGTCCATGCCGCAACTACGACAACTCGACTCATGGGGTTCTCAGACCACGCCTAGTTGATCCGTCGGCTTCGGCCGCTTCAGCGGCCGCTGAAGCGGCCGAAGCCGACGCACCGCCACGCGTCGTCGTCCACCGCTACGCCTCGCCTCCG
The DNA here is from genome assembly GCA_965214155.1 of Phycisphaeraceae bacterium. GTDB lineage: Bacteria > Planctomycetota > Phycisphaerae > Phycisphaerales > Phycisphaeraceae > Algisphaera. Next base: position 3,653,785 of record CBDCBB010000010.1, read on the forward strand.
TTCATTTGCAAATCCGCCAGCGCGAAGGCGGTGTTCTGCGAGAAGGAAAACACCTTGTCCAGCCCGGCGGTGAGGAAGACCGACCACACGCCGTCGCTCGGCCCGGCGACGCGGAGGCGGGCCCCCCGCTTGCCCACGAGCTTGCGCACGGCCAGCATCTGCGAGATGTTGGTGCTGTTGAGCACGTCGACCTCGGACAGGTCGAGCACCACGTCGGGCGCGGGTTCCGCGGCTTCGTAGGCGTTCTCGAGCGTCTCGATGTCGTCGGCGAACGCCGGGGGCGGGGACATCTGGCTCACCCAGATCTCGTCGGACCATTTCTGCAGGGGCATGGGTCACTCCTTCCGAACCCGTGCAGTCTACCTCGGCGCATGAGGTTTAGCGCCGCGACTTGTGGTGGGATCAAAGAGGACGCGACAAGTCGCGGCGCTAAACGATTGATGGGGTGTCTGTGTCCGGGGCTTCCGGTGGGTCGCCGTTGGTTTCGTCCTTGACCCGCGCCAGGCCGGCGACCTTGTCGCCGCTGTTGACGCCGATGACGCGGACGCCCGCCGACCCGCGGTGGGTCTGGCGGATGTCCTGGCTGCGCATCCGCACGATCATGCCGTTGGCGGTGATGAGCATCACGTCGTCGTCGGGGCTGACGCGGCGGATCGCGGCGACCGGGCCGTTGCGGGTGGTCGTCTTGATGTCACGCCGGCCCTTGCCGCCGCGGCTCTGCGGCCGGCTGGCCCCGTCCTCGGACGTGACGAGGTACTCGGCCAGCGGCGTTCGCTTGCCGTAGCCGTTCTCCGTCACCGTCAAAAGATCCGCGCCGTCCATGTTCGGGGCAATGCGGATGACCCCGACCACGTTGTCGCCCTCGCCGAGCTTCAGCCCGCGGACCCCGCTGGCGTTGCGGCCCATCACCCGCGCATCATCCGCACGGAAGCGGATCGCCATCCCGGCCGACGTGCCGAGCAGGATGTGGTCGTCTTCACCTAACCATTTCACGCCGACCAGCGAGTCGCCGTCACGCAGGTTCACCGCGATGATCCCGGCGCTGTTCACGTTGCGGTAGTCCGCCAGCGCCGTGCGTTTGACTAAACCGTTGCTCGTGGCAAAAAGTAGAAAATCCTCGCCCTTCTCGAAGTCGGCGATGGGCATGAACTCGACGATCCGCTCGCCCGCCTGCAGGTTGATCAGGTTCACGATCGCCCGGCCGCGCTGCGTCCGCCCCGCCTCCGGGATATTGAACACCTTCAACTTGAACACCCGGCCCGTGTCGGTGAAGCACAACAGGTCGTCGTGCGTGCTGGCGACGAAGAGCTCCTCGGTGAAGTCGTCTTCCTTAGACTTCGCGCCAATGACGCCCTTGCCCCCGCGGTTCTGGGCCTTGTACTGGTCGGCGGGGAGCCGCTTAACGTACCCGCCGTGCGTGATGGTCACCACGACCTGCTCGACGGGCGTGAGCGCCGCAATGTCAAACCCCTCGGCCTCGCCCTCCTCGATCACGGTCCGCCGCTCGTCCGCGTACCGCTTCTTCAGGTCCGCCACCTCGTCCAGGATGATCTGCATCACCCGCCGCGGCGTCGCGAGGATGTCCTCGTACTCCTCGATCTCGCCGATGAGGCGCGTGTAGTCCGCGACGAGTTTCTCGATCTCCAGCCCGACGAGTTGGATGAGCTGCAACCGCCCGATCGCCTCGGCCTGCACCCGGGTCAGCCGGGCGTCGCCCTCGGCCGTGGCGTTGAGCAACCGCTGCGGGATCTGGGGCGCGTAGGGGTGGTCGGCGGGGATGCGGAAGCCGCGGTCCATCAGCTTCTGGATCGCCTCGTCGCGCGTCTGACTCTCGCGGATCAGGCGGATCACCTCGTCGATGTCGCATACGGCATAGATCAGGCCCTCGATCCGGTGGGCCTCCTGCTGGGCCTTGTTCAGCAAAAACGCGGTCTTGCGGCGGGTCACCTCGACGCGGTGCTCGACGTAGCAGTCGATCATCTCCCGCAGCGTCAGCGTCCGCGGCTGCCCCTTGACCAACGCGATGTTGATGATCGAGAAGGTCGACTGAAGCGGGGTGGTGACGTAGAGCTGGTTCTCCAACACCTCGGGGTCGACGCCGCGCTTGAGCTCGATGACGAGGCGCATCCCGCCGCGGTTGGACGACTCGTCGACGACGTTGGCGATGTCCTGGAGCTTGTCGTTGGCGCGGGCGAGCTTGATCTTCTCGATGACGCCGTCGTTCTTGGTCACCTGGTACGGCAGTTCCTTGACGACGAGAAGCTCGCGGTTGCCTCGGGTCTCGCGGTCGATCTTGGCGCGGACGGTGACGCGGCCGCGCCCGGTGGCGTAGGCGCTGGCGATGCCGGCCCGCCCCTTGATGATCCCGCCGGTGGGGAAGTCGGGGCCGGGGATGAGTTGGACCAGCTCGGCGAGGTCGATGTCGGGGCGGTCGATGACGGCGGTGATGGCGTCGCAGACCTCGCCGAGGTTGTGCGGCGCGAGGCTGGTGGCCATGCCCACGGCGATGCCCGTGCCCCCGTTGACCAGGAGGTTGGGGAACTTGCCGGGCAGGACTTTGGGCTCGTCCTGCGTGCCGTCGTAGTTCTCCTGCCAGTCGACGGTGTCGAGCTTGAGGTCGGCGAGCATGTCCGCGGCGGGCGGGGCCATGCGGGCCTCGGTGTAGCGCATGGCGGCGGGCGGGTCGGGGTCGACGCTGCCGAAGTTGCCCTGCGGGTCAATGAGCGTGTGGCGCATCTTCCACGTCTGGGCCATATTGACGAGCGTCGGGTAGACCACCGCCTCGCCGTGGGGGTGGTAGTTGCCCGAGGTGTCGCCGGCGATTTTGGCGCACTTTCGGTGTTTGCTGCCGGGCCGCAGGTTCAGGTCGTTCATCGCCACGAGGATGCGGCGCTGCGACGGCTTGAGCCCGTCGCGCACGTCCGGCAGCGCCCGGTCCACGATGGTCGACATCGCATACGTCAGGTAGCTGTCCGCCAGCTCCCGCTCGATGGCGAGGTCTCGAACGCGGCCGCCTGGAACCGGGGCCGTCGGGTCGGCGGGCAGGCCGCCGTCGGGGGCGTCGAAGTCGGGGGTACTTGCTTCCGGGGGCGGGGTATCTTCGGCCATGATCGCGGAGTTTCAGCGGGAGTCGAACGGCTGCGGGGAAGCCACAATTGTAGCTGATTCATCCGACCTACGCCGCTTCGGGATCAACCTTGGTCCCCGTATAATCATCCCATGTCCCGCACCGCTACGCCCGCGCAGCACCAGTCAGAAACTGTGCCGTCGGTCCCCCCGCTCCGCAACGGCGATCACCTCGATCGAATCGAGTTCCACCGCCGCTACCTCACGATGCCGGAGGTCAAAAAGGCCGAACTCATCGAGGGCATCGCCTACATGCCGGAGCGGGTCCGCTTCGATCACGGTTGCTCTAACGCTTCCCTCGCCGCCTGGCTGGGGTTCTATGCAAGCCGCACGAAGGGCCTCTTCTACGGCATCCACGGCACCGTCCGTCTCGACGAACACAACGAAGTCCAGCCCGACGTGATGTGCATGCTCCCGCCTCACCTGGGCGGCCGCGCGTTCGTTGACGATGACTATTACATCACCGGCCCCCCGGACCTCGTCATCGAGGTCTGCGAAAGCGCCGTCAGCATCGACCTCCACGCCAAGATGGAGGCCTACCGCCGCAACGGCGTGCGGGAGTATTGGGTCCACCGGCTGCAGGACGAAGCAATTGACTTGTTCGTGCTCATTGAGGGCCGCTACACGCCTCTCGATCCCGAAGAAGGCTTGCTGAAAAGTCGCGTGTTTCCAGGCCTGTGGCTCGACGTGGACGCCGTTCTCGCCGACGACCTTGCCAAGGCGTTCGCCGCGGTGGATCGGGGCTGCGCCACCGACGAGCACGCGGCGTTTGTGAAACGCCTCAGTGCGTGAAACCGCTCGGATAACAGGTTAGCCGCAGATGAACGCCAATACACGCAGATCAGAATCATGCGGTGCAACCGAGTGCTTGTCGCCCTCCTTCATCCGCTCCGCTGTATTCCGCGTCCATCCGCGTTCATCTGCGGCTGATGATCTGCTTCTTCCAACCCGGTCGACCCGCTATCATCCCCGCCCCATGGAAGCAGGCATCGTCGGTCTCCCCAACGTCGGCAAGTCGACGCTGTTTAACGCCCTCACCGCGGCGGGCATCCCCAGCGAAAACTTCCCCTTCTGCACCATCGAGCCGAACGTCGGCATCGTCCCGGTGCCCGACGAACGCCTCGGCCGCATCGTCAAGTTCATCCCGCCGCAGAAGGTCATCCCCGCGGCGCTGCGGCTGGTCGACATCGCCGGCATCGTCAAGGGCGCGTCCACCGGCGAGGGGCTGGGCAACAAGTTCCTCAGCCACATCCGCTCGGTCGACGCGATCCTCCACGTCGTCCGCTGTTTTCAGGACGCCGACGTGGTGCACGTCGACGGCCGGGTCGACCCCATCGCCGACATCGAGGTGATCGAGACTGAGCTGATGCTCGCGGACCTGCAGACGGTCGAGAGCGCCATCGACAAGGCCCGCCGCAACGCTAAGAGCGGCGACAAGGACGCGAAGGCCCGGCTGGCGCTCCTGGAGAAGTGTCAGCCCGTCCTCGCCGAGGGCAAGCCGGTGCGGTCGCTGATTGCCGACGAAGCGTTAGACCCCGACGAGTTGAAACAACTCAAGAGCTTCGGGCTCATCACGGCCAAGCGGGTGCTGTACGTCGCGAACGTGGACGAGGACGATTTGGCCGGCGAGAGCGAGTTGGTGCAGCGGGTGCGTGACCGTGCCGCCGCCGAGGGCGGCGCGGTGGTCACGGTCTGCGCCAAGCTTGAGAGTGAACTCGCCGAGCTTGAGGGCGAGGACCAGCGGGAGATGCTTGACAGCCTCGGGCTGGACGAGCCGGCGCTGGCGAGCGTGGCCCGCGCCGCGTACGACCTGCTGGGGCTCAAGAGCTATTTCACCGCGGGCGAGAAGGAGGTGCGGGCGTGGACCATCCCCCGCGACGCCACCGCGCCCCAGGCCGCGGGGGTGATCCACTCCGACTTCGAGCGGGCCTTCATCCGCGTGGAGGTCTACCGCCTCGACGACCTGGAACAGCATCGCACCGAGAAGGCGATCCGCGAGGCGGGCCGGCTCCGCGTCGAGGGCAAGGCGTATCAGGTACAGGACGGCGACATCTGCCACTTCCTCACCGGGGCATGAACGCTCGACAAGCGGCCCGGGGCACATCACCCAACACGCGGTATCCTTGCACGATGGCCCCATGGTTCACCACCTCCTTCGTCGCCGTCGCCGCGACGATCCTCTCCACCCTCGCGGTCTTCGCCTGCGTCATCCTCTACACCCGCGTCTGCGGCGTGCGGAGCTTCGCGAAGATGTCGGGCTTCGACTTCGCGATGACCATCGCCGTCGGCTCGGTCATCGCGGGGACGGCACTGTATCGCTCCGTCCCGGTCCCGGTGGGCATCACGGCGTTGACGGTGCTGTTCGCCACCCAGTGGGTGCTTGCCAAGGTGCGGCAGCGCTGGCCGGCGGTGTCGGGCGTGATCGACAACCGGCCGATCCTGGTGCTATACGAGGGCGAGGTGTTGGACGACAATCTCCGCCGCGCCGCGATGTCGGAAGACGACCTGTGGTCGAAGCTGCGTGAGGCCAACTGCCTGCAGATAGACCACGCCCGCGCCGTGATCGTCGAGGCCACCGGCGACGTGACGGTGCTGCACGGCGACCCGTCGATCAAGCTGGAGTCGCGCCTGTTCCGCGACGTTCGGGGCCTCGATGCGGGCCCGGACCGGCTGCGGGAGTCGTTCGAGCGGGAGATGGCGCAGTAGCCCGGCGCGGCCCGGGCCGGGCGGGGGCCTACGCTTGACCATGGCCGACTGGTTCGCGACCTCGTTTACCGCCCTCGCCGCCGCGATGATCTCGGCGGCGGCCATCTACCTGTGTGTCATCCTCTACGCCCGCCTCGCCGGGGTCCGCAGCTTCGCGAAGATGTCGGGCTTCGACTTTGCCATGACTATCGCCGTCGGCTCGGTCATCGCGAGCACGGCCCTGTCACGGTCGACCCCCCTGCCGGTGGGGGCGGCGGTCCTCGCGGTTTTGTTTGTCATGCAATGGTGCATCGCCAAGGCGCGCCAGCGCTGGCCGCGGGTCTCCACCGTCATCGACAACGAGCCGATCCTCGTGCTCTACGAGGGCAAGGTGCTGACCGACAACCTCCGCCGGGCGGCGATGTCGGCCGATGACCTGTGGGCGAAGCTGCGCGAGGCGAACTGCCTCACGCTCGAGGCGGCGCGGGCGGTGGTGGTCGAGACGACCGGCGATGTGAGCGTGCTGCACGGGGACGCGGGGGTCTCGCTCGAGCCGCTGCTGTTTCGCGGCGTCCGGGGTCTGGATGCCGCTTCGGCGGACTTGAAGGCGCAGCTTGAACGCGAGATGAAGCGGTAACGTGGTCCCGCGCCGGGGTTAACGGCTGTACTCGGGCACGATTGGGGACAACCCCCCCGGGCAGGTTCCGCCACGCTTCAGCGTGGCCGGGGAGGGAGAGCGCTCTGCAACGGCATGATGCGTCGCTCCGCGTGCCCCCACCGGCCGGCTTCCCCGTCCACCTCCCCCGGCGGGGGAGGGGTTAAAGGCCGCGTCCAGTCGGTCTCTCGCAGGTCATTTGACCCCGGCTCGACGCCGAATCCGCTTCGTTTCCGCGCTACCCCGCGGTAAGCTGTACCGGGCCTGTCACCTTTTCCGGAACCTGCAAATGCCCCGCTTCGCTCCGTTGCTTCTCGTGGCGGTCCTGCTCGCGCTTGCTCCCGCCGCTTCCCACGCTGAGGGCCTGTACTCGCTTCAGGGCGAGGGCATGCAGCTCATCGTGACCGAGGCGACGGGCGACGACGGCTTCACCGGCGTGCTGGTCCGTGAGGGTGGACGCTACCCGATGCGGTTCACGACCACCGACGACGGCGGCCGCGGCACCTTCGACGCCAACGGCGACTCCTTCCCTTTCACCTACACCATCAACGACGACGCCACCGTCGCCTTCACCACGGGCAACACGACCTACACCCTCCGCGGCGGCGCAACGACCACCGTCGCGGTGGCTGCGGACGGCCCGGGTGCCGCGGGCAGGCACAAGGGATTGAAGCCCCCCGCCGGGTCGGTCGTCATGAAGTACCACACGATCCAGGACCCGGCGCTGAGCAACATCGACTCGCACACGCTGCTCGTGCCCGAGGGCTGGACCGTGGAGGGCGGGCCGATGTGGACCCCGGCGTTCGGGTTCATCTTCTGCTCCAACGCGATCAGCGTCGCGGCCCCCGACGGGCGTCAGTTGCGGGTCCTGCCCTCGATCCCCTTCACCTACTGGGAAGCGCAGCCGCAGACCCAGCAACTCCCGGAGGTCGGCCAGTTGGCCGGCGAGAAGATCTTCATGCCCCCGCCGCAGAGCCACGAGGCGTTCGTCGTGGACACGCTCATGCCCGGCGATCGGCCGGAGGCGACCAACATCCGCGTGGCCGAGAGCGGCCGGTACCACCCTATCGAGCAGTCGATCGCCGACAGCCCGACCTGGGCCGAGCAGTTCCGCCAGGCGAGGCAGCTCGACGCCCAGGCCAGCCAGACGGCGCAGATGTCCGGCGGCGACGGCGGCTACAAGATGAGCATCGAGGTGCCCTATGTCCTCGTGCAGTACAACGAGAACGGCAAGGCGTACGAAGAGCTGTTCATGTGGACCGTCAACACCACCCACACGTACAGCCACACCCCGCCCGTGGCTCAGGGCTTCCCGGCCTACTCGTTCCAATCCTGGAACTGGGGCATCTGGGACGGTGTCGCCTGCCGCGCCCCGGCGGGCGAGCTGGAGCAATCGCTCCCGCTGATGGTCACGATCAAGCTGTCGCTCAAGCCGACGCAGCGTTGGCATTCGATCTACGCGCAGATCCAGCAGGACATCGCCAAAATGAAGTCCGAGGAGCAGCGCCGCAACTTCCTCGCCAACCAGAAGTCCTTCGAGGCGCGGCAGAAGGCGCTCGTCGACACGGGCGACTCGATCCTCGACATGCAGATGGACTCGTGGAAGAAGCGGCAGGAGTCGGACAGCGCCTCGTCCCGCGCCTTCACCAACGCGATCACCGGCGTCGACGACTACCGCATGCCCGACGGGTCGAGCCAGTCGCTCGACAGCTCCTACGACCGCGTGTTCACCAACTCGACCAACGACTCGTTCATCTTCACCAACGACGCCATGGCCGAGCCCGATACGATCGGCGGGTGGCAGGAAGTCAAGGCCATCGACCCGATGGGTGGCGCGGCGAACGAGTGAGCGATCAGGCACAACCCACGCACCGCGTGCGTGGGCGTTACGGCGTCAGGATCACCTTGATGCACTCGTCTTGCTTGTCGCGGAAGGTCTCGTACATCTTCGGGCCGTCGTCGAGCGGGGCGTGGTGGGTGATGACGAACGACGGGTCGAAGTTGCCGCTCTCGATCTTGTCCAGCAGCGGGCGGAGGTACCGCTGCATGTGGGTCTGGCCCATCTTGAACTGCAGGCCCTTGTTCATCGCCGGGCCCCACATGAGGCTCACGCTGCTGAAGTACACGCCCGGCACGCTGACCTTGCCGGCCTTGCGGCAGCACCGGATGATCTCGTTGAGCACGTTGGGCCGGTCGCTGCCGAGGTGCATCGCGGTTTTGACCTCTTCGACCGCCTCTTTCAGCGCGTTGGCCGAGTGGTTCTCGGCCCCCACCGCGTCGACGCAGCAGTCCGGGCCACGGCCGTCGGTCATCTCCTGCAGCGTCTCGTAGACGTCCTGTTCCTCGAAGTTGATCGTCTCGGCGCGGCCGTGCTTCCGCGCCATCTCCAGCCGCTCGGGCACCCGGTCGATGGCAATCACCCGCCCCGCGCCGAGCATCCACGCCGACTGGATCACGAACTGCGCCACCGGGCCGCAGCCCCACACCGCCACCGTCTCGCCGTCCTCAATGTCGCAGTTCTCCGCGGCCATGTACCCGGTGGGGAAGATGTCGCTGAGGAGCACCACCTGGTCGTCGGTGAGCGAGTCGGGCACCTTGATCGGGCCGTGCTGGGCGAACGGGACGCGCAGCGCCTCGGCCTGGCCGCCGGCGTACCCGCCGAGCAGGTGGGTGTAACCGAACATCCCCGCCGGGGTGTGTCCAAGCTGCTTCCGCGCCATCTCCGCGTTGCGGTTGGTGTTGTCACAGCACGAGTACAGCTCGTGGTTGCAGAAGAAGCACGACCCGCACGCCATCGTGAACGGCACCACGACGCGGTCGCCCTTCTTCAGGTTCGTCACGCCGCGCCCGACCTCCTCCACCACGCCCATCGGCTCGTGGCCGAGCACGTCGCCGGACTTGAGCGCGGGGGCCGCCTCGGTCATGAGGTGCAGGTCCGACCCGCAGATGCCCGTCGCGGTGATGCGGATGACCACGTCGCCGTCGTCCTCGATCTTGGCGTCGGGGACGTTGTCGATGCGGAGGTCGTTGCGGCCGTGCCAGGTGAGGGCTTTCATGACGGGATCCTGTATTGATCGGTTCGACGGGGCGGGGGTTCAACGGGACGGACCCCGGGATCCGACCGTAGCGCAGCGGGGCGGTGCCGGTGCCGGCGGACGGCGAAAATACCGGGGAATAGGGAGCGGGCGACGGGTGTTAAACCGTGGTGAAGCGGGCGTGTCGCCCGCCCGATCTCAAGGGCCGCCGGCGACGCAGCCGGCGCGACACCGGGAGCCGAGCATGCGCTGGAAAACTGTCGTCGTGTGGGTGTTGCAGGTCGCCGTAGCGGTGATCCTGGGCCAGACGCTGTTCTTCAAGCTCACGTACGCGCCGCAGACGCAGGTGATCTTCGACGGGCTGGGCGGGCGGCCGGCGGCGACGCTCGCGGCGCTGGGCGAGCTGGTCGCGGCGGTGCTGCTGCTCATCCCCGGGGCCCTCGTGGCGTGGGGACCGCGGGCCAACGCGGCCGGGGCGTTTCTCGCCCTGGGCGTGCTCGGCGGGGCGATCATGACGCATCTGGCCGTCATCGGCATCGACATCCCCATCGCCCCGGGCAGCGACACGACCGACGGCGGGAGCCTCTTCGCCCTCGCCGTGGGCACGTTCGTGATGGCGGCCGTGGTGCTGTGGCTGCGGCGCGACGCGGCGGTGCGGCTGGTCCACGCGGTCACCGGCCGGGCCGGGCGGGCTCACTCGGCGACGCCGTGACGGAACGCGGTCGGCGAGACGCCCACGAACCGCTTGAACTGGCGGGAGAAGAAGTACACGTCCGAGTAGCCCAGCGCGTCGGCGACCTGCGAGACGGTCATGGGCGTGACGCGGAGGAGGTGCCGCGCCCGGTCCAGCCGCGCGGCGATGGCGGCGGCCTGGGGCGTGCGGCCTGTCACGCTGCGGAACACCCGGGCGAAGTGGTCGGGGCTGTAGCACGCCTCGGCGGCCAACTCGGCGACGCTCGGCGGGTTGGCCGGGTCTTCGCGCAGCCTCGCCTCGGCGCGGGCGACTAGGCCGCGGTGGTGAAGCTCCACCCCGCCCGCCGTGTCCGCCGCCCGCCGCGTCGTGTCTTCCAGGTCCAAAAGCAACCCCTTCAACAGAGCCGCCGCCACCGCGTCGCCGCGCCACGCGTCGTCCGACCCCCGCTGGTGATACCGCTCACGCAGCCGGCGGGTGATCGCCCCGGCCGCCGCGACGTCCGGCACCGCCAGCCGCGCCGGCGGCAGCGCCGCCTCCGCCAGCCGTTGCCCGGCCGCGTCCAGCAGGTCGAAATGCACCGCGTCCACCGTCAGCCGCCGGTCGGGGTCCTGCGTCGCGGTGCACGCCACCCCCGGCCGCGCCAGCACCGCCACGCCCGGCCGCAGCTCGACGCGCTCCGCCCCCGCCCGCATCCAGCCCCGGCCGTCCAGCACGACCCACAGGTCCAGATCGACCAGCACCCGCGACCACCGCTCACCGATCGACCACCCCGGCTCGCACCGTGAGCGCAGGCACTGCGCCACCCGCCACCGCACCCTGGCGTCGGACCAGTGCAAATTTTCGGCGTCTTCGGGCATGGTCCGAGCCGTCCGGTATCGGATAATACACCGTGTCCCTTCAACACCCGCACCCCGAAAGCCACGCTATGCCACCGACCACCGCCCCCACGACGCCCGGGCCCAGACCCGTCGACGCCTACCCCGAGACCCTGTACCGCGCCGCCCGTGAGGCGGAGCTACTGCCCGACATCGCGTCCGTCGACGATGCGGCGGTCGAGCGGTACCGGCAGAACGGGTTCATCGCCGTGGAGCGGGCGTTTGATGAGGCCGCGATCGACGACGCCCGGGCGGCGGTGGTTGACCTCGTCGCCGGCCGCAACGAGCGGTTTAACGAAGTGCAGTACGAGGCTTCCGCGGAAGGCACCCCGCCCGCCGACCTGGACTCGGAGGCGCGGGTCGACCGGGTCCGCAAGCTGATGCGTTTCACGCAGTACGACGCGCGGCTGGAGCGGGTGATGGCCGACGCGGCGCTGCGGGCCGTACTGGAAAAACTGATCGGTGCGACGTCGGCGTGCTTCCAGGAGATGGCGCTGCTCAAGCCGCCCGGCGGCGGGGTCGAGAAGCCCTGGCACCAGGACCACGCCTACTTCGACTACCCGATGGGTACGCCCATCGTCGGCGTATGGGTCGCGCTCGACCGGGCGGGGACCGACAACGGCTGCATGAACGCCGTCGAGGGCTCGCACCACGAGCCGGTGCCCCACCACCGGATCCGCGACTGGCAGATCTGCGACACGCACCTCGACGGCAAGGAGATCGTCGCGGTGCCGCTCCCGCCGGGCGGGGCGATGCTGTTCTCGGGCCTGCTCATGCACGGCACGCCGACCAACCACAGCCCCTCGCGCCGCCGGGCGCTGCAGTTCCACTACGCCCCGGTAGGCGTGACGAAGACCGGCAAGGACGAACGCCTCGCCGTCTTCGGGGCCGAGGGCCTCGGCGTGGAGTGCTGACGCTCCCGTCGCGCAGCGGGTAAGGCAATGCTGCTCCTTCGATCGCAAAACAAAGCCCACGCACCGCGGTGCGTGGGCTTTACTCGTGTCTGAATGGGGGCGAAATCAGCCCGCGACCTTGTCGAGCTCGCCGGCGAACTCCGCCTTCGGCGTGACGCCGACAAACTTCTTCACCACCTCGCCGTCCTTGAAGAGGATGATGGTGGGGATCGCGCTGATGCCGTACTTGACCGAGGTCTCGCGGTTGGCGTCGGTGTCGACCTTGCCGACCTTGACCTTCCCCTCGTACTCGGTGGCGAGCTCCTCGATGACCGGTGTCAACATGCGGCAGGGCATGCACCACTCGGCCCAGAAGTCCACGAGCACGGGCTGGTCGCCCTTCTCGACGTGCTCTTCGAAGTTGCTGTCCGTCAGTTCCAGGACGTTGTCGCTGGCCATATTAAATCTCCGGTTCGGGAAGTCGGGGCGCGGCGGCCCCGGTTGAGTTGAGCGGGAAAGTCTACGCCCCCGCACCGGGGGCATCAAACCGCCGGACACACGCCCGGCCGGGGGTGTAACCCGCGGAGTGGGCGGGTTGTTCCCGACGGATTGAGGCGTTGCCCTCTTTGGTGGGACGGGCGTCCCGCCCGTCGTTCCACCGCCGCGCCCTGCTCGCTATTGAAGACTTTGACCGGCACCGCGAATGAACTGCGGGATGGGTTATCCACCCACAAATCCTGACTGTTTCAACCTTGGCCGGACATATGCTCCGCCTTGTACCGACGCCACCAAGCGGGCAGGTCCGGGTTCAACGCCTTCCATCCTACCCCGTGGTACGAAGGACGACGCATCTCAACGGCCACGACCCCGAGCGTAACGAATAGCGAAAGCAACAAGCCGACCGGCCAGGTGACGAAGGAGGTGGATGCAAGCACGGCGAGCAGCGAGAAAGCCGCGGCCCAGAACAGCTCAAGCGGTCGAGACATGCGGAGCACGTTGCAGAACAGGAAAAAGTGCAAGACCACGAACGCGAGAGCGATGCCGATCCAAACGTCGATACGCCCCACCACAACAGTCGCCACGGTTCCGAGCAGGAGGACCAATGCGTCAAGCATCGAGAATCGGAAGCCGGGTTTGAAGACGGGCTCTGTCATGGACAGTTAACTATGAAGATGCCGCCCCGATACACCAGTAGAAGTTGGCGCATACATGAGGCACTGCCTCACATCCTCCTCATCCAACTGCGGGTAATTCGCCCGCAGCCGCTCGCGGTCCGGGCACTGCGCCACCGCCAAAACGACCCGCCGCACGGTGAGCCGCGTGTCGCGCAGGCACGGCTGACCGTTGAGCAGGGCCGGGTCCATCGTGATGCGATCGAAGCGTTCCATCACAACTATTCTACCGCCCCTTTATCATCTGCCAATGGATGCACCCGACCTGCGGCAGAAGATCGACGACCGCTTGGCCGTGGTCGGCGTCCTCGCCCTCGGGTACGTCGGGCTGCCCCTGATCCGCACGTTCTTCGACGCCGGCTTCAGCGTCCTCGGCTTCGACGTCGACCCCCGGAAGATCGAACAACTGCAGCGGGGCGAGAACTATCTAAAACACCTCGGCGCGGACTTCGTGAGCGTCATGGCGAACTCCGACCGGTTCCAGGCGACGGCCGACATGGCCCGCCTCGGCGAGGCGGACGCGGTGCTGGTCTGCGTGCCCACCCCGCTCGGCCAACACCAGGAGCCGGACCTGTCCTACGTCCAGGCCACCGCCGACGCCCTCGCCGCCACGCTGCGGCCCGGCCAGCTCATCGTGCTCGAATCCACGACCTACCCCGGCACGACCCGCAAGCTCATGAAGCCGCCCCTCGACGCGGCCGGCGTCCCTTATCACCTCGCCTACTCCCCCGAACGCGAGGACCCCGGCCGCCGCGACCACTCCACCCAGACCATCCCCAAGCTCGTCGGCGGCATCGACCCTGCCTCCGGCGACCTGGCGGTGCATCTCTATAAAGCGGCCATCCGCCACATCGTCCCGGTCAGCAGCGCCGAGGTCGCCGAGGCGGCCAAGATCCTCGAGAACGTCTACCGGGCGGTCAACATCGCGCTGGTCAACGAGATGAAGGTGATTCTCGCGGCGATGGGCGTGGACGTGTGGGAGGTGATCGAGGCGGCGGCGACCAAGCCGTTCGGGTTCCAGGCGTTCTACCCCGGGCCGGGCCTCGGCGGGCACTGCATCCCCATAGACCCGTTTTACCTCACCTGGGCCGCCCGCGAGGTCGGCCAGACCACCCGCTTCATCGAGCTCGCCGGCCAGGTCAACCACCAGATGCCCGGCTACGTCGTCGACCGCACCGTCTACGCCCTGAACTCGGTGAAGAAAGCCGTCAACGGCTCGCGCCTCCTCATCCTCGGGCTCGCCTATAAGCCCGACGTGGACGACGTCCGCGAGAGCCCGTCGTTCGAGCTCATCGAACGCTTCCGCGCCCTCGGGGCCACGGTCGACTACCACGACCCGCACGTCCCCGCGACGCACGCCATGCGGCACTACCCCGACCTCCCGCCGATGCGGTCCATCGACCTCACCGACGACGCCCTCGCCGGGTACGACGCCGTGGTCATTGCCACCCATCACAGCGCCTACGACTGGGCCAACATCGCCGAGAATGCCCGCCTCATCGTCGACACCCGCGGCGTCATGCGCGGGTTGCCGGATACGGGGCACGTCGTACCGGCGTAAAGACCGGACGCCGCGTTCCCTCCACTGGCACGGGCATCCTGCCTGTGTTCGACCGCAGGTCGAAGGGCGAGCTGAACAACCGAAAGCTTCCGCTCCGCCACACATGGGCCAGACCCCGCGCCACCATGTCAAACGATGTTTTTACTCCTCCTCAGGAATTGGCCTTCTAGATTTCCACCGCTTCCTGCATAATGTTATCTCTCCCCCGCTTCACGCCCACCCCATCATCCCCCATGCGTCACCCCCTCCTCCTGCTCGCCCTCGCCGCCACCCTTGCCGCCCCCGCCCGCGCCGACATCACCCCCGCCGAGGTGCTGGTCGTCTACAACTCGCAGAACGCCGACAGCCTGTCGGTCTTCAACCACTACGCCGCCGCCCGGCCCGGCGTCCGCGGGTTCGACCTCAACAACCCGCTCCTCGCCCCGGGCAACATCGGCTACGCCGACTTCGAAACCCGCCTCCGCGACCCGCTCCGCAGCTACCTCTCCGCCAACAACCTCAGCGAGAGTGTCGTGTCGTTTGTGCTCACCAAGGGCCTGCCCCACCGTATCTTCGACACCGACCGCTCCACCGTCGGCGACCTGCCTAACGCCGCGGGCGCCACCGCCGAGTTCATCGCCGGCGACTCGACCTACGCCAGCGTCGACAGCGAACTCACCCTCCTCTGGCAGGACCTCCGCACCCGGCCCGTCGCACCGGGCGGTACGGGTGAGGCCGGCGGAACCTTCGACTCCCACGCCGACAACATCGTCCTCAACCCCTACTTCGGCCGCTCCGCCGGTGTCGACACCTTTGACCGCTCCGACATCACCCAGCCCAAGGCCTTCCTCCGCGTCGACAACGCCGACGGCGACCAGGTCGGCTGGGCCCTCGCCGAACCTTCACCCGACCCGGACCGCTTCAGCGACCCCGGCTCGATGTACCTCGTCACCCGCCTCGACGGCGACACCGCCGCTCAAGTCAACGACTCGGTCACCCGCGGCCTCAACCCCGTCTACGACGGCCGAACCGATCGCATCATCCTCGACGAAAACGCCGTGCCCGACGACGAAGACCTCGACGGCACGACCTACCAGAACGCCGCCGACCTCCTCGCCGCCCGGGGCTACGCCGCCGTCACCCACGAGACCACCAACACCTTCGTCATCGGCGCGACCGGCAGCATCAACGACGCCGACGTCACCCGCGTCACCGGCCCCGTCGCCTTCCTCGGCACCTACGGCGCCAGCGAAGACGGCGCGTCCAACACCAAGGACGGCTACGTCAACACCTTCGCCGGCCAGCTCACCCCCGGCGCGATCTTCAACTCCATCGAGAGCTACAACGGCAAACCGCTGGGTGATCTCCGCGAGTTCCAGGACCAGGCGTCGGTCGCGGAATGGATCGCCAACGGCGGCAGCTTCGCCCTCGGCAGCGTGTGGGAACCCTTCTCCTTCAGCATCGCGCAGAACGACCTGCTGCTGGAGAACTATTTCTTCAACGGCCTCACCTGGGCCGAGGCCGCCTACGCCTCCCTTCCCGTCACGTCGTGGCAGCAGGTCGTCCTGGGCGACCCGCTCAGCCGCGCGACGCTCCGCTTCGTCCCCGAGCCCACCTCCCTCGCGCTGCTCGCCCTCACCCTCCCCCTCCTCACCCGCCGCCGCACCTCCCACCGATAGCCGGGACGCTACGCGTCCCCGGGCCTCCGCAGCGCCCTCTCCCGCGCCACAACCCCCCGCAGCGCCAGCCCCGCCCCCCCCACCGCCAGTGGGATCAGCATCAACAGCCCCGGGTTGATGAACCGGAAGTTCGGCAGCGCGAACACCGCCGTCAACGCCGCGTGGTACATCACCCCCAAAAACATCGCCCCCCACACCGCCCCGCCGACGCCCGGCCTGATCCACCACGCGAACGTCATCAATGCCAGGAAAAACAGCGCCGGCCGCAGCGGCATCCACACCAGCGTGAACGCGTCCCAGAACCGCCCCACCCACCCCGGGTCCCGGCCCCATTTCGACGCCTCATACGCCCCCCGCACCTCCGCCCGCAGCGGCGCGTCCACATCGTCCAGCGGCATCACCGCCGGCCGGATAATGATGTCGTTCACCGACGGCCCGTCCGCCGAGTAACCCACCACGAACGAAAAAAAGTACGACGCGAAGTTCTGCATGAAGATCGTCGCCTTGTACGGGTACCGCCGCAGCGCCTCCTTCACCGCCCCGGCCTGCACCCGCGCCCCCTTTTCCGGGCCCCACACCATATCCGTCGCGATGCACAGCACCCCCGTCCCGTGGTTGTCCCCCCGCGCCATCACCAGGTCCGCCACCACCGGCCCCGCCAGCGTTCCGTCCCCCGCCTCGCCTGGGTCCAACCCCAGCGACGCCGCCGTCCGCCCGGCGTACTGCAGCTCCAACGCCCGGTACAGCAACGCCGACGCCGGCCCGTTGCCCCGCGCGAACATCTGCGTCGGGAAGTTGTGCGTCGGCGCCGACTGGTACACGTTCCACATCAACTGCCGCTTGCCCATCAGCGAGTCGAAAAACGCCGACCGCTTCGCCACCCCCAGCGCCGCCACCGGGTCCGCCTTCGCCGACTCCCACGCCACCCGCCGCAGCAGCGCGTCCGTCCCGTCCGGCCCGTGCAGCAGGTGCAACAGCGACACCATCAACCCGAAGTGCGGCAGCGACGGCTCACGCCACATCGCCGCGAGCAGATCATCCGGCCGCCCCGCGTAGTCCGAGATGAACGCCGCCGGGCCCAGCGTCTCCCAGTTGCCGGGCATGTCGTTCAGCGCGTGGGTCAGGTCCGCGAAGAGCTGCGCGCTCGCCGGGCCGTGCTCGGCGGTGACCGGTGAGGCGGCGGCATCCCCCGCGTCGCCCCAATCGTCCGCCAGGTAGAACTGATAGAACAGTGTCTCGCCGAAGTGATACTTCCAGTCCGGCCCGTTGATCAGCGTCGGCTGATAGCGGTACGTGCGGTACAGCGACCACCCCGCGTTGAGCGTCAACACCAGCGCCAGCGCGAGCGCCGGGTGCCACCACCGCCGCGGCCGATTCAGCGCCGTCGCCGCCAGCGCGAACCCGATCATCAGCATCCCCGACGGCCGCACGAGGTACAGCGCCCACCCCACCAGCCCCACGGCGTACACCGTGCCCGGCCGACCGCGGCGGAAGTGATACGCCGTCAGCGCCACCATCAGCACGAGCAAAAACTGGTACGGCTGCTCGGTCATCATGTGCCGCATGCTCATGAACGGCGACATCGACGCGACCGTGACTAGCGCCGCGACGAGGGCCGTGTTGCGCAGCCCGGTGAGCCACCACACCGTGCGGTGGATGAGCACCGGCATGAGCACCGCCATCGCCGCGAAGAGGATCAGCACCCCGAGCAGCGAGTCGAACAGGTACACCCCGCCGAGGAGGTAGAGGATCGGCAGGCCGATGGTGCGGTAGTAGATCGGCCGCACGTCCTGCCCGAGCAGCGCCTGCCCGTTGGCGTAGTACGTCCACGAGTCGCCGTTCCACGAGATCGGGTCGAGCCAGATCATGAACCCCATCGCGGCGAGCCCCAGCGCGAGGAGCACCGCCGTATCGACCCGCTCGCGCAGATCAACACCGAGCATCCGCAGCGGCAGCGTCGCAACGCGGCGGGCGGGGCTCGTGTCGGCTGGTGCATGGCGGGCCGGCAGCGTGACCGCGGCGGGGTAGGCTTCGGGCATGGCCCGGCAGGATAGCGGACGCCGCGCCGCTGACTCGATAGCCGCGGCCGGTGAAAGCCGCGGCTGTCGAGTCACGTCTCACGACACGCTTTGAGGCTGTTAAACAACAACCTGCGGGTGCCACACTGCATCCCGGAGGCTTTGCGGAGGGTGCGGTGTGACGACACCGTGCGGCGTCACTCCCTGGTCACACCCGCACACCGCACCCGCCCCAAACGGCGGGATGCAATGTGGCACCGATGCCTGGGGTTGTGAAACAGCTTCCTACCGCCCCGCATACTGCGTGGCGTAGTACTCCCGGTACGCCCCGCTCTTGACGTTGCGCCACCAGTCCTCGTGGTCGCGGTACCACTTCACCGTCTCCTCCAGCGCCCCGGGCCAGGCCGAGCGTGTTGGCCGCCAACCGAGCTCGTTCTTCAGCTTCGTTGCGTCGATCGCGTACCGCCGGTCGTGGCCCAGCCGGTCCTTCACCGGCTCGATCATGTCGTGCGACTTGCCCATGATCTCCAGGATCGAATGCGTCAGCTCGAGGTTGCTCCGCTCGTTGTCCCCGCCGATGCAGTACCGCTCGCCGGCCTTGCCCCGCTCAAGCACCGCCATCACCGCCTCGTTGTGGTCCTCCACGTGCAGCCAGTCCCGCACGTTCCGCCCGTCGCCGTACAGGGGCACCTTCTTCCCCTCGATCAGGTTCGTCACGAACAGCGGGATCACCTTCTCGGGGAACTGGTACGGCCCGAAGTTGTTCGAGCAATTCGTCACCCGCACGTCCATCCCGAACGTGTGGTGGTACGCCAGCGCGATCAAATCGCTGCCCGCCTTGCTGCTGCTGTACGGCGAACTCGGCGCGTACGGCGTGTCCTCGCTGAACTTCAGGTCCGGCCGGTCCAGCGGCAGGTCGCCAAACACCTCGTCCGTGCTGACGTGCACAAACGTCTTGGTATTGTCGGGGTCCGCCTTGCGCAGCGCGTCGAGCAGGGTCTGCGTACCCAGCACGTTGGTCTGCACGAACGGCCGGGCGTCGATGATCGACCGGTCCACGTGCGACTCGGCCGCCATGTGCACCACCGCGTCGGCCCGGCCCATCAGCTCCGTACACAACGCCAGGTCGAGGATGTCACCTTTGACGAACTCGTACCGCCCCCGGAAGTTCTCATCGTCCTCGACATCCGCGAGGTTCTCGGGGTTGCCCGAGTACGTCAGCGCGTCGAGGTTGATGATGGAATAACCGGGGTGCTCGCGCAGCACGTGGCGCACGAAGTTGCTGCCGATGAACCCGCTGCCGCCGGTGAGGAGGATGGTTTGCATGTTGTTGCAGTCTACGGCTTGAATTTCAGTGATGGGGCCTACGGCGGAGTGGGGCAGGCTTCCAGCCTGCCGTTGGCCCGAAGGGCCAAGTACGTCGTCTGCGACTTCGGGCTGCGCCCGAAAGCAGGCTGGAAGCCTGCTCCACCGGCAGGGCCACCGGCCGCGCCCTTCACTCCAGCTTCCGCGGCTTGGTCGACGCGATCACCCGCACCGCGGGGATGTCGCCGCTCTCGAGGTCGAGGCTCGCGTCGTCGTCGGGCTGGACGGTGAAGTCGACGTTGCCCCGCTCGATCACCCACACCCCGTCGTTGTCGCGGCGGCGGGTGAGGGTGAACACCGCGTCGGTCACCCCGCCGAGGATCGGCTGGGTCGTCGTCGTCCCGCCGCTCGCCGGCTCGACGGTGTACATCAGGCGCTCGTTCGTCGGGTCGTGGGTGATGGTGATGATGTCGCCGTACTGGTTGACGACGGTGATGTACGGGCTGGTCAGCGTGTTGCCGCGGAGGGTGACGCCGTCGAGGCCGTCGGGCTGGACCGGGTCGTGGGCGTAAGAGTTTCGGATCAAGGCCAGCAGGCGGTTGGTCACCATCCGCGTCGCCGTCTGCGTCGACGCCGATTCGGCGGCGACGGCGTAGGCGTGGAACGACGCGTCGATGGCGACCATCGTCGCGGTCAACAGCATCGCGGTGATGGCGAGGGAGACGAGCATCTCGACGAGCGAGAGGCCGCGGCGGCGGCGGCGGCCGCAGGGATCGGGGATCGGGGATCGGGGATCGGGTCCGGGCATCTCGGTGACAGGCTTATCTTCGGCCATCCGCGCCCCCCGCTTTCCTGATCCCTGATCCCCGGTCCCCGATCCCTCGCGTCAGCGCCCGCCTTCGCTGTACGTCGCCACGATCGGTTTCAACTCGATCGGCCCGTCGATGCCGTCGGGCAGGGCGAGGGTCGGGTCGTAGGTGATGCTGATGCGGCCGAGGCCGGCGCTGGGCAGCTCCGACTCGTAGTCGCCCTGGTCCAGCGAGAAGTAGCCGAGCGTCGTGTTGAACTGCGGGCTCGTGTCGCCCACCACCGGCGAGACGCCGCTGACCGGCTCGAACGTGGTGATCACCGAGCCGTTGACCGTGATCTGGCCCCGCATGTCGATCAGCCCCGCGACGATCGTCCCCGAGAGCGTCAGCACCTCCCCGTCGTCCGCGGGCCGGTCGAACGACCCCATCTCCACCGAGACGTGGGGCAGCAAGATGGCGCTCCGCTTGTACCGCGCCTTGTCCTCGTCGCTCAGCCGCACCGAGTCCTCGATGTTGAAGATCGTCCGGCCGGTGAAGGTGACTTTGTTGCGGACGTGGGCGAACTGCGTCGGCTGGTTGCCGTCCGCGTCGCCGCTGACCACCGCGCCCTCGAAGGTGCAGTTGTGGAAGCGGACGTTGTTGGCGACGGTCTTGGTGTTGTAGATCTCGTGGCCGTTGACGTTCGCAAACTTGTCGGGGTGCTTCTCGGTGCCCGAGCCGTCTTCCCACATGCCGGCGTAGTTGTAGTTCGCGTCGCCGTTGTACGTCTCGAGCTCGACGTAGGTCACGCCGACGAAGCGGCAGTTCTCGAACAGCGCGTTGGTGCCCTTGGGGATCTTCACGTTGTTGAAGATCATGTTGGTGTATACAGGCCGCTCGTAGTAGTCGTACGGGTACGTCGCGCCGTAGGGGACGCGCTCGACGGCCTTGGGCTGCTCGCTCGGCCCGGCGACGGGTTTGGACGGGTCGTTGGCGACGCCGGCCTGGGCGTCGACGGTGCCGGTGGTGAGCTGCTCGAGGCTCTTGACGTTGAAGTTGGCCGCCTCGTAGCTGTGCACCTCGAGCGCGGGGTCGGCGGTCTTGAACGCGCTCTGCCCGCTGCGCGGGTTGATCGTGCCCTGCAGGAACGAGCGGTAGTTGCCCCCGGCCGCGCCGTCGTTCCAGTCCTGCGCCGTCGCGAGGGTCGAGACCTCGCCCTTGATCTTCGTGTAGAGGTCGTCGGCGTCGAGGAAGCCGTCGTCGAACCCGTCGCGGCTCGGCTTGCCGAAGCCGTCCATCAGGTCGAACAGCTGCGCCGCGGCGACGGGGTCCTTCGCCTGGTCGGTCATCTCGATGAGGGAGATGCGGCCCGGGCTCGAGGCGGTGTCGAACTCGGCGAGGAACAGGTCGAAGTCGGTGATGTAGCCATCGCCGTCGACATCGTCGGCGGCGGGGTCGGCCAGGCCCTCGGTCTCGGTCGGCGACGCGACGCGGAGGCGGTTGTCGCCGTCGATGTCGTTGGTGGTGAGGAAGCCGGTGAAGGTGTCCATCGCGTCGTCGAGGGCGTCGCTGAGGCCGCGGAAGTCGGATTCCATCTGGACGGGGTGGCCATTGTCGAGGTGGGTCTCGAGGAAGCGTGAGCCGATGTTGCCGTTGACCAGGACGTTGCGCCCGATCATGACGCGGCTGCGGGAGAGGATGGCGTAGGGGATGGTCTTGCCGAGGCGGAAGTCCATGGACACCGAGCGGTAGACGCGGCTGCCGAGCTCGCCGTCGTAGGCGGTGACCTTGACGCGGATGAACCGGGCGTCGAGGGGGCGGGCGTTGGACACGTCCCAGTCGATGCCGGTCTCGGGTCGGCCGCCGTCGTAGGGCGGGGCCTGGTATCGGGGGGCGTCGTAGTTCTCGCCGGGGAGGGGGTGGGGCGTGAGGGTGGCGTCGAACTTCGGCGAGTCGGGGCTGATCTGGATGCCGTGGATGACGAACTGGTAGACGGTGCGGCCGTTGGCGTCTTCGGTGGCGACGGCGCGGGGGAGGTCGTCGGGGTCGGCGTAGTGGTCGTCCTCGAACATGACGTCGCCGAGCTCTTCGGTGACGCGGTTCCACAGGGCGAGCGCGTTGCCGTCGGGGTCGTCGGAGTTGCCGTCGTGGATGAGCCCGTCGCGGGTCTTGATGCCGGGGTAGTGCTCGGGGTCGTACGGGTCGCCGAGGGTGACCTGGTTGAGTCGGAAGGTCAGGAGGTTCAGCCCGGTCTCGGCGGCGGCGAGGGAGCGTCCGATCTTGAGCTGCGAGTCGGCGGTGCGGAGGTTGCCCTGCGAGACGATGGCCATGGCCGCGGCGAGCGAGCCGAAGATGACCAGGAACATCATGGCCAGGACGGCGGCCGCGCCGCGGCTCCGGGCTGCGCGAGGGACCGGGGATCGGGGATCGGGGATCAGGAGAGCCACGTGCATGTTCATCGACTCGATGGCCGCTCTCCTGAACCCCGGTCCCTGGTCCCTGGTCCCTCCCGCTTCAGCGGGTCACGACCCAGGTCAGCGTCGTCACCGGCTGGGGGGTTTCGGACTCGGCGCCCTCGCGGTAGAGGACGGTGACGGTGACGCGGAACATGTCGGCGAGGCCGAGGGACATGGCGTCGTCGGCGTTGAGGTAGCCGGGCAGGACGCCGCGGATGTCGACGGCCTGGGACCAGCGGTCGAGCCCGGCGATGGGCTGGCGCAGCGCGTTGATGGGCGGGTCGAAGGTGGTGCCGGTGCCGAGCCCGCCCGCGCCGACGGTGCCGGCAAAGTCGTCGAGGTCGTCCCAGTCCTGCACGGACAGCTCGTTGGACTCGGGGCCGAGCGTGCCGGTCCCGGTGACGGGGTCGTGGGGTGGCAGGGTGAGCGTGAGCTCACGTAGCTCGTTGGCGAGGAGCTGCGCCGTCCCGGTGCGTTGGGCGTAGTCGTTCTTGATGTGATAGGCCTGCTGCGCCGAGACGATGGCGAGCACGCCGGTGCCGACGATGACGGTGGTGAGGGCGGCCTCGATGAGGGTGAAGCCGGTCCGCCTGCGGCGGGCGGGGATCGGGGGTCGGGGATCGGGGCTCGGGTCACAGCGCATCGTTTCTCGCAATCGTTCCGCCTCTCTCCTGATCCCCGATCCCCGGTCCCTGATCCCTCACTTCACCAGCGTCGACAACTTGAAGATCGGCAAAATGATCGCCATCGCGATGAAGCCGACGACGCTGCCCATGATGATGATCATGATGGGTTCGATCATGCTGGTGACGGTCTTGATGGTTTCGCGGAGGCGTTTGGAGTAGTAGTCAGAAACCTCATCCAGGACCTCGCCGAGCTTGCCCGACTCTTCGCCGGCGGCGACCATCTGGATGACGGCCTTGGGCAGGAGCGACGCCTTGTAGAGCGGCTGAGCGATTTTTTTGCCTTGTTTCACGGAGTTGTAGACGTTGCGCCACATGCCCTTGAACATGCGGTTGCCGCTGATCTCGCCGGTGATGGCGAGGGTGTCGAGCATGGGGACGCCCGCGTTGACGAGCTCGCCCATGGTGTGCAGCGAGCGGCTGATGTATAGAGCGTTGAACATCTTCTCGAAGATGGGCACGCGGAGTTTCATCTGGTCGAACCACCACCCGCCGGCCTCGGTCTTGCTGAGGAACCAGGCGGTGAGGCCAAGCGCGACGAGGGCGAGGACGACGGCCCACCACCAGTTGACCATGAACCCCGACAGGGCCATGAGGAACACGGTGGGCATCGGCATCGCCGACTCCTTGCCCTCGAACACCGCGGCAAAGCGGGGCAGCACGAACGTCAGCAGGAAGATGGTGACGCTGATCGCCATGCCGGCGATGACGCCGGGGTAGATCATCGCGCCGACGACCATGGACCGTGTCTCGATCTGCTGGGCGAGGTAGACGGCGATGCGGTCGAGCATCTGGCTGAACGAGCCGGACATCTCCGAGGCGCGGACCATGTTGATATAGAGCGGGCCGAAGAGTTTGGGGTGCTGGGCGAGGGATTCGCTGAAGGGTTTGCCGGACTCGACGTCCTGTTTCACCTGGAAGATGATCTGCTTGAACTTGGCGTTTTCGGTCTGTTCGCCGATGCCCTCGAGCGCGGCGCGGAGGCTGATGCCGGCGCGGATCATGACGGCGAGCTGGCTGGTGAAGTTCAGCACGTCCTTCTGGGATGGGCCGGAGGTGTAGTTAAGGTCCTTGAGGCGTTCGGCGAAGGACTTGCCGTTGGCGTTGGCGGCGACGGGGGTGAGCTGCAGGACGGTGTTGCCCTGGGCCCGGAGCATCTGGGCCGCGGCCATGGCGGAGTCGGCGGCCATGGTCCCGACGGTGGTCTCCCCGCCGCCGGTCCGCATTTGGTATCGATAGTTCGGCATGGTCTTAGCCTCTAGCTGCTAGCTGCTAGGCGCTAGCAAATCCCTGTTGGTGGCTCTGCTCATTGACCCTGCCGATCAGGCTCGTATCGGGTCCTTCTCACTAGGCTCTAGGCTCTAGCAGCTAGCTGCTACGCCACGAGGGCGCGTTCCAGCTTCTCGGGGTACGCGGCCTGGGCGATAGCGTCTTCGCGGGAGATCATGCCGTTGAAGTAGAGCTCGGCGATGGCGTTGTCGAGGCTGTTCATGCCGAGCTGGCGGTTGGTCTCGATAACGTTGGGGATCTCGAACGCGCGGTTCTCGCGGATCAGGTTCCGCACCGCCGGGGTGCAGAGCATGATCTCGACGGCGGGGACCATGCCCTTCTGGTCGATGCGGCGGAACAGTGTCTGGCTCACGACCGCCTGGAGCGTGTTGGCGAGCATCGAGCGGATCTGGTTCTGCTGGTCGGCGGGGTACATGTCGATGATGCGCTCGACGGTGTGCGAGGCGTTGACGGTGTGAAGTGTGCTGAAGACGAGGTGGCCGGTCTCGGCGGCGGTGATGGCGGCGGCGGTGGTCTCGAGGTCGCGCATCTCGCCGACGAGGATGATGTCGGGGTCCTGGCGGAGCACGTGGCGGAGGCCGCTGGCGAAGCTGGGCGTGTCCATGCCGAGCTCGCGTTGTTCGATGACGCACTTGTCGGATTTCATCGTGTACTCGACGGGGTCTTCGAGCGTGATGATGTGCTTGTGGTAGCGGCGGTTCATGGCGTCGATCATGGCCGCGAGGGTGGTGGACTTACCCGAGCCGGTGTCCCCGGTGACGAGGACAAGGCCGCGGGGCAGGTAGGTGAGGCGGGTGATGACGTCGGGGAGGTTGAGCTCGGCGAGGGGGGGGATCTTGGTCTTGATGGAGCGCAGGGCGATGCCGACCGAGCCGCGTTGGGAGTGGGCGTTGACGCGGAAGCGGCCGAGCTGGGGGATCTCGTAGGAGAAGTCGCAGTCCTTGATCTTGTCGAAGACCTTCATCTGCTCGGGGGTGGTCATCTCCTTGAGCATGGCCAGGGCGGTGTCGGCGGTGATGACCGGGAAGTCCAGGGCGGTCATGGTGGTGTGGACGCGGGCCATGGGCGGGTGGCCGGTGACGAGGTGGATGTCGGACGAGCCGAGTTCGAGTGCGTTTTTGAGGATGGTGTCGAGTTGCATGGGTCGTCCTGGGGTGGCCGGGGCGGGTCGGGCCTGGAGAGCGTTCAGGGGCCGGAAGGGCGTGAGCGTGTGGGGTGGTTATCGACGGGCGGGGGCGTGGGGATAAGCGGGGTGGTGGGGATTTGCGGGGGGCGGAGTTATCGGGCGGGGGTGGGGTGTGATGCGTGGGACGGTGCGCAGCGGACCACGGCGGCCGCAAGCGGCCGGGCTAAGAGCGGATGTGGGTGATGTCGGGGTCAGTGGCCGAGGAACTGGTCGACGAAGATGTCGCGTTCGAACTTGAGGCCCATCTCGTGGGCGGGCGGAGCCGGGGGGCGGTGGGGGTCGGCGGGTTCGAGGGGGCGGGTCCAGACGACCTCGGCGCGTTGTATGAGGCCTTGGCCGGCGGCGGCTTCGAGGGCGACGACGAGGGGGGTGCCGACGGGGATGGCGCGGCCGTGGACGATGGCAAGGCCGCCGGCGCTGATGTTGCGGGTGCGGACGAGGTGGATGGCGGGGGGCTGGCCATCGGTGGATTCGAGTCGGACGAGGCAGTTGAGCACGCGGGGGATGCGTTCGCGGCCGACGCGGCGGTTGTCAGGAACGGGCGCGGCGGGGTGACG
Source organism: Phycisphaeraceae bacterium (assembly GCA_965214155.1). GTDB lineage: Bacteria > Planctomycetota > Phycisphaerae > Phycisphaerales > Phycisphaeraceae > Algisphaera. The sequence continues at coordinate 3,680,422 of CBDCBB010000010.1, forward strand.
GTCGATGCGGGCGAGGGCGGCCCGCCAGTCGGCCTCGGTGAGGTAGGCGGCGAGGGTGTCGGCGGCGGCGTCGACGGCCCGGGGAGTGCCGGACGCGCCGCACACTTCGGACGCCCGGAGCGCACCGGCGGCCGCATGGGCGTCGCGGACGGCTCCGACTCGTTGGGGGTGCAGGGACATGGCAGGGGCTCACGCGGCGGGGAGGAACGCGCCGACGACCAGCGGCCGGTCGAACTTCAGCCCGACGTGGAACAACCCCGGCTCCCCGCCGCCGTTCTCGACGGGTCGGCACCAGGCGACGGCGACGCGCAGGACGCGGCCGGGCCCGCGGACCGGCTGGAGCGCGAGGGTGGCGCGGGTGCCCGGGGTGAGCGGGCGGTCGTGGACAAAGTTGAGCCCGCCGCGGCCGAGGTTGCGGGCGTGGACAAGGTAGGTGCCGTGGGCGGGGCTGGCTTGCGGGTGGGAGCCGTTTGCCGTGGCGGGATCGGGCGGGGCGAGGCGGAGGATGCAGCGCAGGGGCACGGCGTGGCGGGCGTGATGGCGGTGCCCCGTGGCGTCGGAGGCGCCGCCGGGCGTGGCGTTTGGTGCGGGCGTGTCGTGCCGAAGGTCGGCGAGCAGCGCGTCCCACCGCCGCCGGCCGATCCAGAGCCGGGCGGACTCGGGACGGTGGACGGCGGGCTCGACGTCCGGGTCGGCGGTCAGGGTGTTGGTGTACATCGCGGCACTCTCCCATAGGATTCATCGGATAGCGGGCGGGGCGACTTTGGCGGGGGTCGTGCGGGGAGCGTCGATCGGTCGCGACCGCGCAAGCGGCGGGGGTAGCCGCCGAGCGGCGTGATGTATCGGAGCCGACCTGAGTTGACATGTATTTCGCCGCCCTACGCGGGGGGTGTCACACTGCATCCCGCCGCTCGGGGCGGGTGCGGTGTGCCGGCGCGGGCACGGCTTCAAGTTGTCGGTGGCCTGCACACCGCACCCTCCGCAAAGCCTCGGGGATGCAGTGTGGCACCCGAACGATTTTGACGGAGGTGGTCCGGGTGGCCCGCGGTCACGCAAGCGGCGGGGGTCGCAACTCCGGGGGTCGACCGGTTAGCGTATGGCGATGCGCCTCGAACACATCGCGTTGCAGGTCCCCGCGCCGGTCGAGATGGCGGGGTGGTACGTTGAGCACCTCGGGCTGACGGTGGTGCGGGAGAACGCGGACCCGCCGTGCCGGTTTTTGAGCGATGCGGCGGGCGGGGCGTTTGGCGAGGGGTTCGGAGCTTCCGGGGGGTCTGGAGCTTCCGGGGGGTCGATGATCGAGCTTTACCGCAATGGTGCGGCGAGCGTGCCGGATTACGCGGCGGTGGACCCGCTGCACCTGCATCTGGCGTTCGTGAGTGAGGCCGTTGATCGGGACGTCTCGCGGCTGGTGGCGGCGGGGGCGACGCTGGTGCGGCGGCACGACGACGCCAACGGGGACGCGATCGCGATGCTGCGCGACCCGTGGGGCGTGCCGTTGCAGCTGGTGCGGCGGGCATGAGGCGGCGGGTGTCGGCCGTACAGCATTCGGCGGAGGCCGCTTTAGCGGCCGTTGTCGTGTGTCACCGCATCGGGGCCGCTGAAGCAACCCCCGCCGGATTTCACGCAGTCAACGCGACATGATCTAGACTTGAGGCATGCAGCGCCTGACGTTCAACGCATTTGCCCTGCTCATCCCGATTTGCGCGGTGGCGGGCTGTGTGCAGCGGACGATCCACATCGCTTCGGAGCCGAGCGGGGCGTTGGTTTATCTAAATGATGAGGAGGTGGGGCGGACGCCGGTGGACGTGCCGTTCACGTTTTACGGGACGTACGACGTGCGGCTGGAGAAGGACGGGTACGAGCCGTTGTGGACAACGGGGGAGGCGGCCGCGCCGTGGTGGGAGTACCCGGGGCCGGACCTGCTCGCCGAGGCGATCCCGGGGGCGCGGTCGGACGTGTACTGGGACTACGAGTTGGAGCGGGCGACGCCGGCCGACGAGGTCGACGTGGTGGACTTGAACAACCGGGCGCGGGCGCTGCGCCGGGCGACGCGGGAGTTTGACGCTCGGTAGGGCAGGGCTTGCCCTGCCGCGCGTGGCGCAACGTGGAACCGCCGAGTTTCGGGTGATTCGGGGCAGGGTGAACCCTGCCCTACGATCATGCCCATGGCACACGAGCCGATCCAGTTTGGCGAGCGACCCGGGGTGCGGAGCCGCGAGAGCGAAGGCCCCGCCGTGACACCGCGTGCGCTCGACCTGCAGCGCGACCGGGCGCTCACGGTGACGTGGAGCGACGGGCGGGTGTCAATCTACCCCGTCGCCTACCTCCGCCGCATGTCGCCCTCGGCGGAGATGAACGTGCTGCGCGAAGAGATGGCGAAGAACCCGCTGACGGTCTTGCCCGCGTCGGCGTCGGCGTCTGCCGGGGCACCGCTCACCGCCGAGTCGGCCGAACTCGTCGGGAACTACGCCGTACGCCTCCGCTTCTCCGACGGGCACGACACCGGCATTTTCTCCTGGCGCTACCTCCGCGAGATCGACCCGGGCGGGGGAGCGGGGAATGACGAAGCACAAATGACGAAGAACGAATGACCGCACGCCGGGGCGATTTCCGCTTCGTCATTCGTCATTCGGGTTTCGTCATTTTCACCACGCCCCTTACTGCGCTCACCAACATCTCACACTTGCATAACCACCGGCTCATCACCCGGCCGTAGTGTGCCGCGCGTCGCCCCCCCCTCCCCCTGCCCCGGGCGTCCGCGACGACGCCCATCCTCGATATGGAGCCTGTTGATGCAAGTGAAAGTGATGAACGGTGTGCTCGCCTCGGTGATGGCGTGCGGCGCGGCCGGTGCCGCGTCGGCGCAGTCCGACGCCGAGTTGGACGCGATGCGTGACGAGATGCGCGAGATGCGCCTCGAGCTGGCGCGGCTACGCAGCGATCAGCGGTACGGCAACCAGACCGCCGGCGACGCCGACGACGTCGCCGGTCTCGGCGATGTGCGGCCCGACCAGAACGAGCGGGAAGCCGGCCCGCCGCAGTTCGTCGCCGGGCACGACGGCAAGGAGTTTGCCCTGACCGACCCCGACCAGAACTTTTACTGGAGCCCCAACGCCCAGTTCCAGTTCCGCTACATCTACAACATCCAGGACGACGACACCGGCGGGGCCGACGGCGACCCGTACGAGAACGGCTTCCAGCTCCGCCGCTTCAAGCTCAAGGGCGATGGCTACATCGCCGACCCCAAGATCACCTTCAATTACTCGGTCGAGTTCGACCGCAACGACGGGTCGGCGAACCTCGAAGAGGCCGTAGCCGGGTACGAGTTCGACAGCGGCATCGAGATCGAGGCCGGCCGGTTCAAGGGTCCCTTCGCCTTCGACGAGCTCATGAGCTCCAGCCGCCAAATGGCCGTCGAACGCGCGTTGGTTACCGAGCAGTTCACCACCGGCAAGCAGGAGGGCGTCCAGCTCACCATCCCCGCCGGCGACACGCTGGCGTTCAAGGTCATGGTCAACGACGGGGTCAACTCCGGCGAAAACGGAGCCCAGGATTTCCACGAGGACCTCAACGCCGAGTACGCCGTCACCGCCCGCGCGGACCTGACCCTGGGCAACAGCAAGATCGCCAAGGACTACACCAGCTGGGCCGACGACGAGGCCGGCATCAACTTCGGCGTCGCCGCCCACTACGAGCAGGGGCAGGAGGGCGTCGGGGCGATCCCGCTCGACAGCTTCACCCGCGTCACCGCCGACGTGCTCTACAACGCCGGGGGCCTGAGCCTCTTCGCCGCCGGCTACTACGAGACCCAGGACGCCAGCGACGACGGCGGCGCGGTCGAGGCCGACCCCTACGGCTTCCTCGCCCAGGTCGGCTACAACATCGACGACACCTTCGAGCCCTTCGCCCGCTACGAGTATATCGACACCGATGTCGACGGGTCCGACTCGATCAGCGTCCTCACCGGCGGGTTCAACTACTACCTCAAGGAGCACGCCGCCAAGTTCACCGTCGACGCGGTGTTCGCCCTCGACCCGCTCGTGGGCATCGGCGTGAGCGACAGCCTCGGCCTGCGGCCCGACGTCGATGACGACGACGACCTGCAGATCGCCATCCGCGCCCAGTTCCAGCTGCTGTTCTGAGCGTAACCCACCCCTCACGGGGCCCGCGGGCGACCCCCCGCGGGCCCCTTTTGCCGGCAACGCTTAACATCCGCGTCCCCACGTCCGGGCCTCGCAGTTCAGGCACCCCGATGGCCGACACCAAGATCCTCATCGTCGAAGACGAGCGCGACCTGATGGAGCTGCTCAAGTACAACCTCGACCGTGAGGGGTTTACCGTCGACACCGCGACCAGCGGCGAGGAGGGGCTCAAGAAGGTCCGCGCCGACCCGCCGGACCTGATCCTGCTGGACCTCATGCTCCCGGCGATGGACGGGCTGGAGGTCTGCCGCGGGCTCAAGGGTCGGCCCGAGACGCGGGCGATCCCCGTCATCATGCTCACCGCCCGGGGCGAGGAGAGCGACATCGTCGCGGGGCTGGAACTCGGCGCGGACGACTACATCACCAAGCCGTTCAGCCCGCGGATCTTGATGGCGCGGCTGCGCGCGGTGCTCCGCCGCGCCGACACGGACGCCGAGCCCCCGCGCGTCCTCGAGGCCGGGGGCGTCCGCATCGACCTCGACAAGCACGAGGTCATCCAGCAGGGCGAAGCGGTCGACCTCACCGCCACCGAGTTTAAATTGCTCAGCCTGCTCGTCGGTCGGCCGGCGCGGGTGTTCACCCGGCAGCAGATCATCGACGCGCTGCACGAGGGCTTCGCCGCCGTCACCGACCGCAGCGTCGACGTCCAGGTCGTCGCGCTCCGCCGCAAGCTCGGCCCCGCGGGCAAACGCATCGAGACCGTCCGCGGCGTCGGCTACCGCTTCAAGGATTGACCCCGACATCCACCCCCCGCTTAGCCCGGCCGCTTGCGGCCGCCGTGTCTTGAGCGTACCGCGGCCGCAAGCGGCCGGGCTAAGAATGGTGCATCGATCCGCCTGTCTTCGCTCCCCATGACCACCGCCCTCGCCGCCCTCCTCGTGCTGGTGCTGCTCGCCTGGGCGGCGCGGGAACGGCTCGCGGCGCGGCGGGACGGGGACCACCGCCACCGTCAGCGCAGCGACGGCGAGCACGCGGCCGAGCTCCGCCGACGCCTCCGCGCCGCCGAGCGGCGCGAGAGCGAGCTCGAGGCCGCCATCGCCTCCATGGTCGAGGGCGTGGTCGTGCTCGACAGCGACGAGCGGCTGGTCAGCCTCAACCGCGCCGCGGCCAGAATGCTCGCGCTCGACCCCGACGCCGCCGTCGGCCGGCCCCTGCACGAGGTCGCCCGGCACGCGCCGCTCCAGGGCCTCGTCGATCAGGCCATGGAGTCTCGCACCCCCGCGGAGCGGGAGATGACGCTCCGCCCCGGCCCCGCCACCAGCACCGACGAACGCGCGGTCCACGCCCATGTCAGCCTCATCGACGGTCATAGCGGCGAGGAAGTGCAGGCTGCGGCACCCAAGGACGGGCTCCGCGGCGGCGCGGTGATCGTGCTGCACGACCTGACCCAGCTCCGCCGGCTCGAGAGCGTGCGGCGCGACTTCGTCGCCAATGTCTCGCACGAGATCAAGACCCCCATCAGCGCCATTAAGGCCGCGGTCGAGACCCTCGCCGACTCGCCCGATGCGACACCAGAGGACCGCGCCCGGTTCATCGCGATGATCGCCCGGCAGTCCGACCGGCTCGACGCGATCGTGGAAGACCTGCTCAGCCTCGCGCGGATCGAGCAGGACGAGGATCGCATCGCCACGGAGATGTCGCCCGTCCCGGTCGCCGGCGTGCTGCACGCCGCGGTGGAGACCTGCGGCGCCAAGGCCGCGGAGAAGTCGATCCGCCTCGAGCTCGACGCCCCGCCGCTGGTCGCGCCGATGGTCCCGTCGCTGATCGAGCAGGCGGTGATCAACCTGATCGACAACGCGGTGAAGTACAGCCCGCCGGACACCGTGGTGCGGGTGACGGCCCGGGGCCAGGGCGACGAGCTTATCCTGGCGGTGGCGGACGAGGGCCGGGGCATCGAGGCGGACCACCTGCCGCGGGTCTTCGAGCGGTTCTACCGGACCGATCGGGCGCGGAGCCGCGCCTTGGGCGGGACGGGGCTGGGCTTGTCGATCGTGCGTCACATCGCCCAGGCGCACGGCGGCCGCGCCACCGCCGAGTCGCACTTCGGCCAAGGCAGCACCTTCCGCCTGCACCTCCCGCGCGGCGCCGCCGACGCAACCCCCCCGCGTCAGCCCGCGTAGCCCCCGGCCGTAAACTCCCTGTTCCCTGTTCCCTGTTCCCTGTTCCCCGAGACCCCCATGGCCGTCTTCCTCCAGCGTCAGATCCAGACCATCAAGAAGATGCTGCTCACCCTCGGGGCCGCGTGTGAGGAGCAGGTGCGCGACGCGACCCGAGCCGTCACCGCCCGCGACGCCGACCTGGCCGAGCGGGTGATTTTGGGCGACAAGAAGATCGACCTGTTGGAGGTCGACATCGAGGAGGAGTGCCTTCACACCCTCGCCCTGCACCAGCCCGTCGCGTTCGACCTGCGGTACGTCGTGGCGGTGCTGAAGATGAACAACGACCTGGAACGCATCGGCGACCACGCGTCGAACATCGCCCAACAGGCCCGCTACCTCATCGGTATTGGGCAGGTCGACGAGACGCCGTTTGACCTGCCGGGCATGGCCCGCCGCGCCGAGCAGATGCTGCGGCACGCGCTCGACGCGGTGGTGAACATCGACGTCGAGCTGGCCCGGGAGGTCCGCGTGCTCGACGACGAGGTCGACATCATGCACGCGTCGATGTACAAGCGGGCGGTGGAGTTGATCCGCGAGAACCCCGACCACGCCGAGCAGATGGTGCACTACATCAACGTCTCGCGGATGCTCGAGCGGATCGCCGACCACGCGTGCAACATCGCCAAGGACGTGCTGTACATCACCGAGGGGGAGATCCCGCGTCACGCCCGGACCCGGCGTGAGGCGGCGGCGGCGCGTGACGGCGCATCGAACCGCACAGCCCCCGCCGCGGACCGGTGAGGTTCCCACGGTGCCGCGTTCCCCATGAAGCGACGCGGCTTTGCCGCGTAATAGTTTCAAGACGGCGCGCGGCGGAGCCGCGTCGCTTCCTAGGTTTTGGCGGCGGCTGCGCGGTGGCGGTCGCGGTGGAGGGCCGCCATGATGGGCATCAGCGCGAAGAGGGTGGTCAGCAGCGCGGCGAAGACGCCCAGGGCGGTGAGCCAGCCGAGGCTTTGGATCGCCGGCACGCGGGTGAAGGCGAGGGACCCGAAGGCGAGGCCGGTGGTGAGGCTGGTCATGAATACGGCGTGGGCGCTGGCGGCGAGCTGCTCGAGGAACGCCTGGCGGTCGAGGTGCTCGCGGCGGGCGCGGCGGTGGATGTGGGTGAGGAAGATCCCGTCGTCGACGCCGATGCCCACGATCAGGGGCACGGTGATGAGGTTGAGCCCGTTGAAGCTCAGGTCCAGGATCGCCATGGCGGTGAACATGAGGATCAGCGCCGCCCCGGCGGGCAGGAGCGCGAGCGCCACATCGCCGGGGCGGCGGAAGGTCAGGAGCATCCAGGCGAAGACCAGCCCGCCGGCGAGGAGGATGAGCTTGGTGAGCTCGCCGCCGATGGCTTCCTGGGTGTCATAGCCGACGACGGAGATGCCGGTGAGGGTCGCGCCGTCGAGGCCGGCGATGGCGCGGCGGACCTCGACGATCATGTGGTTGCGTTCCTCGACCGAGCCCCAGGGGCGCGAGAGGGTGACGAGCACGAGCCCCTCGCGCGGCTGGGCGACGCCCTTGGGCAGCACCGCGTCGGCGAGGTCGGGGTAGGCCCGCAGGTCGGCCATGCCCGGCGGGGTCGTGTCGGTCAGGAGCGTGCGCAAAAAGTCGCGGTACGGGTCGAACGCGTTGGGGTTGAACACGCTCGCCGCGGCGGCGGCGTTGAAGTCGGCGAGGACGCGTTCGGCGTCGAACATCGACAGGTCCGGCGGCATCGTCGGGTCGGGCAGGAGCGTCGCGGGCCCGGTCACCCCGCCGAGGCCCAGCCCGCGGAGGTCCGGCCCGACCAGCGCCGCCTGCACGCGGTGCGACAGGGCGAGCATATCGTCGGGCGTGTCGGCCTCGAGGTGGATGGTGAGCGAGTCGGGCGAGGCGTCGAAGTAGCGGGCGACGCGGTCCTGGGTCTCGAGCGGGGGGTGGGGGTGGGGGTGCATCGCGTTGAGCTGGTGCGCGAGCGAGACGGGCCAGCCCCAGCCGTCGGCCTTGCGGGCGTTGAACGCCAGGACGATCACGCAAGCGAGCAGCACGGACGCGGTGCTCCAGCCGATAGCGTTGGCGTGGCGGAGGACGAAGCGGACGAGGGGCGCGAGGTCGATGCGGGTGGCGGCGAGGCCGCGCCCGACGCGGCCGAAGCGGTCGACCAGCAGGAGCATGGCGGGCATGACCGTGACGGCCGCGGCGAGGGCCACGGCGAGCCCGAGCAGGCCCAGCAGCGAGAACTCGCGGAGGGACCGGACGCCGCAGCTCAGCAGCGCGCCGAAGCCGATGAGCGTCGTGACGCAGGCGGCGAGGATGGCGGGCCCGACGCGCTCGGTGGCGCGGACGACGGCCCCGGGGGCGTCGACGCCGTCGTACTCGTGCTGGTAGTGGGCGAGGTAGTGGACGCAGTAGTCGATGCCCAGCCCGGCGAGGACCGCGCCCGAGACGGCGGTGACGGGGGTGAGCTTGCCCGAGACGAGGGCGTAGATGCCGAAGCCGACGGTGATCGCGACGTAGACCGGCAGGAGCAGCAGCGGGAGGGTCAGCGGGTTTTTGTAGACGACCAGGAAGAGGACGATGAGCAGGACGAGCGAGCCGATGCAGCTTCGGATCATGTCCTCGCGGGTGGCGTTGGCGCTGACCTCGGCGATGGCGTAGGCGCCGGTGTAGTCGACGCGGAGGGCGTCGGCGTCGGCGTGGGCGTGGGGGTTGACGTCGGCGACGGCGGCGCGGACCACGCCCATGAATCGGTCGGTGAAGGGCAGGTCGTTGGCGGACTCGGCCCCGGCGATGCGGATGAGCAGGGCCCGGCCGTCGGGGCTGATCGTCGCGTCGGTCCCGGGCAGGGTCTTGAACGGTGAGCGGCCGCCCCCGCCGCTGCCCGCGGCCCGCTCGGTCATGAACTCGCGCAGCCGCAGCGGGTCCTTGATCAGCTCCTCGGCGATGCGGCCGGCGGCGGGCCCGGGCGCGGTGACCATGGCCGCGTTCTGCTCGAACTGTTGCGCCATCGCGGCGGGGGCCAGGCGCTGGCGCAGCGCCTCGCGCTGGTCGGGGTCGAGGTAGTACAGGCCGTGGGGGATGATGACGTTTTCGACGAAGGCGACGGCCTCGGGCGTCTGGCGGTAGGCGTAGCGGGCGACGGTCGGCTCGTCGGCAAGCCGCTCGCCGAGACGGTCGGCGAAGGCGGTGAGGCGGTCGGGGTCGGCCGGCTGATCGTCGGGGACCTGGGCGAGGACGATCAGGTCGTCGATGAGGGCGTAGTTGTCGAGGAGCTTGCCGAGGGCGAGGGCGGCCGGCTGGTCGTCGGCGAGCATGTCGCGGATGCCAGTGGCGGGCTTGAGCTGCAGGGCGCTGTACGCGCCGAGGCCCGTGAGGATCACGGTCAAGATCACCGTCAGCCCGGGGTGTGCGGCGACGAGCCGACCGAGCGCGGCGAAGAAGCCGCGGGTGCGGACGACCGTCGGGGCGGGGCCGTTTCCGGGGGCGGGAGCGGTCCCGGGGCTGGGGGTACTTCCGGGGGGGTCGGCGTTCAAAACTTGATGGCGCGGGGGTGGGGGCGGAAGGCCAGGGGGTTGAGGTCTTGGTTGACTTCGACGTTAAACAGCTCGACGCGGACCGACGTGCCGTCGACGCCCTGGGCCAGCCAGACGACGGGGACGAGGGTGTCGTCGACGAGCGTCCAGGTCAGATCGATGTTGCGGGTGGGTTTGCCGTTGTCGTCGAGGATGCGGTAGCCCGAGACGACGCGGCGGGTGGTATCAACGGTGGCGGTGACGCGGCCGCCCTCGTAGACGACGCGGAGGTCGCCGTCGCGGAGGCGTTGCACGTCCTGCACGGCGTTGAGGTTGACGCCTCGGATGAACAGGGAGAGGCCGTCGGCGATGCGGCGGCCGTCGAGGTCCTTCGACTCGATCTTTTCCTTCACCCGGTCGTCGGCGTAGAGGGATACGTCCGGGCCGGTGACGGTGAGGTCGAAGAGGACCTGGTTGAGCTTGGTGCCGCGGAGGCGGACGTCGGTGTCGCCGCGGATGACGATGGCCCCGTCGAGGGACTGTTTGTCGCCGTCCTCGTTGCGGAGGACGATCTTGCACTGGGCCTGGAGGGTCTGGAGCTGCGCGTCGCGTTCGGCCATGAACTCGAGGGTTTGGCGAGCGGTGGCGGGGGTGTAGAGGGGGAGGGGGACGCGTTCGGGGGCCTGCCAGCAGCCGGTGAGGAGGGCGAGGGCGAGGAGCGGGAGGGCGCGGAGGGGGTGGTGAGGAGCGGAAGACGTAACCCGCTGAAGCGGGACACGCCGAACGGGCGCGGGTGTGGAAGCAGGGGGAGGGGCGGGGGTCATGCCGTTTCCTGGAGTTGTCGGCGGAGGACCTTGCCGGTGGGGGAGCGGGGGAGGGACGGGACGATGTCGAAGGTGCGGGGGATTTTGTGCGGGGCGAGTCGTGGGCGGAGGAAGCGGCGGAGCTCGTCGCGGGTGGGCGGGGGGTCGTGGAGGGTGGTGAGGATAGCGCGGACCCGGGTGACGGTGGGGGAGACCGGGTCGGGCAGGATGACGCACTCGGCGACGGCGGGGTGGTCGGCGAGGGCGCGTTCGACCTCGAGGGGGTTGACCTTGACGCCGCCGACGTCGATGAGAAGCTTGAGCCGGCCGGTGAGGGTGAGTTCGCCGTCGGGTGAGAGGCGGCCGAGGTCGCCGGTGAGGAAGAAGCCGGCGGCGACGGGCGCGGGCTCGTCGTCTTCGGCGTGGAGGGGGGGGAGGTAGCCGTCGAACATGGACGGGGCGCGGACGGCGACGTGGCCCTCCTCGCCGGGGGGGAGCGGGTGGTCGGGGTCGGGGGCGGCGGGGTCGAGGATGCGGAGGTCGACGCCGGGCATGGGGTGGCCGACGGTGTCGTGGCGGTGGCCGAAGGTGACCGAGCCGACTTCGGTGGAGCCGTAGAGCGAGCCGATCTGCAGGCCGTCGCGGCGGTGGAGGCGTTCGGCGAGTTCGGCGGGGAGGGGGGCCCCGGCGGAGTAGGCGAGGCGGAGGGGGCCGGGGGTGGTTTGGGTTCCGGGGGCGGGTTGCGCGCGGTCGATGATGTCGAAGAGGGCGGGGACGCCGGGGAGGACGGTGGCGTGGCTGGCGGCGACGAGGTCGGGGTCGAACCCGCGCGGGGGCGACCCGGGCGGGGTGATGTGGTGGATCATGGCCGCGCCGGCGAAGACGGGGGCGAGCAGGCCGTTTTCGAGGCCGTAGGAGTGCGAGAGGGGGACGGCGGCGAGGACGCGGTCGGCGGGGGTGAGGCCGGCGGCGTCGGCGACGTTCCGGGCGACGGCGTCGAGGGACGGGCCGGAGCGTCGGACGATTTTCGGGCCGCCGGTGGAGCCGGAGCTTTGGAGGAGGAGGGTGCCGTGGCGGGTGTAGGGAGTGGCGGTATGGGAAGCGGACGCGTGGGGACGCGCGGCGAGGACGCCGCGGCTGGAAGGGTCGAGGGGGTCGGGCAGGTCGATGCGGGTGAGGTGGTTCGGCAGCGTGGGGTAAATCTCGGGCCCGACGATGGCGGCGGCGACGCCGGCCTGGTCCACCAAGGCGGCGAGTTCGGCGGCGGTGAGCGACGCGTCGACGGGGAAGAGGGTGCGTCCCGCGGCGAGGACGCCGAGGGCCGCCGCGGCGTAGGCCGGCCGGTTGCGGCCGATGAGCAGGACCACCGCGTCGGGCGGGAGCGTCGCGTCGAGCCGGGGCGGCCAGGCGAGGGTGGCGCGGTGGAGCTGCGCCCACGTCAGGCCCGGGGTGGGGTCGCCGTTGACGTAGGCGGCGATGGCGGCGGCGTCGCCGCGATGCCGGGCGTGGCGTTCGAGTTGTCGCAGGAGCTGGCGGGGCATGGGCAAGGGGGGCGTGGGCCGCGGGCGGGGCGCTCGACGGGCGGCAACGCGAAGCGGGATCATACGTCGATGTCCGAACGCGTTAGCCGCCGAGCGGGTGCCAGCGTCTCGCCACGAACGCGATCAGCGCGGGGCCTGAGTGTCGCCCCGCCACTCGTCGGTCAGTTGACCGGCAAAGCCCCAGTCCGCCTCGGCCACTTCCTGGATGACCACGTGGATATGTTCGGGCCGCTTGCCGAGGTGGTTGACGAGGCTAGCGGTGATCTCGGCGACAAGCGCGCGCTTCTGGTCGCGGCTCGCGCCGGCTGTGATCTGGACGTTGACGTAGGGCATGGGCGGCTTCGTGGTTGCGGCGCATCACGGCGGGCGGAGCGCCGGGGCGAGCCCGGCGGCTAACGGGGGCGGGTGGCCTTACGATCCGGGGATGGACGAGCGGCCGGGACTGGCGGTGATGTTACGGGTGGGCGGTCGGCGGTGCGTGGTCGTCGGCGGCGGCGCGGTGGCGGCGCGGCGGGCGCGGGCGCTGATTGCCGCGGGGGCCAACGTCACCGTGATCGCCCCTCATGTAGATGCAACCCTCGGTGAGTCGGTGGTACAGCGGGTCGAGCGGGGCTACCGGCGCGGCGACTTGGCCGGGGCGTTCCTGGTGGTGACGGCGACGGACCACGCGGCGGTGAACGAGGCGGTCGCGGCGGAGGCGGCGGAGCGCGGGGTACTGGTCAACCGGGCGGACGACGCGGGGGCGGGGGACGTGACGTTCATGGCGAGCGGCAAGGCGGGGCCGGTGACGGTCGCGGTCGACTCGGGGGGCGGGTCGGCGGCGGCGGCGAAGGCGGTGCGGGACGAGCTGCTCGCGTCGCTGGATTCCGATTGGCCGGCCTTCCTCGACGCGGCGCGTCCGCTGCGGCGGACGATCCGCGACACCGTGCCCGACCCCGCCGAACGCACGCGCCGCCTCCGCCGACTCGCCGACCCCGAAGCCCGCGCCGCGTTCCACGCCGGCGGCGCGGCGGCCCTGCGTCGCTACCTCGACGAGTCCTGATCCCCCGCCGGCCCCGACCCCGCCGCCCGGGGGTCCTCCCGCCACAGCGGCCGCGTCGCCCACGCCCCGCCCCAGAACAGCACGTTCGCCAGCACAAACTGCATCACCAGCATCACCACCGCATTGCCCAGCGGCGAGTACAAAAACTCGCCCAGCGGGTCGCCCCCGCTCACCCGCGTCTGCGACTGCTCCTCCACCGCCTCGACCGTGTACAGCCCGAGCCACCACGACACGACGATCAACGCAAGCATCAGCGTGCCCACGCCGAGCCAGTACGTCCGCCGCGACAGCGAGTCAAACAGGCGCGGTGGCGGGTCAGCGGCAGGGTGGCGGTGCGGCATCGTCGGCCCTTCAGGGTCTGCTGAACACGGGACGCTTCGCGTTGCCCGTTAAGAAGCTGTGTCATAGCCCCACGAATGGGTGCCACACTGCATCCCGCCGCTCTGGGCGGGTGCGGTGTGCGGGTGTGACCAAATCGTAACGCGCTTTGGTGCCGTCACACCGCACCCTCCGCAAAGCCTCCGGGATGCAGTGTGGCACCCGCAGGTTGTTGAACAAGCCTTCAGACGGTGGTGTCAGATTAGCGAGTCGGCTTTGCGTAACCCGTTGACCTCGGCGGTGTCGAGTTGGACGAGGCGCTCCTGCATCTTTTTGGCTTCGTCGGGGTCGACGTAGTCGGAGTGGCAGGAGGCTTTGCCGGGGGCGTCGGCGTCTTTGTCGGCGTCCCGTCCCGCTGAAGCGGGACGGCCGGGGGGGACCGCGTGCTTGACCTTTGCAGCGAGCTTATGGATCTCCTCGGGGCTGAGGTGGCCCCGCTGCTCGAGGATGCGCTCCTGCTCGGGCGTGAGGCCCGGCGACTTCTTCGTCTTCCCCCGCTCGAACCCGTCGGCCTTGCCGCTGGCCCAGTCCTGAATCTCCTTGGAAATGCGGACGCTGCACCAGTCGTGGCCGCACATGGCGCAGAAGTCGGTGTCGACGTCGAGGTCCTCGTCGTGGTACGCCCGGGCGGTATCCCCGTCGAAGGCGAGGTCGAAGTGCTTCTGCCAGTTCAGGGCGGCGCGGGCGCGGGTGAGGTCGTCGTCCCAGTCGCGGGTGCCGGGGATGCCCAGCGCGATGTCCGCGGCGTGGGCGGCGATCTTGTAGGCGATGCAGCCCTGCTTCACGTCGTCTTTCTTGGGCAGGCCTACGTGCTCCTTGGGCGTGACGTAGCAGAGCATCGACGCGCCGTGGTACGCGGCGTTGGTCGCGCCGATGCACGAGGTGATGTGGTCGTAGCCGGGGAACACGTCGGTGACGAGCGGGCCGAGGACGTAGAAAGGTGCGCCGTGGCAGATCTGGCGCTGGGCCTTCATGTTGAACTCGATCTGGTCGAGGGGGACGTGGCCGGGGCCCTCGACCATGACCTGCACGCCCTTACGCCAGGCGCGTTCGGTGAGCTTGCCGATCTCCACCAGCTCGGCGAGTTGCAGGTCGTCGGTGGCGTCGGCGAGCCCGCCGGGCCGACAGCCGTCACCGATGCTGAAGGTCACGTCGTGCTCGCGGCAGATGTCGCAGATGGCTTCCCACGCGGTGTTGGTGGGGTTCTCGGCGTTGTGGGTGAGCATCCACTTGGCGAGCAAAGACCCGCCGCGGGAGACGAGGCCGATGAGACGGTTCTTAGCGAGCTTGATGTGCGACTGCAAAATGCCGGCGTGGACGGTCATGTAGTCGACGCCCTGCTCGGCCTGGTGGCGGACGGTGTCGAGGATGATCTCTTCGTTGAGGTCCTCGATCTTGCGGCCGATGATCATGGAGTAGATGGGCACGGTGCCGATGGGCACGTTGCTCGCTTCGATGAGGGCCTGCCGCGTTGCGTCGAGGTCGCCGCCGGTGGAGAGGTCCATCACCGTGTCGCCGCCCCACCGCTCGGCCCACTTGAGCTTCTCGACCTCCTCGTCGGTGGACGACGATACGGGCGAGGCCCCCATGTTCGCGTTGATCTTGGTCTTGCTCGCCCGGCCGATGGCCATCGGGTCAAGGTGATACTTCAGGTGCGTCTTGTTCGCGGGGATCACCATGCGGCCCGCCGCCACCTCGTCGCGGACCTGCGCCGCAGTGAGGTGCGGCTCTCGCTCGGCGACGCGGCGCATCTCCGCGGTGATGTGCCCGAGGCGGGCGTGTTCGAGCTGGGTCGACGGTGTGAAGCCGGCGGGGTGGGTGACGGTGCGGGTGGAGCCGTCGGCTTGTTGGAAGGAGAGCGACGGAGCGACGGAGCGACGGGGCGACGAAGCGGTAGGTGCTGCGCCATCGTCCGGTTCCAGTCCTACGTCGCTACGTCGCTTTGCCGCTTCGTCGCTCACTTGCGTGTACCACCCCTCGGGCAAAAAGTCCCACGCCGTCTTCGTCGGCAGCCCCGGCATGCCCGGCGAGTCGGGGCTGGAAAACGTGGCCGCCCCCGCCGCACCGGGGGCGATGGTCGCGGGGTTGGCGAAGCTGCCGGGGGTGGTCACGCCGGCCGAGGTGCCCGGGTTCCCGCCGACGGGGGGGAGGGTGTAGGGAGCAATTTCGATTTTGGATTGAGCGGTTTGAATTGCGGTGGACATGCGGGCTCCTTGCGCGGGGCGGGGGGAGCTTGCACGCCTTATCAAGGAAGGTTCGTAGGGGAAACTTCCGGGGGGGTGCGCTTCCCTACGCCGGGGCTAACCGGATCAGGTTCAACGGGTGCGTCTCAGTCCCGCCAGATGGTCGGCGGGACGCCCCGAGCGATAGGTGACGATAGGTCGGCCGGGGGCGGGGGGCAAACTCACAGAAAGACGCAGACCCCACGCCCTCTTAGCCCGGCCGCTTGCGGCCGCAGCTTTCTCCACCGTCAGAGCCGTCGGCCGTCAGCGGCCGGGCTAAGGGTTGTTCATGTCCGCGCGTTGCAGCGGCAGCCACGCCAGCACGTCCCGCACCCGCTCGTCCCAGTACCCCCACTCGTGCTCGCGCCCGGCGTGCTCCTCATAGTGGAGCGGCAGTCCCACCGCCGCGGCGTGGTCGCGGAACCGCAGGTTGTCGTCGTACAAAAAGTCGCCCGTCCCGCAGCAGGCGTACAACGCGGGCACGTCCCCCCCGCCAGAAGCCACCCGCGCCGCCAGCGCGAACAGGTCGTCGTCCGACCCCCGCACCGCCGACGGGTCGGCGACGATCGCCCGCAGCTCACGCCCGCGGAGGCCCTCGGTCGTCTGCTCGGCGTAGCGCGCGAAGTCCACGGCGCCCGACAGCGACGCCGCCGCGGCGTACCGCTCGGGGTGCCGCAGCGCCGCCTTGAACGCCCCGTACCCGCCCATCGACAGCCCCGCGACGTACGTGTCCTCCCGCCGGTCCGACAGCGGGAACCACCGCCGACACAGCCGCGGCAACTCGTCGGCCACGAACGTGAAGTACGCGCCGCCCTCCGCCATGTCCGTGTACCACGAACGGTGCACGCTCGGCATCACCACCGCCAGGCCCAGCGACGCGACGTACCTTTCGATAGACGTGCGACGCAGCCAGGTGGTGTGGTCGTCCGACAGCCCGTGCAACAGGTAGAGCGTCGGCCAGCCGCCCTCCGGCGTCGCGGCCGCGCTGCCCCCGATGCCGATCTGCGCCGCCGACGCCCGCTGCGGCAGGATCACCGTCGCCGCGGTCTGCATCCCCAGCGACTCGGAGAAGAACTTGACGTCGAGCAGGGTCATCGGCGGTGATGGTACATGCAAGGCCCCCGGGGACGCGTAGGGTCCCGGCTATTGCGATTCGTAGCGTCCCGGCTGTGCGAGCGATGTAACATCATCTGCACCCGATGCCCGAACCGCCCCGCATCTCCGCGCTCCGCCCGACCAACCGCGACCCCAACCGCTCGACGGTCAAAGTCGACGGCAAGGCGGTGGGCACCCTCGCCAACCAGCTCATCGCCGACCTCGACCTGAAGATCGGCTCGCCGTGGACCGACGACCTGGCGGAGCGGGTCGGCGGCGCGGTAGTGTACGACAAGGCGTTCCGCGCCGCGACCAGCCGCCTCGCCCGGCGGGCGATGAGCCGGGGGATGTTGCGGCAGAAGCTCCGCACCGTGAAGGAGCCCGCCCCGCCGGAGGTGATCGAGCGGGTGCTCGACCGCCTCACCGAGCTCGGCTTCCTCGACGACCGGGCGTTCGGCGAGGCGCTGATTCGGGAGACGACCCGCAGCAAGCCCGCCGGCCCGATGCTGCTCCGCCAGAAGCTCATGCAGAAGGGGGTGGACCGCGAGCTCATCGACGGCCTCGTCGCCGACGCCACCGACGACCGTGAGGAGCAGGCCGACGGCGCGACCGCGTTCGCCCTGAAGAAGGTCCGGTCGATGCAGCGGCTCGACCCCGCCGCCCGCAAGCGCCGCCTCTACGGCCAACTCGCCCGCCGCGGCTTCGCCCCCGACGCCATCCGCGCCGCGATGGCCGCCGCCTTGGACTCCGACGGTTGAGTCCCCCGCGTAGAAGCTGTCCCATAGCCGTCTGCCAGGGGTGCCACACCGCATCCCGCCGCTCGGGGCGGGTGCGGTGTGCGGGTGTGGCCGCGGCGTGACCTTACTCTCAGCCATCACACCGCACCCTCCGCAAAGCCTCCGGGATGCAGTGTGGCACCTTGATGGTCGTTGTAAAACAGCCGCATATCGGCAGACGCGCCGCCGTCCTGCGGTTTCCGCTCCGCCGTCCGGGATGCTGGCGCGTCACCCGCTACGCCTGGAGCAAGGACCGACGCGGCGGGGCCGGGGTGTAACGCCCGCCCGCCGGGGTGCGTATCACTGCTGTATGAACCCTCACCTCCACCGGAGCCCGCCATGTTCAGCCGCCTCATCCCCCCGCCGCCCTGCTCGTCTGCCTCGCCGCCGCCCCCGCCCCCGCGCAGCAGGCCCAGTCGCTCGTCCCCGACGACACGTTGTGGGGGCTGACCATCGACGTGCACAAGCTGTTTAACAGCGGGCTTGGCCGCACCCTTGAGGAGCGGGCGGCGCAGGAGGAGGGCCAGGACGTCGACGCCATGATCGGCCGGCTGTCGGAGATGTTCGGCGTCGACCTCCGCAACGACGTGTCCACCCTCGCCGCCTACGGCAACGGGTTCGGCCCGCGGGACGGGGTCATGGTGCTCGGCATCGGCCGGGCCCAGACCAACATCGAGGGCCTGCTCCTTGCCGCCGACGGGTACGAGTCGTACACCTACGGCGGTGCCGCCGGGGGGGTTGGCGGGGGCGAGGGCGACCAGGGCGTGATGATCCACTCGGCCCTGCCCGAAGAAAAGGGCGACGGCAACCCGGAGCGCTACTACGTCGCGGTCATGCCCGGCGAGGACGGCGTCGCCTTCACCTCACGCGACCAGCGGCTCGTCGAGGCGATGGTCGACCGCGTCAAGGCCGGCGCCTCGCTCGCGCCGGTGGAGCTCGACGGCGACGCGTTCATGCGGGCCTACGTCAACGAGCTGCCGCGCGAGGTGTTCGGCAACGACGGGCCCGCGTCCAACATCGCCGCGATGATCAAGGGCCTGGAGATGGTCGGCTCGTCGGGCGAGCAGACGGCTATTACCCTCACCGCCACGACCGTCGACGCCGGCCGAGCGCGGCAGATCGAGCAGCTCCTGCGGGGTGGGCTCGCGATGCTCGAGATGGCCGCGGCGGATGACCGCAAGGCGGCCGCGGCGCTCGACCTGTCCGACTACGTGGCGATCCAGCGGCCCGGGGACGAGGCGAAGGTGACCGTCGACCTGCGGGTCGACACCGCCGAACTGGGCGAGGTGCTGGACCTGATGAAGGCGATGGAGTAGACCCATCGCCCCGACGCGTAGCGGCAGACGCTCCGGCGTCCCGTGTACTTCAATACCGCGATGCACCACGACCCCGCGACGCCCGACGACAGCGCCCTCGCCCGCCTCGCCCAGCGGGGCGGCGGCGAGGGCGTCGCGGCGTTCGAGGCGCTCGACCGGCGGTACCGCGGGCGGCTGATCCACCTCCTGCGGCCGCGCGTCGCCACCGAGGCGGACGCCGAGGACCTCGCCCAGCGGGCGCTCTACAAGGCGTACCAGAACCTGCACCGCTACGACCCGGCGCGGCGGTGGAGCACGTGGCTGTTCACCGTCGCGCTGCGGCTGACGGTGGATCACCACCGCCGGCAAGCGGCGCGGCCGCCCGGGGGCGGGCCGGTGAGCGCCGGGTATGAGCGGGTGGATGCCCGGCCGGGCCCGCTCGAGGCCGCCATCGCGCGGGAGGACGCGGACAGCCTCTGGTCGCTCGCCGAGTCGACGCTGACGCCGGGGCAGTGGACCGCGCTGTGGCTGCACTACGGCGAGGGCCTCACCCCCGCCGAGGTCGCCGCGGCCACCGGGAAGACCGGCGTGCAGGTCCGTGTCACCCTGCACCGCGGACGCAGGCGCCTCGCCGAGGCGCTGCGGCCGGGGGACGCCCCCGACCCGGCGGCGCGTCGGGTGCCGTGCCCGTCGCCGCTTGTCGATCGATCACCGGACCCGCTGCGGGCGGTCGGGCCGCGCCTCGGCGTGGCCGGCGAGGGCGGCCGTTGTGCATCGTGAAGATGCGTGATGGCGTGTCTCGGTACGCGATGGCACGAGCCGTATGGAGCAACCATGATGAACCCTCACCACCAACCCCTCGAAGCACGGCTGCGACGCGGCGCGGCCACGCGGCGCGAGATCATCGACCGGCAGCCGTATCCCGTCGGCGACTACGCCCAAGCCGCGCCGCATTCCCGTGCGGGCCGCCAGACGCAGACGCCGCAACACGCGCCGCAGCGGTGGGTATGGCGTGCCGGCACACT
Source organism: Phycisphaeraceae bacterium (assembly GCA_965214155.1). Classification (GTDB taxonomy): domain Bacteria; phylum Planctomycetota; class Phycisphaerae; order Phycisphaerales; family Phycisphaeraceae; genus Algisphaera. The sequence continues at coordinate 3,700,442 of CBDCBB010000010.1, forward strand.
CGCCGCCGCGGCGGTGATCGTCCTGCTCGTGGCGTACCTCGTGGCCCCGACGGGCCCCGCGCCCTTGGCGTCGCCGGTGGCCGTCGGCCGTGGCGGTGGCGGTGGCGGGCAGTCGGTCGGAGCGGGGGCCGCCGCACCGACGGACCCCGTCGCGGCCTGGAGCCGCGTGACGGACCTCGCGCTCGGCGCGACGCCGCGCCTATCGCCCGACGTGGCGTGGCCACCGCTCGCCGGCGCGACGGATTGGCCGGGCGGGTTACAGCGGCTCACCACGGCCGCCGCACGCGCCGCCACCCGGGTCGAGACGCCGCTACGGGAAGAGGCGGCCGCGCTCCGCCGCGACGTGAGCAACGCGGTGAGCTTCCTCCGCGACCGGTGGGACGGCGTGGCGTCGTGACGGTACCCCGGTCGAGTGTCGCCCCTCGCTCGACCTACACGCTAGAACAGGTGTCGAAGCTTTCCGCCATAGCCGCGACCCCACGCGTCGCGGACCACGTTGCGTAGCAACGCGGCTAATAGAGAAAGTTTGCGCCGTTCGCTCTAGCTAGACCCCGGCTAAATTAGTTGCGAGTAACCGACCGCGGGTGTCACGGCCCGCCCCGCCCGGTGAGCCGGCGCGGGCGCTCCGCCGGCTCGGGGGCGGGCTTTTCCTCCGCCGCCTCGCGGAACTGTCGCTCCCACGCGGAGTCGGGGTTGTAGAAAAAGATGTCGTCGCCCTCGGGCTCGGCCGCCTCGGGCGCAGCCTCTTGCGCCAGGAGCGCCCCGCGGTACAGCGGGGCCGCCAGCGACGCCGTGGGCGTCTCCCCCGGGACGTACGCCAGCGGTTGCCGCGCCGCGTCGGCCACCTTGTCCAGCGCCGTCAGGTCCGTGCCGTTGAGCTCGTTATAGAGCGCCAGCGCCTCGGCATCGCTCAGGTCCGCCGCGACCCGCGCCCGGAACACGCCCCGCGCGGGGTTGTACCAGAACCCCGCCTGCCCCGGCCGCGTCGCCACCGGGTCGGGCGGGTGCAGCGCGTCGTCCCCCGGCGGGGCCACGTCCAGCCACGGGTGCTCCGCCGCCAGGAGCACATTCACCGGCCGCTTCGCCCCGAACCACTCGGGCAGCACCGCCACCGGGAACGGCGTCCCCGTCTTCTGCATCGAGTTCTCCAACGCCCCGAAGTACGACGCCCGCTCGTACAGCCGCGTCAGCGCCACCTTCACGTCCCCCGCCGTCGCCACCGCCGCCGCCGCGCCCCGGCGATGGTGCAGGATCCCCGCCAACACGCCGAGCACCAGCAGCAGGATGAGGGCGTCGGTGAGGCGGCGCATGGGGAGGCGCTAGGGGTTAGGCGCTAGGCGCTAGGAAAAAAACTACTCGCACTCGCACTCGCACTGAATGTTCTACCTTATGAATCCTCGTTACAAGAGCGAAACTGCTCGGCTCGGCCGCTCACCGCCTGCCGCTCTATCGCCCCGATCGCGCCTCCGCTTGAACAAACTCCCCCTCCGGCGACGGCGCCCGCTCATCCCGCGTCCTGCATCGGGCCCAAGCTTTCTATACTCCCGCCCACCCACCACTCGACAAGCATCCACACTCCCGTGGAGCGAGACCGTCTTTCCTAGCGCCTGACTCCTGGCGCCTAGCGCTCAACCAACCCCATGCACAAGTACATCATCATGGGCCCCCAGGGCTGCGGCAAGGGGACGCAGGCGACGCTGCTCAAGGACGAACTCGGCCTCACCCACATCAGCGTCGGCGACATCTTCCGCTGGCACGTCCAGGCCCACACCAAGCTCGCCGCCCGCATCCGACGCATCATCGAGGTCGGCCACCTCGTGCCCGACGACATCGTCGAAACCATCGTCCGCACCCGCCTCGAACAGCACGACTGGAACTACGGCTTCATCCTCGACGGCTTCCCCCGAAACCTCGACCAGGCCACCTTCTTCCTCGAGTCGTACGACATCGACGCGGTGATCTACCTCGACGTGCCCCGCTCGGTCACCGTCGAACGCGCCCTCGCCCGGCGCGTCTGCGGTCAGTGCGGCCTCGACTACAACCTCATCTACCACCGCCCCGAACGCCCCGACACCTGCGACGTCTGCGGCGGCCCGCTCGTCGCCCGCCCCGACGACAACGAGGCCGCGTTGCGCCAACGCCTCGACGACTTCGAGACCAAGACCCGCCCCACCGTCGACCTCTTCGAGCAAAAAGAACTCGTCGTCCACGTCGACGGCAGCGCCGACCGCGCAACGGTGCACGCCGCGATCCGCGAGCGACTGGCGTTGCCCCAGGCATCACCGACCACCACCTCTTAGCCCGGCCGCTTGCGGCCGCGGTTCGCTTGCGACACGAATTACCGCGGCCGCAAGCGGCCGGGCTAAGAGGGAGATGTTGAGCGTTAAACCAGCAGCGCCGCGGGGTTTTCCAGCAGGCGGCGGACGGTGGCGAGGTATTCGGCCCCGCTCGCGCCGTCGATGACGCGGTGGTCGCCCGAGAGGGTCATGTTCATCTCGTGCCCCACGACGATCGCGCCGCCGCGGACGACGGGTTTTTCGAGCGCGGCCCCGACGGCGATGATCGCGGCGTTGGGCGGGTTGACGATCGCGTTGAACTGCGTGACGCCGTACTGCGGCATGCCGAGGTTGGAGATGGTGATGGTCGAGTCGGACATCTGCTCGACGGTGAGGCCCTTTTCAGAACGGGCGTGCTTGGCGAGCTGTTTCACCTCGGTGCTGATCTGACGCAGGCCTTTGGTGTGCGCGTCGCGGAGGGTGGCGACGAGGAGGCCCCCGCCCTTTTCCGGGGGTAGGCTGATGGCGACGCCAACGTGGACGCTGCCGTGCTGCTCGATGGTGTCGCCGGCCCAGCTGCTGTTCACCGCGGGGTGGTCGAGGCAGGCGACGGCGACGGCCTTGGTGATGAAGTCGTTGACGCTGAGCTTGATGCCCTGGCTCTCGAGCTGGCCGTTGATCGTGGCGCGGAGTTCGAGGAGCGGGTCCATGTTGACGTCGGTGGAGACCTGAAAGTGCGGGACGGTGGTTTTGGATTCGACGAGGCGCTTCGCGATGGTCTTGCGCATGCCGCTGAGCTTGATGGATTTTTTCTCGAGACCGCCCGCTGAAGCGGGCGACGCCGGGGCGGAGGATGCCGGGGTGGGGGATGCCGTGGGGGAGGTGGACGCCGACACTTGCGTGGTCGCGGGCTCGGCGGCCGTCTCCGTCTTTGCCTCGCCGCCGCCCTTGGCCGCGCTCAGCACGTCGCGCTTGATGATGCGGCCGTCGGGCCCGGTGCCCTTGACCCGGCTGATGTCCACGCCGTGCTCGTCGGCGAGCTTGCGTGCCAGCGGCGAGATGCGGAGCTTACCGCCCCCGGAATCAGCATCCCCTCCGGAAGCCGCATCACCCCCGGACTTCGCCGCCCCGGACGAGCCCGACCCCGCCTTGATCTCACCCTTTTTCTCCACCGGCTCCGGCTTATCGTCCGCCTTTTGCTTCCCCTCACCGCCCGAGCCTGATCCCTGATCCCCGTTCCCCGATCCCTGCGAAGCCGCCTCCACGTCCTCGCCCTCCTCGGCCAGCAGCAGGATCAGGTCGCCCACCGGCACCGTCGCGCCCTCCTCGGCGGCGAGCTTCGCCACCGTCCCATCGTCGAACGCCTGCAGCTCCATCGTCGCCTTGTCCGTCTCGACGTCGGCGAGGTGGTCGCCCGACGCGACCTTGTCGCCTTTGGCGACGCGCCACTTGATGAGCGTGCCCTCCTCCATCGTGTCGGACAGGCGGGGCATGGTGATCTCGATGGGCATGAGGGTTCTCCGGCAAGCGGTGCAAAAGGTGCGTCATGCCGCCCCGCCCGCGGGTTATCGGGTCGGGGCGGTGGCGAGCGTGGACGGGGTCGCGACGCGGGACCGATGATAGTCGGGATCGTGCACGGCGAGTCCCCCACCACGAAGCGACGCGGCTCCGCCGCGCTCCCCTCCCCGCCCCCGCCCTTTTGCCGCCCCACCCCCCGCCCCGTACGATCCGACGCCCATGGACGTGACCGACCTGAAACTCCCCGGCGTCAAACGCCTCGTGCCCAAACGCTTCGGCGACCACCGCGGCTACTTCGCCGAGACGTACAGCGAAAAACGCTTCGCCGACGCGGGCCTCGACGTCGCGTTCGTGCAGGACAACGAGTCGCTCTCGGCCACCCGCGGCACGATCCGGGGCCTGCACTTCCAACGCCCGCCCCACGCCCAGGCCAAGCTCATCCGCTGCGTCCTCGGGGCCCTGCTCGACGTCGCGGTCGACATCCGCAAGGGCTCGCCGACCTACGGCCAGCACGTCGCCGAGGTGCTCAGCGCCGACAACGGCCACCAGCTCTTCATCCCCAAGGGCTTCGCCCACGGCTTCGCCACGCTCACCCCCGACTGCCTCGTGCAGTACAAGGTCGACGACGTCTACGCCCCCGACTGCGACGCGGGCCTCGCCTTCGACGACCCGGCGCTCGGGATCGACTGGCAGGCCGATCTTGCGACCGCGACGCTGTCGGATAAGGACCGCAGGCACCCGACGCTGGCCGAGTTTGACAGCCCGTTCGTGTACGAAGGGGGTGCGTGATGCTTGAGGAGTGGCAGGACATCGTCGTGATCGGGAACGGGATGTTGGCGCGGGCGTGGCGTGAGCTGCTGGAGATGCAGGGTGCCAAGTACGCCGTCCTCGGCCGCGACCGGCTGGACCTGTCCCGGCCTGAGACGGTGGAGGCCGCCCTGCCCGACGGCGTGCGGACGGTCGTCAACTGCGCCGCGTACACCGACGTCGACGGCTGCGAGACCAATGCCGAGTATGCAGATGCGGTGAACGGCCACGGCGTCGCCGCCCTCGCGGCGCGTTGCCACGACCTCAGCACGACGCTCGTGCACTACTCCACCGACTACGTCTTCGACGGCAAGGCGGTCGAGCCGTACCGCGTGGACCATGCGATCCACCCGATCAACGCCTACGGCCGGAGCAAGGCCCTGGGCGAGCGGGGCGTGCGCGACTCGGGCTGCCTCTACCGCCTGATCCGCACGAGCTGGCTCTACGCGCCGTGGGGCAAAAACTTCGTCCGCACCATGGCGAAGCTCACGGCGGAGAAGGACGCGCTCCAGGTCGTCGACGACCAGGCCGGCCGCCCCACCAGCAGCGAGCACCTCGCCCGGGTGTCGCACAAACTGTTGCACGACGGCGACAGCGGGACGTACCACGTCACCGACGGGGGGTCGTGCACGTGGTACGAGTTCACCGTGGAGATCGCAAAGCAGCTCGGCCACCGGTGCGACGTCCAGCCCTGCTCGTCCGCCCAGTACCCCCGCCCGGCGAAGCGCCCGGCGTACAGCGTGCTCGACCTGTCCCGCACGGAGGCCATCGCGGGAGCGATGCCGCCGTGGGAGAAGAACCTCGCTGCGGTGCTGCCACGCCTGGAGCGTTAGCGCTTTAGCCGCAGGGCTCATCCCGGCGCTCCCGGCGATCCCAATCTCGTTAGCCGCCGGGCTCGTCCCGGCGTTTGCGACCACGCGGAGCGCCGGGACAAGCCCGGCGGCTAACGCTACATTGCCGCCGTGTACGCCTTCCACGGCATCTTCAGCGCCTACGGGTTCTGGCTCCCCAATGACCCGCGGGGGTCGTGGTCTGACTGGATCGGGAGCTGGGAGCTCCTCCGCTACGGCCCGGCGACCAAGGTCGACACCCGCCACAGCATCGCCCAACGGCCGCACGACCACGCGCTCCGGCAACGGGCGAAGGAAGCGTTGAAGTTCCCGCCGGTGTGCTTCGACGGGTTGCAGGCGAGGGCCATCGCCCAAGGCATCGCAGACGCCGCGGCCGCGTCGGGCTACCGCCTGCACGCGCTCGCCGTCCTGCCGGACCATGTGCACGTCGTGGTCGGTGCGACCGAGCGTCACCCGTCACAGGTCATCGGCCACCTTAAAGCCTTCGCCACCCGTCGCCTGATCGCGGAGGGCATTCATCCTTTCGCCACCGACGAGGTCCCGGTGCAGCGTTCGTGCTGGGCCGATCAAGCGTGGAAGGTCTACCTCGATGAGCACGAGGACGTGGAGCGTGCGATCCGGTACGTCGAAGCGAACCCGGAGAAGGAGGGCAAACGCCGCCAACCGTGGAAGAACCTGGTGCCGTACGACCCCGCCACCGCCGTTAGCCGCCGGGCTTGTCCCGGCGCTTCGGGTGGTCGCAAACGCCGGGACAAGCCCGGCGGCTAACCGGGTGACGGTCCGACCGCCGCCGGACGCGGCCGGCCGAACCACATCCGGTACGACGCCGCCTTGATGTCGTCGAAGATCAGCATGAAGCAGGGCAGGACGACGAGGATCAGCGCCGTCGCGGAGACGAGGCCCATGGCGATGCTGATGGCCATGGGGATGAGGAACTTGGCCTGGAAGGATTGTTCGAGGATGAGCGGCGTGAGGCCGAGCACGGTGGTGACGGTGGTGAGGAGGATGGCGCGGAAGCGGGCGCGGCCGGCGGCGATGAGCGCGTCGTAGACGGTCGCGCCTTGCCGGCGTTCGTCGTTGTAGAACTCGACGAGGATGAGCGAGTCGTTGACAACGATGCCCGAGAGGGCGACCATGCCGATGAGGCTGAGGAACGTGATGTCGTAGCCGAGCAGGAGGTGGCCCCAGACCACGCCGATGAGGCTGAAGGGGATGACGAGCATGACGATCAGCGGCTGGGTGTAGCTCGAGAACAGCCACGCGAGGATGACGTAGATCATCCCGCACGCCGCGGCCATGCCCAGCGGCAGCGAGGCGAACGCGTCGCCGAGCTGCTCCTGCCGGCCGGCGTAGGCGATGTTCAGGTCGGGGTACTTCGCCCGCAGCGCGTCGAGGTCGAGCGCTTGCGTGATGTCCTCGGGGCTGACGCTCGGCACGGTGTCGGCGGTGACGGTAACGCTCCGCTTACGGTCGATCCGCGTGATCGTGGCGTAGGTCGTCGCCTCCTCCACGTCGGCGATCTCGCCCAGGGGGACCGTCAGACCGGCGGGCGTCACGAGCCAGCTCTGCTCGATGGCGGCCAGGTCGCGGCGGGTGTCCTCGTCGAGGCGGACGCGGACGTCGATGTCTTCCTGGCGTTCGGCGAACGTGTGGGCGTCGATGCCGAAGAGGAACCCGCGGACCTGCGTGGCGACGTCGCGGGGGGTGAGCCCGACGCTGCGGACGTCGGCGGGGCGGGGGACGATGCGTTGCTCGGCCTGGCCGAGGTCGCCGTCGTCGGCGATGCCCACGACGCCGGCGAACGTGGCGAGCTCGTGCTTGAGGTCGGCGACCGCGGCGCGGAGCCGCTCGGGCCGCGCGCCGCTGATCCGCACGGTGATGTCCGGCCCGCCGGGCCCGCCGCTGATCTCGCTGAAGCCGATCCGGTCCACCCCGACGAGCTTGTCCCGCAGCCGCTCGCGGATCGACGCGATCACCTGCGACGACTCACGCTCGCGCAGCTCGACGTAGTACAGCTCGACGAACATCTGGGCGATGTGCGTCGACACGGCGCTGCTCTCGCCCGTGTCGATGTTCGCGCTCTGGCCGATGACCGACGCGACACTCTTGACCTCGGGCTGGCTCTCGGCGGCGGCCTCGACCGCGGCGACGGCCCGCTCGGTGGTCTCCAGCGGCGTGCCGATGGGCATCCGCAGGTCGACGATCACCGTCTCCGCGTCGCTGTTGGACAGGAACACGAACCCCACCCGCTTGCCCGCGACCAGCCCGAGCGAGAACAGCAGCACCATCACGGTCGCGAGGACCGCGAGGTAGCGGTGGCGGAGGCACCACGCCAACGCGGCGGCGTAGGCGGGGATCATCCGCTGCTGGAGGAAACGGTCGCGGCCGTTTTCGAGGCGTTGCAGCCGCGACGGGCGGTGCGGCCGACCCGCCGCCTCCGCGGCGAGGCGGCGCGCGACCACGTCGTCGCGCTTCTTGAGGCTGTGGGCCATGTGGCTGGGCAGGATCAAGAGCGACTCGATCAGCGACATGATCAACGCGCAGCCGACGACCAGCGGCAGCGCGCCGAGCAGGTCGCCGATGGACCCCTTGACGAAGCGCAGCGGGATGAACGCGACGACGGTGGTGAGCACCGTCGCGACGACCGGCCAGGTGACGATGTCGGTCCCGCGGATGGCGGCGTCGAGCGCGGGCTCGCCGCCCTCATGCAGGGTCTGGATGTTCTCGCTGACGACGATGGCGTCGTCGACGAGGAGCCCGAGCACGACGATGAGCCCGAACATGGTCAGGAGGTTGAGCGTGACGTCGACCGCGGCCATGAGCACGAGCGTGCCCATGAGGGCGATGATGAGCCCGACGCCGACCCAGAACGCGGCCCGCCAGTTGAGCACGAGCAGGAGCGTGGCGAAGACGAGGACGGCGCCGTACCCCGCGTTGCGGACCAAGAGGTCGAGGCGGCCCTCGACGAAGCGGGCGAGGTCGCTGAGCGCGGCGACCTCGGCCCCGGCGGGCAGGGGGTGGGGCGACCGCCGGCCGAGCTCGTACGCGGCGAGCCGGTCGGACCCGAATTGCCGGTCGAGCCAGTTGCCGTCGAACGCTTCGCCCCGCCGGCCGTGCACGTACGACCGGACCATCTTGGCGATGTTGACGATGTCCTGCTGCCCGACCTTGAACACGGTGAGCACCGCGGCCGGGCGGCTGTTGAAGCGATTGATCACGCGGTCGTCGGTGAAGCCCTCGTTCACCGCAGCGATGTCGCCGACGGTGACGGCCTGGCCGGTCGGGTCGCCGCGGACGACGATGCCGCGGATCGCCCGGGCCCGCTCGGGCACGCCCATGGTGCGGACCTTGATGTTGCCGCCGACGTTCTTGACCGTCCCGCCGGGCACCTCGTCCATATATGCCTCGACGGCGGCGGCGACCTGGGGGAGGCTGATGCCCTGTCGCAGGAGTTCGTCGTGCCGCACGTCGATGCGGAGCTCGTAGTCGCGGACGCCGTCGACGAGCACCTCGCCCATGCCCGGCAGGGAGAGCAGGTCGTCGCGGACGCCGCGGATCGCGTCCTTGAGCACGTCCTCACTCATGTCGCCGAACAGGGCGAGGCGGATCACCGGCAGGCGGGGCTCGAGCAGTTGGACCGTGATGTCCTCGGCCTCGTCGGGCAGGTCCCGCAGCGCGTCAATGGCCCGCTCGACCTCGTCGAGCGCCTCGTCGGGGTCGGCCCCCTCGCGGACCTCGGCGGTGAGCGTGCCCCCGCCCTCGCCGAGCGTGGCGGTGATGTCGTCGATTTCATCCAGGTCGATCAGGGCGTTCTCGACCTTGATCGCCAGGGCTTCCTCGACCTCCTCGGGCGTGGCCCCGGGGTAGGGCAGGGTGAGCAGGATGTTCTCGGGGTCCTGCTCGGGGAAGAACTCGCGGCGGAGCTGCGACGCGGCGATGAGGCCCGCGGCGATCACGGCGAACATCAGCAGGTTCGTGACGACCGGCTTGCGGACGCCGAAGGAGGCGAGGGACATGGGGGATCAGGGATCAGGGATCAGGGAACAGGGAACCAGGGAACAGGGAACAGAGAACAGGGAACAGGGAACAGGGAACAGGGAGAACTATTTACTGGGGTGGGGCAGGCTTCCAGCCTGCCTTTGGGCGAAGCCCGAAACGGCCGGCCGGGTCATCCTCCGGCTTCAGCGGGTGGAGGTTTGGCATCCGCTTCGCCCGGCAGGCGGGGGTCGACGCGCTGGCCGTCGGCGATGAGGGAGCCGGCGTTGACGACGACCAGGTCGCCGGGGTTGAGGCCGCCGGTGAGCACGGACCACTGGTCGTCGGGCAGGCCGGTCTGGGGGAAGGTGCGGCCGACGTCGTAGTCGGTGTCGACCTCGACGCTCTGGGCGACGCCGTCGCGGATGACCTGGACTCGGCCGCCGCGCTTGGCGCGGCGGGGGACGGCCAGCCGGTCGGCGGCGTCGCCCGAGGCGATGGTGGCCTCAAGGAACGCGCCGGGCGTCGGGGCCGGTCGATCCGGCTCATCGGCGACGACGGCGTACACGATGATGGTCCGCGTCTGCGGGTCCTCCTCCGGGGCGATGCGGGCGACGGTGGTGGTCCACGTCGGACCCCCGCCGCCGCCGGTGCCCCCGGCGGTGGCGCGGAGGGTGACCGGGTCGCCGACGTTGACGGTGGATTGCGCCGAGGCGGGTAGCCGGATCGGCACCTCCACCGGCGAGGGCGCGACGACCCGCGCGACGCGCTGCCCCGCGGCCAGCGCCTCGCCGACCTCGACGTCCACCGACTGCAGCACGCCGCCGAGCGGGCTGGTGATGGTGCACCGCTGCTGGTTGAGCCGGGCAATCTCGATGCTCGCCCGGAGCGACGCCTGCTGGGCGAGCAGCGAGCGGCGGCGGGGGCCCGTGCTGTCGAGCGCCTCTCGCGTGGCGAGGCGGGAGCGCTTCGCGGTGTTGATCATCCGCCGCCCGTCGTCGAGGTCCTGCTGGTTGGCGACGCCGCGGTTCTCCAGCGTCTCCAGCCGGTCGAGCTCCGCTTGGGCGAGCGACACGTCCTCCTCCTCCAGTTCGAGCCGCTGTTTCAGCGACGCCTCTTCGGTGTCGAGCTGGTCGAGGGCGGCGTCGATCTCGGCGAGGCGTTGCTCGGCGATGGTGACCTGCTGAACGAAGTCCGAGTCGTCGAGCCAGACGAGGGGCTGACCCGAGTCGACGCGGGCGCCCGGGTCGGCGTCGTCGGCGATCCGCTCGACGGTGGCGGAGACGCGGGCGGGGACGTCGGCGGAATCGACGGGCTCGGCGGTGCCGTAGCCCCGCCACTGCCGCGCGACCTCGACCGGGCGGACCTCGAACACGGGCACGGCGAGTGCCGCCTCCTTGGGGTCGACCACCCCGGGGTGCGGCGCGGTCTCGACGAGGTAGACGAACCCGCCGACGCCGACTGCGACGAGCACGAGGACAACGACGGCGCGGAAGGCCCACGCGAGCGCACCGGGGGCGCCGGGGGCGTCGGGGTTGGCGTCGGGGTCGGGCTGCGGCGGGCGTGCCGGTTCGGCCGGGGGCTCGCGCCCGGGCGGTCCATCGGCCGCCGCCGCGTCGGGCGAGAGGGTGTCGGTGTAGGTCGGCATGACGGTTGGCGGCGAAGGCGGGGTACCCGCCGGGGAGCGGCATCGTAGGGCGCGGGTGGGGGAGGTAGCGGGTTCGGCAATGCTTCTCGATCTCCAGAGCCGAAGCCGTCAAGGAGCGGTTTCACATCAATCCTCGGGGTGCCACACCGCATCCCGGAGGCTTTGCGGAGGGTGCGGTGTGACGACTGCGAGCGACGTAGCGCGGGGGTCACACCGGCACACCGCACCCGCCCCGAGCGGCGGGATGCAGTGTGGCACCCCGTGTGTTGTTTAGGATGCCACACCGCATCCCGGAGGCTTTGCGGAGGGTGCGGTGTGACGACCGAGAGCGACGTGGCGCTGGGGTCACACCGGCACACCGCACCCGCCCCGAGCGGCGGGATGCAGTGTGGCACCCCGTGCGTTGTTTAGGGTGCCACACCGCATCCCGGAGGCTTTGCGGAGGGTGCGGTGTGACGACCGAGAGCGACGTGGCGCGGGGGTCACACCGGCACACCGCACCCCCCCCGAGCGGCGGGATGCAGTGTGGCACCCCGTGCGTGTGCTCATCTACAGCTTCTTAATGAAGTGTGGCAACCCGGCCTGTACGGCTTTGGTCGGCGCGGCCTATTAGGCCGCGGCTATGGCGCGGGTGCATTCCGGCGGCTCCCCGGTTTTGTGTAGCGCCGTGGCGGGGGCGGCCGATGGAACGGCGGGTTATCCCGCACCATGGCAGCCAGAACCGACCGCAAAACTCCGCCCGCGCCGCCCCCGGGATCATCCCCGACCCCGACCCCGTCCCCCGAGCCGCACGCGGCGGAGGTGCGGGCGGCGGTGGAGCGGGCTTGGAAGCTGGTGGTCGAGCGGGACTACGACGCGGCGGGCCGGGCGGTGGCGAGGCTGCCCGAGTCGTCGCGGCACGTCGGGGCGGTGGCGCGGCTGGCGCGCAACCTCGCGGCGCTGCGGCGGTACCGGCCGGGGGTGTATCAACAGCTTGTCGAAGTGGACCCGCTGGCGGCGGCGCGGCGGTTCCGCCTGCAGCAGGACCGCGGCGGTTTCCTGCGCCTCGCGCTGCGGACCGCTCCGGATGCGGCGAATGCTTCAAGCGATCCGAGGGCCGCGGCGGCGAAGGCGCTGCGCCAGGCGGCGGGCGAGCCGCTGGTGCTGTCGGGGGTGGGCGACGGGTACGCGGTGGCCGCGCTCGCATCGGGGCTTGCGGACGTTGCGGACGGCGCGGACGCGGCGGTCGGTCGGCCGGTGTTCGTTGTCGAGCCGGACGGCGAGCGGGCGGTGGCGTGCCTGATGCTGCACGACTGGTCGGCGGCGACGGGCCCGCTGCGGGATGACTCGTTCCATTGGTACCTCGGAGACGGCGCGGCCGCGGCGTTTGAGGGGATGCTGGTCGAGTCGGACCGGCTGGAGCTGCCGACGGTGAACGTGGGTGAGGGCCCGGCGCGGCGGGCGGTGGGCCGGGCGTTGTCGCGGGCCCGGTCGCGGCGGGCGGCGCTGGAACAGAAGTGGCGGGGGATGGCGGAGTCGGGTTACGAGGGCTTTGAGCCGGCCGCGATGACGGTGGGGCTGTCGCGCAAAGGCCGGGCGCTGGTGGTGGGCGAGGGGGAAGACGCGGAGGGCCGGCCGGTGCTGGACCACGCGGTGGAGGCGTTGCGGCGGCTGGGCTGGCGGACGCGGCGGCTGGCGGCCGAGGCGCCGCACGAGCGGGTGACGGGTTATGCGGTGGCGCGGTCGTTGGTGGAGGTGAAGCCGGACGTGGTGCTGGTGGTCGGGTCGGGTGCCGAGTCGCTCGAGGGGGTGTTCCCCGAGGCGCTGCCGCTGGTGCGGTGGTCCATGGACGACGTCGCCGCGGCGGGGCAGGCGTCGCGACGGCGAGAGTTCGTGTTGGCTCCGCCGGGGTCGGACGTGGCGAGGGGGGACGATCGGGTGATCGCGGTGCCGTGGTCGACGCGGGTGCCGGCGCGGCCGGAGTTGTGGGAGTGCATCGGGCCGGACGTGATGTGCATCGCGCGGGGGATGGCGGGGACGCCCGGGGCGTGGGTGGCGCGGCACGGGGACGACGGGGCGGTGCACGCGGCGGGGCTGCGGCTGTTGCGGTTGTACGAGAGCGGCGGCGGTGTCGAAGCGGCCACGCAAGCGGCGGGTGACGGTGGTAGAGAATGCAAGCATGCGAGGGGTGACGGCGGTGCGGAGGCGGCGCGGGTCGCGCGGGCGGTGCGTCCGCTGCATCGGGTGCTGCACGCGCGGGAGGCGCTGCGGTGGGTCGCGGCGGCGGCGGCGGAGCTCGGGTTGGGGCTATCTATCTACGGGGAGGGGTGGGAAGACGACGCGGCGTTGGCGGCGTTCGCGCGGGGGCCGCTGGGGCACGGGATCGAGCGGGAGCGGCTGATCCGCGACGCGAAGGTCAACCTGTGCGTGGAGCTTGGCGCGGCACCGGGGCCCGGGCTGCTGGACGGGCTGGTGGCCGGAGGGTTTTACGTGGCGCGTCGGGCGGAGCGGGCGGGGGCGGGGGAGGGCGAGGGCGAGGGCGAGGTCCGGTACGCGTCGGAGGCGGCGTCGCTGGGTTTGATTGGGCGGGGGGATGCGGAGCGGTCCGCGGCGGCCGCGACGCTACCGCGGTGGGACGAGACGTCGTTCCACGACGCGGCGTCGCTGCGCCGCTTGCTGGCGCGGTGGGTGGGCGACGCCGCCGGCCGCCGCGCTGTCGCCGAAGCGCAGCGCGAGAGCGTCGCCCACCGACGGAGCACCACGGCGGTGCTGCGGCGGGCGCTGGCGGAGGTCGGCCGCCGCCTCGCGGCGGAGGGGCGTGCGGCGGCGGGGGTCGAGGTCCACCGCGCGGCGTAGGTGGCTGCGAGAGCGTCCGTCGCGGTGCGACGGGCGGGGTGGACCGGACGCGGCCCGTCAAGCCGCGGCTGGTGTAATTGGCGTCGTCGTAGGCCTGGGTGGCCGGGGCTGACGCCTTGGGAAGCCCCGGAAGCGTCACCGCAGAACGCGTGCATGTTCAGGGGTTCCGGGGCATTAAAGACTCTGCCCCGGCCAGCCCCGCCATAGCCGCGACGCTACGCGTCGCGGACCGAGTTGCGTAGCAACGCGGCTACTGGAGGAAGTTTGCGTCAACCGCTCTGACGCCAACCACCGTCATGTCGTGGGCGAATCGCTTTCGCGGTCGACTTCGACCTGGGCTTCGGCGCGGTCGGCGGCGGTGTAGCTGAGGTCGTCGGCGTCGAAGCTGGCGCGGAACTTCGCGAGCTTGGCGGAGGAGACGGACATGGCGGCCTTGATGCCCCGGCCGGTCTTGCCCACCCGGCTGGACTTGTCGGCGCTGAAGCCCATGCCGCCCGCCTGGGCGAAGGCGGCGGCGTCGGCGGCGAGGAAGACGAACTGCCAGGCGTACTGCGTCTCCTGCGTCTCGATCATGGCCTTGACCCGGTCGCGGGTGTACTCGACGCTGGAGTTTTCCTCGCCGTCGGTGACGATGACGAAAACGACGCGGCCGGGGCGGTCGGCTTCGGGCATGGCGGCGAGGCGTTCGCCGGTGCGGACGATGCCGGTGCCCACCGCGTCGAGCAGGGGCGTCGCGGCGCGGGGGTTGTAGCCGGTGAGCGGGCCGGCGTCGCGGATGTCCACCGCGTCGTGGATCACCTCGTAGGGGTCCTGGGCGTCGAACTGGACGAGGGTGAAGCGGGCGTCGCCGGGGGCCTTTTTCTGCTGTCTGATGAAGTCGTTGACGCCGCCGACGACGTCGTCGGCGATGGAGGCCATGGAGCCGGTGCGGTCGAGGATCATGGTGATGTCGGTGAGGTGGTCGTTCATGGGCGGCTCCGGAGGTGAGGGGTGACGGTGAGATAAATTGTAGCGCTGACCACCGTCCGCTGAAGCGGCCGACGCCGAGGCCGAGGCTGAGGTGCAGGCGTGGGTTTAGAAGGGGGTTTTAACGCCCATCGCGCGGAGGGCGCACCAGCCGGACCAGCCCTCGGCGAGTTGAAACGCGGCGCCGGCGGCACAGCCGGCGACGGCCCACCACCACGGCAGGCTCAACCAGCCGGCGAGGACCGCGGCGGCGAGGGCGGCGGCGACGACGAGGGTGACGGACCCGAGGACAAGGCGGATCGCCTTGCCGCGGGCGTCGAGGTTGCAGGTGGGGCCGGGCATGGGGGGATCATACGACACGATGCGTGTCAGTTGAACGCAGCGTGCCACGCGGGACGCGTAGCGTCCCGGCTACCGCGCCGACGGAGGCAGCGACGCGACATACGCCTCCGCCTCGTCCCGCGTCACCGGGGCCGTCGCCGGCCCCACGCGGTACGCCCCGGGCAGCGGCGTGACCCGCGGCCGATACTCGTCGGTCAGCCGGTCCCTGGTCAGCCCCGCGTCGATCTGTTCGCGCTCGTCGGTGAGGCCGAGGTCGCCCGTCGCGGCGACGAAGCGGTCGAGCTCCTCGCGGTGCCGCCGCAGCGCCGCGGCGTGATCCGGGTCATCGGCGAGGTTGCGGACACAGTGCCGATCGTCCGCGGCGTACAGCTCCTCGGGCGGCTTGGTCGGCTGCATGAACACCGCCGCGTCGCCGTGCAGCTCGCCCGCCGCGGCGAGCCGCCGCATCTCCCGGAACGTCGGCTCCTGCTCCATGTACGTCTGGTGCACCGCCCAGGGCAACGCGGGAAAATCGTTACGGAGGTAGAGGTAATCCGCCGACCGCGCCATCCGCTGGCGGTCGTACGCCTCGTCCATCCGGTCGCGTCCGGCGTAGACATAATCCCGCGGCTCGCCCGCCGCCCCGCCAAGAAACACCCGCCCGTCGTACGCCTCCGGGACCGCCACCCCCGCCAGCGACAGCACCGTCGGCGCAAGGTCCACCCACGCCACCAGCCGCCCATCGGTCGACCCCGGCTCCAGCACGCCCGGCCACCGCACGATCAGCGGCAGGTGCACCCCCGCGTCGTAGCACCACCGCTTCTCCCGCGGCAACCCGCGTCCGTGATCGGTCATATAGATCACCACCGTCCGGTCCCGCGCCGGCGACGCGTCGATTGTCGCCAGCACCTCGCCGATCTGTCGGTCCTGCAGCGAGAGGCAGTCGAAGTACCGCGCGATGTCCCGCCGCACCACCGGCGTGTCGGGCAGGTACGGCGCCCCCGGCGCCCCCGCCGGGTCGTGACGCAGCGCGTCGGGCAGGTCCGCCGTCCGCTCCGCGTGCGACTCGCCGCGCCAGTTGGGCGTGTCCCACACCGCCGACTCGTGCGTCACGTCGAAGTTGCGAAACACGAAAAACGGCTCGCCCGGCAGCTCATCCTTCCACCGGTCCTCGGTCGTGTCCGCGAAGCCCCCGGGCGGCTCGAAGTTGAAGTCGGTCTTGGTCGGCCAGGCGACGTGGTACCCCGCGTCCCGCAGCTCGTGGGTGAACAGCCGCGGCGGGTCGAGCAGCGTCGACCGCATGGGGTGCGTGCCGATCGACCAGGGGTACCGCCCCGTCACGATCCCGCTGCGGCTGGGGGCGCACACCGGCGCGTGCGAGAACGCGTTGGTAAACCGGCAGCCCTCCGCGGCGAGGCGGTCGAGGTTCGGCGTGTGGGCGTACGCCTCGCCGTAGCAGCCGAGGTGCCGGCCGGTGTCCTCGCCGATCAGCAGCACGAAATTGAGGCGGTCGCCGTCCATCCGCGCCACCATAGCCCCGCACCGGGCCGCGGCCCAAATCGCTTACCATCCTCCCCACGACGTGCCCCCGGCCGGGGGGCCGGCCCCTTCACCTCCACACGGACCCGCGCCTTTGCTACCGCTCCCACGCCTCGAAACCGTCCGCCTCATCACCCCCGCCGACCTGCCGCCGACCCGCGACGACTTCGCCGTCATCGGCACGTTCAACCCCGGTGCGATCCAGCTCGACGACGGCCGCGTCGTCCTGCTCGTCCGCGTCGCCGAGCGGCCCGCCGAGACCCGCGACGGCTACGTCGCCTCGCCCCGCTACACCGCCGAGGGCGAGCAGGTCGTCGACTGGATCGAAGCCGATCGCGTCGACACGCTCGACCCGCGTTGGGTCAAGTTCCACGACACCGGCTTCACCCGCCTCACCTTCACCAGCCACCTCCGCGTCGTCACCCTCCACGACGGCGTCTCAATCGGTGAGATCGGCCCCGCCGTCACCCCCGCCAACGACCTCGAGACCTTCGGCCTCGAGGACCCCCGCATCGTCAAGCTCGGCGACGACTACCTCATCACCGTCGTCGGTGCGTCCTGGCACGGGGTCAACACCGAGCTCATCAGCACCCGCGACTTTGAGACGTTCGAGCGCCGCGGCGTCGCGTTCCTCCGCGAGAACAAGGACGTCGTGCTCTTCCCCGAAAAGATCGACGGCCACTACGCCGCCATCAGCCGGCCCACCGGCACGTTCGAGACGATGCAGCCGGAGATGTGGATCAGCTACTCGCCCGACCTTGTGCACTGGGGCCGGCACGCGCCGCTGTGGGGCACCACCCCGCCGGGCGAACGTGTCGACGGCGATGAACACCCCGCCACCCGGTGGGACGACGCCAAGGTCGGCGGCGGTGTCCCGCCCATCCGCACCGACCGCGGCTGGCTGAAGATCTACCACGCCTCGTGCCGACCCGCCCCGGGCGAGCCCGTCGGCGTCTACGCCGCCGGGGCCCTGCTCCTCGACGGCGACAACCCCGGCCGCGTCATCGCCCGCACCCCCGACGCCTTCATGCGACCCACCGAAGACTTCGAGTCCACCGGCTTCGTCAAGGCCGTCGTCTTCCCCACCGGGTACGCCATGCAGGACGACGACCTGCTCATCTATTACGGCGCGGCCGACACCGACGTCGGCGTCGCGCGCTACCGCTTCGCCGACCTGATGGACGCGCTCGAGCCGATCTGAACCGCCATGCATACCCCGCCCACCCCCGTCGCAATCGAGCACTGCAACACCGGCGAGGGCCCGCTGTGGCACCCCGACGAGCGGGCGCTCTACTGGATGGACATCCCCGCCGGCCGGCTGTTCCGCTACGACCCGGCGGCCGACACGCACAAGACGGTTAAGGAGGGCCGGGCTATCGGCGCGACGACGCTGCAGGCCGACGGCTCGCTGCTGCTTTTGGGCGCGGGGGGCTACGTCTCGACGTGGCGCGACGGCGAGGAGACCGACGTCATTGCGGGCATCCCCGGCGAGACACGCTTCAACGACGCCATCGCCGACCCCGACGGCCGCGTGTTCAGCGGGACCATGCCGCACCCGGGGTGGAAGGACGACCCGTCGAAAGCGGGCAAGCTCTACCGCATCGACCCCGACGGCTCGTACCGCGTCGTCGACGAAGGCTTCGGCTGCGCCAACGGCCTCGCGTTCACCACCGACCTCTCGACCCTCTACTTCTGCAACTCGCCGTCGCAACACATCTACGCCTACGACTACGACCGCGCCACCGGCGGCCTCAGCAACCGCCGCGTCCACATCATCACCACCGGCGACGGCGTGCCCGACGGTTTGACCCTCGACGCCCGCGGCCATCTGTGGAGCGCACGCTGGGCCGGCCGCTGCGTCGTCCACTACGACGAGCACGGCAACGAAGTCGAACGCTTCGGCCTGCCCACCGACAACATCACCAGCGTCGCCTTCGGCGGGCCGAACCTCGACACGATGTACATCACCTCCGCCACCGGCGGCAACGACGACGCCGACGACCTCGCCGGCGCGCTCTTCACGATGCAGGTCGACGGTGCCGCCGGCGTCCCCGAGTACCGCTCCCGCATCGGTCTCTGACCGCGACCGTACCGCGGGGCATCAAACCCGGCGTATTACTCTGAACCGTCACCCCCGCTTGCGGTTACCGCACCCCGCGCCAACCGCAAGCCCCACGCGTCGCCTCTCAGACGGAGCCCGCCTGTGACTTGTGCGAAATTTTGGGTGCCACACCGCGCCGCCTGGGGCGATGTGTGCGTGCGAACATGAGACGACACGCCTCGCGACGCGGCACACGTCGCCGCAAAGCCGGCGAGGTGTGGCACCCTGTACGTTCAAGTTTCCGGAGCAATGCGTCTCACTTGCCCAGCATCTCCCCCACCGACCCCATCCCCTGCCGCGCCTGACCGAGCAGCTTCTTCAGGTCCGTCACGTACTTGTCGAACCCGGCCGGCAGGTTCACGCCCTCGAGCTTGTTGATCCACTGCTCCGCAGTATCCAGGCTGTTCGTGCTGATGAGGTTCCGCACCTTGTCCACCACCGCCGTCGCCTGCGGCTCGTTGAGCGTCGCTCCCTCGGACATATCGAGGCTGTCCACGTCGATGCTCCCGCCCGCCTTGGGCAGCCGCTCCTTAACCGCCTCGGCGTTGGCGGCCATCTGCTCGCGGGCCGACTCGTTCGCCAGCTTCATCTTCGCGCCCATGTCGATGGCCTTGCCCTCGACGTCGGCGGTGTTCAACGCCGGGTCGCTCAGCGGCGTGGGCGCCCCCGGCGTCGGGGCCGCCGACTCCATCGTCGCCTCCGGCTCCCGCGGCGACACGCCCTCGGGGTCCACACCGGTCTCGCTACCGTCGCAGCCGAGCATCAACACCGAGGTCATCATCAAACACGTCGCGGCCGTCGTCGTCTTCTTCATAGCATGGGCTCCGGGCAAGGGGTCGGTCCGTCATCGTTGAAAGTACGACCCCATCATACCGCTCCACCCGACGTGTTCCGTCAACACCCCCCCCCACTCCGCACCATGAACTACGGCCTCGCCTTCCTTACGCAACCGCCCTTCTACCTCTTGCTCATCGTCGGCATCGCGGCGCTGATCCCGCGGGCCCGCTTCGCCGCCGACCGCATCGAGGCCCGCGCCACCAACCCGCACGTCGGCGAGCTCACGCCCAACCTAGCCCAACGTATATGCCTGTTTTTACCGGGTATCTGCGCGTTGTACGCCGTCGTCGTGCTCCGCTCGCCGTGGGCGGGCGTGGTGCTGGTGGCGGCGTACCTGCTGTCGTTCACCGCGATGATCCTTTTCCTCAAGGGCCCGTCGCGCCGCGGCTGACCGTGCGACTCAAGGCGGGGTGCGGCGCGCGTCGATAAAAACTTTTCGCGCTTGAACATGAAATCTGTTGACATGTTTTTTACGCGACGGTTACATTGCATGAAGCTCCGCCCGGCGTCTTGAAAGGAACGACCGCCATGGCAACGAAAAAGGCTACGAAGAAAGCGACGAAGAAGAAGGCCCCGACCAAGAAGGCGACGACCAAGAAGGCGTCCACGAAGAAGGCCCCGAGCAAGAAGGCAAGCACCAAGAAGGCGACGACGAAGAAGGACCCGGCGACCAAGAAGGTCACCAAGAAGAAGAAGTGATTCGCAGCGGCCGTGCCGCGTGGCACGGTCAGGGACGCGGGACGAGCCGCTCCGATTTACAGGCTCAGCCCGCCGCCGCACGACACCACGCCACGGAGCTCACGCACAGAGGGCGGCCCATCGGGCCGCCCTCTTGCCGTTTCTACCGATCCCGCGTTAGCCGCCGGGCCCCTGGGTGCCACACCTCGCCGGCTCTGCGGCGATCTGTGCCGCGTCCCATAGCGTGTCGCGGCATGGAAGCACGCAAACATCGCCCAAAGCGGCGAGGTGTGGCACCCCCGCAGGCGTATGCGATACAGGCGGGACCAGGATGACAACGCTGCTCGGAGCGTTGTCAGTGTGGCCACGCGATCAACGGCATCACCGACAAGCTCCGCGGACTCCGCTTGGCGGTGCCAGCCCGGATACATTTCACCCGTTGTTTTCCGCTCCCGCCGCGATCATCCGCAGCACCACGTCCGCCGCGTCCTCCCGGAACACGTGCGCCTCGAACGCCGCGGCGATCTCGTCGAACGCCGCCCGCTGCGCCGCCCGCGCCGGGCCCTCGGCCAGGAGCGGCCGCAGCGCCGCGACCACCTCATCCACATCGCCGAAGAACGGCACCAGCTCGGGCACCACCCGCTCGCCCGTCAGCGACTCACCGATCAGGTTCGGCAGCGAGAACGTCCGCGTGCTCACCAGCGTCCGCTTCGCGATCTGCCACGCCAGCTTGTCCACCCGGTACATCACCACCATCGGCGTGTGCCGCGACGCCGCCTGCAAGGTCGCCGTACCCGACACCACCAGCGCCGCGTCCGCCCAGTCCAGCACGCCCTGCCGCATCGCCGACGACCATCTGCATCCCGCGCGGCAGCCGCCCCCCCGGACACGACAGGTTGATCTGCCGCGCCCGGTCCGCGTCCGCCGCCGCCACGACCACCGCAAGCTCCCGGTGACGGTGACGCAGCCGCTCGTACACCGCGCGCATCGTCGGCCAGTTCGTCTTGACCTCCTTCGGCCGCGACCCCGGCAGCAGCGCCAGCTTCGGCGACCCCCCCCGCAACGCCGCTCCGTCGTCCGCCGCGGGCAGCGCCCGCTCGCCCCGCTTCGCCTCCTGGAACAGCGGGTGCCCGACGAACGTGCCCGGCACGCCCCGCTCGCCGAACCACCCCGGCTCGAACGGCAGCAGACACATCACGTGGTCGCTCAGCCGCCGCATCCGACCGATCCGCCACGACGCCCACGCCCAGAGCTGCGGCCCCACCAGGTGCACGATCGCCGCGCCCGGCCGCCGCTTCCGCACCGCCTTGCACATCGACCAGTTCGCCGCAGGGCTGTCCGTCGGCACCAGCGCCGCCAACTCATTCTCATCGAGCCAACGCTTCACCACCCCCACCCGCCGCCAAAGCTCCCTCGCCTCGGTCGCCGCGCCCACCAGCATCTTCGCGTGCCCCGTCGTCTCCTCCAAAAGCTCCGCCCCCGCCTCCGCCATCGCCGGCCCCCCCAACGCCACGACCCGCCGCCCCGGCTCACGACGCCGCAACTCCGCGATCAGCCGTGCCGCCAACACGTCCCCGCTCGGCTCAAATACCGTAAACAAGATCGGCTTCAACTCGCTCATCGCCGAGAGTGTACGGAACGGCCGCGGCGTGCCGAGGGGGTCGAGCGTCGCCGGTCGGGGCATCGCGGTGGGGCAGGGTCTGCGCCTGTCGTCGAGCGATGCCACCGGTCGTCGGGTGCCACACCTCGCCGGCTTTGCGGCGATGTGTGCATGAAGTGCGATCCAAGCCGTCACACATCGGCCCCAAGCGGCCGAGGTGTGGCACCCTAACCTTCACCCCTGCCTCCACCCCCGTCGTTGCACTAACCTGATGCGGTGAACGCCCCCGCCGACGACGCCGAGATCACGCCGCCGCACGACGCCGAGGACTCCGGGGGTGACTTCCACCGCCGCCTCGAAGCGGCGCGGCGGGACCTGCTCGAGCTGTCGACCCGCAACCGCCTGCTCAGCACGCCGCGCCACCGCAAGCGGTCCCGCGCGCTCGAAATCGTCGGGGAACGCAGCGACGATGTGTTCCGCCTGCTCGTGCACGAGGCCCGCACGCTGACCTTCGACCCCGCCCCGGAACCCCCGGAACCCCCGGACCCCCGGACGCCCCGGAACCGGTAGAAGACGACGGCGAAGCGGCGGACGCCGACACCGGACAACCCGCGGAGGAACCGATATCGACGGACGATCCCGCGACCACGCAATCGGAAGTTGAAGCGGATGCGTCACCCGACCCCGACGCGACCACCCAAGCGACGGGTGACGGGGGAGACGACGAAGCAACCCGCGTCGACGCGGCGCGTCGGACGGACCGCAAGCTGCAGACCACGCTTGCGTCGGCGGAGTTGCAGAAGCGGTTGTTGCGCACGTTCTACGACGCGCGGACCGCCGAGCAGGAGACGGGGGTCAACACGCTGTTCCTCGCGCTGGGCTTCCTCAAGTGGTACGAGGACGCGACGACGGAGAAGGCGCGTTACGCGCCGCTGCTGCTCGTGCCGGTGACGCTCGAACGGCGGAACGCGCGGACACGCTTCTCGCTCCGCTACGACGAGGGCGAGCTCAACACCAACCTCTCGCTGCAGGCCAAGCTCCGCGCCGACTTCGGGATCGACCTGCCCGACCTGTCCACGGTCGACGAAACTTTCGAGCCCTCAGCGTACTTCGCCCAAGTGCGCGAAGCGGTGGGCGTCGTCGCGCGGTGGGAGGTGCTCGACGACGACGCGGTGCTGTCGTTCTTCTCGTTCTCGAAGTTCCTGATGTACCGCGACCTCGACGCGGAGCAGTGGGAAGCGGAGGGGGGCGGGGCGCTGGGGGCGCACCCGCTGCTGGGGCCGCTGTTGGGCGAGGGGGTGTTCATGGAGGCGGAGCCGGTGATTGGCGACGAGGTGATGCTGGACGCGGCGATCCCGGCGCGGGACTGGGTGCACGTGGTGCAGGCGGACACGAGCCAGACCATCGCGATCGAGGCGGTGCGGGCGGGTCGGAACCTGGTGATCCAGGGCCCGCCGGGGACGGGCAAGAGCCAGACGATCGCGAACCTGATCGCGGCCGCGGTGAAGGAGGGCCGGCGGGTGCTGTTCGTGGCGGAGAAGATGGCGGCCCTCGACGTGGTGCAGCGCCGCCTTACCGAGGTCGGGCTGGGGGAGATGTGTCTCGAGCTGCACTCGCACAAGGCGCGGAAGCGCGCGGTGCTGGACAGCCTGGAGCGGGCGATGGCGCTGGGCAAGCCGACCGAGCCGGACGCGGCCGGGTACTTCGAGCGGCTGAGCGCGGCGCGGGACACGCTCAACGCCCACGCCCGGGAGCTGCACGAACCCATCGGCGAGAGCGGGGTCACGACGTTCGAGGCGATCGGCCGGCTCGTGCGGCTCCGCTCGGCGGGGGTCGAGCCCGCGCCGTTCACGCTGAACCGGGCGGCAACGTGGACGGCGGCGGAGGCGGCCGAGGCGCGGCAGACGCTCAACGAGTTGTTGGAACGGTTGGCGGACACGGGGACGCCGGGGGAGCACGCGTGGCGGGGGGTTCAGGTGGCGGGGGTGCTGCCGATGGACGTGGCGCGGATGAAGGCGCAGTGGCCGGGGGCCGAGGCGGCGCTGCGGGCCGCGGCCGAGCGGGGCCGAGCGCTGGCCGGGGCGCTCGGGCACGACGACCCGCCGACGCCCGTAACGGTGGAGCGGGACGTGTCGCGGGCGCGCCGGCTCGCGGCCGCGCCGCCGCTGGACGGTGAGGCGATCACTCACGACGTGTGGGCGCAGCAGGGCTCCGCGGTGAGCGAGCTGGTCGCGCAGGGCCAGGCGCTCGCGGCGGCGCGGAAGCAGCTCGACGGGCGGGTGACGCCCGCGGCGTACACCGCCGACCTGGGCCAGACGCGGCTGGACCTCGCCGCGTTCGGCCGGTCGTGGCTTCGGTTCCTCAACGGCGCGTACCGCCGGGCACAGGCGCGGCTGCGCGGCATCGTCACCGGGCCCGTGCCGAAGGGCCTCGACGAACGCCTGCAACTGATCGACCGGGTGTTGGAAGTGCAGCGGGCGATGCAGGCGATCGACCGCGACGACGCGATCGGGCGGTACGCCTTCGGGTCGCGGTGGCGGGGCGAGGCGTCGGACTGGGACAACCTCTCGGCCGTTCACGGCTGGAACCGGCGGAACGACGAACTCGGCGACGCGAAGGCGATGCGTGAATTCGTCGCGGCGGTTGATGAGCCGGCCGCACTCGCGCCGCTGGCGGACGCGGCGGAGTCGGCGTCATCTTCGGCGGGCCGGGCGTTCGACGCGGCGGCCGCGCCGCTGCAACTTGACCTTGCCGAGGCGTTCGGGGTGGCGTCGTGGGACCGGGTGAAGTTCGCCGCGGCGGCGGAGCGTCTGGGCGCGTGGGGCGAGCGGCCGGACGGGTTGTTCGAGTGGATCGCGTTCCGTGACCTGCGGGCCGAGGCGCGGGACGCGGGGCTCGCGCCGCTGACGGATCGTTTGGACGAGGGCACGGCGGCCGCCGACGGCGCGGCCGCGGCGTTCGAGATGGCGTATCACGAGGCGTTGATCCGCCGGGCGTACGCCGAGCACCCCGCGCTGGCGACGTTCGACGGGGACACGCACGGGCACGTGGTGGAGGCGTTCTGCTCGCTGGACCGGGAGCGGATCGCGCTGGCGCGGCAGGAGGTGGCGGCGGCGCATTACGCGGGGATTCCGCGCGGCCGGGCCGCGGCGGGTCAGGTCGGCGTGCTGCTGAGCGAGTTCAACCGCAAGCGGGGGCACCTGCCGATCCGCCAACTGCTCAGGGAGGCGGGGGACGCGATCCAGCGGGTGAAGCCGGTGTTCATGATGAGCCCGATGTCGGTGGCGCAGTACCTCGAGCCGGGCGGGATCACGTTCGACGTGATGGTGACGGACGAGGCGAGCCAGGTGCAGCCGGTGGACGCGCTGGGCGCGGTGGCGCGGGCTCGGCAGATGGTGGTGGTCGGGGACGACAAGCAGCTCCCGCCGACGTCGTTCTTCGACTCGCTGTCGCGGGACGACGGCGCGGACGAAGAGGAGTTGCAGGGCGCGGCCCCGACGGCGGACCTCGAGTCGATCCTGGGGCTGTGCAAGGCGCGGGGGATGCCCGACGCGATGCTGCGGTGGCATTACCGCAGCCGGCACCCGTCGCTGATCGCGGTGAGCAACCACGAGTTTTACGACGGCCGGCTGTTCGTGATCCCGACCCCGTCGCGGGGCGGGGGCGGCGACGGTTTGGGCCTGCACTTGCACCGGGTGACGGAGGGGCACTACGACCGCGGCGGGACGCGGACGCACGATGTGGAGGCGCGGCAAGTGGCCGAGGCGGTGATGCGTCACGCGCGGGAGCACCCCGATCTGACGCTCGGCGTGGGGACGTTCAGCGTGGCGCAGCGGGACGCGGTGGTGGACCACCTGGAGGTCCTGCGTCGGGCGGACCCGTCGGCGGAGGGGTTCTTCGTCGAGGGCGGCGCGGAGCCGTTTTTCGTGAAGAACCTGGAGAATATCCAGGGCGACGAGCGGGACGTGATCTATATCTCGGTGGGGTACGGGCGGGACGGGGGGGGGAAGCTGACGATGAACTTCGGGCCGGTGTCGAGCGAGGGGGGCGAGCGGCGGCTGAACGTGTTGATCACGCGGGCGAAGCTGCGGTGCGAGGTGTTTTCGTCGATCACGGCCGACGACATCGACCTCGGCCGGGTGTCGCAGCGGGGGCCGGCGGCGCTGCGGTCGTTCCTGCACTTCGCGGAGCACGGGACGTTTCTGGACGAGCGGGCGACGGGGGCGGGGTACGGATCGGTTTTTGAGGAGGCGGTGGGTGAGGCGCTCGTGGGCCGGGGCTATGCGGTGGAGCCGCGGGTGGGGACGCGGGGGTTCAGCGTGGACCTGGCGGTGGTGGACCCCGATGCGTCGGACGACGGGGCGAGTGGGGGGGGTTACGTGTTGGGGATCGAGTGTGACGGGCGGAGTTACGGGGAGGCGCGGTCGGCGCGGGAGCGGGACCGGGCGCGTCGGGCGGTGCTGGAGATGATGGGGTGGACGATCTACCGGCTGTGGAGCGTGGACTGGTTTAACCGGCCGGGGGTGGAGCTGGAGCGGTTAATAGAGGCGATCGAGGCGGCGCGGGGGTCACGGTCGGGTGGGGGTGCGGATGCGGATGCCGGTGCGGCTGCCGGTGCGGGGACGGGGCTGACGCTGCCACGGGGGCCGGGCCTGGTGATCGACCGGGAGGCGGCCGCTTCAGAGGGCGGGGTGGGGGCGGACCGTTTCGCGGGGATCCCGACGGCGGCGTACGCGGAGGCGTCGTTCCGGAAGGAGCCGCGGGTGGAGCTGGACGGGTTGGACGTGTTCCAGCGGATCGAGCTGGTGCGGCGGATCGTGGAGGCGGAGGGGCCGGTGCACGGCGAGGAGGTGGGGCGTCGGGCGGCGGAGGTCTACCGGGTGGAGCGGTACACGGCGAGGGTGTCGGAGTTGATGGCCGAGGCGGTGCGGGACGCGGCGAATGCGGGGAAGGTGGCGGTGGACGATGATGGATTTTGCACGCTGCCGGGCGGGGTGGTTGAGGTGGTGCGGGACCGTTCGGGGGCGGACTCGGCGGGGCTGCGGAAGCCCGAGATGCTGCCGCCGGCGGAGGTGGGTTTCGCGTTGCGGGGGGTGGCGCGGGCGGCGATCGGGGTGAGCCGGGATGAGGCGGTGATCGAGGTGTCGCGGCTGCTGGGCTTCGCGTCGACCCGGGCGGCGCTGCGGGGGGTGATCGAGCGGGAGCTGGATCGGGCGGTGGGGGCGGGCGAGCTGGTGGAGCGGGAGGGGGGGTTATTCGTGGGGGAGGGGGAGGGGGAGCAGCCGTAACCGCAGATTGCGCAGATTTCGCAGAAGGGGGAGGGGTTTGAGGTTGCTGTCGAGGTGGGGAATCACGAAGGCACGAAGACGCGGAGGCGCGAAGAAGAGGGGAAAGAATGTTTGTTTGGGAGGAACTTGTTGTTGATGGTTTAAGCGGTTTGTTTGATCTCTCGCCACCCCGGGAGATCGGGGTGCCACACCTTGACAACTCTGCGTCAAGGTGTGCGGCAGCTGGCACACCTTGGCCCCGAGCGGCCAAGGTGTGGCACCCAGATGAAGATGGCGGGAGGTTTTAGGAACCGCTCTCATTCGCATTTGATGGCTATGGGCATTCGTGCATCCGTGCATTCGTGCATTTTCTTCTTTGTGTCTTCGTGCCTTGGTGATCGATCCGGCGGCGAGACCAGCGGGCGGGGTACGATCTGCGGGATGATCACGGCGAGCGTGCTGATCGTGTTGACGGTGTTGGGGGGGGTGGGGTGTGTCATGGCCGTGGCGCGGCTGCGTCGGCGGGCGGGGGATACGCGGCTGCTGCACGGGTTGGTGGGGGTGATGGCGGTCGGGTCGCTGGGGCTGTTCATGTACCGGTGGGTGGGGGTGAGCGGGGGGTGGAACCCGCTGGAGGCGCACGTGGACGGGCTGACGCTGATCGCGGGGCTGCTGGGGTTGACGCTGTGGTACGTGCAGACGCGGCCGCGGCTCTTGGGGTTGGCGGCGTTTGGGTTGCCGGTGTTGACGTTCGTGCTGCTGTGGGCGGTTTGCGCGTCGTTGTGGACGTACCGCCCGTTCCGGCTGGACACGCTGCACCCGGTGTGGCGGGCGGTGCATCTGGCGGGGGTGTATTTGGGGACGCTGGGCGCGGCGGTGGCGGGCGCGGCCGGTGCGATGTACCTGTACGCCGAGGGGCGGATGAAGCGGAAGGCGGGGCTGGTGGCTATCGAGGGGGTCGGGGATCGGGGGTCGGGGATCGGGGTGCGGAGCGTCGTGGTTGGGGGTTTTGGGGGCGGTGGCGGGACGGCTTCCGGGGGCGGGGGTTTGGGTTCCGGGCGGCGGCTGGCGAGTTTGGAGGCGTTGGAGCGGGTGATCCAGCAGGCGTCGGCGTTGGGATTTGCGTTGTTGACGCTGGGGATGGTGTCGGGGGTGGTGGTGATGGTGGAGGAGTCGGCGGTGTTGGGCGAGGGGGGGGGAGGGTGGTGGTACGGGCCGAAGGTGGGGCTGGCGGTGGCGGCGTGGGGGGTTTACGCGGTGCTGATGAACGTGCGTCACGCCAGCGCGTTCCGGGGGAGGCGGGCGGCGTGGCTGGCGATCGGGGGGCTGGCGCTGCTGGTGATGGTGTACGGGCTGGTGACTTCCGGGGCGGCGGGGCACGGGGAAGGGATCGGGGATCGGGGGTCGGGGATCGGGGATCAGGGATCAGGGATCAGGGATCGGGGATCGGGATTCGGAGTTCAGGGTCCGGGGGTCGGGGAACGGGGTTCGGCGATGGGGGCGGTGTCGGGTTGGCTTGATTTCCAACACCTAACGACTAACGCCCAACACCAGGGTGGCCGGCGATGAGGCTGGTGATGATCGGGGTCAACCACCGGACGGCGGGGGTGGCGGAGCGTGAGGCGCTGGCGCTGGGGGGCGAGCGGCTGGGGCCGACGCTCGGGGCGTTTCGGGAGCGGTTCCCGGGGGCGGAGGCGGTGCTGTTATGCACGTGTAACCGGACGGAGCTGTACGCGGCACCGGGTGGCGCCCCCGGGGGCGGGGACGCGACAAGTCGCGGCGCTATACGGGGAGAGGATGGGGGCGGAAGCGCAACGGGTCGCGACGGTCATCGGGGAGAGGGAGCGGACGCGACAAGCCGCGGCGATAGATGGGGAGAGGACGCAGGCGGGGACGCGGTGGATGGCGGCGGCGATCGGGGCGCGGGGGATCGGGATCGGGCGGTCGATGCGGCGGCGTTGCGGGGGTTTTTGGCTGAGCGGGCGGGGGTGGGGGTGGGGGCATTGGACGGGGCGGCGGAGCTTTGGGGGGGCGGGGCGGTGCGGCACCTGATGCGGGTGACGGCGGGGCTGGACGCGATGGCGGTGGGCGAGAGCCAGGTGTTGGGGCAGGTGCGGCGGGCGTACGAGGCGGCCGACGGGGCGGGGACGGTGGGGCCGGTGTTGCACCGGGTGATGCAGGCGGCGTTGTCGGGGGCGCGGCGGGCGCGGCGGGAGAGCGGGGTGGACCGGCTGGAGCACTCGGTCAGCTCGATGGCGGTGGCGCTGGCGGGCGGGGTGTTCGAGTCGCTGGCGGGCAAGGTCGTCGTAGGGATCGGGGCGGGCGAGATCACGAAGGTGACGCTGGGGCGGTTCCTGCGGCAGGACCCGCCGCCGGGGCGGGTGTGGGTGGTGAACCGGTCGCGGGAGCGGGCGGAGGGGGTGGCGGCGGCGTTGGGGATCGGGGACGCGGCGGGCGGGCACGCGTTGCGTCGGGGTCATAATGGGGGCGCGGGCGGGGGTGGCGGTGGTCAGGAAGGATCGAGTTCAAGGGCGAGGGGGGAGGCGTGTCATCATGGCCATCCGGTTTCCGACCAGCCGTTGGACGCGACTGCGGGTGCGGGGGTAGGTGGGGGTAAAACGGGATCGAGTACGAGTACGAGTACGAGTACGGGTACGGGTACGGGTGCGGGGGTGGGGGGTGGGGTGAGGGGGTGGGGGGAGATGGAGGAGGTGTTGGTGGAGGCGGACGTGGTGGTGACGGGGACGGCGGCGGCGGAGCCGATCTTGACGGTGGACGACTTCCGGTGCCGGGGCCGGGGCCGGGGCCGGGGTGGGGGTCGGGGTGGGGTGACGGGGAAAGGGATCGCGAAGCGTCGTCGGGGGCGGCCGCTGCTGGTGATTGATCTGGCGGTGCCGCGTGACGTGGAGGCGGGGGTGGGGGATTTGCCGGGGGTGTACCTTTACAACATCGACGACCTGCGGCGGGCGTTGGACGAGTCGCCGGAGCGTCGCGAGCGGGTGGCGCGGTGCGAGGCGTTGGTGGCGGAGGCGGCGGAGCGTTGCGTGGCGGCGGGGTCATGGGGAGGGGGGGCGGGGGACGTGGGGGCGTTGGTGCGGGGGCTGCGGGGGAAGCTGCGGGGGATCGGCGAGCGGGAGACGCGGCGGACGCGGCGGAAGCTGGCGGGGCTGCTGGCGGCGGTGCCGGCCGGTGGCCCCGGAAGCACCCCCGGAGGCGTCCCCGCAGATCAGAGCGAAAACGGGGTGCCGGGCGACGAGGCGGCGGCGATCGCGCGGCTGTTGGATGAGCACACGCACCGGTTGATCAACAAGGTGCTGCACCTGCCGCTGAGCCGGCTCGACCCCGCAACGCTGGGGCGCGACGCCGGGGCGAGGCGGGATGCGGCGGCGTTGCGGCGGCTGTTTGACCTGGCGGGCGACCAGGGGGACGCGGGGGACAGCGGGGACGGTGAGGGTCGGGCGGGGAACGACGAGGCGGACGCGGAGCGGGACGATGGGTGAGTCGGCTGGGGCATCACGGTGGGCGGGGCGCGGGGTGTGGGCCGCCGCGGGGGCGGTGCTGTTGGGCTGGGTGGGTTGGACGGTGTCGGGGCGGGGGCCGACGGGGGTGAACGGGGCGGCGGGCGGGGTGGTGTCGGTGCTGTTCCTGGTGGCGGACGCGCTGCCGACGGTGGCGGGCGTCGCGCTGGCGGCGGGCGGGTTCGGGTATGCGGTGGGGTTACGCCGCTTCCGGGGGGGGGCGGTGGCGTGGGCGGCGGGGGCGGCGGTATGGATGGTGGGGCAGTACGTGCTTGCGCTGACGGCCGGCTTGAACGGGTGGGCCGCGTGGGGGTGGTGCGCGGCGGGGTGGGGGTGCGGGGCGTGGGCGCTGTGGCGGCGGGGGGTCGTCAATAGCCGGGACGCTACGCGTCCCCGGGGGTCGAAAGGGGGAGAAGACGCGGCAAGTCGCGGCGCTAAACGGGCGGGGGGGGGAGTGGGTGCGGGGTGCGATCTGAGGGGGGGATCGAGTACGAAGAACGAGTACGAGAACGAGAACGGGGAGGGGGTCGGGGAGGGGCGCGGCGATGAGGAGGCGGCAGGTTGGCGGGGCCGGGGGTGGACGGCGGGGTGGGGTTGGGTGTTGTGGATGCCGGGGATCGCGATGCTGGTGGTGGCGGCGTGCTGCCCGCCGGGGACGTTGTGGCGGGTCGAGGCGTTGGGGTACGACGTCTTGAGCTACCACCTGCAGGTGCCCCGGGAGTGGGTGGCGGCGGGCGGGATGGTGGAGCTTGAGCACACCGTGTACGCGACCCTGCCGGGGCTGATGGAGTCGGCGTACGCGGGGGTGATGGCGATGCGGGGGCCGTTTTCCGGAGTGGCCGGCGGAGTGGCCGGCGGGGGGGGCGGCGGGGTTCAGGGTTCGGTGTACGCGTGCCAGTTGCTGCACGTTTCACTGGCGGTGCTGGCGGCTTGGGGCGTGGCGGGGGCGGTGGGCGCGGCTGTTAGAGGGACAGGCACGTCAAGCGGCACTTCCAGCCGGGACGCTACGCGTCCCCGGGGGTCGGGTTCGGGTGCGGGTACGGGCATGACATCGCCCGGCCTCCTCGCCGCGGCGGTGCTGCTCACGGTGCCCTGGGTGCTGGTCACCGGGTCATCCGCGTACAACGAGATGGCGGTGCTGGCGTTCGCCGCGGCGGGGTGGGCGGTGGTGGCCTCCCTGTGCGGCAACACCACGGTCACGCCGCACCAGGCACCCCCCGCCGTGCCCCCGGCGGGCGGTGCGGCACCCGTCGGCGGCGGTGGGTGCCACGCGCTCGGGCCGGCGGCGGTGGTCGGCCTGCTCTGCGGGGCGGCCACCCTGAGCAAGGCGACGGCGGGGTTCACTGTCGCGCTGCCGCTCGGGGCGCTCCTCGTGTGGCGGGTGTGGCGGGCGGAGGGCGTGAAGCGGGCGGCCGTCGCGGGCGGGGTCTGCGCCGGCGTCGGGGCGGCGGTGCTCCTGCCGTACCTCCTCCGCAACGCGGCGTGGACCGGCAACCCGCTGTTCCCCTTCGCCACCGGCGTGTTCGGCACCGGGCACTGGGACGCCGGCCTGGCCGAGCGGTGGCACGCGGCCCACACCCTGCCCCCCGGAAGCGGTGAGGCCAGCGGCATCACGCGCTACGTCGAAGCCCTGTGGCGGCAGGTTCTCGGCAACGTCGGCTACGGGGCCGTCGGCGGGCACGCCGCCCCACGCGAGGTCCACAACATCGCCCGCTTCGCCACCGAGGGCGGCTTCCCCGTGCTCTGGGTCGGCGTCGCCCTCGCCGCGCCGCTTGCCCTGTGGGTGCGACAAACCCGCGGCCACGCCGCCGCCCTGCTGTTGTGGATGGCGGCCCAGGTCCTCTGGTGGCTCAGCTTGACGCACCTGCAGAGCCGCTTCCTCATCACGCTCGTCGTCCCCGCGGCGGGGCTCATCGGCCTCGGGCTCGTCGCGGCAAGCTCCACCCGCCGGGCCGCCCCGCGGTGGATCGCCCACGCCCTCGCCGCCTCGCTGATCGTCACCCTCGCCCTCACCGCCCGCACCACGCTGCGGCAGCAGACCGCGCCGCTGTTCGACCCCGATCACCCCGCCGCCCCCGCCACACCCGCCCCCCTGTGGGCCGTGGTCGACGCCCTGCCCGAACGCTTCGGCGGCAGCGGCCTCCTCCCCGGCTCGCCGCTCGACGCCCTCCCGCCGGGCAGCCGCACCCTCGTTGTCGCCGACAACTCGCGGCTGTTCTACATCGCCGGCGACTTCGGCTACGCCAGTGCCTTCGACCGCTCGCCGCTCACGCCGTTGCTCGACACCGCCGACGCCCGCCCCCCCGCCGCCCGCCTCCGCACCGCGGGATATACCCACCTCTTCGTCGGCTACGGCGAGCTCGAACGGCTCCACGCGACCTACGGCTTCGACGAGGCCGTCACCGCCGACCGCCTGCAGCACCTCACCCGCGGCTGGCCGGTAGTCTACGCCGCCGGCCCCGCAGTGCTGTACCGCGTCCCCCCCGCGGCCTCGACTCCTTGATTATCGCGAACAGAGTCGACGCCAAATCAGAGCCGGGAGCGTCAGCGACCGGTGCCTTCCGCAAAGGGCACGCCCCGGTCGCTCACGCTCCCGGCTCTGACATGCCAAAGGCGTCGACCCTTTAAGATTCCGCTTGACGCGGGGTCCTTAACCACCGATAATGCCTCCATACAGATGGCAGTCTGTACCCCCGAAAGGAGGCCGCCGACACGCAAGACATCCTGGGACCGAAGGGCCACGAGCCCGGCCGAGCGCACGCCACGCATCCCCCCGTTATTTTCCTCCCATTCCTCCAGCGTCGCTCGG
Organism: Phycisphaeraceae bacterium; assembly: GCA_965214155.1. GTDB lineage: Bacteria > Planctomycetota > Phycisphaerae > Phycisphaerales > Phycisphaeraceae > Algisphaera. Next base: position 3,733,988 of record CBDCBB010000010.1, read on the forward strand.
TTTTTTTACGCGCGGAACGAGGAGGTGACGGTGCATCAGAGCCGCCGACCCGGCCGGACGAGGCCGGTGGTGCAAGGAGATAAAGCGTGTAGCGGGTGCGGCCAACGGGTCGGATCGAGGAGAAGGTTCGGGCAGCCGCCAGCCGCCAGCCGCCAGCCGTCGAGTGCGAGTGCGAGTGCGAGCGCCCTGAGGTTCAGCCGCGGCAAGGCTTACGATTCGATTACGAGAACTAGAACGAGAACGGAAAAAACTCCAAGTCCCTAAGTCCCTAAGCCCCCAAGCCCCCAACACCCAAGCCCCCAACACCCACCCCCCCATGCCCGACCCCGGCGTCCACCTCATCGACCACCCGCTCGTGCAGCACCTGCTCACGGACCTGCGCGACCGCGGCACGCCGCCGCTGCGGTTCCGGCAGGTGATGGAGACGCTCGGCACGCTGCTGTGCTACGAGGCGATCCGGGAGGCGGAGTTGCTGGAGGAAGAGGTCGAGACGCCGCTGGAAGCGATGCGGGCGCCGCGGCTGGCGCGGCGGGTCACGCTCGTGCCGATCCTCCGGGCGGGCCTGGGCCTCACCAACGGGATCATGCGGCTGCTGCCCGACGCCCAGGTCGGGCACATCGGCATGTTCCGCGACGAGCAGAAACTCTCGCCGGTGAGTTACTACGAGAAGCTGCCGCCGACCGTCGCGGCCGGGCCGGTGCTCCTGTGCGACCCGATGCTGGCGACGGGCGGCAGCGCCGTCGCGGGGGTGGACCTGCTCAAATCCCGCGGCTGTCAATCGATCCGCTTCGTCGGCGTCCTCGCCGCCCCGGCGGGCCTGGCGAAGCTGCGCGACGCCCACCCCGACGTGCCCGTCACCCTCGCCGCGGTCGACCGCGAACTCGACGACCGCGGCTACATCCTCCCGGGCCTCGGCGACGCGGGGGACCGGGTGTTCGGGACGGTGTAAAACATGGTTCCCCGCGTAGCGGCAGACGCGCCAGCGTCCCGGGTTCCCGGACCACCAAACCCCGGGACGCTGGCGCGTCACCCGCTACGCGGCCAAGACCGCTTCGACCACCTCGTCCACCGTCCGCCCCGACACGTCCACCACCGCGTCCGCCACCGCCCGGTACACCGGGTCCCGCTCGGCTAGTACCGCCTCGACCTCCGCGACCCCGCCGCCGAGCGCGGTCAGGTTCGGCCGGTGCCCGCCGCTCGCCGGGTCGGCCGCGATCCGCGCCGCCAGCACCGCCGCCGGGGCGTATAAATAGATACGCCGCGTGTCCCGCGCCCCCTTTACCGCCCGCCGCGCCGCGTCGAACATCAGCGTCCCCCCGCCCAGCGCGACGACCACGTCCAAACTCGCCACCAACTCGGCCGTCACCTCCGCCTCCACTGCCCGGAACGCCGGCTCCCCGTGCGCCGCCCAGATGTCACGGATCGAAGCCCCGCCGAACCGCTCGACCACCCCCGCGTCCACGTCGGCAAACCCCCGCCCCGTCCGCGCCGCCACCCCCCGGCCGACGCTCGTCTTCCCGCTCCCGCGGTACCCGATCAACACCACGTTCATCACCGCATCCTACCGTCCCCCGCGTAGCGGCCGACGCGCCAGCGTCCCCGGGTTCCCGGACCACCAATGCCGGGACGCTGGCGCGTCACCCGCTACGCGGCACCCCCGCCGCCGCTACCATCCCGCGATGGACCGCGCCCGCCTCGCCGGCTTCGAGCAACTGCGTCGACGCCGCCGCCGCGCCGAGCCCGACCGTTCGCTCGCGTTCCTCGCCGAGGCGTTCCAGCGCGACGTCGCCCGGCCGCACCGCCAGCTCGGCGGCCTCGCCACCCTCTGGGCCGAGCTCGTCCCCGCCCCGCTTGCCGCCCACACCCGCCTCGAGTCGCTCAAGCGCGGCACCCTCACCGTCGCCGTCCACTCCAGCGCCCACCACTACGAGCTCGACCGCCTCCTCCGTGAGGGCCTGCAACGCGAGCTGGTCGTCCGCCACCGCGGCCCCGCCTTCCGCCGCGTGAAGCTGCACATCGCCCCGACCCTCCCGCCGCCGTCGGATCAATCCCTAGCCCAATAGCCGCGGCCCGACAGGCCGCGTCGCAATCACCCGACGCAACCCGCGAGGCCGCGGCTGCCGAAGCGTTGCACCCGCCGCGATGCCGAGGGTAGGCTACGCTCAGCCTTACCCGCCCCGCCGCCCCTCACGCTCAACCATGCCCGACCTCAACGGCCAGAACGTCTTGATCACCGGCTCGGCGGGCAAGTCCGGCGTCGGCGTCGGCGTGGTCGAGGCGGTCCTCGAGGCCGGGGGCACCCCCATCGTCAACAGCCGCAAGGACGACCACCTCGCCGAGGCGCTCGAGCGATACCCCGACGCCGTCGGCGTCGTCGGCAACGTGTCCGAGGCGGCCGACTGCGCCCGCATGATCGACGAGGCGAAGGAGCGCGTCGGCGTCATCCACCACCTCGTCAACAACGCCGGCATCGGCCTGCAGAAGGCCGTCCACGAGACCGACGAGGCCGAGTTCGACCGCCTCTTCGGCACCGACGTGCGGGGCATGTTCCTGCTCACCCGCGCCTGGCTCAACCACCGCCTCACCCGAGCCGGGGGCGACGCCGACCGCGTCGACGGCCCCGCCGCCGTCGTCAACGTCTCGTCGGTCCACAGCCAGCAGACGATCAAAAACTACACCATCTACGCCGCCGCCAAGGGCGCGGTCGATGCGTTCACCCGAGGCCTGGCCGTGCACTACGGCCCGATGGGCGTCCGCTGCAACGCCGTCTCCCCGGGCCTGGTCAACTCTGAGCAGAACGAGGACCTCCTGGGCAACCTCAGCCCCGACGCCAGCGCCTTCGCTAAGGGTGTGGTCAACGATTACCAGGTGATCAACGACCCGATCGACCCCCTCAACGTCGGCCGCGTCGTGGTGTTCCTCCTGAGTGACCACGCCGCGAGCACCACCGGCCAGAACATCACCGTCGACGCGGGCAACACGCTGCTGTTGTTCGCCCGGAGCTTCGGCCGGTGAGCGCGACAACCACCATCCGCCGCTTCCGCTTCACCGAGGTCCGCGTCCCCGCCCGGCCCGACGCGATCAACCACCCCTCGCTCGACCGCCCGCTGCACAAGCTGCCCATCGCCGGGGCCGACGGCTGGTCGGTGCAGTTCGACGCGCTGCCCAAGGTCCTCGTCGAGCTTGAGCTCGACGGCGGCGTGGTCGGGCTGGGCGAGTGCTACCGCGGCCACCAGTGGGCCACGCTCGAGGCGGTTGCGCGACGCTTCGTCGGCGTCGACCTCCGCCAGCTCGTGCTGCAGGCCCTGCCCATCGCCCGCTGCCGCGAGCACGACGGGCTGGAGTGTGCGGTGTGGGACGCATTCGCCCGGCACCACGGGCTGCGGCTGTGCGACCTGCTCGGCGGTGCGGTGCGCGAGCGCGTCGCGGTGGGCGCGTGGACCGGGCACCGCCTGCCCGAGGAGATCGGCCCAATGGCGGCCGGTTTCGTCGCGGACGGGTACGACTGCTGGAAGTTCAAGTGCGACCTGCACGACGACGTCGCCGGCTGGTGCCGCGCCGTCGCCAGGGCCGCGCCCTCGATGCGGATCATCCTCGACCCCAACGAACGTTGGGAGCGTCCCGATGAGGTCAAGCGCCGCCTCGCGCCGCTGGCCGAGGTCGGCAACGTGCTGTGCCTCGAGGACCCGCTGCCGCGGTGGATGCTCCACGAGTACGCCGCGCTGCGGAAGCAGACGAGCCTCGCGATCGTGCTGCACGTCTCGCTGCCGTATGTCGAGCACGGCCAGCGCGTGCACGATGCGATCCGGGCGATCCAGCTCGAAGCGGTCGACGGGTTTAACTTCAACGGCGGGCTGGCCGAGTTCCAGCAGCTCGCGCACATCGCCGCGGCCGCGGGCCTGCCGTGCTGGCACGGCTCGGAGGTCGACCTCGGCGTGATGGAGGCGATGAGCGTCCACCAGGCCGCGGCCGCGGCGGCGTGCATCTGGCCGAGCGATATCTTCGGCCGACTCGTCCGCGAACACGACCTGCTGCAAACCCCCCTCGACCTCACCCCGCCCCACGTTACGGTGCCCACCGGCGTCGGGCTGGGCGTCGAACTCGACCGCGAGGCTCTGGCCCACTACCGCACCGACGAACGGGTGATCGAATGAGCGAGTTACTTCATCGAGGCCCTTCCAACGCTACCGGTTGGTTTCACAACCACGCCCGGCCTTGGGTGGAGCAGGCTTCCAGCCTGCTCTCGGGCGTTGCCCGAAGCTGCCGCGAGCGAACTCGGCCCCTTCGGCCGACGGCAGGCTTGAAGCCCGCCCCGCCCCCGACCTCTGATGCCGTCCACGCCGAGCAGGTCAAGCGCTTGCCCGAGGGCGCGTCGCAGCACGTCACCGCCGGGCCGTACTCGCCGGTGCTCGAGGTCACGCCCGGCAAGCTCGTGGTCATCAGCGGCCAAGCCGCGATCAACCACGCCGGCGACGTCGTCGGCGAAACGATCGAGGAGCAGGCCGAGCTCACGCTGCGTAACTGTTTGACCCAGCTCGCCACCGCGGATTGCACGGCCGCCGACGTGTTCAAGGTGAACGTGTTCGTGATCGACCTGGGCGAGTGGTCGCGGTTCAACGCGGTGTACGAGCGGATGATCCCCGAGCCGCGCCCGGTGCGGACCGCGGTGCAGGCCGGGCTCTTGCCGGGGCTGCGGGTCGAGGTGGAGATGTGGGCGGTGAAGCCGTGACGGTGCGAGGACACGACGACCTGTTGCAGCGAGGTGAGGTCGGGTGCCACACCTTGGCCGCTCTGGGCCAAGGTGTGCCGGGTGCGGCAAGACGCACACACCTTGTCCAAAGCGACAAGGTGTGGCACCCCGCCGCGTCGCGCCGGGTGCCACACCGCATCCCGCCGCTCGGGACGGGTGCGGTGTGCGGGTGTGACCGCGGCGTGACGCGACCGATGGCCTGCACACCGCACCCTCCGCCAAGCCTCCGGGATGCGGTGTGGCACCCGACCGGGGGCGTTCGCGTCCCCGTTCCTGGCGCGCTGCCGCCGTGGAGCCAAGCTTGATCTGGGACCGCATGACCAGCCCGGAGCTGGCGGACGCCGATCGGCGCGGCGTGGTGGTCCTGCCCCTCGCGGCGACCGAGCAGCACGGCCCGCACCTGCCCCTCGCCACCGACCGCCTCATCGCCGAGGGCCTCGCCGCCGCCCTCGACGCGGCCCGGCCGGGCCGCGTGCTCGTTCTGCCCTGCCCGCCGGTGGGCTACTCCCAACACCACCGCGCGTTCCCCGGGTCGCTCTCGGTCGACCACGACACCCTCATCCGCTACGCCGAACAGACCCTCGCCTGCGTCCTCGACGACGGCTTCACCCGCGTGCTGATCCTCAACGCCCACGGCGGCAACCAGGCCCTCGGCGGGGTCCTGCTCGAACGCCTCGGCCGCGACCACCCCGGCGCGACGCTCATCTTCACGAGCTGGTGGCGCGCCGCGAACGAGGAGCTGTTGAAACTCAACGACACCGGGGCCGGCGGCGTCGGGCACGCATGCGAGTTTGAGACCTCGCTGATGCTCCACCTCCACCCCGGCCTCGTCCGCACGGACCGCATCGAAGACGGCGGCAACCGGCCCACCTTCGACTGGGCCGAGGCGGACCTGCTCCGCGGCTCGGCCGCGTCGCTCTACCGCTCGATCGACACCATGACGCCCAACGGCGTCTACGGCTCGCCCCGCGCCGCCACCGCTGACAAGGGCGCGCGCATTGTCGCGGCCGTGACCGACGCCCTCACCCGCATCGTCGACGACCTGTACGATCACCCTTCACCGACATCAGATTCAACCGGAGACACACCGTGATCAGCGACCGATGGAAGAACGACGACGAGCTGCGTGACCTGATCCGGGGCGAGCTGTTCACCGCGGTGGTGGGCGACGTCCTGGATCAGATGGGGCTGCGCCGGCAGTTTTTGCCGCCCCGGGTCCAGCCGCTGGACCCGGCGATGACGGTGGTCGGCCGGGCGATGACGGTGCTCGAGGCGGACACCTTCGAGCCGGTGTCGGCGAACGTGCGGCCCGGGGCGGAGATGATGTCGCGCAACTTCGGGCTGATGCTCGACGCGCTCGACGACCTGAAAACCGGCGAGGTGTACATCTGCGCCGGGGCCTCGCCGCGATACGCGCTGTGGGGCGAGCTGATGAGCACCCGGGCCCAGAAGCTCGGCGCGGTCGGCGCGGTGGTCGACGGGTACTCGCGGGACACGGCGGGCATCCTCGAGCTGAACTTCCCGACGTTTTCCTACGGCCGCTACGCGCAGGACCAGGGCCCGCGCGGCAAGGTGATCGACTTCCGCTGCCCCATCGCCATGAGCAACGGCGTGATGGTCAACAGCGGCGACCTGATCGTCGGCGACTGGGAGGGCGTGATCGTGATCCCGCGTGAGGCGGAGGAGGAGGCGATCCGCCGGGCGCTGGAGAAGGCGCGGGGCGAGAAGAAGGTGAAGACCGCGATCCAGGGCGGCATGAGCTGCCGCGAGGCGTGGGACACGTTCGGGATCATGTAGCTTTCCGACCTCCCCCCCCGGGAGGGGCCGGGGGAGGGCAAGCGGTGACACGGTCCGCGGCGTGCAGAGCGGCGGACCCTCCCCTAGCCCTTCCCGGGGGGAGGGGGATTAAACCGGGTGCCACACTGCACCCCGGAGGCTTTGCGGAGGGTGCGGTGTGCCGGCTATGAGTGCCGTGACGTCATAGTCACACCCGCACACCGCACCCGCCCCGAGCGGCGGGATGCAGTGTGGCACCCAGGTGTGGAGCTGTGAAACAGCATTCAAGCGGGGGCTGGGGGTGGGCGAGGTGATGGCAGCGGTTGCGGACGCAGGGACCCTCCCCTAACCCCTCCCGGGGGGGGGTTTGACCAGCCGTCGGTCACACGGCGCGGGGGTGGGCCTGGTCGTAGGCGGTGCGGAGGCGCATGCTGCTGAGGTGGGTGTAGATTTGGGTGGTGGAGAGGGACTGGTGGCCGAGCAGTTCCTGGACGCTGCGGAGGTCGGCCCCGTTGTCGAGGAGGTGGGTGGCGAAGGAGTGGCGGAGGGTGTGGGGGCTGATGGTCGCGTCGAGGCCGATGGTCTTGAGGTACTTGTCGAGCTTGCGGCGGACCGAGCGGGAGCTCAGCCGGCCGCCGTTTTTGTTGATGAACAACGGGACGCGGGGGTCGATCTGCGACTGTTGGCGGAGGTCGACGAAGCGGGGGTCGGGCTCAAGGAGGGTGAGGTAGTGGCGGATGGCGGCGATGGCGTGGGAGCCGAGGGGCACGATGCGTTCCTTCTTGCCCTTGCCGCGGACGTGCATCGTTGAGCCGGGCTGGTCGAGGTCCGAGCGGTTGAGGTCGACCAGCTCGCTCACGCGGACGCCGGTGGAGTAGAGGGTTTCGAGGATGGCGCGGTCGCGGGCGCCGAGGGTTTCGCGGTTGTCGGGGGCGGCGAGGAGGGCCTCGATCTGGTCGACGCCGATGGCCTTGGGCAGGCGTTTGGTCTGCTTGGGCGTGCGGATGAGGAGCATGGGGTTGTGGTCGACGTACTCTTTCTTGAGCATCCACTTGTAGAAGGATCGGAGGGTGGCGACCTTGCGGGCGGTGGTGGCGGGGCTGTAGCCGAAGTTGTCGAGGTAGGACAGGAGGCCGCGGATGGTCATGGCGTCGGCGTCGTGGAGCTTGCGTTCGACCTCGGGGAGGAGCTCTTCGGGGATGGCCTGGTCCGGGCCGACCGCGTCGCCGGCGAGGTACTCGCTGAACTGGCGGAGGTCGGCCCCGTAGCACCGGGCGGTATAGGGGCTGAAGTGCCGCTCGTAGCGGAGGTAGTCGACGAACTCCTGAACGATGGCGGCCTGGATGACGGGCATGGGTTTTCCGGGGATCGGGGTTCGGGGGTCGGGGGTCGGTGCTGGGTGCTGGGTGCTAGCTGGTGGCTGGTGGCTGGTGGCTGGTGGCTGGTGGCTGGTGGCTGGTGGATTTTTGTCTTGAGCCAGCGGCCAGCGGCCAGACGCCAACGTCAAGCGGACTTACGGCGCGGGTTGTTCGGGGGGTGGAGGTGGTCGGCGATGCGCAGCCGTTGCGACATGCGGCGGCCGACCTCGTGGGAGAGGACGGCGGCGTCGAACCAGGTCAGGTCGTTGGCGGGGTCGGCGACGAGGCCCGAGAGGCGGGCGAGCAGGGCCGCCTCCGCGCCGGGTGGGCAGGGGAAGGTGTGCCGCCGGCCGCGTTTGACGAGGGTGATGCTGTCGCCGACGCCCGGCTCGATGTGCGGGGCGTGGGACGGGTCCGGCCGAAAGCGCGCGGGGGGGGACGCCGGCTGCGGCGTCGGGTCGGGGGCGGGTTGCGGGGAGGAGTCGGGTCGGGGCATCGGCGGCGTTCCGGTCGGGTGGACCGGGCGCGGGGCCGGGTCCGGTTATCTGTCCGAGGTCGTCGGGCGGGCGTCGGCCTGCCGGGTGTCGGGGCTTGCGGCGTTTCCGGGGGAGGTGTTGCCGGGTGTGGGTCCATTGAGGCGGAGCTGTTCCGCGTGCATGAGGCGTTCGGTGAGCTGGTAGCTGACGAACTCGCTGTACAGATCGATGCTGATGCGGTAGCGGCGGCGGGTCATCTCGGACGTGCCGTCGGGGCCCCGCTCGTTGGCGTAGGCGTCGAGCAGGTCGCCGACGTTGGGGTCGGCCGCGTCGTAGAACCCGGCGATGACGCTCGCGGGGCCGGCCCCCCCCGGTCCCCCGGGTTGGCTCTCGGCGTTGCGGTTTTCGTTCAGGCGTGTGAACGAAGTTTCGGCCCCGGGGGGCAGGATGGCGTTCGGGTCGGTCGGCGAGCGGGTGAGCTTGCGGGGGTTGACGGGGCCGGGGTCGCGGGCGGCGAGCTGGCCGTCGACGTAGAGTTCAAGCGCGAGGCCGAGCTTGGGCGGGTCGTACGGGTCGAAGGCGGTGACGGTCCCGACGACGAGGCCGTCGACGCCGAGGGCCCGCTGGAGCTGCCGGGCCTGGGCGACCTCGGTGACCTGGCCGAAGCCGAGGGCGTGCATGGCGGCGAGGGTGCGGTTGACCGGGAGGGTGTCGATGCCGCGGGTCAGGGCGAGCTGCTGGGCGAGCTTGTCGGCGAGGTTGAGCCCGTCGGCGTAGCGGTTGCCCGACTCGTTGCGGAGCGGCGCGACGGCGAAGACCTGCCGCCGCTCGTAGGGCGAGGTGACCGTGGCCGCACGCTGGCGCGTGTGACACCCGGCCAGCACCAGCGTGGCCCAGAGGAGCCACACCGACGACAGGATCAGCATGATCTGTTTACTTGTCAGGGCTTCCTGCCGGTTCACGCGCTGGCCTCCTGCCTGCGGTTGGGGGTTGGGTTTTAGGTGTTGGGCTCTAGGGTCTGGGATCTAGGGTCTGGCCCAACATTGGATTCGCACTTCGCACTTCGCACTTCTGACTTCGCACTCCGCCTCACTCCGTCGGCACGGCGGCCTCTTGCCGCCGATCGTCGCCCCGCTGCCTCGCGAGGTTCACGGCCACGTCCGGCCGCACGGCCCAGACGTTTTCGACGCCGCCGACGCCGCGGTCGGATACGAAGAACACCGTGCCGTCGCTCGACCAGGTCGGCTGGTAGTTCGCGTAGGGCCCGTGGGTCAGACGCGACCGGCCGCTGCCGTCGGCGTTGCACACCCAGATGTCGGCCCGGGGTGCGTCAGCGTCATCCCTATCGGGCGTCGGCCCGACCACCGTGCAGAAAACGAGGCTCCGCCCGTCGGGGCTCCAGCTCGGCGTGATCACCGCGGCGTTGCTGCTCGCGGCGACCTCGGTCAGCCGCGTCGCCTGCCCGTCGACCAGGTCGAGGGTCCAGACGCTGAACCACCGGCTGCCCCGCTCGCGGGCCCGCTGGTAGACGATGGTGTCACCGGTCGGCGACCACCGCGGGAACAGGCCGTGCCCGATGATGCGGCGGTGGCTGGGGCGGGCGAGGTCGATCAGCACGAGCTCCCACACGCCCGAACGCGAGCCGAAGGAGCAGTAGACGAGTTGCCGGCCGTCGGGGCTGAAGCTGGGGTGGATGTTCTGGGCCCCGTCGTCGGTGAGGCGGAGGGCGGGCCCGCCGGCGAGGTCCATGAGGTAGAGGTCCCACGACCCGCCGCGGTCCGAGGCGAAGGCGACGGACCGGCCGTCGGGGCTGATCGCGGGCATCACGTCGTTGCCCGGGTCGGTGGTGAGTTGGGTCACGGCGGTGCCGGCGGTGGACTGGAGGTACAGGTCGGCCGTGTCGCGGTGGCGGGTCGAGGCGTAGGCAAGCCACCGGCCGGTGGGGTCGACGGCGAGGTCGAAGTCGGCGCCCTCGTCGGTGAAGGTGACGCGGCGGAGGTTGTCCTGGGCGTCCATCGGGCTGGCGCGGCCCGATGGCGTGGCGTGGGGCAGAACGCCGAAGCGGCGGAAGTCGCCGCGGGGGGCGGCGGTGGGCCGGGTCGGGCCGGCGGGGGCGGCGGAGGGTTCGATGAAGCGGGCACGTTTCCCCGTCGTCGGCGGCGGGTGCATCCTTATATAGATGCGGCCGAGCGGCGGTCCGGTCCCCCTGCCTTTGGGAGGGGTGAGGAAAGGGCGCGTCGCCCGCAACGTTGAGTTGCTGATCCTCATAGCGTTGCCGAGGCCCCGCCCTCCCCCGGCCCCTCCCGGGGGGAGGGGGGTACAGCCTCCGCCTCCGCCTCGCGCCGCGCGGCGGCCGCGGCGATGTCGTCCGACGACGCCGAACGGGACCGCCCCACCCGCCCGGCCGTTACCCGGTACCGCTCGCTCGGCGACGCGGCGTCGGCGGTGGTGTCCCGCGACGGCATGTACCCCGGGAACCCGGCACACCCCGCCGAGCGTGAGCACCCCGGAGGCGAGCCCCCCCGTAACCCAGCACCCCCGCGGCCAGCAGAACGGCGTATCGTGTGGTCCGCACCGGCATAAGCATTCTCTCCGCGGGGGCGCGGTTTGCCTTGAACCGTGCCGTTTGTGTGCTACGCTTGATCCGACCCCCTCCACGGGCCCCTCATCAGGGCCCGGCAAGCCGTTTCAAGGGGTTCGGAGCGGGGACGCAGGCGCGAACTCCCCCCCCCCATCGGGCGACGACCCTCGCCGCCACCAGCGCTTATCGGGCACGGCCGACCCCCCGCTTGAGTGACCCGCACCGCCAAAACCCCAGCACCGCGCGGCGGGGACCGACCCCTCCGCACAACCCCCACCCGCCCTACCGCCGATAAGGAACCTCCGCCGCGGGCTCCGCTTGCGGCCCCGCCCCGGGCGGCCCCGCTCGATCCCGCACCGCCCGGGAACCGTATCCTTCATCAGCCCCCGCCCCCCCCGCGCCCCCCCGCCCCCCCCCCGCTCCCACACGTACTGCCCCCCGCCCCGTCCCATGACCGCCCTCCCCCCGATCCTCGCCGAGTTCACCCTGCAGGACCTGCGCTGGCCCCTCACCGCCGCGTACCTCACCCTGCTCGTGCTCATCGGGACCTACGGCCTGCACCGCTACTGGCTGGTCTTTCTCTTCCGCAAGCACCGCAAGGACCTCTTCCGCCCCGAGACCCGCTTCGACACGCTGCCCCCGCGTCACGGTCCAGCTGCCGATGTTCAACGAGGGCACGGTGTCGCACCGCATCATCGATGCCGCGTGCCGGCTGCAGTACCCCCAGGGCCAGCTGCAGATCCAGGTGCTTGATGATTCGACCGACGGGTCGGACCAACTCTGCGCCGCCCGGGTCGAGTACTGGAAGAGCCGCGGTGTCGACATCGAGCTGCGGCACCGGGTGGACCGCACCGGGTACAAGGCCGGCGCCCTTGCCGCGGCGATGACGACCGCCACCGGCGAGTTCATCACCATCTTCGACGCCGACTTCGTGCCCCCGCCCAACTTCCTCAAGCGGGTCATCCACCACTTCACCGACCCGGCCGTGGGCATGGTCCAGACGCGGTGGGAGCACCTCAACCGCGGCGACTCGATGCTGACCCGCGGGCAGGCGATCTTCCTCGACGGCCACTTCGTCGTCGAACACACCGCCCGGCACCGAAGCGGCGCGTGGATCAACTTCAACGGCACCGCCGGCGTCTGGCGTGCCAAGGCCATCGCCGAGGCCGGGGGCTGGCAGCACGACACGCTCACCGAGGACGTGGACCTGTCCTACCGGGCGCAGCTCAAGGGCTGGCGGTTCAAGTTCCTGCCCTGGGTGACCTGCCCGGCCGAGCTGCCGCCGGAGATCAATGCGTTCAAGAGCCAGCAGCACCGCTGGACCAAGGGGTCGATCCAGACCGCGATCAAGCTGTTGCCGCGCCTCCTGCGGGCGAAGGTGCCGTTCAAGGTCAAGCTCGAGGCGTTTTTTCACCTCACCAGCCCGATGGTGTACCTGTACATCACGCTGTTCGCGCTATTGTTTTACCCCGCGATCTACGTGAACCTGCTCCCGCTGGAGGAGGGCCACTGGGGCGGCGTCTTCGTTGGGCTGAGCCTCTTCATGCTCGGCACCGCGTCCGCCACCGCGTTCTACATCACCAGCCAGAAGGCCCAGAAGATCAACGCCTGGCGCACGCTCCTGCAGGTCCCGATGCTCATGTCCATCGGCATCGGCATCGCGCTGAACAACGCCATCGCCGTCGTCGAGGCCCTCGTCGGCCACGACAGCCCGTTCATCCGGACGCCGAAGTACAACACCAGCGAGGTGGCTGGCCCGCAAGACGAGCCGCTGGCCGCTAGCCGCTGGCCTTTGGCCTCCGGTGATCGCTCGCTGGCCAACGGCCAACGGCTAACGGCTCACGGCTCCGCTCCCAAACGCAAACTCGCCCTCGTGCCCATCCCCTCCCTCAAAATCTGGATCACCGCCCTCGAGATCGCCTTCGGCCTGTGGATGCTCGCCTGCGCCCGCTTCGCCCTCCAGGCCGAGACCGGCTCCACCCTCGTCAGCCTCCCGTTCCTCGTCCTCTTCGCTTCGGGCTACCTCTACGTCGGCCTGTCGAGCCTCATTGTCCACGCCCGCGCCCACCACCAGTCCCGCCACCCCCGCCCCGCCGCCGCGGCGTGAGCACGGCACGATTCGCGCGCTCCCGCTTAGCCCGGCCGCTTGCGGCCGCAGTCTCCAATCAGGTAGATCGCACCGCGGCCGCAAGCGGCCGGGCTAAGCAGACAGGTGGGGCCACGCTCACCCGGCACGGTCCGGGTATGATTCGATTATGACCGCCGACAACTTCAGCCAACTCCTCGACGCTCATTCTAGCCGTCAACCCTTTCAGCCGTTTACGGTCGAACTCGTCGGCGGCCGACGCTTCGAGGTCGATCACGCCCGGGCGATGGTCGTCCGCGACGGCGTGGCGGTGTATCTTGCTCCCGGGGGCATCCCGATCTGGTTCGATCGCGACAGCGTCACCACCATCGTGGGCGACACCGCCGACGCGGCGTGAGCGTCATCCCTCACCCTACCCGCCACCTTCCGCTTGCGGCTTGGCGCAACCCCGCTAAACCGCAAGCGGTGGCGTGACCGTCAGACTTTTGGATTGGCCGCGGGAAACCGCTCCCTACACTGCGGCCATGCCCCGCTTCAAGGATCAGGCGATCGTGCTGCGTTCGACCGAGTGGTCCGAGTCGAGCCAGATCGTCGTGCTGCTCACCGAGACGCACGGCAAGGTGCGGGGGCTGGCGAAGGGGAGCAAGCGGCAGAGCCCGTCGAGTTTGCAGCGGTTCTCGGGGGGGATCGAGCTGCTGACGGCCGGGCAGGTGGTGGCGACGACTCGGCCGAGCAGCGAGCTGGCGGCGGTGACGGAATGGGACCTGCAGAACGACCACTTTGCGCTGCGGCGGGACCTGCGGGCGCAGCGGCTGGCAATGTACGCGGCGGACCTGTGCCACGCGATGCTGGCCGAGGGGGACGTCCACGGCGGCGCGTTCGTGCTGCTGGGCCGGTTGCTTGACGCGTTGTGTGATCGGGGAGCGGATAAAGATGTGGCGTTGCTGCGGTTTCAATGCGGGTTGCTGGAGGACTGCGGGTACCGTCCGGAGCTGGACCGGGACGTGCGGACGGGTGGGCCGCTGGGGGGAGCCGGGGGCGTGAAGGCGTATGGGTTCGACCCCGTGGCCGGGGGGTTGACGGCCGGGGCGGGCCCGGCGGACTGGCGCGTGCGGTCGTCGACGGTGGACGTGCTGCGCCGGATCGCGGCGGGGGAGGAGCGGCCCGGGGATGGGTCGGGGGTGGGCCGGGCGAACCGGTTGTTGTGTGTGTACGCGCGGTCGATCCTGGACCGGGAGCTGCCGACGATGGGTGCGGTATTGGCGGGGGCGAACGTTTAGCGCCGCGGCTTGTCGCGGGGTGCGGTCACGACAAGTCGCGGCGTCAAGAGCTCCTTTCACAACTCAGCCATGCTTTGGGTGGAGCAGGCTTCCAGCCTGCTTTCGGGCGCAGCCCGGACCCGGTCACCGCGAATTCGGCCCTTTGGGCCAACGGCAGGCTGGGAGCCTGCCCCACGGCCTCCTGTCTCGTCTGCGAAACAGCCTCTTGACCGGGCGGATCTTGAGACGTTAGACGGGCGGCCCTAGGATCGGGGTATGGACTGGCGCGAACGGGTGATGAATGATCCGCGGGTGGGGCCGAGCGTGGGCGGGGTGTACGCGGCGGTGACGGGGCGGTCGTTCTGGCCGCTGAAGGCGGCGGTGCTGTGCGGGGTCGCGGTGGCGGCGTTGCCGCTGCTGCTCGGGGCGCTGGCGGGCGTCGCGGTCGGGGCGGTGGTGTACGCCGTGGGGTCGGCGGTCGACGGGCTGGTCCGCGGGGTCAGCCCCGAGAGTCAACCCTCCACCACGCGGCCCCCGGCCACCCCGACGGACCCGGGCCGCGAGAACGTCCGCGTTATCCCGCGGCCCTAATCGCCGGGGACACGTAGCATCCCGGCTAGGCTCCCCGGGGTCGCGTAGCGACCCGGCTACTAATTTTCTGAACCGCACGAACTGATCACGCCATGCACCTCAAAGCTAACACCCAGGCCCACGGCCCGCCGGTCACGCCCGTCACCTTCCACCTCGAGGACCCCGTGCCCCTCACCGGCAAGGACGAGACGCCCCTCGAGCACAAGGCCGCCCTCGGCGAGTCGATCCTCGAGCTCGCCCTCGAGCACGGCATCAACATCGAGCACGCCTGCGGCGGCGTGATCGCCTGCTCGACCTGCCACATCTACGTCGAGAAGGGCGACGAGCTGTTCGACGAGGCGACCGACGACGAGCTCGACCGCGTCGACGAGGCCCCGGGCGTGCAGCTCAACAGCCGGCTGGCGTGTCAGTGTCGCGTGCGGGGCAAGGGCGAGATCGTGGTGACCGTACCGGGCTGGAACCGCAACGCGGTGAAGGAAGTGCCGCACTAGGCGGCTGTTTTACAACCATCTCCGGGTGCCACACCGCATCCCGGAGGCTTGGCGTAGGGTGCGGTGTGCGGGCCGCGAGTGGCGGCACGGCATCGTCACACCCTCACACCGCACCCGCCCCGAGCGGCGGGATGCGGTGTGGCACCCCCTGCAAAGGCCGCGAAACAGCTTCTCGGGATAGAGCTGGTCGGCCTACCCCGCCCGCGCCCCGCCGTTACGATGCGGCCGTGTTCCTCACCACCTTCTTCGCCGTCTTCTCCGTCACGTTCGTTTCGCTGCTGCTCGGTTCGGGGGTGCTGCACCTGATCCCGAAGCTGGGGGCGGGTGGGCGGCGGTTGCAGGACTGGCTGTGCGGGGGGTTGCCGCTGGACGTGGTGGTGACGTATTTCACGGCCCTGCCGCTGATCGTCGGGCCGCTCGTCGGCGGGTGGGCGGGGCTCTTGGGGGCGGTGCTTGGGCAGCTGGGGATGCTGGTCGCGTGGGAGTTGATCCACGAGGCGGTGCACGCGAAGACGAAGGGCCGGGGCAAGCTGTTGCGGGCGACGAACAAAGTGGCGGGCACGGTGCCGAACCTGTTCTGCCTGTTCTGGACGGCGTGGGCGACGCCGCTGTTCTGGCTCTCGCGGGTGGCGGAGTATTTCGTGTACGCGCCGCTGGTGTGGTTCCTCAAGTTCCCGCGGTACAACCACCGCGAATGGGTCAACGTCAGCCGGCACAAGTTCGACGGCCTGGTCGGGCACGACCTGATCTGGTGCCTCTACTGCGACTGGATGACGGGTGTGTGGTCGCTGGGGACCGAGATGCTCCGCAACGTCGAGAGTTTCTGGTGCCCGATCCGCTTCGGCGACACGGCGAAGTGCGAGAACTGCGCCATCGACTTCCCCGACCTCGACGGCGGGTGGGTTCCGGCGGACAGCGACATGGACGCCGCGGAGGCGGTGCACCGTGAGAAGTACGGCGAGCACGGCGAGGTGCTGCCGCGGGCGTGGTTCGGGCACCCGTCACGCACCGTCGGCGTGACGGTCGAGGGACGCGAACCGGTCAACGAATCGAGTGAAAAATAGCTGGGACGCTACGCTTCCCCGGGGGGTTGTCTTGAAGCTGGGTTGCGGCGGACCCCCGGGCGTGCGTAGCACGCCGGCCGGGGGGGGTTGCGTTCCGGTTTCCGGGGGCGCTACGCTTGCCGGCACGCGACCCGAGAGGTGAACCCGATGAAGTACGTGATCCCGATGCTGTTCCTCATTGCCGCCGTGGGCGGTGCGTTCTTGTTGGCGCGGCAGGACGCCGCCACCGCCGCGGACCGTGCGGCGTGGACGGGCCCGGACTACGGCCCCTCGTTCGGTGCCGTGTGGCACGACGGCAACGCCGAGCTCGCGTCGTATGACCTGGTTTACCCCCGCTACGGCGAGAAGCGCCGCGGCACCGCGGTGGCGATCACCGTCACCGAGCCGTTCCTGCCCGGCCCCCGCGTCAAGGCCGACCGGGCGACCGACACCAGCTACGAGGTGATCAAACTTAACCTCATCGAGGACTTCCAGACCGGCGTGTACGACTACAACCTCATGTCGTCGGTGTTCGTCGCGACCGAAGCCGCCAACGGCCTGCCCGCGGGGATGCCCACTAAAGTCAGCTTCTCCGCCCAGGAGTGGTGCGGCCACGTGTACCAGCAGGCCCTGTTCGGCCGGACCAAGAACCGCGGCGAGGCGGTGGTCGAAACGACCACGCACAGCTACTTCGAGGGCGAGGCGGACAGCAGCGCCACCAACCCGATGCCTAAGGGCGGCTTCGCCGAGGACGCGCTGGTCCTCTGGGCGCGGGGCCTCGCGGGGCCGACGCTCGAGCCGGGGCAGACGCTGCAACTGCCGGTTTTCCGCTCGCTGGCGGTGCAGCGGCTGCAGCACGTCGGGCCGGGCTGGGACACCGCCGTCCTCACCCGCACCAACACGCGGCAGGACGTCGACACCCCCGCCGGGACATTCGCCTGCGACGTGTACAGCGCCGACGTCACCTCCACCACCGCCGGCTCGCGCCGCTGGACGTTCTATGTCCAGCACGACGACCCCGCCCGCCGCCTCGTCAAGGTGACCCGCAGCGACGGGTACGAGCTGACCCTCCGCGGCGTCGACCGTATGCCCTACTGGCGACTCAAAGGCGAGGGCGACGAGGCGAACCTGCAGCGGATCGGGATGACCCCGACGCCGTAGGGCAGGGTTCACCCTGCCACGGGTGCCCCGCCCCGCGTGTTCAGCTCGCAGACCCCGGCCGCGGCGTTTCGTCGTTCACCGGCCGCGGCAGGGCAAGCCCTGCCCTACGGGGTGCGCCTTAAAAAGCACGACCCGGTACAGAAGATGTACCGGGCCGCACTCGATCAGGGGCAGGTTTTCGTGCCGCGTGTGGGTGCTTCGGCGACAGGTTAAAGATGCCACGGGAAACCGCGGGGGCAAGTGCAACCGCGCGATTTATCACGGAAATGCCGACGCGACACCCGTTAGCCGCCGGGCTGGTCCCGGCGCTTTGGGTGACGCGGAGCGCCGGGACAAGCCCGGCGGCTAACGGCAAATGGAGGAATGGCGCAATGAAAAAGGCTCACCCCGGTCAGGACCGGGATGAGCCGTAGGGGTCGTTTCGGGCTGCGCTCGACGGCAGTTCCGTCGAGCTGCCTATTAACGCAGCCCGCTTTCCTGCCCGCGGCAGTCGCCGCCTCGCATCACAGGGGTGTCAAGGCAACAGTCGCACGGGCAGCAGGTACAGTCATCAATCACTGGATCACGCTCCTTTCGGGGGAAGACATTCCAGCCGTCGCCGACCTCGGATTTCACCCACGACCTGCGGGCGATGTTCCGGGGGGGCCGCCGGAGGATTTCCGCCCCACGACGACTCGCGGGGCACGGGTGTCGGCTTGGCCGACGAATGATTATCGGCGCGTGAGGGCGAAGGTCAAGAGTAGCGTTGAAAAAAGTTGGCGTCGGCCGCTTCAGCGGCCGCTGAAGCGGCCAACGCCGATCGAGTGCCGATGGAGCGTCGCTCAACCTGCCTTCTTGCGCGACGTCTTGCCCGTCAGCATCTTGTGCTTGCGCTTGAACAGGTCAAGCAGGTGTTCCACCTCGGTCATCGCGGTGGGGTTCCACTTGCACCAGTGGACGGAGACGGCACACTTGGCCGAGCGGATGCTGTCGCGGACGTAGCGGTTGAGGCGTTTGAGCGGGAGCTGGTCGATGTGCTCCTCGCGGAGGGGGATGCACAGGAAAGGCGCCTCGGGGTCGGGGACGAAGTAGGCCAGCGGGTCGGACACGTCCGCCGAGGCCACGTCGTCGCGGAGCGTGTACTCCAGGGTCCACTTCCAGGCGAGGCCGTGGTAAACGATCTCCATCTCGACGCCCTCGAACTCGGCCATGCGGTCGAGGAGGTGGCGGAGGAGGTGCTGGTGCTGCTCCTTCTGCTCGGCGAGGAGGGCGTCGAGGGTGGGCGGGTTCCAGCGGTCCTCCCAGGCGGTGGCGAAGGCGGCGGGGGTGGTCATGGCGGCGGGTTCTCCGGGTCGCGGCGGGTCGGGGACCGGCGGCGGACGGGGCGGGGGTGGCGGAGCGAGATCACGGGCTGCGGGCGGATCGCCGGGTGATCACCCCGGAACGACCATTGCCGCATCTATATAGTAGCAGCACGCCAAGCCGCGACCCGCCGCCCGGGGCGGGTGCAGGATAGGCTCATCGCGTTGGGATCGATGCATGGTGGGACGGGCGACCCGCCCGTCATCGGCGTAGCGGGCTTGAGCCGTCCATTCGACCATCGGTCGAGCGATGGGCGAGACGCCCGTCCCACCCGACCGGCCGCCTTGCACCGACCCTTCCGCCGGTGACCCTCACCCCCACCTGCGATGCCGATGGAACCCATCTTCAGCGTGATCGTCATGGCGAAGGCGGCGGTGCCCGGGCGGGTCAAGACGCGGCTCACCCGCGGGCCCGGGGGGTTGACGCCGGAGGCGGCGGCGGCGGTGCACGCGGCGATGCTGGACACCGTGTTGGAACGCGCCGCCGGGCGGGTGGCCGGGGGCGGCGGGGCGGTGCTGGCGCTGGACGATGTGCACCGGGCCCCCGACGCGGCGGCGGCGTGGGGGTGGCGCGTCGTCGAGCAGGGCACGGGCGACCTGGGTGAGCGGATCGCCCGGGTGTGGCGGGGCGTCGCGGGGCCGGCGATGGTGCTGGGCGTGGACAGCCCGGACGTGCCGAGGGCGTCGCTGCGGCCCGTTCGGGACCTGCTCTACGGGGAAACGCCTGCCGACCACCCCCCCACCGGGGGCGTCGGCCGCGGTTCAGCGGGGCCGGGGGGGGAAGGCGGTGATGCGCCTCGTCCCCCTGCAGCGCGGCCGCCCACCCCCGGCCCCTCCCGGGGGGCGGGGGGTCGGCCCGCCCCGCCCGACGCGCTGCTCGGGCCCGTGGCGGACGGGGGGTACTGGACCCTCGCCGCCCGGGCCGTGCCCCTGGCCCTGTTGGAAAGCATCGACTGGGGCACCCCGGCCGTGTACGATCAGACGCACGCCGCCGCCCGGGCCGCGGGCCTGCGCCTCGCCGACCTGCCCGGGTGGCACGACGTGGACGACACCGCCGACCTCGCCGCCCTCCGCCGCCGCCTCGCCGACCCGTCCACCGCCGGCGACGCTCCAGACCCCGCCCTACGCTCCCTCGCCCGCCGGCTCGACGCCCTGCTCGGCCCCGCACCGATCATAACCCCCCCATGCGGACCACCGCCATGACCGACGCCCCCCCCGCCACCACCCCCCCCGCCGCCACCCACCCCGCCGCCACCACCGCCCGCCCCACCACCGCTCCCGCCGCCCCCGAGACCGAGCCCGACCTCACCGGGTCGGTCCTTCTGCTCGTGGACGACAACGAGCAGAACGTTGAACTCCTCCAGGCCTACCTCGAGGCCCT
Organism: Phycisphaeraceae bacterium; assembly: GCA_965214155.1. GTDB lineage: Bacteria > Planctomycetota > Phycisphaerae > Phycisphaerales > Phycisphaeraceae > Algisphaera. The sequence continues at coordinate 3,754,281 of CBDCBB010000010.1, forward strand.
GCCCTGCACCGTACTCACCGCCTTCGACGGCCGCGAGGCTATGCGCATCATCGAGGACGACGACCAGCCCACCCCCGACCTCGTCCTCCTCGACGTCATGATGCCCCGCATGTCCGGCTTCGAGGTCTGCCGCCAGATCAAAGAAGACCCCAAAACCCGCGGCATCCCCGTCATGATGGTCACCGCCCTCAACGAGCTGGGCGACATTGAACGCGGCGTCGAATCCGGCACCGACGACTTCCTCACCAAGCCCGTCAACCGCCTCGAACTCCTCACCCGCGTCAAAAGCCTGCTCAAGGTCCGCCACCTCAAACGCGAACTCGACCGCACCGAAGCCTACATCCGCGAGATGGAAACGGGACGGGGTGACGGCTCGCCCACATGACGTCGTGGCATTAGAGCAGACCCAGTTCATGTGTAGCGGGTGCCACACCTTGGCCGCTCGGGGCCAAGGTGTGCGACCTGCCGCACACCTTGACGCAAAGCCGTCAAGGTGTGGCACCGCCGGACCGGTAGCCGCTACATATGACTTTGTTCGCTCTAGTCCGTGCTTCCCCCCTCGTCGGGAGCCGCCGGCACCAACGGGGCTAGAAGGTTAATCAGTGCCGGAATGTGCACCGTAGCCACTCGCCAGACCTTCTCGTCAATTACCTCACCGTATTCATGAGCGAGGATGTGGCGTTGGGCGATGATGGCCCGCCATGGGACCTCCGGATGCCGTTGCCGTAGCGCTGCCGAGACGTGCCTTGCCGCTTCACCGATGATCTCGATGCGGCGCTCCGTAGCAAGGCGAAAGTCCGCGTCCTGCATGAAATGGTTGAAGGTTGCACCGCGTACACGGTCGCGTACCTCGTGTGCGTAATGCAACATGTCTGCCAAATAGGCCGCGTCATCCGGGTCACGCGGCATGGACGACCTGCCGTTCGGCGAGGATGCGTTGTCGGCGGAAGGGGTTGCGGAGAGATTCTTCAACGACCAGATCAACGTCACGCCCGAAGATGTCCCGCAACTCGTCGAGCATCTCCGGCCAATCCCAATAATCCCAGTCGGTAGCGGCGCGGAAGCTGATGAGCACGTCGACGTCGCTGTCCGGCCGAAAATCGTCACGCAGGACCGACCCGAACAGCGACAACTTCGCAACGCCCCAGCGGCGGCAGAACTGGGCGATCCGGTCGGCGTCGGGGTCGATCTGCATGGGCGGGAGTGTACCGGACCTTCGCCCGGGTCACCGCACCTCGACGACTTGTTCGCGGGTGGTTTCGATGATGGCGAGGAGCTCTTTTTGCTCCTGGTCGGCGATGCCGTATTTGTCGAGGGTGGCCTGGAGGTCGCCGACGGCGGCGTCGAACTCGATGTTGGTGAACTGCAGGCCGCTGAAGGCGACGGTGACCTCGGGGCCGGCGTAGTCGGCGGGGCCGCCGGCGGCGAGGGCGATGAAGGAGGCGAGGTGCTTCTTGAGGTTGGCGATGTCGCCGTCGGACAGCTTGAGCGGGTCGGTGCCGGTGGTGAACCAGCCCCCCTCCAGCCCCACCCGCCGGGCGTTGACCCGGGGGTCGGCCAGGGCGCGGTCGACCGCGTCGCCCACGATGACCTCTAGGCCCCGCTCTCCGCCGAGGCGGAGGTAGAGCGTCTTGTCCTCGTTCTCCTCGTCGGCCTCGGCGCCTTCGACCTGGGTCTCCTTGGCGACGATCTGCTCGGCGCGCTGGTCGGCGGCGGCGCTGCCGGAGGTGGAAAAATCCTCGGCGGCGGTTGTGTTGCCGGTGCTGCACCCCGATAGTGCAAGGCCGACCGCGAGGCCGACGACGGCGAGGGTGCCAACCCGACGAGATGCGGATGGTGTTGGTGGCATGGCGGGCAAGCTCCCGGAGGCGATACGCAAGTTTAGGGACTCCGCGTGATGCTGGCGGGGGAGAAGGTGAAGTCCGAGCCGGCCTCGCCGCGGAGCTGGGGGAGGTACGCCTGGATGAACGCGTTGCGCAGGACGTTACCGATCACCTCGAGGAGGTTGTAATCGACGCTTTGCGAGTCGGAGGTGAAGTCGACCTGCGTGCCGAGCTGGTCGCGGGGCTGGTTTTCTAAAAGCTCGCCGGTGACGCCGAGGAGCAGCTCCCAGATGGCTTGGAGGGGCGTGCCGTTTACGACGTCCTGGGTGAAGTTGAACACCTCGAGGTTGCGGAAGAGGGGCTTGACCGTGCCGTCGATGAGGCCGTTGCGGGCCTCGGCCTCGACGGTGAGGTCGAACCAGCCGCCGGCGAAGTCGAGCCCGCCGTACGCCTGGGCCAGCGCGTTGATGCGGGTGACGTCGAAGTTGAGCATCCGCATCGCCATCTCGAAGGTCGGGCGGTAGCTGGACGGGTCGAGCTTGACGTCGAGTTCGACCGGGGCCTGATCCATGGCCAGCGCGTCGACGCGGACGGTGGTGACCAGTGGGGTGATGCGGTTGCGGACGTTGGTCAGGTCGGTGACGGTGGCCTGGACGTCGGAGAGGTAGACGTCGACCGGGGCCTCGCCGCGTTCGGAGTAGAAGTGGACCCGCCCGTCGCGGACGGTGACGCGGTTGATGGTGAAGGGGAAGAGGTCCTGGAGGATGCCCAGCCACGGCCCGCCGGCGCCGGTCTGGCTTTCGGAGGCGTTGCCCGCGTCGACGAAACTGACCACGGGGCGGAGCATGTCGATCTCGGCGACGATTTTGCCGTTGAGCAGGGCGTTCCACTGCACGGCCAGGTCGAGCCGGTCGAGGGTGAGCAGGGGCTTGGCGGTGGACCCGCCGGCCTTCTTCTGGATCGTGATGCCGTAGACGGTGTAAGCCCCGCGCCAGAGGCTGATGCTGATGTCGTCGACTTGGCCGTCGTAGAGCGGGTCGCGGTCGAGGGTCCGGTTGACGTACCAGAGGACGGCCGGCTCCATGGCGACGCGGGCGGCGAGGAGCAGGAGGCCCAGGACGAGGGCGAGGGTCAGCCAGAAGCGGCGGCGGTGCTTTTTTTTACGCTTCGCGGGGGGAGCGGGCGCGGGCGGCGCGGCGGGCGGCGGCGCGGGGTCGGCGGCGGGATCGGGGTAGACGTGAGCCATGCCACGGGGGAGCGTCGGGGGATCGGGCGGGGCGGTAACGGACCCGTGGATCTTGGTGATGTGAGCCCTTAGCCCGGCCGCTTGCGGCCGCGGTGGGACGGATTATAGAGAGTCTGCGGCCGCAAGCGGCCGGGCTAAGCGTGGGGGGGCGGGGCCCATGGGGGCTTACTCCGCCGCGGCGTGGGGGGGCTCGTGGCCGTGGACCCCGCCGGCCTTGAGGTAGCGGGCGAACCAGGCCTCGGCCGCGAGGCGGACCGGTTCGACGGTGGTCCCGCCGAGGGTGGTGTGGTCGGCGCCCTTGATGCGCAAGAGCTGGACGTTGTCGCGGTCGGCCGCTTCGTAGAGACGCAGCGAGTGCTGGATGGGGATGAGGTTGTCGTCCTCGCCGTGGATGAGCAGGACGGGGATGTCGGTCTGGCGGATGGCGTCGACGGGGCTGGCGTCGTCGGGGTCGAAGTGGGCGATTTTGCCGGAGCGGTCGATGATGTCGTCGTATCGGCTTTGGCTGAAGTCGAAGCCGATGGCGCGGGCGAAGTCGGGGATGACCGCCCGCATGGACGAGAACGCCGAGACGGCCAGGACCGTGTCGACGCGGGGGTCGTCGGCGGCGAGGAGCAGCCCGGTGGACGAGCCGAACGACACCGCCGCGACGCCGAGCGGCCGCTTGAGCAGGCCCCTTGACTCGATGACATCGAGGACGTGGCGGGTGTCGTGGGACTCGACGACGCCGTAGGTCGACCACTCGCCGGTGGACGCGCCGTGGCCGCGCTGGTCGATCATGACCACGCGGTAGCCGTCGGCGGCGAAGATGCGGGCCCACATCAGGATGCGTTTCTGGTTGATGTAGTCGTAGTAGCCGTGGAGCAGGAGCACGGTGGCGCGGGGCTCACGGGTGACGCGGGGGCCGTCGTCGGTCTTCTCGAAGGTGGGGGTGTTGTCCTCGCCCCCGCCGGCGTAGCGCTCGTTGCTGGGGTCCAACACCCAGACGGACAGGGACGCGGGCGGGTCGTCGATCTCGACGCGGAGCTTGTGGTCGATGACGGTGCCGGGCAGCTCGGGCGGGACGTCCTTGTCGACCTGGGCGAGGGACTTGCCGTGGTTGGGTGGGGCGACGGTGTAGCGGGCGAAGTAGTGGTTGCAGCCGGGCAGCGACACGGCGAGCGCGAGCAGCAGCGCCGCGGCGGGGGCACCGGGCCGGCGGATGAGCGGGGGGGAAGGCGGGCGCATGACGGGGCGATTCTATCGGCGTGACGCGGTGATTCCACGAGGGGTGAGGGCCGGGCAGGTCAAGCGCGTTCGGTTTCGGTGGCAACGGCGTCTTGCCGGTGATGGGCCGCGGGCGATGGAAGCAATCTGAACGGCCTGTCGATCGAGCACCGGTACGATGGCGGGAGCACCGGTCGACCGCCGTATCCCATGGTCACCCGCCGGTGTGCCCGAACCCGCCGGGGCCGCGGGCGGTGGGCGGCAGGTCGTCGACCTCGCGCCAGGTGATGCGCGGCGCCGCGGTGATGAGCATCTGGGCGATCCGCATGCCCGGCTCGACGGTGAAGGCGGCGTCGCCGAGGTTGACCAGCGGGGCCATCACCTCGCCGCGGTAGTCGGCATCGACCGTGCCCGTCGCGTTGATCAGGGTGACGCGGTGGCGGACGGCGAGGCCCGAGCGAGGCCGGACCTGCCCCTCGTAGCCGGGGGGGATGGCGAGGGCAAAGCCGCAGGGGATCAGCCGCACCTCGCCCGGGGGCAGCGTGATCGCTCGGCCGTCGTGGGGCGCGGCGTGCAGGTCCATGGCGGCGGCGCGCCCGGTCTGGTAGGCGGGGAGCGGGACGGCGCGGCCGTGCGGCAGGCGGCGGATCGGGATCGGGGGGAGCGGCACCGGGGGGACCGGGGGACGCGGCGTGGCGGGGTCGTCGGGGGCGGTCATCGCCGGAGCGTACCGCCTGTGTGGTTTGTGACGGGCGGTTTCGGGGCTAGACCGGGAAAACCCCGTCCGCATGCCCGGGAAAGTTAAGCGGCCGGGTCACCCCGACGATGGAGCGGCAGCCCCCCGGCGGAACCGGGCGGCGCGAGGGAACCCCCAAGCCACGTCGGCGAGGGGGCCGCGCCGAGAGGTACACGGAGGCCCGCCGCGTGGCGGCCCCGCCCACGATTCCGCCGGATACCCAGGAGGGGGATCCGACCCGCGGTTCACAGACTCGATTAAGGAGATTGCTTATGAGTCGGATCAATACCAACGTCCCGTCCCTGCTCGGCCAGCGCGTCCTCGCCCAGCAGAACAAGGGCCTCACCACCAGCCTCGAACGGCTGTCCACCGGCCTGCGGATCAACCGCGGCGGGGACGACCCCGCCGGCCTCATCGCCTCCGAGGCGCTCCGCAGCCAGAAGGCCAGCATCACCGCCGCCATCGGCAACGCCGAACGCGCCGAGCAGGTCGTCAACGTCGCCGAGGGCGGCCTCCAGGAGATCAACAACCTCCTGCTCGAGGTCCAGTCCCTCGTCGGCCAATCCGCCAACGACGCCGGCCTCTCTTTGGAAGAAAAAGAGGCCAACCAGCTCCAGATCGATTCGATACTTCAAACTATCGACCGCATCAGCGAGACGACGAGCTTCCAGGGCACGAAGCTGCTCAACGGCACCTACGAGTTCAACCTCGAGAACCAGAACGCCGCCGTCGCCGACGTTAAGGTCAACGCCGCCAAGATCGCCGACGGCGACACCCGCGACGTCCAGGTCGCCGTGACGCAGTCGGCCCAGAACGCCGGGCTGTTCCTGTCCACCGGCGGGTCGCTGGACCTCTCCGCCGCCGACGCGACGTTCGTCTTCGACCTCGCCGGGTCCATCGGCAGCCGCGAGTTCAGCTTCTCCTCCGGCACCGCCGTCGCCGACATCGCCGAGACCGTCAACACCTTCGCCGACACCACCGGCGTGTCCGCCAGCGTCCAGGGCACCGGCGTCGTGTTCAACTCCCGTGAGCTCGGCCAGAGCGAGTTCGTCTCGGTCAACATCCGCGACGCCGCCGGCCAAACCGGCTCGGTCAACCAGCTCAGCTCCAACAACACCAACGTGGTCTCGACCACCGGCGCCGTCGCCTTCGCCGCCGCCAACAACCCCGTCCGCGACGAGGGCCAGGACATCGCCGCGACCATCAACGGCGTCGCCGCCACGACCAACGGCACCTCCGCCCGCATCGCCAGCGACTTCCTCGACCTCGAGATCGACCTCACCACCGCCGGCGCCCAGACCCTCGGCTCCATCGACGCGGTCACCATCACCGGCGGCGGCGCAAACTTCAACCTCGGGCCCAACGTCGACATCGGCAACCGTGTCTCCATCGGCATCGGCAACGTCGCCTCACGCAACCTCGGGTCGGCCGACACCGGCTTCCTCAGCTCCCTCGCCTCGGGTAAGGAAAACAACGTCGTCGACGGCGACCTCACCGATGCCCAGAAGGTCGTCAACGACGCCATCAGCGACGTGTCCACCCTCCGCGGCCGACTCGGCGCGTTCACCAAGAACACGGTCGGATCTACCATCCGCTCCCTCGGCGTCGCCCTCGAAAACACCTCCGCCGCCGAGTCGGCCATCCGCGACACCGACTTCGCCAAGGAGTCGGCCGAGCTCACCCGCAACCAGATCCTCGTGCAGGCCGCGACCAACATCCTGGGCATCTCCAACACCCAGCCCCAGAACGTGCTCGGCCTGCTGTAACCCAGCCCGGTACGACAACCGCATACCCCCCGCCGCGGCGGCCCCTCTAAATGGAGGGGTCGCCGCTTTGGTTTAGGCGCTCGGCGCTAGGCGCTAGGAGAGAACGGCAACTCGACGGCGTCCTCACTGTTTCTCGTCCTCGTCCTCGTACTGGAAACGGAAGCCTGGCCACGGCAAGACGCCGCGCCTCGAACCCTACGCCACTTCACTTGACGCACCCAGCGCGACAAGTCGCGGCGCTAAACATGCAAAGGGACCACCATTCCCCCCGCCCCCCTGGTGAGCCTGTTGCACCGCCCGATCCGCAGGGTGCCACATTGCATCCCGCCGCTTGGGGCGGGTGCGGTGTGCGGGTGTGACCACGGCTTAACGTCGCGCGTCGCCGGCACACCGCACCCTCCGCAAAGCCTCCGGGATGCAGTGTGGCACCCCTGCACCCCAAACCGGTGGTGAAACAGCTCCTGAACGCAGATACCTACCGCGACGCCGCCGGACCCCACTGCCCCTTCTACCACCCCCCCCACCGCCTGCGTCTCTCCTAACCCCTAGCGCCTAAGCCCTAGCGCCTACCCGCTCCCGCCCCCGATAACCCGCGCCCCGCCCCCGCCCGATAACGCGCCGCATCCCCCGACGTGATGACCGGCCGGTCGACCACCCGAACGAGACACCGCCGCGACATGTCCCGGGCTCCGCGGGCTTGGGCCTTGTCAAAGCACCTTACGCGGGTCGGATGACCAGCCCCGCTCCCCACCGGGCATGATGCCCTCTCACCCAGTGACACCCCAGGTGTCCACGGAAGGACCAGCCCCATGAGTCGGATCAACACCAACGTGCCCTCGCTCTTGAGCCAGCGCATCCTCAACCAGCAGAACGACGGCCTCACCACCGCCCTCGAACGCCTGTCCACCGGCCTGCGAATCAACCGCGGCGCCGACGACCCCGCCGGCCTCATCGCCAGCGAAAACCTCCGCGCCGAGGAGGCCTCCATCGAGGCCGCCATCGGCAACGCCGAGCGGGCCGAGCTCGTGGTCAACATCGCCGAGGGCGGCCTGCAGGAGATCAACAACCTCCTCACCGAGGTCCAGTCGCTCGTCGGCCAGTCCGCCAACGATGCGGGCCTGTCCCTCGAAGAAAAAGAAGCGAACCAGCTCCAGATCGATTCGATACTTCAAACTATCGACCGCATCAGCGACACGACGAGTTTCCAGGGCACCAAGCTGCTCAACGGGACGTACGACTTCACCCTCGAGAACCAGGCGACGACCGTCAACGAGGTCAAGGTCAACGGCGCGAAGATCGCCACCGACGACCAGCGTGAGGTGAAGGTGCTGGTCACGCAGTCGGCGCAGAACGCCGGGCTGTTCCTCTCCGCCGGGGCCGCGACGCTGGACCTCTCCGCCCCGGACGCGACGTTCGTGTTCGACCTGGCGGGCAAGACCGGCAGCCGCGAGTTCAGCTTCGCCTCCGGGGCGACGGTCACGGACATCGCCGAGACGGTCAACACCTTCTCCGAGCTGACGGGCGTGTCCGCCACGGTCTCGGGCACGGGCGTCCGCTTCGATTCGATCGGGCTGGGCCAGAGCGAGTTCGTCGCGGTGGACATCCGCGACGCCGCGGGCCAGGCCGGCACGATCAACCAGCTCAGCACGACCGACACGGGCGTCGCCACCACCGCCGGGGCCGTCACCTTCGCCGCCGCCAACAACCCCGTCCGCGACGAGGGCCAGGACGTCAACGCCACGATCAACGGCGTCGCCGCCACGACCGACGGCACCCGCGCCAAGATCGCCAGCGACTTCCTCGACGTCGAGATCGACCTCACCGTCGCCGGGGCCCAGGCCACCGGCTCCATCGACGCGGTCACCATCACCGGCGGCGGGGCGAGCTTCAACCTCGGGCCCAACGTCGACATCGGCAACCTCGTGTCCATCGGCATCGGCAACGTCGCGGCCCGAAACCTCGGGTCCGAAGAGAACGGCTACCTCAACCAGCTCGCCTCCGGCAAGGAGTTCAACGTCGTCGACGGCGACCTCACCGAGGCCCAGAAGATCGTCAACGACGCCATCGCCGAGGTCTCCACCCTCCGCGGCCGGCTCGGCGCGTTCCAGAAAAACACGGTCGGTGCCACCATCCGCTCCCTCGGCGTCGCGCTGGAAAACACCAACGCCGCCGAGAGCGCTATCCGCGACACCGACTTCGCCGAGGAGGCCGCCGAGCTCAGCCGCAGCCAGATCCTCGTCCAGGCCGCGACCAACATCCTGGGTATCTCCAACGCCCAGCCCCAGTCCGTCCTGTCCCTGCTCGGCTAAACCCCCCGCCCCCCACGGGCCGATACACGGTCCCCAAGCCTCGCCCCGAGGGCGGTCCGCACCCCGCGGCCCGCCCTCTTTCGTTGGTCCTACGGACGCCTACCAACCCCCAGGAAGCGACGCGGCTCCGCCGCGCATTCCTCCCCCCACCCCACCCCACCGCGGAAAAGCCGCGTCGCTTCATCCCACCCCCCTCCGCCGCCGCCCGCCCCGCACATTATCGGCCCCATCCCCCCGCTCAACCGCCGCGCCCCTACCGTCCGATACAATGCCCCTTCTCGCTCGACCCGCCCGCGCACCCGCCCCGGCTTCCGCATGCCCCTGAACCGACGACACTTCCTCCTCGCCGGCCTCGGCACCCTCGGCGCTGCCGCCACCGGCTGCGTCCCCGCCGCCAAATCCGCCGTCGCCCGCCCGGTCCTCTGGCCCGACGCCAACGCCGCCGCACGCGCCGCCGCACCCCTCGCCCCACTCGCCCCCGCCGTCGCCGGCACCGCCTCCGCTTCCGGGGCCGGGGCCGCCTACACCCTCCCCACCTCCGCCGCCCGGCCCGCCTACACCGCAAACCGCCCCGCCGCCGTCCCCATCAACGGCATCATCCCCCGCGCCGCCTGGACCACCGCCGGCCTCGCCGGCCGCAACGTCGTCGCCATGAACGGCGTCGCCCGCCTCACCCTCCACCACGAGGGCTCCGCCCCCGTCACCTTCACCGACACCCGCTCCGCCGCCGCTCGCCTCGAACAGATCCGCCAGACCCACACCCGAGACCGCGGCTGGGCCGACATCGGCTACCACTTCATCATCGACCGCGCCGGCCGCGTCTACCAGGGCCGCGACCCCCGCTACCAGGGCGCCCACGTCGCCGACACCAACCCGCACAACCTCGGCGTCATGGTCCTGGGCAACTTCGAGGAACAACGCCCCGCCGACGCCCAGGTCCAGTCCCTCGCCCGTTTCGTCGCCACCCTCGCCCGCACCTACCGCATCCCCCGCACCGCCATCTACACCCACCAGGAACTCAAGCCCACCGCCTGCCCCGGCCGCTTCCTCCAGCCCCACATCGACACCCTCCGCACCCGCCGCGCCTTCGGCTAACCCCGCCGTTGACCCGCCGCAATATCTTGCATGTTTCCGCGATCCATCCGACCCGACGCGACAGGTCGCGACGTTCAACATAATCACGTCGCCACGCCATGACCCGTCGCACCACCGCGCCGCGTTAGAATGATCCCGTGATCTCCCGCGCCGACATCCAGGCCTTCGCCGACGACATCGCCGCGCGGTTCGACGTGGAGAAGATCATCCTCTTCGGCTCCTACGCCTACGGCACCCCCACCGAAGACTCCGACGTCGACGTGCTGGTGCTGAAAAGTATCCACAGCCGGCCGCTGGACGACGCGGTCCAAATCGCCGTCGAGACGAACCCGCAATTTCCCTGCGACGTTATCGTCCGCGATCCGCAGGATGCGGTGCGACGTTACGAGCAATGGGACCCGCTGATCCGGCGTGCCTTCGAACAGGGAGTGGTGCTATATGAACGAGCGGACACAGCCTTGGCTCGATAAGGCGCAGGGTGATTGGCTTGTCCTCTCCAAGCTGGTCACGGATGCTGACCCGGCGTTCTCCGACGCCATCTGCTTCCACGCGCAGCAATGTGTAGAGAAACTGATGAAGGCGGTGCTGCTTGAGTGCGGCCCGGTTGAACCTCCCAAGATTCACAATCTGCAGGACCTCAGCATTTTGGTGCAACAGCTCTGCGACAGCTGGCAAACGGACGCGGATGCGCTTTATCGGCTTACTTTCGCCGCTGTCCAATATCGCTACCCGGGTGACGAAGCCGAGGTGAAAGACGCGAAATGGTGTGCTGAAACCGCCGAACGACTGCGGGCGAAGCTCCTCGACCTGCTCGGCGTCGATCCCGACGCGACGCCGCCCGATCCCGCGCCGGGCTGAAGCGCCGCCGGCACCTCACGCCACCGCTCCCCGCCGCGTCATCGCGTTGACAACCCGCCCCCCCGCGATGACACTCGCTTTATGCCGGGCACCTGGTCCTTCCAACCCAAGCCCCCCGGGCAGGTCAAGCGTGACCCGTTCGAGGACGTGTTCTTCATCGGCGAGGAGGAGGACGAACAGGCCTTCGGCCGCACCGACGGCCTGGTCCGCGAGACGATCCAAAACGCCCTTGACGCCCGCCGCGCCGACCGCGACACGGTGCGGGTCAGCTACCGCGTGCTGGTCGAGCCGCCGACGCCCTCGGCCGAGGTGCACGGCCGCTACCTCGCCGACCTCGTGCCCCACCTGGTCGCCTGTGACAACGCCCTGGCCAGGGGCGGCGACATGCCCGACGAGCCCAACCGCCTGCTGGTCTACGAGGACTTCGGCACCCGTGGCCTCGAGGGCGACCCCGGCCGCTACCAGGACCCCCCGCCCCGCGACTCGAACGACGCCGACGCCCCGCGTGAGGACTTCTACTGGTTCTGGCGCAACGTCGGCCGCAGCGGCAAGAGCGGCCAGGACCTCGGCCGCTGGGGCCTGGGCAAGAGCGTCCTCCCCGCCACCAGCCGCATCAACTGCATGCTCGGCCTCACCCAACGCGCCGCCGACGGGAAGCGCCTGCTCATGGGTCAGGCCGTGCTCCGCGGCCACAGCGTCGACGGGGACGAGCGTGTGCCGGAGGGCTTTTTCCACGGCGGGACCGACGACCTTGGGGTCCCGCTGCCGATCTCGGATGAGGCCACACTCGACGCCTTTACCCGCGACTTCGCCCTGCGGCGCGGCGCGGACGAGCCGGGGCTGAGTGTCGTGGTGCCGCACTGCTACCCGAAGCTGCGGGCACGTGAGCTGTTGCGTTCGGCGCTGCTGCACTTTTTCGTGCCGATCCTGCGCGGCCGCCTGATCGTCGAGGTCGAGGGGCCCAATACCCCCTTCACCCGGCTCGACGCGGACAGCATCAGCGGCATCGCCGGCGGCATGGAGTGGTCGGGCAAAATCTCGGAGAAGAAGCACCAGCCCCCGCCGACCGACTTCGCCCGATGGGCGTTGCAGCGACACGCCGACGGTGACGCCACCACGCTGCACCCCGCGGGTGTCGGGCACGCCCCGGACTGGTCGGCCGACCTTGTCCCCGACGCGGCGCTCGACACGCTGCGGGAGCGGTACGGCCGGGGCGAGCCGGTGGCGATCCGCGTCCCGCTGCACCTGGAGCTGAGGGCGGGTGAGCCGGAGAGAACCTTTTTTGATGCCTTCCTGCAGCGGGACGAGGCGCGGGACAGCCCCGCGGGTTACTGCGTCCGCGAGGGTATGACCATCAGCGGGATCCAGGCTCTGCGCGGCCGACGCGGCGTGCAGGGCCTGCTGTTGGTGGACGACCGCCTGCTCAGCACGCTGCTCGGCGACACCGAGGGGCCGTCGCACGAGGACTGGGGCACCGGCACCACGCGCCCCGACGCGCGGTTCAAGACCTGGAAGGGCCGCGTCCGCTTTGTCCGCGACGCGCTCCGCCGGCTCGACGACCTGCTCACCCCGCCGCCGAAGCAGATGGACCGCGACCTGCTCGCCGACGTCTTTTCGCTCCCCGATCCGCGCGACGCCGGCCGCCGCGGGCAGGCCCCCGATGACGAGGGCAAGTCGCCCGTGCCCCATCTCCGCGACCTCGATCCCGCCCCGCGGTGGTATCGCCTCACCGGGTTCAACGGGGGGTTCAACCTCCGCCCGTCCCCCGCAGCGCCCCGGCCCGAGCCGGCGGTCCTTAGCGTCCACATCGCCTACGACATCTCCCGCGGCGACCCGCTCAAGGCTTGGAGCCCGTTCGACTTCAACCTCCGCAAGAAGGAGATCAAGTTCAACGGCGAGGCGGTCGCCCTGAGCGCCGAGGCCGGCAACACCCTCCGGGTCGAGGCTCAGGGCGACGAGTGGCGGCTCCGGGTCAGCGGGTTCGATCTGCACCGAGACCTCTATGTGCGGGTCGTCGAGGTCAAGCCCGACGCGCCCGACGAGCCCGAGGACGACGCCGATGCGGCCGCCGCCGTAGGCCGCAACGGGAGCCCCACATGATCAAGCGGCTCAACTTCACCGACCGCAGCCGCGTCACCCGCGACGCGATCCGCATCACCGTCCACGAGGGCACGCCCCGCACCTTCGACGCCGACCTCGACCTGCCCGGCCACCTGCAGCACGACGCCGAAATTTTTATCGAGGTGACCAGCACCGGGTCCCCCGCCACGATGCGGTTCCCGTGCGGCAGCGTGGCGGAGCCCGAGCCGCCCCGCGCCCTGCCCCTGACCGACATCACCGGCGAGCGGCTGCTGTTCTCGGTCAAGGTCGTCGACCAGAGCGAGGAAGTCGGCCGGCTCGTCGGGCTCGCCACCGGCATCCGCCCGGTGAACGCCGGCGAGGACGACGCCGGCCGCGTCGGCCTCCTGCCCGTCAGCTTCGCCGACCTGGGCCCGCAGATCTGGCGGCTCGACTTCACCACCGAGGAGGTCACGCTCCTGCTCAACCAACGCTTCGGGCACCTGCACCGCCTGATCAAAAACCACGCGGGCGTCGTCGCGCTGCTCTACCCCGAGGTCGTCCGCCACATCCTCCAACGGCTGCTGGTCGTCGAGCGGCACGTCGAGGTCGTCGAAGGCGACGACACCTGGCCGAACCTGTGGCTTCGCTTTGCCGTCGCGATGCACCCCGAACACGCCAGCCCGCCGGACGTGCCCGAGATAATCGACCAGGGCGTGCAGGACGAGGTCGACGCCTGGGTCCAGGTTGTCGTCGACGCGTTCTCCGCGCAGCACGATATCTCCGGCAAGTTCGCCAGCGGATTTGCCGCCGACGGGGAGGACTTCTGATGCAACTGCGACGCTTCAACCCGGCGGGCCTCGACCGGTTCAAGAGCTTCCTCGCCGCGGCGCGGATCGACGGTGCGGTCGACGTGCCGTGGGAGGTGCTGGAAGACGACGCGTTAACCGAGCCGATGGACGCGCTGGTCCAACTGGATTGGCCGGGCTTCCGCACCAAGCGGGAGATGGTGACGTACCTCCGCGACCGGTTGCAGGTGTTGCCCGAGCGGGGCCTGATGCGGGACGCGGGGCTGTGGACCTGGCTGGCGATGTTCTATTTCGACGACCTTTGCCCGGTGCAGGACGGCAAGCGGAAGGTGTTGTCCGACTGGTACTACATCTATATGGTCGATCAGATGCTGTACTGGTATCGGCACCTGATCGTGAACCCGTACGAGATCCACTTCCGGGCGCAGGGCTTTGACGAGGCGTTTCTCGCTGGGCCGCCGTCGGTGCTCGGCGGGTTAAGTGAAAACACTATGCGTTCGCTGTACGTGACGCGGATCGACTGCATCTGGGAGGTGATGCAGCGGTTGTACTTTGACCCTCAGCGCGGGACGGTAAAGCCGGGCGTTGCCAAGACCAGCGGGAGCCCAAAGGCCGGCGACCTCAGCCGGCTGGGCCGGCGTATCCGTCAGCTTGAGAAGACGTACGACCTGCAGTCGCTCAATGCCGACCGCTTCCTCGCGCTGCTCGGCGACGAGTTTGCACCGTGGCTGAAGGACCGCCCGCTGACCGCGGCCGAGGCGTGACGCTGCGTTGAGTGGAGCGGGCTATGAGCCTACTTCACAGGTGAGGTCTGGGATTCTCGGTGGGGCAGGCTTCCAGCCTGCCGTTAGCCTGAAGGGCCAAGTTCGCGGTGACCGACTTCGGGCTGCGCCCGAAAGCAGGCTGGAAGCCCGCTCCACCAGATGAGGCGTCCGCTTGTGAAAGAGCCTCTTAGCCGCGGCGGGCGGGCTCTCATACAATTGCGATATGACCGTTGATGGTTACCAGATCGCTTCCGACACCGGCCACAACGCCGACGCCCACGTCGCGGCGCTGGCGCCGAAGGTGGAGGCGGCGTTGTTGACCGCGGAGCGGGCGGTGACGGCGGGGAAGTTGGCCGAGGCGTTGGGGCTGGACGCGAGTACGCTGGTGACGCGGGCGATCGCGGAGTTGAACGAGCAGTACGCGGCGACGGGGCGGTCGTTCCGGATCGAGGAAGTCGCGGGGGGTTGGCGGGTGATGACGTTGCCCGAGTATGCGGACGTGTTGCGGGCGATGCACAGGAGCAAGGGGCCGGGCAAGCTGTCGGCGGCGGCGTTGGAGACGCTGGCGATCGTGGCGTACAAGCAGCCGGTGCTGCGGGCGGAGCTCGAGTCGATCCGGGGCGTGGCGTGCGGGGAGACGCTGCGGGGGCTCATGGAGCACCACCTGATCCGGATCACGGGGAGGGCCGAGGAGATCGGCAGGCCGATGCTGTACGGCACGACGAAGCAGTTTTTGGAGGTCTTCGGGCTGTCGTCGCTGAAGGATCTGCCGAAGGTGGAAGAGCTGCAGGGCGGGGGTGGGCGGTGAGTCGGCGCTGGTTCTCCGGAATAGCCGGGACGCTACGCGTCCCCGGGGGGCGCCGGGGGAGGGCGGTGTCGCAGGGGCCTCGGCGTCTGCGGCGACGTGTAGCATCCCCGTGGCCACCCTCCCCTAGCCCCTCCCGGGGGGAGGGGGATCGGAAGATCGTGGCGATCAGCCTGCTGCTTTGCCTCCTCCTGCTCCCCGCCTGCGCCGACTACCGCCTGCAGGGCGTCGTCGTGCCGGGGCTGCCGGGCTCGACTCCGACGGTTGAGGTGGTCAAGGCCGACGACCCCCGGCTTGACGAGACGGGCCTCGCCTCGGCGCAGCTCGACGTGACCCTCGACCCGTCGCGCCTCAACGCCAAGCCCATCGGCGGGGGCACGAGCGGGCCCGACGGCTCGTTCGCCGTGCCCATCACCGAGCCGGGCGCGGGCTTCCTCCAGCACGATGTCCAGCTCGACGTGACCCGCGACGGCTACCGCTCCGCCACCGAACGCTTCCGCCTCCCCGCCGCGTCACGGCGCGTGGTGGTGACCCTCCCCCCGGGGCAGGACCGCCGGCGTGACGGCGGGGGCGACCTGCTGGACGAGACGCTGCGCGAGGCCCGGCCGTTCCTGAACGACTGAGCCGGCGGACACGGAGGGGCCGACCGCAGGGCCTGCCGCGGGTCGGCTTCCTCCGCTCACCCTTTGGGGTGGTTCGGCCGGGTGCTCCGTCGGCTCGGCATCCGATTATGTCGGGGCACCCGTAGGGTCTCACGGACGCGGAGGTCATTTCGCCCCTGCCCGTGACGCTTGGGTCCGCGTGGACCCGGCAACCTTCTCATCTCATACGTTTAGGAGAGCCCCCTTGTTGAAAAGTCTTTCGTTCGCCTGTGCCCTCTCGGCCGTGACCGTCGCCACCGCCCAGGCGGAGCAATTATTTGGCCTGGCGGGCAGCGGCATCAACCAGCAAATCGTCATCTTCGACAGCGAAGATCGGGCCATCACCTCCTCGGCCGGCGTCAGCGGGCTGGTGGATAACCTCGGCGTGGAGTCGCTCCTGAGCATCGACGTCAGGCCCGCCACCGGTGAGCTCTATGGCTTGGACAACAACAGCAACCTCTACACCCTCGACCCCATGACCGGGGCCGCCAGCCGTATCGGCGACAGCCCCATCTCCATCACCCCCACCGGCACGCCCAGCACCCGCACCATCGACTTCAACCCCACCGTCGACCGCATCCGCGTGCTGGGTGACTCGCCGGACCGCAACAACCTCCGCGTTAACCCGGATACCGGCGTGGCGATCCAGGACGGCACCCTCGCCTTCGACACCGATGATCCCAACGCCGGCGAGCGGCCGTTCGTTGTCGCCGGGGCCTACACCAACAGCTTCGCCGGGGCCACGAGCACCGTCCTCTACGATCTCGAAGCGGGCAACGACGTGCTCACCACCCAGAGCCCCGCCAACGCCGGCACGCTCCAGACCGTCGGACCCCTCGGTCAGAACCTCATCAACACCGCCCAGGCCAGCTTTGACATCTCCGGCGCCACCGGTGACGCGTTCCTTGTCTTCACCGGGATTTTTAACACCGGCGGCAACGTGCTCTACTCGGTCGACCTCGGCACCGGGGCCGCCACCGCCCTCGGTCCGATCACGGGCGTCGCCTCGGGCGCCGTCACCGACATTGCCGTCGCTTTCCCCATCCCCGAACCCGCCAGCCTCGCGCTGCTGGGCGGGGCGGGCCTGCTCGTCCTCGGACGCCGCCGACGCGCCTGATCCCGCAGCGCCCCACCACCAACGTTTCGCGCCAGGCCACGCCCCCCCGGGCGTGGCCTGTTTCTTGATCACCCGGAGCCCCCAGCGAGCCGCGGCCGGCGCTCCCGCCCGCCTCGCCTTAACATGCCCATGCTCCCCACCCATCGGACCTTGCATTATGATCATCGACTCGGCCACGATCCAGGTCCGCTCGGGCAAGGGCGGGCAGGGGTGCGTGTCGTTCCGCCGCATGAAGTACATCCCCAAGGGCGGGCCCGACGGGGGCGACGGGGGGGACGGCGGGTCGGTGGTGCTGCACGCGAGCCCGGAGGTGGACACGCTCCTGGACTTCGCCGGGCGGCACCACTGGTTCGCCGAGGACGGCAAGCCGGGGATGGGCAAGTCGTGCTACGGCAAGGACGGGGGGGACCTGACGGTCGCGCTGCCGCCGGGGACGCTGGTGTACCACGCCGAGACGGGCGAGCTGCTTGGTGGACCTCGACACGCCGGGGATGACGTACGAGGCGGCGTCGGGGGGCAAGGGGGGCAAGGGCAACGAGCGGTTCAAGAGCGCGACGAACCAGACGCCGCGTGAGGCCGAGCCCGGCGAGCCGGGGGTGGAGCTGCCGCTGCGTCTGGAGCTGAAGTTGATCGCGGACGTGGGGCTGATCGGCAAGCCCAACGCCGGGAAGTCGACGCTGCTCGCCGCGGTGAGCGAGGCGACGCCGAAGATTGCGGACTACCCGTTCACGACGCTGACGCCGCAGTTGGGGATTGCGGAGCTGGGCGGGTCGGGTTCCGGCGGTTTAGGTTCCGGGGGCGGGTACGCACGCCGGCTGGTGATCGCCGACATCCCGGGGTTGATCGAGCGGGCCAGCGAGGGGGCGGGGCTGGGGACGCGGTTCCTGCGTCACGTGGAGCGGACGCGGGTGTTGATCCACGTGCTCGATCCCGAGCCGAGCGACGGGAGCGACCCGATCGAGAACTACCACGTGATCCGCCGTGAACTCGCGCAGCATTCCGAAGCCCTCGCGGCCAAGCCCGAGCTCATCGCGATCAGCAAGGTGGACCTGTTAGGCGGTCAAGAAGACCACGCCGCGGCGGTGGGCCTTTTTGAAGAGCGGCTCGACCGGCGGGTGCTCGCCTTCAGCAGCGCCACCCGCACGGGGTTGAACGAACTGCTCGAAGCGGCGTGGGGGATGCTGGGTAAGGACGACGAGCCGGCGACGGGGTGGGCGAACCCCGTTTAGCGCCGCGACTTGTCGCGTCGTCCGTGCCAGCATCGCAGGGCAGGGCTTGCCCTGCCGCGGTCGGGGCGTCGCGTCCGTCCCTATATGTGGCAGGGCAAGCCCTGCCCTACGAGACCTCCTCCGCTAGATACGACGGACGCGACAAGTCGCGGCGCTAAACTATTTTCCGATCCCCGATCCCCGATCCCCGATCCCCGATCCCAGCACATGCCTATCCACCTCCTGGCCGTGAGCGTCGGCAACACCCGCACGAGGGTGGGCGCGTTCGTGGACGGCAAGCTCGCCGAGACCGCGGCCCTGTCGAACGATTCCGGCGGGGCCTCGCGGGAGACGATCGAGCGGGTGTTTGCGTCGCTGCGGGACCGGGACGACGCGGTGGTGCTGATGAGTTCGGTCGACCCCGCCGCGGCCGAGCGGGTCGAGGCGGCGCTTGCCGGCGTCACGGGTCGGGACGTGTTGCACGTCGAGCGGGACGTGCCGATCCCCATCGGTCGGCAGCTCGACCGCGAGGCGATGGTGGGCGAGGACCGGCTGCTCAACGCCGCCGCGGCGTACGACGTGCTGCAGCAGGCGTGCGTCGTGGTCGACGCGGGCACCGCGCTGACCGTGGACTTTGTCGACGGCGCGGGCACGTTCCACGGCGGGGCCATCGCCCCGGGCGGCCAGCTCATGCTCGACAGCCTCCACCAGCGCACCGCCCTGCTGCCCGAACTCGCCTTCGCTAAGCCCGAGGAGGCGCTCGGGCACAACACCGCCGAGGCGATGCGGACCGGCGTGTTCCACGGACTGCGGGGCACGGTCCGCGAGCTGGTCGAGCTCTTCGCCGAGCAGGCCGGCACCTTCCCCATGGTCATCGCCACCGGCGGCGACGGGGCGCTCTTGTTCGAAGGCTATGACCTGGTCGACCGCGTCGTCCCGGACCTGACCCTCATGGGCCTGGCCGTGACCCTGCGGAAGCAGCAGGAGCGCGGCGACGCGGAGGGGTGAGCAGTGGTCTCCATCACCCGTGATAGAAACGGCGGGTCACGAAGCCGTACGATGGCATTACTCTGGTGCTACTGGGGGTGCCTACTCGCCCTTGAATGGTGCTGGCTTTGGCTGGGGCTGCGGACGGCACTCGATCCGGTCGACGTGAGCTGGATGCCGTGGTTGCGGGAAGGGCGGCTCTACGTTTGGGCGGGTGCGGGCTTAACGGTGCTGATCCCGGCCGCGTACTGGTTCAGGAACCAAAGCTACAAGTCGCACTGGCGTGAAGGTTCCGTCACACCGGATGGGTACGCCAACGGGATGCTGGCGGTGCTGACGGCGCTGGCGGTCGTGGCGGCGATTTCGAGTGTCGGCATCGTCCTCACGCAGCAGCCATGGCCGGGGCTGGTGCCGCTGGTCTTGGCCAACGTCCTGCATGCGTTGAACTTTCCCACCGGTGCCCCGATGCATCCGCAGCCGCCGCGGCTGGGGGAGCCGGCGGAGTGATCGGCGTGGCATCGTGCTTACGCTGCGCCCACGGGCGTCGCGACGCCGCCGCTTGCGTGGTCGCGACGCATGGACACGACGCCGCCGCTTGCGGTTTAGCGCCGCTCCGCTAAACCGCAAGCGGCGCGGGAACGGGCCAGAGATCGGGGACATGATCCGACGATGCGTTACACCCTCACCACCGCGAACCAGCCGGGGGCGGTGGCGATCGTGCAGGTGTATGGGCCGAGGGACGGCGACGTGGCGGAGGTGTTGCGGCAGTTGACGGGGCGTGGCGACTGGCCGGTCGGGCGGCTGCGGCTGTGCGATTTTGCGGGGATCGACCACGGGCTGGCGGGGGTGGTCACGCCGGGGGCGGCGGGGCGTTCGGAGGCGGGGGTGCCGGGGGCGGCGGGGCTTCCGGGGGCGGGGGTGGTGCAGGTCATGCCGCACGGGGGGCCGCGGGTGGTGCAGAGGCTGGCGGGGTGGTTGCGGGATCACGGGGTCGCGGAGGAGGCGGACCCGGACCCGGTGATGCTGTACCCCGAGGCGGGGTCGCGGATCGAGGCGGATATGTTGCACGCCATCGCGACGGCGGCGAGCCCGGCGGCGGTGGATCGGCTGGCGGCGCAGCCGGCGTTGTGGCGGGGGTGGCTGCACCGCGGGGCCGGCGAGGCGGCACCGCATGGCGGGAGCACCGCAGGTGCCCGGGCTTTGGGGATGCAACGGGAAAAAGGGACGCTTCGCGTCACCCGCTACGCGGCGGCGTTGGACCGCCTGCTGGTTTCGCCGACGGTGGTGGTGGTGGGTCGGCCGAACGTGGGCAAGTCGACGCTCTTGAACCGGCTGGTGGGGCGGGCGGCGAGCGTGGTGGCGGACCTGCCCGGGACGACGCGGGACTGGGTCGGGGCGACGGTGGAGCTGACGGTTGCCGCGGACACAGCCGACGGATCGACATGTGCGGCTCCCCCCGGAGGCGTGGTAGCCGCGGATGTGAATTCGCCGGCTGGAGTGATCTCGGGCGTGACGGTGCGGTGGCTTGACACGCCGGGGCTGCGGGATTCGCGGGACACGGTGGAGCAGCGGGCGATCGCGGCGGCGCGGTCGGTGGTGGCGTCGGCGGACGTGCTGATCGCGATGCGGGACCCGGACACGCCGTGGCCGGCCGCGGGTAGCTTGCCGCGGGAGCCGGACGTGTGGGTGGTGAACAAGTCGGACCGGAGCGGCCCCGGAGCGGTAGCCGTAGGGCAGGGCTTGTGCTGCCATGAGCGGGATGGGATCTATGTTCCACCGCAGCACAGTCGACCGCAGAACGGGACGCGGCAGGGTGAACCCTGCCCTACGGTGCTGGCCATCAGCGCCGCGACGGGCGTGGGGACGGAGGCGTTGGCGGCGGCGGTGCTGGGGCGGCTGGGATTTTTTGAAGTCCCGGCCGATGCGTTGTGGGCGTTTTCGCCGACGCTGCGGGGGTGGTGCGAGGGGGGGGTGGCCGGGGCGGCGGTGGATGGTTATTTGAGCGAAGAGCGGGATGAGGTGCGGCGTTAAGCGGGGAGTACGGGAGCGCGGCAGAGCCGCGTCGCTTCATGAGGAAACCCCGCCGCCCTACTTCTCGCCGTCGCCGTCGCCGGCGATGCTGTCGCGCATGTCGGTGTCGGCCTCGATGTTCTTCATGCGGTAGTAGTCCATGATCCCCAGGTTCCCGCTGCGGAACGCCTCGGCCATGGCCTTGGGCACCTCCGACTCGGCGAGGACCACCAGCGCCCGGTTCTTCTCCACGTCGGCGCGGTTCTCCTGCTCGGTCGCCACGGCCATCGCTCGCCGCTTCTCGGCCTCGGCCTGGAAGCGACGCTTGTCCGACTCGGCCTGATCGGCCTGCAGCTTCGCGCCGATGTTCTCGCCCACGTCGATGTCGGCGATGTCGATGGACAAGATCGTGAACGCGGTCCCGCTGTCGAGGCCCTTGGCCAAAACGGTCTTGGAGATCGAGTCGGGGTTTTCGAGGACGGCCTTATGGGAGACGGCCGAGCCGATCGTGGTGACGATGCCCTCGCCGACGCGGGCGACGATGGTTTCTTCGGTCGCCCCGCCGATGAGCCGGGCGAGGTTCGCGCGGACCGTGACGCGGGCGCGGGCGCGGAGCTGGATGCCGTCCTGGGCGACCGCGTCGATGGTCTGGCGGCCGAGCTCGGGGCTAGGGCAGTCGATGACCTTGGGGTTGACCGAGGTCTGCACCGCGTCGAGGATGTCGCGGCCGGCGAGGTCGATGGCGCAGGCGGTGTTCCAGTTAAGTTCGATGTTGGCCCGGTCCGCGGCGATGAGGGCGTTGACGACGCGTGGCACGTTGCCCCGGGCGAGGTAGTGCGATTCCATCTCGTTGGTGGACACGTCGATGCCGGCCTTCTTCGCCTGGATGCGGCTGAGGACGATGGTGCGGGGGTTGACCTTGCGGAGCCACATGCCGATGAGCGCCCCGATGCCGACGGGGGCGCCGGAGACGAGGGCCTGGATCCACAGGCCCAGGAAGCGGGAGATGAAGAAGAAGACGGCGACGACGATGATGCCGGCGATGATGAGCAGGACCACGGCGGCGGTGCCGATTTCGGCGAGCAGGGGCGGAAAGGCGGCGGGCATGGGGTGGGTTCCGGGGTGAGGCGGGGTGTTGAACGGCATCATACGCCCGCAAGTTTGCATAGGGGCGCGTCACGTCTTAGCCCGGCCGCTTGCGGCCGCAGTGCTTCGGATGGTCGATCAGACACGGCGGCCGCAAGCGGCCGGGGTAAGGAGAGGTGGCAGCGTGGGCCGTAGGATGTCCGCGTGCCACCCGATCCGCCCCGTGCTACGCGAGCCGACCCGATCCTTGAGACGCCGCGGCAGCGGGCGATCCGGGGGGTATGTGCGGCGGTGTTTGCCGACCCGTCGCGGCTGCGGGCGACGCTGACGCATCGCATCACCGAGCGGTTCGACATCGCGCCGCACCGGCACGACGACGTGCTGCAACTCGACCTGTTGGTGGACTGCGGCGGTCGGGCGAAGGTGGACGACGCGTGGCACGAGCTGTCGGGGGTGACGACGCTGCTGGCCCCGCCGGGGGGCGAGCACGGGTATCGGCTCGAGCCTGCGGGCGGGGGCGCGGCGCGGGTGTACCACGTGCGGGTGGCGGTGGAGGGGGTGGCGGTGGGCGGGGCGGAGGGCGGCTGGCCGGCGGTGTTGCCGCGGATCGTCACGGGGCAGCGGCCGCACGAGGCGCTGGCGTCGGCGATGCGGGTGGTGGTGCGGCTGGGGGCGGTCGAGGCGTCGCGGCCGCCGCTGCTGTTGGCGCGGCTGGCGGAGGTGTTGTGCCTCTGGCCGACGGCGGAGGACGCGGCGGAGGCGGCCCCGGAGCAGCCGGGCGACGGGTCGCCCGAGGGGGCGCTGCGCGGGCTTGAGGCGGCGGTGGACCTGCTCGAGTCGCGGGTGACCGACCCGCCCCCGCTGGACGAGCTCGCGGCGGTGGCGCACTTCAGCGTGCGGCACTTTACGCGGCGGTTCCAGCAAGCCTTCGGCTGCACGCCCCACGCCTACGCCGCCGCCCGACGCTTCGCCGAGGCGCGGCAACTGCTCAGCCAGGAACGCCTCGGGGTCGGGCAGGTCGCCGAGCAGCTCGGCTTCACGTCCGTCGCGACGTTCTCCCGCTGGTTCAGCCAGCAGGCCGGCCAGAGCCCCACCGCGTTCAGGCAGGACCCGGGGATCATGTGAGCGCATCGCGTCGGCGTACCGAGCCGACGGGTTGACACCCGCGGCTTCACGGGGCGGGCGCAGCCGCGGACAGGGGCGGAGCTTCGATGGTCAATCCGTCGGCTGAGTCACAGTAAACTGCAGCGATGCTCCGTCACGCGATGTGTCCGACCTACCTCACCCGGCGTGGCCGCCGCCGCGCGGGCTTCACGATGGCCGACCTCGCGGCGGTGATCGTGATCGTGTTCATCCTGGCGGGCGCGGCGTTTTTTGTTCTTGTGGTTAATCGGCCGCGTCACGGGGTGAGTCGTCAGATGGCTAACTCGACTCAACTCCGCGGCATTCATCAGGCGATGGTGACATTCTCGCAGGGGAACAAGGTGGGCACCGACGACGGCTACTTTCCCGGACTCGACGGGCACGGCAACGTCGCCCCCGACGGGCCCGACACCGGCTACTCCGGCGACGGCACCCACCCCGGTGCACAGTTTTCTTTACTGATGCAGGGCAACTACTTCACCCCCGACTACATCATCAACCCCGTGGACCGGGGCGGCGTCAAGTTCGCGATGGCCTCCTTCGGCGACCCGGTCCTGCCCGTCAACTACTCCTACGCCACCCTCGCCATCGGCCCGACCCGCACCGCAGAAGAGAACGCCGAGTGGAGCGAGACGCTCAACACCAGCGCCATCGTTTTGAGCGACCGCGCCATCGGCACCGGCCGCACCGACGAGCAGAGCCCCTGGGGTGCCTACCACCATAAAAGCACCCTCTCCCCCGGCGGACCCGGCAACTGGCGCGGCACCGTCGTCCGCAACGACAATTCCACCGGCTACGAAACGACTGCCGAGTTCGCCGACACCCGCTACGGCAAGGGTGCGGTCAACCTTCTCGACCACCTTTTCACCGACGACCCCGCCGCCGACGACGCCTACCTCGTCCACGGCGACGCGACCACCGCGTACAGCCCCGACTGAACCGTCATGCACCGCTTGCGGTTAGCGCACCCCGCGCTAACCGCAAGCGGCGCGTGCAGCGTGTCGCCCCTCACACCACCCGCTCCCGACCCGGGTCCACCGGCGGCGGCTCCACCGGGGCGACGCCGTCCGTCATCCAGCACCCCTCCAACTCCCCCTCCGCCTGCCGCGACACGACCCACACAAACAGGTGCTCCGCCCCGTCGCCGTCGACGACCTTCACCAGAAACTGCTCGGTCGGCACGTCCGCCTCCTCGACCGGCCGCTGGTCGACCACCTCGTGCCGGGCGTGCCCGACCAGCGACGCGTAACCCGTCCGCACCATCCGGTCGAAGTTCTCGTACGGCCCCGTCGCCGCCTGATTACTCGGCGAGGCGAACCGCCAGACCGTCAACATGCCCTGCTCGTCCCGCGGGTCGGCGGCTGCGACGAGCGCGTCGAGTTGAAGGGTGACCACCTGCGTTGACGTCAACGCCGGGTCCGGGCGCGGCGGGGGATCGTCGCCCTCCGCGTCCTCGGCCCGGACCGGGGCCAGCGGCATCAACGCGAGGAGGACCAGGCACGCGATCAGGAGGTGCTGCATCCCCCATCGTAGGAGCTCCCCGCCCCGGCCGATGAAGCGGCCCGCCCGACGCTTTACACTGCACCGCCCGATGAGCGACCCCGCCCCCATGCCCCCGCCCCCCACCACCCGCCCCGCCGACCGGCGCGAGCTCGCCCCGACCTGGCGGACCCGGGCCGTCACCTGGGCCTTCGGGTTCAAGTTCGCCGATGACATCCTCCACCAGCGGGCCAAGGACCTGGTCGAAAAGCTCGGCCTCACCGACCACATCACGCCCGATGGCTTCTACGTCGACGTGGGCTCCGGCACCGGGCACATCACCAGCCAGATCACCCGCAAGACCCGCGGCAAGGCGGCCCGGTTCCTCTGCGTTGAGCCCGTGTCCCGCCCGACCTGGCGCGTCCGCCGCTTCGTCGAGGAACGCACCGAGGGCCGCGTGTACTTCGCCCGCGCCACCGGCGACGAGCTGCCGGTTGCCGACGGTGCCGCCGACGGC
Source organism: Phycisphaeraceae bacterium (assembly GCA_965214155.1). Lineage (GTDB taxonomy): Bacteria > Planctomycetota > Phycisphaerae > Phycisphaerales > Phycisphaeraceae > Algisphaera. Next base: position 3,779,944 of record CBDCBB010000010.1, read on the forward strand.
GTATCGGCCTACTTCGTGCTCCACCACATCCCCTACGACCTCCAACTCGCCGTCCTCGCCGACATGAAACGCGTGCTCAAACCCGGCGGGCTCATGTTCCTCTGGGAGGACACACCGACGAACGGGAAAGAATTCGCCGCGACCGAGGCCCTCGACCGCCGCCGCAACTTCGAGCCCCGCACCGCCCCGCACTTCTATAGAAGCGGCGACGAATGGGCCGCCCTGCTCGGCACCATGGGGTTCACCGTGGTGAAGCGCCACGACTAGCCCCGCGGCCGCGGCCGTCGGGCGACGTTCGGCCCGCCGTTGTCGAACGCCCCCGTCCACCCTCCTGCACGGCCGAACCCGTGTGCGGCACACGGGGCTGATCCTGCGCCTCGACCGTTGACATCCTCCGCCCATGAAGCGGCGACGCTACGCGTCGCGCGGCTCGCCACTTAAAACGCCGATCGACGCCACCGCCACCAGCACCCCCACCAGGTTCGACACCAGGTCGAACCCCGTGTTGACGTACCCGCCGACGTTGGTCGGCCCCATCATCGTCGCGGCAAACTCGACGACCTCGTTGAGCGCGCCGAAACCCATCGCCGCCGCCCCGACGAGCGTGAGCAGCCCCACAGTCGGCCGCCTCGCCCCCGTCGCCGCGACGAGCGCCTGCCAGCACGCCCACGCCGTCACGCCGAAGCCGAACGCGTGGACAACATGGTCGTACTTGATGCCGACGTACTCGACAGACTGCCCGGGGCTATCGCTCATCCAAGGGATCTCCTCGAAAACCACGACCCACCACGAATACAGCACCCGCTGCTCGCCGTTGATCGGCCAGCCTTCGGGCACCGGCACGAGCCCGCCCGCCATGTGCAGCGCCCCCCACACCGACAGCAGCGCGAGCAGCGGCGTGGTGAACCCCACCCGCCAGTGCACCGCCCCGAGCGCTCCAACCAGCACCAGCATGACCACGAGGTAAAACACGAACTCGCCGTTAGCTGTGACCACGGCCGCCACCGCCGCCGCGAGCAGGTACGCCGCGGTGAACCCGGCGATGAGCCCTTGCCCCCATTTGAGCGGTAGCGCCATAGGCTAAGTGTAACGCCGACCCGTTTCGCCCCGGGTCAAACGCCCCCGGCGGAGGCCGCTTTAGCGGCCGTTCCCGCGCATCCGTGAACGAGCGGCGGCCGCTGAAGCGGCCCCCGCCGCCTCACCCCCCTAACGTTCGGGATGCTCGACCACCCGCTGGTTCAACAACTTGCCGATGCCGCCATCTCCCTGTCCCCGGACCCCGTTGGGGCGGCCTTCGACGCGATCCTCGACGCCGTGGGCGACCGGCGGTTTGTGCTGCTGGGCGAGGCGACGCACGGCAGCCGCGAGTTCTACGCCGCCCGCCGACGCATCACCGAACGCCTCATCACCGACAAGGGCTTCAACGCCGTGGCCGTCGAGGCCGACTGGCCCGACGCCTACCGCGTCAACCGGTACATCCGCCACCAAGGCGAGGACCCCGACGCCGACGCCGCGCTCGGCGACTTCGAGCGCTTCCCCCGCTGGATGTGGCGCAACCGCGAAGTTGTGAAACTCGTCGAGATGCTCCGCGCCCTGAACGACGGCCGTTCGATAGAAAGCGCGGGTCGATTTCTACGGCCTGGACCTGTACAGCCTGCAGCGTTCGATGGAAGCGGTGGTGGAGTACCTGGACAAGGTCGACCCCGACGCCGCCGCCGAGGCGAGACGCCGCTACGGCTGCTTCGAGACTTTCGAGCGCGACCCGATCACCTACGCCCGTGCCGCCGCCTACCGCATGAGCGACGACTGCGAGGACCAGGTGCTCGAACAGCTCGTCGCCCTGAACAAGCGGGCGCAGGACTACCCGAACCGTGACGGCATCGTGGCCGCGGACGAGTACTTCATCGCCGAGCAGAACGCCCGGCTCGCCGCCCACGCCGAGCGGTACTACCGGCACATGATCGGCGGGCGGGTCAACACCTGGAACCTCCGCGACTCGCACATGGCCGACACGCTCTTCTCGCTGGCGCAGCACCTGGAGCGGCGAACCGGCGGTCCGGCGAAGGTGGCGGTGTGGGCCCACAACAGCCACCTCGGCGACGCCCGCGCCACCTCGATGGGCCGCCGCGGCGAGCACAACCTCGGCCAACTGGTGCGAGAGCGCGTCGGCGACGACGCCCTGCTCGTGGGCTTCACCACCCATGCCGGCACCGTCGCCGCCGCGTCCGACTGGGACGGGCCGGTGGAGCGCAAACGCATCGTCCCCTCGCTCGACGGCAGCGTCGAACGCCTGTTCCACGATGTCGGCGAGCAGTCGTTCTGCCTCGACCTCCGCCGCGACGACGTCGCCGAGGCCCTCGCCGAGCCGCGGTTGGAGCGCGCCATCGGCGTGATCTACCGGCCCGAAATCGAGCGGCAGAGCCACTACTTCACCACGCGCCTGCCGCAGCAGTTTGACCTCGTCCTGCACTACGATGCGAGTGCGGCGTTACATCCACTAGACGACGCCGCGTCGTGGGACGAGGACGCCGAGCACCCAATCCCCGAGACGTACCCCTTCGGAGTTTGATCTGAATGCAAATCTGCGTAGCGGAAAGCGTCTTGTGGAAGATATTCAACGACAACCGCAGGGTGCCACACTGCATCCCGGAGGCTTTGCGGAGGGTGCGGTGTGCGGACTGCAGGTGACGTGATGCCACGGCCACACCCGCACACCGCACCCGCCGCGAGCGGCGGGATGCAGTGTGGCACCCCTTAGGGGGAGCGGCAAAAAAGTTTAACCGGCACGCTGCGCCCACTCGCGCTCCAGCGGGACCAGCTCGCCCTGGAGCGTGTCGCGCTGGTTCTTCAACCCCTTGACCCGCTCGCCGTCGGCGAACACGGCCGGGTCCATCAGGGTCAGGTCGATCTCCGCCAGCTTCCCCTCCAGCCGCTCGATCTCCGCCTCCAACTTTTCCTGCGACAGCTTGCCTTTCCCGCCGCCGTGACCACCCGACCGTTTCCCGTTTGATACGCTGCGGTTCTTGCTACTCTCGCTCTGTGCTTTTTCCGGTTTCGCGTTCTGCGTTTTTACTTTCGGCGGAACTTGCGAAGCCGCGGCGGTCTCCTGCGCGTCGACCAGCAGCTTGTCGCCCGTTTCGACGAGGTATTGGCTGTACGAGCCGAGGTAGTGCGTCACACCCCCGGCACCGTCGAAAACCAGCAGTTGATCGACGAGGTTGTCCAGCAGCATCCGGTCGTGGGTGATCAGGATCAGCGTGCCGGCGGACGACGCGTTGCCCGCGGTGGAGTACGCCTGCTGCTGAGTGGTGTACTGCCGCATCGCTTCCTCGAGCCGCTCGGCGCTGGGGATGTCGAGGTGGTTGGTCGGCTCGTCGAGGACCAGGAGGTTGTGCCCGCCGTTGACCAGTCCGGCGAGCACCGCCCGGGCGCGTTCGCCGCCGGAGAGGACGCCGAGCTGTTTGTCCTGCTCGTCGCCGCTGAAGAGGAACGCCCCGGCGAGGTCGCGCGCCTCCTGCTCAGTCTCGCTGGGCGTGAAGCCGCGGAGGTATTCGATCAGCGTTTTCTTGAGGTCGAGGTGCTCGTGGGTCTGGGTGAAGTAGCCCACGTCGATCTGGCTGCCGAGCTTGCCGGCCCCGGCCGTGGGTTCCTGGCCGCTCAACAGGCACCGCACCAGCGTGGATTTGCCCGCGCCGTTGGGGCCGATGACGCCGAGGCGTTCGCCGCGTTTGAGGGTGAACGAAAGACCCTGGAACAAGGTGTTTTCGTCGTAGGTGACACCTAGGTCCTCCGCCTCGGCGACGGTGTCGTTGCCGCGGTTCTTGGGGCGGAAGTTTAGTTTCATCACGTCCAGCTCCACGGGCGGGGCGAGGAGGTGGTCGCGCTTGAACCGCTCCAGCCGTTTCTCGCGCCCCTGAGCCTGCTTGGCGCGCTGGCCGGCGCGGTAGCGGTCGATGAAGCCCTGCTCGGCCTTGATCTTGGTCTGCTGCTTGTCAAATGCGCGGCGCTGGTCCTCGATACGCGCGGCCCGGAGCTCGCGGAACTTGGCGTAGTTGCCCGGGTACTCGACCATCTGCCCGGCCTCGAGCTCGTAGATCTTGGTGACCACGCGGTCGAGAAGCCAGCGGTCGTGGCTGATGAGGATGACCGCCCCGCCGAACTGGGCGAGGAACTGTTCCAGCCAGACCCGGCCGGCGATGTCGAGGTGGTTGGTCGGCTCGTCGAGCAGGAGGATGTCCGGCTCGCTGAGCAGCAGCTTCGCCAGCGCGAGGCGGCCCTTCTGCCCGCCGCTGAGGTCGCGGCAGCGGAGCTTGAACATGTCGTCGGTGAGCCCGAGGCCGTGCAGCGTCGCGTCGATCTTGTGGTCGACCGCGTACCCGCCGAGGGTGTGCATCCGCTCCTCGAGTTGCTCGTAACGTTTCATCAAACTATCGAGTGCGTCGGGCTCGGCGGTGCCCATGGCCTCGGCGGTTTCTTCTAATTGCTGGTGCAGGGTTTCGAGCTCGGCGAAGGCGTGGCCGGCCTCGTCGCGGAGGGTGCGGTCGGGGTCGAGGTCGTGGTCCTGGTGGAGGTAGCCGGCGGTGGCCTGGCGGGCGAGCTGGATCTGGCCCGAGTCGGGTTTGAGTTTGGGGGGGGTGCCCGCTGAAGCGGGCGACGCCGAGTCGGGGTTGGTGGCGCTTCCGGGGGTGGCGTGGGCGGCGACCATTTTGAGGAGGGTGGACTTGCCGCAGCCATTGCGGCCGACGAGGCCGACGTGCTGGCCGGCGTCGACGGTGAGGTTGACGCCGTCGAGCACGACGCGGTCGCCGTAGCTGAACTGGAGGTTGGCGATGGAGAGCAGGGCCATGGGCTGGGGTCTGGGGGCTGGGGTTTGGGGGCTGGGGGCGGGGGGCTGGGGTTCAGGGGGCAGGGATTAAGGATCAGGTAAGACGTTTTTGCTTTCGTTCAACGTCGCTTGTACCCGTACGCGAGACTTGACCCTGCGTTAGTCGCGAACCGGCAGTGTAGCGGGCGGGGATGACGGTCCCGCGGCGGGTTTAGTGGCCCCGCGGCGGAACGGTGGCATGGTTGGGGCGGACCCACGCCGTCGTTCGGCGGGTCGGCCTTCGGGGAGAGGGCGTGCCCGTCGGGCGTGGGTCGTTTATTGATTCGGTCGCGGCGGTCCGAGCGGCCGTTGACCCTTACCCGGAAGGCCCGGCGGATGCCGAGACGCAACCTGTTGATTGTGCTGGCCCACGGGCTGCGGAGCGACGCGATGTCGGACGAGCGGGTGTGGCCCGTGCCGACGCCGCACCTCGATGCGTTAGGTCGGCGGGGCCTGCGGCTGGTGGCGACGGCCGCGACGCCGACCGACCCGGGCGGGCGGATGAGCCTCATGACCGGGTTGTACGCCCGGCAGCACGGCTGGTATGTCGACGGTCCCGCCCCTGCCGCCCGCCGGCCCGCGTTTCCGGCGAGCCTGCGGGCGGCGGGGTATCACACGGTCGGCGTGGGCGAGGTCGGCTCGTTTGCGGAAGAGCTCGACGAATGCATCGTGACGGAGCCGGTGACGACGGCGGAGCCGGACCCGAGGCGGTGCTGGTACACGGCCGCGGCACGGGCGCGTGGTCAGGCGGCGGCGCTGTCGGACCAGCGGCGGCAGCGGCTGCGACCCGGGGCGGCGGTGCTCGAGCCCGACCGGCTGTTGCTTGACCCGGAGGAGGACCTCGACGGGTTTATCGCGGCGCAGGCGGCCGAGGCGCTGGGGCGGATGCCGGGGGACCGGCCGTGGGCGGTGGTGGTGGTGTTCTCGGGGCCGGGCAACGCACTGCCGCCGCCGATGGGGTTCGACGGGCTGGACGCGGCGACACTGGGGCGGAACTTTGCCCCGGCGGACTTGGGGAGCCTAGACGCGGTGCTCGAGCCGGACCTGCCGCGGTCGGTGTTGCAGAACCTCGAGCCGCACCGCGTCGGGCGGCTGCGGGCGGACTACCTCGGAAGGGTGGCGTTGATCGACCAGGGTGTCGGGCAGTTGTCCGCGGCGCTGCAACAGCGTGGCGACGCGGCGCGGACGTGGACCGTGCTGTCGTCGGACCGGGGGCAACTGCTGGGCGAGCACGGGCTGCTTGGGCACCGCTCGTTCCTGGCCGGGGCGGTGGAGGTCCCGCTGCTGGTTGCCGCGCCGCCGGGCCGCGGGGGCAAGCTGGTGCTGGATCAGGACGGGCTGTTCAGCACGGTGGACGTCGCGCCGACCGTGGCCGCCCTCGCCGGGGTGGACCCCGACCCGCAGGGCCCGCCGTGGCCGGGGCGCAGCGTCCTGCCCCTGCTCCAGGGCCACCCCGTCCTCCCGGCGCGGACCGCCAACGTCAGCGAGTGCGGCGGCCGCGTCCTGATCGAGACCGAGCGGCACAAGGCGGTGTTCGACGTCGCTACGGGCGACGCGCTGACGCTGCACGACCTGCTGAACGATGCGGACGAGCGGGTGAACCTGATCGGCCGCGGGGGCAGTGCGGCGGTGCTTGACCGGCTGCGGGTGCGCCTGGCGACGTCGCTGCTGCCGCTGCGGGAGTGACGTCGGTTTGCATACGTAGCGACGCGGCTGCCGCGCTTGCTCACGGGGTCGCGGACATGCGGAAGCGCGGCAGAGCCGCGTCGCTTCGTATGATTTGATGCTTCTTATGGGTTGCATCACCGACGACTTCGCGTACCTCACCGCCGACCTACCCGGGACGGGGGGCGTCATCAAGCAGAGGCCCGAGGATTTCCTGGTTGATGAGCAGCCGCTGTACGAGCCGTCCGGCGAGGGTGAGCACCTGTTCGTGTTCGTGGAGAAGCGGGGGGCGACGACGCTGGACCTGGCGCGGCGGATCGCCAAGGCGTTTCGGATCAAGCAGCGCGACGTCGGCTACGCGGGGATGAAGGACAAGCACGCGGTGACGCGGCAGCACCTGTCGCTGTACCTCCCGGGGGTACCGGCCGCGGACGTCGCGGCCGGGCTGGAGCGGTTCGCGGAGTACCCGTATGCCACGGTGCTCTGGGCGGAGCGGCACGGCAACAAGCTGCGCCGCGGGCACCACGGGGGCAACCGCTTCTCGATCCGCATCCGCGAGGTTTCGCCGACGGCGGTGATCCGGGCGAAGCCGATCCTTGAGCGGCTGGCGCGGGAGGGGCTGCCGAATTACCTCGGCGAGCAGCGGTTTGGCTACCGGCAGAACTCGCACGTGCTCGGGCGGCTGCTGCTCAAGGGCGAACACCGGGCGCTGCTCGACGAGATGCTGGGCAGGCCCCAGCCGTTCGAGAACGACGCGGTGCAGGCGGCACGCCGGGCGTACGAGGCGGGGGACTACGCCGAGGCGCTGGTGCACATGCCCAAGGTCTTGCGGCACGACCGTCAGGCGCTCGACGCGCTGCGGCAGCACGGCGACGCGGCCAAGGCGGTCCGCGCGATCGACCGCAACCAGCGCGACCTGCTCGTGTCCGCGGCGCAGTCGGACGTGTTCAACCGGGTGCTGGACCGGCGGCTGCGGGACGGCGCATTTGGCCGGCTGCTGCCGGGCGATCTGGCGTGGAAGCACGACAACCGCTCGTGTTTCGCGGTCGATGAGGAAACCGCGGAAATGGAGAACGGCGAGCAAGGCCGGGTGCGAAGTATCAAAGTGTCACCGTCGGGCCCGCTGTGGGGGAGCGGCATGACGCGGCCGAGCGGTGAGGTTTTGGCCATGGAGGAACGGGCACTGGAAGACGCGGGTTTATCACTCGACGATATAGAGAACCCGCCGGAGGGGGTGCGGAGCGACGGCACGCGCCGGCCGCTGCGCGTCCGCCTGACCGACCCCGACCTCTCCGGCGGCGTCGACGAGCACGGCCCGTACCTCCGCCTCGCCTTTGAACTTCCCCGCGGCAGTTACGCCACCATGGCGGTGCGGGAGGTGACGAAAGGCCGATCCGGCCGGTGAGGCTGTATCATGTACGAGTCGTCAACCTTCGCGTAGAGTTTCTTATGCAGCCAAACCGTATCGACAACATAACTCTTAATCCGCTACAAGCTGCGGTTGTTTCAGAGTGGATCGAGCGAGGCGTTTATCCCTCTGCGGACGTAGCAGTTGAGGCAGCCATACGCCTGTTGACGGAGCAAGCGGAGGACGATGATCGGCAGCTTGATCACGTGCGGCAAATGATCGAGGTTGGGGCGCGGCAGCTTGATGCCGGGCAGGAGGTTGAGGGCGAATCCGTTTTTCGACGGCTGCGGGAGCGGCGGGAGCGGATGCGGGGAGCTTCACCCGACGCATCATGAGCCGCTTTACGCTTTCACCGGCGGCCGAAGTCGACTTGCTGGAGATCGACCTCCAGACGATCCAGCGTTTCGGGTTCGCTCAATCGGAAGTGACCGAATCCAAGTTCTACGCCACCTTCCAAGCCCTTGCTGCCGAACCTCTCTCCGGCCATGCACGCGAGGACCTCGACCCGCCGGGGCGGAGCTTCCTCTATAAATCCGTGCTGCGGCGTTTTGTCGTCGTCTACCTGCCCGCCGAGTACGGTATCCGTGTCGTGCGCGTGGTGGATGGCTCCCGTGGCTTACGGCGCGTGCTGCTTGAATCGAACGATGATGACGAGCCACCGGCGTGAACGCGGGGTGCGGCACGTCAATCCGGCACGTCGTACCGCGCCAGCAGGTTGACCACGTTGGTCTGGTTCGGCCGGACGACGAGGCTGCGGCGCCAGGCGGCGAGGGCTTCGAGGAGCTGCCCGCGGTCGCGGCGGTCGCTCTGGACGTACTCGGTGATGAGCGTCGCGCCCAGGCCGTTGAGGGCGCCGGTCTCCTCGGGGTTGAACGTCAGGGCGCGGCGGTAGCTGCGTTCGGCGTCCTCGAAGCGGCGGCTGCGGAACTGGGCGTAACCCAGCCGCTCGAAGGCGGTGGCGCTGGGCCACTTGAGCACGAGGCTTTGCAGTGTGTTGACGGCACGGGGCACGTTGCCGAGTTTGAGGTGCGTGTCGCCGAGGCCGAGCAGCACCGGCTCGTCGATCTCGCCGAGCTCGGTGGCGTAGCGGTAGGCGTTGAGCGCCTCTTCGTAACGCTCGAGGATCGAGTACGTCGCGGCGAGGTTGGCCCACGCGGCCTGGGAGCCGCGGTCGAGTTCGACCGCCCGCTCGCCGTGCACCCGGGCCCGTTCCACGTTGCCGACCTGCAGGTAGGCCGTGGCGAGGTCTCGGTGGGCGGCCGCGTCGTCGGGGTTGATTTCAATAGCTTTTTGATATTGGATGATGGCCTGCCCGGTTTCGCCGAGGACCTGCTGCATGAGGCCGAGGTAGTAGCGTGCGTCGAAGTTGAACCCGTCGAGCCGCACGGCGGTTTGATAGGTTGAGCGGGCCTCCTGGTACTGCCGGCGGTCGCGTTCGACGGACCCGACGCCGAGGTAGGCGTCGACGTAATCGGGGTTGATCTCGAGGGCGCGGTTGAACTCGGCGAGGGCGGCGTCGAGCTGGCCGGCTTCGCGGAGGACCTCGCCGGCTCTGACGCGTTGATCGGCGGTGACGTCGGCGGGGCCGACGGGCCGGGGCGGGTCGGCGGTGCGGCCGGGGTTGGCGCAGCCGAACACCGACAGCATCACCATGAGGGCGAGCGGGGCTGCGGAGCGTCGTAGCGGCGGGGTGCGGTGGGACATAGATGTCAGGGGTAGCCCGACAGGGGGCGTCGCAACGCGATATCATACGGGGCTCGCCGCAGCGCGAGCGGATCGGCCGCGTGGCCGACCCGGTTTCCCCCACCAGGCGGCCCGCCGGCCGCGACCCGGTGACCCCCGACGCATCGTGCGACGGGCCGGGTACATCCCCCACGAAGGACCTTTATTTAGATGGTAAACCAGAACCTCATCGCCGAACTCAGCGTCGAAGACATGGAGGCCGAAGCCATGCTCGCCGAGGCGTTCGGCCAGAGCGTCGCCGACGGCGACATGGAAGAACTCCTCGTCGAGAGCATCGGCGACTTCAGCAACGGCTCGATCCTCCAAGGCAAGATCATCGGCAAGGCGGGCGACGACTTCCTCGTCGACGTCGGTCTGAAGTCCGAGGGCATCCTCGACAAGCACGAGTTCGACGACCCCGGCGACGTGGAGATCGGCGACACCGTCGAGGTGCTGCTCGAAGACGTCGAGGTTAAGGGCGGCATCGTCCAGGTGTCGAAACGCAAGGCCGACCGCATCCGCGGCTGGGAGAAGATCACCTCCGAGAAGGGCGAGGGCGACTCGATCGAGGGCAAGGTGATGCGGAAGATCAAGGGCGGGCTGCTGGTGGACATCGGCGTGCCGGTGTTCCTGCCCGCGTCGCAGGTCGACATCCGCCGGCCGGCGGACATCGGCGTGTACATCGGCCAGACCATCGAGGCGTCGATCCTCAAGATCGACGAGGAACGCCGCAACATCGTCATCTCGCGCCGCCAGCTCATCGAGGAACGCCGCGCCTCGCTCCGCAAGGACCTGCTCCAGCGTATCGAGGTCGGCGACCTCGTCACCGGCACGGTCAAGAACATCGCCGACTTCGGTGCGTTCATCGACCTCGGCGGGATCGACGGCCTGCTCCACATCACCGACATGTCATGGGGCCGCGTCAACCACCCCTCCGACGTCGTCCGCCCCGAGCAGAAGATCGAGGTCAAGATCCTCAACATCGACCACGACAAGGAAAAGATCGCCCTCGGCCTGAAGCAGAAAGACGCTTCGCCCTGGGAAGACATCGAGAAGAAGTACCCGCCCAACACCCGGCTCAGGGGCGAGGTCACCAACATCATGTCCTACGGCGCGTTTGTCAAGCTCGAGGACGGCGTCGAGGGCCTCGTCCACATCTCCGAGATGTCGTGGACCAAACGCATCAACCACCCCTCCGAACTGGTCAGCATCGGCGAGGAGACCGAGGTGGTCGTCCTGGACTTCAACAAGGACAAGCAGGAGATCAGCCTCGGCATGAAGCAGACCGAGGTCAACCCCTGGGAGCTCGTCGCCGAGAAGTACCCGCCCGGCACCGTCGTCGAAGGCAAGGTCCGCAACCTCGCCAGCTACGGCGCGTTTGTCGAGATCGAGCCGGGCATCGACGGCCTGCTGCACGTCAGCGACCTGTCGTGGACCAAGAAGGTCAGCCACCCCAACGAGCTGCTCAAGAAGGGCGACACGATGAAGTGCGTCGTCCTCGAAGTGGACCAGGAAAAGCAGCGTGTCGCGCTGGGCCTCAAGCAGATGCACGAGGACCCGTGGCTCGAGGCGATCCCGACCCACTACCAGCCGGGCATGATCGTGCAGGGCAAGGTGACCAAGATCACCAACTTCGGCGTGTTCGTGCAGCTCGAGGACGACCTCGAGGGCCTGCTGCACATCTCCGAGCTCGCCGACCAGAAGGTCGAGAACCCGCAGGACGTGGTCAAGCAGGACGAGGAGCTGGAGGTGAAGATCCTCCGCGTGGACCTGGACGACCGCAAGATCGGGCTGAGCCTCAAGCGGGCGCAGTGGACCAGCGACCAGGACGCCGCCGCCGACCGCAGCGAGCGGAAGGCCGCCCCGCAGGGCGGCGGCGGGCTCGGGGGCCTGGGCGACTCCGACGCGCTGGGCACCGACAAGATCACCTTCGGCCAGGGCGGCGCGTCGGCGGGTTGATTGCCCGTCGCAGGTCGTATCCATCCAACAGCGCCCGCGCACGAAAGTGCGCGGGCGCTTTTCGTACCCGCCGCACCGCTTGCGGTCAGCGTACCGCCCGCTAACCGCAAGCGGTGCGTCGACCGCAAATCCGCCCACCACAGCGCCCGGGCTACCGTCCCCCATGCCCGCCGACCGTTACGACCTGCAGCAGCGTTACCTCGACCTCACGCAAGTCGAGCTCCCCGCCGCCGCCCGCGAGCGCCGCTGGCCGATCCGCCACGACCACTGCTTCATGCGCATCATCCTCGACCACCTGTTCGAGGGCTGCTGGTACGACCACCTCGACCGTCGGCTCGTCGCCTACAAGCAGCTCAACCAAGCGCAACTCGAGCGGGCCGTCGCCCTCGGCGAGGCGATGCTCAACGCCGACGCAGAGGCGGTGCAGGCCATGAACGTCCGATCGCTCCAGTGGCGGGGGAAGTACAAGTAGTGGCTCTGTCGGAACCCTGTCCGAAGGGTGCCACACCTCGCCGACTTTGCGGCGATGTGTGTCGCGTCCCGAGGCGTAATGCGTCATGGCCGCTTGCACACATCGCTCAAAGCGGCGAGGTTTGGCACCCACCGTCAACGAAGATGCCGGCGGTTTCCACAGAGCCACAAGTAGTCAAAGAAAAAGAGCGGCGAGCGACCGCGCCGCGGCGTGGCGGACACCCACCGCGACCGCGCCAGCGGTGGGGTGCAAGGTTATTGAGGAACGGGATAAACGCGCGCCGTACCTCCGCCGCTTGCGTGGTCGCGATGCGTCGCGAAGGCCGGTGCCACCCGCGTTAAACTGCGTCCATGGCCTACCTCGGCATTGACCTCGGCACGACGTACTCGGCGGCGGCGACGCTCGATGCGGCGGGGCAGCCGGCGGTGTTGCCCAACGCCGAGGGCGAGTTGACCACGGCGTCGGCGGTGCTGTTCGAGTCGGGGCGTGAGGTGGTGGTGGGACGCGAGGCGTTGCGGGCGGCGGCGGCCGAGCCGCAGCACGTCGCGGTGGACGTGAAGCGGTTTATGGGCGACGACGAGTACCCGCGCCCGCTGCGGGGCCGGCGGTATTCGCCGGTGGTGTTGAGCGCGATGGTGTTGAAGAAGGTGGCGCAGGACGCGGCGAAGCGGGCGGGGCCAATTGAGGGCGCGGTGGTGACGGTGCCGGCGTACTTCAACGAGGCGCGGCGTCAGGCGACGGCGGCGGCTTGCGCCGCGGCGGGGCTGCCGCTCCTGGACATCATCAACGAGCCGACGGCCGCGGCATTGGCGTTCGCCTACCGGGAGCTGTCGGTTAAGGCCGCCGCGGATGCGGGTCACGCCGCCGCGGCGTGCTTCGCCACGCCGCGCACGCTGGTGGTGTACGACCTCGGCGGCGGGACGTTCGACGTGACGGTCCTGCGGTGCGAGGGCCAGGGCATGCGGGTGCTCGCCACCGCCGGGGACGTGCAGCTTGGCGGTCGCGACTGGGACGAGCGGCTGGTCGAGCACCTCGCCACCCGCTTCGTCGAGGCGCACGGCGGCGACCCGCGCGGAGACCCGCTCAGCCACCAGCAGCTCCGCGACGCGGCCGAGCAGTTGAAAAAAGAGCTCTCGCGGCGGGACAAGGCGCGGTACGCGGTGCACCACGGCGGGCACACCCTCGGCGGGACGCTCGGCCGCGGCGACTTCGAGGCGATGACCGCGGACCTGCTGTACCGCACGCGCAGCCGCCTCGACCGGGTGATGAAGGACGCGGGGGTCGGCTGGGCGGACGTGCACGACGTGCTGATGGTCGGCGGGTCGACACGGATGCCGGCGGTGCGGGCGATGCTCGAGGACGTGTCGGGCCGGCCACCCGACGCGTCGCTGTCGCCGGACGAGGCGGTGGCGCAGGGGGCGGCAATCTACGCGGCGATGTGCGTGGCGCGGGGTGATCCACCGGCGGCGCAGCCGGCGGCGGGACGTAGCGGTGCCGCGGGCGCGGGCTCGGGGATGCACTCCGTTAAGGGTCCGGTCGTGCAGGCCCCCGCCCCCGCCGGCCGCGAAAGCTGGCTGATCAAGCTCGGCCGCCTCGCCGGCCTGCTCCGCTCGCTCGAGACCTCCGCCGTTGCCGCCCACTCGCTCGGCATCGTCGCCCACAGCGACGCGGGCAAGCCCCGCGTCGTCCGCATGATCGACCGCAACACCCCCCTGCCCGCCGAGGTCAAACGCACCTTCGGCACGCAGTCCAACCGCCAGCGGCACGTCACCGTCCGCGTCGTCGAGGGCGAGTCGCGCAAGGTCGAACACTGCTACCCGCTAGGCAACTGCGTCATCGCCGAGCTGCCCCCGTCGCTGCCGCGCGGCTCGCCCATCGAGGTGACGTTCCGCTACGACGCGAGCGGCCGCTTCCACCTCGAGGCGTTGCACGTCGAATCGGGAACTTGGGCCGCGACCCGCATTGAGCGGCGCGGCGGGGTCGACCCCGACCGGGTGCAGCACCACCGCGGCCTGCTCGCGGAGATGACCGTCAGCTAACCTGCCCCAGGTAACCCGCCCCGCCCCGGCTCCGCGGCCGCCCTCCATCCGTCATGCCGCAAGACCTCTACGAACGCTGGCTTGACCTGCCGCCCGGCCCGAGGCCGCCGTCGCCGCACGCGCTGCTGGGCCTGCCCGCCGGGCAGTGGGACGAGCCGACGGTGGACCGGGCGGCCCGGCGGCAGCTCGACAAACTCGACCGCTACGCCGACCACCCCGCCCGCCGCGCCCGCGACGCCGCCGCCCGCCTGATGAACGAGGTCGCCCGGGCCCGGAACGCCTTGGTTTCCGCCGCTGCGCCCGCCGCCGTCGAACGTGAGACCATGGCAACGCCGCCACGCGCCACCCCCGAGGACGCGTCCCGGAGTGTGGCTGCACCACCCGGCAGCACCGCGGCCGCAACGGCCGCCGCGGCTCCGTTTGGCATCACTCCCTCGGCCCGCCGCCGCTTCATCCTTCCCGCCGCCATACTGTTCATGGGCATCGTCCTCGGTGTCGGCGGCCTCCGCCTGCTTGCCCCTTCGCCGCACGCCCCCGTTGAACCTTCACCCGCGCCGCCACTAACCATCACCGCCGATCCCGGCGAGCTCGAGTGGTGGCAGCAGGTCGCAATCGACCTACGCGACCGCCTTGCCGTCACGATTATTGAGCGCGACGCACTCGTCGAACAGCTCGCGGCGGCTCGTTCGGCTTCCGAAGCCGCGGTGTCGCCCCCCGCCCCGGAACTTCCCGCGACGCCTGATGCACGTCCCCCGCCGCCTCCCCCCGCCGCCACCGCACCCGCGGAGGCGCCTACACCGGCGGCCGCCTCACCCCGGACCGCCACCGCCGAGCCCGAGACCCCCCCGCCCCCCGCGCCGCTTACTCGGGCCGCGGTGTTGGGCGAGTTGGCCGCATTCGTCGAGCGGCCCGCGGCCCCCGTCGGGACCGATCCCGTAGATGCGACACTCGCACGCCGGCTGGTCGAGGTCGCCCTGTTCGAGCTGTCGAGCGCTCCGGCCCCGCCACCGCTGCACGTGCGGGCACAACTGGCGCAGCAGATGGCCGCTCATCGGGTGCGGGTCGAAGACGCCGCGGCGATGGCGGAAGGCCTCTTCGATGAATGGGCGCAGGCGTTGCCGCCGGAGACCACGGCACACGCCGCGATTCCGCTGTCGCTGCTTCGGTTCGGCAGAGGGGCCAATCCCGCGCTCTGGTCCATCGGCGTTGCTTTCGCCATGCTCGACCGCCGGGCGGAGTTCGAGCAGCGCCTCGCCGGATTGCCGTCGCATGTGCTGGAGCAGGTGATCCGCTCCCTGGAGTCGGAACACGAGTCGGCGCTGCCCGGGGTCTACGCCGCGGTGCTGGAGTTAATCATCGAGAAGCGTGGCGACGAAGCCGGCCCCGGCGAGATCGACGCGACCATCCGTCTGCTCATCCGATATGAACGGCCCGGGTCCCGCGAGGTCATTGCGATGGCCGGCCTCCTGCCGCCCCGCATGCGGCTGTCGCTGCTGGCCGACGCCGCGCTCGCCATCCAATCGAACCTGACGCCGGCCGACCTCGACCCGTTGCTCACCGAGGCCGAGCGTGTGCATGAGCAAGAGGTTGCCCGGGCTCCCGTCGCCAGCCGCGACGAGGTCGACACCGAGGTGGCAGCCCGCGCTTTGATGGCGAAGCTCTACCTGGGGCAGGGCCGGCTTGACGACGCGGCCCGGCACGCCGACGCCATCCGCGACCGCGTCGCCTCCATCACCGCGACCGCCGACGGCCTGGACTGGATCGAGCACTCGCTCCGCCTCGCCGAGGTGTACCACGCCCGCGGCGACGTCGACCGCTCCCGCCTGCTTTGGGCTCAAGCCGACGCCGCGGCAGAGCGGCAGATCGGCGACGAGCTCGAAACCCGCGGCGAACTCGCCATCGCCCGATCCATGATCCTCGCCGGTGAAAATGCGCAGGCGCTGCGGATCATCCGCCGTGTCCCCGACTCGCTCATCAGAGACCAGACGCTCGCCACCATGATCTCCGATGTGGACATGGCGACAGCCCCAATTAACGAGCTGCTCAGAGAGATCGACGCCGACCTCCAGCGATTCGAGGCCTTGACCCGCGCGTCCGCACTCGAAAACCGAACCACCGAGCAGCAAGAAGTGGACCTACGCCGGGCGCTGGCGATCTACGCGGCGTTGGGCGACCGAGTTAGGTTGGCGGCGTGGAAAGGCCGCCTCGTCGAACCCCTGCTCCGGCTACGCAAAGTGAGCGAGTTGATTGAGGTGACCCTGAAAACGGACGATCCTGTCGAGAACCTCAGTTTCACCTTTCATCAAGCCTCCAAATTTTGCACCGCCGCCGAGATCGAGCGGATGCTAATCGCCCTGGTCGAAGATGAAACCGTTCGCAGTCGCTTTGCCGATGCGAGTGTCACCAATCTCGCGCAACGCGGCCGACCCGAGGAGGCCGAGGCGTTGGAACGCCTGATGCCCCGGCTGGAACCCCGCTACGCCTGGCTCCGCAGCCGCACCATCGGCAACGCTTACCTTGCCGCCGGGGATGCCGACCGTGCCGCGACCAGGATGGCGAGCCTCCCGCCGGGCAACGGCGATGCCGCCCTCCTCCCGGTAGTCACGGCCGGGGCGGTCCATCTGCACAGCCCGCCGCTGCTCGACTTGGCCCGAACCGTCGCCGCCCGGTCTCAGGGCTGGGTGAACTTCTTCGTGACCGCCGCCGAAGCGTTGACCGGGGGCGAGACCGCGGAGGCAATCAACGCCGCGGAACCTGATCCGTCCAGCCCATTCGATGAGAACGGTTAGCATGTTTTTGGGCTTGGGTGGCCGGGGCTGACGCTTTGGTAAGCCCCGGAAGCGTCACCTCCAAACACGGATATGGTCGGGGTTTCAGGGCATCGAAGACTCTGCCCCAGCCACCCCGACGACACAGAACCCACGTGGCCGCGGCGGGGGTCGGCGTAAAATGGCGCTGAGCCGTTGAGGAGCCACCGCATGAGCCGCGCCGTGATTGATCAGGAGTTCCGCATCACCCTGCCCGAGGAGTTGCGCAAGCTCGAGCAGTTCCGCCCGGGGGCGGAGGTGACGGTGGAAGTGCGCGGCAGAACGATCCACCTCTCGCACGTACCGCCTCAGCGGTCGTCGGAGGAGGAGGCAACGCTACAGGCACAGGTCCGGGCGATCCGGGGCATACTGCCTTACGACATCGACCCGACCATCGAGGACGACCCCGAGGACAACCCTTGGAGGTAGTCGACGCTTCCGGGTGGATCGAGTACCTCCGAGCCGAGGAAGGGTAGCGTGCTGTTCACACCGCTTGAACCGCCCCCGCCGCCGCCGGGTTACGGCTGGTGACGGCGTATAATGTCGTTGAGCCTTCGAGCAGCCACCCCATGAGCCGTACAATTATCGATTCAGACCACCGCGTACAACTGCCCGAGGAGCTGCGTCATTCCGAGCGGTTCAAGCCGGGCATGGAGGTGGAGGTAACAGTCTCGGATGGCTCGGTCAGCATCGACCCGGTGCAAGAGGAGCCGTTGCCGCCGCTGGAGTGGTTCTTTGGGAAGTTCCCCGGCCTTAGCTCCGACTTCAGTGAGGAGCGCGAGACTGAATGGCGGAATCAAATGTTGTGGATTCGTCCGGCTGGATCTCCGCTCTCGCCGGCGAAGCAAATGGGGACCAATTTCGACAGATCCTCCTCGACCAGGAGCGGCTGCTGGTTCCGGCTATCTGCGTAATCGTGGTATATCGAAGGTTAGCCGCGGCGGACCAGTGGCATGCGGCGCAGGTGCGGCGGCACATGCTTAAGCATTTTGTCGTGCCGCTTGATGAGCGGGTCGCGGTGGCGGCCTGCGAAATCGGACGTGGGCACCGCCTGCACCTCGCCGACTCCGTCATCTACGCCACCGCCCAGCTCCACGACGCTACCTTGTGGACGCAGGACGCCCACTTCGACGGTTTGCCCGGCGTCAGCTTCCTCGCCAAGCCTACCGACCCCAGCAGCCCGCCATGACACCCAAGCAAGTCCTCGCCCTCATCAAGTCCGAGAAGATCGAGTTCGTCGACTGTCGTTTCATGGACTTCCCGGGGCTGTGGCAGCACACCACCTACCCGGTGAGCGAGCTCACCGAGGCGTCGTTCACCGACGGGTTCGGGTTCGACGGCTCGGCGATCCGCGGGTGGCAGGCGATCAACGAGAGTGACATGCTCATCGTCCCCGTCGCCGACACCGCCAAGGTCGACCCGTTCTACGAGCGCCCGACGCTCTCGCTCATCTGCGACATCAAGGACCCGGTGACGAAAAAGTCCTACAGCCGCGACCCGCGGAGCGTCGCCCGCAAGGCGGCGGACTACCTCCGCGATTCGAGAATCGCCGACACGGCGTACTTCGGCCCGGAGCTGGAGTTCTTCCTGTTCGACCGGGTGCGGTACGACCAGACGGTCAACAGCGCGGTGTACGAGGTCGACTCGGCCGAGGGGGTGTGGAACCGGGGCAAGGACAGCCCGGCGAACCTGGGCAACCAGGTGCGGCTGAAGGAGGGGTATTTCCCTTGCCCGCCGGTCGACACGATGCACAACCTGCGGAGCGAGATGGCGGCGGTGATGATGCAGATGGGTATGGCGGTCGAGTGCCACCACCACGAGGTCGCCACGGGCGGGCAGAGCGAGATCGACCTGCGGTACCAGGACCTGGTGCGGATGGCCGACTCGTGCATGCTCTACAAGTACATCGTGAAGAACGTCGCGGCGCGGTACGGCAAGGTGGCGACGTTCATGCCCAAGCCGCTGTTTCAGGACAGCGGCAGCGGGATGCACACGCACTTTTCGCTATGGAAAGATGGCAAGCCGCTGTTCGGCGGGCGGCGCTACGCGGGGTTGAGCCAGATGGGGCTGTACGCGATCGGCGGCATCCTGCGGCACGCGCCGTCACTGCTGGCGTTCACCAACCCGACGACCAACAGCTACAAACGCCTCGTCCCGGGCTACGAGGCGCCGGTCAACCTGATGTACTCCAGCCGCAACCGCTCGGCGGCGATCCGCATCCCGATGTACTCGGACAACCCCGCGACCAAGCGGCTGGAGTTCCGCTGCCCCGACGCCTCGGCCAACCCGTACCTCGCCTTCGCCGCGATCCTTATGGCCGCGATCGACGGCATCAAGAACAAGATCGACCCGGGCAACCCGCTCGACAAGGACCTGTACGACCTCGAGCCCGCGGAGTACGAATCCATCCGCGCCACCCCCGTCGACCTGTCCGAGGCGCTGGACAACCTCGAGCGCGACCACCGCTTTTTGCAGGAAGGCGGGGTCTTCACCGACGACGTGATCCACTACTGGATCAAGTACAAGCGCGACAACGAGGTGTCGGCGTTGCGGAGGCGGCCGCACCCGTTCGAGTTCTGCATGTATTTCGACATTTAGCGCGAGAAGGGATGCCGGCACGTCTCTCGCGGAGAGCCCGTTTCACAGCCGCAGGTGGCCTCTTGCAACAGAGCCCCGAGCGTCAGCGACGGGTCCCGGTCGCTGACGCTCCCGGCTCTGAGCAACACGGGTGCCACACGTCTGCTACAACCGCCGCAGGTGACTCTTTTCGTAGAGCAAACCAGGCTCCAAGCGGGGGCGGGGCCTCACGCGGCGGCAGGCAGGGGGGTGACGGGCAGGGGCGTGGCGGGCGGGTCGGGGAAGGCGAGCCAGAAGGTCGCGCCCGCGCCGGGCTCGGACTCGACCCAGGCGCGGCCGCCGTGGACCTCCATGATCTTGGCCACGAGCGCGAGGCCCACGCCCGTGCCGTCGACCTGCCGGTTGAGCCGCTGGAAGAGGCCGAAGACCTTTTCGTGGTACCGCGCCTCGATGCCCTGGCCGTTGTCGCGGACGAAGAGGCGGACGCCGTCGTCGGTGCGTATCCCGCCGATCTCGACGCGGGGGTGCTGGTAGTCGCAGCCGTACTTCAGCGCGTTGGCGAGCAGGTTCTCGAACACCTCGGTGATGCGGAGCGGGTCGCCGTGGACGCGGGGCAGGCCCGGCGCGATCACCACCTCCGCCCCGATGCGGGCGGCCCGCGGCCGCAGGTCGTCGACGACCCGCTCGACCAACGTGTCCATCGCGATCAGCCCCGGCTCGTGCCGCACGCGCCCCGCGCGGCTGAGGTCCAACAGGTCGTTGATGTTCATCTCCATCCGCGTGACGCTGCGTTGAAGCCGCTCGAGCCACTCGTCCACCTGACGGAGGTCGCCGCCGGCGAGGTCCTCCTTCAAGCAGTCGATCAGGCCCATGCAGGTGACCAGCGGGCTCTTGAGGTCGTGCGACACGGCGTAGGTGAACTGCTCCATCTCCACGTTCTTGTGGCGCAGCTCCTCGTTGTGCCGGTTGAGGCGCTCGGCGGCGGAACGCCGCTGGGTCACGTCCTGCACCTGCGAGACGCAGTAGAGCGGCTTGCCGTCGGCGTCGCGGACGACCGAGACGTCGAGCTGGACCCAGACCGTGCGGCCGTCCTTGTGCAGGTACCGCTTCTCCATCGTGTACGACGCCACGTCGCCAGCGAGGAGTCGGCGGAAGAGGTCGAGGTCCGCGTCGAGGTCGTCGGGGTGGGTGATGGCCTGGAAGTCGGTGCGCATGAGCTCGTCGGCGGGGTAGCCGACGATGTTGCACAGGGGCTGATTAACCTCGAGCCAGCGGCCGCTCATGGCGACGAGCGCGAGGCCGATGGGCGCGTTGTCGAATGCGCTGCGGAAGCGCAGCTCGCTCTCGCGGAGCCGGGCGTGGAGCCGGCGCGACTCGACGAGGAGGCTGGCGGTCTGCTGGGCCTTTTCCCGGAAGACGTGGGCGGCGGAGGCCATCTGCCCGACCTCGTCCTTGCGGTGCAGCGCGGGGATCTTTGTCGTCAGGTCGCCGCGCGCCAGCCGGCCGAGCGTCTCGGTCATCTCCACGAGCGGGGGCACGACGCGGCGTCGGATCATCATGGCCGCGAGCACACCCATCACGATCGTCAGCACCGACACGCCGTTGCTGATCTCCTGGAACCGCCCGGCGTCGTCGCTCATGGCCGCGGCGAGGGCGCGGACCCGCTTGACCATCCGCTCACTGACCGTCTGGGACAGGTACGCCAGCTCGAGCGACTCGCCGGGCATGACGACGCTGGTGAGGTGCAGGTAGCCGCGGGTGTACTGCACCATCTCGAGGAAGACCGTCTCGTACCGCTCGGGGATGGCCAGGGCGCGGTCGAGCGCGGCGGTGTCGGGCCCGGGGACGGCGTGGGTGCGCAGGCCCTCCAGCGTCTGTCGGAAGAGGGTGAGGTACTGCCGCGTCGTGGCGACCAGCGACGTCTCGGGGCGGAGGAGGTACTGCACGGCCGCGGCCTCGGCGAGCAGAAGCCGCTGCCGCGCGAGGTTCAGCCCCGCCACGGCGCGGAAGTCGCCCCGGCCCGACTCGGCCTCGACCAGCGTCGACAGCAGCGCCTCGGCCTCGCTGCTGAGCGTGTGCAACCCCTCGTCCGACAGGTGCATCCACCGCTCGCGGTCGATCACCACCTCGTCGAACAGCCCGTGGTAAACGTCCAGCCGCTCGCGGATCAGCTCGAGGTCCTGCCGGTCGTCGGGGTAGGGCGACGCGGCGACCTGCTCGCCGAGGCGTGCGCGGACCCCTTCGTACACCGTTCGGACACGGCGGGCCTGGCCGGGGTGGCCGGTCTGGGTGTACATCAGCACGTGCCGCTGGAGCGTGTCGAGGTCGCGGTCGAGGTCGACGACCTCGGCGGCGCGGCGTTTCATGTCGTCGTACCGCCTGAAGTCGCTGCGGGCACGGTCGAGGCCGACGTGGTTGAGCACCGCGATAACCCCGTGCAGCAGCAGCACGATGCCGAAGCCCACGGTGATGACCGTGCCCAGGGACGTGGTGTGGGGGCGGAAGCGGGGCATGGGGCGGGCGGTGCGGCGGCGGCGGGCCGGGCGGGTCAGGCGGTGAGGAACTCGTACCAGCGGGAGAGGCTGTACTCGTAGGTGTCCATGACGGTGCTCCACACGGCGATGTGGCCGAGGCGGCGTTCGTAGGAGCCGCCGCTGCGGAGGTGGCCGGCCTTGACGGTGACGCGGCCGTCGGCGTCGGTGAAGTCCTGCCGGGCGGGTTGGCCGCGGTACCAGTAGTCCCACTCGGCGTCGGTGAGGTGCGGGCGCGAGCGGTGGTGGGTGGAGATGTAGAACCCCTGCCGCGCGACGAACGCGCCCGGCCAGCCGTCGAGCCACCAGTTGAGGTAGTCGTACGCCGCGTCGCGGACGTGGCCGTCGGTCCGGGACGACAGGCACATCATGCCGTGCCAGGCGCGGTAGCCCTCGCGCGGCGCGGCGTAGCGGACGGGGACGCCCGAGGCGTTGAGCTGCGTCACCGCCGGGGCGAAGAGGCTCTGGATGACGACGCGGCCGCTGGACATGAACCGCACCGACTGCGGCACCGAGCCCCAGAGGCCCCCGAAGTGGCCGGCCTGTTTCAGCTCGATCAGCACCTCGAACAGCGCGTCAAGCTCGTCGCAGGTCATGGCCCCGAGGTCGCGGAAACTCACCAGGCCCGCGGCGCGGGCGGCCAGGGCGATGTCGAACAGGCCGATGGTCGGCTCGTTGACGAGGCCGACGCGGCCACGGAACCGCGGGTCGAGCAGCCACGCCCAGCTCTCGGTGTCGTAGGCGGTGCCCGGGGCGACGTGGCGGGTGTGGTACCCGAAGGCGTCGACGTTGTGCACGGTGGGGAGGAAGCTGATGCGCCCGGTGGGGGTAGAGCCGAGCGCGCCGTCGGCCTGGGCGTAGAGCATCTTGTACGGCGCGTCGCCCGCGCCCAGCGGCGAGCCGAGGGAGAGCCGGCCGGTCTTGGTCAGCGGGTTCACCTCGGCCCAGTGGGTGATGCGGCTGAGGTCCAGCGGCTGGATCGCGTGGGCCTCCCAGAAGAGGCGGAGGCAGTTGGACCCGATGAAGCAAAGGTCGAAGGAGCCGGGACGGGTGGAGGCTTTCTGCAGGACCTTGTTGTTGCCGCGGGCCTCGAACACGAGGTCGATGCCCAGGTCGCGCATCGCGCGTTCCCGGATGGCAGGCTGGAGGGTGACGTGGGTGCCCAGCACGCGGAGCACGGGGCGCTGGCGGGCGTGGACGAACGGCGCGGACAGCGGCAGCGCCGCCGCGGCGGACGCCTGCCCGGCCTTCACGAGAAGCTGGCGGCGGGTGAGCATGGACCGAGCGACTCCGTAGGCGAAAGACCCCAGCGGTTGTATCGGCCAACGGCGGCGGGGAGTGGAGGGGGGGAGAGGAATGACGAAGGGACGAACGTCGGATGTCGAAACGGAAGCCGGGTGCTACACCTCTGCCGCTCGGGCCGAGGTGCGGCGGCCGGCGGGAGTGATGACAAAGCAGAAGCGGCGTCGGGGCTGATGACTATCGCCCGACAGGCAACGGTTCCCGCTTCATTCGTCATTCTTCATTCGGATTTCGTCATTCGCCCCGGGCGCGATCAGCTCGACCCAATGCTTCGCGGTGACGCCCAGACCGTCGTGGAGCTGGTGGCGGCACGACAGACCCGGGGCGCACACGGCCACGTCCGCGTCGGCGGCGCGGGCGGCGCGGACGGCGGGGAAGAGGCGCGACTCGGCGATGGTCATCGACAGGTCGTGGTGCTCGTACCCGAACGCCCCGGCCATGCCGCAGCAGCCCGCGTCGACCACGTCGACCGTGGCCCCGGCGCGACGCAGCAGCGACTCGACGCCGGCGGTGCCGTACAGCGCCTTCTGGTGGCAGTGCCCGTGCAGCAGGACGCGGTCGGTCACGGCGCTCAGCGGCGGCGGGTCGTCCGCGGCGTCGAGCGCCTCGGCAAGGAACACATCCAGCATCTTCGTCCGTGTCACCACGCGGTGGCCGAGCGCCCGGTCCGCCTCGTGCATCAGGTCGGGCAGGTCGTCGGTAAGGGCCGAGCAGCACGACGGCTCGAGGACGAGGATCGGCGCGTCGCCACCGAGCTGATCGAGGTTTTGCAGCGTGCGGCGGCCGTGCTTGCGGGCATGGCGGAGCATCCCCTGGCTCATCGCGGGGCGCTGGCAGCAGCCAGGCCGCGCGACGGTGACGGTGTAGCCGAGTCCCTCGAGCAGCCGCAGCGCCGCCTCGCCGACACGCGGCTCCATCGTCTGCGTGTACGTGTCGGCGAAGAGCACCACCTCGCCGCGGCCGGACGCTTGACCGTTAGAAGCGGCTCCCAACCCCATCTTCCCGTTCTGCTTGCGGGGGCGGAAGCGGCGGCGGGCAAATGCCGGCAGGTCGCGCCGCCGGTCGATGTTCCCCATCTTCTCGAGCGCCCACTTGCCGGGAGCGGAGCGTTGCAGCGCGTTGACCAGCGGCGCGAGCGGGCCGGCGGCCAGCCGCGCCGAGCGGGGCAGGTTCGCGATCATCCGCGCCGACAGCGGCGTGCCGTGGCGGTCGTGGCGGAGCTGGGCCACATCCGCCTTGAGCCGCGACATGTCCACCAGGTTCGGGCACTCGCTCTTGCACGCCTTGCACGACAGGCACAGGTCCAGCGCCTCCTTCACCCGCTCGCCGGTGAGCGCGTCCTCCCCGAGCTGGCCCGTCATCGCGAGGCGGAGCGCGTTGGCCCGGCCGCGCGTCGTGTGCTCCTCGTCGCGCGTCGCCATATACGAGGGGCACATGGTGCCGCTGCCGACCTTGCGGCAGGCGCCCACGCCGTTGCACTGCTCGACGGCCCGGGCGAAGCCGCCCTGCTCCTGATAGGCGAACTGCATCGCGGGCACGACGTCCAGCCGGTACCCGCCGCCGTAGCGGAGGTTCTCCGTCGGTGGCGCGGGGTCCACCGCCTTGCCGGGGTTCATGATGCGCGCGGGGTCGAACAGGCGTTTCACGTCGCGGAACGCGGCGGCGAGGCGGGGGCCGTAGAACCGTTCGATGGACCACCCGCGGAGCAGCCCGTCGCCGTGCTCGCTCGACCACGACCCGCCGTAGCCGACCACCAGCTCGAAGCACCGCTCGGCGATGCGCTGCATCGTCGCCACGTCCGCGGGCCGGTGCAGGTCGAGCATCGGGCGGCAGTGGATCACGCCGACCGAGGCGTGGGCGTAGACCGAGACCTTCACGCCCTCCCCGTGGCAGATATCCAGCACCCGCCGGATGTAGTCGGCCAGCACCTCGACGGGCACGCAGGCGTCCTCGATGAACGCCTGGCCCTTGACCGGGCCTGGCACGTTGCTGATGAGGCCGAGGCCCAGCTTGCGGACCTCCCACACCTCCGCCTGCTTCGCCGCGTCGAGGCGGATCGGCCAGGCGTAGCCGTGACCGGTACCCGGAGCGTCGCCCCCTTGCATCGCCGCCGCAAAAGCCGCGGCCTTCTCCCGCGCCGCGTCGGCGGAGTCCGCGTAGAACTCGCAGATGAGCAGCCCCTTCGGCGGCCCGCCCGTCACCGGGTCCGCCTCGATGAACCCGGTCAGCGCCTTGGTCGCGGGGTTCCGCACCGCCTCGGCACACACCACGTCGTCCAGCAGCTCCACCGCGCTCGGGCCGTGCTCCACGATCCGCGGCACGGCGGCCAGCGACGCGATCACGTCGTCGAAGTGCCCGATGACCATCGCCGTCGCCGCGGGCAGCGGCTCGAGCCGCACCTTCGCCTCGAGCAAGACGCCCAGCGTCCCCTCGCTCCCGACGAACAGGTCCGCCAGCGACCGCGGCCCGTCGCCGAGGAACGCGTCGAGCGCGTACCCCGACACCCGCCGCATCACCTTCGGGTACCGCCGCTCGATCTCGTCGCGGTTCGCCTCGACGATCGCGGCGACCCCCCGGTACAACTCTCCCTCCCGTGTGTCCCGTTGAGCGAGCTCGCGCCACCGCTCGGGCGGCTCCGGGCGGAACGTCAGCACCGCGCCGTCGGCGAGCACGACGGTCAACTCGAGCACGTGGTCGGAGGTCTTGCCGTAAAGGATCGACCGCGTGCCCGAGGTGTTGTTGCCCACCATGCCGCCGACGGTGGCGCGGCTGGTGGTCGCCGGGTCGGGCGCGAAGTGCAGGCCGTGCGTTTTGACCGCTTTATTCAAATGATCCCGCACCACGCCGGGCTCGACGCGGGCCCACCGCCCCTCGGCATCAACCTCAAGCACGTGGGCGAGGTGCTTGGACAGGTCGATCACGACGCCGGTCCACGTCGTCTGCCCCGACAACGACGTGCCCCCGCCGCGGGCGGTGACCGGGACACCGTGCGCGGCGGCGACCTTCACCGCCGCCACGACGTCGTTGCGGTCGAGCGGGACGACGACGCAGCGGGGCGTCACCTGGTAGTGGCTCGCGTCGGTGGCGTAGATGCCGCGGGTGAGGTCGTCGGCGTGGACCTCGCCGCGCACGGCCTGTCGCAGGTCGCGCAAGAACGCGTCGGCGGGGGCGGGGGCGGCGGGGGCGGCGGGATGGGGGGTGGTCGGGGCGGTCATGCGGCGGCAGTACGGTAGCACGGCCGGCGATCCATCATGGGGTGAATCGGGTATGCTCCGCGTCCCCCAGGCCTTCCGGTTGAACCCCGAGCGGCGGCGGGCCCAAGTGCCCGGAGCCGCGCGAGAAACATGATGCCCGACCCCCCGCTCCGGCGTGCGGACGACGCCGCCCCGCTCAGCCCGCAGGCCCTCGCCGCCCTCCGCGACGAGGCGGCCGCGCTGCGGGACGAGGTGGCCCGGCTCCGCGAGGAAAACGACATCCTCCGCAACACCAACCAGGTCCTCGCCGACCGCAACCAGACCATCGAGCGGCTGTCGGCGGACCTGATGCAGCTCAACATCGACCTGTCGCAGATCAGCCGCATCGACCCGATGACGCGGCTGCTCAACCGCGCCGCGTTCGAGGCGGTGATCACCCAGGAACACGAGCGGGCCATCGCGACGGGCACGACCTACGCCGTCATCATGGCCGACGTCGACCACTTCAAGGCGTTCAACGATTCGCGCGGCCACCAGGCCGGCGACCAGGCGCTGATCCGCGTGGCTGAGGCGATCCGCCATACGGTGCGGAAGACCGATTTCGTCGGGCGGTACGGCGGGGAGGAGATCATCGTGCTGTGCCCGGGGATCGACGTGGACCTGGCCGCGGACCTCGCCGAGCGGGTGCGGGAGGCGGTGATCGGGCTGAGCATCGCCCACCCCAAGAGCGACACCGCCGGGCACGTGACGATCAGCCTGGGCGTCGCGACGGGCCCCGCCGGCGGCTGGCCGGAGGTCGTCGGCCGCGCGGACGAACGCCTCTACCTCGCCAAGCACCACGGCCGCAACCAGACCGCGGCGTGAGAACTTCTCCATGAAGCGACGCGGCTTTGCCGCGCCATGATGCCTTTTCCACAAAGCGACGCGGCTTCGCCGCGCCGTCCGCACGGCACGGCAAAGCCGCGTCGCTTCATCATCTTCATTTCGCAATGGGTGCCGGACGCACCGCCTCCACCAACCCCCCGCGCTCCACGGCCCGCTGCTCGCCGTTCCCCAGATCCTTGACCTGCACGTCGTCGCCGAGGATCACCGCGTACCGCGCATTCGCGCCGCTCGCTTCCTTGAGCAGCTTGCCCACGTTGCGGGTCGTGCGGTAGCTCATCCGCGCGTGCAGCCCGGCGCGGCGGAGCTCGGCGACGACGCCGGGAACATCGGCCGCGGCGGCGTTTTTCGCCGCGACGACGAACGCGTCGGGCCGGGGCATCACGTCGTCGGGCACGAGGCCCTTGTCCCGTAGGACGTTGGTGAGCACCACGTCGCCCATGCCGAAGCCCACCGCCGGCGTCGCCGGGCCGTCGAACAGCTCGATCAGCTTGTCATACCGCCCGCCCCCGGCGATCGCCCGTTCGACGCCCGTCGTCTCGTGCACCTCGAACACCGTCCCGGTGTAGTACGCCAGCCCGCGCACGATCCCCAGGTCGTACTCGCACCACTGCGCAATCCCGAACGCCGCGAGCTGCTCGTCGAGCGCCAGCAGGTCCGCCGGCGGCTCGTCGACACCCAGGCTCCGCGCGAGGTGCGCGAGGTCCCCCGCCGCGTACCGCCGCCGGCACATCTGCTCGAACCGCTCGACGCTCGGCCCGTCCAGCCCCAGCCCCCCCGCCGCCTCCGTGAACTCCTCGGCCGGCATCTTGTCCCGCTTGTCCAGCAGCTCGAACGCGCCGGTCATCGCCTCCGCCGACACGCCGAGCTTGCTCAGGATCTCCGCCACCACGTCGCGGTGGCTGATCTTCACCTTGACCTGATCCCGCGTCAGCCCAAGCTCGGCCAGCAGGTCGACGAGCGTGAAGATTACCTCCGCGTCCGCCGCCGGCGTGTCGAGGCCAAGCAGGTCCACGTTCCACTGCCAGAACTCACGCAGCCGCCCCCGCTGCGGCCGCTCGGCGCGGCAAAAGTTCGGCGTACAAAACCACTTGATCGGCTTGGGCAGGCTGCTGGCCTGCTGCGCCACCATCCGCGCCAGCGTCGGCGTGAACTCCGGCCGGATCGCGAAGTCCGTCGTCCCGTTCGTCCGCTTGAAACTGAACAACTCGCTCACGATCCCCTCGCCCGACTTCACCTTGTACAGCTCGAGCGTCTCGAACAGCGGCCCGTCCACCTGCTCAAACCCGTTCCGCACCGACACCCGCCGCCACGCGTCGAGCAGGTACCGGTGCCACGCCATCTCCGGCGGGTAAAAATCTCGCGTGCCTTTGGGCGCCTGGACCTTCATGATCTGAGCCAGCTTACTTCCGCCGCACCGGCCGCGCCGCTACTTCACCCCCACCACGTAACACACCCAGCTCGGATCGCTCGGGGCGCTTTCGACCATCTCCCACTCGCCCGTCTCCTCGCCGTCGTCGGTGTAGACCTCCCAGTACACCTTGCTGTCGCTGAACCCCGCCTCGGCGAGCAGCTCGCGCACCTCGGCGATGGTCCAGAACCGCCACTCGTACGTGAAGCACCGCTTGAGCTTGCTGCGGTCCTTGAAGCGGAAGCTGATGTGGAACACCGCGTCGTGGTTCACCGGGTTGTAGCTGTCCTGCTCCCAGATGTAGGTGAACCCGGCCTTCCCCTCGCCGACGAAACGCTTGTCCTTGAGCCCCTCCTCGTAGCACTCGCCCCCGCCCATCATGTCCATCACGATCAGGCCATCCTTGTTCAGGTTGCTACGCACCACCTCGAAATACGCCCGCAAGTCGGCCCGCGTCTTAAACACCCAGAACGAGAAGTTCTGCGCCGCGAGCAGGTCCACGCCGCCCCCCGCTCCCCCCCGCCGGCCCCGCTTCCGCACGTCCTGCTGTTTCAGCTTCACCCGGCCACGCTGCGCCTCGTTCAACGCCGTCAGGTTGTGCTCCGCGCCCCAGTCCAGCGGCTCGGCGTCGAGGTCCACCGCCACCGCCGTACGATCATCCCCCGACTTCACCCAGGCGCACGACACGGCAAAGGTCCCGCAAAAGTCCTCGCGGATGCTCACCGGCACCCGGCCGTACGCGTCCTCAAACGCCTGCTCGAAAAACGCCACCTCGTGCGACGGCTCCTGCACCGACTGCTGGTAACAGTCGTACCGGTCCGCCTTCTGCGCCAGCGTCCGCTTCTTGTCCTTCGGCATCGCCGGAATGTAGCAACTCCCCCATCTTTCATAGACGGGCCGTCCGCGGCCCGCGGCTCGGCCCCCCCACCCCGAGCGCGGTAGAATCACGCCATGGAACCCAACTACGACTACGCCCATCACGAGGACGAGTACTTCATGCAGCAGGACCGGGCCGCGCGTCAGGCGATCCGCGAGAGGCTGGCGGCGAACGCTAAGGCGGGGGGCACCGCCGCCGCCGGCGCGAGCGAGGCGGACGTGCTGCAGCGATTCCGCGACCTGGGCATCACCGACGCGCAGGCGCCGGCGCTGCACCTCATGCCGCTGGTCGCGGTTTGCTGGGCCGACGGTGTGGTGCAGAAGCGTGAGCGGGCGGCGGTGTTCAAGGCGGCGAAGGCGCACGGCATCGAGCCGAACTCCGAGGCCGGCCGCTTCCTCGTCACGGTCCTGGAAGAGGAGCCCGACCCCGCGTTCTTCGACGCGGTGAAGTCGAACCTCAAGGCCCTGCTCGCCGCCCGGGGGGTGCAGCCCAACTCGCTGCTCGAGTCGTCCCGCGCCGTGGCCGCCTCCGCCGGCGGGTTCTTCGGCTTCTCCGAATCGATCAGCGACGAGGAGAAACAGGCCATCGCCGACCTCGAAGCGACCCTCGGCGGGTGACGGCCCTCCGCTTAGTCCGGCCGCTTGCGGCGGCAGTCCGCTTCAATTCGACCGAGCACCGCGGCCGCAAGCGGCCGGGCGAAGAGACGGTGCGTATCGTTCCTCACCCGCTCAACCGCATCCTTGTGCCCGCCCCACCCCCCGAAACCGCGACGACCCCCGAAACGCTCAAGCTCCGCTGCATGGAGGTGTGGGGCGGCAACGGCGCGATGCAGGTCCCCCTCGACCTGCCCGGGCTCGCCGGCTGGGCCGTGTCGCGCCCGTACCACGGCGACCGCGCCGGGGGCGACGTGTTGTTCCTCAGCTCCTGCGGCACGGGGCGCATCAGCCGGCTCGTCCTTGCCGACGTCTCGGGCCACGGCGAGGACGTCGCCGCCCTGGGCAAACGCCTCCGCGCCGTCATGCAGCGGTACATCAACCACATCGAGCCGCACAAACTCGCCCGCCGCCTCAACCGCGATATGGCCGAGCTTTCCGGCGAGAGCGGCCGCTTCGCCACAGCGCTGGTGATGACCTACTTCTCGCCCGACGGCCGCTTTACCGTCTGCAACGCCGGCCACCCCCCGCCGCTGCTCTACCGCCACGCGTCGCAGACCTGGCGCGCCATCGAACAGCCCAGCGCCGAGGACCGCGTCTCGAACCTCCCCTTGGGCATCCTCGAAGACTCGGGCTACCTCGGCCGAAAGCTCACCCTCCGTGAGGGCGACCTCATCTTGTCGTACACCGACTGCTTCACCGAGGCGGCCCACCCCGAGAACGGCATGCTGATGACCGATGGCCTGCTCGACCTGGTTCGCGAGCTGGGCCCCGGCCCCGCGGAAGAGGCCCCGCCGGTCTTCCTCGACACGCTGCTCGAACGCCTCACCGAGCGGGGCTATGCGACCAACGACGACCTCACCATGGCCGCGTGGCGGTGCACCGGCCCGAGCTTCGGCCGCACCAACAAGCAGATCTTTGCCGACACCTGGCGCTCGATCAAAGCCACCTTCGGCCGCGCCCCCTTCCCCTGGCCCGAGTTCACGCGCGACAACCTCGGCGGGGCGTTCACGAGCCTGTGCAAGTCGAAGTGAGCAAACCCATGAAGCGGCGCGGCTTTGCCGCGTTTTGGGAAACCGCGGCAGAGCCGCGTCGCTCCATAGGGTCAACATTCAATAGTCATGGGTCAGGGATCAGGGGTCAGGGGGCGGTGGGGGTGGCGGCGAGGTGGCGGTCGACGAGGCGGAGGAGGTCGTCCTGCAGGGCCTTGATGCGGGTGTTGGACAGGGGCGGGCGGAAGCCGTTGAAGAGCATGGAGAAGGCGATGACGGTGGGGGTTTCGCCGGGGGTGGGGGCGGGTTTCACGAGGTAGCCCGAGAGGGCCGAGGCGTAGCCTGCGGAGGGGCCGAGGTAGCCGGACTTGCCGTAGACTTGGGCGTCGAGGTCGTCGAGTCGTTTGCGGAGGGTGCCGTTGTGCCCGGCGTGGCTGAGCGAGGCGGTGAAGGCGGGGCCGAGCGCGGGGTCCCGGTACATGTCGATCAACAGGGCGACGAGCAGCCGCGTCGTGACGCGGTTGTGCCGGCTCATGCCCGACCCGTCGGCGACCTCGACGTCGGCGACGTCGACCGTCGCTTCGAGGTCCCGTTTGAGGAACAGCTGCACCGCGGCCGAGCCGTTGGCGAACGAGCCGGGTTCGCGGGTGAGCTGGTGGCCCATGCGTTTGAGCAGGCTCTCGGCGAACATGTTCTGCGAGTCCTGGTTGGTCCGGTCGACGACGCCGGCGAGGGTGGTGTTGACGGCGTGAAGGGTTACCGCGCCGTCGAGGCGGTCGTCGGGGCCGACGCGCTCGGGCTCGCCGACGGTGACGCCGGCGAGGGCGAGCCGGTGTCGGAGGTAGTGGGCGAAGAAGAGGGGCGGGTCGTGGACGGTGACTTGGAAGGGGGCCTCGCGGCGGAAGCGGACCGAGCCGCGGAACACGAAGCGGTTGGTGCCGGGGAGGCGGTCGAGGACGAAGTCGTCGACGGCGGCGGAGGTCTTGGCGCGGTTGAGGGTTTGGTGTTGGAGGTCGGGGTAGAAGGGGTACATCTCGATGGCGGGCGGTGCCCCGGCGCGGGCGGCGGGGATGGGCCGGACGTCGAGGACGTTGTCGTAAAAGGAGAGGCCGGCGACCTGGGCGCACCAGCGTCGGGGCAGGTCGTAGTCGGGCCAGTCGGGGTGGGTAAAGTCGGTGTCGAAGACGGTGTCGTCGACGAGGAGGCGGTCGAATCGGGTGGAGCCGGTGGCGAGGGCGGCGTCGACCCAGAGCTGGACGAAGTCGTCGACGTTGTCGAAGCCGGCCTGGGCGAGGAGGGTAGGGTCGCCGAAGGCCGGGTCGCCGTCGCCGCGGATGAGCAGCGACGGCAGGGCGCGGGTGGGGGTGGGCGCGGGGCGGGTGGGGGCGTCGGCGTCGTCGTCGCCCTGGGCGAGTTGGGGCGGGCCGGGCAGGAGCTGGAGGCGGGTGGTGAACTTGAAGTCCGGGCCGAGGCGGTGCAGGGCGGCGGCGGTGGTGACGAGCTTCATGTTCGACGCGGGGACCATCGGGCGGTCGGCGTCGAGGGCGACGAGGACGCGGCCGGTGCGGGCGTCGGTGACGAGGAGGCTGACCTGCGTGCCGCCGAGGTTGGCGGAGGTCACGGCGGCGGCGACGTCGGCGGCGAGGTCGGCCCGGGCCGGGGCGGTGAGGAGGGCGAGGGCGAGGGCGAGGGCGGTGACGAAGCGGAGGGCGGGGACGGGCGGTGGGGGCATCGGCATATCGGGTGGGGGCGGAGCGGGTTCGGCAGGAAGCGACGCGGCTTTGCCGCGCTTGCGGGGGAGAGGGGGGAGCGGGGAGCGCGGCGGAGCCGCGGCGCTTCATAGCGGAGGATCGGCGTCAGTTCATCGACGGGTCGCGTGGAACGATCTTCGGGTTCAAGTTCTTGAGTATGTCGCCGGGTTTGTTCGCGCGGATGAGTTGGGGCCAGGGGTCGGGGCCGGGGTCGAAGATGACGTGGGGCGGGGCGTCGGCGACGACCCAGGCGCCCGCGGCGATCTCGCCCTCGAGCTGGCCCCCGCCCCAGCCGGCGTACCCGGCGAAGAACCGGGCCGGGGTCACCGTCCCGGCGAGCACCGGCTCGATCAGGTGCTTGTCCGTCGCGAGGTAGACCCCGTCGCACACCGTGTCCTGGGCGTAGTCCTCGTCGCCGTGCAGCGCCATCAGCGGGCCCTCGCAAGGCCCGCCCTTAAACAGCAGCTCCTCGGTGTCGCAAAGCGTGTCCTCCCCGCCTTCCGACGCCCGCAGCGCTGCACACACGCCCAGCGGCGTAGGGCGGTTCAGGATCAACCCCATCGCCCCCTCGTCGGCGTGCTGGATCAACAGGATCACCGTCCGCTCGAAGTTCGGGTCGCCCATGTCCGGCGACGCGAGCAGCAGCTTGCCACGCAGGGAGTCCATGGGCGGATGATAGTCGGCGGGGGGCGGGTCATCATTGCTTGGCCCGGCCCCTTGCGGCCGCAGTATTTCAAGAGTGTGAAGAGACGGCGGCCGCAAGCGGCCGGGCTGAGAAGATTCGATGAACGGACATCCGCGGATCCAGCGGTCACGCGTCCCGTGGGGACTCCGCGGGAACCGCCGACTCGCCGCCGCCCTTGAGCAGGTCGCGGATCTCGCGCAGCAGCTCGACGTCCGCCGGCGTGGGCTGTTTCACCGGGTCGGCCTCCTGCTTGCGGCGGAGGTTGTTGATGAGCTTAACCACGACGAAGATCGCCGCGCCCTGGATCAGGAGCGCGATGCAGGCGTTGATGAAAAGGCCGTAGTTGATGGTCACGGCGGGTATATCTTTTTCGACCACCGTTTGATAAATCGGGTGGACCTGATCTTTAGCGATCGCGTCGGCGAGGGTGATCTTTTTGTCGGCGAAGTCGACCCCGCCCATGAGGAAGCCCATCGGGGGCATGACGATGTTGTCGACGAACGACTTGACCACGGAGTTGAACGCCGCCCCGATGACGATGCCGACGGCGAGGTCGACCATGTTGCCCTTGAGGATGAACTCTTTGAACTCGTTGAGGATGGAGAGGGGCATGTCGTGCTCGGGGTGAGGGTGGAGAGGTGCGGTTAGCGTCGTAGCCCGGCCGCTTGCGGCCGCGGTGTATTGAGGGTGTGAAGAGACTGCGGCCGCAAGCGGCCGGGCTAAGCGGGGGTGGCGGGGGGCTTCGGTCCGGCGGCGCGGACGGGGTCGCTGACGCCGGGGGCGTAGCGGGTGAAGTTGGCGGTGAAGAGGCCGGCGAGGCGGGCGGCGGCGCGGTCGTAGGCCGCGGCGTCGGGCCAGGCGTCGCGGGGTTGCAGCAGCTCGTCGGGAACGCCGGGCACCTCCGTCACCGTGGCGACGCCGAAGGTCGGGTCGGCCGTCGTCGGCGCGTCGGCGAGGCTGCCGCGGTGGATCGCATCGACGATGGCGCGGGTGTGCTTGAGCTTGATGCGTTGCCCCTGCGAACCACCCGCGGCGCCGCCACCCGTCCAGCCCGTGTTGACCAGCCAGACCCGCGCGTCGTGCTGTTTCATCTTCGCCGCGAGCAGCTCGGCGTACTTGCCGGGGTGGTACACAAGGAACGGCCCGCCGAAGCAGGGGCTGAACGTCGCCTCGGGCTCGGTCACGCCCATCTCGGTCCCCGCGACCTTGGCGGTGTACCCGCTGATGAAGTGGTACATCGCCTGCTCGGGGCTCAGCCGCGCCACCGGCGGCAGCACCCCGAAGGCGTCACACGTCAGAAAGATCAAATCGGTCGGGTGCCCGGCGACGCAGGGGATCCGGGCGTTGTCGATGTACTCGATCGGGTACGCCCCGCGGGTGTTTTGGGTCATGCTCGTATCGTCGAAGTCGACATGGTGGTCGGCCTCGTCGTAGCGGACGTTCTCGAGCACGGCCCCGAAGCGCAGGGCGTCGAAAATTTGCGGCTCGTTCTCGCGCGAGAGTTGCAGCGCCTTGGCGTAGCACCCGCCCTCGATATTGAAGACGCCCGCGTCGGTCCAGACGTGCTCGTCGTCGCCGACGAGTTGGCGGTTGGGGTCGGCCGAGAGGGTGGTCTTGCCCGTGCCCGAGAGGCCGAAGAGCAGCGACGAGCGGCCGGTGTCGGGGTCGGCGGTCGCGGAGCAGTGCATGGAGAGGTGGCCCTTCTTCGGCATGAGGTGGTTCATGACGGTGAAGATGCCCTTTTTCATCTCGCCGGCGTACCCGGTGCCGAGGATGACGAACTCGCCGGATTCGAGGTTGAGGTCGATGCTGGTGGTGCTCGTCATGCCCGCGGTGAGCGGGTTGGCGGGGAACTGCCCGGCGTTGTAGATCACCCAGTCGGGCTCACCGAAGTTTTTCGCCTCGTCCTCGGTCGGGCGGATGAGCATGGTCCACATGAACAGGGCGTGGTACGGCCTCTCGCAGATCACCCGGACCTTGATGCGGTGGTCGGGGTCCCAGCCGGCGAAGGCGTCGACGACGTACAGGCGCGGCCGGGTGTTGAGGTAGTCCCGCGCGCGCTGCAGGTTGATGTTGAAGGTTTTTTCTTCGATGGGGATGTTGACGCTGCCCCACCAGACGTCGTTTTCGGAGTCGGGGTGTTTGACGACGCGTTTGTCTTTGGGGGAGCGGCCGGTCTTATCGCCGGAGTAGGCGATGAGGGCACCCGAATCGGCGATGGAGGCGCCGGTCTCGTGGCGGATGGCTTCTTCGTAGAGGCCGGCGGGCGAGAGGTTACGGAGGACGGTGTCGACGCGGAGGCCGTGGCGTTCGAGGGTGAATGGTGGCATGTCGGGGGAGGGTGGCCGGGGGTGAGATGAACGTCGGGGGCGGGGATTGTAACGGTTGGCAGGCGGGGGACGGGCGGCCGGCGCGGGCGCTATGGCGCTTTGGGAGGTCTTGGGCGGTAAAAATAGGGTGTTTCCGTACGCCTCACCTCTTCATGAGCGATTAAAATTAGGGTTTGGATCGTGGTGTCGGGGTGCGATCGTTGGAACCCCCGTCGGACTCTGATAGACGTACCAGTGGCGGCACTCGGCCGCCGACCCTTGCCCGGAGTATCGATTATCGCCTCTTCCCTAGGGTCCGCCCCTGACTTGCCGCCCGACTCGCCCCTCGCGGTGCTCACGCCCCGCGAGCGGGAGATCCTCGGCTTCATCGGCCGGGGGCTGACGATCCCCGAGATCGCCGAGAAGCTGTTTCGCAGCCAAAAGACCATCGAGAGCCACCGCCAGTCGCTCGGACGCAAGCTGCAGGTGGGCAACCGGGTCGAGCTCGCGCGGATTGCGATCCAGACGGGCCTGTCCCCGCTGGACCCCGCGCCGGGCGGGGCGTGCGGCCAGCCGCGCCGCCACCGCGTCGCCGAGGGCCCCGCCGCCGAGGCCCTCGCCCGCATCGACGGGGCCTGCGCCGACGCGGTCGGGCCGCAGCACCTGCGCTGCCTCGTCCAGCACGTGACGGATGCGTGCACGGTGGGCGGGTGCATCGTGTCGACCTACAACCCCGAGGCCGAGACGTTCCGCTCCCTCGCGTTCTACCACCGCGGCCAGTGGCAGGACAACGTCACGATGGACGTCAAGCGGGCCCCGTGCTTCAACACCCTCCGTGAGGGGTTTTGGCACGTCGATACCGACCTGGCGGAGCGGTTCCCCGAGCTGGCGCACATGGACGGGTTCACGCTGCACAGCTACCTGGGCGTGCGGCTGGACGGCTGCGACGGCAAGCCGCTGGGGGCGCTGATGGTGTTCCAGGACCGCCCGGCGCCCGTCGGCCCGGAGGTCCGCGACGTGCTGGAAGCCCTGCGCCCCCGCACCGCCGGCGAGGTATACCGCGTCTGCCTCACCGAACGCCTGCAACGCCGCATCGAGGGGCTCGAGACGCGGCTGGGGCGGGAGTAGCGGGGTCAACCCGCTTTTCATAGCCCGGCCGCTTGCGGCCGCGGTGTCTGCTGTGAGATATGGGCAGAGTTAACCCGGACCCTGCGGCCGAAAGCGGTTGGAATAAGAACCAGTTTCACCGCCTCGATCCGCGGGGTGCCACACTGCATCCCGCCGCTCGGGGCGGGTGCGGTGTGCCGGTGTGACCCTAACGTCACCGTCACACGCGTTCTCCACACCGCACCCTCCGCGAAGCCTCTGGGATGCCGTGTGGCACCCTAGCTCAGTTCCGCGATAGCGGCTAAGCGGGTGCAGTCGGGACTACCCCACCGATTCAACCAGCGCCCGCATCTCCAGCATCGCGTGCATGTCGTCGGCCTGGCCGAGGCGGTCGAAGCAGGCGATGAGGTTCTGGATGAGCCGCGTGAGCCACTGCTCGTGTGTCGCGGGGTGCAAGAGCGACTCGTCGTGCGGGACCCCGCCGCCCGCGGCCTGCTCGATCAGGCGGAACGCCTCGGGCCGGTTGAGCACCCGCCCGCCGTGGAACGGGTCGACCACCATCGCCACACCCGGCCGGCCCGCCTCAAACCCCTCGGTCGGCGGCTCGCCCACCACCCCCGCCAGGAAGTGCCCCGGCGCGTTCACCCCCACCACCCGCAGGCCCAGCGCCTCGAGCACCGACTTGTACACCAGCGTCAGCGTGATCGGCAGGCCCAGGCGGTCGACGAGCACCGCGGGGAGGTAGCTGTTGCGGGGGTTGTAGTAGTCCTTGACGTTGCCGCGGAAGCGGGCTTCGTCGAACAACACGGTGTGGGCGTGGGCGAGGATCGCGCGCGGGTCGTCGCTGCGGAGCCGCTCGCTCACCGCGTCGGCCAGGGCCTGAAGTTCC
This sequence comes from Phycisphaeraceae bacterium, assembly GCA_965214155.1. GTDB lineage: Bacteria > Planctomycetota > Phycisphaerae > Phycisphaerales > Phycisphaeraceae > Algisphaera. The sequence goes on from CBDCBB010000010.1 coordinate 3,818,040, forward strand.
AGCTCCACGCGGTCGGGCTCGGCGTCGGGGAGCTGGTGCATCGACACGGCCGTCGCACACCGCACCAGCCCGGCGGTGGTGTCAAGATCATCTAGCTCGTCGAGCAGCGCCTCAAACGCCTCGGGCCGGCAGTGCAGTGGGGGGTGTCGCGGCATCGTCGGTAATTCACTGAAAACCCCCTAGCCGGCGTGCTACGCACGCCCGGGGTTCCCCAAAGGTATGAAGGTCGAAGGCGTGCCGCGCGTGCGTAGCGCGCGGGCTATCGGGTCGCCTCCGACGCTACACCGCCGCCGCCTCGGCCTTACGCTCGGCCCGGCCGAGCTCCTTGCGGGCCCGCCGCGCCTCGATGAACGACCGCACGCCCAGCACGACGTAGGCGATGCAGGCGAGGGCGGTGGTCTCGAAGGCGAACATCTTGCGGGCCGTGTCCCCCTCGGCGAGGAGGACCGGGACCTTGTAAACGCAGTAGGCCCCGAGGATCAGGGCGATTACGAGGGCGATGTGGATGACGGTCTTACGGAGGGTGGGGCTGAAGGCGAGCCCGCCGAGGATGAGGAACAGCCCGCCGGCGAAGGCGGGGATGAGGGCGGTGAACTGGTTGTCGCTGAGCAGGTAGGAGGTGATGCCCACGAGGTTGAGCAGCAGCCCGAGGGCGAGGGTGACGAGGGGGATGAACGAGCGTTGGAGGAAGCCGGTCATGGGGCCATGGTAGGCGAAAGGCGGCGGGGGATTCTCCTTAGCCCGGCCGCTTGCGGCCGCGGTGTCTGCGGGTGCAAGTGAACGGCGGCCGCGAGCGGCCGGGCTAAGCGGCTGTTACACAACACCCATAGGGTGCCACACTGCATCCCTCAGGCTTTGCGGAGGGTGCGGTGTGCCGGCTGCGCTTGGCCTGACGCCACGGTCACAGCCGCACACCGCGCCCGCCCCGAGCGGCGGGATGCGGTGTGGCACCCCTTGCTTGGGCTGGTGAAACAGACTCTCATCGGGGGAAGGAGCCGGGGTCAGCCGTCGCCGGGCGGTCGGCGGTCGGCGGCGCGGCGGGCCTTGAGCTTGCCGCGGCGGCGTTTGGCCTCGTTCATCCGCTCGACGCTGCGGCGGGAGGGGCGGGTCTTGTGCCGCACCTTCGGCCGGCGCATCGCCTCCACGAGCAGGGCCCGCAGCTTGGCGAGGCAGCTCTTGCGGTTGGCGACCTGGCTGCGGCTGTCGCTGGCGTGGATGACCAGGCGGTCGGTGGCGAGGAAGTGCCCGGCGTGGTTGAGCAGGCGGCGGTACGCGGCCGGGGGCATCGCGTCGCGCAGCGCGTCGAGCGGGACGGTCAGGGTCGCGTGGGTGTTGAGCTTGTTGACGTTCTGCCCGCCGGGGCCGGAGCCGCGGGAGAAGGTAAAGGACAACGCCGACGCGGGCAGGTCGACGCCGGGGGCGATCTGATCGGGCGGCGGGGGGTCGATGTCCATACCGATAGTATCGGCACGGCGGGTGGATCAGGTCGGGCAACAGCCGCGGCCTAACCGGCCGCGTCGAGCCGACGTGGCCTGTCGGGCCGCCGCTATCGGGGGCCTGCTCAGAACGAGCTATCCATTATGAGGCTGTTCCACCCCCTCATCGGGGTGCCACACTGCATCCCGCAGGCTTTGCGGAGGGTGCGGTGTGCCGGCTGCGAGTCACCTGACGCCACGGTCAGACATGCACACCGCACCCGCCCCGAGCGGCGGGATGCAGTGTGGCACCCCCGATCGTGCGCCGCGCGACACCCCATCAATGCTTGTGCAGCGACGCGTCGACCTCGTGCTCGCCCTCGATCGGCTCGAGCGGGTGCTTGATCTGCGGCGACCCCTCGCGGTACGGGATCACGCCGCCCTCGACCACGGGCTTGACCACGTCGCCGTGCGACTCCTTCCAGTCGAGCTTCAGCGGCGACCGCGCCCCCTCCGGCGGGGCGACGTACTTCACGCCGTTGGCGAGCACGCGGCGGACCTCGTCGTTGTGATAGATCGGGAACGTCTCGTGCCCGGGGCGGAAGTAGAACACCTTGCCCGCGCCGCGTTTCCAGACGCAGCCGGAGCGGAACACCTCGCCGCCCTCGAACCAGGAGATGAACACCAGCTCGTCGGGGTCGGGGATGTCGAAGTGCTCGCCGTACATCTCGGTGTGGGCCAGCTCGATGAAGTCGCTCTTCATCCCCGCGGTGATGGGGTGGCCGGGGCTGACGTTCCAGAGGCGCTCCTTCTCACCCGCCTCGCGCCACTTGAGGTGGCAATTGGTGCCCATGAGCCGCTTGAACGGCTTGGCGTAGTGCCCGCTGTGCAAGACCACCAGCCCCATCCCCTCGCGCACCCGCTGGGCGACCTTGTCCGCCCACTTGTCCTGCACCTCGCCGTGGGCGGAGTGGCCCCACCAGGTCATCACGTCGGTGTTCTTCAAGAGCTCGTCCGACAGGCCGTGGTCTTTATCTTGATCTAAAGTCGCCATCGTCACCTCGACGCTTCCGGGGGCCAGGTGTTCCTCGATCGCGGACTTCATCGCGGCGTGCATGCCGTCGGGGTAAAGCTCCATACAGCGCTTGTTGGGCTTCGGCCCGTCGGGGTTGTCGTGCCGGTACTCGTGCCAGACGGTGACGCGGAGGGTCATGGTGTTGCTCGCGGTGCGGGGTCGAGGAGACGTGGCGAGTGTAGCGGCCGCGGGGCGGCGGGTATGATGCGGCCATGCCGGTCTACCTGGACGACGCCGAGGTCGATGCCCCCGCCGCGGGGGGTGATCTGGGTTCGCTGCTGGACGCGACGCGGGACCGCCTGGCGTCGGCGGGCGGTCCCGGGGGCGGTGGCGGTTCCGGGGGAGCTTCCGGGGGAGGTTCCGGGGGCGGGCGGGTGGTGGTGGAGGTGCACGTGGACGGCGAGGCGCTGAGCGACGCCGAGATCGCGGCGCGGCGGGGTGAGCCGCTGGGTGATGCGGAGGTGCGGCTGGTGACGGCCGACCTCAACGCGCTGGTGGTGGACACGCTTGATCAGGTGCGGGTCCGGCTGGAGGAGGCCGAGACGCTCCAGGCCGACGCCGCCGACCTGTTGCAGCGGGACGACACGCCCCCGGCGTTCGCGAAGATCGGCGAGTCGGTCGCCGCGTGGCTGCAGGTCCAGCAGGCCGTGCTCCAGGCGAGCGCGCTGATGCGGATCGACCTCGACACGGTCACCGTCGACGGCGAGCCGGCCCACGCCCTGACCACCGAGGCGCTTGAGCGGCTGCAGGGCGTCAAGGCGGCGCTGCAGGCCGGCGACACCATCGCCCTCGCCGACACGCTGGCCTACGAGTGGCCCGACCTCACCGCCCGCTGGGACCGCTTCCTCGCCGTTCTGATCGAGCGGGTCGAGGGCTAGCGCCCACCGCTCGACCCGCCGCACTGATCCCTGTTCCCTCCGCACTCTTTTCCCCCATGCCCACCCTCAACCACCCGACGCTCCCGCTGGTCAAGGAACGCTTTCCCGACGCGACGCTGTTCGCCACCGAGTTCCGCGGAACGACGACGCTGATCGTCCAGCCGGGGGACCTGCACGGCGTGCTGGAGTTCCTGCACCGCGACGAACGGTGCCGGTATGACTTCCTCTCCGACATCGTCGGCGTGGACTACCTCGACTACCCGAAGAACCGCAACGACGCGGCCCCGGCCGGGCGGTTCGCGGTGGTGTACAACCTGGTCAGCACGGGCGACAACCGCCGGCTGTTCGTCAAGGTGTTGCTCGACCCGACGCTCGACACGCACGGCGTCGAGGACGACCCGGCCCTGCACCTCGACACGTGTTCGGACCTGTGGATGGGCGCCGAGTGGCTCGAGCGCGAGGTGTTCGACATGCTCGGCATCCGCTTCGACGGGCACCCGGACCTCCGCCGCATCCTCACCTGGGAGAGCTACCCCGCCCACCCGCTCCGCAAGGACTACCCCGTCCGCGGCCGCGGCGAGCGCGAGGACTACCGGGTGGTGGACAGAGAGAGCGCGTGACCGTTCATGCCGTCCCGCGGAACGCGGGCACGGCGGGGGTGGGGAATGACGAAATCCGAATGACGAATGACGATTGACGAAGAAGTACGGGAACGACGAGCACCGCCGCCCGCTTCTTCGTCATTCTTCAATCGTGCTTCGTCATTCGTGGCGCGGCAGCGACCGCCGCCCCGTGCTCCACCCCCTCTCCTACTCCACCACGTTCTTCCACAACGGCACCCCCGCCTTCATGCGGTCGATGAAGGCGTCCGTCGCCGCGAGCGCCTCCTTGCGGTGCCGGCCCACCACTGTGAGGCGGAACGAAACCTCGCCGACGCGGACGAGCCCGACGCTGTGCTCGCACCGCAGAGCGAGCAGGCCGAATTCCCCGGCAACCGCCGCGGCGAGGCGTTGCAGTTCACGCTCGGTCATCGGCGGGTACTGCTCATAATCGAGCCCGACGATCGCCCGCCCCCCCTCCTCGCCCCGCACCACCCCCTCAAACACCACCACCGCCCCGCCCCCCTCCACCCCCGCCGCGTCCGTCGGCGAGGGCCGCTTCAGCGGCCCGGTCCCCAACACCACCTCGACCAGAGCACGCTCACTCATCCCCCCGACACCATGCCGATCAGCGCCACCTCGTCGCCCGGCCGCACCGCGTCCCCCGCCGCCGCGAACTCCCGGTTCACCGCCAGTCGGCTCTGCGCCAGCGACCCGCGCAACGCCGGCACCGCCTCACCCAGCCCCGCCAACACCCCCCCCGCCGTCGCCGCTTCCTCCCCGTTACGCGTCAACACCACCGCCACCTCGCGCCGCCCCGCCAGCGCCGCCTGCGGCCCAAACAGCTTCACCGTCACCGTCGCAGGGGTTTGCATCTTCGGCCCGTCCATCGTCACCCCCCGATATGCGTCATCGTGCCGAACCCGACCGCGGGATGCACCTCCGCCTTTGCCCGGTACGCCGCCGCGATCACCTCGTCGAACGCCTCCGCGTCGAGGCATCCCTCACCTTCGCGCGTCCCGTACGGACGCACCGCCCCGAGCACGCTGCCCCGCGGCTCGTCCATCAGGCACGGGTACACCCCCCCGCCCGCATCAAGCCGCAGCCGGTCGCAGTCCCCGCAAAAGTTGCAGCTCATCGGCGTGATGAAGCCCACCTCACCCACCCCACCCCCCCGTAGCCAGACCCGATACGGCCGCGCCGCCGCCCGCCCCTGCTCCAACGCCTCGTACCGCGCCACCACCGGCGCCAGCGCCCGCCGCATCCCCGCCTCATCGACGTACCGCTCCTCCCACCGGTCCGCCAGCGGGCCCATCGGCATCAGCTCGATCAGCCGCAGCGGCCAGCCCCGCCCGGCCGCAAACCGCAACAGCCCCGGCAGGTCCGCCTCGTTGTGACCCCGCACCACCACCGTGTTCAGCTTGACTACGAGCCCCGCCCGGTCGGCCGCGTCCAGCCCCGCGAGCACCGCCCGCAGCCCGTCCACCCCGGTCAACGCCGCGAAAGTGTCGCGGTCGAGCGAGTCGAGGCTGACGTTCACGCGCCGCAGCCCGGCCGCCGCGTACCGCTCCGCCCGCCGCGCCAGCGTGAGGCCGTTGGTGGTCATGCACAGCTCGCTAACCCCCGCCGCCGCGACGCGCTGGATGATGTCGATCAGCTCCGGCCGCGAGGTGGGGTCGCCGCCGGTCAACCGTACCTTCCGCAGGCCGTAGTGCTCGACGAGGTGCCGCACCACCGCCTCGATCTCCGATGGGGTAAGCCGCTCCTCGCCCACCGGGTTGCGGTCAAACCCCGGCCGACAGTACACGCACCGCATCGCACACCCGCGGGTCAGCGACAGCCGCAGGTACCCGATGCTGCGGCCGTAGCGATCCATCGTGCGGCGTCGCGTCACCCCCGACCCGAGTTGCGGCAGCGCCAACGTGGTCATCGCACAATGATACGCGCCGTAAGTAGATCCCATAGCCGCGGCCTAACGGGCCGCACCGTAACCCGCGGCCTGTAAGGCCGCGGCTATCTGGCTTCCCCCTCCCGCGCTTCCCCACGCTGCATTTTCCGGCGACGACGCTTGCGGGACGGTGAGGGCGCCCATGCCGCGATTGTGACCGCTCGGCCGAAGCCATTGGCGTGCAGCGTTAAACTCCGCCCATGAACGACGCCGATGCGGAGCAGGCCCTCACGCACGTCGACCCCGGCCCCGGCGGCGGGGTGCGCATGGTCGACGTCGGGCACAAGGCCGTCACGGCGCGGACCGCGACAGCGGAGTCGGTCGTGTGGATCGGGCCGGCCGCGGCCGCGGCGGTGGCGGCAGACAGCATTAAGAAGGGCAACGTGCTCGAGGTCGCCAAGCTCGCCGGGATCATGGCCGCCAAGCGGGCCGACGAGCTCATCCCGCTGTGCCACGCGCTGCCCCTGGACCGGGTCGACGTGGCGGCCGAGCTGCTCGGCGAGCGGGTGCGGATCACCGCCACGGCCGGGACGGCGTGGAAGACCGGCGTCGAGATGGAGGCCCTCGTCGCCGCGTCCGTCGCGGCCCTGACCGTGATCGACATGGTCAAGGCGGTCGAGCCGGGCTGCCGGGTGGAACTTACGCGCCTGATCGAGAAGACCGGCGGCAAACGCGGCACGTGGCGGGCCGACGACCCGGCGCGGAGCGACACATAGCCCGGCCGCTCGCGGCCGCACCGGGAGCCTGTTTCACAGTCTCATGTTATGGGTGCCACACCGCACCCCGCCGCTCGGGGCGGGTGCGGTGTGCGGGTGTGACCACGCCGTGACGCGACTTGCAGCCGGCACACCGCACCCTCCGCAAAGCCTCCGGGATGCAGTGTGGCACCCCGTGACCGTCATAGAACATTCTTTAAGCCCCCTCTGCGAACCGCTTCACGATCGTCGGCAACTGGGCCGTGAACGCCCCCCGCGCCATCGCCGCGTCCGCCCCCGACGCCTCCGCCTCCCGCAGCGCGTCGACCATCACGTGAGGCCCGAACGCGATCACCGCCGGCTTCGCGCCGTGACCCGCCGCCAGCCGGATCAGGTCGAACGCCTTGCCCCCGGTTTCGAGGTCCACGATCACCGCCGCCACCGCGTCGTTCGCCTTGCCGTCGTCCACCCGGTCCAGCCGCCGCCGCAACATCTCAACGTCCCGCGCCGGCCGCGCCGAAACACCCAGCGCCTCACACGTCGAGGCGACCTTGGTCGAGAAGATCAGGTCGGCACAGCAATAGACGATCATGGGCCGATGATAGGGTGACAGGACCGCCCGACGATGATCACCGCACCCCCGCATCCCGTCGTTCTCGTTCTTCGTTCTCGTCCTCGTGATCGGAACGCTAGCCCCGCCGCGGCGACAGCCGTGCAGCACCCGCCGATAAGGGAATTTAGCGACACGAGATTCTGAGCCAGTTAGAGTTTCAACTTTCGATTACGAGAACGAGAACGAAGAACGACTTCGAGTGCCTCCCCGCTACATTTGGTCCCCGCACTGTTCCCTGTTCCCTCCGCACTTCTTCCCCATGCCCCAACACCCCCTCCTCGCCGAGCTCGGCTTCCGCTACGACCCGTCGAACCTGTACCAGCAGGTCATCACCCGCGTCCTCACCACCGCCGACACGCTCGGCCTGCCGCACTACCTCCGGCTCATCCTCGCTCAACCCAAAAACGAGCTGATGGTGCACTTCCCCGTCAAGCTCGACGACGGGACGTACCGGCTGTTCAAGGGCTACCGGGTCCAGCACAACAACATCCTCGGGCCGTACAAAGGCGGGATGCGGTTCCACCCCGACGTGAGCCTCGACCACGTCAAGGCCCTGGCGGTGCTTATGACCATGAAGTGCTCGCTCGCCGGGCTGCCCCTGGGCGGGGCGAAGGGCGGCGTGCAGGTCGACCCCCGCTCGCTCAGCGGGGGCGAGCTGATGCGTCTCACCCGCCGCTTCACCAGCGCGCTGGGCGACAACATCGGCCCCGACCACGACATCCCCGCGCCCGACGTGGGCACCAACGCGCAGACCATGGCCTGGATGGCGGACACGTACATGAACTTCACCCAGGCGACGCACCGCGGCAGCGGCGCGGCCGTGGTCACCGGCAAGCCCCTCGCCTTCGGCGGGTCCGAGGGCCGCGAGAAGGCCACCGGACAAGGGCTCGTGTTCGTGCTCGAAGACCTGCTGCCGGAGATGGGCCTGCCGCTGGACCAACTGACCTACAGCGTCGTGGGCTTCGGCAACGTCGGGTCGTGGACCGCGCGGCTCCTGCAGCGCCACGGCGCGACCCTCCGCGCGGTGCTCGACCACACCGGGGCGATCACCGCCCCCAACGGCATCGACGCCGAGGCCCTGGCGCGCTACGTCGCCACGTCCGGCAAGGGCGGCGTCGCGGGGTACGGCGACGGCGCGAGCGCCCTCGACGAGGGGGCGTTCTACCGCACGCCGGTCGATGTGTTCGTTCCCGCGGCGCTCGAGCAGATGATCGACGAGGAGAAAGCGGCGATGCTCGAGTGCAAGGTCCTGGCCGAGGGCGCGAACGCCCCAACGACGCCGCGGGGCGAGGCGGTCCTCGCCGAGCGCGGCGTGCGGGTGCTGCCCGCGATCCTGTGCAACTGCGGGGGCGTGACCGTCAGCTACTTCGAGTGGATGCAGAACCGCCAGAGCGAGGCGTGGGACGCCAAGCGTGTCGACGAGATGCTGCAAAAACACATGCGCAGCGCCACGAGCAAGGTGCTCATGGCCGCGGATCGGCTCGGCTGCGACATGCGCACCGCCGCGTTCGCCGCGGCGCTGGACCACCTCGGCGAGGTGTACGCGGTACGCGGGATCTTCCCGTAAACCCAACCCCACGAAGCGACGCGGCTCTGCCGCGTTTTCCGCTCGGAAGCGCGGCGAAGCCGCGTCGCTTCATGGGTGGAAGTGCGACGCGCTCGCCGGGTCGGCGGCTTCGATCTCCACCCGGTTCTGCTCGTGGTTGCGGCCCTGGCGCGTGACCGTCTCGTACGTCGCGTCGGTCTTCTCGTTGGGCTCGAGCCTCAGGGTGTACTCCACCGTGTCGTTGTCAAACCGCTCGGCGTCGAGGCGGCTGATGAACGTCACGTCGCCGTTGAAACTCTCACGGACTTCAACTCCAATGTCCCGGGGGGTGTCGTTACGGATTCCGCGGCGCATCGCGGCGTGTTCGTCCCAGCCGATGACGTCGGCGTTGACGTCGATCTTGATGTCGCCGTCGTCGACGCGCTGGACGATGCGGCCGTTGTTCCAGTGGACCCAGATGTTGTCGCGGAACACCCGCTCGGTGACGAGCGTAAAGCCCACGTTTGGGTCGTTGCCGAGGTTCAGCTCGATCTTGTCCCCGATGGGGATGTACTGGATCGCCTGCTTGCCGAGGAAGGCCAAGCCGCCCGACTCCTTGCGGCGGAAGACCGACACCTGCCCGTCGGGCAGCGGGCTGGTGCCCAGGTCGGCTTCTTCGTCGTTGGTGAGGAGGTACATGCGGACGAGTTGGTTGCCGTACTCGCGCGGCCGATAGCGGTACTGCACGGCCAGGGGCGCGGCGTCGGCGGTGAAGCTGGGCATGCGCTTGCGCAGCCCTGCGGGGATCGTCTCGGTCCCCTCGATGCGGAAGATGAAGTACTCGCTGAGGCCCTGCTTGACGATGTCCTTTGGCGTTGCGGTGGCGGCGGGAGCATCCGCCGCTTCAAGCCTCATGTAGAGAGCCGCACCGTCCGCCTCCATCATCTCGCGGGCGGCGTCGTTGCGCATCCGTCCCAGCCTCTCACCCCCTGCATCCCCCACCGGCTGCCCTGCCCGCTGCGCCAGCTCCGCGATCTTCTCCACCAGATTGATCGTCCCCACGACTAACCGCACCTCGGCGTCTTCGTAGTCCTCGCCGCTCTGGTTGCTGACGGTGACGTAGCCCTCGATCTTGGCCGCGTCTTCTTCCGGGGCGGCGATGACGGTGTAGTCGGCCGCCCAACTGACCCCGCTGGTGAAGTAGCTGATCTCGACCGTCGCCTCCCCGGCCAGCTCGCTGCCGACGTTCCAGTACAACACCTGCGGCCGATCGTGGGGGAACGTCGTGTCCAGCACCGCCAACTTGTCCGGGTCGGTCAGGAACCGCAATTGCACCGACGTCGGGTCGATCAGCGTCCCCGCCCAGGAGAACTGCAGCGGGTTGCCCCCCTCCTTGAAAACCACCTTCCGCGTCTCCCGCACGAGGGTCAGGTCCTCGGCGTTGTAGATGGTCAACTGCACCGTGTCCCGATCGGGCACGGTGGACAGGTCGATGTTGCCGGCCCTTGCGACGGAGGCGAGGGTGAGAAGGACGAAAAGGTTGAGGAGGTGTTTCATGGTGCTGGTGGGGGCGGGGGAGAGTTTCTCGCCGGGGTCGCGGGGAGCGCGGGGGGAAGCAGGGAGAATGGTTTGTGCTCAACAAAAATCTAGTTGCAAATGCTTATCATCAGTAACGAGATATTGATTCTGGGTTCATAGCTTCCCCCGCGCTCCCCGCGTCCCCCGCGAGAAACCCTTCTTCAGTTCCACTGGTTCTTGAAAACGATTTGCAGGAACACCGTCTGTTTCTCGGCCGCGTCGCCCTCCCGGGCGGGGAGGTCGAGGGTGTAGGTGACGTGGCTCTGGTCGGTGTCGGCCTCGACGGGCTCGCCGGGCAGCGTCGTCGCGTCGCCGATGATCCACTCGGCGGGTTGGCGGGTCTGGAGGCCGAGCTCCTGGCGGAGGGGTTCAATCTGCTCGGCGAGGTTGAGCGTGACGGCCTGGTCCTTGAAGTTTTCGATCTCGTACTTGAGCGTGACCGAGCGGTGGTAGAGTTCGCCGGCGACGCGGGTGTCGTCGCGCTGGTCGACGGTGCGTTTGACGACGATGTCCTGGGCGACGCCGAGGTAGAGGTCCATGGCGTTGCCGACGGGGGTGTAGTCGCCCCAGTCCTCGCCGAGGAAGGCGGTGGTGGCGTCCTCGTCGGGGCTGTCTTTCTGGAAGATGCGGACCTTGCCGTGGGGCAGGGCGTCCTCGCCGAGGTTGTGGTCGGCGTCGTTGTGGAGGCGGTAGTGAGTCCTCACCCGGACCTTGTTCTGCGCCGGGTCCAGCCATCCGAAGATGTGCAGATTCGTGGTGTACGTCTTTGTAATCGGCACGTCCTCGACGCGGGTGACGAGCATCTCCTTGGTCTCGTTCGCGCCGAGGGGCTTCATGAAGGTCTCGCCGAGGCCGGCGTAGATCTCGGTGTCGTTGTACGCCTCGCCGGCGAAGTTCTGGACGCGGAGGTACTGGCTGAGCGTGAGCGTCGACTCGTCGTTGGCGGCGACGGCCCGGTAGTTGTACGACTTGGTCAGCCCGCCGAGGAGGTAGCTGATGCGGACGACCACCGAGGCGGAGCGGTTTGACGACACCTGCCAGACCAGGGCGTTCTCGCCGGCGGGGTAGGTGACGGAGAGGATGTTGACGTCGATCCCGCCTTCGTCGTTCTCGTTCTCGTTCTCGAGCTTCCCGTCCTCTTCAGCGTTTCCGTCGGCCGGCCCGAGCACGCGGAACACGATGGTCGACGGGTCGATCCGCGTGTTGGCCCAGGAGAAGTCGACCTGGTTGACGCCCTGCGTCAGCGGGACGATCCGCTCTTCCTCGACAAGAGTGGCGTTGTCGTGGTCAAGCTGCACCTCGACGCGTTCGCGGACGGGCAGGGTGATGAGCTTGACTCGGGCCAGGGCGGGGGTGGGCAGGAGGAGCGTGGTGAGCGTCAGGAGGGCGAGGAGTCGGGGCATGAGGGGGTTCCGGGAGGGGCGTTAGAGGGTTGGACGTCTGAACGACGGTTGGGTTCCCGTGCGACACAAAATATTAAGCGGTGACACCCCGGCGTTAGCCGCCGGGCTTGTCCCGGCGCTTCGCGTTACCCCGAGCGCCGGGACGAGCCCGGCGGTTAACGGCGCGGATTAGCGTCACGCCGCCTGGGCGAGGAGGAGGGTGGACCAGAGGATGGGGAAGGCGCTGATGGCGACGGCGACGATGGCGAGCCTGCGGGCGGTGGGCTCGGCGTGCTTGGCGATGAACTCGCAGACGATGATGACGGCGATCATGACGCCGAACTTGAAGATGATCATGCCGGGGAAGCCGGCGAGGTGGAGGATGTGGGCGGCGAGGGGGTTGACCTCGATCCCGCCGAGCTCGAAGACGATGCCCCAGGTGAGCATGAGGTCGACCGCGGAGACGAACACGAGCCAGGCGTAGGCGTCGGGGAAGCGGAGGTGCGGGCGGGCCTCCGACGCCGGAGACTCGGGGGCTTCGGCGGACTCGGTTGTATCGAGCGGCTTGGTCATGTCGGTCGGGGCCAGTCTAGCGGCGGGTGGGGTGGAGGGTTGCGCCCGGGCGGGGCCGATTCTTTGAAACACAGAGGCACAGAGGCACCGGGAAGAGGGCGGCGGGAGGTAGACCGGGATCCGGCGACCCCTTTCGGAAAAAATGGTGTGCAGGATGAGCGTGAGCTTCCAGGCGCGCTCTTTTCTGCGTCTCGGTGCCTCTTTGGTTTAATCACGACGCAGCGGCAGAGCCTTGGCGGGCTCGTTGCGGAGCAGGACCTGCTCCAGCGGGTCGGCGGGGTCGGCGGGGTCGAACGGCAGGGCGACGAGCAGGGTGACGTCGTCGTCGAGGTGCAGGGCGCGGCGGCCGTGGGCGGTGGCCATGTTCAGGAGGAGTTGCGGATCGGTGCGGTCGCGGCGGAAGAGGTGGCGCATCTGCGGGACGATGCCGAGGGGCTGTTCCTTGTCGGGCGGCTGACAGAGGATGGAGTCGGTGCCGAGGGCAACGTTGACGCCGGCGTCGATGAGCTCGCGGTACCTGTGCCCCCCGGAAGCGGAGCCGTGCCCGAAGTAGTCGGACGCGACGGGGCAGTAGGCGACGGTGGCGTCGGTCGCGGCGAGGAGGGCGATGTCATCGTCGGTGAGGTAGTTGCAGTGGGCGAGGAGCCAGGGGGTTTCGCGGAGGTAGGGGGCCATCCATTGCACGGGGGTCTGGCCGTGGCCGTAGTGTCGGGCAAAGGTGGGGTCCCACTTGCCGAGGCGTTGGAGGAGGTTGCGGAAGGGGCCATCGCCGTCGCGGACGAAGCGGAGTTCTTCGGGGGTTTCGGCGAGGTGGGTGGAGACGGGGCGGCCCGAGCGGGCGGCGGCGTGGTAGAGGGCGGGGCCGGCGGAGTAGGGGGCGTGGGGTTGGAGGCCTTGCGGAGGGATCAGGGATCGGGGATCAGGGATCGGGCTGGAGGCGATGGCGTCGAGAGCGTCGGCATCCCAAGGCGGGCCGAGGCCGAAGTGTTCGCGGTAGGTGGTGCCGGCGAGGCCGGTGTCGCGGCGGGCGGCGGCGGATACTTCGGACCGGGCGATGTCGCCGATGGCTTGAACGTCGGCTTCGAGCGACATCGCCGCGCCGCGGGCGGCGGAGGCGGCGGACCACGCGTCGCCGGGGGGGGTGCGGGCCCCGGCGTCGGGCAGGTGGCCCCGCAAGGTGGTGACCCACTCAATGAAGTCGCCGCCGTAGGGTCGCGGGCCGAGGGCGGTGAGGTCGAGGTGGGCGTGGGCGTTGACCAGGCCGGGCAGGAGCAGGTCGCCGGGGCGGTCGACGAGGGTGGCCGCGTCGTTGCCGTAGCGTTGCCGCATCGCGTCGGCCTCGCCGGTGGCGATGACGCGGCCGCCTTGCACGGCGACGGCGCCGGGGCGGTAGCCGGCTGCTTCCCCGGGGGCGTCGGGTTCGCCGGCGATGCCGCGGGTGGCGGCGGCGGTGTAAAGGGTGATCGGACCGTCGGGCATCGAGACAGGGTAAAGGGCGGAGCGGACGAGAGCCGCGACGACGCAAGCGGGTGGTGCGGTCTTGGTTAGAGCGACTGGCGAAGATTCTGGCAGTGGCACAGGCGTCTCGCCTGTGTTCGCCGAAGGCGAAGGACCGAACTTAGAGCGTCATCTTCGGCCTGCCGGCCGAACACAGGCGAGACGCCTGCGCCACTATTGATGCAAACCGCTTTAGTCTGGCTGTTACGATGCCGCGGATGACGCCGCGCACGTTGATCTTGCGGACCGCCGGGACGAACTGTGACGCGGAGCTGGCCGAGGCGTTCCGGCTGGCGGGGGCCGAGCCGGTGACGGTGCACCTCAACCGGCTGATCGAGTCGCCGGGGCAATTGGAAACCTTCGACCTGATCGGGCTTCCGGGGGGCTTCAGCTACGGCGACGACATCGCTGCGGGGCGCATCTTCGCCAACCGGCTGCGACACCGGCTGTGGGAGCCGCTGCGGGCGGCGGTGGCGCGGGGCGTGCCGATGATCGGGCCGTGCAACGGGTTCCAGGTGCTCATCAAGCTCGGCCTGCTGCCCGACCCGGCGGCGGGTAGGCAGGTCGCGACACTCACGCACAACCCCAGCGGGCGCTTCGTCGACCGATGGGTCGAGGTTCTTCCGGTGGAAGAATCGCCCTGCATCTGGACCCGCGGCCTCGGCCCGCACCTGCTCCCCATCGCCCACGGCGAAGGCCGCTTCACTGCCCCGCCGGAGGTGTTGGATCAACTCGAAACCGCGGGGCAGGTCGCCCTCCGCTACGCCGCCGACGTCAACGGCTCGGCCCGCGCCATCGCCGGCGTCTGCGACCCCTCGGGCCTCGTCTTCGGCCTCATGCCCCACCCCGAACGCTACCTCCACCCGACGAACCACCCCCACTGGACCCGCCTCGGCGAGGGCTTCCTCACCCAGACGCCCGACGGCCGGCGGTACTTCGACAACGCTGTGAGTTGGGTGCGGGAGCGACGGCGCGAGGCAGTTGCGTGATCAATCCATCGGCTTCGGCCGCAATGAGGCAAACCATGCCACGGTGGACGACTCTCCGTCTTTCTGCTGCTTGAGTACCGCCTCCAGCACTTTGTCAAGGGGGAAAGTCGGCAGCACGACACTCGCCTTCTGAACCCGGTACTCGCCATCTTGATCGAGATGCAGGCACACCATCTGCTTCGGGGTCAACCGCCAGACTTCGGAGACGCCCAGCCGGGCGTAGACCGGCAACTTGCCGACGCTGTCGGTGGACAGGTCGACCTCGATGACCAGGTCCGGCGCGGGGTCCCGTTCCGGGTCGAGCGGCCGCTTCTGCAGGATTTCGTTGATCGCGTCGCAATGGGTGATGAAGAAAGATTCGTCGCCTTCCAAGCCCGCCATTTGGTTCTGACGCCGCAAGGTCACGCTGCCGGTGGTGCGGTAGGCGACCCCGAGCCGGTCGCAGTGAGCCTGAACCAGCCGGTTGATGAAACGCGAGATCATCTCGTGCGCGTATGACGGCATCTCCACCTCCATCGTCCCGCGGTCGTACGTCACACGCTGCTTGCGGTCGCCGATCCAGTCGAGGGTCTGAAGGTATCCCTCCCAGGGCACGTCGTAGAGGACGATCCGCCCGGCCACGAGTTCTTCCGGAAGCGTCGGCTGGGTTGCTGCAAGTGTGACCATACCAATATCCTATCCCACGTTCTGTCCTGCCGCTGCTCGGAGGCTCAGATCGGCCTTGTTCGAAAGAGATATCAAACTCATCGTCGCGAGATATCGTGCGAGGCAAGTGGCGACAGTTAGCCCTTCATCTTCTCCCGCAGCACCTGCCCCGCCTTGGCTGGGTCGCTCGCCAGGCCCGCTTGCAGCATCTCGATGATCCAGCGTAGATCGAAGCCGGGCAGCGCGGGACTTTGATCCGCTCTGTCATACTCGCCCGCCTCGTTCAGTACCAGGCACTCCAAACCGTCCACCGTCACGCGCCATACCTCCGGGATGCCGAGCCGAGCGTACACCGCCAGCTTGTTCAGGCTGAGGTTGGTGATGTCGATCTCGATCGCCAGGTCCGGCGGCGGGTCCCGCTGCGGCACGAACGGGCGGGTCGACAGGATGTGCGAGACCTCGGCGTAATGCTGGATATAGAACGACTCGTCGGGCTCGAGCCCGCCCCGCTTCTTCTTCTTGCGGAACGTTGTCCCCCCCGACGGCAACAGCGGGATGCCATGGTGATCGCAGCAGAGCTGGATCAGACTGAACAGAAACCGTGACAAATGCTCATGCTCAATATTGGGCTTCTCGATCTCCAGCACCCCATCATCGAACACCAGCTTCGTCCGGCCGTCGCCGATGCATTCAAGCATCTGCTCGTAGAGTTCCCACGACACGTTCTCCAGCACGACGTGCCCAACCGCCTGATCGGGACGGATCAGCCGGGACATCAACGGTGTTTTGGCTAAAGCGGTCATGGCGGCACCGGCAAGATTCTACCGTACCGCTCCCCATCGGCGAAGCCCCGATCCCCTACTCCTCCGCCTTCTCGATGATCCAGTATTCAAGTTCGACAGGGGTGGCGCGGCCGAAGATGGTGACGATGACGCGGACCTTGCCCTGGTCGGGCAGCAGCTCGTCGACGGTGCCCTCCATCGACTCGAACGGGCCCTCCTTGATCTTGATGTAGTCGCCCTTCTGGAACTCCATCTTGACCTGCGGCTGCTCCTCGGCGGGCTTGGAGGCCATGAGCATCTTCTCGATCTCGGGGATCGACATGGGCGACGGGCGGCCGGCGGTGCCGATGAAGTCACCGACGCCGGTGGTCTCCTTGATGAGGAAGAACACGTCCTGGGGGATGCGGCCGTCGTCCTCGAGCATCATTTCGACGAAGACGTAGCCGGGGTACAGCTTGCTCTCGACGATCTTCTGCTTGCCCCCCTTCATGGTCTTGGTCTTCTCGGTGGGGACGAGGATGCGGTTGACCAGGTGGGGCTTGTCGTCGTCGCTGCCGTCGAAGCCCTCGATCTTGACCTTGCGGAGGAGGGTCTGGCGGACGGACGACTCCTTGTTGGACGCGACGCGGAGGACGAACCAGTTCATGCCGGGGTAGACCAGCGGCTCTTCCTCATCGATGGTGCCGTCGAGGTCGGTGTCCGGTGCTTCCGGGGCGGGCGCGTCGGGGGTGGCGACGGAGGTCGCGGCGTCTTCGTTCGGGTGGAGTTCAGCCATGGCAGGTCGAGTAAGAGCGGGAACGTGTAACTAGCCGGCGGCTAACAGCCGCCGCCGGATCGGCAGGGGTAAAACATCATAGTACCGGATCACCCGCCCCCGCCGAAGCGGTCAGGATTCGCCGGGCGGCTCGGCGGGCAGGCCGGGCGGGGACGTGATCCCGGGCGGGCTGTCGGTGGGGGCGAGGATGTTGATCTCGGTGAAGACCCAGCCGAAGGCGATGTTGATCAGGAACAGCAGCAGCGCGAGCAGGAGCGTCCCGCAGATCACGACCCAGGTGGACCCGATGATCTCTTTGCGGGAGGGCCAGTTGACCTTCTTCATCTCCGCCTCGACGGCGATCATGAAGTCCACGATGCGGGGCTTGTTCAGCAGGAAGTAGATGAGCAGGCCGAAGCCGAGGATGACGGTGACGACGACGCCGGATTGGACGTAGATGAGGTTTTCGCGGCCGACGTAGCGGGGGAGGATGAACGACCACAGCCACGCCGCGCCGGCGAGCACGAGCGTCCCCGCACCGATGGCCGAGAGGACGCGGGTCCAGTAGCCTTGTCCGGGTTTGTAGATCGGGAGAGCCATGTTGCTAATTGCGATTTTTATTAAAGATTTTCAATTGCCGAGGCACGAAAGCCAAGGAACCAGTCTTACCATCCTCGTCAATCAAAGATCCTCATTCAAAAATCAAAAATCGATAAGCACGGGTGGAGGGGCTCGAACCCACGACCTGCGGATTTGGAATCCGCTGCTCTAGCCAACTGAGCTACACCCGTTCGGTAGCCGCTAGCTGTTAGCCGTTAGCCGTTAGCAAGAAAGACCCGTACAGATCTTCTCCTAGCGCCTAGCGCCTAATGCCCAGCGCCTATTTACGCTTGATCTTATGCAGCGTGTGCTTGCGTTCGCGGAGGCAGTGCTTTTTCATGCCCGCCTTGAGCTTCTCGGGCATACCGCCCTTGACGTTCACGGGCGTGCGGTAATTCAGCTCGTTGCACTCGGTGCACTGGAGCCACACGTATTCGACGGCTTCTTTGGATTTGGCCATGACGTAGCCTTAAGCTGTTAGGCGCTAGCGGTTAGCAAGAACGGGCCCGCCAACCTCCGCCACCGGCCGCCGACTTCCCAAGAGAAGCCAGCGGCCAGCGGCTAGCGGCCAGCGGCTAGGTGCTACTCGAGGATCTTGGTCACGACGCCGGCACCGACGGTGCGGCCGCCCTCGCGGACGGCGAAGCGGACGCCCTCTTCCATGCCAATCGGCTTTTCGCCCAGGTCGACGATCATCTTGATGTTGTCGCCGGGCATGGCCATCTCGGCCCCGCCGGTGAGCTCGATCGCCCCGGTCACGTCCGTGGTGCGGAAGTAGAACTGCGGGCGGTAGCCGGCGAAGAACGGGCTGGTGCGGCCGCCCTCTTCCTTGGTAAGGATGTAGACCTCGGCCTCGAACTTCTTGTGGGGCTTGATCGACTTGGGCGCGGCGAGGACCTGGCCGCGGCTGACCTGGTCTTTCTCGATGCCGCGGAGCAGGGCCCCGCAGTTGTCGCCGGCGATGGCCGACTCAAGGGTCTTGTTGAACATCTCAACGCCGGTGACGGTGGTCTCGAGGGTCGGGGCGAGGCCGACGATCTCCACCTTGTCGCCGACCTTGACCTGACCACGCTCGACGCGGCCGGTGGCGACGGTGCCGCGGCCCTTGATCGAGAACACGTCCTCGACGGACATGAGGAACGGCTTGTCGGTCTCGCGCTCGGGCTCGGGGATCCACGTGTCGATCGCCTCCATCAGCTCGGTGATGGACTTGCTCGCGTCGGGGTCGCTGGGGTTCTGTAGCGCCGGGAACGCGGCACCCTTGATGATGGGCGTGTCGTCCTCGAAGTCGTACTTGGCGAGAAGCTCCTGCACCTCGAGCTCGACGAGGTCGAGAAGCTCTTCGTCGTCGACGAGGTCGACCTTGTTGAGGAAGACCACGAGCTTGGGCACGTTGACCTGACGGGCGAGGAGGACGTGCTCCTTGGTCTGGGGCATCGGGCCGTCGGCGGCGGAGACGACGAGGATGCCCCCGTCCATCTGGGCGGCGCCGGTGATCATGTTCTTGACGAAGTCGGCGTGCCCGGGGCAGTCGACGTGGGCGTAGTGGCGGTTCTCGGTCTCGTACTCGACGTGCGAGGTGGAGATGGTGACGATCTTGGTCGCGTCGCGGCGGCCGTCGCTGGCCGAGGCCTTGGCGACGTCGTCGTACGAGGTGAAGTCGGCGAGGCCCTTGGCGGCCTGAACGGCGGTGATGGCCGCGGTGAGGGTGGTCTTGCCGTGGTCGACGTGTCCGATCGTGCCGACGTTGACGTGGGGCTTGGTCCGGGAGAATGCTGCTTTAGCCATGGTGATTGCGCTCCGCAAAAGGGGGTCGCGGGGGACCCGGTGTCATTTTTGATTTTTGATTGAGGATTTTGGATTGGCTACGCCGCCAACCCTGTCTACTCGCTGACAATCAAAAATCCTCATTCCAAAATCAAAAACATCAAAGCCACCCATGGGATTTGAACCCACGACCTCTCCCTTACCAAGGGAGTGCTCTACCACTGAGCTAGGGTGGCATGCCCAGCGGCGTCCGGGGACGCCCACGGATGGACCCGACGCCGACGCCGTCGCGTCGCGGCCGGTCGGGCACTGTAGCAGGTCCGGGGCCGATGACAAGTGGCAACACCGCGGGTTCACGCCGCGGCACGCGATGAGGTGCCGGGCGGCGACGCGGCCCCGGGTTCGGATGGCCGGTCGCCACTACTATATGAGCGGCGGCCGGGCCCGGGGACAGCGCCCGGCCTGCTCCATGAGCGCATTCGGCGTGGGGTTCTGCCCCACGGGTGTTATTGTTTACGCTGTTGAGGCCGCACCGCCCGGCTTGGCTCGGCAAGCCGTCCCGCTCCGCGAATTGTGTCGCACCCGCCGCCCCGTTCATCCACCCTTCCGGAACCCGATATGACGCGCCCCTCTCGTTTGTCGTTTTTGCCGCCTGCCCTCTTCCTGGTGCTTGCGGTGGCGTCCGCCGCGCTCGCGGATCCCCGCGGTGCCCCCGAGGACGCCGTCGCCGGCGAGTACACCGGCACCGGCACGAGCGTCACCCTGACGCCCGAAGGCGGCGGGTCCTACAGCGGTGAGGTCACGTACCGAGGCAGCACGTTCCCCCTGACGGCAACGACCGTCGCCGACCGGGTCGAAGGTACGTTCTCGCACGAGGGCCAAGCGTTCCCCTTCACGATCGCGGCGGGCGCGGACGGCAAGCCGCGGTTCACCACCGGCAGCGCCGAGGTCGCGCTGACGTTCGAGCCCGCCCGGCCCCCCACGCCCGCCGGCGGCGGCAACCCCTTTGATCAGGCCGGCGGCGGAGAAGCGCCCGGGTCGGTCAACCCGTTTGACCGGAGCGGCAAGGGCGGGAACCGACCCGCCGGTCAGCCGGGCGTCGCGGGGGGCCAACCCGCCGCCGACGCGTTGCCCGAGGGCTTCCTCGGCGCGTGGAGCGACGGGCAGTACGTCATGGAGTTCATGCCCGGTGGCCGCGTCAACGTCTTCCCGGAGGGGCAGGCGGACCAGGCGATGCAGGGCACCTACACCGTCACCGGCAACGCCCTGACCGTCACCGTCAACGGGCAGACCCAAGCGTCGACCTTCAGCCGAACCGGCGACACCATGGCCGTCACCGATGCGCAGGGCAGCGTCGACAACGTCACCCGCATCCCCCCCGGCGACCCTCGGATCGAGAAGCGGGCCTCGGGCCTGGACATCCCGAAGCCCGGGGGCGGCCCTGCCACCGGCGGCATGACCGGCGCCTGGACCGACGGTCAATACACCGTCGAGTTCAACCCCGGCGGGCAGCTCAAGGCCTACCCCGCCGGGCAGCCCGCGCAGGGCATGACCGGCACCTACGCCGTGCAGGGCGACCGCCTCACCGTCACCCTCAACGGCCAAACCGAGACCGCCACCTTCACCGTCGACGGCGACCAGCTCACCACCACCAACGCCGCGGGCGAGGTCGAGACCGTCACCCGCCTGCAGCCTGACGGTGGTGGCGGCGGGTTTGGCGACGACGGCCTCATCGCCGACGACGGCCTCATCCCGGTCGACGAAGGCGGCGGCAACCCCTTCCCCCCCGGCACCCCGACCCACCGGTATCAGGGCGACATCCAGGGCACCACCGTCGACCTCACCCTCGCCGTCGACGGCAACCGGGTCACCGGCGTCGTCCTCGACCCCGACCAGTACCGCTACGACCTCGAGCTCGCCGGCTCGCTCTCCCGCGCCGTCGGCACCCTCTTCGACCCCCAGACCGGCGGCCAGATACCCATCGAACTCGCCTCCAGCCCCGCCGGCGGCGTCACCCTCACCCTCATTGTCGAGGGGCAGCGCGTCCCCTACGAGTTCCAAGCCATCACCGACGCCCCCGCCCCGCAGCGGTAGGAGCAGCGGGTCTGACCAGCTATCGGAGCAAACGACGAAAACTCGCTCCACTAGCCGCGTTGCTACGCAACGCGGTCCGCGACGCGTGGTGTCGCGGCTATGGCAGCGAGTTTCAGCACTCGCTTTAAGGTTCCGGCTATCGGCTTTGCTCCGACCACGAGATGCTGATCCGCGTCACCCGTCCATCTCCCGCCGGTACGTCGTGCGGACCACGTGCAGGGTCGTCTTCGCCGGCTCGTCGACGACGACGCGGCGGAGCGAGACGTCGTCGAGGTAAAAGTTTACGGCGTCGGTCTGCGTGTCGACACCCCAGACCAGCTCGTTGATCCCGCCGCCGGGGTTGTCGGCGACGACTTCGCCGGTGACGCGGGTCCAGGCGGTGGTGACGCGGACGGCCGCGGTGTCCCGCTCGAGCAGGCCGTCGTTGTTGGAGACGGTGTAGAACCCGACGCGGACGGTCTCGGCGGAGAAGGCGACCCGGGCCCAGGCGTCGACGACGTAGGTCTCCCCGGCGATCAGTTGCGAGCCGAGGCCCTGGTACGGCCCGGCGCGGGCGGACGAGCGGTCGCTCGCCCTCATGACCTTCTGCCCGCCGTGGGGGTTTTCGTTGGTGAAGTCGAGGCGCACGCCCGAGTACGGGGCGCGGGAGTAGGCCCAGGCCGAGCCTTCCATGTCGGCGTTGGCGAGCAGCTCCGGCCCGAGCGAGGTGGCGGCGGGGGTAGAGCGTTCGCGCAGCTCGACGCTCACCAGGCGGACCGCGCCGCCCACCGCCGCCCGGGCCGTCACCCGGACCGGCCCGTCGTCGTCCGCCAGGTCGCCGTCGGCGGCGTCGGTGAGGCGGAAGCGGACGGTGCCGCGGCCGAGCGGTTCGTCGGGTGTCCACGTCCCGTGGGTGTAGGCCGTCCGCCACTTCGCGTCGGCGGTGAGGCGGGCGTGCGCCAGCCGCAGCGCCGCGTCGGCGAGGTGCTGCGCGGCGATCGCGTCGTTGCGGTCGCGCGACCCGGCGTGCTGCACCCGCACCGCCGCCAGCGACGACAACCCGATCAGCCCCACCAGCGACGTCACCGCCAGCACCAGCACGTACGCCGACCCGCGGCACCGCCAAGATGTTGCACGCCTGCTCAATGCGTCGGCTCCTCCCGCTCGACGGGCCCCGGCCACGCCGCGCCGCTCAGCCCCACCACCTCGGCCACCGCCCGCCCGTCCACCGTCACCGTCACCGCCACCCGCTTGAGCCCCGTCTGCGTCGCCACCGGCAGGTCAGGCTTCGCCGGGTCCACGTACGCCACCGCCACGCCCCGCCGAAACCGCCCCGCCCCGGCAATCGCCACCCCCGCCCGGTCCACCGGCAACGCCTCGGCGTACCCCAGAAGATCGTCCACGTCGTCGAAGGTCCCGCGGGCCCCCGCCGCCTCGCCCGACTCGCGGCCCAGGGCCCCGGCGGTGCCCGCGGGGTCCGCAAACGGCAGGGCGAGCACCTCCGTCAGCAGCGCCTCACCCAGCAGCGTGCCCCGCTCGCGGTCGGCCAACGCCCCCTGCGTCACCCGCGACGCCCCGACCGTGTTGATCGCCACCAGGTACAACCCCCCCACCAGCACGATCGCAACCGCCGACTCGACCAGCGAGAACCCCCCCCGCCGACGCCCCACGCTTAGCCCGGACTGCAGATTCTTGCTCCATGCTGTGTGTCCGGGTCGCTGGGGCTGACGCTCGGGGAAGCCCCGGCGCGTCTTGCAGAGCCAGCGGTCTGTGTCACTGCGCCGGGGCATCGCAAAGCCTCTGCCCCAGCCACCCCTGGAGAATGACCGACCAGTGCTCAAACCATCGGCCGAAAGCGGCGCTGATCCATCGGCCGCAAGCAGCGCCAACCCGTCGGCCGCAAGCGGCCGGGCTAAGCGGCGGAACCGCCTCGTATAGCGCTGGTGATTGTTCATCTTCCTCACCGAAAAAGGTTGAACAACCCCCCGATCACGCCCCCGCCGCCCCCGCTCCCCGTCGCCGCCTGCACGTCGGCCACCTCGCCGCCGACCCGCAGCGCGACGTGGCGGACCCGCGCCCCGCTGACCTCTTCATGGCCCGCCGCGAGCCGCAGGCTCGGCTCCTTGTCGTCGTCGGCGACCCGTTCGTACGGCAGGCACGGCCCCACCGCGTCATCGATGCTCCCCACCACCCGGTCCCCCGACGGGTCCACCACCACGCCCAGCTTCGCCGGCACCCCCACCGGCCGCTCCGCCTCCAGGAGGGTTGTGATGCCGCCGCCGGCCCGCGTCAGCTCAATACGGAAACGCTGCGTCGACCCGACGCGGCTCACGCTCAGCCTCACCCGGCCGCACGCCCCCCCGCCGCGGTCGAACCGGGCCTCGGCCCAGCCGGCGTAGCCGTCGTCCGTCGTGTCCTCCAGCCACACGTCCAGCGTCAGCGGCTCGTCCAGCGGCGGGTTGCTCGGGTCGATCTGCCCCTCCACCGCCAGCGACCACACGCCGCCCGCGAACTGGCTCTGCTTAAACGCCTTGTCCTTGCCCTTCCAATCCGTCTGCCCGTCGAGGTCCAGGTCCTGCTTCGACGGGTCGGCGTCGAAGTCCGCCTCGCGGCGCGACACGGCGTCGGGGGCGTTGATCAGCTCGACACTAGCCGCCAGCGCCGCCGCGCCCCCGGCCGGGTCGAGCGCGATGTCCACCGCCACGACGCGCCGCCGCGTGAGCGTCCACGCCGGGCCGAGCGACGTGTACCGGCCGTAGGCGTAGTGCAGCACCGCGCGGCCGCCGCTTTCGACCGACCAGGAGTCGCCCCGGTTGGTCGTCGTGAACATATTTGACGGCGAGGCGTCCTTGTCGAAGTACCGGATGTTGACGCTGTGCCCGGACCCGCTGTCCTCACGGGTCGCGGTGACGGCCGCGGTCTCACCCGGCACAAAGGGCCCGCCTTGGCCGAAGGCAACCTCGACCCACGATGCGTTGGTGCCGAGTGACGACTCGTACTGCAGTGTCGAATCCACCGCGGCGTCCGCCGGACGGTTGTTTTGCCAGTGCGAAAGCCGGTAGCGGCTGACCCCGTCGGCACTGCCGCGGCTCGCCGACGACCAGAGCGTGCGGGTGATCCGCCAATCCACCGTGCCGGCGGGCAGGTTCGGTTTCACCACGAAGCCGATGCGGTCCGTGTCCTTGACGCTGAAGTCCTTGGCATCGTTCCCGTTAGTGGCTTTCGACAGCAGCACCTCGCCCGATTCGATCCGCGCGCCCGGCAGCGTCCGCACGTGGTCCACCGACGGGTACGAGAGCGCAAAGCCATCGACCTCGCCGAGCAGGGCGGCAGCGGCCGTGCCGTTGTGTTGACGGGTCAGGGCCGCGCCCGCCCCGCCCGACCAGGCGTACCGCACCGCCTCGGGGTTGCCGTCGCCGTCGCGGTCGGGCAGGACCAACGCCACCGACGTCGGCTCCGCCTCGGTGAGGTACAGCGCCCCGCGCAGCTCGTCGGTCATCTGCTGCAACACCTCGGAGGCGGCGACGGTGCGGCCCGCCGCGCTCGTCCGCGTCGGCAGCGCGTGCGTCGACAGCACCAGCGCCGAACCCATCGCACCCACCAGCACCGCGAACACCGCGAGGCTCACCACCATCTCGATCAGCGTGAAGCCGACCCGGCGTGATGTCCGCCGCCCCGTGCTCATTTCACCACCGCCTTCCCGGCACCGTCGATGAGCACCGTGCGGGTGATGTCGCCGCGGGTCAGGGTGACGCTGCCGCTTTTCTCCGGCACGCCGTACCCGTCGAACGCCAGGGCCGCGCTGTTGCCGAACATTGCCCCGGTCAGGTCGACGCGGTACGGCGCGGCGTTCAGCTCGACGCGGTACGGCTGGCCCGGCCGGTCCGGATCGGGCAGGCCCGCGTTGGTCAACGTGTTGGCGTTGGTGTCAAAGGTGAGGACGACCTGCCGGCTGGCGGCGCGGGCGTGCTGCCGGGCGCGGTCGACCTCGGCGACGACCCGCCGCGCCGCCGCCGCCGCCTCGAACCGGGCGAGCGCCTGGCCGTAGCGCGGCATCGCGATCGCCGCCACCGACGCGATGATGATGGTCGTCAGCGCCAGCTCCACCAGGCTGAAGCCCGTGGCTCGGGGTCGGCTGGAGCGATTGGTGTGAACCTTCTCCAGTAGCCGCGTTGCTGCGCCACGCGGTCCGCGGCGCGTAGCGTCGCGGCAATCGCGGAGGACTTCAGCACTCGCTCTCGTTGCGGTGACGCCCGGCATGGGGGGTAACCTCGGCGGAGGGGGCAAACAAAACGGCGACGCGGCGGGGGGCCGCGTCGCCGGGGACGCTTCGGGTTCGCCCGCCCCGCACCTCGGCGAGCCGGGGCGGGGCGGGCGGCCCGAGGATTACTTGTCGAACTGGCCCGCGGCGTTGGCCCAGATCTGGCCGGTCGACGCGTCGTACAACCAGCCCGCGCCGGCCGTGGCGCTCACCGCGGTCGGGGTGCCCGTCTGCGCCACGATGCCGCTGTTGCCCACGTTGTCCCCGACCTTCAGGTCCGGCACCTTGAACAGGTACGGGCCGTAGATCGCCGTGGCCGTCTTGGTCGGGCTCGTGTCGCCGTTGAGGGCGCTGAACGTCGTGAGCTGCGGCACCACGTTCGCAGACGTGGGGAAGTTCCCGCCGTGCTCCGCGGCGTACATGTCGATCGCGTTCCGCAGCACCGCCAGGTCACCCGCCAGCGCCGAATCCCCCGCCGCCGCCGCGCCGCGGCTGAACCGCGGGATCGCGATCGCCGCCAGAAGGCCCACGATCACCACCACGATCACCAGTTCCACCAGGCTGAACCCACGGTTCTTTCCATTCGCTCTCATCTTCAAGCCTCTCAAGTGAAGAAGTTTTCCGGTACAAGTCGCGGGACACGCGCCGCCGCTCAACCTCTCTATCGGCCCCCTTCACGCGGTGCGTGAGGCGCACGATAAAAGTTTCTCGATAGTTCAAGTTATCGAAGCGGGTCCAGCCGCACCCGGAACCGCAGCCCCGGCGCCGCCCAGATCACCCACCGGTCGCCGATCGCCTCGAGCACCACGCCCTCGCGTCCTTCGCCGACCCGCATCGCCCGGCCGCCCACGATCGCCCGCGGCTCCAGGTCCACGAACATCACCCCGCCCAGCGGGTGACGCCGGGCAAACTCCGCCGCGTCGAACGCCTCCCCGCCGTCGCCCTCCGCGACCGCCGCCGCCGTCGGCTCCGCCTCCCGAGCCCACCGCCCCCGCGCCTTGAACGCGTCGGGCGTCTCCGCCGCCAGCCGCCCCTCCGCCTCACGCAGCCGCTCGGCCAGGCTCGGGCCCGTCGGCACCCCGTCCACCGCTTCCACCAACCCGCCCGCCGCCACCGCCGAGAGAATGCCTGCCGTGGCCGCGTCCCCCGCCCCCGACGCACCCGGTGCACCCGCCGGCGCCGTCGCCGCCGCCTCCGCCCCCTGCGGCGTGCCCCCCGTGCCGCCCATCATCACCGAGTCCGCCGCCACCGCCGCGCACGCCAGCCCCGCCACCACCAGCAACACCTTGCGTTGGCCGTTCAGTTTCATCGACTATCGCCCTCCCCCCCCGCCGCCGCCCGCGCCGTCCAGGGCCGTGAACCATCGCAGCTCGACCACGACCTGCGCCGCCGCCCCCGCCTCACGCGGCCGCGCCTGCACCCCCACATCGGCCACCCGCACGTCCGGGTACACCCCGTGCAACCGGTCCAGGAAATCCAGCTGCGCCGCGAACCCCCCGCCCGCCTCCAGCCGCAGCGGCACCACCCGGTAGTGCTCGCCCGCCGCCGCCCCGCCCGGCTGCAGGGCAAACACCTCCAGCCCCGCGTCCTGCGCCAAACGGATCAGCCCCGCCACCCGCCGGTTCAGGTCCCGCACGTCCCCCAGCTCCACCGGCGTCGCCGCCAGCTCCGCCTCGCGTTCCCCCAGCCGCGCCGCCAACGCCGCCGCCTCACGGTCCAGCGAAGCCGCCTCCGCCTCCGCCTCGGCCGACGACGCGGCCGCCGCCCGCGCCGCCGCCTCGCCCCGCTCCGCCGGCACGACCACCCCGAGGTAAGACCCCGCCGTCGCCGCCAGCGCCACCGCCACGCACCCCGCCACCACCGCCCACACCGGCTTGTCGTCCAGCCTCATCCCGCTCATCGTCCGCCCCCTTGACCGTTGGCCCCGCCCATCGTGCACCGCACCGTGAACCCCGTCGCCACGTCGTCGCCGAACGGCTCGCGCCGCGAGCTTGCCAGCTCCACCCGGCCAAACACCCCCGACCCCTCCAGCCGCAGCACGAACGCCGCCACCTCGCCCGGCCCCGCCGCGTACCCCGTCACCGTCACCGTCGCCCCCCCGGAAGCCGAACCGCCCCCGGAAGCCGAACCGCCCCCGGAAGCCCCCCCGCCCCCGGAAGCCGAACCCCCCCCGGCGATCTCCACCCCCGACAGCAGCACGTCCGCCCCCGCGCCCTGCGCGATCAGCCGCAAGAGCGTCGCCCACGCCGGCCGCTCCGACAGCACCGCCGCCGCCCGCAGCCGACGCTCCGCGTCGGCGAGCTGCCCCTTCATCCGCACGATCGCCGCCCGCGACAGCCCCGCCCGCTGCTCGACCGCCGCCGCCGACTCCGCCCCCGGGTCCCCCGACGCCCCCGCCTCACGCGGCCCCGTCAGCCCGACGTACCCCACCGTCACCACCACGACCAGCGCGAGGTACAGCCCCGTCGCCCGCAACGCGCGGCGGACCACCCGCCGCCGATGACGCTCGGCCAGCACGGGCTGGGGGATCAGGTTCACGCCGCCGCGCATGCCGCCCCCCTCGGATAGAGCGCCATCCCAAACGCCACCGCCAACCGCCGCGAGTCCGCGCCCCCCGCGTCGTCGCTCGCCAGCAGCACCGGCCCCGGCAGCCCCATCGCCTCCCGCAGCGCCCCCTCCAGCCCCCGCACCCGCGCCGCTTCCCCCACCACCACCAGCCGCTCCACCGGCCAGTCCGGGTACACCCGAGCCGCATACCCCAACGCCGGCTCCACCTCCGCCACCACCCCCCGCACATAACCCTCCATCACCCCCCGCACCCCCCGCATCCCCTCCCCATGAAGCGCCGCGGCTCCGCCGCGCTCCCCTCCGCTACCCCCCGCCCCCCCGTCTCCCGCGTAGCCCGTCGCCCCCAACAACACCCCCGCCGCCCGCTCGTCCACCCCCGCCTCCCCCAGCGCCGCGTACAGACGAACCAGCCCGCTGTCCAAAAGCGGCCGCTGATACACCACCGACCCGCCCTGCAACAGCACCAGCTCCGCCGCCGCGTGATCCATATCCAGCACCGCCGTGATCGTCGCCCGGGGCCCCTCACCCCCCTCACCCCTCTCACCCACCCCACCCCCCGGCAGCACCCGGCTCACCGCACACGCCCTCGTGTCCAGCGCGTTCACGCTCAGCCCCGCCGCACCGAACGCCTCCAGCCACGGCGCCGCGTCGGCGTGCCGCGCCCCGCTCACGCACACCACCGCCTGCCGACCCCCACCCCCCCCTCCCGCAGCCGCCCGCGGCAGCTCGGGCCGCCACGCCGCCAACTCGTACCCCCCGGGGGCCAGCCCGTGCGTCCGCTCCGCCTCCCGCGCCGCCGCCGCGACGGGGTCGACGCTGTTGCCCGGCACCTCGATCAGCCCCCGCACCAGCCGCGCGTTGGGCAACGCCAGCACCACATCGTTCCCCATGAACCGCCGCCGCCGCAGCACCCCCGCCAGCCGCGCCGCCTCCGCCGCGTCGAACCCCTCGCCGGGCGACCGCCGCGCCAGCGCCACCGCGTCCCGCACCGCCGGCCGCCCCCCCCTACGCCCCCCGCGCAGCTCAAGCTGCACCGCCTCGATGCACCGCGGCGACACCGCCACCCCGATCGCCGACCTGCGTGATGTGAACGGTAGATTGCTCACTTGCCCCCCGCCTCCCCCGCCATCGCCGTCAGGTCGAACAGCGGCAGGAACATGCTCACCGCCAAAAGCCCCACCATCCCGCCCAGCACCAGGAGCACCAGCGGCTCGAGCACCTTCGTCAGGCTCCGCACCACCGCGTCGTTCTCCTCTTCCATGAAGTCCGCCACCGTGATCAGCGACGCGGCGATCCGCCCGCTCTGCTCGCCGCAGCGGAACGCCTCGTAGATCGACGGGTCGATCAGCGACTCGTCCGCGAACGCCGAGCTCACCGGCTCGCCCCGGCCGACCGCCTCCTGCGCATTAACGATCAGCGCCTCGTAGTGCATGTTCCCGCTCGAATACTTCACCAGCTCGAGCACCTCCAAAAGCGGCAGGTGGCTGTTGAGCAGCACCCCGAGCAGCCGGATGATCCGCGAGGTGGCGAAGCTGCGCGTGAGCTTGCCGATGATCGGCATGCGGATCATCGCGGTGTGGATCGCCACGCGCCCCTGCGCCGTCTTCGCCCACCACGCCGCGCCGAACCCCGCGCCCACGAGCCCCAACAGCACCGCCCACCAGTACCCGCGGAGGATGCCGCTGGCCACCAGCGTCGCCTGCGTCGTCGGGGGGATCGGCACGCTCAGCGTGTTGAACAGCTCGGCGAAGCGCGGCACCACCACCGTCAACACGATGCACAGCACGATCATCACCACGCTCAGCAGGATCGCCGGGTACAGGAGCGCCCCGAGGATGCCGCTGCGGACCTGCAGGTCCTTCTGCGTCAGCTTGACCAGGCGTTCGAGCATCACCGGCAGCTTGCCCGACGTCTCGCCCGCCTCGATCAGCGACCGCGACACCCGGTCGAACAGGTGCGGGTGCATCGCCATCGCCCCGGACAGGTTCGCCCCCTCCTCGACCGCCTGCCGGATCGACGTCATCGCCGCCAGCCACAACGGGTCCTTCATCTGCCGCTCGATCCCCTCGAGCGCCGAGACCACCGGCGTCCCCGACGCGAGGAGCACGTGCAACTGCCGCATGATGAACATCACGTGCCGCGGCCTCTCGTACCGCGCCTTCATCGACAGCCGCTGGCCCCGGTCACGCTTCGCCACGCGCCCCTCGGCGGAGCCCGCTTCGGCGGGCGGCTTCACCGCGCCCCCCGTCACATGCGTCGGGTAACTCGTCATCACGCCGCCTCCCGCATCGTCATGGCGGGCGCTTCAGGCGCAGCCTCCGCGGGGTCTTCGTGCTGGGTCACGCGGAGCACCTCTTCGAGGCTGCACTTGCCCTGGATCGCCAGTTCGACGCCCTCCTCGCGGAGGGTCTTGCCGCCCTCGCGCTGCCACGCCTGGCGGATCTCGTGGCTCGCCGCACCGCGGTGCACGTGCCGGCGGAGCTCGCTGGACACGTCCATCACCTCGTAGATGCCCGACCGCCCGAGCATCCCCGAGTTGTGGCACTTGGCACACCCGGCCCCGTGGGCGAACGCGTGGCCCTTGCGCTCGGGGATCCCTGCGTCCAGGAGCGCATCGGCGCTCGGGTAATACTTCGTCCGGCAGTGCTCGCAGACGTTGCGCGCCAGCCGCTGCGCGACGACGCCGTTGAGCGCGCCGCTCAAGAGGTACGGCTCGATGCCCATGTCCAGCAGGCGCGCCACCGCGCCCGGCGCGTCGTTAGTGTGCAGCGTCGCCAGCACGAGGTGCCCGGTCAGCGCGGCTTGCACCGCGACGCGGGCCGTCTCCTCGTCGCGGATCTCGCCGATCATGATCACGTCGGGGTCCTGCCGCAGGATGCTGCGCAGCGCCGTCGCGAAGCGGAGGCCGACCTGCTCGTTGACCTGGATCTGGTTGATCAGGTCGAGCTGGTACTCCACCGGGTCCTCCACCGTGACGAGGTTGAGCTCGGGCGTGCGCAGGAGGTCGAGGCCCGAGTAGAGCGTCGTGGTTTTGCCGCTGCCGGTGGGCCCGGTGACGAGCACCAGGCCGTGCGGCTCGCGGAGCATCCGCTGGAAGATGTCCAGCGCTTCGGTGCGGAAGCCCAGGTCCTCCATCCGCACGTGCAGGTTCCGCTTGTCCAGCACGCGGACGACGAGCTTCTCGCCCAGCAGCGTCGGCATCGACGAGACGCGCAGGTCGATGTCCTGCCCGTCGGCATGCAGCCGCACACGGCCCTCCTGGGGCATCCGCTTCTCGGCGATGTCCATCTTGCCGATGACCTTCACCCGCGACACGATGGCCGCGTGCATCCCCGGCGGGGGCTGCATCAGGTCGCGGAGCACGCCGTCGATGCGGTAGCGGATCCGCGTCCGCTTGCGGTCTGGCTCGATGTGCAGGTCGCTCGCGCCGTCACGGATCGCGGTCAAGAGCGCGATGTTGATCAGGTTCACCACCGGGCTGCCCTCGACCATACGGTCGAGGTTCGCGTCGTCCTGCTCGTCGACCTGCTCCTTCTCGACGACCTCGACGTCGGCCTCGGCGAGGCTGGTGAGGAACGCGTCGACGTCGACGTCCTCGCCGGCGTACCGCTTGATGAACTCTCGGATCTCGGTCTCGAGCGCGAGGACCGGGCGGACGCGGCAGCCGGTGAGCTGGCGCAGCCGGTCGATGGTGGGCAGGCTCTGCGGCTCGCTCATCGCCACGGTCACGGTGTCGTGCACCTTGAACAGGGGCAACGCCCGCAGCCGCTCGGCCTCGTCCTGTCCGATGAGTTTCAACAGCGCCGGGTCGATCAGCCCGTGGCGGAGCTGCACGCCCCGCACGCCCAGCGACTCGGCGAGGGTGTGGACCAGTTGGCCCGAGCCGATGAGACCCGCCTCGACCATGATCTCGCCGAGCATCTTGCCGCTGGACTTCTGCTTGCCCAGGGCGTCTTCGAGCTGCTCCTGCGTGACCGACCCGTCGCGCAGGAGCAGGTCGCCGATGCGGGCTTTGGCGGCGTTGCGCGGGTTCACAGGAAGCTCCTGACGGCGGCGTTGACGTCCTGGTAATGGTCGAAGACGGGGGCGAGTTCGGTGATCTCGAACACGGTGCGGACCGTTTCGTTCGCGCCGGCGAGGCGGAGCGACTGGCCGGTCTGTTGCAGCTCGGCGGCGGCGTCGGCGAGGACCTCGAGCCCGCGGGAGTCGGCAAAGGGAACGGCGGCGAGGTCGACCACGAGGCGTCCCGTGCTGCGGTTGAGCGCGTCGGCGAGGCGCGAGCCGAACGCCTCCGCGTCGTCCTGCACGAGCGGGCCGTGCGGGCCGAGCACGGTGACGGCTCCGACGAGATGGTGGTCGATACGCATGGCGTGAGCGGGTCGGTCTTAGCCCGGCCGCTTGCGGCCGGCGTGTTCGAGATACTGCGGCCGCAAGCGGCCGGGCTAAGAGGCGGTGGCGGCGTGGGCCTCGACGGGCAGGGTGAGGGTGAAGGTGCTGCCCTGGTTGAGGGTCGATTCGACGGTGATGTCGCCGTGGTGGAGGCGGATGACCTCGCGGGCCAGGGCGAGGCCCAGGCCGCTGCCGTCGATGGTGGCGAGGCGGTCGTCCTTGGCGCGGTAGAACTTGTCGAAGACGCGGGGCAGGTCCGCCTCGCCGATACCGATGCCCGTGTCGGCCACGGCCACCTGCAGGCGGCCTTCGGCCTCGCCCACGGTGACGGTGACCCCGCCGCCGGCGGGGGTGTACTTAATCGCGTTGCCCAGGAGGTTGTGCAGCGCCAGCGCGATCTTGTCGCGGTCGCCCTGCACCGTCGGAAGCTTCGGGGGCAGGTCGAACTTCACCGTGATCTGCTTCTTCTCTGCCTGCCGGGTGAACGAGTCGCGGAGGTCGTCGACGAGCGCGTCGAGCTTCACGTCGTCGCGCTTGACGCTCAGCGAGCCGGCCTCGATCTCGGAGACGGAAAGGACCTCGCCCACGAGGCGGTTGAGGCGGAGGACCTCGTCGTTGATGACGTTGAGGCACTCGGCCCGCTCGGCGGTCTCGCGTTCGTCAAGGTCGATGGCGCGTTCGACGTACAAGCCGATGTTGGTCAGCGGGGTGCGGAGCTCGTGGGTCGCCTGGGCCACGAACAGGTGGCGCGAGCGGTCGGCGGCGCGTTGCTGGGTGATGTCCTCGAGGAGGACGAGCGTGTCGGGGCGCTCGGTGCGGGCCATGGGGCGGACGGTGACGCGGGCGGTGGTGGGGTGTTCGTCGTCGGGGTGGAGCGAGAGCTCGGCGTGTCCGCCGCGGGAGCCTTGGCCGGTGGCGATCTCGGCGCGGAGCTTGGTGAAGGCGTCGGCGGTGATGAGTTTGTCGATGGGTGCGTTGACGAGGCGGTCGCGGGAGCGTCGGAGCATGCGGCCGGCCGCGCCGTTGGCGGTGGTGACGGTGCCGTCGGGGTTGACCACGAGGACGCCGAAGGGCAGGAGGTCGAGGACGGGCCCGGCGTCGGCGGCGCGGGGGCCGGTGGAGGCGAGGCGATCGGCGGCGTGGCCGGCGTCGGCGTGGCGTCGGGCGTCGG
This sequence comes from Phycisphaeraceae bacterium, assembly GCA_965214155.1. Lineage (GTDB taxonomy): Bacteria > Planctomycetota > Phycisphaerae > Phycisphaerales > Phycisphaeraceae > Algisphaera. The sequence goes on from CBDCBB010000010.1 coordinate 3,851,817, forward strand.
CGAGGTGGGCGACTAGGCGGTTCCACGCGGGGACGTGGCCGGCGGAGGCGGCGGCGGGCGCGGTGACGGTGAGTGAGTCGGGGTCGGGCTCGCCGGCGTCCCAGGCGGCGAGCGCCTCGCCGACGAGGCGTTCGGCGGCGAGGCGGCGGAGCAGGAGGCGGGCGAGGCCGAGCCCCGCGGCGAGGCCGACGGCGGCCGCGGCGAGGGCGGCGGGGGTGACGAGGTGGGGCGGGAGGGCGAAAAGGCCGGTGGTGACGGCGACGGCGACGGCCGCGCCGAGGGCGGGCGCGGCGCAGGCGGCGAGCGCGAGGGCGGCGGGGCGGCCCGGTCGGGGTGGGGTTTCCCGCGGCGGGGGTGCGGTGATGTGCGGTGTTCCCGTCGCCATGGCGTGTCCCTGATCGATCAGCCCCTGGGGGCTTCATCGGTCGGATCGGGGGTTGGCTGGATGGCGGGGCGGGGAGTTTTTACGGTTGCGCGGGCTGGGGGGGATGGACGGCGGGGCGGGTGGGAAGGGGGACGGGACGGGGAGGTGGGACGGGCGTCCCGCACGGCAGCGAGGTATCGGCAGGTGCGGGCGGTGGTTCGGCTGGCGGCGAAAGACGGGCGGGACGCCCGTCCCACCGATTAAGCGGATGACGATTTGGACACCCGTTGCGTGGATCGTCCGGCGTGAGCACGGGCGGGACGGGTCGGTAGCGGGACATCATCCAGCGGACGGCGAGGAGGTCGACGAGGCCGACGGCTCCGCGGCGGAGCGAGCCGTAGTGGCTGTTGCCGACGGTGCGGGGCCGGTGGTGGACGGGGACCTCCAGGAGGCGGGCGCCGAGCATGGCGGAGACGGCGGGGATGAAGCGGTGCATCCCGCGGAGGTGCAGGGGCCACCGGCGGGCGAGGTCGGCGGTGGCGACGCGGGTGGAGCAGCCGGTGTCGCGGACCCGGTCGTGCAGGACCAGGCGTCGCGCCGCCCGGCCGACGCGGCCGGTCTGCCGCTTGGCCCAAGGGTCGCGGCGGTCGGCGCGGTGGCCCTGCACCAGGTCAACGCCCTCGGCCACAAGCAGGCGGAGCATCGCGGGCAGGTCGGCCGGGTCGTTCTGCAGGTCCGCGTCCAGGGTGGCGACGAACGGGGCACGGGCCCGGGCGATGCCCACCCCCAGCGCGATGGTCTGCCCCCGGCCTTCGGTGAGGCGGACCGGGCGGAGCCAGGGGTGCTCCGCGGCGAGGCGGTCAAGCGTCGGCCAGGTGCCGTCGGTGGAGCCGTCATCGACGACGACGAGCTCGGCGTCGACCCCGGCGTCGCGCACGCCCCCGCGCACCTCGGCGACGAGTCGGGCGAGGTTGCCCGCCTCGTCGCGGGCGGGGACGACGATGGACAGGCGGTAGCGGGCGTCCGCGGTCATGGTCGAGTTTACCGCGGTGCCGGATGGGCCCGGGACGGCAAGGGCCGGGCCGACGCGACGCCCGCCGCCGCCGGCGTTCCGTGCTACCCTCCCGCGCCCCGGCTAAGCCACCACGAGACCTTCCATGACCGCATCCGATGGCATGAACTACGCCCCGCAGGGCAAGCCCAACCCCGTCGTGAAGCCCGGCGAGTTCCACTTCGCCGTCGCCGCCATGGACCACGGCCACATCAACGGCCAGGTCAAAGGCCTCACCGAAGCGGGCGCGACGCTCAAGTACGTCTACGACGCAAACAACCCGCAGGCCGCCGCCGCGATGGCCGAGCAGTACGGGGCCCGGCACGTCGACTCGCTGGACGCGGTCCTGAACGACAAAGAGGTTCAGCTCGTCGCCGCCGCCGCCGTGCCGTCCGAGCGGGCGGCTCTTGGCATCCGGTGCATGCGGGCGGGCAAGCACTACTTCACCGACAAGACGCCGCTGACCTCGCTGGAGCAGCTCGAGGACGTGCGTCGTGCCGTCGAGGAAACCGGCAAGAAGTACGCCGTGTATTTCTCCGAGCGGCTGCACGTGGAGTGCGCGATGCACGCCGGCACGCTGGTCGAGCAGGGGGCGATCGGCCGGGTGATCCACGTCACCGGGTTCGGGCCCCACCGCATGGGCGACGCCTCGTCGCGGCCGGACTGGTTCTTCGACTACGCCCGGTACGGCGGGATCCTCTGCGACATCGGCTCGCACCAGATCGAGCAGTTTTTGCACTACACCGGCGCGAAGGACGCCGAGGTTTTGCACAGCAAGGTCGCCAACTACGGCCACCCAGACCACCCCGAGCTCGAGGACTACGGCGACGCGACGCTGCTGGCGGATAACGGCGCGACGATGTTTTTCCGGGTCGACTGGTTCACGCCCAAGGGGCTGCGGAGCTGGGGCGACGGCCGCACGTTCATCATCGGGACCGAGGGGTACATCGAGATGCGCAAATACCTCGACGTCACCACCGACCGCGGCGGCGACCAGTTGATCCTGGTCAACGCCGACGGCGAGCAGCGCATGGAGCTCTCGGGGAAGGTCGGCTACCCGTTCTTCGGCCGGCTGATCCGTGACTGCATCGACGGGACCGAGACGGCCATGACGCAGGACCACGCCCTTAAAGCCGCCGAGCTGTGCGTCCGCGCCCAGCGGCAGGCGCTGCGGATCGAGGGCCTCGCGCCCCCGCCGCCGGGCATGTCCGACCACCCGGAGCTGCTCCGCGGGGGGTGATACCGGTTCCGTTTCTATCTCATGCGTCTTGGAGGGTGCCACACCTCGCCGGCTCTGCGGCGATGTGTGCTGCGTCCCAAGGCGTGTCGCATCATGGCGGCACGCACACATCGCCCAAAGCGGCGGGGTGTGGCACCCAGCTTCGCTGCACCCGTTGAGATGTTTCCACTGGTTGATCCAGGGATGCGGTGTGCGGGTGTGACCGTGGCCCGACGTTGCCCGCGGACGTCACACCGCACCCTCCGCAGAGCCTCCAGGATGCGGTGTGGCACCCGGAAGTCATACGACATGTTAACGGCCCGCCGCGTCAGTTCAGGACAAGCGGATGATGAGGGGGGGGCGAAACGGGCGGCTTTGCCGCACCCGCTACGCGGCAGTCGCAACCGGCGTGCGGGAGCGGGACGCGGTGTGTCACGGCATCTCGACGGTGGCGGCGATCTCGCGGAGGCGTTGCAGCTGGTCGATGAAGAGCTGCTCGCCCCGGGTTTGGCGTTCCTCGGTGGTGGGGGTTTTTTGTAGGTGCAGGGCGATGAAGCGGCGGCCGTCGGTACTGACCACGGCGAAGGCGTGGACGAGGACGGTGGCGGCGGCGGGGGTGCGTCGGGTGGCGAAGACGACTTCGGCGTAGGCCAGGCCGTGGAGCTGGTAGTTCTCGATGTGGGCGTCGGTCTGGCGTTTCCAGACCGAGCCGAGGACGACGCCCTCGAGGACCTGGGCGGGGGTGCGGGGCTGGCGAGTGGCGAGCCCGAAGACGCGGAGCTGTTCGTCGGGGGCCGAGGCGTTGACGAACTGGCGGATAGCCCCGGCCCCGGACCCGGAAGCGGGGGCGGGGGCGGGGGCGGTGGAATTGTGTTCGGGGGTGGTGGCGGTGATCGGCCGCCACGCCGCGGGGAGCGAGATCGACCCGACGCCGACGGCCCAGCGGCTTTCCTGCACCGGTCCGGGCCGCTGCCACGACGCCCCCGTGACCGCCCACGCCAGCCCCAGCGACGCGGCGAGGACAACGCCCATCAGCCCCGCCACCAACGCCGAACGCAGCCCCGGAGACGGGATAAGGGGGTCGCTCGGCATGGCGTCATGGTACCGGGATCGGGGATCAGGGATCGGGAATCAGGGATCAGGGATCGGGGATCGGAATTTGGGGTTTGGGTCATCAATTGCCGTTCGCCGAAGCATCCTTCCGATCTTCCTGATCCCTGATCCCCAGTCCCCGGTCCCTCCTTCCCCGAACCCGCTACAATCGCGGCTCACGGGTCTGTAGCTCAATTGGATAGAGCATCGGTCTTCGGAACCGAGGGTTGGGGGTTCGAGCCCCTCCAGGCCCAGTCGATGTCTGAGAGTCCCCTGCGGAGTGAGCCAGGCCGCTGGTCTAATATGCCGACAAAACGATACCAAGGTTTGATCAGCGCAGTCATCGACGAACAGGTCCGCCGGGGGGTCTGGAAGAGTGATGACCCGTCGCGGAACGATGCAGATTGCCTGCTGGAAGCGCTTCTCGCCGAGTACGGGGTCGATGCCGCCGTGGAGGCTCTGTCTCGGCAGGGCTTCTCGGGCGACTACCGGTACCTGATCAATCCGCTTCATCGGGAAGCGGTACAGCGTCGAACCGCCCGCCTAGGCCACGCGGCCGATCCATCGGCATGACACCCGGGGAGGTCGGCCGGTCGACTCGCCCGGCAAGCGTACCCTGCTATATTATTCCTCCACCCGCCATCGTAGCTCAGTTGGTAGAGCAGAGCTTTCGTAAAGCTCAGGTCGCTGGTTCAAGTCCAGTCGATGGCTTGGATGTAGCCGTTGGCTGTTAGCCGCTGGCCATTAGCCCCAAAAGAGCGTGCAGCCGGTTGCCCTCCATGACGACGCGAACGCTTCGCCGCAACCTCAAGATCAACGCGCGATGATCCGGCCAACGGCTAGCGGCCAACGGCTTTCCCTCCCCCCCCCCGCCACCGTAGCTCAGTTGGCAGAGCAGTGCTTTTGTAAAGCTCAGGTCGCCGGTTCGAGCCCGGCCGGTGGCTTGCCCGGTTGCATCGCCCGGGATAAACTAACCCGTTCAACTCCATCCGCCGCCCGCTCCGCCGTGTGCGGCTCCCGCACTTCATCCCCCCGACCCGTTCCCCCTAATTCAACGATGAGCGACGACACCGCCACCTACGACGGCGCGGACATCCGCGACACCGACACCGCCCGCAAGTATTTCGATGCCGGCTGGGACGCCGAGCAGAGCGGCGACCGCCTCGCCGCGGTGGAGAGCTACGAGGCCGCCTACGCGGCCGACCCCGACGACGACGAGGTGTGCTTCCGCCTGGCCTACAACCTCGACCTGATGGGCGAGGAAGAGGAAGCCCTGCACCTGTACGAGGAGTGCGGCAAGCAGGAGAAGCCCACGCTCCACGCGCTGATCAACCTCGCCGTGGCGTACGAGGACCGCGGCAAGTACGTCCAGGCCGAGCGGTGCATCCGCCAGGTGCTCGCGACGGACCCCAACCACCCGCGGGCGCGGCTGTACATCAAGGACATCCTCGCGTCCAAGGCCATGGTCATCGACGACGAGCAGGAAAAGCGCAGCGAGCAGCACTCGGCCCTGCTCGACACGCCCGTGACGGACTTCGAGCTGAGCGTCCGCACCCGCAACGCGCTCCGCAAGATGAACATCCGCACGCTCGGAGACCTCCTGCGCGTGACCGAGGCGGACCTGCGCAGCTTCAAGAACTTCGGCGATGCGAGCCTCGACGAGATCAAGGCGATGCTGGCGCAGAAGGGCCTGCGCCTCGGCCAGGCCGTCGAGGAGGGTCAGGCCCAGGCCAAGCAGCAGGTTTACGACCAGATCCGCAGCGAGGCCGGCGACGACGGCGAGCGGCTGGACAACTCGGTCAACGAGTTGAACCTCAGCGTCCGCGCCCGCAAGGCGCTGGCGCTGCTGGGCGTGACGACCATCGGCGACCTGGTGATGAAGACCGAGGCCGAGCTGATGGGCGTGAAGAACTTCGGGATGACGAGCCTGGTGGAGATCAAAGAGAAGCTGGAGGAAGCGGGCATGAGCCTGCGGACGCTGGAGGGGTGAGGCGGCCGTGGCGGACACGTCCCTCATTGCCCCGCTGGGGCGGCAGATCACGCTGCACGACCGGACGTGGTATGGGCACATCCTGCCCGGTCACCCGGATTTGGCTTCGCACCGATCGCTCGTGCATGCCGCTTTGACCGATCCCCTCAGTATCCGCATCGAGCCGGGTGATGCCAAAAATCGCCTATACATCGGTGCAGGGCTCAAAGAGGATCGTATCATTGTGGTGGTGAGCAGCCTGCCGCTCAGACTGGTGAAGACCGCGTTTCAGGCACCCTCGCGCCGCGCCAAAGGGGTCATCGAATGGAAAAGACCGTAGGCATCGAAGGCACGCTCGAGAACCGGTACTGGTTCCACTTCGACGACGATAACGACGTGCTTTACCTCCGCCTGTCCTCGGAGCGTTGCACCGAAACTCTCGGCGACATGACCGACGATGGCGTCGTGCTGATGCGGCGAGCGACCGACGATGTTGTCGTCGGATGTACCGTGATCGGCTGGAACGAGCGGCTTCGGGACGATGAGATGCCGCTGGAGAAGGCGGTGTTGCAGGTGGCGGAAACCTGGCTCGCCCCGTCTTCAGGTGCATTTGGAGTTGGGGATGACGGGCTGAAGGTGGGTGGTGGAGGCGACGTTGATGATCGGTACGTTGGTGCTTGACCGCACGTCCCGGGTCAGTCGGTGATGGAAACCGCGCACGGCTTGACGCTCCGCCACGCGGCGCGGGTGTTGTTGCTTGACGGGGCGGGGCGGGTGCTGCTGTTTCGGTTCGTGGACCCGGTGCGGGGGACGCGGTTCTGGATCACGCCGGGCGGGGGGCTGGACCCGGGCGAGTCGTTCGCCGACGCGGCGCGGCGGGAGCTCCGCGAGGAGACGGGGCTGATCGTTGCCGACCCGGGCGAGGCGGTGTGGGAGCGGACGGTGGACATCCGCTACGGGCACGCTGCGTTCCGCCAGCACGAGCGGTATTTTGTGGTGCGGATCGACCGGCACGAGGTGGACACGGCCGGGATGCTGGATTACGAGACGACGGACCTGGCCGAGCACCGCTGGTGGACCTGCGACGAGATCGCCGCGTGCCCCGACCGCTTTGCGCCGTCGCGGCTGGGCGAGTTGTTGCGCCCGATCGTGGCGGGGCGGCGGGCGGACGGGGTGGTGGACGTGGGGGTGTGAAGGAAGGGACCGGGGATCAGGAAGCAGACAGGGTTCCATGGCTCAAAGAGCGCCGCCCGCACCCCGCACCTCGATCCCCGATCCCTGATCCCCAATCCCTGATCCCCGATCCCCGATCCCTATCATCTACCATGCTTGATCTCTCCCGCACGGTGCGGCTTTGCGTGAGCCCCGACGCGGGGGATGACGCTACGCCGCGGCACAACACCTTTGCGGCTTGGCCGGCGATGCGGGGGCTGGGGCGGTACTACGAGGTGACGGTCCGCTGCCGCGGCGAGGCCGACGCCGACACCGGATATTTCATCAACATCAAGCACATCGATGCCGCGGTGCGGGATTACGCCTTGCCGCTTCTGCGTGCCGCGGTCGCCGGCGACGGTGCCGCCGCCGCCGCGCCGATGGGTGCGTTGATCCAAGAGCTCCTTGCCGCCGTTCAACCCGCGCTTGACGGCACCGTCACCGCCCTCACCCTCACGCTCACGCCGACGCTCCGTTACACCGTTGAAGCCCACGCCATGCACGAAGTGATCCTGAAACAGCAGTACGAGTTCTCCGCCGCTCACCGCCTGCACGTCCCGAGCCTCAGCGACGCAGACAACCGCGCCACCTTCGGCAAGTGCAACAACCCGGCCGGGCACGGCCACAACTACCGCGTCGAGGTCGCCGCCCGCTGCCCCGTCGACGACGCCGGCCGCACCGTCGAACCCGCCGCCCTCGACGCCGCGGTCGACGAGCACGTCATCGAGCGGCTCGACCACAAGCACCTCAACCGCGACGTCCCGCAGTTCGCCGATCAGAACCCGTCGGTCGAGAACATCGTGCGGGTCGTCTGGGACATGCTCGCCGGCCACCTCCCCGGCCACGCCACGCTCGACGCCGTCACCGTCTGGGAGACCGGCAAGACCGCGTGCACCTACCGCGGGAAGGCCGCCGCGGCCGCGGAATGACGAAACTCGAATGACGAATGACGAAACGGAACAAACCAAAGGTTCGCTTCGTCATTCGTTATTTGGGTGTCGTCATTCGCGTCCCCTCGCGGGTCGGCCGCCATCGACCGTTATCATCACCCCGTGTCCCTCCCCCCGCTTCACCTCCACACCCTCCACACCCCCGGCCCCGACCTCGAGCGGGTGACCAACCTCCTCCGCCTCTACGAGGCCGGCCTCTTCACCCTCATCCTCGTGCTCGTCGGGCTGCTCGGCGTGCTCCTGATCGTCCTCACCCTGAGCGTCGCCCGACGCCTCGCCGGCACCGCCGAGGCCGGCTTCACCGACGATCCCGACGCCGCTTCGGCTACCCCCACCCCCACCACCGACACCTGGACCCAGGCCGGCCGCCGCGTCGAACTCGAACCCCGGGAAACCCCCGACGACGACGATTCATGGTCTTAGCCCGGCCGCTCGCGGCCGCAGTCTCTCCAGAACGACCGAGCACCGCGGCCGCAACCGGCAGCGATAAAAACCCTCACTCCCCCGCCACCCGCATCCGGCAGCGGTCGCTCCCCGCACAGAAGCGGCACGCCTCCACCTCCCCCGCCACATGCCCGAGGCAGTAACTCACGCTCGACGCGATCACCTCCGTCATCAACGGGTTCAGGCCGATCGGGGCCGTCACCACGTACGGCACGCCGGGGTGCTCCGCCGCCGCCTCCCGCGTGATCGCCGGGATGTCCTGGTGCCAATGCTTGCCGGGCGCGAGGAAGTACGGCACCACCGCCACCCGAGCCGCCCCCCGCTCAACACACCGCGAGAACGCCGACCCGATCGACGGCTCCGCCAGCTCCATATGTGCCGGCTCCACCACCCGGTACGGCGACGCCTCGGCGAACTGCCGCACGAACTCCTCGAGCATCGCGTTGCTCTCCGCCCGCCGGCTGCCGTGGTCCACGATCACCAGCCCCGTCGTCGCCGGGTCCGTCGCCGCCGCATCGTGAAATGCCTCATCTGCCGTCGTCGTCGCCTGCATCATGCGAGATCGTAGCCGCGCGACGGCCGGGCCGTGCCCCGTGTTATCGGCTCCCCGCGCCGGCATGGTCCGCCTCACCCGGGCTCTTACAATAGATGGAGTACCCCCGGCCCCCCCGGAACGCCCGCCATGAAACCCACCACGCTCCTGTCGCTGCTCTTGCTCGCCCTCTTCACCGTCGGCTGCGCCTCGACCACCCCCCGCCGCGACGCCGCCAACCGCGTCATCGAGCGCACCGACGACCTCCGCGAAGCCGTCGACGCCAGCAAGCAGCAGGTCGGCACCTCCCTCGACGCGATGGAACGCCTGCCCGGGTCCGGCCAGGACCTCAAGAAAGCTTTCAACCAGTACGAGAAGGAGCTGAAGAGCATGCAGAAGTCCGCCGACCGCGTCGTCGAGCGGCGGCGCGAGATGTCCACCCATTTCAGCAAGTACCAGGAGGCGTGGTACGGCGACACCGCCGCGCTCACCAACCCGACCCTGCGGGAGGCGGCCATCGACCGCCTCGCCGAGGTCCGCGAAGACTTCGAGGCGATCCGCCCGCTCTACGACGATGTGTCGCGGGGCTACGACCGCTTCTTCCCCGTGCTGCAGGAGGTGCGGACGTACCTTGCCAACGACCTGACCGTCCCCGCCGTGCAGGCCGTCACCCCGACGCTCGAGAAGGCGCGGCAGGAGGCGGGCACGCTCCGCACGGCGATGGACGAGCTCATCATCGGGCTCCGCACCCTCAGCGAATCGCTCGCCCCGGAAACCAGCGGCATCGTCGACGGGCCGGCGCGGTAGAACCCCCCGGCGCGGCAGCCGCGGCGGGCATCCCGATTAGTGGGTGGTTTCGCCGCCGGCCGCGGTCGGCGTTTCATTCTCACCCTAGGGTCCGGCAATGTGCCACCCCGGCCGCTCCCGCGGCGAGGCGGTACACGACCCCGGCCTCGACGAGGCCGACCCGACCCCCCGCCCCGAAGAAGGATGTCTCCATGAATGCCTCCCGCCTGCTCCCCGTCACCGCCGTTGCCGCCGCGCTGCTGTTCCCCCTGGCCGCGTGCCAGAGCGGGTCGAACGCCCAGGTTGGCAAGGCCGGCGCGACCATCCAGTCCGCCCAGCAGATGAGCACCCAGCTCGACACCACCGACGCGGAGGTCGTCGCAACGCTCGACGCGCTCAAGCGTCTCAAGGGCGAGGAGATCGACAAGGGTGCCGCGTACAAGCTTTACCAGACCCGGGTCAAGTCGCTCAAGGCCAACCAGAGCACGCTCCGTGACCAGGCCCAGGCGATGCGTGAACAGTCCGCCGCCTACGAGCAGAAGTGGACCGAGGACATGCTCCAGATCGAGGACCGCGACCTGCGGCAGACCGCGATGGACCGCAAGAAGAAGGTGCAGGACAGCCTCAACGCCACCACCAAGCAGTACCAACAGACCTCCGACAAGCTCGACATGTTCGTCACCGAGGTGTCCAGCATCGAGACGTACCTCCGCAACGACCTGACGCCCCAGGGCATCCAGGCCATCGACTCGCAGTTCAGCGACGCCGACTCGAAGGGTCAGGCCGTCCGCGACTCGATCGACAAGCTCCAGGAGGAGTTGTCGAAGGTCACGTCGGACCTCGACCAGGAAAAGACGTCGGGCAGCATGTAGAACCGCCCGCCACATCCATCACAGACGCCCACCCCCCGGCCCGCCGCCCCCGCGGCGGGCCGTGGTCGTTCCTTCACCCCGCCGCCGCCCTTCTTAGCCCGGCCGCTAGCGGCCGCAGTCTCCGTTCGATCGCGATCGACTGCGGCCGCAAGCGGCCGGGCTTAGAAGCGGTGGCCCCCCTCCGCATGGGTCCGCCGTTCCCGTAAGATGCTCCGCCCGCAACGGACTCCGGAGTCTTCCGCATGGCGTTGAAGTTAGCATCCATCCCCGGCGACGGCATCGGGCCCGAGGTCGTCGATCAGGCATTTGCCGTGCTCGATGCGGCCGCCGCTGCCGTGGGGCTCGACTACACCAAGACCGACTTCCCCTTCTCCGCCCGGCACTACCTCGATACCGGCGAGACCCTGTCGGACGACGACATCCAGACGCTGCGTGGATCGGCTTCCGGGGGGGGGTACGACGCCATCATGCTCGGGGCGGTCGGCGGCCAACCCAACGACCCCCGACTCGCCGGCGGCGTCATCGAGAAGGGCATCCTCCTCAAGCTCCGCTTCGACCTCGATCAGTTCATCAACCTCCGCCCGGTGAAGCTCTACCCCGGCATCGAGACGCCGCTGAAGAACAAAGCCGCCTCCGACATCGACTTCGTCTGCGTCCGCGAGAACACCGAGGACCTCTACTGCGGCCTCGGCGGCATCCTCCGCAAGGGCACGCCCCACGAGGTCGCCAATCAGACCATGGTCGCCACCCGTTTCGGCGTCGAACGCTGCGTGCGGTACGCGTTCGAGACGGCGATGAACCGCCCCCGGAAGAAGCTCACGCTGGTGCACAAGACCAACGTGCTGAATTTTGCCGGCGACACCTGGCTCCGCACCTTCAACGAGGTCGCGGAAGATTTTCCGGCGGTCGAAACGAATTACCACCACGTCGACGCGTGCTGCATGTTCATGGTGACGCGGCCGGAGGACTACGACGTGATCGTGGTGCCGAACATGTTCGGCGACATCATCACCGACCTCGGGGCCGCCATCGCCGGGGGCATGGGCATCGCCGCATCGGGCAACCTCGACCCCACCGGTCGGTCCCCCGGCATGTTCGAGCCCGTGCACGGCAGCGCCCCCGACATCGCCGGCCAGGACAAGGCCAACCCCATCGCCGCGATCGACTCGATGGGCCTGCTGCTGCGCGAGACCGGGCGGATCAAGGGCGACGCCGCCGCGGTGACCGCCGGCGAACGCATCGGCGAGGCCGTGCAACGTGTCACCCCCCGCTTCGCCGGCAAGTCCCTCGATCGCTCCGGATACTCGTGCAGCGAGATCGGGCGGATGGTGATCGACGCGCTGGATTAACTTTCCGCGGTGCCTTACGCCGGCGCTTGCGGCTGAGCGCGGGCGAGGGCCAAACCGCAAGCGGCGGCGTGACCCCGCATTGAACTGTTGCCGCGGCGAGGCTCACCTTTCGATCACGAACCACGAGAACGCGTCCCAAGCCCCCAACCCCCAAGCCCCCAACCCCCATGCTCAACATCGCCATCCTCGGCTGCGGCAACATCTCCACCGGGTACAGCAAGACGCTCAAGCCGTACACCAACCGGGTAAAGATCGTCGGCTACTACGACCTCATGGCCGACCGGGCCGAGGCGTTCACGCACGAGTTCGGCGGCAGGGCGTACGACACGGTTGACGCCCTCGTCGCCGACCCGGACGTCGACCTCGTGGTCAACCTCACGATCCACACCGCCCACTACGCCACCTGCAAGCAGGCGCTCGAGGCAGGGAAACACGTCTTCTGCGAGAAGCCGCTGGCGCTGAAGTACGCCGAGGCCAAGGAGCTTTGCGAGCTCGCCGAGGCGAAGGGCGTAATCCTCGCGGGGGCCCCGATGACGTTCATGGGCGAGGCGCAGCAGACCGCGTGGAAGGCGATCCGAGACGGGGTCACCGGCACGCCGCGGCTGGTCTACGCCGAGGTGAACCACGGCCGCATCGAGAGCTGGCACCCCGCGCCCGGGCCGTTCTACGCCGTGGGCCCGCTGTGGGACGTGGGCGTGTACCCCCTCACCCTCGCCACGACCTTCTTCGGCCGCGTAAGTCGCATCGCCACCGCGTACCAGCGCGTCATCTTCCCCCATCGCGAGACTAAGGATGGCAACGCCTTCACCATCGAGACGCCCGAGTTCACCACCGCCGTGATCGAGCTCGAGAGCGGCCCGATCATCCGCCTCACCACCAACTTCTACGTCAAGGGCGAGAACACGCACCAGAAAGGCCGCTTCGAGGTGCACGGCGACGCGGGGTCGGTCGTGCTGGACAACTTCCAGCAGTTCAACGCCCCGGTGGAAGCAAGCGCCTTCGGCGAAAAGCTCGCGCCGCTGGAGTACGTGCGCGAGCCGTTCGTGGGCACCGAGTGGGGCCGGTCGGTCGTCGAGTTCGCCGAGGCGGTGGAGGCCGGCCGCAAGCCCCGCGTGAGCGGCCGGCAGGCGGCCCACATCGTCGAGGTCCTCGAAGCGATCACCACCGCCGCCCAATCGGGTTCACCGGTCGAGCTGACGTCGAGCTTCGACCCGCCGGCGCCGATGGACTGGGCCCGGTGACGCCCCCCGCCAACGCTTAGCCCGGCCGCTTCCCCAACCCCGAGACCGCGGCCGGTTGCCCCAAGCTGCCGGTGGCGGGACTGTGCCCGTGAATCACACGAGACGCGGGCCGGTGGTACCCGGGTTGCACGTCACACCCCCCAGCACCGCAAGCCGCTGCGGCGCGGCCGACACCAACCGCGCGGCCACCCCCACCCCCCCCCGCCCGCAGCGGGCCGTTGAAGCACGTGCCTCATCCCGCACCGTCCCGCTGACGGCCCCCCCCGTCGACGCTAGAACAAGTGTTGAAGTTCTCCGCCATAGCCGCGACGCTACGCGTCGCGGACCGCGCTGCGTAGCAACGCGGCTGATGGAGAAAGTTCGCGCCGTTTGCTCTAAACTGCGTCTCTCTGCGGGCGTAACTCAATTGGCAGAGTGTCAGCCTTCCAAGCTGAATGTTGCCGGTTCGAGCCCGGTCGCCCGCTTTGATCTCATCCAATCATTCAGCCGCTCGCGTCGCGGGGGGCGTCGGCTTTGACCCACTCCACGTCGTCGACGCCCGCGGCGGCGTTGGCCTGCCGGGCAAGGGCGAAGAGCAGGTCGCTCAGGCGGTTGAGGTAGATCGCGACACTCGGGCCTGTAGGTCGCTCCGCCGGGGCGGACGCCGCCAGCCTGACGCACGACCGCTCCGCCCGGCGACACACCGTCCGCGCAACGTGCAGCCGCGCCGCCAGCTCCGTCCCCCCCGGCAGGATGAAGCCCCGCAGCGGCGTGGCCGCCGCCGTCGCCGCGTCGATCCAATCCTCGACCTCCGCCACCTCCGCCGCGCCGATGCGGTGCACCGGGTCCGCCTGCCCATCTTCCGGTAAGGGAGTCGCCAGGTCCGCGCCCAGATCGAACAGCCGGCTCTGCACCGCCGCCAGCGGCGCGGCCACCGCCGCCTCCGCCTCACCTCGCGCCCCCGCCCGCGCCAGCCCGAGGTGCGCGTTCAACTCATCCACGTCCCCGTACGCCGCCACCCGCGGGTCGTCCTTCCGCACCCGCCCGCCCCGAAACAGGTCCGTCATCCCCGCATCGCCCCGCTTGGTGTACAGCTTCATCGGGGGAGTTTAAGTGCAAGTCCAGCAGCCGGAACCGCAGATTCCGCAGATGGCGCAGATTCAAGGCCACATGACCATTGCGGAGCCGGCAAGACGCGGAGGCGCGGAGAAATCTCTTTGATTATCCAATTGCTTTCTCCGCGTCTCCGCGCCTCCCACGCTCCGCGGTGGCCTTGGGATCGGAATCTGCGTCATCTGCGCAATCTGCGGTCCCCGCCTTGCCTCCCTACACTTCCCGCCATGCCCACGACCCGCACCTTTGTTCCCGCCGACCTGGACCCCGCCGTTTGGGATGACCTCGAACCGCTGTTCCAGACGTTGCACGACCGCGAACTCGACACCTCCGAGGCGCTCGAGCGGTGGCTCACGGACTACAGCGAGCTGTCGGCCGTGGTAAGCGAGGCGGGGGCGCGGCGGAACATCGACCACGCGTGCCACACCGATGACGACGCGATCGAGAAGGCGTACCTGCACTGGGTCGAGCAGATCTCGCCGAAGCTCAAGCCGTGGGGCAACCGGCTGCAGCAGAAGTACCTCGACGCGCCGGCCCTGGCGGAGCTCGACCCGGGGCGCTACGACATCCTGACGCGGGAGTGGCATGCCGCGGCGTCTCTGTTCCGTGAGGCAAACGTCCCGCTCCAAACCCGCGTTACGAAGCTCAACAGCGCGTACGACAAGCTCATCGGCGACATGCTCGTCGAGTACGACGGCAAGACCCAGACCCTCCAACAGCTCGCCCGCTACCAGGAAGTCACCGACCGCCCGGTCCGCGAAGCGACGTGGCGGCTGTCGAGCGAGCGTCGGCTCGAGGACCGGGAAAAGATTGACGAGCTCTTCCAGCAGATGTTCGAGCTCCGCGAGGAGATCGCGGCGAACGCCGACTGCGAGAACTACGTCGACTATGCGTGGAAGAGTTGGCAACGGTTCGACTACACGCCCGAGGATTGTCACAAGTTCGCGGACAGCATCGAGGCGGTGGTGATGCCGCGGGTTTCGCAACTTGACGAGGAGCGCAAGTCGGAGCTGGGGGTGGAGTCGCTGCGGCCGTGGGACCTGGCGGTGGACCCGCGGGGCCGCGAACCGTTGCGGCCGTTCCCGGCCGAGGATACGGAGCGTCTGCTGTCGGGTTGTCGCGGTATTTTCGAGCACATCAACCCGTCGCTGGCGGAGGACTTTTCACAACTTCAGCCGGGGCGAAACCTGGACCTGGCGAGCCGCAAGGGCAAGCGGGCGGGCGGGTTCCAGTCGTCGCTGACCGAGAGCAAGCAGCCGTTCATCTTCATGAACGCCGCGGGGCTGCAGCGGGACGTGGACACGATGCTTCACGAGGCGGGTCACGCGTTCCACTACCAGTGGGCCAGTCGCGCCGAGCCGTTGGTGTTCCTGCAGCACGCGCCGTTGGAGTTCTGCGAAGTGGCCTCCATGTCGATGGAGCTGATGGGTTGCGACCACTACGGCGAGTTCTACGCCTCGCCCGACGAGGCGGCTCGGGCGAAACGCAAGCAGCTCGAGGGCATCATCCGCTTCTTTCCCTGGATGGCGACCATCGACCAGTTCCAGCACTGGGTCTATACCCACCCCGGCCACGGCGTCGCCGAGCGGCACGCCGCGTGGGACGACATCTTCGGCCGCTTCACCAGCCCCGGCCTCGACTGGTCGGGCCTCGGCGACGCGTTCACCACCCGCTGGCACGCGCAGCTGCACCTGTTCCACATCCCGTTTTACTACGTCGAATACGGCATCGCCCAGCTCGGGGCGCTGCAGCTTTGGAACGAATACAAACGGGACCCGCGTGCGGCCTTGATGGGCTACCGCAACGGCCTAACCCTCGGCGGGACCCGGCCCCTGCCCGAGCTGTTTTCCAACGCGGGGCTGCGGTTCGACTTCTCGAGGGAGACGCTTGAGCCGCTGATCGAGGCGGTGTCTTCCGAACTTGAGGCGCTACCGGCGTGAGCAGCCTTCCACGCAGATTCCGCAGATGGCGCAGATCGAGGACGCAGATTCAGCAGCATCGATACTGGCGGCGCGGTCATACTGCGTAGGCTTATGATTTGATACTTCCACAGCCTGCAACTTAGAGCAAAGCTAGTCTAGATGTAGCGGGTGCCACACCTTGGCCGCTCGGGGCCAAGGTGTGCCCACTGCCGCACACCTTGACGCAAAGCCGTCAAGGTGTGGCACCCAGCCGCTACAAGCGAATTGAGTGTGCTCGAATTCTTTAATCTGCGGCCGAATCTGCGGCATCTGCGGAATCTGCGTGAAAGGCTGCCCGCTTCACATCCGCCACAGGGAGGTGGCCCAGGTCATGCCGCCGCCGATGGCGCAGAAGAGGACGAGGTCGCCTTCGTGGATTTTGCCCTGCTCGTAGGCTTCGTGGAGGCAGATGGGGGCGGAGGCGGCGGAGGTGTTGCCGTAGCGGTCGATGTTGATGTAAAGCTTGTCGACGGGCAGGCCGAAGCGGTCGCGGGCGGATTCGAGGATGCGCTGGTTGGACTGGTGGGAGATGACGACGGCGAGGTCGTTCGCGTCGACCTCGGCGGCGTCTAACGCCTCGGCCATCATCTTCTGAGTGGTGGTGACGGCGAACTTGTAGACCTCGCGGCCGTTCATCTGCAGCGTGTTGTACGCGCCGGTGAAGTTATCGTTCTCGGGCAGGTGCGACTCGAAGCGCGGGACGTAGAGCTCGCCCCAAAGGCTGCCGTCGGAGTGCATTTTTTGGAAGAGGCAGCCGCGGCTGGGGTCGTCGCTGGCGGTGAGGACGGCCGCCCCCGCACCGTCGCCGAAGAGGATGCACGTCCGCCGGTCGGCGTAGTTGACGATCTTGCTGAGGGTTTCCGCGCCGATCACGCCGACGGTGCGGTAGTGCCCGGCCTCGATGAGGCTCGACGCGACGTTGAGGGCGTAGACGAAGCCCGAGCACGCGGCGGAGAGGTCCATCGCCCCGGCGGGGGTTGCGCCCAGCTCGTCCACGACGCGGGCGGCGGTGGAGGGGCAGACCATCTCGGGGGTGATGGTGGCGAGGATAACCAGGTCAAGGTCGGCGGCGGGGATCGACGCGGCGTCGAGCGCGTTTTGCAGGGCCTGCCGGGCGAGGTCGCGGACGGTGGTGTCGCCCTCGACGATGCGTCGGGTGTGGATGCCGGTGCGCTGGGTGATCCACTCGTCGCTGGTGTCGACGAGGCGGGTGAGGTCTTCGTTGGTGAGGACACGTTCGGGGAGGCTGATGCCGGTGCCGGCGATGACGACGCCGGGCCTGGTGTTGCTGCGCGTCTTCACGCCCCGCCCCGGTCGTGGTCGGTGTCGGGGCCTGAGCCGGCGAGGGCCTGTTCGATGGCGTCGTTGACGCGGAGCTCGGCGTACTGGCGGGCCATCTTGATCGCGTTGGTGATGGTGCGGGCCTCGGACGAGCCGTGGCAGATCATGCAGATGCCGTTGGCCCCGAGGAGGGGCGCCCCGCCGAACTCGTGGTAGTCGTGCTTGGCGTAGATGCTCTTGACCACGGGCTCGAACTTCATCGCGAGGTCGGGGTCGATCTCGAAGATCTCGTGGGCGATGGTGCGGAAGATGCCGGCGCTCAGCCCCTCGGCGAGCTTGAGCACGACGTTGCCGGTGAACCCCTCGGTGACTACGACGTCGGCCTTGCCCTCGAACAGGTCGCGGCCCTCGACGTAGCCGATGTAGTTCAGCGAGCCGTCGGCGCGGCAGAGGGCGTTGGTCTCCTTGATGATGGGGGTGCCCTTGGCCTCCTCGCCGCCGATGTTGAGGACGCCGACGCGGGGGTCGGTCTTGCCGAGGATTTTGCGGGAGTAGACGGCGGACATGACGCCGTACTGGTGGAGGTGGGTAGCCTTGGGCTCGGGGTTGGCGCCGACGTCGCAGAGGACCACCGGGCCGTGGAACGTCGGCAGGACGACGGCGATGCCCGGGCGGTGCACGCCGGGGAGGCGGCGCATGGTCATCTGGGCCGCGGCGACACAGGCGCCGGTGTTGCCGGCGCTGAGGATAATGTCGCAGAACTCGCCCTTGGCCTTCTTCTCGCTGCCCAGCCAGGCCATTTTCACGATCGAGCTATCGGTCTTGCTCCGCAGCGCGGTGACCGGGGGCTCGGCCATCTCGATAATTTCGGTCGTCGGCTCGATGACAAGGCGACGGTCGTTTTGCAGCCCCGCCTCCTCGATGCCCTCGCGGATAACCGTCTCGTCGCCGATGAGGACGAGGGTGTCGTCGCTGCCGAGCGCGTTGACGGCGGCGAGGCAGCCGTTGAGGATCGCATCGGGGGCGTGGTCCCCGCCCATGACGTCGATGGCGATACGCACGGCCGGCCCCTGATTCAGCGGTTCTTCTTGTTGCGGAAGAGCTTGATGTCGAGGAAGAAGCCCGGGCGGTTGCCGTTGGGCGGCACGTACCCGGTCTCGGGGCAGACGGTGTGCGGCCGCTTGGCGACGCCGCTGTGCGGGCAGCTTACGAGTACGGGGGTGTCGATCGCGTGGTGCGAGCGGCCCTTGCGGGTCTGGGTGCGGGTCTTTCGTTGAACGGGGAGCATGGCGGGTCTCGGTGGGCGGAGGTCGCGCGGCGGTGAGTTGTAAAGGTAGCTGGCGGCGGAGCCGGGGTCAAACGGGGGGGGCAGGTTTTGCCCCCTCGTGATCGATTGCCCCGTGGGTGCCACACTGCATCCCGCCGCTTCGGCGGGTGCGGTGTGGGGGAGGCCGCGGCGTCATCATGCGGAGCAGTCTCACACCGCACCCTCCGCAGAGCGTGCGGGATGCGGTGTGGCACCCGTTGTCGACACGGTACGCCGCTACAGCGGCCGCTTGGCTTCGTCCGGGACCGGGGCCCGCAGGACCGGGTCATATAGATAGTCCGGCGGGTACGGCGGGGGCGTGGCCTCCCGCGGCGGGGGCGGGAGCAGGCGCTGGTTGGCGATCCGGTAGCGGTTGGCGGCCCGCTTGATGGCTTCGCGGTTGGTCGTGTCGACGATGCCGGCCTCGGCCCAGCGGGGGTCCCAGATGACGCGCCCGGTGAACAGGATATACCCGAAGCTGTCGCCGATGGACACGCGCGCCAAGCCGAAGCGGAACGGCTCGGCCCGCTCGAACTGCGGCGCGAGCGCGACGCGGCCGGTGCGGTCGATGTAGCCGTGCAGCCCGTCCTGCACGACCATGGCGAGGGTGTCATCGAAGTCGTCGGCGTAGTCGTAGAGCGGGGGGACGGTGACGTCGCCGGCTTGGTTGATGTAACCCCACTTCTCGCCGAGGCGGACCGCGGCGCTGCCGCTGACGAAGTCGCGGGCGTCGTCGAACCGCGGGGCGATGACGGGCTGGAACCGCTTGTCCATGTAGCCCCACACGTCGCCGTCGCGGTAGCGGGCGTACCCCTCGCAGAAGTCGCCCAGCTCGCGGAGCCGGCCGGTCAGCTCGCCGAAGACGATCTCGCCGCGCTTGTCGATGAAGGCGACGCGGTAGTCGTCGGGCCCGACGGGCCCGGAGGTGTTGCGGGCGTCGCCGACGGGGACCTGGACGGCGGCGAACCCGTCGAAGAACGATCGGGCCTCGCGGAAGCGTGGCGGGACGACGGGCTTGAAGCGCTGGTCGAGATAGGCGCAGCGGCCGTTGATGCGGACGGCGGCGAAGCCCTCGTTGAAGCGGAGGACGTCTTCGAACTGCGGCCGGGCGCGGACGCGGCCGGCCTTGTCGATGTAGCCGAGCTTTTCGCCGTCGCCGACCACGGCGAAGCCCTCGGCAAAGCGGTCGGCGTAGCGGTATTGGCCGTTGAAGGCGAAGTCGCCGTTGCCGACGATGAAGCGGGTCCGCTCGCCGAAGATCGTGCGGGCCAGGCCTTCGTAGCCCTCATCGGTCCACGCGAGGGTGGGCAGGACGATGATGCGGCCGGACTGGTTCATCAGTCCCCAGTTCTGACGGACATTGATGGGCAAGAGCTCATCGTCGGTGGCCGGGTCGACGTAGTGGGCCTCGGAGTCGAGAACGATCTGGGCGGCGGCGGGCCGTGGTCGGGCCGGGGGCAGCGCCGCGGCGGCGGCGAGGCCGAGGCCTCGGGTGAGGGCGGCGCGGCGGGTGAGCGGCGGCGGCCGGGGTGGGCCGGCCGGGGCGCTCGGCATGGGGTGAAGATCGGAGGCGGTCATCAAGAGGCTCGCCGCGATGGCCGAAGGGAGGGTGGTTCAGTGTACGCCCGCCGGGTCGGTCCCGGAGGCTATGGCGGGGGCGGTGCCCGGGAGATGGATATGAACGACATGACCGATGATTTCGCGAACGTGGAACTGGCGCGGCTGCGGGGCGTGATCGAGGCGCTGCGGTCCGGGGCGGTGGGGGCGCACCGGCCGTTCGGCGAGGCGGCGGGCCGGCTCCTGGTAATCGTGCGCGAGCGGCTGGACGCGGTGCGGGCGGCGGTGGTGCACGGCGAGGCGGGGGAGGACCAGGGCCGGGTGGCCGCGGCGGTCGACGCCGCGGGCGCGGTGGTCCCGGGGCGCGAGCTTGACGGCCGAGCCGTTTCGATGGACCCCGCCAAGCGGGCCCAGCCGGGGGACGTGACGTTCCATGGCCGGTCAATCCGCGTGAGCTTCGACGCGGGACCCGCCGGGCGGGGCTGGCTGGACTTCTCGTTCCGTCAGGTCCGGGCCGAGCTGGACCGGCACGAGCGGCAACTGGCCCGGGCGATGGCGAAGTGGACGGGGTCGGAGCTCGAACGCCGGGCCGAGGAGCGGCAGCGGCTGGAGCGGATGACCGACCCGGACCGGGTCAACCCGCTGCGGCTGACGGCATAGATTCTCTTTCCGCCGTCTAGGGGGGCACCGCAGTTGCCCAGGTCGATACAGCGTGACGCTTCGCAGGGCGATTGAACCCCCCCGGTGCGATGACGTTTGGGCTGATACACCGTTCCGTGATAGGGTGAACGCTTCCCCCGCACGGGCCTCGCCGCCCGCTGCGCTTTGCGTCTGCTTATCAACAGGAACCCCGCCATGCCCGCTGCCAACCCCCCCGCCACCCCGCAAAACGGCCAACCCATCACACTCTCCGATGGCGTCCTCAACGTCCCCGACCAGCCCATCATCCCCTTCATCGAGGGCGACGGCACCGGCCCCGACATCTGGCACGCCTCGCAACTTGTCATGGACGCCGCCGTCGAAAAAGCCTACGGCGGCAGCAAAAAGATCGCTTGGATGGAGGTCCTCGCCGGCGAAAAGGCCCACGATCAAACCGGCGAATGGCTCCCCGACGCCACCCTCGACGCGTTCCGCGAGTATCTCGTCGGCATCAAGGGCCCCCTCACCACCCCCACTGGCGGGGGCATCCGCTCCCTCAACGTCGCCCTCCGACAGATCCTCGACCTCTACACCTGCCTCCGCCCCGTCCGCTACTTCGACGGCGTCCCCTCCCCCGTCAAGCAGCCCGAACTCACCGACATGGTCATCTTCCGCGAGAACAGCGAAGACATCTACGCCGGCATCGAGTTCGAGCACGGCACCGGCGAGTGCAACGCCTTCAAACAAACCTTCCGCGAAGCCTTCCCGGACAAGTTCAAGAAAGTTCGCTTCCCCGACACCGCCGGCTTCGGCATCAAGCCCGTCTCCCAGCAAGGCACCGCCCGCCTCGTCTGCGCCGCCATCCAGTACGCCATCCACAACCAGCGTGAGTCCGTCACGCTCGTGCACAAGGGCAACATCATGAAGTACACCGAAGGTGCCTTCATGAACTGGGGCTATCAAGTCGCCAAAGAAGAGTTCGGCGCAGAACTCCTCGACGGCGGCCCCTGGATGGTCATCAAAGCGGGCTCCAGTGGCACAGGCTTCCAGCCTGTGAAGCAGGACCTCATCATCAAGGACGTCATCGCCGACGCCATGCTCCAGCAGATCCTCACCCGCCCCGCCGAGTACGACGTCATCGCCACCCTCAACCTCAACGGCGACTACATCTCCGACGCCCTCGCCGCCTGCGTCGGCGGCATCGGCATCGCCCCCGGCGGCAACATCAACTACGAGACCGGCCACGCCATCTTCGAAGCCACCCACGGCACCGCCCCCAAGTACGCCAACCAGGACAAAGTCAACCCCGGCTCCGTCATCCTCTCCGGCGAAATGATGTTCCGCCACCTCGGCTGGAACGACGCCGCCGACCTCATCATCCAAGGCATGGACGGCGCCATCAGCGCCAAAACCGTCACCTACGACTTCGAACGCCAGATGGAAAACGCCACCCTCCTCAAATGCAGCGAGTTCGGCAAAGCCGTCGTGAAGCACATGGGGTAATGCCGCATGAGCTTCCCGAGGCGAAAGATCATCCGCGCGCTCGAAGCGCGCGGCTACCGGGTGCTGCGAGATACCGGCCGCCACACCGTCTACACTGACGACACCGGCACCAAGATCCCCGTGCCCAGACACGCCCAGATCGCTCGGGGCACCACCCGTGCTATCGCCCGTGAAGCCGGCATCGAGTGGCAGACGTTCCAACAGGAGGTCCGATGACGATCTACCGCTTCGTCGTACACCCCGCCGATGACGGGCTGCACCACCTCCAGTGCATCACCGACCCGAGCCTGTTCACCCAGGCACGGGACCTGAACGAAGCGTTACATATGGCGCGTGACGTCGTGGCCGCCGTAGACGACGACATCGACCCCGCCATGATCCAGATCGAACTCGTCCTGCCGCCGGATGTCGCGCTAATCCCCGCCACATCCGCCGACGCCGCCTAACCCGCCGATGAATTGCCCCAACTGCAAGCACGGCCGACCCACACCCGACCACACCGCGATCACCCTTTGACGCGGCGGCACCACCGTCGTCTTCGAAGACGTGCCCGCCCTGATCTGCGACGCCTGCGGCGAAGAATTCGTCAGCGACCAAACTACCCGCGACCTCCTCACCGCCGCCAACGACGCCGCCCACGCCGGCGTCCGCCTCGAACTCCGCACCTTCCAACCCGCTTGAAGCAACAACGCGTATGTAGGTCAGGCATACCTGCCTGACGCGCACGCGGTCGCCTCTGTGGAAGCTCGCCATGACCCCTACGCCCAACCAAGAAACCGCCGACCCTTTCGTCGATGAGGTCCACCGGCTCAAGCGAGCCGCCCTCGCCGACTCCGGCAACGACCTGCGCCAGCATGTCAAGCGGCTGCAGGCCCTGCAGGAGAAGTATGCCGACCGCCTCATCCCCGCCCCTCCGCTCAGCACGCCGGTCAGCACCCTCTCGCAGCACAACAAGTCGCCGACCTGATCGACCGCATCGCCCACGAAGCCGAGATCGCCCACCGCATCCACGCCGCCCCCCACCGCCAGTCGGCATAGTCTCCCCGCGCCACCACCACGGGATGCCCCAGCGGGGACCAACCCGGGTCGTTACTGATTACGGTTCCGGGGCACCGAAGACCTTGCCCCGACCACCCGCCGCTTACCCGTACCATCTAATGAGGTAAGCGATGATCATCATCGGGATCGCCAAAGCGGGCATCGCCATAATCGCTAAGTTTGTTGCAACGGTGATCTTGCCTTTCCCCGGGTGATGCGTGATCGCTTTTCCATCCCGCCACAACTTATAAAGACCTTCTTTAGGCTCAAAGATCTTCCTTAACGACCAGTCGAGTTCGGCCCACTCGTACAAGCTCAGGCTTCGACGCACTCGATGGTTGGTCGGCTCGTCACGGGTGCCGCAAACTAATAGTCTTGGAACGAAGTCGTCTGCAACTTCAACTTCGCGGCCTCGCTCAAACCCTACAACAGCCGCCAGTCGCTGGCCCACCCGTGGGGTGTCTCGCATCGCTTGTTCCAGAGGCAGCCGGACAATCCGGATCGCGTCAGCCTGCTCTCCGGCATGTTTGGACATGTTTGCCCATACCGCCACGCGCCACGGAGCTGCGGCGACAACGACCGCCGGGCACACCGTCCCCTCTTGAAACATGATCGACGCCCTTAGCAGGTTTGCCGCCGCAAATAATGCTCCACCGCCGACGTACACGCCACCAAAGACCAGTAGTGCCACTTCATCGAAGAGGAAGCCCAGGAGCCCGAGGCTGCCGACCATTATCGAAGCGATGGGGCCGAGGAACTGCCACGGGTGGCATTTGATGTAGTGTATGAAGTCAACTGGTGCTCGGGCCACGGTTTCTCCTGATCCCTGGTGCGCCCCGATGATCCGGGTCTTCCACTTGCCCCGGATCGTGATCGATGAAAGCAAAGCCCACCCCGCTATCACACCCCAACGGCCGCATGAACGACACGAGAGGGTGATGCCGTCGGATTCACGGAAAATTCGCATCGCCGAACCGCAGAAACACCTGAACCCTTGGCCAATATCGGGTGAATCTGCACTATCCGCGCCACCGGACGCGCTTGCTCCGGCACTCCACTCGATCTCTCCGCCGTTTCCAGCCCGTTGTCCCGAAACCACCTCACGATACACCAGCACATTTCCCTCTCCCAATCGCGAACCAAAGCGGCCAACATCGACGTCCAGATGCATGCCGTTACAGGTGCAGGTAAAAGAGTCACGCCGCGACGCGGACATCCAGTCGCCACAGTTTGCGCAGCGGTAGTGGAGACCCGGTATTCCAACCCAGCCCGGGCTTGTCCCGACGGCCGCTGGTCCTCGACCGAGATAATCGAATCCCGGGGAATCTATCCCCCGTCCCGGCTCGTACAGCACGCCGGTAAAGGGCGGCAAGGGGTCAGCCCTTTGCGGCCGCAGAAGGCGGAAACTTTGCCGGGCGCTGAGCCAACATCCTCCCAGGAGGACAAGCGCGATAAGGCCAAAGCTGGATCCCGCAAGAAGCGACTCCCTAGAACCGAACTCAGTATCAAGACCTCCAGCGAAAACTCTCAGCGTATAAAAACTTGTGATTAAGCCACAGATCGCGGTCACCGCAGCGACGATGAGCAGCATGATGCCGCCGAGCACTCTCATCCTGTGTCATGATACTTCCGGCTCGCATATGGTCAAAGCGTAAGCGTAGATGATCCATCTCCGACGATTATGAAGCCCGTGTCAATCTGTCGCTCAGGAGTATCAAGACTGGAAAGGCCTCCGCTTTTGCTCTAGCTTGGTCGCTGCAGTTCTTGCCGGGCGTTGTATGATTGCACGCCATGAGCGTGATCAGCGATGCGGACCGGGTGTTTTTTCGGGAGAACGGGTATGTGGTGGTGCGGGGGGTGGTGCCGCGGGAGAATTGTGAGGCGGTGATTGAGGCGATTTGGGGGTTTATGGGGAAGGGGCCGGGAGATCGGGAGGGGTGGTACACACCGCCGGCGGGGATGGATGAGTACATGAAGAACCAGGGCGGGGGGTGGGCGGAGATGTTTCACCACCCGAGCCTGATGGCGAACCGGCAGCACCCGGGGGTGTACCGGGCGTTCAGCGAGTTGCTCGGCGAGGAGCGGCTGTGGGTGAGCTATGACAAGGTGGCATGTAAGTTCCCGCACCGCGACGGTTACGAGGCGATCAGCGGGGGGTTTCTGCACTGGGACCTGGATACGACAAAGCTGACCCCGGAAGAGACCCCGGAAGCGTGGGAAGGCGAAGGGAGGTTGAGGCGGCCGTTCGGGGTGCAGGGGTTGTTGATGTTGGCGGACCACGGGCCGGATACGGGGGGGTTTCGGTGCGCGCCGGAGAACTATCGAAACTTGGAGCAGTGGTTGGAGGACGCGCCGGCGGGGCGGAACGGCAAGCGGCTGCCCGAGGAGATGGGGGGGGAGGCGGCGTGGGACGACCGGGCGGTGACGGTCGAGGGGAAGGCGGGGGACCTGATCATCTGGGACAAGTTGTTGTTGCATGGCAACGGGATCAACCGGTCGGACGCGGTGCGGTTCGCGCAGTTCATCACGATGATGCCGGCCAAGCCGCGGGGGGAGATGAGTGATTCTGAGCGGGAGAAGCGGGCGCGTTATGTAGAAGCGTGGCGGACCAATTCGGGGATCACGCTGGACCCGCGGAAGTACGAGGAGCGGACGTTGAAGGAACCCGCGCCGTTGACGGAGCTGGGGCGGAAGCTATTGGGGGTGGACAGTTGGTTCGGGGAGGGGACGGGGGTGTAGAGTGGGGTGTTGGGTGTTGGAGATGCGGGAATGGTGGACGCTTTGCGTTTTTTTTGTTGCGAGGGTGGGGTGCGGCTTAGGATGTGGACATGAGCCAGGCCGCTACTGCTGTTGAAAGTCGTGATGAGGTGCGTCACCCGCCGCCGACGGAGGACGGGCGGATGCGGTTTACGATTGCCGACTATCACCGGATGGTGGAGGTGGGGATCCTTGATGAGGACGACAAGGTCGAGCTACTCGATGGGGAGATCGTGTTCATGGCTGCGATGGGTTATCCGCACAAGAGCATTACGGACATGCTCACCATGTACTTTGCGCCGCTGGTCGCGGGACGATTTATCTGTCGGGTGCAGAGCAGCATCGAGCTGCCCGAGATGTCGGAGCCCGAGCCCGACTTTCTGATCCTGGATCACGCGGATCACTTTTACCGCGAGCACGACCCGAAGATCGAGGAGATCCGGTTGCTGGTGGAGGTGGCCGACACGTCGCTGGACAAGGATTTGAAGCGGAAGCGGAAGATTTACGCCGAGGCGGGGGTGGCGGAGTACTGGGTGATCGACGTGGCGGGCGGGCTTTTGGTGCGGCACCTTGAGCCGCGGGGAGACGGGACGTATGGGGGGGTGTCGGAGCACCGGGCACCGGAGAAGGTAGAGCCGACGCGGGTGGCGGGGACGGCGGTGGATTTGGGGTGGTTGCTGGGGTGAGGGTTGTTGGATGCCGCGCTAAAGCGCAAGCGATGGCGTTGCGCTATCGCGTTAGATTAGTCGCGAGGTAATCATGCCGGACATGGTGTGGGTTGGCAGGAGGGGCACCAGTGGGATTTGCGGGGTGGATCGCCGAGGACCTCGTGGCGGACGGGGGCGTGGCAGCGGGGGCAGGTTTTAGCGCGGAAGACGTGGGGGGTGGGGTAGGCGTGGTCGCCTTGCGCTTCGACGACGCGGAGCCAGAGTTCGGAGAGGTCGAGGATGTGTCGGGCGAGGTCGTTTTGATGCGTCGGTGACAGGGAGCCGACGGGGGTGAGGGGGTGGAGGCGGGCGAGCCAGGGGGCTTCGGTTTTGATCTTGTTGCCGAGTCCGGGGAAGTAGGTCTGGTCGAGCAGGACGTCGGCGAGGGGGCGGTCGGGGTAGTCCGTGGCGGCGTCGGCGAGGACGGCCGGGCCGTCGTAGTCGGGGTCCATCGCGTCGCCACGGCGGTGCTCATCGAGTGCGGCGAACTCGTCGGGTGTGGCGGGTCGGGCGGCCCCGAGGTAGAGGTCGATGCGGTCGGCTCGGTCGGCGGGGGTGGCGCGGCCGTTGCCCGTGGACACGAGGCGCGGGGTGAGCGGCGGGCCCTTGAGCGTCAGGCGGAGCGTGAGGCGTTTGCCCGGGCGGGTGCGGTTGACGCGGACGTCGCCGAACATAAGGCAGTGCAGGCGGAGCAGGGGCTCGCGGTCGACGAAGCGGACGAACAGCAGCTTGCCGCGGGCGATGAAGGTGTCGACGGTGGCACCGGTGAAGTCGGCGTTGACGGCGCGGCGGTCGCCGGTGATGCGATGGACGCTGCGGCCGCGCAGGGGCGGGAGCAGGCGGTTCGCGTACCAGTGGATCTGCGGGCCTTCGATGGGGGAGGGTAGGCGGGTGGGGGATTGAGCGGGTTCGCGGGGTTTTCGCTATTGAGGACGACTGGCTTTCCATTGTTTTGCGCGACGAGTCGCGGCGCCAAACGGCAAGTTAGTTACGCAACAGGTCGCCGCGGCAAGCGGGGGGATGGCTTAAGCTCACCCTGCTCCGCTTCTGCTACCGTCCCGCCTGATGGATCTGACCGCCCTGACGGCGAACCTGCTCTCGGCTCCGGTGCTGTTTTTTGCGCTTGGGGCGGTGGCGTGTGCCGTCCGGTCGGACCTGGACGTGCCGCAGCCGGTGGCGAAGCTGCTGTCGCTTTATCTGCTGATGAGCATCGGGGTGAAGGGCGGGGTCGAGTTGAGTCACGCCGGGCTCACCGGGGAGGTGGTCGCGGGGCTTGGGGCGGGTGTCATGTTGTCGTTCGCGGTGCCGGTGTGGACGTTCTTCCTGCTGCGGCGGCGGCTCGGCGTGGCGAACGCGGCGGGGGTGGCGGCGACGTACGGGTCGATCTCGGCGGTGACGTTCATCATCGCCGCGAGCTTCCTCGACGGGCGGTCGGTGCCTTACGGCGGGCACATGGTCGCGGCGATGGCGCTCATGGAATCGCCGGCGATCATCATGGGGATCCTGCTGGCGAACTGGCTGCGCCGCGGTCCCGCCGAGGGCGACGGCGACGGCGACGATGCGAACGGCCACGGGTCGATCCGCTGGGGCGGGCTTCTGCACGAGGCGGCGTTTAACTCGGCGGTCTTGCTGCTGCTGGGGTCGATGTTCATCGGCATCGCCATCGGGGAACAAGGCTACGGGGACATCGCCCCGTTCGTCGCCGCGCCGTTCAAGGGCGTGTTGTGCCTGTTCCTGTTGGACATGGGGCTCGTGGCGACGCGGCGGCTGGGGGACCTGCGGCGGGCGGGCTGGGTCGCGATCGCCTTCGGGCTCCTCGCCCCGCCGGTGCACGCGATGCTCGGCGTCGCCGCGGCGTCGTTGCTTGGCCTCACGGCGGGCGACGCGTTGCTCCTCGCGGTGCTCGTGGGCAGCGCGAGCTACATCGCCGTGCCCGCGGCGCTGCGGATGAGCCTGCCCGAGGCGAACCCGAGCATTTACCTGCCCATGTCGCTGGGGCTCACGTTCCCGTTCAACGTGGTCATTGGGATCCCGTTGTACTGGGCGGTGATCCAGCGGATGTGGGCCTGAACGTGTGCCCGGGTGCGGGCGGCACGACGGAAGGATGTGACATGATGAACCCCATCAAGCGGATCGAGGTCGTGGTCGAAGCGGTGCACGAGCGGTCGGTCGAGCGGATGATCGCGCACGCCGGCATCGACGGCCACA
This sequence comes from Phycisphaeraceae bacterium, assembly GCA_965214155.1. GTDB lineage: Bacteria > Planctomycetota > Phycisphaerae > Phycisphaerales > Phycisphaeraceae > Algisphaera. Next base: position 3,880,947 of record CBDCBB010000010.1, read on the forward strand.
CGCTGCTGCGCAACGTCGCCGGGCGGGGTCACCGCGGCGAGCGTGACGCCGACGGCCTCACCGTGGCCAGCCAGAACGTGTGCTTCATCGTTGCCGCCCCTCCCGAGAACGCCGCCCGACTCGTCGAGGCGCTCCGCCCGTTGCTCAAGCGGAGCGGGGGGATGTGCCTGGTGAGTGAGGCGCAGTGGTTGGCGCATTGACATAAGGCGGAGAAGGCGCGGCGGAGCCGCGTCGTTTCGTATCAGGGGGTGGGGTTATGATGGGGGGATGACTACAACCGCCGCCGAGCCTTCCGCGCCGCCGCCGCCGTCTGCCCCGGTGGTGCCGGCCGCTCCGCACCCCCCGCCGACTTTTGACGGGCGGATGCGGTTCACCCGTGAGGATTACCACCGCATGGGCGAGGCGGGGATCTTCCACCCCGAAGACCGGGTCGAGTTGCTCGAAGGAGAGATCAAAGTCATGGCACCGATCGGCTACGGTCACAATGGCGCGGTTTCTCGGCTCAACGCCCACTTTACCCCCCGGCTGCTGGGCCGCTTCGTCTGCCAGTCGCAAGGCAGCATAGCTATCGACGGCGTGTCTGAGCCCGAGCCCGATTTTCTCGTGCTTCACTTTGATGAAGCCTATTACGGCAAACGCCACGCCACGCCCGCCGACGTCGTGCTGCTCATCGAGGTGGCCGACTCGTCGCGCAACTACGACCTGGGCCAAAAGCGAGCCGCCTACGCGAAGGCCGGCATCGTAGAGTATTGGGTCGCGGACCTGACCCGCGGGGAGATGATCGTGCACCGCGACCCGCAGCCCGATCGGAGCTACGGCGACGTCAAGACGTACCGGGCGGAAGGCATGCTGGCGGCGGCGGGGCTGCCGGACGAGGGGATCGACTTGAAATGGCTGTTCGGGTGAGGGGGGGGAGGGGGGCGCGGCGGAGCCGCGTCGCTTCGTGGGGGGCTAATCGTGCCGCAGGGCGACGATGGGGTCTTGTTGCGACGCGCGGATCGCGGGGTAGAGGCCGAAGACGATCCCGACCAGCACGGCGAACGCGAAGGCGATGGTTACCGGCAGGGGCAGGACCACCGGCGGCTCGAGCCCGCCGAACCGCGCGGCGTACCACGCCAGCGCCAGCGACACCGCCAGCCCCGAGGCGACGCCGATCACCCCGCCGGCGCACGACAGCGTCGTGGTCTCCACCAAAAACTGGGCGATGATGTGCCGCCGCGTCGCACCCAGCGCCCGGCGGATGCCGATCTCGCGGGTCCGCTCGGTCACCGACGCGAGCATGATGTTCATGATCCCCACCCCGCCGACGAACAGGCTCAGCCCGCCGATCACGATCATCAGCACGTTCGAGCGGAACTGCACCCGCTCGGCCTGCTCGATCAGCTCGAGCGGGACGACCAGGGTCACGTCGTCCGCGTCGCCGTGGGCGAGTTCGACGAGGCGCTCGATCTGCCCGGCGACGGGCTTGACGTCGCCCTGGGTCGGGACCTGCACGATCATCTCGCTGACCTCGACCTGCGTGCGCTCCTGGCTGCCCGAGGCGACGGACTGGCGGACGTCGCCGAAGCGGGAGATGGCGGACCGCATCGGCACGTGGACGTCGAAGTTGAGGTCGCGCCCGACGAGGCTGGACCCCGCGCCGCCGGCGAGCCCGACGCGCCGCAGCACCCCGACGATCTCGAAGGCCTCGCTCTCGATCAGCAGGCTCTGCCCGAGCGGGTCGCTCAGCGGGAACAGCCCCTCGGCGATTTCGGCCCCGACGACGGCGAAGTTGCGCGACTGCTCGCCGTCCGCGTCGGTGAGGTAGCGGCCGCGCGCGACGCGGAGGCCCGCCGCCTGAAGCAGGTCCGGCGTCGTGCCGAACACCTGCGCCGGGGCGAGCTTGACCCCGACCTGCGCCCGGTCGCCGACCTGCTTCAGCGGGACGATGCGCTCTACCGGGCCGACGGTGTGTTCGAGGCGGCGGACGTCCTGGCGGGTGAGGCCGTAGACGTTGAGGCTGGCGTTTTCCTGGCCCTCGCCGCCCATCTGCACGGGCGGGGGCTTGACCGAGCGGACGATGATGTTGGTCGCCCCGAGGGCGAGGATGTCCTGCACCGCGGCCCGCTTGGTCCCCTCGCCGTAGGCCGCGATGGCGACGACCGCCCCGACGCCGATGATGATGCCCAGCGCCGTGAGCAGCGACCGCAGCTTGTGCAGCCAGAGGTTGGACAGGCCCAGGCGGAGGGTTTCGAGGAGGAAGTTCATGATGAGCCGTTAGCCGTGGGCCGTTAGCCGTTAGCAAGACGCAAGCGTGACGACCAGCCGCTGCGGCGGGTTTGGGGCTGTCAACAACATGCACATATTCAAGCTGCACGGACGACAGCAGGCCAAGCACCCCCGGGCATACGCTTGCGTGTTGCTAACGGCTAACGGCGAGCGCCTACGCGAAGCGTGGCTCGCAGAGTTCGCCGCCGTCGGGGCCGGTTTCCTTGAGGTCGGCGACGTCTTCGGGGGCGATGAGGTTGCCCTCGACGACGAAGCCGGCGAGGGTGCCGTCGCCGTGGTGGACCACCTCGTCGACGGCGAAGTAGCAGCGGTCGGTGTGGCGGCGGAGGGCGAGTCGGGTGGCGCCCGCCGCGGCTTGGTCGCCGTCGGTGTCGTGGTAGTGCAGGCCGGGGAACGGGTGGCCGACGGGGCGTTTCATGCGGCTATGGTAGCGGCATGGCCGAGTTCGAGATCGGCGAGGAGACGGCCCGCCCGCACCCGCCGGGGGGCTGGTCGTACGCCGTCACCGTCTTCTGCGACGGGCGGGTCAGCGGGCACACGGTGACGCTGAGCTTCCAGGATTACGACCTGTGGAGCCGCGGCCGCGTCGCTCCGTCGCGGGTGGTGGACGCGGCGATGCGGTACCTGTTGGAGCACGGCGGAGCCGACGCGGTGCCCGAGCGGTTCGACTGCTCGGCGCTGCGGCGGACGCACCCCGGGGTGGACGCGGCGCTGCCACGGATGTTTTGATCGTGGAGACACCCTTAGCCGATAGCCATAGCCGCGGCCTGATACGCATTCCGTCAGCTTCTCGCGGATTGCGGTTGCGGGTGCCACACCTCGCCGGCTTTGCGGCGATGTGTGCGTCACGTGCCATGCAAGCCGTCACACATCGGCCCCGAGCGGCCGAGGTGTGGCACCCGTGACCAAGAGGTCGTGACGTGATCCGAATAACAGGCCGCGCACGACGCGGCCTGCTAGGCCGCGGCTATGGAGCAGCCGCGCCGGCGGCCGATGCGATTACGTCGTCCTCATTTTCGGGTAGTCTCTTACCGCAACGCAACCCGAAGCCGCCCGCGTGGGAAGGGACGCGGGCCGGTCAACGCCCGCCACGGACGGCAGCATGGCACGATCCTTCCCCACCAAGCGGTTCGCCCTCGGCCTGACGCTGCTGCTGGTTTGGTTGACGGTCAAGATCGCTATCGTGAGTTGGAGCGTCTTCAACCTCAACCACCACGCCGGCGAGGTCTCCGACACCCACACCGCGCTTATGTCGCTCGAGCGGCTGCTAGGCAAGCTCCGCAGCGTCGAATCCGGCCAACGGGGATATCTGCTCACCGGCGATGCGTCGTACCTCGACCATTTTGAGGAGGACACCCACCTCATCCGCGAGCGGCTGGGCCGCCTCACCGACCAGACCCTGCCCGACCCGGACCAGGCCACGCGGCTGGTGAAGGTCGGCGGCCTGGTCGAGGACAAGCTCGCCGAGCTGCACCGGACCGTGAACCTCTACCGCGACGGCCGGGGCCACGAGGCGCTGGCGATCGTGCAGACCGACGTGGGCCGGGAGTACATGGTCGGGCTCCGCTCGCTGATCGACGAGATGGAGACGGCGGAGCTGTGGGCGCTCGCCGCGCGGTCCGACGCGGTGAGGCGGGCCTACTGGGCGGCGATCCTGCTGGAGGTTGCCGGGTCGCTCGTGACGCTGGGCCTGGCGCTGATGATCATCTCGATGCTGCGGTCGCACATGCGGCGCGAGCGGGAGACCGGCGACACGCTCGAGGCGGAGCGCGAGCTGCTGGCCACGACGCTTAACAGCATCGGCGACGCGGTGGTGATCTGCGACCCAGAGGGCCGCGTCACCTTCAAGAACCCCGTCAGCGAGACGATCACCGGCCGGTCGAAGCGCGACTGCGTGGGCCGACCCCTGGAAGAGGTGCTCGACCTCGAGGACGGCCGCACGGGCGACGCGGTGGCGGACCCGCTGGCGTGGACCCTCGCCACCTCACGCGGTGGAGAGGTACCCCCGTCCACCACCCTCATCGCCGCCGACGGCACCCGCCGCGCCATCGACTTCTTCGCCGCCCCGATCCGCGGCGACGACCGCCGCAACGGCGGCAGCGTCCTGGTCTTCCGGGATGTCACCGCCCGTCAGGAAGCCCAGAAGAAGCTGCGCCAGAGCGAGCAGCACTTCCGCGGCCTGTCCAACGCCATCCCCGTCATGGCGTGGATCGCCGACGAGGCCGGCAGCATCCAGTGGTACAACGACGTGTGGTACCGTTTCACCGGCACGGTCCGGGGCGAGAGCGACGGGCTCGGCTGGAAGCCGTACATGGACGAGGGCGAGGCCGACCGCATCCTCGAGAGCTACATGGACGCCGTCCGTAGCAAGAGCTTTGGGAAGAAACACTCCGCATCCGCCGCCACGACGGCGATGTCCACAACTTCCTGGTCCGGGGTGTCCGCGTGCGGGACGAGGTCACCGGCGAGGTCAGCTGGTTCGGAGCCAACACCGACATCACCGATCAGGTCGAGATGCAGGAGAAGCTCCGCACCGCCGACGCCGCCAAAGACGAGTTCCTCGCGATGCTCGGCCACGAGCTGCGCAACCCCCTTGCCGCCATCAGCTACGGCGCGAAGCTGCTCGACAAGATGGACGGCTCGCCCGAGACCGCGCCCATCCGCGAGATCATCGCGACCCAGACCCGCCACATGTCCCGCCTCGTCGACGACCTGCTCGACGTCGCGCGCATCATGCGCGGCAAGGTCAGCGTCAAGCGTGAGCCCATCGACCTCCGCGACGCCGTGCGCGATGCGCTCGGCACCGTCGCGCCCGAGGTCGACGGCGGCGGGTTCGACCTCGACGTGCAACTCGGCGACGAGCCGGTCGTGGTCGACGGCGACCGTGAGCGGCTGACCCAGGTCGTGACGAACCTGCTCAACAACGCGCTGCGGTACTCGCCGCAGCGGACGCGGGTCGAGGTCATCGTGACGCGGGGCGACGACGAGGCGGTGCTGGCGGTGTGCGACCGGGGCATGGGCATCGAGCCGGAGATGCTCGGCCGCGTGTTTGAGCTGTTCCAGCAGGGCGAGAGGCCCCTGGACCGCAAGGCGGGCGGGCTGGGCGTCGGGCTCACCGTGGCGCGGCGGATCGTCGAGATGCACGACGGGAGCATCGGGGTCTACAGCGCCGGGGCCGACCGCGGCAGCACGTTCACCATCCACCTGCCCCTGCACAAGGAGGCCCCGGTTGAAAATCTTGTTGGTTGAAGACCACCCCGCCGTCGCCCAGATGACCGTGCAGGTGTTGCGGAAGATGCACGGCCACGAAGTCGAGTACGCCGCCGACGGGGGGGAGGCGCTGCGGGCGCTCGACACGTTCGAGCCGGACCTCGCCCTGATCGACATCGGGCTGCCGGGGATGAACGGTTACGACCTCGCGCGGCAGCTCCGCGAGCGGTACCCCGAACGTGGGCCGGTGCTCGTCGCCCTCACCGGCTACGCCCAGGCCGACGACCACGACCGCGCCCTCGACGCGGGCTTTGACCACCACTTCGGCAAGCCGATGGACTTCGATACGCTGCCGGGGCTGACGTCGGCGCGGGCCTAGACGGCCGTGATCTGAGGCAACGCGATCTGAGACAAATAGCCGCGACGCTACGCGTCGCCGGGCTTCCCCAGTGGCACGGGCATCCTGCAGTGGCGCGGGCATCCTGCAGTGGCACGGGCATCCTGCAGCGGCACGGGCATCCTGCAGTGGCACGGGCATCCTGCAGTGGCGCGGGCATCCTGCAGTGGCACGGGCATCCTGCCCGTGTTCTGCCGCAGGCGAAGGGTTCGACCAAGCTCCATACCCCCGAAACACCGCCACCCGAAACTTGAATTTTCCTCACTTTTTTCTCGGACCCGCACAGGACAACCCGCACAACCGTGTCATACTTGGGGTGGAGACCCGAGATGACCTTCCGCTTCACCACCCTTCACCCGCCGCTCGCCGCCGCCCTCGCCGTCGTGGCGCTCACCGTCGGCTGCACCCACGCGCCCCGCGCCGCCGCCCCGCCCCGGCCGGCCGAGGTCCACGCCGGCGTCGCGCCCCTCACCGCCGCCGATGGCTCGCCCCGCTCGCTCGCCCTCGACCCGGTCAGCCTCACGTCCCTGCCCCCCCGCCGCGCCTGGGCCACCCCGCCCCCCGCCTGGATCGACGCCCGCAACGAGCGCGGCCCCGTCGCCTTCGCCGGCTACCGCTCGCCCACCCTCGAAACCAGCGTCACCCTCACCCGCGACCGCCAAGCCACCTTCAACGGCCGACCCTTCGACAACTATCAGCGACGCACCTTCCGCGAAAGCTACGTCGAAGCGGTCCGCTGAGAGGTTGGTTCAAATCCCCATCCGTGGGTGCCACACCGCATCCCGCCGCTTGGGGCGGGTGCGGTGTGCGGGTGTGACCGTGCCGTTACGTCACCCGCAGCCGGCACACAGCACCCTCCGCAAAGCCTACGGGATGCAGTGTGGCACCCGCAGGATGTTGTGAAACAGCTTGTAAACCCCTCTCCCGCTTCACCCCCTCAAACTGCCAACCCCCCGCTTACGGTTAGCGCACCCCGCCCACCGCCTCACCCCCCCGCCTCCGCTTGGACCCCCCGAAACCCGCTCCCCCGGAACCTGACCCCCCCACCTCTCGCACCGCCGCCGGGCCCACCACGAACACCCGGTCGCCCCGCCCCGGCCGCACCACCTTCATCCCCGTGAACGCCCCGAACGCCGGCAGCACCGCCACCCGCTGACCGAACCAGTAGCACGCCAGCCGCATCCGGTCCCCCCCCGGCCCCTCCAGCATCACCGCCGGATGCACGTGCCCGCAGAGCACTCCCGCTCCCGCCACTTCCCCCGGCTCGTGCGCAAACGCCACCGGCAACCCCCCCTCCACTCCCCCCTCCACCGCCTCCACACACGGGGCCGCACAACACCTCACCCCCACCTCCGCCGGCGGATCGCCCGCCCGCAGGTCGTGGTTCCCCCGCACGTTCACCACCTCGAGCCCGTCCCACCGCCGCCGCCACGCCGCGAGCTGTCCGACCAGCTCATCGCTCACGCCCCGCCGGCTGTGGAAAAAATCACCGAGCACGACCAGCCGCTCCGCGCCGCTGTCCCGCAGCGCCACGTCCAGCCGATCCAGCGTGTGCCGCGTCGTCCCGCCCGGCACCGGCACCCCCGACGCCCGGAAATGCCCCGCCTTCCCGAAGTGCAGGTCCGCCACCACCAGCGTCCGCCGTGCCGGCCAATACAACGCCCGGTCCGCCCGCAGCGCAAATTCGTGCCCGTTCCAGTTCATCTCAATCATGCCGGAGTCCTTTCCGGGGGTGCGAAGTTTGCCGCCAAGGACGTCATGAGCGCCAAGGAAGGCAGGGGAGGTAGCCGCCAAGCACGCCATGAGCGCGAAGGGAGGCAGGGTGCTTCACCGGTTTCTACAAACCGGGACTATCTCATAAGCGATTCTATCTTCACGCAATCAGCCCAAACCAGTATTTCGCGCCGCGATGATACGCATCCACAACTTTCTCCTCCCCTGCCTTCCTTGGCGCTCTTGGCGTCCTTGGCGGCTGAATTATCCCGCTTTTTTTTCGGTTACCCCGCCCGCGCCTCCAGACGCAGCACCATCTTATCCACCCGATCCTGCCACGATTGGCTGCTCATGTGCTGCTCCCGCAAGTGCTCGGCCCACAGCGGGAAACTCAGCGGCGTCAAGCCCTCCGGCTCCTTCACCACCAGCCGCATCCCCCCGATCCGCTCCAAAGCCCCCCGCAACCGCGACACCTCCAACTGCCGGTCCAGCACCTCCCGACGCGCCTGGTCCAGCAGCAAATTCCCCGGGTCAAACTCGCTGAACACGTCAAAAAACAGCTCGCTCGACGCCTGCAACTGCCGGCTCGACACCGACTCGCCCGGGAACCCCGTGCTGATCAACCCCGCGATCCGCGCGATATCCCGGAACTGCCGCCTCGCCAACTGCGACGTGTTCAGCGACTCCAAAAGGTCGTCCAGCAACCCCGCGCCCCCGAGCAGGCCGCGCCAGTCGTCCTCGCCCAGCCCCAGCGGCTCGGCGCTCAAGATCTCCAGCCCGTAGTCGTTCACCGTCGCCGACACCGTCCGTGGGGCCGCCCGCGTCAGCCGGTGCGCCAAGAGCGTCGCCAGCCCCTCGTGCACCAGCCGGCCCTGCAGCGGGAACACGAACCAATGCTCGCCGTCCCGCGTGTGCGTGTGCTCGATCAACAGCTCGTCCGCCCGCGGCACCGCCGACCACCGCGCCTGCAACTCCAAGAGCGGCGCCATCGCGTGCAGCTCCGGCGGGTCGTCCTTCACCACCCCGAGCCGCGCGACGCGGTCCAGCCGGTCCCGCACCGCGTCCGCCAGCTCGGTCGACAGCGGGCTCTTGCCCCCCTGCCACGTCGGAACCCGCGCCTTGGTCCCCGTCGCCGGCTTCACCGTCGCCGTCATCTGATGCACCCGCACCAGTTGCAACAACCGCCCCGCGAACACGAACCGGTCCCCCGGCTTCAAAAACCCCACGAAGCTCTCCTCCACCGTCCCCAGCCGCTTGCCCCGCTGCATCTGCACCGCGATCGAGACGTCGCTGCTGATCGTCCCGATCGCCATCCGGTGCGCCCGTGCGATCGCCTGCGACGCCACCGTCAGCCGCCCGTCCTCGCCCTCCGTCACCCGGGCAAACCGCGGGTACGCCGTCAGCGTCGGCCCGCCCCGCTTGACGAAGTCCACCGCCCACCCCCACTCCCCATCGCTCAAATCCCGGTACGCCCACGCGCTCCGCACCTCCTCCCGCATCGCGTCCGGCTCGAACCCCCCGCCCATCGCCACCGTCACCAGGTGCTGCGCCAGCACGTCCAGCGGCCGGTCCAAAGGCCGCCGGCTCTCCACCCGCTCCGCCTCGGCCGCGTCCCGGGCCGCCGCGAAATCCAACAGCTCCAGCGCGTGCGTCGGCACACCCAACATCCGGCTCTCCTGCCCCGGCGCGTGACCGCTCCGCCCCGCCCGCTGCATCAACCTGGCGACCCCCTTGGGCGACGCGACCTGGATCACCTGACTCACCGGCGAAAAGTCCACCCCGAGGTCCAGGCTCGACGTACACACGCAGCACCGCATCGTCCCGCTCCGCAGCCGGTCCTCCACCTCCCGCCTCGCCTTGCGGTCGATCGACCCGTGGTGCAGCGCCACGTCGTCCGCCCACTGCGGCCGCGTCGTCGTGATCGCGTTGAACCAGATCTCCGCCTGCGACCGCGTATTGGTGAACAGCAGCGTGCTCTTCGCGTCCTCAAGCACCTTGAGCACCTGCCCGAGCTGGTTGATCCCCAGGTGCCCCGCCCAAGGGAACCGCTGCACGTCCGCCGGCAAGACCGTCGTCAGCGTCGTCTCCTTCCGCCCCGGCCCATGGATCATCATCCCCGCCCCCGGAAGTGGAGCCGCGGCTCCAAGCAAGCAATTCATCGCCTCCTCTAGATTCCCCAGCGTCGCCGACAGCCCCCACGTCACCAGCCCCGGGTTCCACCGCCGCAGCCGCGCCAACCCGAGCTCGGTCTGCGTCCCCCGCTTCGTACTCATCAGCTCGTGCCACTCGTCCACGATCACCGTCCGCAAACCGCGGAACTTCTGCTCCGCATCCGCGTAACTCAGCAAGACCGACAAACTCTCCGGCGTCGTCACCAGCGCGCTGGGCAGCCGCGCCCGCTGCCGCTGCTTCACCGACTGGGCCGTGTCCCCCGTCCGCCGCTCAACCGTCCACGGCAACCCCAGCTCCTCCACCGGCCGCATCAGGTTCTGCTCCGTGTCCGTCGCCAACGCCCGCAGCGGCGTGATCCACAGCGTCCGCAGCGGCTCGGGCTTGCGGTCCTTCCAAGCTGATGCGTCGGGATGCTCATCGCACCACCGCATCAGACTCGGCAGCCACGCCGCGAGCGTCTTACCCATCCCCGTCGGCGCGTGGATCAGCCCCGACCGCCCCGCGAGCTGCGCGTCCCACGCCTCCCGCTGGAACGCGAACGCCCCGCCCACCGTCTCCGCAAACCACCGCTCGACCGGGTTGCCGCTCACGCCCCACCCCCGCTCGTCTTCAAGAGCGACATCAGACTTCCCAGCGTGTCCGCGTCGATCGGCTTCTTGTCCGTCCGCCACCGGTGCATCCGTGGGAACCGCAGCGCAACCCCCGACTTGTGCCGCTCCGACGCGTTGATCCCCTCGAACGCGATCTCGAACACCAGCTCCGGCCGCACCGCCCTAAACCCCCCCTGCTTCCCCTCGGTGTTCCGCTTGATGAACGCGTCGACCTTTGCAAACTCCGCGTCCGTCAGCCCCGAATACGCCTTCGTGACCGGGACCAGTTCGCTGCTCCCGGCGGCCCCGGCCCACACCGCGAACGTGTAGTCGGTGAACAAACTCGAACGCCGGCCGCTGCCCCGCTGCGCGTAGACCATCACGCAGTCCACCGTGTACGGGTCGACCTTCCACTTCCACCAGTCGCCCTTGACCCGGCCGGCCGCGTACGGCGCGTCCGCCCGCTTGAGCATTACCCCCTCGACCCCCCGCTCCCGCGACTCGCCACGCACCGCCGCGAGCGCCTCCCAGGACGCCGCGTCGATGCGGGGCGACAGCCGCAACGCCGCGTCGTCGGGCAGCAGCGTCTCCAGCGTCGCGCGCCGCTCGTCGGTGCTGCGCTCGCGCTGGTCTTTGCCCCCGTGTTCGAGCACGTCGTACGCCATGAACACCACCGGCGTGTCGGCAAACAGCATCGGCTGCACGCCCTTGCGGTTCAGCCGCCGCTGCAACGCCCCGAACGGCAGCACCCGACCGCCCCCGGAAGCATGGCCATCCCACGCGAGCACCTCCCCGTCGAGCACGGTCCCGTCCGCCAGCCCGTCCCCCGCCGCCCGCAGTTCGGGGAACGCGCCGGTGATCAGCTCGTCGCCCCGCGACCACAGCAGCGTCTCGCCCCCGCGCCGGATGAGCTGCGCCCGGATGCCGTCCCACTTCCACTCGACGCGCCATCCTTCTATAGAACCCAGCGTCGCCGGCGGGTCGTCGAGCTGGTAAGCCAGATAGAACGGGTACGGCCGGGCCGGGTCGTCCTCTCCGCCCCGCAACAGCGCCGCAAACGCCTCCGCCGTCGGCTCGATGTTCCTCCCGCCCAGACGGTGCTGCATCACCGCCGGCTCGACGTCCGCAACTTGCGCCAGCGCGTTGATCACCACCTTCCGCGCTGCCCCGACGCGGAAGTTGCCGGAGATGAGTTTGTGAAAAAGGAACCGCTCGTCCGCGTCGAACACCCCCCACGTCGCCCGCACCGCGTCGCGCTGCTCCGCCTCGGTCATCTGCGCCAGCGGCAAAATCCGCGTTTCGATCACCGTGTGCAGCGCCTCTTCCTCCCCATGAAGCGACGCGGCTCCGCCGCGCTCCCCATCCGTTTCAACGGGCGGAACGCCCGTCCCGTCCGGCGGCGGCAACACCAGCGCCAACGTCTCGGACAGATCCCCCACCGCGTCGTAGCACGCCTGGAACAGCCACGCATCCAGCCCCGCCGCCTCGGCCGCCCACGCCCGCAGCCGCGGGTAAGGCACCGCCCGGATCAACCGCTGCCCCGTCAACACCCGCAGCGCCCACACCGCGTCCGCCGCCGGCGCTTCCTCAAAATACGCTTTGAGCGCCGCCGTCTTCTCCGACGTCCGCGTCGTCCGGTCGATGGCGTTGAAGAGTTTGGTGAAGCGTCTCAAGCAAGCAGCCTTTCACGCAGATTCCGCAGATGACGCCGATTGAGGACGCAGATTGGAAGCAAAAGTGTAAGCACGACACTTTCGATCAAACTTAACCTGTCGATGTTCTTCAATCCGGGAGAAGACTCGGCAAGATGAGTATGCGGTATTTTCGAGAACCGTCATCGCCAAGACGCCAAGGATGAGAGACGCCAACGAAACCTGAGGAAAAGGGCAGATGATCTTCATGGCGTCATGGCGTCTCTGCGTTCCGGCGATCAATCAAACGTCTTATTCCGAATCTGTGTCCTCATCTGCGCCATCTGCGGAATCTGCTTGAGAGGCTGTTTCCCCGCCCTCATCCGCCACCCACCGCGTCGGCACCTCGTCGGCGTCCATGCCTTGCTCCCGCAGGTAGCGGGCGAGGGCGTGCGTGGAACCGTGCGTCGCACCGACGCTCTCGCAGCCGGTGGCGTCGATGGCCTGCAACAGGCCCGGCCAGTCGGCGTGGTCGCTCAGGACGAAGCCGCGGTCGACGCCCTTGCGCCGCCGGTTGCCGCGCACCATCATCCACCCCGACGCGAACGCCAGCGAGTAGGGCCGGAACTTGCGCAGCCACGCCGTGCCCAGCACGCTCGGCGGGGCGACCACCAGGCCCCGGCCCTTCACCGCCTTGCGGCTCTCCTCCGTCGACGTCGTCGTGTCGGGCAGGTCGACGCCCGCGGCGCGGTACACGTCGTTGAACCGCTGCACCGAGCCGTGCACGACCACCTCGCCGAGGGTGCGGTCGACGAGGTGGAGCAACCGCTGGGCCTTGCCCAGCGCGTAGGCGAACAGCACGCTGGTCCGCCCGGCGTCGCGGTTCTCGCGCCACCAGGCGTTGATGTCCGCGGCCACCTCCGCCTGCGGCTTCCAGCGGTAGATCGGCAGGCCGAACGTGCACTCGGTGATCAGGCGGTGGCACCGCACCGGCTCGAACGGGGCGCACGTGCCGTCGGCCTGGACCTTGTAGTCCCCGGTGACGACCTCGACCCGGCCGGCGTGCTCGACGCGGACCTGCGCCGAGCCGAGCAGGTGCCCCGCGGGGTGCAGCGAGACCGTCACGCCGTTGATGGTGGTGGACTCGCCGTACAAGAGCCCCTCGATGCGGGCGTCGGCCTGCACGCGCTGCGCAAGCACCGGTTTTCCGGGGGCGCTGCAGAGGTAGCGTTGACAACCGGCGGTGGCGTGGTCGGCGTGGGCGTGCGTCACAATGGTCCGGTCCACGGGCCGCCACGGGTCGATATGAAAGTCACCCGCCGCGCAGTACAGCCCGCGGTCGCTCGGCTCGATGAGGCGGGTGGTGGTCATGGAAAGTCAGAATAGCCAGGACGCTACGCGACCCGTGCGGCGTGCGTAGCACGCCGGCTAATTCGCCATCGTTTCGTGGACAATCAACGCCACGAGCACCGCCCGCAGCGACCATGCCGCCGTGCGGCCCCAGTTGCTCACCACCAGCCGGCGGTGCGTCGCCGCGTCGAACCCGCCGCCGAGGCGCCGGTGGGCGGGCATCTGCAGCGTCGCGGTGGAGACCCAGGTCAAGACGAGCAGGGCGAGATTGACCCACAGCCACCCTGCGCCGGGGCGCTCGATCACCAGCGCGACGGCCGTCACCGCTTCGATCAGCATCGCTAAGGCCACCACCGGCATCGTCGTCCGCATGTGCCGCCGCTCGTAGTCGACGAAGCGTGCTTCCGCGACGCCGTCCATCAGCGGGTAATGCACGCGCTGCACGAACCAGATCAGCCCGGTCATGAACCACGTCGCCGCGGCGTGCACGATCAGCACCCACTCACCCATCGCCGGGCCCGCCGAACATCTCCTGCAACACCGCCGCGCGGTGGCGGAAGATCTTCCTCACGTCCCGCTTCACGAACAGCGCCGCGGCGAGGTGGCCCAGCGGGCCCAGGCCGACCTCAAAGTCGACCCGATCCTCGCAACGGGTTCCGCCCCCGGAAGCGGCGTCCTCCGGCGTGAACGTGTGCTCGTGGTGCCATGACTTGTAGGGCCCCCGCCGCTGCTCGTCGACGAAGCGGTGCGGCGGGTCCCACACCGTGATCTCGGTCCGCCACCGCTTGGGCACGCCCTTGATCCGCAGCCGGTAGTCGATGATCGCCCCCTCGCGCATCTCGATCGGCGGCGGCGTGACGACCTCGAACTTCACCGTGTCGGGCGTGATCTTCTCTAGGTTGAACGCATCGGCGAAGAACGGGAACAGGTCCCCCGGCGGCGGCGCGAGGCGCTGCGTCATCGTCAGCGTGTAACGCGCCCCGTCGCGGGTGATGGTGGGTCCGGGCATCCGCCGAGTCTAGCGCCGCGATCCGTTGCGCTGCATGGTTCCCAGAGACGACGCGGCAAGTCGCGGTGCTAAGAGCTTGTCTCACGATTCAGCCATGGTTTTGGTGGAGCAGGCTTCAAGCGTGCTTTCGGGCGCAGCCCGAAGTCGGTCACCGCGAATTTGGTCCTTTGCGCCAACGGCAGCTGGAAGCCTGCCCCACCAGGAGCCTCCAGTCACGGCGCTAAACGGGGATTACTTCACCGCCTCGTACGCCTCGAGCGCCGCGGCGCGGGCGGCCTTGTGCTGCACGAGGGGCTCGGGGTAGGTCTCGCCGAGGGTCACCCCCGCGCGTCGTAAAACTTCCGGGGCCGCTTCCCACGGGCGATGCAAAACCTCGTCGGGCAGGTTTTTCAGCTCGGGAACGTAGCGACGGACGTAGGTGCCCTTGGGGTCGAACTTCTCGCCCTGACTCATGGGGTTGAAGATGCGGAAGAACGGTTGGGCGTCGGCCCCGCAGCCGGCGGACCACTGCCAGCCCATGGTGTTGTCGGCAAGGTCGGCGTCGACGAGCGTGTCCCAGAACCACCTGGCCCCCTCCTGCCAGGGGACACGCAAATGTTTGATGAGGAAGGACGCGGTGATCATGCGGCAGCGGTTGTGCATCCAGCCGATCTGCCAGAGCTGGCGCATCGCCGCGTCGACGATGGGGTAGCCGGTCCGACCCCGCTGCCACGCCTCGAGCCACAGCCGGCCCTGCTCGCGATCGACCCACTCGAACGCCTCATATTTTGGCTTCAAAGGTTGCAACGGGGTGGTGGGAAAGTGGAAGAGGACGTGATAACTGAACTCGCGCCAGACCAGCTCTTTGAGGTAGACCCAGCACTGCTTCTTTTGGGCCTGGTCGAGGTTGCGTTGGCCGTCGGTCATGTAGGCGCGGACGGCGTGCCAGGCCTGGCGGGGGCTGATCTCCCCGTGGTGGAGGTAGGGGCTCATGCGGCTGGTGCCGTCGACGCCCGGCACGTTGCGGGAGTCGGCGTAGCCGGTGAGGATCTCGTCGAGGAAGAGGTCGAGGCGCCGGTGGCCGGCCGCCTCGCCGGGGGTCCAGGTTTCGCGGAGGCCGGCGTCCCAGTCGATGGTGGGGTCGAGGCCGAGGTCGTCGACGGCGAGCGAGTCGGGCCATTCGGCCGGGGGTGTCAGGTCGTCGGGGGCGTCCTGCGGCTTGGGGGGCGGGTCGTGCTGTTCCTGGGTGTTTTTCCAGAAGGGGGTGTAAACGCGGTAGGGGGCGTCCTGTTGGGTGCTGACGGTCCAGGGCTCGTAAAGGAGCGAGCCGTTGAAGGACTCGGCGTTCAATCCGGCGTCGGTGAGGCCCTGCTTCACGGCGGTGTCGCGGTCGACGATGGCGGGCTCGTAGCGGCGGTTCCAGGTGACGGTGTCGGCGCCGGTCTCTTCGGCGAGTTGCCGGAGGGTGTCGACGCTGGGGCCGCGGCGGACGATGAGGCGGCTGCCGCGGTCGCGGAGCGACTGATCGAGGGACGTGAGCGAACGGTGGAACCACCAGCGGCTCGCGCCGCCGGGGGCCCAGTCGCCCTCTTCGTCGGGGGCCCAGATGAACACGGGCAACACGACGCCCCGCGCGGCGGCGGCGAGCAGCGCGGGGTGGTCGGCGAGGCGGAGGTCCTTGCGGAACCAGACGATCGTCACGGGTGCGGGCATGGCGAAGTTTTAGGCGGTGAAGCATCCGCCGGGACGCGTGCGGCTTTGCCGCGCGCGATGGATGCGCCGCGGGCTGGGCGGTGGGTGGATCAGGCGTGGGGTTTCGCCGTCGCGGGTCGGCCGAGCATCCAGCGGAGGGCGGGTTCGAGGTCGAGGAAGCGGAAGGAAAAGTCGGCGTGGAGGAGGCGGCGGGGCTCGACGCGTTGTGAGGCGAGTAGCGCGGCGTCGGCCATCTCGCCGAAGGCGAGGCGGAGCGCGGCGCGGGGCGCGGGCATGAGCGCGGGGCGGTGCAGGACCTTGCCGAGGGTCTTGGCCAGGGTGCGGCTGGTGACGGGGCGGGGGGCGACGAGGTTGAACGGCCCCTGCATGGTGTCGTCGCCGATGAGTCGGTAGACGGCGCGGAGGTGGTCGTCGAGGGCGATCCAGGAGAGGTACTGGTCGCCGGAGCCGAGGGGCCCGCCGCCGCCGAGCTTGAACGCGGGGAGCATCTTGGCCAATGCGCCGCCTCTGGGGGTGAGGACAATTCCGGTGCGGGCGAGGCAGACGCGGACGCCGGCCTGTGTCGCGGGGTCGGTGGCCTGTTCCCAGTGCTCGGACACGTCGGCGAGGAAGCCGTCGCCGGCGGGGGTCTGTTCGTTGACCCAGGCGTCGCCGCGGTCGCCGTAGTAGCCCACGGCCGAGCCGCTGACCATGACCTTCGGGCGTTTGTCTTCGGGCATCGCGGCGATGGCTTCGCAGAGGGCGCGGGTCTTGGCAACGCGGCTGTAGCGGATCTTGTGTTTCACCTCGTCGTCCCAGCGTTGGAAAATGGCTTCGCCGGCGAGGTGGACCAGGGCGTCGACGCCGCGGACGGCGTCGACGTTGAAGCCGTCACCCTGCCGGTGCACGGGCCGGACGGTGTGCCCGCCGCTGGTGAGGTAGTGGGTGAGGGCGGTGCCGATGAGGCCGGTGGAGCCGGTGACGGCGACGGTGAGGGATCGGCCGCGGCCGAAGTCGCGGTGGTCTTCGAGGTCGGCGGCGAGGGTGGCGTGTCGGTAGTCGAAGGTGCGTGCGAGTTCGGGCTCGACCTTCCAGCCGTTGATGAGGCCGCTGAGCGGTCCGCCGGGCGGGGTGTAGGTGATGGTGTCGCGGAGGACCGAGGCGTTGGGGTTGGCTTGGGGGTCGGGCTCGAACTTGTGGACGTGGACCCAGCTCTTGAACGGGCCCTCGATCTGGCGGTCGGTGAAGGCGACGTTGGGGATGACGTCTTCGTGGCGGGCGATCCATTTGCGGGGGAAGGGGGCGGCGACGGTGAGGGTGGTGGTGGAGCCGTTGGCGACGCGGCCACCCTTGTCGAGGGTGGCGTCGGCCCAGGGGGGGATCATGCGTTCGAGGGCGCCGGGCCGGGTGTGCCAGGCGTAGGCCTCGGCGCGGGGCGCGGGGAGGGCGGTCTCGCGGGAGAAGGTTTGCTCGGGCATGGGGCGATGGTAGGGGAGAAGGGAGAGACTGAGGGGGTAGAGGCGGAGGGGCGGAGGGAAGAAGGCACGAAGGGACGGAGGGACGAATGACTACGGCGGAGTGCGGGTGCGGAGTTCGGCGCGGCGTGCGGGTGCCACACCTCGTCGGCTTTGCGGCGATGTGTGCGTGTCGTGCAGAGCAAGCCGTCACACTTAGGCCCAAAGCGGCCGAGGTGTGGCACCCGAGACAGGTTCAGAGGGGCGGCGGGCGTAGACTCGTGGGATGGCGCAGGCGACGGCGATGCCGGAGACGATCGGGGGGCGGCGGCTGGTGCCGGAGGTGATGGACAACCCGGGGCTGGACGCGGCGGCGCACGCGGCGGCGCTGCGGGGGCTGGGGCGGATCAACGCGGTGTCGGGGAGCGTGCGGATCGTGTGGCGGGGGATCGAGGCGGCGGCGCGGCGGCGGGCGGCGTCGGAGCGAGGGCGAGCGTTGCGGGTGGTGGACCTGGCGTGCGGGGGCGGGGACGTGGCGGGTAGGTGTTTTGAAAAGAGCGCGGCGAGCGGGGTTGCATCTTCAGGTGACGGGGTGTGACGTGAGCGGGACGGCGCTGGACCACGCGCGGACGGCGGCGGCGCGGGCGGGGGTTGCGCTGGCGGTCGAGCGGGTCGATGCTTTGCAGGGGGCGCTGCCCGCGGCGGACGTGGTGATGTGCAGCCTGTTTTTGCATCACCTCACGGTGGACGACGCGGCGACGGTGCTGACGCGGATGCGGGACGCGGCGGGGGACACGCTGCTGGTCAACGACCTGCGGCGGAGCGGGGCGGGGTTCGCGGCGGCGGTGATGGGGACGCGGCTCTTGTCGCGGAGCCCGGTGGTGCACATCGACGGGCCACGCTCGGTGCGGGCGGCGTTTACGTCGCCGGAGCTGGCGGCGTTGGCGGCGCGGGCGGGCTTGCAGGGGGCGACGGTGGGGCGGCGGTTCCCGTGGCGGATGTTGTTGACGTGGAGGCGGCCGTGAGCGGGGTCGAGGCGGCGGGCGAGCGGGTCGACGCGGTGGTAATCGGCGGCGGGCCGGCGGGGGCAACGGCGGCACGGGGGTTGGCGCTGACGGGGTTGTCGGTCTTACTCATCGACAAGCGGAGCGGGGACCGGACGAAGGTGTGCGGGTGTTGCGTGAACGGGTACGCGTTAGACACGCTGCGGCGGGTGGGGCTGGGCGGGGTATGTGAGGCGTTGGGGGCGCGGCCGGTGGAGCGGCTGGTGATGGTGAGCGGCGGGCGGCGGGCGGTCGTGGAATTAGCAAGAGGCCGCGGGGTTCCGCGGTGGCGCGGGCGTCCTGCCGGTGGCGGCCCGGAGGGTTGGGGCCGCTGTGAAGTGCTTCCGCCTTTGGCGGAACACAGGCAGGATGCCTGTGCCACTGGGGGAGGGGCGGAACACAGGCAGGATGCCTGTGCCACTGGGGGAGGGGCGGAACACAGGCAGGATGCCTGTGCCACTGGGGGAGGGGCGGGACACAGGCAGGATGCCTGTGCCACTGAAGGAAGCGCGGACAACGGGCAGGATGCCAATGGCACCGGGGGATGGTCGGCTGTTTCACCGGGTATGACAGACGCCGCGCCGGGCCACGGTGTCTCCCTCTCCCGCCACGCCCTCGACCGGGCCCTGCTCGACGCGGCACGGCGGGCCGGCGTCGAGGTCCGCGAGGGGGTCACCGCCCGCGTCACCCGGCTCGGCCGCGA